>NZ_NKFG01000005.1:0-2799740 GCF_002223155.1 Burkholderia sp. AU31652 | reverse complement strand
TTTGCCTGATGACCATAGCGAGTCGGTCCCACCCCTTCCCATCCCGAACAGGACCGTGAAACGACTCTACGCCGATGATAGTGCGGATTCCCGTGTGAAAGTAGGTAATCGTCAGGCTCCCTAAGCCAGAAACCCCCGCCCGAAAGGCGGGGGTTTTTGCATTTGAGCGGCGGAAATGCATGGGCGCGCGGAGTGGTGGCTTGGCTGGAGTTTCCACATCGCCTCTCCCAGGTACAAGCGCTCGCAGCTCCCGGAACGCCAATCGGCCAGTATCATCCGCGATCCCTTGGCCTATTGCTGCTATCTCCGATCAAAGCTGCAATTTCTCTCTGCGGCGCCTCGGTTGGTCTTGAGCGATCTACAGCTCGGTGCCACCGACATCTCCCGGTGCGCTCTCTACATCAACCGACACGCAGTGAGTGCTCATCTAACGTTGAGCCATCCATAAATGGCCAAAAAATGGCCGACGATGAGCGATGTTTGTCGAAAATTGCCTGAAATTGATGAGTCTGGACGAAAACCCACTAGACCATCCACTGGTCCTTCGACACGTTGTGCCAACATGATCATCGAAGCATGCAACGCACACAGCGCTAAATCATCACAAAAATCTATGCGCATAAAGTCCATTCGGGCGACATGCCCTGCAGAGCGGGGTGCAAGCCCTTCGGGGTAATATCACCATTCGTCCCGATTCCCGGTGCTTCCAGGCAACCGCCGGCGGTCGGGGTCCGCCGTATCCCGTCTCCCGCACCGTTCATGACTGATAGCCCTGCCCAAGGTGGTCGGACGACCGACTTCTTGCCGTATCTCGTCGCCGCAACGTTCTTCATGGAGTATCTCGACACGACCGTGATCGCGACCGCGCTACCGCAAATGGCGCGCTCGTTCGATGTCGGGCCGAACGCGCTGAGCCTCGGGATGACCGCCTATATGCTGGCGCTGGCAGTGTTCATCCCGATCAGCGGCTGGATCGCGGACCGCTATGGCTCGCGCACGGTGTTCGCCAGTGCAATCGTCGTCTTTACCGGTGCGTCGGTGCTGTGCGGGTTGTCCGAAGGTGTCGTGACATTCACCGCTGCGCGCCTGCTGCAAGGCGTCGGCGGGGCGATGATGGTGCCGGTCGGGCGCATGATCGTCGTTCGCAGCACCGAGAAGGCGAAGCTGATGCGCGCGATCGCGACGATCACGTGGCCAGGCATCGTCGCGCCTGTCGTCGGGCCGCCGATCGGCGGCTTCATCACGACCTATGCGTCATGGCGGTGGATCTTCCTGCTGAACGTCCCGTTCGGCATTGCCGCACTAGTCTGCACCTGGCTGATCGTCCGGAACACGCGGGCCGACGAGCAACGACCGCTCGACTGGGGCGGCTTCGTGCTCGCCGGGGGCGCGCTGACCTGTCTGCTGATCGGCACCGAAGCGGCCGGCCAGCAGGACGTCCACTTTACGCGCGCAGCCGTCCTGGTGGGCGCGAGCGTGCTGTTCGGCATCGCCGCCTGGTGGCATGCGCAACGTTGCGCGCATCCGCTGCTCGACTTCACGACATTGAACGTACCGACGTTCTCGGTGACCGTGATTACCGGGTCGATCACGAGAATGGCCATCAATGCGGTGCCGTACCTGCTGCCGCTGCTGTTCCAGATCGGTTTCGGGCTGTCGCCGTTCCAGTCCGGCCTGCTGCTGCTCGCGAGTGCGCTCGGCAATCTCGGGATGAAGGCGGGAACGTCGTGGATTCTCGACCGCTACGGCTTCCGGCGCGTCGCACTCGTCGACGTGACGATAGTCGGCCTCTTCACGATCGCGTGCGGCTGGCTGACTGCATCGACGCCACTGGCGATCACGCTGTTCGTCGTATTCGTCTATGGACTGACGCGGTCGATGCAGTTCACGACGCTCGCGACGCTAGCCTATGCGGATATCCCGGCCCAGCAGACAAGCGCGGCCAGCACGTTGTGGAGTGCTGCTCAGCAGATGACGATCGGGATGGGCATCGCGTTCGGTGCGTTGTCGCTTCGACTCGCGGCGTTGGTGCGGGGCGATGCGGCCGGCATGCACTACGTACTCGACGACTTTCGCTGGGCGTTCGTTGCAGCGGGCGTACTCGCATTGCTGACGTTGCCGGGCTATGCTCGGCTCGCCTCCGATGCGGGCGACCGGCTGCGGGCAAATGTGGCACGCGGGTAGGACGGGCCTTCTGTCGACTGTGTGCTGCGACAGGTGAGCGTCTGGGCGCTCTGTCGCTCACGCCAAACAGGGGCCCAGCGCGCCGCGACGGGCTGACGAGAAACGAAAAGGTCATCTGCCATGGTGGCTGCCTGAACTGATCGCCTGGTGATACCCGTTCGCGAAGAACCCTGGTCGATCACGCGCGATTGACACGTCGGATGCGCAGCATGTCCCGCTCGCCGTCACTGCGCGTCATGGAAGATGATGCCGACCGTGTGGCGGTGGCCGCTCCGAATCCGGCTGACGCCGTGGCGCAGGTTGACGCGATAGACGCCGCGCGTTCCCTGCACCGGCCTGCCGTGCACGGCGAAGATGACGGCGTCGCCTTGTGTCAGCGGCACCACTTCCGCGCGCGATTGCATGCGTGGTCGCTGTTCCGTCAGCACGAACTCCCCACCTGTGAAATCGCGGCCGGGCGCCGACAGCAGGATCGCGACCTGGAGCGGAAAGACGTGCTCGCCATACAGATCCTGATGGAGGCAGTTGTAGTCGTCGGCGCCGTATTGCAGGATCAGCGGCGTCGGTCGCGTCTGTCCTGCTGCGTGGCAGCGATCGAGGAAGGCCGCGTGGCCTGCCGGATAGCGGACGTCGATCCCGAGTGCCGTGTTCCAGCGATTGGCGATTGGCGCGAGATGCGGGTAGAGCGTCGCACGCAACTCGGCGATGACCGCGGGGAGCGGATACGCGAAATACTTGTATTCGCCGCGGCCGAACCCGTGCCGCGCCATCACGACGCGCGAGCGATAGAGTGCATCGTGTGGATAGAGTGACGCGAGCGTCGTACATTCGCTGGCCGAGAGCAGGCCCGGCACGCGCGCGCATCCGTAGCGATCGAGATCGGCATCGACAGTCATCCAGTCGATCGCGTCGACGCGTTGCGCAATTTCCAGTGAATCGACGGCAGGTTGCAGGTCGGCAATGTTCACGGGCATTCCTCGGTTCGTCAGCAATGTGGCGCCATGCGGTCGTGCGGAATGCTTGGGGCACGTCGTCCGCACGGTCGAGTCCACGGTAAATGTTGATGAGCCCAGTCTACAAATGTCCATGCGCCGGCGCGCTCCAGATCTTGCGCTTCAATTCTGGAAAGGAAGAGGGTGAGCATTCGCGACGGCATGGGCGCACCGAATGCCTCGACGAGTCGAATTGGAGAGACGGAGAGACGGAGAGACGGAGAGACGGAGAGACGGAGAGACGGAGAGACGGAGAGACGGAGAGACGGAGAGACGGGACGACGAGGGACGTGGAACGAATATTCGCCAGCAGGTAGCCGGCTCCGTCCGGCCACCCGCTGCATCACCGCTTACGCCACCGACCGGAACAGCCAATAGAGCCCGCCGGCAAGCACGATCGACGCCGGCAGCGTCAGCACCCACGCCAGCACGAGGCTGCGCACCGTGCCCCACTGCAAGCCCGATCCGTTCGCCGCCATCGTGCCCGCGACGCCCGACGACAACACGTGCGTCGTCGACACCGGCAATCCGTACACGTCGGCCGCGCCGATCGTGAGCATCGCGACGAGTTCGGCCGATGCGCCCTGTCCGTACGTCAGATGCTGCTTGCCGATTTTCTCGCCCACGGTCACGACGATCCGCTTCCAGCCCACCATCGTGCCGAGGCCCAGTGCGATCGCGACCGCCACCTTCACCCACGTCGGAATGAACTTGGTCGCGTGGTCGAGCTGCTTGCGATAGTTGTCGATCGCGAGCTTGTCGTCGGTGGCGAACGCGGGCCGGCCGGACTTCTCGATCAGGCGGATGGCTTCGGATACCAGATACATCGTGTTGCGCACGTTGTCGACGTCACGTTGCGGCACGGCCGCCATCGAGCCCGATGCACCGACGGCGGTCGCGAGCGACGTCGACAATTGCTGTACGGCGGGGATCACGGCCGGCGTCAGTTCGCGATGCTGGACGTAAAGCTCGACGTCGGCGCGCGGGTTCGCGGACGGTGCAACGCCGTTCGTGTACTTCCCGAACGTCGCGGCTGCCTGGTTCGCGACCGCCACGAAGGTCTGCGTCTCGGCCGGCGTGACGGCCTTGTTCAGCGCATAGGCGGTCGGCACCGTGCCGATCAGGATCAGCATGATGAGCCCCATCCCTTTCTGGCCGTCGTTCGAGCCGTGCGCGAACGACACGCCCGTGCAGGTCAGGATCAGCAGGCAACGAATCCAGAACGGCGGCGGCTGATCCTTCGGCGGCTCCTTGTACAGCTCCGGAATCCGCACGAGGGTTTTCAGCACGAGCAGCAGCAGCGCCGCGCACAGGAAGCCGACGAGCGGCGAGAGCAGTAGCGACTTGCCGACGCCGAGCGCCTGGCCCCAGTCGACGCCGCTCGTGCCGGACGGCCCGTGCATCAGCTGGTTCATCAGCCCGACGCCGATGATCGACCCGATCAGCGTATGCGAGCTCGACGACGGCAACCCGAAATACCAGGTCGCGAGGTTCCATACGATCGCGGCGATCAGCAGCGCGAACACCATCGCGAAGCCCGCGCCGCTGCCGACCTGCAGGATCAGCTCGACCGGCAGCAGCTGCAGGATGCCGAACGCGACGGCGCCGCTCGAGATCATCACGCCGAGGAAGTTCCACAGGCCGGACCAGATCACCGCGACGTTCGGTGTCAGCGAGTGCGTATAGATCACGGTGGCCACCGCGTTCGCGGTGTCGTGGAAACCGTTGACGAATTCGAAGCCGAGCGCGATCAGCAGCGCGGCGCCGAGCATCAGGTACGGGAACAGCGATCCTTCGCGCATCGGCGACAGATCGTCGATCAGGTGCGTGGCGATGTAGATCGCGCCAATCGCGAGCACCAGCAGGAAGACGGCATAGCCGAGCTGCTTGGTGCGCTCGACGGAACCCGAATTGCTCGGGGCAGACGAAGCAGGTTGATTCATGACGGTATCTCGTAAGGGAACCGCGACCGATCCTAGCTTCGGCTAGCAGTCAGTTTGATGACAGCTGGGACAACGAATGGGGTGTCTTACAGCGACGTAAGGTGAACATCGCCGGGCAATTGCGATACGACGCGACACGTCGGCTCGTGTCGTGGTCGATATCACGAACGCGACACGGCAGGCGGCCAGGTCGCAGTGTCGCGCCGATCGTCGTCGGCGACCAACGTCCATCCGTGCGGCGACGCAGCGAATGTCGTGCACGACAGCGGTGCGACGTCGATGCGCGTTGCCGCGTCGGGATCCAGTCGCATGGCATGCGCGACGGCCGCGCGAACGATCGGCGCATGCGTGATGGCGACGATGTCGCGGCCGTGTTGCAGCGCGTTCAACCATGTGCCGACGCGACGCATCGCTGCATCGAACGATTCGCCGCCGTGCGGCGACGCGGAAGGATCGCCGATCCACACGCCCAATTCGCCAGGCAGGTCGCGCGCGAGGTCGTGCAGCCGCTTGCCGCGCCAGTTTCCGTAGTCGATGTCGCGCAGCGCGTCATCGATGTCGGCATGCAGGCCGAGCGCATCGGCGGTCTGCACCGCACAGCGGGCCGGGCTGCACAGCACGAGCGCGCCGGTCACGCGTGCCCACCGGTCATGCAGCGCCGCGGCGTCGGCGAGCCCGTGCGCGTCGAGCGGGGCGTCGTCGGGAAACGTACCGGTGCGCATTGCCCGGGTCGAGGCGTGTGCGATCAGGCGCAGCGAGGCAGGCATGTTCGTGTCGTGTTTCGGATGATCCGGGACGAGTGAATTCGATCACCCGTCGCCGCTTCAATACGCGAACGTTCGCGCGTACAATTCGCCCGATACGAAACGCGGAAGCCGGTGCAATCCCGGCGCGGTCGCGCCACTGTAACCGGTGATCCATGATCCCGGAAGCCAGACCTGCCTTCGTACCCATCCAACATTTGTCGGGGCGCGATTCCCCTGAGGTGCATCCATGAGCGAAGCAGTGCTGAAGCCGGCGGTCGTGCCGGCACCCATCCCCGTCCGCGAACTGTTGCCGTGGGCCGTGTTCGTCGGCCTGATCCTGTTGCTCGCGCTGTATTTCGTCGGTGCGGAACAAGGGGCGACGTCGCTGGTGCCGGGCATGTATGTCCACGAGTTCGTCCACGACGGCCGCCATCTGCTCGGCTTCCCCTGCCACTGACGCGGAGTTCACGATGGTCGGAAAGCTGCTCATGCGCGGGATGCTCGCAGGCATCGCCGCAGGCCTCCTCACGTTCGGTTTCGCGAAAATCGTCGGCGAACCGCAAGTCGATCAGGCAATCTCCTTCGAAGAAAAAACCGAAGCCGCCCGAGGCGAAGCACCGGAACCCGAACTGGTCAGCCGCCACACGCAAGCCGGCCTCGGTCTGCTGACGGGCGTCGTGACCTACGGCGCGGCATTCGGCGGGCTGTTCTCGCTCGTCTTTGCGTATGCGTATGGCCGAGGCAGCCGTCTCCCGGCCCGGCCGCTGGCGGCGTGGCTTGCGCTGGCGTCGTTCGTCGCGCTCGTGATCGTGCCGAACCTCAAGTACCCGGCCAATCCGCCGTCGGTTGGCGACCCCGACACGATCGGCTATCGCACGGGGTTGTTCTTCCTGATGATCGCGATCTCGGTCGCGACGATGGTGTTCTCGGTCAGCGTGCGCCGCCATCTGCTGGCGAAGCTCGGGCAGTGGAATGCGTCGATCGTCGCCGGGCTCGTGTTCGTCGCGATCATCGCGGCCGTGCAGATCGGGCTGCCGTCGGTCAGCGAGTTGCCGGCCGATTTTCCGGCGGCCTTGCTGTGGAAGTTCCGCGTGGCGGCCATCGGCATGCAGGTGATCATGTGGACGACGATCGGCCTGCTGTTCGGCGCATGGGTCGAGCGCGGCGAACGCATCGGCATGCGCGCCGCCTGACGCGCATTGCCACGGATCGCGCCTAGCGCAGCATGCGCGGTGCGCTCCACGTCGATTCGCGCGCCAGCGCGACGAACGCGGCCAGATAGTCGATCGATGCATCTGCTTCGCGGATGCCGAGGAAGATCTGCTTCGCGATCCCCTTCTTGCCCAGCTTGACCGGCACGACCGGCATCCGGTCCGCGTATTCGTCGGCAAGCCATCTCGGCAGCGCGGCCACGCCGCGCCCGCTCGCCACCATCTGCAGCATGATGTCGGTCGTTTCGATCGACTTGTGTCGCCTCGGCACGATGCCGGCCGGCGTCAGGAACTGGTTGTAGATGTCGAGCCGGTCGGTTTCGACCGGGTAGGTGATCAGGATCTCGTCGGTCAGCTGCTCGGGCGTCACGTAGTCGGCGTTCGCGAACCGGTGTGAATCGGCGACCACCAGCACCTGCTCGTAATCGAACACAGGGTCGAAGCGCAGGCCCGGCTTGTTCAGCGGATCGGGCGTCACGAGCACGTCGATGTCATAGCCGAACAGCGCGCCGATGCCGCCGAACTGGAAGCGCTGCTTCACGTCGACGTCGACGTCGGGCCAGCGCGACAGGTAGGGCGACACGACCTTCAGCAGCCACTGGTAGCACGGGTGGCACTCCATCCCGATGCGCAGCGTCCCGCGCTCGCCCTTCGCGTACTGCTTCATCCGCTCCTCAGCGAGCTCGAACTGCGGCAGCAGCCGGTGCGCCAGCTTCAGCAGATACTGCCCGCCCTGCGTGAGCCGCAGGCCGCGACCCTCCCGATCCCAGATCGGCGTGCCGAGCTGCTGCTCGATTTTCCGGACGGTATGACTGAGCGCCGATTGCGTGAGGTGCAGCGCATGGGCGGCCGCGGTCAGCGAGCCCTGGCGCTCGACCTCACGAATGACGACGAGATGGAATCGTTCCAGCATGGATATCGCTCGCGCAACAAATGCATGAATAACTTTAATGGATGAATGAAATAATGCCATTTCATTTCATGGTTTGAAATCCCTATCATGGCTCCCGGACATTCAATTTCTCTTCTGGACGGCAGCTCATGGTCACGACACACAACCTCGGTTTTCCGCGCATCGGCGCGAAGCGCGAACTCAAGTTCGGTCTCGAACGCTACTGGAAAGGCGAATCGTCGCGCGACGAGCTGAAGGCGCTTGGCGCCGAGCTGCGCCAGCGTCACTGGAACGATCAGCGCGGCCTGGACCTGGCGCCGATCGGCGACTTCGCGTTCTACGATCAGGTGCTGGACATGAGCTTCACGCTCGGCAACCTGCCGAAGCGCGTGCAGGGCTTCCAAGGCGACGTGCTCGACAACTATTTCCGTGTCGCGCGCGGCCGTTCGGCGGAGTCGGCCGAAGCGCATGCCGCGTGCTGCGGCGGCGTCGCGGCCGGTGAAATGACGAAGTGGTTCGATACGAACTACCACTACATCGTGCCGGAATTCCATGCGGACACGAACTTCTCGCTCGACCCGTCGCGCCTGCTCCAGCAACTGGCGGAAGCGCAGGCGCAGGGTGTGGCCGCGAAGCCGGTGATCCTCGGCCCCGTCACGTATCTGTGGCTCGGCAAGGCGAAGGACGATTCCGACCGCCTCGCGCTGCTGCCGAAGCTACTGCCGGTATACGGCGCGCTGCTCGACACGCTGACCGCGCAGGGCGTCGAATGGGTGCAGATCGACGAGCCGATCCTCGTCACCGAACTCGACGCCGAGTGGCAACAAGCTTTCGAGACCGCATACGCCGCGCTCGAAACGCGTCGCATCAAGGTCCTGCTCGCGACGTACTTCGGCCAACTGCAGGGCAATCTGGCGCTCGCGAGCTCGCTGTCGGTCGACGGCCTGCATGTCGATGCGATCAACGCACGCGACGAAGTCGACGCGCTGGCGCGTGACCTGCCGCCCGGGCGCGTGCTGTCGGTGGGTGCGATCAACGGCCGCAACATCTGGAAGACCGACCTGAACGCGAGGCTCGACTGGCTCGAGCCGCTCGCGAAGCAACTGGGCGATCGCCTGTGGCTCGCGCCGTCGTGCTCGCTGCTGCACGTGCCGGTCGATCTCGCGAGCGAAGAGAAGCTCGATGCGGAAATCCGTTCATGGCTCGCATTCGCGCTGCAGAAGCTCGACGAGCTGAAGGTCCTCGCGACCGCACTGAACGAAGGCCGCGACAAGGTGGCCGACGCGCTGGCCGCGAACGCCGCCGCGATTCACTCGCGTCGCCAGTCGCCGCGCGTGAACAACCCGGCGGTGAAGGCCGCGATCGCCCGGATCGACGCGCAACTCGGCAACCGCGCGAGCCCCTATACGCAGCGCGCGCCGAAGCAGTCGGCACGCCTGAACCTGCCGGCGTTCCCGACGACGACGATCGGCTCGTTCCCGCAGACCGGCGAAATCCGCCAGGCCCGCAGCCAGTTCAAGGCCGGCGCGCTGGATGAAGCCGGTTACCGCGCGGCGATGCAGGCCGAGATCGAACGCAGCGTGCGCGAACAGGAATCGCTCGAACTCGACGTGCTCGTGCACGGCGAAGCCGAGCGCAACGACATGGTCGAGTACTTCGGCGAACAGCTCGACGGCTACGCGTTCAGCCAGTTCGGCTGGGTGCAGTCGTACGGTTCGCGCTGCGTGAAGCCGCCGATCCTGTTCGGCGACATCAGCCGCCCGAAGGCGATGACGGTCGAGTGGATCACGTACGCGCAGTCGCTGACGAACAAGCCGATGAAGGGCATGCTGACCGGCCCGGTGACGATCCTGAACTGGTCGTTCGTCCGTGACGACCAGCCGCGCTCGGTGTCGTGCTACCAGCTCGCACTGGCGATTCGGGAAGAAGTGCTCGATCTCGAGAAGGCCGGCGTGCGCGTGATCCAGATCGACGAGGCCGCGCTGCGCGAAGGGCTGCCGCTGCGCCGCGCGCAGTGGGGCGAGTACCTGAAGTGGGCGGTCGAATCGTTCCGCATCACCGCGAACGGCGTGCGGGACGATACGCAGATCCACACGCACATGTGCTATTCGGAGTTCAACGACATCATCGCGTCGATCGCCGACATGGATGCGGACGTGATCACGATCGAGACGTCGCGCTCGGACATGGAGCTGCTCGACGCGTTCGACACCTTCAAGTATCCGAACGAAATCGGGCCGGGCGTGTACGACATTCATTCGCCGAACATCCCGACGCAGGAGCACATCGTCGGCCTGATGAAGAAGGCGGCCGAGCGGATTCCGGCGGAACGCCTGTGGGTGAACCCGGACTGCGGCCTGAAGACGCGCCAGTGGGCGGAAGTGATTCCGGCGCTGACGAACATGGTCGCCGCCGCGAAGACGCTGCGCAACGCGATGCAATAACGCGCGCAGGTTGCGTGCCGGCCGCCGCGCTCGATGGTCGGGCGGGGCGGCCGGCGGCGTGACTCATTCCGTGACGGGCTGGCCCGGCGTCACGGGCAGTGCGGGATCATGCGCGCTCGTGTTCGAGGGGGCCCGCGAGCGTCTCGGGTGATGGCGTCTCGGCAATGATGCGGCGTTCGCGTGCGAGGTCGAGCGACCGCGACAGCAGCCAGTACGCAGCGCCCGCGACGACCAGGCCGACGAGCCACGCGATATCCACGCCGCCGAGCATGCGAGCGAACGGCCCGACGAAAATCTCGCGGTTCGCTTCGGCGTCGAAGATGTAGAAGAACGGCACCATCGCCGCGAAGCCGACGAGGTAAGCGACGATGCCGCGCGGTTGCCACGCGCCGTAGAGCCCGTTCGGCACGAAGAAGTGCGCGATCGCATAGTGACCGCGGCGCACGAAGAAATAGTCGACGAGATTCACGGCGGTCCACGGCACGAGGAAGTAGAGCATCAGCGTCAGGAACGTCTGCAGCAGCGCGATGCCGTTGCCGCGGATCGCGAATACGCAGGCAAGCACGAACGTGCTGATCGCGATGATCGATGCAACGCGCGCGCGGCGCGTCGGCCGGATCGGCACGATCGAATCGGCGGCGGTCAGTACGGTCAGCATCGCGCTGTACGCGTTGAGCGCGATGATCGGCAGGAAGCCGACCACTGAGACGATCGCGATCAGCTTGCCGAGGCCCGGCATGAGTGACGTGCCGACGGCGTTCATCGCGACCAGCGCATCGGCCGCATGCAGCTTCTGCGCGAGCCACGCGCCGAGGCCGATCATCCAGGTGCCCGACAGCGACGCGCCGGCGAAGATCACGGCGATCAGCTTCGCACGGCGCGTGTTTTTCGGCAGATACCGCGAATAGTCCGACACATACGGGGCATACGAAATGTTGTAGCTCGCGGCGATCGCGAATTGCGTGGCGAACGCGATCCAGTTGAAGCCTGGCGCGGCAACCGGTGCGACGGCGGTGGGTGCCGGCGTCACATGGCCGAACGCGAGCGCGAGTGTCACGAGCGCATAGAGCGGCAGTGTCGCGATCAGCGCCCACGTGAAAGTCCGATGCATCAGGTCATGGCCGTAGATGGCGAGCAGCGCGCCCGTCGTCACGGCGGCGACGGCGACGAAGCCGCCATCGATCCCGAATACGTTGTGCACGCCGTCGACCATCAACGACACGTTGACGACATTGAAGCCGACGAACACGAACAACGTCGCGAGCAGTGCGACGATCACGCCGCGATAGCCGAACTGCGCGCGCGACTGGATCATCTGCGGCAGCCCCATCTCGGGCCCCTGCGAGCCGTGAAACGCCATGAAGATCGTGCCGAACATGATCCCGAGTGCGCCCGCGAGCGTCGTCCAGCCGGCGGACAGGCCCATGCCGGGCCCGACGAAGCCGATCGAGATCGTGAAGAAATGGAAGTTGCCGAGGAACCAGAACGGCCCCTGGCTGGCGAGCTTCGCGTGGCGCTCGTGTTCCGGAATGTAGTCGATCGAGTGGTGCTCGATCGCAAGGCCGGCCGATTCGGTGCGACCGAGATCGAGGGTGTCGGGGCGGGTCATGACGACTTGTCTCCTGGGTCGTGCGCGGTTCGGCAGGGCGACCGCGTGCGCCGGCCTGCCGCGACGTCCGCGTGGCAAGCGATGAATAGCGTGGAACCGGAGGGCGGTGCGACGCACCGCACGAGGCGTGCAACGAAAAACGGGCAGGCGAGGGGCCTGCCCGTTGCGAGCGGTTACGCGGTGCGTGCGCCGCGCGGCAGCGGCGTTTCCTTCCGGTCCGCCGCGCCCGCATCGTCGATGCTCACGCGGCGCGAGATCAGCCACACGCACAGCGACGACAGGATCGCGGCGCTCGTGTACTGGAGCGCAAGCGGCCACCATTGCGGCGCGGTGTTCTGCGCGATGATGGTCGCGACGAGCGGCGTGAGGCCGCCGGCGAGCGCGCCGCACACCTGGTACGCGATCGAGATCGCCGTGTAGCGGATGCGTGCGACGAAGATGCCGCTGACGAAGCCTGCGACCACCGAGTAGTAGCCGGATTCCGCGAGCGTCGCGAGGCCGACGCCGACCGTGATCGACAGCGGCGTGCCCATGTGCACGAGCGGCAGCATGACGAACGGGACGATCGCGGCCCATGCGCCGGTGATCAGCAGCACGCGCGTGGTGCCGAAGCGCTGCGCGAGGAACGCGGCCGCGAGCTGCACGACGAACTGCAGCACGGCGACGATCGTCATGCAATGCAGCACCATCGACCGGTCGAGCGACAGGAACTGCGTCGCGTAGCTGATCATGAAGATGTTGCTGAAATACACGCCGGCGATGCCGTACACGTTCGCACCGATCGCGAGCAGCAGCAGCGGCCAGTACTTGAGCGCCTCGCGCAGCGGCTTTTGCGCGATGTTGCCGCTCTTCTTGACTTCCTCGAACTCGGGCGACTCCGACACGCTCGCGCGGATCACGAAGCCGACGATCAGCAGCACGGAGCTCGCCAGGAACGGCACGCGCCAGCCCCAGCTCATCATGTCTTCCTTCGACAGCGTGCTGATCGCGCCGAACGCGAGCATCGACAGGATCAGGCCGCTTGCGCTGCCGAGCTGCGCGAACGATGCGAAGAACGTGCGCTTGCCTTCCGGCGCATGCTCGCCGGCGAGCAGCACCGCGCCGCCCCATTCGCCGCCGACCGCGATGCCTTGCAGCACGCGCATCAGCACGAGCAGGATCGGTGCGATCACACCGGCTTGCGCATGGGTCGGCAGCAGGCCGATCGCAACCGTCGACACGGCCATCAGCATCAGCGTCGCGAGCAGCGAGCGCTTGCGGCCGAAGCGGTCGCCGAGGTAGCCGAACATCACGCCGCCGAGCGGCCGCGCGAAGAAGCCGACCGCGAACGAGCCGAACGACGCGAGCAGGCTGATGAAGCGGTTTTCGCCGGGAAAGAACAGCGGCCCGAACACGATGGCGGCGGCGGTCGCGTAGCTATAGAAGTCGTACCACTCGATCGTGGTGCCGACGAACGACGCGAGCGCCGCCCGCTTGGGTTGCTTGACGGAAGTCCCCATCTTTATGTGTGCTCCTCTGAATCCTCTGATTTGGAATAGGTGGCGGCGCGAGGATCAGTCGCGGTACGCGACGCCCGGCAGCACGCACAGCAGCTCGTACGCGAGGTTCGCGCCGAGCAGCGCCGTGGTGCCGAACGGGTCGTACGGCGGCGCGACTTCGACGAGATCGCAGCCGACGATGTTCAGCCCCTTCGCGCCGCGGATGATCTCGAGCGCCTGCGGCACCGTGAGGCCCGCGATTTCCGGCGTGCCGGTGCCCGGCGCGTAGGCCGGGTCGATGCCGTCGATGTCGAAGCTGATGTAGACGGGCGTGTCGCCGACGCGTGCGCGCACTTCTTCCATCAGCGGCGCGAGCGACTTGTTCCAGCATTCCTCGGCCTGGACGACGCGGAAGCCCTGCTCGCGGCACCAGTCGAAATCCTCGGCGGCGTAGCCCGTGCCGCGCAGGCCGATCTGCGTGACCTTGTCGCCGTGCAGCAGGCCTTCCTCGACCGCGCGGCGGAACGGCGTGCCATGCGCGATCTTTTCGCCCATCATCGTGTCGTTCACGTCGGCGTGTGCATCGACGTGGATCAATGCAACCTTGCCGTGCTTGCGGTGGATCGCGCGCAGGATCGGCAGCGCGATCGTATGGTCGCCGCCGAGCGTGATCGGCTTGCAGTCGTGCTCGAGGATCGCGTCGTACGCCGCTTCGATGCGCGCGATGGAATCGTGCAGGTTGTACGGATTGATCGCGACGTCGCCGATGTCGGCGATCTGCAGCGAATCGAACGGTGCGGCGCGCGTGGCCATGTTGTACGGGCGCAGCAGCACGGATTCGGTACGGATCTGGCGCGGGCCGAAGCGCGCGCCGGTGCGGTTGGAGGTGCCGAGATCGAACGGCACGCCGACGAAACAGGCGTCGAGGCCTTCGGCGCTCGCCACGTGCGGCAGGCGCATCATCGTCGCGATGCCGCCGCAGCGCGGCATTTCATTGCCGCCGAGCGGCTGGAAATGAGTGTGGTCGTTCATGGGGCTGTCTCTTCCGATGTGGGGTTGCCGTATCATGCGACGCGGCTTGACGCACAGTTTTACGCGCTCGGCCCGCAAAGAAGAATGCGAAGATATCGACGTAAACATCGATTTTCATCGATGTATGGAAGGGGATGAACGTGCTGGGGAATCTGTCGACCCTCGATCTGCGGTTGATCCGCGTATTTCTCGCGGTCACGGACGCGGGCGGCGTCTCGGCCGCGCAGGCCGTGCTGAACGTCGGCCAGTCGACGATCAGCGCGCAGCTTTCGTCGCTCGAGACGCGGCTCGGCTACCGTCTCTGCGAGCGCGGCCGCAGCGGTTTCCGGCTCACGCCGAAGGGCGAGCGGTTTCACGCGATGAGCCGCAAGCTGCTCGCCGCGCTCGACGAATTCGGGATGGCCGCGCGGCACATGGACCGCCAGCTGGTCGGTACATTGCACATCGGCCTGATCGGCCATACGCCGGTGAGCCAGAACGCGCGGATTGCCGAAGCGATCGCCGCGTTCCGCACCCGCGACGAGGCTGTGCGTTTCTCGATTTCCGTGCGCGCGCCGGGCGATCTCGAGGAGAAGCTGCTGAGCGACGAGATCCAGATCGCGGTCGGCTACTTCTGGCACCGGGTGCCGTCGCTGCACTACACGCCGCTGTTCATCGAGCGCCAGGTCGCGTACTGCGGGCGCGGCCATCCGCTGTTCGACGGCGCCGGCGCGCTGACGCCGGCCGATGTCGCGGGCTTCGAATGGGCGTGGCGCTCGTATCCGCTGCCCGAAGCGCAGATGTCGACGACGCCCGACCGCGTGACCGCGACCGCCGACAACATGGAGGCCGTCGCGCTGCTGATCCTGTCCGGCCACCACCTCGGCTACCTGCCGCAGCACTTCGCGGCGCCGTACGTCGCGCAGGGTTTGCTCGCGCCGCTCAATCCGGAGCAGCTGCGCTACGACGTGACGTTCCACATGGTCGTCGCGCGCAACGGGCGCGGCAATCCGCTCGTGGAAGCGTTTCTCGAGGATCTCGAACGCGCGCACCAGCCGCCCGACTTCGCATAGGCTGCCGGCCTCAACAATGTGGACGAGTGTTGCGGCGGCGCGGCCTGACGCGGCCCACATCGATCGGCGTCGACGTGACGAACCGGGCGACGGGATCGGCTTGTGCGTGGCGGCCACCCACCGGCATCACGGCACCGGCAGTCCAGCGTCGTGCTTGACCTCGCGCAGCGACAGTGCCGATTCGATCGACGTCACGCCCGGCAGCATCCGCAGCGATTCGCGCAGGAACGTGCCGTAGTCGTCGAGGTCACGCGCCACGACCTGCAGCAGATAGTCGGCCGTGCCCGCCACGTTGTGGCACGCCAGGATCCGCTCGATGCCAAGGACTTCCCGCTCGAAGCGGTCGGCGGTCTTGCGATCGTGCGTCGCGAACCGCACGAGCACGAATGCGACGACACCGAAGCCGAGCGCCTGGCGTGACAACTGCGCGCGGTAGCGCTCGATGTAGCCGTCGTTTTCGAGACGCTTCAGGCGCCGCGCGCAAGGCGTCTCGGAAAGACCCACGGAATCGGCGAGGCGCGCGATCGGCAGGCGGCCGTCGCGCTGCACCGCGGCAAGGATGGCGCGGTCGGTTTTGTCGAGTTCGGTCATGTTGGCGGAATCCTTTTATGGATTGCATGATTGTGGCGGATTCCCCTACGGATCGCCAATCCTGAACCAAATATGGCCAATAATCCCTCGCCCTCTGGCGGCAATATATCGTCGTAAGAGGACAGGGGCGGACCATGATTTCCACGCATTTGCTGTTGATTTATCTCGCCGCGCTGGCGGCCATCTACGCGATGCCGGGGCCCGACATGGCGCTGGTGCTGCAGACCAGCATCGGCCGCGGCGTGCGGCCGGGGATGGCGGCGGCGGCCGGCCTGTCGCTCGCGCGCACCGCGCACGTGACGCTGTCCGCCTGCGGCGTCGCGGCGCTGATTCGCAGCGCACCGTGGCTGTACGAAGTGATCCGCTACGGCGGCGCGCTCTATCTCGCCTATGTCGCGATCCAGGTGTTCCGCTCGCCCGTGTTCGCGCTCGGCGACGGCGATGCGGCGGCCTCGGCGGGCGAGCTGCGCCAGTCGTTCGTGAAGGGCCTGCTCACCAACCTGCTGAACCCGAAGGCGCTGCTGTTCTGTTCGGTGCTGCTGCCGCAGTTCGTGCGTCCCGAGGCCGGGCCGGTCGTGTTGCAGATGTTCGAGCTGGGCGCACTGCTGGTGGCGGCCGGCGTGTGCTTCGACCTCGCGTGCTTGTTCGGCGCGTCGCGGATCGCCGCGTGGATGCGCGCGCATCCGCTCGCGCAGACGGTGCAGCGCTGGACGTTTTCCGCGGCACTGATCGGCTTCGCGCTGCGCCTGTCGATGGACTGAGTGCCGATGCGGCGGCGCGCCGGCGCAGGTCGCGCGGCGCGTCGCCGCACTCGATGCAGGCCGTGCGCAACGCCGGCCCGTGCGTGCGCCCCGTCGCAGAAGGGCGTGCGCGCAAATCGTCTGACTGTTCTAAACTCCCTGTTACTTCGCGCTGCGCGAACCCGACCGACCGAACGGAACCGTCTCCCGCCGGCCCTGTCCGATTTCCTGGCTGTTCCGTGCAACGCGGTACCAAGGAGGGTCTGAACATGGCAAGGCATCTTCACGCCGACCGTGAACCCCGAATCGTCGCCGAGTCCAAGTGCCTCGGCCCGTGCGATCCGGCAGAACGCATCCACGTCACGATCATGTTGCGGCGGCAGGAAGAAGGGCAACTCGATACGCTGCTTCACCAGCTCGCCACCGGCGACGCGCAAGCGAAACCGGTGTCGCGCGCCACCTTCGCGCAACGCTTTTCCGCCAATCCCGACGATATTCGCAAGGCCGAGGACTTCGCGCATCGTCATCAGCTGACGGTCGATCGCGTCGATCCCGTTGAAAGCGTCGTCGTGCTGTCCGGCACGATCCAGCAGTTCGAAGCCGCGTTCAGCGTCAAGCTCGAGCGCTTCGAGCATCGGTCGATCGGCCAGTATCGCGGCCGCTCCGGCCCGATCGCGCTGCCCGACGATCTCGGCGATGCCGTCACGGCCGTGCTCGGCCTCGACAGCCGCCCGCAGGCACGGCCGCACTTCCGGCTGCGACCGCCGTTCAAGCCCGCGCGCGGCGGTGCGGCGGGCGTCACGTTCACCCCGATCCAGCTGGCCTCGCTGTACGGCTTCCCGGCCGGCGACGGCGCCGGGCAATGCATCGCGATCATCGAGCTCGGCGGCGGCTACCGCGCGGCCGACATCCAGCAATATTTCCGCGGGCTCGGCATCACGACGCCGCCGACGCTCGTCGACGTGAACGTCGGCACCGGCCGCAACACGCCCACCGGCGACCCGAGCGGCCCGGACGGCGAAGTCGCGCTCGACATCGAGATCGCCGGCGCGATCGCGCCGGCCGCGAAGATTGCCGTGTACTTCGCGCCGAACAGCGACGCGGGCTTCATCCAGGCCGTCAACGCGGCCGTCAGCGACACGACCAACAAGCCGTCGGTGATCTCGATCAGCTGGGGCGGGCCGGAAGCGATCTGGCAGGCGCAGTCCGCGCAGGCGTTCAACCGCGTGCTGCAGGCGGCGGCCGCGCAGGGCATCACGGTGTGCGCGGCATCGGGCGACAGCGGTTCGGGCGACGGGCTGCAGGACGGTGCCGATCATGTCGACTTCCCCGCATCGAGCCCGTACGTGCTCGGCTGCGGCGGCACGCAGCTCGACGCGCTGCCCGGGCAGGGCATCCGCAGCGAGGTCACGTGGAACGACGAGGCGGCCGGCGGCGGCGCGGGCGGGGGCGGCGTCAGCACGCTGTTCGACCTGCCGGCGTGGCAGCAGGGGCTGAAGCTCACGCGCGCCGACGGCAGCAGCGCACCGCTCGCGAAGCGGGGCGTGCCGGATGTGGCGGGCGACGCGTCGCCGCAGACGGGCTACGAAGTGTCGATCGCGGGCACGGCCACGGTGATGGGCGGCACGAGCGCGGTCGCGCCGCTGTGGGCCGCGTTGATTGCACGGATCAATGCGGCGGCGAGTGCGGCGGCGGGCGGTGCGACTGCCGGCTGGATCAATCCGGTGCTTTACAAGAATCCGGGTGCGCTGCGCGACATCACGCAAGGATCGAACGGTACGTACGCGGCCGCGCAGGGCTGGGATGCGTGCACGGGCCTCGGCAGCCCGAACGGCGCGCAGCTCGCCGCGATCCTGACGCGCAAGCCGTCGAGCTGACGGCCGCGTTACACGTCTTTCCGTATGGCGCGGGCTTCCTGTCCGCGCCTTTTTCTCACCTCCAGGAGCAGCACGATGGGCATCGATTCCGCATCTTCCGGCGGCGTGTATCCGCTGCATCACGGCGACCACAATTCGCATGGCGTGCCGCCGACCATCAACCCGGTCGCGCTGAGCCACGGCCGCGACCAGCCGTTCTTCGATCCGGTCGCGTACGGCAATGGTCCCGACGACTCGGTGACCGACACGACCGAGGCGGCCGCGATCACGCATCACACGATCCTGATCGACGGGAAGCGCATCGCGTACACGGCGACGGCCGGCCACCTCGTGACGGTCGACCCGAGCAGTTCGCAGCCGGCCGCGAAGCTCTTCTACGTCGCGTTCACGGCCGACGGCGCGAAGGAAGAAACGCGGCCCGTGACGTTCTTCTATAACGGCGGGCCGGGCTCGTCGTCGGTGTTCGTGCTGCTGGGTTCGTTCGCGCCGAAGCGCATCAAGACGTCGATGCCGGGGTTCACGCCGCCCGCGCCGTACCAGATGGAAGACAACCCGGACAGCATGATCGACCACAGCGACCTGGTGTTCATCAACCCGGTCGGCACCGGTTATTCGGCGGCCGTCGCGCCGAACAAGAATCGCAACTTCTGGGGCGTCGATCAGGATGCGGATTCGCTGAAGCAGTTCATCAAGCGCTACCTGACGAAAAACAACCGCTGGAATTCGCCGAAATACCTGTTCGGCGAATCCTATGGCACCGCGCGCAGCTGCGTGCTCGCGTACAAGCTGCACGAGGACGGCGTCGACCTGAACGGCATCACGCTGCAATCGTCGATCCTCGACTACCGGCAGGCCGGCAACCCGGTCGGCGCGCTGCCGACCGCCGCGGCCGATGCGTGGTATCACAAGAAACTCGGCGTCACGCCGGCACCGACCGATCTCGGCGCGTTCGTCGAGGAAGTCGCGCAGTTCGCGCGCACCGACTATCTGACCGCATTGCGCAACGTGCCGCATGCCGACCCCGCCGCCGTGAAGAAGCTGTCGCAATACACGGGCATCGACACGGCGACGCTGCAGACGTGGGGGCTCGACATTGCGGGTTACAACGCGCGCGGCAATTCGCTGTTCCTGACGACGTTGCTGCAGGCACAGGGGCTCGCGCTCGGTTCGTACGACGGCCGCGTGACCGGGATCTCGTCGGGCATCGCCGGCAAGATCGACCCGAACTCCGGCGGCAACGATCCGACGATGACGGCCGTGACGGGCGTCTATACGGCGATGTGGAACAGTTACCTGAACGAGCAGTTGAAGTTCACGTCGAGTTCCGCGTTCACCGACCTGAACGACCAGGCTTTCCAGAACTGGGATTTCCATCACACCGACCCGACCGGCGCGCAGCAAGGCATCGATGCGCAAGGGAACGTGATCCTCTACACGGCCGGCGACCTCGCGGCGGTGATGGCGTTGAACGTCGACCTGAAGGTGCTGTCGGCGAACGGCCTCTACGATTTCGTCACGCCGTTCTACCAGACCGTGATCGACCTGCAGCAGATGCCGCTCGAGGATCAGAAGGTGCGGCAGAACCTGTCCGCGCGTTTCTATCCGTCGGGGCACATGGTGTATCTCGACGGCGGCTCGCGCACCGCGCTCAAGCGCGATCTCGCGGCGATGTACGACGCGACGGTCAGCGATACGGGTGCGCGGATGCGGATTCGTGCGCTGCAGGCGACGAAGACGGGCGGGCACGCATAACGGTGCCCATCAGTAATACGCCGCGCGCAGCCAGGACGGTGCGCGCGGCGTTGTTTTTTTGCGTGGGCGGCCGGCTTACGCGGCCGGCCAGTCGAACATCGTGTACGGCAGCGCGCGCTTGTGGCGCGACGCGTCGTAGAAGCGCAGCACGGTTTCGTACACGTGGTCGGCGACGGGCTTGCCTTCGAGGAAATCGTCGATCTCGTCGTAGGTGACGCCGTACGCGTGCTCGTCGGGGCGCAGCGGGCGCAGTTCCTCGAGGTCGGCCGTCGGCACCTTCATCACGATCAGTTCGTCGCCGCCGAGCGCACGGGCCACCGCGCGCACGCGACGCTTGTTCAGCCCCGCGAGCGGCAGGATGTCCGCGCCGCCGTCACCGAACTTCGTGAAGAAACCCATCAGCGACTCGGCCGCGTGATCGGTGCCGATCACGATGCCGCGCCGCGCGCCGGCCACCGCGTACTGCGCGATCATGCGCTCGCGTGCCTTGACGTTGCCGTGCACGAAGTCCTGCTGGGCCGGCGTCTCGAACGCATGGCCGGACGCGACCAGCGCGCCGAGCATCGCGTCGGCGGCCGGCTTCACGTTGACGGTCAATTCCTCGTCCGCACGGACGAACGCGAGCGCGCGCTGTGCATCGGCTTCGTCGTTCTGCACGCCGTTCGGCAAGCGCATCGCGATGAAGCGGGCATCGTAGCCGCCGGCGCGCAGCTTTTCGACCGACAGCTGGGCGAGCCGGCCGGCCGTCGACGAATCGACGCCGCCGCTGATGCCGAGCACGTAGGTCCGCAGGCCGGTTGAACGAAGGTATTGCGCGAGGAACTCGACGCGGCGGGCGATTTCGGCCTCGGCGTCGAAGTGCGGGGCGACGTTCAGTTCGGCAATGATCGCGCGTTGGCGGCTGGCGTAATCGGCGGATGTCATGAAAGGAGTTCCGGAACGAAATCAAGGCGCCCATCATAAGCGCAATCGCGGCGCGGTGCCGCGCTGGGCGTGCGATCCGGCGATTTCGCGTTGCTTCGGCGAGACGGGCCGCATCGCCGTGGTGCACGGTGCGCCGGGCAGGTGCGACGATGCCGCGTAACGGGCGTTCGCGCGGCCGGTATTCGATGCGCGTGGCGGCTGGTGTGGGCGCGGCCGCATGGCGCCCCCACACGGTCGGCCGCGTCAGCGCCGCGCGAGCACGACGCCCACCAGCGCGAGCGCGAAGCCGGCGAGCTGGATCGCCGCGAGCGTTTCGCCGAACAGCCAGTAGCCCTGCAGCGCGGCCAGCGGCGGTGCGAGGAACAGCAGCGACGTCGCGCGTGCGGCGTTGCCGCGCCGCAGCATCCACATCAGCATCGTGACCGCGCCGCCGGACAGGAACACGACACCCCACACGAGCGATACCCACAGCGCCGGCGCGCCGATCCAGCGCGTCTCGTGCAGCAGCGCGACGAAGATGGCCGCGACGATGGCCGCACCGAAGTTCTGGATGGCCACCGCCGTGCGCAGGTCGCTCTGCGCGAGCTTGCCTTTCTGGTACAGCGAGCCGGCGGTGATCGACCCGACCGCGAGCACCGAGACGGCAACGACCAGCCACGCGGGCGCGGCGCCCGGCGGCGGCGCGACACCGCCCGTGACCTTCGGCGCCAGCACGAGCGCGACGCCGGCGAGGCCGAGCGCCATCCCGAACCAGCCGCGCGCCGGCAGGCGCTCGTTGAACAGCGGGACGGCGAGCACGGCGGTGGCGAGCGGCTGCAGTGCGCCGAGCAGCGCCATGACGCCGGCGTTCAGCCCTTGCGCGACGGCCCAGTAGCTCGCGCCGAGATAGACGCCCTGCAGCAGCGCGCCCGCGATCAGGTGGCGCGGCCATTCGCGCCGGGCCGGCCATGGCGCGCGCGAGACGAGCGCGACCGCGCCGAACAGCGCGGCGGTGCCCGCGAAGCGCGCGAGCAGGAACAGGTTGGGATCGGCGTAGGGCTTGATTGCCCGCGCAACGATGAAGCCGGTGGACCAGAGGGCGACGAAAGCGGCGGCGACGAGCGAGGTCAGCATGCGTGGCGGGCCGCGACGCGGCCGGACAGAATCGTGAAGTCGGCCAGTATCGGGGGAAGCGACGCGGGCGTCTTGTCGAATCCTGCACTCATGCCGCGTGCCGCGCAGGCGGCCGCCGGTGCCGGGAGAAGGCGGGGCGCCGCCCCGGGATGCGGAGCGCGCGCGCGTGAAGCCGCGGAGATCAGTCGATCGAGAACGTGTCGAGCGGCTGGTTGGCGCGTGCGTCGGTCGCGAAACGCGCGGCGAGCTGTTCGTAGAGCCGGCGGGCCTCGTCGAGCGTCAGGTCGATCCAGTACGGATCGCCGGCCGCGTCGTTGAGACGTTCGGGCGGAAACTGGATTTCGATCACACTGCCTTTGCGATACATGGCGCGAGCCCCTTTGCTTGGTCGGTCGTTCGGCGAAGCGCAAAGTGTAGCAACCGGCGCCGCGCCGATTCGCGCGCGTCAGGCAATACAGAATTTCGCTTTCGGGAAACGCGGCCCGGCGCGTTTCCCGCCGCAGTCAAATGCCGGTCAAACGGCCGTAATACAATGGTCGGCTTACCCATTACCAGTCGCCTCGGGCGCACACGCGATGCTGGCGGAACAACGTCATCAATTCATCCTGTCGGAACTCGGACGGTCGGGCGCATTGTCGGTCGCGGAACTCGTCCGCTCGCTCGACGTGTCGCGCGAGACTGTGCGGCGCGACCTGAACGCACTGGCCGCACGCGGCCTGCTCGTGATGACGCACGGCGGCGCGCTGGCCGCGGATCGCCGCGAGCCGAGCCTGTCCGAGCGCGAAGCCGCGAACGCGGAGGCGAAGCGCACGATCGGGCGGCGCGCGGCCGAGTTCGTGCCCGATGATGCGTCGGTGCTGATCGATTCGGGCAGCACGCCGCATGCGGTCGCGCTCGCGCTCGCCGACCGGCACCGGCTGTCGATCTACACGAACGACTGGCGTACCGCGTTCGTGCTTGCGCGGCGCAACGGCAACCGCGTGACACTGCTCGGCGGCGAGCTGTCCGACGACGAGGACGCCACCTTCGGGCTCGACACGATCCAGCAGCTGGCGCAGTACCACGTCGATTTCGCGTTCGTCGGCGCCGGCGGCATCACGACCGACGGCGAATGCACCGACTACTCGCGGCTCGCGGCCGAGGTGCGCAGCCGGATGATCGCGGCGGCCGGCACCGCGATGATCGTCGCCGACCATTCGAAATTCGGCCGCGTGACGCCGGTGCGGATCAACGGCACGGCGGCGGCCCGCTATCTCGTGACCGAGCGCGCGCCCGACAAGGCCGTGCGCCGCGCGCTGACCGCGCGCGGGATCGAGCTGCTCGTGTGCGACTGACGCGCGTCCGACATACAAGGTTCATCGAACCGTCATCCGCAGGGAAGAACTGCCGTCAAGACTGACCCATTCACCTCGACCGGCCGCCAGGCCAGGGAGCAACGAATGACCGTCAGCGTGCGCAGCTATCTTTCCCCCACCCTGGTCCTGCTGGCCTTCGACTGGCCCGATGCGGCGTCGCGTTCCGATTTCCTCGGCTTCGCGATCCGGCGCACGCCGGGGTTCTGGTCGGCCGACGGCAAGACGCGCGCGCCGGACAGCTGGCTGCCGAACCGCCTGACGTTCGATGGCCCGGCCGCACACACGCAGGGCGATGCGCCGACCGACCAGGCGCCGATCCAGAAATTCATGTGGTGGGATGCACGCATCGATCCGCAGGATCGCGGCGCGGCGTTCCGCTACGACGTGTATCCGGTCGTCGGCACGCCGGCGAACCTGCAGGTGCTCGACGTCCAAGCCGGCGTGTGCGACGTGGTGCTGCCCGCGCATATCGAGGACGGCATCGGCACGTGGTTCAACCGTGCGGTGGTCAGCTCGCAGGCCTTCGCGAGGCAGGTGGCGGCGCTGGGCCTCGCGCCGAATGCGGCGCCGAGCGCTGCGCAGGCGCTGAAGCTGCGCACGTGGCTCGCGAACGACATGGAGCAGGTGTTCGCGGAGATGCTCGACCCCGCGTCGCGCGCGGCGTCGGCCGTCTATCACCTGACCGACACGCTGTGGGCGCTGCCCGCGTTCGAAGCGTTCGGACGCCAGCACGGCGAAGCGTCGCTCGCGATCGTCTACGACGCGCACACGACGGCGCGCAAGGGCAAGCCGCCGCTGCCGTCGCCGAACCAGCCGGCCGTCGACGCGCTGCAGGGTCTCGCGACGCTCGCGCCGCGCGACAAGACGCACATCATGCACGACAAGTTCATCGTGACCGATGCGTCGGCGAATGCGGCGCCCTCGCGCGTGCTGACCGGTTCCGCGAATTTCACGACCGAAGGGCTCACGGAGCAGGCGAACGTGCTGCACGCATTCGACTCGCCCGCGCTCGCCGCGCTGTACAACGATCGCGCGCATGCGCTGGCCGGGAATCCGTCGATCGCGGAGACGGCGAAGCTGTCGCCGGGCTGGTCGGCACCGATGACGATCGGCAGCGCGCAGGTGCGGCTCGCGTTTTCGCCGGAGCCGGCGGGGCAGCGCACCGAGATCGACACGATCGTCGCCGCGATCGCGGCCGCGAAGCATTCGGTGTCGTTCTGCCTGTTCATGCCGACCGACGCGGCGCTGCGCGACGCGTGTTTCGCGGCCGGTGACCGCGGGCTGATGATGTTCGGGCTGGTGAACAAGATCAACGTCGGCAGCGCGACGAAGGCCGATGCCGGGCAGCAGGCCGGCCAGACGCTCGATGCGGCCACGCTCGCGAACCTCGAGCTGTACCACCGCAGCCGCGACAACCACGACGTGATCGATGCCCAGTATTTCTCGCCGGCCACCGTGCCGCAGGGTTTCGAGCCGGAATTGCGGTTGTTTCCGGGGGAGCCGGCGCCGGCTTTTCCGCCCGTCGTGATCCATCACAAGTTCATCGTGATCGATGCGGAGGGCGCGAATCCGGTCGTCTATACGGGCTCGGCGAACATGAGCCGCAATTCCGAGCAGTACAACGACGAGAACCTGCTCGAGATCCGTGATCAGCGGATCGCGGCGATCTATCTCGCGGAATTCCTGCGGCTGTACGAGCACTACCGCGCGCGGGCACTGGCGATCCATGCGAAGCAGCACGGCACGGACGGGGGCACGGGCGCGCATGCGCGACTCGCGCTTGCACCCGATTCGAGCTGGGCGAAGAAGTACTACGTGGCGGGAAGCCCGGAAGAGAAGGCGAGGATCGCACTGGCGTCGACCGCGCCGACGGATTGACCCACGAGAGAAGGCCGGGCGCGGATGTCGCGCGCCCGGTGTCAGTCCGGCAGGGAAACCGGCTGCCGCCGCCGCTTACGCGGCGACGTAGCGCAGCACGGCGTCGGCGATCGTGTCGCGGTGCCGCGCGCGCAGGCGCGGCGCCGACGGATCGCGGCCGAATGCGGCGCCGAACGTGTAACGGTTCGACACGCGGTGGAAGCAGAACGAGCTGATCAGCAGGTGCAGGTCGAATGCGTCGATGTCCTTGCGGAACGCGCCGCTCGCCGCGCCGCGCTCGACCAGTTCCTCGAGCGTCTTGATGATGCTGACGTTGCGGTTCTTGAACGACTTGAGCTGTTCGAGATACTTCGCGCCGTGGATGTTCTCGATCGACACGAGGCGAACGAAGTCGCGATGCTTGTCGTGATAGTCGAACGTGAATTCGACGAGGCGGCGCATGCCCTCGCGCGGCTCCATGTCGCCGACGTGCAGCTCCTGCTCGAGCGCGCGGATGTCGCCGTACACCTTCTCCAGCACGGCCTCGTACAAGCCTTCCTTGCTTTCGAAGTAGTAGTAGAGCATCCGCTTCGTCGTGTTCGTGCGCTCGGCGATGGCATCGACGCGCGCGCCGGCGAGGCCCATCGCGGAGAATTCCTGCGTGGCGACGTCGAGGATGTTGCGCTTGGTTTGCTCGGGATCGTATTTGCGCCGCGCATCGGACGGAAGCGCGCGGGGGTCGGACGTGGCGGCCTTGCTTCCTGCTTTCATGTGGCTTTATTGTGGCTTCGGCGGCTTGGAAAAGCCATTCTAGCATGTGGGAAATTCCCGCCCGGCCGACCTTCCGCTCTAATCGGCAGGGCGGTTTCGGCCGCCATGGCCGCCGCTCAGCGGCGGCAGGACGCGAGCGCGTCGCGGGCCTGGTACGCCGTGTACGTGAGCTGGGCGGCAGCGAGGCCCACCAGCCCGAACGTGCGCGTGAGCCCGAACGCGTTGAAGCCCTCCGGCACCGGCCGGCCTTCGGCCAGCGTGGCCGCGAGCACTTCGCCGGCCACCGTGGTCGGCGCCATCCCGTGGCCGCCGAACGCGATCGCGTGCCACACGCCGTCCGCGTCGCGGCCGATCTGCGGCATCTTGTGCCGTGCATAGCTCATCAGCCCGCCCCACGCGTAGTCGACCTTCACGCCTTCCAGTTGCGGATACACGCGCAGCAGGTCGCGCCGCAGCAGGCGCGCGATCGCGTCGGGGCCGCGGTCGAGCACGGAGATCCGGCCGCCCCACAGGATGCGCGTGTCCTTCAGCGGACGGTAATAGTCGAATGCGAAACGCGTGTCGTAGATCGCGTACGGCGCGTCGATCGCGTCCGGCAGGCGCGCGCCGAGCGGTTCGGTCGCGATCACGTAGGTCGCGATCGGCAGCACCGCGCGCTCGATGCGCGGCGACACGCCGCGCGCGTAGCCGCCGCCGGCGAACACGACGTCCTTCGCGCGCACCGTGCCCTGCGCCGTGCGCACGACGTACCCGGCGCCTTCGCGCGCGATGCCGAGCGCGGCCGAGCGTTCGTACACCCGCGCACCGCCGCGCGACGCGGCCGCCGCGACGCCGAGCACGTACTTGAGCGGATGGAAGTGGAAGGCGTTCGGCTCGAACAGGCCGCCGTAGTAGCGCTGCGTCTTCAGCCGCGTGCGCAGCGCGTCCGTCGAAACGGGTTCCCAGTCGACGCCGAGTTCGTCCTTCATCAGCGTGCGCACGCTGTCGAGCCGGGACGGATCGTCGAACCAGTTCGCGAGCATCACGCCCTGGTCGACGATGTCGCAGTCGATACCGTAGCGCGCGATCCGTGCGCGGATCAGGTCGACCGCGTCGACGGTGAGCCGGTACAGCCGGCGCCCTTCGTCGCGGCCGAGCGTGCGCAGCAGGTCGGCGTTGTCGAGGCTGTAGCCGCCGAAGACGAAGCCGCCGTTGCGGCCCGATGCGCCGAAGCCGACGCGTTCGCTGTCGAGCACGACGACGTCATGCACGCCGCGCTCGACGAGGCCGAGCGCCGTGCACAGGCCGGCGAGGCCTCCGCCGACGATGCAGACCTGCGTGTCGATCGTGCCGGTCAGTTGCGGGTAGGGCTGGCGGGTAACGGTGGCTTCGTAGAAGTTCTGCATGCGATTTCGTTGACTCTTGACGGCGGAAAAACAGGCGGCGCGCGTCGATCTTGCCTGAACGTGCGCGCCGCGTCGAATGGGGGTTGTCTGGGCACCGGCCGCCGCACTCGCATGGCGGCCGGTGCGATCCGGATTGATCCAGGCCGATCCGCGCGATCAGGCGCCCGGCGTCGGGTTGGCCGGACGGGCGCCGTAGCTCGCGTAGCCGGTTTCAGCTTGGCGGGCGGGCTCGGGCGTCGCGTTGCGTTCGATCCAGGGAGCGATCTCCATGTCTTCGTAGCGCACGAGACGGCATTTGCGCACGATCGCGTAGCCGAGCCAGATCGCGAGGAAGAACGGCAGGCCGATGTAGGTCGCGGCGACGCCGACCCAGTCGATCTTGTCGGAGAGGAACGCCTGGTAATCCTGGCCGAGCGCGATCACCGCGCACAGCGCGAACGCGAACAGCGGGCCGAACGGGAACCACTTCGACCGGTACGGCAACTGGTCGAGCCGGTAGCCCTGCTTCAGGAAGCCCTTGCGGAAGCGGTAGTGGCTGACCGCGATGCCGAGCCACGTGATGAAGCCGGCCATGCCCGACGTGTTCAGCAGCCACAGGTACACGGTCTTGTCGCCGTACAGCGACGTGAGGAAGCACAAGGCGCCGACGGCCGTCGTCGCATACAACGCATTGCGCGGCACGCCGCCGCGCGACAGCTTCGCGAAGATCTTCGGCGCACGGCCTTCGACCGCGAGGTTGTAGAGCATTCGCGTCGATGCATACATGCCCGAGTTGCCGGCCGACAGCACGGCCGTCAGGATCACCGCGTTCATCACGCCGGCGGCGAATGCGAGGCCCGCGTGGCGGAACACGAGCGTGAACGGGCTCACGCCGATGTCGGTCACGTCGCTCTTCAGCAGGCTCGGGTCGGTGTAGGGAATCAGCACGCCGATCACGAAGATCGCCAGCACGTAGAACAGCAGGATGCGCCAGAAGATCTGGCTCACCGCACGCGGGATCGTCGTGCGCGGGTTTTCCGATTCGCCGGCGGCGACCCCGATCATCTCGGTGCCCTGGAACGAGAAGCCCGCGATCATCGCGACGCCGAGCATCGTCGCCCAGCCGCCGGCGAACGGCGCGTCGCCGATCGTGAAGTTGCTCCAGCCCGCGCTCGGGCCGCCCTGCATGATCCCGAAGATCATCAGCAGGCCGACGCCGACGAACGCGAGCACCGTCAGCACCTTGATCAGCGCGAACCAGTATTCGGCTTCGCCGAAGCCGCGCACCGACAGCGCGTTGAGCGCGAAGATCAGCGTGAGGAACAGCGCGCTCCACCAGACGCCCGGCACGTGCGGGAACCAGTAGTTCATCACGAGCTGCCCGGCGACGAGCTCCACGGCCAATGTCACGGCCCAGCTGTACCAGTAGTTCCAGCCGAGCGCGAAGCCGAAGCCTTCGTCGACGAACTTCGCGCCGTAGGTCGCGAACGAGCCCGACACCGGCATGAACGCGGCCATCTCGCCGAGGCTCGTCATCAGGAAATAGACCATCAGGCCGATCACCATGTACGCGAGCATGGCGCCGCCGGGGCCGGCCTGCGAGATCGACGCGCCGGACGCGACGAACAGGCCCGTGCCGATCGAGCCGCCGATGGCGATCATCCGCAGATGGCGTGCCTGCAGCGCGCGGTGGAGGGACGGCTTCGCGGGCGGCGAGCCGGAGGGGCGGGGCGAATCGGGGCGGGCATCTGAATGCATGGCGGGCGCTGGGCGCTGTCTCCGGGATTGTTTTTTCGGTGACGAAGCGCGACGCGTTGCCGGGCAGCGGTGATGCGGTGCTGAAACGGGCCGGGTGAGCGGGCCGCGATGCGTGTCGCCTTCGTCTGTCGTCCGGCAGCCGTGATGGCGGCCGGCGGCGCGCCGGGTGCGGTGCACCCCGACGTCGCAACGATTGTGTGTGCGCGGTGCACGGGCGGCAAACGATATTTCAGAACAGGGTGATGCGACTTTGTCATCAACTTGCGCCGCGTCACGGCATCGCCGATGCTCGGTCACGGGCCTTGGGCAAGTCTGATATCAGCGAAGAAACGCACGGCGTCATCCCGCCAGGGTGTTGCGTTTTCGGAATGAAGTCGTGAGTTAATATCAATAGCGGGCCGACTTGTGGCCACCGACAATGTGTTTCATGGATCGTGCCCTGCGAGGCGGGAGCGCGCCGTCCGGCGGGCTTCCGGCGGCGGCGCGGCGCGATGCGCCCGACGGCGCACCGGGCCTGCCGCGCGGCGCATCCGCTTGCACAGGGCGCGCGAACGCGCTCCAATCGAATCACGCGGGCGGCGTTGCCGCCGCACCGATCAATCTGTCCCTGAAGAGGAAGTGATGCAATTCAACGACATTCTTGCCGCGCTCGACATCGATCTCGCCCAGTGGAAAGGCAATGCGCTGACCGCGCGTTCGCCGCTCGACGGCGCGACGCTCGCGACGCTGGCCGTCGACACGCCCGCCGACGCCGAGCGCAAGATCGACGCCGCGCACGACGCATTCCTCAAGTGGCGCACGGTGCCGGCACCGGTGCGCGGCGAACTCGTGCGCGTGTTCGGCAACGTGCTGCGCGAGCACAAGGCCGAACTCGGCCGCCTCGTCACGCTCGAAGCCGGCAAGATCACGTCGGAAGGCCTCGGCGAAGTGCAGGAAATGATCGACATCTGCGATTTCGCGGTCGGTCTGTCGCGCCAGCTTTACGGCCTCACGATCGCCTCGGAGCGCCCGGGCCACCGGATGATGGAAACGTGGCACCCGATCGGCGTGTGCGGCGTGATCTCGGCGTTCAACTTCCCGGTCGCCGTGTGGGCATGGAACGCGGCGCTCGCATTCGTGTGCGGCGATTCGGTCGTGTGGAAGCCGTCCGAGAAGACGCCGCTGACCGCGATCGCATGCCACGTGCTGCTGCAGAAGGCGATCCGCGAATTCGAGAAGACCCACCCGGGCGTCGCGCCGGCGGAACTGAGCCAGCTGGTGCTCGGCATGCGCGATGTCGGCGAGGTGCTGACGGCATCGAAGAAGGTGCCGGTGGTCAGCGCGACGGGCAGCGTGCGGATGGGCCAGGAAGTCGCGAAGGTGCTGAGCCAGCGTCTTGCGCGCGGCATCCTCGAACTCGGCGGCAACAACGGGATGATCGTCGCGCCGAGCGCCGATCTGGATCTCGTGGTGCGCGCGGTCACGTTCGCGGCGGTCGGCACGGCCGGCCAGCGCTGCACGACGCTGCGCCGCCTGATCGTGCATCGCAGCCTGGTCGAGCAGCTGCTGCCGCGCATCGAGAAGGCCTACGCGTCGGTGAAGGTCGGCAACCCGCTTGAAGAAGGCACGCTGGTCGGTCCGCTGGTCGATCGCGCGTCGTTCGATGCGATGCAGAAGGCGCTGGGCGATGCACGCGAGCAGGGCGGCGAAGTGAAGGGCGGCGAGCGCGTCGACGTCGGTCACGCGGATGCGTACTACGTGCGTCCGGCCATCGTGCGGATGCCGAAGCAATCGGCGGTGGTCGAGCGCGAGACGTTCGCGCCGATCCTGTACGTGATGGTCTACGACAACTTCGACGACGCGATCGAACTGCACAACGCGGTGCCGCAAGGCCTGTCGTCGGCGATCTTCACGAACGACATGCGCGAGGCCGAGCAGTTCATGTCGGCGGCGGGCAGCGACTGCGGGATCGTCAACGTGAACATCGGCACGAGCGGCGCGGAGATCGGCGGCGCGTTCGGCGGCGAGAAGGAAACGGGCGGCGGCCGCGAGTCGGGTTCGGATGCGTGGAAGGCTTACATGCGCCGCGCGACGAATACGATCAACTACAGCCGTCAGCTGCCGCTGGCACAGGGCGTGAAGTTCGACGTTTGATGCGGAGCGCCCGGGAGGGCGCTGCGTAGAAGGAGAAAGGGCCGGCTGCCGCGTTGCGGTGCCGGCTCTTTATGTTTGGAGCGGGGAATACGGTATCGTGCGCGTAGGCGTCGATTGGGGCGATTGGCGCGGGTGATTAATCGATGACCGGCCGGGAACGCGTATGGGCGACACGTCGACAGACTCTTTCTCGGGCAAAACGGATCAGCCGACCCCGGTTGATGGTACCGAGATCGTGAACGGAAAAGAGCTTCTCGAGAGACTGGCGATGTTGTCGCCGGTCGGGATGCAAGTCTATGCGTCTTCGTGTTTGCGTCGCTATTGCGACGCAAACGGGTTTTCGCACGCGGCCATCGACGCGCTTCTCGCTCATCTCGATTCCATCGCTGTCGCCGGAAGCTTGCCCGAGTGGGAGTACAGCGGAGCTTTGCTCGAACTCAACGGCAGAGGCGATCCCGTTCCGGCAGGAATCGAATCGGCACTGCCGGAGGGCGAGTTGCAAAGATTCATGACGTTGGTCGAAGCCGTCGTCGAAGTCGGGATCGTCGATTTGTACGGCACGAGAACCGATCAGCCGCTGGCCTTTCTTCGCAAGGCCATCGCCGTCCTGGAGCAGGGCGGGATTCCCTTGCCGCCATTGACGAATGCGTCGGGTTGATCGGCATCCGGCCGAATACCGGCAAACCAACCGCAGGCGAGCGGGACGATATCGCGAACCTTCGCACCGCCTGCGGACAGCTCGCCTAGCGTGAATGCGCGCGGCGCGGAACGTGCATCACTGCTCCGCCGCCGGCATGTTCTGCACGACCAGCATCTGCGGGCTCGACAGCGTGATCCCCGCCGCGCGCAACTGCTTCAGGATCTCGAACAGCAGGTCGCTCTTCGTCGAGCCGGCGATCCGCGGGCTCGACACGTAGCCGGTCACGCTCAGCGTGATGCCGTCCGGCGTGAGCTGGCTGAACGTGACCGACGGCGCCGGCTTCTCGAGAATCGCCGCATGCGAGCGATAGGCTTCGAGCAGCAGGTCGCGCACCTGCTCGGGATCGGTGTTCAGCGGGAACGTCAGCACCAGCGTCGCGACGCCCTGCGTGCTGTTGCCCATCGTCACGTTGCGCAGGTTCTGCGAGATCAGTTGCGAGTTCGGCACGATCACGGTCGAGCGATCGCTGAGCTGGATCTCGGTCGCGCGCACGTTGATGCGGCGGATGTCGCCTTCGACGCCCGCGATGCTGATCATGTCGCCCACCTTCACCGGGCGCTCGGTCAGCAGGATCAGCCCCGACACGAAGTTCTTCACGATCTCCTGCAGGCCGAAACCGATACCCACCGACAACGCACTGACGATCCACGCGAGGTTGTTCCACCGGACGCCGAGCAGCCCGAGCGTCATCAGCACGAGCAGCACGTAGCCGACGTTGGTGAACAGCGTGATCAGCGACACGCGCATCCCGGTATCCATGCCGAGCGCGGGCATGAACTCGCTGTCGAGCCAGCGGCGCAGCGAGCGCAGCAGGTAGAAGCCGATCGCGAACCCGATCACGGCGTTCATGATCCGGTCGGGCATGATGTTCAGGCTCTGCAGCCGCTGGCTGCCGATCATCGCGACCGCGCTGTCCATCAGGTCGCCCGGCGTCGTGCCGAAGCCGCCCGTCAGCAGCGCGATGGCCGCGATCAGCATCAGCAGGCTCGTGCCGAAGCCGGACAGGACCGTGCGGGCCTGGTCGAGGTGGCGATCCTCAAGCGCGAACAGGTGCTTGATCTGCTGGCCCGTCGTCAGGCTCGACGAGAACAGGCTTTCGCTCGCGTCACGCGTCAACTGGATCAGGATGTAGGTGGCGCCCAGCACGATCTCGAACCACACGAGCTCGTAGGTAATGAAGCGCGCGACCGTGATGTAGCCGATCAGGAGCGCGATCAGGGTCGCGATGATGGCGAGCGTGACGGCGGCATGGATCAGCCCGGCGAGCGTCGAGCGCTGCTCGGGCGCTTCGCCGGCGGCCGCGAGCGCGCTGCGCGCGCGGTTCGAGCGCAGCAACGATGCACCGACCGTCACCGCGACGACGAGCGACACGATCCCGCGGCCGAACAGCGTGACCGACAGGCTGGTGTCGACGATCCGGTTGATCGATTCGAGCGTGCCGGATACCAGCAGCAGCGCGGCCAGGATGCCGGGGAACGGCTTCATCGCGAGCGCGACGGGATCGGCGAGCGCGGGCAGGCGCCACGACGGATGCTTCGTGCAGAGCAGCGCACGGCCGAGCCCGGCGATCAGTGCGCAGGTCGCGGCAAGCTTCGCGAACTGGTCCCACAGATCGTTCAGCGCCGGCGTGAGGTCGTAATGGCGCGCGACGGCGAGGTAAAAGATCTGGACCGCGATGGCGGTTGCCAGCAGCGTCGACAGCGCGGTCGACAACGCCAGCGCGCTGCGGCGCAAACGGGTGGCCGGCAGGCGGTTCACGCAGAACCACGCGAGCCCGCGCTCGATGAGCCGGCGGCCGCCCATCCATGCCGCGAACGCGGCGACCAGCAGCAGCACCGTGATCGCCTTTTGCCCGGGCACCCACGACGAGCGCAGCATGTCGAGCATTTCTTCGTCGAAATCCCCGAGCCGCTGGGTGTCGTCCGGCGAAAGATGGAACAGCGGCAGCCAGAACTGCGCGCTGAAAATGCCGCCCGAACGGAACGCGAGCTGGTTCTTCAGCAGGCCGCGATGCAGCTTCGCGAACTGCTCGTTCAGGTTCGTGAGGCTGGCCTTCTGGTCGGCGGCCTGCTTCAGCGCTGCATCGAGCTGCGTCTTGCGCGCGTTCAGCGTGGCCCGTTGCTTCGCGACGGCCGGCGTTTCCGGCGCGGCGCCTTCCGCAGGCGCGGGGCCGAGCACGTCGAGCTGCCCCTGGATCTGCGCACGCTGCGGCACGAGATCGCTCTGCAGCTTCTCGACATCGGTGCTCAGCTCCTGCGTCGAGTCGCTGAGCCCGTCCAGCTCCTTGCTGTTGGACGCGGTCGAGGTCTGTTGCTTGATGCGGTCGAGTTCGGCCTGCATCTGCTTGAGCTGCGCGACCGCGTCGTTCAGCGAGATGGCCGGGACGGGCGCGCCGACGCCGCTCGCGTTCGGGGCCGAGGCGGCCGCCGGAAACGCCGACGCGGTCGCGATCGCCGCGAACTGCAGCAGCGCGATCAGGGCGATCCGCCGAGCGTAGGTGGATAGTCGTTGTATGAACATGGAATTCTTACGATTTGCCGACAATACCGGTCGCCGAAAGGCGCCCGGAAGCCGGTGGTTGGCCCGGTAGCATGTTACCGGGGTGTGGAACGCGTGGTTGTACCGATTGCGTCCCCCGTTTGTGGTGATTCCGGTGGTGCGTGCCCGCGCGAAACGGCGCACCAGGCCCGGACGGTGGGGCAGGCGCCCCCGTGATGTGGCGCAGCACAGCCGTTCCGGCGCGTTTCCCGTATCCGACAGACGGTTACGCAAGTTACACAATATCTGACGCAAAAATGGGGTATCCGAAGCGGTTCGGCGGCCGGGGGCTGCACGTCATCGCGTTCGGGATATCGGGGCCGGGGTGCGCTCGCACCGGACGGACCTGCCGGTACAATGCAGCGATTCGCCCGACGGCGGCTCGCGGGTCGCCGGACAACAACATGACACGATCAGGAGACGCGCCCACGATGGCCTCAACGGACAGCCTTTCGCAGGCACCTGCCCAATCTCCACCCGTCGACCCCGGCTCCATCTCGGCCCGCCTCGACCGCCTGCCGCCCACCCGCACCGTCTGGAAGCTCGTCGTCCTGCTGAGCCTCGGCTTCTTCTTCGAGCTCTACGACCTGCTCTATAGCGGCTACGTCGCCCCCGGCCTCGTGAAAAGCGGAATCCTGTCGGCAACGACGCACGGCCTGTTCGGCACCACGGGCGTCGCGAGCTTCATCGCCGCGCTGTTCTCCGGGCTCTTCATCGGCACGATCGCGTGCGGCTTCCTCGCCGACCGTTTCGGCCGCCGCGCGATCTTCACGTGGTCGCTGCTGTGGTACACGGCCGCCAACGTCGTGATGGCGTTCCAGGACACCGCCGCCGGGCTGAACTTCTGGCGCTTCGTCGTCGGTCTCGGCCTCGGCGTCGAGATGGTGACGATCGGCACGTATATCTCCGAGCTCGTCCCGAAGCAGATCCGCGGCCGCGCATTCGCGTGCGAGCAGGCGGTCGGGTTCGTCGCGGTGCCGGTGGTCGCGTTCCTCGCGTACCTGCTCGTGCCGCACGCCCCGTTCGGCCTCGACGGCTGGCGCTGGGTCGTGCTGATCGGCGCGCACGGCGCGCTGTTCGTGTGGTGGATTCGCCGCGAACTGCCGGAAAGCCCGCGCTGGCTCGCGCAGCAGGGCCGGGTCGAAGAAGCTGACCGCATCATGCGTGCGCTCGAGGCGAAGGTCGAAGCCGAATACGGCCGGCCGCTGCCGCCGCCCGCGCCTGCCGAGCCCGTGCCGCCGCGCGGCAGCTTCCGCGACATGTGGGTGCAGCCATATCGCAGCCGCACGATCATGATGACGATCTTCAACGTGTTCCAGACGGTCGGCTTCTACGGCTTCGCGAACTGGGTGCCGACGCTGCTGATCAAGCAGGGCATCACCATCACGTCGAGCCTGATGTATTCGAGCGTGATCGCGCTCGCCGCGCCGATCGGCCCGCTGATCGGTCTCGTGATCGCCGACCGCTTCGAGCGCAAGTCGGTGATCGTCGCGATGGCGGCAGCGATCGTCGTCTGCGGGCTGCTGTTCAGCCAGACGACGGTGGGCGCATTCCTGATCGTGCTCGGCATCGGCCTCACGCTCGCCAGCAACATCATGTCGTACAGCTTCCACGCGTATCAGGCCGAGCTGTTCCCGACGTCGATCCGCGCACGGGCCGTCGGCTTCGTCTATTCGTGGAGCCGCTTCTCGGCGATCTTCTCGTCGTTCGTGATCGCGGCGGTGCTGAAGGGCTTCGGCACGTTCGGCGTGTTCGCGTTCATCGCAGGCGCGATGGTGATCGTGATGGCTGCGATCGGGTTCATGGGGCCGCGCACGAAGGGCATCGCGCTCGAAACCATCTCGAAGTAACCGGTGGTTGCGCACGCATGTCGCACGGTTCGTGCGGCGTGCGTGCGATGCGATGGCGATTGCATCGTGCGTACGGCATGTACCGCGTATCGAGAGTAATCTGGTATCCGAATTGATTTGAAGACCAGGTCATGCCTTGGCAAAACACGCAGCTTCCTGTATCGATCGCAAACGTCCAATAAATGAGACTGCCACGTAACGAACAAGCAAGCGGCAACGAGTTGAAACAAAGCGTGACGAAGCGCAAAACCACGACGTTCAGCCCGCTGATTCTTGCCGAGACGCGTAGAATGAAGGGCCTGACGACTCATTAGCCGCCATCGGACCGACCGCGTTGCAACAGCGAACGGCTCCGCCGCGAAGAGGCGTCGGCGCCGGGCGCACACGATGCGCCGGACGTGTCGATGGCTTGCGCGGAAGATGCGCCGCCCGCAACAGCAGCATGCGGCGGCCGGATCGGCCGATGGCTTCGAACGTATGATGCCTTTCAGCTTCACGCGGCGATTTGCGAAGCCGCGTTGCCTTGCCCGTGTCGCCGCTGCGTGTATCGGGATCGCCGCGGCACTGCCGATCTCCGTGCTCGTCGAGCGGCCTGCCTTGGCGGCGTCCGACGCATCGGCGCCCGTCGCTACGTCGTCCTCATCAGTCGAGTCACCCGCATCGGCAGCTTCTCGGGCGCATCCCGCTTCGGCGGCGCATGCATCGTCGGGTGCGTCGGCGGCCAGGCCCGCGCCTGCCGCATCACACGTGCGTCCCGTGGAGCCTGCCAGCCCGGCGTCGGGCGCAGCGAATGCATCGGGCGCATCCGCACCTTCCGCAGCTTCCGCCGCCGCACCTGCATCGGCCGCTTCCGCTGCGCCCGCCAGCGAAGCCGAGCCACCCGCACCGACACCGCCGCGCCAGCATCCTCCCCTGTCGGCCGAAGAGGCAAAAGATGCGACGGCGCGCGCGATCGACATGCGCAAGCGCTTCACGCAGGAAGTCACGCGGCGCCTGAACGTGCCCGCAAGTGAGCAACGCGCGTACGGCGAGCGTCTCCAGAAAGCGCTCGTCGATGCGAACCTCGGCGACCTCGCCGGCGAATACATCGCGATGGTCGACCGCGCGCCGAACGTCCAGGCGCTGTTCATCTACTTCCGCGCGACGCCGGCCAACGCGTGGATGATGATTGGCGCATCGCCGGTCGGCACCGGGCTGCCGGGCACGTACGACCATTTCCTGACGCCGCTCGGCGTGTTCCATCACTCGCCGGACAACATGGATTTCCGCGCGGAAGGCACGACGAACGAGAACGGCATTCGCGGCTATGGGCACCGCGACATGCGCATCTACGACTTCGGCTGGGTGGACGGCGAGCGTGGGTGGGGCAAGGGCGGCGTGTCGCCGATGCGCTTCCAGATGCATGCGACCGATCCCGATCGCCTCGAAGCGCTGCTGGGCATCCGGCACTCGAAAGGGTGCGTGCGCATTCCCGCCTCGCTGAATACGTTCTTCGACCAGCACGGCCTGCTCGACGACGACTACCAGGCACGCGTCGAGGCCGGCAAGTCGCTGTGGGTGCTGCGTCGCGATCGCGACATCACGCCGATCGCGGGCCGCTACCTGGTCGTGATCGACAGCGCACGCAAGACGCGGCCGGCATGGTCGCCGTTGCCGGGGCGCAAGGCGTGGTCGAAGCTGCCGAAGGGCGGCGACACGGCGGATTGACGGCCGGCGAGGCGGGCACGGGAGCGATCCGGATGAGAATAAATCCGTTTTATTGAACCATAATAAAAGCAAACTTTTATTATCCGATCCGGGTTCGTATAGTCGAGGCCAGTTTCGCGGAGCCCTGCCGCGCCTGGACCACCACCGATCACACGACCCGATGAAAACTCTCTACAAGCTCGCCCCGCTCGCGATGCTCGGCGCCTTCGCGACGCATGCCTGTGCGCAAAGCAGCATCACGCTGTACGGTCTCATCTCGGCCGGTGTCGGGTTCGCGACCAACCAGGGCGGCAAGAACGCCTGGCAGGCGCTGTCCGGCACGAACCAGAACCCGCGCTGGGGGCTGAAGGGCAAGGAGGATCTCGGGCAGGGGCTGTCCGCGGTCTTCCAGCTGGAGAACGGCTTCAACGTGATGACCGGCACGGCCGCGCAGAACGGCCGCGAGTTCGGGCGGATGGCCTACGTCGGCCTCGCCGACCGCACCTACGGCTCGCTGACGTTCGGCCGCCAGTACGATGCGATCCACGACTACATCGGGCCGGTGATCATCGCGAGCAACGGCGTGAACATCGGCGACAACGACAACGGCTACAACGACATCCGCGTGCAGAACTCGGTGAAGTACGTGAGCCCCGTCTACTACGGCCTGAAATTCACCGCGCTGTACGGCTTCAGCAACGCGCCCGGCTTCGCGAACAACAGCGCATACAGCTTCGGGCTCGGCTACGAGCAGGGCCCGCTGCGCTGGAGCGCGGTCTACGCGCAGTACAACCATCCGTACAGCGCGACGAACCAGGACGGCGCGATCGCGAACGACTATGCGTCGCCGCTGCTGATCTTCAGCAAGAGCGCGATGTCGCCGGCGGCTTACGCGAGCCGGCAGCGGATCGCGGGCACGGGCGGCTTCTACACGATCGGCCGCGCGCAGTTCGCGGCGATGTTTACCGACGTGCGCTACGATTACCTCGACAATTCGCACCTGCACCTGCAGAACCTCGGCGTGAACGTCGTCTACACGATGACGCCGCAGCTCTTCCTCGGCGCCGCGTATGCGTTCACGAACGGCAAGTACGACGTGATCGACAAGCGGCCGAAATGGCACCAGGTGAACCTGCAGGCCGATTACTTCCTGTCGAAACGCACCGACGTCGCGCTGACGGTGATCGCGCAGCAGGCGGCCGGCGACGCGGACCATGCGCAGATCTTCGCGTACGCACGGTCGACCGGCACGCGCCAGATGATGGCGACGCTCGGCGTCCGGCATGTTTTCTGAGCGCCCGACCATGACCCATCCGATCGCATCCCGCCGCACCTTCCTGAAGCTTTCCGCCGCGCTGGCCGGCACCGCGCTGCTGCCCGAAACGGGCGCGTTCGCGGCCGGCGGCGACGCCGCGCGCCGCACGGTGATCATCGATACCGACCCGGGGCAGGACGACGCCATCGCGATCCTGTTCGCGCTGGGCGCGCACGATAGGCTCGACGTGCGCGCGTTGACCGCCGTCGCCGGCAACGTGCCGCTCGACCTGACCGAACGCAATGCGCGGATCATTCGCGACTGGGCCGGCCGCACGAAGACGCTGCCCGTCTATGCAGGCTGCCCGCGTCCGCTCGTGCGCGACCTCGTGACGGCGGCAAACGTGCATGGCAAGACCGGGCTCGAAGGCGTCGAGTTGCACGAGCCGCGCGCACCGCTTGCCGCCGGTCACGCGGTGGCGTACCTCGTCGATACGCTGAGCCGCGCGGCGCCGGGCAGCGTGACGCTGTGCGCGCTCGGCCCGCTGACGAACCTCGCGACCGCGTTGGTCGAAGCGCCGCAGATTCGCGGCGCGCTGCGCGAGATCGTGCTGATGGGCGGCGCGTTCTTCGAACGCGGCAACATCACGCCGGCCGCCGAATTCAACCTCTACGTCGATCCGCAGGCGGCCGAAGTCGTATTCGGCAGCGGCGTGCCGATCGTCGTGCTGCCGCGCGATGTCGCGGTGAAAGCGCCGATCACGCCGGCACGCGTCGCGCCGTTCCGCGCACTCGGCAACCGCTGCGGCGCGATCGTCGCGGACATCATGGAGGCCGAACTCGCGTACAACAAGAAGCGGCGCGGCGTCGAAGATGCGCCGATGTACGACCCGACCGCGGTCGGCTATCTCGTCGATCCGACGTTGTTCGGCGGACGCAAGGTGAACGTGATGGTCGAGACGACCGGCCAGTGGACACTCGGCGAGACGGTCGTCGACTGGAACGGCCGCAGCGGCCGTACGGCGAACGCGACGTGGATCAACGAGGTCGATGCGGACCGCTTCTACGCGGCGCTCGTCGAGCGCATCGCGAAGCTGCCCTGAAGGCATTCAGATGTGCTTCGCAATCCATTCGCGGCACGCGCGCACGTGCGGGCCGCGATCGTCGCCGGTGAGCGAGATCAGCGAGATCGCGCGCGTGACGCGCGGCTTGTCGACGCGCAGCGCGACGAGTTCGGGATCGTGCAGATGCATCGTGTAGAGGCTCGGCAGCACGGCGGTCGCGAGGCCGTTGCGCGCAAGCGCGTAGAGCGGCTCGGTGTACTCCATCCGGTACGTGACGTTCAGGCGCAGCTTCTCGGCGCCGCCGGTGCGATGCAGCGATTCGCTGACGCTGCCGCGCACGAACACCGCGAGCTCGCGATCGACGAGCCTTGCCCACGTGACGCTCTTCGCACGGGCAAGCGGATCGTCATGCCGCACGACGATCACGATCTCGTCCTCGAAGAGCTGCTGGTAGCGCAGCGTGCCGTCGTCGCTGTCCGGTTCGCGCACGCCGATGCCGAGATCCGCGACGCTGTCGCGCACGGCTTCGACGAGCGCGCTGTTGGGCAGGTCGGTGAGGGTGAAGCGCAGGGTCGGATGCGCGTCGCGCAGCGCATTGAGCGCGGGCAGCAGGCGGCCCGCGACCGACGGGATGAACGCGATGCGCACGGTCTGGATGCGTTCGCCGATGAGCCGCGTCATGTCGTCGAAGGTGCCGCGCGCCTGGTTGAGCAGGCGTTCGGCGAGCGGCAGCACGGCTTCGCCGGCGGAGGTGAGTGTGAGCCGGTGCGCGGAGCGCGCGAACAGGCGCCCGCCGAGCAGGAACTCGATCTGGCGGATCGACGCGGTGAGCGCGGGCTGCGTGAGCGACAGCGCCTGCGCGGCCTGCGTGAAGCTGCGTGCGTGGGCAAGCACGACGAAGTGCTGGACCTGCCGCAGCGTGAGCGCGGGCAGCAGCGACGAGCGGTCGGACGACATCGGGCAATAGCGGTCGGGATGCGGTACGCGGCAGTATAAGACCGCGCCGCGTGAATCGACACAGGACAATATTCGGAATCACAGGAGAACCACCATGTCAGCGACTGACACGATGCCGGCGCACGCGCCGGCCAACTGGCTCGAACGCCGCTTCGCGCTCGCCGCGCGCGGCACGAGCGTGCGCACGGAGACGATCGCGGGCGTCACGTCGTTTCTCGCGGCCGCGTACCTGCTCGTCGTGATCCCGTCGCTGCTCGCGACGGGCGGCATGGAGCGCGGCGCGGCGACGACCGCGACGATCATCGTGTTCGTGCTGTTCACCACGCTGATGGGGCTCTACGCGAACCTGCCGTTCCTCGTCGGCCCCGGCATCGGCGGCTCGGTGATCATCGGCGTGACGCTCGCGACGACCGAGCACGTCGGCTGGCAGACGGGTCTCGGCATTGCCTGCGTGTCGGGCGTGCTGTTCTTCCTGCTGACGATCCTCGGCGCGCGCGGCGTCGTGGTGCGGCTGATTCCGGTGCAGATCAAGCTCGGGCTCGGCGCGTCGATCGGGCTGTTCGTGACGATGCTCGGGCTGCGCAACGCGGGGATGGTCGTCGCGAACGCGAAGACCAACGCGTTCGCGCTCGGCGATTTCTCGCGGCCGGGTGCGTTCGTTGCGCTGATCGGCCTCGCGGTCGCGATCGTGCTGCAGGCGCGCAAGGTGCCCGGCGCGATCCTGATCGCGATCCTCGTCGCAGCCGCGGCCGGCGTGCCGCTCGGCGTCACGCATCTGCCCGCGTCGTTCGTGTCGCTGCCGCACAGCATCGCGCCGATCGCGTTCAAGCTCGACATCGGCAGCGCGTTGAGCCCCGCGGCCGCGCCGTACCTGTTCGCGTTCTTCGCGGCGGAATTCTTCTCGACGCTCGGCACCGCGCTCGCGGTCGGCGCGAAGGCGAACCTGCTCGACGAGCAGGGCAACCTGCCGAACATCAACCGGCCGTTCCTCGTCGATTCGCTCGCGGCGACGCTCGGGCCCGTGTTCGGCATTCCCGCGCTGACCGCGCTGATCGAATCGGCGGCAGGCGTCGAGGCCGGCGGCCGCAGCGGGCTGTCGTCGCTGGCGGCGGCCGTGCTGTTCGCCGCGATGCTGCTGTTCGTGCCGGTCGCGCTCGCGATCCCGAAAGAGGCGACCGCGCCGGCGCTGATCCTGATCGGGCTGTCGATGTTCGCGACGATCCGCCATACGCATTTCGACGACTTCACCGATGCGCTGCCCGTGATGTCGATGGTGCTGCTCACGCTGATGTCGAACAGCTTCGGCACCGGCATCGCGGGCGGGCTGCTGTGCTACGTGCTCGTCAAGCTGCTGGCCGGCCGCTGGCGCGACGTGTCGTGGGGGCTCGTCGTGCTCGCGCTTCCGCTCGGCTACTACTTCTGGACCGTCGTGAAGCCGCACTGAGAGACGGCTTTCGCGACGCATCGGCACTACCCATAACGAGACTGCAATGAAGGCAACACCAGGTAACGTCCCGGCCGCGCGCACGGGCATCGAGATCACGCCGGCCCACCGGGCCTTCTTCCACGCGCTGCCGAAGGTCGAGCTGCATTGCCACCTGCTCGGCGCGGTGCGGCACGACACGTTCGTCGCGCTCGCGGCGCGCAGCGGCGCGCCGATCGAGCGCGCGGAGATCGACGCGTTCTATGCGCGGGGCGAGAAGCCGGTCGGCGTGCTGCATGTGCTGCGCGCGCTCGACCGGTATCTGCTCACGCAGCCCGACGACCTGCGGCGGATCGCCTACGAGTATCTGGAGGATGCGGCCGCGCACCACGTCCGGCATGCGGAATTCTTCTGGAATCCGACGGGTACGGTGCGCGTGTCGGGGATCGCGTATGCGGATGCGCAGGCCGCGATCGTGACGGGTATTCGCGACGCCGCACGCGACTTCGGGATCGGCGCGCGCCTGATCCCGAGCATCGACCGCGAGCAGGATCCCGACGAAGCGGTGGCGATCGTCGAATGGATGAAGGCGAATCGCGCGGATGAAGTGGCGGGGCTCGGGATCGACTATCGCGAGAACGACCGGCCGCCGGAGCTGTTCTGGAAGGCGTACCGCAATGCGCGCGCGGCGGGCTTTCGCACGACCGCGCATGCGGGCGAGTTCGGGATGCCGTGGCGCAACGTCGAGACGGCCGTCGATCTGTTGCAGGTCGATCGCGTCGATCACGGTTACACGATCGTCGACAACCCGGAGCTGTGCGCGCGCTATGCGGAGCGCGGGATCGTCTTCACCGTCGTGCCGACGAATTCGTACTATCTGCGTACGCTGCCGCCGGAGCAATGGGCGGAACTTCACCCGATGCGCAAGATGCCGGGCCTCGGGCTGAAGATCCATCCGAACACCGACGATCCGACGCTGCACAAGGTCAATCCGTCGGAGGCATGGGAGCTGATGTTCAGCCATTTCGGGTTCACCGTGGCCGAGCTGAAGCAGTTCATGCTGAACGGGATCGACGGCGCATGGGTGGACGACGCGACGAAGGCTGCGTGGCGTGCGGCGTGGGCGCCGGAGTTCGACGTGCTGGCTGCCACGCTCGCAGCGGGCTGAACGCGGCTGCGTTTTACGCCGGCTGGTGCTTCAACCGGCCGGCGACTCGTTGTGCCGGAACAGCTTCACGACGCCCGGCAGGCCGCCGGCGTCGAGCGATTCCGCGTAGCGGTGCAGCAGGTTCGCGATCGCGACTGCGCTCTGGGTCATGCGGGCTCCCCCTCGTTGAGCGATGACGACGATGGTGCGCGGCGCGCGGCGGCTCCGCTTCGTCCGGGTGGCCTGAGCCGGCACACGCCTCTCCATACCTTTTCATTTCCTGCACATCGCCGTTATTGCCCGCGCCGGCTGGCACGCGTCGCCCGCGTTCGCTATATTGGCGTCCGGTAGCGATTGGTCGTGTCGCAGCCGCCGTGCGCTGTCGCGCCGGATATTCCCAAAACAATTCGAAGAGAGAGGCTTCAGCCGTGCGTACCCCCTTGTTCTGTCTGCTGTTGCTCGCGTCGCTGTCCGCGCGGGCCGGCACTGCCTGTGATGCGTTGCTCGGCGATTACGCGCCGGCGGCCGGCAAACCCGCGACGCTGCGCGTCGAGAAAGTGGGCGGCGAGATCGTGCTGCGTGTGCGCGACGCCGGCCAGTGGAGTGTCGAAACGGCGCCGACGCACGAGGCCGAGCTGGAAACCGACGGTCCCGACAAGGCGCCGCCGGGCACCTGCGTGCTCGACGTGCCGGGCGGCGAACTGATCAAGCTGCCGATCGGCGCGCCGTATCAGGTTACATCGATTGCCGGCAAGAACTTCGAGACGAAGCATTCGACGACTGGCGTCGTGATGCTGGCGATACAGGGTTTTCAGGTCAACGGCATGGAACTGTATCCGGTCGCGCGCAGCGGCGATTCGCGGCCGGAGCCCGTGAAGGCGGTGGCGGGGCGGGAGATTGCCGGCGCGGGCCCGTGCCCGGGCCACCGTCCGCCCGACATGAGCCAGGCCGACTTCGATGCGCTGCCGGAAGCCGCGCACACGTATTTCGCCGACCTCGATCCGGTGCGGCAGCGCGCGTTCGTGTGCGGCCAGACGCTCGACGAGATCGTTGGCGACGGCCTGATGTCGAACGACGACAAGGAAATCGATACGATGTGGCGCCGGCTCGGCATGCTGTTGCGCGCGCATCAGGTGCCGCGTGACGAACTCGGCCGCGACGATCGCTGGCGCGTGGCCGGCCAGTTGCTGCGGCAGATCCGGCCCGACGCAGGCGCGCAGGCGTCGCCCGATCGCGCGCGCCGGCAGGCACTCGTGCTCGACGCGCTGGTGCCGAGCCTGCCGCCGCCCGACACGCTGCGCGATGGCCGCGAAGAGCACGCGAGCGACCTCGTCGCCGAAATCGTGAAACTGCCGGAACCGGAGGCACTCGCCGCGCTCGGCAAGTTGCAGGCGCGCGGCGTGCTGCGCTGGCAGCTCCATGACAACAACCCGTACCGGCTCGCCGACGTCGCATTGCCGGACGCATTGAATCCGCCCGTGGCCGCTTCGGTCTTCGTGCTGCTCGCGAAGGAGGCGAACCCGGACGTGCTGCATGACGATGCGCTGCTCGACGGCGAGGTGACTGCGCGCCGTGTCGACGGCGTGCAGCGCCTGCTCGACGCCGGCGTGAAGCCGTCCGCGAAAGTGCTGGCGGACGCCGCCGACACGCCGGAGATCCTGCGGCTGCTGAAGGCATCCACCGCACGCTGATGGCGGGCGAACCGACGCAATACGACGACAACAAGAACCAGGGCGACCCTTCCAATGGGCAATCGATCATGGCTGTATCTCCAGGCCGGTGACGGCGACGACGCGCGGACGATCGCGCTGGCGGAATCCAACAATCACTTTCCGCTGCTGTGGCGCGTATTGCTCGCCGACGGCGGCGCGGGCGACGCGATCACCGATCAGCGCGTATTCGGCGATGCCGGCACGCCGAATCTCACCAGCGACGCGCGCGCCGCGCTTGCGCGACTCAGCCGGCTCGCGTCGTTCGTCGTCGCGTATCCGCTGCCCGGCGACGATCCGGCGCTCGCGCGCCAGTTCGATGCGGTCGTGCGGCATCTCGGCGAATCGATCGATGCGCTCGGCGACGCGCACGGCGCAGCCCGGTTTTCCGCGAATCTCGACGAGTTGTCGTGGCTCGACGGCGGCGATCCGAACGACTACATCGACCAGGAACGCGATGCCTGCACGCGGCTGTGGTGGCAGGTCGCAAACTGCATGGATTTCCGCGACGTGCGCGGCGTGCGCGATGCGCTCGAGATCGAGTCGCCGCCCGACTGGCGCGACTGGGCGTGGGGCTTCGGGTTCGGCGGCCTGTTGCATCACTATTTCGTTCGTCAGCAGCCGCCGCGCGGCGTGGCGTTTGCCGAGCTGTTCGATGCCGGCGAAGCGCACGGCGACCGGCTCGGCTACGGCACGTTCAGCTTTCACGCACGCAACGGGCTGTGGGGTGTGCGACGTGAAACCGACGATGCGTGGCACGTGATCGTGCCGCCCGAGTGGACGAACCTGTGGACGAGCGGCGCGCGCGACGACCGGCTCCTGTGGGCCGAGCGCGACGGGAAGGTCGGCCTGCTGTTCGCCGATGGCGATGTCGACCGCGACGGTGATGGCGACGGCGACGAGATGCGGATCGTGCGCGAACCGTCGTTCGACGCCGTGTGGGATTTCAGCGGCGACGTCGCCTGCGTGCGCGTCGGCGAGCGGTTCGGACTCGTGCGCACGGACGGCACGTGGGTGCTCGAACCGTCGCTCGACGATTTCGGCGACTTCACGGGCGGAGTCGCGTCCGCGAGCCTGGACGGCCGCTGGGGCTTCGTCGACACGCGCGGTGCGTGGGCGATTCCGCCGCGTTTCGACGATGCGCACGAGTTCGAGAACGGCACCGTCGCGGCGGTATCCGAGGGCGAACGGTGGGGGCTGATCGGGCGCGACGGGCAATGGCGCGCGCAGCCCGATTGGGACGCGCTCGAATGGTCGTCCGAATGCGGCGCCTTCGTCGCGCGGCGCAACGGTCACGTCGGCCTCGTCGATGCGAAAGGCCGCGTCGTCGTCGAGCCGCATTATGCGGAAGTCGCCAGGCTGACCGACGACGAACGGACGGACATGCTGACGGAGCTCGGCGCGATCCGCCATATCGTGCGGCGCGACGACGGGCGTTGCGCGATCGTCGACGGGCAGGGCCGCGTGCTGACGCCGTTCGACTTCGTCAACATGGGGGCGCTGCCGTGGTTGCCCGATGACGAAGCCGTGCCGGGCGAGCTGTTCACGCGTTACGCGATCGGTGTCCTGCCGGGCGAGCCGGTGCAACTCGCGATCTGCGATCTCGAGACGGGCGCGACGCTCGTGCAGGGACGCTACGACGACGTGGCCGGCCTGTTCTGGGGCGCCGGTCACGGCTGGCTGGCCGGTGTGGAGGAGGGCGGCGACGACGTGCGTGCGACGGTGCTTCGCGCGGACGGCACCGTGCTGCATCCGGCGCGTTACACGCGCATCGGTGACGATGCGCTGTTCGACGACGATCGCGACGCCGCCGACGGACACGCGATGCTGATGCCGTGGTTCGTCCGCCGTGTCGCGGTCGCGCAGAGCTGGAGCGTGGGCGAACCGGTCGCCGCATTGCGCGACGACGGCGTGCCCGTATGGCTGTACGCGGACGGGCACGTGACGACGACGCTTCGATAGGCCGAGCCGTTGTCGTGGAGGCCGGCGTGGCGCGCCGGCACTCCGATCATCGGAAGAACTTCAGCCAGTCGAACAGGCCCGGATGCGGCGTGCGCCGCCGTGGCGCCGGCGCGCTGCGCGGCCGGAAATCCGGCGAGAACTGCGCGTGCGGATCGATCGCCCGCGCGCGCAGCGCCGCATCGTAGAAACTGCCGACGATCGGCAGCGCGCTGTGCGCGCCCGCGCCCCAGTAATCGCTGCGCAGCGTCACGCTGCCGTCGTCGAAGCCGACCCACGCGCCGGCCACGAGCTGCGGATGCATCAGGATGAACCAGCCGTCCGCGTTGTCCTGCGTCGTGCCCGTCTTGCCGGCGACGTCGACGCGAATGCCGTAACGCGAACGGATGTCGGCGCCGGTGCCGCGATCGACGACATCGCGCATCACGTCCACTAGCGTCTGCGCGGCGGGCTCGGGCAACGCACGTTCGGGCGGCGCGCTGCCGAAGACGGCGAGCACCTTGCCGTCGCGGTCCTCGATGCGCGTGATCGTCTGCGGTGCGACGTATACGCCGCGGTTCGCGATCGTGCCGTACGCGGACACCATCTCCTTCAGCGTGACGGGGCTCGTGCCGAGCGCGAGCGACGGCACCGCGTCGAGCGGGCTTTCGCGCACGCCCATCGCGCGGGCGAGCTGTGCGACCTTCGCGGCGCCTTCGTGCTGCATCACCTGCGCGGTGATGCGGTTGCGTGACAGCGCGAGCGCATCGCGCAGCGTCATCGGCTCATCGGTCGGCGGCTCGGCATCGGTCGGGCGCCAGACCGCGCGCCCGTCGATCGGGATCGCCACGGGGCGGTCCATGAACGTATCGCCCGGCCGCATGCCGTCCGCGAACGCGGCGCCATAGACGAACGGCTTGAACGTCGAGCCGGGCTGGCGCCGCGCCTGCGACACGTGATCGAACGGTTCGCTGCCGAAATCGGGGCTGCCGACCCACGCACGGATCGCGCCGTTGCGCGGATCGATCGCGACGAAGCCGGCCTGCACCTGCGTCTTGCGCTCGCACAGCGCGCGCATGAAATCGCGATTGGCGCCGAGCCGCTTCAGCGCCACGACATCGGTCAGCCCCGCGTCGCGCGCTTGCCGATAGTCGGGCGTCTGGCGGATGAAGCCGCGGAACAGGTCGTTGCGCAGCCCGCAGCCGGACGGGCCGCGCCACGCGCTGTCGGCGATCGCCTGCAGCCGTTCGGTCTGCCGCGTCAGCGCCTGCGTCGCCATGTCCTGCAGTCGCGCGTCGAGCGTCGTGCGCACGACGAGTCCATCGGCGTACAGATCGTAGTTGTTGCGATCGGCCCACGCGATCAGCCATTTGCGCAACTGCACCGCGAAGTGCGGGGCGAGGCCGGGCTGCCCGGATTGCGGCTCGAAGTCGACGCGCAGCGGCTGGCGCTGCAGTTTCGCGAGCTGCTGCGGCGTCAGCATGTGCATCTGCGCCATCCGGTCGAGCACGATGTTGCGTCGCTGTACCGCGCGCTCCGGGTTCAGCACCGGGTTGTAGTAGCTGTTGCCCTTCAGCATCCCGACGAGCGTCGCGCTTTCGACGATGTCGAGCTGGTCGGCCGACTTGCCGAAGTAGGTGCGCGCGGCCATTTCGACGCCGTACGCGTTGTACAGGAACGGCACGGTGTTCAGGTAGGTCTCGAGAATCTCGTCCTTGCTGTACACCGACTCGATCTTGAACGCGGTGATCAGCTCCTTCACCTTGCGCGTGAGCGTCGGCGCGCGGCCGACTTCATCCGGATACAGGTTGCGTGCAAGCTGCTGCGTGATCGTCGAGCCGCCCTGGCGGTCGCCCGAGAACGTGTGCAGCCCGGCCGCGAGCGTGCGGCGCACGTCGATGCCGTGATGCGCGTAGAAACGGTGGTCCTCGGTCGCGATCAGCGCGTCGACCATGTGCGGCGAGATCTGCTTGAGCGGCACCCATTCGCGGTTGACGGGCCGGAACTCGGCGATCAGCTGGCCGTCGGCGGACAGCACGCGCGCGGGACGATCGATGCGCGCCTTGCGGATGTCGCCGATGCTCGGCGTGAACGGGACGAACGCGAGCAGCACCAGCAGGCCCAGCACCGGGATCGCGGCGAGCGTCAGCGCGACGCCGCGTCGCGTCGGATGACGCAGGCGATGCAGCACGCCGGCGCCCAGCGCGCGGAGGCGCACGCCGCAGGCGGCGGCGAACGGTACGACGCGGGCGCGGCAACGGAGCCACGCGTGTCGGAGAAGCGGCACGAAGCGATTCAAGGCGACAGGAGCGCGGATGGAAGAGGCGCGATCCTAGCAAACGGCACACGGGCGACGCCCGCCAAAACAGCCGTTTGCTTGCAGGATTTACAGACGATTACGTTTGTTGCCCGCCGACAACCTTTTACGGGGCGGCGTGGCGCGATTCTCCCGACGAATCGCGCCACGCCGCCGGCGCTCGAAGCCGTCCGGTCAGCGCGGCACGGCGCCGTCGGCGGCCATTGCGACCACCTCCGCGAGCCGCTGCGCGGCCGCTTCCATCTGCGCGCGGCCGAACCCGCCGAAGCCGAGCACGAGCCCCGGGCGGGCGGTGCCGGGCGCGAACATCGGCGACACCGCGCGCACCGCGACGCCGGCTTGCGCGGCGCGCTCGACCACGTCGAGATCGTCGATCCCTTCCGCGAGCCACAGCACGACGTGCATCCCCTGATCGCCCGGCTGCACCCACGCGCGTTCGCGCGGCAGCCGCGCACCGAGCGTGTCGATCAGCAGCGTGCGCTGTTCCGCATACACGCCGCGCACGCGGCGAATGTGGCGGTCGAGGTGGCCTTCCGCGATGAACGCGGCCAGCACGTGCTGGTCGGCGGTCGGCACATGGCGATCCATCAGCACGCGGGCGCCGCAGAACGCGGGCACGAGATCGTCGGGCGCGATCACGTAGCCGAGCCGCAGCGACGGAAACAGGATCTTGCTGAACGTGCCGAGGTAGATCACGCGGTCGGGGTCGAGCCCTTGCAGCGACGGGAACGGATGGCCTTCGTAGCGCAGCTCGCTGTCGTAATCGTCCTCGACCACCCACGCGCGTTGCCCACGCGCCCAGGCGAGCAGCGCATTGCGCCGCGCCATGCTGAGCGGCATGCCGAGCGGATATTGATGCGACGGCGTGACGAACGCGACCCGAGCATGCGGCGCGAGACGGATGCCGGCATCGACGTCGATGCCGTCGGCGTCGACCGGCACCCGCACCATCGCGTCGCGCCGCCCGGTGCTGTCGAGCAGCGCGGTGATGCCGCGATAGGCCGGATTCTCGACCCACGCCTGATCGCCCGCGCCGAGCAGCACCTGGCTCGCGAGATGCAGCCCCTGCTGCGTGCCGCTGGTGATCACGACCTGGTCGGCATGGCAGCGCACCGAGCGCGAGCGGCGCACGTAGTCGGCGATCGCCTCGCGCAGCGGCAGCGCGCCTTGCGGATCGGCATAGCCGGACGGCGCGCCGGCGCCGCGCGCGCGCAGGCGGTTGCCGAGCCGGCGCCAGATGTCGTCGGGCGCGGTGAGGCCGATCGGCACCGAAATCGCGAACGGCATGGCCGGCAGCGGGCGGAATTCGCCGGCGATCCGCGCGAAGGTGGCGGCCGGCTCGGGGAGGCCGGCGCGCGCGGGAGGGCGGTGTCGGGCAGGCGGTTCGGGGGCGTTGACGGGAGGCGGCCCGGCGAGCGCGAGCGCGCTCGCGACCCGCGTGCCCGCGCCGCCGCGCGATTCGAGAAAGCCTTCGGCGATGAGCTGCGCATACGCATCGACGACGGTGCCGCGCGCCACTTGCAGCGACGCGGCGAGCAGCCGTGTGGACGGCAGCGCGTCGCCCGGGTGGACGTCGCCGCGCCGCACGGCGTCGCGCAGCGCCTGCGCGAGCTGGCGGCTCAGGTCGCCGGCTGCACGATCGAGCGCGCCGAGCGACGGGATGTCGACGTTCCGGGCCGTTCTTGCCATGATTCTGGTCTGCTGAAATTGTTTCAAACCGGCTCTACAGCATAAACCAGTTTGGCGCCACAATCGGCGCATGACGGGCCCGCGCCCGTTCCATTCCCACCCCCGCATGACCGTGGAGCCGCCATGTACGTCCCCGCCGATTTCAACGAACCCAACCCCGACGCGCTGCGCGAGCTGATCGTGCAGCATCCGTTCGGCAGCCTGATCACGCACGGCAATAGCGGGCTCGACGCGAATCACATCCCGTTCGAGCTGCTGCCCGGCGACGGTGGGCTCGGCGAACTGCATGCGCACGTCTCGCGCGCGAATCCGGTCTGGCAGGACGTCGCGAACGGCGACGAGGTGCTCGTGATCTTCCGCGCGGGCGACGCGTATATCTCGCCGACCTGGTATCCGAGCAAGCATGTCGCACACCGGCAGGTGCCGACGTGGAACTACGTGGTCGTGCATGCGCACGGCCGCATCACGGTGCGCGACGACGCGAAGTTCGTGCGCGGCGTGGTCGCGCGGCTGACGCGCACGCATGAGGCGTCGCAGCCGGTGCCGTGGAAGATGGGCGACGCGCCGGCGGATTATCTCGACGCGATGCTGCAGGCGATCGTCGGGCTGCAGATCGAGATCACGCGGCTCGTCGGCAAGCGCAAGCTCGGGCAGAACAAGGACGAGGCCGATATCCGCGGCGCCGGCGACGCGCTGGTCGCGAACGGCAGCCTCGCGATCGGGGAAGCGATGATCGCGGCGGCCGACGCGAAGCGCGGGTGAGCGCCCGCGACGGGCAGGCATGCGCGGGCAAGCGCCACGCCCGCACGCCGGCCCGTCACTGCGTGCGCGTCGCGCCCTTCGCGCCTTCACCGGCCTGCGCGAGCGCGCCGCGGATCGCGGCCTCGGTCTTGTCGTACCCGCCTTCGCCATAGCGCGTATAGACGACTTTCCCGTTCGCGTCGATCAGGTACAGCGCGGGCCAGTACTGGTTGCCGTACGCGCGCCACGTGTCGTAGCGGTTGTCCTGCGCGACCGGATACCGGATGCCGAAGCGCTTGATCGCATCGGCGACGTTGCCCGCGTCGCGCTCGAACGGATACTCGGGCGTATGCACGCCGACCACGACGAGCCCCTGGTCGCGATACTTCCGGTCCCACTCCTTCACGTACGGAATCGTATGAATGCAATTGATGCACGAGTACGTCCAGAAATCGACGAGCACGACCTTGCCGTGCAACTGGCCGAGCGTCAGCGGCGCGCTGTTGTGCCAGCGGTCGATGCCGGTGAAATCGGGTGCGGCCATGCCGGCCTGCGAAGTCGGCATGCCCGCGTCGTCGCGGGTGCCCGCGAAGGCGGCGAGCCCGGCCGTGGCGGCAAGGGCGAAGACGAGGGCGGCGATCTTGAGTCGGGGCAGCATGGCGTTCTCCTGAGCGGGAGGCCGCCGCGCGGTGGCGGCGGCCGGACGGGTTTCGACAGGCCCCATTAAGCGGCGCCGACGTATCTGCGATGTGTCCGGCGCGCCACGCGTGTGCAATGTTGTGTGTCGTCACGGCGGCGCGATACATTGGGATACAAACGCATGCCCGCCGTGAGGTATAAAAGCGGACATCACCTGCCCGAATACCTCGACACCGACCACGACTCATGGACAAGATCGACCACGTGCTGATCGTCGACGACGACCGCGCGATCCGCGAACTGATCGCGGATTACCTGGAGAAGAACGGCATGCGCGTGTCGCTGGCCGCGAACGGCCGCGAGATGCGCAACGTGCTGGACGACGGCGCGCCCGACCTGATCGTGCTCGACCTGATGATGCCGGGCGAGGACGGCCTCACGCTGTGCCGCGACCTGCGCGCCGGCAAGTTCCGTACGGTGCCCGTGCTGATGCTGACCGCCCGCGGCGAGGAAACCGACCGCATCATCGGCCTCGAGATGGGCGCCGACGATTACCTGGCCAAGCCGTTCGCGGTGCGCGAGCTGCTCGCGCGGATCCGCTCGGTGCTGCGGCGCGCGCGCATGCTGCCGCCCGGCATGCAGGTGACGGAAACCGCGGAGATGCTCGCGTTCGGCGAATGGCGGCTCGACACGACCGGGCGCCACCTGCTCGATGCGGAAGGCACGCTGGTCGCGCTGAGCGGCGCCGAATACCGGCTGCTGCGCGTATTCCTCGACAACCCGCAACGCGTGCTGACGCGCGACCAGTTGCTCAATCTCACGCAGGGTCGGCAGTCCGATCCGTTCGACCGGTCGATCGACCTGCTCGTGAGCCGGCTGCGCCAGCGCCTGCGCGACGGCGCGCGCGAACCGCGCTACATCAAGACGCTGCGCAACGAGGGCTATGTGTTCTCGTCGGCCGTGACCGCCGTCGACGGTGCACCATGAGCGCGCGCATGCCGTGGCACTGGCCGCGCTCGCTGTTCGCGCGGCTCGCGCTGATCCTGTGCGTGGGCCTCGCGCTCGCGCAGACGCTGTCGTTCTGGCTCACCGTGACCGAGCGCGACCAGGCAACCACCAACCTGATGATGGGCTACATCGAGCGCGAGGTCGCGAGCTCGGTCGCGCTGCTCGACCACCTGCCGCCGGCCGAGCGGGCCGCGTGGGTGCCGCGCCTCGCGCGGCGCAGCTACGCGTTCATCCTCGGGCCCGGCGAGACCGGCACGCCGCCGGAAGCGCGGCTGTCGGCGCGCGTCGAGCGCTCGATTTCCGACGGCATCGGCGGCGACTACCCGCTGACCGCGAACGCGATTCCCGGCGACCGCGAACATCTGCAGGTGCATCTGCGGCTGACCGACGGATCGCCGCTGACGATCGACATCCATCCGATGTCGACGGTGCCGCTGTCGGGCTGGCTGCCGGTCGTGCTCGTGCTGCAGCTCGCGGTGCTGGCCGCGTGCTGCTGGCTCGCGGTGCGGCTCGCGACGCGGCCGCTCAAGCAGCTCGCGCAGGCCGCCGATGCGCTCGGCCCCGACCTGAAGGGCGAGCGGCTGAACGAGGGCGGGCCGTCGGAAGTCGCGCGCGCCGCCCGCGCGTTCAACGCGATGCAGGATCGCATCGCGCAGTACATGGCCGAGCGCATGCAGATCCTCGCGTCGATCTCGCACGACCTGCAGACGCCGATCACGCGGATGCGCTTGCGCGCCGACATGATGGACGACGACGCGCAGGGCGCGAAGCTGCGCCAGGACCTGCTCGAGATGGAGCATCTGGTGAAGGAGGGCGTCGCGTATGCGCGGACGCTGCACGGCACCGAGGAAGCCGCGCGCCGCATCGATCTCGATGCGCTGCTCGATAGCATCGTGTGCGACTACACGGATGCGGGGCAGGACGTCGCGCTGCACAGCCGCGCGCCGCTCGCGCTCGTCACGCGGCCGAAGGCGCTGCGCCGCATCGTCGGCAACCTCGTCGACAACGCGCTGAAGTTCGCGGGTGCGGCCGAGATCGACGTGCGCACCGCGCCGGACGGCGGCGCGGTGATCGCGGTGCTCGACCGCGGGCCCGGCATTCCGGACGATCAGCTCGACGCGGTGTTCGAGCCGTTCCGGCGCGTGGAGACGTCGCGCAACCGCGAGACGGGCGGCACGGGGCTCGGCCTCGCGATCGCGCGGCAGCTCGCGCTGGCGATGGGCGGCACGCTCACGCTGACCAACCGGGCGGACGGCGGCGGGCTCGAGGCGCGGCTGACGTTGAGGAATGCGGCGTGACAGCGTGCGGCGTGTGAGCACGTCGGCTTCAGGTTTGTGCTGAAGCTGAAGCGCGCGCCGTCACCCGCGCCGCAGATGCGCATCGACGAGCGGCGCGAGCGTCGTCGCATGCACGGCCGCGAGATCGTGCCGGCCGCCCGGCACGACATGCAATTGCGCATCGGGCAGCCGTTCGAGCAGGCGCCGGCCGGCCGCGACGGGGCTGATCGGGTCGTCGTCGCCCCACAGCAGCAGCGTCGGCTGCGCGATGCGGCCGATCTCCCGCGACAGGTCGGCACGGAACGTCAGGAACCAGTCGGGAAGCTGCGGGTTCGCTTCCGCGAAGCCGGTGCGCCAGTCCTGCGCGCCGAGCCCGGCCATGTCGAGGCCGCCGGACGTGACCGTCAGCACGAGGTGCGTGATCAGTGCGGGCTTGTCGAGCGCCGCGCGCATCGCGATCACGCCGCCCATCGATTGCGCGATCACGGCGGTCGGCCGGTCGATCGTTTCCAGCACATGACGCACGAGGCTGTCGAAATCGTCGACGGCCGGATCGTGCGGCGTGTCGCCGAAGCCCGGGTAGCCGACGATCCGGCGCCCGGCCGGATGCGTGAGAAGGCCGGCGAGCGGTTGCCAGAAAGCGGTGCTGCCCGATGCGCCGGGCAGGAAGAGCAGTTGCGACGGAACGGGCATGGCGGTGCGGTTTCCCGGTGAATGAAGTGAAGCGGAAGGGGCGCGATGCGAGCCGGGCGGATCAGCACCGGCCGGTGCGCAGCGCGACGGTCCAGTCGTCGCGCCCGCGCGAGGCCGCGGTGGCGGCCGCCGTGTGCCAGTCGTATTCGACCGCATGGAATTCGACGTTCCAGCCGGCGGCCGTGCGCGTCACCATCGCGTAGCGCGCGTGCGGCGAGCCCGTCTCGATGCGGTGCGGATGCGGCAGGTCGTCCGTGTAGGCCTGCAGCCCGACGCTGCCCGGGTTGACGATCAGCCGGCCGTCGTCGAGTCTGGCCGTGCGCGGGAGGTGCGTGTGGCCGCACAGGATCAGCGATGCCGGTTCGTCACCCGCGCGCTGCGCGATTTCATCGGGCGTGGCCGCGCGGCAGCCGTCGGGCGTGACCGTTTCGAGGAAATAGACGAGGTCGCTGTCGGGCGTGCCGTGCACCATCAGCACGTCGTCGCCGAGCGTCATGCGTTCGGGCAGCGCGGCGATCCATTCCAGATGATCGGCACGCAGCGTGTCGTGCGCCCAGCGATCCGACAGCCGCATCGACTCGCGGTCGCCGGTGAGCAGTTGCCGCTCGTGATTGCCCTTGATGGTCGGCAGGTCGAGCGCGATCAGGCGGTCGGCCGTTTCGGGCGGATGGAGCGCGCCGGACAGGATGTCGCCGAGGTTGACGATCACGTCGGCGCCGCGGCGGCGGACGTCGTCGAGCACCGCGTCGAGTGCGGCGAGATTGCCGTGGATGTCGGACAGTGCGGCGATTTTCATGGCAAATCGGCGAGGAAGGGAACGGCGATTGTCGCCAATTCGGCGCAGGCCGTCCAATGGCGTGCGCAGGCGAAGCGGTGAGCGGTTTGACGTGACGCCGCGATGGGTGTGTCAGTCGGTCGCGAGGCGCGCGTACATCGCGAAATCGCCCGGCGTGCCGCGCACCATCTTGTACGCGCGCAACAGCCCTTCGTAGCGGTAGCCGCATTTCTGCAGCACGCGCGCGGAGCCTGCGTTGCTGGTCAGCACGACGGCCTGCATGCGCATGAAGCCCGCGGCGAATGCCCACTCGGTGACGGACGTACACAGCGCGCTCGCGATCCCGCGCCCCCAGCGCGACGGCGCGAGATCGTAAGCGATTTCCGCCGAGCGGTTCACGGTCGAGACGGTATGCAGGCCGATCGTCCCGGCGAGCGCGCCCGATGCGTCGTCGATCACGGCGAGACGCCGGATCGAGTCGGGGTCCGTCGATTCGATGGCGTCGAACAGCGGCAGCAGATCGTCGGGCGAGCGCAGGTTCCAGCTCGTATGGCGATAGACGTCGGGGTTCGTCAGGTACGCGTACCACGCGTCGAGGTCGGCGCGTTCGATCTGGCGGAGCGACAGGCCCGGAAAGCCGGAGCGGGGCGGCGCAGCGATTTTCAACGGCATCCGCTCCTATGCCGCATGACGCCGATACAGCGCCAGCGACCCGGCGAGCGCGAGCAGCATCGCGCCGCACGTACGTTCGAGCCACAGCGCCCCCGCGCGCTTCAGCAGCCGCACCGCGCGTGCGCCGAGCAGCGCGTAGCCGAACATCACGACCCCGTCGAGCAGCGCGAACGTGATCGCGAGCGCGCCGTATTGCGGCGCGAGCGGCGCGGACGGATCGAGGAACTGCGGCAGGAAGGCGGAGAAGAACAGATAGCCCTTCGGGTTCGTCACCGCCGTGAGGAAACTCTTCGCGAAGATCGACGCGTTGCGCCCGGATATGTCGCCACCGTGCGTGGCGGCGACGTCGAGCGAGCCCTTCGACATCAGCAGCCGGATGCCGACGTACGCGAGATACGCGGCGCCGAGCCACTTCACCACCGAGAACCAGAACGCCGACGCCATCAGCAGTGCGCCGAGGCCGAGCGCGACCGCGACGATCAGCACGAAGTCGGACAGCATCGCGCCCGCGAAGCCGTAGGCCGCGCGGCGCACACCATAGCGCGAGCCGTTGGTCAGCGCGAGCAGCACGGTCGGGCCGGGTGTCGCGATACCGACGAACGCGACGGCGGCGAAGATCAGCAGGGTCGTTTCATGCATGAAGGCACTCCCGATGGATGGCGGCGCGTTCGATTATCGGTTGCGCCCGCCCGGGCTGTACAGGTGCGACGTGCTGCGCACAAGGCCGCCCGCTCGACTATCTCGATTTTGGCAAGAAACTGTTTTCATTATTGTGCTTTCGACGGGAACCGGTTCCAACTACCATGGCGGCCGCAGTGGGCATGCCCGCCGCGTCGTCGCGCGCGGACGCGGCCGGCCTCGCACCGCCGGCATATATCGCCGCCCGCGCGCTGCTCGCAACTGACAGCCAGAACAACGGGTTCAACGCCCGGAGACACGACAATCATGAACAAGCAACTGATCGCAGCCCCGCTGCTGCTCTCGCTCGCGGGCATCGCCGCCGCGCAAAGCTCCGTCACGCTGTACGGCATCGTCGATGCGGGCGTCACCTATCGCAGCAACGAGCGGGTCGGCTCCGCGGGCGCGTACACCGGGCATTCGAGCGTCGGGCTCACGACCGGCAACCTGTCCGGCAGCCGCTGGGGGATCAAGGGTTCCGAGGATCTCGGCGGCGGGATGCGCGCGCTGTTCGTCCTCGAGAACGGCTTCGACATCACGAACGGCACGTCGGGGCAGGGTGGCCGCCAGTTCGGCCGCCAGGCATTCGTCGGCCTCGGCAGCGACCGCTACGGCACGGTCACGCTCGGCCGCCAGTACACGTCGCTCGACGACTTCGTGAGCCCGGTCGGCCCGTCGTCGTACATCGGCGGCTTCGGCGCGCACCCGGGCGACATCGACGACCTCGACCAGACCGCGCGGGTCGACAGCTCGATCAAGTACACGAGCGCCAACTACTCGGGCTTCACGTTCGGCGCGCTGTACGGCTTCGGCGGCCAGCCGGGCAGCATGAAGCAGCGCAACACGTGGAGTGTCGGCGCGGCGTACGCGGCGGGCCCGCTGCGCGTCGGCGTCGGTTACGAACGGTCGGACAACAGCAAGACGGGGGCGACCGACCCGACGGCCGGCAAGTGGCAGAGCACCGACGACGGGCTGTTCAACTCGTCGATCAACGAAGGCTATGCGAGCGCGCAGTCGCAGCAGATCATCGCGACCGGCGCGACCTACGACTTCGGGCCGGCCGTCGTCGGCGTGAACTACAGCAACGTGCAGTACCGCAGCGGCGGCCAGTCGCTGTTCACGGGCCACGCGACGTTCAACGTCGCAGGCGTGTTCACGCGCTGGAACGTGCGCCCGCAGACGCAACTGTTCGCGGGCTACAGCTACACGCGCGGCAGCGATGTCGACGGCGTGGACGACCGCGCGCAGTATCACAACGTCACGCTCGGCGCCGTCTACGACCTGTCGAAGCGCACCAGCGTGTACCTGCTCGGCGCGTACCAGCATGCATCGGGCATGACGCTCGACGCGCTCGGCCACCCGGTGGCCGCGACGGCCTCGGTGTCGGACAAGGCGAACGGCCACTCGTCCGATTCCCGCTCGCAGGCCATCGTCAGCCTCGGCCTGCGCCAGAAGTTCTGACGCGCAGCGATCGTTGCAGCCGCAACGTTGCCCGCCGCCGATGCCGGCAACGTTGCATGCAGGCTTCCGTACTGTCGCCGCCTTTCCTGGACTACCGGTACCGCGTGATCGACGTCGTCGGACGCGCGGCCGAAATTCCTCGACGGCCGGGCTGGCCCGACGCTCGACGACGCGAACTGAACGATCGCGGCCGCGTGCCGGCATGGCCGGCGCGCGGGTTGTGGGTTTGCTCCACCGTATCCCGCTTTCCTCTCCCTTCCTCCCGCCGCATGCCGCCGTGCCGAATCGCGATGACGTGATTGCGCCGGATATTATTTTTTCTCTTTCATTTCAATTTCGATTTGTAATCATTTGGCCCATTTCCGGGGAATGAAAAAGACAATGCGGGCATTTCAGAAAAAATGACGCATTCGCATTGAGTGAGCCGGAAGAAAATGCCGGGGAAAAAGCGCCGAAACCGTGCGCCTGGCCAGCTGATGCGGCGCGGTGAGCGGGTTTGACCATCGTTGACGGAAAAGCGCCGGACGGCAAAAGGAACGGAGTGAATAATTCGGGATGGCGGCGAATGCGCTTTAGCCGGAATCACCAATATTTCACGCGCCGCGATTTACAGTGTCGACCATTGAACGTTCGGGAGCATTATTCATGTCAATGAAACAAATTCGGGCGGCGTTGCTGGGAATGTGCATGGCAATGCTGGCGCCGGCGAGTCACGCGCAGGTGCAATACTCGACCGACTGGCTCGCGAACACGTACGGCACGCTGGCCCAGCACGTCGGCAATGCCGCGCGCTCGATGTGGGTCGCGCCCGAGGGCGTGATCTATACGTCGTCGCGCTGGGACGAGAACGCGGGCGGCGTCGCGCTCTACCAGAACGGCCAGACGTTGGGCACGATCGGTATTCACGACGAATTCCAGGGCGGGGCGATTACCGGCAACGCGACGTCGATCTTCGTCGCGCTCGGCTACAACCGCACCTTCGGCAGCGGCTCGGTCGGCCGCTACGATCGCAGTACGAACAAACGCGACCTGCGTATCCCGGTCAGCACGTGGACGGGCCTCCCGAACCCGGACGTGATCACCGGCCTCGCGACGGCCGGCAACCTGCTGTACGCGAGCGATTTCTACGGCAACCGCGTGCGCGTCTATACGACCGACGGCGTCTGGCAGCGCGACATCGGCGTGACCGGGCCCGGTGCGCTGGCGCTCGATGCGGCGGGCAACCTGTGGGTCGCGCGCATGAGCGCGGGCGTCGTCGTGCAGTACAGCGCCACCGGCACGCTGCTGAACACGATCCAGATGGCGGCCGGCGCGCGGCCGTCGGCGCTGTATTTCGATGCGTCGACGGGGCAATTGCTGGTGGGCGACCAGGGCCCGGACATGAACATCAAGCTCTACAGCCTCGCCGGCCTGCCGCAGCAGATCGGCACGTTCGGTGTGCAGGGCGGCTATCTCGACACGACCTCGGGCATCAAGGGGCAGGTCGGCGACAAGCGCTTCACGCGCGTGGTCGGCATCGGCAAGGATTCGGGCGGCAACCTGTACGTGCTCAACAACGCGTGGGGCGGCGGCTGGGATCTCGGGCGCAACGGCAGCACCGATCTTCATTCGTACAGCCCGACCGGCGCGCTGCAATGGAAGCTGCAGGCGCTGAACTTCGAGGCGATCGCCGCGCCCGACCCGGCGACCGACGGCGCGTTCTTCTACAGCGGCAACAACGTGTATACGGGCTCGGCGGGCGGCACGTTCGTCGCGAACACGGTCGACCCGTTCACCTATCCGAAGGACCCGCGCCTCGACATGAACGACTACCAGCGCGGCCAGCATTTCGGCCAGCTCGTGATGGTGGGCGGCAACCGGATTCTCGTCGCATCGGGCCAGAACCCCGGCAACTTCAATTTCTATTACTTCACGCCGGCGACCGGCTACATCGCGAATCCGGCCGGCTCGCTGCCGGGCAAGCCGTTCAACACGACGTTGCAGGTCACGACCGGTTTCGACATCGACGGCAACGGCGACGTGTGGGCCGGGCTGAACGGCACCAACGCGATTACCCGCTACCCGATGACGGGCTTCGATGCGACCGGCAAGCCGTCGTGGGGCAAGCCGGTGACGACGCCCGTGCCGAGCACCGTGGCGCCGACGACGCGCATCGTCTACCAGGCGGACAGCGACACGATGATCCTCGCGCAGGGCCTCGCGAACAACTGGGACTGGACCGCGATGAACGGGCACATCGAGGTCTATCACGGCTGGAAGAACGGCAACACGACCGCGCCGAACCCGGTGATCAACCTGACCAGCGCGAACCCGAAATCGATCGCGGCGGCCGGCCACTACCTGTTCGTCGGCTACGTGCACACCGTGCCGAACGTCGACGTGTTCGATCTCAACACCGGCGCGCTCGTGACGACGCTGACCAACTCGAACACGTCGGCGATGGACGTCGGCAACGACGTCGACTCGATGTACGGAATCCGTGCGTACCTGCGCTCGACCGGCGAATACGTGATCACGAAGGACAACTACAACGGCACCAGCATGATCGTGTATCGCTGGCATCCGTGAACGCGCAGGCCGTGCGGGCCGGGTGGCCTGCACGGCGTTTGCATCACGGTGCGCCGAGCACGCGCCCGTTCACGCTGAGCCCGTACATCGAATCGGGCGAGTCGTGGAACTTCGCGCGCGTGTCCTGCACCGAGCCTGTGAAGCGCGGGTCCTGCGGACGTTCGTGGCTGTCCATGAAGGTCGCGACGTCCCACGCCTCCTGATCGGTCAGCGTGCCGCCGAGCCCGAGCGGCATGTTGGCCTTGATGAAGCCGGCCGCATTGCGGATGTCGCCCATCCCGGCGCCCCAGTTGAACGAACGCGCGCCCCACAGTGCCGGGAAGACCGCCTTGCCGCCGCTCGACTGCCCCTGGCCGTCCGCCCCGTGGCACAGCGCGCAGTGCTGCGTGTAGACGGCGGCGCCGCGTGCATAGTCGGCCTTCTGCGCGGGCGGCGGCAGTTTCAGGAACCCCTGCCCCGGCAGCTTCGTGCCGACCGGCGCGCCCTTCGCGAGCCAGTACGAATAGGTCTCGAGCGCGACGAGGATCGGGTCGCCGGCCGGCGGTGCCTTGCCGTTCATGCTGTATCGAAAGCATCCCTGCAGGCGCTCGGCGAACGTGTTCACGTGGCCGTTCTTGCTGCGGTATGCCGGATACAGCAGGTACGCGGCCCACATCGGGCTCGAATCGGGCCGGCGGCCCGCGTCGAGGTGGCAGCTCGCGCAGGTCAGCTTGTTGCCGACGTACTTGCCCGCGAACTCGGGCGTGTGCAGGAAGATCTGCTCGCCGAGCTTCACGGTCTTGCCGAATTCGTCGGCGGGTATCGCGGATTCGGCGGGCGGCGCGAAGGGTTTGGCGGCCGTTGCCATCGTGGCCGGCGCGGGTGCGGAAGCCGCGGCCGGTGCATCCTGCGGGGTAGCCGCGAACGCCAGCACGGGCATCCAGGCCGCGCCGAGCAGGGCCGCGCGGGTGCGGCGGATCAGCGTCGTGCGGTCGATCATCGCTTGTCTCCTTGTGCCGCGCCGCCGCGCGCGTAGTAGGCGGCCACCGCGTCGATGTCGGCGTCGGACAGCTTGCCGGCGATCGCCGGCATCAGCGCCATTGGCCCGGGCGGGCGCGTGCCGTGTTTCCAGCCGTTCAGCTGGCCGGCGATATAGGCGGCCGGCTGGCCCACGAGCGGCGGAAACGCGGTGCCCACCCCGAGGCCGCCGGGGCCGTGGCATTGCGCGCACGCGGGCAGGCCCTGCGACCAGCGTCCGCGCGTCGCGAGCCACGCGCCGGTGTTAGCCGGGTCGATCGACGTGTCGTTGGAGGCCACGATGCCGGCCGGCGCGGGCAGGCTCGCGAAGTACGCGGAGACCGCGTCGCGCTCGTGCGGCGTCATCAGTTTCGAGAGCGGCTGCATGACCGGGTTCTGGCGGCTGCCGTCCGCGAACGCGGCAAGCTGCGCGGACAGATAGGCGGCAGGGGTGCCCGCGAGGCGCGGGAAGCCGGCCGCCGCGTTGCCTTCGCCCTGGCTGCCGTGGCAGCCGATGCACGCGGCGACGCCCGTCGTCGTGCCCTGTGTGGCGATCGTCTTGCCGAGCGCCGCGTCGTCCGCGCGCGCCTGGCCGGCCAGCAACGCCGCCGCTGCGAGCAGCAGCGGTGCGAACCGGCGTCGCGGTGTGTCCACCGTATCGTTCACGTATCCCCTCCTTGTTGTAGGTCCCTCGCTCCGCCGAACTGCCGGCGCGGCCGCGCGGTCAGCCCGCGTCGGATTGCAGTTGCTCCGGCGCGAGGTGCTGCGTCGGTGTCGCCGCATCGTATCGGCCGAAGCCGTAGCGCTGGAAAATCCGGAACGCCTCCGGCGACCGGATGAACGCGAGCCACGTGCGCGCGGCCTCCGGATGCGGCGCGTCCTTCACCATCGCCCCCGCATAGATGGCCGTCGTATTCTGCTCGGCCGGAATGTCGATGTGCATCAGCGGATGCCCGACCTGTTCCTGGAACGCCGCTTCGGATTGCCACAGCACGCCCGCGTCCGCGCGACCCTGCATCAGGAACAGCGCGGTTTCCCGATGGTGGATGTGCGTGAGCTCGGCCGTGCCGGTGCGCACCTTGTCGTCGTAGACGGTACGCGCGAGCGCGTCGCCGCCGGCTTTCACGAGCGACGCGCGGATCTGCCGCGCGACGCCTTCGAATGCCGGATTGGGCATCGCAAGCTGCACGTCGGGCCGCGCGAGGTCGTTCAGCGATGCGATACGCTTCGGATTGCCGGCGCGCACCATGATCGTCAGCTGGTTCGTCACGTACGGCACGGCCGGGCCGATGAGCGTGCCGTCCGCGATCAGCCCGTTGATCTTGCCGAGCCCCGCGAAATACGCATCGGGCTTGACCGTCCACGTCATGTTGCCGACGGTGATCGTGCCGCCCGCCTGGATCTGCTTCACGAGCAGACCGGGCGGGATCGTCTCCCAGTAGATGCGGCCACGGTACTCGGGGTGATCTTCCTCGAACTTCGCGACGAGCGGCGCCATCGCGAAGAAATAGTTGCCGCCGACGAACAGCACGAGCTTCGGCGCGGTGAGGTCGCCGTGGAAATCGGCGAGCACGTCGACCTGCGGCACCGTGAATTCGAGGCCACGGTGCGTCGCGTCGTTGTTGCGGCCGTTTTGCCAGGGCGGAAAGACGGTTGCGGCGGTGTCGGCGGTCGCGGCGAGCGAGAGGGCCGACGCGCAGCAGAGCCACGCGGCCAGCACGGCGCGCAGCGTGCGCCGACGGCGGCGCGATGGCGGTTGCAGTTGCAGCGGGATCGATGTCATCGCGGGGCTCTCATTTTGCGTACGTGAAGCCGGCCTGCTGCAGTTCGGGCAGCGTGCCGACCGCGCCTGGCGTGACGATCGCCGACGGGATCACGTGGTTGGTCAGGTCGGCCGCAAGCGCATCGAGCGGCAGCTTGTCGGGATTTGCGTTCGCGCCGTCGAGCCGTTCCGCGAGTTCCCAGATCGCGTTGTGGCACGACAAGAACACGACACCACGCTGCAGCAGCGCGGCGATGCTGTTGTCGTGCGACGAGAACGCGCCGTCGAGTAACTCGTGGCCTTGCGTGCCCTTCGATTGCGCGGGCTTTGCATCGAGCAGCGTGTTGGACGGAAACGCGGCGCCGGCGAATTTCGCGAGGCCGTATTTGTCCCACGCGGCCTGGTCGAACAGCGCGAGATGCGCGCTGCCGTGCGTGGCCGAAACGACGAGGAAATCCGGGTGACGGTACGACCAGATCTGCGCATTCAGCGAATTGCGCATCAGGTTCAGCCATGGGCCGCCGAGCTCGGTGTTGTCCCATACCTGCTTCGGGCCGCCGCGGTAGCCGGTCACTTCGGCGAGCGCCGCGTGATCCCACTGGTCGGGGCGTTCGAGGATCATCGGCACCGTCTTGAAGTCGCGCCGCCTCGGCGCGGCCGCGAGGCGGCGCGTGAGGTCGGCGAGGTGCGTGGCGCCGCCCGGCAGCAGCGCGCCGGTGTCGGGCGTGGCGGCGTGAGCGGGGCGCGCGGCGGCGAGCAGCGCGGTGCCGGCCGCGAGGCCGAGTGTCTTGAGCGCGCCTCGGCGTGCATGCCGGTCGGACATGGCATATCTCCCGGAATCGTTTTTGTGGGGGGGCGTGTCGCGTTGCCGTGCGGCGATTCGGCGTCGCGAATGCGTAGCCAGTCTAGCCGCGCGTGCTCGATACGGAAAATCGCGATATCGGATGGGAGGTATTCGAGGGTCTGATGATTGGACGGGCGGGCGGGGGCGGTGCGATCGGTGCAGCGACCATCGGGGCGAGCGTTGCATCCGACCTTCTTCGCAGCGCCGGGTCGTCGGAAGCATCCAGCGGGCGGTTCCGGTTGCGGTCCACGAATTGACCTGATTATTGATATGGATGACTGATTATAAGGCGAGGGGAGCAAATGGTCGGCTTGTATAATCGCCCCCCACGAATGTGATGCGGGTTTGCGGGTGGGCCGCCGCTTGCCGGCCAGCCCACGCCCGCATCAGCGCATCAGACCATCAGAACGACACCGTCGTCGTCAGCGTGACGAGCCGCGGCTCGCCGACCGCGATGATCAGGTTGTTGTTGCTCGACGGGTAGTAGGTCTTGTCGAGCAAGTTCTTCACGTTGAGCTGGAAGCGCGTCGGGAACTTGCCGATCGTCGTTTCGTAGGCGGCGAACGCGTCGACGGTCACATAGCCGGGCAGCGTGAAGCTGTTCGCGGTGTCACCCGAACGTGAGCCGACAAGACGTGCGCCGCCGCCGAAGCGCCAGCGGCCGGGCAGGTTCGCGATCGCCGTGTCGTATACCGCGAAGAGGCTGCCCGTATGGCGCGCAACGTTGGTTAGCGGCGTATTGCTGTCGCGATCGGTCGCATTCGTGTACGCATAGCTGCCGATCACGCTCAGGTGGCGCGTGATCTGCCCCGCGACGTCGAGCTCGATCCCGCGCGAGCGCGCGGTGCCGATCGTCGACGTCAGATCGCCCACCGTGACCGCGACGTTGCGCTTGTCGATCTGGTAGACCGCGAGCGTGCCGGTGATCGCCGGCTTCAGGCTGAACTTCAGCCCGGCCTCGAGCACGCGGCCGTATTCCGGTGCGAGCGGCGCCGCGACGTTCGTGGCGACGTTCGGCTTGAATGAGCGGCTGACGTTCGCGTAGGCGGTCAGCGCCGGCGTGAGCGCATAGGCGAGCCCGAACTGCGGCAGCCACACGCTGCCGCGCGAGCGGTCGGCGAACACGAACGGCCGCCCCATCCCCGATTCCTGCTGCCAGTTTTCCCAACGCAGCCCGCCTACCGCGGTAAGGCGGTCAGTGAGCTTCACCGAGTCCTGCACGATCGTCGAATACGCATGCACCACTGAGCGCGAATCGCTTTGCTTCGGGTTGGGTATGCCGCCCGGCGCGAGCAGGTCGTACACGGGATCGTAGAGATTGAAGCCCTTCGTTGCCTTGCCGCGGATCGTGTCGCCGCGGAAGCTGCGCTGCCGCTCGTATTCGCCGCCGATGTAGATCGCGTGATTCATGCCGGCGAGCGTCACGTTGCCGAGCAGGCCGAGCGTCGCGATCTGGTCGGAATCGTTGCGCCCGAGATTCGCATCGGACGAGCGCGTCAGTGCGCCGGTGGTGCTGTTGAACGCGGTTGCGCGGGTAATGTACTGATCGTAGCGATCGCGGCCCCAGCCGTAGGTTGCACGCACGCGCCACGCATCGGAGAAGCGGTGCTCGACGCGCGCACGCAGCGTTTCCTGGATGCCGGTGCTCTGCGACCACGCTTCCTCGTAGCGGCGATAGCGCAGCGCATCGTCGAGCTGGCCGTTCACGAGCACCGTGCCGCGATCGAACGGCGTCGTGTAGTCGACGTACTGGTAGCTGACGTCGATCGACGTGCTCGCGTCGTGCCACGACAGCGCGGGTGCGATCAGCGCGTCGCGCTGGCGGCCGAAGCTGCGCCAGTAGCGGCTCGTGTCGTACTGGCCGGTCAGCCGGAACGCGAGCGTGCCGCCCGCGACCTGGCCCGGCTTGCCGAGCGGGCCCGTGAGATCGAACGTCGCGCTGCTGCCGCCGTGGCTCGTGCGCGAGGCCGAGATCGAGCCGCCGAACGTGTCTTCCGGCTTGCGCGTGACGAGGTTGATCACGCCGCCCGGATCCTGCATCCCATAGAGCAGCGACGCCGGGCCCTTCAGCACTTCGACGCGGTCGATCGTCGCCAGATAGCTGTGCAGCACCGGCGTGCGCACGCCGTCGACGAGCACGGAGCCGTCGTTGTTCGACCCGAAGCCGCGTTTGATGAACGCGTCGCGCGTGCCGCCTAGGGTGTTCGTTTGCGTGACGCCGCTGATGTTGCCGAGCACGTCGTCGAGCGTGCGCGCCTGCTGGTCCTGCATCACGCTGCTGCTGACCACCGCGACCGATTGCGGAATCTCCTTGATCGAACGGTTGTCGCCGCCCGCGATGCTCGTGGTGCGCGGCTGATAGCCGACCGTCGGATCGGCGGTTGCCGATGCGCTGACGCTGATCGCCGGGAGTTCGCGCGCGGCCGGCGGCGCGGGTGTGGAAGCGGAAGCAGGGGCGGCGGATTCGGCGTCGGCGCGTTCTGCGGCGGACGCATGCGTGCCGCTCGCGACGCACAGGGTGATCAGGGCAGGCAGGCTCGTGCGCCACGGACGCAGGGTCCGGGCACGGCGGGGTGTTCGGCGGGATGGCATGAATCGATGCAGGACGGAGTGCTAAGGATCGGGGCGCGGGCCGCGGCGTTTCGCCACGACCAGGACGCGAATAATATATGTAATGAGAATCATTTGCAATTGTAATGAAATGATCGGCGCCACGGGGACCTTGGTTGCCGGGCCGTCGGCCGTCTGCTACCGTAGCGACCAAAATCAGACGCAGTGAAATTCAATGAGAGAGCCGGGGGCCGCACCATGTCACCTTCCTGTCACGTCGCGTTCAGCGCGACGCTGCGCACCGCACACGACCATGCGGGTGGAGAAGTGATCGCAGCCGTGTTCCGCCATTCGAACGATTAAAGCAACGGAAGCGAATTCGTCCGGCGCAAGCGCCGGGCTTCAATTACTTCAACCACCACGCTAGACGGGAGACCACCCATGAAGAAGATTTCCGCGCCGTTCGCGGCGGCCGCGCTTGCAGCATGCACGATGCTGGCGGGCGTTCACCAGACCGCCTGCGCCGCGTCGGACACCGAGCCCGCGATCGACGCGCATTACGGCGCCATGATCGAGGCGTACACGCAGGACATGGCCGCCGCGAAGACGAAGTACGACGGCAAGCGCCTCGTGTTCGTCGGCGCCGTGATCCGGATGGGCAGCGATCCGGGCGGCACCTATTTCGGCGCGCTGACGAAGGACGGCGAGCAGTTCGACACGCATTTCGACGTGGCCGACCAGGATGCGCTGAAGCCGAAATTCCCCGGCGGCGAGATCAAGCCGTTCGTCACGTCGGCGGCGTTCCGCTTCAGCTGCGTGAACGAAGGCTATATCGATGCGCCGGTGCTGCCGGGGTTGAAGCTCTCGCACTGCAAGCTCGCCAACTGACCTGCGCCGGCGCGGTGTCCGGCGTTCAGAACTTCTGCTGGATGCCGGCCATCACGCCGAGCTGGTTCATCCCGGTCCCGACCGTCCCGCCGGCGGCGACCGCGTTCGCCGCCAGCGTGCTGTTGAACATGTAGCCCACCGACGTATAGACGGTCGTCCGCTTCGACAGGAAATAGTTCGCGCGGCCGACGAGCAGTGTGGCATTCGTGCCTTCGCTGTTTTCGCGGCGCTGCAGGTAGCGTACGCCCTGCAGGTCGAGCGCGAGGTAGGGCGTCGCGTAGTACGTGCCGCCGGCGAACACGATATCGGCCTGCAGGTGGTCGGCCGCCGCGAGATTGCGGCGGATCCACCCGGCGCCCAGTTTCGCCGGGCCGATCTTCACGTAGCCGGCGACGATGTCGCGCGTGTCGGTGTATGCGGGATTGTTCAGCGGGGCGAGCGCGCCGCCGCCGCCGCGCATCACGTCGTGCGACGCGGCGATCCCGAAGTTGCTCGCGTCATACGCGAGCATCGCCGTGTACTGGCGGCAGGCGACGATGTCGCCGGGCACCTGCCCGGCACAGCCCGTCGCCGACGGCCCTGCCGGCCCGGCCGCGTCGCGGCCGAAGCTGTAGGTGGCGCCGAGCGTCACGCCGTGGAACGTGCCCTTGTAGCCGATCGCATTGTCGCTGCGCGCGTTCGGCAGATAGGAATCGAAATCCGCCATCGAGTGAATCGACGGGCCGATCACGTCCGCATTGGTCAGCACGATCATCGACATGTTCATCTGGCGGCCGAGGGTCAGCGCGCCGAACGGACCGTTCACGCCGACGTTCGCCTGTCGCCCGAACAGGCGCCCGCCGTAGTTCAGTGCGCCGGTGCCGGGCTGGAAACCGTTTTCGAGCACGAAGAAGGCCTGGTAGCCGCCGCCGAGATCCTCCGTGCCTCGCAGCCCCCACCGTGACGGCACCTCGCCGGTCAGCGTCGGCATGCCCGTGAACGATCCGCCGTGCGCGGCGTTGTTGTAGTAGGACACGCCGGTATCGATGATCCCGTACAGCGTGACGCTGCTTTGCGCGCAGGCCGGTCCGGCCAGTGCCATCGCCGTCGCGAGCGCGACGCCCAGTTTCTTTTTCATGATTGTCTCCAAACGGTATGTAGCTGTGCTTATCGATTTTTATAATGACCCGGACGAATCCGGGGTGCCGACAGGCAGCGGCAAGACGGCTGGCGTCGCGTGTTACGACATCGCCGGGTCGCGTTGCGGGCGCGGTGCCGCGGCACGCGCGCCCACTACGGCGACGGCGATTGCCGCGCCGGCCATCGGCATGAGGAACGCGAGATAGAGATGGGACACGGACCAGCCGTCGTCCAGCAGCGCACCGACCGTCATCGGCGACAGGATCGCGCCGAGGCGGCCGATGCCGACCGCGAGGCCGATGCCGGTCGTGCGGATTTCGGCGGGGTACGGCGTCGGCGACAGCGCATACATGCCGGCCACGCACGCATTGATCACCGCGCCGAGGAACACCGCGACGGCCATCCCGATACCGAGCGAGCCCGTGTTCGCGCCGAACACGACCATCAGCGCGCCGCCGAGCAGCAGGGTCGCGCCCAACAGGTTGCGCAGGCCGACACGCGTCGACAGCAGGCTGAAGAGCGAGGCGCCCGCAATGCCGCCGAGGTTGAGCAGTACACCGCCGGTGACGCCCTGCGATGCCGACAGCCCGGCCTGGACCAGCAGCTTCGGCGTCCAGCTCACGACGAAATAGAAGCTGCCCATCACGAGGAAGAACGCGATCCACAACGCGATCGTGCGGCGCGCGAGCGGTGCGCGCTTCATTCTCGCGAGGATGCGGTTGATTTTCTGCAGCGCGTGGTCCGGACGCCTCGCCAGCAGGAAATCGAGCGATTCCGGCAGCAGCGCGAGCACCATCGGGATCGCCAGCAAGGTCAGGATGCCGCCGAACGCGAACACGCTGCGCCATCCCCACGTCGACAGCAAGTAACCGGCGATGACGCCGCCGGCGGTGGCGCCGATCGCGTAGCCGGTCGACTGCATGCCGATCGCGGCGCTGCGCCATTTGTTCGATGCGTACTCGCCGCTGATCACGGTCAGGCTCGCCAGCATGCCGCCGATGCCGAGCCCCGTGTACGCACGCGCGACGGCGAGTTGCAGCGTGCTGTGCGTGGCCGCGCAGGCGAGCATCCCGGTCGAGATCACGGCGAGGCAGAGCAGGATGATGCGGCGGCGGCCGACGCGGTCGGCCAGCGGCGCGATCAGCACCGAGCCGATGCCCATGCCGGCCAGCCCGGCACTCAGCAGCAGGCCGATTTCCTTGCCGCTCAGTTTCCATTCGGCCGCCAGGTGCGGCGCGGCAAACGCGACGGCCAGCACATCGAAGCCATCGAGCATGTTCAGCACGACGCAGGCCGTGACCGCCATCGTCTGGAACGCGCTCATCGGGGATTCGTCGATCGTATTGCGGATATTTGCGCTCACATCAAAGACCCTTCATAAAATAGTATGACTAATCAAATGGAATGGCATTGAAGCCGGGGTAGCGAATGGGACGAAAGCGAATGCGTGGGTTGACGGGCATCCCCGGGGAACACCCGCTGCGATCGGCAGGCGCCGCAAGTGCGCCGGCAAGATGCTTACGCGGGTTCGGGTTGCAGCAGCAGCCGCTCGATCACGCGCCGCGCACGATTGGGGCCCGCGTCGACGTGAATGTCGAGCTGGCGACCGTCCGGAAAGCGCAGCTGATTCCGGTATTGCGCTTCGATCACGGCCTTGTCCTCGTCGAACGTCGCCGCGGATTGCTCGATGACCGTTTGCGCGATGCGCTCGACGTCGTGCTGCGGATTGGTCGCGACGGTCCAGAAGTAGTGCGTCGTCGTTTCCGTCTCGGGCGTGATGCCGTGGAAGCCGCGCATGTGAAGGCCGCCGCGTGCCGGATCGTGCAGGTCGCCGGTGCCGGCGTCGATCGCGCCGGTCCAGATCCGGATGTGCGACACGTGGAACTCGATTTCCTGCCAGCGATCGACGCGGGCCGCGAACGGCCATGCGGCGGTGTAGGTCGGCGGCGGGACGGAATCCGGCATCCGGCGCACCAGCGTCACCGTGTCGCCGTCGCTGCTGACGCGGGTTTCCGCGCCCATGTGCAGCGGCGCGTTGCCGCCGATCGTTTTCAGATGGACATAGCCGAGGTGGCTCAGGTCCATCAGGTTGTCATGAATCAGTTGATACGGCGCGTCGTAATGGTACTGGCCGCCGCCGAACCGGTATTGCGGATCCGTATGGAACGCGTAGCGTGGCGGCGCGCAGGTCGGTCGAGCGTGCGCGTCGGCGCCGATCCAGATCCACACGATCGCGTCCTGCTCCTGCATCGGATACGACGACACGCACGCCTTGGCCGGAATCCGGTCTTGCCCGGGAATTTCCACGCATGCACCGCCGCGGTCGAACAGCAGACCGTGATAGCCGCAGCGCAGGCCGCGTGCTTCGAGCGAGCCGCACGACAGCGGCAGCGACTTGTGGCAGCAGCGATCCTCCAGCGCACCGACTTCCCCGGACGGCAGCCGGAACAGGACGACCGGATGGCCGAGCAGCGTGCGGGCGATGGGCTTGTCCGTCAGTTCGGATGACAGTGCGGCGACCCACCATCGGTCGACCGGGAATTTAGCAGTATTGATTGATGGACGGGCAGGTTGCGCCATTGATCGTCTCCATTGTGGTGGTGGGTCGCCTCGGGTCGGGCGTGTCCGTCTACAGATCGAGTACCAGCAGGTCGGTTCGCGCTCGCGAGCAGCAGGGCATGAACTGGTCGCCGGCGGCTTTTTCCTCGTCGGTCAGATACGCATCGCGGTGATCGGGCTCGCCTTGCAGCACGCGTGTCAGGCAGGTTCCGCATACACCTTGCTCGCACGACGTCAGCACGTCGACGCCGTTGGCCGCCAGTGCGGCGATGACGGTGCATTCGGCCGGCACGTCGATCACCTGGCCGCTGCTCGCGATCCGGACCTGGAACGCGCGATCCGCGCCGGACGCCGCCACCGCGCCGCCGAAGAACTCGTAGTGCAGTCGCGCTTCCGCCCAGCCGCGCTCGCGCGCGGCGTTCAACACCGCATCCATGAAGCCGCGCGGCCCGCATACGTACAGGTGCGTACCTTCGGGCGCCGCGGCGAGCACGGCGGCCACGTCGAAGCGTTGCTCGGGCGCGCCGTCGTCGACGTGGAAGCGGGCACGATCACGGAACCCGGCCGCGTTGATCCGCTCGACGAAGGCCATGCGGTCGGTCGAGCGCGCGCAGTAATGCATGTCGAATGCGCCGCCGGACGAGAACAACCGTTCCGCCATGCAGAGGATCGGCGTGACGCCGATCCCGCCTGCGAGCAGCAGGTGGTGCGGCGCGTCGGGGGCGAGCGGAAACTGATTGCGCGGCACGCCGATCCGCACGGTATCGCCTTGCCGGACTGCATCATGAATGGTGCGCGACCCGCCGCGACCGTCGGCATCGCGCAGCACGGCGATCTGATAGCGATCGCCGTGCTCCGGGTGGTTGCACAGCGAATACTGGCGCACGAGGCCGCCCGGCAGATGCACGTCGATATGGGCGCCGGCGTCGAAGCGCGGCAGCGGCGAGCCGTCATCGCTGACGAATTCGAAGCCGCAGATGTCGCGTGCTTCCTGCCACTTGCGGGCCACGCGGACCGTCAGCGTCGCGGCGCTCATGACGCCTCCCTGACCTGCGCGACCGGAATCACGGGCCGCGACGGGCTCGATGCATGCTCGTCGGCGAGCAGCCGCTCGATCACCTTGCGCGACAGCACGCCGCCGGCGTCGATGTTGAGCTTGAGCAGCTTGCGATCGGGCCACTTCTCCAGGTTGAGCTGCTGGCGCTCGAGCATCTCGAGATCCTCGGCGAAGATCTTGCCCTGGCCTTGGCGGATCTCGTCGGTCAGTGCGTGGTCGTCGGGCCGGAAGTTGCGCGCCATTCCCCAGAAGTACCAGATCGAGGTGTCCGACTCGGGCGTGATGAAATCGACGACGATCGACGACGCCTTCAGGTCGGCCGGCGCGTCGTAGCCGCCGTGGCCCGCATGCGCGACACCGACTTCGATCATCACGTGGCTCGGCGGCGTGAAGCGGCAGATCTGCCAGCGATCCACCGGCACGTCGTCGGCCAACCCGTTGCCACGCAGCGCCATCTGCCAGAACGGCGGCGGCATCACGTTCTCCATGAAGCGGCTCGTGACGACTTCGTCGCCGTGGCTGGTGGTCTTCGGCGGCGCTTCGTCGATTTCCTTCTGGCCGATGCTCGACGCATGCACGTAGGTTTCGTGCGTGAGATCCATCAGGTTGTCGATCATCAGCCGGTAGTCGCAGCGGATGTGGTACAGGCCGCCGCCGTGGGCCCAGGCCGGATCCTCGGCCCACGCCAGCGCGGGCAGTTTCGCGGGATCGGCTGCCGACGCATCGCCCGGCCAGACCCAGATGAATCCATATCGCTCGATCACGGGGAAGCTGCGAATCGGCGGGAAGCCGCCGACACGCTGGCCCGGCATGCCGGCCGCCTTGCCGTTGCAGCCCATTTCCAGCCCGTGATAGCCGCACACGAGCACGCCGTCGCGCACGAATCCCAGCGACAGCGGTGCGCCACGATGCGGGCAGAAGTCCTCCAGCGCGGCGACCTGGCCGTCCGCCGCGCGATAAAACACCATCGACTCGTTGCAGATCTGGCGGCCCAGCGGCTTACCGTCGATTTCGTCGGGCGTGCACGCCACGTACCAAGCATTCTTGAGAAACACGTTCGTCGTCTCCTTCAGGTCGATGCCGCCGGTACGCGGCATCTTTTCATTCCGTGTACTGAATGAGATTCAGTGTACTCATCGAGATTGGCTGGAGCAAGGCGGGCGGTATACTGGTTTTCCCGGGAAATGGCGCGAGGCAGCGCCATGCCGTCGGCGCGTGCAACCGGCATGCGCCGTTTATGTCATCGACTCATTCATGGAAAAAACGAATCCCGCCGACCTGCCGGTTTTCCCGCTCGATCTGTACGACGAACCCGGGCACCTGATCCGGCGCGCACACCAGATCGCGGTTGCGATGTTCTACGAGAAGCTGGGCCGGGACGTGACGCCCGTGCAGTACGCGGTCCTGCGGATGCTGTACGAGTGCCCGGGGCTCGATCAGGTGACGCTCGCGCAGCGGGTCGCGCTCGACACGTCGACGACCGCGGATCTCGCGGTCCGGCTCGAAGCGAAAGGATTGATCGTGCGCGAAGTGCTGCCGCGGCGTCAGCGCCGCTTGCTGCTGACACCGGCGGGCGTCGAACTGCTGACGCACCTGATTCCGTCGGTGAAGGAATTGCGTGCCGGCCTGTTCGACGGGATGGGGGAGGACGATTCGCAGGAACTGGTGCGCCTGTTGCGCAAGTTCGTCCATTTGAACAACGAGCAGAGCCGCGCGCCGCTGCGCGTCGGCGACGAGTCGTAACGCCCTCGACCCCCAGCAGCGGCGGGGAAGCGGCGGGCGCGCTGCCCGCCGTTCGTCACCCGCGCGTGCTGTCGCCTTCCAGCCGCCGCACGGCTTCCGCCACTTCGTTCCTGAAGCGCACGAGCGCCGCCTGTTCCGGCGCCGGCGGCTGCACGGCCGCCCACAGCATGTCGACGAGCTGCGTGGCCGTCGTTTCCGTATCGAGCTTGCGGTGCCCGAGGATCGCATCCCACAGCACGTGCTCGATCGGCCCGAACACCATCGAGCGCAGCAGGCTCAGCGGCAGGTCGGTGCGCACCTGCCCGGCCGCCTGGCCGCGCGCGAGCACGTCCATCAGCGGCGCGGTGTAGCGGCGCTGCAGCGCGGTGAGCTCGTCGCTCAGCGCATGCTGCTTCGCGCGGCCTTCCGACAGCACCAGCGCGCACAGGCCGGTGCCGTTCACCAGCATCAGCCGCAGGTGGGTGCGCACGATGAACGCGAACTGCTGTTGCACCGACGCGTCCTGCGGCATCCCTGCCTCGAATGCGGCGATGTTTTCGTCGTACCAATCCGCGATGACACGCGCGCACAGCTCGCGCTTGCCGCGGAAATAGCTGAACACCGTCGCCTCCGAGACGCCCACGCGCTGCGCGATCTCGGCGGCCGTCGCATGCTCGTAACCTTTTTCGGCGAACACTTCCCGGCCGGCGCGCAGAATGTCCTGCACGCGTTGCTGGGATTTGCGCCCGGCGGGCGCGCGCGAGGTATCGGCGCGGTCGGCTTTGACGGTGGCGGTCATGGTGTCGGCGGTAGCGGCTGTCATCTCGGCATGATATCTGAGTGTCACTCAAAAAACTATTGACGCCGAACCCGGCGAGGCGCGAAACTGTGCAAAATTTACGCTGTATTGGTCAATGAATCTAGGTATTCATTCGATTTGAGCGAAACTCAGAAATCGGTGGGTGCCACACACTTTCTGGAGACGGAGGAGACATGATCAACCTGCCCGGTGTGCAATTCATGCTCGGTGAAGACATCGAGATGCTGCGCGACGCCGTCGCGACGTTCGCGGCGAAGGAAATCACGCCGCGCGCGGCGGAGGTCGACCGCACCGACCAGTTTCCGATGGATCTGTGGAAGAAGTTCGGCGATCTCGGCGTGCTCGGCATGACGGTGGCCGAGGAATACGGCGGCGCGAACATGGGCTACACCGCGCACATGGTCGCGATGGAAGAGATCTCGCGCGCATCGGCATCGATCGGCCTGTCGTACGGCGCGCACTCGAACCTGTGCGTGAACCAGATCCACCGCAACGGCACGGAAGCGCAAAAGCAGAAATACCTGCCGAAGCTCGTGTCGGGCGAACACATCGGCGCGCTCGCGATGAGCGAGCCGAACGCGGGCTCCGACGTCGTCAGCATGAAGCTGCGCGCCGACAAGCGCGGCGATCGCTACGTGCTGAACGGCACGAAGATGTGGATCACGAACGGCCCCGATTGCGACACGCTCGTCGTCTACGCGAAGACGGACGTCGAAGCCAACTCGCGCGGCATCACCGCGTTCATCGTCGAGAAGGGCATGAAGGGCTTCTCGGTCGCGCAGAAGCTCGACAAGCTCGGCATGCGCGGCTCGCACACGGGCGAGCTGGTGTTCCAGGACGTCGAAGTGCCGGAGGAGAACATCCTCGGCCAGCTCAACGGCGGCGTGAAGGTGCTGATGAGCGGGCTCGACTACGAGCGCGCGGTGCTGTCGGGCGGCCCGACGGGCATCATGGCCGCGTGCCTCGACGCGGTGGTGCCGTATATCCACGACCGCAAGCAGTTCGGCCAGGCGATCGGCGAATTCCAGCTGATCCAGGGCAAGGTCGCCGACATGTACACGACGTTCCAGGCGTGCCGCGCGTACCTGTACGCGGTCGGCCGCCACCTCGACTCGGCCGGCAGCGACCACATCCGCCAGGTGCGCAAGGACTGCGCGGGCGTGATCCTCTACACGGCCGAGAAGGCGACGTGGATGGCCGGTGAGGCGATCCAGATCCTCGGCGGCAACGGCTACATCAACGAATACCCGGTCGGGCGCCTGTGGCGCGATGCGAAGCTGTACGAGATCGGCGCCGGCACGAGCGAGATCCGCCGGATGCTGATCGGCCGCGAGCTGTTCGCGGAAACGATGTAACGCCCCACGTCACGCGAACGGAGCCCCGTCGATGCCGATCATCGAATCGAAACTGAATCCGCGCTCGGAAGACTTCCGCGCGAATGCCGCCGCGCTCGAGGCGGTCGTCGCCGACCTGCGCGCGAAGATCGAACAGCTCGCGCAGGGCGGCGGCCAGGCCGCGCGCGACAAGCACCTGTCGCGCGGCAAGCTGCTGCCGCGCGACCGCATCGCGCAACTGCTCGATCCGGGCGCGCCGTTCCTCGAGTTCTCGCAGCTCGCGGCGAACGGCATGTACAACGACGACGCGCCGGGCGCGGGCGTCATCACCGGGATCGGCCGCATCGCCGGCCGCGAATGCGTGATCGTGTGCAACGACGCGACGGTCAAGGGCGGCACCTACTACCCGGTCACCGTGAAGAAGCACGTGCGCGCGCAGGAAATCGCCGCGGAAAACCGGCTGCCGTGCGTGTACCTCGTCGATTCGGGCGGCGCGAACCTGCCGAACCAGGACGACGTGTTTCCCGATCGCGACCACTTCGGCCGCATCTTCTTCAACCAGGCGACGATGTCGGCGGCGGGGATCGCGCAGATCGCCGTCGTGATGGGCTCGTGCACGGCGGGCGGTGCGTACGTGCCGGCGATGAGCGACGAGTCGATCATCGTGAAGGAGCAGGGCACGATTTTCCTCGGCGGGCCGCCGCTCGTGAAGGCCGCGACCGGCGAGGAAGTGAGCGCCGAGGATCTCGGCGGCGGCGACGTGCATACGCGCCTGTCGGGCGTGGCCGACCATCTCGCGCAGAACGACGCGCATGCGCTGTCGATCGCGCGCAACATCGTCGGTCACCTCGCGCCGAAGATTGCGTCGCCGGTCGCGCTGCGCGAGCCGAAGCCGCCGCGCTACGACGCGAAGAGCCTGTACGGCGTGATTCCGGTCGATACGCGCAAGCCGTTCGACGTGCGCGAGGTGATCGCGCGCATCGTCGACGATTCCGAGTTCGACGAATTCAAGGCGCGCTACGGCACGACGCTCGTCACGGGCTTCGCGCACATCTGGGGCCACCCGGTCGGGATCGTCGCGAACAACGGCATCCTGTTCTCCGAATCGGCGGTGAAGGGCGCGCATTTCATCGAGCTGTGCTGCCAGCGCAAGATTCCGCTGGTGTTCCTGCAGAACATCACGGGCTTCATGGTCGGGCGCAAGTACGAGAACGAAGGCATCGCGCGACACGGCGCGAAGATGGTGACGGCCGTGTCGAACGCGAAGGTGCCGAAGTTCACGGTGATCATCGGCGGCTCGTTCGGCGCCGGCAACTACGGGATGTGCGGTCGCGCATTCGGCCCGCGCTTCCTGTGGATGTGGCCGAACGCGCGCATCTCGGTGATGGGCGGCGAGCAGGCCGCGTCGGTGCTCGCGACGGTGCGCCGCGACGGCATCGAGGCGAAGGGCGGTTCGTGGTCGGCCGAGGAAGAGGATGCGTTCAAGCAGCCGATCCGCGATCAGTACGAGCGCCAGGGGCATCCGTATTACGCGAGCGCGCGGCTGTGGGACGACGGCGTGATCGACCCCGCGCAGACGCGTGACGTGCTGGGGCTCGGCCTCGCCGCGTCGATGAACGCGCCGATCGAGGACACACGCTTCGGCGTGTTCCGCATGTAACGGCCGGGAGGGCTGAACGATGCGATACGAAACGATCAAGGTAAGCGAAGCCGGCCGCGTGGCGACCGTCACGCTCGCGCGTCCCGACGTGCGCAACGCGTTCAACGAGACGACGATCGCCGAGCTGACCACCGCGTTCGAATGGCTCGACGCGCATGAAGGCGTGCGCGCGATCGTGCTCGCCGCGGAAGGCGCGGCGTTCTGCGCGGGCGCCGACCTGAACTGGATGAAGAAGATGGCCGGCTACTCGGACGACGAGAACCGTGCCGATGCGCGCAAGCTCGCGCGGATGCTCGAGGCGATCCATCGCTGCGGCAAGCCGGTGATCGCACGCGTGCATGGCGACGCGTATGCGGGCGGCGTGGGCCTGGTGGCGGCGGCCGACATCGCGATCGCCGCCGACGGCGTGAAGTTCTGCCTGTCGGAAGCGCGGCTCGGGCTGATCCCCGCGACGATCGCGCCGTACGTGGTGCGCGCGATGGGCGAGCGCGCGGCGCGCCGCTACTTCACGACGGCCGAGGTGTTCGACAGCACGCGCGCGGCGTCGCTCGGCTTCATTCACGACGCGGTGCCGGCCGACGCGCTCGACGAAACCGTCGCGAAGCTGGCCGCGACGCTGGTCGCGAACGGCCCCGACGCGGTGAAGGCGTGCAAGCGGCTCGTCGCCGATGTGGCCGGCCGGCCGCTCGACGCGACGCTGATCGAGCAGACCGCCGACTGGATCGCGCGCACCCGCGCCGGCGCGGAAGCGCGCGAAGGGATTGCATCCTTCCTCGAAAAGCGTACGCCGTCGTGGCGTGAATGATCGCGCAGCGCGCGTGACCCCCTCTTTCCGGACGAGACCGAAGCCATGTTCGACAAGATTCTGATCGCCAACCGCGGCGAAATCGCGTGCCGCGTCGCCGCGACGTGCAAACGTCTCGGGATCGCGAGCGTCGCCGTCTATTCCGATGCGGACGCGAACGCGAAACACGTGGCCGCATGCGACGAGGCCGTGCACATCGGCGGCTCGGCCGCCGCGGACAGCTACCTGCGCATCGAGCGCATCATCGAAGCCGCGCGCGCCACCGGCGCGCAGGCGATCCACCCCGGCTACGGCTTTCTGTCGGAGAACGAAGATTTCGCACATGCGTGCGAAGCGGCCGGCATCGTCTTCATCGGGCCGCCGGTCGACGCGATCGCGGCGATGGGGTCGAAGGCGGCCGCGAAGGCGCTGATGCACGCGGCGGCCGTGCCGCTCGTGCCCGGCTATCACGGCGACGACCAGGACGCGTCCAACCTGCATCGCGAAGCCGACGCGATCGGCTATCCGGTGCTGCTGAAGGCCAGCGCGGGCGGCGGCGGCAAGGGGATGCGCGTGGTCGAGCGCTCCGACGATTTCCCGGCGGCGCTCGCGTCGTGCCAGCGTGAAGCCGCGAGCAGCTTCGGCAACGATCGCGTGCTGATCGAGAAGTACCTGACGCGCCCGCGCCACGTCGAGGTGCAGGTATTCGGCGACACGCACGGCAACACCGTGTACCTGTTCGACCGCGACTGCTCGGTGCAGCGCCGTCACCAGAAGGTGCTCGAGGAAGCGCCGGCGCCGGGTTTGCACGACGACGTGCGCCAGGCGATGGGGGAGGCGGCCGTCGCGGCCGCGCGTGCGGTGAATTACGTCGGCGCGGGCACCGTCGAATTCATCATGACGGGCGAAGCGTTCTACTTCATGGAAATGAACACGCGCCTGCAGGTCGAGCATCCGGTCACCGAGATGGTCACGGGGCTCGATCTCGTCGAGTGGCAATTGCGCGTCGCCTCCGGCGAGCCGCTGCCGCTGAAGCAGGACGAACTGCGCGTGCAGGGCCACGCGCTCGAGGCGCGCCTCTATGCGGAAAACCCGGCGCGCGGCTTCCTGCCGTCGACGGGTACGCTGAAGCACCTGCGGCTGCCGGCCGGCGTCGAGTTCGCGATCGGTGCGTCGGTGCGCGTCGACAGCGGCGTGCGCGAAGGCGATGCGATCACGCCGTTCTACGATCCGATGATCGCGAAGCTGATCGTTCATGGCGCGGACCGTGCGGAAGCGCTGAGCCTGATGCTGCGCGCACTGCGTGCCTGTGAAGTGGTCGGCCTGCACACGAACGCCGCGTTCCTGCAGCGAATCGTTGCGTGCGCACCGTTCGCGACCGCCGATCTCGACACGGGCCTGATCGAGCGCAACCACGACGCGCTGTTCGCGCCGCAGGAGCCGCCGCGCGCGATGCTGGCGCTCGCGTGCGCGGCGCTGCTCGCACGCGAACGCGGCGCGACTGCGCAGGGTTCGTCGCCGTGGGGCGCGCTGCCGGACTGGCGGCTGAACGGCGGCTATCGCCGCACGCTCGAATGGCTCGCGGCCGAGCGCGAAGCGGACGTGACGGTCACGTACGAGGACGACGGCGCGGGTACGCGCCTCGCGATCGGCGACGCCGCCGCGCAGCCGTTCGCGTGGACGCGTGGCGCCACGCCGCTCGATTTCGACGTGACGCTCGGCGGCGTGCGCAGCAGCGGCCGCGTGTATGCGGACGGCGACCACTTCCACGTGTTCACGCAAGGCGCGGCGGAGACGTTCGAATGGCGCAACCTGCTCGCGCATGCGGGTGACGCGGAGCAGGGCGGTGGCCGCCTGACCGCGCCGATGCCGGGCAAGGTGATCGCGGTGCTGGTCGAGCCCGGCCAGAAGGTCGAAGCCGGCACGCCGCTGATCGTGATGGAGGCGATGAAGATGGAGCACACGATCGGCGCGCCGAGCGCGGGCGTGGTCGCGGAAGTGCTGTACGGCGTCGGCGATCAGGTGTCGGATGGCGCGCAGTTGCTGATGATGGCGGAAGGCTGAGCGTTGCATATGCGTGAGGGCCGTTTCCGGCTCTCACGCACGGACCATCCTGCCCCGTATTATCCGATCGTCTCCGACACCATCCGGCTGCGAATACCTGATGTGCCTGCATCAGGACGACATCGCATTTCTGTGTTGTGATCGTCGCTGTCGTCGCGCGTAGACAAAAAAGAATAATCTGCGTGTCGCAGCTTCAGGATTTTTGAATAATCCCGGGATTCTCGCCGGCGACCGGCCGCTTGACGTGCGCTGTCTTGCACCGGTTTGTCCGTTGCAACAGTTGTTCAAAGATCGAAACCGGCCCCGTCCGGACTTCTTCGCCAAAACGAACTGACTGCTTCCTCTTGTGGAGAAAGGCCGCGTGCGATCGCGACTGCTTTCCGGTGTGTCCAGAAAAACAGGCTCGATTGGAGAAACAGTCCCGCGTTCCTGCCGGTGCGCGACATGGTTGCGTTAGCGTAATCGCCGGGATGTGCGGCCCGGTGTCCTGCGCAATGTAGCCGAGAGAAAGACTGAGATGGCGAACAAATATAAATACGGAATTCACATCGACCTTACTCCGCCAGAACTTTTCTGCCTGATTGTTATCGACGTGGCCTGTGATGAATGGGGTATCGACGATGCTGTCGGGATCGCAATGATTTTATTAGGTCAAGGGTTCGTGCCGACCAGAGGGAAATTCGGCGGAGCGGTCAAGGGAACCTCGATCGTATCCAGGGTATCGAGAAAGGTGTTGCCCTATGAACTCAAGTACAAAATTCTGCCAACGGTAACGTCATTCAAGAGTCTCCTGCTGCTCAAGATCAAATTTACCCGGGAGCTCGGCGCCTTTGTCGGGCGGGCTGTACCGGTGGTCGGTTGGATCATCACCGCTATCGATATATCAGTCATCATGTACCGCTCTACAGTCACGTACAATGGCTTGGTCAAGCAGGAGGATCGCTTTTAATGGACGGTCGTCTGATAGAGCTGGTGCGGGATGAGGCCGATTCGCCACTATGGGGCGAGCTCGAGATTACCGAGGACACGGATCTTTGCATCGACCTTGAAATTTCCGACAGGGCCATGTTGAGATTGATGCGGAGATTTTCGGAAACGTTTGGTGTCGATATTTCCGATTTCGACGTTGATTATTATTACCCTTCCCGGAAACTGGGGCTGGGCCGATTCTTGCTGACGGTATTCAGGTCGCCATTCAGCGCCGACGCCAGGGACAAAATACTGGAGCGTCCGCTCACGATCAAGATGATGGAGACGGCGATTGAAACCGGCCGGTGGACGATGTAACCGCTCGAAAAAACGCTTGGCTAACGAAGATATTTCGATAACCTTGCGATTGTCATCCTCCCTCCCGTATCCCCGCATGGCGCGCGCTGCGCGCACGTCGATCCTCCCGCCGCACGACACCATCGTGTAACACGTCGAAATTAGCATCTCGCCGTCGATATGACCGGAGCGCATCCGCGCCTGGGTCACGTCGTCACATCCACGGAGAGACGTTATGCGAAACTCGGCCCTACGGCCCTTCGCGGTCGCTGGCCTGATCGCGCTGACCGCACTCCTCGGCGCCTGCAACGACGACGTGACCGCACCCGCCGCACCCGTCGCGCAGCAGAAGGCCGCCTGCGGCGGCGGCGTGGTCGCCACCGCGCAGATGCACTGCCCGCCCGGTTTCACCGCGCCTGCCTCCTCGCCCGCTTCCTGATCCCGGCCGTTTCCACCAGAAATCCAATCAAGAGCAACCAGCATGGCCACCCATTCGCGACGCGACTTTCTGAAGTTCTCCGCCGGCCTCGCCGGTGCGACCGCCGCCACCGCACTGCTGCCCGAATCGATCCGCAAGGCGCTGGCAATCGAGCCGAATACCGTGACGGGCACGATCCAGGATGTCCAGCACATCGTCGTGTTCATGCAGGAGAACCGTTCGTTCGATCACTACCTCGGTCACCTGAGCGGCGTGCGCGGCTACAACGACCGCTTCCCGGTCACGCTGCCGAACGGCAAGCCGGTGTGGTTCCAGCCGCGTCAGGAAGACACGTCGAGCGTGATCGCGCCGTTCCGCTACGACACGACCAACCCGGGCGTCAACGCGCAGTGCATCGGCGGCCTGCCGCATACGTGGGCGACGACGCACGGCGCGATCGACAACGGTCGCGCGGACCAGTGGGCGGTGCAGAAGTCGAACATGACGATGGGCTATCACGTCCGCGACGACATCCCGTTCCATTACGCGCTCGCGGATGCGTTCACCGTGTGCGACAACTACTTCTGCTCGATCCCCGGCAACACGCACCCGAACCGCATGTACCTGATGACGGGCATGGTCGACCCGCTCGGCACGGGCGGCGGCCCGCTGCTCGACAACACCGATTACATCGACAACCAGTTCGACAAGATCAAGCTGCCGCCTTTCAACTGGACGACCTACCCGGAACGGCTCGAAAAGGCCGGCATCTCGTGGCAGATCTATCAGCAGGGCACCGGGTTCGACAACTTCACCGGCAACTACGGCACGAACATGCTCGCGTGCTTCAACAACTTCGTGAATGCGCCGGCCGGCTCGTCGCTGCAGACGCGCGGGATGAGCACGCGTCCGATCACGCAACTGAAGGCCGACGTGCAGGCGAACGCGCTGCCGCAGGTGTCGTGGCTGCTGCCGCCCGCCGCGTATTCGGAACATCCGAAGTTCACGCCGCTCTACGGCGCGTACTACCTGTCGACGATTCTCGATGCGCTGACGTCGAATCCGGAGGTCTGGAGCAAGACCGTCCTGCTCATCATGTACGACGAGAACGACGGCTTCTTCGATCACGTCGTGCCGCCGTCGGCGCCGACGCTGCCGGGCTCCGGGATGAGCACCGTGGACGTGTCGCTCGAGCGGCACAACGTCGTGACCTCGACCCAGACCGGCACGTACACGGCCGACAACCTGCCGTATGGCCTCGGGCCTCGCGTGCCGATGTTCGTGGTCTCGCCGTGGTCGAAGGGCGGCTTCGTCTGCTCGCAGGTCTTCGATCACACGTCGGTGCTGCAATTCATCGAGAAGCGCTTCGGCGTGATGGAAACGAACATCTCGCCGTGGCGCCGCGCGATCTGCGGCGACCTGACGTCGGCGCTCGACTTCTCGAAATCGGATGCCACGCTGCCGACGCTGCCGAGCACGCAGGCGTATGTCGCGCAGGCGGACCTGCAGTGCTCGCGCGCGTCGTCGCAGACCGCGCCGGCCAGCACCGCGCAACAGGTCGTGACCGCGCAGGAACCCGGCACGCGGCCGGCGCGCGCGCTGCCGTACGAACTGCATGTGACCGGCCAGCTCCAGGCGCAGGGCTACGCGCTGACGTTCGCGAATACCGGCACGCAAGGCGCGCACTTCTGGGTCTATACGGGTGACGCGACCGCGATGCCGCGCCGCTATACGGTCGAAGCGGGCAAGCAGCTGACCGATACGTGGGCGCTCGACGCGAACGGCAACTACCTGGTGAGCGTGTGGGGGCCGAACGGTTATTTCCGGCGCTTCGCGGGTTCGGCCGCGGCGGATGCCGGCGCGAAGCCTGAAATCACGCCGTGCTACGACACGGCCAATGGCGACGTGTACGTGACGATCGCCAACGCGGGCACCGGCGCGCTCACGGTCACGGTGACCGATGTCGCGTACGGTAGCGCCGCGCGCACGCTGACGGTGCCGGCGGGGCAGCGCATCGAGGCGCGCTGGGATCTGTCGTGCAGCAGCCACTGGTACGACCTGCAGTTCGCGGTGGCGGGGAATGCCGGCTGGACGCGACGTATCGCGGGGCACGTGGAAACCGGCAAGCCCAGCCTTACCGATCCGGCCGCCGTCGCGCCGACGGTGACGGCGATCTGACCGCGGCCCGTGCGTGCCGGCGGCTCGCCGGCACGCGATGAGCGCCGTCGCTCGGGGGATGGATTGTAGTCATCCAGCGGCTTTTGCCGCTTCGAACATCGGTATCAGCCCAGCACCCCGTCGTCGTGCGCCATCATCAGCGCACGCATCGCGGACCACATTCCGTAGTAGTGGACGATGTAGCTGTCCGCGCGCCGAAACAGCCAGGGCGTGTTGAAGCTGACGAGATCGGCCACGCCTTCGCCGTCCAACTGCCCGTCGCGCTCCATCGCGCGAATGAAATGCAGCTGGTCGCCGTCGCTCGCGTAGACGCTCGACCGGTCGTGCAGCGCGGCGATCGTCGTCATCATGTCGCGCAGCATTGCGTCGTTGCGCTCGGTGTGCCGGAACGCCATCACGCCCGAGTTGAACGCCCACTGGCCGAGATCGTGCGCGAGCAGCCAGTCGCGCCCTTCGAGCAGCGGCGCCAGCGCTTTCTGCTGGTCCGCGATCAGCACGTCGGCATCGAGCCACACGACCCATTCGTGATGCTGCAGGTACGCATGCAGCAGCCACGGCTTGAACCAGTTGCCGGTCGCGTTCAGGCCGATCTCGGCCGGAATGTCGCGATGCACGTAGAGCGTGTAGCCGTGCGTGTCGCAGTACCGCCGGAAATTCCGTTCGGCGACGCGCGCATAGCTGCCGATGTTCGGCGTGTAGAGCGTCATCAACGCAATCGGGCGGCCCGGGTTGTAGGTGCTGCGCTCGGCGGCTTCGTCCGGCGTGTTGGCGGCGTCGTGATCGAACGAGAACATCGGCCGGCCGGCGGCACGGCATCGATTGACGTACGCGACGAGCGTGTCGCGGAAACGGGGTGTCGTGCCTTTCCGTTCGGGATCGTCCGGCGTGTCGTCGATGCTGATCGCGAACGTCGGTTCGCGGCTCCACATCGGATCGAGGTCGGGGCTGCTCGGCATGACCGGATACAGCCCGTCGATCGGGGTCATGTAGTGATGCGTGTCGAGCGCCGCGAACAGCGCGGCCTCCGAGGTCAGCCGCGGTTCGCTGCCGAGCTTGCAGCGTTGCACCAGCTGCATCACGATCGCCCGCACGGCCGCCGTATTGCGCCAGATCTGCACGTCGACCTGCGGCAACGGGGGCGCGAACGCGTCGACGAACAGCATGTCGCGGCTGCGCATCAGGCGATCGAGCGCGACGGGCTCGATGATCGCCGCATCTTCGCTGAGCAGCAGCACGAGCTCGCCGGGCTGCGCGCCGCGCAGCACATGGAGCAGTGATTCGTAGCGATGGAGCGGCCGCAACGGCAGCGCCTGCGGCATCGCGGAGGCGTCGACGATTGCGTGGCGATAGCCGTGCGCCTGCGCGTACTGCCGGTGATTCTCGAGGCTGGCGGGCGCGTCGTGACTGAAATGGCTGAGGACGATCATCGCGCGCTCCGGAGGCCGCGAAGCGGATCGCGGCGGGCGCCGGGCGCGGGGCGTGTCGGCACGGCATCGCGGCCGGGCACGCGTTCCGGCGCATGCCGCCCCTGTTCATGATGGATTGCCCGGAAGACTTGCGCGGCGTCGCGTTCCATTCTGTCAGCCATTTTTTCCGCAGCGTGGCTGCGAGGTCGTTGTCTGCCCGCGCCGGATGCCGATAGCGTCCGGCCATCCCCCGGCATCCCGGTAGCGCGGCGGGTCGCCGGAGTATCGCACAACCGTCTCGCCGATTGGCATGCGCCGGCCGTGCGCTGACCATCCCTGACAGTATGCGGCCGGCGCTCCGCTAGAATGCCCGCTGGCCGCCGGCGAGCGCCGCTTGACGCGGGCGGCGCATCGCGCGCTACACTGCGTCCATTCCATCCCCATCCAACCTTCCATCCCGCCGACGATGACGTCCCCTGTCCTGAACGGCCTGCGCATCGGTATCACGATCGGACTGCGTGCCCCCGACGAAAGCCTGTGGATCAACGGCATCAAGCAGAACGCGCTGTTTCTCGCGAAGCTGCTGATGGCGTCGCCGCACGGCTACCGCGTGACGCTGGTCAACACCACCGATGTGCCGCTCACCGATGCGCTGCCGTGGGATCGCCACGTATTCGACACGCGCACGTTCGACGACATGAAGGATTCACTCGACGTGATGATCGAGCTCGGCGGCCAGGTCAACGGGGAGCAGACGGCCTACCTGAAGGCGCGCGGCGCGAAGCTCGTCAGCTACTGCTGCGGCGTCGAGTACATCAACGTGATGGAGTCGATGCTGTTCGGCCGCCGGCTGTGGGATTCGCTGTTCATCAACCGCGGCTACGACGAGGTGTGGGCGATTCCGCAGATCGCGCCCTCGTCGCTGCCGTTCCTGCAGTCGCTGCGCCGCTGCCCCGGGCGCGTCGTGCCGTTCGTGTGGGATCCGATGTTCCTGAGTGCGCGCGCCGCGCCGCTGCCCGAGCACGGTGAATACCGGCCGCGCAGCGAGCCCGGCAAGCGGCTGACGGTGATGGAGCCGAACCACGACGTGGTGAAGTTCTGCGTGTATCCGATGCTGATCATCGACGAAGCGTATCGGCGCGACCCCGATGCGATCTGCTTCACGCACGTGACGAATGCCCTCCATCTCGCACACGACAGCCCCGAGTTCGTGATGCTGATGAACTACCTCGACATCGTGCGCGCGGGCAAGGCGAGCTTCGTCGGGCGCTTCGATACGCCGCTGTTCCTGGCCGACCTGACCGATATCGTCGTGTCGCACCAATGGTCGAACCCGCTCAACTATTTCTATTTCGATGTGTGCTGGCAGGGCTATCCGCTCGTGCACAACGCGAGCCTCGCGCCCGATCTCGGCTACTACTATCCGGACAACGACGTGCAGCAGGGCGCCGATGCGCTGCTGCGCGCGCTGCATACGCACGATGACGACTGGGAAGCGTACACGCGGCGCCAGCGCGAGATCCTCGGCCGCTATACGTCGGCCAATCCGGCACTCGTCGCCGAATACGACGCGCTGCTCGCGAACCTGGTCGGCGCCTCGGCCGCATAAGGCCCGATGTTTCGCGCGACGCACACCGTCGCGCCCAATCCCGCCATCGGGATTGTCCCGCCCTAATGTCTGACGAAATAGTGCCGTTAAAAAAGAAACCGCCGAACCCGATCGGTTCGACGGTTTTGAAGGCACGAATTTGACGGCTCCGAGGGAAGTCCGTCGGAAATCATTTTAGAGGTTAACAAGTATTTAAGATTGTTAAAAATGGTTCAATCTATAATCATCATATGAATTAAATTGATATTATCGATTAAATGCTGTTTGATTCATGTTTGAAAATTCAATAATTCGTTTGAAGCAATAAAATTGAATGCTGCGACGATCGAATGACGTGCGGCAGCCGATTTTCGACGTAGGTGCCGGCCTCCGCGATAGGCTCGACAGCGGGCGATGACACGATACTTCATGGGGCGGTATTTATCTGATCAATTCAGGATTTCCTGATTTAGAGATCCGTAAATTCCTGGTGAATTGATTTGGATCGAGTTGTTTAGTCGAAAGAAATAAACAGCATTCGAATCGGGGTTCCGTAATTTGCGTTAGTGTGACCTGTCGCACATTCGGTATCGTGCGCGCATGGTGTATTTCCAGTAACTGAATATCGTTGAAAAATATCGAATTTGACGGCGCGCCGAAGCGAACAGTACGCCCCCGGAAAAGATCGACATAACAGGATGGGCCGGGTAGGCGGCGGAGCGCGTCATGGGTCGGCTTGCTCCGCATGTTTGTTGAGGTCGAGCCGCGATCGGCGGCTCGCCATTTGCCGGAGCGCCGGATGAATGCGGTCGAAGCTCGCCTGGAGGCGAATCGGGAAGCGAATCGTGACGAAATCGATCTCGTGTTCGGCGCCCCCGACGATCATCCCGACCTTGCGTCGGTACGCAGTTTCGTGGAAAGCCGGCTCGGGTTCGCGCAAGAGCCCGTGTGCCGGGCGGACCTCTCGGGTGGTGTGCTGTACCAGGAATGCCTGGCGCGATTGCGGTGGGGTGAGCGCGATACGCTGCCGCCGGTCGCGTTCCTGCCGCGCCTCGAGGCGCTCGGGCTGATGCGGTGGTTCGACCGGCTCGTGGTCGGCCGGACGATCGATGCGCTGCGTGCCGATCCGGCTGCCGTTTACGGCTGCAACGTGGCGGCGGCGAGCGCGGTGGTCGACGACGCGTGGCTGGCCATCTTCAGGCGGCTCGAGCGCGAGCCGTCGGTCGCGGCGCGGCTGGTGGTCGAGATCACGGAGACGGGGCCGCTGAACCCCGTCGCGGGGCGATCGTTCGTGAACCGCTTCCGGCAGGCCGGGTGCCGCATCGCGATCGACGATTTCGGGGTCGGCTTCAGCGCATTGAACAACCTGGTGGTCGGCAATCCCGACATCGTGAAGCTCGACCGGTCGATCCTGTCGATGATCAAGCGCAACGCGATCGGGCGTTACCAGCTCCGCCGGCTGATCGCGTTCGCGCATGAAGGGGCGCGACACGTCGTCGTCGAAGGCGTGGAGAGCGAGGTCGACCGGCAGATCATCCTGGATGCCGGCGTCGCGTGGGCACAGGGCATCCGTTTTTCGTGGCGGTCGCCGGCCGCCGCGTGACGGCGCGGGAACAGGCGAGGTGGCGTGCAGGATGCACGCCGATGTCGGGCGTGATCGGCGCGTGGCCGGGACGAATCGCAAAGGGGCTGAGCATGGCAGGGACGAAGGCCGGAGGCGGAACGGGCACGCAGGCGGCCGGTGCGCGCGACCTCGTCGCGATCACCGAGCTGGCCGACATGCTGTGGCAACTGGGCGCCGAATCGACCGAGGTGCCGATCGACGTCGCACCGTATCTCGACGGCCTGAAAGCCATTGCACGCCGCATTCAGCGGATGACGCCGCTCGACGCCGGCGGCCGCGAGCTGGCGGCGCGGCACTATTACGCGGCCGTCATCGCGGGCGCGTGCGGCGACGATTCGGCCATCGCGCGCGGCGTGTCCGACAGCCTCGTCAAGCCATCCGGCGGCGCCAGCCGGCCGGTGGCGCATTGCTTCGCGGTGCTCGCGCGGATGGGGCGGCGGCATGGCCGTACGTTCGCCGCGCAGAGCGGCGATCGGGTGCTGGTCTAGCGCCTGTTCACGCCAGTCACGGGTGCCGGCGCGGCACGAGGCGCACGGCCCGCGTCGACATCATCCGCGCGCCGCGGCCCCGATCAACATCCTGTCGATCAATCCTTCCCGAATCCGCCGAGCACGAACGCCATCGCGCGGTCGACCGCGTCGTCCCATTGCCCGACGCGCGCGGCGCGCACGATCCGGATGCCGGGATAGAGCGCGGTGCGCGAGCCGGTTTCCCAGCGCGCGTCGGCTTTCGGGCTGAGCAGCAGCACGGCCGGCACGCCGAGCGCGCCGGCGAGGTGGATGTGCGCGGTGCAGGTGGTCACCACGGCATCCAGCGCCAGCATCAGCCCCGCCAGGTCGCTGAAGTCGCCGATCGCGTGATGCGGGAACGTCACCGGCAGGTCCGATTGCTCGGACTGCGCGGACAGGTCGCGGTTGATGCAGTACGCGGCGTGGCCGTGCATTCGCGTCAGCGGCGCGAAGTCGCGCAGGCTGGCCGCGCGATGGAAGCGCGCGTCGCTTTCGTCGCGCCCGCGCCAGTTGAGCCCGATGCGGCGCGTGCCGGCGGGATGGCCGTCGCGCGACACGCGCTCGCGCCACGCGGCCGCGCGCTCGGGCGGGCACGACAGGTAGGCGGCCGCCGAGCCTGCGGGCGCCGGCGCATAGCCGAACTGCGCGGCGAGCATCAGGCACGAACACCAGTAGTCGTGCGCGAGCGGCGACGTGTCGACCCATGCGCCCTGTGTGCCGATGAATTCGATGTGCGGGAACGTGTGACGCAGCAGGCCCGTCAGCGCGTCCGGCACGACGACGGTCACGCTCGTGCAGCCGAGTGCGCCGAGCGCAGGCAGGTAGCGCGCGTACTGGAGCTGGTCGCCGACGCCGCCGTAGCTGAGCACGAGCAGCCGTTTGCCTTGCAGCGGCTGGCCCTGGTAGAGCCGCTCCGTCGCCAGCCCGAACTGGGCGGCCGTCAGCACGTTTTCGCTGGCGATGGTGGCGAGGGCGGCCTCGTCGCGCCGGCCGGCGCGCAGCAGCAGCGCCGAACGCGCGAGTTCGATGCGCCCACGCGTCGCGTCGGGCAGGGCGGCAGGATCGCCGAAGCGTTCGAGCGCCGCGAGCCCGGCTTCGGGCGCGCCGGCGAAGCCGTAGCACGACGCGAGCTGCAGCGCGATCGCATCGTCGTCGAGCCCGCGGCCGCGCGCACGGTGCCAGCGGTCGATGGCATGGCCCCATTCGCCGCGCGACTCGTGGTCGAGTGCGAGATTCCAGTTCGTTTCGGGCGCCTCGGCGTCGGCGGCTGCGGCTGCGGCTGTCGCTGCCGGGGGCGCCGTATCGCTTTCCGCCTTCGACGTGACGGCGAGCGGTTCGCCCGAGATGATCAGCTTCTGTCGGTCCCAGCGCGGGTTCGGCACACACAGCATGTTCAGGCCGTCGATCCGGTAGAACGTGTAGTCGAGGCCGGCGAACGTGGCGATGATCGGCGCCTCGCCGACTTTCCAGTATTCGATCCAGCACCACGGCAGATGCGTCTCGATCAGCCGGCGCGCGCCGCGCAGCGCGTCGATCTCCATCCCTTCGATGTCGAGCTTCAGGAAATCCAGCCGAGGCAGCCCGAGCGAGTCGAGCCGCACGACCGGGGTCGGCGTGCCGCCGTCAGCCTGCCCGCCGACGAGCGAGACCTGGCCGAAGTCGGCCTCCTGTCCGTAGTCGACGTCGGGCACCTTCATCGTCCCGTTGGCGCTGGCGAGCCCCATATTCAGCAGATGGACGTTGTCGAGCTGGTTGAGCGCGACCGTGCCGCCGAGCGCATGGAACAGCGTGCGCTGCGGCTCGAACGCATACACGCGGCCGCCACGTGCCCGCAGCCGGTGCGCGATCGGCACGCATACGAGCCCCGCATTTGCGCCGCCGTCCACCGCGATCGCATCGTCCGGCAACTGGTCGATCACGTGCAGGATCGTGTCGAGCTCGCCCTGGATGTGCGGCCGGCCGGTCTTGATCAGCGCTTCGGCCTGAAGCGCGCAGTGCCGGTTGATGACGAACGGGCCGTGGATCGAATCGATCACGACGAAATTGCGGACGGTCTGATTCATGGGCGGGGCGTGTGCGAAGGAGGTCAGCCGAGCGCGCGGCCGTCGAACAGCTGCCGGATCTGCGCGGAATATGCGTGGACGTTGTGCTCGGCGAGCGTGTCGACCTGGTGCAGGCAGCGGCGGGCCGCGGCCGCGTAGTCGTCGAGCCGCGCGTCGTGCGTCTGCGCGGCGGTCGCGATCGCACGCGCCGCATCGAAGATCTCGAAGTCGGGGTAGTAGTAGCCGACGTCGCGCAGGAACGGCGAGTTGTGCACGAGCGGGTAGTTGCCGTACAGCGCGTCGTACAGCAGGTAGTTGAGGCCGTTTTCCCAGTGATGGGACACGACGATGTCGGTGTGATGCGCGGCCCAGGCGACGAACGGCGCGCGCACGTCGGCAGTCGCCTTGCCGTCGCGCACCATCTCGAGCCCGAGCGCGAGATGCTTGAAGGCGACGTTTTCCTTCTTGTCGAACGTGTTGGTCATGAACACGTGCTCGACGAGCTCCGGATGCTCGACGTAGCACGCGTTCGCGGCGAGCATCGGCACGATCGAGCTCTTCACGACGTTCAGGTTCGGTTCGAAGAACGCGATGCGCTTTGCGGTGCCGTGGTTGCGATAGCCGAAGCGCGCTTTCAGTTCAGGGTCGGCGTCGAGGCTGCGTTCGATGAAATACGGCGACCAGATGTGCGGCAGCTCGATCACCGGCGCGCGATAGACGGCCTGGAAATACGCCGCGCACGTGTGCATGTGCTGCGGGTTGGTCCAGATCTCGTCGAACTGTACGCGGTTCGGGTTCGGCCGCCACTGATTCTTCTCGAAGTTGATCGTCTCGACCGCGATCACGTAGTCGTTGCCGAAGCGGTACGACACGCACTTGCCGCCGCGCCGGCGTACCGCATCCGTGTGGGTCTGGTCGATGAACGCATTCATCTCGATCAGCAGGTCGGTCTGGTGGACGACGGCCGACAGCGGCCGCAGCGCGTCGCCGAACGCGTCCATCATCAGCGCTTGCGGATAGTCGGTGATGCCGTCGTCGTGCGCGAGCCAGACCTCGCCGATCAGCGGCGACTGCTTCAGCAGCATGTACAGGAACACGCAGTGCTGGTTCGCGCCGTTGTACCAGATCGACTGCGTCGCGTCGCGCTGCACGTTCATCGTTATCGCGACATTGAGTTTCATCGGAGGCTCCGTGGTGCGGGCGATGCGCGGATTACGGCGTGCCGCTCGGCGACTTGTATGGCACGTAGCCGGTCAGGTGCCACTGGCCGTCGTCGAGACGAAAGCTCAGTTTCTCGAACATGGTTTCGCCATTCGTCAGCGTCGTGGTGTAAGCGACGTTCGCGTAGAAGCCGTCGGGCGTCGTCGCGGCATTCACGGAGTGGATACGCGTGATCTGCATCCAGTCGCGGTGGCTGACCGAGCCGACGCTCTGGCGCGCACGCTGCGTGTCGGCCACGAACTGGTCCTGCTTGATGCGCGCCTTCACGAACGGGGCGGCGTCGGTCCACACCGCGCCGAACTGGCCGGCGTCGAGCTGCTTGAGCACCGCAGCCGAGTCGCTCAGCAGCGTGTCGGCCGACGGGCCGGTCGATTGCGCGTGTGCGCCGATCGCGATCGAAGCGACGGCGCAGCCGATCAGCCATTTTGCGCGGGTGAGGAGCGGGCGTGCGTTCATGTCGGAGTCCGGAAGGGGCGGCGCGTCACGCGTCGCGATAGAGGGTGGCGATCGCGTCCGTATAGGCGGCGACGTTCTCGGGGTTGTAGATGCTGACGGCGCTGAGCACGTGCTTCGATTGCTCGCGGTACGCGTCGAGGTTCGCGTCGTGCTCGGTGAACGCCTTCAGCAGCGCGCGGCCGCCGGCCTGGCAGTCGAAGTCCGGATAGAAATACCCGGCCTTGCCGAGGAACGGCGAGTTGTGGATCAGCGGGTAGTCGCCGTACAGCAGCTCGTAGTACAGGTAGTTCTGCGCGTTTTCCCACGTGTGCGACACCACCGCATCGCCGTATGCGGCCATGAACTCGTACACCGCATAGCGGCTTTCGAACGTCGTGATCCCGTGGTTCACGATGTCGAGGCTCTTCGCGAAGTGGACGAACGTCGCATGCTCCTTCAGGTGCAGCGTGTTGCACACGCGCACGAACTCGAGGAAATCAGGCTTGGCCCGATACGCTTCCTCGGCCACCAGCATCGGGATCACGCTCGTCTTCACCATGCAGATGTTCGGCTCGAACATCGTCACGCGCCAGCGCGGCTTGCCGGGCGCATAGCCGAACGACAGCCCGGCGCCGAGCGTCGCGCGCGCCTTGTCGAACAGCATCGGGTGCCAGATATGCGGGACGATCGTGACGGGCGCGCGCAGGCCCGTCTGGTAATAGTGCAGGCACGAGCGCTCGAATTCGGGGATCGTCCACACGGCGTCGTACGGCGCGCCCGAGAACAGGAAGCCCGACGGCTTGTCGAACATCGCGCGTTCGATGTCGATCACGTAGTCGTTGCCGACGCGCATCGTGACGACCTTGCCGCCGCGCTCGCGGAACGCGCGCAGGTAGTCCGCGCCGAACTGCGCGCTCATTTCGATCAGGACGTCGCAGCGCTGCAGCGCTTCGTCCATCGACAGCAGCGGCACGTCCCATTCGCCGAGCATCATCTGCGGATCGGCGACCTGTTCGCCGCCGTTCACCATCACGGCTTCCGCGACGAGCGGCGACTGGCGCAGCAGCAGGATCAGCAGCAGGCAGTTCTGGAAGATGCCGTTTTCCCACAGCGACTGGCCGGCGCCGCGCACGAACAGCGACACGCCGACGACGAGACGCTTGCCCTCGCCGGGCGCTTGACGGGCATTGGAGTCCGACATGCGTATGCTCCGGTTCAGGCGACCAGACGCGAGACGAACGCGTCCAGGTTCGCGGGGTTGTCGATCGAGACCGACTGCAGCAGCCGGCCGGCCTTCGCGCGGTAGTCGTCGAGGCGTTCGTCGTGATGCAGCCACGCCTCGAGCAGCGCTCGGCCGCCCGCGGCGGAATCGAAGTCCGGGTAGTAGTAGCCGGCGTCGCCGATCAGCGTCGAGTTGTGGATCAGCGGGTAGCCGCCGTACAGCACGTCGTAATACAGATAGTTCTGCCCGTTTTCCCAGTGGTGCGACACGACCGCGTCCGCATGGCGCGCCATGAAGCCCGGCAGGTCGAGGCGCGGCTCGAAGGTCGCCTTGTGCTGGCGCACGAGCTCGAGGCTGTTCGCGAAGTGCACGAAGGTCGGATGCTCCTTCATGTGCAACGAATTCACGACGAACATGTGCTGGACCGCGTCCGGGCGCGCGCGGTAGAACTCGTCGCACGCGAGCATCGGGTAGTGGCAGGACTTCGCGACCGAGATGTTCGGTTCGAGCATCGCCAGGTGCCACGGGCGGCGGCCCGGCCGATAGCCGAACGTCGCGCCTTCCGCGGCGAGCGCGGCGACGCGGCGATCGAGGAAGTACGGCGACCAGATGTGCGGCATCAGGTGGACCGGCGCGCGCAGGATGGTCTGCAGCATTGGCGCGGCGGTCTTGTCGTATTGCGGCAGCAGCCACACTTCGTCGAACGGCGCGCCGTTGAAGATGTGTCCCGACGGTTTGCCGAAGATCGGGGTTTCGCACAGGCCGGCATACACGTGCCCGCAGAAGAACGCGGCGATTTTCTTGCCGAGCGCCTTCATGTGCCTGAGCCATTCCACCGGCAGCTGCGCGCCCATTTCGATCACGACGTCGAGTTCGTGCGTGACGTCGGCGGGCTTCACGAGCGGGATGTCGAGGCCGTCGAGTTCGAGGCCGGCCGGCAGCGCGCTGGCGTCGCCGCCGTTCAGGAAGTAGACGGGGCCGACACGATCCGAGCGCTTGAGCATCATCGCGAGGAACGCGATGTTCTGGTGTATGCCGTTTTCCCAGATCGCCTGGCCGTCGCGCGCAAACAGCGAGATGCCGACCGCCGGCCGTTGCTTGCGGGTGCCGCCCGAGGCGGCTTCATTGATGTCCGTCACCGGTTGGTTTCCTCTGCGGCGTCGTGCGTCCGGGCATCGCGTCGAGCGTCTGGCCTGGAAGCGGCGCGCCGTGGATCGTCATGGTTGCATGTGCGCCGGTGCGCCGCGGCGGGCGAATCGGGCGACCGGGTTCGCGAGGGCGGCAGCCGGTTTCCGGCGTGTCGTCGGGTACGCCTGGCACGGCGTGCGAGTCGGGCAGGCTGCCCCGGCGACTGTCTGCGGCGATTGTGGCACGGAAACCACCGGTTTTGGCGGGACGTGACGAACTTTGACATAGCCGCCGGCCAACGGAAACGGGCGCCGGCGAAGCGGCGCCCGGGCGGTCCGGCGGCGGTCGGGTGCGAGCCCGGCGCGGCGCTGGCGGCCGGCCGGATCGGTGCGCCGCGCGCGGCGGCGGCCCGCTCAGTGCTGCAGGCGGATTTCGACGCGGCGGTTGCTGGCGCGGCCTTCCGGCGTCGTGTTGGACGCGACCGGATCGGCCTTGCCGCGACCCGTGACCGTCAGCGAGTCGGTCTTCAGGCCGTGCGCCTTCAGGTACGCCGCGACGGATTCGGCGCGGCGCTTCGACAGCGCGAGGTTGTAGTCGTCGCTGCCCACCGAGTCCGTAAAGCCGGTGACGCTCACCTGCGAGTACGTGTGGTCGGCGCGCTCGCTCAGCAACCGGTCGAGCGATTCGCGCGCGGTCGGGGCGAGCGTCGCGTGGTCGGTCGCGAACAGCGCGTCGCCCGACAGGTTCACCTGTTCGACGACGGCAGCCGCCGGCGCGGCGGCCGACGCTGCTTCGGCCGGCGCCGCGCCGCACTGGAACACGAGCGTCGCGGGATCGGATTTGTCGCGCAGCGCGCGGGCCGAGTCGACGGCGCGCACCGGCTCTTCGCCGCAAATCTTGCGGGCGGCCTTCATGCAGGTCTGCGGGCCCGACAGCAGGCCGTGGCAGTCCACCTGGAAGGTCCGCACGCCGTCGCGCGGCTGCAGTTCGGAAGCGCTGAAGGTCGGGCCGGATGCGGTCGAGCACGCGGCGAGGGCCGTTGCGGAAAGTGCGAGCGCAAGAGCGAGTTTGTTCACGGTTACATCCTCAATGCTTGGGTTGACTGAAGCCCGCCACGGGTGGCGCGGCGGGCTCGTCCGGCCGTCGGGGCCGCCGCGGGCCGTCCGGCTGGCGAGCCGGGCGGCCTGGCGGCGCGACGCGTTACTTCCACTGGTACAGCATGCCGGCGCCGATCACCTTCTGACCGCCGCTGAAGCCGCCGTTGATCGACGCCTTCAGGTTCTCCGTGATGCGAGCCTGCATGTTGACCGCCATCGCCTTCTGGCCGAGGAAGGTCGACGTACCCACGCCCATCCCGAAGTTGGCATCGCGATCGAGCTGCGGGATCGATGCCATCGCGCCGACGGCCGCGATACCCTGCTTCGCCATCTGGTCGGTCTGCTGCAGTTGCGAACCCAGCGAGTTGATCTGCGCCTGCTGGCCCGACAGTGCCGTCGACAGCGTCGTCTGCACCTGCGTCAGCTGGTTCACGTTCACCGCGTCGGTGCCTTGCGTGCCCGGCGCGACGTTCGTGATCTGGCGCTGCTGCTGGTCGCTGCCGACCGACACCACGTTCGAGCGGCCGCCGTCGTTGGAGCCCGCACCGATCGCCACCGAGTTCGAACCCGCGGTGACGACCGGAAGGTCGTTGCCCTTGCCGTTCAGGTCGGCGGCGACGCCGTTGTTGTTGTTGGAACGAATCGTGTTGTTGTTGATCGTCGTCGACAGCGAGTTCAACGTGTTGTTGATGTTGGTCACGCCGGTCGACAGCGACGCCACGTTGCTGTTCGTCGTGCTCAGGCCGGTGGACAGCGAGCCGATGCCGGTCGAGGTCGACGTCGACAGCGAGTTGACGTTGCTGTTGGTCGTGCTCAGGCCCGTCGACAGCGAGTTGATCGCGGTCGAGGTCGACGTGGACAGCGACGCCACGTTGCTGTTCGTCGCGCTCAGGCCGGTGGACAGCGAGTTGATGCCCGTCGACAGCGACGCGACGTTCGACGCGGTCGACGTCGACAGCGTGTTGATCGCGTTGTTCGTCGCGTTGAGCTGGCTGCCGTTGATCGCGTCCGTGCTGCTGGCCGAGATCCGGCCCGCGGCGACGTTCGTGATCTGGCGTTCCTGGCCCGGTGCGCCGACGCTCACCACGCCGACCGGCGAGCCGCCTGCGAAGGGGTACGTGACACCGCCGATCGTGGCGCTCGACGTCGGGTTCGCGGCGCTCGTGACCGAGTTCGCGCCGAGCGCGATCGAGTTGGCGACGTTGGCCTGTGCGTTCGTGCCGAAGGCGAGTGCGTCGGCGGCGGTTGCCTTCGCAGCCGAGCCGTACGCTTGCGCGCCGGTGGCGCTTGCCGTGGCCTGGTTGCCGAGCGCGATCGTGTTGTCCGCGGTGGCCTGGTTCGAGTTGCCGAGGGCGAGCGCGCTCGCGCCGTTGGCCGTGTTCGCGTTGCCGAGCGCCACTGCGCCGTTGCCGGTCGCCGTGTCGTTCGCGCCCATCGCCACCGCGCCGGTACCCGTTGCGATGCTCGGGTCGCCGATCGCGACCGCGCCGTCGCCGGTTGCCGTGTTGCCGGAGCCGATCGACACGGCCTTGCCGCCCGTTGCCGAGGCGTTCTGGCCGATGGCGACCGCGCCTGCCGACTGTGCGTTCGAGCCGTCGCCGACCGCGACGCTGCTGGCGCCTGCCGCGCTGGCGTTCACGCCGGCTGCGAGGGCGTTGGTGCCCGTTGCGCCCGTGTTGTCGTAGTTGGCTTGCTGCACGCCGTTGTCGTTGACGCTGTAGTAGTGCGTCTTCGCGGCGTTGATCGCGGTCGAGGTCGAGGTCGACAGCGAGGTGATCGAGCTGGTCGCCGACGACAGACCGGTCGAGGTCGAAGTCGACAGCGAGATTACCGAACTATTCGTCGAGCTGAGGCCCGTGGACAGCGAACCGATCGAGCTGTTGGCCGACGAGAGGCCCGTCGAGGTCGAGGTCGACAGCGAGGTGATGGAGCTGTTCGCCGAGGACAAGCCGGTCGAGGTCGACGTGGACAGCGAGGTGACCGAACTATTCGTCGAGCTGAGGCCCGTGGACAGCGAACCGATCGAGCTGTTGGCCGACGAGAGGCCCGTTGACGTCGAGGTCGACAACGACGTGATCGAGCTGTTGGCCGAGGACAGACCCGTCGAGGTCGAAGTCGACAGCGAGGTCACCGAACTATTGGTCGAGCTGAGACCCGTGGACAGCGAACCGATCGAGCTGTTAGCCGACGACAGGCCGGTCGACGTGGAGGTGGACAGCGACGTGATCGAGCTGTTAGCCGAGGACAGACCGGTCGACGTCGAGGTCGACAGCGAGGTGATCGAGCTGTTAGCAGACGACAAGCCGGTCGACGTGGAAGTCGACAACGACGTGATCGAGCTATTTGCCGAAGACAGGCCCGTCGAGGTCGAGGTCGACAGCGAGGTGATCGAGCTGTTGGCCGAGGACAGACCGGTCGACGTGGAAGTCGACAGCGACGTAATCGAGCTATTCGCCGACGACAGACCGGTCGACGTGGAGGTGGACAGCGACGTGATCGAACTGTTAGCCGAGGACAGACCGGTCGAGGTCGAGGTCGACAACGAGGTGATCGAGCTGTTCGCAGACGACAAGCCGGTCGAGGTCGAAGTCGACAGCGACGTCACCGAGCTATTCGTCGAGCTGAGGCCCGTGGACAGCGAACCGATCGAGCTGTTGGCCGACGACAGGCCGGTCGACGTGGAAGTCGACAGCGACGTCACCGAGCTATTCGTCGAGCTGAGGCCCGTGGACAGCGAACCGATCGAGCTGTTCGCCGACGAGAGACCGGTCGAGGTCGAGGTCGACAGCGAGGTCACCGAACTATCCGTCGAGCTGAGGCCCGTGGACAGCGAACTGATCGAGCTGTTGGCCGACGACAAACCAGTCGAGGTTGAAGTCGACAGCGAGGTCACCGAACTATTCGTCGAGCTGAGGCCCGTGGACAGCGAACCGATCGAGCTGTTAGCCGAGGACAGGCCGGTCGACGTCGAAGTCGAAAGCGACGTGATCGAACTATTAGCCGACGAGAGGCCGGTCGAGGTCGAGGTCGACAGAGAGGTCACCGAACTATCCGTCGAGCTGAGACCCGTGGACAGCGAACCGATCGAGCTGTTAGCCGACGAGAGACCCGTCGACGTCGAGGTCGACAACGACGTGATCGAGCTGTTCGCCGAGGACAAGCCGGTCGAGGTCGACGTGGACAGCGACGTGATCGAGCTGTTAGCCGATGACAGGCCCGTCGAGGTCGACGTCGAGAGCGAGGTGATCGAACTGTTGGCCGAGGACAAGCCGGTCGAGGTCGAGGTGGACAGCGACGTGATCGAGCTATTGGCCGACGACAGACCGGTCGACGTGGAAGTCGACAGCGAGGTGACCGAGCTATTGGTCGACGAGAGGCCGGTCGAGAGCGAACCGATCGAGCTGTTTGCCGACGACAGGCCGGTCGAGGTCGAAGTCGACAGCGATGTGATCGAGCTGTTAGCCGACGACAGACCAGTCGAGGTCGAAGTCGACAGCGACGTGATCGAACTGTTAGCCGACGAGAGGCCAGTCGACGTGGAAGTCGACAGCGATGTGATCGAGCTGTTTGCCGACGACAGGCCGGTCGAGGTCGAAGTCGACAGCGATGTGATCGAGCTGTTTGCCGACGACAGACCAGTCGAGGTCGAAGTCGACAGCGACGTGATCGAACTGTTAGCCGACGAGAGGCCAGTCGACGTGGAAGTCGACAGCGATGTGATCGAGCTGTTTGCCGACGACAGGCCGGTCGAGGTCGAGGTCGACAGCGACGTGATCGAGCTGTTTGCCGACGACAGACCAGTCGAGGTCGAAGTCGACAGCGACGTGATCGAACTGTTAGCCGACGAGAGGCCGGTCGACGTGGAAGTCGACAGCGATGTGATCGAGCTGTTTGCCGACGACAGGCCGGTCGAGGTCGAGGTCGACAGCGACGTGATCGAGCTGTTTGCCGACGACAGACCAGTCGAGGTCGAAGTCGACAGCGACGTGATCGAACTGTTAGCCGACGAGAGGCCGGTCGACGTTGAAGTCGACAGCGACGTGATCGAGCTGTTAGCCGAGGACAGACCGGTCGAGGTGGAAGTCGACAGCGACGTGATCGAACTGTTAGCCGACGAGAGGCCCGTCGACGTCGAGGTCGACAGCGAGGTGACCGAGCTATTGGTCGATGAGAGGCCGGTCGAGAGCGAACCGATCGAGCTGTTGGCCGATGACAGGCCCGTCGACGTCGACGTGGACAGCGAAGTGATCGAGCTGTTAGCCGAGGACAAGCCGGTCGAGGTCGAGGTCGACAGCGAGGTGATCGAGCTGTTGGCCGACGACAAGCCGGTCGACGTCGACGTGGACAGCGACGTGATCGAGCTGTTAGCCGAGGACAAGCCGGTCGAGGTCGAAGTGGACAGCGACGTGATCGAGCTATTGGCCGACGACAGACCGGTCGAAGTCGAGGTCGACAGCGAAGTTACCGAACTATTCGTCGAGCTGAGGCCGGTGGACAGTGAACCGATCGAGCTGTTGGCCGACGACAGACCCGTCGACGTCGACGTCGACAGCGACGTGATCGAGCTGTTAGCCGACGACAGGCCGGTCGAGGTCGAGGTGGACAGCGACGTGATCGAGCTGTTGGCCGACGACAGACCCGTCGACGTCGACGTCGACAGCGACGTGATCGAGCTGTTAGCCGACGACAAGCCGGTCGAAGTCGAGGTCGACAACGAAGTCACCGAGCTATTCGTCGAGCTGAGGCCGGTGGACAGCGAACCGATCGAGCTGTTGGCCGACGACAGGCCGGTCGAGGTCGAGGTGGACAGCGACGTAATCGAGCTGTTGGCTGACGACAGCCCCGTCGACGTGGAAGTCGACAGCGACGAGACCGAACTGTTGGTCGAACTCAGGCCGGTCGACAGCGACGAGATTGCGCTGCTGGACGACGACACAGTTGTCGACAGCGAATCCACGGCCACATTGGTTGCAAAGAGCTGCGAGCCGTTGATTGCGTCGGTACTGGCCGCGGAGATCGCGCCGGCCGCAACGTTCGTGACCTGGCGCTGGTTGGTCGAGCTGCCAACACTGACCACGCTCGTCGGATTACCGCCCGCGAACGTGCTGGTTACGCCGCCGACGGTACCGGTAGGCGTCGGGTTGGCTGGGGCCGTAGTGGAGCCGCTGCCCAGCGCGACGCTGCCGACGTTGCTCGCGACGGCATTCGGGCCGATCGCGACCGCGTTGCTTGCGCTCGCGCTCGCAGCATTGCCGACGGCGACGCCGCTTGCGCCGGCTGCGTTGGCAGCATTGCCGACGGCGACACTGCTGGCGCCCGCGGCCGTGGCGGCTACACCGGCGGCGAGCGAGTTGATGCCCGTTGCGCCGTTGTTGTTGTAGTTGGCTTGCTGCACACCACCGTCGTTGACGCTGTAGTAGTGCGTCTTCGCGGCTTCGATCGCAGTCGAGGTCGAGGTGGACAGCGAGGTAATCGAGCTGGTGGCCGACGAGAGACCGGTCGACGTGGACGTGGACAGCGAGTTGATGCTCGTCGACGTGGACGTGGACAGCGAGGTAATCGAGCTATTGGCCGACGACAGACCCGTCGACGTGGAAGTCGACAGCGAAGTGACCGAGCTATTGGTCGACGAGAGACCGGTCGAGAGCGAGCCGATCGAGCTGGTAGCCGACGACAGGCCGGTCGAGGTCGAAGTCGACAGCGAAGTGACCGAGCTATTGGTCGACGAGAGACCGGTCGAGAGCGAGCCGATCGAGCTGGTGGCCGACGACAGGCCGGTCGAGGTCGAAGTCGACAGCGAAGTGACCGAGCTATTGGTCGACGAGAGGCCGGTCGAGAGCGAGCCGATCGAGCTGGTAGCCGACGACAGACCGGTCGAGGTCGAAGACGACAGCGAAGTGACCGAGCTGTTGGTCGACGAGAGACCGGTGGACAACGAGCCGATCGAGCTGGTAGCCGACGACAGGCCGGTCGAGGTCGATGTCGACAGCGAAGTGACCGAGCTATTGGTCGACGAGAGACCGGTCGAGAGCGAGCCGATCGAGCTGGTAGCCGACGACAGACCCGTCGAGGTCGACGTGGACAGCGACTTGATCGAGCTGTTAGCCGACGAGAGGCCGGTCGACGTGGAAGTCGACAGCGAAGTGACCGAGCTATTGGTCGACGAGAGGCCGGTCGACAGCGAACCGATCGAGCTGGTAGCCGACGACAGACCCGTCGACGTCGAAGTCGACAACGAAGTGACCGAGCTATTGGTCGACGACAGGCCGGTCGACAACGAGCCGATCGAGCTGGTGGCCGACGACAGACCCGTCGATGTCGAAGTCGACAGCGAAGTGATCGAGCTATTCGCCGACGACAAACCGGTCGAAGCCGACGTCGACAGGCTCGTGATGCTCGACGTCGTCGTGCTTGCTACCGAATAGAGCTGGCTGCCGTTGATCGCATCGGTGCTGGTCGACGTGACGAGGCCCGCTGCAACGTTCTGGATGCGACGCTCGTTGCCCGCCGTACCGACGCTGACGACGCCGTTGGCAGCGCTTGCGCCGGCAAAGTTGCCGAACGTCTGGCTACCGATCGTGGCGGAGCTGATCGAACCTGTGCCGCCGGTCGCCGAGTTCGCTGCACCAATCGTCGCCGAGTTGTTGCCAAGAGCAACGGAATTTGCCACGTTGGCTGTCGACAGGTAACCGAGCGCCATCGCGTTGCCGGCCGAAGCGGTCGACTGGTATCCCATCGCGACCGCATTGCCGTTGCCGCTGGCCGTCGCAAACGAACCGATCGAAATGTTTCCTGCCTGGGAAGCCGTGGATTGCTGGCCGATTGCCACGCTCTGGAGCGCACTTGCGGTGGCCACGCCAAGCGCCACGCTGCCCCCGCCAGCCGCGCTGGCATTGACGCCGATCGCGGTCGCATAGTTCGCCGTCGCGGAGCTGCCGTTGCCGTAAGCGGAAGCCGGTGCCGAAGAGCCGCCCGCATACGACGAAGCGCCGATTGCGGTCGAACCTGCGTAAGCCGCCGTGGCGCTGCTGCCGATACCGACCGAACCCGCACCCGTCACGCTGTTGGCACTGCCGAGCGCAACCGCGCCGGTGCCATTCGCCGAGTTGCCGTTGCCGAGCGTGACCGCGCCCGTGCCGCTTGCCGAATTGCTGGTGCCGAGCGCAACCGCGCCGTCGCCGCTGGCCGTCTGCGAACGACCGATCGCCACCGCGCCGCCAGTTGCGGAACCGCTGTTGGCCGTCGTGCCCGACGAGCCGATTGCGACGTTCTGGCCGGTTGCACCGGAAACGACGCCATCGCCCTGTGCGATGCCGTAGGCGCCGTTCGTCGTCGCACCACGGCCGATCGCGATGCCGGACGTTGCGCTCGAGGTGACCGACGATTGGCCGCCGATCGAGATCGAATCCTGCGCGGTCGCCTGTGCGCCCGCGGTGGAGTTGCTGCCGATCGCGGTCGAGCCGGCGCCGGACGCCAGTGTCTGAATGCCGTTGACCGCGCTGGTGCTACCCATGGCGGTTGCATAGTTGCCGGTTGCCTTCGTGCCGCTGCCAACGGCGGTGGCGAACTGGCCGGTTGCCGACGTGCCCTGGCCGAATGCGGAAGAGGCAGTGTTGGTGGCCGATGAGCCCGTACCGAAAGCCGTCGAGTTCGATCCGCTGGCGACCGTGTTGCTCGGCGAGTTGGCGCCAATAGCAATCGCGCCGGCATTGGAGGCGGTCGGGCTTTGGCCCGCCACGCACGAGCCGAAAGAGCCGGAGCCGATGGCGATCGAGGTTGAGCTGGTCGAATTGCCGCCCCCGGCGCTATACCCGGATGTCGAGCACTGCGCATAGGCGACGTTGCCGCCGGCCGCCCCGGCGACCATGATGGCGGCCGCGACGGCCTTGACGACGGCCGACTTGTTCGGCTTGCCCCGTGCCGAATCGATTTCCGATGCGGCGACCCACGCGCCGAGGGATTCGTTCCAGATCGAGCGGTATGTGCGGTTCATGTCCTGCTACCTCCAAATATGCACGCCACACACCGGTCTCTTTTGTTAGAGGAATACTCCGTGCGCTCGCGCGAATCTCAAAATTGATGGGCGGAGTTTATTGGAGGGGGATTTTTCAGATTGATAAAAAGTGATAAATAGCGGGTTTTGAAAGTTAAAGGATGGTTAATAAGTCGCGTTTTGATGCATCTGTGCGGAATGTATTTGAAAGTTGTAAGAATGTTTAGTGCAGGGTTTGAAACTTACGGGGGCGCATTGGTTTTTCGTATAAAAATCATGGCTTTACGGTAGTTTTGTGCGTTGGGTTACACAACGGAGACGCTCAATTGTAAGATGGATGAAATAGCAAACGTTTGCGGAGCGGAGGATTCTTTCAGCTATGTAATGTATGTGGATGTGCCATGGGATAATGTGATTCCCATCTTGTTAATGTGTTAATTCAAGATTTGTGTTTCGTTTTTATATTGATTTTATCGATTATCTTTAAATTAAATTAATTTGAAATATCGAACATCTGGCTGTGCTGATTTACGCATCGGGTCCACTGCGATGGCCCGCGAGACGGGCGTTTCGGGCCGGTTGGCCCGTCCAATTTGTAAAAAAGTGCTACAGGGTGGTGGGCCGAACCATCACCATTCATCTTTCGAATTTGTCCTATTGACTATTTCGATGATGGTGACAATCGGATGGGATTCGGCGACGGGGCGAATCCGTCTGGCAGGCGTGACCGACGTCGATGGTGCGCCTGGCGGCGACAGGTTGTTAAAAGGGCTGTCCGGCATCGGTGGCGACGTCCCCGAAACGTCAAATCCCGGGTGTGACAATTTGTCCGCGCGTGCCGAAGCGCCGAAGAAAAAAGGGCGCGAGTGAGTGTGTCAGCCGCGCCACATCAGCAGGTCGATGAAAGTCAGCGAGGTTCCGCACCGCGTGCGATGGGGCGGCCTCGAGTTGCCCGGTTGCCCGACCGGACAACCGGGGCAACCGGGCTGCTGCCCGGCGCGGCGCCCTTACTTCTTGAGAAACCGCAGCGCGAATCGCGCCATGCGCGGCACGAACAGCGGGCGCAGCAGGCGCTTGTCGTAGCCGGCCATCCGCCGGTCGTTCTCGGCGAGACACAGTTCGATCAGCTCGCGCGGATTGAGCGCGTCGCCGATATCGGCGGTGCCGGTTGCCGGGAAGTTCGCGTCACGTGCGACGCCGTCGGAATCGATGCCGCGCGCGATGCCGATGCGCTCCCGGATCAAATGCACCCACACGGCCGCGACCCGCGCGAAGAACCACGGCCGGCGCCACCACGGGAGCGAGCGCCAGTACCACGCGTACCAGTTCACGAAGAACAGGATGTGGCGGCCTTCTTCCTGGATCACCGGCTCGAAGGTTTCAACGAGTTCGGGCGGGAAATAGCCGGAGCGCTGCGCGGAACGGAACAGGCCGAACGCGAAGAAGCTGTCGATGCATTCGCTGAAGCCCGTGACGATCCACCACCACTCGGGATCTTTCGGTGCAGGGTAGGCCGGCTCGGGGGCGAGCCGGATGCCGTATGCCTCGACGAGCTTCGACAGCACGACCTTGTGCCGCGCTTCCTCGCCGCCGTCCATCTCGAGCGCGCGGCGCAATAGCGGATTGCCGATCGTCGCCGCATAGGTGGCCACGCGAATCGATGCGCGGCCTTCGGTCTGCACCGCGATGTCCCAGATCGGCAGCGACGTGAGCCGTTTGAGCTCGGCGGGCGTGAGCGCCGGCCAGTCGATCACGGCCGGCTTGTACGGATTGTGTGTGTCGAGCAGCATGCGGCAGAACATCTGCATGTGCGCATCGGAACCGATCCGGACCGGACCTTGCCTCTCGAAGGTCCAGTTGCGCATTGCGTGATCTGCTGCTGCATGCTGTTCCTGCAGCGTGTCACTCATGGCTGTTGTTATGCGATTACGGGTCGAAAGATTCTTGCATAGCTTCCGTAAACGCGTATTTTCGAGCGGCCATGCGCACGCCGGCCAGGCGTGCGTCACGCGTTCGTGTCGACCCAGAGGCGGCCCCAGCGGGACGCGTAGGCCAGAGCGTGCTCTTCCTCGAAGAAGAAATCGATCGCGTCGAACGAAACGGCGCGCGGCGACGGGCCGCCGCTCGCCTTCTCGATCGTCAGGTTGGCGGCGAACAGCCCGTTCGGCAACCGGGCGGCAGCGGGGGCGACTTCGTAGCCCTTGTAGCGGATCGTACGGTTCATGGCGTGCGCGGAGAAAGTTCGGAGGTTCAGCGTACGAAAACCCGCCCGCGGCGTGAACCAATCTTTCGGCCAATGCAAATCACGCGGCGGGCCGAATTCTTATCGGCGCGGGGAAAGGGCAGCAGGGAGAGGCGTCGACGTACACGGCGCGTGGCCGCTCGTCCGAATGTGCACCGCCCGCGCCGGCGAATGGAATCGTCCGGGCGCGGGCGGTGGAAGGCGGGGAAATTACTGGTTGGCGATCTTCAGCACGGGTGCGAGCGCATCGACCGATGCCGCATGCGAGGCCGCGCGATGCGAGGCGAACGCGAGCGCGAACTCGGCCGCCTGCGTGCCGACCGTCTCGAGCTGCGCGACGACCTTCGGATCCGAGCAGCTCTCGGCGCTGTCGAAGCGCGTTTCGAGCGTGTTCACGGTCGCGCCGAACGGCGTCGGCCAGCCGCGCAGCGCGTGCACGATCGAACGCAGCGACGTCAGCACGGTGCCGGCCGCCTGCCAGCCGTAGGCCGTGACGATCAGGCCGACCGCACGGCCGTCGAGATACGGGCGATCGTCCGCGCGCAGTTCCTCGAGCGTGTCGAGTGCGTTCTTCACGAGGCCGGAGACGCCGCCGTGATAGCCGGGCGTCGCGATGATGATCGCGTCGGCCTGGCGCACGGCGTCGATCAGTTCGCGCTGCGCGTCGGTCAGCGTTTTGTGCTCGGGCGCGTAGTGCGGCAGCGTATGCAGGAACGGGCCGTCGAACAGCCGCGTGCGTGCGCCGGCCGCTTGCGCGCCGCGCAATGCGAACGACAGCGCGCGTTCGGTCGACGACGCTGCCCGGGTGGTACCGCCAATGCCGACGACGAACGGGCGGCGGTGTTGATCGAATGCAGTCAAGGGGCGCTCCTGGGGGATGGCTTGCCCGGCTAAGCACAGGCTTAAAACCAGATGGTAACGACCCCGCCGCCACTCTGAAAACGACTTTTCGTTCTATCGATATGCCGCGCGGCAGGGGCAATCGTGTGCGCGGCCGCCCAGATCGATAGCAGAAATGCTTGGTTGGGACGGCGGGCCGCGGTCGATAAGATGGGCCCGTCTCCTCCATGATGTCTCTACTGACATGGGTTGGCCCCGCCGCGCGGATGCAGGCGGGGCTTTTTTTCGTCCCGGTCTGGAAAAAGGGGCGCGATGTGCGGGGCCGTTGCCCGTTACTCGAACACCGGCCGGAAGAAGCTGCGCTCGTAGCTGACGATGCAGCGTGTTTCCTCCGCGTAGCGGAACGCGGCCTGGCAGGCCGGATCGTCCATCGAGCGTTCGCGGTAGCGCTCGTATTCGGCGAGGCTCGGGAACGAGAACATCGCGAGCGCGATGTTGTTCGCCCCTTCGGACGGCAGGAAGTAGCCGTGATGCGTGCCGCCGAACTTTTCGACGAGCGGAATCCACATCCTGCCGTAGGTTTCGAACTGGTCGAGCTTGTACGGATCGATGACGTAGCGAAGGTAGCAGGTGATCATGAGCGCGCTCGGTGAGGGAAGGAACCCGCGAGTCTGGAAGGCGTCGCCGCATGTGTCAACGGCGTTCGCCGGCGAGTGATTCGGCCGCGGGATGCGTTGCTTGCGCAAACAACGATCGGTGCGCTTTCATGCGTTCGCAACGACCCGCGCAGCGCCGCGGCGCGCACCTTTTCAACCATCTCTCCCGCACGCATTTCCCCAAACTTTTACGACATTTTTTCTTGCGAGGGCGGCTGGCGCGCTCATAGACTTCGGGCATCCCAACCACGGAGCAAGGCAATGTCGATACCCTGGAACGCGATCGCCGAACACATACCCGCCGCGCCGCCTTCCGTGCGCGCCGATCGGGTGATCGTGCGGCGTTTCGATCCGGCCTTCGACAGTTATGCACAACTCACGCCGATGCTGCATCGCGCGTTCGCGCGACTCGGTGCGATGGGACTCAACTGCACGTGCGTCGACCAGAGCGAGGACGTCACGCGCCGCCGCGCGGAAGCGGGCGAGTGCTACGTCGCCGTGTGCGGCGGGCGCGTGATCGGCACGGCCACGCTGTATGCGACCGATCCGTCGTCGGCGTGCTCGCTGTACCGGCGCGAAGGCGTCGCGAGCGTGCGGCAGGTGGCGGTGGACCCCGATTGCCAGAGCCGCGGGATCGGCGCGTTGCTGCTGTCGTTCGCCGAACAGTGGGCCGCGCTGCGCGGCTATACGCTGCTCGCACTCGATACGCCGCATCCCGCTTCGCACCTGCTCGCGTTCTACGGCGCGCAGGGTTTCGACGTCGTCGACGTGATGCGCTTCGACGGCAAGCGCTACGACAGCGCGATCCTCTGCAAGCGGCCCGTCGCGCAGGTGGCGCGCCGGGTGGCGCCGGCGTCGCGCATGGCCGCGCGCGTGGCGGCCGTGCGGCGTCTTGCGTATGCGTTGCCGTCGCGCGTGGTCGCCGTGGCCCGGCGCGGCCAGCACGTGCGCCGCGGCGCCGGCTGGGCGGCACGACGCGCGGCCGGTGCCGCGAGTTGCCGCTCGTCGCCGTGGCGTCCGCGTCAGCACGGGCGCTACACGTTCGGCTGAACGCCGCGCACCGGTTCGTTTTCCTGCTTTGCCGCGTAAGCGTCGGATGAGCGGAGTGTGGCGCTCCCGCTCGTGTACGGCCCTTGAGACACCCCCGCCGCGCCGCGGCGAAACGGACGTTTACGCGCTTTTTACACCCCGACGCGATCCTTTGCCGCGATCTTCACGCGAACCTTCATAAGATGGTTGCGTGGAAACGAAAGCCGCACGCGAGCATGCGCGAAGGCCGCCGGCTCGCCTGACCGATGCCGGATGTAGATGCGCGGGCGTGCCGGCAAAAGGAAACCGCCATGTCTCTCTCGCCCGTGACAGGTCCGCGCCCTGCGCAGCCCGGCCATCCGCGCACGGCCGTGCGCTCGATGTTCGATCCCGCGCTCGTGCGCCCGGCGATCGCCGATTCGTTCCGGAAACTCACGCCGCGCACGCAGTTCCGCAACCCGGTGATGTTCTGCGTGTACGTCGGCAGCATCCTGACCACGATCCTGTGGATCGCCGCCTTGTTCGGCCAGGCCGAAGCGCCCGCCGGCTTCATCGTCGCGATCGCGCTGTGGCTGTGGTTCACCGTGCTGTTCGCGAACTTCGCCGAAGCGCTCGCCGAAGGGCGTTCGAAGGCGCAGGCCGCATCGCTGCGCAGTGCGAAACACAACGTGGTCGCGAAAAAGCTCTCGGCGCCGCGTGCGAAGGCGGTCGTCGAAGTGATGGCATCGACCGACCTGCGCAAAGGCGACGTCGTGCTCGTCGAAAACGGCGACACGATCCCGGCCGACGGCGACGTGATCGAAGGCGTCGCGTCGGTCGACGAATCGGCGATCACCGGCGAATCCGCGCCGGTGATCCGCGAGGCGGGCGGCGATTTCTCGTCGGTGACGGGCGGCACGCGCGTGCTGTCCGACTGGATCGTCGTGCGTGTCGCCGTCAATCCGGGCGAGGCGTTCCTCGACCGGATGATCGCGATGGTCGAGGGTGCGAAGCGCAAGAAGACGCCGAACGAGATCGCGCTGACGATCCTGCTCGTTGCCTTGACGATCGTGATGCTGCTCGCCACCGCCACGTTGCTGCCGTTCTCGACGTTCGCGGTCGAGGCGATGAAGGCCGGCCATGTCGTGACGATCACCGCACTGGTTGCGCTGCTCGTGTGCCTGATCCCGACGACGATCGGTGGCCTCTTGTCCGCGATCGGCGTGGCCGGGATGAGCCGGATGATGCAGGCGAACGTGATCGCGACGTCGGGCCGCGCGGTGGAAGCCGCCGGCGACGTCGACGTGCTGCTGCTCGACAAGACCGGCACGATCACGCTCGGCAACCGCCAGGCGTCGGCGTTCGTGCCCGCGCCGTTCGTGACCGAGGAAGCGCTGGCCGATGCCGCGCAGCTGTCGTCGCTTGCCGACGAAACGCCGGAAGGCCGCAGCATCGTCGTGCTCGCGAAGCAGCGTTTCAACCTGCGCGAGCGCGACATGCAGGCACTGCACCCGGTGTTCCTGTCGTTCAGCGCGCAGACGCGGATGAGCGGCGTCGACCTCCCGGGCCGCGAGATCCGCAAAGGCGCCGCGGATGCGATCAAGCACTACGTCGAGTCCTACGGCGGCCGCGTCACCCGCGAAGTCGAGGCCGTCGTGACCGACATCGCGCGTCGCGGCAGCACGCCGCTCGCGGTGGCTGAGCGCGTCGACGGCGTTGCCCGCGTGCTCGGCGTGATCGAGCTGAAGGACATCGTGAAGGGCGGCATCAAGGAGCGCTTCGCGGAACTGCGCAAGATGGGCATCAAGACCGTGATGGTGACGGGCGACAACCGGCTGACGGCCGCGGCGATCGCGGCGGAAGCGGGCGTCGACGATTTCCTCGCGGAAGCGACGCCGGAAACCAAGCTCGCGACGATCCGCGAGCATCAGGCGGCGGGCCGTCTGGTTGCGATGACGGGCGACGGCACCAACGATGCACCGGCGCTCGCGCAGGCCGACGTCGCCGTGGCGATGAATACCGGCACGCAGGCGGCGAAGGAAGCCGGCAACATGGTTGACCTCGACTCGAACCCGACGAAGCTGATCGAGATCGTCGAGATCGGCAAGCAGATGCTGATGACGCGCGGGTCGCTGACGACGTTCTCGATCGCGAACGACGTCGCGAAGTATTTCGCGATCATCCCGGCCGCGTTCGCGACGACGTATCCGCAACTGCGCGTCCTCGATGTGATGCACCTCGCGTCGCCGGCGTCGGCGATCCTGTCGGCGGTGATCTTCAACGCACTGATCATCGTCGCGCTGATCCCGCTCGCGCTGAAGGGCGTGCGCTATCGCCCGCTCGGCGCCGCGCCGCTGCTGCGCAGGAACCTGTTGCTGTATGGACTCGGTGGCGTGCTGTTGCCGTTCCCGTTCATCAAGCTGATCGACGTGGTGCTGGTGGCATGCGGATGGGCCTGAGCATGGGCGCGCACAATGCACCGGACGAAGGTGCTGCCGCATGAGCGAACCGAGCGTCGTCATCGTGATCGTCGACGAAGACAGGTTCATCCGGCATTTCGTCCGTGTCGCGCTGAAGGCCGAGCACATGCACGTCTTCGAGGCCGCGACCGGAGCGGCGGGCGTGGCGGCCGTCGGCGCGCGACGTCCCGACCTGATCGTCGCGGACACGAACCTGCGCGACATCGGCGGCACCGACCTGATCCATGTGCTGCGTGCGTACTCGGCCGCGCCGCTGATCGTGCTGTCGGCACTGAGCGCGGAACGCGACAAGGTGGCGGCGCTCGACGCGGGCGCGGACGACTACCTGACCAAGCCGTTCGGCGCCGCCGAGTTGATCGCGCGGATTCGTGCGCACCTGCGGCGGCAAGCCGGCGGCGGGCGCATCGATGCGGCGTGCGTCCGCTTCGGCGACGTGACCGTCGATCTCGGCGGTCGCCAGGTGTTGCGCGGCGGGGCGCGCGTGCATCTGAGCCCGATCGAATTCCGGCTGCTGGCCGCGCTCGCGCATCACGCGGGCCGGCTACTGACGCACGACCGCCTGCTGAGTGAAGTATGGGGCGCGGCGCACGGCAAGGATGCGCACTACCTGCGCGTGTATGTCGGCCACCTGCGGCGCAAGCTGGAATGCGATCCGCGGCGGCCCGCGTACATCGTCACGGAGACGGGCGTCGGCTACCGGCTCGACGGTGCGCGGTAGCGACGCGCTCAGGGATTCGCGGCCGTCCGCAGCGCGTCGCTCGCCGCGCCGTTCGAACGGCGCAGCTGCGCATCGAATTGCTGCACGCGCAGCGCGACCCGCTGCGCATAGCGCTTCGTGCCGCCGTTGTAGCGCACGAGCGCGGTTTCGACGTCGCCATCCGCATCGTCGAGATAGCCGCGGAAGATCGCCGCGCCGATCCGCACGTTGGTAGCCGGATCGGAGAGATCCTTCACATGCGCGACGAGATCGCGATGGGCGGTGGGCATCACCTGCATCAACCCGCGCGCGCCGGCGACACTGACCGCGTGGCGATCGAAGCCCGACTCGACCGCGATGATCGCGAGCAGCAGTGCCGGAGCAAGCCCGTAGCGATCCGATTCGGTCTGCACCGCGCGCGCGATCGTGCGCGCGTCGGCGTACGCGAGGTGAAAGCGGTTGCGCAGCGCGGTGACGATCGTGTCGAGGGTCGGGGGAAGCGAGGGTTCGGTCGTGCTGGCTGCGCTGGCCGGCGCCGCTGGCGTGTCGTCGGCATGCGCGGGCAATGCGATCGACAGCGGCAGCACGATCGGGAAGAGCAGCAGAAGCCGCTTCAGCCGCAGGGCCGGGCGCACGCGCGTGCGTGGCAGCGGCCGGTCATACGATGGATAGGTTTCCTGCATGTCGTCGCATCGTGGTTCCGATGCGACGACTGTACGCAGTTATGCATTGCGACCGTCGAAAGAAACCGGCACGCGAGATAAACGGCGCGTAAAGACGGGTGGTGCGCATGACTGCGCGGCGTCACCCGTCGCGGCCGTGCGTATCGCCGCCACTTTTCGCGAGGCGCCACGCAATCGTGCCGAGCACGCCGACCGCGACGACCAGCGCGCCCCACAGCACATAGCGGCGCGGTGCATCCGGATCGGCGGCTGACGCCGGCGCGACTGCCGACACCGGCAGCACCGCGCCGACCCGCGCGGGCCGCACTTCGGGCGCCATGCCCACCAGCAATGCGTCGCGGCTCACGGCCGACGACACGAGCGACGCGTCGCCGACGCCGAGCGTAAACGGCGGCGTGCCGCGCGCGACGAACGTCAGCGCGGCCGGATGCCAGCCGATCGCGACGGCCGGCTGGCCGCCGCCGAATCCGCCATTGCGCATGTCGACGACGATCCGCCACGCGCGATCCGTATTCGCCGCGAATTCGAGCGGCGGATTGCGCTGTTCGCCGGCCTTGCCCTGCAGCCGGAACAGCACGGCGCCCGCGACGTCGCGCCACGGCGCCTGCGGGTCGGCGCGGCTCTGCAGCGTCGCGCGTGCGACGGTGTTCGGCTGCGGCAGGTCGATGCGCACGCGGTCGACCGGATACGCGCCGTCGGTGTCGAACAGATACTCGCCTGGCGTGGCGCCGGCCCGCATGCGCACGGCGTCGCGCCATTGGCGCGGCACGGATGCGGTGTCGGTCCCGCGTGCATCGCGTGGGTGCGTCTCGACGTCGATCGACGCGATCGCGGGTGCGCCGTCGAGCCAGTCGAGCCGCAGGTAGCGCGGCGCCGCGCCTTCGAGCGCGATGCGTTCCTGCACCAGCATCGCGTCGCCGTGGCCCACCTTCAGCAGTTGCGTGCTGCCGAGCGGCCGCCAACTGCGCAGGTCGTCGCTGGCTTCGACGGCGACACGCCCCTGGTAGCTGTCGTCGCTCACGTGCACGAGCAGCGCGTCGATCTCGCCGTCCGCATGCGACAGGTCGACGAGATCCGCGCCGTGCTTCGCGCGCACCGGTGCGGCGACGCCCGCGCGCAGCGCGCCGTCGGGGCCGACCGTCACGCCGAGCGGCGCATTGCCGTTGTCGGCGCGGGCAGGCGGCAGCGCAAACCAGTGCACGGGCGTGCGCTTCGGCGGGACGGCGGGCGCGGCCGCCGCGGGCGCGTCGAGCGAATACGGCACGGGCTCGCCCGCGCCGTTGAAGATGCGCACGTCACCGAGGTCGTCGCGCCGGCTCGCCGCGTAGACAGGCTGCGGCACGGTGAGCTGGTAATACGCGGCGGTGCCGTCGAGGTCGAGCGAGAAGCGCTGCGCGACGCGCCCGTCGGCCGCCGCGAACGACGCGAGCAGGCTCAGTCCGAGCAGGGCGGCGAGTCGTTTCATGGCGTGTCGTCCTGCTGCGCGGCGGCCTTCGGCGGCAGCGGCGAGAAATACCCGATCAACAGCAGCAGCACGCCGATGCCGATGAACGACACGATGCGCTCGATGCCGGTCACGTGCGACAGGTCGAACAGGAACAGCTTGACGACCGTGAGCGCGAGCAGCGCGGCGCCGACGAACCACAGCGGACGCAGCCCGCGGCGCGTGGCCCAGATCGTGATCGCGAGCGCGCAGAGCGTCCAGTACACGGACACCGATGCCTGCACGAGCGTCGATTCCGCCATCGCGCCGAGTTCGTACGGCACGCCGGCCCAGTGATGCAGCGTGCGCAGCAAGATCGCATTGAGCCACAGGAACGCGGTCGCGCCGGCCGCGCTCAGCAGCTCGACGCGATACTTGCCGAACGACCAGCCGAGCTTGCGTGCGCGCACGAACCACGACGCAGCGAGTGCGTAGACCACCGCGAGCACGAGGTCGAGCGGGTTGAAGAGCGGCACGCGCGCCCAGCTTCCGCCGTCCTGCGTGAAGTTTGCGTAGAAGGTCCACCCCCACATCACGACGATCAGCGGCAGCGACGCGAGCGCGCACACGCGGGCGATGCCGTCGCGACGCGTCAGCCACATCCCGGCGAACGCAAACAGGCTCCAGCCGACCATGAACACCTGCTGGATGCCGAACGACGACAGCACGGTGTCGATGTCGTAGGCCAGGTGGAAGCGCTGATGCAGCGTGCGCAGCATCAGTGCGTTGAACCACAGGAACACGGTGGCGATGGCCACGTAGTCGACGACGCGCGGATGCCACGCGATGCCGAGCGTCTTCAGCCGGCGCAGCCACACGGCGAATGCAATGAACACCAGGCACTGCGCGATGTCGAGCGGGTTGAGCAGCGGCAGCCAGAAGAGCGGCGCCGCGTTGCCGTCGCTGATCACGCTGGCAATGCTCCACAGCCACAGCAATGCCGCGAGCGGCGCCGCACCCCACACCTGGTACGCGCGCGGAAACGCCGCGACGGGCCAGCGCAGCCGCGAGCCGGGGCCCGACACCAGCAGGAGCAGCGCACCGAAACCGTAGGCCCACGTGCTCCAGCTCCACGCGCCTTCGGGCACGTACGCACGCAGGCGCCAGAAGCCTTCGAGCGACAGCAGCCCGCACACGGTCCAGAACATCAGCGTATGCAGCGGCGCGATGATGGCTGCGGAGAGAGATGGCGCGACGGCGCGCGCCGAGCCTGGCGCGGAATCGGCGCCTGCCGTGCCGCGCGACTGGCGCCACAGCAGCGCAAGGCCTGCGCCGACGGCGACGGGCCACGCGAACGCGCCCATCCCCGACAGCGGCGCTTCGTGCGCATCGAACACACGCAGCGCGAGCAGCGCCAGCACCGGCGTCAGCGCGAGCGCGGGCCATTCGGCGAGCGGCCACGCCAGCCGGCGGCGGGCGACGTGCGCGAGCCACGCGGTGCCGGCCGCGAACAGCGCGGTCGAATCGACGACGAAGCGGTCGGCATGCAGGTCGACGTGACGGCTCGCGTAGACGAGGATCTCGTGCAGGCCTCCGCTCACCCACCACAGCAATCCCCACGCGGCGGCCGCGGCGCCGATCTCGGGCATCCACGCATGCCACGCGCGGGCTTCGCCGCGCCCGTGCAGCCACCAGCCGGTGAACAGGCCGGCGAGCGCGATCAGCAGCATCGCGATATACGGGCTGTTGAGCACCGGCAACGCGGTGGCGTCGGCCGGCCCGAGCAGGCTCGTGAAGAACGCGCCGGCCGCGGCAACCTGCATCAGCAGCCCGAAGCCGAACCGCAGCATGCGCTTCTCGCGCACGCCGAGCCAGACGACGGCCGCGCCTTCGATCGCCCACGCGGCGCTGGTCGTCGGACCGGAGAACGCGAGCGGCACGGCCAGCGTCGCGAAGATCACCGCGAGCGCGAGCGTGGATTCGAACAGCAGCGCGAGGCGGTCGCGGCGCCGCGCGAGCCACGCGGTGACCACGACGTAGAACGCCGACAGCGCGACGGCGCTCCACGCGAGCCCGAACGGCATGTCCTTCACGAGCGACGCCTGCAGCGCGGTCGCGACGATCGGCGTGCCGAACACGAGCGTGCCGTCCACGTAGTGCCGCAGCGCGAGTTCGCGCTTCACCGCATACAGCAGCGCGATGCCGACGTACATCAGGAAGAACAGGATGAGGAACGGCTCGGTGCTCGCGAACAGCGCGGGGCGGTAGGCCGTCACGCCCCACGCGGAGCCGATCGTGAACGTGAAGACGAAGCCGAGCAGGTTCAGCGGACGCCAGGCCTTGAACCACGCGATCGCGAAGATGCCCGCGTTCAGCAGCGCGTAGTAGCTGAACAGCGCGACATGGTTGCCCTGGCCGGTCGACAGCAGCACCGGCGCGAGAAAGCCGCCCGCGGTGCCCATGAATGCGAGCGGCAGCGCGTTCTGCCGCACCGCGAGGAACGCGCTCAGCGCGCACACGGCCACCATCAGCGGGAACGCTGCGCCGACGGGCAGCAGCGCGTAAAGCTTGGTCGCGGCGAAGATCGTCAGGTACAGGATGCCGACGCCGCCGCCCTGCAGCACGAGCCCGTACGCCGAACGGCGCGCGCGCACGCGCCAGCCGATCGCGAGCAGCGCGGCCGCGGCGAGCGCGGTGCCGGCGAGGCGGAATTCGATCGGCAGCATGTGGTTGTCGGCCGCGTACTTGAGCAGGAACGCGACGCCGAAGAACAGCACGATGATCCCGACGCGCACGACCGTGTTGCCGCCGAGCAGCCAGTCGCGTGCGGCGCGGAATGCGCGCTCGACGAGGTCGGGCTCGCGCGGTTTGGGCGGCGCGGGAGGCGCCGACGGTGCGGGCGCCGGGGCGGCAGGCGTTTCGCTCGCGCGGATCGCGGCGGCCGGTGTCGGTGCCGGCGTGGCGGCGCGAACGAGGGTGGGAGCGGGGGCCGATGCGGACGCCGGTGCATCCGCGCGTGCGGCGGCCGGCTGGGCAGGCGGGCGCGGCGGCAGGGCGGCCGAAGGCGGGACGGGTGCGGATGGGGGGGCGGAGGCGGTGCCGGAGGGCGTGTGCACCGTCGCGCCGCTCGCGGCCGAGCCGGCTTTCGCACCGGCCAGCTGGCCGCGCAGCGATGCGACTTCGCGCGTCAGCGTCTCGACGGTTGCTTCGAGGCGCGCGACGCGCTCGGCCAGGGGAACCGGCGGCTGGGCGGGCGGTGCCTGCATCGCGAACGCATCGGGGGCCGTGCCTTTGTTCTTGCGCTTGCGCTGTTGCAGCGTGTTGTCGAGGCAGAACCCGATCGCGGCGCCGAGCACTGCGCCGGTAATGGCGGAGAAATCCCCGATCAATGCGGCAATCCCGCCCACGATGAAGCCGATTGCGGTAAAAGCCCAGTTCATCTCGCCTTGCTCCCTCTCTCGTATCGTTATCGGCCTGCGATCGGATGTTTGCCGGTCGAGGCGGTATCGGCATGGCCGGCAGGCGAACCGGCATGCGCTGCTGACCACGGCGGCCGCGTGATGGCCTGTGTCGCGGTCAGCCTGTTGGCGGGGAATGTATCACAGCGGCTGTCGGGGATTTTCCGGGTTGGCGCGGTATCGCGGCGTGCACCGTCCGGTGTCGCCGCGCGGCTTTTTGCACGGTCATGCTTTTTATCGGTGGAGACGATGCGCTTTCGTCTGAGCAGATCGACGCGTGATCGGACGTGAAATTGTCGTAAAGCGACGCGTGCCCGATGCGAATTGGCGCAACGCGCGACGCGATCCGCGCCGCGTTGCTGCGCACAAGTCCGACGCGCGACGCCCGCCGTTGCTGGCCGTGCGCGTATTGCGCCGCCGCAATCGGGGGCCGCCGCGTGCCGCGGCCCGCCCGGCGGGGCTGGCAGCCGTGTCGTATTTGCGCAAGCGTTTGTCGTAATTCGTCGGCAGGTCGGGGTTTTTTCTGGCAACTATGTAGGCACGCTAAGACAAGCGCGAGTCCCCGCTACACGAGGAGAAGGTTTCGATGGATGCCCCCAAGGTCGTGGTCGAAGGTCTGTGCAAGGTGTTTGGAAGCAACCCGCAGCAGGCGCTCGACATGCTCGCCGCCGGCGCGACGAAGGACGATGTGCTCAAGCGCACCGGCCAGGTCGTCGGCGTGCACAACGTCTCCTTCGATGTGCAGGAAGGCGAAATTTTCGTGCTGATGGGCCTGTCCGGCTCCGGCAAGTCCACGCTGATCCGCCTCGTGAACCGGCTGGTCGATCCCAGCGCCGGCAAGGTGATGATCGACGGGCTCGACGTCGCGTCGGCGCGTCGCTCGGCGCTGACCGCGCTGCGCCGCAAGGACATGAGCATGGTGTTCCAGTCGTTCGCGCTGATGCCGCACCGCACCGTGGTGTCGAATGCCGCGTTCGGACTCGAAGTCGGGGGCATGGGCAAGAAGGAGCGCGAGCGCCGCGCGATGGAAGTGCTCGAGCAGGTCGGCCTCGCCCCGTTCTCGCACAAGCTGCCGTCCGAGTTGTCGGGCGGGATGCAGCAGCGCGTCGGCCTCGCCCGCGCACTGGCCGTGAACCCGTCGCTGATGATCATGGACGAGGCGTTCTCCGCGCTCGATCCGCTCAAGCGCCGGGAAATGCAGGATGTGCTGCTGCAGCTGCAGAAGGAACAACGCCGCACGATCATGTTCGTGTCGCACGATCTGGAAGAAGCGCTGCGCATCGGCAACCGCATCGCGATCATGGAAGGTGGCCGGCTCGTTCAGGTCGGCACGCCGCAGGACATCATCGCGAACCCGGCCGACGATTACGTGCGCGCGTTCTTCGACGGCATCGACACCAGCCGCTACCTGACGGCCGGCGACCTGATGCAGACGGGCGCCGTGCCGATCGTGTCGAAGTGCGATGCCGCGAACGTCGCGGCGACGCTGAACGGCAGTGCCGACTATGCGTTCGTGCTCGATGCGCAACGCAAGATCCGCGGCTTCGTCACGCGCGACGCGATCGGCCAGGCGACGCCGTCCGTGAGCCCGATCGAATCCATCCGGCGCGACGCGTCGCTCGAACATGTCGTCGCGCGTGTGGTCGCGAGCCCGAATGCACTGCCGGTCGTCGACGACGACGGCTGCTACTGCGGCTCGGTCGATCGTGCGCTCATCCTGAAGGCCATCACGCGTTCGCGAGGTTCCCATGTCTGAAATGATTCCGCTCGGTACCTGGGTCGACCAGTCCGTTCACTACCTGCTCGACCACGACGCCAAGACGTTCGACACGATCGGCCAGGCGATCGAAGGGCTCGCGGCATTCGTCGAGCACGGCCTGCAGGCGATCCCGATGTGGCTGATGATGGCGATCTTCATCGGCGTCGGGCTGTGGCGGGTGGGCTGGCGCTTCGCGCTGTTCACGACGCTGTCGCTGCTGCTGATCTTCGCGACGGGCTTCTGGGACCAGACGGTCATCACGCTCGGCCTCACGCTGTCGTCGACGATCATCAGCCTCGTGCTCGGCATCCCGCTCGGCATCTGGGCCGCGAAGAGCAAGTGGGTCGCCGCGATCGTGCGCCCGATCCTCGACCTGATGCAGACGATGCCCGCGTTCGTCTACCTGATTCCGGCCGCGATGCTGTTCGGTCTCGGCCGCGTGCCGGGGATCCTGTCGACGGTGATCTTCGCGATGCCGCCGGCGGTGCGCCTGACGAGCCTCGGGATCCGCCACGTGAACCGCGAGATCGTCGAAGCCGGCCAGGCCTTCGGCTGCACGCCGTGGCAGCTGCTGTACAAGGTGCAGTTCCCGAATGCGCTGCCGTCGATCATGCAGGGCGTGAACCAGACGATCATGATGGCGCTGTCGATGGTGATCATCGCGTCGATGGTGGGTGCGGGCGGCCTGGGCAACGACGTGCTCGCCAGTATCCAGCGCCTCGACATCGGCCTCGGTTTCGAAAGCGGTCTGTCGGTCGTGCTGCTCGCGATCATTCTCGACCGCATCACCGAAAGCTTCGGCCGTGCGCCGGGCACCGTGAAGGCGCCGCTGTTCTCGGGCCTCAAGCAGCTGTTTCGCGTGAAGGCCGCGCCCGCGCAGGCCTGACCTCCGGCGGCCGGCATCCCCGGCCGCTCACCCTGAATGAATAACGGCTTCCGCGGTTTCCGCCGCGGGGCTGGCCCCCTGCAACCTCCTCGCCAGGAGACCGATGTGACGTCCGCCGTCGCTGTCGCGCCCGCAGCCTGCGTTTCACCGGTTTCATCGCTCGCCCATTTCGGCTTCCTGACGCTGCCGAACTTTTCGATGATCGCGTTCTCGAGCGCCGTCGAAGTGCTTCGGATGGCGAACTACGTCGGGCGCGCCGATCACTATCAGTGGTCGATCTATTCGCTCGACGGCAGTCCGGTTCACGCCAGCAACGGCATCGCGGTACGGCCCACGCAGGCGCTCGACTACACGAACCTGCCCGACGTGATGATCGTGTGCGGCGGCATCCGCATCCGCGACGTGGTCGACGAAGGCGCGCGCGATACGCTCGCGGCGCTCGCCGAACGCGGTCTGCCGCTCGGCGGCATCTGCACGGGCGCGTATGCGCTGATGTCGAGCGGGCTGCTCGACGGCTATCGCTGCACGGTGCACTGGGAGAACCTGTCCTCGCTGCATGCCGAGTTTCCGCAAGTGGGTTTTGCGGACGAACTGTTCGTCGTCGACCGCGACCGGCTGACCTGCACCGGCGGCACCGCGCCGCTCGACCTGATGCTGAACCTCGTCGGGATGCGCTTCGGCCAGCAGCTGGCCGCGCAGGTATCCGAGCAGTTCATCCTGGAGCGCATCCGCAGCTCGACGGACACGCAGCCGATTCCGGTCGATGCGCGCGTCGGCTTCTCGCGCGCGGAGCTGATCGAGGTCGTGCGGCTGATGGAGGCGAACATCGAGGAGCCGCTGTCGCTCGAGGAGCTCGCGCGGCTCGTGCGGCTGTCGCAGCGGCACCTGCAGCGCATGTTCAAGGTGTACCTGAACGTGTCGCCGACCCACTATTACCTGACGCTGCGCCTGAAGCGCGCACGCGACCTGCTGCGCACGACCGACGCGTCGATCGCACGCGTGACGACGGTCTGCGGCTTTCATTCACCCTGCCATTTCAGCAAGGCCTACCGTGCGCAGTTCGGCCACGCGCCGAGCTACGAGCGCCGGTTGCCGGGGCGCTGACCAACCTAATGGTCCGCGACGCCGCCGGGATCGCGGCGCGCGGCTTCAATAAACGATCCCGCATTCAAGCAAACGACATCACTTTGAGGAGAAGCAAGATGAAGCGCCTATTGATCGCAGCGGTGTGCGGGATCGGGATAACCGCGCCGATGTCGGCCGTGTATGCGGCCGATCCGCCCGTGTGCAAGAACGTGCGCTTCGCGGACGTCGGCTGGTCCGACATCGCGGCGACCACGGGCCTCGCATCGACGATGCTGCAGGGGCTCGGCTACAGCCCGACGAAGACGATCGCGTCGGTGCCGATCACGTTCGCCGGCATCAAGAGCAAGCAGATCGACGTGTTCCTCGGCTACTGGTCGCCGACGATGGACCCGATCATCCAGCCGTTCACGAAGGCCGGCCAGATCAAGGTGCTGTCGACGCCGAACCTGACCGGCGCGAAATACACGCTCGCGGTGCCCGACTACGTGTACCAGGGCGGCCTGAAGTCGTTCGCGGATATTCAGAAGTACGCGGACAAGCTGAACGGCAAGATCTACGGGATCGAACCGGGCAACGACGGCAACCTGCTGATCAAGAAGATGATCGACGGCAACAAGTTCGGCCTCGGCAAGTTCAAGATGGTCGAGTCGAGCGAGGCCGGGATGCTGGTCGAGGTGAATCGCGCGATCCGCGACAAGCAGTGGATCGTGTTCCTCGGCTGGGAACCGCATCCGATGAACGTGCAGATGAAGATCGACTACCTGAGCGGCGGCGACGACGTGTTCGGCCCGAACTACGGCGAAGCGAAGGTGCTGACGGCGACGCCGCCCGACTACTCGCAGCGCTGCCCGAACGTCGCGAAGTTCGTGTCGAACCTGCAGTTCACGACGTCGATCGAGAACCACGTGATGATGCCGATCATGAACAAGGAAGACCCGAACAAGGCGGCGGCCGAGTGGCTGAAGGCGAACCCGCAGGCGCTCGACAAGTGGCTCGCCGGCGTGACGACGCTCGACGGCAAGCCGGGCCTGCCGGCGGTGAAGGCCTATCTCGGCGTGCATTGAGCGAGGTGTGTTGGCCTTTTCCACCTGAGCCTACGGTTTGACGGTGGCCCTGCGCCCCCGAACGACAGAGTTGTTATCTGGGTTCGGGGGTTTTTTGTATGCTTGCCAAGCGCCGTGTTCGAGCGACTTGGCATTTGAATGATAGAAATATAAGAAAAATTAGTTATACGAATTTCGAACTTGTATTATTGAAAACCCTTTCGTAATCGCGTATTTTGGTGTTGGTTAATCGCACCAATTTCACGAAGGGGAATCAGGATGCCGCATACGCAGAAATTGCCCGCGCATTTGTTTGCCGTTGTCGACTCGCATCTCGAGAGCAACTGGCGCGGTGACGCTACCAATAGAGAATGGACGGTCGCGGAGCTTGCCGTCACACGCGGCGCGCGGGGGGATGGCGCATGATCCGCTATTTTCTTGCTCAAGGTGATCGAGGTGGCAGCGCGACAATCACGGAAGGCCTGCCGACCGTCACGTGTTCCAATCCGCCCCCGCGCGTGCATATCGCGACACTGGATATGCAGACCTACTGCACGGCGTGCGGACGGAAGGGCTTTATTGCTCCGAAAGGGCCGCGGTGGCCGGGAACAGGGCCGAACGGCAAACCTTGGGCGCTGAGCGGCGACGTCAACGTCTGTGGTTGCAATCCACCGCCGGTGTTCTATGCCCAGCGCGGCATGATGATGCGATTTACGGCCGAACAAGCGGCGGCGTTGACCGGGCAGATCCGAAACCACACGGATTCTGAACGGATAACCGACGCTGAGCATGGTGAGCAGTATGTCTTGTGCGATGAGCAGAGCGGTCGACCGCTCGCGCGTGTTCGGTACCGCATATACACGGCATCAGGTCAGATCGTCAGTGGCGTCACGGATTCCGAGGGAAATACCCAACGAGTAACAACGCGTCACGCCGAGAAACTTAGGCTCGAGGTCGTGGAGGGCAATAGCGATGTCCTGTAACGAATACGTTTGCGTCCACGATTCCGCGGTGACGAACACCACACCGGGCTCGAAGTTGAAAGTTTTTCTTACGCTCAACGGCCCGCCAATCTGCCCGGCCATGACCGACGCAGAATTTAGAAAGCTGATGATGCAACTTCGTGATGAAGGAGCCGATCTGGTGAAGGAGCGGCTCGATAGATTGGCCGAATGGGCACCTGAGGAACGTAGGCGTGTCTGGACGTGGTTTGGCGCGAATGACCACGAGATTCGTCATAGTCTTATCACTGGATTGACGGCTACTCTTGCCGTCATGCGATCACTTGGCCCTGGGAATTTTCTGAGGGCCCATCCCGATCTGGATCGATCTCTTGGATGCTTGCCGACCAACAAGAACGTCGGCACTGTAGCGCACGTATGTGGTCCCGACACTGAAACACACACAATAAGCATCCACGAGGAATTTTGTACGATTCGCGACCGAAGCCGTGCGGCTACCTCGAAGTTGTCGACTATTATCCACGAGTGTACTCACTTCGAGGATACGTTTGGGGCGAGCGATCCAAAGTACGGAATCACGCGATTTCTCCCTGAGTGGGGGCAAAGCAACCCGGAGATGGCGATAAAGAATGCAGACAGTATTTCGGCATATGTTATCTGGCTGGATTAGCGCCGCAGTCTTACTCTTTGTGGGGGCAAACTCGTATGCTTGTGTTGGGTCGGAGAATTTGCCGGGGCAAAATTTTGACCTGATGTTTGAGCAGAACTCTGCAACGGTGAGCGAAGAGCAGGCGAAGAAGCTGGAAGACTGGGTATCGAAAATGTTGTCGCAGTTTCCGATTCGCGAAGGCGTAGCGGTGAGCGGCGTAGCCGAGCCAGTGGAAACCGGTCCCGAAGAGCTGTCTGCCAGACGCGCCGAGTCCGCCCGGCAGTTGTTGGTGCATCTCGGGCTGAAACAGGAGCGATACGCTGTTCATAGTTACGTTTATAAGCGCATGAGCGTTCAGGACGATGAAAATGCGAAACGCGCTGAGATAACATTGCTCCCTGGCTGCCCCGACAACTGTTGCGTCAATCAGTAATGCGCCTCGTGACGCCGATCGGAGTGTATCCCGGCCGTCGTCTTGCAATAGCAGCAGCGTCACTCACGACCCCTTCGTCGTCGCCGGCACGTCGAACACCCGATCGAACGCCCACTGGAACACGAACGCGTAGCAGAAGAAGAACGCGAACAGCCCGATGTCGACGACGAACGCGTCGAGCCACGAGATGTCGAGCCACCCCGCCACGACCGGCACCAGGATGAAGATCAGCCCGCCTTCGAATCCGGTGGCATGCAGGATCCGCCGCCCGAGCGTGCGTGTCGGCTGGCGACGCGACGCTTCCCAGCGCTCGAACAGCGCGTTGAAGATCATGTTCCACAGCATCGCGATCGCCGACATCGTTGCCGACAGCGCGCCCGAATAGACGAGGTCCTGCTTGAAGATCGCCGCGATCACGGGCGAGATGCAGGAAATCGCGATTGCTTCGTAGAGCACCGCCTGCGTGATCCTGCGCGGTAGGCCTTGCACGTTGTTGCTCCGGTGGGACGTCACTCGCCGCGGCACCGTACCGCGACGTCCCGCAAGGCTATCCGCGTTGCACGCCCGCTTCAATTCACCTAATCTCACCCGGATTCAATTGAATTCAACCCGGCCCGATCCGGCCCGCGAGGCCCCGTGTTCTCGAAAATCCCCCTGACTGCATTGCGTGTATTCGAGTCGTCGGCACGGCTCGGCGCATTCAAGGCCGCCGCGGACGAACTGTCCGTGACGCCGGCCGCCGTGTCGCACCAGATCAAGTCGCTCGAAAGCCGGCTCGGCGTGCTGCTGTTCGAGCGCGGTGCGAGCGGCGTGCGGCTCACGGACGAAGGCGAACGCCTGTTTCACGCGAGTCACGATGCACTGCTTGCGTTGAGCCGCGGGCTCGACGCGGTGCGGCCCGAGGCGGCCGGCGAGCGCACGCTCGTGCTGACCACCACGCCCGCGTTTGCCGCGATGTGGCTGATTCCGCGCCTTGGCCGGTTTCGTCAGGTCGATCCGCAACTGCACATCAAGGTTGAAACCGGCAACACGCTTGCGGATCTCGAACGCGATGCGCGGATCGATCTCGCGATTCGCGCGACGTCGCGCACGTTTCCGGCGCTGCACGAGATTGCGCTGATCGACGAGTATTTTGGCGCGTATGCGGCCGTCGGGTTCGACGCGCATCGCACGGACGAGCCGCTCGACCTGATCGAGACCGTGTGGGATACGCCGCTGCCGGTGTCGGTCGACTGGGCGTCGTGGTGTCGCGCGGCCGGCCGCGATGCGTGGCTCGAGCGCGCGGTGTTCCGTCACTACGACGACGAGCATTACGCGTTGCAGGCGGTGCTGCACGGGCAGGGCATCGCGTTGCTCAGTTCAGTTCTGGCTGCCGAGCATGTCGCGCATGGGGCGCTGACGCCGATCGAGCCGGCGGTGCGGATCGAGGGCGCGCGTTTTGTCGCGCTGTGCCGGCCCGGGCGGGAGCGCGAGCCGCAGGTCAGGTCGTTTCTCGACTGGCTCGAGGCGGAAATTGCGCAGACGCGGGAGGCGGTGGGGCGGATGGGGGCGGGCGTTGAGCGGTAAAGCGGGCCGTGCAGGCCCGATGCGAACCGACCCGCCCGCACACCTACCATCACCCGAACCTGACGCAATAAACCGGTGGCAAATGCGCAGACACCAGTTGCCAGTTTTCGCCGCCGTCGCCGGACGTCCATAACCCGCCGGTGGTCGATCCCATTGCGAGGTGCGTGCCCGTGTCATCGATCGCGAGCCCGTGCCGATACACGAGGTCGTACGCCGGCGCACTCGGCAGCCCGTTCGAGAATTGCTCGAAACTGCGCCCGCCGTCGCGCGTGCGCGTGACGACGAACCGGCCGTTCACCGGAATCCGGCACGCGTCCTTCACGGCCGGCACGAACCACGCGGTGTCCGGCTCATGCGGGTGCACGGCTACCGCGAAGCCGAAGCTCGAAGGCTGCGCCTCGATGCGCCGCCAGTGCTCGGCGCCGTCGGTCGAGCGGAAGATCGCGCAGTGATGCTGCGTCCACAGCACGTCCGGGTTGGCCGCGCACTGCACGACGCGGTGCGGGTCCTGCGCGTTGGGCTCACCGCGCCGCTCGGGCGGCATGTAATCGGCTTCCATGCCGTCGGCGGTCACGCGCCACGTTGCGCCGCCGTCGGCTGTCTGCCAGACGCCGCCGCACGAGATGCCGACCATCACGTGCCGGCTGTCGCGCGGATCGACCATCACCGAATGGATGCCCGGCGCATCGTATCCGCCGCCGCCCCATTCGGCGCGCTCCGGGCGATCCCACAGTGCCCGGTTGAGCACCCAGGAACTGCCGCCGTCGTCGGAGCGGAACAGGCCGCCGGGAATCGTGCCGGCCCACAGGACGCCCGGCTCGTCGGCGCCGCCGGCTTCGAGCGACCAGATCTGCTGGAGCGTCCATGGCGGTTGCGGCGGGCCGGGTGGCGCGTCGTCGTCGCCGGTGCCGGCATTCACGCTGGCGCTGGCGGGTGGGGCGTCGGCGGGCTGTGGCGGATAGACGGGAACCGCGCATTCCTCCCAGTCGGCGGCGCCTGCGCGCTGGCGGTGCAGCTTGACGCCGAAATGGCCGAGGTTCAGCGCGGCGTACAGCGTGCCGTCGCGCGGGTCGGCGAGCGCCATGCTGACCGGCTCGCCGGCGAAGTGCGGCTCACCGAGCGTCCAGCCGCCGTGGCCGTCGGCCTGCAGGACGAACAGGCCCTTGCGGGTGGCAACGAGCAGTCGATCGTTCATTTGCGATGCCTCCGGATGCCCGGCTTGACGTTGGGGTGCGCGGCCGGCGCTTGTGCATATGTCCCCTTATCCGCCCGTCAACGCCTGCACGACATAGACCCGGCTGGCGTTGCCGAGCACATCGGACAGGTGTTGCCGGTCGCGGATCGGCTGGCCGTCGATGAATACCGACAGGTGTTTGCGCAGCGCACCCTGGTCGTCGAGGATGTAGCCGCGCAGCCGCGGCTGCTCGCCGAAAACGGTGTCGAATGCTTCGCCGACCGAGTGGGCGTCGATTTCGCGCTCGGGCGTTTCGATATGCCGCTGGATCGAGGCGGCGAAGAAGAGGTGCGCCATGGCGGTGGCTGGCAGGAGCCTCGCGGAGGGGACGGTCTGTAGTTTAGGCGATCCAGCGGGCACGACGGGGCTGGATCCCGCATCGGTTTGGTCTTGCGGGGTCGCCCCGTCGGGCGCTTCGGTCACGCGTACTTGTCACCCACCGCCGCCCTGACCGGATGCGTGTCATAGACGATGATCATGCGCTCGACGCGTCCGCTTTCGTCGAATTCGAACACATCGACACATTCGAACTGCACCGCCGAGCCGTCCTTCAGCCCCCAGTCATACACGAAGTAACCGGTTGCTCGTCGTGCACCGGTCGCGCTGACACAGATGTCGATCGCCGTGATGCGGCTTTGTCCGGATGCCGAAACGACCTTGTCGAAGAACGGTGTCGGCTGCATCCAGCCGAGAAACGGCGAAAAAATCCGCGCATCCGGCGTGAACAATGCGCAGATCGCGGCGACGTCGCCGCGCTCGAGCGCCTTCAGGTAGGTGTCGACCTGCCGCGTGTATAGTGCATTCGACGATGGGTCCATTCTCTTTCTCCGCTGGTTGTTGACGAGCCGGGCCGCGACAGGTGAGGCGGACCCGGCGCAACCACGATAGCGATGCACAGATGTCCGAACAATCGAAAAATCCGCAACCCGGGCATGCGGCCCGTGCATACCCGCTGGCCGAACTCACGCGAACCCTGCCGCCATTGACGGCGTTCCAGGCCTTCGTTGCCGCGGCCGAACTCGGCAGCTTCAGCCGGGCCGCCGATCATCTGTGCCGGACCCAGGGTGCGGTGAGCCGTCAGGTGCAGCAACTGGAAGTGCATTACGGGTGTGCGCTGTTCGTGCGTCATGCGTCGGGGCTGACACTGACTGCGGAAGGCGGCGCGTTGCTGACGGTGGCCGTCGACGTCCTGACGCAACTGGCACGCCACGCGGAGGCGCATGGCGACGTCGCGCCGGTTCTCACGCTGCGGTTGCCGTCGACCTTCGCGATCCGCTGGCTGCTGCCCCGTCTCCCGGCGATCAATCGCGCACTCCCGCAGACCGAGCTGCGGATCCAGACGTCGGCGGACGACACGCCGGATTTCGCCGGAACCGACGTCGACGCGATCGTCGTACGAGGCGCCGGGCACTGGGCCGGCATGGTGTCGGTTCCGCTCTTTGCAGAGCGGCTGACACCGATGTGTACCGGCACGCTGGCCGCTTCATTGAGATCGATCGCCGATCTTGCGCAGGCCACGTTGCTTCATCCCGCCCCCGGGCACGACGAGTGGCGCTGCTGGCTCGCGGCCGTCGGCGCGACGCAGGTCGACCCGGAAGCCGGGCTCGTACTGGACACGCTCGAGCTGACGCTCACCGCCGCCGAGCAGGGGCACGGCGTGGCGATCGGTGACCCGCGCATGGCCCGGGACCGGCTTGCCGCCGGGTCGCTGGTTGCCCCGTTTGGCGACGTCGCGGACAACGGTCTCGGCTATTTCCTCGTGTACCCGTCGCCGCGTGCGATGCAGCCCAAGATTCGCGCGCTGACGTCGATCCTGACGGAACTGGCACAGGACGATTCGCCGCGCATGGCGTGACGGGAAGCCACGCCGCTCACACGCGCTAAACCGGAATCGATCGCCCGCGCATCCTGATCCCGATTCGCACGACACCGATCACCGCATTCGACAGCCACGTGAGCAGGCGCGGCATCCCGCGCCGGCGGATATCGAGCAGCAGCACGATCCGCACCGCGTCGCTGTCGTTCCACACCTCGTGCATGAACGTGTCGTCCCACAGCAGGAAACGCCCTTCCTCGAGCCGGTATTCGTGGCCGTCGACTTTCAGCACGGCGGCCGGCGTGCCGTCCGCGCGCTTCGGCATCGACAGCACCAGATAGCCGCGCAGGATGCCGCGAAACGGCCCGCGATGCGGGGGAATGTGCTTGCCGGGCGCGAGGAACGACAGCGATGCGGACAGCACGTCCGGCGATGCCGCGACGATCGACGCGACGGTCGGGCAGCGCGACAGGTTGCGCGGGAACGGCTGGCCGTATGCCTGCATGATGAACATCCGCCAGTCGCGTGCATCGTTGGCCGAGATGTCGTACTGCTCGCGCATGATCTCGTGAAAGCGCGGGATGCGCGGCATGTCGAGCGCCACGGCGAATGCCTCTGCCTGGATGTCGGTCCATGCACGGACGAAACGCTCGGTGTCGGGAAACACGGCCGTGTCGAGCACCGCGCCGCCGTCGATATGGCGGTCGAACAGCGTGCGCAGCAGGCCGGCTGCATAGTCGTAGGCGACGGACATGATCGATCGAAGGGCGATCCGTAAGGGGTGACGTCAGTCTGCCCGAAGCGCGGCGGGCGCTGCGTTACGTCAGGTTACGCCGGCTGACGAAAGAATGACAGTTGCATGAACGTCCGTCCCGGGCGCGCCGGCGCTCGAGAAGCCGCGTGATCCGGGTTGCGCGACGCGCGGGAATAAACGCACGCGTTCCGTCGTCATACGGGTGTAGCACGTCGTCTCGTTGACTTCTCAAGGAGTGGAACATGAACACGCATTGGCTGGTGGCCGCCGCGGTGGCGGCGATTTCTCTCGCGGGTATCGCGACGCAAGCGTCGGCACAGGCACTGACGCGCGCGCAGGTCAGGCAGGAACTGATCGACGCCGAAAACAACGGGCTGCGCTTCGTGACCGACACGTCGTATCCGGACGTGAGCCCGCTGTTCCAGCGGCAGGTCGAACAGATGCCGGCGCATCAGGCCAGCACGGCGGTCGGCAGCGATCCGGCCGCGTCATCCGAAGCGGGCAGGCCGGCGACGATGTCGCCGCGCCAGGGTTCCACCGCATGCGTCGGCCCCGCGAGCTTCTGCGCGGTCTATTTCGGAAGCTGACGCAGCCGCCTGCGTTCGCAGGTCAGGCATTCAAGGCATTCAACACGGTTGATCGATACGGAACATTGAAGGAGTTCATGATGAAGACATATATCGCAGTCCTGACGATGATCGGCGCGATCGTCGGTCAGTCGGCCTTCGCGCAATCGGCCGCGCCGCTCACGCGTACCCAGGTTCGCGACGAATTGATCCGCCTGGAAGCGGCCGGGTACGACCCGGCAAAGGGGGACGACGGCGAGTATCCGGCGGACATCCAGGCCGCGGAAGCGAAGCTTGCCGAGCAGGACCGGGCCCGGATGGCGGCGGCCGCCGCGCACGCGCCGGCCGCCGGTATGCCGGCGCAGACCAGCAACTAGGTGTCGACATGGTCTTGTGCGACTTCAGGCCGGCGTGTTCGCGACATGGCAGTACGGCAGCCCTTCGTGCCGCTCGACGCGGCAGAAGGGCGCCGGCCACGCTGCCGGTCATCGCGCGCCGCTTCGCGCGGCGGCGCGATCATCTCATCGGCCGCGCGCGATGAGCGGCCGGTCGGGCGTGCGACCAACCGGAACGAAGACGGTAGCGGTATCGGTGGCAATCCGGCACATGCGCACGATGGCATGCGGTGCCGCCAGCATGGCGATCACCAGGGCATCATGCGCTGCATGACCTGATCGCGCAGCACGAAGCGGTGCGCGAGCGCGGCCGCCACGTGCAGGCAGATGCCGACGAACAGTGCCCACGCGAGGATGCCGTGCACGTCGCCCATCGCGTGGCCGAACGCGGAGCCGGCCGCCGACAGCGCGGGCAACGGCACGATCCCGAGCAACGTCACGCTCCATGCGCGCGACGACGCGTTGATCCAGCCGAGCAGCGGCACCGCGATCAGCAGCGCGTAGAGCGCGAAATGCGTCGCGCCCGACAGTGCGCGCATCGCGGGCGGCAGGTCACTCGCGGGCGGGCGATGCGTCACGCGCCATAGCACGCGGCAAGCCATCGCCGCGAGCAGCGCGGTGCCCACGAGGAGGTGCGCGGCGATCAGGCCGATGGGCTGCGTGTCGCGATGCACGTCGGGCATCGTCCAGCCGATCGCATATTGCGCGATGACCAGCGCGACGATCAGCCAGTGAAGCAAGCGCGCGACGGTGTCATATCGGGCGGGCGTGGACATGGAGACTCCTGCGGACGACGGGGACGATATCGGTCGAGCGGATTCTACGTTCGCTTTCTTAACGAAACGTTAAGCAGGCGTCGCCACAATCGTTCTCAGCTGGACTTTCGCCTTTCTTCATCCTGACCTACGCGACCTTTCGAATCTTTCAGATCGATAGTGGTCGTCCGCACAGGGAGACTCTTTCACCATGGCACCTTCGACGATCGAGCGATGGCGTGCCCACCTGCTGATCGCCGCGCTGGCCGGCATGTTCATCCAGGGTTTCATGCTGGTGTCGTTGCTTGCATGGCACGTACCCGAAGCATTTTTCACCACGATGACGTTTCGTATCTGGGTCGCCATCGCGTTAGCCACCGCGATCCTTTCGGCCCGCAAGCTTGCCGACGTCGCGTTCCGCGCCGCGCTCGCCTGCGGCTACGTGCGCGTGACAGGAATCGATCGTCGCACGGTAGTTGTGTCATCTGATTGCGCGTATCGTCGCTTGGTCGTCCTTCATATCCGGCTCCACGGGAATCGATACGGCGGCGTGCACGGGTGACCCTGCGTGCGCGCGGCGGCTCCCGGGTGTCGTGGTCGCACGGGTCACCACTGGGGAGAAGCATGGTTTTGCTGCATGTGCTGCGCGCGCTGGCCGGGGCAATGTCGATCGTCTGCGGGCTGGGCGTGTTACTGGGCATTGCCTACACGATCACGGCCAGCGTGCTGGTCGGCCGGTTCTTTTCCCGGGCGGCGGCCGAGCCGCGCGACTATCCGGGCGTCACCGTCGCGAAGCCGCTGCACGGCGACGAGTGGCAACTCGTACAGCATCTCGAAAGCTTCTTCGTGCAGAATTATCCGGGGCCGGTCCAGCACCTGTTCGGCGTGCACGACGCGAACGACAAGGCGCTCGTGGCCGTCGAGGCGCTGCGGGCGCGCTACCCCGACGCGAACATCAAGGTCGTCGCCGATGCGCGGCTCTATGGGCCGAACCGCAAGATCGCCAATCTCGTGAACATGCTCGAACACGCGGAGTATTCGGTGCTCTGTCTCGCCGACAGCGACGTGCGGGTCGAGCGCGATTATCTGCGCGCCGTCGTCGGCGCGCTGCAGCAGCCGGAGGTCGGCATCGTGACGAGCGTGTATCGCGGCATCGCATCGCCGGGCTTCTGGCCCGGTGTCGCCGTCGCGATGACGAACTACCATTTCCTGCCGGGCGTGATCACCGGGCTCTTCCTCGGGCGCGCACGGCCATGCTTTGGCCAGACGATTGCGATCACGCGCGCGACGCTCGAACGCATCGGCGGCCTCACGCGTTTCGCGCATCACCTGGCCGAGGATCATGCGCTGGGCGAGGCGGTGCGGCAGGTGGGCGCGCAGGTCGTCATTCCGCCGTTCGTCGTCGGGCATGCGTGCGTCGAGGAGACCTTCGCGAAGCTGTACGCACACGAATTGCGCTGGAGCTGCACGATCCGCGCGGCGGACCGGCTCGGTCACGCCGGCTCGGTGCTGATGCACCCGGTGCCGCTCGCGCTGCTGGCGCTGCTGTTCTCCGGCGGTACGGCCGTCGCATGCGGGCTGGCGGTCGCGGCGCTTGCCGCGCGGGCGCTGCTGATGCTGAACACGAGCCGGGCGACCGGCGCCGGCCTGCGCGGCGCGCTGTGGCTGCCGTTCGTCGACCTCCTGCAGTTCGTCGTGTTCGTGTCGAGCTTCTTCTCGTCGCATGTCGTGTGGCGCGGCACGCGTTTTCGCGTCGACCGGGAAGGCCTGCTGTCGCCCGCGAGCGAATCATGACGACCCCAACGAACCCCGCTGCCGATGCCACGGAGCGCAACGCCGCGCGGGGCGACGCACGGCTGCGCCACGTGGGGCGGGTGGCGGCGCTGGGCGGGCTGGCGCTCGCCGTGTGGCTGATCTGGCGCGAGCATCCGCTGGACATCCTGCATCGCCTGCAGATCGCCGGGGCCGGGCTGTTGCTCGCGGCGCTGGCGCACATCCTGCCGATGCTCGCGAATGCGTGGGACTGGCGGATGCTGATCCGCGGCCCGCGCCGGCCGTCGTTCGCGACGATGCTGAAACTCGTGTGGATCCGTGAATCGATCAACGGGTTGTTGCCGGTCGCGCGGATCGGCGGCGAGATCGTGTCGTTCGGCCTGCTGCGGCAGGCGGGCGTGCGGCCGGCCACCGCCGTCGCCAGCCTCGTCGCCGACATGCAGCTGACGCTGATCAGCCAGCTCGTGTTCGCGCTGGTCGCGATCGGCTACGTGCTCGAGCACGTGTCGTCCGACGCCGCGCGGGTGGCCGGCAACCTCGCGATCGGCATGGCCGCGCTGGTGCCGGTGCTGCTACTGTTCGCGCTGGTGCAGCATGCGCGGCCGTTCGAGCGCGCGATGCGCGTGCTCAACCGCGTCACGAGCGGCAAGGTGGTGGCGCTGGTCGGCGAATCGGCGCGCACCGACCAGTCGATCCGGATGATCTGGAGAAAGACCGGCATCGTCGTGCGTTATCTCGTGATCTGGCAGACGCTGCAGTTCGTCGGCTATGCGCTGGAAATCTGGCTCGCGCTGTATTTTCTCGGCGCGGAGCCGACGTTCGCGCAGGCGCTCGCGATCGAGGCGCTGATCCAGCTCGTGAGCAGCATCGCGTTCCTGATGCCGGGCGGGCTCGGCGTGCAGGAGGGCGGGTTCGTGCTGATCGGCGGGCTGCTCGGGTTCGACCCGCCGACCTGTCTCGCACTGGCCGGCGCCCGCCGCGTGCGCGACCTGCTGTTCTATCTGCCGGGCCTGCTGGCATGGCAGTGGGCGGCCGGTTCGGCGAAGCGGCCAGGCGCGACGCAAAACCCGTCGTTGCCCATCGGGGAATCGGCCCGGCCGCGTTGATGCGACCGGGGAGCCCACGCCCGCGCGGCGGGCCGCGCGGGACTCAGCGCCGTTCGTCGGCGAGATGGCTGCGGATCACGTCCGCGAACGACGTATCGCCCTTCAAGCCGAGGGCTTCCGCGCGCGACGTATCCCAACGGCCCGGCCAGCTGCCGACGATCTTCTCGACGCGCTCGTCTGGCACATGGCGGATCAGCTTCACGACGTCGTCGCCCGCGACTTCGCGCAGCGCCGCGATCATTTCGTCGACCGACACCGACAGGCCGGGCAGATTGATCACCCGTTTGTTGCCGAGCTTCGCGCTGTCGATCTCGCAGCCCGCGACGAGCGCTTCGATCGCGCCGCGCGGCGACAGCAGCCACAGCCGCGTCGAACCCGGCACCGGGCACACGCTTTCCTCGCCGTTCAGCGGCTCGCGGATGATGCCGCTCGCGAACGACGACGCAGCCGCGTTCGGGCGGCCCGGCCGCACGCTGATCGTCGGCAGCCGCAGCACGCGGCCGTCGACGAAGCCGCGCCGCGCGTAGTCGCACAGCAGCAGCTCGGCGATCGCCTTCTCGGCGCCGTACGACGATTGCGGGTTCAGCGCGGTGTCGTCCTGCACGACGTCGGGCAGCGTGCCGCCATAGACCGCAACGGAGCTCGTGAACACGACGCGCGGCCGATGGCCACGCGCGCGGCACACTTCGAGCAGCGTGCGCGACGCGTCGAGGTTGATCCGCATGCCGAGATCGAAATCGGCTTCGGCCTGCCCGCTGACGATTGCCGCGAGGTGGAAGATCGCGCCGGTTTGCGTGTCGATCGCGCGGTCGAGCACCGCGCGCTCGGCGATGTCGCCGACGATCGACGTCACGCGTGCGTCGCCGAAATCGCTGCCTGCGACGACGTCGAGCAGCACCAGCTCGTCGATCTTCTCGCTGCGGCCATCGGGGCCGGTGAGTTCGCCGCGCTCGAGCAGCTTGCGTGCGAGACGCTGGCCGAGAAAGCCGGCGCCGCCGGTGATCAGTACTTTCATGTTGTTTACCCTCAGAGGAATGCTGGAATTACAGGTACGGCCTGAGCCAGCCGAGGCCTTCGGACGTGCCGGCCTTCGGGCGGTACTCGCAGCCGATCCAGCCGTCGTAGCCGAGCGCGTCGATCAGCGCGAACAGATACGGGTAGTTGAGTTCGCCGATATCCGGCTCGTGGCGTTCGGGCACGCCCGCGATCTGGATATGGCCGATGCCCGCGAAATCGCGCTTGAGCTTCATCGCGAGATCGCCTTCGACGATCTGGCAGTGGTAGCAGTCGAACTGCACCTTCAGGTTCGGCGCGCCGACTTCCGCGCAGATCGCCTGCGCGTCGTCCTGGCGGCTCAGGAAATAGCCGGGCATGTCGCGCTGGTTGATCGGCTCGATCAGGATCGTGATGCCGTGCGCGGCGGCGGCCTGCGTTGCATGCCGCAGGTTCGCGAGGTAGGTGTCGCGATGGCGGGCACGATCGGCGCCCGGCGGCACCATGCCGGCCATCACGTGCAGCTTCTTGTTGCCGAGCACGCGCGCATAGTCGAGCGCCTGGTCGATGCCGCGCCGGAACTCGTCCTCGCGGCCCGGCAGCGACGCGGTGCCGCGTTCGCCCGCGGCCCAGTCGCCGGGCGGCGCGTTGAACAGCGCCTGCTCGAGGTGGTGCGCGTCGAGGCGCGCGCGGATGTCCTCGGCGGCGAAGTCGTACGGGAACAGGTACTCGACGGCCTTGAAGCCGTCGTAGGCGGCAGCGGCGAAGCGTTCGAGGAACGCGTGCTCGGTGTACATCATCGAGAGGTTGGCGGCGAAGCGTGGCATGGCAGCGGGTCCTGTGAATGAATGGGGCGGGGCGCACGGCGCCCCGCGTCGAATGGCGGCCGGATCGTTCGTGGGGCGAATCAGCGGTTCACGAGTTTCGCGGGCGTGAGCCACACCGCGATCGCACCGATCACGAGCATCGCGGCGAGCACGTACATGCCGGACGCGGTGCTGTGCGTGACGTCCTTCAGGTAGCCGATCACGTACGGGCTCGCGAACCCGGCGAGGTTGCCGACCGAGTTGATGATCGCGATCCCGGCCGCGGCTGCGGAGCCCGCGAGGAACGCGGTCGGCAGCGACCAGAACAGCGGGGCGCAGGTCAGCACGCCGCCGGCCGCGAGCGACAGGAACACGATCGACACCGCCGTATTGTGCGAGGACGACGCGGCGACCGCAAACCCGATTGCGCCCATCAGCGCCGGTACGATCAGGTGCCAGCGGCGTTCGCGGCGCTTGTCCGCGCTGTGGCCGAACAGGTTCATCACGACGATCGCGACGACGAACGGAATGGCCGACAGCAGGCCGATCTGCAGCGTATCGGTGATGCCGGTCGACTTGACGAGCGTCGGCATCCAGAACGTGAGGCCGTACTGGCCCGTGACGAACGCGAAGTAGATCAGCGACATCCACCACATGCGCGGGTCGGAGAACACGGCCTTCAGCGAATGGCCGTGCTTCTGCTGTTCCTGCGGCTGCGCGGCGATCTCGTCCTCCAGCAGCTGCTTCTCGCGCTCGTCGAGCCACTTCGCGCTGCGGATGCTGTTGTCGAGATACAGGATCGTCGCGATGCCGACCAGCACGGCCGGCACGGCTTCGATCATGAACATCCATTGCCAGCCGTGGAAGCCCGAGCCGCCGTGGAAGCGCTCCATGATCCAGCCCGACAGCGGGTTGCCGAAGATGCCCGACACGGGAATCGCGGACATGAACACCGCGATGATCTTCGCGCGGCGATGCGACGGGAACCAGTACGTCAGGTACAGGATCACGCCCGGATAGAAGCCGGCTTCCGCGAGGCCGAGCAGGAAGCGCAGCACGTAGAACTGCGTCGGCGTCTTCACGAACGCGAACAGCGCGGAAAGCAGGCCCCATGTGATCATGATCCGTGCGATCCAGATGCGTGCACCGATGCGATGCATCAGCAGGTTGCTTGGCAGTTCGAACAGAAAATAGCCCAGAAAGAAAATGCCGGCGCCGAGCCCGAACACCGTTTCGCTGAACGCGAGATCCTGCGACATCTGCAGCTTCGCGAAGCCGACGTTCACGCGGTCGAGATACGCGACCACGTAGCAGAGCATCAGGAACGGCACGATGCGCCAGAACACTTTCTTGTAGGTGCGGTCGAGTTCCGCGGCATGGGCGGGCGCGGCGGGCGAGCGGCCTGCGGCCGCGTCGAGAGCAGTCATCGTCGTCTCCAATGATGTCGTGTGCCGGCGGCGCGTACGTCGCCGGTCGTGTGTGTGCTGACGGAAGGGCCCGCGCACACGGCGGGCATGGGAATCGTTGGGTGGTGCGTTGTTACCAGCGCGCGCCGAAGCTGATGCGCAATTCGTCGAGCGCGGCGTCGTCGAGCGGCTCGGGTTTCGGGTGCGTCATCAGCCACAGCCGCGCCGTTTCCTCGAGTTCCTCGAGCGCATACGACGCGTGCGACACCGACGGCCCCCACATCACGGGGCCGAGGCGATCGAGCAGCACGCCGCGCACCTGGTCGGCGAGCGCCGCGACTTCGGCCGCGACGGCCGGGTCGCCAGGGCGGCGGTAACGGATCAGCGGGATGTGGCCGACCTTCATCACGTAGTACGGCGTGATCGGCGGCAGCACGTCGGTGTCGCGCCACACGCCCGCGAGCGTCAGCGCGACGAGGTGTGTCGAATGCGTGTGGACGATGCCATTCGCTTCGGCGTTGCGCGCGTAGATGCCGCGATGCAGTGCGAGCGTCTTCGACGGCTTGCCGCCCGATACGGGCTGGCCGTCGAGGCCGACCTTCGCGATGTCGTTCGGGTCGAGCCGGCCCAGGCATGCGTCGGTCGGCGTGATCAGCCAGCCGTCGGCGAGGCGCGCGCTGATGTTGCCCGCGCTGCCGACCGCGTGGCCGCGCGCATACAGGCTCGCGCCGACCACGCAGATCTCTTCGCGCAGTTTCGCTTCGTCGCTCATCGTGCGGCTCCATCCAGCGCGCGCAGCGCCTTGTCGAAAAAGTCCGTGGTGCCGAAGTTGCCGGACTTCAGCGCGAGGCCGAGCGGCTGCGCGTCGATGGTGGCCGTCGCCGGCACGCCCGGATCGATCTGCGCGCCGATCTGCAGCGACTTCACGTCGAGCGCCTGCACGACCGCGCCGGACGTTTCGCCGCCGGCGACCACGAACTTGCGCACGCCGAGATCACGCAGGCCGCGCGCGATCGCCGCGAGCGTGGCTTCGACGAGATGGCCGGCCGCGTCGACGCCGAGCGCCTGCTGCACGGCCTTCACTTCGTCGGGCGTCGCGGTCGCATAGATCAGCACGGGCTGCGGCAGGTGCGAGCGCGCAAAGGTGAGTGCTTGCTCGACGACGGGTTCGCCGCGCGATGCCGCGAGCGGATCGATGCGGAAGCTCGGCCGCGTGGCGCGCCATGCGGCGACCTGCGCGTTGGTGGCCTTCGACGCGCTGCCGGCGAGCACCGTCGAGAGCCCTTCGATGCGCGGCAGCGACGCCGCGTTGTCGCGTTCGGGCAGTTGCTCCGCGCGACGGAAATTCGCGGGCAGGCCGAGCGCGATGCCGGAGCCGCCGGTGACGAGCGGCAGGCCCGCGCACGCTTCGCCGAGCACGTAGAGGTCGCGGTCCGACAGCGCGTCGGCGATCGCGAAGCGCACGCCTTCCGCGCGCAGTTGCTCGATCCGCGTGCGCACGGCGGCCGCGCCGAGCGCGATCGTGTCGTAGCGGATCAGGCCGACCGGCGACTTCGTCTGCCGTTGCAGCACGCGTACGAGGTTCGCGTCCTTCATCGGCGTGAGCGGGTGATTCTCCATCCCCGATTCGTTCAGCAGCACGTCGCCGACGAACAGGTGGCCGCGATAGATCGTGCGGCCGTTCTCGGGGAACGCCGGGCAGGCGATCGTGAAGCCGCCGCCGGCCGCATCGAGCAGCGCATCGGCGACGGGGCCGATGTTGCCCGCGTCGGTCGAATCGAATGTCGAGCAGTACTTGAAGAAGAACTGCCGGCAGCCTTGCGCGCGCAGCCATTCGTACGCGGCGAGCGATTGCGCGACGGCGTCGGCGGCGGGGATCGTGCGTGACTTCAGCGCGACGACGATCGCGTCGGCGTCGAGCGGGGTGTCTGCGGCGCCGTCGGCGGGCACGCCGATCGTCTGCACGGTGCGCATGCCGCTCTTCACGAGCATGTTCGCGAGATCGGTCGCGCCGGTGAAATCGTCGGCGATGCAGCCGAGCAGGGGACGGGAAGCGGAAGCGGTCATGGCAGAAGCGTCGGTCGAATCAGCGGGCGGGCGGCAGCGTGATGCCGGGGAAAGTCTTGATCACGGCGGAATCGTCCTCGCCGCCGTGGCCGGCGCTCGACGCGCTCATGAACATCTGGTGCGCGGTGGCCGACAGCGGCAGCGGGAACTTGCTGCGGCGGGCCGTATCGAGCACGAGGCCGAGATCCTTCACGAAGATGTCGACGGCCGACAGCGGTGTGTAGTCGCCGTTCAGGATGTGTGGCACGCGGTTCTCGAACATCCACGAGTTGCCGGCGCTGTGCGTGATCACGTCGTACAGCGCGTCGGCATCGACGCCTTCGCGCAGGCCGAGCGCCATCGCCTCGGCCGCCGCCGCGATGTGCACGCCGGCCAGCAACTGGTTGATGATCTTCACTTTCGAGCCGATGCCGTGCGCGTCGCCGAGGCGATAGACCTTGCCGGCGATCGCCGCGAGCACGTCCTCGCAGCCCGCATAGGCGGCGGCCGGGCCCGACGTCATCATCGTCATCTCGCCAGAGGCCGCGCGCGCGGCGCCGCCGGATACCGGCGCATCGAGCATCTGCAGGCCGGCCGCCTCGATCCGCGCGCCGAGCGAGACCGCGAATTCGGGCGCGACGGTCGCGCTGGCGATCACGACGCCGCCCGGCTTCATCGCCGCGACCGCGCCGTGCTCGCCGAACAGCACCGTTTCGGTCTGCGCGGCATTGACGACGAGCGTGACGACGACGTCGCACTGCGCGCCGAGTTCGGCCGGCGTCGCGCAGGCGATGCCGCCTTCGGCGGCGAACGCCTGCAGCACGGTGTCGCGCACGTCGCATGCGTGCACGCGCAGGCCGGCGCGCAGCAGCGAGCGGGCGACGCCGAGGCCCATCGCGCCCAGGCCGATGACTCCAACATTTCGTGACATGGTCAACCTTGATCGATTCGGGAGAGGGGCGGCGCGGCGGCCGCCGGGTTCAGCAGATACCGGCTTCCGCGAGGCGGCGGGCGGCGTTGTACATGTGCGTGCGTGCCGCGTTGCGGGCGGCCATCGGGTCGCGCGCGCGGATCGCGTCGGCGATCGCCGCGTGTTCCTCGCGCACCTGGCGCGAGAAGTCCTCGCGCGTCGCTTCGTTGCGCCGCGTGACCTTCACGCCGGCTTCGAGGTACTGGTTCAGGAACTGCAGCGTCTTCAGGAAATACGGGTTGCCGGTGACGGCCGCGATCGTGCGGTGGAACGCGACGTCTTCCGCGACGCCGTCGCGCCCTTCGGCGACCGCATCGTCGATCTTGCGCAGCGCATCGTCGATGTCGGCCATGTCTTCGTCGGTGTGGTTCAGCGCGGCTTCGGCGGCGACCTCGGCCTCGATCGCGCGGCGCACCGCGAGCAGGTGCGGCAGCGACGTGGCTTCGACGGCCTCCGCGTAGTCGATCCGCAGCGGCCGGATCGCGCCGTGCTGGTTCACGTACACGCCGCTGCCCTGGCGCGGCTCGACCACGCCTTCGTTCTTCAGCCGCGAGATCGCCTCGCGAATCACCGTGCGGCTCACGCCGAATTCCTGCGCGAGCACGGCCTCCGTGGGCAGCTTGCCGGTGGCGGAGAAACTGCCGACTTCGATCTGCTTGAGCAGTTGCTGCGCGACATGGTCGCTCATCGCACGGGCGGGAATTTTCTCGAACATGGTGCTCTGGCTTGTAAGGTTATGTGGTCATCATACAAATTTGAATGAATGGCAGCATCCGGGATAACCCTCGGTTAACGGGGCGCAACGTCGGTTAAATTAACTGGAACCGGTTCCAATTGAGTCGAAACCGCTGCGTTCGAGTGTCGTGTCGCAATCGGTTGGTAAAGGAGCGGGGGCCCGTCGCCGTCAGTCGGCGATGTCCTCGATGGGATCCGCCGCGATTACCGCGCCGGCTTCCGCCACTTCCCCGCCACGCTCCCGATACGTCGCCGGCGGCACGCCGAACTGCTTGCGAAATTCGCGCCCGAGGTGCGATGCATCCGCGAATCCGCAGCTCGACGCGATATCGGCCACCGTGCGGTCCGAGCTCGTCAGCAGCCACGCGGCCGTGCGCAGCCGCACCTGCTTCGCGAACGCCTGCGGGCTCTTGCCCGTCTCCGCCTTGAACAGCCGCTCGAGCTGCCGCGTCGACAAATCGAGCTTGCTCGCGAGTTCGTCGAGCGACAGCGCCCGCCCGACATGCTGTTCCATCAGGAGAATCGCGCGCTTGACCTTCGGGTGCGTCGCCGGCTCGAGGCCCGGCGGATGCGGCTGCGGCGCGTTGCCTTTCTGCATCTCGCCGACCAGCAGGATGCGCAGCGCCTTCTGCACGGTCGCGTGATCGAAGTGGCGCAGCAGGATCGCGGCGGCGACGTCGATCGACGCGCGGCCACCCGAGCAGGTGATGCGGCGCCGGTCGATCACGAACAGCCGGTCGGCGATCAGCAGGTCGGGATCGGCAGCCGGAAAGCGCTCGATGAAATCCCAATAGTGGAACCAGCTCACGCAGGTGCGGTAGCCGTCGAGCACGCCGGCGCGCATCAGCGTGAACACGCCGGTGCAGATGCCGACGACCGTCGCGCCGCCCGCCGCCGCGCGGCGGATGAAGTCGAGTGTCTCGGGGCCCGCCTGCGGCCCCGAATGCAGCAGCCCGCCGACCACCACCACATAGTCGAACGGCTCGGCCGCGTCGAACGTTTCCCACGGCGTGATCTGGATCCCGCAGCTCGCGCGCACCGGCGCGAGGGTCTCGCCGATCACGCTCCACGCGCAGCGCACGGGCTTGCTGTAGTCGCCGTCGTCCGCCGACAGCCGCAGCATGTCGACGAAGCCGGAGAAGGCCGTCAGCGTGAAGTTCGGCAGCAGCACGATGCCGAAGCGGATACGCCGCGGCGTGGGTTCTGCGAGGGGGGAAGCGGGTACGTCGGTTGTCATCGCGGCCAGTCTCTTCACGCCGGGCGGGCGGTCTCACTCAGTCTGTTGATACGGGTCATGCGGGTACGGCGGCCGGGCGGGGCGGATGTAGCCAGCGTCGCTGATCGGTTCCGGCACGACTTGTGGTTTTCCGTCGCGAACCATCGCCAAAACGCACTTTCGGGCCTGCCGGCAGGGCGCTTGGCGGCGGTATCCCACGCCGATGCCGTTTTTGTTCTATCGGCCGATTTTACGCTTTGATGTACTGGCGCCAACGTCATTTCACGTGTGTGCCACCCAGAGGAAGCCAATGAACGTCAGCGTCTTCGACCTGTTCAAGATCGGCATCGGCCCGTCCAGTTCGCATACGGTCGGCCCGATGATCGCCGCGTGCCGCTTCGCGTCGCACGTGGAGGACGCGAACCTGCTCGGTTTCGTGCGCCGCGTGCGGGTCGAACTATACGGCTCGCTCGGCGCGACCGGCAAGGGCCACGGCACCGACAAGGCCGTGCTGCTCGGTCTCGAGGGCCACCTGCCCGACACGATCGATCCGGACCTGATCGAGCCGCGGCTCGCCGCGATCCGCGCGGAGAAATCGCTGTCGCTGCTCGGCAAGCAGACCGTCCGCTTCGAGGAGAAGGAGCACATCGGCTTCTATCGCAAGCTGATGAGCGGCACGAGCATCGTGCACCCGAACGGGATGCGCTTCCAGGCCTTCGACGAGCACGGCCAGCTGCTCGTCGAGAAAGAGTATTACTCGGTCGGCGGCGGCTTCGTCGTGAACCGCGACGGCGATCGCGTGAACGGCGTGCGCGCGGCGGTCGAGGTGCCGTATCCGTTCCGCACCGGCGACGACCTGATGCGCCAGTGCCGCGAGCACGGGCTGTCGATCGCCGAGCTGATGATGCGCAACGAATGCGCGCTGCGTCCCGCCGACGAAGTGCGCGCCGGGCTGCTCGCGATCTGGCGCACGATGGCCGCCTGCGTCGAGCGCGGCTGCAAGGTCGAGGGCGACCTGCCCGGCCCGATGCGCGTGAAGCGCCGCGCGGCCGAGCTGAACAATCGCCTGCGCGCGCGTTCGGAAGAGTCGCTGCGCGACCCGCTGTCGATGCTCGACTGGGTCAACCTGTATGCGATGGCCGTCAACGAGGAGAACGCGGCGGGCGGCCGGGTCGTCACCGCGCCGACCAACGGCGCGGCCGGCGTGATTCCCGCGGTGCTGCACTACTACGTGAAGTTCGTGCCGGGCTCGAACGAAGCCGGCATCGTCGAATTCCTGATGACGGCCGCGGCGATCGGGATCATCTACAAGGAAACCGCGTCGATCTCCGGCGCGGAAGTCGGTTGCCAGGGCGAAGTGGGCGTCGCGTGCTCGATGGCCGCGGCCGCGCTCGCCGCGGTGATGGGCGGCACGCCCGACCAGGTCGAGAACGCGGCCGAGATCGGCATGGAGCACAACCTCGGGATGACCTGCGACCCGGTCGGCGGGCTCGTGCAGATCCCGTGCATCGAGCGCAACGCGATGGGCGCAATCAAGGCGCTGAACGCGTCGCGCATGGCGCTCAAGGGTAACGGCCAGCACTACGTGTCGCTCGATTCGGTCATCAAGACGATGCGCGAGACGGGCGCCGACATGAAGACGAAATACAAGGAAACGTCGCGCGGCGGTCTGGCCGTGAACGTCATCGAATGCTAAACGAAGGATCACTCACATGAGCCGCTACTCGATATTCAGCCTGTTCCGCAACGGCCTCTCGTATCACGAGAACTGGGAAAAGCAGTGGAAGAGCCCGGAACCGAAGAAGGAATACGACGTCGTGATCGTCGGCGGCGGCGGCCACGGCCTCGCGACCGCGTATTACCTCGCGAAGGAGCACGGGATCACGAACGTCGCGATCCTCGAGAAGGGCTGGATCGGCGGCGGCAACACCGCGCGCAACACGACGATCGTCCGTTCGAATTATCTGTGGGACGAATCGGCCGCGCTGTACGAGAAGGCGATGAAGCTGTGGGAAGGGCTGTCGCAGGACCTGAACTACAACGTGATGTTCAGCCAGCGCGGCGTGATGAATCTGGCCCACACGCTGCAGGACGTGCGTGACACCGAGCGCCGCGTGAACGCGAACCGGCTGAACGGCGTCGACGCCGAATTCCTGACGCCCGCGCAGATCAAGGAAATCGAGCCGACCATCAACCTGAACAGCCGCTACCCGGTGCTCGGCGCGTCGATCCAGCGCCGCGCGGGCGTGGCGCGCCACGACGCGGTGGCCTGGGGCTTCGCGCGCGGCGCGGATCGCGCGGGTGTCGACATCATCCAGAACTGCCAGGTGACGGGCATTCGCCGCGAAGGCGGCGCGGTGGTCGGCGTCGACACGGTGAAGGGCTTCATCAAGGCGAAGAAGGTTGCGGTGGTCGCGGCCGGCAACACGACGACGCTCGCCGACATGGCCGGCGTGCGCCTGCCGATCGAGAGCCACCCGCTGCAGGCGCTGGTGTCCGAGCCGATCAAGCCGGTCGTCAACTCGGTGATCATGTCGAACGCGGTGCACGCGTACATCAGCCAGTCCGACAAGGGCGACCTCGTGATCGGCGCCGGCATCGACCAGTACACGGGCTTCGGCCAGCGCGGCAGCTTCCACATCATCGAAAGCACGCTGCAGGCGATCGTCGAGATGTTCCCGGTGTTCTCGCGCGTGCGGATGAACCGCCAGTGGGGCGGCATCGTCGACGTGTCGCCGGACGCGTGCCCGATCATCACCAAGACCGACGTGAAGGGCCTCTATTTCAACTGCGGCTGGGGTACCGGCGGCTTCAAGGCGACGCCCGGCTCGGGCTGGGTGTTCGCGCACACGATCGCCCGCGACGAACCGCACCCGCTGAACGCGCCGTTCGCGCTCGACCGTTTCTACACGGGCCACCTGATCGACGAGCACGGCGCTGCCGCCGTCGCGCACTGACCGCTACCGCACAGACACAGGAGAAAGAAACATGTTGCTGATCGAATGTCCGTGGTGCGGGCCGCGCGCCGAATCCGAGTTCTCGTGCGGTGGTGAAGCCGACATCGTGCGCCCCGTGAACAACGAGAACATGACCGACCGCGAATGGGGCGAGTACGTGTTCATGCGCGAGAACAAGCGCGGGCTGCACAAGGAGCAGTGGCTGCACACGCAGGGCTGCCGCCGCTGGTTCAAGGCCACGCGCGACACGGTGACCTACGATATCAAGGGCTACGAAAAGTTCGGTGGCGAAGCTGCCGGAAACGCACACGAAGAGGGCACCAGCAAATGAGCCAGAAAGACCGCCTCGGCACCGGTGGCCGCATCAATCGCGCGATTCCGTTGACCTTCACGTTCAACGGCCGCACGTATCAGGGCTTCCAGGGAGACACGCTCGCGTCCGCGCTGCTCGCGAACGGCGTGCACTTCGTCGCGCGCAGCTTCAAGTACCACCGCCCGCGCGGGATCGTGACGGCCGACGTCGCGGAACCGAACGCCGTCGTGCAGCTCGAATCGGGCCCGTACACGGTGCCGAACGCACGCGCGACCGAGATCGAGCTGTACCAGGGGCTCGTCGCAACGAGCGTGAACGCGGAGCCGTCGCTCGAGAACGACAAGTACGCGATCAACCAGAAGCTGTCGCGCTTCCTGCCGGCCGGCTTCTATTACAAGACCTTCATGTGGCCGCGCAACATGTGGCCGAAGTACGAAGAGAAGATCCGTGAAGCCGCCGGCCTCGGCAAGGCGCCGGAAGCGCTCGACGCCGATCGCTACGACAAGTGCTACGCGCACTGCGACGTGCTCGTGGTCGGCGGTGGCCCGTCGGGTCTCGCGGCCGCGCATGCGGCGGCCACGGCCGGCGCGCGCGTGATCCTCGTCGACGACCAGCGCGAGCTCGGCGGCAGCCTGCTGTCGTGCCGCGCCGAGATCGACGCGAAGCCCGCGCTGCAGTGGGTCGAGAAGATCGAGGCCGAGCTGCGCAAGCTGCCCGACGTGACGATCCTGTCGCGCAGCACCGCGTTCGGCTACCAGGACCACAACCTCGTGACGGTCACGCAGCGTTTGACCGATCACCTGCCGGTGTCGATGCGCAAGGGCACGCGTGAGCTGCTGTGGAAGGTCCGCGCGAAGCGCGTGATCCTCGCGACCGGCGCGCACGAGCGTCCGATCGTGTTCGGCAACAACGACCTGCCGGGCGTGATGCTCGCAGGCGCCGTGTCCACCTACGTGCACCGCTTCGGCGTGCTGCCGGGCCGCAACGCGGTCGTGTTCACGAACAACGATCGCGCGTACCAGACCGCGCTCGACCTGAAGGCGTGCGGCGCGAAGGTGACGGTCGTCGATTCGCGCGCGTCGTCGAACGGTGCGCTGCCGGCCGCCGCGAAGCGGCAGGGCGTGACGGTGATGAGCGGCGCGGTCGTGACGGGTGCATCGGGCAAGTGGCGCGTATCGTCGGTCGACGTCGCGTCCTACTCGAACGGCCAGACCGGCGGCAAGCTGCAGACGCTGCCGTGTGACCTCGTCGCGATGTCGGGTGGCTTCAGCCCGGTGCTGCACCTGTTCGCGCAGTCGGGCGGCAAGGCCTGCTGGAACGACGAGAAGGCCTGCTTCCTGCCGGGCAAGCCCGTGCAGGCGGAAGCGAGCATCGGCGCAGCAGCCGGCGAATTCGGCCTGGCGCGCGCGCTGCGGCTCGCGGTCGATGCAGGCGTGGAAGCCGCGAAGGCAGCGGGTTTCACCGCTGCGCAGCGCGCGGTCGCGCCGCAGGTCGCGGAAACCGTCGAAGGCGCACTGCAGCCGCTGTGGCTGGTCGGCAGCCGCGAAGCCGCGGCACGCGGGCCGAAGCAGTTCGTCGACTTCCAGAACGACGTGTCGGCCGCGGACATCCTGCTGGCCGCCCGCGAAGGCTTCGAGTCGGTCGAGCACGTGAAGCGCTACACGGCGATGGGCTTCGGCACCGATCAGGGCAAGCTCGGCAACATCAACGGGATGGCGATCCTCGCGGGGGCGCTCGGCAAGACGATTCCGGAAACGGGCACGACGACGTTCCGCCCGAACTACACACCGGTGTCGTTCGGCACGTTCGCGGGCCGCGAGCTCGGCGATTTCCTCGACCCGATCCGCAAGACCTGCGTGCACGAATGGCACGTCGAGCACGGTGCGCTGTTCGAGGACGTCGGCAACTGGAAGCGGCCGTGGTACTTCCCGAAGAACGGCGAGGATCTCCATGCGGCCGTGAAGCGCGAATGCCTCGCGGTGCGCAACAGCGTCGGCATCCTCGACGCGTCGACGCTCGGCAAGATCGACATCCAGGGTCCGGACGCGGTGAAGCTGCTGAACTGGATGTACACGAACCCGTGGAACAAGCTCGAAGTGGGCAAGTGCCGCTACGGGCTGATGCTCGACGAGAACGGGATGGTGTTCGACGACGGCGTGACGGTGCGCCTCGCCGACCAGCATTTCATGATGACGACCACGACGGGCGGCGCGGCGCGCGTGCTCACGTGGCTCGAGCGCTGGCTGCAGACCGAATGGCCCGACATGAAGGTGCGGCTGTCGTCGGTCACCGATCACTGGGCGACGTTCGCGGTGGTCGGCCCGAAGAGCCGCAAGGTCGTGCAGAAGGTGTGCCAGGACATCGACTTCGGCAACGAGGCGTTCCCGTTCATGAGCTACCGGAACGGCACCGTCGCGGGCGCGAAGGCGCGCGTGATGCGGATCAGCTTCTCGGGCGAGCTCGCCTATGAAGTGAACGTGCCGGCGAATGCGGGCCGCGCGGTGTGGGAAGCGCTGATGGCGGCCGGTGCCGAGTTCGACATCACGCCGTACGGCACCGAGACGATGCACGTGCTGCGCGCGGAGAAGGGCTACATCATCGTCGGCCAGGATACCGACGGCTCGATCACGCCGTACGACCTCGGGATGGGCGGCGTCGTCGCGAAGTCGAAGGACTTCCTCGGCAAGCGCTCGCTGTCGCGTTCGGACACCGCGAAGGAAGGCCGCAAGCAGTTCGTCGGCCTGCTGACCGAGGACGAACAGTTCGTGCTGCCGGAAGGCGCGCAGATCATCGCGAAGGACACGCAGGTGTCGGCGGTCGATCCGACGCCGATGCTCGGCCACGTGACGTCGAGTTACTACAGCCCGATCCTGAAGCGCTCGATCGCGCTCGCGGTGGTGAAGGGCGGCCTGAACAAGATGGGCGAGAGCGTCGTGATTCCGCTGGCCAACGGCCGCCGCATCACCGCGACGATCTCGAGCCCGGTTTTCTACGATACCGAAGGGGTGCGCCAGCATGTGGAATGAAACCAGAAACCAGACGCAGGTGGCGGGCGCGGGCGGCGTGACGCTTGAATCGCCGTTCGTCGGCGCGGCCGACGTGCTGAAGCCGCACCAGGCGCGCGCCTCGAAGAAGTTCACGCTGCGCGAGCGGCCGTTCCTCGATCTCGTCAACGTGCGCGGCGAATTGAGCGATCCGGCGTTCGTGAGCGCGTTCGAGCGCGTGGTCGGCTGCCGGCCGCCGGCGGCGCCGAACACGGTCGCGCGCGGCGCCGAGTACGACGTGCTGTGGCTCGGCCCCGACGAGTGGCTCGTGCGCTCGAACGGGCCCGTGCCGGCCGGCGTGCTCGAAGCGAAGCTCGCGGAAGCCGTGCAGGGCACGTATTCGGCGGCCGTCGACGTCGGCAGCGGCTATACGGTCGTCGAGATCAGCGGCGAACGCGTGCGCGACGTGCTCGCGCGCGGCTGTCCGCTCGATCTCCATCCGCGTGCGTTCAAGCCGGGCCAGTGCGCGCAGTCGCATTACTTCAAGTCGTCGATCGTGCTGATCCCGACCGGTGACGATGCGTTCGAGATCGTCGTGCGCCGCAGCTTCGCCGACTACTTCGTGCGCATCATGCTCGACGCGGCCGCGCCGCTCGCATCATGAAGCCGTTCGACGAACCGTTCGTGGCGATCGACGCGCCGCGCCTGCGCGGGCGCGGCTGGAGCGTGTTCGTCGACGAACTGAAGGTGCCCGCGCGGATCGGCATTCATGCGCACGAGCATGAAGCGCCGCAGCCGATCGTGATCGATGCACGGCTTGGCTACCGGTGCGAGCCGAGCGAGCAGGGCGAGTGGATCGATTACGACGGCTATTGCGCGCGCCTTGCCGCGTTCCTGTCGCACAAGCCGCATACGCGGTTGCTCGAGACACTCGTCGCCGATATCGCGGTGCTGTCGTTCCGTGAATGGCCGGCGCTGGAGTCGCTGACGCTGTCGGTGTACAAGCCGAAGATCCGGCCCGGCACGAAGCGGGTCGGCGTGTCGCTCGACTGGACGCGCGGGGATTATTTGCGGTGGACGGGGGCGGCGGGGCAGTTTTGAGGCGTGATGACACGGCAAGCCGGTGCATCTGGCTTGCCGTGCGTTTCTCTTTGTTCCTGAAATATCGGAACAATGAGACGTTCACTCGCCGTCACGTATAACGCGAGCGCTCTTGGGCGACCCGCTTCGGCCCCGCTCCAGCAGCTTGCGCTGGCCTTGCAGGCCAGTGTTCGCGGTGCCGTCCTTTACGAGCCATGCCAGCGGCAATGCCATCGCGGGTTCGGCCGTGCTTTGCGTGCGCGCGTCGATCGTCGCGGCAACCGTCAACGGCGATCTTTTCAAGATTGTGTTGTGCCGCCCCGGCACGACCTGTTCCAATCACCGTCGAACTTCCTCTGATCGCAGTGCGATGTTTCCCACGTACTATTCGCTATTGGGAAATATTCATGAAGTCCATCGGGATGGCGATAATGAAACGCGCTGTGATTTTCGTTGTTGCCGCTTTGGCGCCGCTCATCGCACATGCCGGGTGCAGTGATAACCTTCAGAACTGGTCGGCGCGACTCCATCCCGACCATACACTGGATGCTACGCACGCGGTTTGCAAGGTCTGGCCTGCGAACGCGGCGCTGACGATCGGGGCGTTACCGCTGATGCAGAAAGGCAGCGCCGACGGGCCGAACGTCGTCGACATCGAAGTAGTGGTTGCCGATACGGCTACGGGTGCGATTATCGCGCATCGGTTTCAGCGATCGGCGATTCGCTATGCCGAGGATCACTATTTTGAGGGCATCGACCTCGACACGGCGCGCTATCAGCTGACCTCCACTCAACGTGCCTTCGGCGTGCGCCTGAAGTCGTCTGGCGGCCCGCCCGCGGATATGTCGGGCATCGCTACGCTGAGTCTCTATTTGATCGATGGGCAGCATTTGCGCACGGTGTTGGACCGCCTGATCGTGAGCGATTGGACGGGCGACCGCGATGGTCCTTGTACCAGCATTTCAGAAACGTCACGCACACTCGCACTCGGCCCGCCAGACACGCAAGGCTATGCCGTTTTGCGGGTCAGCGAAAAGTACGTCGAGCACGTGAACCGGCTCGAGGTCGATAAATGCTCGGGTCACACGTCACCCGCTCAACGTCGCAACATTACACTCGACTATCGCGATGGCACATACCGGATACCGGATGCCATGCGAAATGCCGATTGACCAGTTGCCTCCGCTTCACCATTCTCCTGCCCCGTTCAAAGTGATAGGTGGGGAGCAATGAAACGTTTGGTTTTTGACGGATATCGAGCGGACCACCTGCGATAGCTGCGAGACGTTTCAGGCGTATCGCAGCTATCGCTCCGTGCGACAGCATCAAGCCGCAGCCGCCCCATCCAGCGCCGGATAGTCGACATACCCGCGCGCATCGCCGCCGAAGAACGTCTCGCGCCGCGCGTCGTTCATCGGCGCGCCGGTCTTCACCCGCGTCACGAAATCCGGATTCGCCAGCACCATCTGCCCGTACGCTTCGAGGTCGGCCAGCCCCGACGTCACGTCGGTGCCGATCGCGTCGCGCGTGCGGCCCGGACGGTTCAGGATCAGCGTGCCGTTCCAGCGCGCACGCAGGTCGGCCAGCAGCGCTTCGTTGCCCTGATGCATCACGTGCAGGTAGGCGAGGCCGAGCCGGTCGAGTTCCGTCGCGAGGTGGCGATACAGGTCCGGCCCTTCCGCCCCTTCGTCGAGGCCGCCCAGCGTATTGCCGGGCGATACGCGGATGGCCGTGCGATCCGCGCCGATCTCGTCGGCGATCGCCGTGGCGACCTCGATCGCGAAGCGCGCGCGGTTCTCGATCGAGCCGCCGTACGCGTCGGAGCGCGTGTTGGCATTCGGCGCGAAGAACTGCTGGATCAGGTAGCCGTTCGCACCGTGAATCTCGACACCGTCCGCGCCCGCCTCGATCGCGCGGCGCGCGGCGATGCGGAAGTCGTTCACGGTCTCGCGCACTTCGTCGAGCGTCAGCGCGCGCGGCGCGGGGATGTCCAGCATCCCCTTCATCGTGAACATCTGCGCATTCGGCGCGATCGCCGACGGCGCGACGGCCTGCCGGTGATGCGGCGTATTGTCGGGATGCGACATGCGCCCGACGTGCATCAACTGGATGAACAACCGGCCTCCATGTGCATGCACGCGGTCGCTGATCGCCTTCCAGCCGGCGACGTGCGCGTCGGTATAGATGCCGGGCGTCGTCAGGTAGCCTTGCCCGTCGTCCGACGGCTGCGTGCCTTCGCTGACGATCAGGCCGACGCTCGATCGCTGCGCGTAATACTCGGCGGCCCATTCGCCGGGCGTGCCGTCGAAGGCGGCGCGGCTGCGGGTCATCGGCGCCATGACCAGGCGGTTTTCCAGCGTATATCGGCCCACGCGGACCGGGGTGAACAGTTGGCTCATGATGCGTCAGCTCCTCGAGATTCGGGATAGCGGCGCCGGGTCGGTGCCGCCTCGGGCGCCGGCCGCGCACGGGTGTGCCGACCTCGCCTCCACACACCCATCATCCATTGCTTCCTTTTCGGGATAAACCCGGTAATATGGATAATATTGATCCATTGCTGGAGCAGTTGGCATGGAACTGCTGAACGACATGGCGTTGTTCGTCGAAGTCGTGAAGGCGAAGGGTTTTCGCAGTGCGGCCGAGACGCTAGGGATGCCGAACTCGACGCTGTCACGGCGCATCAGCGCGCTGGAGAAGGCGATCGGGCTGCGGCTGCTGCATCGCACGACGCGCCGGATCGAGCTGACCGAGGCCGGCCAGCTCTACTTCGAGCGCTGCAAGCGCATCGTCGACGAGGCGCGGCTCGCGCACGAGCAGCTCGGCGGGTTGCTGGCGGAGCCGACCGGCGTATTGCGCGCGTCGTTTCCGGTCGATTTCGCGGTGACCTACCTGGCGCCGCTGATCGTCGAGTTCTCGACGCATTACCCGAAGCTGACATTCGATTTCGAGCTGACGTCGCGGCGGGTCGATCTGGTGAGCGAACCGTTCGACGTGGCGATCCGCTTGGGCGAATCCGACGATTCTCAACTGATCGCGCGGCGGCTGGCCACGCTCGGGAACTACCTGTATGCGTCGCCCGGCTATCTCGCGCGCGAGGGCGAGCCGCGCACGCCGGACGACCTGGCACGGCACGCGTGCCTCAGCCTGGCGAGGGCCGGCACGTGGACGCTGCATGACGGCACGCAATCCGTCGCGGTGCCAGTGAGCAGTCGTTTCGCGGGAAACAGCGTCGGCATGCTGCGGCGCCTGGCCACGCTCGATGCGGGCATCATCGTGCTGTCCGAGGCGATCGTCGCGGACGACCTGGCCGCCGGCCGGCTGCGCCGCGTGATGCCCGCATGGGAGGGCGAGCCGATTCCGGTCTACGCGATGACGGAAACGCGGCTGCTGCCCGCGAAGACGCAGCATTTCATCGAGTTCTTGCGGGAGCGCTTCGCGCAGGCGTGACGGGCGGGTAGCCGTTCGTCGTTCAGTTCTGGACTGGTGGCGGCGGTGCGTCCAGCTGCGCTTCCCATTTCTTCAGGATGCGCACGCGTGCCTGGCTGAAATCGACCCAGCAGTTCATCCGCGCGTCTTCCGGGATCATCTGCTGCGGATTGGCGGCTTTCACGTAGTCGCAGGTGTCGTCGGCGAAGCGGGTCCAGCTTGCCTGCGACTTCGCGAGCGCGCTGGCGGCATCGGGGTTGCGCTGCTTGAGCTTGTGCTCGAGCGACCGGTACGCGCGCTCGACGGCCTGATCGTTCTGACCGAGTACGCAGGTCCGCACGTCGTTCATCGTCAGCGCGTGTTTCTCGCAATCGACGGCGGCAAACGCGGTGGTGTGGCCGATCGCCAGCGCGGCGACGGCAAGGAAGCGGGTGGCGTGGCGCATGCGCGTCGATCGAAGGGGGAGACTAGTTGGCGCGGGCCGACGTCGGGCTCGTCCTTTCGCTGACCGGCACCATGCGGGCCTTCGCATTGTTTGCGGGATTCACGGGATTCGAGGCTTTCACGTCGTCGTCAGGTTCAAGCACGAAGCGGAACGAATCGACGCGCTGCATCACCTTCGCCGCATACGCGTTCGAACCGCCGCTGTAGCTCCTCAGTCCGGCCCGCACGTCGCCACCGGCCGCCCTCACGTAGCCCGACAGGATCGCGGAGCCGACTTCGACGTTCGCGTTCGGGTCGGTCAGGTCCTTCACGTTGCGCACCAGGCCGCGGTGCGCGGTCGGCACGACCTGCATCAGCCCGGTCGCGCCATGCTGGCCGCGCGCCTTTTCCTGGAAGCGCGATTCGATCGAAATAATGGCGTAAACGAGTGCGGGAGGCAGCGAATATTTCGTCGCAGTGACGCTCACGATATCGGCGAGCTTCGCGGCCCGTTCCTTCGCGACGCCGAACTTCTTCGTCAGGTAGGACGTGATGCGGCGGTTTGCTTCGTTCGGCTGATCGTTGGCGTCGGCGAGCGGCGCGGAGGCGACGGACGGCGCCGATGCGGCTGCTTCGGGCGCGGACGCAGGCAGTGCGGGCGCTTGCTGCGCCGACGCTTGTTGCGCGATGCCGAGCGAAAGCACGATCAGCCAGAGAAACCGTCGCATGGTGGAGTGCGGGGAATGGGAAGGCGCCTAGTATATCGGCCAATTGCCGCCGGTGGTCGAGTGCCGGTTCGAATGAAAGCGGCATGTAGGCTTGTGTCGCGGCGAGCCGATCGAGGAACCGATCGTTGCGCGGACACGCATCGGAGTCCGGACGAACGCTAGTTGATGATCTCGCCGATGCCGGTTTCGATGCGGATTCTGAGCTGCTGGATGAACGCCGGATCGTAGGGTTCCCAGCTTTCGAGTTCGCCGACGATCTTCAAAGGCGATGTGCTCCGGTACGATCGCGTCGGATTGCCCGGGAATTTCTTGTCCGTGACGTTCGGGTCGTTTTCGAATTCGCCGGTGGGTTCGACGATGTAGACCCGCGGTCGGCCGTCGCCTTTGGCCATTTCCGCAGCGAGGCCAGCGCCTTTGGGCAGGGCCGTGAAGTAGATGTGATTCATCACGACGTCGTCGCGATAATTCGATCGGAAGCCTGCCGTCAGCAAATCGCCGATCCGCAAATCCGCTTTCGTGCCATGAAAAAACGGGCCGGTGTCCGAAACGGTCATGGTTTCTCCTTCCAAAAGTCGCGCAACGGCTTCTACGCGCGCCGTGCGGCCGCCACCCGTGCAATCGCGCCGATCGCATCGCTGACGAGCACCGCGAGCAGCCCGACGATCACGCCGCCCTGCAGCACGAACGCGGTGTTCGACGTCTGCAGCCCCGCGATGATCACGTCGCCGAGCCCGCGCGCGGCGACCGTCGAGCCGATCGTCGCGGTGCCGAGATTGATCACGACCGCGAGCCGCACGCCGTTGACGATCACCGGAAACGCGAGCGGCAGCTCGACCGACACCAGTTGCTGCCAGCCGCTCATCCCCATCCCGCGCGCGGCGTCGACGACGTCGCGCGGCACGTCCTCGAGCCCCGCGATCGTGCTTTCGAACACGGGCAGCAGCCCATACAGCACGAGCGCGATCAGCACGGGCTTCAGGCCGAAGCCGACGGCCGGCACCGCGAGCGCGAGCACCGCGACGGGCGGGAAGGTCTGGCCGATGTCGACGACGCTGCGCGCGACCGGCAGGAAATCCGCGCCCCACGGCCGAGTGACCGCGATGCCGGCCGCGACCGCGACGATCGTGCCGATCACGCTCGACAACGCGACCGTGCCGAGATGCGCCAGCGTGAGGTCGAGCAGGCTCGCGCGATCGTAGATGACCGGCGCGCCGTTGTCGGCGAACGGCGCGAACAAGCCTTGCAGCCAGGCGGGTCGCAACAGCAGCACGAGCAGCAGCGCGAGCGCGGCCGCGCGTGCGAGGTAGGCGGGAAGTGCCGACCGCCCGGGCCGCGTGCTGCCGTGCGTCGTCATGCGGGCTTCCTTGCGTGCGCACGGATCGCATCGAGCGTGATGCGGCGCGTGTTGCGGCCGTCGCCATCTTCCACCGGAAGCACATCGACACCGCGCCACAGCAGCTCCGACACCGCATCGCGCAGCGTGCGCGTCGCGGCGATCGGTTCGCCGTCGGCATGACCGGGTTCGGCCACCGCGTCGATCGGCGTCAGCGCGAGCAGGCGCAGCGGCCGGTCGACGCCGGCGACCAGCTGTTCGACGACGCCGGCTGCCGGCTTGCCGAGAATCTCGGCCGGCGCAGCGACCTGCAGCAGCCGGCCGCCGTCCATCACCGCGATCGTGTCGCCGAGCTTCAGCGCTTCCTCGATATCGTGCGTGACGATCACGACGGTGATGCCGAGGCGGCGCTGCAAGGCAAACAGGTCGTCCTGCGCCTTGTTGCGGATGATCGGATCGAGCGCGCCGAACGGCTCGTCCATCAGCAGCATCGCGGGCTCGGCCGCGAGCGCACGCGCCACGCCGACGCGCTGTTGCTGCCCGCCCGACAGTTCGTGCGGCAGCTTGTCCGCGAACTCGGCCGGCGCGAGATGAAACAGGTCGAGCAATTCGTTTACGCGCGCGTCGATGCGATCGGCCGTCCAGCCGAGCAGGCGCGGCACGGTCGCGATGTTGCGCGCGACGCTCCAGTGCGGAAACAGCCCGTGCCCCTGGATCGCATAGCCGATGCCGCGACGAAGCTGCTCGGGCGCAACGGTGGCCGTATCGACGCCGTCGATGCGGATCGTGCCGCTGGTGGGCGCGATCAGCCGGTTGATCATGCGCAGCAGCGTCGACTTGCCGCTGCCCGATGCGCCGACGAGCGCGGTGATCGTGCCGCGCTCGATCGTCAGCGAGACGTCGTCGACGGCGACGATATCGCCGAAGCGTTTGCCCGCACGTTCGATCTCGATCATCCTGCACGCCCCTTCGCGAGCGTGGTCGCGGCTTCGAATATGACGGCCGCCACCAGCGCGAGCGCGATCGTCGGGATCGCGCCGAGCAGCACGAGATCGGCGGCCGATTGCCCGATCCCCTGGAAGATGAAGGTGCCGAAGCCGCCGCCGCCGATCAGCGCGGCGACCGCGGTCAGCCCGATGTTCTGCACGAGCACGATGCGCACGCCGCTCAGGATCACCGGCAGCGCAAGCACGAGATCGACGCGCAGCAACCGCTGCGCGCGCGTCATCCCCATCGCGCGCGCCGCTTCGGTCACGTGCGGCGGCACCTGGCCGAGCCCGACCACGACGCTCGACGCGATCGGCAGCAGCGAATACAGGAACAGCGCAAGCACGGCAGGAGCGACGCCGATGCCGCGGATGCCGAGCGCGGCCGCGAGCGGCACGTGCGCGGCGAGCAAGCCGAGCGGCGCCATCATCAGTCCGTACATCGCGATGCTGGGGATCGTCTGCACGATATTGAGCACGGGCATCGCGACGGTACGCACCGCCGCGATGCGCGCGCAGGCGATGCCGAGCGGCACGCCCGCGACGAGCGCGGCCGCCACCGAGCCGCCGGTGAGCGACACGTGCCGGATCGCCTCGATCCAGAAGTCGTCGCTGCGCACCGCGTATTCGCGCATCACGGAAAGGCCGTCCCACCAGCCGCTCGCGAGCGGCACCGAAATCGCTGCTATCGCGACGACGAGCGCGGCGAGGCGCCGCCACGGGCCGAATGCGAGCCGCGCGAGCGCATCCGCGACGAGCACGGCCCACGCGAACAGCAGCAGCCAGACGCCGGAGGAGGGCGATACGCGGGCGAGCGTGTCGTCAGGCGCGACGAGGTGCGTCGCGGCCGCGCCGACCGCGTACGCGAGCGTGGCGAGCCACGCGCAGCCGGCCATGAGGCGCCACGCGGGGCGGCTGGCCGTCATCGCCCACAGCGCGCCGACGATCCACAGCGCGGCGAACCCGGCGCCCTGCAGGGCCGGCAGCGCGGCGAACACCGACAGGTCGGTGCCGGCCGCGATGCGGTTCGGCCGCAGCACCGCGAACGGCAGGCCGAGCACGGCGACGATCGTCAGGACCCCGATCAGGATGCCGACCTTGTCCGCCGTGATGCGCCGCGCGGACGCTGCCGCGCGATCGGTCATTTAACGAAGCCCTTCGCTTTCAGGTAGCTTTTCGCGACGCCGGCGGCCGGTTCGCCGTTGATCTGGATGCGCGCGTTCAGCGTCTGCAGCGTCTTCAGGTCGAGGCTCGCGAACACGGGCTTCAGGTAGTCGGCGATCTGCGGGTGCGCTTTCAGCACGGCTTCGCGGATCACCGGCGCAGGCGCGTAGACGGGCTGCACGTGCTTGTCGTCGTCGAGCACCGCGAGGCCGCTCGACGAGATGCCGCCGTCGGTGCCGTAGACCATCGCGGCATTCACGCCGTCGGTCTGGTTCGCTGCGGCCTTGATGGTCGCGGCCGTGTCGCCGCCGGAAAGCACGACGAGCTGGTCGGGCTTCAGCTTGAAGCCGTACGCCTTCTCGAACGACGGCAGCGCCGACGCGCTGTTCACGAATTCGGCCGACGCCGCGAGCTTCACCTTGCCGCCGCCGGCCACCCACTTGCCGAAATCGGAGAAGGTCTTCAGGTGCTGCGACTGCGCCACCGGTGCGAGCAGGGCGACGCCCCACGTGTTGTTCGCGGGCGCCGGGGTGAGCCAGACGAGATGGTTCGCCGCGTAGTCGAGTTGCTTCGCGGTGTCGTAGCCCTGGCTCGCGTTCTTCCACAGCGGATCGTCCGCCTTGTTGAAGAAGAACGCGGCGTTGCCGGTGTATTCGGGGTAGACGTCGATCTCGCCGCTCGTGAGCGCCTTGCGCACGATCGGCGTGGTGCCGAGCGCGATCTTTTCGGTGACGGGAATGCCGTGGGCCTTCAGCACCTGCGCGATGAGGTTGCCGAGCAGGTTGCCTTCGGTGTCGATCTTCGACGACACCACGACGGGCGTGTCGGCATGCGCGCCGGGCGCGACGATCGCGGCGGCGAGCGCGAGGCCCAGGATCCGGGCGGGCAGGGCGAGCTTCATACGGGCCAATCTCCAGGACGAGGGCGTACGCCGAAAGTTACTTGACTGAGCCGGCTTTGGCAAACCACGTGCGGCGGCGTGCCCACAGCCCGTGTGGGGATTACCCGCATCCGTGTGGCAGGCTTGTTACACTGAATCCGTTCCCGCCTTGCCGACACTTCCTGACATGAAGCCCGAGTTGCTGGTTCTCATCGCATTGCGCGGCGACGCGCATCGCGAGATCGCCGCGTCGTTCGACGTGCGCTACGCCCCGACATCCGACGAACGCGAACGTGCGATCGCCGAACACGGCGGCACGATACGCGCGGTGCTGACCAACGGCAGCACGGGGCTCACCGCCGCCGAAATCGATCGTCTTCCGCAACTCACGTTCGTCAGCGCGCTCGGCGCCGGCTACGAGCACATCGATGTCGCCCATGCGAAGACGCGCGGCGTGACCGTGGTCACGGGCGCCGGCACCAACGACGATTGCGTGGCCGATCATGCGTTCGCGCTGCTGCTCGCGGCCGTGCGCAACGTCGTGCAGCTCGATGCGAAAACCCGCGCGGGCGTGTGGCGCGACGGCCTGGCGATGCCGCCGAACGTGTCGGGCAAGAAGCTCGGCATCGTCGGGCTCGGCAAGATCGGCGAGAAGTGCGCACGCCGCGCGGCCGGCTTCGACATCGAGATCGGTTATCACAACCGGTCGGAGAAGAACGTCCCTTACCGCTATTTCGATCGCGTCGACGCGCTCGCGCAGTGGGCCGATTTACTGATCGTCGCGACGCCGGGCGGCGCGGGCACGCGGCACCTGATCGATCGCGCGGTGCTCGACGCGCTCGGCCCCGGCGGGTTCGTCGTCAACGTGTCGCGCGGCAGTGTTGTCGATACCGCTGCTTTGGCGGACGCGTTGCGTGAAGGACGCATCGCGGGCGCGGGGCTCGACGTGTACGAAGGCGAACCCGAGCCGCCGCGCGCGCTGACGGATCTCGACAGCGTCGTGCTGACGCCGCACATGGGCGGCTGGTCGCCCGAGGCGCTCGATCGGTCGGTGCGGCAGTTCATCGACAATGCCGAGCGGCACTTTTCAGGGCGGCCGGTGTTGACGCCGGTGTGAGCGGCGCCGGGACGATGATTCGCCGCCCACCGTTTCGTCCGGGATCGATGTCGGCGTTGAGAGGCGTCCCGCGACGGTCGAGGGCGGGTGCGCAGCGCTATCGATCGATACGCAGCACGAGCTTGCCGGTCGTGCCGCCCGACTCGAGCGCCGCATGCGCGTCGACGATCGCGTCGAGCGCATAGCTGCCCCCGATCAGCGGCTTCAGTGCACCGGTGGCCAGCAAGCCGAACAGCTCGCCGAGCGTTTGCTGCACGACGTGATCGGCGAGGAACGCATGCAACGCGAAACCCGACAGCGAGCGGCAGCCGAAGATGAGCGCGTTCATCAGGCTGTCATCGACCGCGAGCAACTGGCCGCTTGCCGCGCCATAGGCGACGAAGCGACCGTGCGGCGCAAGGCTGGACGCCAGCGTGCGGGCCACGGCGCCACCGATCGAATCGAACACGACGTCGGGGCCCGTGCCGCCGGTTGCGGCGCCGAGTCGATCGACCCACGCGTCGTCGCGATAGCTCACGGCCTGATCGGCACCGAGCGCCCGCACCGTCGATAGCTTCTCCGTGGAACCGGCCAGGCCGACGATCGTCCTGGCGCCGTCGAGTCTCGCCAGCTGGATGAGCATCGAACCGACGCCGCCGGCTGCGGCGGTGATGGCGACGGATCGCGCGGCCACCGGCGTCTCGCGCAGCAGCATGCGGGCGACCAGCCCCTGCAGCATGACCGCGACGGCGTCGTCGTCCGAAACGGCGTCGGGAATCGCGACGATCAGCGGAGCGCGTACCGTCACATATTCGGCATAGCCGCCGGTTCCGCTCGTTGCGCCGAACAGCGCCGCGGCCACGCGATCGCCGACCTGGAAGTCCCGCACGTTCGCGCCGAGGGCTTCGACGGTGCCGACCGTTTCCGATCCCAATATCGCCGGCAACGTCGGCGCCGGCCCCGGATAGGTACCGGCGCGTTGCAGCGTTTCCGCGAAATTCAGTCCGATGCGCGTCACGCGCACGAGGACTTCGTCGGGAGCCGGTGTCGGGCGCTCGATCACGACCGGACGGAGTACGGACGGAGCGCCGAAATGATCGATCTGAATGGCATTCATGGTGTTCACGGGGAAATCTCGCTGGATGCGGGGGCGTTGCCCCCGGGATGTGTGAGGTGTCGGGCAGGACGCGGCGTCGGCCGGATCACTCCGGCAGGGATGCCCGATCGCCGCGATCGAACGAGGCGCGGCCCGCGCCATTCAGCACGAGCGCGAGCAGGCCGCCCGTCATCGACAGGTTCATCATGAAAAAGGTCTGCTGCGTCTGGTCGCCGCCGCTATGGAAGATCACCGCGGCGATGACCGAAAAGATCGCGAGCCCGAGCGCGGCGAGTCGCGTCATGAAGCCGGCGATCAACGCGAGGCCGCCGGCGACCTCGACGAAGATCACGAGCGGCAGCAGCGCCCCCGGCACACCCATGTGCGCCATGTATTGCTCGGTGCCTGCGTAGTTGAAGATCTTGCTGATGCCCGCGCCGACGTAGACGCCGGCGATGAGGGTGCGCACCAGGACGGACAGGATGGCGTTGACGGTGGGCGTCTGCGCAGCGGTTCGGTACAGGGCGCGGTTGATCGATCGAATCATGGTGAGTCCTTGTTCGAGGGGCGGCGGATCGGCGATCCGCCGTCGTGTTCAGCGGTTGGGGTTCGGGGCCGCGCTCATGCGCGAAACGGCGGGTAGTCGGTATAGCCGGCTTCGCCGCCGCCATAGGCCATGGACATGTCTGCATGCGCGAGCGGCCGGTCGTGCCGGAGGCGTTCGGCAAGATCTGGGTTCGCGATGAACGGGTAGCCGAACGACACGAGATCGGCGTGGCCGTCGGAAAGTGCCGTTTCCGCGCGTGCTTTCGTGTAGCCGTTGTTCGCGATGTAATGCCCGCCGAACGCGTGCCTGAGCGCGCCGTAGTCGAATGCGGGCACCGCGTCCGGTGCGGCCTGAGGGACGCCTTCGACGACATGGAGATAGACCGCGAGGCCGCTCAGCCGGTTGGCGAATCGCTCGAACAGCGTTTGCGGATCGCTATCCGCGATTCCACCGAAATGCGGCGTGACCGGAGAGATACGGATACCTAATCGATCGGGGCCTGAAACGAGGCCGACTGCGCGCACGACCTCGAGTGGCAGCCGAAGCCGGTTGTCGATCGTGCCGCCGTAGTCGTCGGTCCGGCGGTTCGTGCCGTCACGCAGGAACTGGTCAAGCAGATAGCCGTTGCCGGCGTGAATCTCCACGCCGTCGAACCCGGCCTGCAATGCGGCGCGAGCGGCCAGCACGTATTGGTCGACGACGGCGGGCAATTCGGCGGTTTCGAGCGCGCGCGGCACCGGGTACGGCTGCGGGCCGGTCGGCGTATACGCGTCGCCGTCGGGCCGGATCGGCGACGGCGCGACCGGTCGTGCGCCGTCCGGCTGCAGGTCCGGGTGACCGATGCGGCCGACATGGGCCAGTTGCACGAAAATGCGGCCGCCTTCACGGTGCACCGCGTCGGTCACCTGTTTCCAGCCCGCGATCTGCGCGTCGCTGTAGATGCCCGGCGTGAACGGATAGCCCTTGCCCTGTGGCGAGATCTGCGCGCCCTCGGTGACGATCAGGCCGGCCGAGGCCCGTTGTGCGTAGTAGGTCGCGTTCATCGGGCCGGGCGCGTCGCCGGCACCGGCACGGCTGCGCGTCATCGGCGCCATTACGATGCGATTCCTGAGCGTGATGCGCCCGAGTTCGATCGGGTCGAACAGCGTCGGACGCGCAGGTGCCCGGGGCGGTGAAAGCAAGCGGTCGGTCGTCATGGTTCCATGTTCCTGTGACATTGACGGGGGACTGTCGACGCGGGGGAAGCCGCGATCGACATGGCGTGACAGGAATGTAGGGGATCGTTTCGATCCAAACAATTGGCTAGAATGGATCGTTAAAATCAATTTTCTGGATAGATCGTGGATCGCAGCCCCAATCTGGATCAGCTCCGTGCGTTCGTCGCCGTCGTCGAGGCAGGCAGCTTTTCAGGGGCGGCGCGTCGGCTCGGCAGGGCGCAATCGGTGGTGAGTTATGCGGTCGCCAGCCTTGAGGCACAGCTGGGCATGCCGTTGTTCGAGCGCGGCAGACGCCGTCCGCAACTGACGGCCGCCGGCGAGGTCGTGCTCGCCGATGCGCGTCGGCTCGACATGCTGATGGGGCAGTTGCAGGCGAAGACGGCCGGTTTGCGGGGCGGCGTGGAAGCCGAGCTGTCGCTGGCCGTCGACGTGATGTTTCCGTTGCCGAAGCTGGTCGAAGGCATGCAGGCGTTTGCGGAGGCGTTCCCGACCGTCGCACTCAACCTGGCGATCGAAGCGCTCGGCGGCGTCATGAAGCTGGTGCTCGACGGCGGCTGTGCGCTCGGCATCAGTGGCCCGATTCCGAACTGGCCGGATGCGATCGACGCGACCTCGATGGGGGCGATCGAGTTGCTGACCGTTGCGGCGCCCATGCATCCGCTCGCGTTGCGTGACGCGCCGATTCCGCTCTCGGAGGCGCGCGAGCATACGCAGATCGTGCTCACCGACCGCAGCAAGGTCACTGACGGGCAATCGTTCGGAATCCATGCGACCCGCACCTGGAAGGTGGCCGACCTCGGCGCGAAACATCGGTTGCTGCTCGCCGGGCTGGGCTGGGGATCGATGCCGATGCATCTGATCGAGGACGATCTGCAGTCGGGCCGTCTCGTGCCGGTGCAACTGGCCGACCGGCGCACGTTCCGCTACGGACTATCGCTGATCCGGCGTGCCGATCGCGCGAGCGGTCCGGCCGCGCAGTGGCTGATCGATTATTTGAGTCGCCAGGGCGATCCGAACGGCCGGCGGGCCTGACCCATGCCCGGCGGCGACCGGCCGGGCAGGCCGCCCGGCCAGCCTTGCATTCCGCGACGATCGAAGGCTGGCCGGACGTTCTGCCGTGTCAGCGACGCGCGCGGGCGGAAGTGCGTTCCGCGCGGCGCACGCCTGCTCAGGACGAAGCCAGCGGCACCGTCACCGACGTACCGGCCGGGTCCAGCGTCAGCCCGGTGCCCGGCGTCGGCCGCAGCGTCGCCTCGTTGTCGCTCGACAGCACGACGAGCCCCAGCCGGTGGCCGGCTTCCAGCTTGTAGTCACGCGGCATGAACGTCAGCTTCAGGTCGTACGGCATGCCGGGCAGAACCGGCTGCGAGACCCACTCCGACACGCGGTTACGCGGGTCGGTCCACGCCCGCGTGACGATCGTCGCCGTGCCGTCCGGCGCGCGATCGACCAGCAGGGCCGTCACGTTGGCCACGGCCGTGAAGGTCAGCCTGACGCGCGCGGTCGCCGAACCGGACAGGCGTGTCGCGGCCGTGAGCGGCGCGGTTTCGAAGCGGCTGCGGTTCTCGCCCGTCGGCGCGTTCGCCAGCGTGAGCGCGGTGATGCGCGCATCGTCGGTGAAACGCGCGAGCGGGCCGCCGGTCGGCAGCCGCAGCAGCGTGCCGGTGCCCGCGCCGTCGCCGCCCGCGAAGTACGTGACCGGCGTGGCGTGGCGCGCGGCCCAGTCCGCTTCCTTCAGCAGCGTGCCGTCCGCCTGCTCGATCACCGCGCGCGGATCGCGTTCGACGCCGTTGTCGAAACCGATCAGGTAGCGCGTAAACCAGCGGTTCACTTCCGCGGTCCACGCGTCGGCCATCGCCGGCACGCGGGTCGGGTCGGTGTGCTTCAGGCGATGCAGCCACAGCTGCGTCGGCACGCCCTGGCGCCGCATCGCGAGATGCCACAGCGTCGACTGGTCGACCCGCACGTTGTCGTCGGTGAGCCCCTGCGCGACGAGCGCCGGCGCGACCGCGTACGCGGTGGGAATATCGCGCGCGGCCCAGAACGGCGAATAGTCGCCGGTCTTGCGGTCTTCCTGCTGCAGCGCTTCGTCGATCAGGTGCGTGCAGCGCTCCGGATGCGCGTTCGTCAGCAGCGCCTTGATGTACACGTCGACGTCCTCGCCCTGATAGCCTTCCGGCGCACGCACGAGCCCGCCCGAGCGGTAGTAGCCGTACATGTTCGTCAGCCCGGCGACCGGCACGATCGCGTCGAGCCCGCGCGTGCGCAGGCTCGCGACCATCTTCGGCAGCGTGCCGTCGTACGACACGCCGTACATGCCGACGTGGCCTGTCGACCAGTTCGCGACGACCGTCTTGCCGTTCGCGTCCTTCGCGGTCGCGTCGCGGCCGAGCCAGCGGATCACCGAGGCCATCGCGACCGATTCGTCGCGAGTGAGGATCGTCGGGCAGCCGTCCGAGCCGGCGGTGCCGAGCGAATCCGCGTAGACGATCGTGAAGCCGCGCGGGATGAAGTAGCCCTCGATCCACGAGCGCCCGGCGGCGGCCGCCTCGGCCTGCTGCAGCATCCGCACCTGCGGCGCGGCGGCCATGATGCGCGCCGAGGCGCCGGTCGCTGCCGCGGCCGCCGTGGCGGCCGGATGCGGCGTGCCGTCGAGTTCGACGTCGACGTTGTGGTCGGGGCTGTCGGCGAGGCCCGCGTAGTACGGGCTCGCGAGCACGATGACGGGCGTGCGCGCGCCGTTCGCGGTTTCGGTCGGGCGCACGATGCGCACGTGGATCCGGTCGCGCGTGCCGTCGCCGTCGGAGTCGACCGGCGTGTCGACCCACGCGTTCTCCTCGATCGTGCCGCCCGACAGCGACGGCTGCACCTGGCCGTTCGCGATCACGGGCCGGTAGCGGCCGCCGCTGGCCGGGTTGGCGTACGGCACGCCCGACGGCGAAATGCGTGACGCGAGCGACTGCTTGTCGGCTGCCGAGGCGGCGGCCCCCTCCTGTTGGCCCTGCGCGAGCGCGGAGGCGCCCGCCACGCTGCCGCCGTCGTCGCCGCCGCACGCGGCGAGCGTTGCGGCCGCAACGAGCGCGGGAAGCCACGCGCGACGTAATCCGGTTCGATGAATGTCCATTGTCGACCTCTTGTTGTGATTGTCTGGAACCGGACGGCCCGCGATATGCCCCCTGCGGCCCGGCCGGGTGCTGCATCGGATGAAACGGAACTGCACCTTCGAAAGCGCCGGGCGCGATGCCCGGGTGTCACGGCCGGTGTCGACGCGCGTCACCCATCGCGCGACCCGGTGAGCGTCGGGGCGATTGCATCGCCTCGACCGCAAAGCGTCAGCGCGGCGGCTGATTCGGATCGCCCGGTCGAAGCGAGGCCGGCGGCACGAAGTGAATGCAGGAGTGCGAATCAAATGCGGGCATGCCCGATCTTCCTTCAGGTTTCAGATGAAACGGAACGGCACGATGCGATAAGGCGGGGATGGTGCGAACGGCGGTGCTGCAACGGCAGGAAAGCGCGACGCGAGTCGGCAGGGCTGGCCGGAATGCTTTCCGGAAGCTTGCGCAAAACTTATCTCAGTGAAATCTCGGTGTCAAACTTTTTTAGTTTGAGTCAAACAAAGTTTTAAGTGTGCGGGGCGATGGACCTGCGATCGGTCTAAATTTCCGGGAAATCTGTCCGTAAACGGTAAAAAACAGATTGAAAGGAGAGAGAGGGCATGACGACTTCAGTCACGGCAGCGAGCGGCCTTTCGCTCGTGCAGATGGCGCAGCAGGCTGCGCTCGACGGGCGCCAGCAGACGGACGCGGCGACCGGGCAGCCGCAGGACACGCCGATTACCATCCGGGCGCTGGACCAGGACGCGATGCACGCGGCGCGCATGAAGCAGATGTCGATCCTGGGCAACCTGTCGACGAAGCTGCGCGACGTCACCAGCCAGCTCGCGACGAGCCTGCACGAGATCATCGCGAAGCGTCCGGGCCTGGCCGACGCGCAGTTCGACTTCATGACCGACAACGGGCAGATCAAGGTCGTATCGAAGACGATGACGGAAAGCGATCGCGCGTGGGTGGAGTCGACGCTGAACGCGAACGCGGGCCTCGTGCTCGCGACGCGCGCGTTTCACCAGCAGGCCGTCGATTTCGCGGAGCAGGGCGCGGCCGCCGTAGGCGAGACGTTCACGGACGACGATCGCAAGGTGGCCAGCCAGCGCGCCGACGCGGACTTCCTCTTCATGAAGGAGATCAACGCGTCCGTCGCGCGCAACCAGAGGTTCGAGGAAGTCGGCGGGCATTTCACTACGCAGGACGGCACGCGGCTGACGTTCGATCAGTCGGCCGGCACCGCGCGCGGCACGCTGGCGCTGCTGGATACCGACCGCCAGTTGTCGTCGGGTGCGGCGATCTTCGTCGACGATTCCGGGCAGAAGACCTACGGCCGGCGCGCCGGCCTGATCGACGTCGGCTTCGGCGCCGCGTTCGAGGACATCCTGAACGGCCGCAACAGCATCGGCTTTCACGAGATCGCGTAGCCACGCGCGCCTCAGGGAGCCGCACGCCGCACGCCTATTCGTCGCGCAGCGCTTCCGCCGGCCGCACCCGCGCGGCGCGCCAGCTCGGGTAGAGCGTCGCGACGCACGACATCAGGAACGCGGCCGCGGCGATCTCGATCACGTCGGTCGCCGCGAGCTTCGACGGCAGCGAGCTGAGGAAGTACACGGACGGCGTCAGGAAGCGGATGCCGAGCAACTGCTCGATGGCGGGCAGCACCCACGGGATGCTCACCGCGATCGCGCAGCCGAGCGCGACGCCCGCGAGCGTGCCGGCGAGGCCGATCGTCATCCCCTGGATCGCGAAGATCTTCATGATCGACCCGGGCGGCGCGCCGAGCGTGCGCAGGATCGCGATGTCGCCCTGCTTCTGGGTGACGGTCATCACGAGCGACGACACGAGGTTGAACGCGGCGACCGCGACGATCAGCATCAGGATCAGCGACAGCATGCGCTTTTGCAGCCGCTCGGCCTCGAACCACGTGCGGTTCTGCCGTGTCCAGTCGCGGATATAGAGGTCGCCCGACAGCGTGCGCGACAGTTCCAGTGCGACGTCCGGCGCGCGCTGCAGATCGTCGAGGCGCAGCCGGATGCCGGTCGGCGCACGCACGTTGAACAGCGTCTGTGCGTCGCGGAGGTGGATGTAGGCGAGCGCGCTGTCGTACTGGTAGTGGCCCGACTCGAACGTGCCGACCACGTTGAACTGCCGGAACCGCGGCAGCGCGTCGCCGATGCGCGCGGTGTTGCCGGGCGCGAAGAACGTGACGCGGTCGCCGATCTTCACGTGCAGCGCGTCGGCCAGCGCCGAGCCGAGCACGATGCCCATCTCGCCCGGCACGAGCGCGTCGAGCCGCCCGGTCTTCAGCTTGCGCGCGATCTCGGACACCCGCGGCTCCAGCACGGGATCGATGCCGCGCAGCGCGACGCCCGTCACGCTGCCCGCGTTCGTCAGCAGCGCCTGCGCGTCGACATAGGGTGCGACGGCGCGCACCGCCGGATTCTGCAGCGATTCGTGCGCGGTGAGCCGCCAGTCGGGCATCGCGCCCGTCGGCGAGAAGATTTCCACGTGGGCGAGCACCGACAGCATCCGGTCGCGCACTTCGGTCCGGAAACCGTTCATCACCGACAGCACGACGATCAGCGCGGCGACGCCGAGCGCGATGCCGGCCATCGCGGCGCCGGCAATGAACGACACGAAGCCGTCGCCGGCCGAGCGCCGGCCGCCGCGCGCATAGCGCAGCCCGATCTGCCATTCGAACGGGAGTTTCAAGCGGTTTCCTTTCATTTCGATGCGAATCATGCCGAGCCGCGCATTCTAGCGAACGCGGCGCCGCCGTGTGCAGAGGTTGCGCCCTGGACGACCGAGATCCGCCCGACCGGCCGGTCATCCGGCGGCGTTGCGCGCCGGCACACCGATATTTCCATCGTTTCGGGTCTGATCGATAATGGCGCCCAGCATCCGGTCGAACATACCAAGCAATTACGGCGCAACCGGGCCGCGCCGTCACAGACCCATAACAATTCGGGGAAGGTTGCCGCATCCGGCAGCATGTCCTTGACAAGGAAATAACAATGGATTTGCTGCGCTTCCTGCTGCTCCTGCCGATTCGCGTGGCGGGCTTCGTCTGGTGGCTGCTCGGCTGCGCGCTGCGGCCGCTGGTGGGCGACGTGTCGTGGACGGCGCCCGCGTGGATGGGCGTGACCGCCGCGGCCGTGCGCCGCCGCCCGTGGCATGCCGGCGGCCTCGTGCTGCTCGCGGCCGCGCTCGGCTACGGCGGCTACTGGTTCAAGCATCGCCCGAAGCCGCCCGAGCCCGCGACCGTCAGCTTCACCGTGAAGGCGCCGGCGATCACCACCTACGAGGTGGACGACACCGACAAGCCGAAGATCACCGTGCATCCGCTCGAAGTCGTGTTCGCGCAATCGGCGGCGCCGATCGAACAGGTCGGCAAGCCGGCCGGCGACGGCATCGAGATGACGCCCGCGCTGAAGGGCGCGTGGGCGTGGGTCGACGACAAGACGCTGCGCTTCACGCCGGCGGCCGACTGGCCGGTCGGCGCGCACGTCGAGGTGCGTTTCGCGGTGCACCGGGTGTTCGCGCCGCAGGTGGCAATGCACGACGATCGCTTCGCTTTCGATGTGCCGGCGTTCGCCGCGACAGTCGGCAACAATGAGTTCTACCAGAATCCCGACAATCCGGCGGAGAAGCAGGCGCTGCTGCAACTGCGCTTCAACTACCCGGTCGATCCGGCCGAGTTCGAGAAGCGCATCGGCCTCGTGCTGGTCGGCCGCGACGGCAAGAATTCGACGCCGCTGCGCTACACCGTCAGTTACGACAAGATGAAGACGAGCGCATGGGTCCGCTCGCAGTCGCTCGAGATCCCGCGCGATCCGCTGGTGGCACGGCTCGACGTCGACAAGGGCGTAAAGAGTGCGCGCGGCGGCAACGGCACGCTGGACGTGCTGCATGCGTCGGTCGCCGTGCCGGGGCTCTACAGCCTGTCGATCGCCAACATCGCGCCGACGCTCGTCGACAACGAGCGCTACGAGCCCGAGCAGGTGCTCGTCGCGGAAGCGTCAGACGGCGTGCGCAGCGCCGACCTGGCCGCGCGCGCCAAGGCGTGGGTGCTGCCGAAGCGCAAACCCGGCGTCGATCAGTCGGACGACGATCCGCCGTACGAATGGAACGTGGCCGACATCAGCGACGCGGTGCTGAAGCAGTCGAAGCCGCTGCCGCTCGACGCGGTGCCGACCGAGAACGACTACGCGACGCTGCAAAGCTTCAAGTACCACGCGACGCCGGGCGATCGCATCGTCGTGCGTTTCGCGGGCGACCTGAAATCGGCGGGCGGCTACCTGCTCGCCGAGCCGGTGACGACCGCGTTCACGGTGCCCGACTATCCGAAGCTGCTGCGCTTCATGGCTGACGGCTCGCTGCTCTCGATGAGCGGCAGCAAGCGGCTGTCGGTCGTGTCGCGCAACCTGCCGGGGATGAAGGTCGAGATCGGCCGTGTGCTGCCCGACCAGCTCCAGCATCTCGTGAGCTTCAACAACGGCACGTACGCACGGCCCGAGCTGTCGTATTCGTTCAGCGAGGATCACATCGTCGAGCGCTTCGTGCAGAAGCGTGCGTTCCCGGCCGGCGACCCCGGCAAGGCGCATTACGAAGGCATCGATCTCGGCCAGTACCTGAAGGGCGGCAAGCGCGGCTTGTTCCTGCTGCACCTGACGAAGTACGACCCGGCGGCCGAGAAGAAGAAAGCCGACGATGCGAAGGACAGCGATGCATCGTCCGGCGACGGCAGCCAGGATCAGTCGGACAACGCCGATTCGGGCGACAGCAGCAGCAACGGCGACGACAGCGACAACGCGCTCGGCGACACCCGCCTGATCGTCGTGACCGATCTCGGGATGCTGGTCAAGAAGGCGCTGGACGGCAGCCAGGACGTATTCATCCAGTCGATCCGCACGGGCAAGCCGGTTGCGGGCGCAACGGTATCGGTGCTCGCCGTGAACGGCCAGGTGCTGTTCACGCAGACCACGAGCGCCGACGGCATCGTGCATTTTCCCGCGTTCAAGGGGCTCGACCGCGAGAAGCGGCCGCAGCTGTACGTCGTGAAGAAGGACGCCGACCTGTCGTTCCTGCCGGTGGCCGGCCGCGATCGCCAGCTCGACTTCTCGCGTTTCGACGTCGACGGCGAGCGCAATGCGACGGGCCAGGGGCAACTGTCCGCGTACCTGTTCTCGGATCGCGGGTTGTATCGCCCTGGCGATCCGTTCCACATCGGCCTGATCGTGCGCGCGGCGAGCTGGGCGCGCAGCCCGGCCGGCGTGCCGCTGCAGGCGGAGATCGTCGACCCGCGCGGGATCACCGTCGAGCGCAAGCCGGTGACGGTCGATGCGACCGGCTTCACCGAGCTCGGCTATACGACGGCCGAAACGGCGCCGACCGGTACGTGGACGGTCAACCTGTACATCGTCAAGGACGGCCAGCCCGGCGCGGAGCCGATCGGCAGCACGACGGTGCAGGTGAAGGAGTTCCTGCCCGACCGGATGAAGGTCGACGCGAAGCTGTCGCAGCAGGTGGTCGAAGGGTGGGTGAAGCCGAAGGGGCTGAAGGGCGTGGTCGATGCGCAGAACCTGTTCGGTACGCCGGCGGAGAAGCGCCGCGTCGCGGCGACGCTGACGCTGCGCCCGGTGTGGCCGTCGTTCCGCAGCTGGCAGGGCTATCACTTCTTCGACGCCCGCCGCGCGAAGGAGGGCTATACGACGACGCTGCAGGACGGCACGACCGACGACAAGGGCCATGCGGAGTTCGACCTCGATCTCGACAAGTACGCGGACGCGACCTACCAGCTCTACTTCCAGGCGAAGGCCTATGAAGCGGAAGGCGGGCGCAACGTCGCCGCGAACGCGCAGACGCTCGTGTCGAACAACGACTGGCTCGTCGGCTACAAGTCGGTCGACGATCTCGGCTACGTGAAGCGCGGCAGCCCGCGCACGGTGCGGCTCGTCGCGATCGATCCGACCGCGAAGGCGATCGACGTGAAGGACCTGCGTGCGCAGCTCGTCGAGGAGCGCTACGTGTCGGTGCTGACCAAGCAGGATTCCGGCGCATATAAATACGACTCGCGGCTGAAGGAAGTGCCGGTCGACGACAAGCCGCTGGCGATTCCGGCGGCCGGGCTCGACTTCACGCTGCGCACCGACAAGCCGGGCAGCTATGCGCTCGTGATCCGCAACGCGGCCGGCGCGGCGGTGAACCGGATCGAGTATTCGGTCACGGGCGACGCGAACGTCACGCGTTCGCTCGACCGCAACGCGGAGCTGCAGGTGACGCTCGCGAAGCACGACTACAAGCCGGGCGAGCAGGTCGAGATCGCGATCCGCGCGCCTTACGCGGGCAGCGGCCTGATCACGATCGAGCGCGACAAGGTGTATGCGCATGCGTGGTTCCATGCGGACACGACGAGCTCGATCCAGCACATCACGGTGCCGGCCGGCTTCGAGGGCAACGGCTACATCAACGTGCAGTACATTCGCGATCCGTCGTCGGACGAGATCTTCATGAGCCCGCTGAGCTACGGCGTCGTGCCGTTCTCGGTGAACCTCGATGCGCGCCGCAACGCGGTGTCGGTCGATGCGCCGGCGCTCGTGAAGCCCGGCGACACGGTGAACTTCACCGTGCATTCGGCGAAGCCGGCGAAGGTCGTGGTGTTCGCAGTCGACGAGGGCATCCTGCAGGTCGCGCGCTACAAGCTCGGCGATCCGCTGAAGTTCTTCTTCCGCAAGCGGATGCTCGAAGTCGGCACGTCGCAGATCCTCGACCTGATCCTGCCGGACTTCGAGAAGCTGATGGCGATGGCCGCGCCGGGCGGCGACGCCGACGATGCAATCGGCCGCCAGTTGAACCCGTTCAAGCGCAAGCGCGACAAGCCGGTCGTCTACTGGTCGGGGATCGTCGACGTGAACGGCGACACACGCTTGAGCTACACCGTGCCCGACTACTTCAACGGCAAGCTGCGCGTGATGGCCGTGTCGGTGTCGCCGGACCTGGTCGGCACGTTCGAAGGCGCGACGACGGTGCGCGGCGATTTCGTGCTGTCGCCGAACGCGCCGACGACACTCGCGCCGGGTGACGAGGCCGACGTCAGCGTTGGTGTCGCGAACAACCTGACGGGTGTCGGCAACCAGCCGGTGCCGGTTGCGGTCACGCTGAAGACGGGGCCGCAGTTGCAGGTGATCGGGCCGGCCACGCAGAACGTCGCGCTCGCACCGCAGCACGAGGGTGTCGCGATGTTCCGCGTGAAGGCGACCGACACGCTCGGCTCGGGCTCGCTGTCGTTCGGCGCGCGTTATGGCGCGAAGGGCGCGCAGCAGCGCGTCGACGTGTCGGTGCGGCCGGCCGCCGCGTTCCGCACGCAGCTCGACATCGCGCGCCTCGATCCGGGCAAGAAGGCGAGCGTGCCGAACCTGCGGTCGATGTACGACGCGTATGCATCGCGCGACGCGAGCATCTCGACCGCGCCGCTCGTGCTGTCCGAAGGGTTGTCGTCGTATCTCGTCAACTTCGAGCACACCTGCAGCGAGCAGCTGGTGAGTGCGGCCGTGCCGCGCGTGTTCGCGGCGAAGTGGCTGTCGGTGCGGGCGCTGACGAGCGCGATGCACGCAACCGACGCCGGTGCCGACGCGACGAACGCGGCGGCGATCACGCAGTTCCTCGGGGTGCTGCGCAGCCGGCAGAACGCACAGGGCGGGTTCGGGCTGTGGAGCGCGACACCCGACGCCGATCCGTTCGTGTCCGCGTACGCGATGCACGTGCTGCTCGACGCGCGCGAGCGCGGCATCGCGGTGCCGAAGGACATGCTCGACGCGGGCAATCAGTATCTGCAGAAGCTCGCGGCGAACGATTCGCTCGGCTCGCTCGACCTGCTGCGGCAGCGCGCGTACGCGGTGTATCTGCTGACGCGCCAGGGCAACGTGACGACCAACAGCCTCGCGGCCGTGCAGAAGCGGCTGCAGGATGCGTATCCGAACGACTGGAAGAACGATCTCGCAGCCGCATGGCTTGCCGCGTCGTACCAGCTGCTGAAGCAGGACAAGGAGGCCGCGGCGCTGATCGCGGGCCCGCAGGCGCTGCTCGAGCGCAAGCGCGCATCCGACGGCGGCTACGTGACGGGCTACTACCTCGATCCGCTGACGCGCGACGCGAGCGTGCTGTACCTGATCGCGAAGCACTTCCCGGACCGCGTGCGCAAGCTGTCGCCGCGCGCGATGGACAACCTCGCCGCGCCGCTCGTCGACAACCGCTACAACACGCTGTCGTCGGCGATGACGATCCTCGCGCTCGATGCGTATGCGGCGTCGAATGCAGGCCAGCTCGACCAGCTCGCGATTGACGAGGTGCGCGCGGGCGCCGCGCCGAAGGACGTGTCGTCGATCCAGGCGAACCTCGTGCGCTCGGGCACGTGGTCGGCCGGTGCGTCGCGCGTCGACTTCGTGAACGGCAGCTCGCTGCCCGCGTGGTGGATCACGAGCCAGTCGGGCTACGACCGCGGCACGTCGACGAAGGCGATCAAGAACGGGCTGGAGATCGTGCGCGACTACACCGACACGGACGGCAAGCCGCTCGACAAGATCACGGTCGGCCAGGAGATCGACGTGCACCTGAAGATCCGTGCGACGGGTTCGGCGAGCGTCGGCAACATTGCAATCGTCGACCTGTTGCCGGGCGGCTTCGATCCGGTCATCGCGCCGCCGCCCGTCACCGACACGCAGGAGGGCGACAGCAACGGCGACGGCGGCGCGTCGGCGCCGGTGGCCGATGCACCATGGCGGTCGCCGATCGGCGTGAAGGGTTCCACGTGGCAGCCGCAGTTTGCGGACGTGCGCGAGGATCGTGTGGTGATCTACGGCACCGCGACGACCGACGTGCGCGAGTTCGTCTACCGGATCAAGGCGAGCAACGCGGGTCGCTTCATCGCGCCGCCGGCCTACGGCGAGTCGATGTACGACCGCCGCTTGCAGGCCCAGGCGCCCGGCGGGTCGACACTGACGGTGGAGCGCGTGCGATGACGATGAAGCTGCAACGTCGTTGCCGGCCGCGCCGGGTGCGAGGAGCGCCCGCGCGTGGCTGACGACGTTTCGGTGCGCCGGCGCGTGCTGCACGGCGCCGGCCGCTGGCTGCATCGCTGGCAGAACTGGATCGCCGGCGTGCTGCTCGTGTTCGGCGCGCTGGCCGCGTGCCGGCTGTGGCCGCATCCGCCGCTGCGCGACTGGAAGCCGTCGTCGGTCGCGGTAACCGACGCACAGGGCCACTTGCTGCGGCTCACGCTCGCGAAGGACGATCGCTACCGGCTGTGGGTGCCGCTCGACCGGATGTCGCCGCAGCTCGTCGAAGCCGTGATGCTGCACGAGGACCGCTGGTTCTGGTGGCATCCCGGCTTCAATCCGTACGGGCTCGCACGCGGCGCGTGGATCACGTATGTGCGCGGCGGCAATCCGCAGGGCGGCTCGACGCTGACGATGCAGCTCGCGCGCTCGCTGTGGCGGCTGAACACGCGCACACCGACCGGCAAGCTCGAGCAGGTGGCGCGCGCGGTGCAGCTCGAACTGTTCTATTCGAAACGGCAGATCCTCGAAGCGTATCTGAACGATGCGCCGTACGGCCGCAACGTCGAAGGCGCGGGCACCGCGAGCGTCGTCTATTTCGACCGGATGCCCGACGCGCTGACGCTGCCCGAGGCGCTCGCGCTCGCGGTGATTCCGCAGGACCCGGCGCGACGGGTGCGGGGAGGGCAGGATGAAATCAATCGCGCGCTGGCCGTGTCGCGCAACCGGCTGTATGCGCGCTGGCTGACGAAGCATCCGGGCGATGCGTCGTTCAAGCCGCTGTTCGCGTTGCCGCTTGCGATGCGGCCGCTGTCCGCGCTGCCGTTCGATGCGCCGCATGCGGTCGACCAGGCACTCGCCGCCCGCAGCGCGTGGCGAACGTCCTCGAGTGCGACGGCGAACGACAGCGACGCCGACGCGCGGCTCGTGACGACGCTCGATCTCGACCTTCAACGCACACTCGAACGGCAGATCGCACGCTATGTCGCGCGCAACGACACGCGCGGCGTGCGCAACGCGGCGGCGATCCTCGTCGATACGCGCGACATGGGCGTGAAGGCGCTCGTCGGTTCCGCGAACTTCTTCGACCGCACGATCGACGGGCAGGTGAACGGCACGCTTGCGCGGCGCTCGCCGGGATCGACGCTCAAGCCGTTCATCTATGCGCTCGGTTTCGACCAGGGCGTGCTGCATCCGCAGACCGTGCTGCGCGACGTGCCGACCGCATTCGGCCCGTATGCGCCGGAGAATTTCGACGGTCATTTCCTCGGGCCGATCACCGCGACCGATGCACTGAACCGCAGCCGCAACGTGCCGGCCGTGTGGGTCGCGTCGCAGCTCAAGTCGCCCGATCTGTACCGGTTCCTGCAGGAAGCCGGCGTGCGCCGGCTCGCAAGCGCGCAGCACTACGGGCTCGCGCTGGTGCTCGGCGGCGGCGAAGTGACGATGCAGGATCTCGCGGCGCTCTACGCGATGCTCGCGAATCGCGGCGAGTTCCGGCCGCTGCGGCTGCGCGCGGACGAGCCGGCGCTGCCTGGCAAGCGCCTGCTGAGCGCCGAGGCGAGCTACATGACGATGGACATGCTGCGCCAGCATCTGCGCCCTGACGAGACGAGCGGCGCGCAGCCGTCGAGCGTGCCTGTCTACTGGAAGACCGGCACGTCATGGTCGTTCCGCGATGCGTGGACGGCCGGCGTGTTCGGCCCGTACGTGCTGGTCGTGTGGGTCGGCAACTTCGACAACTCGACCAATACGGCGTTCGTCGGCGTCGACGCGGCCGCGCCGCTGTTCTTTCAGGTTGTCGATGCGCTGAATGCCGAGCGCACGCTCGTCGAGCCGCCGCGTGCGATGCCGCCGAAGCTGAAGCGCGTGCGGATCTGCCTCGCGAGCGGCGACTTGCCGAACGAGTGGTGCCCGCAGCAGGGCTGGACGTGGTTCATTCCGGGCACGTCGCCGATTCGCGTGAGCACCGTGCATCGGCCGGTCGTGATCGACGAGGCGACGGGGAAGGCCGCGTGCCCGCCGTACGATGGCAAGCGCACGCATGCGGAGATCTTCGAGTTCTGGCCGTCGGATCTGCAGCAGGTGTTCGTGCAGGCAGGCATTCCGCGCCGACGGCCGCCCCAGAATGCGGACTGTCGCGACGCGGGGCAGGTCGAGGGTGATCCGCCGCGCATCACGTCGCCGCTGCGCGGGAGTACGTATGCGATGCGTGTGAAGAGTACGGAGGAGACGCGCATCGCATTCAACGCGACCGCCGATGCGAGTGCGCACGCGCTGTACTGGTTCGTCAACGATGTGTTCGTCGGGCGCGGTGTGCCGGGCGATGCGCTGTTCTGGCAGCCGCGGACGGCCGGCAGTTATACGGTGCGGGTGGTTGACGATCACGGGCGCAGCGATCAGCGGCCGCTGGCGGTGGGGTTGGAGCAGTAGGCGTTGCGTGGCTGTCGCCCGGGTTGCCGCCGGGTGACTGCGTCGACCGCTTCTGTGCTGGGAGGATTTCCGCGGACATGGGGCAGACTGTCGGCATTCGGCCGGATTCATCGTTCGACAACAGCGCAACGAGAAACGAAATGATTGCAATCGACGTCGCGTGGAAGCGCGCTTTCGAGACAGAGCCGGTCCGGCTCGTTTCGGTGCTGGATCGGGATCGCTATGAGGTGCGCAAGCTCGAATTCTTTCGCGACGGCCAGGTGGGATTTGCCGACGATGCGAGGTCGTCGCATGGAACGGAGCTTGGAACGGTTCCCGTGCCGTCGCTGGTCGAGATCAACGCCGATCCTGAATTCGATGGAAGAGAGATCACGCTGGAAGATTTCGAAACGCTATGGTCGCGCCATGTGACACGTATCGATCGCGTCGACTGAGTGTGCGGCGTTGGGCGGCAATCAGTCGCTCGACATCAGCGCGTAGATTGTCGGCCCGATAACGAGAGTGTCGAACGTCATCGTCCGCCGATATCGGCGATATCGGAACCTGGGAAGCTGTTGCTGATCCATGCAGTCCACTTATGCGATGCCTTATGGACAAGAAAGCAAGAAACATCCTGGTCAGAACCTACTGGAGCAGCAAGGGATGGGTCGACAAAAAGGACAGGAACATCAGCGACGCCGATCTTGCCTATGCAAAGGAACAAGGCGTGATGTTTGCCCCCGTCACGCTGACGCACGACCAGAGCATTACGGCAATCAAGGAAATTCTGCCGAAGGTTACGCAGGATGCCGTAGCCAGGGCATTTTTAAGCAGCCTCTCGACGCGGCGGCTGGAATGGCGTTCGGCGTTGGCTTCTTTCGTGTGCGCGCAACGATTGTCGCCGCCGCATGAATACGTACCGAAGGTGAGCGGACACGGCTACACGAACGGTGTCATCACGCATACCACCTATCGCTGCGGCGTCTGCGATGGATCCCGGGAGTATGAAGCGGTGGACTTGAACGTACTGAATTTCGAGCGCATCAAATGGGGCGGCGTGCGTCTCGGCGACCGGATGTATACCTTGCTCGATTTGCAGCAATTCCTGCGCGAAGAAATTTCGGAGCCCACGCAGGCCGACATCGACATTCTCAAGTCGATGCTGTCAGTGATCGCTCATAGCCAGCCAGGTGACTACCCGAGTGCGCTGAGGGACAACCTGGCGCCGGTCATCAAATCGTCGAAAAACGAGCGCGACGTGTTGGTCGAAATTCTGGCTTGCGTTGATATTCTGCGACCGTCGTCTTACGACAGGCCCTCGCGAGGCAGGCACGATTGGCATTTCGTGGAGCACTGGCGCGGAGAGGACAAATACAACGAAGCGGCCGTGAAGCAGTATTTCGGCAAGTATCTCGATTGACAGGAGACCGCAACTTGCCCGGTTTGCAGGCCGGGTTGGCAGCACCGATTCAGCCTGCCTCGATTGCTGATTCCGCATATCGAAGCCAATGCTGGGTTCGGCCGAGTGGCGGCATTTCAAGAATGCTGCATGTCTCTTGCGGGGCGTCAGGCAACATCCATTGCAATCGCCAACGCGCCTTTTCTTCTTTTCTTCCGGCGCTTGACGTAGCCGCTGGCGCGTAATGCCCCGCCCACCCCATCACCCATCATCCGCCTTCGCCTGCAGCCCCTTCAACCCCTGAATCACGACCAGCAGCGCGCGCCCGTGCTCATCCGACCCGTCCCACGCGTCGACGATCGCGTCGCGCAGCAGGTCGTTGTACTGGCGGCGCGACGGCCCGGTGTCGACACCATAGAAATTGCATAGCTTATTGAATGGCGCGCTGCGGCGCAGCCGGTGCCCGTTCGACAGCCTCAGGCGCGATACGGTTGGCTGGCTGACCCCGGAGAGTCGCGCGATTTCGCTGGACGAGCGTGTGTCTGCCATCAGACGGCGCAACAGGTCTTGAACGGGAAAATCTTGGTCCGGGGCTTCCATGCGATGCATTATACCTATACAGTTACGGCTGTTGAATGGGCTTGCTGTCACCAGCGAGGCTGTATCCCCGAGAAAGTTGATGACACTGAAACACCTCCCACCCACGTTCTGCTGGACCAAGATCGGTACCGAGTCCGGCGAGGATTTGCCGACCGTCGTGCTCCGCAAGGAATGGGAGCGCCGGCTCGGGGGCGGGCGTTTTCTGTGGGGCATCAACCAGCCGCTCGGCAGCAGCGCGCAAGTCGCCGCGCATCGCACGGGCTCGCTGCTCGCGCTGTTTTCGCCGGTCGCATCGCGCCCGCGCGCGGGCGAGCGGAAAGACATGCTGCTGTGGAACGCATGGGTCGACGCAAGCGGGCAGGTGCGCCCGTTGCCGCCGCACACGTTCATCGCCAGTCGCTCGACCCTGCCGTCGGGCCGGCGCCGCGAACAGCACTACGCGCTCGTGTGCGCGTCGTCCACGGCGCTGACGGTCGGCACGCAATTGCGCGTGTTTCCCGATCACCTGCGCAGCGTGAGCACCGGCCAGCCGCTCGGCGCCGCACAGGGCGCGGCCGTGGTCGATTGCGTCGGGCGGGCGAAGGAGCAGACGGGCAAGAGCTATCCGCTCGCGCTGTCGGTCGAGCTCGAAGCACCGTATTTCGTGCGGCTCGCGCAGCCTTGCGTGCTGAAGGCGCGCGATCTCGCGGAAGTGAACAAGGCCACGCGCGCGGGCGATTTCGATCGCTTCGTCGAGCTCGTCGCGCGTTTGCGCGGCCGCTCGCCGACGGACGCCGTGCGCGGTGTCACGCGTGATCTTTTCGATGTGCCGCCGATCGAAACGGCCGCCGCGTATGTTGCGCCCACGCACGCGGCGCGATTGCGCAACCGGCCGGCGGCCGAGCATCCGCGTGATCTCACCGGCGACCTGTTCGACCTGTCGCCGGGTGAAGCGGCCGCGTTCGCGGGCCTTGCGCATCCCCGTATCGGGCGCGCGTGATGAAACGCGCGCAGCAGATCGCGCAAGAATTTGTTGCAATCTCGCCATAGCGGAGCGGCGAGCGCAGAGAGACAATCGGCACGAAGCGCGCTGCGCGGCGGCCGATGCGTCGAACCTCGATGGGTCGTGGTTCACGCCGCCGACATGCGCACCACGCACACTGAGCGTCGGCGTGCTTCACACTGCAACCCTGAGGGAGAAGTGTCGATGTCGACCCACATCTGTTCGCGGGAAGCCCGGGCCGCGCAGCGCTTCGTCGAAGCCACGCGCAACGTCGATCAGGCGTTTCGCGCCGTGCGCGGCGAAAGCGACGACGACGTTTCGTCGGCGGAATACGCACTTGCGATGTCGCGCCTCGATCGTGCGCTCGACGAGCTGGCGCGTGCGCAGGAATTTTTCGATCGCGTCGTCAGCGCCGACACAGCGCACGACAACTGATCGAGCCGCATCAACGTGAAAGCGCGTCGGGCGACGCGCTTTCATTATCTTGCCGGGCATCGCTCCCGGCATGTCATTCAGTCATCCCGTTCCGACTTCAAACCTTGCGGCCTTCTACCGGATAGCCGGGATCGGTATAGCCGTGCGTCGAGGCATGCCCGGGCGGCACGAGCGCATCGACGAACCGTTCGTCGTCCGGGCCGAGTGCGAGCTTCAGCGCATCGACGTAGCTGTCCCAGTGTGCTTCGGTGCGCGGCCCCGCGATCGTCGAGCTGACGATGCGGTTCTTCATGACCCACGCGAGCGCGAACGCAACCGACGTCGTGCCGCGCGCGGCGGCATGCGCGGCCACCTGCTGCGCGATGTGCAACGATTCGGGGCGCCATTCCGTTTGCTGGATGCGACGGTCGCCGCGGCCCGCGCGCGAATCGGCGGGCGGCTGCGCATCGACTGCATATTTGCCGGTCAATACGCCGCGCGCGAGCGGGCTGTACGGCACGACGCCGATCCCGTAATGCGCGGCGGCCGGAAGCTGTTCGACCTCGGCCGTGCGATCGACGAGGTTGTACAGCGGTTCGCTCGCGACCGGGCGATCGATGCCGAGCTGGTCCGCGAGCCGCACGATCTCGGCGATGCGCCAGCCCTTGAAGTTCGACAGCCCGAAGTAGCGCACCTTGCCTTGCCGGATCAGGTCGGCGATCGCGCGCATGCCTTCGTCGAGCGGCGCATCGGTCAGCGCGCGATGGAAATAGAGGATGTCGATGTAGTCGGTGCCGAGCCGCTTCAGGCTCGCGTCGACCGATTCGACGATCCATTTGCGCGACTGGCCCTGCCGGTTCGGCCCTGCGTCCGGCCCGGCCGGATAGCCGAACTTCGTCGCGACGACCCAGCTGTCGCGACGCGACGCAATCGCGCGGCCGACCACTTCTTCCGAGCGGCCGGCGTGATAGACGTCGGCCGTGTCGATGAAGTTGATGCCCTGGTCGAACGCCTTGTCGATGATGCGCGCCGATGTCGCTTCGTCGGTTTCGCCGCCGAACATCATTGCACCGAGACACAGCGGCGACACCTTGAGCGCGCTGCGCCCGAGATAGCGGTAATCCATGAAGGCTCCATGCGGGCGCGTGCCCGCCGGTTGAATGTAGGGATGCTGCGCTTACACGCCGGCTTCGTCGAACACGCGCTGCGCGATCGTCAGCGCCGAGCTTGCGGTCGGCCAGCCCGAGTAGAACGCGAGGTGCGTGATCGCTTCGACCAGCTCGTCGCGCGTGAGGCCGTTGTCGAGCGCTTTCTTCAGGTGGAATGGAAGTTCGTTGACGCGATACAGCGACACGAGGCTCGCGACCGTGACGAGGCTGCGATCGCGCGGCGACAGGCCGGGGCGCTGCCAGACGTCGCCGAACAGCACGTTGTCGGTGTAGTCGGCGAGGGCGGGGGCGATGGCGCCGAACGCTTTGCGTGCGGCGGAAGTCGGTTCGGACATCGAGGGCTCCGGGGAAGGTGGGGAACACCGTCGATGGTAGCCACCGATGCGTCTATCGATAATCCCCGTCAATCCGCATGCACTTATCGACCCGATTCATGAATCGCGGCGCAGGTGCGGCGCAAAGCGGGCTCATGCGCGATAGCGCAGCGCCTCGACGATCACCGCGAGCGCGCGCGACGACTGCCGCCGGCTCGCGTAGTACAGGTGATGACCGGGGAACGTCGGGCACCAGTCGGCAAGCACGCTGTCGAGGCGGCCGGCGTCGACATGCGGCGCCGCGAGTTCGGCGGGCACGTAGGCGAGCCCGTAGCCCGCGAGCGCCGCGTCGAGCGTTTCGTAGGTGCCGTTGAACGTGACCTGCCCGTCGACGCGCACCTGCAGCATCTCGTCCCCGCGCGCGAGCTCCCACGCGTACAGCGCGCCGTGCGTCGGCAGGCGCAGGTTGATGCAGTCGTGCGCGACGAGATCCTGCGGCGACATGGGGCGCGCGCGTTCCGCGAAATACGCGGGCGCGCCGACGATCGCCATCTTCATGTCGGCCGAGATGCGCACGGCGATCATGTCCTTCGCGACCTGGTCGCCGAGCCGCACGCCGACGTCGAAGCGCTCCGCGACGATGTCGGACAGCCCGTAGTCGTTCACGAACTCGACCTTCAGGTCGCGATAGTCGCGCAGGACCGGCGCGAGCTTCGGCCACAGCAGCGTGCGGATCACGAAGTCGGTCGCGTTGATGCGCACGGTGCCCGCGGGCTGGTCGCGCAGTTCCGCGAGCGCAGCCAGTTCGGCCTCGATTTCGTCGAAACGTGGCGCGAGATTGAGCAGCAGGCGCTCGCCGGCTTCGGTCGGCGCGACGCTGCGTGTCGTGCGCGTGAGCAGCCGCACGCCGAGGCGGGTTTCGAGCGAGCGGATCGTATGGCTGAGCGCGGATTGCGAGACGCCGAGCTGCGCGGCCGCCCGCGTGAAGCTGCGCTCGCGCGCGACGGCGATGAAGGCGAGGAGATCCGCAAAGTTGTCGCGCGGCATGGAAGGTGTCGGGTGGTCGAGGCCCGCGCATCGTACCACCGGGTTCGACGGGCCGCGTCGTGTCGCTGCGTCGTGTCGCGGCGATGCGGCGCGCGTCAGCCCGCGCGGGTCATGCCCGGCGCATGGGGCGCGGGACGGTACGCATAGCCGCGCTGCTGGAACGACGTCGCGAAGAACCGCATCTGGTAGCGGATCGCATTCGCCCAGTAATCCCACGTGTGGCCGCCCGGCCGCTCCGCATAGTCGTGCGGCACGCCGAGCGCGACGAGCCGTTCGTGCAGCGTACGGTTCGAGCCGACGAACGCGTCGTCGCGGCCGCAATCGATCGTCAGGTCGAGATGCGCCCGCACGAACGCGCTGGCGCTGGCGACGATCACGTTGCGGTCCCAGAACGACGGATGGCGGCCGGGGTCGCCGAATACGTGGTCGATGCCCGGCTCGTCCGCGCAGCAGCGCGGATCGACCGCGCCGCTGATGCTGCCGACCGCGCCGAACGTGTCGGGCCGGTCGAGCGCGATGCGCAGCGCGCCGAAGCCGCCCATGCTGAGCCCGGTGATCGCGCGGGCGCGTTGCGTGGCGATCGTGCGGAAGTGCAAGTCGATGTACGACACGACTTCGTCGCCAATGAAGGTTTCGTAGCGGCTGCCGGAATCGAACGGGCTGTCGATGTACCAGCTCTCGTGCCCGCCGTCGGGCATCACGAGGATCACGTGGTAGCGGTCGGCCAGCGCGGCGATGCGCGTGTTCGACGTCCAGTCGGTGTGATCGCCGCCCGAGCCGTGCAACAGATAGACGACCGGATAGCGGTCGCCGTCGCGGGTGCCGCGCGCATAGGCGTCGGGCAGCACGACGGTGGCCTTGAGCGTCTCCTTCATCGCGGCGCTGGGAATCACGACGACCCGCGCGTGAAAGGCGAGAGCAGGGCCTGAAATGGCGACCAGCAGAAGCAGCCAGAAGGCGCGTGCCAGGTACATCGATCCTCGCATGTGTCGACCCCATCCGGCGCCGGGCGCCGGGAAAACCCTGTTCGGACGACTCTAGCAACCGCGCCTTTCAACCATATTTCGGCGAATCCTACGGGTTGTCAGGCGGGCGGCGTGGACACGATGCGCCCGAGCGCCGCGCGAAACGCATCGGGTTGCTCGGCCGCGATCAGGTGCCCGCAGCGCTCGATCGTGTCGAAGCCGGCGCAGCGCGCGAGCGCCCGGTCGGGCACGTGCCAGCCTGCGCGCGAGCGTTCGCCGGCCATCAGCCAGACCGGATGACGCTCGAACACTTGCGCGAGTGTCTGCAGATAGCCCGGTTCGCCGGTCGTCGCGACTACCGAGCGGCCCATCGCGCGCAGCGTCGATGCGGGCTGATGCGCGAGCCAGCGGCGGGCGTCGTCGACGAGGCCCGGCGACGGCGCGTCGATCGCGCCACGCAGCCAGCCGTGCGGATCGGCACGCAGGCCGTCCAGCATTGCATCGGCTTCGGCAGGCGTCATGCGGCCGACCGACGCCGACCAGAACGCATCGTCGAGCGTGAAGTTGCCCTCGACGTTGACGATCCGCCGCACGCGTTCCGGGTGCGCATGCGCGAACAGCATCGCGATCGCGCCGCCGACCGAGTGGCCGACGACATCGACCGGCTGCGCGCCGAAGTGCGTATCGACGGTATGGCGAAGGTGCTCGACCTGCGCGGCGAGTGTGATCAAGTCGAACGGTACTGCGCGATGCGCGCCGTAGCCGAGCAGGTCGGGCGCGAGATGCGGGCCGTTCCACCCGCGCACGTCGAGCGTGCCGATGAAACCGTGGATGAAGACGACGGGCGTGGGCTGGGTCATGGGGCGGGCGCGGCAGGAAGGGGCGGCAACGCGAGTTCGGCGAGCAGTTCGTCGAGTTCGAGCACGTGGGTACGGTCGTGGTCGAGCAGCTCGCGCACGAGTTCGTCGAGCGACATGCGGCGCAGGCCGTCGCGCAGCCCGCAGCGTGCGAGTTGCGCGGAATCGAGCGCGGCCGCGGTTGCACACAGCGCGGCGCGGCCCGTGCGGAATGCCGTGACGGCAGCGTCGAGCGGTTGCGCGAGATAGTCGCGTTGCGCGGCGAGCGCGGTGCCGTCGACGGATGCCATCACGGGCAGGTCGAGCGTGCATACGGCGTCGATGCGCTCGGCGAACACCGCGTCGAGATCGCGCAGGTGGCACGCATGCTCGACGAGCGAGAAGCCCGTGCCGTCGGGGCGGCGTGTCCACAGCGCGGCCGGCACGTGCGCCGCATACGCGGCGAGCCGATCGGGCAGGCGCGCCAGCGCGGCGACGACGTCGGTGAACGGCAGCACCTGCGGATTCGCGCTGAACACCGCGCCATAGCTGAACAGCGTGCCGCCGAGCCGCCCGCGCGCCTGCACGACGTCGTGGCCGTGACGGCGCATGACTTCCGCGACCATCGCGCCGCAGAACTGGCGGGCGGTGGTGTCGGTTTCGATTTCGGGGAATTTCAGTGCGATCTCGTGCTGGATCGCACCGATCGCGGCGACGCCCACGCGCGACAGCGCCGCGAATTCGACGTAGCGCTCGGGTTGCGCGATCAGCGCTTCGAGCTGGACGCCGAGCGCGGTGAGGCGGAAACGGTCGAAGCGGGAATGCATGACGGGAGGGTTTCGGCGAGTAACGTCTCAAAACGATACGTTACTCGCCGAGGGGACGTCAACAGGCGGAATCGTGCACGACGTTGGGTCACTCCTTGCCTGCGCCCTTGGCTGCCTGTTCGATCAGCTTCGCGACTTCGGCCGGGTGCGAGATGTACGCGACGTGGCTCGACTTGAGCTCGATCGTCTTGCTGCCGGCGCGTTGCGTCATGAAGCGTTCGAGCTCGGGGTTGATCGCGCGGTCTGCCGTGGCGACCACCGCCCAGCTCGGCTTGGTCCGCCATGCGGCATGCGTGATCGGCACGCCGAACGACTGCGCGGCCGGCGTCACTTGCGAGATCGCCATGAATTTCGCTTCGGCGGCCGGTACGTCGGCCGCGAAGTCGGCGTGGAACGACGCTTCGTCGAAATACAGATGGCCGTCTTCGGTGGCCTTGATCGCCTTCGTCGCGGGCGGCGTCTTCCTGGTCAGGTCGAGCGGGCTTTCGCCGGTGTCGGGCTGGAACGCGGCCACGTAGACGAGGCCCGCGACCTTGTCGTCGTTGCCGGCTTCGGTGATCACCGCGCCGCCGTAGCTGTGGCCGACGAGGATGCTCGGGCCGTCCTGCGCGTCGACGACACGCCGGGTTGCCTTCACGTCGTCGTCGAATGACGTTTCCGGTTGCTGAACGACGGAAACCTTGTAGCCGTCGCGCGTCAGGATGTTCGAGACGGCTTGCCAGCCCGAGCCGTCGGCGAAGTAGCCGTGAACCAGCACGACGTTCTTGACGGGGGCGGCGACGGCCGCGTGCGAACCGAATGCGGCGGCGGAAACGGCGAGTGCCGCGCCGATGTGGCGAAGTTGGGAAAAGCGCTTCATTTTCATTCTCCAGAAGGAAGGCAGGGTGGGGAAACCGTCGGATATCGACAGGCGTCTTGTTCTGTCGATGGGGTCATCCTACTAGTAGGTAGAATGATCGACAAGGAGAATTTGAGGCTGGAAAAGACTATCTCAGGGCAGTAAACTATCGCTGTTTTTCATCCGACTAGATGGTAGGCAAATATGACGGTATCGGGGGACAGTACAGCGGGCCGCATTCTCGAGGCCGGGCGCCAACTGATCATGCGGCGCGGCTACAGCGGGTTCAGCTATGCCGACATCGCCGAAGCGATCGACATCCGGAAGGCGAGCATCCACCACCATTTCCCGACGAAGGCGGATCTGGCGGTCGCGGTGCTGCAGCAGTCGCAGGCGAATTTCGATGCCGATATGTCGCTGCTCGACGCGAGCGGCGCCGACGCGCTGGTGCAGATGCGCGCGTATGTCGGCTACTGGGAACGCTGCATCGCGGACGACAGCGCGCCGTTCTGCGTCGCCGGCATGCTCGGCGCGGAGCTGCCCGCGCTGCCCGACGACGTCGCGCGGGCGGTGAGGGCGCATTTTGACGATCTCGCCGCATGGCTGGTGCGCGTGCTCGAGGCGGGGGTGAAAGACGGCGTCGTGCAGCCGGACATATCGGTGCAGACCGAGGCCGCGACGTTCGTGTCGCTGGTCTACGGCGCGATGCTCGCCGCGCGGGCGTACGGCAATGCCGGGATGTTCCGGGACGTGACCGGCGGCGCGGTCGAGCGGCTCGCGGTGCCGCGCACACGCGGGTGAGCCGCGCACGCATCAGCGGGTCGGAGCGGCGTCCGGCGGTGATGCGAAACCGTCTGACGCCGCCGCGATTTACGCGTGTTTCCCGGCCTCGGCTTGCGCGCTCAGCCGCGCCTTTTGCTCTTGCAATGCTTCCGTGAACGCCGGGCTGAAGTCTTCCGCCTCGAACAGCGGGCGGATCTCGATGTCGGAGTCGCCGGGCATCGGGTTCGGGCAGCGCTTCACCCATTCGACCGCTTCTTCCATCGATTTCACCTGCCACAGCCAGAAGCCGGCGACGAGTTCCTTCGTTTCGGCGAACGGGCCGTCGACGACGGTGCGGTTCTTGCCGGCAAAATGCACACGCTTGCCGCGCATGCTCGGGTGCAGCCCGTCGGCGGCGAGCAGGATGCCGGCTTGCGCCAGTTCTTCGTTGAACCGGCCCATCGCGGCGATCATTTCGGGGTCGGGCATCCGGCCGGATTCGGAATCGGTGGTGGCCTTGACGATGACGAGGACGCGCATGGTGGACTCTCCTTGAGTGGAACGAGGGGGCGCCGCCGGCCGTGCCGACGGCAAAACGAGCGGTTACGACAACACGACGCGTGAAGATGGCGCGAATCGACATTGGGCGTGAAGAATTTTCGCGTGCGGCCGCACCGGCGGGCCACGCTGCGGAACCCGTCGTCAAAACTGGTATGCTGATCTTCACCACGTTCACGCGGAGGACGCCATGGCTGCTAAGGAAGTCTCGAAGAAGAAGTACCTGAAAATCCTGAACAAACGCCTGCGCGCCGAGCCGGCGGCTCCGGCCGGCGCGTCGTTTGTCTTTTTCCCGCTGGGTGCGAAGGCGAAGAACGCGACGGGCGTCGTGTCCGGCGACACGCGCAGCAAGCGCGAACTGGCGGTGATGGCCGCGGTGCAGCGCAAGGCGGCCGAAGAGTTCGTCGTCGCCGGCGCCTGACCGGAACCTGCTGCACCGCCGCTGGATTGCCGCCTCCGCCACTTACGCGGCGGCGGCCTCGCAATGCGCGATCGCGCCGGCGAGCACGCGCGGGATGTCGTGCGTGATGGCCGGGCCGTGCATCGGCAGGATGACGTCAAGATCGAGCGCCTGGATCCGGCGCAGCGCACTCGCCAGGTGGGCGAGCGACGGCAGGTAGTCCGAGCGGCGGATCGAATCGACGATCGCCGGCAGCGGATCGTCGGCGGCTTCGTCGCCGTAGCGCATCAGGATGTCCGACGACAGCAGCGCCTTGTACGCCGGCAGGTACACGACCAGCGCATCCCATTGATGGACGTGCTTCGTGAAGATCGGTACGAGCTCGACGCCGGAGATCGTCGTCGGCTCGCCGTCCTTCAGCGGCTTCGTGCGTACACCGAAGATGTCGGCCAGCCCGTGCGTGCAGATCGGATGTGCGTACGCGACGAGCGCCGGATTGGCCGCGAGGAAGTCGGGCAGTGCGCCCATCTCGTCGACCTCGAAATGCGGAACGATCACGCTGCTCACCCTCGACGGCGTGATGCCGACGCTTGCGAGGCTCGCGGTCAGTTGCGGAAAGTTGGAACGCGTACCCGTTTCGATGCAGACGACGTCGCCGTTCGGCGACCGGACGAAGAACTGGCTGAAGCCGAGCTTCAGCTTGTCGATATAGGTCGTTGCGCGAAACAGGCCGCTGCGGATTTCTTCGATACGAGCGTTATCCATCGATGCGATCCTTGCGCGGGCAGTGGCGGCCGGACACCACCGTCGCGCGATCGCCGCGATGCGCCAGGCAGGCGCGCGACACGCGACACGGTGCCTCGACTCAGTCTAGCAGTGTCGATCCGGCCGCGAATCCTGTCAGGTCATGCAGCAGCCGGCCGGGCCCGGCACTGAGCGAGCGCGTTCCCGGTCGTCACGAATCCCCCAGGTCGATCAGGCGCTCAGGACATCTTGTCCGCCGCCGCCGCGTACCTGCCACCGCCATCCGCTTCGTCGCCCGCCGCGAGTTGTTCCAGCGCGAGGCCCTTCGTCTCGATCCCGAGCGTCCACACGGCCAGCGCGGCCGCGATGAACGACAGCGCGCCGAGCGTGAACACGCCGCCCTGGCCGAACACCGGCAGCACGACGCCGACCACGTAAGGCCCGATCAACGAACCGACGCGCCCGATCGCCGACGCGAAGCCCGAGCCCGTCGCGCGCGCGCCGGTGCCGTACAGCTCCGGCGTATAGGTGTACAGCGCGGCCCACATCCCGAACAGGAAGAACTGCATCGCGAGGCCGGTGCCGATCAGCAGCGCCATGCTGCCGCCATACAGCGCGCTCTGGCCGTACGCGTACGCCATCACGCCGCCGCCGATCAGCGACGCGATGCAGGTCGGCTTGCGACCCCAGCGTTCGACGAGCCACGCGGCGCACAGGAAGCCCGGCACGCCGCCGAGCGAGATCAGCACCGTGTAGAACACCGATTTCGTGACCTCGAAGCCGGCCTGCTGCAGCAGCGCGCCGAGCCACGACGTGAGGCCGTAGAAACCGAGCAGCGCGAAGAACCACAGCAGCCACACCATCACCGTGCGGCGGCGGTACACGCCGCTCCAGATCTCGCGCAGCGCGCCGCGCCCGCGGGCGGCGACCGGCTCGGCGAGCCGCGACGGCGGCGGCAGCGTCGTGACGCCGGCCGAGCGCATCACCTTCGCCTCGATCGTGTGCATCACCGTGTCGGCTTCCGCATGTCGGCCCGCATGCTCGAGCCAGCGCGGCGATTCCGGCACGATGCGACGCACGACGAGCACGAACACGGCGGGAATCGCGAGCAGCGCGAACACCGTGCGCCAGCCGAACTGCGGCAGCACGAAGTACGCGACGATGCCGGCCGTGATGAAACCGAGCGGCCAGAAGCCGTCCATCAGCGCGATCAGGCGGCCGCGCTTCTCGGTCGGCACGAATTCGGACAGCAAGGTCTGCGCGACCGGGAATTCCATCCCCATCCCGATCCCGAGCAGCACGCGGTAGACGATCAGCGCGTCGACGCTCTGCGCGGTCGAGCACAGATACGAGGCCGCGCCCCACAGCACCATGCTCCACTGGAACACGGGCCGGCGGCCGAAGCGGTCGGCGAGCAGGCCGGCGACGGCCGCGCCGAGCACCATTCCGAAGAAGCTCGCGCTCGCGACGAGGCCGGCGGCCGCGGTCGACAGCCCGAACTCCTTGCGGATCGAGCCGAGCACGAACGTCATCGTGCCGAGGTCGACCGAGTCGAAGAAGAACGCGATCGCGATGATGAAGAAGATCCGCTTGTGATAGCCGGAGAACGGCAGGCGTTCGAGCCGGGCGGCGGCGGAGGCGGGAGCGGTGGCGGCGGGCATGGCGTCCTCTGAAATAAAAAGGGGCCGCGAAGCGCGTGCTTCGCGGCCCCGATGCTTCATCTTCAGTAGACGCGACCACAAAATGCCGCATCAGAGGAAAAGCGCCGCCTGCTTGCCCAAATGCGTCATCGGCAGCAGTGCGGGATGCGGCCGTCTTGCGTCAATTCTTCAGCTTGTAGCCGGTGCGGAACATCCACGCGACGATCGCCAGCAGGATCACGAGGAACAGCGACGTCGCGCCGAGGCTGACGCCCACGTGCACGTCGGCGATCCCGTAGAACGACCAGCGGAAGCCGCTGACCAGGTAGACGATCGGGTTGAACAGCGTGACGACGCGCCACGCGGGCGGCAGCATGTCGACCGAGTAGAAGCTGCCGCCGAGGAACGTGAGCGGCGTGATGATCAAGAGCGGCACGAGCTGCAGCTTCTCGAAGCTGTCGGCCCAGATGCCGATCACGAAGCCGAACAGGCTGAACGTGACCGCCGTCAGCACGAGGAACAGCACCATCCAGAACGGATGCAGGATGTGCAGCGGTACGAACAGGCCGGCCGTGGCGAGGATGATCACGCCGAGCAGGATCGACTTCGACGCGGCCGCGCCGACGTACGCGATCACGATCTCCCAGTACGACACGGGCGCGGAGAGAATCTCGTAGATCGTGCCCGTGAAGCGCGGGAAGTAGATGCCGAACGACGCGTTCGAGATGCTCTGCGACAGCAGCGACAGCATCACGAGGCCCGGCACGATGAACGAGCCGTAGCCGATGCCGTTCACGTCGCTGATGCGCGAGCCGATCGCGGAGCCGAACACCACGAAGTACAGCGACGTGGAGATCACCGGCGCGATGATGCTCTGCATCAGCGTGCGGCGCGTGCGGGCCATTTCTGCGCGGTAGATCGCGCGGATTCCATGCAGGTTCAAGTGTCAGGCTCCTTGCATGCCGTTGCGGCGGTTGTCGATCAGGCTGACGAAAATGTCCTCGAGCGAGCTCTGCGTCGTGTGCAGGTCGCGGAAGCCGATGCCGGCCGAGCCGAGCGCGTTGATCAGCTTCGCGATGCTCGCGTCGTCACGCTGCGAGTCGTACGTGTAGACGAGCGCGGCGCCGTCGGCCGCGCGTTCGAGCCCGAACGGCGCGAGCGCGGGCGGCACGTCCGCGAGCGGATGCTCGAGCTGCACGGTGAGCTGCTTCTTGCCGAGCTTGCGCATCAGCTCGTGCTTTTCCTCGACGAGCACGAGCTCGCCGCCGAGGATGATGCCGATCCGGTCGGCCATCTCCTCGGCTTCCTCGATGTAGTGCGTGGTCAGCAGGATCGTCACGCCGTTGTCGCGCAGCGAATCGACGAGCTTCCACATGTCGCGGCGCAGCTCGACGTCGACGCCGGCCGTCGGTTCGTCGAGGAACAGGATGCGCGGCTCGTGCGACAGCGCCTTCGCGATCATCACGCGGCGCTTCATGCCGCCCGAGAGCGTCATCAGCTTGTTGTCGCGCTTGTCCCACAGCGACAGCGCCTTCAGCGTCTTCTCGATGTACGCGGGATCGGGCGCCTTGCCGAACAGGCCGCGGCTGAACGACACGGTCGCCCAGACGGTCTCGAACGCGTCGGTGGTCAGTTCCTGCGGCACGAGGCCGATCATTTCGCGGGCCGCGCGGTAGTGATCGCGGATGTCGTGGCCGCCGACCGTCACGCGGCCTTCGGTCGGCGTGACGATGCCGCAGATCGAGCCGATCAGCGTCGTCTTGCCGGCGCCGTTCGGCCCGAGCAACGCGAAGATCTCGCCGGGGCGGATGTCGAGGGTCACGTGCTTCAGCGCCTGGAAGCCGGACGCGTAAGTCTTGGAGAGGTCGGAGACGGAAAGGATCGGTTGCATGCTCACGGATGGGGCGGCCGGCCGGCGCGACGGCGTGCGCCGCACGTGCCCGGCGTCGCCGCCGCTGCGAAGCGGCCGGGACCGGGGACGGCATGGCGAACGGGCGTCATGTCGAACGGCGTTGTGGTGCGGGATCGCAGGATCGCCATATTAGCAATCGATAGATGGAAATGCATTCTCGTGGAAAGGGCGTGGGTTGCTGGTGCTGGATTTGCATGAATTGACTGTGCATCGCTGAATAACGCGGCGATTTATTTGCGGTGCGCGAACAATTTGAGCCATTTTCGGCGAACCGGGCTGCGATCGTGTTTCCGCTCGGTGGCGGCGCGGCCGGCCGGCCGACTGTGCCGCCCGAAGGCCGTCGCGCCGTACCGGGACGGCGTGCGCGGCGCTCGCGATAATGCGTTTCTTTCATCGTTTACGGAGCGGCGCGCATGTCTTTGGTCGATTTCAAATCCGTGGCGGCGGCGCAGGCCGTCGCATGGAAATCCACGATCGTCGGCGAGGTCGGGCCGGCCAGGATCAAGGTGCTGCGCATGGATGCGCAGGCTTACGAAGCGGAAGTGCACGACTACAACGAAGGCCTGCTGGTGCTCGACGGCCGGATGATGCTCGAGGTCGCAGGCGAGACGATCATCGTGGAGGCCGGTCAGATGTACCTCGCGCGCGCCGGTGTGTCTCATGCGGTGCTGCCGGGCAGCCACGGCACGCTCGCGATCATCGACGTGTAAGGTTGCGCCGCAACATGCAGGCGGGCGGCTGAGGCCCGGCTGGCTTGGCCAGGCGCGGATTGGCGGCCGCCATTCAAACGCGTGTTATACCGCCCGGGTATTTGTCTGAGCAAATAAATTGAAGGCTGTTTGAAAATCTGTCAAATACCGTGTAAACGCTAGGATGGCGTGGTTTCGGTCGTTTGGAACTCTGCATCCATTTACTTGTGGGTATCGTCCGATCATAGTCTCCACCAACGACGCATCACGATAACGAATCAAGCGTACGGATGGAGACCCATACATGAGACGCCTATCCGCGGGGCCAGTCGGACTGCCGTTTCCCGTTTTTTCGCTGAATGCAGGCGCGATGCCGATTGCGTACCTGCGTTGTCCTGTCGCCGTGTAGCGGCGAATCATTTCCCGTTTCGATCGTTCTCACGGCGCCGTGCCGCATCACGGCGCCGCGGGAGAGCGCTTGCCTGCCGCCGCGGCGTGTGCCGCATGTGCCTGACCGGCATCGCGGCTGTCTTGCGCGCACCGTCATGCGCCGCGCTTTCGTGCCGCGGCGCGATACCAACCGGCGGGCCATGCAGCCTGTCCGGACGAGACTTGTCGTACCTGAAAAGGAGGGGTTGATGATTTGCATTCCTGAATGGCGGAAAGCGATTCTGTCGTGCGCGGTACTGGCGCTGCCGTTCGTTGCCGGTTGCGGCGGCGGCGACGATCCGGGGCCGATCAACGTGCCGCAGTGCTCGGGCAGCGCATGCGGGCCGAGCGGGGCCGAAACGACGCCGCCGGTCGTGACGAAGCTGTGTCCGGACGCGCTCGATTACACGACGACCTATACGGGCGGCGCAGGTAGCGGCGAGTACGTGAAGGTGAAGTTCGATACCACGAAGCTCACCTATCAGATGCAGTTCCTGGAATCGTCGGTGCCGACGTCGGCAGGGCAAGTCAACAATACCCGCGCGGGCTTGACGATCAGCGGCGCATTCCATCATCCGACCACGCTCCCGACGGCCGAGCAGAACCGCTGCGCATTCGTGCTCGACAGCGGCGCGACGAGCGACGGTGCGTATTCGGTGACGATCAACCGTGCCGATCCGCCGATGCTGTTCGTCGGCAATGGCGTGGTGGGCGGGGGGATTCCGGGGGCGACGATTGCGTTCGCCGGTCTTGAGCCGTTCCCGGGCGTCGTGCTTGGCGTCGTGCCGTCGCGCACTTTCGATTTCTATCCGTTCATCGGCTTCACCAACACCGAAACGGACTTTACGAAAGTGGCGGGTAACTACAACGAACTCGGGATCCACCTGTCGCCGGTCGGCGGAAACGCGCAGAGCAGCGCGGGGGCCGTCGGCTGGCAACCCGATGTCGTCAACTGGAACCAGACGTTCAATGCCGACGGCTCGTGCACCATCACGGCAGGCAGCGACTACTCGTGCCAGACCACAGGAACGCCGTGGGCGTTGCGCAAGAACGCGGACGGCTCGTCCGACAACGTGTTCGTGAGCAATCCCGTGGCGACCGCGGGCGGCGTGCCCATGTATCCGCTCGCGGGGCAGGGGTCCGCGATCGTGATTGCCGCACCTAGTCAGGCGAAGGGCATCATGATCGTCGGCAAGTTGAACGGCGTACTGGTGCCGATCGTGATTCGCGTGGGTTACACGCATATCGACGCGAGCAACCTCCTGGCATCGGTCGCTGACGCCGAGGTGGGAATCTCGATGCTGTCGCGGACCGCCGCCGTCGCGGCCAATTCGCTGAAGGGTGGCTTCATAGGCGCAACGAGCGCTTCAGCGTGCGGTATCGTGGCGCCCAGCACTGCCACGTTTGCGATCGCGACGTCCGGACCGAGCTTCAACAACAACATCCCGCATCCGGATCTGCCGGGCACCTTCGACGGCACCTTCTTCCTGGCACAGGCCGGCAGTTGCAACGACGGCACGGCCGTGTCGACGATGGCCGCGAACTATACGTCGACGCTGTTCCAGGGGGCTACCGCGGCATTCATCGATCCGCAGACGTCATCGGTGACCTCGCAGTTCGGGCTCGACTACACGCAGGCGACACCCGGCAAGATCAAGGTCACGGCCACGCAGAACTTCAACGCGAAGGGCGCCGGCGGCGACGTGGCGATCTTCAAGAAGGGCGATACGGGCTGGATCGTGAAGGCCGGCAACGTCTACGCGATGGTCGTCAACAACAGCCAGGTCAATCCGTTCTTCACGGTCGGCGCATTCGTCCAGTAACACTGCATTGAACATGTAACACCGGCGGCGCATGCGTCGCCGCCGGCGAATCGAATTTAAAGAGGATTCCTATGAATTTGAAGCAATGGATGGCCGCGGCCTCGCTCGCGCCCGTGCTGGCAGCATGCGGCGGAGACGGCGACCCGCCGCCCGCACCGGCGGTCCGGCTGTGCCCGCAGACGATCGACTACAACACGGTGTTCATCGGCGGGTCGGGATCGGGCGAGCTCGTGAAGGTGCAGCTCGATACGACGAAGATGACGTACCGGATGACGTATCTCGCATCGCCGGTGCCGACCACCACGGGCACCGTGCAGCCGACGCGCGACACGGCGCCGGCCAACGTGGTCGACGGCACGCTCTCCGACGAAACGGGGCTGCCGACGGTGAAGCTGAACCAGTGCACGTTCCGGATGCAGAACGCGAGCCTCGACCCGAACCGGCCCGCGCGGCTGTTCCTCGGCGAGGGCGTGCTGGGCGGCGCGATTCCCGGCGCGACGATTCAGTTCGACGGCGTGATCGGCGTCGGCAAGATCACGAAGACGACGTTCCCGTACTACCCGTTCATCAGCTTCTCGTCGCTGGAAACCGACCTGACGAAGATCGCAGGCAAGTACAACCAGCTCGGCTATCACCAGGTGCCGTCGCAGAGCTTCCAGCCGGTGGCGCTCGACCAGCAGGTGACGATCAACGCGGACGGCAGCTACGTCGAGACCGACAACTTCGGCAAGAAGAACGGCGGGCAGCCGCTTGCATCGAGCGCGACCGTGAACCAGCCGTTCATGCTGCGGCCCGATGCGCCGGCGTTCCAGTCGCTCAACTACCTGCCGCAGATTCCGCCGACGCTCGCGGCGGTCGATCCGGCGAAGGCCGGCAAGGGGATCCTGATCGTCGGCAAGCTGCGCAACCAGCTCGTGCCGATCTTCATCCGCACCGGCGCGGCCAACGCGGATCTCACGCAAGGCCCGCCGAGCGCGGACGACGAATCCGGCATTTCGTTCCTGAGCCCGCAGACGGCGATCGCGCAAGGCTCGCAGAACGGCGAGTACACGGGCGTCGACAGCGCGTTCAACTACCGCGCGACCGCGCTCGTCGGCGCGCAGGCCACGCTGCTCGATCCGTTCAATGCGTCGCAGGCCGCGCTCACGCGTGCGCTGAACCTCGACTACACGCAGAAGATGCCGGGCGTCGTGACGACCGTGCATGCGGATGCGGCGTCGGGGCCGGCGACCGGCAAGTTCGTGTTCACCGGCGGCGTATTCGGGTTCCTCGACATGAACGATACGAGCAACCCGTACTTCACGGTCGGCGCATTCGTGCAGTGACGCACGCCTGGATGGAGACACGGTGGCGCCGCGCGCGGAAGCGCGGGGCCCGGACAGAATGAGGGGAGACTTCATGAAGAAGCTGATTGTCGCGGGTGTCGTCGCAGGCGTGTCGACGCTCGCATCGGCCCAGCAGGCGGGCGACAACGTCGCGACGCTGGGGTGGCTGCACATCATGCCGCAGGATTCGACCAACGGGCTGACGACGAATCTTGCCGGCATGCCGATCAATGGGCCGCTGCGCCTGCCCGGGTCGTTCACGTCGCCGGGCACGAGCCTGACGGTCAACAACGCCGATACCGTCGGCCTCACGCTCACGCACTTCTTCACCGACCATATCGCGGTGACGTCGGTGCTCGGCGTGCCGCCCGAGTTCACGCTGACCGGGCACGGCTCGATCCGGCCGCCCGGCCCGGCCGGCGCGCTCGGCAGCGTCAACATGGACAACCCGGCGAACCAGCCGGCGGTGAAGAACGCGCGGCAGTGGAGCCCGACGATTATTCTGCAGTACTACTTCAACTCGTCGACCGCGCGGTTCCGCCCGTTCGTCGGGATCGGCGTGGCCTACAGCTGGTTCAGCAACATCGAGCTGAACGGCAACTTCGCGAAGGACATCAACGAGAACCTCGGCAGCGTGCTCGCGGCCGGCGCCGGCAAGCCGGGCCCGACGTCGGTGGAGGGCAAGGCGTCGTCGTCGTTCACGCCGGTCTACAACGTCGGCGCGAGCTATGCGATCGACAAGCACTGGGGCTTAACGGCGACGCTGACGTACATGCCGCTGAAGACCTACTCGTCGCTCGTGATCAAGGCGGCCGACGGCTCGACGCTCGCCACCACGCGCACGCGGCTGAAGGCCGATCCGCTGATCACGTTCGTCGGGATTTCCTACAAGTTCTGAGCCGTCCGGCGCGCATGACGCGCGTCGGCGGCTTCCTGCGACCGGCTGGCCGGACCCTTCCGGCAGGAAGGTCGCGTTCCTGGCGGCGTGCCGCCATTTGTGAAGAGAGGGGGCAGTTCAAATGAGCATTCGCAAAATCGTATCGCTTGTTGCTGCAGTGGCTTTCACCGCGGTTTCGGCCGCGCCTGCTTTCGCTGTCACCGTTTCGCGTGCCGACGGCCAGCCGATGAACCCGAACGGCGAGCCGTTCTCCGTATCGGGGCTCACCAACCTCAGCAAGGGATCGATCAGTGCAGCCTGTACCGCGACGTTCAACGGCACGATTACGTCGACCGGTATCGTCAACATCACGTCGACGCAGTTTTCCGGCGGCGGCACGTGCGGCTTGATCAGCGGCACGGCGAGCAGCACGTCGCCGTGGACGGGCCAGGCCGACAGCACGACGCAGTTGTCGATCAACAACGTGCACGTGAACGTCACGCTGCTCGGCGCGTGCGGCCCGAGCAAGGTGGTAACGGCATGGAACGATGCGAACTCGTCGCTGACGTTCAATAACTCCGTCCTGACGCCGAACTGCACGGTGTCCGGCACGGTCACGACGTCGCCGAAGTTCCACGTGCAGTAAGCGTCGCGGATCTAAGCGGGTGCCCGCCGCGCGCGAGGGCCGTGCGGTATGTGCGGCGGGCTTCCGCGGTTTCGATGGGTTCGTGCCGTCGCGTGTATCGGCGCGGCGGCCGGATTCATTCTGCAGAGCGGTCGCGTTTCTCGTGGAAGGCCGCCATATATCAAGAGAGAGGGCCATACAGATGAAAATTCGTCAAATTGCATCGCTTGTTGCTGCAGTGGTGTTCACTGCGGTTTCGGCTGCACCTGCTTTTGCGGTGACCGTTTCGCGCGCGGACGGCCAGCCGATGAATCCGAACGGCGAGCCGTTTTCGGCGGCGGGGCTCTCGACGCTCCAGAAGGGTGCGGTCAGTCCGATCAACTGTACGTTGACGCTCAACGGTACCGTCACGTCGACCGGCATCATCAATATCACGTCGACCCAATTCACCGGTGATGCCTTGTGCGGGTTGATCACGGGTAGTGCGTCCAGTGCGGCGCCGTGGACGGGGCAGGTGGACAGCACGACGCAAGTGTCGATCAACAACGTGAAGTTGAATGTGACCTTGCTCGGCACATGCGGGCCGAGCAAGGTCACGGCGGCGTGGAACGATCAGAACTCGTCGACGGCGTTCAACAACACCGTGCTGATGCCCGATTGCAACGTGAACGGCACGGTCATGACGTCGCCGAAGTTCCACGTTCAGTAAGCGATCGCAGATCGAAGCGGGGCGCTCGCTGTGCACTAAGAGCGTGCGGGATGCTAGCGGCTTTCCGCTTCCTCGATGCTTTCGAGCCTTCGTCCATATCAGCGCGACGACAGGCTGACCGTACGTATCGCGATCCGATGCGCACGGTGTTGCAGGGGCGGCACGGCGTACCGCGCCATCCGATCCGACTGAATTAAACACGATTCCAATTGGCCAGAAAACTCCCGGAAGACCCATGCTTACCGATCCAGCAAAGTATGGAGATGCCCGCGGCGCGACGCCTGACCGGCTGCGCACGGCCGCGTGGCTGCAGTACCTGATCGAACGACTCGATGCTGATGCGTGCGCGGCGGAGGCGGGTGACGCCGGCGACACGTCCGTCATCGCATCGCACGCGATACGCATGCGGGCTGGCGCGAACCTGTCTCGGGAAGCGACAGCGATGCTTCACCGGCTCGCGCCGTGGATCGCCTCGGACGGCGGCATTTGCGCATGCGATCTGAGCGACCCGCGCAGTGCATGCTCGCATGTGCCGTCGATGCAGCAGCTCGCCGACGCTGAACGCAGTTGTCCCGGCTCGCGCGCCGTGTTCGACACTGCGCACGGTGTGATCGATGCATGCACGTTCGACGACCCCGATGTCGGCTGGGCCGCACTCGATCGGATTGCCGGTGGTGTCGAATGCGGCGGGGGCGATGACGGCGAATGCACTGAACATGAAAAGGGCGCGCAGGACGACATGCCGCCAGCGAAGAACCTGAGAGAAAGACTGGCCGTGGTCGCGGCGGCGAGTGGGGAAACGTCGGTCATGTCGGGCACCGTCATCGACGCGATCGTGCTGCGCGTGTGCGGGCCGCGCGACGATGCATCGCGCATCGACGAGATGGCGGCGCTCGTGACGTTCTCGGCCGCACTCGCCGCTGGCGACGGGGCCTCTGTTGCCGCGTATGGCGGTCAGCACAACCTCGTTGCCCGGGCGATCCGCACGCATCGCGCCGATCTCGCGTCGGTGGACGGGCTGCTCGCGGCGTTGTCCGTGTGTCGGCTCGATCGGCTCGTCGGCGCGGGCAGCTTCTGGGCGTACTACCTGCTGGCGGGCATCGTGATTGCAGCGCCGGATGCCGTTCGGGAAGTCGGTCGCCGCTTTCATGGTGATGAATGGCAGGCGTGGCTCGATCACGTGCTCGCGTGGCCGGCGGTCAGTCGATTCGGGCCGAAGGAGGACGACGCGTTCGAAGGCCTGCGCGGTGCAATGAGCCTGACGTCGCGATGGAATCCGATCGTCCGCGGGAAGCGGATGCGGAAGCGGGGTGTTGTAACGCCCTGATTTGAGGAACACGGGGACACGGCAGGCTAATGCATCGCTTTTGCCGAATCGATACTCAAGGATTCCAAACGAATCGCGCACGATCACCCTGGCTCGCGCCGAAATGACGGGCCTCGTTCGTACGCGCGAACGGGCGTCAGGCGGCGCGCTGAGCCTTCGTGCTGTCAGCGTCCACACCGGCCGCGCGCCACGCCGTCCACGCCATCTATCCTTCCAGACCGCCAGACCGCCAGACCGCCAGACCGCCAGACCGCCAGACCGCCAGACCGCCAGACCGCCAGACCGTCTCGCGCCACCCCCGATCCAGGCACCATCGACCGAACGCAGTATGATTCCGCAGTCGATGCCGGCGATCGCTCCGCTATAACGGCCCGCCCGCACCGCCAAAGATCTGCCAAGCTTGTTGTAAGCCGGACGCAAACAGCCGCCGCGTGAGAGCGCCGCCGCGAACCCGCCGCCGGACCCCCTTTCATCGAAACGGTCAGTCAGATGTCAAAGCAAAACAAGAAGATCCTCCTCCTGAGCGTCAGCGCCGGCGCCGGCCATACCCGGGCGGCCGAAGCGATCCGCGCGTTCGCCGACCACCATCCCGCCGGCATCGAAGCCACCCACCTGGACGTGATGGATTTCGTGTCCACCGGCTTCCGCAAGCTGTACACCGATCTCTACATCAAGCTCGTCAGCAGCCAGCCTGCGCTGTGGGGCTACCTGTACCAGAAGACCGACGAAGTCGATCCCGCCGCGCCGTCGCAGAAGATCCGGCGCGCGATCGAGCGCCTCAATTGCCGGGCACTGCTCGCGGAGATCGAGCGGCAGCGCCCGGACGCGATCATCTGCACGCACTTCCTGCCCGCCGAGCTGCTGTCGCGCGAGATCCGCAAGGGGCGCGTCGACACGCCGGTGTGGGTGCAGGTCACCGATTTCGACCTGCACAGCATGTGGGTCGTACCGAACATGCGCGGCTATTTCGCGGCCAACGACGAGATCGCGTGGCGCATGCACGCGCGCGGCATGGCGCCCGACACGGTGCACGTCAGCGGCATCCCGATCATGCCGGCGTTCGGCCAGCCGCTCGATCGCGCGGCCTGCGCGGCCGAATTCGGCCTCGATCCCGCGCGCCCGACCTTCCTGATGATGTCCGGCGGCGCGGGCCTCGGCGGGCTCGACGTGCTGGCCGCGCGCCTGCTCGAGATGGAGGCTGACTTCCAGCTGATCGCGCTGGCCGGCAAGAACAAGGCGATGCTGACGTCGTTGCAGGAACTCGCCGCGCAGCATCCGGGCCGGCTGTTTCCGCAGGGCTTCACGCAGCAGGTCGAGCGCCTGATGGCCTGCGCCGATCTCGTGATCACGAAGCCGGGCGGCCTGACGACGTCCGAATGTCTGGCGATGCAGTTGCCGATGATCGTCAACTCGCCGATTCCGGGCCAGGAAGAGCGCAACGCGGATTTCCTGCTCGAACAGGGTGTCGCGCTGAAGGCGATCGACGACGATGCGCTCGTCTACCGGATCCGCGCGTTGCTGCAGACGCCCGAGCGTCTCGCCGACATGCGCCGCCGTCTCGCGCCGCTCGGGCGGCCGCTCGCCGGCCGCTTCGTGCTCGATCGCGTGCTGGGCCTGGAGCCGGCCGCATGAGCGTCGCGCGTTTTGTGCCGACGCGCCATACGGTGTTCGTCGTTGCGTGGGTCGTGCTGCTCGCGTACTTCTTCGCGAACGTCGAGATCCAGATCGAAGGCAGCGCGGGCTGGGCCGCCAACCTGCCGACGTGGCGCATCGAGCATCACTGGCTGCTCGACCTCTTCTGGGGTGGGCGGCCGATGACCGGCTACCACGCGTGGGTGTTCCCGTTCGTCGCGCTGTTCTTTCACCTGCCGGCCGTGTTCAACGGACGGTGGTCGTGGCGCATCGAAGCCCGCATCATCGCGTGCATCATGGTGTTCTGGCTGACCGAGGATTTCCTGTGGTTCGTGCTGAATCCGGCGTATGGCCTGGCCCGCTTCAATCCGGCGAATGTGCCGTGGCATATCCACTGGCTGGGCGTGGCCCCGACCGACTACTGGACGATGAGCGCCGCTGCGATCGTGCTGTTCATGCTTTCCCGCGAGCGCAAGCGCGCCTTTTATTGATCCCTGACCCGACATGAAAATCGCCATCATTGCCGCGATCGCCGTTGCGTTTGCCGGGCGCGTGCAGCCGGCCCACGCGGACCCGGCCTCCGAGGTGTCCGCCCGGCCGATCAAATGGGCGCAGAGCGTGGCCGACGCGCATGTGAACAACCTGCATCGCATCACGCCGACGCTGTATCGCAGTGCCCAGCTGTCGCGCTCGGACGTGCCGGAACTGCAGAAGCTCGGCATCCGCAAGGTCATCAGCTTCCGTTCGTTTCACGCGGACGACACCATCCTGGCCGGCACGCAGATCCGGATGCAGCGCATCCGGATCAACACGTGGGACATCCGCGACGAGGACATGGTGACCGCGCTGAAGGCGCTGCGCACGGCCGACCAGGACGGCCCGGTGCTGATCCACTGCCAGCACGGCGCCGATCGCACCGGCCTCGTGTCGGCGCTGTACCGGATGGTGTACCAGGGCTGGACGCGCGAGCAGGCGCTCGATGAACTGCAGCACGGCGGCTATGGGTTCCATCCGATCTGGCAGAACATTACGAACTACTTGAAACACGTCGACGTCGAGCGCTTGAAGCGAGAAGTGAACAGCGGCTGACGAATCCATGCAAAACGCCGCCGACAATTGCTGTCGGCGGCGTTTCGAAAGTACGTCGATGTGCGGGCACCACGCCCGCCGTCGTCAGACCGTCTCCGGCTGCCGCACGGCCTTCGCGATATTGCGGGCCATTGCCCCGTTCGCGACGAAGTAAGGCACGTCCACGCGCGCAAGCGGCTTGCGCCCGCGAATCTTGTCCGCGATCTTCTCGGCGATCATGATCGTCGGCGCATTGAGGTTGCCGGTCGTGATGATCGGCATGATCGACGCATCGACGACGCGCAGCCCCTCCAACCCGTGCACGCGGCCTTCTTCATCGACCACGGCCATGTCGTCGTAACCCATCTTGCACGAGCACGACGGATGGAACGCGGTCTCCGCGCGGGCGCGCACGAACGCGTCGAGCTCCTTGTCGGACTTGCAGTCCGCACCCGGGTTCAGCTCGCGGCCGCGATATCGATCAAGTGCCGGCTGCCGCATGATCTCGCGCGTCGCACGGATCGCATCGCGGAATTCGCGCCAGTCGAGCGCTTCGGCCATGTAGTTGAACAGGATGCTCGGATGGTCGTTCGGATCGCGCGAGCGCAGCTTCACGCGGCCGCGGCTCGGCGAGCGCATCGAGCCGACGTGCGCCTGGAAGCCGTGCATCTCGATCGCGTTCGAGCCGTTGTAGTTGATCGCAACAGGCAGGAAGTGATACTGGATGTTCGGCCACAGATCGTCGTCGCGCGTGCGGATGAAGCCGCCCGCCTCGAAGTGGTTGCTCGCGCCGAGGCCGGTGCCGTTCAGCATCCATTCGAGGCCGATCTTCGGCTGGTTCCACCACTTGAGCGCCGGGTACAGCGAGACCGGCTCCTTGCACTCGTACTGGATGTACATCTCCAGGTGATCCTGCAGGTTCTGGCCGACACCGGGCAGGTCGAGCACGACGGGAATGTCGAGTGCCTTCAGCCACGCACCGGGGCCGACGCCCGAGCGCTGCAGCAGTTGCGGCGACGCGATCGCACCGCTGCACACGAGCACTTCGCGGCGCGCATGCGCGGTCGCACGTTCGCTGCCGCGCAGGTACGTGACGCCCGACGCGCGCTTGCCGTCGAACAGGATGCGATCGGCGAGCGCGTGCGTGACGATCTCGAGGTTCGACCGCACCTTCGCCTGGTCGAGGTAGCCGCGCGCGGTGCTGGCGCGGCGACCCTTCGGCGTGACGGTGCGGTCCATCGGGCCGAAGCCTTCCTGCTGATAGCCGTTCAGATCATCCGTGCGCGGATAGCCGGCCTGCACACCTGCATCGACCATGGCCTCGAACAGCGGGTTCACGCCCGGCTTGCTGGTCGTGACCGACACGGGGCCGCTGCCGCCGTGATAATCGTTCGGGCCGACGTCGCGCGTTTCGGCCTTCTTGAAGTACGGCAGGCAGTCGAGATACGTCCAGTTCTCGAGGCCCTTGTGCGTCGACCAGTTGTCGTAGTCGAGCGCGTTGCCGCGGATGTAGCACATGCCGTTGATCAACGACGAGCCGCCGAGCCCCTTGCCGCGGCCGCATTCCATCCGGCGGTTGTCCATGTGCGGCTCGGGGTCGGTTTCGTAGGCCCAGTTGTAGCGGCGGCCCTGCAGCGGATAGGCGAGGGCGGCCGGCATCTGCGTGCGGAAGTCGAAGCGGTAGTCGGGGCCACCTGCTTCGAGCAGCAGCACCGTCACGTCCGGATCTTCCGTCAGGCGCGTTGCGAGCACGTTGCCCGCGGAACCTGCGCCGCAGATGATGTAGTCGTATTCGCGTGTCGTCATGACGGTCAGTCTCCTTTCGTGATCCTTAAAACACCGGGTTGTAGCGGCCGAGCTCGACCTGCACCGACTTGATTCGAGTGTAGTGCTCGAGCGTCGTGATGCCGTTCTCGCGTCCGACACCGGATTGCTTGTATCCGCCAACCGGCATCTCGGCCGGCGATTCGCCCCACGTGTTGATCCAGCAGATACCGGCTTCGAGACGATGGATCGTGCGGTGCGCGCGCGACAGGTTCTCGGTCACGACGCCGGCCGCGAGGCCGTAGTGCGTGTCGTTCGCGCGGGCGATCACTTCGTCCTCCGATTCGAAATCGAGGATGCTCATCACCGGCCCGAAGATTTCCTCGCGAACGATCTTCATGTCGTCGCGGCAATCGCCGAACACGGTCGGCGCGACGTACTGGCCGCTGCCGAAGTGGCCGTCGGTCAGGCGCGTGCCGCCCGCAAGCAGCTTCGCGCCTTCTGCCTTGCCGCTTTCGATGAAGCCGAGCACCTTGTCGAGCTGCGCGGCCGACACGAGCGGGCCGAAGTTGGTATCGGCATCGGTCGGCTTGCCGACGCGGATGCGCTTCACGCGCTCGAGCACACGCTGCGTGAATGCATCCTTGATCGAGCGGTGCACGAACACGCGCGTGCCGTTCGTGCAGACCTGGCCCGAGCTGAAGAAGTTGGCGGTCACCGCGATGTCGGCCGCGCGGTCGAGGTCCGCGTCGTCGAACACGATCAGCGGCGACTTGCCGCCGAGCTCCATCGTCACTTCCTTCAGCGACGATGCACCGGCCAGCGACATCACCTTCTTGCCGGTTTCGACGCCGCCGGTGAACGACACCTTCGCGATGTCCGGGTGGCCGGTCAGCAGCGCGCCGACCGAGCCGTCACCCTGCACGACGTTGAACACGCCGGCCGGCACGCCGGCTTCCGTATAGATTTCCGCGAGCTTCAGCGCGGTGAGCGGCGTGACTTCGCTCGGCTTGAACACCATCGCGTTGCCGGCCGCGAGCGCGGGGGCCGTCTTCCAGCATGCGATCTGGATCGGGTAGTTCCACGCGCCGATGCCCGCGCACACGCCGAGCGGCTCGCGGCGCGTGTAGACGAACGACTCGGCGCGCAGCGGCACCTGCAGCCCTTCGATCGCGGTCGCGAGGCCCGCGTAATACTCGATCACGTCCGCGCCGGTGACGATGTCGACCGCGAGCGTCTCGCCGATCGGCTTGCCCGTGTCGCGCGTTTCCAGCGCCGCGAGCTCGTCGTTGCGCTCGCGCAGCAGGTCGACCGCGCGGCGCAGGATGCGCGAGCGCTGCATCGCGGTCATCGCGGCCCATTCACGCTGGCCTTCCTGCGCGGACGCCACCGCGCGGTCGACGTCGGCCGCGCTGGCCTGCTGCACCTGCGCGAGCAGTTCGCCGGTGGCGGGATCGAAGGTGTCGAAAGTCTTGCCGCTCGTGGCGTCGGCGTAACCGCCGCCGATGTAGAGGCGCTGCAAACCGAATACGGACATGAGGATCTCCTTGAGGGCGACTGCGTCGCGCGTCAGTCGGACGCGAGCAGCAGGTCGATGTAATCGTGGGCGAGCTTCAATGCAGCCCGGGTGTCGATGGGGCCGCCGGCGAGTGCGCCGCGCAGCCACAGGCCGTCGATCAGCGCGGCGAGGCCGCTGGCGGCTTCGCGCGCTTGCGTGCGCGGCAACGCCTTCGCGAATTCGGCGCACAGGTTCGAGTGGAGGCGCCGCGTGTTGACGTGCTGCAGGCGCTTGAGCATCGGGTCGTGCATGCTCTGCGACCAGAACGCGAGCCAGGTCTTCATCACGGGCGCGCTGACCTGCGTGACGTCGAAGTTCGCGGCGACGATCGCGCGCAGCCGGGCGCGCGGATCCTTGCGTGCCGCCACGCGGCGGCGCGTGGTGGCCGACCACAGGTCGCGCAGCACGTGCCGCATCGTCGCTTCGAGCAGGCCGTCCTTGTCGCCGAAGTAGTGGCTGACGATGCCCGTCGAGATGTTCGCGCGTTGCGCGACCGACGCGAGCGTCGTGCCGGGCAGGCCCGCTTCGTCGATCGAGCGCAGCGTGGCGTCGATCAACTGCGCGCGGCGAATCTCCCGCATTCCGACTTTCGGCATCGCGACTCCCTTCGCCCGGACGGGCCGTCCATGGAAGTCGAGAGCTTAGCGGTTTTTTATTGATCGTTCAATCAACAAAAAATCGGGGTCTGACGATGAAGACGGGTACCCGGCAGGTGCGCGAGGCCCTCCGATCCCGCGTTGTGCAGGTGCGGAAAAATGATTGAAAGATGATTAAGAAAGATGAAGTTTGTTTAAAACGCTTTCTGAAGCGAGCAATCAATCCGGTTAATCGTTGCAGGTGTCGAATCGATTACGGAATGAAAGAATAATGAGCTGTGTGATATTTGGTTAAGCGTGGAAGCCGACGCGCGAAACAGCGTCACGATTCATTCATGAAAATCCGTTTGAAATAGGCGAATGAAACGAATTAACGTATTGATTGTAAATGGAAATGTTTCGATTAAATAGGGATCGGCTGCCGCTCCGCAAACGATTGCGACCGCCCTCGATCGGATTCCGCTTACCATAAAAAATGCTGGAATAATTTGAATCTGCCGTATTTCCTAACAGAGTAGAGGGTATCGTTGGAATGACTTGAGTCAGTAATATTGTCCGTATTAGTATGGCGCCGCACTACGAGGAATGAATCGATGCCGCCGGTATTGCCGCGGTGCATTGGCCAATCGCGCGATTCGGACGCGCGTGACAAACCGGCGCAGTCATTGCGCACCTGCAGCATGCCGCGACGTCGAGACGCCGCATCCACCGGAGAACGACGATGCTGACCGAAAAACACGTGGTCCCATTGCCGAATGGTCTGAAGGTCTACGTCGAACGGAACGTGTTCGACCCGGCGTTCGACACGGCAATGCTCGTCAACGGCGCGCTCGCGACGACCGCGTCGTTCGGGCAGACCGTCCAGTATCTCGGCGAGCGGATGAACACGATCTGCTTCGACCTGCCGTATGCGGGGCAGTCGCGCCAGCACAACCCGGGCTGCTTCATCCTGACGAAGGACGACGAAGCCGCGATCCTGCAGCACCTGGTCGAGCGCTTCGCGCCGGCGTACCTCGTGTCGGTGTCGTGGGGCGGCGTCGCGTCGCTGTTCGCGCTCGCACGCGGCTGCCCGAGCGTGCGGCGCGCGGCGATCTGCTCGTTCTCGCCGTTCCTGAACGACGCGATGGTCGACTACGTGACGCGCGCCCGCGACCACATCGCGGCCGGCGAGAACCTGAAGGCCGCGCAGCTGCTGAACGACACCGTCGGCCGCTACCTGCCGCGCATCATGAAGCTGTACAACTACCGGTATCTCACGCGCCTGCCGCGCGACGAGCAGGACCAGGTCGCGTTCCACGTCGACCAGATCCTGTCGCTGCAGCCGGAGCGCTACCTCAGCGAGTTCTCGAACATCGGCTGCGAGCTGCTGTTCCTGAACGGCGAGCGCGACGAATACACGACGCCCGCCGATGTGCGCCAGCTCGGCGCGCACGTGCCGCGCGCACGGTTCGCGACGGTGCCGGACGCCGGCCACTTCCTCGACATCGAAGGCCGCGCGCAGCGCGAATACACGCGCTCGGCGTTGCTCGACTTTTTCTGCGGCGGGTCGCAGCTCGCCGCCGGCATGGCGCTCGCCGCCGCGCAGTCGTGCGTGCCCGCACCGATGCACGCGCTGTCGTCGTGACACCGCACGCCGTGCGTCCGATACGCGCGGCGCTCCCGAACTCCCATCCCAACGAGGCAGGCCCGCCGTGAATATCGTTCAGACCATCGCCATCGTCGTTCCGTGGGCCGTGTGGCTCGCCTACTGGATCGCCACTTCGCAAGGCGTGAAGACGACCGTGCGCAAGGAAGCGTCGCGCTCGCGCACGTTGCAGTCGATTCCGCTGATCGTCGGCGGCGCGCTGATCATCCTGCCCGATCCGTCGTGGCAGGCGCTCGTGCCGGACTGGCAGCGCTTCGGCCTGCAGGCGCAGTGCGGGCTCGCGGTGCTGGTGGCCGGCCTGCTGTTCTCGGTGTGGGCGCGGCTGCACCTCGGCACGAACTGGAGCGTGTCGGTCACGCTGAAGGAAGACCATGAGCTCGTCCGCACGGGGCCGTATGGGCTCGTGCGTCACCCGATCTATACGGGCTGCCTGATCGCGCTCGTCGGCGCCGCACTGATCGGCGGCGAATGGCGCGGTGCGATCGGCGTGCTGCTCGTGTTCGCGTCGCTCGCGTACAAGGTGCGCGTCGAGGAGAGCTGGCTGACCGGGTATTTCGGGCCGGCGTACACGCAGTACCGTCGCGAAGTCGCGGCGCTGATTCCCGGCTTCTACTGAACCCCGCGAGGCGCGCGATGGCGAAGATGATCGTGACCGCGATCGGCTCGGCGGGCGACGTGCATCCGCTGCTCGGCGTCGCGCGCACGCTCGCGGCGCGCGGTCACGACGTCGTGTTCTGCACGCATGCGCCGTTCGAGGCGGCGGTGCGCCGGTGCGGGTTCGCCTTCGTGCCGATCGGCACCGCGACCGACTACGAAGCCGCGATGGCGAACCCCGCGCTGTGGGATTCGCGCACGTCGTTTCGCACGCTGTGGGAGGTGATCGCGCCGACGCTGCGCCCGCATTACGACGCGCTGCGCGCGCTGACCGACGACGATACGGTGCTCGTCGGCACGCTGTGGGCGTTCTCCGCGCGCTTCATGCAGGAGCTGCACGGTACGCCGTACGTGTCGGTGCAGGTGTCGCCGTCGACGCTGCTGTCCGCGCATGCGCCGCCGACGCACCCGCGCCTGACGATTCCCGCGCGCTGGCCGCTGCCCGTGAAGGCGGCGCTGATGACGCTGATCGAGCGGCAGGTGCTCGATCGCACGTGCGGCCCCGCGCTCAACGCGGTGCGCCGCGCGCTCGGGCTCGCGCCGGCGCGGCGTGTGCTGGGCCGCTGGCTGCATTCGACCGATGGCGTGCTGTGCCTGTTTCCCGGCTGGTTCGCGCCGCCGCAGCCGGACTGGCCGTCGAATCATCTGCAAAGCGGCTTCCCGTTGTTCAACGATATTGCGACCCCCGAAGACGATGTGGCACTCGATGCGTATCTCGCGGCCGGTGAACCCCCGGTCGTGTTCACGGCCGGTTCGACACGCGTCGATCACGCGGCATACGCGCGCGCGGTGGCGGACGCGCTGCGCGCGACCGGTGCGCGCGGGATCCTGCTGACGCCGCACGATGCGGCGCCGGACAGTGACCGCTTGCTCGTGCGCCGCTTCGTGCCGATGCGCACGCTGCTGCCGCGCTGCCGCGCGCTCGTGCATCACGGCGGGATCGGCACCGCGGCGCTCGCGTTCGAAGCCGGGATCGCGCAGGTCGTCACGCCGTTCGCGCACGACCAGTTCGACAACGCGCAACGGGTCGCCGTGAGCGGCTGCGGCGTGCGGGTCGACGGCCCGGTCGACGGTGCGCGTCTCGGCGCGGCGCTCGCGCGCGTGCTCGGTGAACCGTCGTTCGCGGTGCACGCGGCGTGCACGCGCGCGCTGCTTGCCGCCGAGCGGGACGGCTGCGACGCCGCCGCCGATTTCATCGAACGGTTCGCACCGGCGCACGGGCGGGCTGCCGTGCGGCCCGAAGCCGCGGTGGCCGGCGCATGAGCACCGCGTCGCCGCTTCACGACGGGCCGGTCGCGCCGTCCGCGTTCGACGTGCCGGCGCCAGCGCCGGCCGCGCGGCCGGTGCGTGGCGTCCGGCTCGCGCTGCTGACGTTCGCGCTGTCGCTCGCGACCTTCATCGAGGTGCTCGATTCGACCGTGACGAACGTCGCGGTGCCGGCGATCTCCGGCAGTCTCGGCGTATCGAACAGCCAGGGCACGTGGGTGATCAGCTCGTATTCGGTCGCGGCCGCGATCGCGGTGCCGCTGACGGGCTGGCTCGCGCGCCGCGTCGGCGAGTTGCGGCTGTTCGTCGGCGCGATCCTGCTGTTCACGCTGACGTCGCTGCTGTGCGGGCTCGCGCGCGACCTGCACGTGCTGGTGATCTGCCGCGCGCTGCAGGGGCTGTTTTCCGGGCCGATGGTGCCGCTGTCGCAGACGATCCTGCTGCGCACGTTCCCGCCGGACAAGCGCACGATCGCGCTCGCGCTGTGGGCGATGACGGTGCTGCTCGCGCCGATCTTCGGGCCGGTGGTCGGCGGCTGGATCGTCGACAACTTCTCGTGGCCGTGGATCTTCCTGATCAATTTGCCGATCGGGCTGTTCTCGTTCGCGGTCTGCACCGCGATGCTGCGCCCTGACGCGCAACGCGGCACGGCCGGCCCGATCGACGTGCCGGGCATCGTGCTGCTCGTGATCGGCGTCGGCTCGCTGCAGGCGATGCTCGATCTCGGCCACGATCGCGGCTGGTTCGGCTCGCCGCTGATCGTCACGCTCGCGGTGGTCGCGGCGCTCTCGATCACGTCGCTGCTGATCTGGGAGGCGGGCGAAGCGCATCCCGTCGTCGATCTCAGCCTGTTCCGCGATCGCACGTTCTCGTTCTGTGTCCTGATCATCTCGCTCGGGATGATGAGCTTCTCGGTGGTCGGCGTCGTGTTTCCTCTGTGGATGCAGGCCGTGATGGGCTACAACGCGTTTCACGCGGGGCTCGCCACGGCGTCGCTCGGCGTGCTCGCGCTGGTGTTCTCGATCCTCGTCGGGCTGCATGCGCATCGCTTCGACGCGCGCGTGCTCGCGACCTTCGGCTTCCTCGTGTTCGCGGCCGTGCTCGCGTGGGATGCGCATTTCACGCTGAAGATGACGTTCGCGCAGATCGCGGCGCCGGGGCTGATCCAGGGGATCGGGCTGCCGTGCTTCTTCATTCCGCTGACCGCCGCGACGCTGTCGCGCATTCCGGACGACCGGCTCGCGGCCGCGTCGAGCCTGTCGAACTTCCTGCGCACGCTGTCCGCCGCGTTCGGCACCGCGATGAGCGTGACGCTGTGGGACAACCGCGCGACCTATCACTACGACGTCGTGTCGCAATCCGTCACGCACGCGTCGGCGAACACGCAGCGCTTCGTGCATACGCTGAACGCGATGGGCGTGGACGGCGTGCGCGAGCTGTCGACGCTGCACCAGGTCGTGATGCAGCAGGCCTACATGATGGCGACCAACGACATGTTCTGGATGGCGAGCATGACGTGTCTCGCCCTCGCGGCAATGATGTGGCTGACGCGGCCGAAACGCGGCGCGGCGGCGTCGTTCGGGCATTGAGGAGAGGAACATGACGACACTCGGCGCACTCGTGATCCTGTATCACCCGAGCGATGCACAGCTCGACGCGCTCGGCGCATGGCGGCACGCGTGCGACGCGCTGCTCGTCGTCGACAACACGCCGCAGCCCGATGCGCGGGCCCGCGAGCTGTGCGCGCGCGAGGGCATCGCGCTGCTGCATCACGGCAATCGCGGCGGGATCGCGGGCGCGTACAACGCGGGGCTCGCGGCGCTGTTTCGCGATCGGATCGATGCCGTCGCGCTGTTCGACCAGGATTCGTCGGTGCCGGCCGCGTATTTCCCCGCGATGCGCGAAGTCTGCGCGGGGCTTGGCGGGCGCCCGTTCCTGGCGGGCCCGCGCATCTTCGACGAAAACGCGCGCAGCTTCCTGCCCGAACTGTCGACCAACGGGATCGGGCTGCGCCGCCTGCGCATCGAGCCGGGCGCGTCGTTGCAGCGCTGCGCGTTCCTGATTTCGTCGGGCTGCGTCGTGTCGCGTGACGCGTTCGACGTGCTCGGCCGCTTCGACGAGACGCTGTTCATCGATCACGTCGATACCGAATACAGCTTCCGCGCGTTGTCGCGCAACGTGCCGCTCTATGTCGTGCCGTCGCTGGTGCTGCCGCACCGGATCGGCGCGAAGCAGCGTCATGCGCTCGGCCCTTTTGAAATGACGTCGATGAATCACTCGTGGCAACGGCGCTATTACAGCGCGCGCAATGCGGTGCAGCTCGGGATGCAGTACGGGTTGCGCTTTCCGGTGGCGATCGTGCCGAACCTGTTGACGATATGGCAGGTCGTGCAGATCGCGCTCGTCGAATGCGACAAGCGCGCGAAGCTCGCCGGCATTCTGTTCGGCGTCGCGGATGGCCTGTTCGGCCGGCTCGGGCCGCTCGAACGCACGCGGCCGCGTCTGGCCGCGCGTGCGCAACGCGTGCAGCAGGGATGAGGGGCGCGATGCGGCGTGTGAATGAAGCGGCGAAGGTGGCGCGTGGCGTGAAGGGCGGCTCGATGATGATCGTCGCCGCGGCCGCGTCGCTGGCGTTGGGCGGATGCGTGCCGTCGGGCTTCCTGCCGTCGCTGTCGTTGCGCGCGCCGGCCGACGATGCGCTCGCGCATACGGCCGGCCCCGGCGTGAACGGCGCGTGGCCCGCGCCCGACTGGGTGAAGCAGCTGCAGGACCCGCAGCTCGACGCGCTGGTCGCCGAGGCTGCGCAAAACAACCCCGACCTGCAGGTCGCGCAGGCGCGGCTGCGGATCGCGCAGGCACAGCTTCAGCAGTTCGATTCGTTGACGGGGCTGACGGGCACGGCTGGCGCGACCGTCAGCCGCGCGCGGATGCCGAAGCCGGGCGACGACGTCGCCAACGTGTCGGTCAGCGGCTATCGCGTGCCGGTGGAGATCTTCGGCGATCCGAACACCTCGCCGTCGTCGGTGTTCGTCGGGCTGACCTACCAGCTCGACCTGTGGGGCAAGAACCGCGCCGCGACGAAGAGCCTGATGTCGCTGCGCGAAGCGGCGCGGGTCGAGGCCGAGCAGGTGCGGCTCACGCTGGCGATCGCGATCGTCACCGTGTACTGCCAGCTCGACCAGGCGTATGCGACGCAGGACCTGCTGCAGCAGAAACTGAAGGTCAGCCAGCGCGTGACGACGGTGCTGCGCGAGCGCACCGCGCGCGGGCTCGACAACGCGTACGACGCGAGCGACGCATCGATCAAGCGCAGCAAGCTGCTCGCGCAGATCGCGATGAACGACGAGCAGATCAAGCTCGCGCAGCTGCAGCTCGGCGTGCTGTCCGGCCGTGGTCCAGAGCGCGGGCTCGCGCTGCAGCGGCCACGCGTTGGTGTCTTCGCGGGCGGCGCGCTGCCCGCGCGGCTGCCGGCCGACCTCCTGGGGCGCCGGCCCGACATCGTCGCCGCGCGCTTGCGTGTCGAAGCCGCGTTCGCGAATGCCGATTCGACGCGCGCACAGTTCTATCCGGACGTGAACCTCGTCGCGCTCGGCGGCGTGTTCGCGCTCACGCCCGCGTCGCTGTTCTCGCGCGATGCGCTCGCCGGTTCCATCGGCCCGGCGATCTCGCTGCCGATCTTCGATCGCGGCCGGCTGAAGGCGAAGCTCGGTGCGGATGTCGCGCAGGCCGACGTCGCGATCGGGCTGTACAACAAGACCGTCGACGACGCGCTCGGGCAGGTCGCGCAGTTCGTCACGTCGCTGCAGACGTCGCAGACGCTCGTCGCGCAGCAGCAGGACGCGGTCGCGGCCGCGCAGAAGATCGTTGAGATCGCAACCGACCGGCACCGGCGCGGCGTGCTGATGCAGAAGGACGTGGACGTCGCCGATCTCACGCTGATCGACGAGCGCGCGCAGATGATCGCGTTGCTCGGCCGGCAGCGGTCGCTGCGCATCGGGCTCATCGGCGCGCTGGGCGGTGGATTCGATGCGGGCGCGACGGTTGCGCAGGCGCCGGCCGCGCATCGGGCGCGTAGCGGGGCGGCGAAGCGAGGCGCTTCGACTAGCGCGCCCGCGGCGCCCGCCGTGGCCGCTGCGACCGCATCGAACGCGTCGAACGCGTCGACCGCGATCCGACCGATGGCGACGCCGTCGGCCGATGTGCGTGCGGCGAGCGTGGCCGTGCCGCCGATCGCCGCTGCATCGAATGCGGGTTCCGCACGACGCGACGACGCGGCACGCACGCCGGCCGTCGCCGCGACACCGCGCAGCACCGCCGTTCTCGCGCACACGGCAGCGGCGAATCCGGCGCCGAGCCCGTCGGTCACACCATCGATTCCCTTGTTCCAGCACGATCGTCTGATCGTTACGCAAAGCGACTGATGCACCACGACAACCTCCATTCCGCCGCGCCGCCGGCCGCACTGAACGACCCGGCACTCGACGCGCGCCGCGCGACGCGCCGCAAGCGCTTCATCGCGTTCTTCGCGGTCGTGCTGGTGGCCGCGCTTGCATGGATCGCGTACTGGCTGCTGAGCGATCGCTATTACGAAGACACCGACGACGCGTACGTCGCCGGCAGCATCGTCCAGGTCGCCGCGCAGATCCCCGGATCGGTGACCGACGTCGTGGTGGCCGATACGCAGGCCGTGCGCGCCGGCCAGATCCTCGTGAAGCTCGACGACACCGAGGCGTCCGTCGCGTTCGCGCAGGCGAAGGCACAGCTCGCGCAGGCGGTGCGGCAGGTCGCGAACGCGAAGATCTCGAACACGATGTACGTCGAGGCCGTGAATGCGCGGCGCGCCGACCTGGCACTCGCACAGCGCGCGTTCGCCGCACGCTCGGGCGCATCGGTCGAGATCGTCGCGCCCGAGGAACTCGCGCGTGCGCGCGCGGCGGTCGCAGGTGCGCAGGCGAATCTCGCGGCCGCGCAGGCGCAGCTCGATGCGGCACGCGCGCTCGGCACCCGGTTGCCCGTCGACGAAAGCCCGGCCGTCGTGCAGGCGGCCGCGCAGTTCAAGCTCGCGTACCGGAACCTGAAGCGCACGACGATCGTCGCGCCGGTCGACGGCACGATCGGGCAGCGTTCGGTGCAGGTCGGCCAGCAGGTCGGGCCCGGCGTGCCGCTGATGTCGATCGTGCAGCTCAACCAGCTGTGGATCGAGGCGAATTTCAAGGAAGGGCAGATTCGCCACATGCGCATCGGGCAGCCGGTCGAGGTCGTGTCGGATCTGTACGGCTCGCGCGTGTCCTATCGCGGCCGCGTGCAGGGCTTCTCGGCGGGCACGGGCAGTGCGTTCTCGATGCTGCCGTCGCAGAACGCGGCCGGCAACTGGATCAAGGTCGTGCAGCGCGTGCCGGTCGTGATCGCGCTCGATGCGCGCGATCTCGCCGCGCATCCGCTGCGCGTCGGGCTGTCGATGCGCGCGACGGTCGACACGCACGATCGCAACGGCCACGCGCTCGACAGCGAGCCGCCGACGCCGGCCGTCAGCACGCGCGTGCACGACGGCGTCGCGAGCGACGCGGAAAGCGCCGCGGCCGCGATCATCCGCGACAATCAGGGCGGGTAACGCCGGCCCGAGAGTGGGGGCGGCCGGTTGTCACGACCGGCCGGCCGCCCGGCGTGTTGCGGCGCTCGCCAGCGCCTCCAGCGCCCTCCTGCACCTCCAGCACCATCACCATCCAGCGCGCCCCCCTGCACGCCAAACCCTCCCGTCGTTTCCCACCCGACTTTCGCATTTCCGCCATCGATGTCGGCGCCGTTCAAACGCGTGTCGCGTTTGAGACATCGGCGCCCCTGCCTCCGGGACTACTCTCGAACAGCACGTTGCGCGTGCGCCGCATGGCGCCGGCGCGCCGCGGCGCCATCCAACGAGACATGGAGACAATACGATGAGCAGCAATCGAGGTGTCGTCTATCTTGGGCCGGGCCAGGTCGAAGTCCAGAAAATCGATTATCCGAAGATGGTCGACCCGAGCGGCCGCGCGATCGGCCACGGCGTGATCCTGAAAGTGGTGAGCACGAACATCTGCGGCTCCGACCAGCACATGGTGCGCGGCCGCACGACCGCGCCGGTCGGCCTCGTGCTCGGTCACGAGATCACGGGCGAGGTGGTCGAGATCGGCCGCGACGTCGAGACGCTGAAACTCGGCGATCTCGTGTCGGTGCCGTTCAACGTGGCCTGCGGCCGCTGTGCGATGTGCAAGGACACGCATACGGGCGTGTGCCTGAACGTGAACCCGTCGCGTGCCGGCGGCGCGTACGGCTACGTCGACATGGGCGGCTGGATCGGCGGCCAGGCCGAGTACGTGCTCGTGCCGTATGCCGATTTCAACCTGCTGAAATTCCCCGATCGCGATCAGGCCATGGCGAAGATCCGCGATCTGACCTGCCTGTCCGACATTCTGCCCACCGGTTATCACGGCGCGGTGAGCGCGGGCGTGAAGCCGGGCTCGACGGTCTACATCGCGGGCGCGGGCCCGGTCGGGATGGCGGCGGCCGCCTCGGCGCGCCTGCTCGGCGCGGCCGTGACGATCGTCGGCGACATGAACGCGGAACGCCTTGCGCACGCACGCGCGATGGGCTTCGAGACGGTCGACCTGTCGAAGGACGCATCGCTCGGCGAGCAGATCGAGCAGATCCTCGGCGTGCCCGAGATCGACTGCGCGGTCGACTGCGTCGGCTTCGAGGCGCACGGCCACGGTTCGTCGGGCCATGCGGAGGAAGCGCCTGCGACGGTGCTGAACTCGCTGATGGAAATCACGCGCCCGGCCGGCGCGATCGGCATCCCGGGCCTGTACGTGACGGACGATCCGGGCGCGAAGGACAAGGCGGCGCAACACGGCAGCCTGAGCATCCGCTTCGGCCTCGGCTGGGCGAAGTCGCACTCGTTCTTCACGGGCCAGACGCCGGTGCTGAAGTACAACCGCAACCTGATGCAGGCGATCCTGTTCGACCGGCTGCCGATCGCGAAGATCGTCAACGTCGAAGTGATTTCGCTCGACCAGGCGCCGGAAGGCTACAAGAAGTTCGACGGCGGCGCGCCGCGTAAATTCGTCATCGACCCGCACGGGTTGCTGGCGGCGTAACGCGACCGACCACCGCGCGGCAATCGAAAGGGGCCGGGGCGCGCAAGCGCCTCGGCCCTTTGTCGTTCCGGAAGCGCGCGCTCAATGCCCGCGATGGAACCGGGCGGGAAGCTCACGCGTGAACGATCGACCGGGCGCCATTCGCCCGGCTCCGTTCACGCGGTGCGCTCCATCGCAGCGTCGTACTGACCGCAGCAGGCCGCACTGTTCAGGCGTGCGCGCAGCAGCAGCGCCTCCTGCGCGGCGCGTACGTTGGCTGCCTGTCCCTTCCACGCGGCCAGCGGCGGCTCCTGCAGCGCGCGTCCATAGGAAAAGCTCAGCACCCACGGCCGCCCGTCAACGCGATTCATCGCATCGAGATGCGCGGTCGCTTCCTCGGGCGTCTGTCCGCCGGACAGGAAGAAGATGCCGGGCACTTCGGCCGGCACGATGCTGCGCAACAGGCGCACCGTGGCTTCCGCGACTTCGGCGGGGGCCGGCTGCTCGGCGTGCGTGCTGCCCGCGACGACCATGCTCGGCTTGAGCAACATGTGCGCCAGCGCGACCCGGTGCCGGTGCAGCGCGTCGAACACGGCGTGCAGCACGGCGTCGGTCACTTGCGCGCAGCGGCCGATCGAATGATCGCCGTCCATCAGCACTTCCGGCTCGACGATCGGCACGACGCCGGCCTCCTGGCAGATCGCCGCATAGCGCGCCAGCGCTTCGGCGTTGGCTTCGATCGCCGCGTGGCCCGGCAGCGTGGCGGACACGTTGTACACCGCGCGCCATTTCGCGAACCGCGCGCCTTGCCGCTGGTAGCCGTCGAGGCGTGCCGCAAGCCCATCGAGCCCTTGCGTGATTTCGTCGCCGGGCGCGAGTGCGAGCGGAATCTTGCCTGCGTCGACCTTGATGCCGGGCACGATCTGCTGGCGGGCGGCGAGTTCGGGCAACGGCGTGCCATCGTCCGTACGTTGCCCGAGCGTCTCTTCATACAGGATCACGCCGCTGACGAATTCGCCGAGGCCCGGCGTCGACAGCAACAGGGTGCGCCATGCGCGGCGGTTCTCTTCGGTCGATTCGACCGCGATCGTCTTGAAGCGCTTCGCGATGGTCGGCCCGCTTTCGTCGGCCGCCAGCAAGCCTTTGCCATCCTGAACGAGTGCCTGGATCGTCGCCTGGAGTGTGCTCTCGGTGCTCATGGAATTCCTCCGCTGAAACCGCCGCGCGGCCGTGCCGACCGCGCGCCGTTCACTTCGTCACGGTCGTCACGCCGCCTTCCGATTTCATTCTTTGTCGCGCACCGGCCAGAACGCAAGGCGCGTGCGCCGGTGGCATCGTCCGTGCCGGGGCGGGTGCGTGATGCACCGGCGTTCGACGCGCGTGACGCGTCGCGCGAAACGGGCGTTGCCGGAAACGGGCCGCCGTTTCTTGCCGGGGAGGTGCAGGGGAGAGCCGGCCACGCATACGTTCGGCGCGGCCCGGAACACGGGCGCCCCGCGATCCCGGGCACCCGCAATTGCTGCGATAATCATCGCCCGTTCCCGACCCCATCGCCGCCGTTCGGCGGCATATCCACGGATGGCCAAGTCACTTCCCCTCGCAGCGTTGCACACGTTCGTCGAAGTGGCGCGCTGCGGCAGCATGAAACAGGCGGCCGACCAGCTCTGCATTTCGCCGGGCGCCGTCAGCCAGCATGTCCGCAATCTCGAGGATCGCCTCGCCGTGCGGCTGTTCGAGCGCACCGGCCGTGAACTCGAGCTGACCGGCACGGGCCGCGCGCTGTTCGACCAGCTCGCCGGCGGCTTCAACGAAATCGAGGCCGCATGGGCGAACGTGCACGGTGCGAACCGGCGCGTCGTCCGCCTCGCGGTGACGACCACCGCGTCCTTCGCGAACACGTGGCTCGTGCAGCGCCTCGGCGCATTCAATGCCGCGTACCCCGACATCGAAATCACCGTCGAAACGCGCGCGCAGCTGGTCGACCTGCGGCGCGACTATGTCGACGTCGCGATCCGGCACGGGTTGGGCCACTATCCCGGGCACGCATCGTTCCGTATCTGGACCCCCGAGCTGTGGCCCGTCTGCAGCCCGCGACTGCTCGATCCCGCCCGCCCGATCGCCGCGCCGGCCGACTGCCTGTCGTATCCGCTGCTGCAGGACGCGGATCGCGCCGACTGGGCACTGTGGCTGCGCGCGCAGGGCATCGAGGATCCTCGTGCGCCGCGCGGCGCGAGCTTCAGCGAGGATGCGTTGCTGATCAAGGCGGCGGCTGCCGGGCAGGGCGTGGCGCTGGTGCGCGACATCTATGCGCGGGACGAAGTCGCGGCCGGCCGGCTGGTGCGCGTGCTCGCACGGCCCTGGCCGACCGAGTTGTCCTATTACGTCGTGTGCAGCGAAGCGCGCCAGCACGAGTGGAAGATCGCCGCGTTCCGCGACTGGCTCGCGACCGAGATCGGCGACGGCGACGACGGCCCGCGCGACCTACTGGCGTGACCCGCGCACGGTGGCGGTCGCGAAGCCCTTGAGCTTGCCGGTCGCGAGCGCGGTGCCGAGCAGGATGATCGCGCACCCGGCGAGCGTCTGCACGGTGACGGTCTCGTGCAGGAAGATCGCGCCCCATACGACACCGAAGATCGGAATCAGGAACGTGACCGACGCCGCATATTGCGCGCCCGCGTTGCGGATCAGCCCGAAATACAGCAGATAGGCGACGGCCGTACAGATCGCGCCGAGCAGCACCACCGCGATCCACGCGGATGGTTGAACGGGGCCGTGTGGCCACCTCGGCAGCGCGAGCGGCACGAGCGCGACCGCCGCGAACAACTGGCTGCCGAACGCCGACACGAACGGCCGGACGTTCGCCAGCCTGCGCTTCGAGTAATGCGCGGCGAACCCGTACGACAGCGTCGCGAGCATCGCGGCAGCGATCGCGCGCGATGCGCCGGGCGTGCCGGCGCCGACTGCCGAACCGGCGAGCACGACGACACCCGCAAAACCCAGCGAGAGGCCGATCGCCTGCGGCTTCGTCAGCGGCGCACGCAGCCACACGTACGCGACGATCGCGGTCCACAACGGCGTCGTCGCATTCAGGATCGAATCGGTGCCGGCCGACACGAACAGCGCCGCGTAGGTCAGCAGGCAGAACGGCAGCGCCGAGTTCGTGATGCCGACGACGAACAGCGGCAACGCATGCGAGCGGAATTCCTGTCGCGCCTGCGCGCTGCGCAGCACCGGCGACAACAGCACGGCCGCGATCGCGACGCGCAGCGCGATCAGCGGGACGACGCCGAATTCCGGCGCGCCCATGCGCATGAACAGGAAGGACGCGCCCCAGATGGCGGCAAGGGCCACGAGTTGCAGTGCATTCATCAACGACTCCGTTCGGTGGATCAGGCGGCCGGCGCGGAACGCAATACGCGAGATGCGATATGCGAGATGCGCCGGTGCGGGCGAATGACCCATTGAACGTCACGCGTGAGTCGCGACGCAAACGAGGTTTTGTGACGGGTGGTTTAGAAAAATGATTCGACGAACGCGCCTGCGCGGACCACGCCTGCGCGCTCAGTGGCCGCGATAGAGCTGCGCGATTTGCTGCGTATTGCCGGCGGGGCGTCGGGCACGTGCGGTGTGCGTGCTCACGCGGTGGAGGGTATGTGGGCGATGCGCGGCACCGTGATTGCCTTTCCAGCCTGCCAGGCGAACCGTGGCGCTGGGGTGCGGCCGGTCGGGTGCGCGCATGGCCGGCGCCGCTCGCGCGACTGCCGTCCGTCCCGCGGGTGCGCGGGCGGCCGCCGGGCCCGGGCTGCCCGGTCGGGCGACCGTCGCCTGCGTTCCGTCAGTCGAATGAAACGGATAGACGGGTGCGGGCAAGACCGGCAGCACAGGGTCGTTCGATGCGTACGGGGCGACATCGCTCGCCATCGCGCGCGAATCATTCGAACCGCGACAGGCGGGATCGGCCTTGCATGTCCGGTCGACCACCACATAGCCGCCAACCAGCAGCACGAGTGTCAGGATGCTCAGGATCGGCGCGGTCGATGCGCGAGGCTGCTGGAACGCCGCGTTGCGAAGCGCGCGCGCGATGCGCGACGACCACGTGTGAAAGGCGCGCGGAGCATGCGTGGCATCCGGTGCGCGGGGGATCGAATCGAACGGCCAGTTCCGCCGTCCGCAGACGGGGCAGTGCTCGAGCGCACGGAAGGCCACGAAGCCGCATTCCCTGCAGCGGAAGCTGGCGGTGCGCCGCGCTTCGGCTCGCGCGGTCAGGATCGCGCGCCAGTCATCGCGTGCGCGAATGGTGCGATTGGGGAGGACTCGCATCGCTGGAAGCGGGTGGGCGCCGTCAACGAGGCGAATGTTCGCCGGCCGTCATGATCCGTTCCGGCACGGCAGCCGATCGGCCCGTGCCGGAATGCAGGGGAGCGTACCTCGTCGACTGTCGTTCGCATGCGGTGTTCATGGGATTCTCCGTGACATCGGGTGCGCGGAACACGTTCGTCCGTGATGGGCTACCGCTTCATTCTTGGCCGCCGGCGCGTGAAACGCAAGGCACAAACAGGCTGTCGTGAGTCGTCGGTTCCACGCTAACCGTCCCGCCGCTGCCGGGCCGCGAGCGTCCCGATGGTCTCCATCGCGTGCTCGACCGCCGGCGTCCACGGCCGGCCGTAATTGAGCCGAAGATAGCGGCGAAATCCACCGGTCGCGGAAAAGATCGGCCCCGGCGCGATGCTGACGCCGCTTTCCATCGCATCGCCGAACAGGTGCATCGCATCCAGGCGCGGCGGCAGTTCGATCCACAGGAAATACCCGCCGCGCGGCGCGAACACTTCGGTGCCGGCCGGAAAATACGCGCGCACGGCCGCGAGCATCTGCGCCTGGTGCGCGGCGAGATTGCGGCGCAGCTTGCGCAGGAAGCGGTCGTACGCGCCGTCGCGCAGGTAGCTCGAAATCGCCATCTGCGCAGGCACGTCGGCCGCCGGCGCGCTTGCGCCCTTCGCCTGACGAATTTGCCGCACGTAGCGTCCGGCCGCGACCCAGCCGATCCGGAACCCGGGCGCGAGGCATTTCGAGAACGAACCGCAATGCAGGACGAGACCGCTGTCGTCGTACAGCTTGGCGGGGCGCGTGGGTGACGTGCCGAAATGCAGCTCGCCGTAGACGTCGTCCTCGATCAGCGGCACGTTGCGTGCCGCGAGCAGGTCGATCAGTGCGCGCTTGCGCTCGTCGGTCAGCGTCGCGCCGGTCGGGTTGTGGAACGACGTCATGAACCAGCAGGCCCGCACCGGATGCGTGTCGAGCGCTTTCTCGAGCGCGTCGAGATCGAGGCCGGTGCGCGGGTCGACCGGAATCTCGACGGCCTTCAGGTGCAGGCGCTGCACGGCCTCCAGGGCCGCATGAAACGCCGGTCGCTCGATCGCGACGATATCGCCGGGGCGCGTCAACGCCTGCAGGCTGAGCGTCAGCGCTTCGAGCGCGCCGGTCGTGATGACGATCTCGTCCATCGGCAACGCCGCGCCCGCATTCAGGTAGCGCAGCGCGATCTGGCGGCGCAGCCCGTCGTGGCCGGGCGGCGCGCCGGACAGCAGCGCCGTGCGATCCATGTTGCGGGCCGCCGACGCCATCGCGCGCCACAGGCTGCTCATCGGGAACAACGAATAGCTGGCGAAGGCGGAGCCGAGCGGGACGATGTTTTCGCATCTGAGCGAGTCGAGCAGCCGGAACAACGTATCGCCGTTGCCCACGGGCGGGGTGGCCGGCTTGCGCGGCGGTTCATGGCCGAACCGCACGCGCTTGTCGTCGACGTTCGCAACGAAATAACCGGACCGTGCACGCGCGACGATCAGACCCTCGCCTTCGAGCGCGTAGTACGCACGAAACACGGTGGACGGGCTCACGCCATAGGCGCGACACGCGGCGCGCACGGTGGGGATGCGCGTACCGGGGGCCAGATCTCCCCGCCGGATCGACTCGGAAATCGTTCGGGCGAGCTTCGCATAACGCTTCATGCCTGCCTCAAGTCGAGCAGCTTTGTGCCGAAAAAAGAGTAGCACGGCGCGCGCCGCGCCACAGGGTCGTTATCCCGTGATCCGCTCGTTTTTCTCGGGCTCTGATCCTGTTTTTCGGCGCGACGCGCTGGCATGCTTTCGCCCCTCGAGCAATCTTTGTTCCCGACATTGACCGATACGGAATTCACGCTGTCCGCCGGCTGATCCGTGCCCCGTGCGCCTGTGCGTGCGAGGTGTAGTCAGCGGTGTCATGACCCTAACCGGAAAACTTCAGCGTGAAATTGAATACTCTCGTCGCGGGCCTCGTGGCCGGCGTTGCCCTCAACCTCCTCGGCGGCGCCGCGCAGGCCGCCTGCATCAGCAATCCGCCCACGCAATCCAACGCGTCGTTCCCCGCCGCACTGACCGGCAAGCTCGTCTATCACAGCTACGTCAAGTACGGCGACGGCACGAGCCAGCTGTTCCTGTACGACTTCTCGGCCCGTACGCTGACGCAACTGAGCAAAAGCGCGTGGGGCATCACCGATCCGATGAACGGCGTGTTCAGCCCCGACGGCAAGTGGCTCGCGTTCATGGGCATCAGCAACGGCGCATGGAACGTGTTCATGCTGCAGCTCGGCGCCGGCACGCCGCCCGTCAACCTGACCAACAGCACGGGCGCCACGCGCAACGAGGATCCTAAATTCAGCACGGACGGCAAGACGCTCGTGTTCAAGCAGAACGGCGACGTCAAGCAGGCGACGCTGTCGTACACGAGCGCGGGCCCGGTGTTCACGTCGGTCGTGAGCCTGACGAACGCACCGTCCGGCGCCGAATACTCGATGCCGTATCTTTCGCCGGATGCGAGCGCCGTGTACTACGCGACCGGCACGGGCGCGAACATGGGGCTGATGAAGCGCACGCTCGCGACCGGCGCCACCGCCACGTTCGATCACCCGGCCGGGCTGCAGACGTACTACCCGATCGTGCGTGGGGACGGCATGGTGTTCTACGCGCGCTGGAAAGACAGCGGCCAGGCCGACCAGATCTATGCGAAGGCCGCGGACCCGGCGTCGACGCCGAACGCGTTGCCGATCAACGACTGCGTGAGCAACAACTCGGATCCGGCGCCGGTGAGCGGCACCAACTACGTGTTCTTCTCGTCGACGACGGCGGGCGGCTACCAGCTCTACGTCGGTGACGTGACGACCGGCCAGCGCTGGAGCCTGTCGCAGTTCGGCGTGAACGCCGACACGACGAAGGCCAAGCTCGGGTCCAGCTACTACGGCGGCCCGGCCGCCGCGCAGCCGACGCTGCTGTCGCAGGGTCGTCCGGCTGCCGCATCGGCGAGCTACAACGCGTCGCTCACGGCCGACAAGGCGTTCGACGGCAACACCACGAGCACGCGCTGGGATTCGCCGGAAGGCGCGGGCGTCGATCCGCAATGGATCTCCGTGGATCTCGGTGCGACGAAGACGATCAGCAGCATCGATCTCTACTGGGATGCGGGCGCGCTCGTGTATCAGATCCAGACGTCGAACGACAATGCGAACTGGACGACGATCTACTCGACCAACAACGGCGTGTCGTACGGCCACGTGACGCTGCCGAACCTGAACGGGCATGGCCGCTACGTGCGGATGCTCGGCACGAAGCGCGCGACGCAGTGGGGGTATTCGCTCGATGAAATGCAGGTGTGGGGATCGTAAGCGCAAAGAAAAAGCGACCTTCGAGGTCGCTTTTTTTTGCATCAAGCGCGGAGAGGATCACGCATGCAGCACGTGCACCGGAAATGCGGGGCTGGCGCTCGCCGCACCCTGCGCAAGCGGCGCGACCTGCTTGCGGCGCTCGCGGGTCGGCGCGACGCCGAACGCGTCGCGATAGCTCTTGCTGAAATGGCACGCCGACTGGAAGCCGCACGCCATCGTGATGTGCATGATCGACATGTCGGTCTGCAGCAGCAGTTCGCGCGCGCGGCGCAGCCGCAGCGTCAGGTAGTAGTGCGTCGGCGTCATGCCGAGGTGTTCGCGGAACAGGCGCTGCAGTTGCCGCTGCGACATGTTCGCGAGCCGCGCGAGTTCCTCGCGTGACAGTGGCTCCTCGATGTTGTTCTCCATCAGCGAGATCACTTCGAACAGCGACTTGTTCGCGGAGCCGAGGCGCGCGACCAGCGGCATGCGTTGCTGCGCGCTCGTGTCGCGCACGTGTTCGACGATGAACTGCTCGGCGATCTGCGTGACGCGCGCGGTGCCCACGCGCGCGGCGATCAGGTTCAGCATCATGTCGAGCGGCGCGACGCCGCCCGTGCACGTGATGCGATCGCGGTCGATCACGAACAGCTCCTTCAGGAAGCGCGTGTCCGGAAACTCTTCCTTCAGCGCCGACATGTTCTCCCAGTGGATCGCGCACGCGTAGCCCGCGAGCAGCCCCGACTTCGCGAGTGCATAGGTGCCCGTGCACAGGCTGCCGAGCGGGATGCCCGCGCGCGCGAAGCGGCGCAGCGTCGACAGATGGGCGGGCGTGGTCGCGCGCTGCACGTCGACGCCGCCGCACACGAACACGATGTCGGGCTGCCCCACGCATTCGGCCGGGCCGGTGTCGACCGTCAGGCCGTTGCTCGCGGTGACCGGGCCGCCGTCCGGGCTGATGACCGACCAGCGGTAGAGCGGCTGGCCGCTCAGGTAGTTCGCCATCCGAAGCACCTCGATCGCATTGGTGAACGCGATCATCGTGAAGTTCGGTAACGGCATGAACGCGAAATGGGACAGCGACGCTGTGCGGTCGGGCGACATGGGGAGCGTTCCTAGAATCTCTAATAGCTTTATGCCCGGGGGCACCGATCGGGCTGCGATATTGTGTGAGCCAGCGCAACAAGCGTGCCATACGGCTAAACCCTAGATCCATACGTTGTCTGGCTGAAAGCGGCATGCTGCACTGCACCGTATTCGTGACGGGCTGCACCCCGACCGGGCGGCAATCGCACCGCCGGCGTGCCTGTTCATAGGTGAACTGGCTCGACCACTTTTGTTGGTCATCCGAAAAAGCACGACCGGTCACTTGTATAAAACGGACGCGGATGGCGGAAAAGGCAAAGAACGCGTCTAAATTCATCAATCCGCCGAAAATCCGAACGACAAGAATAGAGCCGTCGGCAGCCTTGTACGGGACGAGCGGGAAACCCAGGCAGGGCGGGCCTTGAGCTTCGGTTTCAGCCCCTTATTCTTCGTCACGGACGCACTATGTCGAACACCCAGCCTTTCTTCTCGCAGCCCCTTGCCGAGCGCGACGCGCCGGTGCGCAGCGCCATCCTGAAGGAACTCGAGCGTCAGCAGTCGCAGGTCGAGCTGATCGCGTCGGAAAACATCGTGTCGCGCGCCGTGCTCGAGGCGCAGGGCTCGGTGCTGACCAACAAGTACGCGGAAGGCTATCCCGGCAAGCGCTATTACGGCGGCTGCGAATTCGCGGATGAAGTCGAGGCGCTGGCAATCGAGCGCGTCAAGCAGATCTTCAATGCCGGCTATGCGAACGTGCAGCCGCACTCGGGCGCGCAGGCGAACGGCTCGGTGATGCTCGCGCTGGCCAAGCCGGGCGACACGGTGCTCGGCATGTCGCTCGACGCGGGCGGCCACCTGACGCACGGCGCGAAGCCGGCGCTGTCGGGCAAGTGGTTCAACGCCGTGCAGTACGGCGTGAACCGCGACACGATGCGGATCGACTACGACCAGGTCGAGGCGCTTGCGCACGAGCACAAGCCGAACCTGATCATCGCCGGCTTCTCGGCCTACCCGCGTGCGCTCGACTTCGCGCGCTTCCGTGCGATCGCCGACAGCGTCGGCGCGAAGCTGATGGTCGACATGGCGCACATCGCCGGCGTGATCGCCGCGGGCCGCCACGCGAACCCGGTCGAGCATGCGCACGTCGTCACGTCGACCACCCACAAGACGCTGCGCGGCCCGCGCGGCGGCTTCGTGCTGACCAACGACGAGGAGATCGCGAAGAAGATCAACTCGGCCGTGTTCCCCGGCCTGCAGGGCGGCCCGCTGATGCACGTGATCGCCGGCAAGGCCGTCGCGTTCGGCGAAGTGCTGCATGCAGACTTCAAGACCTACATCGACAACGTGCTCGCGAACGCGCAGGCGCTCGGCGAAGTGCTGAAGGCGGGCGGCGTCGATCTGGTCACGGGCGGCACCGACAACCACCTGCTGCTGGTCGACCTGCGTCCGAAGGGCCTGAAGGGCGCGCCGGTCGAGCAGGCGCTGGAGCGCGCGGGCATCACCTGTAACAAGAACGGCATCCCGTTCGACACCGAGAAGCCGACCGTCACGTCGGGCATCCGCCTCGGCACGCCGGCCGGCACGACGCGCGGCTTCGGCGTCGCGGAATTCCGCGAGGTGGGCCGCCTGATCCTGGAAGTGTTCGATGCGCTGCGCGCGAACCCGGAAGGCGACCACGCGACCGAACAGCGCGTGCGCCGCGAGATCTTCGCGTTGTGCGAACGCTTCCCGATCTATTGATCCCACCGACCCGACAATACTGGAGCAACACATGAGCACGCTGCATCAAGACAGCATCATCATCGACGGGCTGAACATCTCGAAGTTCGAGAAGCCGGTGTTCGAAGACATGCGCAAGGGTGGCATCACGGCCGCCAACTGCACGGTGTCGGTGTGGGAGAACTTCACCAAGACCGTCGACAACATCGGCGTGATGAAGAAGAAGATCCGCGACAACAGCGAGCTGCTGACGCTGGTGCGCACGACGGAAGACATCTTCCGCGCGAAGAAGGAAGACAAGACCGGCGTGATCCTCGGCTTCCAGAACGCGCACGCGTTCGAGGACAACATCGGCTACATCGAAGCGTTCGCCGACATGGGCGTGCGCGTCGTGCAGCTCTGCTACAACACGCAGAACCTGGTCGGCACCGGTTGCTACGAACGTGACGGCGGCCTGTCGGACTTCGGCCGCGAAGTGATCACGGAGATGAACCGCGTCGGCATCATGGTCGACCTGTCGCACGTGGGCGGCAATACGTCGTCGGAAGCGATCGCGTTCTCGAAGAAGCCGGTGTGCTATTCGCATTGCCTGCCGTCGGGCCTGAAGGAGCATCCGCGCAACAAGAGCGACGAACAGCTGAAGGAAATCGCCGATGCGGGCGGCTTCGTCGGCGTGACGATGTTCGCGCCGTTCCTCAAGCGCGGGATCGAAGCGAACATCGACGACTACATCGAGGCGATCGACTACGTCGTGAACCTGATCGGCGAGGATGCGGTCGGCATCGGCACGGACTTCACGCAGGATTACGCGAAGGAATTCTTCGACATGCTGACGCATGACAAGGGCCGCTATCGCCAGCTGACGAACTTCGGCAAGGTGATCAACCCGGACGGCATCCGCACGATCGGCGAATTCCCGAACCTGACGGCGGCGATGGAACGCCACGGCTGGAAGGAGTCGCGTATCCGCAAGATCATGGGCGAGAACTGGGTGCGCGTGTTCAAGGACGTGTGGGGCGCATAAGCGCCGCGAACGCCGAACCCCCTTCAGCGATTCAACATTAAAAGAAATCGGGACGTGCCCGTGCAAGCCGCACGGGCGCGCGGACGATGTCGCGCCGGCGCACCGAGCCGCGCGGCCACTTTCCTCACGGAGTCACCACGATGCAACCGCAACTGCCGATCAACGTCGATCCCGATACCGGCGTCTGGACCACCGACGCGCTGCCGATGCTGTATGTGCCGCGTCACTTCTTCACGAACAACCACGTCGCCGTCGAGGAAGCGCTCGGCGTCGAAGCGTATGCCGAGATCCTCTACAAGGCCGGCTACAAGTCCGCCTACCACTGGTGCGACAAGGAAGCGAAGCTGCACGGCCTGACCGGCATGGCCGTGTTCGAGCACTACCTGAAGCGCCTGTCGCAGCGCGGCTGGGGGCTGTTCTCGATCATCGAGGCCGACCCGGCCAGCGCGCGCGCGAAGATCGAGCTGCGCCACTCGTCGTTCGTGCTCCAGCAGCCGGGCAAGGAAGGCAAGCTCTGCTACATGTTCGCGGGCTGGTTCGCCGGCGCGATGGACTGGGTCAACGACACGACACCGGAAGGCAAGGGCGCGCCGCGTGCGCAATCTAAGGAAGTGCAGTGCGCGGCCGAGCATCACGACCACTGCGTCTTCGAAGTGTCGCCGATCGCGCACTGACGCCCTGACGCACGGATTCACCGAAGCACAACAACACCCGCAACACGAGACATTCGAACGCCAGAGGTCGCCAGCGATGCGTTATCCCCACCTGTTCAAACCCATGCAGCTGAACCAGCTGACGCTGCGCAACCGGATCGTCAGCACCGCGCATGCGGAGGTGTATGCCGAGCCGGGCGGCCTGCCGGGCGACCGCTATATCCGCTACTACGAAGAAAAGGCGAAGGGCGGCGTGGGCCTCGCGATCTGCGGCGGGTCGAGCCCGGTGTCGATCGACAGCCCGCAGGGCTGGTGGAAATCGGTGAACCTGTCGACCGACAAGATCATCGATCCGCTCACGCGCCTCGCCGACACGATGCACAAGCACGGCGCGAAGATCATGATCCAGGCGACGCACATGGGCCGCCGCTCGTCGTTCCACGGCGAGCACTGGCCGCACCTGATGTCGCCGTCGGGCGTGCGCGAACCCGTGCACCGCGGCAACGCGAAGATCATCGAGATCGAGGAAATTCGCCGCATCATCGGTGACTTCGCGGCCGCCGCGAAGCGCGTGAAGGCGGCCGGCATGGACGGCATCGAAATCTCGGCCGCCCACCAGCACCTGATCGACCAGTTCTGGAGCAAGCGTTCGAACCACCGCACCGACGAATGGGGCGGCAGCCTGGAGAACCGCCTGCGCTTCGGCATCGAAGTGCTGACGGCCGTGCGCGAGGCGGTGGGCAAGGACTTCTGCGTCGGCCTGCGCATGTGCGGCGACGAATTCCACGAGGACGGCCTCGATCACGAAGCGCTGAAGGAAATCGCGCAGGCGATGTCGGAGACGGGCCTGATCGACTACCTGAGCGTGGTCGGCTCGGGCGGCGACACGCACAACACGATCGCCAACTGCATGCCGCCGATGGCGCTGCCGCCGGAGCCGTTCGTGCACCTCGCGGCCGGCATCAAGTCGGTCGTGAAGATTCCGGTGATGCACGCGCAGAGCATCCGCGATGCGGGCCAGGCCGAGCGCCTGCTCGCGACCGGCATGATCGACCTGGTCGGCATGACGCGCGCGCAGATCGCCGATCCGCACATGGTGATCAAGATCCGCGACGGCCGCGAGGACGAAATCAAGCAGTGCGTCGGCGCGAACTACTGCATCGACCGCCAGTACAACGGCCTCGACGTGCTGTGCATCCAGAACGCGGCGACGTCGCGCGAAGCGACGATGCCGCACATCATCGAGAAGTCGCGCGGCCCGAAGCGCAAGGTCGTGGTGGTCGGCGCGGGCCCCGCGGGGCTCGAGGCCGCACGTGTCGCGAAGCTGCGCGGCCACGACGTCGTGCTGTTCGAGAAGAATGCCGAAGTGGGCGGCCAGGTGATGATCGCCGCGAAGGCGCCGCAGCGCGAACAGATGTCGGGGATCATCCGCTGGTTCGACATGGAAACGAAGCGCCTGGGCGTCGACCGCCGTCTCGGCGTGGCCGCCGACGAGAAGATGATCATGGCCGAGAAGCCGGACATCGTCGTGCTCGCGACGGGCGGGTCGAGCTTCACGTGGCAGGTGCCGGGCTGGGGCGTGGCCGAGGGGCTGGCCGTCAGCTCGTGGGACATCCTGACCGGCAAGGTCGAGCCGAAGCAGAACGTGCTGCTGTTCGACGGCGTGAGCACGCATGCGGGCGCCGGCGTGGCCGACTTCATGGCGAGCCGCGGCTCGAAGGTCGAGGTCGTCACGCCGGACGTGAAGGTCGCCGACGATTGCGGCGGCACGACGTTCCCGATCTTCTATCGCCGCCTGTACGCATTCGGCGTGATCCCGACGCCGAACACGATGCTCGATCGCGTCTACGAAGAGGACGGCAAGCTGATCGCCGTGCTGCGCAACGAGTACACGGAAGAGCTGGAAGAGCGCGCAGTCGACCAGGTGGTGATCGAGAACGGCTCGTCGCCGAACGACGAGCTGTACTGGAAGCTCAAGCCGGAATCGGTGAACCGCGGCCAGATCGATCCGCACACGCTGTTCGCGGCCGAGCCGCAGCCGTGCCTGTCGGAAGAGCTCGGCAACGGCCGTTTCCTGCTGTTCCGTGTCGGCGACTGCATCTCGATGCACAACGTCCACGGGGCGATCTACGACTCGCTGCGTCTCGTGAAGGATTTCTAAACGATGAACCCGTCCTTCCTCATTACCGCCCTGTTGTGGCTGTCGGTGGCGGGGCTCGCATTCGCGGTCGCGAAGCGCTCGTCCTACTGGCGTCTGGGCCGGGCCACCGCGCCCGGCTCGTTCGGCGTCGCGAACCTGTTCGCGATCCCGAAGCGCTACTTCGTCGACCTGCACCACGTGGTCGCCCGTGATCCGTACATCGCGAAGACGCACGTCGCGACGGCCGGCGGCGCGATCGGCGCGCTCGCGCTGGTATTCATCAACTACGGCCTCGCGATCTACTCGCCGTGGCTCGACAAGCTGATCTTCCTCGCGGCGCTCGCGATGCTGGTCGGCGCGGTGTTCGTGTGGCGCCGGCGTGCGGCCAAGGACGTGCCGGCCCGCCTGTCGCGCGGCCCGTGGAATACGCTGCCCTGGTTGCTCGGCTCGTTCGCGCTCGGCCTCGTGCTGTTCATGCTGGTGCCGACCGGCGCGATGTCGGGCGCGTTCGCGGTGCTCTGCGCCGTGCTGATCGGTGTCGGCGCCTTCACGATGACGGTCGGCGCCGCGAAGGGCGGCCCGATGAAGCATGCGATCGCAGGCCTCCTGCACCTGGCCTTCCACCCGCGCCAGGAACGCTTCGCGGCCACCCGCGACTCGTTCACGGGCAACGGTACGGCCACGCCGCCGACCGCGCTGAAGCTGCCGGACATCGAGCATCAGGAGTACGGCGTCGAGAAGCCGGTCGAATTCCGCTGGAACCAGCTGCTGAGCTTCGACGCGTGCGTGCAGTGCGGCAAGTGCGAAGCCGCGTGCCCCGCGTTCGCGTCGGGCCAGCCGCTGAACCCGAAGAAGCTGATCCAGGATCTGGTCGTCGGGATGGCGGGCGGCACCGATGCGGCGTACGCGGGCAGCCCGTCGCCGGGCCTCGCGGTCGGCCAGCATCGCGGCGAGCCGAACGGCCCGATCGTGTCGGGTCTGATCGAAGAGCAGACGCTGTGGTCGTGCACCACCTGCCGCGCGTGCGTGCAGGAATGCCCGATGCTGATCGAGCACGTCGATGCGATCGTCGACATGCGCCGCAACCGCACGCTCGTGCACGGCACGGTGCCGGGCAAGGGCCAGGAAGTGCTCGCGAACCTGCGCGAGACGGGCACGATGGGCGGCTACGACACGGCCGCGCGCTACGACTGGTCGGTCGACCTGAGCGCACCGGTCGCGCAACCGGGCAAGCCGGTCGACGTGCTGTTCGTTGCAGGTGAAGGCGCGTTCGACATGCGCTACCAGCGCACGCTGCGCGCATTCGTCAAGGTGCTGAACAAGGCGGGTGTCGACTACGCGGTGCTCGGTTCGACCGAGACCGACACGGGCGATGTCGCCCGCCGGCTCGGCGACGAAGCGACGTTCCAGCAGATGGCGAAGCGCCTGATCGGCACGCTCGGCACGCTGTCGTACCAGCAGATCGTGACGGCCGACCCGCACGTGATGCACAGCCTGCGCAACGAATACCGTGCGCTCGGGCTGCGCGTGACGGTCAAGCACCACACGACCTTCCTCGCCGAATTGGCCGACAGCGGCAAGATCGCGCCGAAGGCCGTCGAAGCGCTGCAGGACAAGCGGACCACGTATCACGATCCGTGCTACCTCGGCCGCTACAACGGCGAGACGGACGCGCCGCGCAAGCTGCTGAAGACGATCGGCATCCAGGTCGTCGAGATGGAGCGCAACGGCATGCGCGGCCGCTGCTGCGGCGGTGGCGGCGGTGCGCCGCTGACCGACATCCCCGGCAAGCAGCGCATTCCCGACATCCGCATCGCCGACGCCCGCACGATCGGCGCGGACGTGGTCGCGGTTGCCTGCCCGAACTGCACGGCGATGCTCGAAGGCGTCGTGGGCCCGCGCCCCGACGTGCTCGACGTGGCCGAACTCGTTGCCGCCTCGCTGGAGTGAATCGATGAACACGATCAAACGAATCGATCCGCGCCGGCCGTTCATCATCACGGCCGCCGGCCTGAAGCGCATCACGCTCGGCGAGGAAGGCAGCGCCGATGCGAACGCCGTGCACGGGTTCGCGCATGGTCATGGCGCAGCGGCCGCGAAGCCGCGCCGCGCGGTGCAGGATCCGAAGCACGTGATGCTGGTGGTCGCGCACAGTGAACGCGGCGCGCTCGACGATCATTCGCGGCAGGCGATCGCCGCCGCCGCATTGCTCGCCGATGCGCAGACCGAAGTCGCGCTGCTCGCGTTCGGCGAGCTGAAGGACGACGTGGCCGAACTGGGCGTCGACAAGCTGCTGGAACTCGCCGGCTTCGATCGGCGTACGTTCGACCCTGAAAGCGAATTGCAAGCGCTGCAGGCCTGCGTGGCGGCGCTCGCACCGAAACACGTGTTCGTGCCCGACAACGCGACGGGCGACGGCGATCTCGGCCGGCGCTACGCGGCGGCCGCCGGCGCGAGCGTCGCGACCCACGTCGTCGAGATCGATGCGAAGCATGTCGGCGCGTATGCGCAGGCCGGGCGCGCGTTTGCCACCCGAGCGCTGCCCGATGTGATCCTGCTCGCGCAGAACGCGGTCGACGCGAAGCTGCCGTTCGTCGGTGCGGGCGAACGGCTGGCCGCCGACTTCATCCGCCCGGCGCACGACGCCGCGCAACCGTACCGCGATCTCGGCCTCGACGAAATCGACGCGGCCCAGGTCGCGCTCGAGGAAGCCGATTTCATCGTGTCGGCCGGCAACGGCGTGTCCGACATCGGCGCGTTCGAGCGGCTGGCCGGCGCATTCGGCGCGGCGATCGGCGCAAGCCGCGTCGCGGTCGACAACGGCCACTTCACGCGCGACAAGCAGGTCGGTGCGACCGGCAAGACGGTCGAGGCGAGCGTCTACATCGCGTTCGGCATCTCGGGCGCGGTGCAGCACCTGCAGGGGATCAAGGATTGCCGCCACGTGATCGCGGTGAACCTCGACGGCAGCGCGCCGATCGCGAAGCGCGCGAACCTGACGGTGGTCGGCGACGCGCAGGGCACGATCGCCGCACTGATCGAACAGGTGCAGGCCGCGCGCGCCGCGCGTGGCGAATCGCCGGCCGCGGTCGGCACCCGTGAACCGGAAGGAGTCGCCGCATGAACGCCCCCCGCCAGTTGCAACGCATCGCGGTGCTCGTGTCCGTCGGCCGCCATCCGGTCAGCGGTGTCGCGCGCTATAGCCGCAACGACGCGGCCGCGCTCGAAACCGGCCGCCAGCTCGCGGAGCGGCATCGCGCGAAGCTCGACGTGATCCATGCGGGCGACCCCGCGAATGCGGCGCTTGCCGAATATCTCGCGCTCGGCGCCCGGGAGGTCGAGGTGCTGGCCTGCCGCGACGGCGACGACGCCGTGCATGCGCTCGCCGCACGTGTCGAGGGCTACGACCTCGTGCTGACCGGCACGCGCGCCGAGGGCGCGTACGACACCGGCATGCTGCCGTATCGCGTCGCCGCGGCGCTCGGCTATCCGCTGGTGGGTTCGGCCGTCGACGTGACGGTCGAAGGCGGTCGCGTGGCCGTCCGGCAATTTTTGCCGAAGGGGCTGCGGCGGCGTGTCGACGCGGCGCTGCCGGCCGTCGTCGCCGTCCATCCGCTTGCCAATGCCGAGCCGCGCTATGCGTATGCGCGGCTGCGCGCCGGCGCGATCCGGCCGGCGCTCGCGGCGCCCGGCGCGGACGCCGACGCGGCCGCGTGGAAGGTCGGCCCGATCGAGCGTAAACCCGTAAAGCTGGTCGCTGCCGAGAAGCGCTCCGGGCATGCCCGGATGCTGTCCGCGACGACGACCGAAAGCCGTGGCGGCAACGTCGTAAATGAAGGGAGTTCGGTCGAAAAAGCACAAGTGATCCTCGCGTATTTGCGCGAGCATCAGCTCATCGACTACTGATTTTGATGCCTGTCGGCAAGAACCCAGGGATGCAAGGAATCCGGAGCAAACGATGAAAGTATCGGCAGACATTCGTGCATTGATCGAGCGGCGCAAGGAAGGGCACAGCCTCGAAGCGCCGTTCTACACGAGCGAGGACATCTTCGCGCTCGACATGGAGGCGATTTTCCGCCAGCACTGGATCCAGGTGGCGGTCGAGCCGGACATTCCGGAGCCGGGCGACTACGTGACCGTGGAACTGGGGAGCGATTCGATCCTGATCGTGCGCGACGACGACATGGCGATCCGCGCGTTCCACAACGTGTGCCGTCACCGCGGCGCGCGCCTGTGCAATGAAGACAAAGGCTCGGTCGGCAACATCGTGTGCCCGTACCACAGCTGGACCTACAACCTGACGGGCCAGCTGATGTTCGCCGAGCACATGGGCGAGAAGTTCGACCGCTGCAAGCACAGCCTGAAGTCGGTGCACGTCGAGAACCTCGCGGGCCTGATCTTCGTCTGCCTCGCCGACGAGCCGCCCGCCGACTTCGCGCAGCTGCGCGCCGAGATGGAGCCGTACCTGCTGCCGCACGATCTGCCGAACACGAAGATCGCCGCGCAGGTCGACATCATCGAGGAAGGCAACTGGAAGCTCACGATGGAGAACAACCGCGAGTGCTATCACTGCGTCGCGAACCATCCGGAGCTCACCATCTCGCTGTACGAATACGGCTTCGGCTACCAGCGCTCCGACGCGAACGCCGAAGGCATGGACGCGTTCGCGGAAACCTGCGTGCGGCGCGGCAAGGAGTGGGCCGAGATGGGCCTGCCGTCCGAGGAGATCGAGAAGCTGCTCGACGTGACGGGCTTCCGCACGCAGCGCCTGCCGCTCGATCGCCACGGCGAATCGCAGACGCTCGATGCGAAGGTCGCATCGAAGAAGCTGCTCGGCGGCTTTGACAAGGCCGACCTCGGCGGGCTGTCGTTCTGGACGCAGCCGAACTCGTGGCACCACTTCATGAGCGATCACATCGTGACGTTCTCGGTGATCCCGCTGTCGGCCGGCAAGACGCTCGTGCGCACGAAGTGGCTCGTGCACAAGGACGCGAAGGAAGGCATCGACTACGACGTGAAGAACCTCACGGCCGTGTGGAACGCGACCAACGACCAGGATCGCGCGCTCGTCGAATTCTCGCAGCGCGGCGCGACCAGCAGCGCGTACGAGCCGGGCCCGTATTCGCCGTTCACGGAAGGTCTCGTCGAAAAATTCTCGGCCTGGTATATCGGCCGGCTCGCCGAAAAAACCGGCGCGTAGTACCCAGAAGCGGACAAGCGGAGCAAGACATGATGCGAGATGCGGCCAACTTCGAGCCGACGGACAGCCGGGTGACGCGCCCGGCGTTCTGGAACGCCCTTCCCGAGCGCTGGACGAGCGACGTCGAGGAAACGCTGGTGTGCTGCCACGTGCGGCAGGAAACGCACGACGTGAAGAGTTTCTTCTTCCGTTCGCCGCAAGGCCGCTCGTTCTCGTTTGAGCCCGGGCAGTTCCTCACGCTCGAGCTCGACATCGACGGCGAAACGATCAATCGCTGCTACACGATCTCGTCGTCGCCCGCGCGGCCGCACACGGTGTCGATCACGGTGAAGCGCGTGCCGGGCGGCAAGGTGTCGAACTGGCTGCACGACAACCTGCAGCCGGGCGCCGCGGTGCGCGTGCTCGGCCCGGCCGGCGAATTCACGTGCGCGCGGCATCCGGCGCGCAAGTACCTGTTCCTGTCGGCCGGCTCGGGCGTCACGCCGCTGATGTCGATGAGCCGCGCGCATCATGATCTCGCCGAGGATCGCGACATCCTGTTCGTGCACAGCGCGCGCACGCCGGACGACATCATCTTCGCGCGCGAGCTCGACCTGATCGCGTCGAACCACACGAATTTCCGCACGTCGTTCGTCGTCGAGCGCGTCGGCGCCCGCACCAACTGGCCGGGCGTCACGGGCTTCCTGACGCTGCCGCTGCTGAAGCTGATCGCACCGGATTTCATGGAGCGCGAAATCTTCACGTGCGGCCCCGCGCCGTACATGAAGGCCGTGCGCGACCTGCTCGACGAAGCCGGCTTCGATCGCAAGCAGTATCACGAGGAAAGCTTCTCGTTCGAAACGCTTGCCGAAACCGCAAGCGACGAATTGCTCGCCGATCTCGCCCCGCTGGCCGACGGCGCCGACACCGACACCGCAACGAAGCAGTACACGGTCAGCTTCGCCAAGAGCAATCGCGAGATTTCGTGCGGCTCGGAGCAGCACGTGCTGGATGCGGCGCGCCAGTCGGGCGTGCGGCTGCCGGCCTCGTGCACGCAGGGCATGTGCGGCACCTGCAAGGTGAAGCTCGTGTCGGGGCAGGTTGAAATGAAGCACAACGGCGGCATCCGCCAGCGCGAGATCGACCAGGGGATGGTGCTGCTGTGCTGCAGCAAGCCGCTGTCGGATCTCGTGATCGACAAGTAGTCGCAACACGCCATCGGCTGCCCGGGCGCGTCGCGTCCGGACAAGCATCCGTCGGAAAACAACGATACCGCGGATTTGTGGTTGAAGAACCTAGAGAGGCAACGCGCACGGTGCGCATATCAAGGAGATCGACCATGAAGCTGTTCGGAAAACTGTTGTGGACCGGCGCACTGTCGGCCATGGTGGCGCTGAGCGCGTCCGCACTTGCCGATACGAAGCCCACGCTGAAGATCGGTTACGTCGAAGGCTGGGACGACAGCGTGGCGACGTCGAACGTCGCGGCGCGCGTGATCGAGAAGAAGCTCGGCTATGAAGTGAAGCTCGTGCCGGTCGCTGCCGGGATCATGTGGCAGGGCGTCGCGCGCGGTGATCTCGATGCGACGCTGTCCGCGTGGCTGCCGGTCACGCACGGCTCGTACTGGGATGAATACAAGGCCAAGGTCGTCGACCTCGGCGCGAATTTCCCGGATGCAAAGATCGGCCTGATCGTGCCCGCCTACGTGAAGGCGAAGAGCATCGACGACCTGAACGCGGAGAAGGGCAGCTTCGGCGGCCGGATCGTCGGCATCGATGCCGGTGCAGGCGTGATGCGCAAGACCGACGACGCGATCAAGAGCTACGGGCTGAACTACACGCTGATGCCGAGCTCGGGCAGCGCGATGACGGCCGAGCTGTCGCGTTCGGTCAATGCGAGCAAGCCGGTGATCGTGACGGGCTGGGCGCCGCACTGGATGTTCGCGAAGTGGAAGCTGCGCTTCCTCGAGGATCCGAAGAAGGTGTTCGGCGGCGCGGAGCACGTCGACAGCGTCGTGAATCCGGGGCTCGAAACGAAGGCGAAGCCGGTGGTCGCGTTCCTGAAGAAATTCCAGTGGAAGCCGGGTGAAATCGACAGCGTGATGCTGGCGATCCAGAACGGCTCGAAGCCGGAAGCAGCCGCCGATGCGTGGATTGCAGCCCATGCGGATCGCGTGAATGCATGGACGGAAGGCGTGCAGTAAGCCGGCAGTGAATCGCCTCGATAACTAGATGAAGAGACAGTCCGGGAAAGGTCGGTAGTAATGCGAAATAATTGCACTGCGACACGACCTTATCCCGGAATTATTTTTTTGATTCTGCAGAAAAGTGCGTAAGTTGTTACACTAGCGCCCTTGTGCGGAGTCATCACAGGAGGAATTGGATGAGTCAGGCAGGACTGCGTGCGAATCGCACCAGTGATGTTGAGGCAACCATCTCACATGATTCGCCGGGCCACACGCTGCATCGTGGCCTGACTTGGAAAGACGCTTTTTGGGTAACGAGCGGCGTGCCGGCAGGCGTGCTGTTCACGATCGGCGGCGTATGCGCGACGATCGGCCAGCCCGCGTGGGCGATCTGGATCGCCGCGATCACGATGGGGCTGGTTCAAAGCGCGACTTATGCGGAAATATCGGGGCTATTTCCCCATAAATCGGGCGGCGCGTCCGTATATGGCGCGATCGGCTGGGTCCGTTACAGCAAGCTGATTGCCCCGGTTTCCGTGTGGTGCAACTGGCTCGCGTGGTCGCCGATGCTCGCGCTCGGCTGCGGCCTCGCGGCGAGCTATGCGCTCACGAGTCTCTTTCCCGCCGACGCGGCGGTGCTGCACTGGCAGCTCAAGGTTGCGGATCTCGGGTTCATCAAGCCGGGTCTGTCCCTGCGGATCAATGCGACGTTCATCATCGCGACGATCCTGCTTCTCATTACGTTCAAGCTTCAGCACAGCGGTGCATCGAAGGCTGCGCGTACGCAGCGCATTCTTGGCATCGCGTCGCTCACGCCGCTGTTGATCGTCGGCATCGTGCCGTTCGTCACGGGCGACGTGCCGATGTCGAACCTGCTCCCGCTGCTGCCGCTCGGTCACGACGCGCACGGCAATCTCACGGCCGCGACGTTCGGCTCGTGGAACGGGCAAGGCGTCACGATGGCGCTCGGTGCGATGTTCATGGCCGGCTGGGCGTCGTATGGCTTCGAGACGGCCGTCTGCTACACGCGTGAATTCCGTGACCCGCGTCGCGATACCGCCAAGGCGATCTTCTGGTCGGGCGCACTGTGCCTCGTCGTGATGACGCTCGTGCCGATGGCGTTCCAGGGCGCGCTCGGCACGCAGGCGATGCTCGATCCGTCGATCGGCGACGGCACCGGCGTCGCGGCCGCGATGGCCAAGATCGTCGGCGGTGGCGCGTGGGTCGCGAATGCGGTCGTCGTGATGCTGATGCTGTCGATCCTGCTGATCGTGATGACGTCGATGATGGGCTCGTCGCGTACGCTGTACCAGGCATCGGTCGACGGCTGGCTGCCGAAGTACCTGTCGCACGTGAATGAGCACGGCTCGCCCACGCGCGCGATGTGGACCGATCTCGGCTTCAACCTCGTGTTGCTGATGATGTCGGACTACATGACGGTGCTGTCGATCTCGAACGTCTGCTACATGCTGTTCGTATTCCTGAATCTTCAGTCGGGCTGGATCCACCGGATGGATCGCGGCAACTGGGATCGGCCGTTCCGCTGCCCGACGTGGCTGCTCGTCGGCGGCGCGATCTGCGGGTATGCGAACCTCGTCTATGTCGGCGCCGGTGCGAACCTGCAGGGCGACGGCACGCTGCGCAACGGGCTGATCGCGATGCTGCTGATCGTGCCGGTGTTCCTGTTCCGCCATTACTGGCAGGACCGCGGCCGGTTCCCCGCGCAGATGCAGCGCGACATGGAGCTCGAAGTGCCGAAGCGCGCGATGTGGCTGAACCTGATGCCTTACGTTGCGCTGGTTGGCGCGGGGCTGACGATCTGGCTGTCGTATTACTTCGCGTGGGTAAAGTGACGCGGTAGCGCACGCGCTGCGGCGCGCGGCGGCTCCGGAAACCGCACCCGGAGCGTCGCGTGGCGCATCGCGGCGACAAAAAAGGCTCGACCGGTACCTACCGGTCGAGCCTTTCTCGTTTCTGCCGCGTGCCGAACGCGACGCCTTTTCGCTTACGGAAACACCACCGTCCGGTCCCCGTTCAGGAACACGCGCCGCTCGATGAACGCCTTCACCGCGCGTGCGAGCGTGAGCGATTCGACATCACGCCCGACCGCAAGCAACTGCTCCGGCCGCAGCGCATGATCGACGCGCTCGACGACCTGCTCGATGATCGGGCCTTCGTCGAGATCGTCGGTGACGAAGTGCGCGGTCGCGCCGATCAGCTTCACGCCGCGCGCGTGCGCCTGGTGATACGGCTTCGCGCCCTTGAAGCCGGGCAGGAACGAATGATGGATGTTGATCGCGCGGTTCGCGAGCTTCGCGCTGGTTTCTTGCGACAGCACCTGCATGTAGCGCGCGAGGATCACGAGTTCGGCGCCGCTCGATTCGAAGAAGTCGAGCCACTGCGCTTCCTGCTGCGCCTTCGTCTCGGCCGTGATCGGGAAGTGGCGGAACGGCAGCCCGTGCTGCGCGGCGAGCGGCTCGAAGTCGGGATGGTTCGACACGATGCCGACGATGTCCATCTTCAGCTCGCCCATCCGCCAGCGGAACAGCAGGTCCGCGAGGCAGTGCTCGAGCTTCGACACCATGATCAGCACCTTGGGCCGGGCGTTCACGTCGTGGATGGCCCACTGCATGTCGCCTTGCTGGCCGCCGAGGCTGGCCGCGATCGGTGCGAATTCGTGGCGCAGCGCATCGATCTGCAGCGTTTCATCCGTCGGATGAAAGACGCAGCGCACGAAGAAGCGGTTGCTGAGATCGTCGTCGAACACGTTCAGCGCATCGACATAGCAGCGATGGCGATCGAGAAAGCCGACGACGGCGGCGACCTGGCCGGCCGCGCTCGCGCACGACAGTGTCAGGACGAATTGATCGGGGCGGTGCTCGGCGGTCATGAGATTCCTCGGATGGCATGGGCGCACGTCCGTGCGGCGGCGCACGAAAGCGCCGCGCCGCGCGGGTTGCGGGAGGCTCAAGTAAATCAGGACGATTTCGGGGCGGATAGAACCAACGCGCCGTGTGGCTGGTATCGGCGCGCCAGCACGCGGGGGCAGGGGGCGCCCGTCACGCGCTCGCGCACGCGTCGAGCAGCCAGCGCCGGAACACGTGGGTCGCGTCCGGCTCGGGCCGCTGCGGCGGCCGCACCAGGAAGTAGCCGCGCGACGTGACGACCGGCGCGTCGACGAGCTTCACGAGCTGCCCCGACGCGACGAGTTCGTCGACGAGCGGCGACCAGCCGAGCGCGACGCCCTCGCCGAGCAGCGCCGCATGGATCACGAGCGCGTAGCTGTTGAAGGTCACGCCGCGCGCGGCGACGGCCGTATCGAGGCCGTGCGCGTCGAACCAGCCGGACCACGACAGCCAGCGCTCGGGGCGCGTCGGCTGCACGTGCAGCAACGGCAGGGCCGGCAGGTGCTCGGCCCGCGCGACGTGCGGGTGCGCGTCACGGAACGCGGGCGAGCAGACAGGCGTGACCGATTCCGGAAAGAGTCGCGCGGCGGTGCACGATGGCCAGTGGCCGTCGCCGAACAGGATCGCGATGTCGCCGTGGTCGCGCTGCGCGTCGTAATCCTGTGACGTGACGACGCGCACGTCGACATCCGGCATCACGCGCTTCAGCCCGGCCAGGCGGGGCATCAGCCAGTAGGTCGCGAAGCCGAAGTCGGTGACGATCGTGAGCGCGCCGTGCTCGCGGCGCGCGCGCAGGGTCGCGGTCGCGCCGCGCAGCGTGTCGAGGCTCAGCCGCACGGCTTCGTACAGGCACTCGCCGTCGGCCGTCAGCGTGACACCGCGCGGGCTGCGCTCGAACAGCGGCACGCCCAGTTCGGCTTCGAGCTGGAACACCTGCTGGCTCACGGCCGGCTGGGTGGAGCCGAGCTCGCGCGCTGCGGCCGTGAAGCTCGCGAGCCGGGCGGCCGATTCGAACGCGCGCAGCGCCTGCATCGACGGTAACGGTTCGGATTTCGACATAAGTCTCTCTAATGGCCCCATAAGGGCCGGACGCCTACCCGCGCGAATTCGGGCGGGCGATAGTGCTTCGGACGGTGCGGTACCTGCGCTTCGCGGCCTGCTTCAAAGCCCGCTTCAAAGCCTGCTTCACGGGCGCCGCGCCACGCATTCCGCGATTCTAGCCAGCGCGGCCCGCCCGTGCGGCACTTTCGTCGAGCCGCTTCCGTCATGCCGGACGTCCCGCTGCGCGAGCGGCGCGCCGGTCCATTCGAACACCGTTTTCCCCACGACAGCCGATGACGAACCCGACACCCAACATCCTGATCCTGATGGCCGACCAGCTCACGCCGTTCGCGCTGCCGGCTTACGGCAATCGCGTCGCGCGCACGCCGACGCTGGACCGTCTCGCCGCGCAAGGCGTGGTGTTCGACGCCGCGTACTGCGCGAGCCCGCTGTGCGCGCCGTCGCGCTTCTCGCTGCTGACGGGCAAGCTGCCGTCGGGGATCGGCGCCTACGATAACGCCGCCGAATTGCCGGCGCAAACGCTGACCTTCGCGCACTACCTGCGCGCGGGCGGCTACCGGACGATGCTGTCCGGCAAGATGCATTTCTGCGGGCCCGACCAGCTGCACGGCTTCGAGGAGCGCCTCACGACCGACATCTATCCGGCCGATTTCGGCTGGGTGCCCGACTGGGACAGTCCGACCGAGCGGCCGAGCTGGTATCACAACATGAGTTCGGTGCTGGAGGCCGGCCCGTGCGTGCGCACGAACCAGCTCGATTTCGACGACGAGGTCACGTTCGCCGCGAAGCAGAAGCTGTACGACGTCGCGCGCGAGCGCGCGGCCGGGCACGATGCGCGGCCGTTCTGCATGGTCGTGTCGCTGACCCATCCGCACGACCCGTATGCGATCACGCGCGACTACTGGGATCTGTACCGCGACGACGACATCGACATGCCGGCCGTGTACCTCGATGCGGCCGAAAGCGACCCGCATTCGCAGCGGCTGCGCTTCGTCTGCGAGAACGACCGCACGCCGCCCACCGATGCGCAGATCCGCGCCGCGCGCCGCGCTTACTACGGCGCGACGTCCTACGTCGACGCTCAGTTCGGCAGCGTGCTGGCCGCGCTCGAACAATGCGGATTCGCCGACGATACGATCGTGATCGTCACGTCCGACCACGGCGACATGCTTGGCGAACGCGGGCTCTGGTACAAGATGACGTTCTTCGAAGGCGGCTGCCGCGTGCCGCTGATCGTGCATGCGCCGGGCCGCTTCGACGCCGCGCGCGTGCGCGGGCCCGTGTCGCACGTCGACCTGCTGCCGACGCTCGTCGACCTCGCCGGCGCCGCGCCGGCCGGCGGCTGGCCCGACCCGGTCGATGGCGCGAGCCTGGTGCCGCACCTGCACGGCACGCCGGCGCACGACGTCGCGCTCGGCGAATATCTGGCGGAAGGCGCGGTTGCGCCGGTCGTGATGATCCGCAGCGGCGACTGGAAGTACGTGCATTGCCCGCTCGATCCCGACCAGCTGTACAACCTGTCGGACGACCCGCGCGAGCTGACGAACCTGGCCGACACGCCGGAAGCGGCCGACGTGCTTGCCGCGTTCCGCGCGCAAGCCGCGCAGCGCTGGAACCTGCCCGAGCTGGACCGGCAGGTGCGCGCGAGCCAGCGGCGCCGGCGCTTCCATTACGCGGCCACGACGCAGGGCCGCATTCAGGCGTGGGACTGGCAGCCGTTCACCGACGCGAGCCAGCGCTACATGCGCAATCACATCGAACTCGACACGCTCGAGGCGATGGCGCGGTTTCCGCGAGTCGGGCGCTGAGCGTACCGCATCGTGATCATTGAAGAACGACGGAGGAAGCGAACCATGAAACGGCAACGCAATGCAGCAATCCGAAGGATCGGCGCGGCGCTCGCCGCCGCCGCGTGCCTGATGACGACGCAGGCCGCGCACGCGGCCGACCCGCAGACGTGCAGCGACGTGAAGATGGCGGCGCCCGGCTGGACCGACATCGATGCGACGAACGCGATGGCGGGCGTCGTGCTGAAGGCGCTCGGCTATCGGCAGGACGTGGCGAACCTGTCGGTGCCGATCACGTACCAGGGGCTCAAGAAAGGGCAGGTCGACGTGTTCCTCGGCAACTGGATGCCCGCGCAGGCGCCGCTCGTGAAGCCGTTCGTCGACGAGAAATCGATCGACGTGCTGCACGCGAACCTGAGCGGCGCGAAATTCACGCTCGCGGTGCCCGATTACGTGGCGGCTGCCGGCGTGCATACGTTCGCCGATCTCGCGCGCTATGCGGACCGCTTCGGCGGCAAGATCTACGGGATCGAGCCCGGCGCGCCCGCGAACCAGAACATCAAGCGGCTGCTGTCCGACCATGCGCTCGGGGCCGCGAACTGGTCGCTCGTCGAATCGAGCGAGACGGGCATGCTCACGCAGGTCGAGCGCGCGGTGCGCGACAAGCGCTGGATCGTGTTTCTCGCGTGGGAGCCGCACCTGATGAACACGAAGTTCCACCTGACCTACCTGTCGGGCGGCGATGCGTATTTCGGCCCGAACTACGGCGGTGCGACGGTCAATACGGTCACGCGTGCCGGGTTCGCCGGCCAGTGCACGAACCTCGCCAGGCTGTTCCGGCAGATGACGTTCTCCGTCGACGTCGAGAACCGGATGATCGCCGACATGCTCGACCACAAGACGTCGGCCGCGCTCGCGGCGCAGCATGCGCTGAAGGCCGACCCGGCGCTGGTCGCCGGCTGGCTCGACGGCGTGACGACGGCGGCCGGCGCACCGGGCCTGCCGGCCGTGCGCGCGGCCCTCGACGGCCGCTGATTTCCTCCCTTCCGGCGGCCGGTTTTTACCGTGCCGCCTGTCTACGTGTTTTCCCGATCCGTCGCATCGTGACCATTTAGTGTCGCCTTCAGACGGGTGACCCGAAATATGGGTTTGTATTTTTCGCCAATGGCTGCGTTATTGCGGAAAACGAAATACCAAAGCCAGCGGGCGTACCGAAATCGAATCCACCGGCGCATCGCGGCACGCGCCGGGACGAGATTCTATCCATCGAACGGTTCAGGGAGGGTGGTCGATAATGAAGCATACGAAAGTTGCCGTAGCCGCCGCGCTTGCATGCGCGGCCTGTATTCCCGCCATTGGCCATGCGCAAAGCAGCGTGACGCTGTACGGGATTCTCGACGCCGGCATCACGTACGTGAACAACACGGGCGGCTCGCACGTGGTCAAGTTCGACGACGGCGTCGCGTACGGGAACCGCTTCGGCCTCAAGGGCACGGAAGATCTCGGCGGCGGCCTGAAGGCCGTGTTCACGCTCGAGAGCGGCTTCCACCTCGGCAACGGGCAACTCGGCTTCGGCGGCGCGGAGTTCGGCCGCCAGGCGTATGTCGGCCTGCAGAACGACTGGGGCACGCTGTCGTTCGGCAACCAGCTCGACATCACGAACGAGCTCGTCTCGATCTACAACATCTCCGCGTGGGGCAGCGGCTATGCGATCCACCAGGGCGACTTCGACCGCTTCAACGGCGACCGCCTGCCGAACTCGGTGAAGTTCCTGTCGAACGACCTGAGCGGCTTCAAGTTCGGCGCGATGTACTCGTTCGGCAACGTCGCGGGCAACTTCCACCGCAACAGCGCATGGAGCGCGGGCGCGAGCTTCACGAAGGGCGACTTCTCGATCGGCGCCGCGTACACGCGCCTGAACAACCCGAACGGCATCTATGCGTTCGACCCGTACGCGATGATCGGCACGCATACGTTCCTCGGCCAGCAGACCGTCACCGTCGATCCGGCAACCGGCGCCCGCACCGACCTGTTCTCGAACACCGCGATGGACGTCGACAGCCAGGGCACGTTCGGCATCGGCACCAGCTACACGATCGGCAAGCTGACGCTCGACGCCAACTACTCGTACACGACGATCAAGGGCTTCGGCCAGTCGTCGCACATGCAGGTGTACGAAGGCGGCGGCCTGTACCAGTTCACGCCGGCGCTGAGCCTCATCGCGGGCTACCAGCACACGCGCTTCGAAGGCCACCACTGGAACCAGGGCACGGCCGGCCTGCACTACCTGCTGTCGAAGCGCACCGACATCTACATCTCCGGCGATTACCTGCGCGCGTCGCAAGGCGTCGATGCGGTGATCGGCTACAGCTTCACGCCGTCGACGACGCAGACGCAGGCCGACGTGCGGATCGGGATGCGGCATTCGTTCTGAGCGGGATGGGGTGGGGCAGCGACGTCTTCAGCGAGCGGTCTCTCTTTGGCGCGAACCTCGGTTCGCGCTTTTTTTTGCCGCCGTGAGCGGGCACGAAAGCCGTCCGTCCCGTGCCGGCAGCCTGGCCCCCACCGGGGGAGCAGCGCTCGGATGGTATTGACCATTGCCGTCTATAGGCGCTAGCATCGTCCGCATGCTGAATCGCGCCATTTCCCCCTCCTCGTTCATCGATGCATGTTGTCAGAACATGCCAGGGGGACGTTGCGTCTAGCGAATTCGCTGAACATTCAAGCAATCGCCTTCCGGCCGCCTGTGATGCAAGACAGGCGGCCTTTTTGTTTTTGGGCCGACACTTTCCAGACGGAGAAACTCGATGCCGCTTGCGCTGTATGACACCTGGTCGCGTACCGTGCGCTCCTTCACGCCTATCCGGGCCGGGCAGGTCGGCATGTATTGCTGCGGCCCGACGGTCTACGACGATGCCCACATCGGCAACCTGAGAACCTACGTGTTCGAGGACCTCCTGCGCCGCGTACTGGAGCGCAACGGCTACGCGGTTCGGCACGTCGTCAATATCACCGACGTCGGCCATCTGACGTCGGATGCGGACGAAGGCGAAGACAAGATGGAGAAGGGCAGCCGTCGGACCGGCGAATCGGCATGGGCCATCGCGCGGCGCTACACCGACGCGTTCGTCCGGGACTGGCACGCGCTCAACCTGCTCGAGCCGACGGTGTGGTGCCGCGCCACCGATCACATCGCCGAACAGATCGCGTTCATCGATACGCTTGACCGGGCCGGCTACGTCTATCGGACGGACGACGGCCTCTACTTCGACACCAGTCGGCAGGACGACTACGGGTATCTCGCGCGGCTGGACCGCGCGGGGTTGCAGGCGGGCAAGCGGGTGGCATTGGGCGGAAAGCGGAGCATCACGGATTTTGCGTTGTGGAAGTTCAGCCCGGCCGGCGTCAAGCGGCAAATGGAATGGGACAGCCCGTGGGGGCGCGGCTTTCCAGGCTGGCATATCGAATGCTCGGCGATGTCGGCGAAGTATCTCGGGACGTTGTTCGATATCCATTGCGGCGGCGAGGATCATATCGCCGTGCATCACAGCAACGAGATCGCGCAGACGCGGGCGGCCCACGGCACGCAGCTCGCGAACTACTGGATGCACGGGCACTTCCTGACGCTCGACGCCGATACGAAGATGTCGAAGTCGAGCGGCGACTTCGTTCGTCTGCAGACCTTGCAGAGCCGCGGTGTCGATCCGCTCGCGTACCGCTACCTGTGCCTGACGGCCCATTATCGAAGCAAGCTGCATTTCACGTGGGCGTCGCTCGACGCGGCGCACACCGCGCTGAATCGACTGCGGCACCTCCATGCCGGCTGGCCGGACGGCGGGCGGGTCGATGCGGATTTCGCGGCCCGCTTCGATGCCGAAGTGAACGAGGACCTGAACCTGCCGAGGGCGCTCGCGGTGCTGTGGGATCTGGTCAGGAGCAACCTGCCGCCTGCAACGCTGAAGGCGACCGTCGACAGCTTCGACTCGGTGCTGGGCCTCGGGTTGCGCGAATGGCGGCCGGTTGCGTTCGACGTTCCGGAACATGTCCGCGGGTTGCTCGGTGAGCGCGAGCGCGCGCGGGCGGACAAGGACTGGGCACAAGCCGACCGGATCCGGGCAGCATTGAGCGCAGAGGGCTGGAGAGTCGAGGACACGCCGGAAGGGCAACGTCTGTTCGGCATCGCGATGGGTTCGAGCGATACAGGTGGCCTGCCGCAGTAAAGCGCGCGGGCCGCCTGCATCGGAAGATCCTGTAGCCGGGCATCGACCCGGCGGCCGCGATCGGCGTGGCCGCCGGAATCGTCGGCACCCACACCTGCGGCCCGTTTTTCGCGGTTGGCATATCATCGCGCTTTGGCCGCGTCGGCACCGTTGTCGCGCGCACGCGTCGGCGTGCGCCGTCGTTTCTCGAACGGTACCGGCGCGCAGCGCCGACCGCCGAGACCTCGATGACCGACTCCGTGCCCGACCCCAGCCCTTTATCCCCGTTACCCGCCAACCTGTTCCGCCATGTCCCGTTCCAGCGTTTCTGGGGCACGCGCGTCATGTCTTCCCTGGCTTTCCAGATCCTGTCGGTTGCCATCGGCTGGTACGTCTACGCGCTCACGCACAGCGCGTTCGCGCTCGGTCTCGTCGGCCTCGCGCAGTTCGTGCCGATGTTCGCGCTGACGCTCGTCGTCGGGCAGGTGGCCGACCGCTACGATCGTCGACGCATCGCGACGATCTGCCAGGGCGTCGAGGCGCTGGCCGCCGGCGTGTTCCTGCTCGGCGCCACGCAAGGGTGGCTGGCCGCACCGGCTGTGTATGCGCTCGCGGCGATCGTCGGCACGGCCCGCGCGTTCGAGTCGCCGTCGGTGTCGTCGCTGCTGCCGGCCGTCGTGCCGCGTACCGACCTGCCGCGCGCAACCGCGCTGTCGACGTCCGCGAACCAGGCCGCGCAGATCCTCGGGCCCGCGTTCGGCGGGCTGCTGTATGGCGTGGGCGCGCCCGCCGCGTTCGGCACGAGCGTCGTTGCATTCGCGATCGCGGCGGTGCTGAGCGGCACGATTCCGTTGCGCAGCGCACCGCCCGCCCGCGAGCCGGTCACGCTGCGCTCGGTGTTTTCGGGCATCGCGTTCATCCGGCGCGAGCCGGCGATTCTCGGTGCGCTGTCGCTCGACCTGTTCGCGGTGTTGTTCGGCGGCGCGACCGCGCTGCTGCCGATCTACGCGCGCGACATCCTGCAGGTCGGCCCGTGGGGGCTCGGCGCGCTGCGTGCGGCGCCTGCGGTCGGCGCGCTCGCGGGCACGCTGTGGCTCACGCGGTTCCCGCTGAAGGGGCGGCCGGGCCGCGCGATGTTCGGCGGCGTAATCGCATTCGGCATCGCGACGATCGTGTTCGGGTTGTCGCGGCACTTCGCGCTGTCGCTCGTGGCGCTGGCCGCGCTCGGCGCGTCGGACGTCGTCAGCGTCGTCGTGCGGCTGTCGCTCGTGCAACTGCGTACGCCCGACGACATGCTCGGGCGCGTGAGCGCGGTCAATTCGCTGTTCATCGGTACGTCGAACCAGCTCGGCGAATTCGAGTCGGGCGTGACGGCCGCATGGTGGGGCGCGCCGGCGGCGATCGTCGTGGGTGGCGCCGCGACGATTGCGGTCGCGCTCACGTGGATGCGGTTGTTCCCGCAACTGCGAAACATGACTTCGCTGGAACGAGAGCGCTGAGGCAATACCGACGCCGTTTTTGCGATCGTGTGGGTGGCCGGCGCGTAACGGTTGACGGTCAGGCGCCGGCGTCGCGCGCGACCCGCACGGCCGTGCCGTAGCAGATGACTTCCGTGACGCCCGCCCCGATCTCGGTCGAGTCGTAGCGCATCGCGACGATCGCATTCGCGCCGAGCTTGCGCGCGTCGCCGAGCATTTTGTCGAACGCTTGCTGGCGCGCCTTCTCGCACAGTGACGTATACAGCGTGATGTTGCCGCCGAAGAGGGTTTGCAGCGACGCGCCGAACGAGCCGACGATCGAGCGCGAGCGCACGATGATCCCCTGTGCGACGCCGAGCGAGCGGACGGTCGAGTGGCCGGGCAGGTCGAATGCGGTCGTGACGCGTTCGGGCGTGAGATCGTCGAACGAGCGGGAGATATCGGTCATGGCATTGCACCGTGTTGCAGAAGTGAGCGAATGACGATTCTATCCGGAACGGCAAACGGGTTTGGCCGGGTTCGAACGGGCGCGCCCGCACCACGCGCCCGTTCCACCGCCCCCGGCCGTCGCCGGGTCAACGCTTGACGGTCGCGCTGCCATCCCCGCCGAGATCGACCGCGTAGGCCAGCGCCAGCTTGCCGAACTTCAGCGCGTGATTCGCCTGCCGATCCGAATTCTCCAGCGTGTCGTTCACGGTGTGGATATACGGGCTGTCGTTCTGGTCGGCCTCGAACGGGAACGACGCCGGATACCCTTGCGCATTCCACGACGCGTGATCCGAGCACGCATACCCGCACTGCGACGTGCCGATCGCGAGTTCCGGCAGGTAGGTCTTCGCCAGATTCGTCAGGTAGGTGTTCTGCGACGCGTTCGTGTAGTCGGTGATCAGGTAGATATCCTTCGGATCGCCCTTGTAGTTCGTCATGTCGAGCTGCAGCACGCCGACCACGTTCGCATTCTGCGCGCGGAACTGCTTCGCGATCGCTTTCGAACCGAGCAGCCCGGCTTCCTCGGCCGCGTACCCGACGAACTTGATCGTCCGCTTCGGCCGATAGTTGTTCGCCAGCAGCACGCGCAGCGCTTCGGTGAGACTGGCGATGCCCGACGCATCGTCGTCCGCGCCTGGCGAGCGCGTGTTCTCCGTCGTGCGGCCGACCGTCGAATCGAGGTGGCCGCCCAGCACGATGGTGCCCGCGGCCGGATCGCTGCCGCGAATCGTCAGGATCACGGATTTCTGCGGAAAGCCCGTGTGTGCAAACTGTTCGACGGCGATGTCGGCGCGGGAACCCGCCAGCTGCTTCCACTGCAAGGCGAGCCAGTCCGATGCGGCGACGCCGTGTGACGTCGTGTAGTAGCGGTTCGTGAAGCCGGACAGCGACGTGATCGTGCCGACGATGTTGCTGGCCTGCAGCTGCTGGACCCACGCGCCGATCTGCGGCGCGTTCGATACCTTGTACACGGAGGCGGCGGCCTGTTTCGCGAGCGTCGGCGGCAACGGCTGCAGCGCCTGGCGCGCGTCGTCGAACGAGTCGTGCACGACATAGCCGGGCCCGTGGCCGCGCGCATGGTGGACGGCGTGGGCCAGCTCGCCGAGCCGTGAATTGTCGATTTCGACGACGTGAACGGTTTCGCGACGCGCGACGCCGTCGGCCGTCTTGCCGGCGTCGAGGGTCGTGCTGTATTGCGCGGTGGCGCCGGCGTCGATGCGTTGCAACTGGCGGAACGCCGCGTCGCCGAGTGTGATCCACACGGGCGTCGCGTGTGCTACGGCGGTCAGCAGCATGCCGCCCAGCGCGGCGCTCAGGCGGGTCAGTTTCAGAGTAGGCATGTTCGATCTCGTGAGGATGGCGATGTCGAGGAAGAGGGCGCGCCGCAGGTCGTGCGAGGCGCCCCCGCCTGCTGCGGAATTACGACTTCTTCGGTACGGTCACGCCGTACGTGCAACTCTGGTTGTACGCATTGCCGATCGCGGTCAGCTGCGCGCTGCTGTAGCCGAGCGCGGACGCTGCCGTCAGCACGGCCTGCGCGGCGGCCTTCTGGTTGGTCGAGCTGTTGGTCATCGACAACCCTTTCAGGAACGCCTTGTCCATCGCCTGCGCACCGATCGCATCGCGCGCGACGAGGTTGCACGACGCCCAGTACTGGCCGGCCGTATGGATCTCCGCGCCGCGTGCCTGCGCGTAGGTGCGCCCGACGTTCCAGTTGGTCACGCGGCCGCCCCAGAACTCGTTGTGGCCGTCCCAGTTGTAGACCCAGTGGTATTGGGCATCCGACGGGCTCCACTGGTTGAAGTCGCGGCTGTACGCGGCGGCGAGATAGTCGCCGGTGCCTTCCGACAGTCCTTCCTGTTGCGACAGGCCGCCGTTCGTCACCCAGTCGTGGATGCCGTGGCCGAGCTCGTGGATCACGACGTCCGCATCCTCCGCGTCGTCGACGCCGCCTTGCCCGAAGGTCAGCCGGCCGCTGCTCGACGAGTACGACGAGTTGTCGTCGCCCGATTCGCCGTGCGGGTCGTACTGCACGCCGCCGGTGTACTGGTACGGCATCGCCTTGATGCCGAGCGTCTGGTTCACGTAACGCAGGAACGTGTCGATGTGGTAGTACACGTTCACGGCCTCGAAATACAGGTTGCCGCGCGTGAACTCGAACGCGGGCGTCGACTGCACGGGGCACGCCTTGTCGAGCGGCGCGTCGAAATCGATGCACGACGCGTACGGGCCCGTCAGCGTGTAGCGCCCGCCCGACTGCGCGAGATCCTTCAAGGTCACGCGCACGCGTGCAGCGGTGAGCTGCGAAGAGTCAGCGTCGTTGCTGTCCTTGAATCCCGTGCTGCCGTAGCTGCTCCTGGTCGGCGACAGCGGGTCGGGCCGGAACACGAAGCCCGTGCCGTCGGTCGCATAGAACGCCTTGTCCTCGGCGCGCAGCACGTCGCCGCTGCCCGCGTCGATCAGCAGCTCCCAGTCGCCTTTCGGGCCGTCGTTCGGGCGGCCGCGCACTTTCCACGCGGTATGCGTGCCGGTCTTGTCGACGAACGCGACGAGCTGCGCATCCAGGTTCGTGAAGCCGCTCACGCCGAGATACGCGCGGGCGCGATCGAGCGCCTGCTGCTGGTCGACGGCCTGCGACTTGCGCGACGTCGCGACCACGCCGTTGATCGTGTTGCTCGCGACGTACAGGATGCGGCCGTCCTTCGCGACCGTCACCGCGATATCGCTGCCGTACACGGGCAAGCCGGCTGCCTGCTGCTGCAGGCGCACGACGGTGAAATCGGCATCGTTGCGCTCCGACGTGACGACGAGGCTCGCGAGCGCGGTCGCATCGAGCCCGAGCTGCGCGGCCTGCGACGCGACGAAGTCGCGCGCGGTGGCGGCGGGCGTCGTGGCGGTCTTCTTCGCGCGATACGCGGGGTTGTACAGCGTGACGGCGACGCCGTCTGCGCGGAACTGCCCGGCGGCCGTATCGGCCTTGGCGGCCGGCGGCGCGACGCCGCGCGTCAGGCTTTCGCGCAGGCTCGTTGCTTGCGGGTTCGACACTTTCGTATCGGCCGCGGTGCCGCCGACGATGCCGAAACCGAGCGCGAGACCCAGGGCGAGCGGCAGTGCTTTGCGTGATGTCTGCATACGTGATCCTCATCTCAACGGTTGGATACGCCCGCGCGTTCGTGGCGCGCAGGCACGACACGGCCCGCGCGCCGGCGCGATGGCGCCGGTGCGGCGAAGCGGTGTTGGGAGCGTCGACTGACTAAGGAACCCTAAATGTCAGGTCGAAAAGAAACAGGCAGGCGAAGAGGGGGAGAAGCGGGAGAAGAAGCGAACGGCAGGCAGGTGCGGCGACGGCGAAGCGAGCATCGTCATGTCATACCCCTCGGATCGGATCGATATCGGCGGCAGCCCGCATGGCGCGACGCACGTCGCGATGCGGCATGCATGTCGTTAGGCTGCCTATCTAACTTTTTTTGGTATGTTACAGAATATTTTCAACGACATTCCAATTTATTTTCGACGACCGCTTCGGTCCGTCGATCAATCGCCGGCATTGTTCAGCAAGCGGCAGGAATCGCTGCCCGAACGCACAATTCCGCGCCGGATTGTGTGTGAAACCGGCGACGATCAGCGCGTCGCGCGCCGGTCGTTGCGCGGGCTCAGCCCGAATCGCGTGCGATATGTGCGCGAGAAATGCGACGGCGATTCGAACCCGCACGCGACGCAAACCGACGTGATGCTCATGTCCGTCTGCTGCAGCAGTTCACGCGCGCGATCGAGGCGCAGGTTCAGGTAGAAGTGCGTCGGCGTGTCGTTCAGCGTCGCGCTGAACAGCCGTTCGAGCTGGCGGCGCGTGATCGACACCTCCTGCGCGAGTGCATCGGAGCCGAGCGGGGTTTCCATGTGCCGCTGCATCGTGCCGATCACCTGGATCAGCTTGCGGTTGTGCACGCCGTAGCGTGCGGCGATCTCGAGCCGCTGGCTGTCGGAGCGCTGCCGGATCCGGCTGACGACGAACTGCTCGGAGATCGCCGCCGCGAGATCGGCGCCATGCCGCCGCCCGATCAGGTCGAGCATCATGTCGATCGACGCGGTGCCGCCCGCGCACGTGATGCGCCGGTCGTCGATCTCGAACAGCTCCTGCGTCGCGTTCAGCCCGGGGTAGCGTTCGCGGAACGCGGCCAGTGCTTCCCAGTGCAGCGTGAGCGGCTGCGATGCGTCGAACAGCCCGGCTTCCGCGAGCACGAAGCTGCCCGTGTCGATACCGCCGAGCGTTGCACCATGACGGTGCTGGCGGCGCAGCCAGTCGCCGATCGCGCGGGTGTAGCACACGAGCGGATCGAAACCCGCGACGACGAACACCGTATCGACCTTGTCGACCTCCGCGCACGCGGCCTCGGCGGCGACCGGTATGCCGTTGCTCGCGGCGACGGGCGCGCCGTCGGCGCTGATCACGTGCCAGCGATAGAGCTCGGTGCGAAAGCGGTTCGCGACGCGCAGCGGCTCGACCGCGGACATGAAGCCGAGTGCGGAGAAGCCGGGCAGCAGCAGGAAATGGAAATCCTCGGGCATCGGGGCAAGAGATGGAATCGGGTAGTCGTCGTCGCGCATCGTGCGCGGCAGCGAGCGGACGGGCAGGCGCCGCGGCCGGCTCGCGCGCGCCGAACGGTCAGCGGGAGATTATCGCGGGTTTTGCGCGGGCTCAGCGCGTTTTTGCGTCGCGCACGGCCCGGCGCGCGGTGGTCGACGGCAACTCGCCGAACTGCGCCTTGTACGCGCTCGCGAAATGCCCGAGATGCATGAAGCCCCAGCGCGCGGCCGCGTCGCTGATCGGCAGGTCGGCCTGCCTCGTATCGAGCAGCATCCGCCGCACTTGCGACAGGCGCAGCGAGCGCACGTAGTTCAACGGGCTGGTCTGCACGACCGACTGGAAGCTGTTCTGCATCGTGCGCCGGCTCACGCGCAATTGCGTGCACAGGCTCAGTACGTCGACCGGTGCTTCGGGATGGCCGATCACGTAGTCGTGCACGCGGCGCACGATGTCGGCGCGACAGGCGTGCGTGAGACGGTTCGAAGGTTCGGGAATCCGGTACGTGAGGAGATCGACGAGCACGTTGCCGATCTCGCCGCGCAGTTCGCGCTGCGCGCGTGCGTCGCGGTAGGCGTCGGGTGCCGCCAGCACGCGCTCGAGTTGCGTGGCGACCTGCACGCTCGCGCGCATCAGCACGGCGGTGGGCATGTCGACGACGCCGCGCCGCAACGTGGCTTCGTCGACGCGCACATCGGCCGCATCCTCGACCTGCTGCATCAGCGCGCGATCGGCGACGACACCGATCAGCGACATGTCGTCGGGTGAATGCAGCTCGAACGGCGCACCGCCGCGCGCCATCACCATCGTGCCGCGCTCGATGCGCGCACCGCCGAATGCGAATGCACCCGAGCCGGTGAGCGGCATGCCGAACACCGTATGGTCGTGCGGCAGTCTTCCGCGCTGGATGATGCGCACGTTGGCGGCTTCCTGGAACAGCTGCATGCCGTCCAGCACCGCATGCTTGACCGCGCTGCGATACGCGCCGGAGCCGATCTGGTCGTAGCGCTGGTTCCAGCCGCGCAGCGCCTCGGCATGCCGGTCCGCGTTGTCGAACCTCTCGTGAAACACGAACACAGCGCCTCCGGGTGCGTCGATCAGGACCGCGCAAGATTAAACCGACCGCCTGGTCGGCGCAATAAGGGGGAGCGCTATTCCGCGCGCATTTGTCAGAGGGTCGGAAGCGTCCGGCCGGCGCGGCTTTCAGGCGGTTTTCCAATATCCCGAATCGGCAAGCACGCGGTGCCGGTCCGGGTGCTGACCGAATTTATTGTCGAACTACAGTCGCCCCACATCACGTGATTCCCCAACTGGAGGCGACATGAGGACAAGGCGACGAACCGCGGTGCTCGCGGCGACGCTGGCGTTCGCGGCGGCATGGGCCGGCAGCGCGAACGCGACGGAAAAGCCGGAGGAACTGGTCGTGCAGAAGATGCCGCCATGGCATCCGCACGAGGTCTATATCGTCGACATCTCGATGCCGTCGATGACCGACGGACGCATCTACGTATATGACGCCGATGCGAAGAAACTGCTCGGCCAGATCGACGGCGGCTTCGGCCCCGGCTTCGCGATTTCGCCCGACCATCGGACGAGCTTCGTCGCGACGACCTACTTCTCGCGCGGCTCGCACGGCACGCGCACCGACGTCGTCGAGATGACCGACAACACGACGCTCGATCATGCGGGCGAGATCGTGATTCCGGCAAAGCATGCGCAGCATGTGCCGTCGCCGTACAACACCACGTTCAGCGCGGACGGCAAGCGGCTGTACGTCGCGAACATCACGCCGGCGGCCTCGGTGACGGTGATCGACGCGGTGTCGAAGCAGGTGCTGTCGGAGATCGACACGGCGGCCTGCGTGCTCGCGTATCCGTCGGGCAACGACCGCTTCACCGCGCTGTGCGAAAGCGGCAAGGCGCTGACCGTCACGCTCGATGCGAACGGCAAGGAAGCGAAGCGCACGATGTCGGAGGCGTTCATCGACGTCGACAAGGATCCGGCGTTCGTGAACGCGTCGCGCTACCAGGGCGCCTATCTGTTCACGACGTACGGCGGCAACGTGCGCAGCGCGGATTTCAGCGGCGACAAGCCCGCGTTCGGCAAGCCGTGGCCGCTCGTGACGGATGCCGAGCGCGCCGAAGGCTGGCGCCCGGGCGGCATGCAGCAGACGGCCGTGCAGGCCCGGCAAAACCGCTACTACGTGCTGATGCACAAGGGCGGCGACGGCTCGCACAAGGATCCCGGCACGCAGGTGTGGGTGGTCGACCTGAAGTCGAAGCAGCGTGTCGCGCGTTGGGATCTCGCGCAGCAGAAGGTCGATCCGCTCGTGTCGATCCAGGTCAGCGAGGACGACAAGCCGCTGTTCTATGGGCTGACGGCGACGTCCGACCTCGTCGTGATGGATGCGCGCACCGGCAAGCTGCAGCACGTCGAGAAGCAGATCGGCAACACGTCGTCGCTGCTCGTCAACCCGTGAGGCCGCGATGACGATCGATCCCGTACTTGCCACCAGCGCGCAGGCCGGCGCTGCCGTCGTCGTGCTGCTCGGCGCGTTCGCGAAGATGCGGCGGCCCGCCGCGTTCAGCCAGGCGCTCGCCGGCTACCGACTGCTGCCCGACGCGCTGACCGCGCCCGTCGCGTTCGCGATTCCGCTCGCGGAAGCGATCGGCGCCGCGGCGCTGCTGTTTCCCGATACGCGCACGGCCGGCGCGATCGGCCTGGTCGCGCTGCTCGTGGCCTTCGCCGCCGCGATTGCGATCAATCTCGTGCGCGGCCACACCGACATCGACTGCGGCTGCTCCGGCTTCGCGGCGGCGCGCGCGGATGCGCCGCGCGGCATCGGCTGGCTGCACGTCGGGCGCGCGCTGCTGCTCGCCGCGCTGGCCGCGACCGCGCTCGTCGAGCCGGGTGCACGCGCGGTCGTGTGGTTCGACTACCTGACGCTGTTCTTCTCCGTGCTGCTGATCGTCTGCGCATTGCTCACCGTCGACGTGCTGCTCGCCAACCTACCGCGCCTTTCCCACTTGAGGAATTCATGATGCAAACCGCTCTCACCGTTTCCACCGCGCTGCTGTGGGTGGCCGTCGTCGCGCTCGGCGCGATCTGTCTCGCGCTCGTGCGCCAGATCGGCATCCTGTACGAACGCATCATGCCGGCCGGCGCGTTGATGATCGACAAGGGGCCGGCGGTCGGCGCGATCGCGCCGACGTTCGAACTGACCGACATTCGCGGCGCGCAGGTGAAGGTCGGCGGCTTCGATGCGTCGGGCAAGGCGACGCTGCTGTTCTTCCTGTCGCCGACGTGCCCCGTCTGCAAGAAGTTGCTGCCGCTGCTGCCGTCGCTGCAGGCGAGCGAGGCGACGCCGGTGAACATCGTGCTCGCGAGCGATGGCGATGCCGACGAACACACGCGCTTCGCACGCAAGCACGACCTCGGGCGCTTCCCGTACGTGCTGTCGCAGGAGCTTGGCCTCGCGTACCAGATCGGCAAGCTGCCGTACGCGGTGCTGCTCGACGAAACCGGCACGGTGCGAGCGAAGGGGCTCGTCAATACGCGCGAGCATCTCGAGAGCCTGTTCGAAGCGAAGGAGCGCGGCGTCGCATCCCTGCAGCAGTTCGTGCACGGCGATCACGGCCACGACCACGACCACGACGCGCACGCGCAGCACGCATGACCGGCCGCCCCTCTTTCAACGTCAAGGGAGAACAACGACATGGGCCTGTTTGATTCATGGTTCGAGCGGTCGGCGCGCGGCGTCGCGCAGCACAGTTCGCGGCGCAGCGCGATGGCGAAGCTCGGCAAGGTGCTGGTGGGATCGGCGCTGCTGCCGCTGCTGCCCATCGATCGCACCGCGTATGCGGCCGATGCGGCATCGGCTGCGTCCGGGGGCGCCGCGACGGCGGCGAGCGACGATCCGATGAGCTGCGACTACTGGAAATACTGCGCGATCGACGGCTGGCTGTGCAGTTGCTGCGGCGGCACGTCGAGCAGTTGCCCACCGGGCACGACGCCTTCGCCGATCACGTGGATCGGCACCTGCCGTAACCCGCACGACGGTTCGGACTACATCGTGTCGTACAACGACTGCTGCGGCAAGACATCGTGCGGAAAATGCTTCTGCAACCGCAACGAGCGCGAGAAGCCGCTGTACAAGCTGTCGCTGAACAACGACATCAACTGGTGCATGGCCAACGGAAATTCGAACTATCACTGTTCGGTTTCGGTTCTGCTGGGAGCGGCAAAACAATGAAAGGGAAGCAAGCAGGGAAGTTCGCCGTCGCATGCATGACGGCCGTGACGGCCTTCGCGTTGCCGGCCGCCGCCGGCGCGCAGGAAACCGTGCATTACCCGGCCGGCAAGAGTCTGTTCGACGCGCAGTGCGCGGTGTGCCACCAGGCGGGCGGCAAGGGGCAGGACGGCCTCGCGCCGCCGCTGACCGAGTATCCGGGCAAGTACGCGACGGCCGAGCCGGGGCGCGCGCAACTGGTCGCAACGTTGCTGCACGGGATGTTCGGCGAGATCAAGGTGCGCGACAAGCACTACAACTTCAAGATGCCGTCGTTTGCGAGCGCGAGCGATGACGACATCGCGCACGTGCTCAACTACGTCGTGTTCGATCTCAACGCGCAGCATGGTGACGCGAAGCCGTTCACGGCGGCGGATATCCGTGCGGCGCGCGCGAAGGCAATGGATGGCACGGCCGTTCATGCGCAACGCGACGTCGTCATCAAGGGGCTCGGCCTGTGACGCTCGCGTGCGCGCCCCGTGCTGGCGACGCCGCGGCCCGCACGCGGTGCGCGGTGTCGTCGTGGCTCGGCAGCGTGTCGCGTCGCCTGTCGTCGTTGCTGATGCTGGCCGGAGCAGTCGCAGGTTTGACCACGGCACCCGTGCATGCCGAAGGCGCGGCCGACGCGGCGCGCGCGCGGCAGCACTGGGTGCTCAACTGCATGGGCTGCCATACGGCGACGGGCAGCGGCATCCCCGGCAAGGTGCCGCCGCTCGCCAACTCGCTCGGCTATTTCACGCATCTGCCGGCCGGGCGCGAGTACGTGATGCGCGTGCCCGGCGCGTCGAATTCGGCGCTGTCGGACCAGGATCTCGCCGACGTGCTCAACTGGGTACTCACGACCATGAACCGCGACGCACTGCCGCGCGACTTCAAGCCGTATACGGCCGCCGAAGTCGCCGCGCATCGCCGTCCCGCCTTGTCCGACGTCGCGACCGTGCGCGCCGGCCTCGTGCGCGCGTTGCAGGCGCGCGGGATCGACGGTGTCGCGGATCGCTATTGACCGACTCATTCAGGAAAACGAGGAATCAGGAAGATGGAGACGAACGAACATTTCCCGCTGCTCGACGCCACGCGCGCGTTTCTCGCGAAGCCGAAGAAGATGCTGATCGGCGCCGAGTGGCGCGACGCGGCGTCGGGCCGCCAGCTCGACGTCGTGAACCCGGCCGACGGCACCGTGCTCGCGCACGTGCCCGAAGCGGGCGAGCACGACGTGCAGCAGGCCGTCGCCGCTGCGCGGCGCGCATTCGACGCGGGGCCGTGGCGCGCCGCGAAGACCACCGACCGCGAACGCCTGCTGCTCGCGCTCGCCGACCTGATCGAAGCGAATGCGCGCGAGCTGGCGGAGATCGAGTCGCTCGACAACGGCAAGCCCGTGATGGTGGCGCAGGGGCTCGACGTCGCGATGGCCGCGCAGTGCTTCCGCTACATGGCCGGCTGGGCGACGAAGATCGAAGGCAGCGTGATCGACGCGGGCATGCCTTACATGCCGGACAGCGAGATCTTCACCTATACGCGCAAGGAGCCCGTCGGCGTGGTCGGTGCGATCATTCCGTGGAATTTCCCGCTGCTGATGGCCGCGTGGAAGCTTGCGCCCGCACTGGCCACGGGCTGCACCGTGGTGTTGAAGCCCGCGGAAGATACGCCGCTCAGCGCGTTGCGCCTCGGCGAGCTGATTCAGGCGGCCGGCTTTCCTGACGGCGTCGTCAATATCGTCACCGGTTACGGTCACACGGCCGGCGCCGCGCTGTCGCGCGATCCGCGCGTCGACAAGATCGCATTCACGGGCTCGACGCAGACGGGCAAGACGATCGGCCACGCGGCGCTCGACAACATGACGCGGATGTCGCTCGAACTGGGCGGCAAGTCGCCGGTGATCGTGCTGCCCGACGTCGATCCCGACAAGGCCGCACTGGGCGTGGCGAACGCGATCTTCTTCAACCAGGGGCAGGTGTGCACGGCCGGGTCGCGCGCGTACATCCATGCGACGGTGTTCGACGACGTGATCGAGCGCGTCGCGAAGATCGCCGCGAGCCTGAAGATCGGCCCGGGGCTGGACCCGTCGACGCAGATCGGCCCGCTCGTCTCGGCGAAGCAGCGCCAGCGCGTGTGCGGCTATATCGACTCGGGCTTCGGCGAGGGCGCGCGCGCCGCCGCGGGCGGCCGGGCGATCGATGGCCCCGGCTTCTTCGTCGAACCCACCGTGCTGGTCGACACGACGCAGGCGATGCGCGTCGTGCGCGAGGAGATCTTCGGGCCGGTGCTCGTCGCGATGCCGTTCGACGACGTCGACACGGCCGTGCAGCTCGCCAACGACACGCCGTACGGCCTCGGCGCGAGCATCTGGTCGAACGACCTTTCCGCGATCCACAAGTTGATCCCGCGCATCGCGGCCGGCACGGTGTGGGTCAACTGCCACTCGCTGCTCGACAACGCGATGCCGTTCGGCGGGATGAAGCAGTCGGGTTTCGGTCGCGAACTCGGCCGTGCGGTGATCGACCAGTACACGGAAAGCAAGTCGGTGATGATGAACTACGCGTGAGCGTCGCGGCGGGTGCATGCGTTGCCGGCGGTTCGGCAACGCCCACGCATGGGGCAGCGACGCGAGACGTCGTCACGCCCGAACCAGCACCACCCCGAGAATGAGGCACGCCGCGCCGGCCAGGCGGATCGGGCTGGCCGCATGCTGCTGGATGCCGAGCACGCCGAAGTGGTCGAACGCGAGCGCGCCGGTCATCTGCCCGACGACGATCAGCGCGAGCGTCGTCGCGGCGCCCAGTCGCGGCACCATCAGGATCGCGATGCCGACGAACACCGCGCCGAAGAACCCGCCGGTCCAGCTGAACCATGACGCGGCACCGGTGGCGCCCCCGCTCAAGCGCGGATGCGGGGACAGCAGCGCGACCGCGAGCATCGCGGCCAGGCCGACGAGGTAGCTGACCGAGCCGGCCCACCACGGCGAGCCGAGCTGCGCACGGAGATTGGCGTTGAGCACCTGTTGCAACGCCACGCTGACGCCGGCGGCCACGACCAGCAGATAGGACAGGAGAGTAGTCACGACGAGGCAGGCTCCGGCGAAGTGGCCGTGACGGCGGCTCCGGCACGGCAGGCTTCCATTCTGGAAAGCGCGACGGTATAACGCAAATATCAAATCAGGCGCTCATCCATCTCTTTTCGGCATGCCATCCCTGAGGCAAATCCAGTATTTCCTGACCGTGGCCGATCTCGGCGGCTTCACGCCGGCCGCGAGCGCGCTCCACGTCGCGCAGTCGGCGCTCAGCCGGCAGATCGGTCAACTGGAAGACGAGCTGGGGTTTCCGCTGTTCGACCGGGAGCCGCGGGGTGTGCGGCTCACGCCGGCCGGCGCGCTTTATCGCGATCGCGTGGCGTCGATTCCCACGACCCTGACCGCCGCGGCCGACGAGGGCGCGCAGTTGTCGCGCGGCGAAGCGGGCGTCTTGCGGCTCCTGCATTCGAGCACCGTTCCCGTCGGCAGCCTGATGCCGGTGCTCGAGCGCTTCATGCGCGCGTGTCCGGGCGCACGGATCGATCTCGACCGCGCGTCGTCCGAGGATCAGGTGCTGGAGGTCGCGAGCGGCAACGCCGATATCGGGATCGTTCGTCTGCCGGTGCTGCGCCGCGATTCGCGCGTGCGCTTCGTCGAACTCGCGGCCGAGCGTCTGTGTGCGGCGGTGCCGGCCGATCATCCGCTGGCGGGCCGCAAGCGCATGGCGATCTCGCGACTGCGGCACGAACCGTTCGTATCGGCCGTCTATCGGGAGCGGGGCGGGCTCGCGCGCGTCGTGATCGATCTTTGCCTGAAGCGCGGCTTCGTGCCGGCGATCGCCCGGATCGTGTCGCCGAAGACGTCGATGCTGAATCTCGTCGCGGCCGGGCACGGCGTCGCGATCGTGCCGGAACGGATGGCGAGTCTCGGGATCGACGGCGTCGTCTTCGTGCCGATTTCCGATGAAGACGCCAGGTCGGTGTGCGCGCTGGTGTTGCCGGTCGCGCCGACGGTGCTGGCGGACGCGTTCGTGCGGGTGATCGGGGCATAAAAAAACGCCAACCCGTAACGTCACGGGTTGGCGTTTCGCGTGGCGATGACCGGTATCAGAACTGGTTCATCGTGTTGTCCTTGCCGGCCGCCTTCAGCGCTGCTTCGCCGCTGAAGTATTCCTTGTGATCGTCACCGATGTCCGAGCCGGACATGTTCTGGTGCTTCACGCAGGCGATACCCTGGCGGATTTCCTTGCGCTGCACGCCGGCCACGTAGCCCAGCATGCCCTGGTCGCCGAAGTATTCCTTGGCCAGGTTGTCGGTCGACAGCGCGGCGGTGTGGTACGTCGGCAGCGTGATCAGGTGATGGAAGATGCCGGCTTCACGCGATGCATCGGCCTGGAACGTACGGATCTTCTCGTCGGCCAGCTTGGCCAGTTCCGTGTCGTCGTATTCCACGCTCATCAGCTGTGCACGGTCGTAGGCCGACACGTCCTTGCCCTCGGCCTTCAGCGCGTCGTACGCCTGCTGGCGGAAGTTCAGCGTCCAGTTGAACGACGGGCTGTTGTTGTACACCAGCTTCGCGTTCGGGATGACCTTGCGGATTTCGCTGACCATGCCGCCGATCTGGGCGATGTGCGGTTTTTCCGTTTCGATCCACAGCAGGTCGGCGCCGTTCTGCAGCGACGTGATGCAGTCGAGCACGCAGCGCGCTTCGCCCGTGCCGGCGCGGAACTGGAACAGGTTGCTCGGCAGGCGCTTCGGACGCAGCAGCTTGCCGTCGCGCTTGATGACCACGTCACCGTTGCCCAGCTGGTCGGCCGACAGTTCTTCGCAGTCGAGGAAAGCGTTGTACTGGTCGCCCAGGTCGCCCGGCGTGTTGGTCACGGCGATCTGCTTGGTCAGGCCGGCGCCCAGCGAGTCGGTACGGGCGACGATGATGCCGTCGTCCACGCCCAGCTCCAGGAACGCGTAGCGGATCGCGCGGATCTTCGCGAGGAAGTCCTCGTGCGGCACCGTGACCTTGCCGTCCTGGTGGCCGCACTGCTTCTCGTCGGACACCTGGTTTTCGATCTGGATGCAGCATGCGCCTGCTTCGATGAACTGCTTGGCCAGCAGGTACGTGGCTTCCGCGTTGCCGAAACCGGCGTCGATGTCGGCGATGATCGGCACGACGTGCGTGACGTGGTTGTCGATCTTCTCCTGGATCGCGGCCTTCGCCGTGGCGTCCTTGGCGGCGTCGAGTTCGCGGAACAGGCCGCCGAGCTCACGGGCGTCGGCCTGGCGCAGGAACGTGTACAGCTCGCGGATCAGCGCGCTGACCGAGGTCTTTTCGTGCATCGACTGGTCCGGCAGCGGGCCGAACTCGGAGCGCAGCGCAGCGACCATCCAGCCGGACAGGTACAGGTAGCGGCGTTCGGTGCTGTTGAAGTGCTTCTTGATGGAGATCATCTTCTGCTGGCCGATGAAGCCGTGCCAGCAACCCAGCGACTGCGTGTACTTGGACGGGTCGGCGTCGTACGCGGCCATGTCGGCGCGCATGATCTTCGCGGTGTACTTGGCGATGTCCAGGCCCGTCTTGAACTTGTTCTGGGCACGCATGCGGGCGGCGTACTCGGGGCTGATCGCATTCCACGCGCTGCCGTGGTTTTCCTTCAAACCGGCAACTGCCTTGATGTCGTCTTGATACTGGGCCATGTCAATCTCCTGGGAGCAAAGCGCGTTTGAGTAACTGGTTGAGCGTGCCCGCTACGTCTGTCGAAGCGGACTGCATGGGATAAATAGTAACGCCGCCCATCGCGCTTTTGGCGATGTCTTATATAAGACATAAGACATTATTTTTGATTGATTTTCAATGAGTTACGCAGCGATTTTTGCAATGCAAAACAAGTTTTCAAGCGACGAAAAGGGCGCGGCGCGGGAAATTGGCGGGGATTCCGCAATACGAAACGCTCTTTCGGCTGCTGGAGGCCGGGCCAGCTTCACACGCGCCCGTGACACCCGTTCGTCGGGGCGGCGCGAGCGGCGCTGAACCGTAGCCGCGCCGGCATGCCGTTTCGTCCGGGCCGGAATCGAAAACATCGCGCCGCATGCGGACAAGCCGGATCCATCGGAAATACGCGTAAAAACCCCGCCCATCAAGCCTCTCAAGAAATCTAGTGGTTTCCACTCATAGTCGCAAATAGTCAAGAACAGGTCGCCGCCGGTCTTCTCGCGACCAATATGGCTCGTTACTTTTACTCCCACGATGCAGGCCGGGCACACCCCGCGCACCGGCTGCCGCGAGTCAAACCGGGAGGTAACGAACCATGAAGTCGACGAAGATCGCCGCGCTTGTCGCGGCCGTGCTGGCGACCGGCGCGTTCACGCACGCGGCGCAGGCCGAAACGGATGCCGCGGCCTGCCGCACCGTGCGTTTCGCGGATATCGGCTGGACCGACATCACGTCGACCACGGCGCTCGCGTCGACCGTGTTCGAGGCGCTCGGCTACAAGCCGACCACGACGATCGCGTCGGTGCCGATCTCGTTCGCCGGCCTGAAGAGCAAGCAGCTCGACATATCGCTCGGCTACTGGTGGCCCGTGCAGCAGAAGCAGCTCCAGCCGTTCCTCGACAGCAAGTCGATCAACGTCGTCGAACCGCCGAACCTGTCGGGCGCGAAGGCGACGCTCGCGGTGCCGAGCTATGAATACCAGGCGGGCCTGAAGACCTTCGAGGACATCGCGAAGCACCGCGCGGAACTCGACGGCAAGATCTACGGGATCGAGCCGGGCAGCAGCGCGAACGCGACGATCCAGAAGATGATCGACACGAACCAGTACGGGCTCGGCGGCTTCAAGCTCGTCGAATCGAGCGAGGCTGGGATGCTGGTGACCGTCGAGCGCGCGATCCGCGAGAAGAAGTGGGTGGTCTTCCTCGGCTGGGAACCGCATCCGATGAACATCCAGATCAGCATGAACTATCTGTCCGGCGGCGATGCGTCGTTCGGGCCGAACTACGGCGAAGCGCGCGTGTACACGCTCACGGCCCCCGACTTCATTTCACGCTGCCCGAACGCCGGCAAGCTCGTCACGAACCTGCGCTTCTCGACGCAGCTCGAGAACCAGCTGATGCAGTCGGTGATGAACAAGACGAAGCCGGCCGAGGCCGCGAAGGCGTACCTGAAGAAGAACCCGCAGGTGCTCGATCCGTGGCTCGCGGGCGTCAAGACGTTCGACGGCAAGGATGGCCTGCCGGCCGTGAAGGCGTATCTCGGCCTGTGATGGATGGCCCGCGCGCCGCACGCGGCGCGCGCCGACGAAACATCCGCATTGCGACACAACCCGATTCAAGCGAGGCAACCAGCATGAACCACGAAGTCATCATCACCTGCGCCGTCACCGGCGCGGGCGATACGGTCGGCAAGCATCCGGCGATTCCGGTCACGCCGAAGGAGATCGCGGCCGCCGCGATCGAGGCCGCGAAGGCCGGCGCAACGGTGGCGCACTGCCACGTGCGCGATCCGCAGACGGGGCGCGGCAGCCGCGACCCGAACCTGTACCGCGAAGTAGTCGACCGCATCCGCTCGGCCGACGTTGACGTGATCATCAACCTGACGGCCGGCATGGGCGGCGATCTCGAGATCGGCCCCGGCGAGGACCCGATGCGTTTCGGCAAGGGCACCGACCTGGTCGGCGGCCTCACGCGGCTCGCGCACGTCGAGGACTTGTTGCCCGAGATCTGCACGCTCGACTGCGGCACGCTGAATTTCGGCGATGGCGACTACATCTACGTATCGACGCCCGCGCAGCTGCGCGCCGGCGCGAAGCGCATTCAGGAACTCGGCGTGAAGCCGGAGCTTGAGATCTTCGACACGGGCCATCTGTGGTTCGCGAAGCAGTTGCTGAAGGAAGGGCTGCTCGACGATCCGCCGCTGTTCCAGCTGTGCCTCGGCATTCCGTGGGGCGCGCCGGCCGATACCGGCACGATGAAGGCGATGGTCGACAACCTGCCGCCGGGCGCGCACTGGGCCGGCTTTGGCATCGGCCGCATGCAGATGCCGATGGTCGCACAGGCGATGCTGCTTGGTGGCCACGTGCGGGTCGGCCTCGAAGACAACATCTGGCTCGATCGCGGCGTGCATGCGACCAACGGCACGCTCGTCGAGCGTGCAAGAGAGATCATCGAACGGCTCGGTGCCCGCGTGCTGACGCCGGCCGAAGGCCGCCGCAAGCTCGGCTTGCCGGCACGCGGCGAGCGTCCGCTCGAACGCCGTGCGATCGCCGAGTTCGCGTGAGTTTTTACGAGACTGATTGACATGACGCGGCGGCACGCACAGGCGCGGCCGCCCACCGATTTCCCCTGATTTGAAGGATGCGTTGACATGGCTGTGAAGACCGACATCAAGACGTTCGCCGCCATCGGCACCGGCGTGATCGGCAGCGGATGGATTTCCCGCGCGCTCGCGCACGGTCTCGACGTGGTCGTATGGGACCCGGCGCCGGGCGCGGAGGAGCGGCTGCGCGCGAACGTCGCGAACGCGTGGCCCGCGCTCGAGCGCGTCGGCCTCGCGCCGGGCGCCGACCCCGCGCGGCTGCGTTTCGTCTCGACGATCGAGGCCTGCGTCGCCGACGCGGATTTCATCCAGGAAAGCGCGCCCGAGCGCGAGGCGCTGAAGCTCGAACTGCACGAGCAGATCAGCCGCGCGGCGAAGCCCGACGCGATCATCGCGTCGTCGACGTCGGGGCTGCTGCCGACGGATTTCTACGCGCGGGCGACGCATCCGGAGCGCTGCGTGGTCGGCCATCCATTCAATCCCGTCTACCTGCTGCCGCTCGTCGAGGTGCTCGGCGGCGCGCGCACGTCGCCGGAAGCGGTCGAAGGCGCGATGGAGGTCTATCGCAAGCTCGGCATGCGGCCGCTGCACGTGCGCAAGGAAGTGCCGGGCTTCATCGCCGACCGCCTGCTCGAAGCGTTGTGGCGCGAGGCGCTGCACCTCGTCAACGAAGGCGTCGCGACGACCGGCGAGATCGACGATGCGATCCGCTTCGGCGCGGGCATCCGCTGGTCGTTCATGGGCACGTTCCTGACCTACACGCTCGCGGGCGGCGATGCGGGCATGCGACACTTCATGCAGCAGTTCGGCCCCGCGCTCGAATTGCCGTGGACGAAGCTGGTCGCGCCCACGTTGACCGACGCGCTGATCGACAGCGTCGTCGAAGGCACGACCGAACAGCAGGGCACGCGCAGCATCAAGGAGCTCGAACGCTATCGCGACGAGTGCATCACCGAGGTGCTGAAGTCGATCGCCGCGGTGAAGGCGCGGCACGGGATGCGATTCGAAGACTGAGGACGACAGACAATGACCGGCGATACCCCGCTGACGATTTACCGCGACGTGGTGCGGCCCGAATGGGTCGACTACAACGGCCACCTGCGCGATGCGTTCTACCTGCTGATTTTCAGCTTCGCGACCGATGCGCTGCTGGATCGCATCGGCCTCGATGACGCCGCGCGTCGCGAGCGGGGTCGCTCGGTCTACACGCTCGAAGCACATGTGAACTACCTGCACGAGATCAAGGAGGGCACGCCGGTGCGCGTCGACGCGCGCGTGCTCGCACACGACGCGAAGCGGCTGCACCTGTATCTCGAGCTGTTCGCTGACGGGCACGACGATGCGGTGTCGGCGAGCGAGCAGATGCTGCTGCACGTCGATACGCGCGACGGCGCGAAATCGGCGCCGTTCGACGACGACGTGGCCGCCCGCGTGGCCGAGCTGCATGCGTTGCAGCGCGATGGCGCGGCGCCCGCGTATGCGGGCCGCGTGATCGGGCTGCCGCCGCGCCGATAACCTGCGCGAACCTTCGACCTCGGAGCGCACACGATGCTCGAACCGGAAATCGCGACGTTCGTTGCCGCCGTGGACGCGTGGTATCCGGCCGACGCGGCGGCGCGCTCGCCCGCCGAACAGCGCCGCCTGTACGACCGCTTCGCGGCCGAATGGACGCCGGCCGCGCTGCCGGCCGGCATCGTGCAGCAGGACGCCGTCTGGCACGCCGCCGACGGCCGTGCGATCGCGCTGCGGCGTTACACGTCCGCGCACCGCACGCCACGCGGCACGGTGCTGTTCTTTCATGGCGGCGGCTTCGTCGTCGGCTCGCTCGACAGTCATGCGCTGATCACCGCGCAACTGGCGGCCGATACGGGGCTCGACGTGATCGCGGCCGACTACCGGCTCGCGCCCGAGCATCGCGCGCCGGCCGCGCTCGAAGATTGCCTGGAGGTCACGCGCGCCGCGCGCGACGCACGCTGGCCGTTCGGGCCGTGCACGCATCCGCTGACGCTCGCGGGCGACAGCGCGGGCGGCATGCTCGCGGCGGCGGTGGCCACCGCGCTGCGCGATGCGGGCGAAGGCGGTATTGACGGCATCGCGCTCGTCTATCCGATGCTCGGGTTCGAACCGCAATCGCCCGCGCGCGAAACGGAAGCGCACGCGCCGATGCTGACGCTCGACGACGTCCATCGCTATCGCGCGCTGTACTGGGAAGGCGGCTTGCTCGATGCGCTGGGAGACGGTGACCCGCTGCTGCGTGCGTCGGTACCGCTCGCGGCGGCGCGTTTCGACGGCCTGCCGCCCGTGCTCGCGATCGGCGCGGAACACGATCCGCTGCGCGACGACGCGCGCGTGTACGTCGAACGGATTCGCGCGGCCGGCGGGGCCGCGCATTACTGGATGGGAGAAGGGCTGGTGCACGGCTGCTGGCGCGCGCTCGGAACGAGCCCGCAGGCGGCGCGGCTGCACCGGACGGTCGGCGGGTTTCTGCTCGCACCACACGCGTAGCGGGCGTTTCCGGGAGGCAACGATGCAGGCAGCGCAACACCGTATCGAGGACTGGCGGACGTTTTCGGCCGACGCGGCCATTGCGGCGGCGACGATTGGCGACGGCGCGGTGGACGTCGAATGGAGCGACACGCGACGATCGCCGTTTCATTTCGACTGGCTGCGCGACAACTGCGCGTGTTCCGCGTGCGTGCATGCCGTCACGCGTGAACAGGTGTTCGAGATCGCCGATGCGCGCGAGGATCTCTCCGCGCTCACGGTGCACGTCGAAACCGACGGCGCGCTGCATGTCGAGTGGAATGACGGACACCGCAGCGCGTGGTCGCCGGGCTGGTTGCGCGCGCATGCGTACGACGACGCGTCGCGCGCGGAGCGGCAGGCCGCGCACGGGCGGCACGTGTGGGCCGGCGACGACGCGACGGCCATCGGCGTGTTCGCGTGGCGCGACGTGATGGAGGACGACCGCGCATTGCTCGCGTGGCTCGCCGCGTTGCAACGCACGGGGCTGACGCTCGTCGAAGGCGTGCCGGCCGAGCGTGGCCGTGTCGACGAGATTGCGCGCCGCATCGGCCTGATCCGCGAGAGCAATTTCGGCGTGCTGTTCGACGTCGAATCGAAGCCGCGCCCGGACAGCAATGCGTATACGTCGCTGAACCTGCCGCCGCATACCGATTTGCCGACCCGCGAGCTGCAGCCGGGTGTGCAGTTCCTGCATTGCCTCGCGAACGACGCGACCGGCGGCGACAGCGTGTTCCTCGACGGCTTCGCGCTGGCTGATGCGCTGCGGCGCGAGCATCCGGCCGATTTCGAACAGCTTGCGGTGACGCCGTTCGAGTTCTGGAACAAGAGTGCGAACAGCGACTACCGCTGCTCGGCGCCGGTGATCGGGCTCGACGCGCGCGGCAACGTGACCGAGGTGCGCGTCGCGAACTTCCTGCGCGGGCCGCTCGATGCGCCGGCCGGCTCGGTCGCGGCCGTCTATCGCGCGTACCGGCGGTTCCTCGCGCTGGCGCGCGAGCCGCGCTTTCGCGTGCAGCGCCGGCTGCGGGCGGGCGACATGTGGGCGTTCGACAACCGCCGCGTGCTGCATGCGCGCACCGAGTTCGATCCGTCTACCGGCCGCCGGCACCTGCAGGGCTGCTACATCGATCGCGACGAACTGCTGTCGCGGTGGCGCGTGCTGTCGCGTTCGGCGCCTGCCGCGGCCGCGTCGCGCTGACGGGCGCGCGCGGTTTCGTCCTGCTCGCACGCATCCCTCGGAAATGAAAAAACACCCGGACGCCAGGCGCCCGGGCGAAGCCCCCCGTTGCCGGGCGGCGGAGGTATGCGTTTCATCAAAAAGGACGAGCCCCGCAAGGGGGCTTGTCCTGACTTTCGTGCTTCATCGCGCGACGCGCGGCGCCCGCCGAGGGCGCATCGGCTTACTGGCCGAAGAAGATCGAGTCGCGAGCGTTCGACGATGCGGCCGGGGCGCCCGCGTGGACGGCCGGAGCCGGTTGTGCGCCGTAGCCGCTGGTGTCGGCGCCATGAACACGCGCTTCGGCGCTCTGGATGTCGTTCGGGTAGTACGGGCTCGCCACGCCCGGCTTGTAGCCGGCTTGTTCGAGCTGGACCAGTTCGTTGCGCACTTGAGCGCGGGTCACGGTGCTTTGAGCGAATGCGCCAAACGAAGCGGACAGGGCGGCAGCGGCAACGACTGCGGAAACGAGCGATTTCATGATGACCTCCGGTGTTTTATTGAGTTCGCTCTCGACACCATGTCTTAAGCGATTGATCAAATCTTAGTCATCGGAAGGTTCAGGGTAAACGCTGGTTTTGACGATAAATTGTTTCCTGGGTGGTAACAGTGGCGCGTCGAATCAGGCTTTCAACCGGCTTTCTTTTCGGTCGGTGCAACAAGTATCGCGAATCTTGCGGACGGCGAAGCGCGGTTCAGCGCACCTCGGCCGCCGTGTCGAACGACCGGCCCGGCGCGCGTCCGGCCGGTGCGCCCGAACTGAGGAAACGCACGCCCGTCGCCGCTTCCGAGGCTTCCCACAGCAGCGCCGCGGAGGCCACGTCGCGCGCCGCGCGGGGCACGCTCGCGGGCGCCGGCAGCCCGCGCGACTCGAACCAGCCGGACGGCCCGATGTACGCGCCGCCGGCGAGATCAGGCGAGGTTGCCGCATGAATCGCGGGCAGCGCGCCCTGGTCGGCCGGCTGCGCGAGATAACGGTTCGCGGCGCGCATCAGTGCGGCACGGGCGGGCGAACTGTCCATCGCCGGACCCGCGAACTGCAGGTTGGTCGCCGCGTAGCCCGGGTGCGCGGCCACGCTGATCCCGGCGAACGCCGCGCGCTCGAAACGGCGTTGCAGCTCGATCGCGAACACGAGATTCGCGAGCTTGCTGTCGCAATAGGCGAGATAACGGTTGTAGCGGTGTTCGGCACGCAGGTCGTCGACGCGGATCCGGCCGCCGCGGTTCAAGCCGCTCGACATCGTCACGACCCGCGCGCGGCGCGCGGCGCGCAACGCGGGCAGCAGATGGCCGGTGAGCGCGAAATGGCCGAGGTGGTTGGTGCCGAACTGCATCTCGAAGCCGTCGTGCGTATGGCGCAGCGGCAGGAACATCACGCCGGCGTTGTTGCAGAGGATATCGACGCGCCCATGGCGTTCGGCCACATCGGCCGCGAAGCGTGCGATCGACGCGAGATCGGCGAGGTCGAGCGCGTCGACTTCGACGCGGGCATCGGGATGGAGCCGGCGGATCGCGTCGGCCGCCTGCGCGGCGCGGGCCGCGTCGCGGCAGCCCATCACGACCGTCGCGCCTTTCGCGGCCAGCGTTTCCGCCAGCTGCCAGCCGAGCCCGCTGTTGGCGCCGGTCACGACCGCGACCTTGCCGCCTTGCGCCGGGACGTGGCGCGCGCTCCATGCATGCATGTCTGCCTCCATCGGCGCGGCCGGGCGGCCGCGGCGCGTAATCATTACATTGAGTGGTGTAACGATAGTGCGCGCGGGCGTGGCAGACAAGCGGGGGAATTAGACCGGCGCTTCTAGGGCCGGCGCATCGGATGGCGCCGCGTGCAGTGACGCGCGGCCGGCAGGATTTACCTGCCGCCGGCCAGCGCGAGCACTTCGGCGGCGGAGATCATCGCGGCCGCGTTCGCGGGCGCCGGGCGTTCGGCCGGGCGGAAGACTTCGTCGCCGCGGTGGATCACCTGGCGCGACAGCGCGCAGGTGCCGGTGCGTTGCGCGAAGCGGCGGCGCCAGCGCTGCTCACCGTAGTGACAGCGGCCGGGCTCGACCCAGCGGACGACGAGCAGCGTATCGGAACGTTCGAGGATTTCGACGTGGACGTCGGCGGGATCGAGCACAGGCAGGGATTTGGAGGCCTTCATTTTGCCGTTTCCTAAAGCTCGTGCGGTTCGGTCATGGCAGTGGATGTCACTACCCGATGGCGAATCCGTAGCGGTTTCCATGAGTGGTGCGCTAAATGTAAGCGTCTGTGACCGGAAAAAACATCCTGTCTGGCTCAAATTACCTTTTGCCGATTTAGAAACAATCCAGGCTTATTTTCTTGGAAACCACAGACAAAAACGCCCCGGACACGAAGCCCGGGGCGGAAAATCGGCCTGCGCGCCGTGTCTGCTCGCCCAGTCACGGAGCCCATCGCCGGGGGGACGGAGGTGCCCGCAGGGATCGAACGCGGGCGGGGTGGCGATGGACCGGATGCGCAGTCCGGTACGTCATGATGGCGCGCGCATCCCGTTGAGACCCTGACGTGAACATGACTTTTTCGTCAGTTTGGCGGGATGTCGTGCCCCGCTTGTGCGAAAGAATCGACTGGAAGGCCCGCCGGTATTGGATTTGTCCGAATCCTGGGGGGGCTCCCGGGCGCTATCGAACGTCGAATCCTTGCTCAACAGGCCGATTTCCCCACCCGGGTAAATACTGAATCCTGATTCCGTGACAAACGCGGAATCACTTCCTAAGATTGGTTGGACCTTTAGTCCTTTGTGCCAATCGGCCGACGGATGGCCGGCTTCTTCGGGAGGTGCTCATGAGATTGCAGGGCAAACGCGCGCTGGTGACGGCGGCCGGGCAGGGCATCGGCCGCGCGACCGCGCTGCGGTTCGCGAGCGAGGGCGCCGACGTGCTGGCGACCGACATCAACGAAGCCGCGCTCGTGCGGCTCGAGGCCGACGCCGAGCGCGCGGGCGGCCGGCTGGCCACGCGTCGGCTCGACGTGACCGATGCGCAGGACGTCGCGGCGCTCGCCGCGAGCGAACGCGCGTTCGACGTGCTGTTCAACTGCGCGGGCTTCGTTCACCACGGCTCGATCCTCGACTGCGACGACGAAGCATGGGCGTTCTCGCTGAACCTGAACGTCACGTCGATGTACCGGCTGATCCGCGCGCTGCTGCCCGCGATGCTCGAAGCGGGCGGCGCGTCGATCATCAACATGGCGTCGGCCGCGTCGAGCGTGAAGGGCGTGCCCAACCGCTTCGTCTACGGCACGACCAAGGCGGCCGTGATCGGCCTGACCAAGGCGGTGGCCACCGATTTCGTCGAGCGGGGCATCCGCTGCAACGCGATCTGCCCGGGCACGATCGAATCGCCGTCGCTGGAGCAACGCATCGCGGACCAGGCGCGCACGCGCCACGTGTCGACCGACGAGGTGCGCCAGGCGTTCGTCGCGCGCCAGCCGATCGGACGCATCGGCCGCGCGGAGGAAGTGGCCGCGCTCGCGCTGTACCTCGCGTCCGACGAAGCGTCGTTCACGACCGGCGCGATCCACCTGATCGACGGCGGCTGGTCGAACTGACCGTGCCTAACCGGCCGTGTCGAACTAACCGCGCCCTCCCATTCACTTTCCGTATCGGCTCAACACGACATGAAACTGCTGAGATTTGGCGACAAACACCATGAAAAGCCGGGCCTGCTCGATGCGCAGGGCCATATCCGCGACCTGTCCGGCGTGATCGACGACATCGCCGGCGACGTGCTGGCGCCGGCGTCGCTCGCGCGGCTGCGCGACATTCCGCCGTCGTCGCTGCCGCTGGTCGAAGGCACGCCGCGGCTCGGCGCGTGCGTCGGCCGCGTCGGCAAGTTCATCTGCATCGGGCTCAACTATTCCGACCACGCGGCCGAATCGGGGATGGACGTACCGAAGGAGCCGGTCGTGTTCGGCAAGTGGACGAGCGCGATCTCGGGGCCGAACGACGACGTCGAGATTCCGCGCGGCTCGGAGAAAACCGACTGGGAAGTCGAGCTCGGCGTGGTGATCGGCCAGGGCGGCCGCTACATCGCGGAAGCCGACGCGCTGTCGCACGTCGCAGGCTACTGCGTCGTGAACGACGTGTCGGAGCGCGAATTCCAGCTCGAACGCGGCGGCACGTGGGACAAGGGCAAGGGCAACGACACGTTCGGGCCGCTCGGCCCGTGGCTCGTGACGGCCGACGAAGTGCCCGATCCGCACGCGCTGCGGTTGTGGCTCGACGTCGACGGCCATCGCTACCAGAACGGCACGACCGCGACGATGGTGTTCCGCGTGCCGCACCTGATCAGCTACCTGAGCCGCTTCATGAGCCTGCAGCCGGGCGACGTGATCTCGACCGGCACGCCGCCGGGTGTCGGCCTCGGGCAGAAGCCGCCCGTCTATCTGCGCGCCGGACAGGTGATCACGCTCGGCATCGACGGGCTCGGCGAGCAACGCCAGCGCACCGTGCAGGCCTGATTTCCTTTAACGGACGGTTCGTCATGCCTATCATTCGATCGATGCGCGTCCTCGACGTGCGCTTCCCGACCTCGCGCCAGCTCGACGGCTCCGACGCGATGAATCCGGACCCCGATTATTCGGCGGCCTACGTCGTGCTCGAAACCGACCATGACGGGCTCGAAGGTCACGGGCTCACGTTCACCATCGGGCGCGGCAACGAAATCTGCTGCGCGGCGATCGACGCGATGCGTCACCTCGTCGTCGGCCTCGATCTCGACTGGATCCGCGAAGACATGGGCCGCTTCTGGCGGCACGTCACGTCGGACAGCCAGTTGCGCTGGATCGGCCCCGACAAGGGCGCGATCCACCTGGCGACGGGCGCGGTCGTCAACGCGGTGTGGGATCTGTGGGCGAAAGCCGAACGCAAGCCGCTGTGGCGGCTCGTGGCCGACATGAGCCCCGAGGAGCTGGTGCGCGCGATCGACTTCCGCTACCTGACCGACTGCCTGACGCCGGACGAAGCGCTCGACCTGCTGCGCCGGCAGGCGCCGGCCAAGGCCGAACGGATCGCGCTGCTCGAGCGCGACGGCTACCCGTGCTACACGACGTCGGCCGGCTGGCTCGGCTACAGCGACGACAAGCTGCGGCGGCTGTGTCGCGAAGCCGTCGACGCCGGGTTCGAGTACGTGAAGCTGAAGGTCGGCGCGAACCTGGCGGACGACATTCGCCGCGTGACGATCGCGCGCGAGGTGATCGGCCCGGACCGCAAGCTGATGATCGACGCGAACCAGGTGTGGGAGGTGGACGAGGCGATCGACTGGGTGCGCGAGCTGGCGTTCGCGCGGCCGTGGTTCATCGAGGAGCCGACCAGCCCCGACGACGTCGAGGGGCATCGCAAGATCCGCGAGGCGATCGCGCCCGTGCAGGTCGCGACCGGCGAGATGTGCCAGAACCGCGTGCTGTTCAAGCAGTTCATCGCGCGCGGCGCGATCGACGTCGTGCAGATCGATGCGTGCCGGCTCGGCGGCGTGAACGAGATTCTCGCGGTGATGCTGATGGCCGCGAAGTACGGGCTGCCCGTGTGTCCGCATGCAGGCGGCGTCGGGTTGTGCGAGTACGTGCAGCATCTGTCGATGATCGATTACATCTGCATCGCCGGCACGAAGGAAGGGCGCGTGACGGAGTACGTCGATCACCTGCACGAGCATTTCGTCGAACCGTGCGTCGTGCGCGGCGCGGCCTACATGCCGCCGACGGCGCCCGGTTTCTCGATCGAGATGAAGCCCGAATCGCTGGAGCAGTACCGGTTCCGCGGCTGACACGCGTCGAGCGTGCCGACAACATGAACGACGGAGACGCGAAGTGGATTTGAATCTGCGACACAAGGTCGTGATCGTGACCGGCGGCGCGTCGGGCATCGGCGCCGCGATCTCGATGCGGCTGGCCGAAGAAGGTGCGATTCCGGTGGTGTTCGCGCGCCACGCGCCCGACGATGCGTTCTGGCGCGCCCTCGTGCAGAAGCAGCCGCAGGCCGCATGCCTCTCGGTCGAATTGCAGGACGATGCGCAGTGCCGCGATGCCGTTGCGGAAACGGTCACGCGCTTCGGCCGGCTCGACGGCCTGGTCAACAACGCGGGCGTCAACGACAGCATCGGGCTCGATGCCGGGCGCGACGCATTCGTCGCGTCGCTCGAACGCAACCTGATCCACTACTACGTGATGGCGCACTACAGCGTGCCGCACCTGAAGGCGACGCGCGGCGCGATCGTCAATGTTTCGTCGAAGACGGCCGTCACCGGGCAGGGCAACACGAGCGGTTATTGCGCGTCGAAGGGCGCGCAGCTCGCGTTGACGCGCGAATGGGCCGTCGCGTTGCGCGACGACGGCGTGCGCGTGAACGCGGTGATTCCGGCCGAGGTGATGACGCCGCTGTACCGGCGATGGCTCGACAGTTTCGACGACCCCGACGCGAAGCTGGCCGGCATCGCGGGCAAGGTGCCGCTCGGCCAACGCTTCACGACGGCCGACGAAATCGCCGATACGGCCGTGTTCCTGCTGTCGGAACGTGCCTCGCACACGACGGGCCAGTGGCTGTTCGTCGACGGCGGCTATACGCATCTCGACCGTGCGATCAGCTGAGGGCGGCGATCCATGCAACCCGACCTGACTCCGAACGCCGCGCCACCGTTGATCGCATTGACCGGCATCGGCAAGCGCTTCCCGGGCGTGCAGGCGCTCGACGACTGCCGCTTCGACCTGCGTGCCGGCGAAGTGCATGCGTTGATGGGCGAGAACGGCGCCGGCAAGTCGACGCTGATGAAGATCCTGGCGGGCGTCTACCCGCGCGACGACGGCGAGATCCGGATGGACGGCCGCGCGGTGGAGATCGCCGATCCGCGCGCCGCGCAGGCGCTCGGGATCGGCATCATCCATCAGGAACTGAACCTGATGAACCACCTGAGCGTCGCGCAGAACATCTTCATCGGCCGCGAGCCGCGCGGCCGCTTCGGCGTGTTCGTCGACGAAGACAAGCTGAATCGCGACGCGGCCGCGATCTTCGCGCGGATGCGGCTCGATCTCGACCCGCGTACGCCGGTCGGCCGGCTCACGGTGGCCAAGCAGCAGATGGTCGAGATCGCGAAGGCGCTGTCGTTCGACTCGCGCGTGCTGATCATGGACGAGCCGACCGCCGCGCTCAACAACGCGGAGATCGCCGAGCTGTTCCGCATCATCGGCGACCTGCGCGCGCATGGTGTCGGCATCGTCTACATCTCGCACAAGATGGACGAGCTGCGCCAGATCGCCGATCGCGTGACCGTGATGCGCGACGGCAAGACCGTGGCGACCGTGCCGATGGCGGACACGTCGATGGACACGATCATCGCGATGATGGTCGGCCGCCAGCTCGCGACCGAATTCCGCACGCCGCCCGATACGTCCGCGAACGACGTCGCGCTCGAAGTGCGCGGACTGTCGCGCGGCCGCGCGATCCGCGATGTCGGCTTCACGCTGCGGCGCGGCGAGATCCTCGGCTTCGCCGGGTTGATGGGCGCCGGGCGCACCGAGGTCGCGCGCGCGGTGTTCGGCGCGGACCCGGTCGATGCGGGCGAGATCCGCGTGCACGGCAAGACCGTGACGATCCGCACGCCGGCCGATGCGGTGAAGCACGGGATCGGCTACCTGTCCGAGGATCGCAAGCACTTCGGGCTCGCGGTCGGGATGGACGTGCAGAACAACATCGCGCTGTCGAGCATGCGCCGCTTCGTGCGCCGCGGCGTGTTCCTCGATGCGCGTGCGTTGCGCGACACCGCGCAGTCGTACGTGCGGCAGCTCGCGATCCGTACGCCGTCGGTCGCGCAGCCGGCGCGGCTGCTGTCCGGCGGCAACCAGCAGAAGATCGTGATCGCGAAGTGGCTGCTGCGCGACTGCGACATCCTGTTCTTCGACGAACCGACGCGCGGCATCGACGTCGGCGCGAAAAGCGAGATCTACAAGCTGCTCGACGCGCTCGCCGCCGACGGCAAGGCGATCGTGATGATTTCGTCGGAGTTGCCGGAAGTGCTGCGCATGAGCCACCGGATTCTCGTGATGTGCGAAGGGCGCGTGACCGGCGAATTGCGCGCGGCCGACGCCACGCAGGAAAAGATCATGCAGCTCGCGACGCAGCGCGAGTCGACCGTATTGTCCTGAATCAGACGCCGAGACGCTTACCCGACATGTCCAACGATACGCATCCCGTTCCGCCCCTCGCGTCCGGCGACACGCCGGCCGGCGCATCGAGCCTGAAGTCGCGCTTCTTCAACCCGGCCGCGCGGCAGAAGCTGCTCGCGTTCGCGAGCCTCGTGCTGCTGATCGTGTTCTTCAGCGTCGCGTCGCCGAACTTCCTCGAGGTCGACAACCTCGTCGCGATCCTGCAGGCCACCGCGGTGAACGGCGTGCTGGCCGTCGCCTGCACCTACGTGATCATCACGTCGGGCATCGACCTGTCGGTCGGCACGCTGATGACGTTCTGCGCGGTGATGGCCGGCGTCGTGCTGACGAAGTGGGGCCTGCCGCTGCCGCTCGGGATCCTCGCCGCGCTGTGTTTCGGTGCGCTGTCGGGCAGCGTATCGGGCTTCGTGATCGCGAAGATGAAGGTGCCGCCGTTCATCGCGACGCTCGGCATGATGATGCTGCTCAAGGGGCTGTCGCTCGTGATCTCGGGCACGCGGCCGATCTATTTCAACGACACGCCGGGCTTCACGTCGATTGCGCAGGATTCGCTGATCGGCGACCTGATTCCCGCGCTGCCGATTCCGAACGCGGTGCTGATCCTGTTCCTCGTCGCGATCGGCGCGTCGATCGTGCTGAACCGCACGATCTTCGGCCGCTACACGTTCGCGCTCGGCAGCAACGAGGAAGCGCTGCGGCTGTCGGGCGTGAACGTCGATGCGTGGAAGATCGCGGTCTACACGTTCAGCGGCGCGGTGTGCGGGATCGCCGGGCTGCTGATCGCGTCGCGGCTGAATTCCGCGCAGCCCGCGCTCGGGCAGGGCTACGAGCTCGATGCGATCGCGGCCGTCGTGATCGGCGGCACGTCGCTGTCGGGCGGCGCGGGCAGCATCGTCGGCACCATCATCGGCGCGTTCATTATGAGCGTGCTGACGAACGGCCTGCGCATCATGTCGGTCGCACAGGAATGGCAGACGGTCGTGACGGGCGTGATCATCATCCTCGCCGTCTACGTCGACATCCTGCGCCGGCGGCGCCGCTGACGGTCGCATTCACGCAGGCAGGTGCTTCATCGCCGGTTCCGGCCGGCGTCCCAGTCGTTCCAGTCGGTTGAGTCGATACGAAAAAAGGAGACGCGAAGTGATCAGGAGCAAGGTGTTGAACGCGATCGTCGGGCTGACGTTTGCCGTCGGCGTCACGGCCGGCGCGCAGGCGCAGGAAACCTACATCCCGCTGATCTCGAAGGGCTTCCAGCATCAGTTCTGGCAGGCCGTGAAAGCGGGCGCGATGCAGGCCGCGAAGGACTACAAGGTGAGGGTGACGTTCGACGGGCCGGAGACCGAGGCGATGGTCGACAAGCAGATCGACATGCTGTCGGCCGCGATCGCGAAGAAGCCGGCCGCGCTCGGCTTCGCGGCGCTCGACAGCAAGGCCGCGCTGCCGCTCTTGAAGAAGGCGCAGGCCGAGAAGATCCCGGTGATCGCGTTCGACTCGGGCGTGGACAGCGACATCCCGGTGACGACGGCCGCGACCAACAACAAGGCCGCCGCGGCGCTCGCCGCCGACAAGCTCGCCGCGCTGATCGGCGACGAGGGCGAGGTGGCCGTGGTCGCGCACGACCAGACGAGCCGCACCGGCATCGACCGCCGCGACGGCTTCCTCGAACGGATGAAGTCGGCGCATCCGAAGGTGCAGGTCGTCACCGTGCAGTACGGCGAAGGCGATCAGCTGAAGTCGACCGAGGTGACGAAGTCGATCCTGCAGGCGTATCCGAAGCTCAAGGGGCTGTTCGGCACCAACGAAGGCTCGGCGATCGGCGTGGTCAACGGCGTGCGCGAGATGAAGCGCAAGGTCGTGATCGTCGGGTACGATTCCGGCAAGCAGCAGAAGGACGCGATCCGCAGCGGGCTGATGGCCGGCGCGATCACGCAGAACCCGGTCGGGATCGGCTACAAGACGGTCGAGGCGGCCGTGAAGGCGATCAAGGGCGAGAAGCTGCCGAAGGTCATCGATACCGGTTTCTATTGGTACGACAAGACCAATATCGACGATCCGAAGATCACGGCGGTGTTGTACGACTGAACGTTGCGTCGCGCGGCGGTGGCGCGCGCCGCCGCCGCGGCGACCGGACACGAGGGCATCATGGGCGCAGTGCGTATCGATTCGCATCAGCACTTCTGGCGCTATCGCGCCGCCGATTACCCGTGGATCGGCCCCGGCATGGGCGTGCTCGCGCGCGACTACCTGCCCGATGCGCTGTGGCCGCTGATGCATGCGCAGGCGATCGGCGCGTCGATCGCGGTGCAGGCGCGCGCCGGGCGCGACGAGACGGCGTTCCTGCTCGATCTCGCGCGCGACGATGCGCGCATCGCGGCGGTGGTCGGCTGGGAGGATCTCGCCGCGCCGCAGCTCGCGGATCGCATTGCCCAATGGCGCAGCCCGAAGCTGCGCGGGTTTCGTCACCAGGTGCAGGACGAAGCCGATGCCGGCGCGTTCGTCGCGGAGCCGGGCTTCAATCGCGGCATCGCGTGGCTGCAGGCGAACGGCTACGTGTACGACGTGCTCGTGTTCGAGCGCCAGTTGCGCGAGGTGTGGGCGTTTTGTGCGCGGCACGACACGCACTGGCTCGTGCTCGATCACGTCGGCAAGCCCGCACTCGCCGACTTCGAGCGCGACCACACGGCGCTCGCGCGCTGGCGCGCCGCGTTGCGCGAGCTGGGCGCGCTGCCGCATGTCGTGTGCAAGCTGTCGGGGCTCGTGACCGAGGCCGACTGGAAGCGCGGGCTGCGCGGGAAGGACGTCCGGCGCATCGAGCAGTGTCTCGACGCGGCGCTCGACGCGTTCGGCCCGCAGCGGCTGATGTTCGGGTCGGACTGGCCCGTGTGCCTGCTGGCCGCGTCGTATGACGAAGTGGCGTCGATCATCGAGCGCTGGGCCGAATCGCGATTGTCGGCGGCCGAGCGCACCGCGCTGTGGGGCGGCACCGCCGCGCGTTGCTACGCGGTGCCGACGTGAGCGCGCGGTCGTGTGCGTTGGGGCGTGGCTTCGTCGGACGAATGACGACGGGCGCCACGGTGTGTCGATGGTTGCGGCCGCATCGATGCTGCGCCCGATGCCCGGGGCCGAACCTTTAGAATAGGCGCAAACGGTTGCGTGCGATGCGCGCGGCCGTCCGGAACGAAACCGATCACCAGTCCCGACGTATGTCCATCCAGCCGATTCAGAACCGCCGCCTCTACCAGCAGATCGCCGACAAGCTCAGTGCGATGATCGAGTCCGGCGATTTTCCGCCGGGCAGCTACCTGCCGCCCGAGCGCGAACTGGCCGAACAGTTCGGCGTGTCGCGCACCTCGGTGCGCGAGGCGCTGATCGCGCTCGAAGTGAGCGGACTCGTGAGCGTGCGCGTCGGCGACGGCGTGAAGGTGCGCCATCCCGAAGCGGCCGCCGCGCCCGAGCCCGCGCCTGTCGCTGCGGAGAAGGCCGCGCCGTTCACGATCGTCGAGATCGATCCCGAACTCGGCATCGCACTCGACCTCGATACCGAAATCCCGCCGTTCGCGTTGCTGCAGGCGCGCCGGCTGATCGAGCCGGAAGCGGCGTCGCTGGCCGCGAAGCACGGCTCGGACGAGCAGATCGAAGGGATCCACGAGGCGTTCCTGCGCAACCAGGCAGACAACCTCAGTGGCTCGCTTACGCATCCGGGCGACCGGCTGTTTCATATCCGCATCGCGGAGGCGAGCGACAACGCCGCGTATGCGCTGATGATCAAGCAGCTGCTCGCGCACAAGTACGACCTGATGTTCCAGCGGCTGCAGTCGCTGTACATGCCGAACGACATGCCGCACCGGTCGGAACTCGAACACCGCGCGATCCTCGATGCGATCCGCGCACGCGACCCGGACGCCGCGCGCCGCGCGATGGCCGAGCATCTCGACGAAGTGATCCGCATCTTCGGCCGCGCGCTCGATTGAGCGCGCGTCGAAGCGTGACCGGTTGCCCGTTCAGAAGCGATCCGCGCGATACGGCGCCGGATCGGTGAACGGCGCTTCGCCCGTCATCATCTCGGCCAGCAGGCGGCCGGTGACGGGGCCGAGCGTCAGCCCGTGATGGTTGTGCCCGAACGCGAACCACAGCCCGCGATGCGCGGGCGCGGGGCCGATCACCGGGCGCATGTCGGGCGTGCACGGCCGGAAGCCGAGCCAGGGTTGCGGGTCGAGCCGCTCGCCGAAACCGAACACGGGCCGCGCGACGCGTTCCGCGCGTTCGAGCTGCACGCCGGTGGGCGGCACGCCGCGCCGCGCGATCTCGACGCCGGTCGTCAGCCGCAGCCCGCGCTTCATCGGGGCGATCACGTAACCGTATTCGCGATCGACGATCGGCGCCGACGGCACGCCGCGCGCGGACGGCGCGTAGTGCATGTGATAGCCGCGCTTCTCGCGCAGCGGGATCGTGTAGCCGAACTTGCCGAACACCGTGTCGGACCACGGGCCGAGCGCGACGACCACGGCCGGCGCGGCCGCCAGGCCGTCCTGCGTCCTGACCTGCCAGCCCGGCGACAGCGCGTCGAGGCTCGCCGCGTCGCCCGTCAGCAGCGTGCCGCCGCCCTGCACGAAGAGTTGCGCGTACGCTTTGACGAGCGCGGACGGGTCGACGACGCTTTTCGGATCGAGCCAGTGCAGCGCGCCGCAGAAGCCGGGCGCGAGGCTCGGTTCGTGCGCGCTCAGCGCGGCCGCATCGAGCGGCGTGATGCCGAGCCCGTGGCGGCGCGCGGTGAGCCCGGCTTCGGCCACGCCGCGTTCGAATGCGGCCGGCGTGCGGAACGCTTCCAGCCAGCCGTTCGCGCGGATAAGCTCGCCGGCGCCGGCCCGCGCGATCAGCGCGTCGTGCTCGACGATGCAGCGCTCGATCAGCGGCAGCATGTCGCGCGACGCCGCCGCGTGACGCAGCGGCGCCGATTCCCACCAGAATCGCGCGAGCCACGGCGCGAATGCGGGCAGCGACGCGCTGTGCCAGTAGAGATCGGTCGAGCGGTTCAGCGCATAGCGCATCAGCGTGAACGGGCTGCGCGGGAACGGATACGGTTCGACCGACGAGCGCTCGATCAGCCCCGCGTTGCCGAAGCTCGTGCCTTCGCCGGGCGCGCCGCGATCGACGAGGGCGACCTTGCGCCCGCGATCCTGCAGGTGGAGTGCCGCGGAGACGCCGACGATGCCTGCGCCGAGAACGATGACGTCGAAATCCATGAATGACGGTGACAGAGTAGGGTTAGCGGATGGACCGCTTGCGTGAAGATGCATGGTCCGTTCAGAACCCGAGGATACCTCCGGAGCGCACGGGTGCGTCGCGCGATGCCCGACGGTTGGGCGCGCATCGGGTTTCATGCGCGTCATGCCACGAAGCGACACGTTCGCTCGCCGGCGACAATCCGTTGGCGTTTCGTCCGGAAATGCGTCAATCTCATGCGCGCGCGCAATTCGCCAGCGATAGTCGATTGCGTGATCGACAGGTGTGCGGCTCCAGTCATTCCGGAATGACTGACAATGCCGGAAAACCGCGTTGCGGCGCGATTCGCCGGGACTCGTTTGTTTTTAAATTGCCGACTTGTGGTTATTTACCGTATCGGTAAATTATCCCGTGCTGCATCGCGGAAATGTCAAAGTTACCCGTCCCGGGAAATGAAGGCCGGCTGCATAATCAGCTGGCTGCCGGAATTCGAGGGGACTACTTAATTGAAAGGTATGGACTCGCCCGAGGCGGCCCGTTATGATGGCGCCGCTTGTCGTGAGAGACAGCCGATCCCCGCCAAGAAAAAGACATAAGCGTGGGAGAAAATGCCGATTTTCTCGAATGTTTGCCTGCTGGCGAATGCGATTGCATTGATTGCCTGAAAGCCGCGAATCGCATTCCGTCGAAGATGCATTCGGAAATTAATATTTCGGACATCGACATGTAGTAATGCCGCGTCGCCTGCGTCGCGGCAATCAGAAAAGAAAGCGAGAGGGCCCATGAAAGAGTTGCCAGGAATCGCCGGATTGGCCGAGTCCGCGGGATCGTCCCCGCTTGCCGGCGCGCTGCAGTCGGGCGCGATGCAAATGGCCGCGGCGGCGAATCCCGTCGTCGGCAAGATCGCGCCGACCGCATCGGCCGTCATGCAGGCCCTGGCCGCCGGCGGGAATCCGGCGCAGATCGCGGCGTCGATGGCCGCACCGGCGGCCGGCATGCTGAATCCGCTTGCCGGGCAACTCGCGTCCGGCGCGATGGCCGGCATGCGCGGCGCGGGCGCCTCGGCGATGCCGATGGCGGCTGCCGACGCGCCGCCGGCTGTCGACGATCACCCGCTCGCCGGGCAGCCGCTTTCCGATCTCGCTTCCGCACCGCAATTCTTCGTTCCGGGCCAGACGGCCGCGCAGCCCGGCGCCTCGGCCGCGTCGTTGCCGTTCAGCGAGACGACGCGCCTGCTGCGCTTCCAGTCGTCGCTGACCGGCAACCGCGCGCTGTCGATCGCGGCGATCACCGGTGGCGAAGCGCTGTCGGAAATGCCCGGCTACACGCTCGACCTGATCACGCAGAATCCGTCGATCGACCTCAAGGACGTGCTGAACCAGGCGGTCGCCGTGAACATCACGCTCCAGGACGGATCGGAGCGGCAGATTCACGGCTATCTGGTCCGGTTCGGCTTCGAGCGCAACGACGGCGGCATCGCGCACTATCGCGGCGACCTGGCGCCGTGGCTCTGGTATCTCGGCAAGCGGGTCAACAGCCGGATCTATCAGCAGGTCACGGTGCTCGACGTGCTGCGCAAGGTCTTCGCCGATTACGGCGCGCTGGTCGATTACCAGACGCACATCAAGCAGGAACTGAAGCCCGAGGATTACGTCGTCCAGTTCCAGGAAAGCGACCTGAATTTCGTCAGCCGGCTGCTCGAGCGGCACGGGCTGTTCTACTACTTCGAATACCGGCAGGACGGTCACACGCTCGTGATCGCTGACGATTCGGCGTCCTGTCCCGACCAGGCGCACGATCCCGTCGTGACCTACAACGCGGCGAGCGGCGTGCAGCAGGCGGACCGCCTGACCGCGCTATCGGCGAGCCGTGAAACCCAGCCCGGCGTGGTGGCGCTGCATACGTTCGACTACAAGCACCCGAAGGGCCGGCCTTACGTCGAACTGCCGACGCTGGCCGATCAGGGCAATGCACCGAAGCTCGAGGTGTACGACGGCAGTTCGGCATTCGCCTACAAGGACACCCGCGCGGGCGAGGCGGAAGCCAAGCGCCGGCTCGAGGTGTACGAGTGGCAGGCCAAGGTATTTCGCGGCGAATCCGGTTGCCGCGGGCTCACGGTCGGCCGCAAGTTCAAGATCGACGGGCACTTCTGGTTCGACCCGGCCAAGCAGGACGACAACACGTTCCTGGTCGTCGGGATCCGGATCGACGCGAAGAACAACTTCGACGATGCCTCGGCGCAGCCCGGCAGTTTCCGCAACGAACTGACGCTGATCCGCAGCAAGATTCCGTATCGTCCGGTGCGGCAACATGACAAGCCGGTGATGCCCGGCCCGCAGAGCGCGATCGTGGTCGGCCCGAAGGGGCAGGAGATTCATACCGACGGCATGGGCCGGATCAAGGTGCAGTTCCCGTGGGACCGCTACGGCAAGAACGACCAGGACAGCTCCTGCTGGATCCGCGTGTCGCAGCCGTGGGCAGGGCGCGGCTGGGGCACCGTTGCGATTCCGCGCGTGAACCAGGAGGTCATCGTCGATTTCCTCAACGGCGATCCCGACCGGCCGATCATCGTCGGCCGCATGTTCAACGCGGAACAGACGCCGCCCTACGACTTGCCCGACGGCGCGCACCAGATGGGTTTTCACAGCAACTCCACGCCCGGCGGCGGCGGGTTCTGCGAAGTCGTGATCCACGACAAGAAGGGCGAGGAACTGGTCAATATCCACAGCCAGAAGGATATGGCCACGACGGTCCAGAACAATCACGTGACGGTCGTGAACGGCCCGAACCAGACCAACGTCGTCACGCAGGGCCAGCACGCGAGCATCGTGCGCAAGGCGATTTCCGTGCAGTCGCAGGACGAGCACATCCAGCACACGGCGAAGACGGCGGTGATCCTGCATGCGCAGGAACAGCACATGGCGCTCAAGGCGAAGGGCCCCGTGCAGATCGAATCCGATACCGAGCACGTGCACGTCAAGGGCTCCCAGTCGATCGTGCTCGAATGCGGGAAGGCGAAGATCACGCTGTCGGCCGACGGGCAGATCGTGCTCGACGGCACGCGCGTGGTCGTGCTGGGCTCACAAAGTGTCGACCTGAATCCCGATGGCGCGACCGGGCCCGCGGCGCCGCCGCTCGTGCCGGTGAACGATCCGACCGATCCCGGGCCGAACGCCGCCGCGCCGGCGGCAGGGGGGGGCGGAGGAGGGGGCGGCGGCGGTGGCGGAGGGGCAGCCGCCGCTGCGCCGGCGCACGGGAAAAAGCAGGCGAAAGGCGCGCCGAAGAAAGCCGTGGCGACCGGGCTCGGCGCCGACGTCGACAAGCTCGCCGCGAAGTCGCCGACGCTCGAACACGACATCGCCAAGTTGCAGAAGGACGGCTGGCATATCCAGTACGGTCCGGCGAATCAGGGGTCGTCCACGAACAAGCACGGCCAGCCGCCGACGATCGTGATCGACGGCAACGACCGCGGCAATCCGCAGGCCGTCGTCCAGGGGCTCGCGCATGAAACCGGACACGCGCTGTACCCGGGCGCGCCGGATTTATCGAGCAAGACCAATTACGTCAACAGCGAACTGGCGGACGAAGGCGCGGCGACGATGAACAACATCAAGGTGCAGCGCGAAATCCTCGCGCACGGCGGCCCCGACATCCAGATCGCCGGCAATCCGGCCAATTCGCCGGCCTACAATGCCGCGTACAACCAGTTCGTGAAGAACGGCGACGCGAACGCGGCACGGGCCGCCATCGGCCACGTCTATGGCACGGGAGAATACGCGTCGGTGCCCGTCAACGGCCAGTATGTCAATTATCAAACGTACTACGGAAGCTGGTATGACCGTACTTACCCCCCGTCCCATTAAGCGCGGCCGCGGCGCGGCGATCGCCGCCTCGCTGCTGCTCGCATTGTCGCTGGGCATGACACCGGCTTGTTCGCAAGGATCGAAGAAGATGCACACCACCGTTCAACTCAGTCTCTGGCAAGTGATCGACCAGATCGGCGCGCATCAGCCGATCCGGCGCGAACCCGTCGAGCACCTGCTGCACGCGAAGCTCGCGCGCAGCGAATCGAGCAACGAATACTTCACGTTCTGGAGCAACGACGATGGCGCGCCGATCAAGCTCGACGACGGCACGCAGATCGAGCGCGTCGTGCTGCGCACGAGCAATGAAGGCGGCGCGCAGGGTGCGCTGACGTTGACGCTGTCCGGCCGTTGCGTCGGCCGCGACGACGTGAAGGCGCATTTCGCCGGGATGCGGATCGCCGGTACGCCGACGGGCCGCTCGCCGAACGAGGAGACGACGTTCCGCTCGGAGACCCCCTGGGGCGAACTCGTGTTCGGGTTCGCGGAGCGCAACCCCGATTGCCTGTCGAGCGTCGGTTTCGGCGAGAAGGCGAAGTAACGCGCGCCCCTCACGCATGTGCGTGGATCGATAAAAGGAAAAACGGAATGGCGGCTTACCGATTGCACGAGGGGCGCATGGCATTGCCCGACGGCTGGCGAGACCAGACCATGAATGTGTTCCATTTGCCGGATGCGTCCGGTCGCAAGGACGTCGCATTCGTGGTGACGCGCGACTACGACACGCCGCTCGATGACGCCGGCGCGTACGCGGATGTGCAGCAGACGGCGTTCAAGCGCCAGTTTCCGGGCTACAAGCCGCTCGCGCGGGAGGCCGTCACGATCGGCGGACTGCCGGGCATCATGCTCGACTACCAGTGGCGCAGCGACAAGACGGTGCTGCGGCAGCGGCAGGCGATGGTCCGCCTCGACGACGCGATGCTGGTGTTCACGCTCAATGCACGCGTGGAGGATTTCGAGCGGCACGTGCCCGCGTGGACGTCGATCCTGGCGTCGTTCGTCGTGATGCCTCCGGTGCCGGATGAAGCCGATACGCCGGCGGCCGCGCACGAAAGCCTGCCGCACGTGTTCGCGCTGTCGGCCAAGACACGCGTGCTGCGCGTCTATCCGGACCTGCGCACGGTGTGCGAGCGGATCAGCACGCGCGAAGTCGAAGGTCACGACTGGGTGTTCTTCGCGAGCGACGGCTCGCCGCTCGAACCGAGCATTGTCCAGCACAGCCGCCAGGGGCTGTTCAAGGCGGAAGGGCGCTACGAGTTGAGGCCCAGCCGTGGCTATTCGGGGCTCCCGCTGCTGCGCCGGCTCGACGCGGTCACGGCCGTGGAGGGGGTGCCGCCGCTGGTCTCGCTGCAGGATATCGAAGCACATCTGCGTCAGCAGGCCGCCGCGCGGCCGGACGGCGCGTCGTCATGAGCGGTGCCGAGGCCGCCCTGCGCGCGGCCCGCATGGGCGACGAGATCGGGCATGGCTTCGGCCTGCTCGGCATGATCGCGGGCGCGGTGGTCGGCGCGGTGGTCGCGGCGGCCATCGTGACGGCGACCGCGGCCACCGGCGGCCTCGCGCTCGTCGCGATCATCGGCGGCTGCGTGGCGGGTGGCGGCCTTGCCGGCGGCGCGCTGGTCCGCGGCATCCAGAAAGCGGCCAACCTGCCCGGTCCAACCACCGGCATGCTGCATCAGGGATCGCCGAACGTCACGGTCAACAGTCGCTCCGCGCTGCGCGCCGGCGTCGACTATGCGGACGAATGCAACGGCCTGCCGTTCAATCATTTTCCGCAGACGCGGTTGCTGGTCGCGCAGGGGTCGCGCACCGTGACCGTCAACGGCAAGCCGATGGCGCGCCTGTCGATGAAGATGGAATGCGGCGCGGCCATCAAGACGGCGAGCGACAACGTGACGGTCGGCGGCGAGACCGTCACCGTCGTGGAGATTCACGACACGGAAGCGATGTTCGAGACGGCCCTCGAAGTGCTTGGCTTCGTCGCGCTCGGCGCGGCCGGGCTGGGCGCGCTCGCGGCCGGCCTGGGCGCCACCGCACTGTTCGCGGGCACCGTGATCGGCGCCAACGTCGGCCTGAATGCGCTCCATTCATGGGGCGAGTCGCTGGGCCCCGGCTACGGCGACATCATGGTCGGTGTCGCCGGGTTCGCGCTGCTCGGCCTGGGCGCGAAGGGCGCCGACACGGAAGCCGCGAAGAACGCGGTCGATGTGTTGAACCGCACCAAGGTGGAGATCGAGCCGAACACGCTCGGCGCGAACGGCGGCAACGTCCGCGTCACGACCAAGGGCGTGCCGCGCACGCTGTACGATCAGCTGCGCGCCAAGACGCCGAGCTCGAAGATCCAGAAGATGGTCAACGAGAACTACGAGCCGGGCATGGACGATCCCGCGCTGCCGGGCCTGACGATCGACAAGCCGCTGCATGCGGACCACATCGTATCGATGAAGGAGATCACCGAGATGCCCGGGTTCAAGGATCTGTCCTTCGACAACCAGGTCAAGGTCCTGAACAACTCCGACAACTTCACGGGCCTGAGCGAGACGGCGAACACGTCGAAGGGGTCGAAGTCCTATGCCGACTGGACCGAATACAAGAAGGGCGGCATCAAGGTCGACGAAGGATTCAGGCAGCAGATGATGCAGCGCGAGGCCGACAACCGGACGATGCTGCAGCAGCAGATCAAGGATTTGCTTGGCGATCAGCCCAAGTAGAATGTGTCGACGACGAATTCAAGGGTGAGTGGCAATGATTGAGCTATCCGCAACGACTTACACGGCCGAACTGAAGCGCTTCAAGCTGCGCGGCCAGGTCTGGCTTGCAGCGAACGAGATTCCCGCCGACGTGCAGGTGCCGACCGCATGGCGCGTGCTGCTGGATACGCCCGACGCCGCGCTGGGCAACTGGCTCGCGAAGATGTGGGCGGGCGTCGCCGGCCGCTTGCCGGCGGTCGAGCAGTTCTTCGCGGAGAAGCTGCGGCGCCCCGCCGTGTTCCAGAAGGAGAACGGCGATCTGTGCCTGCTCTATCCGTACACGGTCGAACAGGACGACCTGAACTTCTTCATCGGCCATCCGCCGCTCGGCGATCTCGTATCGGATGACATGCCGCTGTGGCGCGCATTGCCCGACGATCTGCGCAGCTTCTACCAGTTCACGCACAACGGCTGGACGTTCTTCCCTGCGAACTCGATGGGCCCGTTGCCGATCGGCGACCAGACCGCGCTGACGGACAAGCTCGACCTGACGCCCGACGAGACGCGCCAGCTCGGCGTGAATCCGGATCTCGTGTGGACGGTGTTCCAGAATGGCGGCGGCGACTATCTGTGCCTCGACCTGCGCGACAGCGCCGGCGACGGCAGCGACGCAGGGCGGATCTGGTGGCATGAGAATCCGACCGAACTCGAGCCGGTGGATTTCTGGGCCGTGATGAACGCGTGGTTCGAGATTTTCGTCGAGGAAGCCGACAAGCGATGATGAGACACGCCCGGCGCCTTTCGGGCGCCGGGCGTGTCGGCGTGGGCCGTCCGGCGCGTCCGTCGTCAGCTCATTTCGAACAGCTTCCCCCATCGCGCCAGCACGCGCGTATCGACCCCCGCCATCCTCAGCGTTTTCCACACCACGGTCGACACCGTGTCATAAACGGCGATCCCGGTCGCCTGCTCGAACGGCCCGACCAGATGGGCGGCATGCAGGTTCGTGCAGAACGTCGCCACCGCATCCGGTCGCGCCCGCGCAGCCTGGCGCATCAGCGCCGCAAGCTGCGTATCGGGCACCTCCGCGAAGCTGAAGTTGTCGCGCAACCCGAGATGCTGTTCGCCCACGCATTCGATGCCGAGTTGCGCATACTGGCGCATGATCCGCTGCTGCACGTCGTCGAGATACGGCGTGACGAGGCCGAGCCGCCGCACGCCGGTGCGTTCGAGCAGTTCGTTCAACGCAAGCACGGACGTCGTCGCCGGAATGCCGGTGGCCTTCTCGATGACGCGACACAGCGCCGCGTCGCGTTCGAAGCCGAGCCAGCCGGCCGACGTGCCGCTCCAGCCGATCACGTCGACGCGCGCGTCGGCGAGCTGCCGCGCCGCGACGAGCATGCGCGCCGCGTCGAACTGGTCGAGCGCGGCCTCGGTGAGCGCAATCTCGGTCACGGTGAAGCGCGCGAAATGCACGCTGACGTCTGGCAGCCCGGCGACGATCGCGGTCGTCAGCGGTTCGAGCGCGGTGTTCGACGACGGCGTCAGGATGCCGATGTGGATGCGCGGATTCATCGCGGGGCGTCCGTTCAATCGAGCAACTGCCGCACGGCGTCAACGGCCTCGCGGCGCAGCGCGGCCAGGTCGAGGCCTGGAATCTCGCCGTTGTCCACCACGACGCGGCCGTTCACGATGTTGTACTTCACCGGCGCGGGCTCGCCGGCCGCAACCGGGGCGATTGCGTAATCGTGGAAGCCGTTGAAGCGCGGCCCGCTCACGTCGTACAGCACGAGATCGGCGGCCTGGCCCGGTTCCAGCGTGCCGACCGCGTTCAGCCCGAGCACGCGCGCGCCGCCTTGGGTGCCCCAGTGCAGCACCTCCTCGGCGGTGGTGGCCGCCGCACCGTGCGCCGCACGATGCACGAGCCAGGCGAAATTCGCTTCGTGCGTCATGCTGCCGGATTCGTTCGACGCGACACCGTCGACGCCGAGCGACACCGGCACGCCGGCCGCCGCCATGCGCGGCGCGGGCGCGATGCCGCTGCCGAGCCGCGCATTGCTGACGGGGCAGTGCGAGCAGCCGGTGCCCGTTTCGGCGAGCAGCGCGATTTCGTTCTCCTCGAGATGGACGAGGTGCGCGAACCACACATCGGGGCCGAGCCATTCGTGTTCGGCGACGAATTCGACCGGCAGCTTGCCGTAGCGCTCGCGACAGAAGTCCACGTAACGCGTCGTCTCCGACAGGTGCGAATGCAGCCGCAGGCCCATCCCGCGCGCGGCGCGTGCCACTTCGGGCAGCAGGTCGGGCGGCAGTGAGAAGGTCGGTGTCGTCGGGGCGACGACCACGCGGCGCATCGATGCCGTGCCCGCGTCGTGATAACGCGCCTTCAGGCGCTCGATGTCGGCAAGCATCTGGTCGAGCGTCTCGGGCTGCAATGCCGTGCCGGCGAAGCCCGGATGATCGCCGGCCGCCTGCAATGCGCCGCCGCGGCACAGCACGAAACGCATCCCGAAGCTGGCCGCTTCGTCGAACAGCAGGTCGCCGGTCTCGGTCGTGCCGCCCGCGTGATACAGGTAGTGGTGATCGGCGCAGGTCGTCACGCCGGACAGCAGCAGCTCCGCGAAGCCGAGGCGTGCGGCGATGCGCGCGAGTGCCGGCGTGAAGCGCGCGACACGCGGATACGGCACGGCCGCAAGCCATTCCTGCAGGCCGGCGTTGATCCCGGCCGGCACGGCCTTCAGCAGGTTCTGGAACAGATGGTGATGCGTGTTGACCCAGCCCGGGTAGACGACGCAGTCGGTCGCGTCGATCACGCGTTCGCCGGGCAGCGGTGCGAGATCAGGCGCAATCGTCTCGATCCGGCCGTCGCGGATGCGCAGGTCGGCCTGGCCGAGCCGCGCGGCGTCGCCGGTGCGGCCGCTCATGACCGCGATCGGGTTGCGGATCAGCAGCGAAGAAGAAGGAACGCTCATGGTCGGGTCTCCTCGGATACGGATAGTCGGGTTGTTGTTCGTCAGGCGCCGCGCGGGCTCGATGCCGCGCGCGGCATGCAGCCCGTCAGTCGCACTCGCGCGCCATCGGGCTGCCGTGCGCGGCGTCGGCGTGGACGTGCGATTCAACGGGGGCGGCCGCCGGCACACCGTTGAGCAGCGCGTTGAGCAGCACCGACACGAGGCACGCGAGCACGACGCCGCTGTGCAGGAACGGCTGCGTCCAGTCGGGCATGTGCGCGAACACCTTCGGCGCCATCACCGGAATCAGCGCGGTCGCGATCGTGAAGCCGACGATCAGCACGTTGTAGCGGTTGCCTTCGAAGTCGACTTTCGCGAGCGTCTGCACGCCGGCGGCGACCACCACGCCGAACATCGCGATACCGGCACCGCCGAGCGCGGCCGACGGCGTCGACGCGACGATCGCGCCGATCTTCGGCACCAGCGCGACGACGCACATCAGCACGCCGCTGACCGCGACGATCCAGCGGCTGCGCACGCCGGTCAGGATCACGAGCCCGACGTTCTCCATGAACGCGATGAACGGGAACGCGGCGAACGTGCCGGCGATCGCGCTCGCGACGCCGTTCGCCCGCAGCCCGCGCACCACGTCCTCCTCGCTCACCTGCTTCTCGACGATGTCGCCGATCGCGACGAACAGGCCCATCGACTCGACCATCTGCACGATCATCACGACGACCATCGTCAGCACCGGCACGATCGCGAACACCGGTGTGCCGAAGTGGAACGGGTAGGGCACGGTGAACCACGGCGCGGCGGCGACGTTCGTGAAGTTGCCCATCCCGAGCGCGATCGCGAGCAGGCTGCCCGCGACGAGCCCGATCAGCACCGACAGGTTGCGCAGGAACGCGTTCGCGAAGCGGTTGACCGCGAGGATTACGACCGCGACGACGAGCGCGACCGCGAGAAACGACAGCTCGCCGAACTGCAGCTTCGCCGCGTCGCCGCCGCCGGCCCACTGGTACGCGACCGGAAACAGCTGCAGCCCGATCACGGTGACGATGCAGCCGGTCACGACCGGCGGGAACAGGCGGCGCAACCGGCCGACCAGCGGCGCGGCGAAGGTCGTGATGATGCCCGCGCCGATCACCGCGCCGCACACGCCGGCGAATCCCACGCCCGGCGTCAGGCCGATCGCGATCACGGGGCCGACGCTGCTGAACGCGACGCCCTGCAGGATCGGCAGGCGCACGCCGAGTTTCCAGACGCCGACCGTTTGCAGGATCGTCGAGATGCCGGAACAGAACAGCGCGGTGCTGATCAGCACGGTCGTGTCGGCGGGCGACATCTTCAACGCCGATGCGACGATCAGCGGCACCGCGATCGCGCCGATATAGGCGACGAGCATGTGTTGCAGGCCGAGCGTCAGCATCTGGCGGCGCGGCAGGACCCGATCGACGGGATGTGAAGCAGCGTTCATGGGCGAGTCTCCTGAGGTTCGTTTGCGGGCGGGCGCGCGATGCGCCCGCCTGGCGTGCCCGTCAGGCCGCGACCGCCGCGGCGAGACAGGCATGGAAGCGGTCGGTCAGCGCGGCGCGATCGAGGTCGCGGCCGATGAAAACGATGCGTGACGAGCGCGGCTCGCACCCCCACGCCTGCGCGGCGCGCAGTTCGATCACGCCGTGCACGCCCTGCAGCACGTAGCGCTGCGCGCGGCCCTGCACGGCGAGGATGCCCTTCATCCGGAACAGGTTCGCGGTATCGGCGCGGCGCAGCTCGCCGAGCCACGCCTCGAGCGCGTCGAGATCGACGTCCGCCTCCACTTCGATGCCGACCGACGACACGCTCGCGTCGTGTTCGTGATGATCGTGATCGTCGTCGTGTGCGTGGTCGTCGTGCTCATGCTCGTGCTCGTGCGCGTGCTCGTGTTCGCCCGCATGCGGCGCATCGGCCTGCAGCCCGTCGCTCTCGACGAGGATCTGCGCGAATTCGTTCGCGCCGATGCCGAGGATGCGATCGAGATCGACCTGCGCGTAGCTCGACGTGACGATCTCCGCCGTCGTGTTCAGCGCGCGCAGCCGCGCGGTCAGCGCATCGACGTCCGGTGCGTCGACGAGGTCGACCTTGTTGATCACGATGCGGTCCGCGCAGACGATCTGGTCGACCGCCTGGTTGTCGCGGCCGTCGAGCACCAGATCGTCGAGGTGCGCGCGGATATGCTTCGCGTCGACCATCGTGACGACCGCGTCGAGCGCGACCTCCTTCGCGATCGGATCGTCGAGGAAGAAGGTCTGCGCGACCGGATACGGATCGGCGAGGCCGCTCGTCTCGACGATGATGTGATCGAGCCGGTCGGGGCGCGCGACGAGCATCCGCACGATCCGCACGAGGTCCTCGCGCACCGCGCCGACGCAGCACACGCAGCCGTTGGTCATCTCGTAGATTTCCTCGGTCGATTCGAGCACGAGGCCGCCGTCGATGCCGATCTCGCCGAACTCGTTCTCGATCACCGCGATCTTGCGGCCGTGCTTCTCGCGCAGGATGTAGTTCAGCAGCGTGGTCTTGCCCGCGCCGAGAAAGCCCGTGAGCACGGTGACCGGAATCTTCTCGACGTTGCTGTGGGTGGTGTGGATGTGGGTCATGATGCATCTCCGTTGAGTCGGTTGGGCTGCGGGTTCGGCTGTGATGCGTTTTCTTTCCAGCGATGGACGGTGCGGGAATCGAGGTCGAACAGGTCGAGCACGCGGCCGAGCGTGTGGTCGATCATCTGGTCGAGCGAAGCGGGGCGCGCGTAGAACGCCGGCACCGGCGGCGCGACGATCGCGCCCATCTCCGTGACGGTGGCCATGTTGCGCAGGTGCGTGAGCGTGTACGGCGTCTCGCGTGCGAGCAGCACGAGCCGGCGGCGCTCCTTCAGCACGACGTCGGCCGCGCGCGAGATCAGGCCGGAGGAAAGACCGCTCGCGATCTCGGCGAGCGTCTTCATCGAGCACGGCGCGACGATCATCCCGAGCGTGCGGAACGACCCGCTCGAGATCGGCGCCGCGATGTCGTCGCTGCGGTACAGCACGCTCGCGAGCGCCGTGATGTCGGACAGCCGGAAGTCGGTCTCGTGCGCCATCGTCAGTGCGGCGGCGCGCGACACGACGACGTGCGTCTCGATGTCGAGGTCGCGCAGCAGCGCGAGCAGCCGCATCCCGTACACGAAGCCGGATGCGCCGCTGATGCCGACCACGAGCCGCCGCGCGCTCATCGCGACGCTCCGCCGAGTTGCGCGATCACGTGTGCGGCACGCTGCATCGCGGCGTCGCCGACGCGTGCGCGCACGCCGTCGAAGCGCGAGCCGCGCGTCGCGTCGATCCCCATCCGCGACGTCGTGCCGTCGGCCGACGACGACGGATCGAGCGGGCTGCCGGGCAGGCCGTCGACGACGAACAGGTCGCGGTGCGGCTGGAAGTGCGTCGCGATGGCCCACAGCACCTGCGCGTCGTCGGTGATGTCGACGTCGCTGTCGACCGCGACGACGTTCTTCAGGTACGGATCCCAGCCGAGCAGCGCGAGCATGATCTGGCGCGCCTCGCCGTCGCGCGACTGCTTCAGCGCGACGTAGCAGTGAAAGTGCGTGCCGGAATTCGGATAGTGGATCGCGGTGACGGCCGGAAAGCGCGCCTTCAGCTTCTCGCTCATCTCGGCTTCGCGCGGCAGTCGCGCGAGCGTCAGGTGTTCCGCGTACGGGCCGCCGACCACGTCGATGAGCCATGCATCCTTGCGTCGCATCATCGCGTCGATGCGCAGCACGTTGTTGGTCGAGCGGTCCGACGAGTAGCCGGTGAATTCGCCGAACGGGCCTTCTTCCGCATGCGCGTCGGGATCGATCGTGCCTTCGAGCACGAACTCGGCGGCGGCCGGCACGCCGATGCCGTGGCGCGGCGTGCGCACGAGTTGCAGCGGCGCGCCGAACAGCCCGCCGGCAATCGCGCGCTCATCCGCGCCGAACGGCACGCGAGCGGCGGCCGCGAGCATGAACAGCGGATGCGCGCCGATCACCATCGCCACCTTGAGCGTGTCGCCGCGCGCCTTCGCGGTCTGCAGCATCCGCCACAGATGGCCGCGCGAATGCAGGCTCGTCGCCAGCGCGTTGCGCGCATGCGGCATCGAGCGGTGGTAGCTGAGGTTCGCGACGCCCGTCACCGGATCTTCGGCGACGATCACCGCGTTGGTCACGTAGGGCCCGCGATCGGTTTCGAAGTGGCGGATCATCGGCAACTGCGCGAGATCGACCGCGTCGCCTTCGGTCACCTGATCGAGCACGGGGCCGTGCGGCACGACGACCGGCGCGACGGGCGCGTTCGCACGCTGCTGCCACGCGTCGAACAGGCCGTTCGCATCGACGCCGAACAGCCGGCCGATGCGCGTGCGGGACGCAAATACGTTGGTGACGAGCGGTGTCGACACACCGTCGACGCGCTCGCAGACGAGCATCTCGTGCCGCCCGCGCGCGGCGAGCGACGCGACGACGGCCGTGACGTCCTGGTCGGCGGACAGCGGCTGCGCGAGCGTCAGCACGTCGTCCGGAAAGCGTTCGCGATAGGCGTTCGCGAAGTGATGAAAATCCTGCTGCTCGGCGAAAAAGCTGGACGCCATGATGCACTCCGTCGGATGCGGAAGGGGAAAGGCCGGATCGCACGCGTGTTCGATGCGGCACGCGATCCGGCTGCCGGCGCGTTACAGGTAGGTCGACGTGAGGCGCTTCTGCGCTTCGTCGAGATCCTTCGGCGGCCTGGTCGGCTCGATGCCGACGAGGCGGGCGATGTTGTTGCCCATGTAGTCCTCGAGGCCGTCCTCGTCGAGATCCATCCCTTGCGGCGCGGGCCCGCACAGCATTTCCAGCTCGCGCAGCCACATGCCGGGTTCGTTCGGCGGCGAATCGGTGCCGAACACGATCTTGTTGCGCGGCAGCTCGCGGGCGAACTCGACGATCCGCGACTGGTAGCACCAGCCCGATTCGCAGTACACGTTCGGCGTATCCATCGCCATCCAGAACGCTTCGAACGAGTAGTTGCCACCCGTCTGGATCCCGAAGTGACCGATGATGAAGTTCACCATCGGAAACTCGCGGATGATCGGATAGAACTGCGTCGGGATCGTGTACGGGCCGTCACCGGTGTGGATCAGCACGACGATGTTGTACTTCGCGCAGACCTTCATCGCGGGGCGCAGCCAGTCGAGCGCGCGATCGGGCCGGTAGCCGTGCATGTTCGCGTGCAGCTTCACCATCTTGAAGCCGTACTCCCTGATGTGGAATTCGAGTTCCGCCGCGCCGTTCTCCGGGCCCCAGCGCGGGTTGTACGTGAAGTTGCCGATGAAGCGGTCGGGGTATTTCTGCGTGAGTTCGGCGATATACGCCATGTAGTCGCGAATGCCTTCACGGCCGCGGCGGTTGCCGTCGCGATAGCCGGTGTTGCCCGGCGGCGGCTGGATGAAGCCCATGTCGATGCGGCGCGGCTTGCCGTTGATGATGTACGGGCCGTCCATCATCTTCAGCAGGCGTTCGCCGGTGAACGGTTCGCCGGTGTGGCGCCAGGCCTCGTCGACGAGGTTGGTCGGGTGCAGGTGCGTATCGATGATCATGCAATGCTCCGGAATCGGGAGAGAGGGGCGCGGGCGTCAGGCGGCGAGCAGGGCTTTCGCTTCGTCGACGGTGCGCGGCGCGGGCGTCGGTTCGAGGCCGATCATTCGCGCGGTGTTGTTGCCGAGGTAATCCTCGAGCGTGTCCTCGTCGAGATTCATCCCTTGCGGCGGATCGAAGCACAGCACCTCGAGCAGCCGCAGCCACATGCCCGGTTCGTTCGGCGGCGTGTCGGAGCCGAACAGGATCTTGTGCTTCGGCAGCACCTTCGCGAATTCGACGATCCGCGACTGCAGGCACCAGCCCGATTCGCAATACACGTTCGGCAGGTCCATCGCGAGCTGGAACGGCTCGAAGCAGTAGACGCCGCCCGTCTGCACCCCGAAGTGCGCCATGATGAAATTGACCGTCGGGAATTCCTTGATCATCGGCACCCACTCGGTCGGGATGCTGTACGGGCCGTCGCCGGTGTGCAGCTTCACGAGCACGCCGAGTTCCGCGCATTTCTTCAGCGCGGGGCGCAGCCAGTCGAGTGCGCGGTCGGGCCGGTACGCATGCATGTTGGCCTGGAACTGCACCATCTTGAAGCCGAGCTTGCGCACGTAGTGATCGATCGCGTTCACGCCGTTCTCCACCCCGCAGCGCGGGTTGTAGACGAAGCAGCCGATGAAGCGGTCGGGGTGCTTGCGCACCATCTCGACCGTGTACGCCATGTACGCGTCGATCGATTCGGTGCCCGACTTCTCGCCGTCGGTATACGTATAGATGGTGTTGCCTTGCGGCGGCTGGATGAACGCCTTGTCGACGCGGCGCGGCTTGCCGTTGATGAGGAACGGGCCGTTCATCGTCTCGATCAGGCGCTCGCCGGTGAACGGCGGGCCGTCGTGACGCCATGCGAGGTCGACGAGATTCGTCGGGTAACAGCTGGTGTCGATGATCATCTACTCGATCTCCTTGAGAGGAACCGGAAAGGCCGGTTGCCGTATCGCGGGCAGGCACGTCGATGAAGCGACCTGTCGGTCGGATTCATGCGGCCCTTTGCAAGGCGCATTATTTTTTTGCGCCTTCCCCTCGCCGGCATCGAGTGACACACTGCGACGTGCACTGCTGCTTGAGACCGAGTGTCACCAGCCGAATGTGCTCTGTACAATATTTTTTACTGACGCTCTTGATACGTTTGCGATATGGACATGCGTGTGTTGCGTTACTTCGCGGTGCTGGCCGACGAACTGCATTTCGGGCGCGCGGCCGCGCGGCTCCATATCTCGCAGCCGCCATTGAGCCAGCAGATCCGGCTGCTCGAGGAGCAGCTCGGCACTGCGCTGTTCGTACGCTCGCAGCATCGCGTCGAATTGACCGAGGCAGGGAAAACACTGAAGGAGCAGGTGCCGCTGATCGTCGCGCAGTTCGATCGCGCGATCGATCTCACGCGTTGCGCGGGGCGCGGCGAAGTGGGGCGGCTCGCGGTCGGCATCATCAGCTCGGCGATGGTCGTGCCGATTCCGCGTGCGTTGCGCGTGTTCGCCGAACGCCATCCGCACGTGCACTGGTCGCTGCACGAGATGACGCCGGCCGCGCAGATCGATGCGCTGAAGGAGAAGCGGCTCGACGTGTGCTTCTTCCGGCTGTTCCAGGACGATCCGGCGATCCGCAGCGAGATCGTGGTGCGCGAAACGGCCGTGGCCGTGCTGCCGTCAGGCCATCCGCTCGCGTCGCGCGACGCGATCGCGCTCGGCGAGCTGGCCGGCGAGCAGTTCGTGTCATTCGGCTTGCGGCATTCGCAACTGGCGCGCTTCCTGCAGCAGAGCTGTGTCGATGCGCGCTTCACGCCGCGGATCGCGCACGAGGTCGTCGAGGTGCACACGCTGCTGTCGCTGGTGCGTGAAGGGCTGGGCGTCGCGCTGCTGCCCGCGTCGTCGCGGCAGATCTCGACGGGCGGCGTCGCGTTCGTGCCGCTGCTGCCGCCGGCGCTCGAGGTGTCGCTGCAGGCGCGCTACCGCGCGGACGATACGTCCGCGGTGCTCGGCGCGTTCCTCGACACCGTGCGCGAGGTCGCGGCGGAGTTCAGCGCGTAGCGGCGCGCATCAACATGCGAGCGACTGCGCGACCAGCGTACCGATCGCGTCGACCAGCGGCTTGACGCGCGCATGGCGCTCGCGCGGCCAGATCGCGTGCAGGTTGTAGTGCGTCGGAATCGCGATCGTGCAGAGTTCGACGAGCCGTCCGTCGCGGCGCGCATCCGCGGCGAGCAGCCCGCGCACCAGCCCGGCGCCGAGCCCGGACGCGAGCGTTGCGACGAGCCCCGCCGCGTTGTCGAACACGGCGATCGTGTCCGGTTCGACGGGTTCGAGGCCCGCCGCTTCGAGCCACGGAATCCACGACCGCTTCGTATAGCCGAGCAGCGGCAGCTCCAACACCTGTTCGGGCGTGAGCGGCGCGGTCAGCCCGTAACGTTCGAGCAGCGCCGGCGCGGCCATCGCGGTCAGCCGGTCGGGGCAGACCAGCGCGCTGTCCACGCCTTCCCATTCGCCGTAGCCATAGCGCAGCGCGACATCGACGTGGTCGAATGCATCGCGATCATGGCGCGGCGCTGACAGCACCGTCAGCGTCGTGCCGTCGAGCGTGCGCATCAATGCCGGCAGCCGCGCGGGCAGCCAGCCCTGCATCAGTTCCGGATCGACGTCGAGCCGGAGTGACGGCCCGGTCGTGCGCCCCTTCACCGACGACAGTGCGCGATCGATCTGCTCGAGCCCGTCCGACAACTGGTTCGCGAACAGCGTGCCGGCATCGGTCAGCATCACGCGGCCGCCGGCGCGGGCGAACAGCGGCTGGCCGATGAATTCCTCGAGCGAGCGAATCTGCTGGCTGATCGCGCTGTGCGTGAGCGCCAGCTGGCGTGCCGCGCTGGAAAAGCTGCCGACCCGCGCAGCGTGCAGAAACGCCTGCATCGACTGGATCGAAGGGTATCGCTTGAGCATCTGTTAGTCCGACTGACAGGGATTCGACGAAATGATCGCTGGCGCACCCGCGCATCGCGTTTCGATAATGCTCCGGAACCGCGCGATGGGCGCGGGCCGACCCAGGAATGCGAATCAGGAGACCGCGCATGATCGACATCGTCGTGAACGATACACGCCATTCGCTCGAGAATGTACCGGGGGATATGCCGTTGCTGTGGGTGCTGCGCGACCGGCTCAAGCTCACCGGCACGAAGTTCGGCTGCGGCAAGGGCCTGTGCGGCGCGTGCACCGTGCATCTCGACGGGCAGGCCGTGCGCGCGTGCCTGATTCCGGCCGTCGCCGCGCACGGGCGGCACGTGACGACGATCGAGGGGTTGTCGCCGGACGGGCGGCATCCGCTGCAACTCGCATGGGTGGCCGAGGACGTGCCGCAATGCGGCTATTGCCAGCCGGGGCAGCTGATGCAGGCGGCCGCGCTGCTGAAGGGCGGGCAGCCGGTGGACGACGACGCGATCGTGCAGGCGATGTCGGGCAATATCTGCCGCTGCGGCACGTATGCACGCATTCACCGCGCGATCAAGCGTGCGGCGTCCGGCGATCCGTCGCTGAAGGCCGCGGCCGAACCCGCGAAGGAGGCGTGACATGCGCGACGATCACGCACCGGATGCACCGCATGGCGATGGCACGCCGCGCCGGCGTTTTCTCAAGCAGGGTTCGGCGCTGCTGGCCGCAGGCATCGCGATCGGCTTCCGGATGCCCGACGCGGCGGCCGCCGGCAAGCACGCGAGCGGCGATCCGCATCCGGCCGCCGGCGAATTCGAACCGAACGCGTGGGTGCGCGTGCTGCCCGACGACACGATCAAGCTCGTCGTGCACAAGCACGATTCGGGCACCGGCACGCGCACCGCGCTCGCGGCGGTGGTGGCCGAGGAGCTCGACGTCGATCCGTTCCGGGTCGACGTGATCACGCCGGAAGATCCGTTCTTCGCCGACTACCTTCATCCGCTGTGGAAAGTGTTCTCGACCGGCGGCAGCACGAGTGTCGCGATGGAGTACGACCGGCTGCGTCGAGCGGGCGCGACCGCGCGTGCGATGCTCGTCGAAGCGGCGGCGCATCAATGGGGCGTGCCCGCTTCTGCGTGTACGACGGCAGACGGCGCCGTGCTGCATGCGTCGAGCGGCCGCCGGGCGACGTACGGCGCGCTCGCGCAGGCGGCCTCGCCGTTGCCGGCGCCGAAGCAGGTCGCGCTGAAAGATCCCGCGCAGTTCCGCTACATCGGCAAGCTGCGCAAGAAGCGCGGCGCCGCGCAGAAGGCCGACGGCTCGTTTCCGTACAGCATCGACGTGTCGCTGCCGGGGATGCTGGTCGCGGTCGTCACGCGTGCGCCGGCGATCGACGGCCGCGTGCGCAGCGTCGATGCGAAGGCGGCGCTCGCGATTCCCGGCGTGCGCGACGTGCTGCAGATTCCGCCGCGCCCCGACGTGCTCGGCGGCAACCAGGCCGGCGTCGCGGTGCTCGCGGACGACTACTGGTCCGCACATCAAGGGCAGGCCGCGCTGACGATCGAATGGGAGGACAGCCTGTTCGAAACCTTCGACAGCAGCACGCTCGCCGCGCGCCAGGCCGCGTGGCTCGACGATCCGGCCGCGCGCGTCGTGCCGACGATCGCCGACGGCGATCCGGCGAAGGCCCATGCGGCCGGCGCGCGCACGATCGAGGCGTCGTATGCGATGCCGCACAAGGCCGCGAATCCGCTGGAGCCGATCAACCTCACGGTGTGGGCACGCAACGGCGGCATCGAGTACTGGGGCGGGCTGCAGGTGCCGTCGACCGCGATCGAAGCGGCGGAGGTGATCGGCGGCATTCCTTCGCATCGGGTGACGCTGCACGAGCTGGTGTCGGGCGGCAGCTTCGGCGCGCGCGAATCGAAGTACTGGCTGTTCGAGGCGACGTGGCTCGCGATGAAGACCGGCAAGCCCGTGAAGCTGATGAACAGCCGCGAGGACGAGATGCGCGCGCTGTTCTATCACGCGGCAAGCTACCACCGTGCGCACGCGGTGCTCGATGCGCAGGGCAATCTCGCGTCGCTGTGGCTGCGCGCCGTGATGCCCGCCTCGCCGCAGCAGTGGGAGCCCGGCTATCTCGAGCGCGCCGACCGGATGGATTTCAGCACGACCGAGGCCATCACGAAATGGGAGTTCGCGTATGCGGCGCCGCATCGCGACATCGGCTGGATCAGGATGGAGACGGGCGTGCCGACCGGCTGGTTCCGCGCGGTGAGCTACATCCCGAACGTGTTCGCGGTCGAATCGGTGATGGACGAGGCCGCGCACGCGGCGAAGCGCGACCCGGTCGAGTTCCGGCTCGCGCACATGCGCGACCGGCCGCGCCATGCGGCCGTGCTGCGTGAAGCGGCGCAACGAGCGGGGTGGGGCCAGCCGCTGCCGGACGGTGTCGCACTCGGCATCGCGACGAACCAGGCGTACGACAGCTATGTCGCGGTGGTCGCGCGGGTCGTGCGCAAGGACGGCGCGGTGCGCGTGGAGAAGCTGACGTGTGTCGCCGATTGCGGGATCGCGGTGTCGCCGGCCGGCGTCGACGAGCAACTGTACGGCGGCCTGATGTGGGGGCTCGGCCACGCGACGTCCGATCGCATCGACTTCCGGCACGGCCGCGTGCAGCAGTCGAACTTCGATACGTATCGCGTGATGCGGATGAGCGACATGCCCGATACCGACATTCACATCGTGCAGGGCGATCCGGCGAAGCCGGGCGGTGTCGGTGAGCTGTCGAGCCCGGCGGTGACGCCGGCGATTGCGAACGCGGTATTCCGGCTGACGGGGAAGCGGTTGCGGGAGACGCCTTTCGATTTGTCGGCGGTGGCGTAGCGTGACCGAACGTATGAAGTTTGACTCGCATCGGCCGCTATTCCGCTGATCAATGCGCCGACGTCGCAGCCGGGTCGACGTCGGCGCATGCGTTCGCCCGCATCGTCGCGCGCAAGCGCCGATTCCGCACAAGTTCTCGCGCTGCTCGCGGGTGTTTCCCACTGGTTGGTGATGCGAATTTTTACCTAAGATGAAGCCATCATGCGCGTAATTCGGTGCCTGCACGTGCATGGAGGGAGGCGGGAGGCAGCGCCGGAGCGACGCCAGCGGATGTTGCCATCATGGATGCGAAAGTGTGCGCGTCGGCTGCCAGTCTCGCGACTGCAGCGACGCCAGCGGACGCGGCGGCAATCGCCGCGCGAACGGTGCCCGGCTGCCCGGGTCGAACCGCTCCGCTGCGCCAGGCGCTGGTCGCAATCGTTTGCGTTCTGGGGGCTGCACAGGCCGTGCTTGCCGGGGCTTCCGCCGAGGCGCTCGATCCCGCCGGCACGGTGCGCATCGTTGCGCCCGCAAGCCCCGCGGATCCCGCCGGTCCGGGCGGGGCGACATCCGACACGGCCGTGCGTCAAGTCGTGCTGGGCATCGTCAGTTTCACCCGTTGGCCGACGACACCCGTGCGCCTGCATCTGTGCGTCACGGGCCGGACCGACTATGCGCGCGGCCTGACCGATACGCTGCAGGCCGGCTCGACGCTGCTCGACGTGCAGCGTGTGCGCTTCGACGATCCCGCGCTCGGCATCGCCTGCGACATCGTCTATCTCGGCAACCTGGGCGCAGAGGAGCGCGCGCGCGTGGGGGCGGCGGTGGCCGGCCATCCGGTGCTGACAATTTCGGAACACGATCCATCCTGCACCGCGGGCGGCATGTTCTGTCTCAACGTCGATGGCGAGCGCGTGTCGTTCGACATCAATCTCGACGCGGTCGCACGCAGTGGCGTGCGCGTGCATCCGAACGTGCTCAATCTTGCGCGACGGCCGGGGGCACCATGACACGGCGCGCCCCTCCGGTCCCCCTGTCGCGCGTGTCGCGCCCGACGCTGCAAAGCGTGCTGCGTCGCGCGCACCTGCGCCTCGCATTCGTCGCCGTCACGATGGCCGCCGTGTCATTGATCGTGGTGGCCGTGATTGCATTGCGTGCGTATGCCGGCAACAACCTGAACCTGCTGGCCCGCTCGCTCGGGTATACGGTGGAGGCCGCGCTCGTGTTCGGCGACCGCGTCGCGGCGGCCGAGGCGATCGGGCTGATCGCCGGCGATGAGGATGTCGCGCAGGTCGTGGTCACGGATAGCCGGGGCCAGCCGTTCGCGACGTGGCAGTTGCCTGCCGGCAGCGGGATCGCGCGGCTCGAGCGCGTCGTCGCCGACCTCGCGTTGCCGGGGCCCGTGACCGCGCCGGTGGTGCACGACGGCATCGTCGTCGGCCACGTCGTCGTGCGCGGCCGTGGGCATCAGTTCTTCGGATTCCTGCTTGGCGGCGTGGGCGGCATTCTCGGTTGCCTGGCCGTCAGCGTGATCGGTGCGTATATCAGCTCGCAGCGCCTGCTGCGCAGCATCGTTTCGCCGTTGCGCGCGCTGGCGGGCGTCGCCCACGCGGTGCGGCGCGAACGTGCGTTCGCGCAGCGCGTCGAGCCCGCATCGATTGCCGAACTCAACCAGCTCGGCGACGACTTCAATGCATTGCTCGACGAATTCGAAGAGTGGCAGAACACGCTGCGCGACGAGAACGCGTCGCTCGAACACAAGGCGACGCACGATGCGCTCACGGGGCTGCCCAACCGCGTGCAGTTCGAGTCGCGTCTCGCACTCGCCCTCGGCGAAGCCGGGGTGACGGGGCAGCGGGTCGCGATCCTGTATCTCGATTGCGACCGCTTCAAGGAAATCAACGACTGCCTCGGCCACGACGCCGGCGACGCGGTGCTCATCGGCATCGCGTCACGGCTGCGCACGCAGGTGCGCGAGACCGACCTGGTCGCGCGCCTGGGCGGCGACGAATTCGCGGTCATGCTGCCGGCCGTGCGCGACGCGGGTAGCGTATGTCGTATTGCTGACGAGATCTTGTCCGGTATGGCGCCGTCGATCGAGCTGTCCGACGGCCGCGTGGTGGCCACCATGATGAGTGCCGGCGTTGCGCTGTATCCCGATCACGCGTCGGACGCGAGCGGCTTGCTGCGGGCGGCGGATGCCGCGATGTACCGCGCCAAGCGCGCCCGGCCAGGCTCGTGGCAACTGGCCGAAGGGGTCGCGGGGGCGGCTTGAGGTCCATCGTTTCACGCTGCGGGCGAGGCCGCGGCAGTGGGTTGGAAGAGCGCTCGCGATGCGCGTGCAATCGAAGGGGTCAATGATGAACAACACGTTTCCGGTGGGCATTGGGCGCATGTGCGTCGGCAGCGCGCTGCTTTTGTGCATGCTGCTGGGAGGCTGCAAGACGCCGCCGCTTCATCGTGGATTGACGCAGACGCAGGTCACCGCGCTCAAGTCGGCCGGTTTCCAGGAAACCCAGCAGGGTTTCGAGTTCGGCTCGACCGGGCCGATCCTGTTCGATTTCGATCGCTACAACCTCAAGCCCGATGTGCGGCGGATCGTCGAACGGATCGGTCGCACGCTCCACTCGGCGGGGATCAACGGGGTACGGGTTTATGGATATTCGGACCAGGAAGGCGTGGACAAGTATGACGTCGAATTGTCCAGGCGGCGGGCGGAGGTCGTCGCCCTTGAACTGGTCGACGTGGGGCTCGATGCGAAGCGCATCGCGGTCGTCGGGAAAGGGAAGAGCGATCCGGTCGGGGACAACAAGACGCCGGGAGGCAGGGCGCAGAACCGGCGGGCGGCGATCGTGGTGTCGCCGCGGTGAGCCGATGAGGCGGCGCGTGGCGTGTCGGTATGCCGTGCCGACGCGCACGGCATACCGCCCGTTGTAACGGTTTGCCATCATTGGCCCGAACATGTCCGAGCGGTCGTGTGCAGGCGACGAGCCTTGATGTTCGCGGAATACAGGACGCTCATCGACCGAATTCGTCGTCGCCAACGGGTGGCCGCTCGATTCATTGGAAATCAAAAGCCGGATTGCCCGAATAAGATCGTGCCGCTTTCATGAACGCTGCATCGCCGGACGCGCATGCAGCGACGGACGGAACGAGTATGGCCATCGAACCCAAGGATCTGCTGCCGCACTTCGAACGCGAGATGATGCTGCTGCGCCGGTCGGTGCAGGTGTTTGCTCAACGTTTTCCGAAGATAGCCGCTCGGCTGGCGATCACCGGCGAGCATTCGGACGATCCGCACGTCGAACGCCTGTTGCAGTCGTTCGCGTTGATGGCGGCGTGTCACGACATGCGTCTCGAAGATGACGTGCCTGCGTTTACGCACGGCTTTCTCGACACGCTGCACGGCGCTTTCCTGCGCCCGTTTCCATCGTGCGCCATTGCGCAATTTCATGGCGACCGCAGCAGCGAACTCACTGCGCCACGCGTCGTGCCGCGCGGCGATCGGCTGATCGCGCCCGTCGGCAAGGAAGTATTCCGCGTCGCGGACGACATCGCGATCGTGCCGCTGACGGTGTCGTCGGTGCGTTACACGACATCGTCGATCGCGCCGCGCGACGTCGCGTTGCCGCCTGAAACGACCGGTCTGCTGACCTTCACGTTCGAGCTGACTACGCCGAAGGCGACGTTCGCCATCGTGCCGGACACCGTGCGCCTGCACTTCACCGGTGCGCGAGAAATCGTCGCGGCGCTCACCGATGCCGTGTTGCTCCTTGCCGGCCGAAGCTTCGCCGAAGCAGGCGATTCAACGCGCTGGAAGCGCCTGCCGGACGCGGCATTCACGGCCGTCGGCTTCGAGCCCGCCGATGCGCTGCTCGACGTGCAGCCGGACGACGCGCTCTGGCCGTTCCACTTGCTGATGGCGTATTGCGCGGTGCCGGAGCGCTTCGACTTTGTCGACCTGGACATGCGGGCGATCAAGCGAATCGCCGGTGGCAGCCATCGCGTCGCGCTCCACCTCGCGATCGCGGGCGTGCATCCCGATTCGCACCGCGCACAGCGCCTGGCTGCCGCCACGGCCGGCCACGTCCGGTTGTTTTGCACGCCGGTCGTCAACCTGTTTCCCGACGACGCGCAGCCGATCGAGACGCGTGCCGGTTGCGCCCATTACGCGGTGACGGCGCTCGCGCAGGCGGGCGCGCCGCGCACGGCGATCTGGTCGATCGATACCGTGCGTCAAGTTTCCGACTCGGGCACGTCGACGCTTGCGCCGTTCCGGTCGCTGCGGCATGGCACGGACAGGCGTGCCGGGTTGTTCTGGACGATGTTGCGCGACGAGGCAAGGCGGGCACCGAGGGAGCCTGTCGATCCCCGGACCAAGAAGACGGAGGTGGCCCCGCCGCCGGCTCCGGCCGACGTTGCGGGGTCGCTCCGCGGTGTCGAACTGGAACTGGTCGACCAGGATGGGCGCCCCGCCGATCCCGGCCATCGCAAGCTGGAGATCCGGCTGTCGTGTACGCAGGGCGATCTGTCCGGGATGCAGGAGCGCGAACTGGCATTGCCCGCGGGCGATCCGGCGGGCACGGTCATGCTGCTGAACCGGCCGACGTCGAGCCGGCCGCCCGCTTTCCGCTACGGGGAGTTGTGGGACCTGCTGTCGCTCCTCGTGCCGCAGGCGATCCGGCTGGACAAGGGCGGCCTGACCCAGCTCAGGCGGCTGTGTGGACGCTGGGCGGAAGACGCCGTCGACACCGGCCGGCGCTTCGATGCGCTCGTGTCGTTGTCGACCGCGCGCGTGCGGTGCTGGCTGCCCGGCAAGCCGGCGTCGGCTTTCGTGCACGGGCTGGAAGTGCGGCTGGTCGTGGACGAGCAGCGGTTCGCCGCGTTCAGCCTGAGCGGCTTCGCGCAGGTGATGGACCGCTTTTTCGCGCCCTACGTGCCGGTCACCAGTTTCGTGCAGGTCGTGCTGTTTTCGGCCGCTACCGGCGCGCCGCTTCGGCGCGGCGCCCCGCGTCCGGGCACCCAGCCGCTGGTCTAGTTTTTCGATTTTCAGGGCCCGAACGAAAACGTTTGCGGGTATCTTTCAAGCGTTCGGGTTTTACCCTACATTATCGGGGCTGCGGGCCGGCGAGCCGGCTCATGGAACCTGAGATCACACGCAAGGAACAAGAATGAGTTTCGCTCCGAACGGGGGTATTCCCAGTGGATTGGGCGGTGGTGCGCTCGGCTCGTTGAGCGCGCTCGGGGGGCTCGCCGGCCCTGTGGCGTCGAGCGTGGCCGGCAGCGTCGGGCCGCTCGCCGGCCTGGCCGGGCACGTCGACACCGTCCAGCGCGCGATGCAACTCGCGCAGACCGGCTTCTCGCTGATGGACAAGACGCCCGGCGCGATCGCCGAAGCGATCAACAGCGCCGCCAACCCCGCGCGCCTGACCCAGCTCAATCGTTACGTCACGCTCGATACACCACTCGGCCCGGATGTGCTGCTGGTCAGCGCGGCCGTCGTCGACGAGCACGTGAACCGGTTGCCGGAGATCCACCTCGACCTGCTGTCGCATCGCCACGACCTGCGCCCCGAGGACCTGATCGGCCAGCAGGTCAAGATCCGCTTCGACCAGCAGGCGCGCCTGTCGACGCTCGAACGCGTCGTTGCATCGGGCGCCGCCGACAACGACCGTTATTTCGACGGCTACGTCGCGTCGTTCGACCGGGCCGGCAACCCCGGGAACGTCACGCAATACCACCTGACGGCCGTGCCGTGGTTCTGGTTCCTGACGCGCTCGACCGACTGCCGGATCTTCCAGAACAAGACCGCGCAGGACATCCTCACCGAGATCTTCCAGGAACACGGTTTCTCCGATTTCGTGTTCGACATCCGGACGAACCAGAAGCCGCTCGAGTACGTCGTGATGTACCAGGAGAGCTACTACAACTTCTGCGCGCGGCTGATGGAGCAGGAGGGGCTCGTGTGGACGCACCGCTACGAGAAGGACAAGCATTTTCTCGTGATCGGCGACACGAACCTGCTGTTCCGCCCGATCGACGGGCTCGCCTCCGTGCCGTTCGCCGCGACCGAGGCCAGCGAGGACAGCGGCATCGACCAGTTGCATGAAGGCCGGCGCTTCGGCGTCGGCAAGGTCACGTTCCGCGACTTCAATCACCAGAATCCGTCGTCGCCGCTGATGCTGGTGGAGGCCGGGCCGCAAAACCTCAAGCACGCGCGGCTCGATGCGACCGAGCGCTTCGAGCACCAGTCGCTGTACGACCACGGCGACGACGGCCACCGCTATGCGCGTTTCGCGATGGAGGCCGAGGAGGCGCAAGCCCATCGCTATACCGGCGGCGGCTACGCGTGGCGCATGACGACGGCCGGCGCCGTGACTGTCGCGAATCACCCCGTCCTCGAGAACAACCAGGATTACGTGATCCTGCACGTGCGTCACGAGGCCGTGAACGACTATACGCAGCACAGCGCGAAGCTGCCGTACCGCAACAGCTTCTCGCTGCTGCCGAAGAAGATCCCGTACCGTGCGCCGCGCGCGACGCCGAAGCCGGTGATTCACGGCACGCAGTCGGCGATCGTCGTCGGTCCGAAGGGCGAGGAAATCTATACGAACGGCAGCGCGGTGAAGGTGCATTTCCCGTGGGACCGGCGCGGCAAGAAGGACGGCTCCGATTCGATGTGGGTGCGCGTGTCGCAACCGTGGGCGGGCGACGGCTGGGGCGCGGCCGCGATTCCGCGGATCAAGCAGGAAGTGCTGGTGGCGTTCAACCAGGGCGATCCGGATAACCCGGTGATCGTCGGCCGCGTGTTCAACGGCGAGCAGGGCAACCCGTATCACGGCGCGGCCGGCCAGACGATGGGGATCAAGAGCCAGACGCACAAGGGGCAGGGGTCGAACGAAATCCGCATGACCGACACGAACGGCATGCAGGAATTCTTCATGCACGCGCAGAAGGACATGAACACCGTCGTCGAGAACAACGAGACGCACAAGGTGCTGGGGCCGATGCGTACCGTGCTGGTGGCAACGGGGAGCGAAGAGAAGCAGATCCCGCAGGGCAACCTGACCGAGACGATCGCCGAGAAGCGCAGCACCACGGCGACTGCTGTCGAGGTCACGACGCCGGCCAAGGATGGCGGCGGCGGTACGCAGGTCTACATGGCCGAGCGCGGCATCCTGCTGAAGGTGAAGGACAGCTCCATCTCGCTCGCGCCGGAAGGCATCCGCCTCGAGCACAAGGGCTCCGTGATCCTGATGACCGACGACGGCGTGATGGTCAACGGCAAGCGCATCGATCTCAACAAATAATACGAACGAAACCAGCCATGCACTACGCAATCCATGAAGGCACATTCGAACTGCCGGACGCGGCGCTCGATCGCACCGTCAATATGCTGATTCTTCCCGTCGGCCCGGGCGGGCTGAGCCTCGTCGTATCCCGCGGCCGGCTGCGCGAGCAGGAGTCGATCGATGCGTTCGTCGAGCGCGAATGGGCGCAGGCGTCGCGCACCGCGCAGAATCTGAACGTGCAGTCGAGACGCCCGGTGACGGTCGGGCGAGCGGAATGCCCCGGCGTGCAAACGGAATCGACGCATGAACAGGACGGCCGCACCTTTCACCAGATGCAGACGGCGTTTCGGCTCGATGCCGGCGGGCAGGTGATCGTGATGACGTTGACCAATGCAGCGCCGCTCGACGACGAACAACGTGCGCTCGCCGCGCGCATGCTGGAGAGCTTCCAGCCGCGCCCGGTTGCGCCCACGCTGGTTTCGGATGCCGGCCGCCCATGAGTCAGCCGGCCGCTCGTAAGGACGATCCCTTTACCCACACGACGCTCGCGGGCGACCTGCTCGGCATGGGCGGGTCGCTGCTGGGCGGCCTAGGGATCGGATGGGCGCTGACCACGATAGCGGAAGGCCTCGTGTTCGGTGCATTGGGTGCGCTCGAAATCGGCACCGGCGGGCTGGCGACGCCGATCGTGCTGGCGATCGGTGTCGGCGTGGCCGCCTACATGCAAGGCTCGGGTCTCAACGACAAGATCGATGAGGCCGCGAAGGGGCTTGGCAATGCCATTTCTCCGCCCGAGGAGAAGGGCACGATCCAGAACGGCTCGCCCGATGTGTTCGTCAACGGGAAGCCGGCCGCACGCGCGGCCGACGGCGCGGACATGGATCCGGTTCTGTGCAGCGATCACCCCGGCCCGCAATTCGTCGCGCAAGGGTCGGACGTGGTGTTCATCAACGATCTGCCGGCGGCGCGCGTTGACGACAAGACCACCTGTGACGGCACGATCTCGAAGGGCTCGCCGGATGTTTTCTTCGGCGGCGGCACGAAGACCGTGCGCGACATCAGTGCAGCGCGGCCGTGGGTCGCCGGACTCGGCGCGGCGATCGGTATCGCGCTTGCGCTCTGTGGTCGAGGCAAGGGAAGCTGGGGCGATTTCGTCAAGGGCAAGTTGCCGTGTCTCGCGATGAATTTCGCGGCCGGCCTATTCGGTACATGGCTCGGCAGCAAGATGCAGCCGTCGGCCGGCCATCCGGTCAACGTGATCACCGGCGGCAAGATTCTCGACGGCAGCGACGATACGGACTTCGTGTTGCCGGGCCCGCTGCCGATCGTCTGGCGGCGTTTTTACAGCAGCCACGACGATCGCGCCGATGGCCTGTTCGGGGCCGGCTGGAGCGTGCCGATCAGTGTCGAGTTGAGGTTGGCGCGAGAGAACGGCGTCGTCACGTCGATCACGTACTGGGACGAACAGGGGCGCGATATCGAGTTCCCGGCGGTGCCGCCGGGGGAGAGTCATTTCAGCGTGCCGGAAGGCATTTACCTGATTTGTACGGCTGGCGGTCACTATGTGGTCGAAACGGTCGATGGTGTGTATCGCGATTTCGGCCGCGCGGGCAGCGATGCCGACAGCGAGACGCTCAAGCTACGGCGGCTGGAGGATCGCAACGGCAACTGGATCGAGGTCGAGCAGGAAGCGGCAGATGAGGTCGTGCGGCCGGTGCGGTTGCATGACAGCGCGGGTCGCGTGCTGACGCTGGGTTACGAGAAACCGCATCTTCGACGCATTGCCACGATCGAACTGACGCGCGGTGTCGACGGTGAACAACCCGACACGCTGGTGCGTTATGCGTACAACGACGCCGGCCAACTCGTGACCGTGACCGATCGCAGCGGCCACACCGGGCGACGGTTCGCCTACGAGCATGGGTTGATGGTCCAGCACACGCTGCCCGGCGGCTTGAACTGCTTTTATGCGTGGCAGGGTGTCGGCCGCGACGCGCGTGTCGTGCGCCATTGGACCGACGACGGCGAGGCGTACACGTTCGACGCAGACCTCGCGCAGCGTTCGGTGACGATCACCGACCAGATCGGACGCGTGACGCAATGGACGTGGAACGAGGATCAGCAGCCGACGCGCTACACGGATGCCGAAGGGCATGTCTGGCAGTTCGAATGGAATACGATGCGGCAGCTGGTGAGCACGACCGACCCGGCGGGCCATGTCACTCGCTTCGAGTACGACGAGCGCGGGCGGCAGACGCAGCGCATCGACGCGCTCGGCCAGGTCGAGCGGACAGAATGGAACGGACACTACGATTTGCCTGTTGCGGAAATCGATCCGACCAACGCCCGATGGATCTATCGTTACGACGCGCGCGGCAACCTGACGATGGCACGCGATCCGGCGGGTTTCGCGACCGAGTATTACCGGGACGAGCGCGGGCTCGTGCATACGATTCGCGATGCGCGCGGCGGGTACAAGTTCCTCGAATGGAATGGCCGGGCGCAGTTGACCTCGTATACCGATTGTTCCGGCAAGGTCACACGGTTTGCGTATGACGCACGCGGTGCGCTCGCGCGGGTGACCGATGCGGCCGGGCAGGCCACCGTTTACGAAACGGATGCGATGGGGCGGGTTACGGGGATCGGGACGGCTGATGGCGCACGTCAGATGTTCCGTTACGACGCGGCCGGAAGGCTGGTTGAGGTCATCGATCCGAACCAGCGCAGCACGCGCTATGAACTCAATCCGCGCGGATTGCTCTTGTCTCGCACGGATGCGGCGGGCCGGGTCGTGCAGTTCGGCTATGACGACGCGTTCCGGTTGGCGAGCCTGACCAACGAGAACCGTGAGACGTATCGCTTTCAGTACGACTGTCGCGATCTCGTTTCCGCGCAGATCGGTCTCGATGGCCACAAGCGTACGTACGAGTACGACGTGTGCGGTCAAGGAACGATCGTACGCGATGGGCAGCTCGAGACGCGATACGAGCGCGATGCGATCGGGCAGCTGACGGCGAAACAAGCCGCGCACGAGCGTTGCGAATACCTATATGACGAGGCCGGCCGGATCACGTCGGCCGAGTTGTACACGCTTGCCGCTCGTGGACCATCGCTGAAGAATCGGGTCAGCCTGAAGTACGACAAGCGTGGAGATGTCGTCGAGGAATACACGCCGACTGGCTGGCTCGCGCACACGTACGACGAGCTTGGCAATCGTGTCAGCACGACGATTTCCGGCGAGCGCACGATCGACTGGCTGCATTATGGGTCCGGACACGTGCACCAGATTCGTTTCGACGGTGCCGCGGTTGCGGACATCGAACGGGACGATCTGCATCGTGAGGTGCTGCGGACGCAGGGCAAGCTGACGAGTCACTTCGGATATGACGCGGTGGGGCGCCGCGCGCGGCAAAGTGCGCAGCGCGGCGCGGCGGGCAGTGAGTTGCTTGCGAAGCAGTGGCAATACGATGCCGCTGGCGACGTGATCCAGAAGCGCGATCAGCGTTACGGCACGACGAGCTATCGGTATGACCCGACAGGGCGTATCGAACAGGCGGCAGGGCCGGGGTTGCCGTCGGAAGTATTTCGCTGGGATGCGGCGGCCAACCTGGTGTCGAGCGATCATCCGGGCGGGTATGTCGAGCACAACCGGCTCAAGATGTTCGAGGACAAGCGGTTCGAGTACGACACGTATGGGCGGCTCGTTCGCAAGCGCAGTGGGCATGGCCCGGCTAAAGAGCTCACGCTTGAATACGACGATTGGAACCAGCTCAAGACAGTCGTGACGAAGGACCGGCTCGGGATCGCGACGACGCATTTCGAGTACGACGCGTTTGGCCGGCGGATCCGGAAGCTCAATGGCAGTTATGCGAGTACGGATTTCCTGTGGGACGGCATGCGGTTGGTGCAGGAGACGTATCACGACCGTCAGGGCGAGGAAGCGCTGACGTACTTGTACGAGTCCAATAGTTATGTGCCGCTTGCCCGGATCGATCAGGGGAAGGCGGCGGCTAATGATGCAGATGCGCGGGATGCGGTTTATTACTTCCACAACGATGTATCGGGGTTGCCGGAGGAACTGACCGACGCGGGTGGCGAGCTGGTTTGGCAGGCGCGCTATAAGGTGTGGGGCAATGCGGTGCAGGAGGAGTGGATTGCGCGGATGCCGCAGCGGCCGACAGCGGTGTGGGGCCAGACGCAAGAAGCTGCGCTGCCGTCGGCCCAAGTACCAAGACCACAGAACCTGCGCTTCCAAGGGCAGTATCTGGACCGCGAGACCGGACTGCACTACAACACGTTCCGGTTCTATGATTCGGATATTGGTCGATTTATTACACAAGACCCTATTGGTCTGAATGGTGGCGTAAACCTATATCAGTACGCACCTAACTCACTGACATGGATTGATCCTCTTGGGTTAATGGTTTTGTATCGGTCCATGAGTCTTGATGAGTATAGTGGGCTTATGGAATCCGGTAAATGGACTATTAATGGCAATATGGAAGGGAAGTGGTTTGCTGAGTCTTACCAGGATGCGGTCAGGTGGGGTAATACGATGGGACATGGCGAGGGGGCTTTTAGTGTGGTGCAAGTAGACGTGCCTGATGATATAGCAGGAAAAATGCACAAGGATCCACACCTCGATGGAATTGGGCCTGCACGATATGCTGAGATAGAAGATCTCAATAATCCGAGATCAAGGGTTACTTGGAGTAAAGAGGTTAATTATTCTGGCTGTAGGTAAGGGTTGGAGGTGTCAAGTGCATTCCGTTAGAGTGGTTTGGGTTTCTGAGGCGAAGGGGGGGAGGAAAAAGCCTCCCGCGGCAGGAAAATATTATTCTGTGTCTCGATTTTCTGAGGATGTTAATTGGCAAAATAATGCGTGGAGTGTTGTTTTTGATTTGGGTGATCCTTTTGAGTCAAATGAAGGAATGGTGAGTCTTGGTGAGGTTGATTTTCTCGTGGATAATGCCCCGAAGGAGCGAATGATAAATCATAAAACATTTGATATTTATGAGGGTCCCAAGAAGGTCGCGGAGGTAACTATACTTGATTAATGTAAATTAAGAAGAATGCATCGTGCGGGCACAGCGGAAAATGGCGCTGTGCTGGGGGGCATATGTCACCACGTCCACAGTGCCCGTGCGTCGTGGCCATAGATCCGGTGGCTGGTTCGCAAGCTCAGTGGGCATGGCCCGGCTAAAGAGCTCACGCTTGAATACGACGATTGGAACCGGCTCAAGACAGTCGTGACGAAGGACCGGCTCGGGATCGCGACGACGCATTTCGAGTACGACGCGTTTGGCCGGCGGATCCGGAAGCTCAATGGCAGTTATGCGAGTACGGATTTCCTGTGGGACGGCATGCGGTTGGTGCAGGAGACGTATCACGACCGTCAGGGCGAGGAAGCGCTGACGTACTTGTACGAGTCCAATAGTTATGTGCCGCTTGCCCGGATCGATCAAGGGAAGGCGGCGGCCAATGATGCGGATGTGCGGGATGCGGTTTATTACTTCCACAACGATGTTTCGGGATTGCCGGAGGAACTGACCGACGCGGGTGGCGAGCTGGTTTGGCAGGCTCGCTACAAGGTTTGGGGTAACGCGGTAACGGAGGAATGGGTCGCGCGGATGCCGCAGCGATCGATGCCGACTTGGAGGGGTGTACAGGGGACGTCGTCGGTAGCGGTTTCCGTGCCGCGGCCGCAGAATCTGCGTTTCCAAGGACAATATCTGGATCGAGAGACGGGGCTGCACTACAACCTTTTTCGATACTACGATCCTGATACTGGACGCTATATCAGCCCGGATCCGATCAAGTTGGTCGGTGGAACTAACCTATATCAATACGCTAATAGTAATCCGATAAACTGGGTTGATCCGCTTGGGTTGTTCGGATGTGATCCCAAGGCACGTAAGCACATTCTTTATGGTGATAGCCCTACCAGCGGTGGGCATATGTGGCCCGGTAATCCGGGGAAAACCGTATTTCCGGAATCTTGGAATGCGACAAAGATAATTTCGGAGGTCGATGGTATTGTTAATTCCCCGAGCACTAAATGGTATGCCCAGACAGGAACTGGGGGGCTCTAACTAAGGCAGGGGAGCGGGCCACATGGGTGTCTTGGGAAGTTCGAGATGGCGTGCAAATTCGCACAGTTTATCAGCCGGCTATCGGTAGGATAGTGACGGCGTTCCCTGATAGTGGACCTATTCCGATTTTGCCGGAGGCGAAGTAAATGAAGGATTTGGAGAGATTGAGGGTGCTTGGAGGAAGATTTAAGAATCGTCTTCCGGATCAGGTTATAAGTTTTTCTTTGGGGTACATCGATTTTAATGAGGCTCCTTTGGCGCTTGATGCTTTGTGCAATTATATTTGTGAGCATGATGTTGAGGTGTCGAGAGAAGAGTATGGTGAGATAGTTTCTCTGAATGAGATTTTTGGTTCTCCTCTTGGAAAGAAAATAATCTCATATTTGAAAAATCTATGTTCAGGCATTCAAAGAAGCGAATATTTCAAAGGCTGATGCCACCGGATATACGTGGCACCATCTGAACGACTTCAATCCTGAGACGGGGCGCACGACGATGCAACTGGTTGAAACGCAAGCACATATCGACACTTTCCCGCATGCGGGTTCGGCGGATCAATTTGCAAAGCATTTTGGCGTTGCATACGATTCCGCCGAGGCCGTACGGGTCGCCCAAGAGCAGGGATGGTTGAAGGGGCGTAGTCCCAAACGAGGATGCTAACGGAGGAAGTATGAAGCAAAATGAGTTCTCGAAGTGTGGACCCGCAATTGACCGATCGGGCATAGAGAAGCTCGAGAGCGATTTAGGCGTCCAGCTACCGGAAGCGATGAAGGGGCACTACCTGAAGTTCAATGGTGGCATGCCAGTTCTCGACTGGTTTCCAATGGAGGATGATTGGGAGCCGATATGGATCCATGAATTCCTTCCTATCGGAACGCAGGACGCTAGCAAGCCTAACGTTCAAAGCATTTATGCGCGAGTCGCGGGTCAGGGAGGATACCCTCGAACCTTTGTTCCATTTGCCACTGATCCTGGCGGTAATCTTTTCTGTATCGACACTGATAGCGGTGCCGTACATTATTGGTTGACCGACACCTACGACGAAATGTTGACGGACTTGGAGAATCGCCAGAAAGCTGATCGGCGTCTGACTGATTCATTTGACCAATTCATCAGCTCGCTCGTTTCTGAAGACGAGGCATTCGGCTAGCGTTCGGTCCTGCGAAGCGATGGCAATCCACGGCTGGGCGAACATTTGTAAGAAAGTTGAAACTGATCAAGCTCGCCAAGTCGCTGACCGGCCGCACCTTTCACCAGATGCCATTAGGAAGTGAGTATGTTCGATATCGAGTCACATAAAAAATATCTCGAATCAGTTCTTGCTGCTGGAAAGCTCGATAACCTTGCTCGTTTTGGTGTTTGGTGCTGTATTGGACTTACGCACGATGATTCAATATTCGAATTCCTTGCTACGCATGCAGGAAGTGCAGGCGCACAGATCAGACAGAGAGTCGGCGACTACCTGGATCAAGTGTGGAACGGAAACGAAAACTCCAATCCGCTAAGTGATCTGGAGCAGGTGGACTGGGATCCTGATGCAGTCGAAATGGAAGACGACGCTGCGGCCCAGGGGGCGACTGATTTGCTGGCGGGGCTATCCTTTTTGGCTCAATGGTGTACTGGGCACAATGTTGAACGATTGGTTGCATGCGCCGAGGTTCTGATAAATCGGATTGACTACTTGGAAAGTTTCGAGTTGATTGGTGGGCATGCGATGAATCCGGTTGAAAATGAAATGAACGCACAGAAGAACTTTGCCAGGGATCTTGTAGCAGGAATCTTGTCCGATCAGGACAAGAGGAAATATCACGAGTGGCTATTCAATCTCGGAACACCTTGAACAACAAACCTGTGCAGCGAGCGTTGTAAATAGCGGCGGTGTGCTGCGGGAGTATCGCCGGGACTCTATGCAAGTCCTGCAGAGGATGTGATGCACCCGCTGCCATAGGCACCGGCACCGCGGGGGCAATGTGAGGACAAGGAGACGGGTCACATCTTGGAACCTCCTTGGTTGAAGAGAAGAGGTCACGTGATGTTTTGAAGCGCGTAAATAAAGCGGATCGGTTGCTTATGAGGAAAGAATATTTCTGTTCCAGAACAGAGTTTCCATGTGGCCTCGGAGAGATTTTCACGGAATTTGTTGATGGTGTCGCGACGCGCCAGATTAGTCGACCTGACAATGGATCTGTCTACGCGTCGTCATCCCGGCACGATTGGAATCCTGATATTGGTTTTTTGCTATTTGACGGGATGAAGGACGAGCTTGAAATCTCACCACATGACGAAATCAACGAGGAGGATTTCGAGCGCGCCTGGAATGCTGCCGTGGGAAACGTTTCTTAACGACATAGGAAATGTGGGATACCCGTGAAAATCACCCTCCCTCAGGTCGCGCAAGTCTTATTCGTGTCCGAAGATCGGTGGAATGTGGCTAATCGATGATGCATGTTTTGTGTCGGGCGCGATGTGCGGATCCTGATTGGATGGGCAGGCTGATCATCACGCAACTGTAAGGGCCAACGTCGCACGATACGGTCGCGCTGTGCGAAGTCGCGCACCGTGCCGAGTAGGGCAGCCACAGCCGGCCTCCCCCAAACACCTCACCAACCGATATTGCAAGACGACCGCGACGTCCCCGCACCGCCCGTAGCCGTGCACTTCGTCCCCGCGCCGTTGTCATAAAACGTCCGCGTTTCCGGCTGCGGCACCGAAGGATCGAACGGATTCGGCGCGCCATGCGGACCGCGCGGCGCATCGTACGGCCGCTGCGGCGCATACGAACCGCCACTACCAGCAGGCCGCGATCCGTTAGCGCGCAGGTATTCATTCCAGTTCTCCGCGCGCTGTTCATATCCAGGCACCGCGCGACCGAAACTATCCTTCCCACCCGCACCAATCGCCACGCGGTTCGAGGTCAATACCAAATCGGGCTCGTGCTCAACCGACGGCGTCGGCACCACAAGCGCATCGCTCGTCACCCGCAACGGCCGCGTATCAGGCGTATCGAACGGACCGCGCTCCGCCGGTGCTGCGTACTCCAGGCGACTGTGGCCCATCCGCGCCGCATGCCCGTCATCTCGAGCCGCAGCCCGACGCTCCGACCGAAACACATTGGCACCCACCGACCGATCGGTCAGCGAATCGCGCCCGGAAGCATCGACGGCAGAAACAGAAAGCGCACACGCGATCGCGGTGGCGGAAGAGAGGCAGAAAGGGTGATTCATCAGCGTTCCGAAGCAGGTGATATGCGATGAGAAAAAAACGGCAGATCACTGGCTGGCGGCTGGGCGACGGACGGGCGTCGAAGCGGCCCTGAAGCGACTGCGAGGCGCTGCGTACGCGACTCACAGGAAGGCTGGCTGGATTGCAGAAGCGAATTCGTATTATTTCATAAAAATAACAACTAGCTTCCAAGTGTTTAGTTTTGTTTGTAAACAGTAGGATTGACCGCTTCGACCGACCGCCCCGAGTTGGTGCCCACCAAAGCAATCATCAGTTGATTGATTTTCGGCGATCAGACCCTTAGCAGCCCGAAAACGCGCCGCACGAAATCCAAGATCGCCGAAAGCCAAGCGCAGCAAGGAAACCACCCGATCCGACCCACCCCATAGCAACCCAATTGCACCCCAAGCAAACGTTCTCGCCCCTCAAGCGGTTGCGCCCCCATCGCCACCGCCACCTGCAAAACCCTCCGTGTTTTCCCTCGGTCGACCGGCATTTTTGACAGACGATTTAAAAACGCCCATATAATTTCGACTGCCTTGCCAATGGCTGTCGGACCATCCCTCCGAACAAGCGATTTGGCAAGCGGGGCAGGCGAAACGCTTGCGCAATGCAAGACGCATCACGATGTCTTTCCGAACCAGACGTCCCCTTCGGGGACTGCAAGAGCCGGGCCCCGCTACGCAACATTCCGCTGGAGTTCCGTCTTCTATGTGTCTCGGGCGTGTCCCATGTCCTCGCCCCGGGTGCTGTTCGATTGCGCAAGTCATGCCGCCTTTGCCCGTATGACTAAACAACATCGAGGAGCTCCCAGATGACGCTGTCCCGTCTTACGTCCATTTCCGCCGCCGTGCTGTTCGCCGCCGGCGCCGCCGCCGCGCAAGCGGAAACCGTGAAGATCGCCATCGCAGGTCCGATGAGCGGTTCGGTCGCCCAATACGGCGACATGGTGAAGGCCGGCGCGCTGACCGCGATCGAGCAGGTCAACGCTGCAGGCGGTGCGGGCGGCAACAAGCTTGAAGTCGTGATGATGGACGACGCATGCGAGCCGAAGCAGGCCGTCGCCGTCGCCAACAAGATCGTCAGCCAGAAGATCAAGTACGTGATCGGCCACGTGTGCTCGGGTTCGACGATTCCGGCCTCGGACATCTACGAGAACGAAGGCATCGTGATGGTCACGCCGTCGGCCACCGCGCCGCAGCTGACGGAAGGCAAGAAGCGCCACTTCATCTTCCGCACGATCGGCCGTGACGACCAGCAAGGGCCGGCCGCCGCGCACTACATCATCAACAACGTGAAGCCGAAGAAGGTCGCGGTCCTGCACGACAAGCAGTCGTACGGCCAGGGCATCGCATCGTCGGTGAAGAAGGACCTCGAAGCCGCGAAGATTCCGGTCGTGCTGTTCGAAGGCATCAACGCCGGCGATTCGGACTACTCGGCGATCATCACGAAGCTGAAGTCGCAAGGCGTCGACTTCGTCTACTTCGGCGGCTACCACCCGGAAATGGGCCTGCTGATGCGCCAGGCGCGCGAGCAGGGCGTGAAGGCCACCTTCATGGGGCCTGAAGGCGTGGGCAACAAGGACGTGACGGCGATCGCCGGCCCGGCCTCGGAAGGCATGCTCGTCACGCTGCCGGCCGACTTCTCGGCCGATCCGGCCAACGCGGCGCTCGTGAAGGCGTTCGCGGACAAGAAGCGCGACCCGAACGGCCCGTTCCAGATGCCGTCGTACGCCGCGGTGAAGATCATCGCCGACTCGATCGCCGGAGCGAAGACGACCGATCCGACCAAGGTCGCCGCGTACATGCACAAGACGACGTTCGACACGCCGATCGGCAAGGTCGCGTATGACGCACAGGGCGACCTGAAGGCGTTCAAGTTCGTCGTGTACACGTGGCACAAGGACGCGACGAAGACCGCCGCCAAGTAAGACGGAGTACCCGCCCGCGCACGCCGCCCTGTCCGAGACCCGGACGGGGCGGGTGCGTATTGGCCGCGCATCTGCCCATTGCGCGGCCATGGGGCGGCCCGAGACGACACCGTGCGTTGCGCGCGGCCACGCCGTGATCCGGCGACGGCAGGCGACACGACGCCAACGGGAGCTTCCCGCACATGACTGACTTCTTTCCTCAATTCGCCCAGCAGCTGGTCAATGGCCTGACGCTGGGTGCGATCTATGCGCTGATCGCCATCGGCTATTCGATGGTCTACGGCATCATCGGCATGATCAACTTCGCCCACGGCGAGATCTACATGATCGGCGCGTACGTGGGCCTCGTGACCCTGACTGCCATCGGCATTTCCGCCGGCTATCCGCTGCCGCTCGTGCTCGGCGCCGCGCTGATCGTGTCGGTGATCGTCACCGGCCTGTACGGTTTCGCGGTCGAGCGCGTCGCGTATCGGCCGCTGCGCGGCGGCCCGCGCCTCGTGCCGCTGATCTCCGCGATCGGCATGTCGATCTTCCTGCAGAACTACGTGCAGATCGGCCAGGGCGCGCGCGACGTGTCCGTGCCCGTGCTGATCTCCGGCGCATTCGACATTCACCTCGGTGGCGACTTCGACGTGACCATCCCGTATTCGCGCCTGATGATCGTCTGCGTGACGCTCGTGCTGATGATCGCGCTCACGCTGTTCATCTCGCATTCGCGGATGGGCCGGGCGTGCCGCGCGTGCGCCGAGGACATGAAGATGGCGAACCTGCTCGGCATCGACACGAACCGCGTGATCTCGTTCACGTTCGTGCTCGGCGCGATGCTGGCGGCCGTCGGCGGCGTGCTGATCGGGCTGACGATCGGCAAGCTGAACCCGTATATCGGCTTCGTCGCGGGCATCAAGGCGTTCACCGCCGCGGTGCTCGGCGGGATCGGCAGCATCCCGGGCGCGATGCTCGGCGGCGTGCTGCTCGGCCTCGCTGAAACCTTCGCCGCAGGCTACATGCCGGCCGAGTACAAGGACGTCGTCGCGTTCGGCCTGCTCGTGCTGATCCTGCTCTTCCGCCCGACCGGCCTGCTCGGCAAGTCGGACATCGAAAAGGTTTGAGGGAGACGCAGATGAGTCAAGTCATTTCCGTTCGCCGCCCGGCCGCCGACGCTTCGATCGGCCAGGCGCTGAAAAATGCCGTGGCCGCCGCGTTCCTGACGGCGATCCTCACGATTCCGGTGCTCGGGCTGCAACTGAAGCTCGAAGGCTATCAGGTGGTGCTCACGCCGCACTGGCGGCCGGTGTGGATCGCGGTCGCGGGCGTGTTCCTGTTCCAGCTGTTCAAGCCGTGGCTCGTGCGCGCGAAATCGTCGGTGAAGCTGCCGGCGCTGCCCGCGATGGGCGCGCAGCAGCAGCGCGTGATCGTCTGGGTGCTGCTCGCGGTCGGGCTCGTGTGGCCGTTCTTCGGCTCGCGCGGCGCGGTGGACGTCGCGACGCTCGCGCTGATCTACGTGATCCTCGGCCTCGGGCTGAACATCGTGGTCGGTTTCGCGGGGCTGCTGGATCTCGGCTATGTCGGGTTCTACGCGGTCGGCGGCTATACGTACGCGATGCTGAACCAGTACTTCGGGCTGTCGTTCTGGGAATGCCTGCCGCTCGCAGCGATCGCGGCCGCGACGTTCGGCTTCCTGCTCGGCTTCCCGGTGCTGAGGCTGCGCGGCGACTATCTCGCGATCGTCACGCTCGGCTTCGGCGAAATCATCCGCCTGCTCGCGAACAACCTGACGAGCCTGACGGGTGGCCCGGACGGCATCTCGGGCATCCCGAAGCCGACCGTGTTCGGCTACGAGATGGCGCGCAGCGCGAGCGTCGAAGGCGCGAAGACCTTCCATGAACTGATCGGGCTGGAATACAGCGGCGACCATGTGGTGATCTTCCTGTACCTGCTCGCGCTCGTGCTGGTCGGCTTCACGCTGTTCGTGACGAGCCGCCTGATCCGCATGCCGATGGGCCGTGCGTGGGAAGCGCTGCGCGACGACGAGATCGCATGCCGTTCGCTGGGCCTGAACCCGACGCGCATCAAGCTGTCGGCGTTCACGCTCGGCGCGGCGTTCGCCGGTATCGGCGGCGCGTTCTTCGCGGCGCGCCAGGGCCTCGTGAATCCTGAATCGTTCACCTTCATCGAATCGGCGCTGATCCTCGCGATCGTCGTGCTCGGCGGGATGGGCTCGCAGCTCGGCGTGATTCTCGCGGCGATCCTGCTGACCGTGCTGCCGGAAGTCGCGCGCGGCTTCGCCGAGTACCGGATGCTGATCTTCGGTCTCGTGATGGTGTTGATGATGATGTGGCGTCCGCAGGGCCTGCTGCCCGCGAGCCGTCCCCACGTGGAGCTGCCGCAATGAGCGCGAATACGGAACTGTTGAAGGTCGCCGGGCTGCAGATGCGCTTCGGCGGGTTGCTCGCGGTGGACGGGATCGATTTCGACGTGCGTCGCGATGAGGTGTTCGCGATCATCGGGCCGAACGGCGCGGGCAAGACCACGGTGTTCAACTGCGTCGGCGGCTTCTACAAGCCGACCGGCGGCGACGTCGTGCTCGACGGCCACGCGATTGGCGGGCTGCCGAGCCACAAGATCGCGTTGAAGGGCCTCGTGCGGACGTTCCAGAACATCCGCCTGTTCAAGTCGCTGACCGTCGTCGAGAACCTGCTCGTCGCGCAGCATCGCAAGGTGAAGGCGGGGCTGCTGCCCGGCCTGTTCTCGACGCCCGCGTATCGCCGTGCCGAGAAGGAAGCGCTCGAACGCGCGGCCGTGTGGCTCGACCGGATGGGGCTGACGTCGGTCGCGAACCGGCCGGCGGGCACGCTGTCGTACGGGCACCAGCGGCGCCTGGAGATCGCGCGCTGCATGATCACCGAGCCGCGCCTCCTGATGCTCGACGAGCCGGCGGCCGGCCTCAACCCGCAGGAGAAGATCGAGCTGCAGCACCTGATCGACAAGCTGCGCCGCGAGTTCGGCGTATCGGTGCTGCTGATCGAGCACGACATGAGCCTCGTGATGGGCGTGTCCGACCGCATCCTCGTGATGGAGCACGGCCGGCCGATCGTGATCGGCACGCCGGAAGCGGTCCGCAACGACCCGCGCGTGATCAAGGCGTATCTGGGGGAAGAGTGATGCTGAAGCTGGAACAGGTCCATACGCACTACGGCGCGGTCGAGGCGCTCGCGGGCGTGTCGATCGAGGTGAACAAGGGCGAGATCGTTACGCTGATCGGCAGCAACGGCGCCGGCAAGACGACGCTGATGATGACCGTGTGCGGCACGCCGCGCGCGTCGTCGGGCCGCGTGCTGTTCGAGGGCAAGGACATCATCGCGATGTCGACGCACCAGATCATGCGGCAGGGGATGGCGATCTCGCCGGAAGGGCGGCGCGTGTTCCCGAGCCTGACGGTGCTCGAGAACCTGAAGATGGGCGGCTTCTTCGCGAGCCGCCACGAGATCGACGACGGCATCGAGCACGTGTTCAAGCTGTTTCCGCGCCTGAAGGAACGGGCGACGCAGCGGGCCGGCACGATGTCGGGCGGCGAACAGCAGATGCTGGCGATCGGCCGCGCGCTGATGAGCAAGCCGCGCCTGCTGCTGCTCGATGAGCCGACGCTCGGCCTCGCGCCGCTCGTGATCGCGCAGATCTTCGACATCATCCGCACGATCCGCGACGAAGGCGTCACGGTGTTCCTCGTCGAGCAGAACGCGAACAAGGCGCTGGGTGTGGCCGATCGCGGCTACGTGCTCGAAACGGGGCGCGTCGTGCTCGCCGATACGGGCGCGAACCTGCTCGCGAACGATCGCATCAAGCAGGCGTATCTCGGCGGTTGATGCCGAACGCCGCCGGCCTGCAACGGGCCGGCGGCGCGTCCTCTTTGCTTTCTCGTGCAAGGCCGGTTCCCGGCCTTGTCTTCATCCGATCCGGAACGTGCTTTTCAGAACGTCGCGCAGATGCAGCGCGGCGCGATTGCTGTCGTCCGTCAGGATGGTGATCAGGTGCGGCGGGAGATCGGGCAGCACGATCCCGGCGACGTGGCTCGTCAGGTTGCCGGACACGCGATCGTGTTCGATGAGGCCGACCGCGAGGCCGTTCGCGATACACGCCTCGACCGCCGGCGAACTGGCGCTCTCGAGCAGCATCCGGTGCGGGATCTTAGCCTTCTTCAGCGCGTTCAGCGCGGTGTCGCGGTACGGGCAGCCCTGCAGTTGCACGGCGATCGGCAGCGGCGCGTCGGGATTGAACTTGAAGGTTCGCGCGGCGACCCACACCGGATGGGTCTTGCTGAGCAGCTCGCCGTGCGGCGTCGCTTTCGGCACCACGGCGATCGTGATGTCCAGCTGGCCGCGCGCGAACAGCGACTGCAGCTCTTCGCTGGAGCGTGCTTCGACGGTCAGTTCGAGCAGCGGCCGGTCGGCGGCGAAGCGCGGCAGGAATTCCGCCATGAAGTGCGCGGCGTACGAATCGGGGATGCCGAGCCGCAGCTTGCCGGTCAGCATCTGCGGCGACAGCGATTCGACGAGCCGGTCGTGGCTCAGCAGAAACTCGGTGGTGTCGCTCAGCAGCTTGTGGCCGTACTGCGTGAGCTCGACGGCCTGGTTGTTCCGCGTGAACAGGCGCTGCGCGACCATCTCCTCGAGCTTCTGGATCTGCGCGGTGACCGACGACGGGCTGCGATTCACATGAGCGGCCGCATCCTTGAAGCGGCCGAGCTTCGCGACGGCGTGGAAGGTTCGCAGCAGGTCGACGTCCAGGGTGCGCGGCATGATTTGGTTTTTCCGAATCAGTGATTCAGGTAATGTCGATTGACGGAATTATTGAGCATCCCATATTCTCGGTCAACAGGCAGGCAACGGCAGGCAACAGCGGGGCATGTGGCACGCCGACGGCACCCGCTCCGTGCGGAACATCGTGCCGTCGGATCGATCCGGCTACGACGGCGGAAACCTTCCGTTCTACGAATCGACTGCGGAAACGCTCGACCGCCACGATCGCGAACGCCGGCATTCCGCGCATCATCGTCAAAGGGCTGACGTTGCAGCGCGCCCTCCGGGACGACGCCGATCTGCAGTATCACCGCCTCGGGCTCGAACCGATTCGCCCCGGGGATCTGGCAGACCCGCGCCTGTCCCCGGCAACTTTCTGAGAGCCGTCGCCCCATGCAGCTATTCCTGCTCCAGCTCGTTTTCGTGTTGTCGTGGAGTTCCGGCTTCATCGGCGCCAAGCTCGGCGCGGAGACGGCCGGCGCGTTCAACCTGCTGTTCTGGCGGTTCCTGCTCGTCACGCTGTGCCTCGCGATCGTTCTCAACCGGCAGCTCGCGCGCCTGACGTGGGAGAAGCTGCGCTATCACGCGGTGATCGGCTTCCTGTCGCAATTTCTTTACCTGGCCTGCGTGTATGTCGCGATTCAGCATGGCCTGCCGCCCGGCATTGCCGCGATCGTCGCCGCGATGCAGCCGCTCATCACGGCCGCGATGACGTCGCTCGAAGGCAGCGAGCGCAGCGGGGCGCGCCAGTGGGCGGGGCTCGTCGTCGGCTTCGTCGGCGTGGGCATCGTGATCGGCGGGCAGTATGCGCTGCCGGCCGGGTCGGTCGGGCTCATGATGTACCTGCTGCCGCTGGTGTCCGCGCTGGGGCTGTCGATCGCGACGATCTATCAGCGGCGCCGCGCGCTGACGGCCGCGCGCAGCAACGAGGATGGGCTGTTTCTGCCGCTGTTCGTGCAGGGCTGCGTGAGCCTCGTGCTGTTCGCGGTGTGCGGGATCGTCACGGGCGACCTGCACGTGCCGACCCAGCCGAACGTGTGGGTGTCCGTCGTGTGGCTGACCGTGTTCTCGACCTTCATCGCGTACCTGTCGTTGTGGGCGCTGCTCAAGCGGATGCCCGCGACGCGCGTGGCGACCCTCGTCTATCTCGAACCGCCCGTGACGCTGATGTGGGCCGCGTGGATGTTCGGTGACCGGATCGAGGTGACGACCTATCTCGGCATCGTGGTCGTCGCGATCGGCGTGTGGCTGGCCGGCAAGCACGTGGAACGGCCCGCGCGGGCGCGGCGGGAGAACATGGGGGCGGCCGGCCGTTGATGCACTGGTTGCGCGCGCGGTTCCGGTGTAGCGTCGCGGTACTGTCATGCTCCGCGAAGGAACCCGATGAAAGTCAAACGGATCGTCGCCAATATCGACACCCGGTCAGTCGACGACGCCAAGCGCTTCTACCAACGGATCTTCGGCCTCGACCTGCTGATGGACCACGGCTGGATCGCGACCTACGGCAATGCCGAGCAGATGGACGTGCAGATCAGCTTCGCATCGCAGGGCGGATCGGGCACGCCGACACCCGATCTGTCGATCGAGGTCGACGACGTCGATGACGCACTCGCACGCGTGCTTGCGGCCGGGATTCCGGTCGAGTACGGCCCGGCTGACGAGCCGTGGGGCGTGCGGCGGTTCTATGTGCGCGATCCGTTCGGCAAGCTCGTCAACGTGCTTGCGCATCGCTGATTCCGAAATACATCGCGGTGAGCTGCGTCGTGCCCGGTCACGCCTGGGCGTGACGGGGGGCGTACCGAGCGACGTCAATGTGTAGCCGAATCGGCTTCGATCGTAGCCGGTTGTGCTACACCCGGGCAATTCGTTCGAATCGAGACAAAATCGGCAACGCGGGCCGCATGTTGTCGCCAGAACGCCAGTGCATCACGCATGCAACGCCAACCCCTTCACCGCCTTGTCGACCGCCTTCTTCGGCCCGCGCAGCGCCAGCCCGACGAAGTCGAGATTCTCCGCATCGCCGGCGCGAAACACGTCGCGGTTGGCCGCATCGTGCCCGGTCGAAAACATCGCATGCACGTAGGGCACGATCGTGAGCTCGCGCGACAGCGCCTGCCGGTGCGCGGCCTGCAGGCCGTTCAGGTCGGCCGCGAACACCAGCATCGGCTGGCCCAGCATGCGGCCGTAGCGGCGTCCCGCCGCATCCTCGTAAGGCTCGCCGAGCGCTTCGGGCGCTTCGGCCGCGACGCCCGTCGCGAGAAACGCGACGACATTGAGTTTCTGCCACGCGGCAAGATCGTCGCGCACGATCAGCGCGACCTTGGTATCGAACATGAGTGCTCCTTGTAGAGACGCTCATGATCGGCTGCCGCGCGCGATCAGTCTGGAACGTTTGTGCAGAGTTGCCGGTAAGCGGCCGGCGTGATCCGGTACGCGCGGCGGAACCAGCGGCCCAGGTGGCTCTGGTCGGCGAAGCCGACGTCCGCGGCCGCCTGCGCGGGCGTGCGGCCGGCCGCCAGCAGCCGGCGCGCGGCACGCAGCCGCAAGCGCACCAGGTACGCGTGCGGCGACGTGCCGAACGCGCGCTGGAACAGCCGCGTCAGCCGGAACCGGTCGATCCCTGCTGCATGCGCGAGTTCATCGAGCCCGATGTTGTCGTCCATGTGTTCATGCAGCAGATCGCGCACGCGTGCGATCGCGGGCGGCACGACGGCGCTTTCCAGCACGAGCGACCCGCGCAGTTCGCCGCCGAGCCGGATCAGCAGGCGGTCGAGCGTCTGGTCGCGCGCGAGCTTGCCTTCGTTGCCGTGGATCGCGACAAACGCCTGGCGGATCGCGTCGACGAGGCCGCGATCGTCGACGAGCGTATGGCCGAACGACGCCTCGACGCCGCCGAGGCCCGGCAGGTCCAGCCGGCGCGCCGCGCGCTCGACCCACGCTTGCGGCAGGTAGAGCATCCCGTAGGTGAAGCCGCCGGCTTCGGGCGCATGGCCGTCGTGCAGCGCGCCCGGCTCGATCAGGATCGCGCGGCCCGGCACGCTCGTATGCACCGACCGGTGGCACTGGAATTGCTGGACGCCCTGTTCGGTGAAGCCGACCAGCATGTCGTCATGATCGTGCGCATCGTAGGCATGGCCGTTGAAATGCGCATGCAGGCTTTCGATGCCGGTTTCCGCATCGCGTCGCGCGACGAGCCAGTGGCCGGTTGTGTCGATGTGCTTCGCGGGTGTCGTCATCGGATGCGTCGCGCGTTGTGGTTGCGTGACGAATAGTGTACGCAGGTCGCGGGGCAGCGGGGACGGGTGCGCATCATGCTTCGTTTGCCGTCGCCTGTTCGTCGCGGGCGTATTGCGCGGGCGGCCGGCCGACGTGGCGTGTGAACGCGACGCTGAAGGTGCTCGCGGAACTGTAGCCCACGCGCCCGGCGATCTCGGCGATGCGGCCCTCGTTGCGGCGGAGCAGGTTCTTCGCGAGCGCCATGCGCCACGTGAGCAGATATTCCATCGGCGCGACGCCGACTGCGCGGCTGAAGCGTTCGAAGAAGGTCGAGCGCGACAGCGCGGCTTCCCTGGCGAGCTCGACGACCGTCCACGGGTGCGCGGGGCGTGCGTGCATCCCGCGGAGCGCGGCGGCGAGACGGCTATCGGCGAGCCCGCGCACGAGGCCGGGCGACGCATCCGTGCCGGCCGAGAATCGCAAGGCCTCGATCAGCAGCACTTCCACGAGTCGCGACAGCACGAGTTCGCGCGCGGGCCGCTGCGCACGCGATTCGTCTCGCACCAGTTGCACGAGCGTGGTCAGGCGCGGCTCGCCGCGCACGTGCACGTATTGCGGCAGTAGCGACACCAGCAGCGCAGCGTCGGGCGAACTGAAACTGCAATGGCCGGCCATCATGCGCGTGTCGACCGGGCGGTCCGCGTCGCCGATCCGGTATTCGCCGTTGTCGAGCACGACCGGGGCGGCCGTTTCGACACCCGGCGGCGGCAGTTCGAAGCTGGAGATCGACACGCCGTAGGCAGCCGGAATCAACACGAAATCGCCGGGCAGCAGCTCGATCGGCGGATGTCCGTCGATCGCGACGCGGCACCCTCCATCCAGGACCGCGCAATAGAACGGCTCGCCGGCGACCGTCCGGCTGATGCGCCAGGGGCTCGCGCCGTGAACCAGCTTGGAATACCGCGTGCTCGGTTGCAGCAGCGTCACGACCTCGGCTAACGGATCGATCATCGCCGGACTCTCACAAATGAAAATCGGATTTTCGATTGTAGCGAATACGGATCCGGCCATCTATCGTACGAACACATGCTCAACACGTCACAGGAGTGAGTTCGCATGAAGACCGTATTGATCACCGGCTGTTCCTCCGGCTTCGGCCTCGAGATCGCCCGCTATTTCCTGGCCCGCGACTGGCAGGTCGTCGCGACGATGCGTACGCCGCGCGAGGGCGTGCTGCCGCCGTCGCCGAACCTGCGCGTGCTGGCGCTCGATGTCACGAACCCCGAGAGCATCCGCGCGGCGATCGATGCCGCCGGCCCGATCGACGTGCTCGTCAACAATGCAGGTTTCGGCGCGGCCGCACCGGCCGAACTGATGCCGATCGACACCGTGCGCGCGCTGTTCGAGACCAACACGATCGGTACGATCGCGGTGACGGAAGCCGTGCTGCCGCAGTTGCGCCGGCGTGGGGCCGGCGTCGTCGTGAACGTCACGTCGAGCGTCACGCTGAAGGTGCTGCCGCTGCTTGCCGCCTATCGCGCCAGCAAGGCGGCGGTCAATGCGTACACCGAATCGATGGCGCTCGAACTCGCGCCGTTCGGCGTGCGTGCGCATCTCGTGCTGCCGGGGCGTGCGCCCGACACGCGTTTCGCCGACAACGCGCGCGCGCACATGCATGGCTTCGAGCACGAGGCTTATGCGGAATTTGCCGCGGCGGTCTTTGCGCGCATCGTCGACGAATCCGCGCCGGTCACCCACGCGCAGGACGTCGCCGAAGCGGTATGGCGCGCGGCGACCGATCCGTCGAGCCCGATGCGCATTCCGGCCGGCGCCGATGCCGTCGCGTGGGCGGCGGAAGCGGGCTGAGGCGGGCCGAGGCTCGTCGGCGCGCGCGAGCGGTTGTTTGCCGGCGACCGGCGCCTGGGTGATGCAGGATGACGCCGGCCTGCAACGGGCCGGCGGCGCGATGCCGCGCGCGGCGCGCCCGGCGTGCCGTTACAGCGCGCGCCGGATCGCCTGCTCGAGCAACGACAACCCGAGATCGATTTCCGCGTCGCTGACGGTCAGCGGCGGCGCGATCCGGAACACGCCGCCCATGCCCGGCAACTGCACGATGTTCATGCTGAGCCCGAGCTTCATGCATTCGCGCGTGATCTTCGCGCCGAGCCCGTCCGCCGGTTCCTTCGTGCGGCGATCCTTGACGATCTCGACGCCGAGCAGCAGCCCGCGTCCGCGCACGTCGCCGATGCAGTCGAAGCGTTCCATCAGGTCGAGCAGGCCGCGCCGGAGCCGGTCGCCCATCACGTTCGCCCGCTCGACGAGCCCGTCGCGCTGCACGACGTCCAGCACGCGCAGGCCGACGGCCGCCGGCAGCGGGTCCGACACGTGCGTCGTGTAGAACAGGTAGCCGAGTTCGTGCGCGCGTTCCTCGATTGCCGCGGACGTCACCATCGCCGCGAGCGGCAGCCCGGCGCCGAGCGTCTTCGACAGCGTCAGGATGTCGGGCGTCACGCCGTCGCGCTGGCACGCGAACATCGTGCCGGTGCGGCCGACACCGGTCTGCGCCTCGTCGAGGATCAGCAGCATCCCGCGTTCCTCGCACTTGCGCTTGAGCGCCGCCATGTAGCCGTCCGGCAGTTCGATGATCCCGCCCGAGCTGAGGATCGGTTCCGCGATGAACGCCGCGAGGTTGCCGCTCGACTGGCGATCGATCAGGTCGAACGCGTAGTCGAGTTCAGCCAGATAGTCGTAGGCGCCGTTGTGCTCGAAGCGCGGCCGGTACGTGAACGGCGCCGGAATCGCGAACGAGCCGACGGCGGCCGGCCCGACGCCCTTGCGGCCGGCGCTGTAGGTGGCCGACGCGGCCGCGCCGGTCATCCCGTGCCACGACTGCGCGAAGCCGACGATCTCGTACTTGCCGGTGACGAGCTTCGCCATCCGGATCGCCGCTTCGTTCGACTCCGCGCCGGTGCTGAGCAACAGCGCGCGATCGAGCCCGGCGGGCGTGACGTCGGCGAGGCGCGTCGCGAGGTCGACGACCGGCCGCGACAGCATCCCGCTGAACAGGTGGTCGAGCTTGCCCGCGTATTCGCCGATCACGGACACGATCTCCGGATGGCAGTGGCCGAGCACCGCGCTCATCTGGCCCGACGTGAAATCGAGGATCGCCCGGCCGTCCGCGTCGTACACGAAGCTGCCCTTCGCGCGCTCGATGATCATCGGCTCGAACGTGCCGCCGTAGCGGACCAGGTGCTGCGTGGCGTTGCGCCAGAAGGTCGGGTCGTCGTTCAGGGACATCGGGCGTCTCCAGGAAGGGGCAGGGGGCGCTTGCAGTCTAGGCGCGCGTCTGGTTTGATGGAAACGAATAGTTCTAATGCAAGGTAGAAAAGGAGCTAATACCTTGGCGCTTTCGCTCGAAATCGACCTGCTGCGCTCGTTCGTCGTGATTGCCGAGGTGCGCGCGCTCAGCCGCGCGGCCGCGCGCGTCGGCCGGACCCAGTCCGCGCTCAGCCAGCAGATGAAGCGGCTCGAGGCGGCCGTCGACCAGCCGCTGTTCCAGCGCACCGGGCGCGGCGTGGTGCTGACCCATCCGGGCGAGCGGCTGCTGGTGCATGCGCAGCGCATCCTGCGGCTGCACGACGAGGCGATGGCCGACCTGTGCGGCACGGGGTTGTCGGGGACGATCCGCTTCGGCTGCCCGGACGATTACGCGGAGGTCTGGCTGCCTTCGCTGCTACGGCAGTTTTCGAGCCAGCATCCGCAGGCGATCGTCGAGGTCGTGTGCGGGCCGACGCCGCGGCTCATCGAGCAGCTGGACAAACGCGCAGTCGATCTGGCGATGATTTCATTGCCGGACGACGGCGCGAACGACGACATCATTCGCCGCGAGCAGCTGGTCTGGATCGGCTATCCAGGGCTCGAGCCCGCGCATTTCGATCCGTTGCCGCTGGCGCTGTCCGATCGCGACACGCTCGATCACCTCGCGGCTTGCGAGGCGCTGGATCGCGCGGGCCGCGATTACCGCGTCGCGTATGCGAGCAGCAGTCTCGCGGGGCTGATCGCGCTGGTGCGTTCGGGGCAGGCGTTCGCGGTGATGACGCAGACGGCGGTGCCGGCCGACCTGGCGATCGTCACCGGCGATCCGCGCTTGCCGCCGTTGCCGGCCGTGGGTATTACGCTGAAGTTCGATCGCAAGCGGCCGTCGCATCTGACGGCGGCGTTCGCCGAGCATATCCGGCTCACGCTGCCGCTGTTGTGATGCGCGCGGCCGCCGCGCCGACGCATCACTCGACCGTCGACGAGGCCGACATCGTGGCCGGGCCGCGTGCGTCGGCATCGGCCGCCGCATCGCGCATGCGGATCGCCGCCTGCATGCCGGACAACTTGAGTTCGGTCTCCTGATATTCGTTGGCCGGCTCGGAATCGGCGACGATGCCGCAGCCCGCGAACAACCGGCACGCGCCGCCGTCGACCAGCGCCGAGCGCAGCGCGACGATGAAGTCGCCGTTGCCGTGCGCGTCGATCCAGCCGACGGGCGCCGCATACCAGCCGCGATCGAAGCCTTCATGCGCGCGGATGTGGTCGAGCGCTTCGGCGCGCGGATGGCCGGCCACGGCCGGCGTCGGGTGCAGCGCCGCGATGACCTGCAGCAGCGTCGCGTCCGCCTTCAGCGTTGCGCGGATCGGCGTGCTCAGGTGCTGCAGCCTCGGCAGCCGGTGCAGCGACGGTTGCTCGGGCACGTCGAGCGTGCGCGACAGCGGCGCGAGCGCCGCGCGGATCGCGTCGACGACGAGCGCGTGTTCGAGCCGTTCCTTCGCGGAATCCATCAAGGCCGCGCCGAGCGCGCGATCGTCGTCGGGCGTGGCGCCGCGCCGGATGGTCCCGGCCAGCGCATGCGTGCGCACGTCGCCGGCCGCGACACGCGCGAGCCGTTCCGGCGTGGCGCCGACGAAGCAAGCGCCTTCACGGCGGACCGCGAACAGGTGCGCATGCGCGTCGCGCTTGCGCAGCCGGCGCAGCAGCGGCGCGATGGCAACGGGCCGCGCGTACTGCTCGAGCACGTCGCGCGCGAGCACGACCTTGCCGAACGCGCCGCCGTGGATCGCGTCCACCGCGCGCCGGACTTCGTGCTGCCATTCGCTTGCCTGCAGCGCCTGCGTGTGCAGCAGATGCGGGGCATCGTCGTCATGGGCGGCGGCGAGCGTGCCGAGCGACTCGATGCGCGCGAGGCACGCATGCGCGAGCACGGCCGGATCGTCGTGCGCGGCGACGACGTGCTGGCAGGCGGCCCAGTGCGCATCGCCTTCGCGCACGATCAGCAGCTTCGCCACCGTCATGCTCGCGTCGGGAAACGGCGCCCAGTGCGTGCTGCGTGGGCCATGCGAGTCGAACCGGAAGCCGCCGACGAGGCGCGGCGGTTGCGGGCCGGCCGTCACCGCATCGCGAACGAGTGTGCGCCAGCGTGCATCGATCTGCGCGAAGCGCGTGTCGCCGGTGGCGGTCAGTTCGAGCGCGCCGTCCCAGCCGAACAGCGTAACGGACGCATCGCCGGCCTCGTGGAAGCACCACGGCGTGGCGCCGTCGTCCCACGCGGCGATCAGGTCGAAGAAGTCGAGCGGGCGCAGCGGCACCGACACCGACGCGAGTGTCGGCGTGCCGGTGTCGGCGGCGCGCCGGGCCGCACGGGCGAAGGTGTCGTGCAGCAGCGGGAGGCCGGCGTTCATGCGAGCCCCCGCTGTTGCCGCCAATACTGCGTCTGCTGCGCGATGTACCACGCGATCAGGCCCGAGAACAGCGTTTCGACGTAGTCGGCATCGAGGCCGGCCTGTTCGGCCCAGCGGCGCCGGTCGGGCAGCATCGCGGCCACCCGTTCCGGCGCGGCGATGCTCGCTTCGTCGGGCTTGAAGCGCGACGCAGCCTTCACATACTGCATGCGCAGGCCGAGCGCTTCGATGATGTCGGCGTCCAGGCGATCGATGGCTTCGCGAATGTCGGGCAGCCCCGTGCAGGCGTCCGGTGTCTTCATGTGTACTCCTTTCCGTAACGAAGGGATTGGTCGATCCGTTCGACCAGATGCGCGATCACCGCCGGGTATTGGTGGCGCAGGTAGAAGTGGTCGCCGCTGAACGTCTCGATGCGGATCGGGCGCGACGCGACGTCCTGCCACGCATGTGCCTCGTCGTGGTCGAGCTCGGAATCGGCAAGCGGCAGCATCACGCCGAGCGGCGTCGTGAGCCGCGGCGGCCGGTCGCGGCGATACGTCTCGATCGCGCGGTAGTCGCTGCGGATCATCGGCAGGTAGAGCGCGCGCATTTCCGGATCGGCGAGCAGCGCGGCGTGCTCGCCCGACAGCCGTGCGACATCGCCCACCAGCGCATCGTCGGATTGCAGGTGCAGGTCCGACAGGCGCTGGCGATGCGGCGGCGGCAGCGCGGAGACGGCCAGGTAAAGCGGCGTCGCGCCGCGCGCTTCGAGCCGCGCCGCCACCTCGTACGCGAGCGCCGCGCCGAGGCTGTGCCCGAACAGCACGAGCGGCGCGTGGGCATAGCGTTGCAGCGCGTCGGCGGCGGGGCCGGCGAGTGCGTCGATCGACGTCAGGCATGGCTCGCCGAAGCGTTCCTCGCGGCCCGGGTACTGCAGCGCGAGCAGGTCGACGTCCCACGGCAGCGCGCGGCTCCAGCCGCGAAAGAAATTCGCGGTGCCGCCGGCGTGCGGGAAGCAGACGAGTTGCGCGCGCGGGCACGGCGACAGGCGCAGTTCGCGGATCCAGTTCGAATCGGTCGGCCGCGCGCTCATGCGGCCGCCGCCTGCAACTGGCGGCGCAGCAGGTCGCGCAGCGATTTCTTGCTGGTCTTGCCGATGCCGGTTTCCGGGAAGCGCGGCATGAACTCGATGCGATCGGGAATCTTGAACGCCGCGAGCCCGCAGTCGCGCAGGTAGCGTTTCAGCACCAGCCGGGACGGTGCGGGCGCACGGGCGACGACGAACGCGCACGTGCGCTCGCCGAGCAACGGGTCGGGCATCGCGACCACCGCCGCGTCGTGCACCTGCGGGTGGGCGAGCAACAGGTTCTCCACTTCCTCGGCGGAGACCTTCTCGCCGCCGCGATTGATCTGGTCCTTGTCGCGGCCTTCGACGACGAGGTCGCCGTCTGCGGTGCGCCGCACGCGGTCGCCGCTGCGATAGAAGCCGTCGGCCGTGAACGCGGTCGCGTTGTGCTCGGCGAGCCGGTAGTAGCCGCGGATCGTGTACGGGCCGCGCACCTGCAGTTCGCCGATTTCACCGGGCGCGACGGGTTCGCCGGCATCGTCGACGATGCGCACTTCGTCGCCGTCCGACACGGGGCGGCCCTGCGTGTGCGCGATCCGTTCGGGCGAATCGTCGAGCCGCGTGCAGCAGATGAGCCCTTCGGCCATCCCGAACACCTGCTGCAGCTGGCAGCCGAGCACGGGCGTCACGCGCGCGGCCGCGTGGTCCATCAGTCGCGCGCCGCCGACCTGCAGCACGCGCAGGCTCGACAGGTCGGCCCGCCGTTGCGGCTGTTCGTCGAGCCACAGCAGCGCGAGCGGCGGCACGAGCGCGGTATGCGTGACGCGCTCCCGCGCGATCAGCGCGAAGCTCTGTTCGGGCTCGGGCCGCCCGGTCGTGATGACGCGGCCGCCCGCGAGCAGCGCGCCGATCGTGCCGGGGCAGCACAGCGTGAAGTTGTGCGCCATCGGCAGCGCGGCGAGATATACGGTGCTGGCGTCGAAGCCGCTCGCGGCGCTGCACGCGCGCACGTTGTACAGGTATTCGCGGTGACGGCGCGGGATCAACTTCGGCGTGCCGGTCGTGCCGCCCGACAACTGGAAGCACGCGATGTCGTCGGCGCGCGCCGCGCATTCGCGCAGCGGCGGCGCATCGTACAGCGCGTCGAACGGCGTGAACGCGTGATCGCCGCCGGCCATCACGACGTGCTCGAGCGTCGGGCAATCGGCCTGCAACGCGGCCGCGAGCGGGCGGCAGTCGAATTCGCCGAGTTGCGCCGCGCCCAGATATGCACGTGCGCCGGCGAAGCGGCAGAACGCGCCGATCTCGTAGTGCCGGTGAGCGGGGAGGGCGAGCACCGGTCGCACGCCGAGCTGGAACAGCGCGAAGCACGTCTCGATGAAGCGAGCGCCGTTCGGCAGGTGGACGACGACCGCGTCGCCGCGCGTCAGGCCGAGACGCGCGAAGCCGCCCGCCAACCGGCGGATGCGCGCGAGCAGGTCGCGATAGCTGAGCCGGCAGGCGCCGTCGACGACGGCGAGCGCATCGGGATCGCGCTGCGCTTGTGCGTCGAGCGCATCGAAGAAAGTCGTGTCTTGCCAATAGCCGGCGTCGCTGTAGCGGCGTGCGAAGTCGTCGGGCCAGTCGGGCGCGTCGGCCGGGAAGGCCGGCGCCACGGAGGGAAGGGAGGATTGCATGCGCTGACCTTGGGTTCCGGCAAGTTGTCAGAAAATGTAAATGAGAGGTATTATCATTTGTAACAAGTGCCGCGATAGCGCCGTTTCTTTCGATATCGCGGCAATTTCATTCGATCGGGCGCCTGTCGCGCGGCGCCCGCCCGGCCCGGCCGGACAATCGGCCGGTTGCCGCCGGCGCGCGCCGGGCCGCGCGTGCCGCCTAACCAACGGACCTCCGATGAGCTCGACCTCCTTCGCTTCGTCACGACGTCACCCGCCGGTGCTCGTGCCCGGCAATCATCCGGGCGTGGTGCACATCGACGCGGGCATGAAACTCATGAGCGGCACGCTGTGCTCGGATAGCCGCGACTGGTACGAGGAGCCGCTCGAAAAAGGGCTGAAGCTCGTCCTCGTGCAGAGCGGGCAGTTGCGCTGCCGTGTGCCGGGCCAGCCCGAGCAGTGCATCAAGGGGCCGGGCCTGTGCGTGATCGCCAACGACGGCGAATTCACGACGCACCAGATCTACGACCGCGACACGCCGCTGCGCTACACGATCGTGCAGCTCGGCCTCGACGCGCTCGACCGCAACCTGAGCCTGTTGCCGGAGAAGATGCTCGCGCCGACGGGCGGCGATCCGCGCATCGTCAGTTGCCCGGCGTCGAAGGCGCTGCAGGCGCTCGCGGTGCAGATCGCGACCTGCCCGTTCGAGGGCGCGGTGCGCGAGTACTACCTGAAGGCCAAGGCCTTCGAGCTGACCGCGTTGAGCGCGCAGCTGCTGGCGACGCAGCGGCAGTTCGCGCCGGCCGACGTGCGCGTCACGTCGTCGGATGTCGAGCGCGTGTATGCGGCGAGCGACATCCTGACGCGCGAGCTCCAGCAGCCGCCCACGCTCGACGCGCTCGCCGGTAGGGTGGGGATGAATTCGCGCAAGCTGACGGCCGGTTTCCGCAAGGTGTTCGGCACGAGCGTGTATGCGTACCTGCAGGAATACCGGCTGCGGACCGCGCACGCGATGCTGTGCGCGGAGGACGCGAACGTGTCGACCGTGGCGTACCGCGTCGGCTATAGCCCGGCCCATTTTTCGATCGCTTTCCGCAAGCGCTACGGCATTTCGCCGAGCGATATTCGTGCGTCGTCGAACGCGATCGACGACGTCGAGACGGAGCGCGCGGCAATCTAAAACAACTGACCGGCAGCCTAAAGCAATCGACAAGGCTCATGGGAGTGAATGAGATAGATTCTCATTCACGGGTGGCCGCCGCCGCGCGGATCCGCCATCGAACGACCCATACAAGGCGTGCCCATGAGCCAGACCGCTGTCGATTCCAGCATCGATCATTCCGATCCTTCCCGTTTTTCTCCCATTGCCTTTCGCTCGCAGCTCGTCGCGATGATCGCCGAGCTGCTCGACGAGCCCGTCGACGAAATCGCGTCGCTCGACGATGACGAGGACCTGCTGAGCTGCGGCCTCGATTCGATCCGGCTGATGTATCTGCAGACGCGCGTGAACCGCCTCGGCTACGCGCTGACGTTCGATGCGCTCACGCGTACGCCGACGCTCGGCGCGTGGGCCGAACTGCTCGCGAATGCGCCACGCGTCGCCGCGGCGATGCCTGATGCCGAGGCGGCCGAGGTCGTCGACGTCGACGTGCATGCGCCGTTCGACCTGTCCGCGGTGCAGCAGGCGTACTGGCTCGGCCGCGGCGACGGCGAAGTGCTCGGCAACGTGAGCTGTCATGCGTTCCTCGAGTTTCGCTGCCGTGCGATCGATCCCGTTCGTCTCGACGCGGCATGCCGGCTCGTGCGCGAGCGCCATCCGATGCTGCGTGCACGCTTCACCGGGGGCCGCCAGCAGATCGTCGCGGCGCCGGACGCGCCGGTGTTCGCGCATGCGGACTGGCGCGACAGGGCAGCCGCCGAGGCGGAAACCGAATGGGTGTCGCTGCGCGCGCGCCGGTCGCACGAATGTCTCGACGTCGAGCACGCGCAGGTCTTCATGATGGGGCTCGTGCAAATGCCCGGCGGCGAGGATCGCGTGTGGCTGAGCGTCGACCTGCTCGCGGCCGACGTGGACAGCGTGCGGCTGCTGATGCAGGAAATCGGCGCTGCCTATGCCGAGCCGTCGGCGTTGCCCGACGCACCGTCGACGTGGTTCCCGGCCTGGCTCGCGCGTCGCGCGGCCGATACGCGCGATGCGCGGGCCACGGCGCGTGATGCGTGGCAGGCGCGACTCGCCACGCTGCCGGAAGGGCCGGCGCTGCCGCTCGCCCGTGCACCGGAAACGATCCGTGCGCCGCGTTTCAGCCGCATCGCGCATACGCTGAGCACGGCCGAACTCGCGCGCCTGCAGGCACGGGCCGCGCAGCATGGCGTCACGCTGTCGTCGGTGTTCGGCGCGGCGTTCGCCGCGGTGCTCGCACGCTGGAGCGGCCGTCACGCGTTCCTGCTCAACGTGCCGTTGTTCGACCGGCACGGCGATGCGCCCGATCTCGGCCGCGTGATCGCCGATTTCACGACGCTGCTGCTCGTCGAATGCGACCTGCACGCCGACGCGAGCGCGGCCGACGCGGTGCGCGCGTTCCAGCAGCGGCTGCACGGCGCGATCGCGCAGGCCGCGTATCCGGCGCTCGACGTGCTGCGCGATGCGCGCCGGCAGGGCACGCCGCGCGCGGCGCCCGTCGTGTTCTCGTGCAACCTCGGCGATGCGCCGTTCGTGCCCGACGCATTCGCGCGCGTGTTCGGCGATCTGCACGACATGATTTCGCAGACCCCGCAGGTGTGGCTCGACCATCAGCTCTATCGCGTGCCGGACGGCGCGCTGCTCGCGTGGGACAGCGTCGACGGCCTGTTTCCCGACGGGATGATCGATGCGATGTTCGGCGCGTATGTCGCGCTCGTGCAGGCGCTGTGCGATCGCGACTGGCGGCTGCCGATCGCCGTCGAGCTGCCGTCCGCGCAACGACGCGTGCGCGACGCGCTCAACGCGGTGCCCGCACCCGGGCGGCCGCGCACGCTGCATGCCGACTTCTTCGCATTGGCCGCGCGCGAGCCGGCAGCCGTCGCGTTGCGGTGCGGCGAGCAAGCGGTGACGCGCGGCGAACTGGCCGCACAGGCGCTCGCGATCGCGGGCGGCTTGCGCGCGGCGGGCATCGGTCACGGCGACGCCGTCGAGATCAGTCTGCCGCGCGGGCCCGCACAGGTGGCCGCGGTGTTCGGCGTACTGGCCGCCGGCGCATGCTATGTCCCGCTCGACATCGCGCAGCCCGCCGCGCGCAAGGCGTTGATCGAACGCGCGGCCGGGGTAAAGGCCGTGATCGGCGACACGACGCTCGCCGATGCAGCGTTGCCGCATGTCGGCGTCGCGGCGCTGATGCGGCACGAACCGCTGGTCGCGCCGCTCGCCGTGGCCCCGCAGGCCACCGCGTACGTGATCTACACGTCCGGTTCGACGGGCGTGCCGAAGGGCGTCGAGATGACGCACGCGGCGGCGCTCAACACGATCGATGCGATCGATGCGCTGCTCGGCGTGCATGCGCAGGATCGCTTGCTCGCGGTATCGGCGCTCGATTTCGACTTGTCGGTGTACGACCTGTTCGGCGTGCTCGGTGCCGGTGCCGAGCTTGTGCTGCCGACCCAGGACGACGCGCGCGACGCGGCGCGCTGGATCGAGCTGATTGCGCAGCATCGCGTGACGCTGTGGAATTCGGCGCCCGCGCTGCTGGAGATGGCGCTGGCGGTGCCGGCCGCGGCCGACGCGTGCCGCAGCGTGCGCGCGGCGCTGTTGTCCGGCGACTGGATCGCACTCGATCTGCCGGCGCGCCTGCGTGAACGGTGCGGCGACGCGTGTGCGTTCCATGCGCTCGGTGGCGCGACCGAGGCCGGCATCTGGTCGAATGTGCAGACGGTGCGCGACGTGCCGCCGCACTGGCGTTCGATTCCGTATGGCCGGCCGTTGCCGGGGCAGGCCTATCGTGTTGTCGATGCCGACGGCCGCGACGTGCCGGACTACGTGCCGGGCGAACTGCTGATCGGCGGCGACAGCCTCGCGCGCGGCTACCGGAACGATCCCGAGCTGACCGCGCAGCGCTTCGTGCAGCAAGCGTCGGGCCGCTGGTATCGCACGGGCGACCGGGGCCGCTACTGGCCCGACGGCACGCTCGAATTCCTGGGGCGCGAGGATCGTCAGGTGAAGGTGCGCGGGCACCGGATCGAGCTGGGCGAGATCGAGGCCGCGCTGGCCGCGCATCCGCTGATCGACGGTGCGTGTGCGAGCGTGGTCGGCGGCGAGGCCGCGCGCATCGCCGCGGCGTTCGTGCCGGCCGATCGCGCATCGGATGCAACGCTGTCATCGCCCGTACTCGCGGAAGCGGACGTTGCCGATACGCTGCACGCGGAAGCGGCCGTCGCGCGCGCGGTCGCCGCTCGGCTGCTCGACGGCGATGCGGGCTTGCCGCCGTCGCTGCGCGTGCATTGGCATGCAAAGGATGACGTATCGATGTCGATCGACGGCGCGCTCGATCGGCTTGGCTGGTTTGCCGCCGATCTCGACGACCTGACCGGCGCGCTGCGTGCGCTCGCGGCGGACCCGGAAGGCGCCGCGCGGCGTGTGCCGCTCGATCCGCGGATCGCACCGCTGGCGTTCGCGGCGCGTCTGCCGGACGGCGCACGCGCACTGCACGAGTTTGGCGATGCACTGCAGGCCCAGGCCGCCGCGCGCACCGAACCGATGCGGGTCGCGGTGCTCGATGCGCGCGCCGGGCAATGGTTCGATGCGGGGCTCGGCGTGCTCGACGATCCGCGCTTCGACGTGACGTTGTTCGACGCGTCGCCGGGTCTGCTGCACAACGCGCACGCGTACTTCACACGAACGATGCCGACGTTGCAGGCGACGCAGGACGGCCTGCTGCCCGCCCGCCATCTCGGCCGGTTCGATTGCGTGATCAGCTTCGCGGCGGCGCACCTGCGAGACGATCCGCGCGAGACGTTCCGGATCGCGGCAGCGTTGCTGGCGCAGCATGGCCGCCTGCTGCTCGCCGACGTGCTGCGCGATTCGCCGCTGCGCGAACTCGTCGCGGGCGTGACGGGCGATGCGTCGCTGCCGCGGCTGTTTGCACCCGACGCGCTGGCGTCGGCGGCACACGCATGCGGCTTTGCGCTGGATGATTCGCGGAGCTGGCGCTCGACTGCCTTTGCCTGCATCGACGCGCGCCGTGTCGGCGAACCGGTCGCGCAAGCGGCACTGGCCGACTGGCTGCGCGTCCGGTTGCCCGACGCGATGCGTCCTGATGCGCTGTGGTGCCTCGCGCGCTGGCCGCTCAACGCGAACGGCAAGATCGACCGGCGAGCGGTGGGCGATGCGCTCGCGCGGGCGCTTGGCGACACCCTGGCCGCACACGATGCGTTCGTGCCGGCGGACGAACGGCAGGCGACGCTGCTCGCGTGCTGGGAGCACGCGCTTGGCCGCCCGGCGAATGCGCGTGACGCGACGTTCTTCGCGCTCGGCGGCGACAGCCTGCTCGCGACGCGCCTGCTCGCGCAGCTGCGCGAGCGGCTCGGCGTGCGGGTGGGGATGGCGGCGTTCTACCGGCAGCCGACGCTCGCGGGTCTCGCCGCGCAGCTCGACGAGGCCGCACCGGCCGCGCCGCCCTCGCACGCTGCGGGCGATGCGCCGGTTGCGACGATCGAGGAGGGCGTGCTGTGAGCTTCGATGACGTGCTCGATCTTTGCCGCGAACGCCAGATCGAACTGTGGTGCGACGACGGCGGACAATTGCGCTATCGCGCGCCGGCCGGCGCACTCGATGCAGACCTGGCCGCGCGCATCAAGGCAGAACGCGATACGTTTATCCGCTTCCTGCAGGACGGCGCGTGGCGCAGCGATCCGGCGCGCCGGCACGAGCGGTTCGCGCTGACGCCGGTGCAGGCCGCGTATGTGCTCGGCCGGCATGAATCGTTCGAGTTCGGCGGCAATGCGTGCCATCTGTATGTCGAATACGGGGAGCCCGCGAATCTCGACTGCGTGCGCTTCGAGGCGGCGTGGAATGCGTGCGTCGCGCGGCATCCGATGCTGCGCGCGATCGTCGAGGACAACGCATGGCAGCGTGTGCTGCCCGACGTGCCGTGGCAGCCGCTCACGGTGCATCACCTGCGCGAGGCCGATGCGAACGCATTCGACGCGCACGTGAAACGCGTGCGCGAGCGCCTCGACCATGCGGTGCATGCGCTCGACCGCTGGCCGGTGCTGCAGCCGGAAGTGAGCCTCGGGCCGGATGGCGCGGTACTGCACCTGTCCATCGACTTCACGCTGATCGACTACGCGAGCCTGCAGTTGCTGCTCGCCGAATGGCGGCGACGCTACGACGATCCGCAATGGCAGCCCGCGCCGCTCGACGCGACGTTCCGCGATTACGTCGTCAATGAAGCCCAGGCCGGCACGCGCGCCGATCATGCGCGTGACAAGGCGTGGTGGCTCGCGCGCATCGACGATCTGCCCGCGCGGCCCGATCTGCCGGTGGTGCCCGCGATGCGTGCCGACGCGCGGCCGCGCTTCACGCACCGGCATGCGCGGCTCGATCGCGCGCAATGGGCTGCGCTGAGCAGCTACGCGAGCCGTTTCGGGCTGAGTGCGGCAAGCGTCGCGCTGGCCGCGTTCGCCGAAGTCGTCGGCCGCTGGAGCCAGTCGCCCGCGTTCTGCCTGAACCTGACGGTGCTGAACCGTCCGCCCGTGCATCCGCGCATCGACGCGGTGCTCGGCGATTTCACCGCATTGAGCCTGCTTGCTGTCGACGTAGCGCAAGGGCGCGATTTCGTCGAGCGTGCGCGCACGATCGGCGCGCGGATGTTCGACGACCTCGACCATCGCGCGTTTGCCGGTGTAGACGTGATGCGCGAACTCGCGCGGCGGCGCGGCAAGGACGCGGCGCTGATGCCGGTGGTGTTCACGAGCGGCATCGGCAGTGTCGGCCGCCTGCTCGGTGAGCGAACGACCCGCGCCGAGCCGCCTCTCTACATGATCAGCCAGACGCCGCAGGTCTGGCTCGACTGCCAGGTGACCGACCAGTTCGGCGGACTGGAAATCGGCTGGGACGTGCGCGACGACCTGTTTCCGGACGGCATGCCCGCGGCGATGTTCGATGCGTATGTCGCGCTGCTGGGCCGGCTCGCGGCTGAAGCCGAGTGGTGGTCGCGCGAGGGTGACATCGTGCTGCCGTCCGCCGCGCCCGCCGCCGAGATCCATCCGGATGCCGATACGCATATCGCGGCCGGCTTCGCCGCGCAGGCGTTGCGTACGCCCGAGGCGCCGGTGGTGATCGATGCACAAGGGGCGCGCACGTATCGCGACGTCGCGCAGCACGCGGCGGCGTTGCGGTCAGCGCTTGAACAAGCCGGCGTCGGCGAGGGTGACACCGTCGCGGTGCTGATGCCGAAGTGCGCGCACCAGCTCGCAGCCGTGCTCGCGATCGTCCAGGCGGGTGCCGCGTACGTGCCGGTCGACAGCCGCCAGCCGGCGCTGCGGCAGCAGGCGATCCTGCGTAATGCGCGGGTTCGGGCGGTCGTCAGCGTGCAGGCGCTCGACTTCGAACATGATGGGTGCACGCGCATCGATATCGACACGTTGCCGATCGATCCGCAATGGCCGCCTCGCGCTGCGCATGAAATCGACGGCGACGCGCTCGCCTACGTGATCTATACGTCGGGCTCGACCGGCGAACCGAAGGGCGTGATGCTGAGCCACGCGGCCGTGTGCAACACGCTCGCCGACATCAGCGCGCGCCATGAAGTGGGCGACGGCGACGTGGTGCTCGGCCTGGCCGAACTGAGTTTCGACCTGTCCGTCTACGACTTCTTCGGCGCGACCGCGCGCGGCGCGTGCATCGTGCTGCCCGATCCGGCGCGCGGCAACGATCCGTCGCACTGGGCCGAGCTGATGGTGCGCCACCGCGTGACGCTGTGGAACTCGGTGCCCGCGCAAGGGCAGATGCTGATCGACTATCTCGAAGGCGAACCGGCGCTCGACGTGCCGGGCCCGCGCCGCGTGCTGTGGTCGGGGGACTGGATTCCGGTGACGCTGCCCGCACGCTGGTGGCGGCGCTGGCCCGACAGCGCGTTGTTCAGCCTGGGCGGCGCGACCGAGGCGTCGATCTGGTCGATCGAGCATCCGATCCGTGCGGCGGACACGCAGCTTGCCAGCATTCCGTACGGCCGCGCGCTGACCGGGCAGACGATGGAAGTGCTCGACGCACTCGGCCGGCCGTGCCCGCCCGGCGTGCGCGGCGAGATCCATATCGGCGGGGTGGGGCTCGCAACGGGTTACGCGAACGATCCCGTGCGCACGGCCGAACGCTTCATCCGTCATCGCGACGGGCGCAGGCTGTATCGCACCGGCGATCTTGGCCGCGTGCGCGCCGACGGTTCGCTCGAATTCCTCGGGCGGCAGGACGATCAGGTGAAGATCCGCGGCTACCGGATCGAGCTGGCCGAGATCGACGCGGCGCTGACCGCGCATCCGCTCGTCGGCGCGGCTGCAACGATCGTGCTCGGCGAAGGCGCGGAGCGCCGGCTCGCGAGCTTCGCTTCGCTGCACGGCGTGGAATCGGCACCGAACGCACAGGACGACGCGCTGCACGAGATCGTGAAGCACGTGCGTACTGTGTTCGACGCCGCGCGCTGGCCCGCGCATGCGGACGTGGTGAAGTCGGTCGCCCAGCTCGAAGCGGCCTGCGTCGCGTCGCTGGCCGCGTGGATCGTGCCGGCAGGCGAGCTGATCGAGGAGGCCGCGACGGATTTCGCGACGTTGTGCGAACGGCTGCGCGTGCCGGCGGCGCGACAGCATCTGCTGCGTCACTGGCTCGCGATGCTCGACAAGCATGGCGTGCTGCAAGCGGATGCCGAAGCAGGAGGCTGGCGTCTGCGGCCCGATACCCGCCACGCCGACGCTCACGCGTGCTGGGATGCGTTTGCGCAGCACGCATCGCCCGAACTGTGGCCGGCCGTCCTCGTCGACTACTTCCGCGACAGCGCGCGATGCCTCGACGCGCAGGTGGACGGCAGTGTGTCGCCCGCCGGCCTGATGTTCCCGGAAGGCGCATCGCATATCGCCGACGCGATGTACAGCGAAGGCGAACATGCGCACGCACTGCACAACGGGATGGCGCAGGCCGTGCGCGCGGTCGTCGCACGCGAGCCGCAGCGTCCGTGGCGCATCCTCGAGATCGGTGCGGGAACGGCCGCGGCGACACGCGCGATCGTCGACGTCCTTGCACCGCTGGTCGAAGCGGGCGCGCGGATCGACTACCTGTTCAGCGACGTGTCGAGCTATTTCCTTGCCGCGGCGCGCGAGCGCTTCGCCGCGTATCCGTGGATGCGGTTCGTGCGGTTCGACATGAACGCACCGTTCGACGCGCAGGGCATCGCGCCGCATTCGATCGACGTCACGATCAGTTCCGGCGCATTGAACAACGCGCGCGACACGGTCGCGCTGATCGCCGGATTGCGGGCGCTGTCGGCGGCCGATGCGTGGTGGGTGATCCAGGAACTGACGACCGAGCATCCGGAGATCAGCATCAGCCAGGGGCTGATGATGGAAACGCCGAACGACGCGCGTGCCGAGTCGGCGCGGTTGTTCGTGCCGCGTGCGCAGTGGCTCGAATGGCTGCAGTCGGACGGCGGCGATCGCGCGCTCGGTTGCGTGGCGCCCGGCACGCCGCTCGATGCGCTCGGCTACGACATCCTGCTCGCGCACGTGAAGCGCGGCGCGGCACGCATCGCGCCGGACGCGGTGCTGGCGTTCGTCGCGGAGCGCGTGCCGGGCTACATGGTGCCGTCGCAATTGCGCGTGCTCGACCGTCTGCCGGTGACCGCGAACGGCAAGATCGATCGCCGTACGCTGGCCGGCATCGCCGACATCCGCGAACCGGAGCCGGCGGCCGCGCGACCCGTCCACACGCACACCGCTGCCGATCCGTTGCTAGCCCGGTTGATCGGCTTGTGGGAAGCGGTGCTCGATACGCGCAACGTCACGCCGGATCAGGACTTCTTTGCGGCGGGCGGCGATTCGCTGCTGATCGCGCAACTCGTGTCGCGGCTGCGTGGCGAGGAGCCCCTTGCGCAAGCGCATCCGTTCGACCGGCTGCTGCGCTGGGTGCTAGCCCAACCGACACCCGCTGCGTTCGCGCAATGCCTGCGCGATGCGGGCGAGCAGCAGGCGGCCGCGACATCGCCTGCTGCCCCGCGCACGACCCACGCGTCGGCGGTCATCCACGCACCTGCGCCACGCGTGCGTGCCGACGTACGCCCGATTCCGCTCGCGCCGGGCGACGGCGTGCCGCGCGTGATCGTGCACGAAGGGCTCGGCACCGTGCATGCGTATCGTCCGGTCATGCCGGCGCTCGCGCGGCTTGGCCCGGTGCTCGGCTTCGCGGTGCGCGATGCGCAGGACTATCTCGAGGTGCCGGCGCACCACCTGAACGCGACGCTCGGCCGGCGCTATGCCGATGCGTTGTGGCGCACCGGCGTGCGCGAAGTCGACGTGCTCGGCTACTGCTCGGGCGGGCTGGTCGCGCTCGAAATGGCGAAGTCGCTGGTGCAGCTCGGCGTCGACGTGCGCACGCTGGACATCGTGTCGAGCTACCGGATTCCGTACCTGATCGAAGACGAACGGCTCGTGCTGTTCAACTTCGCGGCGACGCTCGGGCTGCCGCTCGACGCGCTCGGGTTTCCGGAAACGTACGTGCTGGCCGACGCGCTCGCCGACGCATTGAAGGCCGACCCCGCGCGTCTCGCGCCCGGCAGCCTGCAGGCACAGCTGGAAATCTTCGGCGATCGCTGCGAGCCGCTCGACGCGTTGCGCCGCCGCGTGCTGCGCGCGGCGGCCGGATTGTCGATGCAGGACGCGGTCGCGCATCCGCTGCTCGACGAACGCGAACGGCTGTACCGGCTCTTCATGCATTCGGTGCAGGCGAGCCACTGGGCCGGCGACGCGCCTTATGCGGGCGCGCTGCGGCTGTTCGTGCCGGAGCGCTGCAACCCGCTGATTCCGCAGCAGCGCGCAGCGCTCACCGAATACTGGACGGCGCAGGCGCTCGGCGGCATCACGGCCGTCGATATCCCCGGTGGTCATTTCGACTGCCTGAATACCGCGTTCGTCGACACCCGCCTGAAGGAGGCGCAATGAAGGTTCATCCGCTGCCGGTCGTCGTGGCCGGCTCACGCTTCGGCCAGTTCTATGCGGCGGGCCTCGCGGCGTCCAGCACGTATCGCGTCGCGGGCATCCTGGGGCAAGGCAGCGCGCGCACCGCCGCGCTGGCCGCGCGTGTCGGCGCGCCCGTGTTCGATGCGCCTGAATCACTGCCCGAGGACGTGCGGGTCGCGTGCGTCGCGGTCGGCGGCGCGGCGCGCGGCGCCGACGGGGCCGGGCTCGCGTGCCGGCTGCTCGAACGCGGGATCGACGTCGTGATCGAGCATCCGCTGCTGCCCGACGAATGGAGTCGCGTGCTGCGCACCGCGTCGCGCCATGGCCGCCGCTGTCTGCTCAACAGCTTCTATCCGAACCTGCCGGTCGTCTCGCGTTTCATCGCCGTCGCGCGACGGCTGCGCGAAACGAGCGCGCCCGTGCATGCGGATGTCGTGTGCTCGGTGCAGGCCAGTTTCGCGGCGCTCGACGTGCTCGCGGCCGCGCTGCAGGGCGTGGGCCCGTGGTCGGTCGAGCCGGTCGGGCCGGCGCTGTCGTCGATGCGCGAATGCGCGATGGTGCTCGCCGAAACACCCGTGTCGCTGCGTGTGCACAACGAGATGGCGGCGGCCGACGATGGCCGGATGAGCGTGCTGTTCAGCATCACGCTGACGACGGACGCCGGCACGTGGACGCTCGCGTCGCCGCACGGCCCGCTGTGGTGGGCCCCCGCGCTGCGTGAACCGGAGATCGACGAACACGGGCTGTTCCCGATCTTCGGCGAGACGGCGGGCAGCGACATGCCGAGCATCCAGATCTGCGACGACGCGCGCGACACGTGGGGCGCGATTCATGCGCGCAGCTGGCCGCAAGCGGCCGTGCGCGCGGTCGATCGGCTCGTGTCGGGTGAAGGGCTACACGCATGCAACCAGCGCAGCATCGACGTGACACGTGTCTGGCAGCAACTGACGATGCAGCTCGGGTTTCCGGAGCAGCCGCCGGGCGACGCGCGCGCGGCCACGCTCGGCATGCTGCTGGAGCGTGCCGCATGAAGGGGCCCTTGCTTTCGATGTTGCGGCCGTTCGCGGTGCCGCTCGTCGCGGCGGTCGTGTTGCAAGCGCTGGCGGGTGTCGCGTCGCTCGTGCCGTGGCTCGCGCTCGGCCGGGTCGCCGACGCGTGGCGTGCGACCGCGCAGCTCGACGCGACGGCGCGCGGCTGGCTCGTCGCGGCCGTGGTGGCCGGCGTGTGCTGGCTGGGCGGCCAGACGGTCGCGCTGCACCTGACGCACCGGGTCGACGCCGATCTCGCCGCCCGCTTGCGCAGGCGCCTCGCCGATCATCTGCAACGCCTGCCGCTCGGCTGGTTCGCGCGGGCAGGCAGCGATCGCGTCGCGCGTCACGTCGACCAGGACGTGCGTGCGCTGCACCAGCTCGTCGCGCACGCACCGGCCGATGTCACGCAACTCATCGTCGTGCCGTGCGCGGCGCTCGCGTGCCTGCTTTACCTGAATCCCGCGCTGCTTGCGTTCGCGCTCGTGCCGCTCGTCGCGGGCGCCGCGCTGTTTCGCTGGATGCGTTCGGCGCGGTTCGTGCCGGCCGTCGCGTCACGCAACGCGGCGCTTGAACAGCTGATGGGCGATTACGCGCAGCTCGCGCAGAACCCGGCGCTCGTGCGGCAGTATCCGGGCGCCGGCATCGAGGCGGCCGCGCTTGAGTCGACCGGGCGCTTCGAACAGGCGTTTTCGGCGTGGGTCGGCCGCGTCGGCGGGCCCGGTGCGTGCACGCAGGTGCTGCTCGGCACGCCGTTCCTGCTCGCGTGGGTCGTGTTCGGCGCGATGTGGCTCACGGCCGGCCGCTTGCCGGTGGGCGAACTGTGCGCGTTCGCGCTGCTGATCTGGGCGGTGGCCGCGCCGGTGCGCGCGCTCGGCCACGGTGCCGACGCGTTGCGCGAGGCGCGCGCGGCCGCGGCACGCGTCGATGCGTTGCTCGCACTGCCGGTCTTGCCTGAACCTGCCGTTGGCGCCGCACAGGTGCCGCGCGATGCGTCGATCGAGCTGCGCGGCGTGCGTGTCGACATCGACGGCACGCCGATCCTGCGCGACATCGACGCGTCGATCGCGGCCGGCACGACCACCGCGATCGTGGGACCGTCAGGCGCGGGCAAGAGCACGCTGCTGATGCTGCTCGCCCGCTTCATGGATCCGGACCACGGCACGGTGCGGCTCGGCGGCGCCGATCTGCGGCTGCTCGCGTCGGATACGCGGCGCGAACAGATGGCGATGGTGTTCCAGCACGCCGCCGCGCTCGACGTGTCGATGGCCGCGAACATCGCGCTTTACCGGCCCGATGCCGATCGCGACGCGATTCGCGCGGCCGCGCGCGCGGCCTGTCTCGACGAACGCATCGACGCGCTGCCGGGCGGCTACGACTGCGTGTGCGGGCGCGACGTGCGGCTGTCCGGCGGCGAACTGCAGCGGCTGGCGATCGCGCGTGCGCTGTTGTCGCCGGCGCCGCTGCTGCTGCTCGACGAACCGGCCTCGGCACTCGATCCGCAAACCGGGCGCGCATTGCGCAATGCGCTGCGCGGCGACGCGCGCACGCGCGTGATCGTCAGCCACGATCTCGACGCGATCCGGCATGCGGACCAGATTCTCGTGATGGATCGCGGCCGCATCGTCGAGCGCGGCACGCATGCGGCGCTGCTGGCCACGCGCGGGTTGTATGCAAGGCTATGGCGCGAATGCGGTGCCGTGGGTGAGGAGGCCGCATGATGATGAAGTCGCTCAAACGTTTGCAGTGCCTGCCCGCCGAAACCCGTCGCGCGCTGTGGCGCGGGGCGGGCTGGGCGGTGGCCGCCGCATTGCTCGACGGCGCCTGCGGATTGCTGCTCGTGCCGTTGATCCGCGCATGGTTTGCCGGCGCGCAGGCGGCCGTGCTGCACTGGACGATCGCGCTCGGCGCGCTGACGCTGTGCCACGCGTTCGTGCTGTACGTCGCGCAACGCGGCGGCTATCGCGCGGGCGGCGCGCTTGCGGCCGGTCTCGTCGAGCGCCTCGTGCGGCACCTGCCGCGCATCGCGTCGTGGCAGGCCGTGCGCGACAGTCATCCGGCCGGGCTGTTGCGCGGGCCGGTGATGCAGGCGATGGGGATTCCCGCGCACCTGCTCGGGCCGCTGATCGGCGCGGTCGTGACGCCGCTCGCGGTCATCGCGGGGCTCGCGTGGATCGACTGGCGCATCGCGCTGTGCGTCGCGGCCGCGGCCGTGCTGCTGTTCGCATTGCTCGAACGCGGCGGCACGCGCACGCTCGCGTTCGAGCAATCGCGCGCGGCGGGCGATCGCGACATGGCCGTGCAGCTTCAGACCTTCGCCGCGCATCAGGGGCTGCTGCGCTTCGCGGGCCAGGAAGGCGACGCGCGCGCGGCGCTGCAGCACGCATTCGACGAGCAGCATCGCCGCACGCGTGCGCTGATGCGGCGCTCGCTGCCGATCGAGCTCGGCTTCGCGGGCGCGGTGCAGGGCGTGTTCGTCGCGATGCTGGTCGGCGGCGCGTGGGCCGTCTCCACCGGCCGGCTCGATGCCGCGACGGCCGTGGCGGTGCTCGTGCTGCTCGTGCGCTTCATCGAGCCGCTCGCGCAGCTCACGCAGCTCGACCAGGCGCTGCGCGGCGGCTGGCGCGCGCTCGACACGGTGCTCGCGGTGCTGCATGCGCCGCTTTTCGATAGCCCCGAGCGCGGCACGCCGGTGCACGATGCGAGCGTCGACGCGGTGCGCGTCGGCTACCGGTCGGCCGCCGGTGCGACGCTGCTCGACGGCGTCGACCTGCATTGCCCGGCGGGCGGCTTCGTCGCGATCGTCGGCCCGACGGGGGCCGGCAAGAGCACGCTGCTGGGCCTGCTCGCACGGCTCGACGATCCGGCCGCCGGGCGCGTGCTGCTCGGCCGCGCCGACGTGCGGCACCTGAGCGAGGCGACGCTCGCCGCGACGCGAAACCTCGTGTTCCAGGACAACGGGCTGTTTCGCGGCAGCCTCGCGTGGAACGTGCGAATGGGCCGCCCGGACGCGACCGATGCCGAGCTGCGCGATGCACTGGACGCGGTCGGCCTGCTGCGCGACGCCGAGCGGTTGCCGGACGGGCTCGAATCCGACGTGGGGCCGGGCGGCCAGTTGCTGTCGGGCGGGCAGCGCCAGCGCGCGTGTCTTGCGCGTGCGCTGCTGGCGCGTGCGCCGGTGCTGATGTTCGACGAGCCGACCGCGAGCCTCGACGAACTGAGCGCGCGGCGCGTGCGCGACAGCCTCGTCGCGCTGCGCGGGCAGCGCACGCGCATCGTCGTCACGCACCAGCCGGCACTCGCGGCGGCCGCCGACACGATCGTCGTGCTCGACGCGGGCCGGGTGCGGGCGACCGGCACGCACGCGCAGCTGGTCGAGACCGACGCGTGGTATGCGACGTTCGCCCGCGCGGGGCGGCCGTCCGACGTGTCACCGACAGCCGACTCGGACGCGGAAGCCCGGCCGGCCGAATCCGAACACTGACGTGAACAATGCGATCCGGCATGCCCGGAATCGATAGGAAAAGCCCCTCGATCGAAAAATCGCCCGCCGGTTCTATTTGATAATGAGAATGATTATCAAATACGGGGGCGTGAATGCGGTACGAGGTGCTGGAACCTGGGAGATCAAGGACGAAGGGCGCACGCGTCGCCCGTTTGGGGCGACGGCGCTGGCGTCCGTCGCTGTATCTGGGCCTGCTGATCGCCGCGCATCCGGCGGCGGCGTTCGCCGAGACGGCGCCGGCCTCTGCGCCGGCGTCCGGCGCGGAAGTCCGGAAGGAGGGCACGGCCGCCGTGAAGCCCGCCGCGGGCGAGCTGAAGGCGATCTCAGTGACCGCGTCGCGCGGCGCGGCCGACGATCCGTCGGTGGCGACGGTCGGCAAGATGCCGCTGGCGTTGCGGGAGATTCCGCAGTCGGTCAGCGTGACGACGCGCGAGCGGATCGACCAGCAGAACCTGTTCTCGCTCGACGAGGTGATGCAGCAATCGGCGGGCGTGACCGTGCAGCCGTACGTGCTGCTTACCACCGCGTATTTCGTGCGCGGCTTCAAGGTCGATTCGTTCGAATTCGACGGCGTGCCGGTGGTGATCGGCGACATGGCGAGCGCGCCGCAGGACATCTCCGTGTACGAACGCGTGGAAATCCTGCGCGGCGCAAACGGCCTGCTGCACGGCTCGGGGAACCCGGCCGCGACGGTCAACCTCGTGCGCAAGCGGCCGCAGTACCAGTTTTCCGCGAACGCGAGCGTGAGCGTCGGCAGCTGGGACCGCTATCGCGCGGAAGCCGACATCGGCGGCCCGCTCAATGCGGCCGGCACCGTGCGCAGCCGGCTCGTCGCCGCGTACGAGGATCGCCATTTCTTCTACGACCATGCGAAGCAGGACACGCGCTCGATCTACGGGATCACGGAAGTCGACGTGACGCGCGACACGCTGCTCACGTTCGGCGCGCAGTATCAGACGACGCGTTCGATACCCGACATGTCCGGCGTGCCGATGGCGCGGGACGGATCGAGCCTCGGCCTGTCGCGCTCGACGTTCCTCGACACCGCGTGGGGCCACTTCGACTGGGACACGACGCGCGCGTTCGCGTCGGTCGAGCAGAAGCTCGGCGCCGGCTGGAAGGCGAAGGTCAGCGGCGAATATCAGAGCGTGCGCTCGGACCTGAAGTACGCGGGCTCGTTCGGCGCAATCAACCCGGCGACCGGCGCGGGCGGTGCGCTCACGGGCGGCGCGTACCAGTTCAGCAGCTACAGCCGCAGCCTCGACGCGAACGTGCAGGGCCCGGTGCATGCGTTCGGGCTCACGCACGATTTGCTGTTCGGCGTGACCTACGCGAACAGCAGCAGCGGGCAGATGTCGGCGCAGTTGCAGGGCAACGTGGTCGGCACGCCGGTGAACGTGTACCGCTGGAACCCGAGCAGCGTGCCCGAGCCGGACGTCGGCCCGTACCAGCAGTCGCAGCAGAACGACATCTCGCAGAAGGGCGTGTACGGGCTCGGCCGCATCAAGCTCGCGGAACCCGTCACGCTCGTGCTCGGCGGCCGGCTGAGCTGGTGGAACCAGGACAGCCTCGGCGCGCATTACAACACCGGCCACCAGTTCACGCCGTACGGCGGGTTGATCTGGGATTTCGCGCACGACTGGTCGTGGTACGCGAGCTATGCGGAAGTGTTCCAACCGCAAACCAAATCGATGTGGGGCGGCGGCATCCTGACGCCGGTGAAGGGGCGCACCTACGAGACGGGCGTGAAGGGCGAACTGGCGGGCGGCAAGCTGAACGTGTCGCTCGCGGCGTTCCGCATCGATCTCGACAACAACCCGCAGGTCGATCTCGCGCATCCGTGCGCGGGGCCGAACTGCTACTACGTGAACGGCGGCAGCGTGCGCAGCCAGGGCTTCGAATTCGAGGCGAACGGCCGCATCACGCCGTGGTGGAGCGTATGGGCGAGCTACACGTACGACACGATGCGCTACGCGGACAACCTCGCGAACGCTGGCTCGTCGTTCGCGCCGCTGCTGAACCCGCGCCACCTGTTCCGGCTGTGGACGAACTACGACCTGCCGTGGCAGGAGCGGCGCTGGAGCGTCGGCGGCGGCGTGCAGGTGCAGAGCAGTTACTCGGCGCAGGCGAACGGCGTCACGATGAGCCAGGGCGGCTACGCGCTCGCGAGCGTGCGGCTCGGCTACCGCTACGACAAGCACTGGAGCGCGGCGGTCAACGTCAACAACCTGTTCGACCGCAAGTACTACCTGAGCCTGAGCAACCCGGGCTGGAACAACCGTTACGGAGAACCGCGCAACGTGATGCTGACCGTGCGCGGGCAGTTCTGATGGCGGGCGGCTGGGGGACGCGGGCGGTGCTGGCGATCGGCGGCGTGCTGCCGGGCGCGATCGCGCTCGCGGTCACGCTGGCCCGTCATTACCCGGCCGACGGCCTGAACCGGCTCTACGCGGCCGTGCTGCTGTCGCTTGCCGCGGGCGTCGCCGCGCTGCTGTGGGTGCTCGTCGCGCCCGGGCGGCGGCAGGCCGCGTGGCGCGCGGGTGCATGGCTCGCGGTGCTCGTGCCGTGCGCGATGTGCTGGGGAGGGCGCTGACATGGACGCGTCATTGCGTTCACGCTGGCGCGCGCTGCATCGCGGCGCCGGTGCGCTGTTCGGCGTGGTGCTGTTCGTCGTGCTGTTCAGCGGCACGTGGAGCCTCGCGACCGATTCGATGCAGGGCTGGTGGCGGCCGTCGTCGGTCGCCGTCGCGCGGCCGTCGCTTTCGCTGAATGAACTCGTCGCGCGCGCAGCGGCGCTCGGCGTGCCGTTGCGCGAGGCGCGCGTCGTGCTGCCGCGACCGGACGATCCGGCGATCCGTTTCTGCGACGCGGGCCACGCGTGCACGCTGGCGCTCGACCCGGCGACGGGCAAGCGGTTGGCCGACGGCGGACGCGCGGCGTTGCTCGTCACGCTGCACAAGACGCTGTTCGCGGGCTTTCCCGGGCGCATCTTCGTGAGCCTGTGGGGCATCGTGCTGCTCGTGCTCATCGTTGCGGGCGTGGTCGTGCATCACCGGCGCTGGCCCGATGCCGCGCGCATCCGGCGCGGCAAAGGATTGCGCGCCGCGCTGTTCGACCTGCACGCGGGGATCGGCCTGTGGGGCTCGCCGTGGCTCGTGCTGTTCGCGTTCACCGGCGCGTTGTCGGGGCTCGGCGCGCTCGGCACGGTGTCGCTCGCGGGCGTCGCGTATCCGGGGCAGCCGCAGCGCGCGTTCGCCGAACTGCTCGGCGGGCCGCCGCCTGCAACAGCCGGCGGCGCGTGGCAACGCGCGCCCGATCTCGATGCGCTGCTGCGGCGCGACGCGGCGCGCATGCCGGATTTCCGGCCCGAAGCGGTCGTGCTGCATGGCTGGGGCGATGCGAATGCGCGCGTCGAGATTGCCGGTACGACCGCCGGCCTGCCGAGCACGGCGGTGTTCGAGCGTCACCTGTATCGCGCGGCGGACGGGCAATGGCTCGCGGATGCCACGTCGCGCGGCCGAGGCTTCTGGCTGCGCACCTTCATCGCGGTGCAGCCGCTGCACTTCGCGCAATACGGCTGGGTGGGGGCGATGGGCGGCGTGCTGCGCGTCGTGCATTTCCTGATGGGGCTCGCCGCGTGCGCGCTGTGCGCGACGGGGCTGCATTTGTGGATCGAGCGGCGGCGCGCGCAGCAGGATCGCTCCGCGAACGTGCTGGCCGCCGCCGCCGTCGGCACCTGCGGCGGGCTCGTGCTCGCGGGCGGCGTACTGCTGTTCGCCGGGCGTGCGTTGCCCGCTGGCGTGCACGTCGATCATGTGCTCGCGATGCTGTTTTGGGCCGTGTGGGGCGGCGCGGTCGCGCTGGCGGCGTGCGTGGCCGATCGCGCGGTCTGGCTGCGCAGGCTGATGCGCGCGGCCGGTGCCGCGTACGGGCTGGCCGGCGTGACGCACTGCGCGATCGCGCTGCTCGGCGCGGGCGAACCCGTGTACTGGCCGATCGACGCGGCACTCGTCGCATTCGGCGCATTGCTGCTGCGTGCCGCGCGCCGTCCGCGCCGGGATGCGCTGCGGCCCGCGCGCGTGCCGGCCGGCGCTGAACCTTTTTAATGTCATGCAACTGGAGACTTCGATGCGCGATCTGCTCGAACTTCGGCGCCTGGTCATCACGATCACGCTGCTTTACCTGTCACAGGGAATCCCGATCGGCATTGCGATGGACGCGATGCCGACCCTGCTGCGCCACGACGGCGCGCCGCTTCACGCACTGGCGTTCCTGCCGCTCGTCGGTTTGCCGTGGGTCGTGAAATTCCTGTGGGCGCCCGTCGTCGACAACCGCTGGTCGCCACGCATCGGGCGGCGGCGCAGCTGGATGCTGCCGATGCAGACGCTCGTCGTGCTGTGCCTCGGCAGCCTCGCGCAGATCGGCATGACGGTCGCGACGGCCGGGTGGGCGGTCGGCCTGCTGGCCGTCGCGTCGCTGGCGAGCGCGACGCAGGACATCGCGAACGACGGAATGGCCGCCGAGCACTTCAGCGGCGACACGCTCGCGAAGATCAACGCGATCCAGATCGCGGGCGTGATGATCGGCTTCTTCGGCGGCGGCGCCGGCACGTTGACGCTGATCGGCCTGTTCGGGCAGCGTGCCGCGTTTCTCGCGCTGGCCGCCGTGCCGCTCGCGAGCCTCGCGTGCGTGCTGTGGGTGCTGCCGCGCGATGCGGATCGTGCACGGGTGCAAGCCGAACCCAACGCGAGCCTCGTGCGCTTCGCGAAGCGGCCGCGTTCGTGGTCGCTGCTGTCGCTCGCGCTGCTGTCGGCGATGACGGCCGTATCGGGCTTCGGCCTGTCGAAGCTGTTTCTCAACGACGCGGGCTGGTCGCTCGACGCGATCGGGAAGCTCGGGATGGCCGGCGGCATCGTGACGGTTGTGCTCGGATGCGGCGGCGGCGCGTGGCTCGTCAGGCGGCTCGGGTTGTGGCCTGCGTTTACGGCCGGCGTGAGCTGTGCGGGCGCGGCCGCGCTGCTGTGGTTCGCGCAGGCGAGCGGATGGCTGCCGGTGGCGTCGTCGTGGGCGTGGCTGTGCACGGTGCTCGGTTCGCTGGCGACCGGGATCACGTCGGTGTCGATCATGACGGCCGGCATGCGCTTCGCGGGCGGCAGCGACCAGGCCGGCACCGACGTGACGGCCGTGCAGAGCACGCGCGATCTCGGCGAGCTGATCGCGTCGTCGACGATTTTGTCGCTGACCGCGAAGGTGGGTTATACGGGCGGGTTTCTCGCCGGTGTGGCGTTGGCGGTGCTGGCCGCGTTGATCGCAATGCGGTTGCGGCGGCGGGAGGCGGCGTATGCGGTGAAGGGGGAGGATGCGCTGGCGTCGTGAGTGACATGACGTACACGTACGCTTCCGGCTGTCCGGACGGCAGTCGGGAGCGCGCGAATTCGCAGCAGCATGGTGCCTGATTGCAGCCTGATGTGGGAATCGGAAACAGCGGTGCGCGATTGCGCGGGATGATCGTCGATCGTTGCCGGAATGCGTTTGTCGCATGTCGCGCAACGATGAGAGAAGAAATCCTGGTGCCGACGGCGAGACTCGAACTCGCACAGCTTTCGCCACTACCCCCTCAAGATAGCGTGTCTACCAATTTCACCACGTCGGCACTGCAAGGGGCGCAATTCTAGCGCGACGTTGCGCGTTTGTGAAGGGGGTGTGACAAGATCGGTGAATGCACGCAGGCGATCCCGGTAGAATTCGGGCGATCGACCCGACGATCGTCGCAACCGCCACCTGTTTTCTTCGCGTGACACACACCCTCGAACAACTGCAGGCCGGCCAGCTCGCCGGCGCACGGCAACTCAAGCTCGCATGCGGGTTGACGGAATTCCCGCGCGCGATCTTCGATCTCGCCGACACGCTCGAAGTGCTCGACCTCACCGGCAATGCGCTGTCCGCACTGCCGGACGACCTGCCGCGGCTGCACCGCCTGCGCATCCTGTTCGCGTCCGGCAACCGCTTCACCGCGTTCCCCGACGTGCTCGGCGCGTGCGGGCAGCTCGACATGATCGGCTTCAAGGCGAACCGGATTCAAACGGTGCCGAGCGGGTCGCTGCCGCGCGCGCTGCGCTGGCTGATCCTCACCGACAACGCCATCGACGCATTGCCGGCCGATATCGGCGATTGCTCGCGGCTGCAGAAGCTGATGCTCGCCGGCAACCGGCTGCGCGCGCTGCCGGCGGAAATGGCCGCATGCCGCGCGCTCGAACTGGTTCGCCTGTCCGCGAACCGGCTGGACGCACTGCCCGACTGGCTGCTGCGCCTGCCGCGCCTCGCATGGCTCGCCACCGCAGGCAACCCGTTCGGCGCCGCGCCGGAAGCCGCGGCGTCGGCCGGGCCCGAGGTCGCGAACGTCGACTGGGCATCGCTGGCCTGCGAGCAGAAGCTGGGCGAGGGTGCATCGGGCGTCATTTACCGCGCGCAGTGGCGCGCGGACGGGCATCCGCCACGGGCGGTCGCGGTCAAGCTGTTCAAGGGCGCGGTGACGAGCGACGGCCTGCCCGATTGCGAAATGGCCGCATGCCTGCACGCCGGCCGCCATCCGAGCATGATCCCGGTGATCGGCAAGGTGAGCGGGCATCCGGACGGCACGCACGGCCTCGTGATGGAACTGGTCGATCCCGCGCTCACGAACCTCGCCGGGCCGCCGAGCTTCGCGACCTGCACGCGCGACGTGTATGCGGCCGATGCGAAATTCACGCCGGTGGAGGCGGTGCGGATCGCGCATGGCATCGCGTCGGTGGCGGGCCATCTGCACGCCCGCGGCATCATGCATGGCGACCTGTACGCGCACAACATCCTGCACGATGGCGAAGGCGGTGCGCTGCTCGGGGATTTCGGCGCGGCGTCGCTCTATGACGTGAACGATCGCACGCGCGCTACAGCATTCGAACGGATCGAGGTGCGGGCGTTCGCCTATCTGCTCGGCGAGTTGCTTGAACGATGCGAGCCGCGCACGTGGGCCAGCCGAAACGCGCTCGATGCGCTCGCGGTGGCCTGCCTGAATGAAGACGTCGATGCGCGGCCGTCGTTCGGCGAGATCGCGACCGAGCTGGCCGCACACACACGCTGACGAGCGCGCGTCGGCTCAAGCCTGACGCGCAGTCAGCAGCCTGATCCCCAGCCCGACGAACAGCAGCCCGCTGGCGCGCTTGAGCGCACGCACCGCGCGGCTCATGCCGAAGCCGCGATGGAAGCGGCGCACGCCGGCCGAATAGACGCTGTGAACGACCACCACCGTGCACGCGATCGTCGCGTACATCACGACGAACTGCAGCGCGAGCGGGCGGTCGTGCACGATGAACTGCGGCATGAACGCCGACAGGAAGATCATCGTCTTCGGATTGCTGCCCGACACGAACAGCGCTTCGCGGAACAGTTTCCCGCGGTCGGGCGCGGCGATTTCCGCTTCTCCGGTCGCAGCGGCGGCCTTGCGGTCGCCGCGCAGTTGCCGGACACCCAGGAAGATCAGGTACGCGGCGCCGACCACCTTCATCGCGACGAACAGCGGCGGCATCGCGGCCAGCACCGCGCCGACGCCGAGCGCGACGAGTATCACGACCACCCCTTGCGCGACGAGGTTGCCCGCGATCGTCGCGGCCGTACCGTGCGTGCCGTAGCGCACCGTGTTGCGGATGACGAGCAGCACGTTCGGCCCCGGCGACAGCGTCGTGGCGAGATAGGCTGCGGCAAACAGCATCCAGGTCTGAATGGACATGCGGCGCTCCGAGAGGCGGTTCCGGCGGTCGGGATGAACCGATGATGCCACGCCAATAATGGGCGCAGGCTCGCGCCGGAACCGCGCCGGCGCGGTGGGTCAGCTTGCGTCGCGCATGCAGTACGCCGGGATCGACGGCGGCGTATCGATCGCGGCGGGGCGCGTCATCCACGCGATCCACCCGGCCCATATCCCGCAGACGATCATCACGGCGACGTTCAGCGGTGTCCGGTAGCGGACGATCAGGCCGGCCAGCGGCAGGCGATGTTTCATGTGCATCTCCTTCGATCGGGGGCGGTGGACGTTACTGGCCGGCGTAGGTCGGCGCCTTGGCATCGCAGGTCACGGACACCGTCGAGCCGTCCGCGAAATGCAGCCGGAACGGCACCTTCGCGCCGGGCGCGACGGCCTGGCGCGGTTGCTCGAGCATCACGTGATAGCTCTTGGGCTTGAAGGTCAGCGTACCGTGCGCGGGCACTTCGACGGCGTCGACGTGAACCATCTTCGCGGTGCTGCCGCTCGTTTGCGTTTCATGCAGCATCGCCATTCCGTACGCGGGCGAGTCGAGGCCGGTCAGCGTGACGGGCGCGTCGCCGTCGTTCTTCAGCGTGAAGTAGCCGGACGACGGCACGGTGGCCGGCATCGCGCGAATCCAGCAGTTTTCTGCCTGCACGGCCGTCGCGGCGAACGTGGCGGGGGCTTGCAGCGCCAGCAGTGCGAACAGCAGGCCGGTCGGAATCAAGCGCTTCATGGTTGGTTCTCCTGATGGGTGGATGCAGTGGAAAAGGGGGCGACGCGGCCGGCGCGGAACGCCGATGCGCATCGCGGATCTCATTTCAGCGCGAACGCGTAGCGGCCTTGCGTGCGATGGCCGTCGCTGGCCACCGCGATCCACGCCACCGTGTACGTGCCGGCCGTCAGATTGGTCAGCGCGACCTGCATGCGCTTCCGGTTGCGTGCATCGACGGACGATTTCCCGTCGACGACCGATTGCCCATGGCTGTCGGTGACGACGATCGAGCTGAAAGCGGGCTCGAGTGCTTCGCTGAAACCGATCGTGACTGCGTGCGGCGCGGTCGAAAGCGTGGCGTCGGCGGCCGGCTCCTGCGTCTTTGGAAGCGCATGAGCGTGGGCGGCCTGGATGACGACGAAGCCGAGTGCGGCGAGCGCGCCGCGAACGAAAGAGGGGGTGTTCATGATCGAATGTGCGAGTGGCGAATCGGATGGCGCAACACGGATTCGACGGACGGATGCACGTGTACCCTCGCAGCAGCACCGAGGGCGGCTGGCGTCAGCGCGAGCGTGCGCGGCCGGACGTTCGCCCGCGAGCGAATGTCGGCGTGACAGTACGAACCGGAAGCCGCCAACCGCACGCACGGCACGACGCCGCGCGCAATACGGTGACACATGATCGTCCTTCGAAACGTGACAGGTCGCACACGCCGGCGGCGTGCGCGGGCCACGCGATGCTTGATGGCATCACGGGCATTGACGACGAATCAGGACGAGAACGGAGGGGCGCGCGGTTGCGCGGCCGTGTGCGGCAGCGCGCGGCGCAGGCTGTCGAAGCGGGTCGCTTCGCGGTGCTGAATGACGTGCACGTTGGCCGCGAACGTCAGTTCGGGCGCGGGCAGTGCGGGTGTGTGAGCAAGCAGGCTGCAATAGCCGCATGCCTGGAGGTGGGCCGTCAGGCTCTTCTGCGACGAATCGGCGGCGGGCTCGCCGGTGGCCGGCGCGGCCGAGCAGTAGCCGGCCAGCAGCGTCTCGACGCGCTGCTGCGTCGTCAGTGCCTGCGAGATCGTCGGCGCGAGCGCCGTCATCAGGATGGCGAGCATCCCGATCAGACTGCCGATCTTCCGGAGGCGACGACTCAGCATGCGATGCGCGGTGACGTACAGGCGACGATGGAGCGGATTATGCCACGCACGTCGATGCGCATGTCGGCACGAACCTGCGGCGTGGCGGCGCGCTACGCGTGCTTCGCCAGGTATTTCGTGATCAGCGTCATCTGTGCGGCCCAGCCCTGGTCGTTCATCTCGCGCGCCTTCGCGCGGCGCGCTTCGATCAACTGGTCGAAGCCCGTTTCGGTGACCGTGAGCAGTGTGCCGCCGGCCTGTGCGGCGAGCGTGAACGTGACGAGCGTCATCGGCTCGGACGCGTAATCGAAATTCGGGTCGATCGCGAACGGATGCCAGCGAAATGAGAACAGTTGCTTCGGCTCGAGTCGATCGACGACGATTTCGAACACAGTGCCCGCGTAGGGCTCTTGTGCCTTGGCGACGTCGTCGTCGACGCGTGTCGGCGTGATGCGGCCGAACAGCGGCTGGCCGGCCGCGAACGGCCCGTCGAACGTGACGCCGAACCACTGGCCGAATTCGCCGGAATTGCTGACGGCTTCCCACACGCGGTCGGGCGATGCGTTGAGCTGGGCCTGTTTTTCGATGCGATCGGTTTGCTGGGTCATGACGTTCTCCACTCCGGATCAACCTTTGCTGGACGGCATGCGTGAGCGCACGCCGCGTCTAGTCGAGCATGACCGCGTCGGGCACGTCGAGCACGAGGTCCGACGTCGCGACGGCCACGCACGGCAGCGTATAGCCGTCGGCCTTTTCCTCGCGGCTCAGCCCCGGCCATTCGATCGTGTAGCGTACGCTGCCGCTGACGATCCGGCAAAGGCAGCTTCGGCACGTGCCGTTGCGGCACGAGCGCGGCAGCGACACGTGCGCGAACGCGGCGGCTTCGAGCAGCGTCAGCGAATCGGGCGCATCGAAGGTCGAGCCGAGCGGCTCGATGCGCACGAGGGGCAGGTGTTCCGGATCGGTCATGGCGGAGGCAGGGCGGAGGCAGAGGCGGGCGGCGGTTCGGCGGCAACGCGCCAAGCATACCCGAACGTGCTGGCGGCCGGCGCCGGCCGGCCGCCTGCGTCAATGCCGGCGCAGGTGCCGGTACACGGTATTGCGGGCGAGACCGAGCTCGCGCGCGGCCGCCGACACGTTGCCGCCATGCCGCGCGAGCACGGCGTCGATCACCGCGGCCTGATGGCTTTGCAGTGTCGTGCCTTCGTGCGTGACGGCCGATGCGGCCGGCGCCGCGGCGGCGGGCGCTGCCGGTGCGTCGTCGCAATCGAGCCAGAAATCGTCGGGCAAATGGGCGAGCGTGATTTCCGCTTCGTCTTCGGCGAGCATGCCGGCCGTACGCAGCACGTTGGTCATCTGGCGCAGGTTGCCGGGCCAGCGGTGGCGCGTGAACGCGTCGAGCACGTCGGCCGCGATACGGCGCGGCATCGGTTCGCTGCGCGCGAGCCGCGCGAGAATCCGCTCGACGAGCGCGGGAAGATCGGTGCGTGCGGCGAGCGCCGGCAGCGTGACCGCGAGCCCGTTGATCCGGTAGAACAGGTCTTCGCGGAACGTGCCTTCCGCGATCATCGCGCGCAGGTCGCGATGGGTCGCGCAGACCACCCGCACGTCGACCGGCACCGCGCGCGCACCGCCGAGCGGCATCACCGCGCGTTCCTGCAGCACGCGCATCAGCCTGACCTGCTGCGCGAGCGGCATGTCGCCGATTTCGTCGAGAAACAGCGTGCCGCCGTCGGCCTGCACGATCTTGCCGGGGCTGCCGCGCTTGCGTGCGCCGGTAAATGCGCCGTCCTCGTAACCGAACAGTTCGGCCTCGATCAGCGAATCGGGCAGCGCCGCGCAGTTGACCGCGACGAACGGGCCGTCCGCACGCGGCGATGCCTGGTGCAGGGCGCGGGCGAGCCATTCCTTGCCGGTGCCGGTCTGGCCGAGGATCAGCAGCGGCAGGTCGCGCCCGCGGATCTTCGCGACGCGTTCGAGCACGGCGGCCATGCGTGCGTCGCCCGTGTCGAGCGTTGCGAACGTGATCGTGTCGGGGTCCGGCGTGCGCATCCGTGCGGCGGGCGCGGGCGGCGTGACGGCGACGGTGGTCTTGTGTGCTTCCGCGAATTCGCAGCGCGCCAGCACGCGGACGCCGGTCGACAGCGTGAGGCGGAACATCGCGCCGGGCGCGCGCGCCGCCTGCTGCGCGAGCTGGCCGAAGCGCATGCCGAACAGTGCGTCGCTGGCCTGATGTTGCAGTGCGTCGAACGACGCGCCGAGCTGGAATTGCGCGCTGCGGTTCGCGGCGATCAGCCCGCCGTCGGGGCCGAAGGCGACGAGCCCGGCGAACAGCGAATCGACGCATTCCTCGTGTGCATGAAAGCGCAGCCGCAACGCTTCCGCGCACTGGTTCGCGAACAGGTGGTTCTCGATCAGTTGCGCGGACATCCGCACGAGCGCGAGCGTATGCGGGCTCGAGCCGCGCGGGTCGCCGCTGACGTCGAGCGTGCCGAGCGTGCGGCCGAACGGATCGAAGATCGGCGCGCACGAGCAGGTGAGGATGTGGTTGGCGCGCAGGAAGTGTTCGGACCCATGCACGGCGACGGCCTGGCCCGATGCGAGCGCGGTGCCGATCGCGTTGGTGCCGCGTGCGCCTTCCGCCCATGACACGCCGGTACACAGCGCGACGCGGTTGGCTTTCTCGATGAAGTCCGCGTCGCCGATGCTGTGCAGGATCACGCCGTCGGCGTCGGTCAGCAGCACGAGGCTTTGCGTGTCGGCGATCTGCGCGTGAAGGTTCTCCATCACCGGGCGGGCGTGCGAGAACAGTGCGTGATTCGTGTCGAGCAGTTCGCGCAGCGCGAGGCGCGACAGCGGCGAGAAATCCGGGCGTTCGTGCGCGCGCAGGCCGACCGCGGTCGAACGCGCATGCGCCTGCGCGAGCAGGTCGGTGCGACCCGCGGTGGCGGGCAGCACGAAAGGTTGCGGCATGACTTGTCTCCTGTCGGTCCCAGTTAGCGCTTTAGCGCTTACTGGGACCCCATGCTTCGCGGTCGAACCCGGTGAGCATTTCAACACTCACTCAGGCCCCATGCTCCTCGAAATCGGCCGATCCGGCGCACGCCTACGCACCGAAATCCTCTACGGATTCCCGCCTTCGCGTGCGGCGCACCATCGGTGTGCGAACGCCAGCCATCCGGGTACGCATCATCATACAAGCGCCGCGTACGAAGCGCGACCGCGAACAAAATCCCCTTGCTTTTAAATGCCCGCCTGCAATGATGGAAATGGAGCACGCACGCGCCGTGTTCCGCATTGCAACATGCATGCGACGCGACATGCATCCGTTCGGGAGACGCATCATGGTTCGGACGGAACTGAGAGTCGTGCTGGCGGCCATCGCCACATTCATCATGCTGGGCGGCATCGCCGTGGCGATCCACGGGCTGCTGTTCGATCTGACCGATGCGGTGCGATACGGGGCGGCCGCGATCGCGGTGGGCGCCACGACGGCTGCCATCGCGCTCAACGTCTGGCCGAACGACCCTCACTGACGCCGGTTTCCGAAACGGTGCCGGATGCCGCGCTGATCTGATGAAATGCGCGTCGGAACGACGCACGCCGGAAAATTTGTCTCCTGCGCGAAACCGTCTAAAGTGGAAATCAACCGGCATGCATTGTCCGCGCCTATCCCCGCGGGCAGTGCCTCCGCCGGCGAGCCCGCGTACATTTCGTCCGGCCGGTAGCGGACGACGGACGCGGTCATTCGTTTTCTACCGGTCGAGGCGGCTCCCATGCAGATCCATTTCACGAACGAGAAGCCCGAGTATTCGGGGCGCGACCTGATGCTGGCGTTCACGGCGTTGGTCAATGGCGAGCGCGTCCAATGTCAGATCACCGCCGAGGCGCTGGAAGATCACTTCGGCGCGGCGTCGCCGCGCTTCGAGGACATGGTCGGCGCATTCGACCAGCACCGCGATCGTATCGAGGCGGCTGCACGTCGCCTGCTGTCGGAGACGCGTGCGCAATGCGTGACGCTGCGCAGCGGCTACGTCCGCTTCTACGAGGCCAACTGGCGCTGACGACACGACGCCCGTCTGGCGGCGCACGTCGCTGAACGCTGCGCACGCGAAGACGTTGCCTTGCACGCAATGCCGTTCGGCGGGGCCGGGCGGCATTTTCGTATGCGGGCCGCACCGGCTTGACCGACCGTCGGCATGGCCGGACGTGTCGATTCGTCAGGATCGCAGAAGAATCATGCGAAAACGAAAACGCCACCCGAAGGTGGCGTTTTTTCATCGTGCATCATGCCGCGCGCCGAAGCGCCGCCGTCATTCGCTGCCGAGATAGAAGAAGCGGAACAGGAACACGGCTGCGATGAGCCACACGATCGGCTTGACCGAGCGGGCCTGGCCGGTCAGCAGCTTGAGGCCGCCGTACGCGATGAAGCCGAATGCCACGCCGTTCGCGATCGAGTACGTGAACGGCATCAGCAGTGCGGTCAGTGCGGCCGGCACGGCTTCCGTGGCATCGTCCCACGGCACCTCGACCATTTCGCGCAGCATCAGGCACGACACGTACAGCAGGGCCGGTGCCGTCGCGTAGGCCGGCACGACGCCGGCAAGCGGCGCGATGAACAGGCACGCGAGGAACAGCACCGCGACGGTGATGGCCGTCACGCCCGTGCGGCCGCCGGCCTGCACGCCCGACGCGCTTTCGATATACGCGGTGGTCGACGACGTGCCGAGCACCGAGCCCGCGACGATCGCCGTGCTGTCGGCGAGCAGCGCCTTGTTCAGGCGGTTCATCTTGCCTTCGACGAGCAGGCCCGCGCGGTTCGCGACGCCCATCAGCGTGCCCGTCGCGTCGAACAGCTCGACGAGGAAGAACACGAGGATCACGTTGATGATGCCGGTCGACAGCGCGGCGCCGATGTCGAGCTTGAACAGCGTCGCGTCGATCGACGGCGGCGCGGAGAACACGCCGTGGAACTGGTTGTCACCGAAGAAGAACGACAGGATCGTGACGCCGATGATGCCGATCAGGATCGCGCCGCGCACGCGCAGGTGGTCGAGCGTGACGATCGTGAAGAAGCCGACGATCGCGAGGATCGTGTCGTGCTTGTGCAGGTCGCCCAGCGTGACGAGCGTGGCCGGGTTGCCGACGATCACGCCCGACGTCTTCAGCGAGATGATGCCGAGGAACAGGCCGATACCCGCGGTGATCGAGATCCGCAGCGATTTCGGAATGCCGTTGACGATCGCCTCTCGTACGCGGAACAGCGTGACGAGCAGGAACAGGCAGCCGGAGATGAACACCGCGCCGAGCGCGGCCTGCCACGTGAAGCCCATTCCCTTGACGACCGTGTACGCGAAATACGCGTTCAGGCCCATGCCGGGCGCGCATGCGATCGGGTAGTTCGCGTACAGCCCCATGATGAGCGACGCCAGCGCCGCGACGAGGCAGGTCGCGACGAACACGGATTCCTTCGGCATGCCGGCGTCGCCGAGGATCGCGGGGTTGACGAAGATGATGTAGGCCATCGTCAGGAACGTGGTGACGCCCGCGAGTATTTCGGTGCGGAAGTCGGTGCCGGCTTCAGCGAAGCCGAAATACCGCTTGATGGATTCCATGAAGGCGTTTCTCCGGTCGGTTGTCGTGTTGCTTGTTGTGCCGAATTGTTGTAAAGGCAGCGCGGCCGGCTTACTGTAACCAGCCACTATTGCCCGGCTATCGGCGGATTGTAATAGCGCGGATAGCTCGGACGATATAGTTGGAGGGCACGATCGAAAGATCGATCGGCTGCCTGCGCGCGAACGGTCTGGCAGCCCGGCCGCGCGACGAAGGCGCGCATTTTACCGGTTCGGGCGGAACGGGCCGGCAGAAATGGCTGAAACGGGAGCGGGATGCGCGAACGACGCCGGCCGATGCGTGCGCAACGGCGTGCAAGACGGCACGCGCGGTGGATCACGCGGCGTGGATGCGGGATGATGACATCCGACTGAAACGGAGCGCCCGCATGCTGCACGAACGCGGGGCAGGCGGCGCGTGCGCGCGAACGCACGTGCGTGGCCGGTGCGGATGCCCGGCAGCGGCGTGCAGCGGCCATTCGTCAGTCCAGGCGGGTGCAGATATCGGGCTATCGTGCGCCGAAGCCGTCCCGCCCGCAACTGTCATTTCGTGAAGCGGGGGCGACTGTGGTTTCTGTGTAAAAGATTGCAAGACCCCATCGCATAAACCGGCAAGTCTTTCTAGGATAGATACACCGCGCATGCACACGCCGGCCGGAAATTGCCGACGCGGGGGAGTCGCAGTCCGTGCAGGCCGGGCGGTGAAGTGCGGTCAAGGCCGTTGCGTGTTCGGGCAGGCACGGCCGCTTGCGATTGCCCGATGCGGGTTCGTCCGTAATCACGGAGGTCAGCATGTTGAACTGGATCAGCCGTTGGGCGATGCGACACGCCCCCACGCCGGAAAAAACCGCTGCGTCGATGCTCGTGACGGCGCGCATGGAACTGTTCGCAGCCGAACAGCGCGTCATCGACGCGAAATTACAAGCGGATTACTGGCGCACACGTGTGTCATTCCTGGAAGAGGTGCAGAAGCAGGGCATCGATCCGTGGGTGACCTCGCAGGCAGCGCAACGTCCCGACCTCGAGTCCACTCCCCGAAGCACGGGCCCGCGTCTCGCCGCCAGCACCTGATGCACCTGCTGCATCCCGTCGCTGCGCACGGCGCGCGATCGGTCGCGGCACGCACTGGCGTGCCGCGTCATTGAAAGCGCACCCGCGATGCGATAGCGCGTCGCGGGTGCGTGCATTTCTTCGAGCAGGTTCAGTCGTTCAGCAACGTTTCGATGGCGGGTGCGGAAACCGCACCGGACATCATGCGGCCGTTCGCGTTGAACAGCGTCGGCGTGCCGCGCAGGCCCAACGCAAGGCCGAGCGAGCGGATCTGCGCGAGCGGTGCCGCACACGTGCCTGCAGCAGGTTGCACGTTGTCGATCATCCACGCTTTCCACGCCGCATTCCGGTCATTCGCGCACCAGACGCCGCGCGCATGCGCGGCGGCCTGCGGATGGAGTCCCTCGAGCGGATAGAGGAAGGTGTGAATGGTCACGTTGTCGATCCGTTCAAGCGTGCGCTCCAGTCTTTTGCAATAGGAACAATCCGGATCGGAGAAGACGTAGAGCGTCCGCTTGCCGTTGCCGCGGACCGTCTGGATCGCGTGGGCGCGCGCCATCGACGCCAGAACCGCGCCGGTGTCGCGCGCCGCAATGCGGGCGCCGGGGAGCAGCGTGATCGCGCCGGAAGACGCCGCGGGCGCACCGTGACTTGCCGGTGCCGGCGCCGCGTTCAGGATGGAAGGGAGGCCCGCGAGCAGGCTCGAAAGCACGGTCAACCGGAGCAGCATTCGTTTTGTCATGTTGATTCGGGATGCGAATAATTGGGAAGATCCGCACACCACGTACGTACGTGACCAACGAGTGCGAGTCCGGTTCAGTGCATGCCGTGAACGCGTCGGTGATGCCCGGCCGACCGGGCATCACGCCGGCGTGCTCGGGCAACGCGCACGGCGCTCAGTGGCCGGCGGCTTCCGCGCTTGCCTGATCGTTCGCGTGGTCGCTGGTCTGTTGCTGGGCAGCGGGCGCGTCGTGATCAGGATCGTCGCAGGCCACGGCGTTGCCGCTGACGGCGAATGCTGCGGCGAGAGCAAGTATCACTCGGGATGCGTTCATCAGATAATCTCCGGTTTCGATGGGGGGAACGCCTTCTCGGGTGACACAAGGCGTTCGGGATACGTAGTGTGTCCGCGCCGCATCGATGCGACCAACTTCCTGAAGAGAATCTCAATACGCGGGTGCTTTCGGTCCCGTGTTCCCGCTGGCGCGAGCGTCGCGGGCGGCTGACGGACAACGTGCTTGCGCGGCCCGTCGTGTTCTCCGTTCGATTCACTGGACCGGACGGACGGCGCGCAAACTCGAAAAAAAAGCCTCGGCCGTTTCCGGCGAGGCCTGGTGTGAGGGGCGGCGGTACCCATTGGCGCGCTGACGCGCCAGCGCCATCGATGACGCACCGTTTCGTGCCTGTGCCCGGCGATGGATCGCGATGGCAATGAGCGCGAACACAGGCACGCGAGCGCGTGCGTCGCCGCGCGGCGGCGTCAACGGCAGTGTTCGACGCGGGCGCGGGTCACGCGTCGCGTTGCGCGAGCCCGTTCACGAGCAGCTCGGACAGCAGGCCCGTCATCCCTTCCGGGTGCGTGGCCGCGCGGGCCTTGAGCTGTTCGACGAGGTCGGCGTTGAGCTTGCAGGCGAACGGTACGAGGCCCTGTTCCTGGTCGAGCTTGCGCTGCGCGCGGCGGTCGAGCTTGGTGGCTTCTTCGGCGCCCTTGCCGAAACGCGCGGAGCTGGATTGCTTCAGCGCGTGCGTCAGCTTGAGCGCCTTGTTCTTTTCGAGATCGGTTTTCTTCATGGCCATCGCGGCACCTCCGGGAAATGAAGCCGCGATTGTACGCATTTCGGCGGGCGACGCCCGCCGAGCCCATGGGAAACCCGTTCAGGCACCCTTCGTCGTGCCCCAGTTGCCGCCGTGCGCGGCCGCCTGCGCGGCCGGCGAGCGGGCGAGATAGGCGAGCGCCTGTTCGGTCGAGCCTTCGTGGTGCGGCGTATAGCCCGGCTTGAAATAGCGCAGCGCCGCGCCGATCACCTTCCAGAACGACGGCAGGTGCCCGCGCCGCGAGCCTTGCCACCACGCGAGCACGAAACCCGGGTAGCGGCCGGCGGCCGGGTCGCGCCGGTACATGAATTTCGCGCCCGTCGTGATGTAGTAGAGCAGCAGCAGGATCACGAACGCCATGTGCACGCAGCGCTCCGGATAGGTGCCGCCCAGGTGCCGGTAGATGTCGAACGCGACCGTGCGGTGCTCGACTTCCTCGGCGCCGTGCCAGCGCAGCAGGTCGACCATCGTCGGGTCGGCCTTGCCTTCGTCGAGCCCGTGCGCGTTGAGCACCCAGTTGCCGAGATAGCCGAAGAAATGCTCGAGCGACGCGATCACCGCGAGCTGCTGGCGCAGCCAGAAACGCGTGTGGCCGATCTTCAGCCCGAGCGGCTGTTCGCCGAGCACGCGCGTGAAGAGGCGATTGAGCTTCTGCGTGAACGGTTTCGTGTCGATCCCGTGCCGGTCGTAGTAGTGCTTGAGCACGCCGCCGTGCGAACGCGAATGCACGGCCTCTTGCCGCAGGAAGCCTTCGGCCTCGTCGCGCAGGCGCGCATCGGTGATCAGCGGCAACGCCTTGTTGTACACGCGGCAGAACCACAGTTCGCCTTCCGGGAACAGCAGGTTCAGCGTGTTGATGATGTGCGTGCTGCCCGGGTCGTTCGGCACCCAGGTAACCGGCGTGTCGCTGAAGTCGAACTTCACGTGCCGGGCCTTGATCTTGTGATAGTCGGCGGTATCGGTCATCTTGTGTCTCCCTGTGCGGCCTCGTGCGCCGTCAATGCGATGCCATGCTGACGCGGGCGATCATCCGGCCGAGCCACGGCATGAAGCGGCCGACGAAGCGCATCGCGTGCGCCTCGCCGCCGACCGCGACGACGGGGCGGTTGCGCAGCACGCCGTCGACCATCGCCTGCGCGACGGTTTCGGGTTTCAGGCCGCGCATCTGGTACAGCTTCGTCGCGCGCTTGCGCAGCCGCGCTTCGTCCTGTGCGTTGGCGCCCGCGTATTGCGTCGACGCCATGATTCCGGTCTCCGCGAAGCCGGGGCACACGGCCGTCACGCCGATGCCTTGTTCCGCGAGTTCTGCGCGCATGCATTCGCTGAGCATCAGCACGGCGGCCTTCGTCGTCGCATACGCGGGCAGGTCGCGCGACGGCCCGAACGCGGCGGCCGAGGCGGTGTTGACGATGTGCCCGCCGGTGCCGCGCGCGGCCATCTGCTGCGCGAACAGCCGCGAGCCGTGGATCACGCCCCACAGGTTCACGTGCAGGATGCGCTCCCAGTGCCGCGTGCTCGTGTCGAGGATGCCGCCGGCCATGCCGATGCCCGCGTTGTTGATCACGACGTCCGCGCCGCCGAGTTCGCTGCCGACCCATGTCGCCAGCGCTTCCATTTCATCGGCGGACCCGACGTCGACCCGCTTCGCGTGCGCTTGCGCACCGGTGAGCCCGATCAGCAGCGCGGTGCGTTCGGCGCTCGCGAGGTCGATGTCGCACGCGACGATCGTCGCGCCTTCGCGGGCGAACGCGAGTGCCGCGCAGCGGCCGATGCCGCTGCCCGCGCCGGTCACCACCGCGACCTTGCCGCTGAAGCGGCCGCTCGTGGCGCGGCGGCGCGCGTTCGCGAGCGCGGGCGGTTCGTTGCCCGATTCGACCGCGTCGATCAGTTGCCCGGCGAGCGCCGCGAAGCGCGTCGGATCGGCGAGCGGCAGCCAGTGGCCGGCCGCGACTTCACGGCGGTAGTACTGCGGCACCCAGCGCGACAGGTTCTCGGACAGCGCCGGGCTCACGTATTTGTCGCCGAGCGGCACGATCGTCTGCACCGGTGCATGCGCGTAACGCTCGCGCGGCGCGAACAGGCAGCGGATGAAGTTCGCGCGATAGAGGCGCACGCCGCGCGCGCCGTCGTCGGCTTGCGTCGGGCGCGGCGTGGCGGGCGTCTTTTCGAGCTGGCGAAGCAGGCGGGGCCATGCACGGCCGAGCCACAGCCGCCAGCCGAGCTCGGGGATGAACGGCAGGTGGAACAGGTACACGTACCACGACCGCACGAGCTGGCCGCCGAGCTTGCCGAGCGACGCGGGCGTCGGGCGCAGCACGCGTTCGCGCAGCCAGAAGCCGACGTGGTCGAGGCACGGCCCCGAGCACGACGTGTACGACGCGATGCGGCCGGCGAGGCGCGGATCGGTGACGAACTCCCAGCCCTGGATCGAGCCCCAGTCGTGCGCGACCAGGTGCACGGCGCGGCCGGGGCAGAGCGCGTCGATCACCGCGACGAAGTCGTCGGTCAGCTTCGCGAGGTGGTAGTCGGCCGTGCGCTTCGGCACGCCGGACAGGCCCGCGCCGCGCACGTCGTATGCGATCACGTAGTGCTTGCGCGCGAGCAGCGGCGCGACGTGCTGCCAGACGCTGCTGTCGTCGGGGTAGCCGTGCACGAGCACGACCGGCGAGCGGGCCGGGTCGCCCCAGGTCTTGACCGCGAGCGTCAGGTCGCCGGAGGCGACCGCCGTTTCGCTGTGAACCGATTCGAACAGGGCCAGCGGCGCTTCGTCGGAAAGAGGCTGCATCGTGAGTCCGTCGTTCAGGGAGTCGGGAGGATGGGCGCGTGCGGGTCAGGCGGCGGCCGGCACGGTCGCGACGGCCTGCATCCGCTCGGCCTGGCGGCGCTGCCAGCGGCGCACGTGCGGCAGGTCTTCATCGAGCCAGTACGCGTCGTCTTCGGTGATGACCAGCAGCTCTTCGAATTTCGCGCCGACGCCGGCGAAGCCGAGATGCGGCTCGACGGCCCACAGGCCCGGCACCGGCGCATGCTCGGAGCGACGGTCGATCGACCACAGCGGCGACCAGCCTTGCTGTTTCGCCGCGCGGCCCTGGTCGAGCAGCAGGTTGCGCGTCGCGTTCAGCCCGAAGCGCGCGACGAAGCGCGGTTTCGACAGCTTGTGGATCTTCGCGACGCGATGCGCGAGTACCTTGAACGGATAGGCCTTGTGGCGCGGCTCGACACCCTGGCGGCGGCACAGCGCGTCGACTTCCTGCGCGACCTCGGCCATCGGCCGGCGTGCCTTCACGAGCCGCACGATCATGTCGCGGTGGTCCATCAGGTCGTCCTGCAGCTGTTCGAGGATCGGGTTGTGGCCGAGGCAGTGCGCGTAGCCGACGTCGGCCACGATGCCATCGAGCACCGGCGCGACGTCGAGGATCACCGGCATGTCGGTTTCGAGCTGCCGGTTGCTCGGGAAGAACGCGAGATTGAAGCCGCCCATGTGCTTGAGGCCCGAGAAGCCCTCGAACGCGGTGCGGTCGCCGAACCACGCGAACGGCTTGTGCAGCCAGTCGTGCACGCCGTTGTCCTGCAGCCATTCGGTCAGCAGGCGCGCCGCTTCCTTTTCGGTGATGCCGGGGTAGAGCATCGCGCCGACGGTTTCGACGCAGCGGTACGCCAGCTGCTGGACCGCGCGGAATTGCGGCAACTCGTCGAGGTGGACTTCCGGCAGCGGGGGGTGGTCGGCCATGATGCGTCTCCGTTGGGGGCGCTGATCCGGAATGCGCCCGCCGGCGTCACCGTCACGGGTTATTCAGTCAGCATTTAATGTGTCATTGATCGATGTAATGATCATAGACGGTTCCGGGACGCGCGCCAGCCCCCAGGGGTGAGGATTTGTCCTAATGAAGGGCCGAAGTGGAGTGGAGACTCTAGATTTAACGGAAGTTGGGCCGGACGCTCCCTGCGCACCCCCGTTCGGGGCGGGTGCACTGGCCGGGATCGTCACGAGCCGTCTGCCGGTGCCGGCCCGGACGGCCGCGCGCGCGGCCGCCTCGCAACGGCGCGACATGTCGCGCCGGATCAACTCCCCGTCGTGTCGCGACGTGACGCTGTCAAATTGCCGAAATAATTTCGTCACATCATTCGCCCCCGGTTCGGAGCCGTCCCGGCTTCGCCGCGCCGATCAGCGGCCGGTGCGCGGTGAGCCGCGCGGGATAGCGGCTGAAACCGATTCGACATTTCCACGGAGAGAGACCATGCAGCGCCGCCAGTTCATGAATACCCTTGCCGCGGCGACAGCCGCGACATCGCTGATGCTCAAGGCCGGCACGGCCGGCGCGAAGAGCGCAGCCGTGCCGGATGCGCTGGACCCGGGCCGCTGGTCGCCGTTCAACGCCGCGCGGCTGCAGGCGGTGCTCGACCAGCATGGCGTCGCGAGCGCGCACTACGACGACAAGCGCCGCCCGTACGCGGTGTTCGACTGGGACAACACGTGCATCATGAACGACTGCGAAGAGGCGCTGCTGATGTACCAGATCAACCATCTGCAGTACAAGCTGACGCCGGCCGAATTCGTCGACGTGATGTGGAAGGACGTGCCGAAGGGCGCCTTCATGAAGGACTACGCGACGGTGGACGGCAAGCCGGTGACGATGGAAGACCTCGCGGCCGACATCGAATCCGACTATCGCTGGCTCTACGCGAACTACCAGGGATTCGGTGGCGACAAGAGCCTCGACGAGATTCGCGAGACCGATCAGTTCAAGGATTTCCGCGCGAAGCTGTACTTCATGTACGACGCGATCTGCGACACGCATCCGCTCGAGATCGGCTACAAGTGGATCATCTATTTCTACAAGAACATGACGACCGCCGAGCTGCAGGCGATGGCGGAAGCGTCGAACAACTACGGCATCGGCGACGCGTTGCGCAAGGTCCGCTACGAAAGCCCGAAGACGCTGCCGGGCAAGGCCGGCGTGGTGGCCGACACGCATTTCCACGGCATTCGCATTCATGAGGAAATCCGCGCGGTGATGCATACGCTGCGCGCCAACGGCATCGACGTGTACGTCAGTACGGCATCGCTCGACGATGTGGTGCGTGTGTTCGCCGGCAATCCGAACTATGGCTACGGCGTGCCGCCCGGGAACGTGATCGGCTTGCGTCTCGACATGCGGGACGGCAAGTACACGAGCACGTATCCGGCCGGCTGGCATTTCAACTGGGGGCCCGGCAAGACGGTGGGCATCCGCAACGTCCTCGCGTCGAAGAAGGGCTATGGCCCGCTGCTGGTGTTCGGCGACAGCGACGGCGACGCGTGGATGCTGCGCGACTTCAAGGACACCGCGGCCGGCGTGATCGTCAACCGGATGAAGAAGGGCGAGATCGGCGCGGACAGCAAACTCGCGGCCGAACAGATCGGCAAGTCGGACGCGCGCTTCCTGCTGCAGGGCCGCGACGAGCACACGGGCCTGATGATCCCGGACGAGAAGTCGATCAAGTACGGCAAGACCGAGCGCAAGCTGCTGGCTTGACGCGTGCCGGGCGCTGGACGCAGGGCTGTTGCGGCCCAGCGTCCAGCGGAATCGGCAGCCGCGCCGCGCGGGCCGGAAACGAGCGTCTCAGCGCTCTCGCGGCGAGCCCAACCGCTCCAGCAACGCCCCCAGCAGATCGACCGGCAGCGGAAACACGATCGTCGAGTTCTTGTCCGCCGCGATCGTCGTCAGCGTCTGCAGGTAGCGCAACTGCATCGCCTGCGGCTGCAGCGCGAGCCGTTGCGCGGCCTGCAGCAGCTTCTCCGACGCCTGCAGCTCGCCTTCCGCATGAATCACCTTCGCGCGCCGCTCGCGCTCGGCCTCGGCCTGCCGCGCGATCGCGCGGATCATCGTCTCGTTCAGGTCGACGTGCTTGATCTCGACCGTCGACACCTTGATCCCCCACGCATCGGTCTGCGCGTCGAGCGTCTTCTGGATGTCGGCGTTCAGCTGCTCGCGCTCGGCGAGCAGCGCGTCGAGTTCGTGCTTGCCGAGCACCGCGCGCAGCGTCGTCTGCGCGAGCTGGCTCGTCGCCTCGAAGAAGCGCGCCACCTGGATCACGGCCTTCTCCGGATCGACCACGCGGAAATACACGACCGCATTGACCTTCACCGACACGTTGTCGCGCGTGATCACGTCCTGCGCGGGCACGTCGAACACGACGGTGCGCAGGTCGATCCGCACGACCTGCTGGACGATCGGGATGATCAGCACGAGCCCCGGCCCCTTCACCTTCCAGAACCGGCCGAGCATGAACACCACGCCGCGCTCGTACTCGCGGAAGATGCGGATCGACGACGCGATGAGCACCACGACGAAGACGATCAGGATGCTGCTGAAGCCGAACGTGAAACCGATCATGAAGGTTCTCCCTGGTGTCGTTCTCGATGGGGTTCCTGCCCGGGCACGTCGTAGAGCGGGGCGACGGTGAGCAGCAGCCCGTGGCGGCCGGTGACGCGCACGCGGCAGCCCGCGGCAAGCGGCGCGCTGCTGGCCACGCGCCAGCGCTCGCCGCGCACGCGCGCCCAGCCGGCGGCGGACGGCGCGGTGCCGGCCGCGCCGTGCGGCTGGTCGGCCAGCAGGCCGTCGTCGAGCACTTCGCCGATGCTGCCGACCATCGCCTCGGCGCCCGTCACGACCGGGCGGCGGCGCGCGCGCAGCGCGACGCTCGATACGCCCGCGACGAGCAGCCCGCCGCCGAGCGCGAGGCTCGCGATCACGGGCCACGGAATCCCGTAGCCGGGCACGTCGGTGTCGATCAGCATCAGCGCGCCGATCGTGAACGACACGATCCCGCCGAACCCGAGCACGCCGAAGGTCGGCAGGAACGCCTCGGCGACCAGGCAGCCGAGACCGAGCAGCACGAGGCCGAGGCCCGCATAGCTGATCGGCAGCAGCTGCATCGCGAACAGCCCGACCAGCAGGCAGATCGTGCCGGCGACGCCCGGCAGCACGAAGCCGGGGTTCGCGAACTCGAAGAACAGGCCGTAGATGCCGATCGTCAGCAGGATCAGCGCGACGTTCGGGTCGGCGATGATCGCCAGGAAGCGGCTGCGCCAGTCGGGCTCGACCACGACGAGCGGCGCATGCGCGGTCGCGAGCCGCACCGTGCCGGCGGTGGTCGTCACGGTGTGGCCGTCGAGCTGGCGGGCGAGATCGGCCGGATCCTGCGCGATCAGGTCGACCACGTGCTGCGTGCGCGCCTCGCTCGCCGACAGGCTCACGGCCTCGCGCACCGCGCGCTCGGCCCATTCGGCATTGCGCCCGCGCAGTTGCGCGAGGCCGCGGATATACGCGGAGGCGTCCTGCATCGCCTTGCGGATCTCGGTCGACTGGGTATCGGTCGGCAGCGCAGCTTGCGAAGCGGCCGCCTCGGACGCGCCCGACGCGCCCGAGGCGCCCGAGGCGCCGGCCGGCATCCGCGGTGCCGCAGGATTCCCGCCCGGCGGCGCGGCGCCGCCGATGCCGAACTGCACGGGCGATGCCGCGCCGAGATTGGTGCCGGGCGCCATCGCCGCGAAGTGGCTGGCATAGACGATGTAGGTGCCCGCGCTCGCCGCCCGCGCGCCGCCCGGCGCGACGAACGCGGCGACCGGCACGGGCGAGCCGAGGATGGCCTTGATGATCTGCCGCATCGACGTGTCGAGGCCGCCGGGCGTGTCGAGCTGCAGGATCGCGAGCGGCGCGTGCTGGCGGGCCGCGCGATCGAGCGCGCGCACGATGAAATCGGCGCTGGCCGGGCCGATCGCGCCGTTGATCGGGATCACGACTACCGGGCGGGTGGCGGGGGCTTCGGTGGGCGGCGGCGCGGCGACCGCGGCGCATACGACGAGCAGCGCCGCGAACAGCGCGGCGCGCGCGACCCGCGCGGACAGCGGGTGACGAGGGTGGCCGCCGGGCGTGGCAGGCGCCGGCGACGGCCCGTGACGGTGAAAGTGCATCGCGGCGTCCGGGCGGCGCGCGGCCGCGTGCCGTCCGGCTGGCGGAAAGGGCCTGGGCCCGATGCTTAAAGATTAGGCGGTTTCGGCACAAAGCGCGAAGCGACAGCCGCGCCGGCCGGCTTCAGCTCGCGCTACCGCCTCGTGCGAGCACTTCGTCGCGGTAGTCGGCGGGGCTGCGCCCGCTCCATTTGCGGAACGCGCGGTAGAACGCGCTCGGTTCCGCGAAACCGGTGGCGGCCGCGACGTCGGCGATCGTGCGCGCGGGGTCGGCCAGCGCCTCGAACGCGAGATCGCGCCGCAGCGTGTCCTTGATCGACTGGTACGCGTGGCCTTCCTGGTGCAGCTTGCGGCGCAGCGTGGCCTCGGCCACGTGCAGCCGCGCGGCCATCCCGCCGGCGCCGGGCCACGCGGCCGGCGGCATCCCGCGCAGCACCGCGCGCACGCGCTGCGCGAGCGCGTTCGGGTTGCGGTACTTGACGATGAAGCTCGCCGGCGCGTTGCGCAGGAACGTCTTCAGTGTCTTCGTGTTCTGCACGACCGGCAGTGTCGCGAATTCGGGATCGAAATCGACATACGAATCGGGCTCGTTGAAGCGCATGTCGTCACAGAACATCGACGGGTATTCGTGGTCGGCGGGCGGCGTGTCGCAGCGGAAGCTCGCATGCAGCAGCGGGATGCGCCGCCCGATCAGCCAGCAGGTGAGCCCGTACACGATGATGAAATAGGTCGCGTACGTGAACATCGCGGGCGTCGCACCGTTGTTGCGGTGCACGAAGCGCAGCCGCACGCGTTGCGGATTCGCGTCGAGCTCCGCGTGCAGGTCGTCGAGCACGCAGTGCATGAAATTCACCGCGCGCGCCATCGCGTGCAGGCCGTCGCGCGCGGTCAACGCCGCCTGGCTCATCGCGATGAAGCTGCCGCTGCGCATCGGGTGGCGATCCTGCCCGAAAAACTCGTCGTCGAGCGTGCGCGCGATCGCGTTCCACAGCGCGCCGTATTGTTGCGCGGACACCCGTGCGCGCGGCTGCCCGAGCAGCGCGGGCGCGATGCCGGCCTGCTCGAGCAGCGGCTCGGCCGCGACGCCGCGCCGCGTGGCGAGCGCGACGCTGTAAGCGACGAGGCTGATCGCGACGGTTCCCTTGTCTTCCTGCTTCATCCATGCCGCCGGTGTGGCAAAAACGCTCAGTGTAAATGAGCGACGCGAGCATCGAACAGTCGCGCGTGCTTGCCTACACTTGTTGCATCGAAACGCATGGACGGTCGCGCCCGGCGGCCGCGGGAGACAGCAGCACCATGGACGAGCTTTACACCGAAGACCAGCGGATGATCCGCGACGCCGCGCGCGCGTTTGCCACCGAGATGCTGGCGCCGAACGCGGCGCAGTGGGACCACGATGCGCACCTGCCCGACGCGATCGTCGCGCAGCTCGGCGAACTCGGCCTGCTCGGGATGATCGTGCCGCAGGAGCTGGGCGGCTCGTATACGGACTACGTGGCCTACGCGCTGGCGATGGAAGAGGTCGCCGCCGGCGACGCCGCGAGCGCGACGTTGATGAGCGTGCACAACTCGGTCGGCTGCGGGCCGATCCTCGGCTTCGGCACGCCGGCGCAGAAGGATCGCTGGCTGGCCGACATGGCGTCCGGCCGCGTGATCGGCGCGTTCTGCCTGACCGAGCCGCACGCCGGCTCCGAGGCGAACAACCTGCGCACGCGAGCGGAGCTGCGCGACGGCAAATGGGTGCTGAACGGCGCGAAGCAGTTCGTGACCAACGGCCAGCGTGCCGGCGTGGCGATCGTTTTTGCCATGACCGACCCGGAAGCCGGCAAGCGCGGCATTTCCGCGTTCCTGGTGCCGACCGACACGCCGGGCTTCATCGTCGGCAAGCCCGAGAAGAAGATGGGTATCCGGGCGTCGGATACGTGCCCGATCACGTTCGAGAACTGCGCGATTCCGGAAGAGAACCTGCTCGGCAATCGCGGCGAAGGGCTGAAGATCGCGCTGTCGAACCTCGAGGGCGGGCGCATCGGCATCGCCGCGCAGGCGCTCGGCATCGCGCGCGCCGCATTCGACAAGGCGCGCCGCTATGCGGGCGAACGCGTGCAGTTCGGCAAGCCGATCGCCGAGCACCAGGCGATCCAGCAGAAGCTCGCCGACATGGCCGTGCAGATCAACGCCGCGCGCCTGCTCGTGCATCACGCGGCGAAGCTGCGCACCGCCGGGCTGCCGTGCCTGTCGGAAGCGTCTCAGGCGAAGCTGTTCGCATCGGAGATGGCCGAGCGCGTGTGTTCGGACGCGATCCAGATCCACGGCGGCTACGGCTACCTGGTCGATTACGAAGTCGAGCGTCATTATCGCGACGCGCGCATCACGCAGATTTACGAAGGCACCAGCGAAGTGCAGCGGATGGTGATCGCGCGGCAGCTTTGAGCCACGGCGGTTACCCCGGCGACGACATCACGCAGGGCACGAGGGCAGCGCGGCGAACGCGGCACGCAACGACGTGACCGTGCGCCGCAACAGAGGCAACCGGGCATGGGCTGCAGCGCATGCCCGGTTGACCGTGAGGCATGGAGACTGGAGGACACGATGACGGTACAGGCATTCCTGGACGCGCGCGACTTTCTGCTGCGCCATCGCACCGACTACGAGACCGCGTACCGCGAGTTCGAGTGGCCGGTGCTCGACGCATTCAACTGGGCGCTCGACTACTTCGACCCGATGGCGCGCGGCAACGACCAGCCCGCGCTGTGGATCGTCGATGCGGCGACCGGCACGGGCGATCCGTATTCGTTCGCGCAGATGTCCGAGCGCTCGTCGCGGATCGCGAACTGGCTGCGCTCGATCGGCGTCGTGCGCGGCGACCGGATCCTGCTGATGCTGCCGAACCGTGTCGAGCTGTGGGACGCGATGCTCGCCGCGATGAAGCTCGGCGCGATCGTGCTGCCGGCCACCACGCAACTGTCGCCCGACGACGTACGCGACCGCGTGCAGATCGGCGGCGCGAAATACGCGATCGTCGACGAGAACGAAACCGCCAAGTTCGAACAGCCGGATCTCGGCCTCGCGCAGAAGATCGTCGCCGGCGCGCCGCGCGCGGGCTGGCTCGCGATGAACGACGGCTATGCGGCGAGCGCGGAGTTCGAGCCGGACGCCATCACGCACGCGAACGATCCGATGCTGCTGTACTTCACGTCGGGCACGACGTCGAAGCCGAAGCTCGTCGAGCATACGCACCGCACCTACCCGGTCGGCCATCTGTCGACGATGTACTGGGTCGGCCTGCAGCCGGGCGACATCCACTGGAACATCAGCTCGCCGGGCTGGGCGAAGCACGCGTGGAGCTGCTTCTTCGCGCCCTGGAACGCGCAGGCATGCGTGTTCGCTTTCAACTACGCGCGCTTCGAGCCGAAGGTGGTGCTCGATGCGCTCGTCAAATACCAGGTGACGACGCTGTGCGCGCCGCCAACCGTGTGGCGCATGCTCGTGCAGCAGCCGCTCGCGTCGTTCGACGTGAAGCTGCGCGAGATCGTCGGCGCGGGCGAGCCGCTGAATCCCGAGATCATCGAGCGCGTGAAGAAGGCGTGGGGCATCGCGATCCGCGACGGCTACGGCCAGACCGAGACGACCTGCCTGATCGGCAACTCGCCGGGCCAGCCGGTCGTCGCGGGCTCGATGGGCCGGCCGCTGCCGGGCTACCGGATCGCGCTGCTCGACCCGGACGGCACGCCGGTGACCGAAGGCGAGGTCGCGCTGCCGCTCGGCGCGGACGTCGCGCGCCCGGTCGGGCTGATGAAAGGCTATGCGAACAACCCCGACGCGACGGCCTACGCGATGCGCGACGGCCACTACCGCACGTCGGACATCGCGATGCGCCGCGACGACGGTTACTACGTGTACATCGGCCGCGCGGACGACGTGTTCAAGTCGTCCGACTACCGGCTGAGCCCGTTCGAACTCGAAAGCGTGCTGATCGAGCATCCGGCGATCGCCGAGGCGGCCGTCGTGCCGAGCCCGGACCCCGTGCGGCTGTCGGTGCCGAAGACCTTCATCACGCTGCGGCAGGGCTACGAGGAGAGCCCCGAGCTCGCGCTGGACATCTTCCGCTTCTCGCGCGAGAAGCTCGCGCCGTACAAGCGCATTCGCCGCCTGCAGTTCGCGGAGCTGCCGAAGACGATCTCGGGGAAGATCCGCCGCGTCGAATTGCGTCGCCGCGAGATCGAGCGTGGCGACGATGCCAGTGAACGGATGCCCGGCGAATACTGGGAAGAGGATTTCGCCGCCGAACTGAAGTGACGTGACCGCGGGCCGCGCGCGCCGCATTCCGCGGCCGCTGCCCGCAGCCGAATTGAACCGGCCGCGCGGCGATATCGCGCTTCGCGGCCCTCTGCCAGGAGAAAGGATCGATGAACGCGAATTCGAAAGACGTGCCGACGGTCAAGCTGCTGATCGACGGCGCCTTCGTCGAGTCCGCCACGAACGAGTGGCGTGACATCGTCAACCCGGCGACGCAGCAGGTGCTCGCGCGCGTGCCGTTCGCGACCGTCGCGGAAGTCGACGCGGCCGTGCAGGCCGCGCATACCGCCTTCGCGACCTGGAAGAACACGCCGATCGCCGCGCGCATGCGCATCATGCTGAAGTTCCAGGATCTCGTGCGCACGAACCAGCAGCGCATCGCGAAGACGCTGACGGCCGAGCAGGGCAAGACGATTCCCGATGCCGAAGGCGACATCTTCCGCGGCCTCGAAGTGGTCGAGCACGCGTGCTCGATCGGTTCGCTGCAGCTCGGCGAGTTCGCGGAGAACGTCGCGGGCGGGGTGGATACCTACACGCTGCGCCAGCCGCTCGGCGTGTGCGCGGGCATCACGCCGTTCAACTTCCCCGCGATGATTCCGCTGTGGATGTTCCCGATGGCGATCGTGTGCGGCAACACGTTCGTGCTGAAGCCGTCGGAGCAGGATCCGCTGTCGACGATGGAGCTCGTCGAGCTTGCGGTCGAGGCCGGCGTACCGAAAGGGGTACTGAACGTCGTGCACGGCGGCAAGGAAGTCGTCGATGCGATCTGCACGCATCCGCTCGTGAAGGCGATCTCGTTCGTCGGCTCGACGGCGGTCGGCACGCACGTGTACAACCTCGGCAGCGCGCACGGCAAGCGCGTGCAGTCGATGATGGGCGCGAAGAACCACGCGGTCGTGCTGCCCGACGCGAACCGCGAGCAGGCGATCAACGCGCTCGTCGGCGCGGGCTTCGGCGCGGCCGGACAGCGCTGCATGGCGACGTCGGTCGCGGTGCTCGTCGGCAACGCGCGCGACTGGCTGCCGGACATCGTCGAGAAGGCAAAGGCGCTGAAGGTCAATGCGGGCGCGGAAGCCGGCACGGACGTCGGGCCGGTCGTGTCGAAGGCCGCGAAGGAACGCATCCTGTCGCTGATCGACGCGGGCGTGAAGGAAGGCGCGAAGCTCGAACTCGACGGCCGCGACGTGAAGGTGTCCGGCTACGAGCAGGGCAATTTCGTCGGCCCGACGATCTTCTCGGGCGTGAAGACGAACATGTCGGTCTACACGCATGAAATCTTCGGGCCCGTGCTGGTCGTGATGGAAGCCGACACGCTCGACGACGCGATCGCGCTCGTCAACGCGAACCCGTTCGGCAACGGCGTGGGCCTGTTCACGCAGAGCGGCGCGGCCGCGCGCAAGTTCCAGAGCGAGATCGACATCGGCCAGGTCGGCATCAACATCCCGATCCCGGTGCCCGTGCCGTTCTTCAGCTTCACGGGTTCGCGCGGCTCGAAGCTCGGCGATCTCGGCCCGTACGGCAAGCAGGTCGTGCAGTTCTACACGCAGACCAAGACGGTCACCGCGCGCTGGTTCGACGACGACACGACGGCCGGCCCGGTGAATACCACGATCCGGCTGCATTGAGCGGCGGAGGACACGAACATGAAAATCGGTTTTATCGGCCTCGGCCACATGGGCGCGCCGATGGCGCTGAACCTGCTGAAAGCAGGCCATGAAGTACATGCGTTCGACCTGAGCACCGACGCCTTGCGCGCGCTGCAGGATGCCGGCGCGCAGGTGGCCGCGTCGCCGCGCGATGCGGCATCGGGCGCGACGTTCGTCATCACGATGCTGCCGGCCGCGCCGCACGTGCGCTCGGTGCTGTCCGGCGAGAACGGCGTGCTCGCCGGCCTCGGCGCGGGCACGACCGTGATCGATTCGAGCACGATCGACCCGGCGAGCGCGCAGGCGTTCGGCGCGCTCGTGCGCGAGCACGGCGGCGCGTTCGTCGATGCGCCCGTGTCGGGCGGCACCGGCGGTGCGGCGGCCGGCACGCTGACCTTCATGGTCGGCGGCAGCGATGCGGATTTCGAGCGCGTGAAGCCGGTGCTCGCGGGCATGGGCAAGAACATCGTCCACTGCGGCGCGACGGGGATGGGGCAGGTCGCGAAGGTCTGCAACAACCTCGTGCTCGGCATCTCGATGGCCGCCGTGTCGGAGGCGATGTCGCTCGGCGTCGCGCTCGGCATCGATCCGAAGGTGCTGGCTGGCATCGTCAACACGTCGACGGGCCGCTGCTGGAGTTCCGACACTTACAACCCGTATCCGGGCGTGATCGAGACCGCGCCGTCGTCGCGCGGCTACTCGGGCGGCTTCGGCACCGACCTGATGCTGAAGGATCTCGGCCTCGCGAACGATGCCGCGAAGCAGGCGCGCCAGCCGGTCTATCTCGGCGCGCTCGCGCAGCAGCTGTACCAGACGATGAGTAGCCGCGGCGACGGCCAGCTCGATTTCTCGGCGGTGATCCGCCTGTACCAACCGGCAACGAAGAAGGACGCCTCATGATCGAACTCGACTACGTCGACGACGGCGCGATCGCGTGCGCGACGCTCAAGCGTCCGCCCGCGAACGCCTTTACCGCCGACGGGCTGCAGCAGCTGCAGGCAACCGTCGCCGAACTGAATGCGAATCCGCGCGTGCGCGCGCTGGTGATTACCGGCGACGGCCCGAAGTTCTTCAGCGCGGGTGCCGACCTCAACACGTTCGCCGACGGCGACCACGCGGTTGCGCGCGCGATGGCGTCGCGTTTCGGCGCGGCGTTCGAGGCGCTGCACGACGCGCGCGTCGTGACGATCGCGGCGATCAACGGCTATGCGATGGGCGGCGGGCTCGAATGCGCGCTCGCGTGCGACCTGCGGATCGCGGAGACGCATGCGCAGATGGCGCTGCCCGAGCCGTCGGTCGGCCTGCTGCCCTGCGGCCTCGGCACGCAGACGCTGCCCTGGCTCGTCGGCGAAGGCTGGGCGAAGAAGATCATCCTGACCGGCGCGCGTGTCGATGCGGCCACCGCGCTGCGGATCGGCCTCGTCGAGGACGTCGTGGAGTCGGGCGCATCGCGCGATGCGGCGCTGGCGCTCGCGCGCAACGTCGCGCGGCAGAGCCCGCACGCGGTCGCCTACAGCAAGGAGCTGATCGGCCTCGCGCGCCGCGGCGTGCCGCGCGGCGCGGCGCTCGCGGTCGAGCGTGAACGTTTCGTCGACCTGTTCGACACGAACGATCCGCGCGAAGGCGTGGCCGCGTTCCTCGGCAAGCGCGCGCCGCAGTGGCACAACGACGGAGAGCCGCAACGATGAGCACGCCGGTGACGAATCACGACGCGTTCGCGGAGCACGCACCGGAGGTGCTGTTTCGCGTGGTGAACCGCGTGGCGCTGATCACGCTGAACCGGCCGGCCGCGCTCAATGCGCTGTCGTACCCGATGATCGGCGAGCTGGCCGCGCTGCTCGAGCGCTGCCGTGACGACGACCAGATCGTCGCGGTCGTGCTGCGCGGTGCGGGCGAGAAGGGCTTCTGCGCGGGCGGCGACGTGCGTGCGCTGTACCGGATGGTCGCGCAGCGCGAAACCTGGTTGCCGTTCTTCGTCGACGAATACCGGCTCGACTACGCGATCCATACGTTCCCGAAGCCGGTGGTCGCGCTGATGGACGGCGTGACGATGGGCGGCGGCATGGGCCTCGCGCAGGGCGCGGCGCTGCGTGTCGCGACCGAGCGCAGCAAGATCGCGATGCCGGAGACGCGTATCGGCCTCGTGCCCGATGTCGGCGCGACGCATTTCCTGTCGCGCATGCCGGCCGAACTCGAGCTGTACGTCGGGCTGACCGGCGCGATGCTGTCGGGCGCCGACGCGCTCATGGCGAAGCTCGCGGATCTGTGCGTGCCGTCCGCGTGGCTCGACACGTTCGAGACGCGCATCGAAAGCGTCAAGTGGGAAGGCGATGCGCTGCCGTTGCTGCGCAAGGTGTTCGAGCCGCCGTGCAACGTCGTGCCGCACGCGGCGCTCGACAGCCAGATGCCGTGGATCGTGCGTCATTTCGACAAGCGCTCGACCGTCGAGCGGATCGTCGCGACGCTGACGCAGGATCTTGCGCGCGAGGAGCTGTCGCGCGAGCACCGTCAATGGCTGCAGGCGACGCTCGATGCGCTCACCGGCCATTCGCCGACGATGCTGTACGTGACGCGCGAGGCGCTGCTGCGCGGCCGCCAGATGACGCTGGCCGAATCGTTCCGGATGGAGCTCGGCATCGTCGCGCGCGCGATCGAGGAAGGCGACTTCTGCGAAGGCGTGCGTGCGCATCTGGTCGACAAGGATCGCAAGCCGCGCTGGGCACCCGCGTCGCTCGTCGAGCTGCGCGCCGAACGCGTGCGGCATTTCCTCACGTCGCCGTGGAAGCTGTTCGCGCATCCGCTGCAGGATCTGGGGCAGGGGTGACATCGCGTGTCGGACGCAGGAGCGTGCGATGCACGCTCCCTGACTCGGTAAAGTTGCGACCGGACACTGCCTCGTATCGATCGGTGTCGATGTCGTTCCCGGTTGTCGCCGCGATCATGTGCTCAGCTCGCGCCGGCAGCGGGCGGATTGCCCCGGCGAGCGCCCGACCCGCCACCCCGACGGGAAGTGCGCCGGGAATCCGCCGCAGAACCACAGGCCGTCGTCGAATCAACTTCGACTGATTGACCGGACGTCGCCTTCCGGCCGTGGCGGCTCGCTCCGGAATGCGGCGGAACGACCGTCGTCGATAAAGCGTACCGCCATCGCCGCCAGCACGGCCGGCAGGCCGATCGCCAGGAAATTCCAGTCGATCGGCAACTGCATGTCGACCAGGAGCCCGATGAAAATCGGCGCGAGAATGGCGCCGCTTCGCCCCACGCCCAGCACCCAGCCGACGCCCGTCGACCGGATCTCGCCCGGATAGAACTGGCCCGCGTACGCACAGAGAAGGATCTGCGTGCCGATCGTGCAGGCCCCCGCGAGCGCGGCAAGCAACAGCGTGACTGGCGTCGGCAACGGATGACTCAACAGGATGATCGCAACCGATGCGAGCGAGAACATGGTCATCAGCACGCGCTTGATATGCAATCGGTCGGCAATCCAGCCGCCGCCTACTGCGCCCACTACGGCGCCGAGATTGAGCGCGAGTATGACCGTCATCGCGGAGCCCATGCCGTAGCCCGCGCTCGCCATCAGCTTGACGAGCCACGAGCTCAATGCGTAGACCATGAAGAGGCAGATGAAGCAGGCAATCCAGAACATGATGGTGCTGGGGCCACGCCCGTCGCCGAGCAGCAGCTTCAGCGGCGCCCGCCCCGTTTCATCGTGTCGATGCCATAGCAGGCGGTCACCGCTGCCGATCTTCAATTCCGGATCGATCCGGCGTGCGATGTCGGCCAAGGCCCGCTCCATTCCCTTGCCGGACAGGAACGACATCGACTCCGGCATGCCGCGCAGCAACAGCGGCACGAAGAGCAACGGCAAGCCTGCCGCGATGAACACGGATCGCCACCCGTAGCTGTCGATCATGGTCTTGCCCAGCAAGGCGGCCAACATGCCGCCCAGCGAGTAACCGCTGAACATCAGGGCCACCAGCGTGCCGCGCAGGCGACGGGGCGCATATTCGGTCATCTGTGCAATGACGTTCGGCATCACGCCGCCGATGCCGATTCCCGCGACGAACCTCGCGAGACCGAATTCGACCGGGTTCCGCGCGATTCCCGCCGCGACCGTAAAGACGCTGAACAGCACGACGCAAAGCGCCGTGGTTCTGCGACGACCGATCCGGTCGGAAACGGACCCGAGCAGAATGTTGCCGAATGTCATGCCGAATAGCGCCGAGCTGACCATGAATCCCGCCTTTGCCGGATTCACGGCCATCTCTCCCATGATGGCAGGCAGGGCAATGCCCACGATGGCGAGATCGTAGCCGTCGAAGACGATGACCAGCGCGCACCAGAACAAAACGACGTAATGCAGCCGGCCCAATTTCGCGTCGGCGACGACCTGTTGCAGATCTATCTTTCGCATGATCTCCTCGTGACTTGTTGGATTGACTCGACCACGGCTTGCCGGACGCGTGGTTTTCAGCTCGGAAAGCGCCGAAACGATTCGGAATTCGATCGATCCGGACGGCAGAGGGCAAGCGGCGCGATCGGGGCGTGCCGCCATGGCGGCAATGCCGTGCCACGCGAGTCGATCGGCAGAGCTGTGTGCGAATTCTTGGGAGGCCGAAATTCCGCGTCTATCCGGAATGTGCGGCAAAGGGAGGGTGACTATCCACTTTCGGCTGCTTTGTGAACGACAGCGGCGGTGCGTGGCGGTCCGCGAGTGTGGGGCAGTTTGAGTTGGCGTTGGCGTCGAGGCCCGGCATCCAGAGGCGGACGGTCATCCACGCGTGACGTGGATACACGCCGCGCCGGTGCGCGCGGCGCCACGTGCCGTCACCCGGTCGTCACTCAGTCGTCGAACGTCGGCGTGATCGCGTTGACGAACGCATCGATCACGCAGCGCGTCTTGCGCGGCAGGTAGCGCGTCTTCGGCCAGATCGCGTGGATGTCGCCTTCGCAGACGAAGCAGCGGTCGAGCACGACCGTCATCTCGCCGCGCTTCACGTAGTGATCGAGCAGCCAGCTCGGTAGCCACGCGATGCCGAACCCCGATGCGCCGGCTGCCGCGATCGCCTGCACGTCGTCGAAACTGAGCTGGTGCGGCATGTCGATCCGTACCGTCGAGCCGTCCGGCGCGCGCAAGTCCCACGGCTGAACCACACCCGAGCGGGAATACGCGATCGTCCGGTGGTGCTTCAGATCGTCGAGCGTCTTCGGCGTCCCGTAGCGGGCGAGATACGACGGCGCCGCGCCGAGGCTGCCGTATTGCGTGCCGAGCCGCCGTACCGCGAGGCTCGTGCTGTCCGCGAGCGTGCCGATCCGCACCGCGAGGTCGATGCCTTCCTCGACGAGATCGACGAAACGGTCGGTGATCGATACATCGATCCGCAAATGCGGATAGGTGTGCGCGAGGTCGAGCACGACGGGCATCACGCAGTGATGCCCGAACGCGAGCGGCACGCTCAGGCGCAGCTTGCCGCGCGGCTCGTTGCGGCCGCAGTCGAGGTCGGCTTCCGCCGCTTCCAGTTCCGCGAGCGCACGCACGCAGCGGTCGTAGTACGCCTGGCCGTCGTCGGTCAGGCTCTGGCTGCGCGTCGTGCGCTGCAACAGCCGCGCGCCGAGCCGCTTCTCGAGCCGCGCGATCGCCTTGCCGACGGCCGAACGCGTCATGTCGAGGCGCTCCGCGGCGAGCGCGAAGCTGCCCGATTCCACTACCTGGACGAAGGTCGTCACGCCGTCGAGTCTGTCGGTCATGGGCGGGATTGAGTCCTGTGATTCCCCAGTCTGGAGAAATGCATGCGTCAATGGGGATGAAGATTCTCACTATAGTACCGATTCCCGTCCAGCGTGCGTCGCCGGCCGCACGCGGCGAATCCTTCTCACCTGGAGGCGCGCGACCCGTTGCCGGGCCCTGGCGCAATACGCATGACGCTATCCGACTCCCGCAGGAATGCGGTCGCGCTCGCGGCCGTCTGTCTCACGTCGCTGATGTTCGGCCTCGAAATCTCGAGCGTGCCGGTGATCCTGCCGACGCTCGAACACGTGCTGCATGGCGATTTCAACGGCATGCAGTGGATCATGAACGCGTACACGATCGCGTGCACGACCGTGCTGATGGCGGCCGGCACGCTCGCCGACCGGTTCGGCCGCAAGCGCGTGTACGTGATCGGCACCGTGCTGTTCGGCGCGACGTCGCTGCTGTGCGGGCTCGCGCCGAACGTGCCGGTGCTCGTCGCGGGCCGGCTGCTGCAGGGCGCCAGCGGCGGCGCGATGCTGATCTGTCAGATTGCCGTGCTGTCGCACCAGTTCCGCGAGGGCCGCGAGCGCAGCCGCGCGTTCGGGATCTGGGGGATCGTGTTCGGCATCGGGCTCGGGTTCGGGCCGATCGTCGGTGGCGCGATCGTCGCGCTGGCAAGCTGGCCGTGGGTGTTCCTCGTCCATGCGCCGCTCGCGGCCGTCGCGCTCGTGATGATCGGCGGCGCGGTGCAGGAGTCGCGCGATCCGCACGCGGGCAGGCTCGACGTCGCAGGCATCGTCACGCTGTCGCTCGCGGTGCTCGGCCTGGCGTTCTACATCACGCAAAGCGCGGCACTCGGGATCACCAGTGCCGCCGGCTTCGGCGTGCTCGGCGCGACCGTGCTGGCGCTGGCCGGCTTCTTCATCGCGGAACGCGCCAGTGCGCGGCCGATGTTCGATTTCTCGGTGTTCCGGATTCGCGCGTTCACCGGCGCGATCTTCGGTTCGATGGGGATGAACTTCAGCTTCTGGCCGTTCATGATCTACCTGCCGATCTGGTTCCAGGTTGCGCTCGGCTACGACAGCGTGACGGCCGGCCTCGCGTTGCTCGCGTACACGTTGCCGACGCTGGTCGCGCCGCCGTTCGGCGAACGGCTCGCGCTGCGCTACGGGCCGGGCGTCGTGATCCCGGGCGGCCTGTTCACGATCGCCGCGGGGTTCGCGCTGATGCGGATCGGCAGCGCGGCCGATCATGCCAGCTGGATCACGATGCTGCCCGGCTGCGTGATCGCCGGCATCGGGCTCGGGCTCACGAATACCCCCGTCACCAACACGACGACGGGCGCGGTGCCGAGCTCGCGGGCCGGGATGGCGTCGGGTATCGACATGAGCGCGCGGATGATTTCGCTTGCGCTGAACATCGCGGCGATGGGCTTCGTGCTGGTCGCGGGGATCGTCGCGAGCCTGAAGAGCGGCGTCGCGGGCACGATCGGCGACGCGGCGCTGCGCCGCCTTGCACAGGAGATTGCGTCCGGCCGGACCGACGGGCTGCACGAGATCGCCCCGGCGCTCGCGCAGGCCGACCCGAGCGGCGCGGCGTTGCATGCGGCGCTCGTGCACGGGTTCGGCTGGGTGATGGTGTACGGCGCGGCGGGCGTGGCCGTGCTTGCGACGGCGAGCGCGGTGGCGTTCGCGCCGGCCCGACGCCGAGCGCCCGTGTGTGAATGACGCCGCGCATGATCGGCGCAGCCGGCCCGGTGCGCGCGCCGGTCAGGACATCCCGCCGCCGAGCGCGCGGTACAGCGTCATCTGGTTGTTGAGCCGGTTCAGGCGCGTCAGTTCGTCGGCGCTTTGCGCATCGCGCAGCCGCTGCTGCTGGTCGAGCCACGGCTGCACGGCGGTCGCGCCGGCCGCGAAGCGCGCGGCGGCCAGCTGTTCGGCGCGCTGCGCCTGGGCCAGCGACAGCGCGCGCTGTTCGGCTTCGCGTTCGAGCTGCACACGCGCCGACAGCGCGTTCTCGACTTCCGCGAGCGCCGTGTAGAGCTTCTGGCGGAACCCGACGACGGCTTCCTCGTACTGCGACTTCGACACCTTGATCTGCAGCTGCATCGTGTTCCACTGGATGAACGGCAGTGCCAGGCCCAGCCCGAGCGTGCCGACCGGATTCATCAGCACGCGCTCGAGGCTCGTGCTCGACGTGCCGGCCTGCCCGGTCAGTGTGAAGGTCGGATAGAAGCTCGTGCGCGTCGCGTCGACTTGTGCGAGCGATTCGCGCAGCCGGAATTCCGCCGCGCGCAGGTCGGGACGCCGGCCGAGCAGGCTCGCGGGCAGGCCGGCCACGACTTCCGGCGGCGCCGCGACGGGCAGTGCGGCCGGCTCGGCCGCGCGCTGCTGCGGCGGTCGGTCGAACAGGATCGCGAGCGCGTGGCGATTCTCGGTGCGCTGCTGGATCAGTTGCGTCTGCGCGGCGCGTTGCGCGGCGAGGCTCTGTTCGGCCTGCGCGAGATCGAGCCCCGACACGGCGCCGGCCGTGTGCCGCGACCGCACGACCGCGAGCGTGCGGACCGCATACGCGATGTTCGCGTCGCCGAGCGCGATCTGCCGGTTCAGATAACCGATCTGCCAGTACAGCGACGCCGTCGTGCCGATCAGCGACAGCCGCGCGGCTTCGAGATCGGCGGCCGTCGCGTCGGCTTCCCAGCGTGCGGCGTCGCGCAGCGCGGCCAGCCGGCCCCACAGGTCGATTTCATAGCTGAGCGAACCGGTCACGCCGCTCGTCCGGCTCATCCGGTGCGTATCGAGCGTGCGCGACACGGCGCCGTTCGCGCCGACCGACACGTTCGGCGTCAGGTTCGTATCCGCGAGCCCGGCCTGCAGCTGCGCGCGGTACACGCGGATCGCCGCGATCGCGAGGTCGTTGTTGGCGCGCAGCGCGTCGTCGATCAGCGCATCGAGCTGCGGGTCGCCGAAGCTGCGCCACCAGTCGCGTGTGGTGGCCGGTGCGCCGGCTGCGACCGGCGCCTCCCAGTTCGCCGGCATCGCGACGGCGGGCAGCGGTTCATGGCGCGCACCGGCGCAGCCGGCGAGCAGCGCAGCCGCGCACGCGACTGCGCCCAGGCGGTGAAGGGGGGAGGAATGCGTCATGACAGGTCTTTCTTCAATCGCGCGCGAGCGCATCGATCGGATCGAGCCGCGATGCGTTGCGCGCGGGCATGAAGCCGAAAATCACACCGGTGAGCGTCGAGCAGACGAACGCGGTCACGATCGCGCCGGCCGAGAACACCATCTTCCACTGCGCGACGAACATCGAGAACAGTGCGCCGAGCCCGAACGACAATGCGATGCCGATCGTGCCGCCGAGCAGGCAGACGAGCACGGCCTCGACGAGAAACTGCTGCAGGATGTCGGACTGGCGCGCGCCGACCGCCATCCGGATGCCGATTTCGCGCGTGCGCTCGGTGACCGACACCAGCATGATGTTCATCACGCCGATCCCGCCGACGACGAGCGAGATCACCGCGATCAGCGACAGCAGCAAGGTGAGCGACTGCCCGGTCTTCTCGACGGTCTTCACCACGCTGTCCATGTTGTACGTGAAGAAGTCCTTGCGGCCGTGGCGCTGCGTCATCAGCTTTTCGAGGCTTTTCTCGGCGGCGGCGCTCGGCTGGCCGTCGCGCACGCGCACGGTGATGCTGTCGAGATAGCGCTGCCCGAACAGGCGCCCGCTCGCGGTGGTGTACGGCACCCACACGTTCAGGCTCTTCACGCTGCCGAACGCGCTTTTCTTGTCGGCCGTCACGCCGATCACGACGCACGGCACGTTGTCGACCAGGATCACTTCGCCGATCGGGTTGCGCGTCGCGCCGAACAGCTTGCGGCGCGTGTTCTGGTCGATCACGGCCACCTGCACCTGGCGGCGCACCGCGTCCTCGTCGAACGCGACACCCAGCGCGAAGCGCATCCCGCGCGCCTGGAAGAAGCGGTCGCCGACGCCGCTCACGAGCGCGTTCACGTCGACGTTGCGGTAGCGCAGCAGCAGCGTGCGCGACGTTTCGGGCGTCGCGCTGTCGACGTACGGCTGCTCGGCGAGCGCGGCGACGTCGGCCGGCACGAGCGTCTGGATCGCGTCGGCGCGGCTGTCGCCCCAGTCGGTGCCCGGATAGATGTTGATCGTGTTCGTGCCGATGCTGCCGATTTCGTCGAGCATGTAGCGCTTCGCGCCTTCGCCGATCGCGACGATCGACACGACCGACGTGATGCCGATGATGATGCCGAGCATCGTCAGCAGCGTGCGCAGCCGGTGCGACACGAGCGCGATCCATGCCATCCGGCACGCTTCGGCGAAGCGGCCGGAGCCGGCCGCGAAGCGTCGCGTGCGGGTGCCGGGCTCGGGATGCGCATCGGTGTCGACCGGTGCGGGCGGCGGTGGCGTGTCGCGGTGATCGCGGGCGGGTAGCGCGCTGGCTTCTGCGTCGTCGACGCCCGCTTCCGCGAGCGCTTCCGCATAGTGGCGGTTCGGCCGGTCGGCGACGATCTCGCCGTCGCTGATCTCGATGATGCGCTTCGCATGGCGCGCGACGGCCTTGTCGTGCGTGACGATGACGATCGTATGGCCGAGCGCGTTCAGCTCGTGCAGGATGCGGATCACGTCCTGGCCGCTTTTCGTGTCGAGCGCACCGGTCGGTTCGTCGGCGAGGATCACCTGGCCGCCGTTCATCAGCGCACGAGCGATGCTCACGCGCTGTTGCTGGCCGCCGGACAGCTGCCCGGGCCGGTGGTGCGCACGATCCGCGAGCCCGAGACGTGCGAGCAGTTCGCGTGCGCGGGCGTGCCGTTCCGCGCGCGGCGTGCCGGCATAGATCGCGGGCATTTCGAGGTTCGCGACCGCGTCGACGTGCGGCAGCAGGTGGTAGCGCTGGAACACGAAGCCGAAGTGCTCGCGACGCAGTTGCGCGAGTTCGTCGCTGTCGAGCATGTGCGTGTCGCGGCCGCCGACCGTGTAGGTGCCTTCGCTCGGATGATCGAGGCAGCCGAGGATGTTCATCAGCGTCGACTTCCCGGAGCCCGACGCGCCGACGATCGCGACGATCTCGCCCGCGTGAATCGACAGGTTGACGTTGCTCAGGACAACGACATCCTTGTCGCCGGCCGGAAAGCGTCGCGTGACGGCAGCGAGTTTCAGCAGGGGCTGGCTCATCGTCACACCACGTCCGCCAGCGGTGCGTGGTCGTCACCGGCCGCTTCGCCGATCACGACGCGTTCGCCGTCCTTCAGGCCGGCCAGGACTTCGACGCGCACGTTGTTGTTGATGCCGATGCGCACGTTGCGCGTTTCCGTGCTGCCGTCGGCGCGCAGCACGCGCACCGCGTAGGTGCCGTCCTTGCGTTTTTCGCCGAGCGCGGCGGCCGGAATGCTGAGCGCGTTGCGTGCATTGCCGAGCACGATGTTGACTTGCGCGGTCATCGAGATGCGCAGCCGATGCTCGGGGTTCGGCACTTCGAACAGCGCGTTGTAGAACACGGCCGAATTCGGCTTCGTGCCGCCGCCGAGGTTAGCTTGCGAATCCGCGAAGTTCTGCGGGGCGGGCTCAATTGCGCGCAGTGCACCGTAGTGGCGCTTGTCGGGTTCACCAAGGATTGTGAAATAAGCGGACTGGCCTTGATGCAAGCGAATCACGTCAGCCTCGGATATCTGCGCTTTCACGGTCATCGTGTCGAGATCCGCGAGCTTAAGGATCACCGGTGCCTGCTGCTGGGCGATGACGGTTTGGCCTTCCTGCGTGACGATCGCGACGACTTCGCCGCTCATCGGCGCGACGATGCGCGTGTAACCGAGGTTGGCCTGCGCGGTTTCGATCTGGATGCGTGCCGAACGGATCTGCGCGGCGAGCGAAGCGAGGGTCGCGCGCTGCACGTCGAGCGTCGCGCGTGCGGCCTCGAACGATTCGCGCGAGGTTGCATCGTCGGGCAGCATCGCCTGCTGGCGCTTGAACGCGAGTTCCGCCTGCGTGAGCTGCGCGGCGGTCGATTGCTGCTGCGCGCGCAGGCTTTCTTCGCTGGCGCGGGCCTGGCGCAGCGCGTTTTCCGAGATCACGGGATCGATCTCGGCGAGCCACTGGCCCTTCGTGACCTTGTCGCCGAGCTTGACTTTCAGCGACTTCAACTGCCCGGACACCTGCGCACCGACGTCGACCTGCTTGAATGCCTGAAGCGCGCCGGTTGCCAGCACCGCGTTCTCGAGATCGCCGCGCGAGACGGGCGCGGACAGGTATTGCGGATGCTTCTCGGGCGCGAATAACGATAACGCGACACCTGCGGCGACTGCCACAGCAATGATGGTGGCCAGCACGATGCGTCGTCGGCGGCGGGACGTTTGATTCATGAGCATGCCGATAGGTTAAGTCGGGCGTCGGCGGTGCGTGCTGCCGATCCGGAGGAACCGTTCAGCTCGGCCGGCGGCGCGGTTCGACCGCGACACAGGTCGTGTGTGCCGGGCGCGGAAGCGTCGATTCGGATCAGCCGTTCATGGTAATCGAGAAAATCTCGCGAAATCGTGTGGAAATTGTGCTCAATTGTGGCGATGACGTCGCTGAAACCGAACCTCGATGTCGCCGTTGTTGCAATCGCCGAAGGTCGCGAATGAGCGACCTTCGGCGGCGACGGTGGTCTTCCGGTTTGCACATCGACTGCGAGCAACGGGAAACCAGCTTTTGCTGTTCCGGCGCGTAAAGGGGCAGGTACCGCTATTGGAGGTCCATGATTTCGGCCAGCTCTTTTCCGGAAACGAACCCTTCGACTCTTTTCCCGGATGGCAGGAATGTGGTCGGTGTTCCCTTGATGCCAAGTTTCTTTCCTAGCGAGAGGAGTTCCTTGGTAGCGTCCGGTGAGCATGAAGTTCGCGCGCGCGCGATCGTTCCTTTTTTCACCCATGTCCTCCAGGCAAGGGATGGGTCCTCTGCACAAAGGATCATCTCCGATTTGGCGACGGAATCTTGGGAGAGCACGGGGTACAGAAAAATATACAAGGTTGCGTCCGGAATCTTGTTCAGCTCGCGGCTCATTTTTTTGCAAAACGAACAATTCGGATCGAAGAATGTCGAAATGACGCGTTTCCCGCTGCCGTTTTGAATTTTGATTGCATGTCGAAGTGGCAGGTCACGGAGGGCTGCGCTGTTCATCTTGTTGAGCCGCGTTTCCGTCAGATTCTCCTGGCTGGACGCGTTGATTATGTCGCCAACGAGAATATAGGTTCCGGTAGAGTTGCTGTAGAAAATTCGTGAATTTGCGACGATTTCATAGAGCCCGCCGATCGGTGATCGGGAGACGCTGCCTATTTCAAGCTCCGGAACTTTTTGCTGGAGAATCCGCTTCAGATGATCCTCCTGGGAAGCATGTGCGTTGTCGCAAATGGCGGCGAGAGCGAATGGCAGGAGTGATGCCGTGAATGATTTCGAAATTTTCGACATGGCGACAGGTCGTTGTGGCTCGAACGTTCATGTAACAGCGGATTAGCGGGAGGTCGACCGAATCTTGGTTTGTGTGACGTCGGAATCTGTCTGTTTTTCCACGATGCCGGACGTGACGAACTTTTCGATCCGATGGTAGAGAAAAATGTCGCCGGGGAAATCTTGATGCTCGCTGCCCAGTGTTTCCATGATGTGCAGCACCACTTCCGGAGAGGAGGTCCAGTTATTGCTTGTTGCGCCGGTAATGTATTTGTCGAAGTGGGACGCCGAAAACGAACGTAATTTCCCGGACGGGTTGAGCAGTCTGAAGTCGGCGTTCTCTTCGACCAGGTTTGCCCATTCCCGGGCATAAAGCTCGATTTCATTCGGATCTGCTTGGGGCGCTGTGACGGCAAGTCTCGCCATCCCGATAGGGTGGATGTCCTGGGCCGAGAATCGGATCAACGATATATTCCGCAGTTTGCAGATGCTTGCCCAGTGCAGGAAGTTCGCATATTCCTCGGACGAAGTCGGGTTCACCCATGCGCAAGCCCTTTCCTGATTTTTGACGGCGGTCGAGGTATCGCCGATCGTCACATTGTCCGGCACGTAGCCAAAATGCTCGCTGAACCATTCCGCAAGTGCGGGGTCATTGCGCTCCTTGAGCGGACCCAGATGCCAGTTTCCGGCGACGAGAATGCATGATCCAGAAAGTTCTCCGCTTGAAATTGCTGAGGAAACGGTGTCTAGAGAATACTCGGAGAACGTTATGTGGATTGCCGGCTGACGATCGGTCTCGTGATTCATTTCGGTGCCCTGGTGTTCACGAATATTGAGATGATAGTGCGTGGCTTCCTGGATGAGGAAATCGCCGCGAGTGGTTGTAGGTGCTGTTGATCTGCGAAGGAACACCGGTTTGCATCGTGGGGCTCGCGACGAGCCGGATCGTCATTTCAGACGGTGCAGCCGCTTACCATGGGCCACCAGCCGTTCGAGACGTTGCACTTTCTCAGGCAGTCCGCGCATCGCGTGACACCGGCGTTGCTGCCGGGTCTGCTCCCGTATCGCTGTATGCACATTGTGTAAGAAACGGAGCAGCTTGTGTATCCTCGGGTGTCGGTGCTGTTTGGCCCCCTGAGGATTTGATTTGCGAGACCATCTGCAGTGGCCATGCCGGTGTGAAGTAAAGAAGCGGCCATGCAACAAGCAGCTACGGTCGATCGGATCGCCTTTCTCATGATGATTTTGCTATTTTCAGACATCTATTTCTCCTTGGTTGAGGGTTGAAGATTGATGTGAAACTGTGGTGTGCGATGATTCTTTGTATTTGAGGGGATTGCATTTTTTAGGAATCCTGTGTTGATAAGGTTATTTTATTTTTCACGTGATTTTCAATGATTTATTTTTTTTGAGATTTGTTGATTGTTGTTGATTGTTAAATTGGCTGGCGAGATTTGTCTAAATTGAGATTGTCGGTTGCGTGCCTCGGTAGTTGGGGCCGAGGTCGCGCGTTGATTTGGGATTGCTGTGGAATTCGTGTTGACGAATGCGCAGCCACTGGTGATTGGCCGGATTGTCAACGTGTCGAACGTACGGTGCGGCTTGGAGGCACCTTGCGCGAGTCAGTCGGCCATGCGTTGATAGCCGGGGGCGGGATGCGTGGCGCTCGACGCGCCGTGTTAGGGTGCTCCGCGACTGAACCGGGCGCGGTCGCGTTCGAGGTCGAGCACGTGGCGACCGCGCTGGTTGGGTGGCGGCGTGTGCGACGCGCGCAATTCTGGCAGGTTGTCGAGATGGAGGGCAGTGCGGTTCAGGCGTCTGTCGCCGTCGAAGAAGGTGGCATCGTGGTCGTGCCGCGTCATGCTTTGCCCGGACGCGTGTGCGCGAAGCCGATGCCGATCCGCAGGTTTACGAGGTCACCGCGACGAGCGCCATCATCGGCCGGTCGCGTTCCTCGTCGAGTGCGGGCAGCGCATCGACCTGCGCCTGCGTCGGTCCCCATTCGTCCAGGTGCGTGAGCGTGAAGCCGCTGCCGATCAGCAGGTTCACGAGCGTGCCGAGCGTACGGTGCTGCTTGACGACGCCCGGCGCGAGCCAGTCGGTCACGCGTTCACCTTCATGCTGGTAGCCGTCGAGCGGCCAGGCGCGGTTGCCCTGCGCATCGATGACGAAGCCGGGCCGGCGCGGCGCCGTATAAATGGGGTGCTCGATCGAGAACACGAGCCGCCCGCCGGGCACGAGCGCGCGATGAATCGTGCGCAGCAGTGTGTCGAGGTGCGCGACGTAGTGGAAGGCGAGCGAGCTGTACGCGAGATCGAATGCTGCGTTGGGCAACGCGAGCGTTTCGAGATCGGCGCGGCGGTACGTGATCGCCGGGTGCGCGGCGGTCGAGGCCGCGCGTTCGAGCATGCGCTCGGAGACATCGATGCCGAGCACGCTTGCCGCGCCCTGATCGGCCGCCCAGCGGCTGAACCAGCCGTAGCCGCAGCCGAGGTCGAGCACGCTGCGGCCGTGCAGGTCGGGCAGCAGCGCGCGCAGCGCGGGCCATTCGGGTGCGCCGTCGAGGCCGTGGATCGAGCGGTTCAGGCGGCTGTAGCCTTCGAAGAAGGCCGGGTCGTCGTAGATGTTTTGCGTCATGCGTAGCGCCTCGTGCGGGCAGGGTGCGCGGTGCCGCACGCCCGATCCCGCGAGCTTACGCGCGCTGCCCGCCCGCGTCGATCCGGCGTTGCGTGTCCGCGTCGACGATGTCGCGGATCGTGCTGAACAGCGGCGCGGCGTCGGTGTAGCGGCGGCCGTACCCGAGATTGAACGCGTAGTCGAAATCGGGCGGGTTGCTGCCCTGGTTGTGCTGCAGGATCGTCTCGAGCTTGTCGAGCGCCTTCGCCGCGCGTGCTTCCGGCGTCGTCGCCGCCTCGTATTCATCCCACAGCGCGACGATCTCGTCGCGCCGCGCGGGATCGAGCGGGGCGGTCAGCGTCAGCAGGTCGTCGCGCTCTTGCGCGCTTTTCTCGGGGTGCGCGGCTTGCTCGATCGCGGGAATGTCGCCGTGCAGCGCCTCGCCGAGATCGTGGACGACGCACAGCTTCAGCAGCTTCAGCGTGTCGATGCCGGGCAGCGCGTCGGCGAACACGAGCGCCATCAGGCACAGCCGCCAGCTATGTTCGGCCGTGCTTTCCGCGCGCCCGGACGACGTGTGGCCGCTGCGCAGCACATCCTTCAGGCGTTCGGCTTCGCGCAGGAAAGCGAGCCGCGCGTGGATCGTATCGGGGGTCATGGTCGGCGTCCTTGCGATGAGCCGCCTAGCGTAATGCGGGTGGGCGTGCTTCGTCCACGCATGAAATATGCGCGGCGGTGGCGCTTTGCCGGGCCGCTACTTCACGAAAAGTCCGGCCCAGCAGAACAGCGCGAAGAAGCCCGTTTGAACACCGACGATCAGGCTGAACAGCCAGGGGCTGCTGCGGCGCGCCACCCGCCTGCCGCCGGCGTTGGCCACACCCGAGCGAAGCGCAACGAGCACGGCCGCGCCCGTATAGAGAATGAACGCGACGATCACGAGTTCTCGCATGACAAGCGTCGACATGTGGCATGTCCCCTGGGCGTGCTGCCATTCACGTTGGTATTTTTTGCGTGGCATGCCGGACACGTTGAAGGTTGCCGCACCGTTGCCGGCATGCGGTGCTTCATCGCGACCCGGCAATCACGCATCCTGGAGCGTCTCCACGAGCCGCACGGCGGAGCCGTCCGACAGTGTCATCCGCGTCCACCGGCACATGCTGCCGCGGATCGGCACGACGCGCGACGCATTCGCGCCGGTGTCGAATTCGACGCTCGGCGGCCCCGCGTGGTCATGCCAGCCGAGCGTGTCGAGCGCGGTTTCCATGCGGACGATCTCCGGCGTCGCGTAGCGCCACAGCGACGTGCCGAGCAACATCGACAGCGGTTGCGAGAATTCGGCCGCGCGCGCCGGGGAAGACGCGAGCAGGCGGTGCGTGAGGTCGCATACGAGATGCATGCGGCCCGCGCTGCCCGCGACGAGCCGTGCGAGCGCGTGATCGCCGGCCGAATCGAGGCGCGCGGCGAGCAACCGCTCGGCGGTCGCGCGCTCGTCGGGCGACATCTGCTGGCGGCCGGCTTCCCAGCGCGAGATCGTCGATTGCGCGACGCCGAACAGCTCGGCCGCGTGGTTTTGCTTGACGCGATGCAGCGCGCGCCAGCGCTTGAGTTGCGGGCCGAGCGGCGGGGCGTGAAGCGGTGAGGCGGTCATGGTGGTGCTCCTGTTGCGCTCGTACCGCACGCCTTTACATGATCCGGATGCCGCCGTTCGCGTTGATCGCAATTGCCGCGAACGGCAAGAGCACGATGCCGCCCAGCACGAGCACGCCGTCGGCGGCAACCGTGACCGGCGTGGCGAGAATCCGCAGCCCCATGCCGAGCGCGGACGGCGATTGCCTGATATAGACCGAGTACGGCCGGTTGAACGGCTGCGTGCTCGTCTTGTACTTTTCGACGAACCCTTCCGTCGAATAGCGCTTGCCGCTGATGTCGCCTTCGAGCACGAGGCCGGCCTGCGCGGCGGTGAAGCCGTCGGCAACGGCCGCCTGCCGATCGTCGTCCGACGCGTCCTTCGGCAGCAAGATACGGTATTGGCCCGTGATGCTGCCGCCGCTCGCATGAAAGGCGGCGAACGTCGTGCGCAGCGATTTACGGTAACTGGACATCAAGACCGGCCGCAACTGCGCCGGCAGATCGAAGATGTAATGGTAGTCCGTGCCCAGGACGACGAGCTTCTTGCCGTCCTCGGTCATCATGAATCCGGACACGTGCTCGCTGTATCCGTCTTCCTTGTACAGCTTCGGCGTGAAGCAGCCCGACAGCGAGAGGCTGCTGGCGGCCACGCCGGCGGCCAGCAGGCGCCGGCGCGTGATCGATACGTTCATTGTTGTTGTCCCGTCTGTGCGGTTCAGTTCAGTGGCTTTCGCCCTCGGAAGCCGGATTCTCGCGTATCTGCCGCGCGTTGTCGAACGGGAAATCTGCCTTGGCAGCGGTCGATGGCCCCTGACCGTGCCGTGCCGACTACGTTGTCGCCGCCGCTTTCAACCGTCTCCGCCATATCTTATTATTCGGCCAGTGCGGAGGTATACCGGCCGCCAACGGTCATGTCGAGGCATGACGCGCCGGTACGAATTACCGCCTTTCGGCCGGCACTCTGCACGAGGCACGGTCGAAACGACAGGAAACGCGTGACCCGCGCGTATCCCGAAAAATGACGAGAGAGCGCGATGGTACGACTGGTCTTGCTGCTGCTGGGCATCGAATACTTGCGGACCCGCTGGCGCGGGCTGACCGTGCTCGGCTGGGTGTGGGTCGTCGCGGGCGTCGTGATCTTCGTCGATGCGCTCGACGGCGCGCTGCATTTCCCGATCCAGATCTTTGCGTGGCTGTTCCTGATCGAGGGGCTCGCGACGCTTGCGGTGGCCGGCAGCGGCGTCGGCGGGCAGCGCATCCTGCGCTACGTGAAGGGGATCGCGGTGGTGGTCGCTGCCGGGCTCGTGTTCGCGGGGCATCACCATGGCCATTTCCTGCTGTCGATGATCTTCGGCACGCTGTTCCTCGTCGACGGGCTGCTGCAGTGCACTGCAGCGTGGATGGTGCGCTATCGCCGCTGGAACGTCGCCTTCGCCTGGGGCGTCGTCGAGATTCTGCTGGCCATCTTCTTCTATCAGCCGTACCCGACGCACTATGTGGGCACCGTGCCGTACTGCCTCGGGCTGCTGCTGATGTTCGGCGGGATGCACATGCTGAGCCTCGCCGCGCGTGTGCGGCGGCTGACGCGCAATCCGGCGTTCGCGACGTCGCCGGCGCCGGCGCTCGCGCCCGATCTCGACGATACGCGCGACCGTCCGCATTTCGCGCAATCCGAATGGGACGGCCCGCCGGCCGACGGCGAGCATGCGCTCACCGTGCACGTGTGGACGCCGACCGGCACGTCGAAGGCCGAAGCGCAGCGCTATCCGGTGATCGACCGCTATATCGCGGCGGTGGACGTCAACGGTGTGATCTCGACCGGGCACGCGGCGCTGGAGTCGCCCGAGGGCATCTATATCAGCCTGTATCCGGGCGTCGAAATCGATCGTTCTCCGGACGAATTCACGCGCATCCTGCGCGCAACGCGAGAAAACGACGTGCCGGGCCTGTTCCAGCCCGACTACGCGACCGAGTCGAAGGCGTGGTGCCCGTCGACCGTGCGCGTGCGGATCCGCAACTATGATCCGTCGAAGCTGGATGCCTTCTGGACGTCGTACCGGCAGAACCTGACGTACAACCTCACGCATCGCAATTGCTCGAGCACGGTGTCGAACGCGCTCGAAGCCGCGCTCGACGGCGCGGTGTGGCGGCTGAAGGGCGCGCGGGCCGGGTGGGGCGCGTTCGTGCGGCTGCTGCTCACGCCCGAGCTGTGGGTCGCCGCGCAGATCCGCAAGCGCGCGGTGACGATGGCGTGGACGCCCGGGCTCACGCTCGACTATGCGCGCGCGCTCAGCATGCTCGCCGACCCGCGGCCGTTCGCGTGGTGGAAGGTCGCGCGCTCGGCCGTGAAGGCGATCATGGCGTCGCGCCGCACGTGGCGCGAGCAGGACCACGCGGCGCTGTCGCCCGGCGGAACGGAGGCAGCGTCGATGAAGTGATCGCGTGCCGCCGGACGCGGGCCCGGCGTCACTGCGGCCGCTCCGCGCGGCCGCGCGAGGTTGCCCGCCACCAGCCCCCCCAACGCAAACAACAATGAACAAGACGAGAGCCTTCCGCATCCTGATTCCCGCCACGCTGGCGCTGACGAGCGCCGGCTTCGCGCAGGCGAGCGCGGACGAGGTGCCGCGCATGAGCAACGACGTGTACCGCATGTCGGTGTCGTTCTGCTCGAACGTCGCGGCCGCCGAGAAGATCGAGTGCCAGGGCGACATGATCGCCGCGGGCAGCCGGATCGTCGCGGCGATCGGCGGCCTGCCGCCGGCATCCGCCACGTCGATCGACGAAGGCGCGCGCAACAAGCTGCCGGCGGCGGAGCGCAAGGGGCTCGCGCCGGTCGAGCCGGGCGCGATCGACAAGGACGACGACCTTGCCGGTCTCGCCGGCATGGTGCGTCTGTGCGACGTCTACGAATCCGAGCCGGCGTCGCGCGCGCGGCATCATGCGGCGCTGAAGCAGCAGGCGCCGGACGCCGCACCGCGCGTCGAGGCGTTGCTGGCCGATGCGTCGACGGCGGCGCGCCAGCGCGTCAGCGTCGGCGTGTGGCAGATCCTCGCGCTCGAAGGCCCCGAATCGATCACACGCGCGTGCACGCAGCTGGGCGCCGGGTCGTGACGGGCGGCGTGCCGCCGCGTTGGCGGCGCGCTTCAGACATGTGAAGCGGCGGGCGGCGCGCCAGCGCGTGCCACCGGAATCTTTCGTCCACCTTCACATTCGTGCCACGTTGCGTCGGCAACAATCGCGGACAGACATTCGACAACCTTGCGGCGCATCCCGCGACCGCAAGCCTTTTCCGAGGAAACGCCATGCTCAAGACGCTCGCCCGCGCCGCTGCCGCACTCGCCGTCGCTTCCGCTTCACTGCACGCCACCGCGCAGACTAGCTACGACTACCTGTTGCTCGCCGCGTCGTGGGAGCCCGGCTTCTGCGCATCGCACGACACGCCCGAATGCACGAACCTCGCCGGCACGTACGCGGCGACGAGCCTGTCGCTGCATGGCCTGTGGCCGAACAACTACGACGGCAACCAGCCGTTCTACTGCGGCGTGCCGCAGAACGACATCGATCTCGACAACGCGCACCAGTGGTGCAGCATGGACGCGTACCCGATCAGCAGCGCGACCCGCAACACGCTGTCGACGTACATGCCGGGCGTCGCGTCGTGCCTCGACAAGCACGAGTGGTTCAAGCACGGCACCTGCTCGAACTCGGCATCGCCCGATGCATACTGGAACCAGGCATCCGGCATGATCAGCCGGCTCGGCAACACGTCGTTCAACGCGTTCCTGCAGGCGAACGCGGGCAAGACGGTCACGCGTAACCAGCTGCTGTCGGCCTTCGAAGGCGCATTCGGCAGCAACACGCGCAGCGCGGTGTCGCTGAAGTGCACGAAGACGAACGGTGTCAGCTACTTCACCGAGGCATGGATCGCGGTGAAGACCAATGCGGCCGCGCAGTTCCCGAGCGCCGCCTCGCTCGTGACGGACGGCAATACGCAGGGCACGTGCCCGACGTCGGGCGTGTATATCGCGAAGTAACGGGGAAGGGCGAAGGGGCGGTGCGCGCGACATCGTGCGCGCCGTCGCCCGTTACGACGAGGCAGGCGACGAGCCACAGCCCTGGGTCGTGCATGACGAGCGCGAGTAGTTCGTCGCCGGCATCGACCTCATCCTGAAGGGGATCGGCGCGGCCCGGTAGTCGTCATCCTGCGGGCCGATTCGCATGAAGCCGTTGACCTGTCACGCCCGCGCGACCGATTGTTTACTCGAGCAGCCGCAACGCGTCCGCGAGCGACAGCACCGTCGTGCGCGATTCGAAGGCGGTGGCGAACAGATGCTCGTGAACCACCGGGTCCGGGTCGTAGCAGCAATCCTTGACCGTATACAAGCGGAAGTCCGCATCACTCGCGTGGGCGATCGACGACAGCATCACGCCCGTCGACGCGATGCCGACCATGATCAGTGAATCGACACCTTGCTCGACCAGCCGCGCCTCCAGATCGGTGCCGAAGAACACGCTGGCGCGGTGCGCGACGATCAGCGGCTCGTCGGGCTGCCGGCCGAGTTCCGGGCACGGGCCGTCGTTGATGAAGCGGCCGAGCTGCTTGATGCCCTGGCCGTTCTTGTTGCGCGGGCTGACTTCCGGATAACCGGGGCTGAACCGGAGGTTCGCGAACCAGACGCCGATGCCGCCGGCCCGCGCCGCATCGCAGAGCCGGCGCGTATTGGCGAGCAATTCGGGCGCGACGGACGGAAAGAGGCCGAGGATGTCGGTCTGGTAATGCATGACGAGCAGCGCGGTGCTCGACGGCACGATGGCGGGAACCGGCGCGGACGGGCTGTCGCCGAGGTTCGTGCGGGTGGTCGTTGCGATATCCGATGCGTGTTGCCGAGTCATGAACGAGAGTCTCCGATAGCCCGCGAGGAATGTCAGCGTCCCCGATTTGTACCGGAAAATCGGGTCGGCTGCCGATGCGATTTTCGTAGGTTTTATCGTGTTGCGAGCCGGCGACCGTCACGCCGGCGTCGCATTCCTGCCGGCCGGCAATGTACTGGCGGTCGCCTTCATCGTCTCCGACGATAGCCGATAGCTGAATCCGGAATTCAGCGATGACGACGGATCGGATCATGGCCGCCCGACCTTTGCCTATCAGGGGCAGCGGCCGAAGTTGTGCGGATTGCCCCTATTACCCCTATTACCCGAGGCTGCCTATAATCGTCATCAACTTGCCCGAGAAATCGCGGTTACCAAGGTGAGGGGGTGTCCAAATGGGACAGTGCCGTCGCATCTATTCGCGCTTCGTCCTCGCAAGCTCGATCGCCGGTCTAGGATGTCTGGCAGGCGCAGGCCTCGCGTACGCGGAGGACAGTCCGTCGAGCGTGCCGACCGGGTTCAAGCCATCGGAAAGAACGATCAACGTCTATGCGGTGTATGGCGACGGACGCGCGACCAACGGCGGCGATATGCATTGGCGTGCGTACGAAGTCGGCTTCGGCGATGTCTTGAATGACTACCTCTCGGTCTACCTCGCGTATCTGAACGAGGGGCATCCCCTCGATCACCACCGTGACGGCTTCGCCGCCATAGGTTCGTTTCGTTGGCCGGTCGGCGATCGCCTGGCGCTCGAGTTGTCGGCGGGGCCGTATTTCAGCATGGACACGACACATGTCAACGACCAGCCGCGCAATGAAAAGCGATGGGGCGTGCGCGCCTCGGCAGCGGTGCGCTATTACGTCGTTCCCAACCGCTTCTTCCTCAAGGTGCAGTACAACCACGTGCAGATGATCGACGGATTCAACTCCGACGCGGTGCTCTTCGGCATCGGCTCGGATTTTGGCGGCGATCCTGGCCCGGCTTTTTCGGACGGCAAGACGCAGGTTGGCGTTTGGGCCGGGACATCGCAGACGAACCGTCCCCAAGTGCCCATCGAAAAAGGGTATATGGTCGAAGTCAAGCGGCCGCTCGGCAATGCGTGGGCCTATTCGGCGAGCTTCGTCTACGAAGGCAATAACGGCGTCGCCGGCCGAAGAGGCGTGGCGGCGCAATTCTGGTATGTCGCGCCGATCAAGAGCAAATGGACGCTTTCGGCAGGTGTGGGCCCGTATCTCTCGCATGATCGGGACGAAGTCGCGAGTAAAACGAGACTGAATGCCTTGCTCAGCGCGCAGGTGACCTATCAGGTAACGAACGATTGGGCGGCGAGCTTACGCTTTAATCGTGTCGCAACCGGCAACGACAAGGACCAGGACATGTTCATGGTCGGCGTGGCGCGCAATTTCTAGCGGCTCGGCTTGCACCGAATCGACATCGGCCTGCATGCGAGTGACCGTTTTACCTTCGGAAACGGCCCTTTGGAGGTCGGCGTTTTGTGCGGCCCAGTTGGGTCGATCGCAGCCGATGGCCGAATTCCCCATCAAGCGCATGCGCCGATATGACTCTGCCGCCGTTGCGCCAGGTGGCGCTCGCCTAACCCCGCCGCGTCAAAAAATCGACCTTCCCGAATAAGTCGTCAACCACTCCAGCGCCAACGTCCCCGCCAGCGAGTTCCCGTTCGCATCGAGCCCCGGCGCCCACACGCACACGGCCATCTCGCCCGGCAGCACCGCGACGATCCCGCCGCCGACGCCACTCTTCGCAGGCAACCCGACGCGATACACGAAATCCCCCGCCGCATCGTAGGTGCCACAAGTCAGCATCAGCGCCGACAGCCGCTTCGCGGAACTCGAATCGACGATCCGCTCGCCGGTGACCGGCGCGACGCCGCCGTTCGCGAGAAACAGCGCGGCGCGCGCGAGCTCGACGCAGTTCATCGTGATCGCGCACTGGCGGCAATACGCGTCGATCACCGTGTCGGGCGGCATCTGCATGTTGCCGAAGCTCGCCATGAAGTGCGCCATCGCGCGGTTGCGTTCCGCGTGCTGCAGCTCCGACTGCGCGACGCGCGAATCGTAGTCGATGTCGTTCGCGCCGATCAGCCGCCGCACGAATTCGACCAGCGCCGTCTCGGCCTTCACGAAGCGGCGGCACAGCACGTCAGTGACGACCAGTGCCCCGGCGTTGATGAACGGATTGCGCGGCTTGCCGCGCTCGCTCTCGAGCTGGACCAGCGAATTGAACGCGTTGCCGGACGGCTCGCGGCCGACCCGTTCCCACAGTTCGTCGCCGAGCAGCTGGAACGCGAGCGTGCACGCGAACAGCTTCGAGATGCTCTGGATCGAGAAGCGCTCGTACGCATCGCCCACCGTGCAAACGTTTCCGTCCAGCGTCACGACGGCCATCCCGAACTTGTCGGCAGGCACTTTCGCGAGTTCGGGGATGTAGTCGGCAACCCGGCCCTGGCCAATCCAGGGGGCGAGTTCGGTATGGATGCGTTCGAGGATCGTCTGGTAATTCATCAAGTCAGGCGGGTAGGTGAGTGGCCGGATTCAGGCGAGCCCGTATGGAACCGTCCCGGCGCCGATTCGTCAAGCTCGGACGATATCGAACCCTTATTTTCAAGACCTCTGAACAGGCAATCGGCCGGCGCAGTATCATGCGGTACGTTTCGGCCAATGGCCGGCGTCCGGCACGGGCCGGCGCCGCCGCCGCGGCTTCCCCGATGACCCGACCGCTGCCCATGTCTTTTCGCATCCTGCTCGTCGAAGACGACACCCGCCTGTCCACGCTGATCGCCGGCTACCTGCGCAAGAACGACTACGAAGTCGACACTGTGCTGCATGGTGACGCCGCAGTGCCGGCGATCCTGTCCATTCGTCCCGATCTCGTCATTCTCGACGTGAACCTGCCGGGCAAGGACGGCTTCGAAATCTGCCGCGAGGCACGCAAGCAGTACGACGGCGTGATCATCATGGTGACGGCCCGCGACGAGCCGTTCGACGAACTGCTCGGCCTCGAGTTCGGCGCGGACGACTACGTGCACAAGCCGGTCGAGCCGCGCATCCTGCTCGCGCGGATCAAGGCCCAGCTGCGCCGCGCGCCCGCGCGCGTGACCGAGAGCACCGCGCCGCAACCCGAGCGCTATGCGTTCGGCAAGTTCTCGATCGACCGCACCGACCGCTCCGTCGTGCTGCCCGACGGCAGCACGCCCGACCTGACGTCGGCCGAATTCGACCTGCTGTGGGCGCTCGTCTGCCATGCGGGCGAAGTCGTCAGCCGCGACGACCTGATGCTGCAGTTGCGCGGCGTCGAATTCGACGGCCTCGACCGCACGATCGACGGGCGCATCTCGAAGCTGCGCCGCAAGCTGCGCGACGACGCGAGCAACCCGCAGCGGATCAAGACGATCCGCAGCAAGGGCTATCAATTCAGCAAGCACGCGTGGGAATGACGCGGCGTTCGCACGACGCCGTCACGTTCCGCGCGGGCATTCCACCCGCCGGCCGGGAGCCGAGATGATCCGACGAACCCGTTCGCACCCCGATGCACCGCCGCTGCCGACGCTGCGCTACGTGAAGTGGCGCTGGCTGCATTTCCGCCGCGCGTGGACCGACACGCGCGCCGACCGCATCCCGAGCTGGTCGCGCCTTTACGTGCGCACGTACCTGCATCTGCTCGGCCTCGTGCTGCTGACCGCGCTCGTGCCGGCGCTCGCGCTGTGCGTCGAATTGTCGCCGCAGGTCGTGTGGCATGCGTTCGACTCGCTGCCCGGCGACATCTGGATCGTGCTCGTCTTCGTGTTCGCCGCACCCGCGCTCGCGGCGTACCGGTGGATGCGGCCCGTGTGGTCGGATCTCGTGATGGTGCGCGAGCGCGCGATCGACTTCACGGGCGGGCGCTTCAACACGCGTGCGCGCGAATCGCACAGCGTGATCATCGGCCCGCTCGCGCGGACGCTGAATGCGCTCGCGATGCGCATGGAACGGCTGATCGCCGCGCAGCGCGACCTGACGAACGGGATCTCGCACGAGCTGCGCACGCCGCTCGCGCGCGTGCGGTTCGCGCTCGAAATGCTGCGCGAACCGGGTTCCGCGGCCGAATACCAGGGCGCGCTCGAGAGCATCGCGCAGGACGTGACCGAGCTCGAAGAGCTGATCGACATGAGCCTCACGTATGCACGGCTCGAATACAGCTCGCTGCAGTCGAACCTCGAGATGACGGCCCCCGTCGCGTGGTTCGAGCATCAGGTCAGCGATGCGCAGCTGCTGTATCCGGAGCGCGCGATCGAGTCGCGCATCGCGATCGCATCGGACCTGCGCGTGAAGATGGACCGGCGGCTGATGTCGTATGCGATGCGCAACCTGTTGCGCAACGCGAGCAAGTACGCGAAATCGCGGATCGTCGTCGGGATCTCGCTCGTGCACGGCAACATCGGGATCTTCGTCGAGGATGACGGCCCCGGCGTGCCGGAGAGCGAACGCGAGCGAATCTTCGACGCATTCGTGCGCCTCGACCGCCGCACCGGCGGCTATGGCCTCGGCCTGTCGATCACGCGACAGGTGCTCCATGCGCACAACGGCCGGATCGCGGTCGTCGATCCCGTCGAGCTCGGCGGCGCGCGCTTCGAGATCAGCTGGCCGGTCTAGCGATACACGTCGCGGGCGCCGAGCCTCGTTAGTCACCACACCACGACACCACACAGCCGCGCGCGCCGGATTCGGGCGCGTCGCCGGCCGTTCCCGCCGCACCTTCCCCATCTCGATGCCTTCCCACACCGCAATCGCGTGGCGATTCGTTTGCCACGCGTACGCGCTTTGCATTACGATTGCAGTTGCAACTATATCGGCGGGCCGATCCATGACAGCGCAGGCGGGCGGCCCGCGACGCAGCAGTGAAGCCGGGGCCGCCGCGATGGCCGCCCCTTGTTCATGCATTCCTGTCCGGGTCACTCATCATGCGGTTGTTGAATATCGTGTCTTCTCCCCGCGGCGCCAGGTCGGCTTCGATCGCGGTCGCCACTGCCTTTGTCGATGCGTACCGGGAGACGGGCGCCACGATCGACGTCGATACGCTGAATGTCTGGGAGGAGGACTTGCCGGACTTCGACAGCGAGGCGATCGGCGCCAAGTACAAGGGCGTCGCCAACGCGCCGATGGATGAGGCGGAGCAGTCGATCTGGCGGCGCATCCAGTCGCTCGTGACGCGCTTTCAGGAGGCCGACCGGATCGTCGTCGGCGTGCCGATGTGGAATTTCGGCTATCCGTACAAGCTCAAGCAGCTGATCGATCTCGTCAGCCAGCGGAACATGCTGTTTTCGTTCGACGGCACGGCGTACGCGCCGTTGCTGGAGATTCCGCGCGCGCTGGTGATCCATGTTCGCGGGCAAAGCCGGGAACCCGGCGCGGGCGCCGACAATCCCGGTTTCCGGCATCAGGCCGATTACATCGAATTCTGGTTGAGGTTCATCGGCGTGAGCGAGGTCAGGAGCCTGACCGTCGAACACACGTGGAGTGCGCGGGCAAGCGACAGTATCGAGCGGGCGCAAGCCCGCGCGGTCGCGATGGCGGCGGAGTTCTGACCCGGCCGGGCGGCGCGAGGCAGACGCGGCAGCCGCCGAAGCGGCAGCCGCGCACGCTCAGTAGGTACGGCCGAGCTGCAGGTAGAAGTTGCGGCGGCCGCCGGGCGCGAGCGCGACGCCGATGTATACGGGCCCGAACGCGGTCGACAGGCTCGTGAAGAACGTATAGCTCTGCTTGAGCGCACCGCCGCCGATCTGCTGGCCGCTCGACCAGACGTTGCCGACTTCCGCGCTGGCGCCCACCGACAGCGCCTTGATCGGCGATGCGTTGAACGTCATCAGCTGGTTCATGTAGGTCACCTGCGCATACGCGAGCTCGTTGCCGTTCAGCTGGTCGGCCGCATACGCGGACAGATGCTGGAAGCCGCCGAGCGTGAAATTGAACGCGTTGATCAGGTTGGTGCCGCCGATGCTCTTGCCGCCTTCGATCGTCGCGCTGACGCTGTGCCGGCCGAACTGCTGCGCGACCATCGCCTTGCCGTAGATCTCGGTGTACGGCGCGCTGTTGATGCTGTCGTCGAAGTCCGACGCCGAGCCCCCGTTGCGCGACACCAGCGAGCGTTCGATACGCAGTTCGGTGAAATAGCCCTTGCGCGGGAACAGCGGATCGTCGAGCTGGTCGATGACGAGCCGCGCGCGCGCGGTCAGCGCCTGCGACGTGAAGCTCGGCCACAGCAGCGACCGGCCGCTGCCGTCGTCGAACGGCACGTTGTAGGTCGGCGAGCCGTGCCCGGTCACATAACCGAGGCCGATCCGGAAATCGCCGAGGCGCCCGATCGGCAGGCCGAGATCGAGCCCGGCGCGGGCGGTCTGCATCAGGTACTGCGTGATCTTCACGTCGCCGGTGTCGTCGTACAGGTTCGCGTAGCGGCGCTGGTATTCCGCGTACGGCGACAGATAGACGCCGTAGGCCATCGACAGCGGCTGGCGGAACTCGATGCGCGCCGATTGCAGGTCGCTGCCGATCGTCGTGTCCGCGCGGAATTCGAGCCCGGATTCGGTGAGCCACGGCCGCCGGTAGCCGACGTGCAGGCGGAAGCCGCCCTCATCGGTCGAACTGCTCGACATGCCGAGCCCGAACAGCAGGAAATTCGGCCCCCAGTATTTCTCGCGGGCATCGATCTCGAGCACGTTTTCGTCGCCGTGGCTCACGATCTGCTGCGTGACGCTCTCGAAGTTGCCGCCGGTCGTGAGCCCGAGCAGATCCTGGCTGACCGTGTTCGGATCGTAGGTGTCGCCCGGTTTCACGTGCAGCGCGTTGCTGACGACCTGCTTCGGCACGCCGCCGGTGGTCTTGATGTCGATGCGCGTGATCCGGATCGGCGGCGGCAGCGGCTGCGCGTGCGCGGACTGGTAGGCCGCGTACTGTTCCGGCGTGAGCGCGAAGCGCTTCAGCTTCGGCAGCGCCGCGGTCGCGGCGGCGGCGCCTGCGGCGATCGCCTGCTTCGCGTTCTGGAAATCGGTGAACGCGAGCGAGCCGAGGTCCGGCGTGAGCAGCACGTCCTGCGTGTCGAGCTGCTTGCGCTGCGCGGTCACGTTCTGGCGGATCAGGATGCCGACCATCTGCTGCATCACGTCGGCCGGCGACGCGAGCGCGTCGAGCGGACGCAGTTGCGAGCCGATGTCGACCGCGATCACGACGTTCGCGCCCATCTGCCGTGCGGTGTCGACGGGCAGGTTGCTGACGAGCCCGCCGTCCACGAGCGCACGCCCGTTGATCTCGGCCGGCGCGAACAGGCCCGGCATCGCCATGCTCGCGCGGATCGCGAGCGGCAGCGAGCCGCGGTCGAGCACCACCATCTGGCCCGTCTGCAGGTCGGTCGCGACCGCGCGGTACGGGATCGGCAGGCGGTCGAACGGCTGGTTGGTCGGCACGGCGGCCGTCCAGTTCGCGAGCAGCGCCTGCAGCCGGTTGCCCTGCACGAGGCCGACCGGCACCTTCACGCCTTTCTTGCCGAAGCCGAGCGTCAGCCCGTTGATGTACAGGCGCTCGTCCTCCCGGCTGGTTTGCGGCAGGTCCGCGCGCTCCGTCACGTCGAATGCGATGTCCGCGAGGTTGACCTCCGACAGCCGCTTCTGCATCTCGTCGGCAGCCATGCCGCTCGCGTACAGGCCGCCGACCACGGCGCCCATGCTGGTGCCCGCGATGCAGTCGATCGGGATGCGGTTGTCTTCCAGTACCTTCAGGACCCCGAGGTGCGCGTAGCCGCGCGCGCCGCCGCCGGACAGCACGAGGCCGATCGACGGGCGGCCGGCCGGGCCGCCGTCGGCTTCGCAGGTGTGCCCGGATGCGGCGGGCGTGGCAGCCGGCGCGCTGGCGGCAGCGACCGGGGCGGCGGCGGAGTCGGCTGCCGGCAGCGGTTGCGCGGCGACCGTGCAGCACCAGAAGGCGACGAGCGTCGTGCAAAGCGGGCGCACCCGCGCCCAGCGGAAGGAACCGGTCGCTGTCATGGAGGAAATACCTGGCGTGATCGGGCGTCTGAGGCCTGCCGGGAGCAGGCAAGACCGAGAGATTACCGTGTTTTACAGGCGCAATGCGAGAGGCTGTTGCGTAGCCGGAGGTGTCCTGGTCGGCACTTTTGACAATTGTTTCGCGAAAAAATCATCGGAATTGCCTAAAGTATCGGAACGATTTGCCGCTAAGTTCGTGATGGGGCGGCATGGACGCGCCGCGAAATGCAGCGCGGCTGCCCTGGTCCGTTCGATTACAAAGGTTTGATATGTCGACACCGCTGTTCGGAAAGTTGTTTGCGCAACCCGTTGCGATCGACCCTGGAACGGCGAGTACGCGGATTTATACGCACGAACGCGGCGTGGTGCTGAACCAGCCGTCGGTTGTCTGCTTCCGCAAGGCCGGTGCCGGTGCGACCGACGCCCGGCCGACGCTCGAGGCCGTCGGCGAGCTCGCGAAGGCGCTGCTCGGCCGTGAACCAGGGCATCTCGAAGCCGTGCGGCCGATGCGGCACGGCGTGATCGCCGACGCGCACGCGGCCGAGCAGATGATCCGCAGCTTCATCGACATGTCGCGCACGCGTTCGCGCTTCGGCCGTCGCGTCGAAGTCACGTTGTGCGTGCCGTCCGACGCGACGGCCGTCGAGCGCCGCGCGCTCCGCGAGGCCGCGTTTGCCGCGGGTGTGTCGGAGGTCGAACTGATCGAGGAATCGCTCGCGGCCGGGCTCGGCGCGGGCCTGCCGGTGACCGAGCCGGTCGGCTCGATGGTCGTCGATATCGGCGGCGGGACGACCGAAGTCGCGGTGATCGCGCTCGGCGGCATCGTCTACCGCGAGGCGATTCGCGTGGGCGGCAACCAGTTCGACGCGGCGATCGTCAACCATGTGCGCAACCTGTATGGCGTGCTGCTCGGCGAACAGACGGCCGAACACGTGAAGCAGACGATCGGCTCGGCCACCAGCGCGGTGCCGCGCCGGTCGACGCGCGCGGTCGGGCGGGGTGTCGGCGACGGGCTGCCGCGCTCGATCGAACTGTCCAACCACGACGTGGCGGACGCGCTGGCCGCGCCGCTCAAGCAGGTGATCGGCGCGGTGAAGTCGGTGCTGGAGAACGCGCCGGCCGAGCTCGTGACCGACATCGCGAATCGCGGCGTGGTGCTGACGGGCGGCGGCGCGCTGCTCGCGGATTTCGAACGCCTGCTGTACGACGAGACGGGGCTCGTCGCCCGGATCGCCGACGAGCCGGCCACCTGCGCGGTGCGCGGCGCGGGCGAGGCAATGGGGCGGCTCACGATGTGCCAGGTCGACTGATCCGGGTCGTGCCGGCCGGGCGTCGCCGAGCGGCGCGCGCATGCGCATCCATTCGATCTCCGTATTGCTTACCCGCCTCGCCGGGTAGCTGTCTCCGGTCGACTTTCGGGAAGGCCGTCCGCCGTCCGGCATCGGTCCGTTGCGTGGACACCCGAACGCGCATCGTGCTAGCGTGACGCGCCCGTCCGGGGCGGGGCAAGCCGCTACGCCCGACGACCTGAGAGACCGAAACCTTGAAAAACCACACCAAACGGGGCGTGTTTGCCCGCCTGGGCCGCCTGCTGGCCGTCGTCGCGTGCCTCTGGATCGTCGCGGCCGTTGCGCTCGTCGCGTCCGGGATGCGGATGCCGAGCGAGCCGGCCGACGTCGCCGTGATCTTCGGCAACGCGCTCGACGAGGCCGGCGCGCCGAAGCCCGTGCTCGCCGCCCGGCTCGACGTGGGCGTGCGCTGCTACCGCACGGGGCAGTGCCCGGCGTTCCTCGTCAGCGGCGCGATCGACGGCCCCGGGCTGAACGAGGCGACCGCGATGCGCGACTATCTCGTAGCGCGCGGCGTGCCGGCCGACCGGATCGCGGTCGACGATCAGGGCGACAACACACTCGCGACCGCGCAGCACACGCTCGCCTATCTGCAGGCGCATCGCGTGTCGCGCGTGGTGATCGTCAGCCAGTATTACCACCTCGCGCGGGCGCGCCTCGCGTTCGAGCGCGTCGGCATCGCGCGGGCGGACATCTCCGCCGCGTATCCGCGCCGTTTCCAGTTGCGCGACGTCTACTCGAGCTGACGCGAAGTGCCGGCCTACGCGGTGTATGCGGCGCGGCTGTGGGTGAACCCCGATGCGCGCCCGGTTTCGTTCCGGCCGATGCTTTATGTGATGAGCCTGTTTTCGTAACGGGGGATGGTGTTCGACCGATACGCGACGGAAATCCAAAGGATCGGCTAAATGTCGGATTTGCCTTCCTTTTGTCTGACAAATGACGGCGCGGGGGATTATCTCGTGTCGATATTTTTCGGGCGTGCGGATATTGCGTTGCAATAAATCATCGTGATAATCGCGCCGATATCGGTATTTTCACCGATGCGGTTGATTTCCGTATTTTTTGATAAATATCAAATTAGCGGGCAAGCGGCATACGAAATTGCCTGTCTGAAGCGCCCCGATAAGTAAAAAATACGCGCTCGCTGCACCCCTGATATGCAAGGGTAAAGATCGACTGGAAAAGCCTGTTTTTTTGAACTAGCCTTGTCTGACAAAAGCAGGGCGGTAATCAAATCAACCAGAAAATCGCTGCAGAAAAAACAGGGGCCACCGACATGTCATTCGACTAGTTTCACGCCTGCCTGCCAGGGCCAATTAAAGATTCGTCCATGAATGAGCCGACGTCGCATCGCGACAGCCGGGGTACACGCTTTTGTCCGCGATTTTCTGCGGCCGGCTGTTCGATTTCACGGTAATGCCAATTCCAATAACATGACGAGGGAAAGCATGAATCTTGCGCGTTCGAAAAAATCCGGCGAACCGTTTCCGAAATTGCTGTTGCCGACGGGTGTTTTCCTGGCGCTGTCCGGCGCCGGTATCGTGCCCGCCTATGCGACCTGTAGCACCGCGGGCACGACGGTGACCTGCTCCGGGGTCGCCAACCCGCTGGCGCCGAACTATTCGAACAACGCGAACAACGTTCATGCCACCGTCAACGCCGGCGCGAGCGTTGGCGTGCTGCTCGGCGTCGGTGGCACCGCGATGTCGCTGACGGGCAACAACACCCAGCTGACCAACAACGGCACGATCGACCCGTCGGCGCTCGGCACCGGCCTCGGCGTGCTGTCGAGCGGCACGGTGATCGGCAACGCGGCGGCGAGCGCCGGCACCACCGTCGTCAACAACGGCACGATGAACGGCTCGACCGGCGTGGCGATCAGCGGCGTGACGGGCATGGCGCTGTCGGTCCAGAACGGCACGGGCGGCACGTCGACGATCAACAACACCGGCACGATCGGCTCGAACCCGCTGGTCGGCGCGACCCTCACCGGCGCGGATGCGCCCGTGGTCGCCGCGTACGGCGGCGCCACGGTCAACATGACGAACAGCGGGACGATCACCGGCCGCGTGTCGCTCGGTTCGAACGGCACGCCCGGGGCGGGCAATACGTTCGTCAACTCGGGCACGATCAACGGCAGCGTGTCGATGGGCGCGAACAGCACGAACGCGTTCACCGCCGTGACGGGCTCGTCGGTCAACACGGCGGGCGGCACCGGTGGCGCACTGAACATCACGGTCGGCCCGATCACGCTCGGTATCGCGGCGACGGGCACGGTCGACGGCGGCGCGGGCGGTGACAACACGCTCAAGCTGCAACAGGGGGCGAGCGCGAACGGCACGATCGCGGCCAACAACTACATCAACTTCAATCACGTCGATGTCCAGAGCGGCAACTGGACGATCAACGGCGCGTCGACCGCGCAGGACGCGACGCTCGCGGGCGGCGTGGCGATCATCAACAACAACGCGTCGCTCGGCACCGGCACCATCACGGCCACCGGCGGCGCGCTGCAGGCGGGTGCGGTCGGGCTCAACGTCAGCAACAACGTGAGCCTCGGCGCGGGCGGCCTGACGGTGCAGGGTTCGACCGGGCTCACGCTGTCGGGCACGGTATCGGGCGGCGGCGCGCTGACGAAGAACGACAGCGGCACGCTGACGCTGTCCGGCGCGAACAACTACACGGGCGGCACGAACCTGAACGCGGGCGGCCTCGTGGTCGGCAACAACGGGGCGCTCGGCACCGGTGCGCTGAACGTCAACGGCTCGGCCACGCTCGACTCGAGCACGAACGCGACGCTCAACAACACCGTCAATCTCGCCACGGGCACGACGCTGACGGTCGGCGGCAGCAACAATCTCGGACTGGCCGGCTCCATCAACGGCAACGGCGGCCTCGTGAAGAACGGTGCGGCAACGCTGACGCTGACGGGCACGAACACCTACACCGGCGACACGACGATCAACAGCGGCACGCTCGCGCTGGGTGCCGGCGGCAGCCTCGCGGCATCCGGCACGGTGAACCTGAGCAGCGCGGGCGCGACGTTCGACCTGAGCAACGCGTCGGGCACGCAGACGGTCGGCGCGCTGGCGGGCGCGGCCGGCTCGGCCGTGAACCTCGGCGGCAATTCGCTGACGTTGAACGGCAGCGGCAATGCGACGTACGCGGGCACGATCGGCGGCACGGGCGGCGTGACGCTGTCGGGCACGGGCACGCAGACGTTGACCGGCGCCAACGTGTACACGGGCGGAACGAACCTGAACGGCGGCAACCTCTCCGTCGGCAGCAATACGGCGCTCGGCCTCGGCGCGGTGAACGTGAACGGCTCGTCGACGCTCGACGCGACCACCAACGTATCGCTCGCGAACGGTGTCAACATCGCCGCCGGCACGACGCTGACGCTTGCCGGCAGCACCAATCTGGGCCTGAGCGGCACGGTGTCGGGTGGCGGCGGTCTCGTGAAGAACGGCGCGGCGACGGTGGCGCTGTCCGGCGCGAACAACTACGCCGGCGGCACGACCCTGAACGCAGGCGGCCTGGTGCTCGGCAACAATGCGGCGCTCGGCACGGGCGCGCTGACCGTCGGCGGCGCGGCGACGCTCGATACGAGCACGAACCTGTCGGTCAACAACGCCGTCAACCTCAACACCGGTTCGACGCTGACACTGGGCGGCAGCAATGCCCTCACGCTGAACGGCGGCATCGCCGGCGCGGGCGGGCTCGTGAAGGACGGCGCGGCGACCACGACGTTGACGGCCGCGAACACCTACACGGGCGGCACGACGATCAACGCGGGCACGCTGGCGATCAGCGGGGGCGGCAGCCTTGCGGCGACGGGCGCGGTGAACCTGGCCGGTGCGGGTGCGACGCTCGACGTGAGCGCCGCGACCGGTGCGCAGTCGATCGGTGCGCTGTCCGGTGTCGCCGGGACGAACGTCGCGCTGGGCGGTAACGCGCTGACGCTGGGCGGAACCGCCAGCGGCACCTTCAGCGGTGCGATCGGCGGCACCGGCAGCCTGACGCTGGCCGGCACCGGCACGCAGACGCTGAACGGCGCGAGCACCTACTCGGGCGGCACGAACCTGAGCGGCGGCAGCAGCGTGGTACTCGGCAACAACAGCGCGCTCGGTACCGGCACGGTGAACGTCGCGGGCGCGGCGACGCTCGACACGAACACGAACGTGTCGGTCGCCAACGCGGTCAGTCTTGGCAACGGTTCGACGCTGACGCTGGGCGGCAGCAATGCGCTCGCGTTGAGCGGCGGCATTTCCGGCGCGGGCGGTCTCGTGAAGAACGGCCCGGCGACCACGACGCTGACGGGTGCGAACACCTACACGGGCGGCACGACGATCAACGCGGGCACGCTGGCGGTGGGCGCCGGCGGCAGCCTGGCGGCGACGGGCGCGGTGAACCTGGCAGGCGCGGGCGCGGCGCTCGACCTGGGCGCGGCGACCAGCGCCCAGACGATCGGTGCGCTGTCGGGTGTCGCGGGGACGGCCGTCAACATGGGCGGCAACGGGCTGACGCTGGGCGGGACCGCCAGCGGCACCTTCAGCGGCGTGATCGGCGGCACCGGCAGCCTGACGCTGGCCGGTACCGGCACGCAGACCCTGACGGGCGCGAACGTCTATACGGGCGGCACGAACCTGAACAGCGGCGGCCTGGTGCTCGGCAACAACGGGGCGCTCGGCGGCGGCGCGCTGAACGTCGGCGGCGCGGCGACGCTCGACACGAGCGCGAGCCTGTCGGTCAACAACGCGGTCAATCTCGGCACCGGCGCGACGCTGACGCTCGGCGGCAGCAACGCGCTCACGTTGAACGGCGGCATCACCGGCGCAGGTGCCCTCGTGAAGAACGGCGCGGCGACGACGACGCTGACGAGCGCGGCCAACTACACGGGCGGCACGACGATCAACGCGGGCACGCTGGCGCTCGGTGCCGGCGGCAGCCTGGCGGCGACGGGTGCGGTGAACGTGGCCGGTGCGGGCGCGACGCTCGACCTGAGCGGCGCGACGGGCGCACAGACGATCGGCGCGCTGAGCGGCGTCGCCGGCTCGGCCGTGAGCCTCGGCGCGAACGGGCTGACGCTGAGCGGCACCGCCAGCGGCAATTTCGGCGGCACGATCGGCGGCACCGGCGGCCTGACCGTGGCCGGCACGGGCACGCAAACGCTGTCCGGCACGAACTCGTACACGGGCGGCACGACGATCAACGGCGGCAGCACGCTGGCGCTCGGCGCGGGCGGCAGTCTCGCGTCGACGGGTACGGTGAACCTCGCCGGCACGGGCGCGACGTTCAACCTGAGCGGCGCATCGGGCCCGCAGGCGATCGGCGCGCTGACCGGGGTGGCCGGCACGAACGTGAACCTCGGTGCGAATGCGCTGACGTTGAACGGCAGCACCAATGGCACGTTCGGCGGCGTGATCGGCGGCGCCGGTAGCGTGACGTTCGCGGGTACCGGCACGCAGACGCTGACGGGCGCCAATACGTACACGGGTGGCACGACGATCAACGGTGGCAGCACGCTGGCGCTGGGTGCGGGCGGCAGCCTCGCGTCGGGCGGCGCAGTGAATCTCGCCGGCGCGGGCGCGACGTTCAACCTGAGCGGCGCATCGGGCCCGCAGACGATCGGCGCGTTGAATGGCGCGGCCAGTACGAACGTGGATCTGGGCGCGAACGGGCTGACGCTGAGCGGCACCGCCAGCGGCACGTTCGGCGGCGTGATCGGCGGCACCGGCAGCGTGACGTTCGCGGGCACCGGCACGCAGACGCTGACGGGTGCGAACACCTATACGGGCGGCACGACCATCAACGGCGGCAGCACACTGGCGTTGGGCGCGGGCGGCAGCCTCGCATCGGGCAGTGCGGTGAATCTCGCCGGCACGGGTGCGACGTTCAACCTGAGCGGCGCATCAGGCCCGCAGGCGATCGGCACGCTGAGCGGTATCGACGGCACGAGCGTGAACCTGGGCGCGAATGCGCTGACGTTGAACGGCAGCACCAACGGCACGTTCGGCGGCGTGATCGGTGGCACCGGCAGCGTGACGTTCGCGGGTACCGGCACGCAGACGCTGACGGGTGCGAATACCTACACGGGCGGTACGACGATCAACGGTGGCAGCACGGTGGCGCTGGGTGCGGGCGGCAGCCTCACGTCGGGCGGCGCGGTGAATCTCGCCGGCGCGGGCGCGACGTTCAACCTGAGCGGCGCATCGGGCACGCAGACGATCGGTGCGTTGAATGGCGCGGCCAATACGAACGTGGATCTGGGCGCGAACGGGTTGACGTTGAGCGGGACTGCCAGCGGCACGTTCGGTGGTGCGATCGGCGGCACCGGGGGGGTGACGTTCGCGGGCACCGGCACGCAGACGCTGACGGGTGCGAATACCTACACGGGCGGCACGACGATCGATGCCGGCAGCACGCTCGCGTTGGGCGCGGGCGGCAGCCTCGCGACGGGTAGCACGGTGAACCTGGCCGGCACGGGCGCGACGTTCAACCTGAGCGGCGCATCGGGCCCGCAGATACTCGGCACGCTGAGCGGCATCGGCGGCACGAGCGTGAACCTGGGCGCCAATGCGCTGACGTTGAACGGCAGCACCAACGGCACGTTCGGCGGCGTGATCGGCGGCACCGGCAGCGTGACGTTCGCGGGTACCGGTACGCAGACGCTGACGGGGGCGAACACGTACACGGGCGGCACGACCATCAACGGCGGCAGCACGCTGGCGCTCGGCGCGGGCGGCAGTCTCGCGTCGGGCAGCGCGGTGAACCTGGCCGGCACGGGCGCAACGCTCAACCTGAGCGGCGCATCGGGCACGCAGACGCTCGGCACGCTGTCCGGCGGCGCAGGCACGAACGTGAACCTCGGCGCGAATGGACTCACGCTGAACGGCAGCGGCAACAACACGTTCGGCGGCGCGATCGGCGGCACCGGCAGCGTGACGTTCGCGGGCGCCGGCACGCAGACGCTGACGGGCGCGAATACCTACACGGGCGGTACGACGATCAACGGTGGCAGCACGCTGGCATTGAGTGCGGGCGGCAGCCTCGCGTCGGGCAGCACGGTGAATCTGGCCGGCACGGGGGCGACGTTCGACGTGAGCGGCGCGACGGGTGCGCAGACACTCGGTGCGTTGAACGGCGCGGGCGGCACGAACGTGAACCTCGGCGGCAACGCACTGACGTTGAACGGAAGCGGCGGGACGTTCGGCGGCGCGATCGGCGGCACCGGCAGCGTGACGTTCGCGGGCGCCGGCACACAGACGCTGACGGGGGCGAACACGTACACGGGCGGCACGACGATCAACGGTGGAAGCACGCTGGCGCTCGGCGCGGGCGGCAGCCTCGCGTCGGGTAGCGCAGTGAATCTGGCCGGCACGGGCGCAACGCTCAACCTGAGCGGCGCATCGGGCGCGCAGACGCTCGGCACGCTGTCCGGCGGCACCGGCACGAACGTGAACCTCGGCGCGAATGGGCTCACGCTGAACGGCAGCGGCAACAACACGTTTGGCGGCGCGATCGGCGGCACCGGCAGCGTGACGTTCGCGGGCGCCGGCACGCAAACGCTGACGGGCGCGAACACCTACACGGGCGGCACGACCATCAACGGCGGCAGCACGTTGGCGCTCGGTGCGGGCGGCAGCCTCGCGTCGGGCAGCACGGTGAATCTGGCCGGCACGGGGGCGACGTTCAACGTGAGCGGCGCGACGGGGGCACAGACGATCGGTGCGCTGAACGGCGGCGCCGGCACGAACGTGACCCTCGGCACGAATGCGCTGACGCTGAACGGCAGCGGCAACAACACGTTCGGCGGTGCGATCGGCGGCGCGGGCGGCGTGACGTTCGCGGGTACCGGCACGCAGACGCTGACGGGCGCGAACACCTACACGGGCGGCACGACCATCAACGGCGGCAGCACGCTGGCACTTGGCGCGGGCGGCAGCCTTGCGTCGACGGGCGCGGTGAATCTCGCGGGCGCAGGGGCGACGTTCGACGCGAGCGGCGCGACAGGCGCGCAGACGATCGGTACGTTGAACGGCGCGGCCGGCGCGACCGTCAATCTCGGCGCCAATGCGCTGACGTTGAACGGCAGCGGCAACGGCACGTTCGGCGGGACGATCGGCGGCACGGGCGGCGTGACGATCGCCGGCACCGGCATCCAGACGCTGACGGGCGCGAACACGTACACGGGGGGCACCACCATCACGGCCGGCGGCGCGCTGCAACTCGGCAACGGCGGCACGTCGGGCAGCATCGCCGGCAATGTCGTCGACAACGGCGCGCTGATCGTCAATCAATCCGGCAACGTGACGATCGCAAGCGTGCTGTCCGGTGCGGGTTCGCTCACGCAGGCCGGCAGCGGGCAACTGACGCTGACGGGCGCCAGCACGCTGAGCGGCCCGACCACGGTCAGCGCGGGCACGCTCGCCGTGAACGGTTCGCTCGGACAGTCGACCGTGACCGTGCAGAACGGTGCGACGGTCACGGGCACCGGCACGATCGGCGGCCTCGTGGTGCAGGGCGGCGCGACGGCGGCCGCGTCGCAGCCGGGCGCGGCGCTGAACGTGGGCGGCAACGTCACGTTCCAGCCGGGCTCGACGTTCCAGGTCGCGGCCTCGCCGCAGCAAAGCGGCAGTCTCGCGGCAAGCGGCACGGCGACGCTGAACGGCGGCACCGTGCAGGTGCTGGCGAACCAGAGCGGCTACCAGCCGAGCACGACCTATACGATCCTTTCCGCAGGGTCGGGCGTGCAGGGCACGTTCAGCCAGGTGAATGCGAACTACGCGTTCCTCGCGCCGACGCTCAGCTACGATCCGGATCACGTGTACCTGCGGCTGGTCTCGAACGGTACCGCGTTTCCCGATGTCGCGACGACGCCGAACCAGCGCTCGGTCGCGGGCGCGCTCGGCGGGCTCGGCGCCGGCAACCCGCTGTACGACGCCGTGGTGACGACCGATGCGACGACCGCACGCCGCGCCTACGGGCTGCTCGACGGTGAACTGCAGGCGAGCCTGAAGAGCATGCTGCTGCTCGACAGCCGCTATGTGCGCGACGCGGTGACCGATCGTGTCCGCCAGGGCCTCGCGCCGGGATCGGGCCCGCTCGCGGCGCTGTCGTCGGGGGGCGCGGCCTTGTGCGGCGACAACACGGCCGGCGCGGTCGACCCGACGCTGCCGCCGGAACGCCGGATCGGCTCGCGCGACGGCTGCTACGGCGGCACGCCTTACCAGCCGGTCGTCTGGGGGCAGGCGTTCGGCGGCCGCAGCCGGCTCACCGGCGACGGCAACGCGTCGACGGTCAACCGCAGCATGACGGGCTTCATCGCCGGTGCCGACATGGCGCTCAACGACAAGTGGCGGGCGGGCCTGGCCGCGGGTGTCACGCACAGCTCGCTCGACAACGACCAGAGTTCGTCGGCGTCGGTGAACAGCTACTACCTGTCGCTGTACGGCGGCGCGCAGTACGGCGCGCTCGGCGTGCGCGGCGGCGCGTCGTACACGTGGTACCGGATCAACAGCGACCGTTCGCCGGGCTTCGCGGGCTTCTCCGATCACGATTCGGCCGGCTACGACGCGAATTCGGCGCAGGTGTTCGGCGAAGTCGGCTACGCGCTGCCGGTCGGGCCCGTGGCGATCGAACCGTTCGCGGGCCTCGCGTATGTGAACCTGCACACCGACGGCTATACGGAAACCGGTGGCGCGGCCGCGCTGCGCGCCGGCGGCGAGACGACGCACGTCGGCTTCTCGACCCTCGGCGTGCGCGCGGCGTCGCAGCTCGGCTCGATCGCGAGCGGCACGTTCACCGCACGCGGGACGGTCGGCTGGCGGCATGCGTTCGGCAACGTGACGCCGTCATCGGCGTTCACGTTCGCGAACGGCGGCACGTCGTTCCAGGTATCGGGCGTGCCGATTGCTCGCGACAGCGCCGTGCTCGAGGCCGGCATCGACGCGAACATCACGAAGCGCCTGACGCTCGGCCTCACGTACAGCGGCCAGTACGGCAGCGGCGTGCGCGACAACGCGATACTCGGCAACATCCTGTGGAAGTTCTGAGCGGTTACTGATGTGCCTGAACGCGACGCCATGCGGCGACGGCAACGTCGCACGGTGTCGCGGCTTTTTCCTCGCTGCGCACGTTCCCGGTTCTGTCCTATCCTGTGCGAAACACGCGACGCGCCGCGCGTTGCGACCCGACACAGGAGCATCGATGCCGAATCACGCTGAAGCCACGACGACCCAGGCGCCGCAAGTCGCGCCTGTTGCCCCGATCGCACCGACGGGCCCCGCCTTCATCGCGCCTGAAGCCGATCCGCAGGCACTGGCGCGCAACAACCAGTACGTGCTGAAATCCGGCGACGCGTTCGTGGTCAGCGACGCGCTCGGCGACATCGGCGGTCACGACGACGGCCTGTTCGTTGACGACATGCGCGTGCTGTCGACGTGGCGCCTGACCTTCGGCGGTCGCGCGCCGTCGCTGCTGTCGGGCGCGACCAGCGCCGACAACGCATCGTTCACCGCACACCTGACGAACCGTCCGCTGCCGCCGCTCGGCGGCCACGAAACGCCCGAAGGCGTGATCCACATCGAGCGGATGCGCGTGCTCGCGGGCGACGTGCTTTACGAAGCGCTGACGCTGACGAACTACGGCGCGAGCGAAGCCGAGGTGCCGCTGTCGCTGTCGTTCGCGGCCGATTTCAAGGACATGTTCGAGGTGCGCGGCACACAGCGCCCGAAGCGCGGCACCGTGGCGGCGCCGCGTGTGGACGCGGGCGCGGTGCGGCTGCGCTATGACGGCCTCGACAGCGTCGAGCGCAACGTGACCGTGCATTTCTCGCCGGCGCCCGATGCGCTGTCGGTCGATCGTGCCGACTACACGCTGACGATCGCCGCGCAGGCCTGCGTGTCGATCTACCTGACCGTCGACGCGACGCTCGGCCCCGCGCATGCGGAAGGGCCGGGATGCGGCCGCGTCGCGCTGCGCACCGCGCTCGTCGGCGTGCACCGCGAGATGCGCGCGCGGCGCGAATCGATGGCGCGCGTGAACACCGGCAATCCGCTGTTCGACGCGTGGCTCGACCGCTCGCTCGCGGATCTCGGGCTGCTCACGACGCAGCTCGACACGGGGCCGTACCCGTATGCGGGCATTCCGTGGTTCTCGACGCCGTTCGGCCGCGACGCGGTGATCACGTCGCTGCAGATGTTGTGGCTGCAGCCGTCGCTCGCGCGCGGCGTGCTGCGCTTTCTGGCCGAGCACCAGGCGCGCGAGACGTCCGCATTCCGCGACGCGGAGCCCGGCAAGATCATGCACGAGTTCCGCCGCAGCGAGATGGCCGCGACCGGCGAGGTGCCGTTCGCGCTGTACTACGGTGGGGTCGATACGACGCCGCTGTTCATCGTGCTCGCGGGCGCATACGTCGAACGCACCGGCGACGATGCGCTGATCGACGAGCTGTGGCCCGCGCTCGAGCGTGCGGCGCAGTGGGTGATCGACAAGTGCGACCGCAATCCTTACGGACTGCTCGATTACCAGCGCACGTCGGAGCGCGGCCTCGCGAATCAGGGCTGGAAGGACAGCCACGATTCGGTGTTCCACGCGGACGGCCGCTTCCCGGACGGCCCGATCGCGCTCGTCGAGGTGCAGGCGTATGCGTGCGCGGCGCTCGATGCGATGTCGATGTGCTCGCACCGGCGCGGCCACGCGGCCGATGCCACCCGCTATGCGTTGCGCGCGAAGACGCTGCGCGAGCAGGTCGACGCGCTGTTCTGGATGCCGGAAGGCAATTTCTACGGCATCGCGCTCGATGGTCATGGCGACCTGTGCCGCGTGTTCGCGTCGAACGCGGGCCACCTGCTCGCATTCGGTCTGCCCGACGCCGAGCGCGGCGCGGCGGTCGCCGGCGTGCTCGGCTCGGCGCTATTCCAGACGGGGTGGGGCATCCGCACGCTCGCGGCCGGCCAGCCGCGCTTCAACCCGATGGCGTATCACAACGGCTCGGTGTGGCCGCACGACAATGCGCTGATCGCGCGCGGGCTGGCGCGCTACGGCGACAAGACCGCCGCGGTGAACCTGCTGCGCGCGCTGTTCGAGGCGGCGGTGAGCTTCGAGATGCGCCTGCCCGAACTGTTCTGCGGGTTCCCGCGCCGGCGCGGCGAACCGCCGACCGCGTATCCGGTGGCCTGCCTGCCGCAGGCGTGGGCGGCCGGTGCGCCGTTCATGATGCTGCAGGCCTGCCTCGGCGTGAGCATCGACGCATCGCGCCACGAGGTGCGCGTCGAGCGCCCGACGCTGCCGGAAGGCGTCGACTGGCTGCGGATCGACGCGTTGCGCGTCGGTGACGAAACCGTGTCGCTCACGTTCCGCCGCGTCGACGGCCAGGTCGTCGCGGCGGCGGAGCAGCCGGGCCGCGTGAAGGTGATCGCGGTGCTGTAGCGCGGCGCGGCGCGAACGTTGCGCGATGTCGCGCCACGTTCGCGTGCAGCGGCATAGAATCGTGACATGACCCTTGAACGATGGCGGAGGTAGACGATGACGACCGACAACCGGCCCGACGACAGCGAGCACAAGCTCGAGAATCTGGAAGCGGCGGTCGACCACCTGCACAAGTCGATCGAATCGCAGAGCATCGCGGTCGGCGCGGCGAAGGGCATCCTGTTCAGCCTGATCGAAACGCTCGGTGCGCTGATCGGCGATCCCGACCTGCCCGAGCATGCGCGCTCGGGTTACGAGGCGCTGCGCGACAAGGCGAGCGAATTGCGCGGCGGGCTCGACCGGCATTGATGCCCGGATGGCCCCGGCCCCGGCGCCTGCCGCACGGGCTGCGCCGGGGCTGCCCGATTCTGTAGATGAAGCACAAAACGCCGTGCGCTCAAGGAGTTAGGTGGCCGGTACGCAGGATATCCACAAGCTTGCCAACACAATCTGTGGAGAACCGTCCGGCCCCGAGCCGGGTGCGGCGCGGGCCGTGCGAAAGCGACGGCGCTGCCACAGGGTTGACCTCGCAAGGTCCGTGGATTGAATCCCCTTTTGTATCAGGATGTTACGCGCCGCATGGGAAGGATATCCACAGGCTTGCCAACATATTCTGTGGACAACTCGCAATCGATTGCGTCGCGACAGTTGAGGATCGGGCCGTCGGGGGCCGGCTCGCGACGCCCGTGAACAGAGGCTGCCCGATGTCTGCGTCGGAACGCTAATTCGTGCGCGATCAAGGGCTTAGGCCCCGGGTACCCAGGATATCCACATCCTTGCCAACACTTTCTGTGGACAAGCCGGGCCGTGTCATTCGGCCTGCGCCGTCGCGGCCGCCTCGGCCACGATCCAGTCGCGAAAGAGCGTCATCGCCGGCGTGAGCGGTTTCGACTTCAGCGAAGTGAGCCAGTAGCCGCCGGCGCGCACGTCGATGTCGAGCGGCCGCACGAGCAGGCCGAGCTGCAGTTCGCGCGCGAACATGCACGCCGGCGCGAGCGCGACGCCCGCGCCCTGCATCGCGGCCTCGACCATCAGCCGCGACGAATCGAACACGGGCCCGTTGACCGCCCACGGCGCGAGCTGCGCGGCGTCGAACCAGCCATGCCATTCGTCGGTGCGGTACGAGCGCAGCAGCGTTTCGTTCGCGAGATCGGCCGGTTGCGCGAGGCGCCGCGCGATGTCCGGCGCGCACAGCGCGGTGAGCGGCGCGTCGAGCAGACGCTCGTTGCGCGTGGCCGGCCAGTTGCCTTCCCCGAAGCGGATCGCGAAGTCGAGGCCCTCGGCGGCCAGGTCGACGACGTTGTTGTTGGTCCGCATCCGCAGCTCGACGAACGGATGCGTATCGCCGAACTGCTTCAAGCGCGGCATTAGCCAGCCTAGGGCAAAGGTGCCGACGACGCCGAGCGTCAGCACCTCGTGGAAGCGCCCGCCGTCGAACTGCTTGAGCACGGTCTCGATGCGGCTGAACGCGTCGCTGAGCACCGGCAGCAGCGCGCGCCCCTCGTCGGTGAGCCCGAGGCCGCGCGGCAGTCGCGTGAACAACGTGCAGCCGAGCCGTTCCTCGAGCGAGCGCACCTGCTGGCTGACCGCGGCCTGGGTCACGCTCAGCTCGAGGCCGGCGCGCGTGAAGTTCAGGTGGCGCGCCGACGATTCGAACGCGCGCAGCGCATTGAGCGGAAGATGAGGGCGGAGCTTGGTCATAAGAATTTCTTTTGTCAGCGCTCAATTATCTTTGCTTGTCAGGCAACCGTAAAGTCCCGATAGTGCTGTCTCGCCGGCCGGGCGCGTTCAACATCCTTTCGCTCACATTCCACCACGAGACAACCGACATGACCTACTCATCGAAACGTCGAACCCTGTTGCTGGCCGCTGCGACGGCGCCGCTTGCGTTGACCGTTGCCGCATGCGCGTCGCGGCAGGCCGCGGCGTCGGACGATGCAACTGCCGCAGCCGCGGCTGTGACGCCCGCTGCAGCCGGGCAGATGCTGGCCGAGCTCGAACGCAGCGCCGGCGGCCGCCTTGGCGTGTGCGCGATCGACATCGCGACCGGCCGGCGCGTGGAACATCGTCAGAACGAGCGCTTCCCGTTCTGCAGCACGTTCAAGGCGATGCTGAGCGCGGCGGTGCTGGCGCAGAGCGTCGAACGACCGGCGTTGCTGCAACAGCGCGTGACGTACACCCAGGCCGACCTCGTCAACTATTCGCCGGTGTCGGGCAAGCATGTCGACGACGGCATGACCGTCGCCGCGCTGTGCGAGGCTACGATCCAGTACAGCGACAACTCGGCCGCGAACCTGCTGATGAAGCTGCTCGGCGGCCCGTCGGCGGTGACGGCCTATGCGCGCTCGATCGGCGACGACACGTTCCGGCTCGATCGATGGGAGACCGAACTGAATACCGCGCTGCCGGGCGACCTGCGCGACACGACGACGCCGGCCGCGATGGCCGCGAGCATGCGCGTGCTGATGGTCGGCGAGGCGTTGCCGGCCGCGCAGCGTGCGCAGCTCGTCGCGTGGATGCGCGGCAACAAGGTCGGCGACAAGCGGATCCGTGCGGGTGTGCCGGCCGGGTGGACGGTCGGCGACAAGACGGGCACCGGCGACTACGGGACGACCAACGACGCGGGTGTCGTGTGGTCGCCGTCGGGTGCGCCGATCGCGCTGGCCGTGTACTACACGCAGGCGCGTGCCGATGCGCGCGCGAAGGACGACGTGATCGCGTCGGTCGCACGCATCGTGGTCCGGGCATTCGGTTGAGGCGGGCGGCACGCCGTGCGTGACGCGATCCGCGTGCATGCCGTGCCGCAACCGTGACCCGCGTGATCAAACGTTGTGCGATCAACGACTTAGGTCACGCATGCTCAGGATATCCACATGCTTGCCAACAAAAAGTGTGGACAACCCCGCGCGCGGCCGCATCCGGCGTGGCGCGGGCCGCCGTGCCGCATTTGAGGCGGCGCGGACAAAGTCTTTCGGATCAAGCGCTTGGCCTTGGTATGCGCAGGCTATCCACACGCTTGCCAACACAATCTGTGGACAAGCCGGTCCGCACGCGCGGAAGGCGCCCGGTCACGTGGCGAATGGGCGTGCGAGCGGCACTTTTCCGGCCGCGTGCCGCATTTGAAGCGGCGCGGACAAAGTCTTTCGGATCAAGCGCTTGGTCGCGGTATGCGCAGGCTATCCACATGCTTGCCAACAAAATCTGTGGACAAGCCTGGCGGCCGCGCTGGCGACGATCAGGGCTGCCGATCGTCGACGGTGGGCCAGCGCGCGAACGCGAACACCCACAACATGATGAAGTTCAGGACCGGGACGAACATCGTCAGGATCCACCAGCCCGAATGCCCGGTGCGCCGAACGATGCGGACGTACGGATAGATGACGACGGCGACCAGCACGAGTGAGACGACCAGCTGCCACGCGGTGAAGTGTTCCATGGTCTTCCTCGGAGTGAGGTGTCGTGGTGCGGCGCCGGCGGAACGGCCGGCGCGTTGAGCCGTCGCGAGTAGCCGATGATGCGCGGCCGCGGCGGCTCGCGTGATCTTGACGCGTGGCGGGCGCGAGCGTCAAGGTGACGGTGAGGCGCTGCTGTCGCGCGGGATCGTGCGCTTGCGCGCAGGCCGGGGCCGTAGGGTGCCGCAACCGTGACGCCGTGCATGAAACGTCGTGCGATCAACGGGTTAGCGCAGGCTTGCGCAGGATATCCACAAGCTTGCCAACAAAATCTGTGGGTAAGTGGCGCCGCGCATGGCGGGCACGTGTGCGCCGACTGCGGCGTGCGTCGTCGTGGCGTCGTGATGCGAAGTGCGGCGAAGCGGTGTAGGCGATGGCCATCAGCTGGGCCTCGTCTGCATCACGCGTGCCAAAGTCCGTCGGATCAAGGGCTTAGCGTTGCGGTGCGCAGGATATCCACAAGCTTGCCAACATTTTCTGTGGAGAAGTCCGGGTGCGCGAGCGACGCGCGACACGCCCGCCAATGCCACGCGTTGCCCCGATTCCCGTGTGCACTCACGCGGTGCAGATACCGGCCACACCGACTTTCTGGAACAGGTGCGGGCTCGCGACGGCGGACGACGGATAGGCCGACAGCTTGGCGACGAACGCCGGATGCGTGAACGCCGCGCGAAACGCCGCGGTCGATTCCCAGATCGCGTAGTTCAGGTAAGTCGGACTGTCGCCCAGCGCGCGATGCAACTGGGTCGAGATGAATCCCGGCTGCCGCTTCATGAATTCGGCGTCGTCCTTCCACACGGCGAGAAAGTCCGCTTCGTCGGCGGCGGCCAGCGTGAACACGTTGACGAGGACGACCGGCTCCGCGTCGATGGCGATCTGTTGCTGGATCGGAAAGGCCGGATCCATCGGTTTGAAATGAGGCATGGGAACTCCTATGGGTGACCGGGGTGATTGAACGTTCACGTCGATGCATCGGCGCCATGTGCACGGGACATCGCCGACAGCACGCGGATCGCCGCATCCAGGTCAGCCGAACTGAAATCGCCGGCGATGTCGCGGACATGCTGTTGCCACTGCCCGACCACGGCCTGATAGGCCGCCTCGCCGCGTGGCGTCAGCGCGTACAAAGGGGAACGCTTGTGTGCCGGATTGGGTAGCGACTCAACCAGCCCTTCGTCGGTCAGCACGTTGATCTGCTTCAGCACCGCCTGCCGCGTGATGCCCATCGCGTCGGCGATCTGCGGGATGTTCGGGGCTTCCGGCGCCAGCGAGATGGCGCCCAGCACCTGCCAGCGCGCACTGGTCAGGCCGTGCGGCCCGGCAAAGGTGTTGCCCCATTCGATCAGCAGGCCGTTCAAGCGGAATACGGACAGCGCGACGGTGGTCAACTTCGCGGATTTCGTCATGTTCGATACGCAGGATGAATTGACAACTACTTTACGTATTAGACAACTAGTTGTCAATTTTGCGATTAAACGTCACGGAACGAGGCCGGGTAGATAAACTGGCGATGCGATCCGGCACCGGTAACATTTGCCGCGCCGGATCGCAGGCCAACAATAAGGAACCTGGAGAGAAATCAGTGAGAATGATCTGGAAATCGATCGCCGTGCCGTTGATGGCGGCGGTATGCGGCACGAGTGCGCATGCCTGTCAGCCGGCCTATCGTCACACCGAGTATTTCGGCGAGCGCGCCTACCTGAGCGAACAAATTCGCGACAAGGTGCTCGACGACATCCGTGCCAATCACTACACCGTCATCGAGCCGCAAATCGGCTTGCTGTTCTATCCGATCGTCAGAAAGGGCAACGCGATCTACCTCGGCAACCAGCCGATCGCGACGGAGAAGGACTCGTTCTGGTATCTCGGGCACGGCTATTACCAGTTGAACGGCCAGCTCTATTACATGGGCGAGCGAGTCGGTGCGAATCCGAGCGGAGGCACCGTCGTCGTTCATGTCGAGGATCGCACGCGCCCGAGGCCGGACGACTATCCGAAGGGGCGACTGTATTGCCGTGTCGAGCATCACGCCAGCATCCTCGAAACCTCGACCGGCCTGCGGATCGAGCGAATCGTCGACGACAACTGAGGCGGGTGCGTAGCTGACCCGGCGTGGCGCATTTGCCGCGCACGACTGGCAAACCCTTTCGGATCAACGGCTTGGTGTCGTTAATGGAAGGTTGTCCACAAGCTTGCCAACATAATCTGTGGAAAAGCCGTGCGTCGCGCGGCGTCAGGTCGGCTGCGGAAAGCGCACCGTGACGGTCAGCCCGCGTCCGCCGTGCGTGGTGCCGAGCGCGACCGTCGCGCGATGCTGTTCGGCGATCCGCTTGACGATCGACAGCCCGAGCCCGCTGCCCGACGACGTGACGGCCTGCGCGCCTTCACCGCGATAGAAGCGCTCCCACACGTCGTTGCGTTCGGCTTCCGGGATCCCGGGGCCGTCGTCGGCGACTTCGAGCACGGGCGTCGTGCCGTCGATCCGCGCGGACACATCGACGCGCGCACCGGCGCCCGCATAGCGGATCGCGTTGTCGACGAGGTTGTTCAGCAGCACACGCAACGTGTCTGCATTGCCCGACGTCATCACCGGCGTCGACACGATCGCGCCGAGATCGATCCGGTGCGCGTCGGCGACGCGCGTGCGATCCGATACCACCGACCGGCACAGCGCGGCGAGATCGACGGGCGCCGATGCGGAAGCGGCCGCCTGCGCGTCGGGCTCGAGGCGCGCGAGCGTCAGCAACTGCTCGGCGAGGTGGCCGAGGCGCGTCGTGCCCGCCTGGATCTGCGCGAGGATGTGCTCGCGTTCCTCGGCGGTCGCCGCGCGCCGCAGCAGCTGCGACTGGATCGACAGCCCCATGATCGGCGTGCGCAACTCGTGTGCGGCATCGGCGATGAAGTGGCGCTGCAGCGTGAACGAGCGGTCGAGGCGCGCGAGCAGGTCGTTGATCGCTTCGGCGAGCGGGCGGACTTCGTTCGGCATCGCGCCCACATCGACCGGTTCCAGATTGTTCGCATTCCTTCGTTTGAGGCCGGATGCAATCGTGCGCAGCGGCCGCAGCCCCGCGCCGATGCCGAACCACAGGCCGATCGCGAGCAGCGGCAGCATCGAGAACACCGGCCACAGCAGGTGCACGGCGATGCCCGCGATCGCTTCCCATCGCGCGTGGCGTGCCTGCGCGAGCCGGATCGTCGTGCCGCCGCGCTCGGTCACATAGGTGCGCCACGGCTGGCCATCGACGTCGACGCTCGCGATGCCTTTCTGCTCGGGCGGCGGCAGTTTCGAATCGCGGTCGGTCGAATACACGAGCGCGCCGTTGCGCCACACCTGCAGCAGCACGGCGTCGGGATCGCTCGCTTCGAAGCCGTGCTTGCCGTTGGCATGGTTGCTGAACGACAGTTCGCCGTTCGGGCCGACGACGATCTGCTTCGACATGCTGCGCATCTGGTCGTCGAGCAGGTCGTCGAGTTCGCGCAGTGCGCCCCAGTAGGTGCCCGCACTCGCGACGAGGCCGATCACGCACGCGGCCGGCATCAGCCACGTCAGCAGGCGCCGCCGCAGCGACGCGTTGCGCCAGCGCGCGATCGCCCGTTGGATGCGCGTCATGCGCCGTCACCGATCCGGTAGCCGACGCCGCGCACCGTGCGGATCATGTCGTGGCCGAGTTTCTTGCGCAGGTTGTGAATATGCACCTGCACGGCGTTGCTCTCGATTTCCTCGCCCCAGCTGTACAGCCGTTCCTCGAACTGCTCGCGCGAGATCACCGCGCCCGGGTCGCGCATCAGCTCGTGCAGCAGCACGAACTCCTTCGGCGACAGCGGCACTTCGTCGTCGTTGAGCCAGACGAGGTGCTTGACGGGGTCGAGCCGCAGCGGGCCGATCACGAGCGTCGTCTGCGCGCGGCCCGCATGGCGGCGGGTCACGGCGCGGATGCGGGCGAGCAGTTCGTCGAGCTCGAACGGCTTGACGAGATAGTCGTCCGCGCCGCTGTCGAGGCCCGCGATGCGGTCGGGCACGCCGTCGCGCGCGGTAATGATGATCGCGGGGAGGGTCTCGTCGCGGCGGCGCAGCGCGGCGAGCACCGACAGGCCGTCGCGGTTCGGCAGCCCGAGATCGAGCAGCAGCAGGCCGTAGCCGGTCGCGCGCAGCGCGAGCGACGCGGCTTCGCCGTCTTTCACCCAGTCGACCGCGAAGCCTTCCTGTTTGAGGCCCTGTTCGAGCCCGCTTCCGATCAGCGGATCGTCCTCGACGAGCAATACGCGCATGAATTCGTGTCTCTTCAACGGGGCGCCGTGGCACCCGGGGTTCCCATGATAAGCGCCCGTGTCTTAGGCGCAGCTTAAATGCGGGCGGCGCGCGGCGGGCGCTCCCGTGCGTCCGATGCGGCACCGCGTCGCTTCCGGGCGACCTTCAGGTTTGCTTAATCTTACGGTCCGTAATCTGGCGCCGTCGCGTTCAACGGGGCGCGGCGTCACATCGAAGAAGAGGACCACGATCATGAAACACCTGGCCAGAATCCTGACGGTTGCGCTCGCCACGCTGCCCGCCGCCGTCTACGCGCAATACACGGGGCCGTCCACGCTGACCACGACCACCGTGAAGGAGCTGCTCGCGAACGGCAAGGACGACCAGCACGTGCAGCTGCAGGGCCGCATCGTCAAGCATGTCGGCGGCGAGGATTACGAATTCGCCGATGCGACCGGCACGATCCGCGTCGAGATCGACCGCAAGCTGTGGGCGGCCGGCCAGCCCGTCAGCGACAAGAACGAAGTGAAGGTGACCGGCGAATTCGAGCGCAAATGGTCGGGCAGCGTGAAGGTCGACGCCGATCACGTCGAAGTGCTGCGCTGACCGGTGCGCGCGGGGCCGGTGATACCATGGACGACCGGTTCCCGTTCCCACCAAGATGGCCGCCAATTTCGACGAACTCGCGTCCCGGATCCGGGCGCAATTTTCCGAGCTGAGCCCGCAATTCCAGGCGGGCGCTGCCTTCCTGCTCGATCATCCCGACGAAGTCGCCACCTCGTCGATGCGCAAGGTCGCCCAGCGCGCGCAGGTGCAGCCCGCCTCGCTCGTGCGGCTCGCGCAGCAATTCGGTTTCCCCGGCTGGAACGAGCTGCGCGACCTGTGCGTGGCACGCGTGCGCACGCGCCCCGAGCCGCTCACGCAGCGGGCACGCTCGCTCGTGCGGCCCGACGCGCAGGCGTCGCTCGCGCACGACCTGCTCGCCGCGCAACAACACAACCTGTCGGCCACCGCTGCGCAGAACGAGCACGCGCTCGCCGATGCCGCGAAACTGATCCGCAAGGCGTCGCACGTGCACGTCGCGGGGTTTCGCTCGTGTTATCCGGTCGCGTTCGGCTTCGTGTACGGCTACCGGCTGTTCCGTCCGACCGTGTCGCTGCTCAATGGCGTCGCCGGTTCGCTCGAGATGGAGCTGCGCACGATCGCGAAGCAGAGCGTGACCGTCGTCGTCAGCTTCGCGCCGTATTCGCAGGAAGCGACGCGCGTCGCGCAGGCCGCGAAGGCGCAGGGCAGCCGGATCGTCGCGATCACCGACAGCGCGGTGTCGCCGATCGCACTGCACGCGGATGCGCAGCTGATCTTCACGCACGACAGCCCGTCGTTCTTTCCGTCGCTGGTCGCCGCGCATGCGATGGCCGAAGCGCTGGTCGCGCAGTTGCTGGCGCTCGAAGGCAGCGATGCGATCGCGGCGCTCGAGCGCACGGAAGCGGAACTGCACGCGAAGGGCGCTTACGTCGTCTGACGCGGTGCGTGCGGCGTCGCTCCTTCCTCATTCAGGATTCAAGCGGATTCAACCGATGACGTTCACATACGAGGTGACGGACGCGGGCGACGCGAACGTGCGCAAGCAGATCGTCGCGCCGCTCATCCGGTTCAACGAAAGCCAGGCGGGCCCGATCGACGCGCGTCCGCTGGCCGTGGTCGTGACCGATGGCGAGGGCGCGGTGGTCGGTGGCCTGTGGGGCAGCACGGCGTACGGCTGGCTGCATGTCGACCTGCTCGTGGTGCCCGAGGCCGCGCGCGGCCAGGGCGCGGGCACGCGCATCATGGATCTGGCCGAGGCGGAAGCCGTCGCGCGCGGCTGCCACAGCGCGTGGCTCGACACGTTCGACTTCCAGGCACGGCCGTTCTACGAGACACGCGGCTATGTCCGCTTCGGGGAGCTGCCGGATTATCCGGTCGGACACGCGCGCATTTTCCTGACGAAGCAGCTCGCGGGCTGAGTGTCGCCCGCCGCATGGCGCGGCGCGGTTGACGTCGCCGCCGGCCGTCGCCTAGGATACCGGGCAGCGATGCAGGTCGCTTCCGGGTCCGCGGAAAGGGTTGAACCCACCTGTCGCAGCAAATTCAGCTTTCCCCCTGTCCTTTGTGCTGGCGGTATTGCGGACCTTCGGCCATTCACTGCACGAGGATTCGCATGAAAAAGCTGCCTCCCAAGGCCCATCCCGATCATCTGAAAAAGCAGGCCAAGGCGTTGTTGCGCCTGTACCGGCAAGGCGACGCCGATGCCGTCGCACGATTTATCCGGTTTCTCCCTGCCGCCGCGAACCGCACGCACGACGAAGCGCTCGCGCTCGGGCTTCGGCTGCATGACGCGCAATCGTGCATCGCGCGCGAGTACGGCTTTGCGTCATGGGCCGATCTCGGCGCGTTCGTCGAAACGCATGCGCTGGCGGGGCAACAGCGCGCGCAGCTGGTCCGGCGCTGGCTCGACCTGGCGTACGGCGGCGACGTGACCGGTGGCGTCGACGCGCCCCGGCCGCGCGTCGCCGCGCAATTGTTGCTCGACCATCCCGAGCTCGTCGCGGACGATCCGACCATCGCCTGCGCGGCCGGCGACCTCGACGCCGTGAAGGCGGCGCTGGGCGCCGATCCCGGCTGGATCGCGCGCGCCGGCGGCCCGTTGAAGCTGCCGCCATTGGTCGCCGTCACGCATTCGCGGCTCGGGCAGCTTCCCGAGTTCGCCGCCAGGCTGCGCGCCTGCGCGCGTCTTCTGCTCGATGCCGGCGCCGATCCGAACCAGCGGATCGGCAACCGCTTTCCGCCTGCGTCGCTCGCCGAACCCGACGAAGCGGGGCCGCTGTCGGCGCTGTACGGCGCGGCGGGCGTCAATCGCGATCCGGTTCTCACCGCGATGCTGCTGGAAGCCGGCGCCGACCCGAACGACGGCGAATCGCTGTATCACTCGGTGGAGCATCCGGCCTGCACGCGCGTGCTGCTCGAACACGGCGCGCGGGTGGGCGGGACGAATGCGTTGCGGCGCGCGTTCGACATGCGCGATGCCGACGCGCTCGAACTGCTGCTCGCGCATGGCGGCGACCCGAACGAGCCGCCCGGCGCGGGGCTCGCGCAAACCTGGGGCGCACCGTTGTTGCGAGCGATCGGCGTGCGCTGCTCGGCGCGCCACGTCGCCGCGCTGCTGGCGGCCGGCGCCGATCCCCGCGCGCAAACGCCGACAGGCATCAGTGCGTACCGGCTGGCGATGCAGACCGGGCTGTCCGACGTCGCGGCCTTGTTGCGGGCGGCCGGCGCGGAGGAGGCGCTCGACGCGGCGGACGCGTTCGTGGCGGCCTGCGCGCGCGCCGACGCCGACGATGCGCGGCGCATCCAGGCGCGGCATCCCGAACTGCCCGGCGCGCTGCCCGCTGAACGGCTGCGGTTGCTGCCGGACGCCGCCGCATGGGGTTCGGGCGACGCGGTGAAGGTCATGGTCGAACTGGGCTGGCCGATCGCCGCGCGCGGCGGCGACTGGGACGCGAGTGCGCTGAATCACGCGGTGTTCCGCGGCGACGCGGACTTGCTGGCGTTCCTGCTCGCGCACGGCGCGAACTGGCGCGACCTGCACGGGTTCGGGAGCGACGCGCTCGGCACGTTGTCGTGGGCATCGGTCAACGAACCGGAGCAGGTCGGCGCGGCCGACTGGGAGGCATGCGCGCGGGTGCTGCTCGCGCACGGCGTGCCGCACGCCACGCGGGATCCGTCGAATCCGGACGACGTGCTGATCGACGGCCGCGCGATGCGCTTCTCCGAGGCCGTCACCGACGTGTTGCTCGGCATCGACGGCGGGCCGGCCGCATCGATCTGAACAATCGTGGGCCGGCGGCGGGCAGGCGGCGGCGCCGGCCCGCTCGTGGCCGGCTGCGGGCGTGCGGTCGGCGTGCCGGGTTTTCCCGGTCGCGCGACGACATTTCGGCGAACGCTGAAACGTCGCGTGCACGACCGGCGTAAGCTCGGTCGTCACCTTCCTTCCGGAGTCCGCGATGACCCGTTCCGACCTGCAAGCCCGCCAAGCCGAAGCCTTCCGCGCCCTGCATGCGCGCCCCGGCGCCTTCATCATCCCGAACCCGTGGGACGCCGGCACCGCGCGACTGCTCGCGATGGCCGGCTTCGAGGCGCTCGCGACCACGAGTGCCGGCTACGCGTTTTCGAAAGGGCAGCCCGACAACGCGATCGACCGCGACGCGATGCTCGATCACATCGCCGAGATCGTCGCCGCGGGCGGCTTGCCCGTCAGCGCGGATCTGGAGAACGGCTTCGGCGACGCGCCCGACACGGTGGCCGAAACGATCCGGCTCGCGGCCGAGGCCGGCGCGGTGGGCGGCTCGATCGAGGACGCGACGGGCCGCGCCGATGCGCCGATCTATGCCCGCGATGCGGCGATCGAGCGTATCGCGGCGGCCGTCGCCGCGGCACGCGCGCTGCCGTTTCCGTTCACGCTGACGGCGCGCTGCGAAAACTACCTGCATGGCCGCCACGACCTCGCGGACACGATCGCGCGGCTCGTCGCCTATCGCGATGCGGGCGCCGACGTGCTGTACGCGCCGGGCATCACCGATGCGGACGACATCGCGGCGGTGACGCAGGCGGTCGGCGCGCCCGTGAACGTCGTGATGGGGCTGCAGGGCGGCTTGCTGAGCCTCGACGCGCTGGCGGCGCTCGGCGTGAAGCGCGTGAGCGTCGGCGGCGCGCTGGCGCGGGCCGCGCTCGGCGCGTTTCTGCGCGCGGCGAAGGAGATGGCGCAGGACGGCACGTTTACGTTTACGCAAGCTGCCGTGCCCGGGCGCGATATCAACCGCTGGTTTGCGTCACCCGATAATTCGCCGGTTTTGTTCGGGGAATGAGCGCAGATAAATGGTGGGATCGTTTCCAGTCGAAAGCCGATTGACAATAATCAACGGATTTCGCGTCTGAATTAAACATCGGTGACGACGAAAAATACATCGTCTATTCTCCGCATTCCCGCCCGTTCGGCTGGCGCCGGCGCATAAGCCGCGCCGGACCGGCCGATCGGGCGATCGCCGTGCGCGTCGATGCCGCGCATTGTTGCATTTCCTCGGTCAGTATGTTTTTGACCGCGGGAGTTGCCGGCTGATTATTTGATTGATAATCTGCGGCACGTTCGAAAGGACAGTGGGTGGTCCGCCGGGAATATCGATATATATAAATGCTGAGAGAGCGATGACGAACCGAGAAAATCAACGCGTCAGGTTTCGCGTCGGCGATGTCGTGACGCTGAAGACGGGCGGGCCACGCATGACCGTCACCTATGCCGGGCCGGTCGTATTCGACGACGGCGACTGGCTGATCTGCCAGTGGTTCGACGAAAACGGCGAATTCCGGCAGGAAATGTTCCCTCACGACACCGTGGTGGCCGAGCCGCGCGCGATTTCGGCAGGGCGCGTTCGCATGCGGATGCAGTCGCATCGCTACCGGTCGGCTGCCTGACGATCCGCTGTCGTCGCGATGCCGCCACGCCCGATACCCGCGCCGCGACATTTCACGTCAGCCCGAAACATGCGGCCGTGCACTGCGCCGATACTGTCTGCATGAACCCGACCGATCCCATCGCAGCGGTCACGCACCGCGATCCCTATCCCTATTATGCGGCGCTCGTCGACGGGCCGCCGCTCGCGTTCGACGCCACGCTCGGCCTGTGGGTCGCGAGCCGCGCGGCCGCCGTGACGGCCGTGCTCGGCCATCCGGCCTGCCGGGTTCGCCCGCTGGACGCCCCCGTGCCGCCCGCATTGCGCGGCACGACGGCCGGCGCGCTGTTCGGCGAGCTGGTGCGCATGAACGACGGCGCGTTGCGGCACGACGTGCCGAAGCAGGCGCTGCGCACCGCGTTCGCGCCGATCGACACGGCGGCGCTGCGCGACCGTGCCGCGCGGATTGCCGCACGGCGCTTGCCGGCGCCGGGCGATGCCGGCGCGTTGAACGCGTGGTGCATGACGGTGCCCGTTTGCGCGGTTGCCGATCTGCTCGGCTTCGACGAGACGCAGCTCGACGGTATCGCGGCGCAGGTCGTCGATTTCGTCGCCGCGCTGTCGCCATTGTCGGATGCCGCGGCACTGGCCCGCGCGAGCGACGCTGCGCGAGCGCTGCTCGACCGGATGACGGCGCGCGTCGCGCAGACGCAGGCGCACGACGGCACGCTCGTTGCCGCCGTGCAGCAGGCGGCCCGCGCGTCGGGCTGGCACGCGAGCGGCGCGCTGGTCGCGAATCTCGTCGGGCTGCTGTCGCAGACCTGCGAGGCGACCGCCGCGTGGCTCGGCAATACGCTGGTGGCGTGGAACGGGGAAGCGGGGGCGCGCGCCGCGCGCGTCACGCCGGACGATGCCGCGCTCGACGCATTCGTTGCCGAAGTCGGGCGCTTCGATTCACCGGTGCAGAACACGCGCCGCTTCGTCGCATCGCGCACGACGATCGAAGGCGTGAGCGTCGAAGCGGGCGACGCGATTCTCGTCGTGCTCGCCGCCGCGAACCGCGACCCGGCCGTGCATCGCGATTCGCAACGGTTCACCCCTGGCCGCGCGGCCGGGCCGAATTTCGGTTTCGGCACGGGGCCGCATGGTTGCCCGGGCGAGCGGATCGCGCGGGCGGTGACGGCGGGCGCGTTCGGGGCATGGCTGCGTGCGGGCGGCGTACCGCCGCACGGCGCGCTGGCGTGGGACTACCGCGCGTCGACCAACGTCAGGATGCCGAAGTTCGACGCGGTACGCTGAAGGGGAAAAAGGGACTTAGCGGCAACCTTGTTTCTCCGCCCATTGCTCCTGGGCGGCAACGCGGCGCTGCACGCGTTCGACGAGGCCGGTCGAGAAGGTTCGCATGCTGATGCCACGGCGCTTCGCGAGGATCGTCTGCGCGACGTCGGTGCGCGGGTTCGGCTGGCAGGCCCAGTACAGCGTCATCAGCCAGCCGATGCCGGTCCACCCGAACAGCGCGTTGAACATCGCGACCGTCAGTTTGTCGTGCCGGCCACGCCGGTCGGCAATGACCGCCGGCAGAAAATAGATCGCGATCGCGGCCACCGAACCGGCCACTTGAATCAGGACTGCGTTCTGCATGTTGCTGCTCCATCCGAACTGCAATGGAACCGAGTATCGCGCTTTTTCCGTTTGCGTGCAGGCCGTGGCCAAGCAATTGATTGTTGCGATTTTAATGACGATCAGCCGGCTTCGGCGTCCGCCGGCTGCACTTCGTTGCTCAGCGCGAAACCTTCGTCGAGCCAGCCCGTCACGCCGCCGATCATCAGCTTGACCGGCCGGCCGAGGCGCGCGAGCTGGATCGCCGCGCGTGCGGCGCCGTTGCAGTGCGGGCCCGCGCAGTAGACGACGAACAGCGTGCAGGCCGGATAGCCGGCGAGCTTGCTCTCGATGATCTTGCGGCGCGGCAGGTTGCGCGCGCCGGGCACGTGGCCGGCGGCGAACTGATCGGGGCCGCGCACGTCGAGCAGCACGAAATCGGGCGCGCCCGATGCGAGCGCGTCGTGCACGTCCCAGCAATCGGTCTCGAAGCGCAGCGATGCCTCGAAATGCGCAAGGGCGGCGGGGCTGTCGGCGGCGGGCACGTCGGTGACGTAGGACATGGCAGGTTCTCCTGAAGATTGCGTGGAACGCGGTGGAATGAGGGGCAGTATCGCGGTTCGGCGCGTTTCGCGGCAGTGGCGCGATCGACAAGTTCCGGTAACATCGCGCCATGCACAATCATCTCGTCGTCGCGCTCGCCTACGATCGCCTCTGCACGTTCGAATTCGGCTGCGTGGTCGAACTGTTCGCCCTCGAACGCCCCGAGCTCGGGGTCGACTGGTATCGCTTCGCGGTCTGCGCGAGCGAGCCGGGGCCCGTGCGCGCGGCGGGCGGGATCACGGTCGCCGCGCCCTATCGGCTCGCGACGCTCGATCGCGCCGACACCATCGTGATTCCCGGTTGGCGCGATCCGGACGAACTGCCGCCGGAGCCGCTGCTGAAGAAACTGCGGGCCGCGCATCGTCGCGGCGCGCGGCTCTGCTCGATCTGTTCGGGCGTGTTCGTGCTGGCCGCGGCCGGCGTGCTCGACGGCCTCACGGTGACGACCCACTGGCGTTATGCGGAGAAACTGCAGGCACGCTATCCGGCGCTGCGCGTGAATCCCGATGCGCTGTACGTCGACGAAGGGCAGGTGATCACCTCGGCCGGATCGGCGGCGGGGCTCGACATGCTGCTGCATCTCGTGCGCCGCGATCATGGCGGCGCGATCGCGAACCGGGTCGCGCAGCGCCTCGTGCTGCCGCCGCATCGTGACGGCGGGCAGGCGCAGTTCGTGCCGCGCCCGGTCGCGCCGGGCGGCACCGACCGGCTCGCGAAGCTGATCGACTGGATGCGCGCGCATGCGGCCGAGCCGCATACGCTCGCGTCGCTCGCCGCGCAGGCCGCGATGAGCACGCGCACGCTGCAGCGTCAGTTCGCGGATGCAACGGGCATGTCGCCGCTCGCGTGGCTGATCCGCGAACGCGTGAACGTCGCGAAGGACATGCTCGAAGCGCATCCGGCGCTGTCGCTCGCGCAGGTCGCGGCGCGTGCGGGGTTCGGTTCCGAGGAATCGCTGCGCCGGCATTTCCGGCGTGTCGCGGCGACGAGCCCGGCCGCGTACCGGCGCGGGATGAGTCGCGGCGAAAGCGCACGGGACGCCTGAGCGCGGTACCGTTTCCTGTCGACGTTTTCTTCCGATGACACCGCAGTGGCGCAAGATCGCGCCTCACCGAGAGAGGCCGGCCGCCTGAGCGGCCGACGCCGGCTGCAAGTGGCGACGCGCGCCGCCGGGCGGCGGCACGGCGTCGGGTTGCGTTGCGTACTCAGCGCGTGCGGGTATCGCGCGCCTTCTGCTTGATGCACGCGATGCGATACACGCCATCCTCGACCTCGACACCGTGCGTGTCGTGCGTGAAGCCGGGGAAGCGCAGGTCGTACTGCTCGAGCGCCTTCAGGTAGCCGAGCAGCGGGCCGTCGGCCGGCCCCGCGTTCTCGCCGGGCATCAGCAGCGGAATGCCGGGCGGATAGGGCACGACGCCCGTCGCGACGGTGCGGCCTTCCATCTCCGCGAGCTCCAGCATCTCGATGTCGTTGTGCACCAGATGCTCGAACGCCTCGGCCGGGCTGTAGTCGGGCTTCGGCAGCGTCGAGAAGCCGCGCGACATCATCTCGGTCGTCTTCAGGTCGCTCATTGCGCTGAACATCAGGTCGCACAAGTCGCGCAGGCCGAGCTTGCCGTAGCGTTCCGGATAACGCGCGACGAGTTCGGGCAGCGCCTGTTCGAGCGGCGCGTTCGCATCGTAGTCGCGCTTGAAGTCGAGCAGCGTGTTGACGAGCGTGCCCCACTTGCCCTTCGTCACGCCGAGCGAGAACAGGAACAGGATCGTGAAGTCGGTCGTCTTCTCGACGACGATCCCGTGCCGGTCGAGATACGCGGTGACGACCGACGCCGGAATGCCGACCGGCATCAGCCCGCCGTGCGCCGCGACACCCGGCGTGACGATCGACACCTTGATCGGATCGAGCATGCAGTAGTCGTCCTCGATCTCGCCGAAGCCGTGCCACGTGTCGCCCGGATGCAGCACCCAGCACGACGGATCGGTGGCGAGCAGCGTCTCGTCCGCTTCGTGGAAGCGCACGCGCCGGCCCGTCTTGCGATCGACGACGCTATCGGGCTGCCAGCCGTTGAAGAACCAGTCGTTGTTCTCCGCGCATTCCGTATGCAGGCGCGCCAGCATCTGGCGGAACGCGACGGCCTCGCGGATCGCGTCGGTGGTCAGCGCCTCGCCGCCGGGGCCGTCCATCATCGCGGCGCTCACGTCATTCGACGCGATGATCGCGTAGTTCGGCGACGTCGACGCATGCATCATGTACGCCTCGTTGAAGCGGGCGTGCTCGATCGGGTTGCGGCCGTCGCGAACATGAATGAACGATGCCTGCGACAGCGCGGCGAGCAGCTTGTGCGTCGATTGCGTCGCAAACACGGTCGGCTTGCTCGCGTCGTGTTGCGACGGATCGCCGTGCATCGCATGACGGTCGCGATAGATCGGGTTGAAGCGCGCGTAGCCGTACCATGCCTCGTCGAAATGCAATCGATCGACGCTCTGGCCGAGCAGTGCCTCGACGCGCGCGACGTTGTAGCAGAGGCCGTCGTACGTCGAGTTCGTGATCAGCGCATGCACGGGCGTCGGGTCGATGCCGTCGCGGCCGCGCACGAGTGGGTTCGCGTCGATTGCGAGGCGCACGGCGGCGGCCGTCAGCCGCTCGGGCATGATCGGCCCGATGATCCCGTAGTGGTTGCGCGACGGAATCAGGTAGGTCGGAATCGCGCCCGACATCGTCATCGCGTGCTCGGCCGACTTGTGGCAGTTGCGGTCGCACAGCGCGACCTGGTTGCGCGTGACGCTCGCCATCAGGATCACGCGGTTCGACATCGACGAGCCGTTCGTCACGTGATACGTGCGATGCGCGCCGAACACGCGCGCCGCATAGCGTTCGCTTTCGCCGATCGGGCCCGAGTGATCGAGCAGCGAGCCGAGTTCGCCGACCGAGATCGACAGGTCGGAGCGGAACAGCGATTCGCCGAAGAATTCGAAGTATGCACGGCCGACCGGCGATTTCAGGAACGCGGTGCCGCCCGTGTGGCCCGGCGTGTGCCACGAGTATTCGTACACGCGGGAAAACTTCGCGAGCGCGCGGAACATCGGCGGCAGCACGGTTTCGCGGTAGCGCTCGATCGCGGCGACGATGCGGCCGCCGATGAACGCGGTGGTGTCCTCCAGCATCCAGATGAAGTCGTCGGCCTTGCGCATCGCGTCGACCGGAATCGCGGACGCGCTCGCGCGGCTCGCGAGCAGGAACACGGGCACGGTCGCGTTGCGTGCGCGCATCGCGTCGAGCACGGCCTGCGCGGGCGCATGGTCGGCGTCGTTGCCGAGTTCCCAGTTGAGCAGCAGGCACTGGATCGCCGGATCGGCGGCGACCACCGCGCACGCATCGTCGGCGGACGTCGCGATCACGACGTCGACGAGCCGCGAGCGCAGTTCCTCGGCAAGTGCCGTCGCGGCGCGCCCGGTGGCCGTGCGTTCATCGATGTCGTGCTGCACGAGCAGCGCCTTCATGCCGAGGCGGCGGAAGGCCGGTTGGGTCAAGGAAGCAGTCATTGTTTAATCCCCCGTTTGCTGGGTTGCCTGGACGCTCGCGGCAACGGCCGGCGAGCGCGCGTGAAGGGTGTCGGCCTGGTGACGGCCCACGGAGATCCAGAAGGTGGCGGCGAGCGCGGCGATGGTCACGCCGAGCGCGAGATAGCGCACCCAGCGCGGCGAGCGGCCGCCCGGATGGATGTGGGTTTCCTCGATCTCGCGCTGGCGGTTGATCGACAGCTCGTAGAAGACGATCGTCGCGACGACGAAGATCAGCGACCAGCGCGTTTGCTGGCCGTCGGAGCCGACCATTGCCCACAGCGCGTAGACGGCGCCGATCAGGCCGACGATCGTGTAGAACGTGAACTGGTGCGACGGCATCTTGCCGTAGCCGAGCACCTTGATCGCGATGCACGAGTAGATGTACGGCAAGAGCGTCATGATCACGGCGATCGACGCGATCTTGCCGAACTGCTCGCTGGCGCTGGGCGACATCGTCGCGAGCACCTGCACCGACATGATCAGCGCGACGATCGCGAGGCCCGCGGACGGCACGTTCTTCGAGTTCACGCGGGCGAACACGCCGGCGAACAGCCCGTCGTCGGCGGCCGCCTTCGCGGTCTGGCCGACCAGCAGCGTCCACCCCGCGAGCGAGCCGAGGCAGCCGAGCGCCGCGCAGATCGCGACCGCGTTCGCGGCCGTGTCGCCGAGCGCGAGGCGCGCGGCATCCGCGAACGGCGCGCTCGAGGCGAGCAGCGCCTTGTTCGGGATCATCCCCATGATCACGGTCGAGCTGAGCACGTAGCAGACGGCCGCGAGCACGACACCGCCGACGGTTGCGATCGGCACGTTGCGCGACGGGTTCTCGACGACGCCGGCCGATACCGACGCACTCTCGACGCCGATGAACGCCCACAGCGTGAAGTTCAGCGTCGCGCCGATCGCGCTGAAGCTGTTGGTGCCCGACACGTTCCAGCCGGCGAAGTACACGTCCTTGCTGAACCAGAACCAGCCGAACACGGCCATCCCGAGGATCGGCACGAGCGCGAAGATCGTCGTGACCGACTGCACGCGGCCGACGACGTTCGGCCCGAGGATGTTCGCGTACGTGAACAGCCAGATCACGAAGATCTGCGCGAGCGCGAACACGAGCGGATCCTTCAGGACCGGGAAGAAATGCGTGAGGTAGCCGAGGCCGGCGACCGCGAGGCCGACGTTGCCGAGCACGTTCGCGAGCCAGTAGATCAGGTTGGTCTGGTAGCCCATGTACGGGCCGAACGACTTGCGCGCATACGCATACGGGCCGCCGGCGGCCGGGTCGATCGCCGCGAGCTTCGCGAACACGAGCGCGAGCGACACGGCGCCGACGACGGTGATCAGCCAGCCGAAGATCGCGATGCCGCCGGTGGCGGCGAGGTTCGCGGGCAGCATGAAGACGCCGGAGCCCATCATGTTGCCCGCGACCATCAGCGTGGCGGGAATGACGCCGATTTTCGGCGCGGAAGCCGCGGCCGACGGGGCGGCGGCGCGGGAGGAGGACGAGCTGGCATCGGACATGCGACGCTCCTTGACGAGACGTGTTGCGGTTGAAGTGGCGCGGCGTGGCGCCGGTTGACGATTCCGGCATGAATCGTCGTTTTATTTAACGTTTTCATGTTATCGCCTTGGTGGTTTTTAATAAGGGTAAACGCCGGTATTTAATAACTTGAATATTGATGAATGTCATTGAAACCCGTGAATCGACGTTTGAGTTTGGGTGTGGGTGAGCCGTGCAGTAAGGATGTGGGCGTTTTTCATTGGTCTCGGCCATGGATGGTGGGATCGCGCAGCTGAATCTGCCGTAAATAATCATTTTTCCCGATTCGGTTAAATCAATTCGTGACGTAAATGGCGCACCAATCGGGGTTCGGGTTTGTCGGTTAATATCGGGCGCATCAAACGCGCGCCGCCGGCGCGCGCGACCACCGCTTCTTCCCCGAGGACGATTCCGATGACGACGCTGCCTTCCCGTTTGCCGTTGATCCAGGCGCCGATGGTCGGTTCGCTGAGCCCGCTCGCGATCGCGGTGTGCGAAGCCGGCGGGCTCGGCTCGCTCGCGTGCGCGGCGCTCGGCCCGCAGCAACTGCGCGACGAGATCGCGGCGATCCGGGCGCGCACGCCCGCGCCGTTCAACGTGAACTTCTTCTGCCACACGCCGCCGGCGCCCGACGCCGAGGTCGAGGCACGCTGGCGTGCGGCGCTCGCCGGTTATTACGCGGAAGCCGGTCTCGATCCGGCCGACGTGAAGGGCGGCCCCGGCCGCGCGCCGTTCGACGATGCGATGTGCGCGGTCGTCGAGGAGCTGCGCCCGGCCGTCGTCAGCTTCCATTTCGGGTTGCCGGATGATGCGCTGCTCGAGCGCGTGCGGCGCACGGGTGCGTGGGTGCTGTCGTCCGCGACGACCGTCGAGGAAGCGCGCTGGCTCGATGCGCGCGGCGTCGACGCGATCGTCGCGCAGGGCGCGGAGGCGGGCGGCCATCGCGGGATGTTCCTGACCGACGACATCCACGCGCAACCGGGCCTGTTCGCATTGCTGCCGCAGATCGTCGACGCGGTGCGCGTGCCGGTGATCGCGGCCGGCGCGATCGCCGACGGGCGCGGCATCGCGGCGGCGTTCGCGCTCGGTGCACGCGCGGTGCAGATCGGCACGGGCTACCTGCTGACGCCGCAAGCCGGCCGCTCGGCGCAGCATCGCGCGGCGGTGCGCGCCGCGCGCGACGACGGCACGCGCATGACCAACCTGTACACGGGCCGCCCCGCGCGCGGGCTGCTGACGCGCTTCATGCGCGAGCAGGGGCCGATGAGCACGCTCGCGCCGGCGTTTCCGCTCGCGACGGCCGCGGTTGATCCGCTGCGCGGCGCGTTCGAGCGGCAGGGCCGCGACGACTTCTCGCTGCTGTGGTCGGGCGAGGCCGCGGCGCTTGCGCGTGAGGCGGATGCGGGCGAACTGACGCAACGCCTGTGGCGCGACGCGCTGGCGTGTGCGGCGGGGCTGCGCGACGCGTTTCCGCAGGCGGTCTGAGCGACCGGGAAGGGGGCACCGGCGCGGGAGCATCGGCGTATCATCTGGGTTTTCGTCAGCCCGATCCAGGCACCCCCACCATGACCTCCGTCGACACTACCCCCGTCCCCGACCATGACAAGCTCGTTACCTTCATCGAGCGCAAGTGGAACGATGAAATCCTCCACGCCCTGACTGACTACATCGCGATCCCCGCGAAGAGCCCCGCATTCGACCCCGACTGGGCGAAACGCGGCTATCTCGAGCGCGTCGTCACCGATGCCGCGCAGTGGGCCGAGCGCCAGCCCGTGAAGGGCCTGAAGCTCGAGATCGTGCGCCTGCCCGGCCGCACGCCGGTGATCTTCTTCGAATCGCCCGCCACGCGCTCGGGCAGCACCGACACGATCCTGCTGTACGGCCACCTCGACAAGCAGCCCGAATTCGACGGCTGGCGCGCGGACCTCGGCCCGTGGACGCCGAAGTACGAGAACGGCAAGCTGTACGGCCGCGGCGGCGCGGACGACGGCTATGCGATCTACGCGAGCCTCGCGGCGCTCGGCGCGCTCGACGAGCAGGGCATCGAGCGGCCGCGCTGCGTCGGCCTGATCGAGACCTGCGAGGAATCGGGCAGCTACGACCTGCTGCCGTACGTCGATGCGCTGCGCGACCGGCTCGGCCAGGTGTCGCTCGTCGTGTGCCTCGATTCGGGCGCCGGCAACTACGACCAGATGTGGCTCACCACGTCGCTGCGCGGGCTCGTGTCCGGCGACCTGCAGGTCGAGGTGCTCGAGGAAGGCGTGCACTCGGGCGTGTTCGGCGGCATCGCGCCGTCGAGCTTCCGCGTGATGCGCCAGCTGTTCGAACGCCTCGAGGACGCGAAGAACGGCAACCTGCTGCCGGGCGTGTTCCATTGCGAGATTCCCGATAGCCGCGTGCGCGAGGCCGAAGCGGCCGCATCGATCCTCGGCGACGCCGTATGGAAGGGGCTGCCGTGGGCCTGCGGCGCGGACGGCAAGCCGGTGCTGCCGACCACGACCGATCCGCGCGAGGCGCTGCTGAATTCGACGTGGCGTCCGTCGCTGTCGGTCACCGGCGCGGCCGGCCTGCCGGCGCTCGCCGATGCGGGCAACGTGCTGCGTCCGCGCACCGCGTTCAAGCTGTCGCTGCGCCTGCCCCCGCTCGTCGACGCCGCGCAGGCCGTGCAGCAGCTGAAGGAACTGCTCGAACTCGATCCGCCGTACAACGCGAAGGTCACGTTCAAGCCGGACGCGGGTGCCGCGACGGGCTGGAGCGCGCCGGATCTCGCACCGTGGCTCGCGTCGTCGCTCGATGCCGCGTCGCGCCGCCACTTCGGCGCCGATTGCGCGTACATGGGGCTCGGCGGCACGATCCCGCTGATGAACGTGCTGCAGGAAGGGTTCCCGTCCGCGCAGTTCATGGTATGCGGCGTGCTCGGGCCGAAGTCGAACGCGCACGGCCCGAACGAATTCCTGCACGTGCCGTACGCGAAGAAGCTGACGGCGGCGGTCGCGGACGTGATCGCGACCGCGCGCTGATTGCTTCGCGCTCAGCAGTGACCACTGTCCGACCCAACTTCACGGAACCTTGCCGATGACCGCACTGCCGACGCCCGATACCGAACCGCTGCGCATGCGCGCCGAACCGCTGCATGCATTCGTCGCGGCACTCTGGGAGCGGGCCGGCAGCAGCGAGCGCGAGGCAAGGCTCGTCGCCGATCACCTGGTCGGCGCGAATCTCGCGGGCCACGATTCGCACGGGATCGGGATGATCCCGAACTACGTCGCGTCGTGGCGGGAAGGGCAGTTGCAGCTGAACGGGCACGCGTCGATCGCGCGCGACGGCGGCGCGGTGCTGACGATCGACGGTGGGCGCGGCTTCGGCCAGGTGATCGCGTTCGAGGCGATGGTCGAAGGGATCGACCGTGCGCGACGCATGGGCATCTGCGCGATCGGGCTGCGCGACGTGCATCATCTCGGCCGCATCGGGCATTGGGCCGAGCAGTGCGCGCGTTCGGGGCTCGTGTCGTTCCATTTCGTCAACGTGCCGGGCGACCTGCTGGTCGCGCCGCTGCACGGCACCGATCCGCGCTTCGGCACGAACCCGTTCTGCGCCGCGTATCCGCGTGCGGGCCAGCCGCCGCTGCTGCTCGATTTCGCGACGAGCGCGATCGCGTACGGCAAGACGCGCGTCGCGTACAACCAGGGCAAGCGCGTGCCGGCCGGGTCGCTGATCGATTCTCGCGGCCAGCCGACCGACGATCCGGCCGTGATGCATGAACAGCCGTTCGGTGCGCTGCTGCCGTTCGGGCTGCACAAGGGGTACGCGCTGGCGGCGATGTGCGAGATTTTCGGCGGCGCGCTCGTCGGCGGGCATACGACCTACGGTGACACGCTGCAGAAGACGAGCGCGATCGTCAACGGGATGCTGTCGGTGCTGATCGACCCGAACGCGTTCGATGCGGCCGACGCGCAGCGCGAAGCCGATGCGTTCGTCGCATGGGCGAAGGCGTCGCCGCAGGCGGGCGATGCGCCGGTGCAGGTGCCGGGCGAGCCGGAGGAAGCGAGCCGCGCGGCGCGCGGTGCCGGCGGCATCCCGGTCGATCGCGCGACGTGGCGGCAGATTCGCGAGAGCGCGGCGGCGATCGGCTTCGACGAAGCCGAGCTCGACGCGTGGACGCAGCGCTGCAGGGCATCCGCATGAGCTGGCAATCGGAACAGGCGCACGGCGAGGAGATCGCGTATCAACTCGCGCCGCTCGGCAACGTCACGGTCGCGCGCTTCTTCAGCGGTGCGGCGCTGCGGCTCGACGGCGTGATGTTCGGCTTCATGTCGCGCGGGTCGCTGTTCCTGCGTGTGGATGACGTGAACCGTCCGGCGTTCGTCGCGGCGGGGATGGGGCCGTTCTCGTACGAGCGGCCCACGCGCACGGTTTCGCTCGACGGCTATTACGAAACGCCGGCCGACGTGCTCGAGGATGCCGGCGCGCTGTTCGACTGGTGTCGCAGCGCGTATCGCGCGGCGCTGCTGGCGGGGCCGCCGAAGCGCAAGGCCAGGGCGGTGGCGAAAGCTGCGCCGGTTCAAGAAGCGAAGCCCGCGTCGAAGCGAATCGCCAAACCGGCATCGAAAGCGTCGCCGAAGCCTGCTTCTGCACAGGAAGCCAAGTCGGCATCGAAGCGAACGATCAAGCCGACGTCGACACCGGCAGCGAAATCCCCGGCGAAGCGCAAGCAAACATAGTGCCGGCCGCGCGAAGCGAAAGCCGCGCGAATTTTCTTTTTTGTCGCCCCGGCCGTCGCCCGACGATTCACGCGACATGCGCCGGCTGGCACAAGGGCAGCCGGGGAGGGACACAGTCACGAAAGCGTCAAGCGCGTGCCGCGCCGCACATCCCCCATGCTTCACAACGGCGGCCTCGGCGTTTATGATCGGCGCGGGTTGCACCCGTGCCTGGCGCGACCCTCGCCGGCCTCGCCACCGGCTCCGCGAACGGCGCATCGTACGCCGCGCGGGACGCTTCCCCCCACTCATCATTCCAGACGGAGACAGCCGATGCTCGTCCTGATTCTCGGTTTAGCGATCTTCCTCGGTGTGCACTCGATCCGGATCGTCGCGGACGGCTGGCGGTCAGCGACGATCGAGCGGATCGGCGAGAAGCGCTGGAAGGGCCCCTATGCGATCGCGTCGATCATCGGCTTCGTGCTGATCATCTGGGGGTACGGCATCGCGCGCCAGGGCGCGACGCTGCTGTGGGTGTCGCCCGTCGGCGTGCGCCACCTCACCGGCATGCTGACCGCGATCGCGTTTGTGCTGATCGCCGCCTCCTACGTGCCCGGCAACCGCATCAAGACGCTGGTCGGCCATCCGATGGTGGCCGGCGTGGCGGTGTGGGCCATCGCGCACCTGCTCGCGAACGGCACGTTGCACGCAGTCGTGCTGTTCGGCGCGTTCTTCGTATGGGCGCTGGTCGATTTCGTCGTGTGGCGCGCGCGGGATCGCCGCGATGGCGTGCGCTATCCGGCGGGCAGGCTGTCGGGCGACGTCGTGGCGATCGTGGCCGGGCTCGTCGTGTGGGCGGTCTTCGCGCGGTTCCTGCACGGCTGGCTGATCGGCGTGCGGCCGTTCGGCTGAGCGGCCGAGAGATTGAACAACTGAGGCGTCGAGCAACCGAGCGGCGGCCGACCGGCGCGCCGCTCGCCCGGAGCAGCGGTCAGCGCGCCTTCGCGCCGGCCGTCTCGCCGAGTTGTGCCGGCTTGCGGCGCAGGAAATAGGCCGCGACGATCGCCAGCGCCGTCAATACCGTGAACCAGAACTGGAAGCGCGAATCCGGGTTGAACGCCTGCGAGCCGAGCACGGCCACCAGCGCCAGCAGCGCGATCCAGTTCGACACCGGATAAAACCACGCGCGGAACGCCTGCGGATCGCGCGGCGCGTGCTTCTCCTGCCGGCGCATCGCGAAGTGCGCGACGATGATGAAGATCCACACGATCATCACGAACGCGCCGCTGCTCTTCGCGAGCATCAGGAACAGGTCGCCGCCGCTCACGAAGTGAACGCCGAGGATCGACACGCAGATCGCGAGACACAGCACGAGCGCGTTCATCGGCACGCCTTTCGCGTTGGTCCGGCCGAACATCGCGGGCGCGTGGCCGCGCTGGCTGAGCGAGAACAGCATGCGCGAGTTCGAGAACAGGAACGAGTTCATCACCGACATGAACGACACGAACAGCACGATCTTCATCGCGACGGCCGCGCCCGTGAAGCCCGCCATGCTGAACAGCGACACGTACGGCGATTTCAGGTTGGCCTTGTCGGTCCACGGCATGCACAGGATCAGGATCGACACCGAGCCGACGTAGAACACCATCACGCGCACGATCACGCTCTTGATCGCCCGGATCACGTTCTTGCTCGGGTTCTCGGATTCGCCCGCCGCGACGGCCGCGATTTCGCTGCCGCCGAGCGAGAAGATCACGACCATCACGCCGGCCAGCACGGGCGCCATGCCGTTCGGCATGAAGCCGCCGTGATCGGTCAGGTTCACGAGCCCCGGCGCGGGAATGCGCGGCTGGAAGCCGAGCAGGATCGATGCGCCGAGCGCCATGAAGATGATGATCGTCGTCACCTTCGCGAACGACAGCCAGTATTCCGCTTCGCCGAACGAGCGCACCGAGTACGCGTTGCTCGCGATCAGCGTGACGAGCATGAACAGCGCGCCGCCCCACACCGGCAGCCACGGCAGGAAATCGTGGAGGATCGCACCGAGCAGGATCGCCTCGACGGTGATCGTCATCATCGACTTGAACCAGTACAGCCAGCCGACCGCGAAGCCGGCCCATTCGCCGAGATAGCTGCTTGCGTAGGTGGAGAACGATCCGCTGTCGGGGTTGCGGGACGCCATTTCGCCGAGCATGAACATGACCAGCGTGACGATCACGCCGCCGATCAAGTACGACAGGATCGCCGCGGGGCCGGCGGTCGCGATGATGGCGCCGGAGCCGACGAACAGGCCCGCGCCGATCACGCCGCCAAGCGCGATCATCGTGATGTGCCGTTGCTTGAGGCTTTGCCTCAACGAGTTGTCCTGCATCTCCTACCTCTAGTTATTGTTGGCCCGTTGGCCGGGAACGCATCGGGCCGCGCGGCGGCAAGCGTGCTGCCGCCGCATGGGGCGCCGATGTCGAGGGAGCGTGTGTGACGCGATGTGCCGGGCCGCCGGCGGTGAATCGGAATGGCGGCCGCGAAGTGCCGGTCGGTGCCCGCGAGAGGGCGATGACGACGACCCCCGGATTGTGGGCGGACACCGTCGTCACGGCAAACGAGATATGCGAAAGACGTCTTGCGGTTTGCTCATCAATTGCCGCGATGGCGGCAGGCGTGCGCGCGCGTCAGATCGGCTTGGCGAACAACCCGACGGTCAGCACCGCGCCGATGCAGACGATCCCGATCCGCAGCACGCGTTCGTTCACGCGATGCAGCGCCCAGGTGCCGAGCAGCCCGCCGACGATCGCGCCGCCGCCGAGCGCGAGCGCCTTGCCCCAGTGCAGGTGCGGCGACGTCAGGAACAGCACGACGGCCGATGCGTTCATCACGCCCGCGAGCGCGTTCTTCGTCGACATCGCGTGGCGCGGCGACAGGCCGGCCATCGTCAGCACGGCCATCATCAGGAAGCCGAGCCCGCCGCCGAAGTAGCCGCCGTAGATCGCGATCATGAACTGCGAGAACGCGGCGGGGACGGTGCCGAGGTGGGCCGTGCCTTCGCCCGGCTTGCGGAAAAAGCTGCCCCACGCGAACACGATCGTCGCGAACAGCACGAGCCACGGCACGAGGCGCGAGAAGATCGACGACGGGGTCTTCAGCAACAGCAGCCCGCCGAGCGCACCGCCGACCACGCTGATGAAGAACATCGCGCGAAACGACAGCCTGCCGACGCCGCGCACCATCTTGCGGCTCGCCCAGCCGGTCGTGACCTGCGCGGGAAACAGCGCGACCGTCGACGTGATGTTCGCCGCGAGCGGCGACATGCCCGACACGATCAGCGCGGGTAGCGTGACGAACGAGCCGCCGCCGGCCAGGGTGTTCTGCAGTCCGGCCCACAGGCCGGCGAGGATGACGAGAGCGAGCATGGGAGCGGGCGCGGAAGGTGGCGGGGCTCACCTGCCGGAAGCGGGCAGGCGCGGCGAACGCACGATGGTAATGCAGGACCGCGGGCGGCGTGAATGGGTGCGACCGCGGTGTCGTCGCGGGCCTTCCTGGCCGGCGCAGCCCACGGTGCCGGCTGGCCCGCGACCAAGGTCGAGGATGGCCCGGGCGGGCAGACGGGCGGTCTTACGACGTCGCGCGGCCAATGTCGGATTGTCGAACGATGCGCGTGAAATAGACTGGTTGATGAGCGGCGGGAAAGAACCGGCAGGGTTGGGGGTCAGCCGGCGTCCGGTGCGCTCGGGAACGCAGTTCCTGTTGACGGGTTCGATTCCGGCCACGCGGTGCCGGCGCGTCGGAATCGGGCCGCCTTTCCTCGGGGGACACGCATGGGCGCCGGCGGGCGAACAGGCGACCGGGTGTCGATCGCGGCCACGCGACGGCGCTTCGTTGCCGTTGCTCCGCCGCATCGGCGGAGCAAATGAATGTCGCAGTCGGGATGGTGCGCCGCGTGTGTCACGCGCCGTGCGATCGCCGTTGCTCGAACGCCTCGCGACCGCCAGCCGTTGGCCGGTCGTCGCGGGCGAACGGGCGTGAGAGAACAACCATGAAAAAGTCGTTTCGAGGGGTCGGTCCGAGTACGGCCGTCTGTCTGATCTGCACCGCATGTTTCGCCGCATCGCCGGCGGCCGCCTACACGCCGGGCGGTGCTCGTCATGCGCATCCGTCGCGCAGCGCGCCGGCGCTTTCGACCGTGACCGTCCAGCCGACGGCGAACGGCGGCGACCAGGCCGACGCGCTGCAGGCCGCGTTCGATGCATTGCAGCCGGGCCAGCGCCTCGTGCTCGCGCCGGGACGCTACATCGTCGGCCGGTCGCTGACGGTGTCCAAGGCGGACGTCGTGATCTCGGGCTATGGCGCGACGCTGGTTGCGACCAACCCGGCTGATCAGACCATCGTGATGAGCGGCAGCGGTTCGACGCTCGTCGGCGTCACGCTGTTCGGCACGGGTACGACGCGGCTGACGACGCCCGCATCGACGAAGGTCGAGGTGACGGGCACCGGCGTCCAGGTGCTCGGCGTGACGATCCAGGGTGGCGCCAGCGCCGGGATCTTCGTGTTCGGCGGCAACAGCGTGGCGATCGTGGGCAACACCGTGCAGGCGACGCTGGCCGACGGCATCCACACCACGTACGGCTCGACCAACGTGCTGGTGCGCGGCAACACGGTGAAGAACACCGGGGACGACCTGATCGCCGTCGTCAGCTACCAGGGTGACGGCCGCCTCAGCGCCAACGTGTTGATTGACGGGAACACGGTATCGGGCAACTACTGGGGGCGGGGCATCTCCGTGGTCGGCGGGCGGACCGTGACGATTTCGAACAACACCGTCAGCGGCGTGCAGAAGGCGGCCGGCATCCTGGTCGCGCAGGAGGATAGCTGGAAAACCTACGGCGTGTCGGACGTGCTGATCGAGAACAACGTCGTCGGCGCGATCCAGGACGGCACGAATGCGAACAACGGCCTGCCGCCTACCCATCAGGCCGCGATCGAGCTCGATACCTGGTCGGGGACGGTGTCGTACGTCGTCGTGAAGGGCAACCGCGTATCGGGCTCGGGCTATGACGGCTTCCGGGCGGTGGGGAACGTCTGCCATTTCGCGGTGGCCGACACGGCGCTCGCGTCGATCGCCGGCATGCCGGTGTCGCTGCTGACGAACAACTGCCCGGCCGCCGATATCGTCGCGTACGGCAATTCACTGGGCGGCGTGGCGCTGGCGACGCCGGTCGGTGCTTCCCCGTCCGGGACGATTCCGGCCGGCGGCGCGGTGACGTCGGGGATGCCGGCGGTGCGCACGAGCCTGATGCAGGCGAATGGCTCGGCCGCATCGGCGCGGAACTGACGATGTTCGCGACGCGCTGCCGGCCGTGCCATCGAACGGGGCGCCGCGCTATGCGTTCGGGGGCGCGGTTGCCCCCGGCGCCGTGGCGTCGTCCCCGGCGTCCGGATAGACGATCGTGCCGTCAGGCCGGATCACCGCGCCGGCCGTCAGGTGCGCGGGTTCCACGCGGTGGGGGCCCATGATGTGCAGCACCGTTTCGCCGCGCGCGATCAGGTAGTCGGACACGATCCGCCGGTGGCAGCGCCACCACACCGCTTCCGAGCACATGATCGCGCAGCGCTGCCCGTGTTCCGCGACGATAGCCGCTTCCGCTTGGCGACGTGTGCCCGACGCCGCCGCCACACGGCTTCGCGCCAGTATGTGCCGCGGTTGTTGCTCAAGCGCTCGTCAGGACGACATGGCTGCGCGGGATGCCCATGATCCGGTCGCCGATGTTCATTCCCCATTCGGTCATGTCGATGCCCTGACTCAATTGTTCAGCCTGCCAACGCGACAGGGCTGCATCGATGTCGGAATCCGCGGATTGCAGCGCCGTGGCCAACGTCAATGCGTTGGCGGCTGCCTTGGCGGTACTGCCCGCGGTATGAGGGCGCGGAACGAAGGCGGCGTCGCCCAGCAGGATCGCTCTGCCATACACCATCTGCTTCACCTGCAGATCCAGGATGGCCTGGACGAACGGTTCATTGGTGGCTTCAACCAACGTCTGGAAAGTCGGCGCGAGAAGCGCCTTCGACGCCTGCGTCAGGCTGGCGAGGTCTTCGTTTTTCAATGCGCCCGGAGGCAGCGAAAACGAGTGGCGTATCCCGGAGCGGTCGGTCAATAACGATGAGAGTTCTTCGCCGTGGGCAACCTTCCGGTACCACACCCAGTTCCAGCGCCGCTGACCTTCCTGCGTCGACAGGTCTTCGCCCGGGACGAGATATTCGAGCATCAGGTGACCGGGGCCTTGCTGGAAGGCAAAGGTTCCTTTGAGAACATCCGCGGCGCTTGCAGGGAGTGCCGCTTCAGGAACGAGCCCGCGCCACGCGACATATCCGGCGTAGGTGGGTGCCAGGCCGGCAGAAACTTGTTCTCGGACCGTGGAGCGTGCGCCGTCCGCGCCGACGAGCAGATCGCCGGTTTCGATGCGGCCGCTGGCAAAGCAGGCGGTGATCCGGTCGCCGTTCTGTTCAAAGCGGACGAAGCGCTCGCCCGGATGAAAGACCTGCGCGGGCAGGTGCGCCTTCATCGTGCCGTAGAGCATGTTCCAGGACGTCTGGGTCTGCGGCATGAAGCTGCGCTGGATGACGCGATCGGTACGGTCCAGGTAGATGCGGTCGCCCGACCGCACGCCGAGCGCGGCGTCGGTCTGAATTCCGGCGAAATGAAACGCTGACAGGACGTCGCCCTGCAACACGATTCCACCCCCTCGGCTGTCCAGTTCACTCGGGGAGCGCTCGAAGATGTCGACGTCCCACCCCGCGGCTTGCAGCGTCGTTGCGGTAAAGAGCCCGCCGAGCGAGCCGCCGATGATCAGTGCGCGCGGCCTGGCTTTTGCGGTGGCGACCATGAATCTCTCCAAACGAGTAGCGTGTGTTGTGCTTGGCGCGCATGCCCGATTCAGCGAATCGAGCGTGCGCGCTTGCGTTCACCTGCAGGTGTCGGTTCAGACGGCGGCTTTGGCGGTTGTGTCGCCGGCGGCGTGCCGAAGCACTTCAGCGAGTACCGAAACCGGTTGTGCACCGCTAACCGGAACGCCGCCCACACGGATTGTCGGCACCGACCGGATGCCGGCCGCCCCGGCCCGCAGTTCGTCGGCAACGACTTCGCGCTCGCCGTCGTTCGTCGCCAGGAAACTGCGCACTTCGTCAGCGTCGAAACCCGTCCTTTCCGCGAGGCTGACCAAAACCTCGGCCATGCCGATGTCCTGTCCGTCGGAAAAGTAGGCAGAGAAAACCGCCTCGAACAGTGCTTCGGTCCGGGCCGCATCTCCCTTGGACTGAGCGAGGAACATCAGGCGATGGGCAAGCCGCGTGTTGGGCGTGACCGCTACGCGGTCGTAGTTGAATTCGACACCTGCGCGTTTGCCCGCCAGCGTAACGTCGGCATCCATTGCCTGCGAACGTGCCCAGCTTCCGAATTTGGCGCTGCGATAGGCTTTTCGATCGATTCCGTCCTTGGGCATGGTCGGATTGAGTTCATACGGAAGGTACTTGACGGTCGGTGCGACGGCCAGGTTGGCCTCCCGGAGCGCTGCCTTGAGATGTGCGTGGCCGATCCAGCACCACGGGCAGATGAAGTCGTACGTGACCTGGATGTCGAGCGGATTCATTTGGAGGCTCCTTGCGTTGACGGTTCAAGCACTTTAGGCTTTGCGTCAGGGTAAAAGAATATGAACCGATCGCAAACCAGCATTGCTGTGCGCGCAAAGATAAAGGACAAGGCATGGACAAGCTTCTTGCGTTGCGGGCATTCATCGACGTCGCGGAAACGGGGGGCTTTTCGAAGGCGGCCCGCCGCATGGGGGTGGCCACTTCGTCGGTGACGCGCCTGATGGACGCGTTGGAGAAGTCTCTTGGCAGCGCGTTGCTGACTCGCACGACGCGTCACGTGACGTTGACGGATGCCGGTTCCGCGTATCTGGAGCAGATCACGCGCGTGCTGTCGGACCTCGACGAAGCCGATGGGAGTGTGTCCGACACGGGTGGCGACGCGGTTGGACCGCTGCGTGTTTCGATGCCCGTGACCTTCGGGCGCCTGTGCCTGGGGCCGCACATCGCCGGCTTCCTGCAGCAGCATCCCCGCGTATCCCTGGATCTGGTGCTGTCGGATTCGTATCTGGATCTGGCGACCGAGCGAATTGACGTTGCGGTGCGCATCGGCACGCCTGCAAACCAGCCGAATCTGATCGTCAATCGCCTGGCGGAACATCATCGCTATGTCGTCGCGAGTCGTGACTATCTGGAAAGCAACGGAATGCCCGCTTCTCCGGACGATCTGCGAAACCATCAATGCCTGCGTTTTGCGTACGAGGCGGCTGTGCAGCGTTGGTCGTTCACCCGCGCAGGCAGCACCGAGCATGTCGAGATCAACGGCAGACTTTCGGTGAACAACTCGGACGTGCTGCGCGAGGCCGTGATCAGCGGGTTTGGCATCGCACTGCTTCCCCAATGGCTCGTCGAAGAGGATGTGATGGCGGGGCGGCTCACGCGTCTTTTCGAAGACTACTCGATCAACCCGCTCGACCAGACCGTCTGCGTTTATGCCGCCTATCTTCCGAATCGCCGCCACTCACGCAAAGTGCATGCGTTGCTTGAATTTCTTCGACATCGCATCACGCACTCCGGCGCGTTCTCGGATGCGTCGGGCTAGGCCGCGATCTCGCGCGGTCCCACGCTCCGGCGGCCGGCCACCCGAAGCCGCAAACACGCGCGCTCCGGCCATGACACTGCCCGATTTAACGCTTCATTACGATGGGCTGTCCGGAAAGGTGCTAGATTTGCGCATCGATAATTCGCAAGGCGGAGAGGGCAGACAGATGTTGAAGAAACTGGCAGGGATGGCCGTGGTGGTCGGTGCGGCGGCGGTGGTGTCGCTGCCGGCTGTGGCAGGCGACACGAACAACGCACTGGGCGGCGCGCTGGGTGGCGTCGCCGGCGCGGCGGTCGGTAACGCGATTGGCGGCAGCACGGGCACCGTGATCGGCGGGGCAGTGGGTGGTGGCGCGGGTGGTGCGGTGACGTCGAACAAACACGAACGCACGGGCGCGATCGTCGGCGGCGCACTGGGCGGCGGCGCAGGCGCCGCTGCGGGCAACGCGATGGGCGGCACGGCCGGCGGGCTCGTCGGCGCCGGCTTGGGCGGTGGCGCGGGCGCGGCGCTGGGCGGCCACGTGTCGCGCAACAACTCGCGTTCCAACGATCATTACCGCGGCAACAAGCACAAGAAGCGCCACAAGCACGACTGACCGGCGGTTCCCCGGCGAGTGTCGACGGCGCCGGGGTGCCGTGCATGAAGGGCGACGGAGGCGGTCAAGCGGTCAATCCGGCTTTCCGTCGCCGGTGATCAATGCGTTGAGCACCAGATCCGAGATCGTGCGGTAAGCCGCGTCGAAATCGTCGTTCCCCAGCGCACGCTTGCCGAGCACCAGCAGCATCTGGGGAGCGAAATCCGCATACGCCTGCGTGGCTGCCCAGATCAGGAAGAACAGGTGCTCGGCATCGACCTGCCTGACCTTGCCCTCCTCGATCCAGCGTTCGAGCACCCGGATGTCGTCGCGCAACACCGGAATCAGTTGTTTGCGAATTTCCTTTCCGTAGGTCCTGGCGCCGCCGATGATCTCCAGCGCAAATACCCGCGATCCATGCGGGCGATTTCTGGAGAATTCGAGTTTGGCCCGGATATAGGCCGACATGGCTTCCGCGGGCTCGCGATCGGGCGCCGCGAATTCCCGCATCCTGCCGAGCCAGTCCCGCAAGACGTCGTCCAGCACGCGTTGGTAGAGCGCCAGCTTCGTGGGGAAGTAGTACATCAGGTTCTGCTTCGACAGGCCGGCGGCCGCTGCGATCGTCGCAACGGAACTGCCCTCGAATCCGTCAATGGCAAACGATTCCTCGGCCGCGGCGAGAATGGTCGCCTCGAGCGTGTCGCGCAGCGCTTCGCGCCGGCCGTGAGGCCGGCCGGGCGCTTCCGCAGTCGGCTCGGACGGGTGCCTCACGATGCGTCCTCCGGCATGTCGGACCAGTGTCGTCGCCCGCTCAACGCGTGCCCGCTTCAGGATAGGTGATGTGTTCGGGCGTGCGCTGCATGATGACCTTCCCGGCACGGAGCGACACGCGCACCTTGGCCTGCGTGCGAACCACTTCATAGTCGGAATCCGCGTCGAGGATCAGCAGGTTGGCCGGCCGCCCGACCGCGATGCCATAGCGGTCCCCCAGGGACATCGCACGGGCGCTGTGCTCCGTCACGAAGTCGAGGCATCGCTGCAGGTCTTCGTAGCCGAGCATGTGGCACACGTGCAGGCCGACGTCGAGGATGCGCAGGATGTTGCCGTTGCCGATGGGATACCACGGATCCTTGATCGAATCCTGTCCGAAGCATACGTTGATGCCGGCGCGATCGAGTTCCGCGACACGCGTGATGCCGCGTCGTTTCGGGAACGTGTCGAAACGCCCCTGCAGGTGGATGCTTTCGGTCGGACACGAAACAAAATGGATGTCCGAGCGCTTCAGCAACCGGAACAGCTTCGAGCAGTAGGCGTTGTCGTAGGAACCCATCGCGGTCGTGTGGCTGGCGGTGACGCGCGGGCCCATCCCGCGAACCCGCGCTTCCTCGGCAAGCACTTCCAGGAAGCGCGAGTGCGGATCGTCGGTTTCGTCGCAATGAACGTCGACCAGGCAGTCCTTGCGCTCCGCGAGTTCCATCAGGAACTTGATGGAGCTCACGCCCTGGTCGCGCGTGTTCTCGAAATGCGGAATGCCGCCCACGACGTCGGCCCCCATGTCGATCGCGCGCTCCATCAGCGCCCGTCCGTTCTCGAACGACTCGATGCCTTCCTGCGGGAAGGCGACGATCTGCAGATCGATGAGATCGCGCGCTTCGTCCCTGACCTCGAGCATCGCCTTCAACGCGGCAAGCGTGTGATCGGTGACGTCCACGTGCGTGCGCACGTGCTGGATGCCGTTGTCGCGCAACATGCCGATCGTGGTGTGGGCGCGGGCTTTCGTATCCTCATGGGTAATGGTGGCCTTGCGCTGGCCCCACCGCTCGATACCTTCGAACAGCGTGCCGCTCATGTTCCACTTGGGTTCGCCCGCGGTCAGCGTCGCATCCAGGTGGATATGCGGCTCGACCAGCGGCGGGATGACGAGATGGCTGCCCGCATCGATGACGTCGTCCCCTTGAGACGTCAGCGGCGACGGCTGGAGGTCGATGCCGCGAATCGTGCCCGCATCGATGTCGATCGTGAAGAGGCCGCTACGGCCGCGCAATCTGGCGTTGATGATTTTCATGAGGATTCCTGTGGTTTTGGGGGCGGGAGGGCGCGCAGCGGAATCATTCACCCTGAACGGACGGCTCGCGCGTGAATGCGCGGGCAATCTGCAGCAGCACGATGTAGGCGGCGGCGGACGCCGCGATGCCGACGAGCGGCGCGATCCACGGCGAGGTATAGGCGAGTCCGGCGCCGATGGCATACGCGGCCAGGCCGACCAGGTTGAAGCGCGGAAGGCGGGCGGCGGCGAGCGACGGATATTGCCCGCGATGGCGGTACCAGTAGTCCGCCATGATCACGCCGCCGACCGGCGGAATGATCGAGCCGAGCAGCACCAGGAACGGAATCAGCCACGCATACATCCCGCCGACCGCGAGCACGATGCCGATCGCCGCGCCCACGAGTACGAGCGTGCGGCGCCGTTCGGTGCGCAGCAGATGGCATCCGGCGGCCGCCACGTTGTACATCGTCGGCCCCTGGATGGTCCAGAGATTGAGGCACAGCATCACGACCGCCGCGATCGACAGGCCCTGCAGCATCATCACCTCGACGATGTCGGCTTGCTGATAGACGATCGCGCAGTATGCGCCCGCGATGATCATCAGGCCGTTGCCCGCGAAGAATCCGATCATGCTGGCCGAGACGGCGCTGCGCGCGCTGCGTGCGAGGCGGGTCCAGTTGGTGGCCTGGGTCGCGCCGCTGGCAAAGGTGCCGATGACCATGGTCACGGCGGCCGAGAACGGCATCGGCTGGGACGGCGCGACATGCGTGAGGCCGGCCCACCCGCCGATATCGCGGGTGGCGATCCACATCGACGTCATCAGCAGCACGAACATCAGCGGCACGGAGACGCGCGACAGCACATCCATGCCGCGATAGCCGATGATGGCCGTGATCGAAAATCCGAAGCCGAAGAGGATCATCAGCGGCGTGGTCACGGCGGGCGGCCAGCCCAGCAGCTTGACCAATACGATCGCCACCGTCGCGGTTCCCCATGCGTACCAGCCGAGTTCGGCGAAGCCGAGCAGGAAATCGGACAGCTTGCTGCCCGTTTCCCCGAAGCAGAACCGCCCCATCAGCACCGCATTCAGGCCGCTGCGGGCGGCAATCAGCGCAAGCGACGCCGCATAGACGGCGAGCAACAGGTTTCCGATGACGGCGATCTGGATCATGCTGACGACGTCGAAGGCCACACCGATCTTGCCGCCGGCAAACATCGTTCCCGTGAAGAACGTGAAACTCAACAACACCATCGTGATGGACAGGAATCCGGTGCGTTTCTCGAGCGGGACTTCGCTCAGCGAGAATTCTCCGTGATCCGATTCGGCCATCGGGCTTGCATCCCGGTTCGTGGGCATCTTTCTTGTCTCCCGTCAGCGATTGGGTCGGGTCTGAAAGGGGTTACGGGGGCCGTGCTTGGATGGGTGACGCGCTGTTTCAGCGGGTCATTCTCTCAGTCCAAAATTTTTACAACCGTAAAAATTTCGTCCGGGTGGATGGCAGGAACCTTCACCGGGGCGGTGCGGTTCATGCGCAACGCGTGTCGTGTATCGGCCGATCCGGCGTTTTTTTGCCCGCTTGCCTCCGTGAAATTGCCGTGCTAATTTTTCATGAAATTTCTCGGCGTTATTTTCACGGGAGTCCGCATGTTCGTGCAGTCCGACCGTCACGTCGCAAGCTACTACGCCGGCACCTACCCGGCGCCGATCCCGCATCGTCCGGCGCTGGACGAACGCATCGATGCCGACGTGCTCGTCGTCGGCGCGGGTTTCAGCGGGCTGCATACGGCGTTGCGCCTGGCGCTCGCCGGCAAGCGGGTCGTCGTGCTCGAAGCGAGCCGCGTCGCGTGGGCCGCGTCGGGCCGCAACGGCGGGCAGGCGCTGCTCGGCTGGTCGTGCGACATGCAGCCGCTCGAGGATTCGCTCGGCCGCGACGGCGCGCGCCTGCTGTGGGACAGCATGCGCTGGGCCGCGGCCGAGGTGCGCGAGCTGCCCGCGCGGCACGGTTTCGACATCGACTACCGGCCCGGCAGCCTGTGGGCGGCCGTGCGGCCGCGGCGTGTCGCGATGCTCGAGCAGGCGCGTGACGAAGCGGCCGAGCGCTGGGGCTACGACCGGCTGCGCGTGATCGGCCGTGACGAGATGCCCGAATGGATCGGCGGCACGCGTTACCTTGCGGCGCTGCACGATCCCGAGGCCGGCCACCTGAATCCGCTGAAACTGGCGCTCGGCCTCGCGCAGACGATCGAGCGCACGGGCGGCCGCATCTTCGAGCAGAGTCGTGTCCTCGACTGCCGCGAGACGGCCGGCGGCCACGTCGCCCGCACGGCGCGCGGCGAAGTACGCGCGGACGTGCTCGTGCTGGCCTGCAACGCGTATGTCGACCGGCTCGATCGCGATCTCGCGCGCCGGCTGCTGCCGGTCGGCACGTACCAGGTCGCGACCGCGCCGCTCGCGCCCGACGTCGCCCGTTCGCTGCTGCCGCAGAACAGTTGCGTGATCGACAACCAGTTCGTGCCCGACTATTTCCGCCTGAGCCCCGACAACCGGCTGCTGTTCGGCGGCGGCTGCACGTATCTCGGCGGCATTCCGGCCGATATCGCGGCGGCCACGCGCCCGCACCTCGAACGCGTGTTCCCGCAACTGACCGGCGTGCCGATCGATTACGCGTGGGGCGGCCATATCGACATCAGCATGCGCCGCACGCCCGACATCGGCCGCCACGGGCAGCGTTTCTGGCTGCAGGGGTTCTCGGGGCATGGCGTACTGCCGACGCTCGCCGGCGCGCGCGCGGTGGCCGACGCGGTGCTCGGCGACGAACGCCTGCTCGCGCAGTACCAGCGCATCCGCAACCCGCGCTTCCCCGGCGGCGACCGGCTCGCCGCGCCGCTGGAAGCGATCGGCAAGGCCTGGTACCGTCTGCGCGATACCGTCTGACTGCACCGGAACCCACCATGAATGAACAGGAAGAGATAGAAAGCCTGGCGATCCTGATCCGCGACCTGCGCAAGCATCGCAAGGTCACGCTCAACGATCTCGCGGAACGGATCGGCCGCTCGGTCGGCTTTCTGTCGCAGGTCGAGCGCGGGCTGTCGCGCCCGACGGTGGCGGATCTCACCGCGATCGGCGAGGCGCTTGGCGTGCCGACCACCTATTTCTACAGCCTGAGCAAGCCGCGCAGCGTGCCGTGGGTGACGCGGCCCGACGAGCGGCGCACCGTGTATTACGCGGCCGGCATTACCGACATCCTCGTGTCGCCGAACATGCGCTCGCGCTTCTCGATCCTCGAAAGCCATCTCGCGCCGGGTGCGAGCAGCGGCGAGCGGCCCGTCGACGACAGCGACGAGCAGGGCGGTTTCGTGCTCGAAGGAGAACTGACGATCTGGGTCGATGGCGACGATACGCCCGTCACACTCGGCCCGAACGATGCATTCCAGCTTCCGGCGCACAAGCGCTTTCGTTATGCCAATTTGACCGATGCGCCGACGCGCGTGATCTGGGTATTCACCTGAATTTTCCGCGGGGCGCGCGGTGATGCAGGCCATCGCGCCACGCAGCATGTTTGCAGTACTGATTTAAATGCGGCGTTTGTTGTCGAGTGTGCCGCATGAATCCGGTTCGCCGCATCGCGGCACCGCCATACAAGACATGGAAAGGATGAGACATGGCTGACGTCGTTCCCGCGCTGGTCGCCGAGGTCCGCGCATTCCGGCAGGCGCATCCCGAGATCCGTTATGTCGACCTGATCTGCCTCGACCTGCCCGGGCATTTCTACGGCAAGCGCTACCCGATCGATGCGCTCGAGAAGGTGGCGGCCGGCTCGCTGCTGAAGCTGCCGCAGAACTGCATCCTGCTCGGCACGCAGGGCGGGCTCTACAAGATCGGCGACTACTGTTTCAACGACGGCGATCCGGACGCCGTGCGCCGGTTGATTCCCGGCACGCTGAAGCCGGTGACTTGGGAGAAGCAGCCGCTCGGCCAGATGCTGATCACGACGGACGGCACCGACGCGCCGGTCGAGTTCGAGCCGCGCGAGGTGCTGGCGCGCGTGCTGAAACGGCTCGCGCGGCGCGGCATCCGGCCGGTCGTCGCGTTCGAGCTCGAGTTCTACCTGTTTGCCGCGCAGCTCGAAGAGGGGATGCCGAAGTATCCGCGCGACCGCCTGTCCGATGATCGCGACGATCAGCCGAACATGCATATCGAGCGCCTGTCGCGCTTCTCCGACGTGCTGCACGAAATGGTCGACGTCGCGTGCGTGCAGGGAATCGACGCGACCGTGATCACCGCCGAGCTCGGGCCGGGCCAGTTCGAAATCAATTTCGGCCATTGCGACGACGGGCTGCGCGCGGCCGACTGGTCGGCGATGTTCTGCCGCAGCACGCGCGGCGTCGCGTTGCAGCACGGCTATCGCGCGAGCTTCATGGGCAAGCCGTACCTGCATGCGCCGGGCAGCGGGATGCACGTGCACGTGAGCCTCTACGACGATGCGGGGCGCAACCTGCTCGCGGCGGACGGGCAGCGGCCGCTGCGGCACGCGGTGGCCGGCTGCCTCGCGCTGCTGCCGCATTGCATGCCCGTGTTCGCGCCGAATCACAATGCGTTCCGGCGCTACGGATCGATGGTGAATGCGGCGAGTCGCGCGAGCTGGGGCTTCGAGGATCGCGATGCGTGCATCCGGATTCCCGAGTCGGATGCGCGCAACCTGCGGATCGAGCACCGGCTCGCGAGTGCGGACGCGAACCCTTACCTCGTGCTCGCGGCGATTCTCACCGGGATGGAGCACGGGCTCGACGCGAAGCTCGAACCGATCGCGCCGCTCAACGAGGATCGCGGCAGCGGGATCGATTTCCCCAAGGAGATGCTGTCGGCTGTCGCCGGGATGCAGGAGCACGCGGCCGTGCGCGAAGGGCTCGGCAGCGAGTTCGTGATGGTGTATTGCGAGAACAAGCGGCAGGAGGAGCTGGATTTTCGCAATGAGATCGGGGCGCGGGAGTATCGGTGGTTCTTGTGATCGAATGCCATCGCTTGCGCGTCTTGGTCAGTCCCGCGCAGGCATCATCGGCAGGCCCGCTCCCCACGCGTTTGCGAGCGCTTCGATTTCGGCGCTCGGATCGACCTGTCGCGCGGCTTCATGCGTGTCTTTGCCGAACAGCCGGTGAGCGAACTCGCGTGCACGTAGCGTGATTGCCGTGGTTTTCCGGGTGCGTCGCAGCGTGAACGACGCGAGCGCTGCGTCGAGGTCGTTGCCTTTTTCATGCTCGTCGAGACAACGGGCGAGATGCCATGCGTCCTCGAGCGCCTGGCATGCGCCCTGTCCGGAGGTGGGGAGTGGTGCGTGCGCGGCGTCGCCGATCAACAGCACATTGCCGCGGTGCCATATGTCCACCGGATCGAGATCGTGCACGCGGATCTTCGCGATCGTGCCCGGCGGTGTTGCACGCATCACGCTCGCGATGGGCGCGGGCCACCCGTCGAAGAGCCGTTCCAGCAGCGGGCCGGGATCGTCCGGTGCCGCATCGTCGCTATCGTCGATTTCAGCCTCGGCCCGGGCCGCTGCCCAGTACATGCGATGCCGGTCCAGCGCGACGATGCCGAATCGTTCGCGCTGGCCCCAGTAGTCGAATATCGACACGTCGTCGACCAGCGGCACATCGCTATGCGCGACGCCGATCCAGTTGACGAATCCCTGATAGACGGGCGTGGCGTCGCCGACCACGTAGCGTCGCGCGACGGAATTCATGCGGCCGTCCGCGCCGATCACGAGATCGGGGGCGATCGCCACGCCGTTGTCAAAGCGAACGATCGCGCGGCCATCGGTGCCGGTATCGATGGCTGTCGCGCAGTGACCGAAGCAGACTTCGATGTCGTGCGCGGCGACGTGCCGCGCCAGCACGGCCTGCAAGTCGCGCCGCAAGATCGAGCGCGTCGGGAAACCCATGTGGCGGTCGAGTTCGCCGATATCGAAGCGCTTGAATGCGGTGCCGTGCCGGTCCATGCACCGCATCGCATGCAGGTGGCCGCTGACCTCGACGATGTCCGGCAGGAGGCCGAGTTGCTCGAGCACGAAGCCGGCATTCGGCCAGAGCACGACGCCGGCGCCCATCGTCGTCGCGGACGGCCTGCGTTCATGGAGCCGTATCCGGTGACCCTGCCCGGCGAGTGCAAGCGCGGTGCTCATGCCGGCCACGCCGGCGCCGAGAATGGCGATATCCATGTTGATGCTCCCGTAGGTTCGTGTGCGTGCTCACGTCGGCGCGGGTTCGTGCGTCGGCGGCCACGCCTTGACTGGATCCGCATCGTAAATTACGGTCCCGAACGGGGTAAGCCGTGAAAAACGGCGAGCTTTGATACCTGAAACGGGATAATGATGCGCAGCAAGCTGGATCTGAACGCGGTGCGCGTGTTCGTGTCGGTCGTCGACGAAGGCAGCTTTGCCGGCGCCGCGCGCGTGCTGTCGATACCCGGTTCCAACGTGAGCCGCCATGTGGCGCAACTGGAGTCGAGGCTTGGCGTGCGCCTGCTGGAGCGCAGCACGCGGCACCTGCGCATGACGGAGGCTGGGCGCCTGCTGCACGAGCGCGCGAAGCCGATGCTCGATGCGCTGACGCTTGCTGAATTCGAACTGACCTCGCAGCAGACGGAGCTGCGCGGCGTGCTGAAGCTTTGCGTGCCCGGCGAAATCGGGCCGCGCATGCTCGGGCCGATCGTTGCGGAATTCGCGAGTCGCCATCCGCGTGTCGAAATCGATTGCGATACGAGCCTCGCAGGCGTCTCGACGCTGCGCGACGATATCGACCTGTCGATCATCGTCCATCGTGGCAAGCTGGACGACAGCGCGTTCGTCGTCAGGCCGCTCGTGAGCCTGCCGAGCGTCGTCGTGGCCGCGCCGTCGCTGATCGAGCGCACCGGCATGCCGACGCAGACGGAGCAGCTCAGGCAGTTGCCGTGCATCACGACGCTGAGCACGCTGAAAGGGCAACCGTGGCAGTTCGCCGACGGCGACGGGCGGATTCACAAGATTCCGGTCGCGAGCCGGTATCGCGTCAATAGCGGCGAAATGGCGGGTCTGGCGGCGGTGAACGGGATCGGCTTCGCGATTCTCGTCGAACGCGGATGCGCGGCCGAGCTGGCCGCCGGGCGGCTGGTGCGCGTGCCGCTGGAGATGACGCCGGCGCCGCTGGAACTGCTGGCCGCCTATTCGAGCCGCAATTCCGTCAACGCGAAGATCCGCGAGTTGCTGCAGCTGATGCAGGCGCGTCTGGCGGCAGGGGTGGCGATGCCGTCATGACGATCGTTTCGGCAATGCGCGCCAGTAGCGCACTTCTTCAATCGGCGCGCCTTCGATCTCGAACGTCTTGATGTCGTCTTCGGCGACGAAGCCCTCGCGTTCATAGAACGCCCGTGCACGATGGTTCTTCACCAGCACCCAGAGCGACACCCATTCATGGCCCAAATCATGCAGCGCACGGCATGCATGGTCGACGAGTGCCGCGCCGACGCGTTGCCCGCAATGCGCTGGATACAGATAGATCGCTTCGATTTCGCCCCAGGTGCGATCTTTGTCGGTGTCGCGCGTCGGACCGTACGCGATCCAGCCGATCGGCTCGCCTTCCGTGAACGCGAGCGCGACACGCGGCCGTCCGGCGTCGAGCGCATGGCGCCACGAAGCGGTGCGTTTCTCGACCGACAGGCCGGCGAGGAACGCGGCCGGCATGATGTCCGGGTAGGTGGCCTGCCACGATGCGACGTGGATGGCGGCGATGGCCGGGGCATCGGCGGGCGTGGCAGGGCGGATGTCGATGTGCATCGTGTTCGGTGTCATGTGTACTCCGCCTGATCGGTTGCCGTGTGCCGCGCCGTCGCGCGCGGGATTCAATTCGCCGGATCCAGACTGGCGTCGATCGCAAAACGGTAATCGATCTCCACCTGCGATGCATCGCCCGGCACGTCGGTTTTCTTCAGCACGAATTCGAACGCGGGCTCGAACCAGCCGTTGCGCGGCACTTCTCCACCGAGGATCTCGACCTCATACCAGCCGTTGTCGATTTCAATCACGGGCCGGCCCGGTTCACGGTAACGCGCGAGCAGTGCGTTCACCGTCGTGTCGTTGAAGCGTTCGAGAATCCGCCACGTGCAGAGCATGACCGCACGATGCTCGACGCGCAGCACGTACCCGCCGCGCCGATGCTGCAGGCGGCTTCCCGTCTTCAGCAATTCGGGTGTGTCGTCATCCAGCGTGAAGATGACCGTGTACGGATGGTTCTCGATGCCGGCGAGCGGAACGACGACACCTTCCAGCACGGCGCGATCACCGCTGTCGCTCGTGGTGAACGCAGATGCGACGTCGTCCGGCAGTCCGTGTTGTTCCTTGAACCGCTTCAGCAGCAGGAGATCGCCGACGAGAAAATAGTCGACCAGATCGTTGAGGACTTCAGAGAATTCATGTCGCATCGCGGCTCCTTTCAAGGCTCCTTTCGCGGTGCCGATGCGCAGGGTTCGCAAGGGCGCGAAGCGCCGCGTCGCGAAACGTCTCGCGGCGCGGCACGCGCGACGCCCTTACTCGCCGAGCTTCGACGTCACGCAGCCCGTGCTCGAGCATTCGCGCTCACGCTCGCGCAGGAACGACAGCCGCGACTGCGTCATGTCGTTCGCGCACTGGATGTCCACGAGGTAGCTGTTATTGCGCGTCTCGCTGCACTGCGCGTCGCGTTGCTTCAGCCACGCGAGCTGGCCGGCCTTCAGCGTCGCCTGCTGGTCGCCGCTCAGTTGCTTGCGCAGGCGGCCGTATTCATCGTTGAGATCGCGGTCGGACTGCGAGAACTGCGTGCTGGTGCAGTACACCTGGTCGAACGCACTGCGTGGCTTCCCGCAGCCGGCAGCGTGTGCGGTGAACGGAACGGCAAGCGCGAGCAGCGCGCAGGATGCGAGCAGATGCTTCATTTTCATGGTGATGCTCCTGACTGGGTGAAAACCGTTGGGCCCGACGGGCGTGATCGTTGCTTACTTCGGTGTCGTGCACGCGTCGATCCCGCCGGCGATCGCGGTGGACAGCTTCTGGATCGTCTCGCGTCGCGCCAGCCGCGCTTCCTCGTCCGGATTGACGATCACGCCGGCTTCGACGAGCACCGCCGGAATCGGCGCGGTGCGCAGCACGACGAGATCGTCGAAGCGGTGGATGCCGAGTTGAGGGTCGATCAGCGGGCGATTCTCGCCGCGGATCGGCTGCGCGTGATACAGCGACGGCCGCTCGCCGGACGCGACCAGCCGCTCGGCGATCGCCTTCGCGCAACGCAGGCTTTCCGCATAGTGCGGATTGCGTTCCGACACGAACACCGAGAAGCCGCGGAATTCGCGCTGCCGGCCCGCGTCGATGAACTGCTGCTGCATCGAGTCGTGATGGATCGACACGAACAGGTTCGCGTCGGGCGCCTGCGTCGAACGCTGGTCGAGCGCGATCTCGCGGCCGTCGGCCGACGTGCGCAGCACGCGGTCACCATGCGCGGCGAGTTTCTCGGCGACCGCCGTGGACAGGTCGAGGTTGTACAGGTATTCGACGCGGCCGCTCGCACCGGTGGAGCCCGGGCGCGCCGGCGTATGGCCGGTATCGACGACGATGTAGCGCCCGGAGGCGGGTGCGGAGTCGGCCGCATGCAGCACCAGCGGCGCGCCGAGCAGCGGGGCGCAGGCGAGCACGCGCGCGGCGGCGCGCACGAACGGGCGAAGGCGTCGGATGGGTCGGTTCGTCATTGTTGTTGTCGAGGAGGGCATACGGCGCGTCGGACGGCGCGGCACGTCGGCCTGCTCAATGCAGTCGGAATGTCGGGCGATTATAGCGGCTGGCGGCGGCGCCGCAATGACGGATGACGGCCGTCAGGCCAGCACGCGCCGGGCGGCGAGCACGCCCCAGTACGACGCTTCCTCGAACAGCGACAGCCCGGACAAATCGGCATGCGCGAACACGACGGGGCCGTCGGCATCGCGCAGCGCGAGCAGCCCCGGCCGGCTCAGGAAGCCGACGTCGGGCGTCGCCATCGCGTGACCACGCACGGTGATCTCGAGCGCCGTCGCGTGTTTCCACAGTTCGCGCCCGTAGACGGCCTGCAGGTCGATCGCCGCCTGTTCGCGCAACGCGTCGGGTCGGGCCTGCGCGAGCCAGCGGCGCGTGTCGTCGGGCGCTTGCGTGCTCAACGCCTGGTACGAGGAGAACACCGAGCGCGTCGGCGGCGACATGCGGATCAGCTGGTGCGTCGACACGACATAGCCGAGCCCCGCGCTGCCGTAGACGACGTTGTCCCATGCGAGCGGCACGCCCGCCTCCTCGGCCGGCATGCCGTCGAGCAGGAAGTTGGACACGAGCCACGGCGCACGCGGCGGCAGGTCGCGTGCGGGATCGAAGCCGTACGCGGCAAGCTGCGGAAACACGCGCGCCGCGACGAACAGCGGCATCGCGCAAACGACGCGCCGCGCCTTCAGCATGAACGTCGACAGCGTGCCGTCGTTGCCGACGCGCGCGCACAGCACGTCGACACCGCCCGCGCGCTCGGTCGCACGCACCGCGAAGCCGTCGCGCGACCATGCGGTCGAGCCGGTGCGCGCGGTGATCGAATCGGCGAGCTTCGTCACCATCGTGTGCAGCCCGTCGGGCCAGGTCAGCACCGCGCCGTCGCTCGCATCGCCCGCATGGCCGCCGCGCGACGAGAAATAGTGCAGGCCGGCCCATGCCGAAACATGCTCGTAGCCTGCGCCATAGTCGTCGCGGCAGCAGTAATTCAGGTACCAGTGCAGCGCCTTCGCGGTGTAGCCCTCGTCGACCAGCCACTGGCGGAACGAGCGCCGGTCCAGCACGCGCCAGTGCGGGTCGCGCGACGATTCCGCGATCGGGATGCAGAACACCTTGCGGCCATCGGCGCCGCGTGCGGTGCGCAGCCCGTCCGTGTACGCGAAGAAGCGTGCCTGCTGCGCGAGGTCGTCGGCGCCGAGGCCGGCCGTCGGCACGATGCCGTCCTGCCATTGCCCGGCGATGAAGAGCCGTTCGTCGGGCGCATGGACCAGCGCGCGCTCGTCGTACACCGGGCGCGCGGAAAACGGCGCCGCTTCGATCACGCCGAGATCGGCAAGCATGTCGCGCAGGTGCGTGGATTCGAGCGACGGCAGCGGCAGGTAGTGCGCGCCTTTCGGATAGCCGAGATCGCCGAAGCGGCCGCCGGCCGCGTTGCCGCCGAACTCCGGGCCGGCGAGCACCGTGAAGCGCTTGTGCCCCGCGCGTGCGAGCTGCCACGCGCACGACAGCCCGGCCGCGCCCGCACCGAGGATCGCGACGTCGGTCTCGATCGTGCCGGACGGCGGCGGCAGCGTTGCATGGTCGCGCAGCGCATGGCCTTCGCGCATGCCGGGGTAGCCGACATGCGGCGTCGTCTCGATCCAGCCGGTGCGCCCGCAGGCGGCGAGCGACGCGGCCGCCGACGCGACGAGGAACGTGCGGCGGTCCATCAGCGCAGCACGTGTTTCCAGTCGTCGTCGAAACGGCGCACGAGCGGCTGGTCGTTGAGTTCGTTCGGCGACATCGGCAGCGCCGGCATGTCGGCCGGGAAGTGGAACATCTCGGCGGCCGTCTGCGCGTCGAGCCAGCGCGTGGGCACCGCGTAGTGCGTCGGCACCGTGAAGTCGCGGCGCTTGCCGGCGATCACGAAACCCCAGTCGCCGAACGACGGCACGTAGCAGTGGTACGGCCACGTGTTGAGGCCGGCTTCGTGCAGCGTCGCGATGATGGTCCAGTACGCGTGCGGCGCGAAATACGGCGAGGTCGACTGGATCACCGCGTAGCCGTTCTCCGACAGGTGGCGTGCAAGCAGCCGGAACACGGGCACCGAATACAGCCGGCCGAGCCCGAAGTTGGTCGGGTCGGGAAAGTCGACGACGATCGCGTCGTACACGTCGGCGTTCGATTCGAGCCAGCGCACCGCGTCGTCGTTGATCACGTGCACGCGCGGGTCCTTCAGCGCGCCCTGGTTCAGCTTGACGAGCGGGGCGGACGTGGAGAACAGCTTCGTCATCGCGGGATCGAGATCGACGAGCGTGATCTGTTCGAGGTTGCGGTGCTTCAGCAGCTCGCGCACCGCGAGGCCGTCGCCACCGCCGAGCACGAGCACGCGCTTCGCCCACGGCAGCGCCTCGATCGTCGGGTGGATCAGCGCCTCGTGATAGCGATGCTCGTCGCGCGACGAGAACTGCAGGTTGCCGTTCAGGTACAGCCGCATGTCGTCATGCCACTGCGTGAGCACGATGCGCTGGTACGGCGTCGTTTCCGAATAGATCGTCTCGTCGCCGTACACGCCGTGTTCGGCCCAGTGCGTGATGCGGTCCGACAGCGCGAAACCGGCGACGAGCAGCCCGATCACGAGTGACGCGCGCATCAGCTTGCCGCGTACGTTGCGGATCTCGTCGCGGAACAGGTGCGTCGTCCACAGCGCGACGAACGCATTCAGGAGCCCGAACAGGAAGCTGGTGCGCAGCAGGCCGAGGCGCGGCGCGAGTACCAGCGGGAAGATCAGCGACACGGCGAGCGAGCCGAGATAGTCGAAGGTGAGCACTTCGCTGACGGTATGGCGGAACGCCTGGCGCCGCTGCTGGAACGCGCGCATCACGAGCGGGATCTCCATCCCGATCAGCAGGCCGAGCGCCAGCACGAGTGCATAGAGCGCCGCGCGGAACGGCGCGGCGAGCCACGCGAACACCGCGAACAGCAGCGCGGCCGACACGCCGCCGAGCAGGCCGACGAGGAGCTCGATGTCGACGAAGCGGTCGAGCACGTCGTCGTCCTCGACGAACTTCGCGAGCCACGAGCCGATCCCCATCGCAAACAGGTAGCTGCCGATCACCGACGAGAACTGCAGGATCGAATCGCCGAGCAGGTAGCTGGACAGCGCGCTGCTGATCAGTTCGTAGCCGAGCCCGCACGATGCGAGCACGAGAATCGACAGGACGAGCGCGCGCCTATGCAGCATCGGGTGTCCGTTGTGCGGCGGTCGGCAATGTGGATATACTGGCGCGGAATTTTGTCCGCTGGCCCTGCGCGGGCCGGCCGGCGACGGGGCGGCGAACCGAGCACAAAATCCGAGGGAAAGAATGAATAGTGCCTATCTCTATGCGGTTCATTTACTGTCGGCGTTCGTGCTGCTTCTTGTGTTCGCGGCAGTGTACCTGAAGGTCACCCCGTTCGACGAACTGGCGCTGATCCGCGACGGCAACGCCGCCGCGACGCTGTCGTTCGGCGGCGCGCTGATCGGCTTCTGCCTGACGCTCGCGTCCAGCATCGCGCACAATTCCACGCTCGGCGAAGTCGTGATCTGGGCTGTCGGCGCGATGGCCGTGCAACTGATCACCTATGCGGTGCTGACGCGCCTGATGCCCGGCATGAATCATGCGATCGAGGATCGCAACGTCGCGATGGGCGGCCTGATGGGCACCGCGTCGCTCGTCGTCGGCATCATCAATGCCGCCTGCCTGACCTGACGCGCCACGCGTTTCGAGGAGACCGACATGAGTCTGGGTTCATTCATCCGCAAGCAGTTCATCGACGTCCTGCAATGGACGGAAGACACCGACGGCGTGCTGGCCTGGCGCTATCCGATGGAAGACCAGGAAATCCAGTACGGCGGCAAGCTGACCGTGCGCGAGACGCAGGTCGCGATCTTCGTGAACGAAGGCAAGGTCGCCGACGTGTTCCAGCCGGGGCTGTACACGCTCGAAACGAACACGCTCCCGGTGCTCACGTACCTGAAGAACTGGGACAAACTCTTTCAGTCTCCTTTCAAATCGGACGTCTATTTCTTCAGCACGCGGCTGCAGCTCGGCCGGCGCTGGGGCACCGCGCAGCCGGTGACGATCCGCGATCGCGAATTCGGCTTCGTGCAGGTGCGCGCGTTCGGCATCTACTCGTACCGGATCGTCGATGCGGGCGCGTTCCATCGCGAAGTCAGCGGCACGCGCGCGCAGTACACGGTCGACGATCTCGAACAGCAACTGCGCAACCTGGTCGTCACCGCGATGAGCACGACGTTCGGCTCGGCCGACGTGCCGTTCGTCGACATGGCCGCGAACCAGTCGCTGTTGTCGCAGCGCGTCGCCGAGGCGCTGGTGCCGGTGTTCACGCGCTACGGCCTCGCGCTCGACGCGTTCGCCGTTGAAAGCGTGTCGCTGCCGGCCGAACTGCAGAAGGCGCTCGACCTGCGGATCGGCGCGGGGATGGCCGGCGATCTCGCGCGCGCCACGCAATACCAGACCGCGCAGGCGATTCCGCTCGCCGCGCAGAACCCGGGCGGCATCGCCGGGATCGGCGCGGGGCTTGCCGCGGGGGCGGCGATCGGGCAGGCGATGGCCGGCCAGATGGCGGGTGCCGCGCAACCGGCGCCGGCCGCACCGCCTGCGCCCGCGCCTGCCGCGGCGCCGGTGGCCGCCGCACCGACTGCCGCGCCGGCGGAAGGCACTGACTACGTGCAGCGGCTCGAACAGTTGAAGGCGCTGTTCGACAAGGGTCTCGTGACCGAAGAAGAATATTCGCGCGCGAAGGCCGAGATCCTCGCGAAGCTCACCCGGTAAGCGTCGCGCATGTTCAGTACCTCGTGCCCCCAGTGCGGCGCGCCGGTCGAGTTTCGCTCGGCGGCGGCGGTGATGGCCGTCTGCGCGTTCTGTCGCAGCACGCTGCTCAAGCGCGGCACCGACGTCGAACGCATCGGCGAACTGGCGACGGTGCTCGACGATGCGTCGCCGATCCAGATCGGCACGGCCGGTCGCTACGGCAAGCGTACGTTCACCGTGCTCGGGCGCATCCAGATGACCTACGACGCCGGCGCGTGGAGCGAGTGGTACGTCGTGTTCGACGACGGCACGTTCGGCTGGCTGTCGGATGCGTCGGGCCAGTATGCGATCACGGTGCGCGAGCCCGACGATGCGTCCGGCGGCGCGTGGCCTGCGTTCGGCACGCTGGAACCGGGCATGCGGATCGACCATGGCGGCCGCGCGTTTCTCGTGTCGGACGTGCGCACCGCGCGCTGCACGGGCGGCGACGGCGAACTGCCGTTCCGCGTCGATGCCGGATGGGAGGCGCGTGTCGTCGACCTGCGCACCGGCAACGCGTTCGCGACCTACGACTATTCCGACGCCGATGCGAACGGCGGGAGCCCGGCCGTCTATACGGGCGAAGCCCTCGAATTCGACGCGCTCGCCTTCACCGGGCTGCGCGATACCGACCACGATACGCGCGAGAAGCGCGGCGCGGAGATGGTGCCGTTCGCGTGCCCGAGCTGCGGCGCGCCGCTGTCGTATGCGCCGAACGTGGCCGACTACGTGGTGTGCGGCAGTTGCCATGCGGGCGTGCAGTGCACGGCCGAGCAGCAGACCGTGTTCGCGGCGCAGCGCAAGCTCGAAGCGGTGAAGGGGGCGCTGGAGCTCGGCGCGATCGGCACGTTCGACGGCGTGAAGTACACGGTGATCGGGATGATGCGTTGCCGCGTGCCGGGCAACGAAGAGACGTGGGACGAATACCTGCTGCTGAATCCGACGCGCGGGTTCCTGTGGCTCGTGCAGAGCGAAGGGCGCTGGGAGCGCGTGCAGGTGCTCGACCAGTGGCCGACGATCGGCAGCGATGCCGACGTGACCGACGGCGACAAGACCTACCGCCTGCGCGAGGAATACGACTCGGAGGTCGTCTACGTGGTCGGTGCGTTCAACTGGCGCGTGCAGGTCGGCGATCGCACGTCGATCATCGACTACGGCTGGCAGAAGGACAAGCTGACGCGCGAGCGCAGCGCCGCGGAGATCGTCTGGTCGCGCGCGCGACCGCTGTCGGCCAGCACGCTTGCCGAACGCTTCGGCACACCGGCGCTCGCGACGGCCGCGGCTGCGGCTGCAACCGGCGCCACCGTGACGACGGGCCTGTTCGGCCGGAAGGGCCCGCACAGTTTCGCGCCGCTGCCGCTCGTGTTCAGCGCGCTGCTCGTGATCCTGAACATGGGCTCGCTGTTCTCGTTCAGCGGCCGTTCCGTCTACCTGCTGATCGGCCTGCTGGTGCTGTGGCTGCCTGAATGGCTGTGGAAGCGCTTTGCATCGGACGGGGGCAACGCGTGATCCGGTACATCCTCTACGGTATCTACGGCCTGATCGTCGTCACGCTGTTCAGCTGCGCATCGATCGGCGGCAGCGGCTCGGGCGGCAGCGGCTGGGGCAGTTCGTCGGCGCGCAGCGGGTACTCGTCGTACGGGTCGCACAAATGACCGCGCGCGACGGGATCACGCCACCGTGCGCGACGTTCGGCTCGCACGTGCTGGCCGACCTGGCCGGCATCGACGCGGCGCTGCTGCGTGACACCGCCCGGCTCGAGTCGATCCTCACCGAAGCGGCGCAGCAGGCCGGCGCGCGTGTAATCGGCGCGCATTTCCATCATTTCGGCGGCGAACATGGCGTGACGGGCGTCGTGCTGCTCGCCGAATCGCACATCACGATCCACACGTGGCCCGAGCATCGCTTCGCGGCCGTCGACGCGTTCATGTGCGGCGCGGCGCGTGCGGCCGATGCGGTCGATGCGATCGCCGCGGCGCTCGGCACGCAGGCGCAAGTCCGGCAGCAGGTTGCGCGCGGCGGCGCGCCGACGTGAGCGGGCGATTCACTTCCTTTGCCGATAGGCGCAACAGAATCCGGTGTGCCGCGTTGCTCGGCTGGGCGCTGCTTGCCGCCAACGCGGCCGACGCTGCCGCCGATGTACCGCCGAAGCCGCCCGGGCCGGTCGTGATGGTGCACTTCGATTACTACGAGAAGGACAAGGCGCGCCTTCACGCGCTGGAGCAACGGCTGGATCGTGCGGTGAAACAGGCCGGGGCCGGCGAGCTGGGCGAGACCGAATTGCATCGCGATGGCAACGACGGCTATCTATACTTCTACGGTGCAAGCGCCGACCGCCTGTACGCGATCGCGCGCCCGATCCTGAAATCGTCAGGATGGCTGACGGGTACGGAGGTCACGTTGCGCCGCGAGGCGGGGGCGGAAACGTTCCCGTTGCGCGGGGACGGCGCACGTTAGCGCGGATGCGGGTCGAACGGCGCGGCTGGAGGAGCGGCCGTTGCGGATCGCGCCATGCAGTGCGTTTTTACGCTTGCGGGTGTCGGCGACAGGCTGCCGAGGCTTCGTTGCGATGACGCATCGCACGTCGATTCATGCCCGGGCGATTGCACGTCACGACGTTCCCGCTAACGCTCGAACCGGAACGACGACACGCTGTGCATCGTCGCGTCGTCGGTGCCGACGATACCCTGGGTATTCGCGACGGCCGCGCGCTTGCCGTTGCTCAGCACGGCCCAGTAGCATTCGCCGCCGGCCGCGTGGAAGCCGGTTTCCGGATCGCTGATGCCGCACGTGATCGTCGCGCGCATGCCGCGCCAGCCGGCGCCGGAGAAGCGTTCGACCGCTTGCGGCGTGCCGCGACCATACGTCGACATCCATTTGCCGTCGTCTTGCCGCTCGAAGCCGGCTTCCTTTTCCGCAACGGGTTCGAGCGCGCCATCGACGATCTCGAACGCGATGAAATAGCTGCTGTTCGTCATGTTGCGGCCGACGATCGCGACGCACCGGTCGCCGCCGATTTCCGGGCACGGCTTCTTGATCTGGCGGTTCCCGAGGTACTCGAACGAGATGCCGAGCACCGGGTCGCGATAGGTTTTCCAGCCCGCGTGCTTCACCTGCTTCAGCGCTGCCGTACGGTCGCGGTAAGCGGTGGCGATGCAGGCTGCATCGGCGCACGCATCGCGTTGCGCGAGCCATGCGCGTTGCGACCGGACGACGGCCTGCTGGTCGGCTGCGATGTCGATCGCGCCGTAGTAGGCGCTTGCCAATGTGCTGTCGGCCGACACGAGCGCCTTGTCGCTGCAGATCAGGCGCTCGGTGCGCGTCTTTGCGCGCGTGCAGTCGATGCTGTCGGCGTGGGCCGATAGCGACAGGCCGATGGCGGCCAGCGTGAGACCCAGGCGAATACCAAACACGGATCGCTCCTCATCGGGTTGCAATGGCGGCTGTCACGCCGCCGTCACGTGATGCAGCGGCGCACGTGGTTCGTCAAGCCTCGAACCCCTGCGCCGTGCAGCGAGATACGGCGAGGTGAAATCAGCGATTGATCTGATCCGCCGAGATCAGCTCGGCCACCAGCACCTGCGCGGGCCCTTGCAGGTAATACTCGTGCTCGAGCGGCTCACGCAGCTTCATGAACGTTTCCGCGCCGATCTGCATCGTTTCGCCTGCGTGCATGCGCGCGCCGCTTTCCAGCAGGTAGTGCATCACGTTGTTGAAGATGCCCGAATAGCGTTCGCCTTCGTGATGGCCTTCCGCGAGCGCGGCGAAGTCGGGCAGCCCGAACACGTCGGCGCCATAGGTGCGCATCCACACGCCGTCGACGCCTTCGACTTCGTATTTCACGAAGCCGCAGAAGAACAGGTTCAGCGGGATGTCCCGCAGCACTTCGAGGCTTTCCGCGCCGAGTTCCTTCGCATTGAAGACGCCGGCCGGCAGCGACGTGTGCGCGTGCTCGTTCAGCACCGCGAGGCCGTTCTGTTCGGCGAGCGCGCCGGCGACGGCCGCCAGCGCGACATACTGGTCGAGCGGATTGGCTTCGTGCCCGGCGTAGTAGAGGATCACGTGGCTGCGGCTCGCGCGCACTTGCTGCTTCAGGTCCTGCCCGTAGTGGGCCGGCGCGACACACGCTTCCAGGGCCTCGGACGGATAGGGTGCGTCGAAGCCGACGAGCCGGACGACGTGGTTGCCCCAGCCGGCGAGCCCGAATACCTGCGCGAGCGTCGGCTCGGTCTCGACGCGCGCCTGCTTCATGCTCGGGTGGTACGCGCGCAGCGCGGCCGTCAGCGCGGCGATATCGACCTGCAGCGGGCCGTCGAAGACGACCGTCACGCTCAGCGGGTTCTCGACGTCGGGTGCCGCGACCAGCGCGACGGGGTTGTCGGGTTCTTCCTTGCGGCCAAAGAATCGGGATATCAGGCTCATTGGAGTAGGTTCGTGTCGAAGCCGTTGCAGGGAGCGGTGCCCCGTTCTCTCGGTCGGGGCGCGCCGTCGGGGTGACGGCCGCCCGTAGTTTCCCCGGGTTCGGCGAATCTGGCAAATGCGCGGTGCATGCCGGAGCGGCGCGGCAATGGCGCGTTCGGACGCATTAGATGGGAAGTGGCGCGGACGAGCCGGGCCGTACGGCCCGAGCTCGCCGGTCAGTGCGGCAGCGCTTCGGCTTCGGCCCAGCGCTTGAACGAATCGAGACGCCGGCGCGTCTGCACGAGGTAGAACGCGCCGATCAGCGGTTCGAGCAGCCAGCGCAGCCAGGCCGGCTGGGCGCGGAAGTGGTACGTGAATTTCACTTCGGTCGTGCCGGGCGTGTGCTCGGTGAAGTTCCAGCTGCCGCTGAAGCGCTCGAGCACTTTCGGCCCGTCGACCATTTCGACGGCGGCGACCTGCGGCGGACGGTACGAGATGTAGCGCGATACCATCGTTGCGCCCGACTGGCTGCGGCAGAACGCATCGACGCCGACGTCGGCCGTCATGCCGTCGAGCAGGTAGGCGTCGGTGAGGAAGCTGTCCCACACGAGCCGACGCGCGTAATCCTGCGACCACGTGAAGAGGCGTCTGCGATCGACGCCGACGGTGCGGCTGACTGAGATCCTCATGATGGCGGGCGCCCTGGCGCGGATTAGGATGAAATCGAGTGTAACCCGCCAATAACGCGCGTTTCGTCAGACTTCGTCAAGTCGAGGAGGGGCTCGAACGGGCTCGATTGACGCACCTCGGGATTTCACCTAGGATTCGTTTCAACCCTTCGGGAAAGACCCGAAGCGTTTCAATCTCTTGAGGGAGCCTCATGAGTACGCAACAGAACCGGCGCTTCGACGCGCTCGTTTTCATTGGTCGTTTCCAGCCTCCGCATCGTGGTCACCTGAACGTGCTGAAGTCGGCACTGAGCCGGGCCGAGCGCGTGTGTGTGCTGATCGGATCGACCGACAAGCCCCGCACCATCAAAGATCCGTTCTCGTTCGACGAGCGCCGCCAGATGCTGGCTTCGCTGTTCGACGCGTCCGAGCGCGACCGCGTCACGATCGCGCCGTTGCAGGATTCGACCTACAACGACGGCGACTGGGTGCGCTGGGTGCAGGACGCCGTCGCGTCCGCGCTCGGCGACATCGCGCAGCGCAAGGTCGGGCTGATCGGCCACGAGAAGGACGCCACGTCGTATTACCTGCGGATGTTCCCGCAATGGGAGCTCGTCGACGTCGATGCGACCGAAGACATTTCCGCCACCGAGATCCGCGACCAGTATTTCGCCGAACGCACCAACAGCTTCGTGCAGTGGGCCGTGCCGGAACCCGTGTTCGGCTGGCTCGAGCGTTTCCGCACGCAGCCGGAATTCGCGCAGCTGAAGTCGGAAGCCGAATTCATCGCCGGGTATCGCAAGGCGTGGGCGGCGGCCCCGTATCCCGTCACGTTCGTGACGGTCGACGCGGTGGTCGTGCACTCGGGCCATATCCTGCTCGTGCGCCGCCGCAGCGAGCCGGGCCGCGGCCTGTGGGCGCTGCCGGGCGGGTTCGTGAACCAGGACGAGCGGCTCGACGCGGCCTGTATCCGCGAGCTGCGCGAGGAAACCGGCCTGAAGCTGCCGGAGCCCGTGTTGCGCGGCTCGATCAAGGATCGCCAGGTATTCGATCACCCGACGCGCTCGCTGCGCGGCCGCACGATTACGCATGCGTGCCTGTTCAACTTCCCGACCGGCGAGCTGCCGCGCGTGAAGGGCAGCGACGACGCCGACAAGGCGCGCTGGGTGCCGCTCAACGAATTCGCGCAGATGCGCAACGTGATGTTCGAGGATCACTTCGACATCGCGTATCACTTCCTGGGGAAGCTGTGATCCGCTGATTCCCCGCATTCCGTCCGCCGCGACAGACGCGGCGGCACTTCAACGGCCTAGAGGAGCTCTAGCCATGCAAAACGATCTCGGCGGCTTTGCCGCGATTCTCGCCAATCCGATCCTCAACACGGATTCGTACAAGGCTTCCCACTTCCTGCAATATCCGCCCGACGCGTCGGCGATGTTCTCGTACGTCGAATCGCGCGGCGGCCGCTACGACCGCACGGTGTTCTTCGGCCTGCAGATGCTGCTGAAGGAATATCTGTGCAAGCCGATCACGCACGCGATGATCGACGAGGCGCGCGATTTCTTCACGGTGCATGGCGAGCCGTTCAACGAGGCAGGCTGGCGCTATATCGTCGAACGCTACGACGGCTACCTGCCGGTGAAGATCCGCGCGGTGCCCGAGGGCTCGGTCGTGCCGGTGCACAACGTGCTGATGACGGTCGAATGCGACGACCCGCAGGTGTTCTGGCTCGCGTCGTATCTCGAGACGATGCTGCTGCGCGTGTGGTATCCGGTGACGGTTGCGACGCGCAGCTGGCACCTGCGGCAGACGATCCGCCGCTTCCTGGAAAAGACCGACGACGATCTCGCGCAACTGCCGTTCAAGCTGCACGACTTCGGCGCACGCGGCGTGTCGAGCGCGGAGTCGGCCGCGATCGGCGGTGCCGCGCATCTCGTCAACTTCATGGGTTCGGATACGGTGCTCGGCGTGCTGGCCGCGAACCGTTTCTATCGGGAGCCGATGGCCGCGTACTCGGTGCCGGCGGCCGAGCACAGCACGATCACGTCGTGGGGCCGCGAACACGAAGCCGATGCGTACCGGAACATGATTCGCCGCTTTGGTCTGCCCGGCGCGATCGTGTCGGTCGTGTCGGACTCCTATGATCTGTTCGCCGCGCTCGATCTGTGGGGCGGCGAGCTTCGGCAGGCCGTGCTCGATTCCGGCGCGACGCTGGTCGTGCGGCCCGATTCGGGCGACCCGGTGGCGATCGTGCTGCAGACCGTGCGTGCGCTTGACGCATCGTTCGGCTCGACCGTGAACGGCAAGGGGCGGCGCGTGCTGAATCGCGTGCGCGTGATTCAGGGCGACGGTGTCGACGAACTGTCGATCGACGCGATTCTGTCCGCGCTCGACGACGCGGGTTATGCGGCCGGCAACGTCGTGTTCGGCATGGGCGGCGGGCTGCTGCAGCAGGTGAACCGCGATACGCAGCGCTTTGCGATGAAGTGCTCGGCGATCCGGCGTGGCGGCGTGTGGCACGACGTCTGCAAGGATCCGGTCACCGATCAGGGCAAGCGCTCGAAGAAGGGGCGGCTCACGCTGCTGCGCAGTTTCCGCACCGGTGAGTATCGGACGACGACGCTGCCTGCCGCGTGGGACGACCGGATGCTGGAAGGCGAGTGGGAGGACGCGCTGGAGACGGTGTTCGATACCGGGCGCCTGCTCGTCGATACGTCGTTTGCGCAAGTGCGGGCGAGGGCGCACGCGGGGGAGGTGTGAGGCAGGCGGCGGGGCGGCGTGAGAGGCTCGGGTCACGCCGTCGCCGTCGCCGACGCGATGCGATCGCGATGTCGTTTGGCTGCGGACTACCTTAGTGAAGGGCTCTGGATGTCGGCGTGGTACGCGGATCACCACACAGGCGCCGACATCCATCGTTGCAAAGCGGCACCAGTGTCAGTCCGATCTGAAGATAACCTTCGTAACCGGCGCTGTCTTTCGGATACGGTTTCGAGATGATGTGGGTATCAGACCAGATGTTCTCGATCTTGACGCCGAGTTGTGTCAGGTATTCCTTCAGATTCGCCGCTCGTCGTAACGCGAGCGCTTGTGGATTGACTTCCCCGATGTAGGCGCCGGCAGTGACGATGCCACGAATCTCTGCATCCGGCCATTGACGCGCGCGAATGACCATCTCCGCAATTTTGACGCGATCCTCGTTAGGGATCGCGTCGGAATTGAGCGGGACGCTGTCAAGCATGTCTTCCGAAACGGTACAAGCCGTGGATGAAATCGAAAACGAGAGGCAGGACCAGACCGCGATGCTGATCACACGTGCAAGAAATTTCACCACAGAATCCTGTCGTCGAAAAATGAAATGTAGCGGGCAATGCTGTCTGCATTGTCGATCGCTACATCCGGACGCGTCTGAGCCCAGTACTTCAGGCCGGCGCCGAACCCATAGATTTCGTCTTCCGAGTTGAATGTGTCGACGTAGTGCGTGCATTCGTGAATCAGGACTTTCATTTTGAAGTTGGTAGAAAGCCGGGCATCGGGAAGTGCGCAGAAGTTTGGGTAATCTGGTGTCGAGTCTTCGACGGACTATGTCATCTGATCGGCCGAACCAAGTCTGGACGCGGCGCTGTTCTTCCTGATCCCAAGCGGCGAGGCCATGAATTCGCTCGCGAATCAGGACAATTTCAGCGTCGCGCAGCCGAGCAATCAGGCGCCTGAATGTTTTGTTCGACATGTTTTCGCAGATTTGCGCCATGTCGAGTTCGATGGTGTGAGTGGATCCCGGTGTGGTGTTTGTATAGGTGGTTCCGACGCATATCCATTCGTCGCATTCTTCGTGGTGCGTAGCATCGCGTGAATCGAAGTTCTCGCTCATTGATTCCATAGTTATCCGGAAGAGGAGGAAAACTATCGACTGACGGAGGCATGCTCGTCTATTGGTCGTGTACGATTTGCGAAACGAGGTATCCCGAACGACATGCTCTATCGGATGTCGGCCTGCTTGGCTGCAGATGCCGAAGGCAGATTACCGATTCATTCCGTAGTTGTCCGCCCGATTGCCGGGCTTCATCATTCTCCAGCATGGATACGGTGGCTCGCTCGCATCCGCACGCCGCCGCGCGGCTCCGTCCAGATCCTGAGCCCGGCGCGCGTGACGCGCCGGAGCGTTTCGCCCATCGCGTCCGCGAGGCGCGCACGCAGGCTGTCGACGTGGCGCCGGTACGTGCCGTCGACGAGCAACCGGTGGACGACGTTCGCGCCGATCTGCGCATGGCCGAACGACGTCGCGAGCTTCAGGTCGACGAGCACCTCGATCCATTCCGGGCGCGCGGCAACTGGCCGAGCGTTCGCGTGTTGCATCGCCTAACGGGAGATCGTCGTGCTTGGCCGCATACCCGTGCGTTCCGACGCGGGTAGCCCCGTGCGCGTACGCATCGCGTCGGCGACCGCGTCGCGTACGCAGGCCGCTGCGATTTCCGACGCACGGGTACGCGCCGCGCGCACAAGCCGGGCGATCACCAGCGGCTGGATCACCGTCGATTCCCGGATCGGACACTCGACGACGAGCGGCGAGCGCGTGACCGCCGGACTCTGCGTGATCAGCAGCGACACGCCGAGCCCGCTCGCGACCATCGCCCGCACGAGTTCGATCGACACGGCGCGATAGCGGACGTTCGGCGACAGGCCGCATTGCCAGAACGGCGCCATCAGGAAGTCGCGGCTGTGCGGCAGATCGATCAGGATGAACGGATGCGCGGCGAGATCGTGAAGCGAGATCGCACGCTTGCGCTTCGCGAGTGCGGACCCGGCCGGTACGAGCGCATAGGGGTGCAATTCGGCGAGACACTCGCGCTCGATGTCTTCGGGCAGGCCGACGTCGTACATCAGCGCGAAATCGATCTGCTGCTTGTGCAGTGCCATGTCGAGCTGCGCGAGATCGCCTTCGACAAAACGGATGTCCAGCCGTGGATGACGCTGCTGCGCGAGTTCCAGCACGCGCGGCAAATAGACCGGCGCAATCGTGCTGAATACGCCGATTTGCACGACGCCGCCCGGTTCGTCGCCCGCGTCGTCGGTTGCGAACGCCGACGCCGATGCCAGCAACTGACGTGCCTCCGCGAGCTTGCGCTCGCCGAAGTGCGTGAGCGTCATTCGCGTGCCCGCGCCGCGCGTGAACAGCGGGTCATCGAATAGCGCTTCGAGCTCGCGGATCGCCACCGAGATCGACGGTTGCGACACGTTCAGCGCGACCGCGGCCGCGGTCGTGCTGCCCGCTTCCGCGGCCGCGACGAAATAGCGAAGCAGTCTCAGCGACAGAGCCATGTCGAACCCATACGAAAATCTTATAGGAGTTAATTTATTCCGATATTTTATCTGATTGCCACACTCGAACAGAATCACCGCATCGGCCTACTCGGCCCGACCTTCAGGAGAGAGATGCCGTGACTGTGTCCAGGCTGCCGCTCGACGGCATACGTGTGATCGATTTTTCCCGGGTGCTCGCGGGGCCGCTGTGTTCGGCGCTGCTCGGCGACCTCGGCGCCGACGTGATCAAGATCGAGCCGCCCGCCGGCGACGACTATCGTGCGATCGGTCCGTTCGCGAATGGCGAGAGCGGCTTGTTCGCCGCGATGAACCGCAACAAGCGCAGTGTCGTGATCGACCTGAAGACCGCCGACGGGCAGGCGCTGGCGCAATCGCTGTGTGCGCAGGCGGACGTCGTCGTCGAGAATTTCCGCCCGGGCGTGGCCGATCGCCTCGGGATCGGCTATGCGGCGCTGTCGGCGCGCAATCGGGCACTGATCTACGCGAGCGTATCGGGATTCGGGCAGACCGGCCCGGAGTCGCACCGGCCCGCGTACGACATCATCCTTCAGGCGATGTGCGGCCTGATGGACGCGACCGGTTCACCGGACGGCGACCCGACGATGGTGGGCGATTCGGTGTCCGATGTGGTCAGCGGGATCTTCGCGTCGTGGGGCGTGCTGGCCGCACTCGTCGCACGCGATCGCACCGGCGAGGGCTCGCACGTCGATGTGTCGATGTTCGATGCGACGATGAATCTGACAGCAGCGCTGGTCGCACGCTATGCAACCACCGGCGTCGCGCAACCGCGCGTCGGCAATCGCCATCCGACGTCCGCGCCGTTTGGCGCGTATCGCGCGGCGGACGGTCATTTCGTCGTCGCGGTGCTCAACAACAAGCTGTTCAGCCTGCTTGCCGACACGATCGGCCATCCGGCGCTGGTCGACGATCCGCGGTTCGCGTCCGATGCGTCGCGTTGCGAGCACGAGGCTGCGTTGCGCGCCTGTATCGAACAGTGGGCCGCAACGCGTTCGGTCGCGGACGTCAACGCGTCGCTGAGCGCAGCGGGCATTCCGGTCGCACCGATCCGGAGCGTGCGGCAGGCGCTCGAAAGCGAACAGGCCCGCGTGCGGCGCCTGCTCGTCGAAACGACCGCGGCCGACGGCTCGACGATCCGGCTGCCCGTGCAGCCGCTGAAGTTTTCCGCGTATCCCGGCACGCGCACGACGCGCGCACCGCAACTTGGCGAGCACACACGCGAGGTGCTCACGCGCATGCTCGGCCTCGACGAAGCGGCGATTGCCGCGCTCGCGAAGGCCGGCGTGGTCCACGCGGCCGCCGACGCGGTCGATGCCAGTGCGGCGGTGACGCTCCATCAAACCCAAACCCGTCAGGAGATGAACGATGCTTAAACGACTGGGCGTGAGCGACGCCGACCTCGAAATCGCCGATGCGATCCGCCGTTTCGCACAGGCTGAACTCGCACCGCATGCGGCGCAGGTCGATCGCGACGAAACCTCGACGACGTGCTACGTGCCGGCGCTGGCCGAACTCGGCGTGATGGGCATGAACCTGCCGGAGCGCTGGGGCGGAATCGGGGCATCGCCGGCCGCGATCATCCTCGCGCTGGCCGAGATCGCGAACGCATGCGCCGCGACGTCGTCGATGATCGGCGCGCACTATCTGGCGACCGATTCGGTGCTGATCGGCGGCGACGACGCATTGCGTGCGCGCTACCTGCCGGACGCCGCGACCGGCGCCAAGCTCGGCGCGTTCGCGCTGACCGAGCCGCAGGCCGGCTCCCATCCGGCGGGGATGACCACGCAGGCGGTGCGCGACGGCGACCGCTACCGTCTTCGTGGGGTGAAGCACTTCATCTCGAATGCGGACGCCGCGCAATTCATCGTCGTCTACGCGAAAACTGCGCCCGAACTCGGGACGCGCGGGATCAGCGCATTCGTCGTCGATCGCGATACGCCGGGCGTGTCGGTGTCGTCGCCGGAGAAGCTGATGGGCATCCACGGCGCGCCCGCGCACGAAGTCGCGTTCGATTGCGTCGTGCCGGCGTCGAACCGGCTCGGTGAAGAGGGTAGCGGCTTTCGCACCGCGATGAAGGTGCTCGACAACAGCCGCCTCGACGTCGCGGCGACGAGCCTCGGGATTGCGGAAGCGGCGCTGGGCGATGCGATCGACTGGGCGAAGCAGCGCCACGTCGGTGGCGAACCACTCGCGAGCAAGCAGGGGCTGCAGTGGCGTTTCGCCGACATGAAGACGCAGCTCGAAGCCGCCTGGCTGCTGACGCTGCAGGCCGCCGCGCGGCGCGCGGCCGGCGAGCCGTTTACCGACATGGCATCGATGGCGAAGCTGTATGCGTCGGAGATGGTCGCGTTCGTGACGGACGCCGCATTGCAGATCCACGGCGGCTACGGCTTCACGCGGGAAATGCGGATCGAGCGCCTCATGCGTGATGCACGGATCCTGCGGATTTACGAAGGCTCGTCGGAGATCCAGCGCACGGTCATTGCACGCACGATGCTTGCATGACGGTGGTTGAAACCGGACTGGGGAACGAATGATGAAGATACTGGTGCCAGTGAAAAGAGTGGTCGATTACAACGTGAAGGTCCGCGTGAAGTCGGACAACACGGGCGTCGACATCGCGAACGTGAAGATGTCGATGAACCCGTTCGACGAAATCGCTGTTGAAGAAGCCGTGCGCCTGAAGGAAGCGGGCGTGGCGACCGAAGTGATCGCCGTATCGGTGGGCGTAGCGCAAGCGCAGGAGACGCTGCGTACGGCACTGGCAATCGGCGCGGATCGCGCGATCCTCGTCGAATCGAACGACAGCGTCGAGCCGCTGGCCGTCGCGAAGATCCTGAAGGCACTGGTCGACAAGGAGCAGCCGCAACTGGTGATCCTCGGCAAGCAGGCAATCGACGACGATTCGAACCAGACGGGCCAGATGCTGGCCGCGCTGGCAGGCCTGCCGCAAGCGACGTTCGCGTCGAAGATGACGGTGGCCGACGGCCGTGCAACGGTCGCGCGTGAAGTCGACGGCGGCGCGGAAACGCTGTCGCTTCAACTGCCCGCAGTCGTGACCACCGACCTGCGCCTGAACGAGCCGCGTTACGTGACGCTGCCGAACATCATGAAGGCGAAGAAGAAGCCGCTGGAAACCGTGAAGCCGGAAGACCTGGGTGTCGACGTCGCGCCGCGTCTGAAGACGCTGAAGGTGGTCGAGCCGCCGAAGCGCGCAGCCGGCGTGAAGGTGCCGGACGTGAAGACGCTGGTCGAGAAGCTGAAGACCGAAGCCAAGGTGCTGTAAGAGGGAGCGGAAAGAAATGACGATTCTGGTGATTGCAGAACACGACAACGCGTCGATCAAGGCCGCGACGCTGAACACGGTGGCGGCGGCGGCGAAGATCGGCGGCGACATTCACGTGCTGGTCGCGGGCCACAACGCGCAAGGCGCAGCCGACGCGGCAGCGAAGATCGCAGGTGTGTCGAAGGTCCTCCTGGCCGACGCGCCGCAACTCGAAGCGGGCCTCGCGGAAAACGTCGAAGCGACCGCGTTGAACATCGCGAAGGACTACTCGCACATCCTCGCGCCGGCGACGGCCTACGGCAAGAACATCGCGCCGCGCATCGCCGCGAAGCTGGACGTCGCGCAGATCTCGGACATCACGGCAGTCGATTCGGCCGACACGTTCGAGCGCCCGATCTACGCGGGCAACGCGATCGCGACGGTGCAGTCGAGCGATCCGATCAAGGTCATCACGGTGCGTGCAACGGGTTTCGATCCGGTGGCAGCGGAAGGCGGCAGCGCATCGGTCGAGAAGATCGAAGCGGCAGCTGATGCAGGCAAGTCGCAGTTCGTGAGCCGTGAAGTGACGAAGCTGGACCGTCCGGAACTGACGAGCGCAAGCATCATCGTGTCGGGCGGCCGCGGTCTGGGCAGCGGCGAGAACTTCGCGTTGGTGCTGGAGCCGCTGGCAGACAAGCTGTCGGCAGCACTGGGTGCCTCGCGCGCGGCAGTCGACGCGGGCTACGTGCCGAACGACTATCAAGTCGGCCAGACCGGCAAGATCGTTGCGCCGCAGCTGTACATCGCGGTCGGCATCTCCGGTGCGATCCAGCACCTGGCCGGCATGAAGGATTCGAAGGTGATCGTCGCGATCAACAAGGATCCGGAAGCACCGATCTTCAGCGTGGCCGACTACGGCCTCGTCGGCGATCTGCACGAGCTGGTTCCGGCGCTGACCGTGTCGATCTGATTTCCCCCCCAATCCGTCAGGATCGCCTGATCCTGCGCGCACCGTCTTCCCGTTGGGTCGGCGCGCGAACCCTGCACAGGACCTTTCCGGCTTCGCCGGCCGGTCGCCGTCGACGCACACCCGGGTGCGTTTGCGCGACCGGCTGGAACAGCTCCAGGGTCCGAGCGATTCCCAAGCGCAGTTTTCCACCGGTCAGGAGCCGAGCATGGAACGTACCGCTTCACCCGTCGCCCATTCATCGCTGATCGAGCGCCGCTCGATCGACTACATTCCCGAAGCCGAGCGCCACGGCAATCTCTTCAGTCAGTTCACCTTGTGGTTCGGCGCGAACCTGCAGGTCACGGCGGTCGTCGTCGGCGCGCTCGCGGTGGTGCTGGGCGGTGACGTGTTCTGGTCGCTGATCGGCCTGCTGGCGGGGCAGATGCTCGGTGGAGCGGTGATGGCGCTGCATGGCGCGCAAGGGCCGCAGCTCGGGTTGCCGCAAATGATCTCGAGCCGCGTGCAGTTCGGCGTGTACGGCGCGATCGTGCCGCTCGTGCTCGTCTGCGTGATGTATGTCGGATTCTCGGCGGGCGGTACGGTGCTGGCCGGACAGGCGATCTCGGAATTGCTGAGCGTCGACCATGCCACGGCGATTCTGATTTTCTCGGCGCTCATCGTCCTGCTCACGGGCCTAGGCTATCGCACGATTCATGCGATGGGCCGCGTCTCGAGTATCGTCGGCACCCTCGCGTTCCTGTACCTGTTCGCGAGCCTGTTGCACGGGCATGCGTTCAGCGTGCTGCTCGCGAATCGTCATTTCACGCTCGCGTCGTTTCTGCTCGCGGTGTCATTGTCCGCGTCGTGGCAGATCGCTTATGGCCCGTATGTCGCCGACTATTCCCGCTACCTGCCGAAGTCGACGTCGCCCAGGAAGACCTTTCTCGCGGTGTTCGCCGGTACCGTGATCGGCGCGCAGGTGTCGATGACGTTCGGCGTGCTGGCCGCCGCGCTCGCCGGCGATCGCTTTTCGGGGCACGAGGTCGCGTTCATTGTCGGCCTCGGCGCGACAGGCGCGATCGCCGCCGTGCTCTATCTGACGATCGCGCTGGGCAAGCTGACGATCACGACGCTCAATGCGTACGGCAGTGTCATGTCGGTTGCGGCGATCCTGACCGGATTCGGCGGCCGGCGCGAGATTTCACCGCGCACGCGCATCGTGTTCGTTTTGCTGACTGTCGCCGCATCGAGCGGCATCGCGCTCGCCGGACAGCACGATTTCCTGAAGGCGTTTTCGTCGTTTCTGCTGTTCCTGCTCGTGTTCTTCACGCCGTGGAGCGCGATCAACCTCGTCGACTACTACTGCGTCACGCGCGGACGCTACGACGTGTCGGCGCTGTTCGATCCCGACGGCCGCTACGGGCGCTGGAACGTCGCGGGCATCGTGGTCTATGCACTCGGCGTGCTCGTGCAGATGCCGTTCGTCGCGACCGGGTTCTATACGGGGCCGTGGGTCGATGCGCTTGGCGGCGTGGACGTGTCGTGGATCGTCGGGATCGTCGTGCCGGGCCTGCTGTACTACATCGTGTCGCGCGGATCGACGGCGAACGTACCGGATCGACCGATCGCGCCGCGATCGGCCGGCGACGCCGAGTGACGCGACGTTCACGCGCGGGCAGGCTCAGTGGGCCGCGCACCGCTGTCGTGCGGTGCCGCCCGCACCGCCTCCATCGCCCGCGCCAGCGCATCGAACACCGCCGGCCCCTTGCAGCGCGACACGTTGAAGCGCAGGTACGACGTCGCGCCGTGCGACGCGCTGAACACGTTGCCGGGCGCGAGCACCACGTCGTGGTCCAGCGCATGGCGCGCGACGCGTGCGGCGTCGAGCCCGTCGGGCAACTCCGCCCACACGAACAGGCCGCCGCGCGGCTCCGTCCAGATCCTGAGCCCGGCGCGCGTGACGCGCCGGAGCGTTTCGCCCATCGCGTCAGCGAGGCGCGCGCGCAGGCTGTCGACGTGGCGCCGGTACGTGCCGTCGACGAGCAGCCGGTGGACGACGTTCGCGCCGATCTGCGCATGGCCGAACGACGTCGCGAGCTTCAGGTCGACGAGCGCCTCGATCCATTCCGGGCGCGCGGCGACGTAGCCGCAGCGGATCGCGGCCGACAGCGTCTTCGAGAAGCTGCCGATCGACACGACCCGCGACAGCCCGTCGAAAGCCGCGAGGCGCGGGGCCGGCGTACTCTCGAAATCCGCGAAGATGTCGTCCTCGACGATCAGCAGGCCATGTTCGGCCGCGAGCGTCAGCAGCCGGTGCGCGACGGGCGCCGCGAGCGTCGCGCCGGTCGGGTTGTGCAGCGCGGAGTTGGTGATGTACAGGCGCGGCCGGTGTTCGGCGAGCACCTGCTCGAAGCGCGCGAGATCGGGGCCGTTCGGCGTGTACGGGACGCTGACGATCCGCGCACGGTGCGCGCGCAGCAGCGCCTGGAAGTTGAAGTAGCACGGATCGTCGAGCACGACCGTGTCACCCGGCTCCAGCAGCAGCCGGCAGACGAGATCGAGCGCGTGCGAGCCGCCGTCGGTCAGCATGATCTGCGTGGGTTCGGCCTGGACGCCGTGCTGCGCAAGTCGCCAGGCGAGCTGCTGGCGCATCGCGGGCAGGCCGAGCGGTGTCGCATAGTCGGTCAGCGCGTCGGCTTCGTCGCGCGACGCGGCGCGCAGCGCGCGGCGCAGGCTCTCGTCGGGCAGCCACGACGGCGGCAGCCATCCGCAACCGGGCTTCACGGACGTCGGCGCCGCTTCGAGCGACTGGCGCGACAGCCACAGCGGATCGAGCCCGCGATCGAGCTGCGGGCCGAGATCGGCGAGCGCGAGCGGCGGCGCATGCCCCGACACATAGAAACCCGAGCCGCGCCGCGCGACCAGCACGCCTTCGCTCGCGAGCCGCTCGTACGCATCGACGACGGTCGATTTCGACACGCCCAGCGCGTCCGCCATCATCCGGATCGACGGCACGCGCGCGCCGGGCACCAGCGCGCGGCTCGCGATGCGTGCACGCAACGTATCCATCACGGTTTCCACCCGCGTGCGCGACGGGGTGGGTGGAACGGGAAGCGGGGCGGCCTGGCTCATGGCGAAGAATGAACTGTACGGCTGGTTGTCCAGTACAGTTTGTCCGAATTGTATTGGTCTGTAGCTTACGCGCTTTTCGCGGGCGGCGGATCATCGGTCATCCACTTTCCCCGTTCAGGATTTCCCGTGCAAAAGACGACCGACGGATGGCTCAGCGGCCTGCTGGGCGTGATCATCTTCAGTGGCTCGCTGCCCGCGACACGTATCGCGGTGCAGGGGCTCGATCCGCTGTTCCTCACCTTTGTGCGCGCGACGATCGCCGGCGCGCTCGGCCTGCTGCTGCTCGTCGGGCTGAAGCAGCGGCGCCCGACACGTGCCGAGGCGGTGTCGCTCGCCATCGTCGCGCTCGGGGTCGTGATCGGCTTTCCGTTGCTGACGGCGCTTGCGCTGAAGCACGTGACATCGGCGCACGCGATCGTGTTCGTCGGGTTGCTGCCGCTCGCGACCGCGCTGTTCGGCGTGTGGCGCGGCGGCGAACGGCCGCGGCTGCCGTTCTGGATCTTCTCGATCATCGGCAGCGGCGCGGTGGCCGCGTTTGCGTTGCGCAACGGCGGCCAGGCGTCGGTGGTCGGCGATGCGCTGATGCTGGCCGCGATCGTCGCGTGCGGGCTGGGCTACGCGGAAGGCGCCCGCCTGTCGCGCGAGCTCGGCGGCTGGCAGGTGATCTCGTGGGCGCTCGTGCTGTCGCTGCCGCTGATGCTGCCGCTCACGTGGTTCACCTGGCCCGTGTCGTTCGACGGCGTCGATGCCGCCGCGCTGTGGGGGCTCGCGTACGTGTCGCTGTTCAGCATGCTGATCGGCTTCGTGTTCTGGTATCGCGGGCTCGCGCTCGGCGGGATCGCAGGGGTCGGTCAGTTGCAGCTGCTGCAGCCGTTCTTCGGCCTGCTGCTGGCGGCCGGGCTGCTGCACGAGACGGTGCCGCCGTCGATGGTCGCGGTGACGGTCGTCGTGGTCGGCTGCGTGGCGGGTGCGAAGTACTTCTCGAAAATGGCGCCCGTGCGGCGCGCGGGCTGACGTACAAGCCTGAACCGATGCGCGGGCGCGACCGGTCGAAGGTCGCGTCCGTGCGCACTCAAGCGTCCGGCGTGCACACGCGCAAGCGGTGGCCGTCCGGGTCGAGCGCGACGAACGTCAGGCCGAACACGGCCGTCATCGGCGCTTGCTCGAACGGCACGCCGAGCGATTGCCATGCGTCGTACAGGCGCTGGACCTCGCGGTCGTCGTCGACCATGAACGCTAGTTCCGACCGGTGGCCGGCGCCGCCCGACACGAAATCGCGCGCGCTGGTCGACCACAGGCCCAGGTGCAGCCCGTTGTCGAACGTGAACGCCGCATAGGTGGGAAACGCGGCGACCGGCGCGCGCCCGAACAGGCGCTCGTAGAACTGCGCGCTACGCGCCGGGTCCTCGACATACAGAAGAACGAGATTCGGGGAAGTCATGCGGAGCCATCCAGGGTTCGATTAAGATGCGTGTCATTCTATGAACGGATGCTGTCAGAAAGTGGCAGCATGGAACAATGACGCGTGCCGAACGATTGCTCTCGCTGCTGCAGGTGCTGCGGCGCCACCGCCGCCCGGTGAGCGGCCGCGTGCTGGCCGGGGAGCTCGGCATCAGCCTCCGTACGGTCTATCGCGATATCGCGTCGCTGCAGGCACAGGGCGCGGACATCGAAGGCGAGGCCGGTATCGGCTATGTGCTGCGTGCGGGATTCATGCTGCCGCCGCTGATGTTTTCGCAGGCGGAACTGGAAGCGCTGATGCTCGGTTTTCGCTGGGTCGGGAAGTTTGCCGATGCGCAGCTCACGGCGGCGGCTGCCGATGCACTCGCGAAGATTTCCGCGGTGCTGCCGGCCGAGCTGCGCCGCGAGATGGAATGCACGACACTGCTCGTCGGCCCGCGCACGATCGTGGACCGCGAAACCATCGACATGGGTGTCGTGCGCGCGGCGATCCGCACCGAAAGCAAGCTCGGGATCCGCTATGCGGGCGAGCGCCGGAAAACGATCGACGAACGGATCGTGTGGCCGTTCGCGCTCGGCTATTTCAATGACGTGCGGATCCTGGCGGCGTGGTGCGAAGACCGGAACGATTTCCGGCATTTCCGGACGGATCGCATCGTCGCGCTCGAACCGCTGGAGGTGCGCTATCCACGGCGGCGCGCGGCGTTGCTGAAGGCGTGGCGCGCGGCGGGTGCCGACGTGCGCGTGACGGTGAGGTAGGGGGCGGCCGGGGCGCGCAGGCCGCGCACCCCGTTCCGTCATGCAGGCGTTACTTGAACGTTTCGAGCGCGAGCAGTTCTTCAATGGTCTGCCGGCGGCGGATCAGCCGCGGCGCGCCGCGATCGACAAGCACTTCCGGTGCGAGCGGCCGGCTGTTGTAGTTCGATGACATCGACGCGCCATACGCGCCTGCATCATGCAGGAACAGCAGGTCGCCGATCTGCGGCTGCGCCAGCTTGCGGTGCGTGACCACGCCGCCCGCGTCCTGCGTGAACACGTCGCCCGATTCGCACAGCGGCCCGGCGATCGCGAGATCGACGAGCGGCCGTCCGGCCGGCAGCGCGCCATCGTGCGTGTGCACCGACACCGCGTGGTAGCTGCCGTACATCGACGGGCGCATCAGGTCGTTGAAGCCCGCGTCGATCAGCACGAAGTCGTGCTTCGGCCGGCGGTTGACGGCCTGCACTTCGGTGACGAGCGTGCCGGCTTCGGCGACGAGGAAGCGACCCGGCTCGATCTCGATGCGCACCGGGTGGCCGAGGTGACGCTCGATCCGCTTGCGCGCGGCGTCCCACTGGCTGAAGTAGTGACCGACGTCGACGCGCGGCTCGCCGTCGCGATACGGGATCGACAGGCCGCCGCCGGCCGAGATCGCGTCGATGTCATGGCCGAGCGACGTGACGAGATCGACCATCGCATCGCACACCTGCGACAGGTGGCCGTAGTCGACGCCCGAGCCGATATGCATGTGGATGCCGACGAGCTTCAGCCCGTACTGGCGCACGATCTCGATCGCGCGCGGCACGTCGTCGATCCAGATGCCGTGCTTGCTCTGCGGGCCGCCGGTGTTGGTCTTGTTGCTGTGGCCGTGGCCGAAACCGGGGTTGACGCGCAGCCACACGCGGTGGCCGGGCGCGTGCTCGCCGATGCGGGCGAGCATGTCGAGCGAACCGGCGTTCACGGTCACGCCGTGCTTCAGCACGGCCGCGAGCGTCGGGCGGTCGATCAGGTCGGCCGTGAACACCACGCCTTCCGGCTCACCGGCGGGGCTGAACCCGGCCGCGAGGCTGCGCTCGATCTCGCCGAGCGATACGGCGTCGACGCACGCGCCTTCCTCGCGCATCAGCTTCAAGATATGGACGTTCGAGTTCGCCTTCTGCGCATAGCGGATCACGTCGAACTGGCGCAGTTGGGCGATGCGGTCGCGGATGACGTCGGCGTCGTACACCCACAGCGGGGTGCCGTATTGCTGCGCGAGCGTCGCGAGCTGGCGGGAATCGAGAGACATGGCAGATGAATCGGGTCGAATGAACGGATAACGGGAATGATGCGCCAGATTGCCTATCCAGTAAAATGCCTGTTTATCGACATTCGATTCATATCTGATATAGCCGATCATGCTCACGCACCGCCATATCGAGGTCTTTCGCGCGCTGATGGTCACCGGCAGCACGACACGCGCAGCCGAGATGCTCTATACGTCGCAACCGACGATCAGCCGCGAGCTTGCGCGCATGGAGCAGGTCGTGGGCTTCGCGCTGTTCGAGCGTGCGCACGGCCGGCTGCGGCCGACGATGGCCGCGCTCACGCTGTTCGACGACGTGCGGCTCGCGTATGTGGGGCTTGAACGTGTCGCGGCAACCGCCGCGCGCCTGCGCGAGTTTCGTGACGGTCAGTTGTCGGTGATCGCGCTGCCGGCGTTCTCGCACGCGATCCTGCCCGGTGCGTGCCGGCGTTTTAGCGAGCAGCATGCTGGCGTCAGCGTGTCGGTGGCGACGCAGGAATCGCCGGTGCTCGAAGAGTGGCTGACCGCGCAGCGTTACGACCTCGGGCTGACCGAGCGCGACGTCGCGCCGGCCGGCACCGTGCTCACGCCGCTGCTCGAAGTCGACGAAGTGTGCGTGCTGCCCGACGGCCATCCGCTGCTCGCGCAGGACGCGATCGATCTGCCGGATCTCGCGGATCGCCCGTTCGTGAGCCTGTCGCTGAACGATCCGTACCGCATCCTGATCGACGAGGCGTTCGCGCAGCTCGGCGTGGCGCCGCGCTCGGTCGTCGAAACACCGTCGGCCGTGTCGGTGTGTGCGTTCGTGCGGCAGGGGCTCGGTGCCGCGATCGTCAATCCGCTGACCGCGCTCGATTTCGTCGGGCGCGACCTGCACGTGCGGCCGCTCACGCGATCGTTTCCGTACCGGGTCAGCGTGATCGTGCCCGAGCACCGGCCGAAGAGCTTGCTCGTCGATGCGTTTGGCGACGCGTTGCGCGGCGAGGCAAAGGCGATTCGCCGCCGGTTGGCCGCGCTCCTCGGCTGACGCGGCCGTATGATCGGTGTTTCGCCGCTATCGCCACCACTTTCCGGAATCCTTCATGACCGACGCTTCTGCTTCCCTCGAACCACCGATCCTCACCGGCGAACACGTCGAACTGAGGCCGCTCGATTCATCCGACCGGCAGGCGCTGCTGGACGCGGCCGCCGACGGCCAGCTGTGGAACCTGAAGGTCACGGTCGTGCCGGGCCCCGAGACGATCGACGCGTATATCGACACCGCATTGCAGGGGCGTTCGGCCGGCACCGTGATGCCGTTTGCGATCGTCGATCGCGCATCGGGCCGCGTGATCGGCAGCACGCGTTTCTGGAAGATCGATCGCAAGAACCGCAAGCTCGAGATCGGCCATACGTGGCTGAGCGAATCGGCGCAGCGCACGCGCGCAAATACCGAAGCGAAATGGCTGCTGCTGGGCTATGCGTTCGACGTGCTGCACTGCGTGCGCGTGCAGTTCACGACCGACGAGCTGAACGAGAAATCGCGCGCGGCGATCCTTCGGCTCGGTGCGAAGCAGGAAGGGATCGTGCGGCACGAACGGATCATGCCGGATGGCCGCAAGCGCAATTCGGTGCGCTTCAGCATCATCGACGACGAATGGCCGGAGGTGCGTGCGCGGCTGCTGGCGAAGCTCGCGACGTAACGTGTCACGCGTGAAGCGTGACATATGACGTGCGTCGCGCCGCCGGAAGGGGAGCGGCGACGCGACGACAGGGGGAAGCAGTGCGCCGCGCGTGATGCGCGGCGCCGCGGCGCGTTACTGCGCCGATGCGAGGTGGTGGCGTTCCGCGAGCTTCTGCGCGTCAGCGTAGTGCTTCTGCAGGATCGGCAGCGACTGGCGTGCGACTTCCTTCAGCTTCGTGTCGCGACCCGACGCGATTTCGGCCTGGAATGCCGAGATGGTCTTCTGCTGGCCGGCGAGCGCGACCTGCTCGATATACGCCTTGTCGAACTCGGCGCCGCGCAGGTTCTTGATGCTGCTCAGCACGGCCGTGTCGGGATCGTTGGCCGGCACGTCGACGCCGCGCGGGCTGGCTGCGCGCATCGCCTGGATGATCTTTTCATCGTCGGTCGACACGCGTTGCGCGAACGCCTTGACCTGGCTGTCCGACGTGCGCGAATCGGCGATGCGTGCCGCGTCGTGCTGCGTCGACACGGTCTTCGTGCCGTCGGTGATGAAGGCCTGGTCGGCTTCGTGGATACGCGTCGCGGCGGCGGCCGGTGCGTTCGGCGAGGCCGGTGCCGGTTGTGCGGTTTGCGCGGTCGCCGTCACGGCGACGAGCAGCAGGCCAGCGGCAGACAAAGCAAGGCGCGAGAGTTGGGGAAAGCGGTTCATGGGACCTCCTTTCAATCGGGGCTCTGGTTGAAAAACGGATCATGTGATCCGTCGCTGTGCGAGAGACCGGGCGCGCCCGGACCGGATTCGACCGCCTCTCTGCCGCGGCGCCGGTCGAAGTGTTTCCCGGCCCGACTGATTCTAGGAGAGCGATCCGGTAGCAGGTGCAACCGCGCTGTGGTTTGTGTAACGGATAGTAAGACGAATCGGTGAGCCAGCACGCCGACAGGTAGTGCGTACCTGTTGCGTGTGCGACGGCGGCAATTTTTGCGTGCATGACGCGTGCGGGATGCACGTGGGTGTCATCCGCATTTCATCGTCGTGCGGCTGTGTCGTGCGATGACGTGCGCATCGCGCGATGGGGCGAACCGGATGCGCGCAGCACGCGCATGCGTCACACGCGATCGAGCAATGCGTCGAGACGCGGCAGCAACGGTGTCGCGCAATGCGCCTGCAACGCGTCCGGCGCGGTGTAGCCCCACGCGACGCCCTGGAATGCGATGCGCGCGCGACGTGCCGCGTCGGCGTCGCGGATTTCATCGCCGACGTACAGCACTTCGTCGCTGCGCACGCCGGCCTCATGAACGAGCGCGCGCAGGCGACGCGCCTTGCCGAACAGCGGAATGCCGCACGCGAAATGCTCGACACGGCTGCTGGCGTGCGGGCCGAGCCGGTCACGCACGATCGCCTCGGTATTGGACGTGGCGATCGCGATGCGGATGCCGCGCGCGGCGAGCGCGTCGAACGTTTCGTCGACGCCGGGGAACAGCGCCACTTGCGCGACGCGCGGCTGCATCAGGCGGCGCATGTCGATCGTCACGCGCGGCACTTTCCACATCGGCACGTCGAGCGCGCGAATGATGTCGCGCGCCGACATGCCGCGCAGCGCCGGGCGCAGGTCGGGCGTGGCGTCGCGAAAGCCGTGCATGCGCGACGCTTCCGACAGCGCCGCGAGAAAGCTGTCGAGCGAATCGGCGAGGGTGCCGTCGAAGTCGAATGCGATGAGGCGGTAGGGCATGGAGCGGCATGGTGCACTTGTTGGGCAGGTGACATTGTCACCGAATCTGCTGAAAGCCGATCTCGTAGTCGCCGCTCGCGACGATCGAGGCGACCGGACGGCTGGTGCGGACGAGCGACATGCGAGAGAAAGCCCGGTATGCTGTCCGGCACCCGCAATGGCGGTTTCCCGATGCACATTCGTTTCCGGATCGATCACATGACAATCACTCGTGCACGTCTTGCAATGTGGATGCTGGGTGCAGCCTTTACGGCGGCAGCCGCGACGCAGGTATCTGCCGCACCGGAAAAGCGCTGCGGATGGCTTGAGAATCCGTCGCCGGCCAACTGGTGGCTGAACGACAAGGACGGCACTTGGACACTGTTGACGATGGGCAACGAGCCGGTACCGGGCCTCGACAAGATGCCCGACATGTCGACGAAGGGCTGGGTCGTCACCAACGCCGGCGGGCATGGCTACGGTTGCGCATGCCTCGACCTCGAAATTGACCCGCGCACGCGCGAGGTGACGCGGATAGTCGCGGCGCGGCCGCTGCCGTTGAAGCGTTGCAAGGCAGATCGCGCGTTGCGGGCGCCATGAGCCGCGGGGCGATGCTATTCGTAGTGGTAGCGGCAGGACACGATGCTGATCTGCAAGTCGTCAGCCTCGTAGACCAGACGGTTCGTGTCGTCGATACGGCGCGACCAGAAGCCGGAGAGATTTGCCTTTAACGGTTCGGGTTTGCCGATGCCTTCGAACGGCGTTCGCTGGGCTTCGCGAATGAGCTGGTTGATGCGCTTGAGCGTCTTGCGATCCTGCCCCTGCCAGTAGACATAGTCGTTCCACGCGTCGGAAGTAAAGAGCACGCGGCGTACACTCATTCGTCATCCGCCGCGAGCTTGTGTTCCTTTGCCTTGCCCTTGCGTAGTTGTGCGATCGAACGCTCGAGATGGGCGACGTTGGCCGGCGAGCGCAGCAAGTGCACCGTCTCCATCAGGCTGTCGTAGTAGTCCTGCGACATGATGACGGCGTTCGGTGCATCGCGGCGCGTGATGAGCGTCACGTCCGCATCGTCGACGACCTGGTCGATAACAGTCTTCAGATTGCCGCGGGCATCCGAAAAATGAATCGTGCGCATGATTGCCTCACTTGTACATATAACGGTACAAGTTTAGCACAGTCGATAGATGTGTACGGTTTGCTGTACAAGTCGACGGCGCCAGCCTCGTTACACACCAGAATCGTCCCGGAATGAGCATGCGCGCCGTCTGGCCGTGACGACAAGTGTCGCCGCTTGTAGCCCGCCGCGCCGCGCGGTATCGTCAGCGTCTCGCCTTCCGCCACCCCAACCGGAGACCGACGTGCCCGCTGCCACCCCCGCCACGCTGAGATTTTCCACCGACAAGCGCGAACTCGACGTCGACGCGATCTTCGACTTCCTGCATCGCGACGCGTACTGGTCGCAGGGCATTCCGCGCGACGTGGTCGAGCGGGCGATCGAGGGCTCGCTGTGTTTCGGCGCCTACGTGGGCGACCGGCTCGTCGGGTTCGCGCGGCTCGTGACCGATCACGCGACGTTCGCTTACCTGTGCGACGTGTTCGTGCTGCCGGCCGAGCGCGGCAACGGCTACGGCCGCGCGCTGATCGACCACGTGTTTGCACAGGAGATGGTGCAGGGCCTGCGCCGCATCATGCTCGTGACGTCCGATGCGCATGCGCTGTATCGGCCGGTCGGCTTCGAGCCGTGCGCGAATCCCGAACGGATGATGGAGATCCGCCGCCCGGACATCTACGCGAAACGCTGACGCGCGGCGCAGCGCATACAATACGCGCTTTCCGTTTTTGCCGAAGAGAAGCCCATCATGACCGAACAGGAAGCCGAACAGCTCGCGACGCATCGCCATTACAAGGGCGGGCTGTACCGCTACATCGGCGTCGCCCGCCATTCCGAAACCGAGGAATCGGTGGTCGTGTACGAACATCTGTGGCCGCATGCGCGCGGGCTGTGGGTCCGGCCGGAAGCGATGTTCAACGGGAACCTCGAAGACGGCACGCCGCGTTTCCGCAAGCTGCGCGACTGATTGACGGCCGGCGCGTAGACATCCGCGCCGCCGCCGTGCCAGCCGGCTGCGTGGGCGGCTACGCGCCGGCCAGCGCCTTCATCAGCTCCGGCGGGGCCTGCTGCCCGACCGTGACTTCCGGCGTGCCGTGCCACGCCGCGAGCTTCTTCACCGCCTTCGCGACATCCGCCGCGAGCCCCGTGCCGAACCGCACGCCCGGCTCGACATGCACGGCCTTCAGTTCGAACGTGCCGAGCGTGCGATGCGCCTTCGCGTCGATGCGCCCGACCAGCCGCCCGCGATGCAGCACCGGCAGGCAGAAATAGCCGTAACGCCGCTTGTGCCCGGGCGTATAGCATTCGATCGTGTAGTCGAATCCGAACAGCGTCGACGCTCGCCGCCGGTCCCATACCACCGGATCGAACGGCGACAGCAGCGTCGTGACCGTCGAGCGCAGCGTGTCGGCCTCCGCGGCCGGCAGCAACGCTTCGAGCGAGCGATGCACGTAGGCGGGCTCCTTCCAGTCTTCGATCGTCACCGGGATCAGGTCGCCCGCGTCCGCGAGCCGCTCGAGCTCCGCGCGGTAGGAACGGCGCGGCAGCCGATAGTAGTCGGCTACCCAGTCCGCGCGCACGACGCCGAGCGCCCGGCACGTGTAGTCGAGCAGCGCGGGCAGCACGGCGTGGCGCGGCGGCAGGTCGCGCGTGTCGTCCCAGTCGGGCAGCACGCGCTCGCGCACGTCGTACACGCGCTGGAAATTGCGGCGTTCCGACACCATCAGGTCGCCCGTCGTGAACAGCACTTCCAGGTGCCGCTTTTCGGGCTTGCGATCCCACCAGCCGTTGCCCTTCACGCCATCTTCGCGGGCGAAATCGGCCGACCGTACCGGGCCCTCGGCGCGAATCCGCGCGAGCAGCCGCTCGATGTCGGGACGATTCTGCTCATGCCATTCGGCTGCGTATTTCCAGCCCATTCCCGACGGATCGAGCATCTTGTAGCGCATCAGGCCGAACTGCTCGACCGGCAGGAAGCACGCTTCGTGCGACCAGTATTCGAACAGGCGCGCCTCGGCGAGATGTTCGTCGAGCCACTGCGGCGAGAAATCGCCGAGGCGGCTGAACAGCACGAGATACGGGCTGCGCGCGACGACGTGAATGGTGTCGATCTGCAGCTGCGCCATCCGGCGGATCGTGTCGAGCACGTCGGATTTGGTTGCCTTGCGGCGGGGCGGCGTCAGCAGGCCTTGCGCGGCGAGATGCAGCGCGCGGGCGGCGGCGGTCGAGAGCGTAAGCATCGGAAGGGCGGCCGGGAGTGATGGTCGGGAACCACTTTAGCGCGAAAGCGGCGCGCGCGTGCGACGTGCCGATGCACCGCGTCTGACAATGCTTGACAGATGCGTTGCGCAAGTTTCCCTATAGTGCAGTTCATGGCGCAACGATAAACACGCGCAACGATTTTGCTTCCGACGCACATATGTCCATGGCACGCAGGAAGTGAATCCGGGATTCTCAACCCCCATCGGGAGACCCGGAGCCCTGAGCGGACATCCATGCGGCTGTGCACCGGCCCCGTGTGGATGTCCGCTGATTTTTTTGTATTTTCCGGTTTTGCTTCGCGGGCGGTTTTTCCTTTTGCCCGTTTGGCCCCTCTCGTGATTTCCCGCCCGTCTGCCTGATCGCTATTGCCGCTTGCCGCGCGCGACTTCGTCGCCGGCGCCGGGCGGCAGCCGCCGCGTGATCGGAATCGACGCGAACGAGCACAGCCCGACCACGAGAAACGCGGGCCAGAAATCCGACCACATCATCTTCTGATGGCCCTGCAGCCAGTGCGAAATGTGCAGCACGAGGCCGGCGACCGTCACGCCCAGGCCGAGCGACATCTGCTGCACGACGCTGCCGAGGCTCGTCGCGCGGCCCGCGTCGCGCGGCGAGATGTCTGCGTAGATCATCGAGTTCAGGCTCGTGAACTGCAGCGCCGGGAAGATGCCGCCGACGAGCACGATCAGCCAGATCGCCCAGGTCGCCATGCCGGGATGGAACACGCCGTACGCGGCGATCGCGAGCCCCGCGAAGGCCGCGTTGTAGATCAGCACCGTGCGGAAGCCGAAGCGGCGCAGCGTATGGGTGGCCGTCGAGCGGCTCATCGCGCCGCCGAACGCGGACGCGCACGTGATGAGCCCCGAGTGGAACGCGCTCATGCCGAGCCCTTCCTGCAGCGCGAGCGGCAGCAGGAACGGCACCGCGCCAAGGCCGATACGGAACAGCGACCCGCCGACGACGCTCGCGTGATACGTGGGGATCTTGAGGAAGCTGAGGTCGAGCACCGGTCGCTCCTTGCGGCGCGCGTACGGTACGTACAGCGCGAGCAGGGCGGTGCCGGCCACGCACATGACGAGCGCGTTCGAGCGTGACGTGAGCGAGCCGTCGATCAGCGTGAGGCCCATCAGCAGCAGCGCGGCGCCGCTGGCCGACAGCAGGAAGCCGAACCAGTCGAGCGGGCCCGGATCGGGCTCGCGCGTGTTCGCGATGTGCTTGCTGGCGAGATAGATCCCGTAGATGCCGATCGGCACGTTGATGAAGAAGATCATCCGCCAGTGCAGGTAGGTCGTGATGAAGCCGCCGACGAGCGGCCCGACCGTGGGCCCGAACAGCGCGGGAATCGCCAGGTAGTTCATCGCGCGCACGAGGTCCGAGCGCGGCACGGCGCGGAAGATGATGATGCGGCCGACGGGCACCATCATCGCGCCGCCCACGCCCTGGATGAAGCGCGCGAACGTGAGCACGCCGAGGGAATTGGAGGCCGCGCACATCAGCGAGCCGACGACGAAGATGCCGATCGCGGTGCGGAATACGGAACGTGCGCTGAAGCGGTCGGCCAGCCAGCCGCAGATCGGAATGAACACGCCGAGCCCGACCACGTAGGCCGTGATCGCAATGTTCAACGTGACGGGGCTGTGCCCGAAGTCCCTCGCCATCGCGGGAAGGGCGGTGACGATGATGTTCGCGTCGACGCTTTCCATGAACAACGCACAGGCAACGATGAGCGGTGCTAGAAAGACGGGCGACATGGGCTGGGCGCGCGGTAAAGACGGCATTATGCCCACAATGTGACCGTTGAGTCACGTACGACAACAGTTGTTCCGCATGTTGCAACAGTCGTCTCGGTTGGCGGCGGCGTGGAAAGAACGACTGCATGGCGCTGTTGTGCGCGCTCGGGCTGCGCGATGCGCCGCGCCCGACGCGCGCGCGTCGCGGGCCATGTCCGGTTATCTGTATCTGCGCGAGTTGCACGAATCGAAACTTGCTTGATGTGCACGTTTCGTGCGACAGTCAGACCCACTCGCACCACAAAACGACGCGCATCGATCGAGGGCCATCGAGACGAGCGCGCGCGCGAACGAGACCTCGTGCCGACCCACTCACCATCGAAAGGAGGGGACACGTCATGACGTCACGTCGTGCCGCATCGATCGCATCGCGCTTCTCGAGTCGCTTCTCAAGTCGTTACTCAGCTCGACTCTCACCACCTCTCGCGCCACCTACGCCGCGTCTTCGCTGGGCTGCCGCGCTGGCCGTCGCGTATCTCGCCGTTGCCGGCTGCGCCGCCCAGGCCGACAACGCGAACCAGGCCGCCGCGCAGGCAGCTGCCCAGTCGGCACCGCCGGCTACGGCCGCGATTGCCGCTCCCGCCTCGGGCACGCTGCTGCCGCCGCCGAGCCAGCTCTACGGCGACCTGTTCGTCGCGGTGCAGACCGCGCAGCTCTATCCCGACCAGAAGACCTTCGTCGACGCGACGCCCGATGGCGATCCGGCGACGATCGTGCAGTTGTATCAGCAACAGAAATCGCAGCCGGGCTTCTCGCTGAAGGCGTTCGTCGCCCAGCATTTCACGCCGCCGCCGGAAGGCGGCGTGACGCCGCCGCCGAACCAGACGCTGCGCCAGCACATCGACTGGCTGTGGCCGCAGCTCACGCGCACGAGCACGACGGTGCCGCCGTACAGCTCGCTGATCCCGCTGCCGAAGCCGTATGTCGTGCCCGGCGGCCGCTTCCGCGAAGGCTACTACTGGGACACCTATTTCACGATGCTCGGGCTGCAGGTGTCGGGCCGCGAGGATCTCGTCGACAACATGCTCGACAACTTCGCCCATCTGATCGACACGATCGGGCACATCCCGAACGGCAACCGCACGTACTACGCGAGCCGCTCGCAGCCGCCGTTCTTCGCGTACATGGTCACGCTCGCCGCGCAGGCCGAAGGCGACAAGGTCTATCAGAAATACCTGCCGGCACTGCGCAAGGAACATGCGTACTGGATGCAGGGCGAAGCCACGACGCCGCGCGGGCAGGCCACGCGCCATGTGGTCGCGATGCCCGACGGCGCGGTGCTGAACCGCTACTGGGACGCGAGCGATACGCCGCGCGACGAGTCGTATCTCGAGGACGTGACGACCGCGAAGTCGGTGCCGGCGCGTCCGGCGAACGAGGTCTACCGCGACCTGCGCGCGGGCGCCGAAAGCGGCTGGGACTACAGCTCGCGCTGGTTCGGCGACGGCAAGACGCTCGCGACGATCCGCACGACGTCGATCGTGCCGGTCGACCTGAACAGCCTGATGTTCCATCTCGAGACGACGATCGTGAAGGGCTGCGCGGTCACGCGCGACGTGGCATGCGTGACCGATTTTTCCGCGCGCGCTGCGCGGCGGGCGGCCGCGATCAATCGCTATCTATGGAACCGCCGCGGCTACTACGGCGACTACGACTGGCAACTGCGCAAGCCGCGCGACGCGGTGACGGCCGCTGCGCTGTATCCGTTGTCCGCGGGCGTGGCGTGGCCCGAGCGCGCGAAGGCGACCGCACGCGAGGTGCGCAAGACGCTGCTGCAGCCGGGCGGCCTCGCGACGACCACCGAGAACACCGGGCAGCAGTGGGATGCGCCGAACGGCTGGGCGCCGTTGCAGTGGATCGCGATCGACGGGCTGCGCCGCTATGGCGAACCGGCGCTTGCGAAGGACATCGGCACGCGCTTCCTGTCCGACGTGAAGCATGTGTATGCGACCGAAGGCAAGCTCGTCGAGAAGTACGTGGTCGAAGGCGCCGGCACGGGCGGCGGCGGGGGCGGTGAATATCCGCTGCAGGACGGCTTCGGCTGGACCAACGGCGTCACGCTGAAACTGCTCGGGCTGTACGGCGAGTGACGCGCGGCGCGCTGGCACCGTAAGAAAACGCACGGGCCGGACTGTCGCGCAAGCGGCCGTCCGGCCCGTGTTTGCTTCAGGCCTGCTTTAGAACGTGATCGTCGTGCGTACGCCGACCACCGTTTCGTCGCCGATGCGCGCACCGGCCGCGTTCGGGTTCGGGATGCCGCCGCCCGGACGGAAGAAGTGCTGCAGGTCGGCCTGCAGTTGCCACCACGGCGCGACCTGGTACTGGTATGTCGCTTCGACGACCGTCTCCGCGCGGCGCACCGGATAGCCGGACGTCGTGTAGACGCCGGTGTCGCCGTCGAGGCCGCGCGCATGCGAGCCGATCTTCGCGTAGCCGACCGCGATGCCCGCGACGTCGTTGTCGCGTCCCTTGAACGGCGCCTTCAGCGTCACGCCTGCATTGGCCGCGAAATCGACGGTATTGCGGTCGCCCGGCGCACCCATCACGCGCGCGAACACGTTGACCGAGCGCGGGCTGTCGGCCGACGGCCGCCATACCATCTGGTCCGCGACCGCGTAGAACGAGTAGTTGCCGCGATGGGTCGCGGCAATGCCGTTGCTGGCGGGATCTGCGAGCGACAGGCCGTCGGTGCCGTAGCGCGGGTCGTTCGCATGCTGCGACTGATACCAGAAGCCGAGCTTGTACGTGCCCGGCAGGCCGGCCGGTTGCGGCGCCTTCGGGTCGGCGGGCGGCGCGTTCAGCGCGTACTGCACTTCGCCGATCACGAATGCGCCGCTGCGCAGGTTGAAGTTGGTGCCGTGCGCGTTCAGCACCTGCGCATCGCCGTCGCTGCGGCCGGCCGGGTTGCCGTCGAACACGCCGACCATCGTGGTCCACGCATCGGACGGCTTCACGCGCAGCCGCACGCCGAGCGACGACAGCGGATACGCGGGGCCGCCGGCAGGCAGGTCGGTCGACGGCAGCACGGGCCAGCCGAACGTGGCGTTCATGAACGTCGCCGCGTTCTGGCTCACCATGAATTCCTGGTCGACGCTCTGCTGGCCGACCTTCACGTCGACCTTGCCGTCGAGCAGCGACTGCTGGTACCAGAGCTCCCACAGGCGCGTGGTCGAATTTGCCTCGATGCCGGTCGCGGTCTGCAGCGTCTGCAGATAGCGCTGCGTGAGGTTGGTGCCGTGAATCTGCAGCGCCGACACGTTGAACGTGCCGCCCGGCAGGCCGACCGCCTTGCCCGTGTCGACGTTGAAACCGAATTGCGTGAGCCCCTGGTACGCGCCGCCGCGATGCGTGCCGCCCGACGTGTTGTACAGGTACTCGCTGGTTTCCTGCAGGCTCAGCGTGATGCCGTGATCGCCGAGCACGTCGCGCAGGCCGCCCATGTTGCCGAGCAGGTTCGAGCGTTCCCAGAAGCCGGTGGGAGCGGGCGCGGCAGCATCGGCGGCCTGTTGTGCGGGCGCGGCGGCGTCGCTGGCGCCGGCCGCCGGTTCGGCCGCGGCCGGCGACGGCGCTTGCGCGAACGCGGGCGTGGCGGCGAGCGACAGCAGCAGCGTGGCGAGCGCATTGACGCGGCGCTTGCGCGGGACGGGTTCGAGGTAGTTCTTCATGTGGGTTCCGTTGACGGTTTGATTAGTTAGGCTGAAGAAACGAGAACGTGATGCGGGAAGCGTGGCGAGACGACCGCGCGGCGGCACCTGGCGCTGCCGCACGACGGAGGGGCTTACGGCAGCCAGCCGCCGATGCGGCCCACCTGCGCGAAGCCGAGGCGCGGCGCAGCCGAGCACAGCAGCGCGACGAGGGCGACCGCGGCGGCCATGACGGCGACCAGCAGGCAGTCGAGCGGGCGGGGCGCCGCCGGCACGTGGGCGAGCGCCGTGCCGCGCCAGTTGCTGAACGCGTGGGCGAGCGGCGACAGGCCGGAGACGAATGAGCGGTCGCATGCGACATGCACGATGCGCTTGAGTCTGACCGCGAACGATTGAAAAAACATGACGCTGCCTCCGTCGTGTCCGGCTCGGGCCGGACGACGTGGTCGAGCGCGGGCGCATGACGCGGCCTGCGATCGGAGGGTGGAACGTAACGGAGCGTGCAACGGACGAACCGGCGATGACCGGCTCGGGAGGAAGCGCGCTAACCCGACGAATGCGAGTTAGCGGCGAAAGACATGCGTCTGGCTGCTATCTCGCGATGGCTTGGCCGGCCTGGACCGGCATCGAACTGCAACTAGAGCATGTGTCCACGGAGGGACTCCCTTGATGAATTGCGGCGGATTGTATTCGCGTCGTTTGCTGCAGCGCAAGTAAAAAACGCATAAAAAACGGCGCACGTTGCGCGGGCACTTCGGCGGCCCGTTCCGGCACGGGGCGGGCAACGGATCGGCAACGGATCGGCGACGAAGGCGCGCGACCGGACGCGCCGCCGCGTTGTTCATACGCATCGCCTCCCGGCTGCACCGCATGCCCTGAAAGGTTGCGCCACGTGTTTTCAAGGGCAATTCTTTCAGTGCCGCGACGCGCGAAATTTATTTCGAGAAATGGGGTTTGGAGGGGTTGACTTCACTTTTGGGCGGTCCATAGAATCCGGCATCTTCACTCTTGGGGCCGCCGCCTTGGACGCCTGCAGTAGTCGATCTTCGAACGAAATTTCCGCCTGAGCGACCGACGTCCGCGCCTCATCGAAGCCGCCGTTTGTCTCCAGGCAAACGGTGCGCGCAGCAGTATTCCGCAGCAAATTCCTACGTGCACCCTGATTCGCGCCGGTTAGCGTGATGCGTTTTCGCATGCGCCCGCCGGTTTCACCGCCGCCCGGCAGGCGGCCGTGTTCGCGCACGCCTTTTCAGGCATCGCGAATGCCGGCCCGCCCGCCTGACGGCGGTCAACCGTGTTCTCCGGAACACCGCACAGGAGCCGCCATGAACGACAGTGACAGTTGTCCCTTATGCCCGTTGCACGCACCGACCCTTTTGAACCCGGGTCGCAGGGACAATCCGGCCGACTAGCCTGACACGTCGTTCAGGCCCCGGACTGGCCCCGCGCCCCACACGCGGCCGGCAGCCTGCCGTCGCCGCACGGAGCCAGATCATGAACTTCGGCCTTCTGCTGTCGAATCTCCCGCACGTCACCGAATCGCGCAACCACTACGAAGCGATGCTGACGCTCGACGCCCGTCCGCGGGTGTTCGCCCGCCTGTTGAACCAGCTGAAAGCGTTGATCCGCTGAATGACGCACCGAGCGCGTCTCGGCATGCGCACGTGCAACTGCCCGAGGGCAGGCGCCACGTGCGCATTCCAAGACCACACGCTCATCGCATCGAATAACCATTAGCCGTACGGAACACATCATGTCCACGCCATCCAACGTTTCTCCACCGATCGCCGTCGAACGCAGCGCCGTGCTCGACGAAGCCCACCTGGGCGACATCCGCGGTGCGCTCGGTACGATCGCGCATCACGACACCGGCTCGCGCGGCACGTGGTGGGCGCGCTTGCGCACGTTGCTCGCGATCATCGGCCCGGGCCTCATCGTGATGGTCGGCGACAACGACGCCGGTGCATTCGGCACCTACACGCAGGCCGGCCAGAACTACGGCACGACGCTGCTGTGGACGCTGCTGCTGCTCGTGCCCGTGCTGTACGTGAACCAGGAAATGGTGCTGCGCCTCGGCGCGGTCACGGGTGTCGGCCACGCACGCCTGATCTTCGAACGCTTCGGCAAGTTCTGGGGCGCGTTCAGCGTGATCGACCTGTTCCTGCTCAATGCGCTCACCATCGTCACCGAGTTCATCGGCATCACGTTCGTGCTGGATTTCTTCGGGCTGCCGAAGGTGGCCGGCGTGTGCGTGGCCGCGGCGTTGACCATGGCCGCGGTGAGTACCGGCGACTTCAGGCGCTTCGAGCGGTTCGCGATCGGGCTGTGCGTGCTGAGCCTGCTGCTCGTGCCGGTGCTCGTGTCGATCCATCCGCCCGTCGCGCAGATGTCGCGCGATTTCTTCGTGCCGAACTGGCCCGCGCACGCGAAGCTGTCGGACGTGATGCTGCTCGTGATCGGCATCGTCGGCACGACGGTTGCGCCATGGCAGCTGTTCTTCCAGCAGAGCTACGTGATCGACAAGCGCATCACGCCGCGCTTCATGAAGTATGAGAAGGCCGACCTGTGGATCGGTATCGTGTTCGTGCTGATCGGCGCGGTCGCGATGATCGGGTTCAGCGCCGCGCTGTTCAACGGGCATCCGGAAGCCGGCAACTTCACCGATGCGGGCGGCATCATCGCCGGCCTCGAGAAGTATGCGGGCCGCACGAGCGCGACGCTGTTCGCGGTGGCGCTGCTCGACGCGTGCATCATCGGCGCGGCGGCCGTATCGCTGTCGACGGCCTATGCGATCGGCGACGTGTTCAAGATCCGCCACTCGCTGCACCGCGGCGTGTCCGATGCGAAGGGCTTCTATCTCGTGTATTTCGGCATCGTCGCGGCCGCGGCCACGCTCGTGCTGATTCCGGGCAGCCCGCTCGGCTTGCTGACCGAAGCCGTGCAGACGCTCGCAGGCGTGCTGCTGCCGAGCGCGACGGTGTTCCTGCTGGTGCTGTGCAACGACCGCCAGGTGCTCGGCCCGTGGGTCAACTCGACGAAGCTCAACGTGTTCACCGGCGCGGTGATCTGGGTGCTCGTGCTGCTGTCGATCATCCTCACGGCATCGGTGATGTATCCGGATATCAGCGGCGAAGCGATCGTCGACGTGCTGGTCGGCGGCACCGTGCTCGCGATCACGGGCTATATCGCCACGGTATTGATCCGCCGCAACAAGCGCGTGGTCGAGCCGGCCGTCGATCGCTCGTTGCGCGACACGTGGCGCATGCCGCCGCTCGACACGCTCGAGCCGCAGAACATGACGGTCGTGACGCGAATCTGGATGGCCGTGCTGCGCGGCTATCTCGTGATCGCGGTCGGTCTGGTGATCGTCAAGGTAGTGCAGATGACGCTGCTGAAGTAACGCAGGTCGTCTTCCAGGAAGCGGCGCCGGACCCGGCACCGCGCCGCAACCCGTACATGCCGGCCCGCGAGGCCGGCATGTGCGTTTACGCGTCCGTTTGCGACAGGCCGTGCACGCCGCGCGATCGTCAGATCAGCTCGAGCTTCGACGTCAGGTACGTGAGCTGGATGCGGTTCGCGACGCCGAAGCGCTTGCGCAGCTTGCGCAGGTGATAGTCGACGTTGTGTGCGCTGGTGTCGAGGCGCCGGCCGATCTCCTTGTCGGAGGCGCCTTCGGCGATGCCGAGCAGCAGTTCCTGCTCGAACGGCGTGAGCCCGTTCACCGCACGTTCGCGCGACGTCGAGATCAGTTGCGGCGACGCGAACTTGTGCACCGACAGCCCGATCGACAGCGCCTGCTCGATCGTCGCCGGCGTGATCCATTCGCGCGTGCGGCGCGGCGCGGTGAAGCTCATGAACGCATGCAGCCGCGTACCGGGCACGGCCATCGAATACATGATGCCGCTGCACATCCCGTCGTCCTGCATCGTCTGCAGGAAGCCGTCGAGCGCGGCCGGCGTCGCGCGCGGGCCGGCGTCGCGCTCGCGGTGTTCGCGGCGCAATTGCTGCAGGTCCCACACGATCGGCATGTTGCACACACGCGCGCCGAGCGTGCGCGGATCGATGTCGTGATGGTTGTGCCGCACGTAGTCGCCGCGATAGGTGGCCGGCGTGAAGGCTTCGTGCAGGTAGAGACTTTCGACGCGCTCGTGCGCGAATTCGAGCGCGAAGTACGCGAACGTCGAGAAGCCCGTCAGGTGCAGCAGGCTCGCGACGATGCGGCTGCGCTCGGCCGTGCTCTGCGCGTGCGCGAGCGTATCGGCGACGCCGAGCTTCGGCGCGTGCGGCTGCGTGAGTTCGCCGCGCTTCACGTCGTCGCACCAGACGACCTGCACGGGGCGCTCCCGCAGCACGTCCGGGCACGCGTTCAACCCGTGCGTCGGGCGGGGAAAGGTTGGGGCGACCGCTTCTTCATGCAATGCAATATCGGACATGTGCCATCCCTCGGAATCGACGCGCATCGCCTGGCGGCGGCCGTATCGTGTACGGCGTTCGTGGCGGTGCGATCGAGCATCGTGTGATATGCGCCGATCGTCATCCCTGACGAAACGCGGGGGCATTGTACAAAAATGCCTGTGTATGCGTAATATGCCGTAATACTAATGGCGGCGGAAGATTCCTATTCGCACGCCTATAACGAAGACCAGACAATCCATAAAGAAAAGACCAGATCGTGACGGGGCGCAGTTTCACATATTGGGAAAGGGCGGGCTCCTCATGACATATGCTGACGGCGCACCACGCGTCGAGTGGTTTTCGCAGGCCGATATCGCAACGACTGCGGCTTATTCGAATCAATATCAGGCAATCGGGCACGACGTTTTTACCGGCGCTCAAATTGAATCCGGTAAAACCGACCTTGCTCCGGTCGATTTCGCGCAATGCCATGCGCGCTTGCGGCAAATCGGTTTCAGTACGCTCGGTTATGGCGCTTTCGAAATGATCGGGCGGCGCATCCTGTGCGCGCATCTGCTGCGCGACCTCGCGCCCGCAACGTTCATGCAGCCGTTCATCGAAGGAATGCTCTACGACAGCGACCCGCGGTTCGCGCAGGTGCGGCAGAGCGGCTTTCCGGTCGCGTGGCGGCTCGACGAGATCGAGGCGGCCGCGCAGGGCAGCGGCGACCGCAAGATGCTGGCGCTCGCCGGCCATCTGCGCGCGCATGCGATGAACAGCGGCGTGCTGTTCGGCCTGTCGGCGCCGCGTCTTGATTTGCGTGTCGCGGTGAACGTGACGTCGGAGACGCACGGCACCGAATGGATCGATGATCGCGTGATCGGCGGCGCGCTGTCGGTGAGCCTCGCGGTGCATCGTGTCGCGTTGCCGTTCCTCGAGGCACGCATCGCACGGATGCGCGGCTTCGCGCTCGGCGACGAGCAGCAGCAGGTGCTCGACCGGCTCGTGCACGGGCTGTCCGACCAGGAGATCGCGAGCGCGCTGCGCACGTCGCTGCACAAGGTCGGCCACCACATCCGCTCGCTCGAAAAACTTTTCAACGTGCAGAACCGCGCGCAACTCGCGTATCTGGCGGCGCGCCGGATGCCGTCCTGACGCTGTCAGTTCCCCGTTTTCTCCGCGTGACCCGATGACCGTCGCCGGCCCGCCCGTGGCCGGCCCGACGGGCCGTTTGCGACCGCGGCGCCGTCGCGATGCGCACGCGACGCTTGACAGTGCTTTTTTCGAGTGATTGAGACATTCACCTGTGAATTATTGCTGATTTATTTCTTCGTAATATGGCTCGACCGTCACGCCGGACGGCGGGCCGCGAGGTTGCGCCATGCGTGACGGAACTGGTCAACAGGGGCGGACAAATCAATGTGCGGAATCGACGGCTTTCTGAATAGCGTCGCCTTCGATGAGGAGACAGCGCGCGGCACGCTCGCGCGCATGACGGCAAGCCTCGCGCATCGCGGGCCGGACGGACAGGGGATCTGGGTCGATCCGGAAGCCGGCATCGCGCTCGGCCACCGGCGGCTCGCGATCGTCGACCTGTCGGTACACGGCCGACAGCCGATGGCATCCACGTGCGGCCGCTACGTCATGGTCTTCAATGGCGAAATCTACAACCATCGCGAACTGCGCGCGGAGCTCGAGCGCGCGGGTCGCGCACCGGCGTGGCGTGGCCACTCCGACAGCGAGGTGCTGATCGCGGCGATCGTCGCGTGGGGTGTCGAGGCGACGTTGCGGCGCGCGACCGGCATGTTCGCGATCGCGCTGTGGAATCGCGAATCGCGGGTGCTGACGCTCGCGCGCGACCGGATCGGCGAGAAGCCGCTCTACTATGGCCGGATCGGCGACGCGCTCGTGTTCGCGTCCGAGCTGAAGGCGCTGCGCGGCTATCCGGGTTTCGACGGCGCGATCGATCGCGACGCACTGTGCCTGTACCTGCGCCAGTCGAGCGTGCCCGCGCCGCACACGATCTATCGTGGCATCCGCAAGTTGCCGCCCGGCACGTATATCCAGTTCGAGCATGCGCGCGACACGCCGCGCCTGCGGGCGTACTGGACGCTCGATCAGGCGATCGAGGACGGTCGCGCGCGGCCGTTCGAGGGCAACGCCGACGAGGCCGTCGGCCAGCTCGACGCGGTCTTGCGCCAGGCCGTCGCGCGGCAGATGGAGGCCGACGTGCCGCTCGGCGCGTTCCTGTCGGGCGGCATCGATTCGTCGACGATCGTCGCGCTGATGCAGGCGCAATCGTCGACGCCGGTCGATACGTTCACGATTGGCTTCCATGAAGCCGGCTACGACGAAGCCGGGTACGCGAAGGCGGTTGCGCGTCATCTCGGCACGCGTCATACCGAGCTCTACGTCACGGCCGACCACGCGCTCGGCGTCGTGCCGAAGCTGCCGTCGATCTACGACGAACCGTTCTCCGATGCGTCGCAGATCCCGACCTTTCTCGTGTCCGAGCTGACGCGCCGGCACGTGAAGGTGAGCCTGTCCGGCGATGGCGGCGACGAGCTGTTCGGCGGCTATACACGCTACTTCCTGACGCCGCGCCTGTGGCGCAAGCTGCATCGTGTTCCCGGTGCCGTGCGCGCCCGGATCGCCGCCGCGCTGCATGCGTTGCGGCCCGATCATGCGGACCAGCTCGCGGCCGTCGCGCAGGGTGCGTGGGGCGGCGTGGAGGCACGCGAATCGGCCGCGCGCATCGGCGATCGCCTGCACAAGCTCGGCCACGTGATGACGGCCGAGAGCCGCATCGGGCTGTACCGGCTGCTGATGTCGTCGGTGCATCATCCGGAGCGCCTCGCGCTGTCGGGGCAGGAGCCGGCGACGCCGCTCGACACCGTATCCGCGTGGCCCGCGCACCTGAGCTTCGCCGAGCAGGCGATGGCGATCGATACGCTCACGTACCTGCCGACCGACATCCTCGCGAAAGTCGATCGCGCGGCGATGGCCGTGAGCCTCGAAACGCGCATGCCGTTCCTCGATCATCACGTCGTCGAATTCGCGTGGCGCGTGCCGGCGGCGGTGCGTTTGCCGGAAGGGCAATCGAAGGCGCTGCTGCGCCGGCTGCTCGACCGGTACGTGCCGTCCGCGCTGATCGACCGGCCGAAGCAGGGCTTCTGCGCGCCCGTCGATCACTGGCTGCGCGGCTCGCTGCGGGATTGGGCCGAGGCGCTGCTGCGGCCGTCGCGGTTGCGCGAGGAAGGCTTCTTCGATGCGGCCGCGGTCGAGCGCCTGTGGCGGCAGCACGTGACCGGGCGGATGAACTGGCAGCACCAGTTGTGGACGGTGCTGATGTTCCAGGCGTGGCTGGAGGCGCAGCGCGCCGCATAAGGCGGCGCACTGCGCGTCGTCACTCGTCGAGGCAGCGCATGCAGCGCTGCTTCGCGGCGTTCGAGTGCAGGCCGCGGCACATCGTCATCACGGGCCGCGCATGGCACGAAGGCGGATCGGCGGACGCCGCGGGCGACGCCTGCCGGCGTGCGCGCTCGGGCGGGGTGGTCGCGGCGGCGTCCATTCGCCGCTGGCGTGCGGGCGGCGTGTCGCGCCCGGCGCTGCCTTCATCGGGATTGCCGGGCGTCATCGACGCGACGTGCAGCGTGTCGTCGCTGGCTGCATGCGCAACGGGCGGCGGCGTGGCGCACATGAGCGCAACCAGCGCATACAGGCAGGCGACAACGGTTCGCGAAGCGCGCATCTTCATGGTCATTCCGTTCGTTCCGGGGCCGGCGGCGCGGAGGGCGCGCGGCTGCTGCGTCGATTGTAGGGACGACGCAGGCCGCGTGTCACGCCGGAATCCGTTGTCACGGGCATGGACGGTGGCATGGGCGGCGATGGACGCAGCGGGCGCGACGAAGCGTGACGCGTGAGGATGTTCGGCTGCCGGCGCGCAAAAGCGACCGCCGCCCGGAGGCGGCGGTCGGGTCGCGACTGGCTGGCGGGCCGGGCGGCGTGCAGGCCGCACCCGGCTGGCGGGCCGCGAGGCGCTGCGGATCGCCGCAGCGCGGTGGGGGGAGCGTGGCCGGCGCGCCGCGTGCGGGCGGCGCGGGGGAAGCGTCAGGCGTAGTCGGCGGCCATCACGGCCTGCGGCGCCACGCGCAGGATCGGCGCGGCTTCGTGGCGCTCGACGTGCGTCATCGCCGCACCGAACAGCACGAGACGATAGCCGACCGCATAGATCGGAATGATCCGCAGGTTCTTGTCGTGATCGAGCTGCAGCTTCGAGCGAATACGCGAGATATGGGTGTCGAGCGTGCGCGACGACACGCCGAGTTCACGACCCCACACGGCTTCCTGGATTGCCTGCCGCGGCACGACCTTGTTCATGTTGTCGAGCAGGAATTCGACGACGTCGAACTCACGCGGCGTGACATCAATGATCTTGTTGTCGATTTCGATCGTGCGGCGCACGAAGTTGATTTTTATGTTGTCGATGTACAGGTATTTGCAATCCATGGTGGCCCTCGCATGTCCATAAAGGAGTGTTTGCGGGTCCTGTGCTGCAACTTCCGGGCCAGGGAGCGGATCGCCGGGGATCGACAGGGGGCGACGCCCGTGCAGGCGGCGCGGCAGCCTTGAATTTAAAAGAATTTTTAACGGAAGGCGTGGGGCGTAGAGAAAAGGGGGCGGGACAACCGTGAAGGATTGTTACGTAGCATCGGCAGGCGACGTTACGGGCGTTACGTCCGACGTAACGTGTCGGGCGAGGCGGGGGGCGCGGCCGGCGGAGCGTCGCCGCGGCCGAATGGAGAACCCTGCATCGAACCCTACATGGGTCGATTGATTTTCTATACGAATCAATGTGTTACGGGTGATTTTTGCCGACATCGAACCCTACATTGCCGGCGTCCTGAATTAAAAACACCGACCGCGAGACGTCTCGGCCCCGCGGCCGGCGTTCCGGCCCATCCTCAAGCCTTCGCGCTATCCGCCGAATCGAACGGCAGCACGTAATGCCGCTTGCCCGTCGCCGCGAAGATCGCGTTCGCGACCGCCGGCCCGATCGGCGCGACGCCCGGCTCGCCGACCCCGGTCGGCGCTTCGGCCGACGGCACGATATGCACCTCGACCTTCGGCATTTCGGCCATCCGCAGCACGTGGTAGCCGTCGAAGTTGCGCTGCTCGACCTGGCCGTCCTTCAGCGTGATCGCGCTGTGCATCGCCGCGCCGAGCCCGAAGCCGATGCCGCCCTCCATCTGCGCGGCGACGATGTCGGGATTGATCGCGATCCCGCAATCGACCGCGCACACCACGCGCTCGACCTTCACCTTGCCGTCCGCGTCGACCGACACCTCGGCCACCTGCGCGACATAGCTCTTGAACGCCTCGGCGACCGCGATCCCGCGCCCGCGCCCCTTCGGCAGCGGCTTGGCCGGATCCCAGCCGGCCTTTTGCGCGGCCAGGTCCAGCACCGCGCGCATGCGCGGCTCCTTCGCGAGCAGGTCGCGGCGAAACGCGTACGGATCCTTGCCCGCCGTGTGCGCGGCTTCGTCGATGAACGCCTCGACAGCGTACGCCGTGTGCGAGCTGCCGACCACGCGCCACCACAGCACGGGCAGGCCGACCTTGGTGGTGGTGAGTTCGACCGACACGTTCGGCACCGCGTACGGCAGGTTCGCCGCGCCCTCGACCGAGGTGGCGTCGACGCCGTTCTTCACCATGAACGCCTCGAACGGCGTGCCGGCGAGGATCGACTGGCCGACGATCCGGTGGCGCCAGCCGACCAGCTTGCCGTCCGCGGTCAGCCCCGCGTCGAGCTTGTGGAAGTACATCGGCCGGTAGAAGCCGCCCTGGATGTCGTCCTCGCGCGTCCACTGCAGCTTGACGGGCTTGCCGTCCGCGCCGAGCGCCTTCGCGATCGACACGGCCTCGACCACGTAGTCCGACCACGCGTTCGCGCGCCGGCCGAAGCTGCCGCCCGCGTACAGCGTGTGGATCTGCACCTGCTCGGGCTTCAGGCCGGCCGTCCGGGCCGCGTTGGCCTGGTCGACGGTCTGGAACTGGTCGCCGGCCCAGATCTCGCAGCTGTTCGCCGTCAGCTTGACGACCGCGTCGAGCGGCTCCATCGGCGCGTGCGCGAGATACGGGAATTCGTACGTGGCGCTGATCTTGCGCGCCGCGCCCGTGATCGCCGCATCGGCATCGCCGTCCTTGCGCGCCGACGTGCCCGGCTTGTCGGCAAGCTGCCGGTATTCGCGCATGATCTCGTCCGAGCCGCGCTTTTCGGCGTTCGTTTCGTCCCATTCGATCTTCAGCGCGTCGCGGCCCTGTTTCGCGGCCCAGAAGCCGGTGCCGACGACGGCGACGCCGCCCGGCACCTGCACGACCGACACGACGCCCGGCACGGCCTTGGCCGCCGTCGCGTCGAACGACTTCACCTTCGCGCCGAAGCGGGGCGGGCGCTGCAGCAGCGCGACGCGCATGCCGGGGACGGTCGTGTCGAGCGTGAAATGCGCGGTGCCGTTCGATTTGGCCGACGCGTCGACGCGCGGAATGGGGTGACCGATCAGCTTGAAATCGGCCGGCTGCTTCAGCGTGACCTTGTCCGGCACCGGCAGCTTCGCCGCATCGGCGACGAGCGTGCCGTACGCGGCCGTCTTGCCGCTCTTCGCATGCGTGACGACGCCATTGGCCGTCGTCAGCTCGCTCGCGGGCACCTTCCAGCGGGCCGCCGCGGCCGATACCAGCATCGCGCGGGCCTTGCCGCCGGCTTCGCGCAGCTGCTGCCACGAGTTCGACATGGCCGAGCTGCCGCCCGTCCCCTGCATCGTGCCGAACGCGAGGTTCGCGTAGCGTTTCGCATCGGCCGGCGCGCTTTCGACGCGCACGTGCGACCAGTCGGCGTCGAGCTCCTCGGCGACGATCGTCGCGATGCCCGTATACGCGCCCTGGCCCATTTCGACGTGCTTCGCGATGACCGTGACGGTGCCGTCGGGCGTGATGCGCAGGAACGCGTTCGGCGCGAAACCGGCGGCGGGCGCGGTCGCGGCGAGCGCGCGGCGGCCGAAGCCGCTGAAGTCGAAGCCGATGGTCAGGCTGACGGCGGTCGCGGCGCCCGCGGCCTTCAGGAACGTGCGGCGCGACGGACGCACCGACCCGGTGTTGTCGAGTTCGATCGTCATGGTCAGGCTCCCAGCGTCGCGGCCGCGTCGTGGATCGCCGCCCGGATGCGGGCGTAGGTCGCACAGCGGCACAGGTTGCCGTTCATCGCGGCGTCGATGTCCGCGTCGGTCGGCTTCGGGTTCTGTTCGAGCAGCGCGGTGGCCGACATGATCTGGCCGGACTGGCAGTAGCCGCACTGCGGCACCTGCAGCTTGACCCAGGCGGCCTGCACGGCCTGCGCGGGCTTGCTCTGCAGGCCTTCGATCGTCGTGACGTGCTTGCCCGCGATGCCGGCGAGCGGCAGCACGCACGAGCGGACGGCCTGGCCTTCGAGATGCACGGTGCACGCGCCGCACTGCGCCATGCCGCAGCCGAACTTCGTGCCGGTCAGTCCCGCGTGTTCGCGAATCGCCCAGAGGACGGGCATCGACGGATCGGCGTCGAGCGTGACGTTCTTGCCGTTCAGGACAAAGGAGGTAGGCATTGTGATTGTCTCCGTGGGGAAAACCCGGCATGCGCCCGGTTACAGGGTCTGCTCACGCTCATAGCGGGCTTGCGCTGGCCCCCAGAAGGGCCGAGCGCAAGGAATGCGACGCAGCGAATACTCGACGTATTCGCAAGGAGCATGACGCCGCGATCGGCCCTTCTGGGGGCCAGCCCCACGAATGAATTTATCCAAAACAGGGGAACGTGCGTTGCCGGCCGTATTGCGGCGTCGATCGTCGCTTGTCCCCCAAGGGGACTTCCTTCGGGGCGTTTGGCTCGGCCAAACGGCGCTCCTCACTCCTTGCACTACGACCGGCAACGCACGTTCGCAAGCCCGCTATGAGCGTGAGCAGGCCCTGAGTGTGCGCGAGCGGCCGGTTTTTGCGTCTACCCAATCCTGCAAATTTATTGAACAATCCTGCAAATCCCCGGCAGGCGGCGGGCGGTTTCGCTATGCTCCCGCGACATGAGGAAATTGATCGAGGAAGCGTCATGGACATGACCGATATCGTGGCGTCGCGCGCATCCGGGCAGCGCGAGCTGGCGACGCTGATCAGCCGCTTCGCGCCCGCGGACGGCTCGCATTCAACGGCCGTGCCGGGTTTGATGCTGCACCGGCACACGCGGCCGGTCGATCTCGGCTGCGGCGTGTCGCGGGCCGCGCTCGTGATCGCCGCGCAGGGCTCGAAGCGCGTGATCGTGGCCGGCCAGGCTTACGAGTACGACGCGCAGAATTGCCTGATTACCTCCATCGACTTGCCGATCCTGTCGCGCGTGACGTCCGCGTCACCGGACGCGCCGTACCTGTGCCTGTCGCTGACGCTCGATCCGCAGCGCATCGTCGAACTCGCGGCCGAGATGCGGCTGCCCGAACCCGATGCGGGCCCCGAAGGCGAGGGGATCGCGCTCGCCGAGCTGACGCCGCCGCTGCTCGATGCCGCGCTGCGGCTGATGCGGCTGCTCGATACGCCGGCCGACATTGCGGTCGTCGCGCCGCTGATCGAAAAGGAACTGCTGTACCGGCTGATGACGAGCGGGCAGGGCACGCGGCTGCGGCACATGGCGATCGCGGGCAGCCAGACGCACCGGATCGCCCGCGCGATCGAATGGATCCGCGATCACTTCGCGGAGCCGATGCGCGTCGAGTCGCTCGCGCAGGCGGTCAACATGAGCGTGTCGTCGCTGCACCATCATTTCAAGCACGTGACGACGCTGAGCCCGCTGCAGTACCAGAAGCAGTTACGGTTGCACGAGGCGCGACGGCTGCTGCTGCGGCAGGGCGGCGACGTCGGGTCGGTGGCCGCCGTCGTCGGCTACGAAAGCGCGTCGCAGTTCAGCCGCGAATACAGCCGGCTGTTCGGCGCGCCGCCGATGCGCGACGTCGCGCAGTTGCGCAGGAAGGAACTGCTCGGCTGACGGCCGATTGCTGAAAGCCGGCGCGCCGTCGATCGCCGCACCGGTCACCTGGCGACCACCGTCGTCTGCAGGAAGGCCGGCGCGATCCGCCAGTCCGGCACGTAATGCGCGGGCCACGCGCCGGGCGTATCGACCGCGTTGAAATACACCACGGCCTTCAGCAGCGGATAGCGCCACAGCGACCGCTGGAATTCGTCGAGGGCCGCGCGCTTGCGCGCATTCGACCCATCGACGCCGAGTTCCGTGACCATCACCGGCAGCCCGTAGTCGGCCACCCGCTCGTACTTGGTCCGCAGGACGCTCGCGGCGGACGCATGGCCGCCGGTCGGCCAGATCGCGCAGCGTGGGCAGTCGAACACGGACAGGCCGATGTCGTCCACATAGCCGCGGCCCGGGAAATAGTCGTCGAGGTTCCGGTTGCCGGCCGGCGACCACACGAAGCGGATCTGGTCGGTCATCGCGCGGCAGGCGGTCACGACCCGCCGGTACGCCTGCACGTAGGCCGATGCATCGCCGATGGCCCACGGATAGCGCCCGGTGTCGGCCTCCATCTCGTGGCCCCAGCGCACGAACACGGGGCTTTTCAACGCGGCGAGCGCCGAGCAGGTGGCCGCGATCCGCGCGTCGTAGCGCCCGTGCGCGATATCGTCGAGCAGCGCGCCTGGCCGCGTGTCGCCGGCCGCCCAGGGCTCGACGGTCAGCATCAGCGAGCGGTTGCGCGCCTGCGCGTTTCGGTACGCATCGTCGATTTCCGCGCGGATGTCGGGCGCGTTCCACGACACGAACACATGGTCGAACGCGAGATTCCGCTCACCCGCGAGCGTGTTGTCGGGATCGTAGGCGCCGAGTTCGGGCTGCTTCACCGGTTCGCCCGGCACGGGCGCGACCACGGCCGGCAATCCCGAGCGCCACAGCATCGCCTGCCAGCCTTTCGGCGCGCGCAGCCCGATGCCCGACAGCAGTATCGCGAGCGCGAACACGAACAGCGCGTTGCGCACCGGCAGGCGGCTGAAGAACATCTGCCTGAACGCCGACCACTGGAGCCCTTGCTCCCGGCCGTGATTCACCGTGACGACGGCCGCGATCACCAGATACAGGATGCTCGTCAGCGTCGAGAACAGGTAGAAACCGGCGGCGTTGCGCGGATCCTCGACCGTGACGACGGGCAGGCTGCAGAACAGCGAGATCAGCAGATACGGGGCGACCACCCGCAGCGGCGCGTCCTGTTCGATCGCGCCGCCCTTCGGCGTGACCTTGAACGGAAATTCCTTGCCGCGCACGCAGTCGAACACCGCCGACACGCAGCCGAGCACGACCCACGGCCAGCGTGCGAACACGAACGACAGCCCTTCCCACGACAGCAGTTTCGTATTCAGCGGGCGGCACGACTGGGTCGAATGCGTGGCCCAGGTCACGACGCACAGCAGCAGCACGGCCAGCGGCAGCGCGTAGGTGAGGTACGTGAGGTAGTCGACGTGCGCCCACACGCGGCCCGTGAGCAGCGCGACGACCGGAATCACGACGCCGCCGGCCATCGCGAGCGCGCACAGCGGATACCACAGCTGGCAGAACAGGAACTGCGCCTTCAGTTTCAGCGGCAGCCCCATGAAATAGCGGCGCGTGTAGCGCAGCATGATGATCATCACGCTCTTGGACCACTGGAATTCCTGCGTGGCCAGGTCGCCGAACGTGCGCGGCCCTTCGCCGTTCGCGATCGCGTTCAGCGCATGCATGCCGCGCCAGCCCTTCGAATTGAAGATCATCGTGGTCGAGTGATCCTCCGCGAGCTCGGGCCCGAGCCCGCCGATCTCGCGCAGCGCGCGGCAGCGCACCGCATAGTGCGAGCCGATGCACAGCGGCGCGAGGCCGCCCGCATAGCCGGCCTGCATCGTGCCGTGCAGCGGCCCCTCGACGTTCACGCGCCCGCGTGCGCTCCAGCTCATGGCCGCATTGCTGTCGCAGATGCTCGGCGCCGACACGTAGCCGACTGCCGGATCGACGAACGGCCGCAGCATCTCCTCGAGATAGGTGCGGGTCGGCACGTGATCGGCATCGAGCTGCGACACGAAATCGTAGTGGTCGTAGCCGACCCTGTCGTAGAAGTACGCGAGATTGCCTTCCTTGCATCTGGTCCGGCGCGGCCAGCTCGTCCGGTGGTACGCGGCGACGCCGCGCCGCGTCGACACGAACACGCCGTGGTCGCGGCACCAGTCGAGCGTCTCGGGCGACGGGTCCTCATCGGCGAGCCACGTATCGTGCGGGTAGGTCTGGTCGAGCATCGCGAGCAGCGTCGTGCGGACGATGTCGAACGGCTCGGACGGCGCCTTGGTGACGACCATCGCGACGCGCCAGTCGCGCGGCACCGACAGCGCGGGGTTCGGCACGACCGCCGAGCGGATGATGAAGATGAAGTAGCCGGGAATGAAGGTGGTCCAGAACAGCACGAAGCAGTTGACGCCGAAGCGGAAGGCGTCGACGTAGTGCTCGTCGCGCAACCACCAGCGCCAGAAGATGCCCAGCGCGACGAACCAGCCCAGCGCGAGGAGGTGGAAGACGATACGGGTCCCGCTGTCCATCAACGGGACGACGAGCGGAACGTCCGCGTTCATCGATGCGGCGCGATCCGCTTCGGAGGAGGGGGTGTCGGCGGTATCCGGCGCAGGGCCGCCCGCGAGCGACGCAACCAGCTTCTTCATGGTGCTCTCCCGTCAAGGTCAGATCATCAGTCTTGAAGCAGGCCGCGTGGCAGCCGGGTGTCCTCGCTGGCAGGCGGTTGTTCCGGTACCGGGTCGGCCGGCGTGCGTTCGCCGCACGCGCGGCCCACGCGCTCGTAGCGGCGAAAGCCGCTGTCGACGGCGAGCCGTTCGCTGAACAGGTTGCGCATGTCGAGCATCACGGGATCGGCCATGTGATCCGCGAGGTCGGCGAGATCGAGTGCCTCGAACGCTTTCCATTCGGTCATCACGACGACGGCGTCCGCGCTGCGCACCGCGTCGATCGCGGAGCCCTCCATGAAGACCTGCGGCAGCAGCCGCGACGCTTCGTGCGGACGCGCCGGGTCGTACGCGCGGATATGCGCGCCCGCGCCGACGAGCAGCTGGATCACGTCGATGCTCGGGCTTTCGCGCACGTCGTCGGTCTGGCCTTTGAACGTGAGGCCGAGCACCGCGATGCGCTTGTCCTTGATCGAGCCGCCGCAGGCTTTTTCGATGCGGCGCAGGATCTGCTCCTTGCGCAGCGCATTCGATTCGATCGCCGCGCTGACGATGCGCAGCGGCACCGCATGCTCGGAAGCCGTCGCCTTCAGCGCACGCGTGTCCTTCGGGAAGCACGAGCCGCCCCAGCCGGGGCCGGCCTTCAGGAACGACGCGCCGATGCGGCGGTCGAGGCCCATCCCGTTCGCGACCAGTTCGACATCGGCGCCGACGGCTTCGCACAGGTCCGAGATCTCGTTGATGTAGCTGATCTTCACCGCGAGGAACGCATTCGCCGCGTACTTCACGAGTTCGGCCGTTTCGATCTCGGTCGCGAGCACGAGATGGCCCATCGCTTCCAGCGGCGCATAGATGGCCTTCATGATCTCGATCGCACGCGGATGCTCGGCGCCGAACACGACGCGGTCCGGGTGCATGAAATCGTCGATCGCCGAGCCTTCGCGCAGGAACTCCGGATTCGATGCGATCGCCGCGTCGATGCCGTCCGGCGCGCAGCGCTCGACGATCTGCTTGACGATCCGGTTGGTGCCGACCGGCACCGTCGACTTCGTGACGACGACCGCGAAGCCGGTCAGGTTCGACGCGATCTCGCGCGCGGCCGCCTCGACGTACCGCAGATCCGCCTGGTCGGTGCCCGGCAGCGTCGGCGTGCCGACCGCGATGAATACCGCGTCGCGATCGCGCACGCTCGCCGCGAGGTCGCTGCTGAAGCGCAGCGTGCCGCGTTCGACGTTGCGGGCGACGACGGCGTCGAGGCCCGGTTCGTAGATCGGCATGCAGCCTTCGTTCAGCGCGTCGATCTTGCCGCGATTGTTGTCGATGCAGACGACGTCATGCCCGAGATCCGCAAAGCACGCGCCGCTGACCAGCCCGACGTAGCCCGTGCCGACGATGGCGATCCGTACCTTCATGGTGATTCCCCTGCGTGGCGTTCAAGGAAACTTGCTTAATTGCCGGATTCGAATTGCAGTGCTTTCTGAAACCACGCCGCGGCGTGTTCGACCATCGGTTCGATCACGGTGAAACGCGGCCGCCAGCCGAGCACGAGCGCGGCCTTCGTGGCGTCGGCGTACAACTCGGGCGGGTCGCCCGGGCGGCGCGCGGCCGTTACCGTCGGCACGCGCCGCCCCGTCACGGCTTCGACGGCGCGCAGTGCGTCGAGCACCGACGTTCCTTTGCCGGTGCCGAGATTCAGTGCGACGCTGTGGCCGCCGCCGCACAGATAGGCAGTTGCTTTCAGGTGCGCGTCGGCGAGGTCGCTCACATGCACGTAGTCGCGAATCGCCGAGCCGTCGGGCGTCGGGTAGTCGGTGCCCATCACCTGGAACGCCCGGCCGGTGCCGAGTGCCGCGCGGATCGCGAGCGGCAGCGCGTGCGTTTCCGGTTCGTGGCATTCGCCGATCTCGCCGTCAGGGTCCGCGCCGGCCGCGTTGAAGTAGCGCAGCGCGACCCACTTCAGCCCGTACGCGCGCTCGAAATCGGCGGCCATCCGTTCCATTGCGTACTTCGTGAAGCCGTACGGATTGATCGGGTGTTGCGGCGTGCGCTCCGAGATCGGCAGCCCGTCCGGAATGCCGTACGTCGCGCACGACGACGACATCACGATCTTGCCGACGCCGGCCGCGTGCATCGCGCTCAGCAGCGTGCAGGTGCCGGTGACGTTGACCGTGTAATAGCGGTCGGGCGCGAGCACCGAATCGCCGACGTACGCGAGCGCGGCGAAATGGATCACGACATCGGGCCGATGCGTGGCGAACGCCTTCGACAGCGCGTCGCGGTCGAGAAGGTCGGCCGCGACGAGCGGCCCCCAGCGAACCGCGTCGCGATGGCCGGTCGACAGGTTGTCGTAGGCGACCGGTTCGTGTCCCGCCGCCGCGAGCGCCTTGCAGGTATGGCTGCCGATGTAGCCCGCTCCGCCTGTCACGAGCACTTTCATGCCGTGGCCCCGGTCACGCGCAGCACCGGCTCGAGCCACAGTTCACGGCTGAAATAGTCGACGGTCCGGCGCAGCCCTTCGTCGAGATCGATGCCCGGCCGCCAGCCGAGCTCGGCCGAGGCCACCGAGATGTCGGGCTTGCGCTGGTGCGGATCGTCGATCGGCAGCGGCCGGAACACGATCTCCGATGTCGAGCCCGTCATCGCGAGCACTTTCTCCGCGAGCTCGATCATCGTGAATTCGCCGGGGTTGCCGATGTTGACCGGTGTGCCGACGTTGCGCTCGGCGCTCATCAGGCAGAAGAAGCCGTCGATCAGGTCGCTGGCGAAGCAGAACGAGCGCGTCTGCCGGCCGTCGCCGTAGATCTCGAGCGGTGCGCCGTTGAGCGCGCCGACGATGAAGTTCGACACGACGCGGCCGTCGCGCGGCGACATCCGCGGGCCGTAGGTGTTGAAGATGCGCGCGACACGCACGTCGACGCCGTGCGTGCGGTAGTAGTCGTAGCACAGCGCCTCGGCCGCGCGCTTGCCTTCGTCGTAGCACGCGCGCGGGCCGATCGTGTTCACGTTGCCGCGATAGGTTTCCGTTTGCGGATGCACGTCCGGGTCGCCGTAGATCTCGCTGGTCGACGCCTGGAACACGCGTGCGCCCGTCTTGCGCGCGAGCATGAGGCAGTGGTTCATGCCGAGCACGTTGGTCATCATCGTATGGACGGGATCGATCTGGTAGGTGGGCGGCGATGCCGCGCACGCGAGATTCCAGATCTCGTCCACCTGCAGTTGCGGCAGGCCGAGCGACACGTCGCCCTTCACGAATTCGAAGCGGCCGGACGCCTTCAGGTCGGCGACGTTGAGCTTGCGCCCCGTCAGCAGGCTGTCGATGCACGTGACGGACGCGCCCTCCATGACCAGGCGCTCGCATACGTAGCTGCCGAGAAAGCCGGCGCCGCCCGTCACCAGGACGCGCTGACCGGCGCGCGTCTCGAGCGCGACCCTGTCATTCATGGCTTTCTCCTTCGTCGAGCAGCTCGAGAAACCACACGTCGATTTGCTCGACGGCGGTGCGCACGCGTTCCATCCCGCCGCACGGGTAGCGCTTCGGCAAGCGCCGGTTCGCATGGGCCGAGGTCGACGAAGCGCCGCGACAGGCGCTCCGGTTTCGTTGACTACCCCGTTGAAGCTTGAACGACGCGCACGTCGATCGATCGGTGGTGATCTTCATCGCCTTTTCCCCGATTCGCTGATGGACGAGCAGGCCGCCGTTCGTGATCTTGTGCCTCGGCGTGCCGCTCGGTGAGAGCCGGAGATCAGGCAATCGGCATGCCATGAACGATGCCGTCGCGATGCGCACGGGGCCGGCGGCGCGATTGCCGCGCGCTATGCGCGCTTCTGTTTCATGCATGTATCGTGGGGACAGAAAAGCGAGCAGGGAAATTGCCGGATCGATGCGATTCGATACGACGAAACGCACGATAAATCAGGCTTTTGCGGGAATCGCGTCGTCAAAAAGGTGTTGAGTTTGAATGTTTCATCAATGAGAAATGCGTGGATAACGGATTAAAAACGTTTCCCGAATGTGCCACGAATCGAGTGATCCGGTGCGTGAAAGGCAGGGCGAATGAAAGTGAAAAAATGATGTGCGGGGTGACGGGGGCGAGATTTTTCATTTGTTTTAATTATTACGCCGCCGCGAAAGTTTTCTTTTTTACGGTCGATTTCGGCCCGCGAGCGGCGTGTGATCCTGTCGGTATTTTCACGGATGAATCAAATCCGTCTCGGTCATCAGGGGAAACGCCTGTCGAAGACGTGCCGGAGGCTGCTCTGTCGGGCTTTCAGTGCGCGGTGTCGGGCGAATCGATTCTCGTTTCTGATGGCACGGGAAGGGGGCGTACCTGCCGCGCCCCCCGGTTTGCAGGCGGAAATGCCCGCGCCGCCGGCCTTGCGCGGCAGCCCGGTTCTCAAGTTTGAAACACTCGTTCATCTGGCCGCCCGGGCCGGGCCCGCGGGCCGGATTCGTCCGTCTAATCCGGCGATTGCGTCGCGACGCTCAACGATCGGGGCGGGCGTCAGACTGTTATTGCGATACATTCCTGAAACAAAAAATGTCATTCCCGGCGCTGCGGGCCGCCGTGGCGGGCATGTGACGAGCGCAATCTGCGGTGGAATATCGCGTGGCACGCTGCTTGCGGTATTGGACGCACCGGCGGGCGGCTGAAACGAAGTAACAAAGCGGTGGGGCGGCCAACTCGTCAATAAGCAGTCGGGGAAACGGCGATGAAGACCATAAGTTGTAGATTGATCGGCGCGTACTTTGCGCATCAGTGGGGGAGTCGGAAAGGCCGGGGTGACGCTCGCGACGCTGTGCCAGCTTCGCGAGTCGTGCTGTCCCGGTTTCTTGCCCGCCGCGCGCTCCGCGTGCTGGCGCGGTTGTCGCGCCGCACGGCAGTCGGGCGACAGCGGTACTCGCTCTCATTCAGTTCACCCGGATGGATCAGGCTGTTCGTGCCGGACAGCGTGATGCCGATTCGTCCTCGGCCATGCAGGGCCGCTTCGATCGCGCCTGGCCCATGCCGGCGCCGGCCGGATTAGATCGAACGCCTGTCGGCCGGATTATCCGGAAGACGCTTCTTCGATAGCTCAGGGAGAAGACACGCCACCTGGCTGCAACGCAGTCGTTTGTCGCTCGCGTAAAAGGTGTATTTCAAGCGGCGCTGCAATTTGCGGTGGTTAATGTATTCGCGAATTTTCGATTCCGGAAATGGGGTGTCGATTTATGGCATGCCGTCCGGCGGGGTATCGAATATCGCAAGCCGGAAAGAAGTGCGCATCGTTCCGGTCTGTCATGCAATGGTGTTTTCGATGCAAGGCCAATGTTCATAAAAATAATAGAAAACACCTACCAAAAAAATTTGGATAACCAAAAATCTCGAAGCTAAGCTTCGTCTGGCCAAAATCGCAAAAAAACGTGATTTAAAAGGCAACAGGATTTTATTGATTGGATAGTGATCCTTAATTTTTAGGATTGCTCAAGTCAGGAAGGTTGATGGCGTGCGATCTTCCTGATTCACTCCGTCCACGCCGTTTTGGAGTCGACCATGAAGAAGCTTCTGATTGCAGCAGCAGTTCTGGCGGTTTCGGGTGCAGCGTTCGCCGGCAGCGGCACGGTGTCGAGCAGCAATTCGTCGAGCGGTGGCCAGACGATGGCAGGGGTCGCCGGGTTCGGCCACTTCACCGCAACCGATTCCGGCTCGGCACTCGGCGCAGCCGGCGCAACGGCTGGTGGCGGCAGCAGCGGTTCGGTCTCGTACACGAACCACTACCAATCGTCGTCGGTCGGCGGCTTCGGCTTCGGTGGTGCACAAGCAGGCGGCACCAGCGGCGCGAATGCCGGCTCGATCGGCTGGACGTATCACCACTAAGCCGCGACGCGTAGCGTTCGTCATTGGCTGGCGGTACGGATGCCGGGTTCCGCTCGATGGGGGTTGACCCGGCTCCGCCACCGCCGAACACACTCACAGCAAGGAATTGCTATGAAAGCCAAAGTCTTTTTAGCGACAGCGCTCACCGTCATTTCGTCCGCTGCGTTGGCAGCCGGATCGTCCACGACCAACCAGACGCAATCCGTTGCGGCGGGTGTTTCCGGTTCGGTGCTGGTCGGCTCCGGCAGCTATACCAGCAATTCGACTTCGACGGCCGGCGCGAATGCAGGCAGTACCGTGACACCCGCCGGTTCCGCCGGCACGGCGTCCGCGTTTCACAACTCGACTTCGACAGCCAGCGGGTCGGGGACGAACGGAGGCGCGTTCGCGGCAGGCGGCGGTATCGGTGCCGCCGGATCGTTCGCTGGAAACAGCAAAACGAACGAGAACGCGAATGCGCTGTCGGGAGGGGTGACCGCCACGATCGTACTCGGCGCGAACCACTACACGGCTACGGGTGCGAACGACAACGGCAATGCCAATGCGGGTGCCGTGGGGCTGACGGGCAGTGGTGGGTCGGGCGCGATCGCGGGCTCGAATCACTACAACTCGTCGACCGTGTGGAGTACCGGCCCGGCCGGTTCGCCGTCCGCATCGGGCGGAAGCCAGGGCGACTCGAGCGCAACCGGGAGCAGTCATTAGTCAGGGGTGGGGGGGACCAGTTTCCCTGCGACGCTGGTCTCTTTTCCGCATTGTTGTCACGTAAGGAGTTGGCATGAAGCAGAACCTGATTGCCGCCGCTCTGATGCTCGCGTCTCTGACGGCGTATGGCGCTGACCGTGCTGCCGATGGTGTGCAATCGAATTTGCAGACGTCAAACAACCCTGACCAGACAACCAAACCGTCAGAACAACAAACGCTTTCTTCGGGCAGTGCCATCGGCGGACCAGACGCCCAGCAGTGGCAGGGCATGTCGGCAGGCTCATGGTCCCAGCTGGGCAACGGCTGGAAGCAGTTCGGGGAAGCAGCGAAAACTGAAGGCATTCAGGGGAATTAGTACGGTTGCCTGGGTGGGAGGTCAAACCTCGTCCGGAGAGTGAAATGAACAGCAACAGGATCAAGGTGGCATGTGCGGCGATGTTCGCGATGACCACGATCGGTGCCCAGGCACAAACCGCCGACTCGACGTCGAGCGCGCAGTCGTCGAGCGGCTCGACGGCGATCAGCCAGGGCGGCGGCTCGAGCATGAACACGAACACCACGAGCTCGCGCGGCGGCAATGCCACCAGCTCCAGCGGGGTGCGCGGCAGCGGCAATTCGACCGTGAATCTGAACGTGACGATGCCGTCCAGCACGAGCGGCGGCTCGGGCATCACGCCGCAGAGCACCAATTCGCTGCAGTCGTCCGGCGCGCCCGGCACCAACCCGTACAACACCCAGTCGTCGGAAAACGTCAATTACTCCGGGACGCAGACGATCAAGACGAACCCCTCGATCCAGGCGCCAGGCCTCACGACCACGCTGTCCGATACCTGCATGGGCTCGGTGAGCGTCGGTGTGTCGTTCCCGGGGTTCGGCGCGACGGGCGGCACGACGCTGGTCGACCAGGCCTGCGTGCGACGTCTCGATGCGCGTGAATTCCGTGCGATGGGCCTGACCGACGTGGCGCTCGCGCTGCTTTGCCAGAGCGACGCGAACCGGCGTGCGGTGGAGGCGACCGGGCACCTGTGCCCGGGCACGACCGCGCCGCTCGCCCGTTCGAACGTGGCGCCGAGCGTGGAAGCGACGGTCGCCGACGACGTGAAGTATCGCGATCCGATCGTGCGCGACCGCATGGGCTTGCCGCCGCTCGGCGCTGCCGCGCCGGCACCGGCGCAGCCCCGTCCGGTGGCGACGTCTTTCGTGCAGGCAGCACCCGTGTCGGTGCCGGTACCCGTGCCCGTGCCGTCGATGGCGCCGGTTGCCGCTGCGCCGGCTGCTGCAGCACCGGCTGTCGCAGCTGCTGCGCCGGCTGTTGCAGTACCGGCTGCCGCGCCGGCAGTGGCAGCGCCTGCCGTTGCGGCCGCACCGGCCGTCGCGGCCCCCGCCGTTGCAGCCGCGGCGCCGGCCGTAGCCGCAGCACCTGCGGTGGCTGCCGCACCTGCAGCGTCGGTCGTCCCGGCGGCTGCGATGGCTGCCGTGCCGGCTGCCGCCGTGATCGCCGCACCGGTAGTCGCGGACAAGGCATCGCAAGCGCCTGCCACACCGGTCGCCGACACGAAGGCACCCGAGCCGGTGCAGCCGGTCGCCGACAAGGCACCGGAACCCGCACCGGCAGTCGCCGACAAGGCACCGGAACCCGCACCGGTGGTGGCCGACAAGGCCCCTGAACCTGCACCGACGGTCGCCGACAAGGCCCCCGAGCCCGTGCAGCCCGTCGCCGACAAGGCGCCGGAGCCGATGCCGGCCGCGCCCGACAACGCAGCGCAGGCCGCTGCCGCGCCGGCTGCGGACACGACGCCGGCGGCTGCCGTCGTCGCGGCGCCCGCGGCTGAAGCCGCGATGCCCGCCCCGGCAGCCGATGCGAAGGCCGCCGAGCCGGCGCCGGTCGCCGCGGCAGCGCCCGCACCGGAAGCCGCACAGCCTGCCGTAGCCGCGGCGCCTGCCGACATGCCGACCGCCGACGCGAAGGTGCCGGAAGCAGCGGCTGCGCAGCCCGCCGACATGCCCGCGTTGTCCGATCCGGCGCAAGCATTGCCGCCGGCTTCGGTCGACCAGCAGGCCGCCCCGGCTGCACCGGTCGTGCCGGCTCCGGCGGTCATCTCGACGAGCACGTCGTCGTAAGCACGCGGGTCGGTTTCCCGTGTGACCGGAACACCGGCCGCACGGGAGACGTTCGACCCCGATGCCCGACGGTCGTTGCCTGTTTGACGGGTGTTGATCCCATCCCCGAGGTCAACACCTCTTTTTGCCTGACGAGGATGCAAGGAGGCCTCAATCATGAGGATCTTTTTGGTCGCTCTGTTGTTGTACAGCGCACAAGCCGCGGCGCAGTCGGTATTTCAGAACCCGGCGGTCTTCGTGATCCTGGGCGAGCAGACCGCCGCGAACGCCGTGAGCGTTCAGCAGGCGCTGTCGACGCTCGGTCGCGCCGACAACACGGCATGCGCGCCGATGATGATGATCGGCGATCCGCAGATGATCTACATGATGCCGGAGGAAGGTCACGCCCCGTCGTGGCAATCGCCGGTGTACGGCCGTGGCGCGCCGTTCGAAGCGCAGAAGGGGCCGACATCGACCGGCAAGACGGTCGGCGCGATGCAGCACGCCGAGGACATGCAGACGCAGCCATGGAGCGACGGCAGCGCGATCACGCAGAAGATCGCCGGCGAGTCGAGCGTGACGGCGGCGGATCGGGTGAGCGGGTGGCAGCGCAACGGGCTCGGCTCGATCGAGACGGCCCCTGCGACGGAAGTCACGGTAAACGGCAAGACCTACCGCGCCTATCGTGACGACCTCAACCGTTCCGCGAAGCCGGTCGTCGAGCCGCAGATCTACACGCAGCGCGTCGTGTTCTGCCGATAACGAAACGTCAATCCGAGGACGGCACGGCGCCGCGCCGCGGGACCACGATGTCCCGCCCCGCGCGATCCGGCGACGGCCGTTTCGACCACCCATCCAAGCGACGAGGCCATCGTGAACTATTGCTGCCAGATCAGGGTGTCGGGCCCGCAGGATCTCGAACGCGAGGCGGGACCGGCGCCGTTCGTTGCCGTCCGGCGCAACCATGTCGTGCCGCCGCGGCCGCTCGTCTACCTGTCGCAGCAGCACGATGCCGCGCTCGTCGACTGCCTCGCGTCACGCGGCTGGGACGTGTGGCGCGCGAAAACCGTTGCGGACGCACTGAATCTCGTCAGGGTGAACCGCCCGCATGCGGGCATCGTCGATTTCGGCAGCTTCGCGTCGCCCGACGTCAAGTCGTTCGAAACGCTGCTACGCGATCCGCGCGTCGGCTGGGTCGCGCTCGCCGACCATGAGCGCCTGCGGGATCTCACCATCGCGCGCCTGATTCGCCACTGCTGCTTCGACTACGTGCGCAATGCGAACGCCTATACGACGATCGGCTATCTGGTCGGCCATGCATACGGGATGCTGAAGCTCGCGGACGGCAGCCCGGACGCCGATGCCGCGCCCCCCGGCGGCACGATGATCGGCTCGTGCGACGCCATGCGCCGGTTGTTCGCGACGATCCGCAAGGTCGCGAACACGGATGCCACCGTCTTCGTCGCCGGCGAATCCGGCACCGGCAAGGAGCTGACGGCGGCGGCGATCCACCAGCAATCGTTGCGCGCCGACGCGCCCTTCGTCGCCGTGAACTGCGCGGCCATTCCGCCGGCGCTGCTGCAGGCCGAACTGTTCGGCCACGAGCGCGGTGCGTTCACGGGCGCGCACCAGCGCAAGATCGGCCGGATCGAGGCCGCGCACGGCGGCACGCTGTTTCTCGACGAAATCGGCGACATGCCGTTCGAGAGCCAGGCGAGCCTGCTGCGCTTCCTGCAGGAAGGCACGATCGAGCGGCTCGGCGGGCACGCGTCGATTCCGGTGGATGTGCGGATCGTGTCGGCGACCCACGTCGATCTCGAGGCCGCGATGCAGGCGGGGCGGTTCCGTGCCGACCTGTACTACCGCCTGTGCGTGCTGCGCATCGACGAGCCGCCGCTGCGCGTGCGCGGCCGCGACATCATGCTGCTCGCCGACCACGTGCTGCGGCGCTATCGCGGCGACAGTTCGCTCCGGATTCGCGGCTTCATGCCGTGCGCGATCGAGGCGATCCACAACTACCCATGGCCCGGCAACGTGCGCGAGCTGATCAACCGGATCCGGTTCGCGGTCGTGATGACGAACGGCCCGATGATCTCGGCCACGGATCTCGAACTGCACCCGTACACGTCGAGGCGGCCGCCGACGCTCGCGGAAGCGCGCCGGCAGGCCGAGCGGCACGCGATCGAGGAAACGCTGATGCGCCACCGCCACCAGCATGCGGATGTGGCGGCCGAGCTGGGCATCTCGCGCGCGACGCTGTACCGGCTGATGACCTCGCACGGGCTGCACGGCTGACGCGCTGCGGCAAACCGCCGCTCAAGACCGCGCGATGTCGGCCGTTAAGACAGGAAACGGCCCGTCCGGACCGCCGCTGCAGCCCTGCTGCGCGCGGCCGGCACGCGGCGCATCACGCTTATCCGAGGTTACCGTGGCAGAGTGCAGTCACTGCGGCAGGACGTTCCTGGTCGGCGGGCGGTCGATCGACGGCCGCCGCTATTGCCGTCCGGCGTGCGCGCAAGCGCATCCGATCGTCGTCGAGGCGGAACGGGTGCCCGACGCGAAAGTCTGGGAGTACGTGCACGACTGGCGTTACGGGCCGTGCCCGATCTGCGGTCGTGACGACCAGCCGGTGGATGTCCATGCGTCGCATCGCGTCGTGTCGCTGCTGTTCGTCACGCGCTGGGCGACGCGACGCCACGTGTGCTGCCGGCGTTGCGGCCGCAGGAAGCAGGCGGTCGCGCTGCTGGCGTCGGCCGCGTTCGGCTGGTGGGGGGTGCCGTGGGGCCTCGTGCTGACGCCGATCCAGCTCGTGCGCAACGCGCTCGGGCTGGCCGCGCGCGACCCGGCGGTCGCGACGCAGCAGTTCGAACAGCTCGTGCGGCGCAAGCTGGCGGCGCGCCGGCTGCGGCGCGCACGGCAGGGCGCAGGCGCCTGAGCGCGCGGCCCGGCGCGCCGCGCGCGATCAGGCGGCCGGCCGCTCGAAGCCCGATGCGACCCAGCGCTCGGCGCTGGCCTTGTTGAGCTTGAACCCGGCCGACACTTTCGCTTCGGCCAGCAGTTCGCCATACGGATCGAATGCCTTGAGCTGCGCGTACGGCTCGAATTCGTCCGGCACGATGTCGAGCGTCACCGACACATCCTGGTCGTCCTCGCCCTGAACCGTCACTTCCTTGTGCAGCATCGCGCGCCGCTGCTGCTCGTGCCGCATCAGCACCTCGGTCGCGGTCTTCACGAGCGTGCGGAACGCGTTCGCGTCCATCGGCTTCGGGTTCTTCTTGTCGCGGCCCATGGTCCACGGCCCGACGAGCGCGGGCTCGGACTCGCCGTCCTTGATCATCTCGACGGCCCAGCCGTCGTCGTCTTCGTTCTTGATGATGCGGGCCGTCCAGCCGTTGTCGCGCCAGAGGCCGTCTTCGTGGATGGAGGTGTCGTCGGGTTGCAGGTCGGATTCGGTCATGGGGAAAGCGGGGGTACGGGCAGCCGGCAAACGGGCGGCGGCGCGCGGCCGGCATCGGCGCGTCGCGCGCCGCCGGTGGCCCGGCGCGGGATGCAAAGGCGTCGATTTTACCTGCTGGCCGGTCGCTTGGCCCGCATCGGCCGCCACGCTGGCCATTCGACCGAGGTCCGCGGCTACCCGCCGCCCTGTATCGGACATTCGAACCGGCGCAAATATCAAACTCGTATTACGTCCCCGGCGGCCGATCCCGATGCCGTCCGATATCCCGCCTGCGCGCAGCTTCATAGAATCGACATTCAGGCTAAAAATAGCTTGAATGTCCTTTCAACGCCAAACCGGCCGTGCGCGTTCCATGTCGCGCGGCCGATGAACCATCTGGAACTGCGCATGAGGAAATTCAATGTTCGCGTCGTTTTCGCGTACGACTGGCCGTTGACGCTGGCCGGCATCGAGCAGGTCGCGGGCAGCGGCTGTGCGATCGAGATCGTCGCGGTGTACCGGAGCGTGGCCGAACTGGTCGCGTCCCTCGGCGGCGTCGATTGCGATCTCGTGCTGGTCGACTATGCGATCCGGGCCGACGAGCAGATGGACGGCCTTGCGCTGTTCGACTGGCTGCGGCGCACGCGTCCGAACGTCGGGATCGTCGCGCTGGTCGCGAACGAGAATCCGCTGATCTTCGGGTCGATCCTCGCGATCGGCGGCGTGAGCATCGTCAGCAAGTTCGACGAGGTCGGCCATATCGTCACGGCCATTCATTCGAGCTACAGCGGCGGGCGTTACCTGTCGCCGCTCGTCAGGCGCGCGGTCGACGCATTCGGCGAGCGCGGCGAGGCGCCCGTGAAGCTGTCGGCGCGCGAGATCGAGGTCATTCGCCTGTATCTGTCGGGGGTGCCGATCAAGACGATCGCGCAGCGTCTGAGCAAGGGCAAGCAGACGGTCAGCGCGCAGAAGATCAGTGCGATGAAGAAGCTCGGCGTGAGCAACGACGTCGAGCTGATCCAGCGGGCGGCGGGGTTGGGGCTCGGCACTGGCCTGACCGCGTCACGGCCCGGCCGCGCCGCGTGAGCACGCGTGCGCCGGGCAGCCGCCGTCAGGCCGGCAACGCGAACCGCGTCACCGCATCCCGCAACGCCTCGGCCTGATCGCGCAGCGAATGCGCGGCGGCCGCGGCTTCCTCGACGAGCGCCGCGTTCTGCTGCGTCACCTGATCCATCTCGCCCACCGCGCGATTGACCTGCTCGATCCCGGCGCTCTGTTCGCGCGACGCATGGCTGATCTCGTCGAGGATCTCGTTCACGCGCCGCACCGACTGCACGATCTCGGCCATCGTCTCGCCCGCGTGCGTGACGAGCGCCGCGCCTTGCTCGACGGTCTCGTTCGACGACACGATCAGCGACTTGATCTCCTTTGCCGCCGTCGCCGAGCGTTGCGCGAGCGAGCGCACCTCGGCCGCGACCACCGCGAAGCCGCGGCCCTGTTCGCCGGCACGCGCAGCCTCGACCGCCGCGTTCAGCGCGAGGATGTTCGTCTGGAACGCGATCCCGTCGATCACGCCGATGATGTCGCCGATCTTGTGCGAGCGGTCGGTGATCTCGTTCATCGTGCGTACGACGTCGTCGACCACCGCGCTGCCGCGCGTTGCCACCTGCGCGGCCTGGTCGGCGAGCGACGCGGCCTGCGCGGCGCTGTCCGCGTTCTGCTTCACGTTCGCGGTCATCTGGTCCATGCTCGACGCGGTCTGTACGAGCGCGGCCGCCTGTTCCTCGGTGCGCTGCGACAGGTCCGTGTTGCCGGACGCGATCTCGCTCGCGCCGACGTTGATGTTCTCGGTGCCCATCCGCACGCGCGACACCATGTCGATCAGCCCGCCCTGCATCGTGTGCAGCGCGTGCAGCAGGCTGCCGCGATCGTCCTGCTTCACGGTCACGCGCGCGGTCAGGTCGCCCTGCGCGATGCGCTGCGCGGCGTCGAGCGCCACTTCCAGTTCGCCGCCGAGGTTCGCGCGCACGCTTTTCAGCACCAGCACCATCACGGCGGTCGCGATCCCGCCGAGCACGGCCGTCATCGCGAGCCAGCGGCCGACGCTTTCGAGCACCGCCGAGCGGACGTCGTTCATGTACATGCCGGTCACGAGATACCAGTCCCACGGCGCGAAGCGCTGCACCGCGCTGGTTTTGTCCTGCGGCTTGTCGGCGCCCGGCTTCGGCCACAGATACTCGACGAAGCCCTTGCCGCCTTCCAGGTTGCCGGCCTTCACGATCTCGACGAACAGGTGTTTGCCGTTCGGATCGGTGAAATTCGACACGTCCTTGCCGTTGAGCTCGGACTTGATCGGATGCATCACGATCACCGGCTTCGAGTCGTTGATCGAGATGTAGCCGTCCGCGCCGTGGCGCATCGCGGCGATCGCCTCGAGCGCCTTCTGCTTCGCTTCGGCTTCCGGCAGCGCGTTCTGCTGCGACAGCTTGTAGAAATGGTCGGTCACGCTCGCGGCCTGCGCGACCAGCGACGCGAGCTGGTCGCGGCGGTCCGTGATCATCGATGCGCGCGTCTGCCATGCGCCGAGCCCGGCGATCACGAGCAGGCCGAGCCAGAGGATGACGATCATCGAGGCGAGTTTCTGATTCAGGGAAAGGTTGCGCATGGTGTGTGGTCGGTCGTGGAAGCTCGCCGTAACGGCGTGACGGGGTAAGTGTCTTGACGGCGCCCGACGCGCGTCGCCGTAGACGGGAAATCCCTTAGAAGGTGCCGCGAAATTAACGGTCGCGGTGTTGGTCCTTTTCGGCAAGTCACGCGGCAAGGGTCTGGAAGGGGCCGGATGTCAACGGGAATGGATAAATGACAGGAGCAGCAATGAAAGTGGAGATGAGCCCACGGCGAAGCGTTGAAAGGCCTAAAAGAGTCGCGCGCTAAGTTTGGGGATGAGCGGATTCGAGCGACTGGCGACGGGATAGTGCATGCCGATGAACAAATGGATGCTTACGTAGGAACGGCGGTAGATGCGGTCTGCAGTTGATCGAAGGCATGTTCGAAACCGACGTCATCGATCGCGCCGGCGCCGAACGGATCAAATCGATGCTGGATCGCCATATCGAGAAGGCTCGCAGGGATGAACTATGACGACGATCGATCACCCAGCGCGGTGTGCCCGCGCAGCTTCGGAGGGCCACGTCATCGGCGCGACGCCGCGCTTGCCACGGCTGACGACTTAATCGAATAAATGCATATCTCAAAATATGTCGCTGCCGAATGATTCTGTAACTTTGGTATGCTAGCGACCAAATTCCGAGTTTCGCGGCGTGGTCCCCGTGACCGCCCGCTTAAAAGACCAAGTCACGAATAAGAACGATGAGAGCGCGGGTATGTCGATAGCTGAAACCCTTCGAAGTTTTTCGTCCGGTCTGGTTGACTGGAACCAGCGGCCCGTCGCCCTCAATTTTGGGCAAGCGCAAAGCGCGGTCGGTCATCTACTGGCGCTTCATCACGCGGATATCCACGAAGGATTGCTGACCGGTATCGACGGCTATCTGAACTGCGTTTCGACACACGACAACCTGTCTCCCAAGCTGCTTCTCGGTCTGCCAGTGTCGGTGCGCCTCACGACCGACCGGGGCGGCTTGCAGACGATCAACGCGATCGTTCGCGATGTGCAGGTGGGCCAATCGGACGGCGAATTGACCGTCTATCGATTAAACGTTTGCGACGCTTTGTCGCTGATGGACCGCCGCACGAACTCTCGCATATTCCGTTCGCGTAACGTTATCGACATTCTCGCGACGCTGATGAACGAATGGCGGCAACGGAGTGCGGCGCTGGCCCGCGCGTTCGAATTCGACCTGTCCAGCCTGCGTCGTGAACGCTACCCGGCGCGCGAACTCACGCGACAGGTCAACGAGTCGGATGCACGATTTGTCCGCCGGCTGCTGCGGCGCGAAGGGATCACGGTGTTTGCGAAGGCAGGCTCGGCTGGCGGTGCGCGCAGCATCACCGACGAGCGACCGATTCACACACTCGTCTTTTGCGATGACCCGATGCGGCTTGCCGAAGCACCGGCCGGTGCTGTGCGCCTGCATCCGCGCGATGCAGGGACCGAACAACGCGACACGGTAACGCTCTTTGCGCACTATCAGAGCCTTTCGGCCGGTAAGGCGAGCCGGCCATCGTGGGACTACAAGAAGGCCCGCATGGACGATTCCGCCGTCGCTACCGGTATCGATCAGGGCGAGTCCGGCAACGACCTTGCGCGACTGCTGACCGATGTTGCGATCGACATTCCACACGTCGGCGATTCATGGAACGATCATGAACGCATCACGCGCGACCGGATGCTGGCGCATCAGTTCGCAGCGGAGCGGTACGACGGTATCAGCAGCGTCCGCGATATGCCGGTCGGTTCATGGTTCACGTTGACGGGCGATCCCGAACTCGACATGAAGCCTGCCGATCAGCGACAGTTCGTCGTTACGTCAGTGTGTCACGATATCTGGAACAACCTTCCGAAAGACCTAACTGGCCGCGTGATCGCGCTATTCGCAGCGAGCCGAAACATTGCGCAGACCGTGCTACCCGCGCCGGCCGACGTGTCGGGGCAGGAAGACACGCGCTACGAAAACAGTTTCACGTGCGTCCGGCGCGGCGTGCCGCTCAAACCCTCCTACGATCCGAAGATCGATTTGCCGCCCGTACACCTGCTGACCGGAACGATTGTCGGCACGGAGGGAGAGGAAGTGTTTTGCGACGCAGACGGCCGCGTGCGCGTGCTGATTCACGGCCTCGATCCGGCGGACCATACGCACGCGCAAGGCGTCGGAACGAATGGACTGGCGGGCGACAGCGCGCCGATTCGTGTCGGGGCGAGTTTGGCGGGCGGCAACTTCGGCGCGCTTTTTCTGCCCCGCGTCGGAATGGAAGTTTTATTGGGCTGTCTTTCAGGCGACCCGGACCGTTTGGTCATCATCGCGGTTTTGAGTAACGGCGCGAACCCGCCTGCGACGTTCACCCATACCGGCGCGCTGCCGGGCAACCGGTACGTGTCCGGGATCAAGACGAAGGAGATTAAGGGGCGACGTTATAACCAACTACGTCTTGACGATACCCCCTCGCAAATTTCCGCACAGCTAGCGAGCGAACATGCGCATACGCAATTGAATTTGGGGTATCTCACGCAGCCCCGGAAGGATGGACACGGGACCGACCGGGGCGAGGGTGCGGAACTGCGCACCGACGCTGCCGCCGCGCTGCGCGCCGCACAAGGCATTCTGTTGACGACCTACGCACGCTCACAGGCGAGCGGGGGGCAGCTCGACCGCGACGAACTCGTTGGCCTGCTCGGCCAGTGCACGGAGCTCTTCAAATCGCTTGGCGACTATGCCGGCCAGCACGGTGGACAAGCCGCCGACACGGCCGGGCAAGCGACCATTGCCGATGCGTTCAAGGAATGGAAGCCCGGAGGAACGGGATCGGGTGCGGCCGGCGATGGGGCCGCGCTGATGGCGTTCGGCGCGCAGGCCGGATCGCTCAACGTCACGCCGAAAACGCACGTGACCTATGCCGGCGTGAACATCGATCAAGTGGCGCAGCAACACGTGCAAGTCACCAGCGGCGAGCGTATTAACCTGCACGGAGGACGTGGCGTCGCGATGTTCGCACATAGCGAAGGCGTGTCGGCCATCGCAAATCAAGGCAAGGTCACGATTCAATCGCAGAACGACGATACGCAAGTCGATTCGGCGAAGAACATCCAACTCACTGCGGCCGGCGGCAAGCTCGCGGGCATGGCGAGCGATCAGGTGGTGTTCATCACGTCGGGGGGCGCATATCTCAAGCTGCACGGCAGCGATATTGAACTCGGTTGCCCCGGCACCTTCACGGTGAAATCGGCCGGCCATTCGTGGGATGGGCCCGCCAGCATGTCCGCGGACATGCCGAAATTCGATCATGCGGCGCTCGGCCGCGTGCCGAAGCTCGTTCGTGCCGCGGACGGCAACGCGGCGGCAGGGTTCGACGGACAGGTACAAAAGGCGTCGGGGGCGCTGTCGAATCTGAAGACCGATGCGGTCGGCGAACTGCCGGCGGTGCATGCCGACCAGTTCGAAAAGCTGGCGGTGCAGTTCGTCAAGAAGAACGTATAAGCAAGGGCCGGAGTTTTGATGACCAATTCTTTTCTCGATCCTCGACCGGTAGCCGACGCGCGCACCGACGAACCGACCACAAAATCCGATGCGGCGGGCGCAACTGCATCGCGCGGAGAACCGCCGCCTATTGTTGTGGGTCGTGCCGAAGGGCCGACCTTGTTCGACAAGGACAACCGGCTTATCTGCATCAAGCAAATGCCGCTGCCCGGCATCGTCATCTTCGTGCACGGCGTGAACTCCGAAGGCGAATGGTTCGAGGCGGCGGAGGAAGGACTGTGCAAGGGCCTCAATCGTCGGCTCGGCCGTCTTGATGATCAATTGAAGTACCAAGGCATTGACGCCGGCCAATTGAAGCCCGCGAAGTACACGGAAAGCCTGACGCCGGACGGATTTCTGAATCCAAAGTTGCTTGCGGACAACTACATCAAACCCGATCCGTCGTTCTCGAACGTGATTCACTTCCGGTGGGGTTATCGGGCGACCGTCGAAGAATTGAAGGAATACGGAGACAAGATTTTCCTGAACGAACAGGACTATTGGGGCGGCGGTCCGTTCACGAATGGATGTTCGAGTCTCCCCGATCTTTGGCATGGCGGACTTGATGATCGTGCATTCGGTTGGACAAGCGTGCAGGCCATCAACCCGACCAATCGGCCCCTGTATCGCGCGCCGCCCCGCGCGTATGGCGCCCTTGCCGCCTTGCGCCTTGCCAAGCTGATCGAGTCGATCCGCCGCATGCAGGCCACCGTACCGATTACCGTCGTATGTCACAGTCAAGGCAACATTGTGGGCCTCACGGCGGCGTTCTTCGGCGATGCACTGCCCGACGTTGAAGACCCGTGGGGACACAAGGGGCGATGCGTGGCGGATGCCTACGTGCTGGCAAACGCACCATACAGCTTTGCGAAGGGGGACGGCCCGTATAAATCTTCCACGGGAATGGATACGTGGTCGCAACGTGAGACGAAAGACCCGCACGGGAATCGCGGACGGCAGACCTACGCAGCGCGCACGCAGACGTTTGGCAAGTTTCTGTCGATCATCGGCACGCGCAAAGCGTACGAACTTCCTGCCGACAAGATCGATGAAGACATGGGGAACAGTCGGGTATCGCCGACGAGCAACAAGTCGTATGCAGCACAGGAAGACCGTGTGCGTCACGGTCTGAATGAATCGACATATGGCCGCGTCACGGCGTACTGTTGTCCGCATGATCAGGTGATTTCGGCGGTGACGGTTCAAGGGATTGGCTGGCGCGGTATCAGCAAGCTTGAAATCAACGATATCGGTGTTCCCGGCGTACTGACGCAGCGTGTCTTCGCATCGGGTTTCGATGTCGGCGTGCAGAAAGACTATCGATATTGGGAAGACGACTGGCGGCATGTACAGAAAGGGACGACTCCGGGATTCTGGTATCCGCCGTCGCCGCCGGCAAAATTCGGTCTGGTTGGTGCGCTCAAAGGAAACGAGTCGGTCTGGGGGATGATGGGGACATTAATTACCGCCCCCCTCATGTACGCGGGAACTGCTGCGACTGCTGCACTGAAGATGTTTCGCGTGAATGAAGACCCGCCGAAGGGCTGGACCGTGACTGCGGATGCCCCCGCGCTGGATCAACCGTTCCCGCCGAAGGCGAAGCGGTTCGGCAAGCCGATCGCGCCGACAGAAGATGGACCGGCCAAAAGCGACTTCAACGAAGGCAACGATCCGCCGTCCGCATGGCGCGACGCGAGCAAGGCGGATGCGGACAAGCGAGCCGACGACCCCTACGACGTTTACAAGTCGAAGAACAAGGACGGTGACGCCCAAGGTACGGCTGAGAGTGAAACCGGACAACGCTACGAGGATCGCGCGCTGATGCGTTTGGAAGCACGACGTGCGATGAACTCTGATTGGGTTGATAAGGACGGTCACGTGATCGGTGAAGATGGGAAAAGCGCTGTGCCCGAAGGCTATACGGATTGGCGCAACAAGCAGATCACGGACGGGATGGACCGTGGCCAGACCAATAACCCGACAAACCACTCAACAACGATGACCAATGCGGATCATGCCGAATATGCGCTTGCGTATGATGTGGCGGTTGGCCTGTGCTATCTGACGGAAAAGTAAATCAAGGCGCTGCGCATTGAAGCAGATTGGCGGATGGGGAATGGTATTCCGGAAAGCAATCCAAACAGAAAATATGCCAAGTATTTTAGATCTGGCATTCTCGATGAGCTCCCGATGCATAAATGGGTCCACAAAGAGAACGGCGAAGGCAACATGCCCGGCAAGATTGCTGACGAGCGCGAAGGTCAGGCTCATTTGAAGGTCGGAGGCGTAGTATGAAGGCGCTGATCGCTACATGGCCTCGACGTGTCGCTGTCGCTGCTTTGGTATGGATGGTCGCGGCCCTACTCATGGCGACGCTGATGGCGCACGCGGAGCAACCGGACCCGGGACACTTGGAAATAGGAGATTGGATGAAACGATTCGTAGTCGCGCCTGGCATGCTGGCGCTTGTGGTGTTTTTGTTCACCACGGCCATGATGCGGCCGGCACAGGCCGCCCCCGCCCAGACACCCACCGGCAAGGCAGCGCCAGTAGCGGAAGAACCGGCGAAGCCGTTTGTCGCGCAGGTCGTCGGACTGATTTGGTTGAATCCGCTCGAACGCAAGGACTATCCGACCGAATGGCAATTGTTGTGGACGCAAGGACTCGCCGCACCGAACAAGAACGATGACATGGTTCGCACCGATCCGAAATCGTTCTCGACGCTCAAATCAATCGGGGCATTGGTGTACGGCAACGAAGGTGAAGAAACATTCAAGGGCTTCTATCATAAATACATGGAAGCCTTTTTGGATTTGCTGCGTAACCGCTACGCGATGAATCCGTCGTACTTCTATACAGTGCAGTCCGACAATCCAAAGAATTGGCGTGAACTTGCTGGAATTCGTGTTGAATTGGCAATTCCCAAGAGGCTCGACATCACCGAGTCCAGAGAATTCTTGACCAAAGAGATCAGGGAAACTTTCTTGATCGGAAACCGGAATTTCCCGAAAGTATGGAGCCGCGACACGCCCCCTGATGTGCAGGTCACGCAAGGCGGTGCGAACGCCGGCTTTACGTCGCTGAACAAGGCGTTGAACTACTTGCAGACGAACCCCGACAAGAGCGTGTGGGTCATGAATTGGGATGCGCCGAGTTTTCCGCCCACGGACGCGCAGATTAACGAGAATCTTGTTGTACTGTTCCTCGCCGGCCCGACCTTCAACACGGAGCGTGAACCGCTCGCATGGATCGGCAAGGCGGCGACGGGCGACACGAAGGACTTCTCGCCGAAGGTTGGCACAACGCGCACTGTGCAGGCGTGGAAGGCGACTATAGACCACGCGGCACGCAATGCCGGCGTCGCGGTTACTGACCTGAAATACATCGTCCACGATGCAGGTAAAGGCAGTGATGCGGCCTCGAACCGTCTTGTCGGCCTGTCGCAAACGCTCACCGAAGTTCTGCCGGAATACGACCACTCAAAGCAGACGTTCAACACGGCGGCGCTGCTCGGCGACATGGGGACCGGTAGCGCATTGACCGACGTTGCACTGGCGATCGGCCGGATCAATCACTTTGGCGGTAACGCACTGGTTGCGGGCACCACCGATGCGGAGCATCCGGTCGCGGTTGTCGTCCTGCCGCCGTCAAAGTTGACGACGATCGATCCGAACAAGGATTGGTTCCGCGCGCGTGGCGGAAACAATGCTTACCTGCCGTGGTGGGGTCGCCGACACGATACTGATTACGGTCAGCAGGGATATTCGTGGTGATGTAGTCGGCGCGGCGGCACGTGCACATGTGCGCGCTGCCGCGCCGAGTCATTCAGGGCTGGAGATATGCGGGGAATTGTCCGGGTAGACGATGTACATACGCACGGTGGGCGGGTGGAAACCGGAGCCGGTACGAGCAAGGTAATGGGCCGCGCGGTCGCTCGCATCGGCGACACGTGTTCCTGTCCGATTCACGGCGCTTGCGTGATCGTCGAAGGTGACGTGGAATTCAAGGTTGAAGGCCAGGCCGCCGCGTTCGACGGCCACAAGACCTCATGCGGTGCCGAATTGATTTCATCCCTTCCGACTTCCGGACGTGTTTGAATGCGGAAGCCCCGTGCATGACCGCCGAGCAGTTCCGCGGATCAAGCCGTTGAACCAGTGAGCGTTGCATGAGACATGCGTCCGGCGCCTGGGCAGCGGCGCGGCACCGAACGAAACCGAAAGGAGGCAACGATGCGAATTCTGGTGGTAGGGGCCGGCGCGGTCGGCGGGTATTTCGGCGGCCGGCTGGCCGCGGCGGGGCGCGACGTGACGTTCCTGGTGCGCGACGGCCGCGCGGCCGCGCTGGCGCGCGACGGGCTGCTGATCCGCAGCCCGCGCGGCGACCTGACGCTCGCGAACGTGCAGACCGTGCGCGCGGGCGATGCGGGGGCCGGCGTCGCGCCGTTCGACCTCGTGCTGCTGAGCTGCAAGGCGTACAGCCTCGACGATGCAATTCAGTCGTTCGCGCCGTTCGTCGGCCCGCAGACGCTGATCCTGCCGATGCTCAACGGGATGCGTCATCTCGACGTGCTACGCGACCGGTTCGGCGCCGCGCAGGTGCTCGGCGGGCTGTGCGTGATCGCGGCGACGCTCGATCGCGAGCAGCGCATCGTGCACCTCAACGACACGCACGGGGTCACCTTCGGCGAACTCGCGGGCGGTGAATCGCCGCGCGTGCGCGCGGTGGCCGACGTGCTCGGCGGCGCGGGGTTCGATGCGACGCTCAGCGACAACGTGGTCGCGCGGATGTGGGAAAAATGGGTGTTCCTCGCGACGCTCGCCGCGAGCACGTCGCTGTTCCGCGGCTCGGTGGGCGACATTCTCGCCGCGCCGGACGGCCGTCGCCTGCTCGAGACGATGCTCGGCGAATGCAGCGCGATTGCCGAGCACAACGGCCACCGGCCCGAGCCGGCCGCCATCGAGCGGATGCAGCGAATGGTGCTGACGCCGTCGCCGCTGACCGCGTCGATGTTGCGCGACGTCGAGAACCATGCGCGCGTCGAAGCCGATCACGTGATCGGCGACCTGCTCGCGCGCCGCGACCCGGAGGCGGCCGATACGCTGTCGCTGCTGCGGATCGCGTACAACCACCTGAAGGCATACGAAGTACGGACGGCGCGCGAGCACGCGGCCGCATGAGCACCGGCGCGGGCGGCCACCCGGTCGTTCCGCGCTGCACAAATTTGCCGTCCGGCGCCCTGTGCGGCCGGAATGCGCAAAAAAGTATCGGAAATCAGGCGTAAAGTTGGTGGAGCCGCGCGCTCGATCGACCTACATTGCTTCCCATGCGACCGGTCGCGTCGCCGTGTGAAATACGCGGCGCACGCGCGCAACGAACCGGCCAGCGAGACATGGGAATGGAGACGCCAACCATGATGCACCCCGATCTGGAAGTGGTCGACGTGCGACGCGACGAGTCGTTCAAGGTCTGGTCGCACGGCTATCCGTATCGCACGATCCGCTGGCACTTCCATCCCGAATTCGAACTGCACCTGATCGTCGCGACGCGCGGCAAGTATTTCGTCGGCGACCACATCGGCTCGTTCGGCCCCGGCCATCTCGTGCTGCTCGGCCCGAACCTGCCGCACAACTGGGTCAGCGACATGGCCGAAGGCGAGACCGTCGAGCGCCGCAATCTCGTGATCCAGTTCGACCCGGCGTTCGTGCGCCGTTGCATGGACGCGTTTCCCGAATGCCGCGATGCGCAGGCGCTGCTCGACGATGCGCGGCGCGGGGTCGGCTTCGACGCGGCCACCAGCGCCGCGATCGCGCCGCTGTTCGACGAACTGCTGGCCGCGCGCGGCATGCGCCGCATCGCGCTGTTCATGACGATCCTCGAACGGCTTTGCGGGGCGGCCGAACGCACGCTGCTCGCGAGCCCCGCGTACGACCAGGCCGACGTCACGCCCACGCGGCTCAGCCATGCGCTGTCCTACATCGGCAAGAACCTTGCGTCCGAGCTGCGGGAAGCCGATCTCGCGCAACTGACCGGGCAGAGCGTCAGTGCGTTCTCGCGAGCGTTCCACCGCCAGACGGGCATGCCGTTCGTGCAGTACGTGAATCGTCTGCGGATTGAGTCCGCGTGCCAGATGCTGCTCGCCGACGACGCGAGCATCACCGATATCTGCTTCCAGGCCGGCTTCAACAACGTGTCGAACTTCAACCGCCAGTTCCGCGCGGTGAAGGGGATGGCGCCGTCCGAATTCCGCGCGCTGCAGCGCCTGAACGCGCGCAGTCGCGAGCTCGCGCTGCACGCGGCGCCCACCGGCAATCCGCTGCCGCCGCGTGTCGTCACGGCCGGCATCCCCGAGCTCGCGCCGCAGCCAGGATGATCGCGGGGCCGCGGCCCGCCTGACTTTCCCGACCGTTTCACCCAGCGCAATCGCGTCGCCCACGTCGCGAGGGGCGCGTTCAACCACGAAAAAGCTGCACACATAACCGGAGACACCGTCATGACGCATGCATCGCCCGCTTCATCCCCCCGTCGCGCCGCCCGTATGGCGGTGATTGCCGCGCTCGCCGTCGCGGCCTGGCTGCCCGCTGCCGCCGTGCAGGCCGCACCGCTGCGCATCGGCATGACGTTTCAGGAGCTGAACAACCCGTATTTCGTGACGATGCAGAAGGCGCTGAACGACGCGGCCGCGTCGATCGGCGCGCAGGTCGTCGTCACCGACGCGCATCACGACGTCAGCAAGCAGGTGAGCGACGTCGAGGACATGCTGCAGAAGAAGATCGACATCCTGCTCGTGAACCCGACCGATTCGACCGGCATCCAGTCGGCGATCACGCAGGCGAAGAAGGCCGGCGCGGTGGTGGTGGCCGTCGATGCGAACGCGAACGGCCCGGTCGATTCGTTCGTCGGCTCGAAGAACTACGACGCGGGCGTGATGTCGTGCGACTACCTCGCGAAGGCGATCGGCGGCAGCGGCGAGGTCGCCATTCTCGACGGCATCCCGGTCGTGCCGATTCTCGAACGCGTGCGCGGCTGCAAGGCCGGGCTCGCGAAATACCCGAACGTGAAGCTGGTCGACACGCAGAACGGCAAGCAGGAGCGCGCGACCGCGCTGTCGGTCACGGAAAACATGATCTCCGCGCATCCGAACCTGAAGGGCATCTTCAGCGTGAACGACGGCGGCGCGATGGGCTCGCTCGCCGCGATCGAGAGCTCGGGCAAGGACATCAAGCTGACGAGCGTCGACGGCGCGCCCGAGGCGATCGCCGCGATCCAGAAGCCGAATTCGAAGTTCATCGAGACGACCGCGCAGTTCCCGGCCGACCAGGTGCGCATCGCGCTCGGCATCGCGATCGCGCGCAAGTGGGGCGCGACGGTGCCGAAGGCGATTCCCGTCGACGTGAAGGTGGTCGATCGCGGCAACGCGAAGGGCTTCAGCTGGTGAACGACGTGCGATGCGACGCGAAGGGCGGCGGCACGGCCGGCGCTCTTCGCACGGAGAAGCCGATGGACGCGATACTCAGGCTCAGCCACATCACGAAAAGCTTTCCGGGCGTGAAGGCGCTGTCCGACATTGATCTGGAGATTGCGCGCGGCGAGATCCACGCGCTGCTTGGCGAGAACGGCGCGGGCAAGTCGACGCTGATGAAGATCCTGTGCGGCATTCATCAGCCGGATGCCGGCACGATCGAAATCGACGGCACCGCCCGCCATTTCGCGGACTATCACGATGCGGTCGCGGCCGGCGTCGGCATCGTGTTCCAGGAATTCAGCCTGATTCCGCATCTCGACGCCGTCGACAACCTGTTCCTCGGCCGCGAGCTGCGCAACCGCTGGGGCGCGCGCGACCGCAAGCGGATGCGTCACGCGGCGGCCGCGATCTTCGCGCGGCTCGGCGTGGCGATCGATCTCGATGCGCCGATCCGTGCGCTGTCGGTCGCGCAGCAGCAGTTCGTCGAGATCGGCAAGGCGCTGTCGCTCGACGCGCGCATCCTGATCCTCGACGAACCGACCGCCACGCTCACGCCGGCCGAGGCCGAGCACCTGTTCGCGATCATGCGCGAGCTGAAGCGGCAGGGCGTCGCGATGATCTTCATCTCGCATCACCTCGACGAGATCTTCGCGGTGTGCGACCGCATCACGGTGCTGCGCGACGGCCAGTACGTGGCGACGACCGACGTCGCGCGCACGGACGTCGAGCAACTGGTACGGATGATGGTCGGCCGCCGGATCGAAAGCAGCTTTCCGCCGAAACCGGCGCGCGCGGCCGATGCGCCGCGGGTGCTGGAGGTCAACGAACTGCAGATCGAGCGCGGCGGCCCGGTGAACCGCTTCACGCTGCATGCCGGCGAGATCCTCGGCTTCGCCGGGCTGGTCGGCTCGGGCCGCACGGAAACCGCGCTCGCGGTGATCGGCGCGACACGTGCGCACCGCAAGGACGTGCGCGTGCGCGGCACGGCGGCGAAGCTCGCCGATCCGGCCGACGCGCTGCGCGCGGGCATCGGCATCCTGCCGGAGAGCCGCAAGACGGAAGGGCTCGTCACGTCGTTCTCGATCCGCGACAACATCTCGCTGAACAACCTCGGCAAGTACCGGTCGATGCGCTGGCTGATCGACCGCCGCGACGAGGCGCGCACCACGCACGACGTGATGCGGCGCGTCGGCGTGAAGGCGCCGTCGATCCACACCGAGGTCGCGACGCTGTCCGGCGGCAACCAGCAGAAGGTCGTGATCGCGCGCTGGCTGAACCATCACACGTCGGTGCTGATCTTCGACGAGCCGACGCGCGGCATCGACGTCGGCGCGAAAGCCGAAATCTACGGGCTGATGCGCGAACTCACCGCGCGCGGCTACGCCATCATCATGATCTCGTCCGAGTTGCCGGAAATCGTCGGCATGTGCGATCGCGTCGCCGTGTTCCGGCAGGGCCGCATCGAGGCGACGCTCGCAGGCGACGAGATCGATCCCGACACGGTCATGACCTATGCCACGGCCGGCACGCGAGGAGCGACCCATGAACCTGCCTGATTCTTCTTCCACGCGTTCCACGACGCTCGCGGCGACAGCCGGACACGGCGACGCACCGCCGCCACGCGCGAGGTGGGCGCAGCTGCGGCGCTCGACGCTGTTCTATCCGCTCGTCGGCCTGATCGTCGTGTGCATCGCGATGATGATCGCGAGCCCGAGCTTCCTGTCCGCCGCGAACCTGGAGAACGTGCTGCGCCAGGTGTCGATCAACGCGATCATCGCGGTCGGCATGACCTGCGTGATCCTGACCGGCGGGATCGACCTGTCGGTCGGCTCGGTGATGGCGCTGTCGGGCACGCTCGCGGCCGGGCTGATGGTCGCGGGCGTGAACGCGGTTGCGGCGCTCGCGATCGGCATCGCGGTCGGCTTCGGTTTCGGTTTCCTGAACGGCGTGTTCGTCGCGTTCGCGGGGATGCCGCCGATCATCGTCACGCTCGCGACGATGGGTATCGCGCGCGGCCTGGCATTGATCTACACGGGCGGCTATCCGATCGACGGCTTGCCCGACTGGGTCGCGTTCTTCGGCAGCGGCAAGGTGTTCGGCATCCAGGCGCCCGTGCTGATCATGCTGGTGGTCTATGCGATCGCGTGGCTGCTGCTCGACCGGATGCCGTTCGGCCGCTACGTGTATGCGATCGGCGGCAACGAGCAGGCGACGCGGCTCACCGGCGTGCGGGTCGCGCGCGTGAAGCTGATCGTCTACACGCTGGCCGGCCTCACGTCGGCGCTCGCCGCGATCGTGCTGACCGGGCGCCTGATGAGCGGACAGCCGAACGCAGGCGTGGGCTTCGAGCTCGACGCGATCGCGGCTGTCGTGATGGGCGGCACGTCGATCTCCGGCGGGCGCGGTGCGATCCTCGGCACGCTGGTCGGCGCGCTGCTGCTCGGCGTGCTCAACAACGGGCTGAACATGATCGGCGTGAACCCGTATGTGCAGAACGTGATCAAGGGCGGAATCATCCTGCTCGCGATCTACATCAGCCGCGAACGGTCGCGGTAGCGATCGATTCATCAGTCATCCAGATCATCCACGAAAGAGACTATCCATGACGACACCCGAAGCCCTGCCGCGGATGACCGCGGTCGTCTGCCACGGCCCCGAGGACTACCGCGTCGAACAGGTCGCGAAGCCGCGCCCCGGCGCGAACGAGCTCGTGATCCGCATCGCCGCATGCGGAATCTGCGCGAGCGACTGCAAGTGCTACACGGGCGCGAAGATGTTCTGGGGCGGCCCGAGCCCATGGGTGAAGGCGCCCGTGATTCCCGGCCACGAATTCTTCGGCCACGTCGAAGCGCTCGGTGACGGCGCGGCCGGGCATTTCGGCGTGGCGGTGGGCGACCGCGTGATCGCCGAGCAGATCGTGCCATGCGGCAAGTGCCGCTATTGCAAGTCGGGCCAGTACTGGATGTGCGAAGTGCACAACATCTTCGGCTTCCAGCGCGAGGTGGCCGACGGCGGGATGGCCGAGTACATGCGCATTCCGCCGACCGCGATCGTCCACAAGATTCCGCTCGGCGTGTCGCTCGAGGACGCGGCGATCATCGAGCCGCTTTCGTGCGCGATCCATACGGTGAACCGTGGCGACGTCCAGCTCGACGACGTGGTCGTGATCGCGGGCGCGGGCCCGCTCGGGCTGATGATGACGCAGGTCGCGCACCTGAAGACGCCGAAGAAGCTCGTCGTGATCGACCTGATCGACGAGCGGCTGGAACTCGCGCGCGAGTACGGTGCCGACGTGACGATCAACCCGGCGCGCGACGATGCGCGCGAGATCGTCCGGTCGCTCACCGACGGCTACGGCTGCGACGTCTACATCGAGACGACCGGCGCGCCGGTCGGCGTGAGCCAGGGGCTCGACCTGATCCGCAAGCTCGGCCGCTTCGTCGAATTCAGCGTGTTCGGCGAGGATGCGACCGTCGACTGGTCGATCATCGGCGATCGCAAGGAGCTCGACGTACGCGGCGCGCACCTCGGGCCATACTGCTATCCGATCGCGATCGACCTGCTCGCGCGCGGGCTCGTCACGTCGAAAGGCATCGTCACGCACGATTTCGCGCTCGAGGACTGGGACGACGCGATCCGCGTCGCGAAATCGCCCGAATCGATCAAGGTGCTGCTGAAACCGGCCCGCTGACGGCCGGCGTGCGCCTCACCGGAGACATCATGGAATACGTCATAGGCGTCGATATCGGCACGCAGAGCACCAAGGCGCTGCTCGTCGACCGGCACGGCACGATCGTCGCGCGGCGCTCGGCCGGCTACCAGCCCGATACGCCGCGCCCGCTGTGGGCCGAGCAATGGCCGCAGGTGTGGTTCGATGCGGTGCTCGCGTGCATCGCGGGCTGCGTGAGCGATGCGCGCGCGCAGGGCGTGCCGGCCGATGCGATTCGCGCGGTGTGCGTGGGCAGCCTGTACGGCGGCTCGGGCATTCCGGTCGACATCGACATGCGGCCGCTCCATCCGTGCCTGATCTGGATGGACCGGCGTGCGACCGCGGAAGTCGACTGGGTCAACGCGAACGTGAACGTCGAGCGGCTGCGCGTGATCACGGGCAACGGCGTCGACAGCTACTACGGCTTCACGAAGATGCTGTGGCTGCGCGACCAGCGGCCGGACGTGTGGGCGAACGTGCGCTATTTCCTGCCGCCGAACGCGTACGTGATCTACCTGCTGACCGGCGAGGTCGCGGTCGATCACAGTTCGGCCGGCAATATCGGCGGCGTGTACGACGTCGCGCGCCGCGAGTGGTCCGACGACGCGCTCGACATGCTCGGCATTCCGGCGACGATGATGCCCGAGCGGCTCGTCGAATCGACGGACATCGTCGGCGGGCTGTTGTCCCAATGGACGGAGCAGCTCGGGCTGCCGGCCGGCACGCCCGTCGTCGCCGGCGGCGTCGATGCGGCCGTCGCGACCTTCGCGGCCGGCGCGACGCGCGCGGGGCAGCATGTCGGGATGATCGGCACCAGCATGTGCTGGGGTTATGTGAGCCGGCACGTCGATGCGCGTCACGGGCTCGTCAGCATGCCGCACGTGTTCAACGGGCAGCGCGACCTCTACGTGTTCGGCGGCGCGATCACGGCCGGCGCGTCGGTTGCGTGGTTTCGCGACCAGTTTTGCCACGCGGAAATCGATGCGGCACGCCTGCTGCCGCACGGCGATCCGCACGTGCTGCTCGAGGAAGCCGCCGAAGGCGTGCCGCCGGGCGCCGACGGCGTGCTGTTCCTGCCGTACCTGATGGGCGAGCGCAGCCCCGTGTGGGACGCGAAGGCGAGCGGTGCGTTCGTCGGGCTGAGTCTCGCGCATACGCGCGCGCACCTGTATCGCGCGGTGCTCGAAGGTGTCGCGTTCGCGTTGCGGCACAACATCGAGGCCGGCCGGCGCGGCGCGGTGGCGCTGGATGACCGGCTGATCGTCGTGGGCGGGGCCGCGCATTCGGCGCTGTGGATGCAGATCATCGCGGACGTGACGGGCTTCCCGGTGTGGACGATCGAGCAGGACGTCGAAGCCGCGATGGGGGCGGCCTTGCTCGCGGGCGTCGGGGCAGGGCTCGTGTCACACGACGACGCGCAAGGCGGCTGGGTCACGCTCGTCGAGCGCGCACGGCCCGATGCCGGACGCGCGAAAGCGTATGCGGCGCGCTTTGCGCTTTATACGGCGCTGTATCCGGCGCTCAAACCGATCATGCACGAGTTGCACACGCCATCATGAAGACACGGTTCGACTTCGGCGGTTCGCGGGTACTCGTCACGGGGGCGTCGAGCGGGATCGGGCGCGCGTGCGCGGTCGCGCTGGCGCAGGCGGGCGCGCAGGTCGTCGCGGCCGGGCGCGACATGGCCGCGCTCGATGCGCTAGCCGGCGAGGCCGCGTGCGAGACGCTGCGACTCGACGTCGGTGGCGACGAGCACGCGATCGATACGGCGCTCGCCGCGCACGATGCGTTCGACGGCCTCGTGAATTGCGCGGGGATCGCGTCGCTCGAATCGGCGCTCGAGGTGAGCGCCGCGCATTTTGATCGCGTGATGGCCGTCAATGCACGCGGCGCGGCGCTCGTTGCCCGGGCCGTCGCACGGAAGATGATCGCGCGCGACGCGCGTGGCGTCGCGCACGCGCGGGGCAGCATCGTCAACGTATCGAGCCAGGCCGCGCTCGTCGGCTTGCCCGCGCATCTGAGTTACTGCGCGTCGAAGGCGGCGATGGATGCGATCACGCGCGTGCTGTGCATCGAACTCGGGCCGCACGGCATTCGTGTGAACAGTGTGAACCCGACCGTCACGCTCACGCCGATGGCGCAGTTCGCGTGGAGCGAACCGGAAAAGCGGGCGCCGATGCTGGCCGCGATTCCGCTCGGGCGATTCGCGGAGCCGGACGAGGTCGTCGAACCGATCCTGTTCTTGCTCAGCGACGCGGCGTCGATGGTCAGCGGCGTGTCGTTGCCGATCGACGGCGGGTATACGGCGCGCTAGCCAACCTCATGCGGCGCCGACGGCGCATGACGGGAACCCGCGGTGAATGCGCGGCGCGACAGCCCTGAGGCTAGACAGGATCCTTGCTCGGCGGTCCGTCCGGTTGCTGCGGGTTGTCGTGATGGCCGGGCGGCGACGAGAACGGATCGTCTTCCGGATCGCGGTTCGGGTCGGCCGGTGGCTCGGGCGTCGGGGTCGTGTGATCGGTCATGGAGGACTCGCGCGGTGCGTGACGGCGGTGGCGCGGCAGGGGCGCCTCGTCTCCGTTATAGCCAATCGGCCGTGCGTTTGCAGCGGGATTGTGGCGGCGGGTGGTGTGTCGCCGGTGCAATCCGGGCCCGGGCCGCTTTCGGGCAGGCACCCGCCGCGCGCGGCGCGTGCGCTGTATTGCACCGCGCGCTCTGCGCGATCCCGGTCAGCGCAAATCCGCCGGTGTATCGACGTCGCGCACGATGCCGGGATCGTCGACGTCGAGCAGCCTGACCGGCGCGCTGGCGAACAGCGCGCGGGCGCCCGTGTCGCCGTCGAGCGCGGCGAGCGCATCGAAATGGTGCGCGGCGAACCCGACCGGATGGCCGCGCACGCCGCGGTGCGCGGGCGCGACGATCGACGCGTCGTCGGCGTCGAGCGCGCGCGTGACGGCTTCATAGGTGGACGCCGCGATCCACGGCATGTCGCCGAGCGCGACGAGCCAGCTGTTCGCGTCGGGCGTCGCGCGCACGCCGGCCGCGAGGCTCGCGCCCATGCCGCGCGCGGCGTCGGGTGCATAGACGACGTGGCAGCCGGCTTCGTTCAGCAGCATCGCGAGTTTTTCGGCACCGGGACGCACGACGGCGATCACGTCGGCCGTGGCCGCCGCGAGATGACGGGCGGCCGCGACCGCAACCGGCGTGCCGTCGGGAAGCAGCGCGAGCAGCTTGCTGTGCAGGCCGCTCGGGTCGAAGCGCTGACCGAGGCCGCCCGCGAGGAGGACGCCGGTGGCGAGTGACGCATAGGACATCGGCGCGGGGGAGAGTGATGCAGGTGCTGCGATTGTGCGGGAGCGGGCAGGGATCGACAAGTGAGGATGTTACCGAGGCGGGCGCGTTTCGTCGGAAAGAATGTCAGCACGCGGCTTCGTCGAGCATGTTTTCTTCGACGGGGCCGTAGATGGCGTGCGATTGATCGTGCATCACGGCCCAATAGCGGTCCCCGAACGACCAATGCCACCATTCCGACGGGTAATTGGTGAAGCCGGCGCCCGTCAGCGCGGTGATCAGCACCTGACGGTTGCGGGCGGCTGCGCGGCTGATGAACGGGTTGTGCGTGTAGCACGCGCCGGATGATTCCTGGTCGGTGGCATCGAGTACGCAACCCATGTCGAGCTCGATGCCATCCGCCGAGATGAGCGTCAGGTCGACAGCTGCGCCCGTCGGGTGCGCGGCGACTTCCGGCGGTGCAACGTAGTGGCTCGTCAGTGCGACCAGGGTGTCTTCATCCGGCAACGGCTTCAGCGTCCGGCGCAGGTGCGCGAGATGCCCGGTGAAGTAGTGACGCTGCAGGGCCAGCGGGCGATAGCCCTCCTTGACGTACAGGCGCAGGCCGGCGGGGAGCGCGTGCGCTGCGGCGATCAGCCGGTCCGCCACGCCACGACGCACTTTCAGGAAATGCGGGCTCTTGTTTGCGACGTCGTCGGGGCCGGGCGCAACAGCGATACGGTCATGGAAGCCTGCGAGATCGATAAACCCTTCGTGCGACTCCAGCAGGGCAATGGACCGGACAACGGGATCGGAGAGCGAAAGCACGATAGTGGACGAAGTGGCGCAATGACGGTTGCGGGCCACGTCCGGCTGGCAGCAGGAAGCGCTATTGCGCGAGGCCGGGTGCTCGTGGTTGATTTGGTCAGACGAATCGCCAATATGCCAGAGTCCGGCGGAGGATGTGTCGCGGTTTCCGCTGCGGGAGCGTGAGCCTCTTATCCTCGCGTATCGATGGTCGTGCCTGCGTGGCCGCCGTCGTTTCGCGTGTCGTGTGGCGGCGCCTCCCAACCGCTTTCCTCGATTGGATCGACGGGACCGTCGTAGCGCACGACCGAGCCGCGCAATACGTCCAGCGGCTGCATTGCATGTCGTTGGTTACGCATCCGCCCACTTCCTCAGCAGGTTGTGATAAATCCCCGTCAACGAAATGACCATCGGGTCCTTCGCGCCTTTCTCGGCGGACAGCGCCTGAATCTGCGTATCGAGCTGGAACAGCAGCGTGCGGTCGCCGTCGTCGCGCACCATGCTCTGAATCCAGAAGAACGACGCGACGCGCTCGCCGCGCGTCACGGGCGTGACGTGATGCAGGCTCGACGCCGGATACAGCACGAGGTCGCCCGCCGGCAGCTTTGCGCGATGCGTGCCGTACGTATCCTCGACATACAGCTCGCCGCCATCGTACGCATCGGGTTCTTCGAGAAACAGCGTCGCCGACAGATCGCTGCGCACGCGGAAATCCGTGCCGCGCAGCAGCCGGATCGCGTTGTCGACGTGCGTGCCGAACGTCTCGCCGCCTTCGTAGCGATTGAACAGCGGCGGAAACACCTTGAGCGGCAGCGCCGCCGAGAAGAACAGCGGATGGCGTGCGAGCGCGTCCTGGATCGCGTCGCCCACCGCGCGTGCGGCCGGCGCGCCTTCCGGCAATTGCCGGTTGCGTTTCGCGAGCGCCGACTGCGTGCCGGACGTCGCATTGCCGTCGACCCATTCGGCCGCATCGAGCAGTTCGCGACATTGCGCGACCTGCGCTTTCGTCAATACGCCGGGGACGTGAAGCATCATGATATGGATTCCGTACAGTGCGGCTGCGGCTGTGGTGGCGTTTGCAATTCCAGCGCCGCCGCACGAAACGCGTCGATCGGCGACGACGCGAGATACGCGCGCATCTTCGCGACGAACGCGGGGGTAGCGGTGGCCGGCACGCGCGCAAGCCACGCGAGCGCTTCGTCGATGTGCCCGCGCTCGGCGAGCAGCCGTGCAAGGTTGAACTGGCCGCGGAAGTCGCCGGCTTCGGCCGCACGGCGATAGTGATCGAACGCGGCGTTGGTATCGACCGATACGACCCAGCCGTCCTCGTAGAAGCCGCCGATCAGGTTGATCGATTTCGCATGGCCGAGCGCGGCCGCGCGCTGGAACCAGTCGAGCGCCTCGGCGCGATTCTCGTCGACGCCGTTACCGAGCGCGAGCGCCGTCGCGTAGTTGTACATGCCCCAGTCGAGCCCCGCCTGCGCGGCGAGCCGGTACCAGTACACGGCGACCGGCGCGCACGCGGCCGTGCCCCAGCCGAACTCGTAGCAGCGGCCGAGCATGTTCATCGCCATCGCGTGGCCGGCGCGCGCCGCGTGCCGGAACCAGTTGAACGCGCCCGCCGGATCGCGCGCGACGCCATGTCCGTCGAGCAGGTATTGCCCGTAGACGGCCTGGGCATCGACGATGCCGTTGTCGGCCGCCGCCGCGACCCACGCGGCGGCGCGCTCGGGCGGCCCGGCCAGGATGTCGGCGAACTCGCGCGGCGAAACCGACGCGAGCGCCTTCAGCGACACGGCTTCCATCGATCAGTAGCGCGCGTTCAGCGTGACGAACGCCGAGCGGCCCGGTGCGATCGACGCGTAGTGCGCCGGATACGCCTGGTCGAAGTAGGTGCGGTTGAACAGGTTGTTCACGTTCAGCTGCAGGTCGAGCTTCTTGTTGATGCGGTACTGCGCCATCGCATCGAAGCGCCAGTACGACGGCACCGCGTGCTGGTTCGCGGGATCGCCGAACACCTGCGACATGTAGAACGCGCCGCCGCCGACGGTGAACTTCGGCGTCACGTCGTAGTTCGACCACATCGTGAAGCTGTGCTTCGGCGTGTTCGGGAACCGGTTGCCGTTGTTCGCGGTGTCCTTGCCGTTGTCGCGCAGTTCGCTCTTCATGTACGTATAGCCGCCGAACAGCTGCCACTGCTTCGTGAGCTGGCCCGCGACGCCGAGTTCGAGACCCTGCACGCGCTTGTTGCCGACCATCGCATACTGGTTGTTCGGCAGTGTCACGCGCGCATTCGTCGTATCGATCTGGAACAGCGCGGCGGTCAGCGCGAGCTTGTCGTTCAGCACGTTCCACTTCGTGCCGAGCTCGATGCTGCGGTTCTTTTCCGGCGCCAGCTGATCGGCGTTCGAGCCGACGCCGCCGCGGCCCGGCGTGAGCGACTGCGTTTCGCTGCCTTCGCCGAGCATCATGCCGGCCGGCGTCGACGACGTCGCGTACGACGCGTAGATGCTGCCGTTCTGCGCGGGCTTGAACACGAGGCCGGCCTGCCAGTTCACGAGCGTGTCGTCACGCGTGGTGGTCTTGCCGCCGTTGGCCTTGGTGTCGGTGAAGCGGGTCGAGTAGTCGTCGATGCGCACGCCGCCGTTGACCTGCCAGCGCGGCGTGATCTCGATCGTGTCGAAGCCGTAGATCGACTTCGTCACGGTGCGGGCACGCGCGTAGTCGTTGTTGCGCGTGATCGAGCCGGCCCACGGGTCGTTCGGGTTCGGCGACCACAGGCTCGTGCAGTTGTAGCCCGACGCCGCGCCGATGCCGTTCTGGCAGATCTTGCCGTTCGCGGCGGCGACGTTGTACGTGTCGCGCTTGCCCCATTCGCGCGACAGCTCGATACCGGTCGTGAAGCTGTGCTTGAACGGGCCGGTGCGGAATTCGCCGAACAGCTCGGTCTGGTTCGCGATGCTGTTGATCGCGCTGTTGCGGGTGTTCGCGCGCCGCCAGACCTTGCCGTTGACCACGTTGCCCTGGCTGTCGTCGGGCTGCGTCCAGATGTAGTCCTGCGTCGATTCCGTATAGCGCGTGGTGTTGCGGATCGTCAGCGACGACGTGATGTCGTGCTCGATCTTCAGCGTACTGATGTCCGACGTCGTCTTGCGGAAATCGCGGTTGGTCAGGCCGTAGAAGTTGTGGCGGTCGACGGGCGCCGGGCCGTCGGTGGCGACGCCTTTCGGGAGGTTGAAGCCGTAGTAGTACGGGATGCCGCCGTCGGGCAGGTCGTCCGTCTGCAGGTGGTAGTAGCTCGCGACGACGCGCGTCGACGTGCCGAGGCCGAACGCGATCGACGGTGCGACGCCCCAGCGCTCGTTGTTCACCGCGTCGCGGCCGGCGACGTCGTTGTTGTGGCTCATCAGGTTCAGGCGGAACGCGGCGTGATCGGCGAACTGCCAGTTGCCGTCGGCCGTGAAGCGGCGATAGCGGTCGGTGCCGAGGCCCGCGCTCGCGGCGGCGGTGGTGCCGAGGTGCGGGGCCTTCGTGATCAGGTTGATGCTGCCGCCCGCGCCGCCGCGGCCGCCGTACGCGCCGTCGGAACCCTTGGTGATCTCGATGCGCTCGGTGTTGAAGATCTCGCGCGTCGTCGCGCCGGTGTCGCGCATGCCGTCGACGAACATGCTGCCCTGTGTGTCGTAGCCGCGGATGAACGGACGATCGCCGAGCGGGTTGCCGCCTTCGCCGGCGCCGAACGTGATGCCGGGCACGGTGCGCAGCGCTTCGGTCAATGTTGACGCGCCGCTGTTCTGGATCAGCTCCTGCGGGATCACGGTGACGGATTTCGGCGTGTCGACGAGCGGCGCGGTGAATTTCGCGGAAGCGGAGAAGTCGGCCTTGTAGCTGTGCTCGGCCTTGCCCTGGACTTCGATCGGTGCGAGATGGCCTTCGGTGCCGGCCGGGGCGGGCGGCGGCGTGCCGTCCGCCGCGAAGGCCGGGCTTGCGGCGAGCACGCTGCACAGGGTGGTGAATTTACCGAGCTTCAGCTCGTCGGGACGTGACTTCATGGTGCGCTTCGACCTCGCGGTGTGGCCCCGGGGGCGGTGCGCTACGGGAATGTGCATGCCGCCGGGAATTATTACGATTTGTTTTCAGGCGGCATTCTATGTAATTTTTTATTGAATGAGAAGCGTTCTTGTTAGCGTCAGTAAGGAAAGTGTCAACTAATGTGACGGGGTGGTCTGGGCGGGGTCAATGGCCGATCGGCCAGGTGTGACGTGCTTATCAGGCGGGTTAGAGTGATTGCGACGCGCGATGTCGCGCCGTTCGAGTCGGTCGGCCTGCGGGTAATCGATCCGTGGGCGTCCTAGGCGCTGATTGCCTACCTTTCCACCGCGCGTAAAAAAAAGCGCAGCCGGGCCTGCCGGGCGCGCTTTCCGTTGAACCTAGGGGCGCCTGACTGGCTCGCCCCCGCAGTTCCTTCTCAATCGACCCCGTGAAACACCGCATCCTCCGGCCCGAGATATGCTGGCGGGCGCCACGTCGCGTCGCGCATCGAATGCTGGACGAGGTTCTCGACGCCGAGCAGCACCGCGAAGATCGCCATCCGCACCGGAATGCCGTTGTCGGTCTGGCGGAAGATCGCGAGGCGCGGGTCGCGGTTCAGGTCGACCGACAGGTCGTTCGCGCCGGGCCGGCTGTCGCGCGGCAGCGGGTGCATGATCAGCGTGTCCGGCTTGCACACCGAATCGACGAGCGCCTGGTTGATCTGGAAATCCGGCGTGTAGCCTTCGAACGACTCGTCGGTGAAGCGCTCCTTCTGGATCCGCGTTGCATAGACGACGTCCGCGCCGTGCAGCCCGGCTGCGAGATCGGTCGTCTGCTCGATCACATGGCCGTTCGTCGCGATCTGGTCGACGATGTAGGCCGGCATCTCGAGCGTCGGCGGCGACACGAGCGTGAACTTGAGCCCGCGGTACAGCGCGAGCAGCTTGACGAGCGAGTGCACCGTGCGGCCGTACTTGAGGTCGCCGACCAGCGCGATGTGCGCGCCGTCCACGATCTTGCCGAGCCGCGAGAACTCGCGCTGGATCGTATAGAGATCGAGCAGCGCCTGGCTCGGGTGCTCGCCGGGGCCGTCGCCGCCGTTGATCACGGGCAGGTTGGTCGCGCGCGCGAACTCGGCCACCGAGCCTTTCTCCGGATGGCGGATCACGAGCGCGTCGACATAGCCGGCCATCACGCGGCTCGTGTCGTAGATCGATTCGCCCTTGGCCATCGACGAGAACGTGAAGCCCGTCGTATCGCACACCGAACCGCCGAGCCGGCAGAAGGCGGCGCCGAACGACACGCGCGTACGCGTGCTGGCCTCGAAGAACAGGTTACCGAGCACCGCACCTTCCAGCACGCGCGAAATCTTGTGGCGGCGCGCGATCGGCTGCATCACGTCGGCCACGCGAAACAGCGCCTCGACCGATTCCCGCGAGAACTGGTCGACCGACAGCAGTTGCGGCTTGCCCTCGAAAAAGAACTGCTTGGCGAGCCCCTGGTTATCTACGCTTTGCGTATAGTTGCCGCCTTCCGGCACCGAGCGCTCGACGATTTCCGACACGAAGCGCTCGACGATCTCGGGCATCCCGCGCGATTCCTGCGAATCGTCGGGCAGAAGCCAGGTATCCAGCGCGCGCCGGCTCACACCGATGCGGCTGGCGAACGCTTCGCGCGTCATGTTGAGGCGGCGCATGGCGTCGCGGAGGAAGGCTTGCTGGGGAACGGTCATCGGCGGCTCCTGACGAGAAATATACGCGGTGCGTATATTAGTTCCTCGCGTGTTGAAGTCAAGGAAAATCTGCGCGAACCGGCTGTATGGCCCGCGTGACAGCGGCGGGTTCGGACTGGCGCGCGGCGGCCGTCTCCGTATAATCAGGTCAGGCCCCGTGCCCGGCATCTGCCGGGCGCGACGCCGCAAACGATTCGCCCGTCGGGCTTGTTGATTCCAAGGAGAATGAGAATGACGCGTACGATTGCTGCAATGCTGCTGGTGGTGACCGCCGCGCTTGCCGGTTGCAACACGGTCGCCGGTGTGGGGCAGGACATTTCGAAGGGCGGCCAGGCGATCAGCGATTCGGCTGAAAAGGCCAAGTAAGCCGACCGGTTCCGGAATGCAGAAGGCGCCGGGCCGTCCCGCGATTGCGGGGCGGCCCGGCGCCTTTTTTCTTTTGGCCGGCGCTCGATGCCGGTGGCGTCAGGCGTGCTCGACGAACGCGTAACGGCCTTCGACCTTGCGCGGCGTGAACCAGCCGTAGTCGGGGAACAGGCGGTTGCGGACGAACCAGACATAGCCCACCAGCAGGACCGTGATCGCGAGGCTCGGCAGCGCAGTCGACGGATCGCGTCCGAGCTCGGCGATGGTCTTCGGCACCTGCAGCAGCGACAGCAGGATGAACGCGTGGTACGCGCCGACACGATGGGTTGCAAAGCCCCAGATGAACAGCAGCGACAGCGGCACGGTCAGCGCGAGGAATACCAGCACGAGGCCGTTGCCGGCGCCGGTGGCGAAGAAGTAGTACGCGAGCATGAGGCTGATCGCGAGCTGGGCGATGCCGAGCGCGACCAGGATCCGGATGTGCAGCTTGTTCTGGCGGCAGCGTTCGGGATCGGGGCGCGACGCGATCAGGTGCGCGAGCACGCGATCCTTGAGTCCCTGTCCGGACAGTTCGGCCAACGCGTCGGCCTTCCTCGTTCCCGCGGACAGCAGCACCGCGATTCTTGTTTTGGCTTCCTTCCTGTTCATTGCGTGGCGGATTGTTGTGCGATGGTTGTCAAAGGTCCCGGCCACGCGAATATTGCATCTTGCGGGGTGGTGCGCAACGGTTTTGCGGTGCGCGGACACATTCCTACAGTGGCCGGCCGCACGGGGGAAACGCGAGGATCGACGGGTTATACGGCGGGGCGGAGACGCCGACGTTTCCGCAACGACGCAACGAAGCAACGACGCGATGAGCGCGAGTCAGTCGGTGGCGGTTTGCGCGGCGGGCGCGGGGCGGGACGGTCGATCCGGATTCGCCGGGTGCGTATTGCGTGCTTCGGCTCGCGGTTCGCGTCGACGCGTCGCGCCGACGACCATGCCGGCGACGACGAGCGCGATTCCCGCGATACGCGTGCCGCTGAGCGTTTCGCCGAACAGCGCGACCGCGAACAGCACGGCCGAGACCGGCGCGACCGCCGTGAACAGCGCGGCCTCGGTTCCGCTTGTGCGCGCCGAACCGGCATACCAGCACAGGTAGCCGAGCACGGTCGGCACCAGCGCGTAGTAGGCGATCGCCGACACCGCGTCGACAGTCCAGCCGGTCGCCACCGCGTGCCATTCGAACGCGGCCGGCACGAGGGCGAGCACGAAGCCGAGGCCGGACATCGCGGTGGACAGCGCCAGCGGCGGCAACGGTGCGGCCAGCCGCCGGTTGAGCAGGATGAATACGGCTTCGCAGGCGACGGCGGCCAGCACCAGCGCATCGCCGGCGAGCGTGCGGAGCGACGGCAGGGCCTGGCCGGGCGCGAACGTGACGAACAGCACGCCGGCCGTTGCGAGCGCGGCGGCCACCCAGTCGCGCGGTGTCTGCCGCTCGCGCAGCACGACGGCCGCGATCAGCGTCGACATCGCGGGCAGCGTGCCGAGCATCACGCCCGCATCGAGCGGCGACGACAGCTTCGTGCCGCAGATCAGCAGCACCGTATAACCGACGCCGCCCGCCGCCGCCTGGATGACGAGCAGCACGGCGTCGCGCGTGGAGGTGCGTGGCCAGCGCATGCGCTGCGCACACATCAGCGCGAACAGCAGCGGTGTCGCGATCAGGAAGCGCAGCGCGGTGGCCGCGAACGGCGGCAGGCCGCCGGCCGCGAGACGGCTCGCGATGACGGTGCTGCCGACGCCTGCCATTGCGGCGGCGAGATAGAGATAGCCAATCAGTCGTGTCTTCATGCGCCGCATCGTCGCGTACGGCGTTGATGCGCGTCTTGAACGAAATTGCAGCGCGCGCGGGCATGTCGAATACGGAGCGCGTGACTCTGCATGCTTGGGCCGCAGGGGCGGGCGACAGCCACCGCGAGCAGCGCATGGCGCGGCGTGCCGTCGCAGTTGTCGATGTGAGCGCAGCCTTCGAGGCCGGTGTGTTTGGCGACGAGCCCCGCTGGATGGCGGCGGCGTCAAACGGCCTGCGTGAACCGCCCCGGCGTGATCCCGAACTGGCGCGCGAACGCACGCGTCAAATGGCTTTGATCGGCAAAGCCCGCTTCGGCCGCGGCATCGGCGATCGGCAAGCCGCTGGCAAGCAGCGCGCGCGCCAGCCGCGCACGCGACTGGATCAGGTACGCGTGCGGCGTGATGCCGACTTCGCGGGCAAACCCGCGCAGCAGCTGGAAGCGGCTGACGCCGCTCAGGTCGGCCAGCTCGGCGAGCGAAACGGGCGCGGCCGGCGCCGCGTCGAGCCGCTCCCGGGCGAGGCGGATTGCCGGTGCGACGCCCGCCGCCGGCAGCGTGCGGTTCGCGTGCCGGGCAAGCAGCCCGGCGACGAGCATCACGAGCGCTTCGTCGCGGGCGAGCGGCTGGGATTCCGCGACGATACGCGCGTGTAGTTGGCCGACGGCAGCCGTGAGCCGCGCGTCGCGTACCGCCGGATGCGCCAGTTCGACGCCGCCGAGGCCTTCTTCCGCCGCCACGCCCGCGACCAGCGCGGGTGCGAGGTACAGCATCCGCCAGTGCCGGCCCGTGCCGGCCTCGATCGGCGAGCCGTCGTGCATCTCGCCCGGGTTGACCATGATCGCGTCGCCGGCCAGCGCGTCGACCTGCCCGCGGCCGCTCCACGACCGGTGCGCGCCGCTGACGATCACACCGACCCCGAATTCGTCGTGCGCGTGGCGCGGAAATGCACGGTCGGAGTCGAGGCTGATTGCCTCGATGCCTTCGCCGGTCCGTCGGTAATGGGTGACGCGGTGCATGTGCGCTCCTCGCGCCGGTTGCGGCGCGGATGTCATGCACTTTAGCGTGTTCCGGCGCCGCGCGCCCTTCATCCTTTTGGCCGATACCGCGCGGCGCGCGCAGCCCGCACCATGTGCACATGAGCAGCGTACACGGCCCGCCGGGCCTGAAGCTGCGCGGGAGGCGGCAGGTGGAACGACAGGATCCGGTATTCATTCAGGTTGGCGCGCTCGCGGACGGCTTCGCGCCGGAAGCGAACATCCTCGCATCCGTCGACGCGCTCGCCGGGCGGACACTTGCGCTCGGCGACGCATCGGGTGCATGGCGCGTCTATACGTTCGAGCCCGGCGCACTGCAGTGGCGCGATGCGGCGACCGATACGGGCGGCCGCGAGCCGTGCCGCGTGACGCGGCTGCGCGACGGGCTGTACTTCGTCGACTACATCGATTCGGCCGCCCGTGCGACGTCGGTCAGTCTCGTGATCGACCTCGACAACGGTGTATGGACGTCGGTCGTCGGCGCGCTGCCGACCGAAGCCGACACGCGCATCGACGCGTTCACACGGGTTGCGCGCGGGCTGCCGCTGACGGGCGTCGAGGCCGAGTTCCGGCACGGCACGCTCGGCGGCCACACGCAGCCGGGGCCGTTGCACGGGCCCACGCGCGAGCTGATCGGCAAGCGGACGATGTATCGCTATAGCCCGACCGAATGCTACGAGCACATCTACCTGAACGAGAATTTCTATGCGTGGCAGTGCCTGCAGGGTGTCGAAGGCGGGCTGGCCGATGTCGATCGCTGTCATTACTTCAGGATTGCAGACGCGCTGTATCTGTTCGTGTGGCGAGAAAAGGTGGTGCCGACGCTCGGCGTCGTGCTGATCGACCTCGCGCAGCGCAAGACCGACGGCAAGATCTTCGGCTACCAGGGCGGCGATTTCGGCACGCTGTCGAATTTCCCGATCGGCGCGCACGCGCAGGTGCTCAACGAAACCGCGCATCCGCTCGGCGGCGAGGCGCAGCGATGAATGCCGTGCCGGGCAGCGGCCGCCTGCGGGCGGATTTCAGCGGGCGCGTCGTGCTTGTCACGGGCGCCGCGCAGGGGATCGGCGCGGCGATCGCACGCCGATTCGCGGAATCCGACGCGTTCGTCGCGCTCGCCGACCTGAACGGCGAGGCGGCCGCCGCGCAGGCCGATGCGCTCGCGAGCGCGGGCGGCGAGGCGCGCGCCTATCGGGTGGATGCCGCCAGCCGCGACGAACTGGGCGCACTGGTCGCGGCGGTCGAGCGCGACGGTGGCCGGCTCGATGTGGTCGTCCACAATGCCGCGTATTTTCCGCTGACGCCGTTCACGCAGATCGACGAGCCGACGCTCGACCGGACGCTGTCGGTCAACCTGTCGGCGCTGTTCTGGCTCGCGCAGGCCGCGTTGCCGGCATTCGAGCGTGCGGGAGCGGGGCGGCTGCTCGTCACGTCGTCGGTGACGGGGCCGCGTGTCGCGTATCCGGGGCTCGCGCATTACGCGGCGTCGAAGGCCGGCGTGAACGGCTTCATTCGCGCGGCCGCGCTTGAGCTCGCGCGCCGCAACGTGACGGTGAACGGCGTCGAGCCGGGCATGATTCGCACGCCGGCGGCCGGCAATCTCGGCGACGCGTCGGTCGCGGCGCAGATCGCGCGCGACATTCCGCTCGCGCGGATGGGCGAACCGGAAGATATCGCGAACGCGATGCTGTTTCTCGCATCGGCGGATGCCGCTTACATTACGGGGCAGACGATCGTCGTCGACGGCGGTGCGACGCTGCCCGAGAGCGGCGCGGTGCTTGGCGGCGCGTGACGGTGACCCGCGCCCCCGCTCGGCCAATGAACCTCGGCCGATAACTTACCAGCGAATGCGGCGGGACGATTACTCGTCGAATTTCGCAAGCGGCCGTGGCGGCGAAGCCGGCTGGCGTGATCTTGAACGCCGGCCATGCGGGACGTCAGGCGCCGGCCGGCGAGATTCATGGCGGCCCGGATGTCGCGGATCGGGCGATCGACGACCTCCACGGAAATCGGCACCGAACCTCTTCTTGCGTTGCGCAAAAAACGTCTGCGCCGCCAAGCGCGTGTGCCGCCCGCCGCGCATCGCCGCGATTACAGCCAGCCGTTGCGGATGAACTCGACGATCGAATAGCGGCGGTGCTCGAGATCGTGCAGCCGAACAGCATCGACGATGCGCGACACGCCATCGGCGTAAGGCGTCGCACCCACCACGCGCGATTCGAACTGCAGGCTGCACGCGCCGTCGTCGATGCGGATCCGGTGAATCGCATGGCGGCCGAGCTGATCGTCGGCGACCGCGAATTCGCTGCGCTGCACGTCCGGGTCGCGCACGGAGCGGATGTCTTCCGGCCGCACGCCGAGCGACTGGCCGATCCCGACGGCCGTGCCGGGGACGGACGTCTTGCCGGCCTGGTGCGACTCCGTCACGCTGATCCGGCAGTCGTGAAACAGGTGGCCGCTGGTTTCCAGCATGCTCATGAACTTGAGCATCAGGATGTTCGTGTTCGGGCACAGCACGACCGGGAAAGCGTGCGAGCCGGTTTCGAGCTCGGAGCCGGTCGACAGTTCGACGAGTGGCGATCCGGTGGCCTCGCAGAACGCGATCACGGCGGGGAGTTCGCGGCCGGAACCGGCATGCACGACGATCGTTCGGGGCGTCGCTGCGCTGCGCGTCGTTGCGCGCGCTGTCCGACCAGGGGATCACGCGGCAGGTGGCCGGGTCGAGCCGGTGCGCGTCGAGCAGTTCGCTGGCCAGCTTGCCGGTTCCTACGACGAGTACTTGCATGACATTCACGGATTGAAGTTCAGGATTCGGGACGGGAAATGAAGCGGGCCGTCGGGTGGCTCGGCACGGTCGCGGCGCGTGGCGCCGAACCGGCCTCGCGCATTATGCCCGGCCGCTCGCCTGCGTGCCCGCCGGGCCTCGCAGGCGGCGGCCCGGTGCGTCAGCTCGCCGACACCGTCCGCAGCCACGCATTTGTCGCGTTCTGCGTCGCGAGTCGTTTCGCGATCGAGCGCGCGAGGCGGTCCGTATCGGATGCCACCGTGTCGTGCTTCACTTCCGACACGCCATGCAGGCCGGCGCTAACCGCTGCATCGCCCAGACAACCCGGGTGAAACGACGGAAGCACTGCGCCGTCGCAGCCTCGTTGCGGTGCGCACGGACGCGTGAACGGCGCTACCCTGTGGCACATTGCCGGCCACGCACGCATGCCGCGGCCGGCATCGCTCATGCAACACGCATCATCAAGCAACCCTCGATCCAGGAGAAAACATCGATGGAACACGATTTCAAAGGCAAGGCAGTCGCGATCACCGGCGGATTCGGTCACCTGGGCATCGCGACGGCCGCGTGGCTCGGCGAGCGCGGCGCACGCGTCGCGCTGATCGGCCGCGGCGCGGCCCCGGCGGCGCAGGCGCTGCCCGGCGTGCCGGCCGACGTGCTGCGCATCGGCGGCATCGATCTCGTCGATCCGCAGGCCGCCGCGCAGGCGCTCGACACCGTGCAGCGCGAATTCGGCCGGGTCGATGCGCTGCTGAACATCGCGGGCGCGTTCGTGTGGCAGACGATCGCCGACGGCGACGCCGCCACGTGGGACCGCATGTACGAACTGAACGTGAAGACCGCGCTGAACGCATCGAAGGCCGCGCTGCCGCACCTGCTGGCGAACCCGGCCGGGCGCATCGTCAACATCGGCGCGGGCGCGGCGTTCAAGGCCGGCACGGGGATGGGCGCATACGCGGCCGCGAAGGCCGGCGTCGCGCGGCTCACCGAGGCGCTGGCGGCCGAACTGCTCGACCGCGGCGTGACGGTGAACGCGATCCTGCCGAGCATCATCGATACGCCGCCGAACCGCGCCGACATGCCGGACGCGGATTTCACGCGCTGGGTGAAGCCGGAGCAGATCGCGGCGACGATCGGCTTCCTGTTGTCGGCCGACGCGCAGGCGATCACCGGCGCGTCTATTCCGGTGACCGGCCGCGTGGCATAGCGCGGCGGGGCAAGGGCAGGGGCTCGCGCGGCGGCCGGCCGTGCGTACAATGTCGCACCGGATTGCGCGAGCCCTGACTGAGACCATGCATCAGCCCACTATCCTGATCGTCGAAGATGAAGTGGCGATCGCGGACACGATCATCTATGCCCTCGGCACCGACGGCATGCAGACCGTCCACTGCATGCTCGGCCAGGCGGCGCTCGACCACCTGCGCGACACGCGCGTCGATCTCGTGGTGCTCGACGTCGGGCTGCCGGATCTCAGCGGCTTCGAGGTGTGCCGGCGGCTGCGCACGTTCTCCGACGTGCCGGTGATCTTCCTCACCGCGCGGCACGATGAAATCGACCGGATCGTCGGGCTCGAGATCGGTGCCGACGATTACGTGGTCAAGCCGTTTTCGCCGCGCGAACTGGCGGCGCGGGTGCGCGTGATTCTGCGGCGCTTCTACCGGACGGCTGCGCCCGAATCGATCCCCACGCCTGTGGTACCCGTACCCGCGCCGGCCGAGACAACCGCACCGGGTTTCACACTCGACACCGACGGCGCCCGCATATCGTGGCTCGGCCACGCACTGGACCTCACGCGCTACGAGTTCGGGCTGCTGGCGCTGCTGGTCCGGCATCCGGGGCGCATCTACTCGCGTGAGCAACTGATGGACCTCGTGTGGCACGAGGCATTCGATTCGGCCGACCGCACGGTCGACACGCACATCAAGACGTTGCGCGCGAAGCTGCGCGCGATCGACCCCGAGCGCGACCCGATCCGCACGCATCGCGGGATGGGTTATTCGCTGCAACCGTAACGACCGGCTCCGTCCATGCATATCGGCCTGCGCATCTTCTTCGGTTTTTTCCTGATCGTCGGCCTGGCTGCGCTGATCACGCTGCGCGTGTTCGTGCAGGAGGTGAAGCCGGGTGTGCGCGAGGCGATGGAGGACACGCTCGTCGATACCGCGCAGGTGCTCGCGACGCTGGCCGCCGACGACCTGGCGAACGGCCACATTGCCAACGGCGCGTTCGCGCGGCAACTGTCGAACCTGCACGAACGCCCGATCAGCGCGAACGTATGGGGCGTGCAGAAGAACACGATCGGCTACCGTCTCTACATCACCGACGCGCACGGCATCGTGCGCTACGACTCGTCCGGCCGCGCGGTCGGGCAGGACTATTCGCGCTGGAACGACGTGTACCGGACGCTGCGCGGCGAGTACGGCGCGCGCAGCACGCGCAGCGATCCGAACGATGACAGTAGCACCGTGATGCACGTGGCGGCGCCGATCCGGCACGGCAACGAGATCATTGGCGTGCTGACGATCGCGAAGCCGAACCAGACGGTCGCGCCGTTCATCGCGCGCAGCCAGCGCAAGATCATGCTGTACGGCGCGCTGCTGATGGGCGGCGCGATCCTGATCGGCGTGGCCTGCACGTGGTGGCTGGTGGTCGGGCTGCGGCGCCTGCAGCGCTATGCGCGCGCGATCGCGGGGGGTGAGCGGGCCGACATGCCGCTACAGGGCGCAAGCGAGCTGGCCGAGCTCGGGCGCGCGGTGGAAAGCATGCATCAGCGGCTGGAAGACCGGCAGTACGTCGAGACCTATATCCACACGCTCACGCACGAGATGAAGAGCCCGCTGGCGGCAATCAGCGGCGCGGCCGAACTGCTGCAGGAAGACATGCCGGTCGCGAACCGGCGGCGCTTCACCGAGAACATCCGCCGCCAGGCCGGCCGACTCGAACAGATGATCCGCAAGCTGCTCGCGCTCGCCGAAGTCGAGCAGAAGCAGCGCCTGTCGGTGCGCGAACCGGTCGCGCTGCGGCCGGTGCTCGAACAGCTCGTCGACGATATCGAGCCGCGCGCGCGGCAGCGCGGCGTGAACCTCGCGATCGACGCGCACGACGCGGCCGATCCGGCAGTCGTCGAAGGCGATCCGTTCCTGCTGCGCCAGGCGCTCGGCAACCTGCTCGACAACGCGCTGGATTTCGCGCCGCAGGGCAGCACGATCCGCATCGCGCTCGAACGGCAGCCGGCGGGCAAGGCCCATGTCGCGGTCGTGCGTGTGACCGACGACGGCCCCGGCGTGCCCGACTACGCACTGGCGCGCGTGTTCGAGCGCTTCTATTCGCTGCCGCGCCCCGACGGCCAGGATCGCAGCACGGGCCTTGGGCTGTGTTTCGTCCGCGAGGTCGCGATGCTGCACCGCGGCCAGGTCGCGCTCGCGAACCGCGACGAAGGCGGCGCGTGCGCGACGCTCACGCTGCCGTCGGCGGGCTGAACTCCCTTCAACTTCACGTTCGACACACCTTCGCTTCACACCGGCTTCAATCGCCCTTCACCGGGGCGGCTCATGCTGACCGTACCCTTTTACTCCGGTACCTGTCGGCCATGAATCGAGTCCTGTTGTTCAAATTCGCGATCACCGCGTTTCTCGCGCTGCTGATCCTGATCCCGCTGCAGATGGTGCAAAGCATCGTGCATGAACGTGCCGCGTATCGCCGGGATGCGCTGCAGAGCATCTGGTCGAGCTATGCGGGGCCGCAGACGGTGGCGGGCCCCGTGCTCGTCGTGCACTACACGGAAGTCACGCGGGTGCGCGACGATTCGCCGGCCGGCGGCGCGACGAAGACGAGCCTGCGCAGCGAGTCGAAGCGCCTGCTCGTGTTTCCGAAGACGCTGAACGTCGACGGCACGCTGACGACCAGCGTCCGGTATCGCGGCATTCACAAGGCGCTGGTGTACGAGCTGGCGAGCCGGATGACCGGCACGCTGGCGTTGCCGGACCTGAAGAAGCTGCCGCAGGTGGACGGCCACGTGAGCTTCAAGATCGACGATGCCTATGTGTCGATCGGCATCGGCGACATTCGCGGGCTGACCGCGCAGCCCGACTTGCGCATCGGCGGCACGCGCTTCGACGTCGAGCAGGGCACGCGGCTGGACAGCCTGCGCCAGGGCGTGCACGCGAACGTCGATCTCGCGGCGCTGGCGGACGCAAACGCAGGGGCGGTCGTGCCGTTCAGCGTCGACCTGCCGTTGCGCGGGGCGGATTCCGTCGCGTTCGCGCCGGTGGGCGACCAGAACGATTTCTCGCTGAAATCGACGTGGCCGCATCCGAGTTTCGACGGCGCATTCCTGCCGAACAACCGCACGGTCGATGCGCGCGGCTTCACCGGCAACTGGCGCGTGACGTCGTTCAACACGAAGGCGCGTGAGCAGATCATCTCGGGCGACGGGGAAGGCGCGATCGAAATGGCGTCGGTGTCGGTGATCGAACCCGTGAACGTCTATCTGCAGGCCGAACGTGCGACGAAGTACGGCGCGCTGTTCGTGATGCTCACGTTCGCGAGCTTCTTCATGTACGAGCTCGTGAAGCGGCTGCGCATTCACCCGATCCAGTACACGCTGGTCGGCCTGTCGCTCGCGCTGTTCTTCCTGTTGCTGCTGAGCCTGTCCGAACACATCAAGTTCGCGTATGCGTATCTCGCCGCGAGCGGTGCATGCATCGGGTTGCTCGCCTTCTACCTGTCGTTCGTGCTGCACAGCGTGAAGCGCGGGGCGGTGTTCGCGGTGCTGCTCGCGGTGCTGTACGCGGCGCTCTACGGGTTGCTGCTGTCGGAAGACAACGCGCTGATGCTCGGTTCGCTGCTGCTGTTCGCGATCCTCGCCGGCATCATGACGCTCACGCGCCGCGTCGACTGGTATTCGCTCGGTGCCGCGTGGCAGCCGCTGGCCGACAAGGCGGCGGCGGGTGCCGCGAAGCCGGGCGCGCAGGTGAAGTAAGCGCGCGAGGTGTGGGCAGGCGCGCCGGTCGGGAACTTCACGACCGGCGCGTCATATGGCACATCGCCACATCGCCACATCGCCGCTTCACGCGCGCGATGCAGGCCGTCGAAAACGCGCCAGCGGAATCTCTGCAACAGCGGTGATCTCGATCAGCAGATCGGGATGGTAGAGACGCTCGACCTGGACGGTCGTCGTCACGGGATAGGGCTCGGCGAAGTAGGTCTTGCGGATGTCGCCGGCCTGCATGAAGGCATCGATGTCGGTCGCGTAGTGAACGAGCGAGATCACGTCCTGCATCTGTCCGCCCGTCGTGGCGAGCACGGCGCGGATGTTGTCGAGCGTCTGGCGTACCTGCATGCGCATGTCGCCGTGGCCGACCACCCGGCCGTCGCGGTCGAGCGACACTTGCCCCTTCAGGTGCACGATCCGGCCATCGCCCTGGATCACGGCCATCGAGAACGCGCCGAACGGCGCCCAGACTTCCGGCGGATTCACTGCTTCGGCCATCGTGCGGCTCCTGTGGGGCGATGACGAGGATGCGGCGGCGAGCGTCGCGGTGGGTTCGGGCCGTGCGTCGGCCGGAACGCGATGGAAGCGAGACATCGACAGCGTCGCCGGGTTCGCCGACAATCGCGCCATTATGGATCAGCGCCCGGCGAAGCGTGAGCGACGCCACGGCGGCAACGACGACACCCCATGGACGACATCCGGATCATCAGGGATCTCGCGGAAATCGAGGACACCGCCTACATCGAGCTCATGCGCGGGCCGTATGCGCGCAAGTGCTGGAACGAGGGATCGCTGTTTTTCAGGGAGGAAGTCTTCGGCCTGCTCGAAGCGGCGATCTCGCGGCAGATCCCGGACTACGATCATTACGCGTTCAATGGCATCGGCATGCCGGACTGGCTTCGGATCATTGACGAACTGGACGATACGCGCAGCATGCTGGGCGACGCCACGCAGCGAACGGCGGCACTCGACCGGCTCGGCTTCGTGTTCCGCGATTCGCGGCAGGATTTCATCGACCGTCTGGACGCGAGTTGCGCCGCGCTTGCGGAAGTGATTGCCGAAATCGATGCATGGACACGCGAGATCCGGATTCGCCACGATCAGGTGACGATATTGGGGATATGACGCCGCGTGACATGGCCTGCGCGGCACGCATATCGGGCGGCATCCGCTTATACTGAGCGCGTCCATTCATTCGATTTTCGCCGTGCCCAACACTGCCTCTCCGGATCCGTCCGTCGACGATCCCCGTCCGACCCCGCCCATCCAGCCCGAACTCGAAGACTGCTGCAACAGCGGCTGTTCACCGTGTGTCTTCGATCTCTACGACGAAGCACTCGCACGGTATCGCGTCGAGCTGGCCGAATGGGAAGCGCGCCAGGCGCAACGCAAGCATCACGCGTGATGCCCGAGACCGGCGAGCGGCCGCACCTGCATCGGCATCGCCTCCGCATCAGACCCTGCCGTCGCAACGCTTCCCGTCCCGCTTACCCGCCTGCATGCAGCCGCCGATGCAGCGGCCCGAGCATCGCCGACAGCACAATGCATACGAGCAGGACGGCCGTCAGCGCGAACATCGACGTCCTGAAGCCCTGCACGTAATCGAGCGCGGCCGGATGCGCGCCGAGCCGGGCGAAGAACACGCCGCCGAGCGTGGCCGCGCCGACAGCCGCGCCGATCTGCAGCATCGCGGTGACCATGCCGGAGGCGACACCCGCGCGCGCCGTGTCGACTTCCGCGAGCACGATCCGCACGACCGACGGCAGCACGAGGCCCTGGCCGATCCCGATCGCCGCGATCCCCACGTAGAAGCCGGCGCCCGGCGCGGTTGCACCCGCCAGCGCGGCGGCCGTCGCGACGCCGGCCGCGAGCATCGCGAAACCGAGCGTGAGCACGCGATAGCCGCCGAACCGGCCGACGAGTCGCGGCATCAGCAGCGGGCTCGACAGGAAACCGAGCCCGAGCGGCAGGATCGCGAGCCCGGACGCGAGCGGCGACCAGTTCAGGCAGCCCTGCAGGTAGATCCCGTAGCTCAGGAAGAACGCGCTCAGCGTGTAGAACAGGAACGCCAGTACGAGCCCGAGGGCGACGACGGGATTGCGGAACAGGCGCACGTCGAGCAGCGGATCATGGCCGCCCGCGAGACGGCGCGCCTCGACCGCCAGCAGCGCGCCGAGCATCGGCAGCGCGCCGACGAGGCACGCGACCATCCACAGCGGCCAGCCGGCCTCGCGCCCGTGCGTGAGCGGATAGACGAGCATCAGCAGGAACAGCGACAGCAGCACCATGCCCGGCACGTCGATGCGCTGGCCTTTCGGCGGGCGGCTTTCCGGGATGAAGCGCCAGCTGCCGATCAGCGCCAGGATGCCGATCGGCAGGTTGACGAGGAAGATCGCGCGCCAGCCGAGCCCGAACGGATGCAGGCTGATCAACGCGCCGCCGCCGAGCTGGCCGATCACGGCCGCGAGGCCGAACACGAAACCGTAGAAGCCCATCACGCGCACCTGCTCCTGCGGGCTGAACACGCTGCGGATCGTCGCGAGCACCTGCGGCGCGAGGATCGCGGCGAACAGGCCCTGCAGCACGCGGCCGCCGACCAGCACCGCGCCGCTGCCGGCGAGCCCGCACAGCGTCGACGCGACGACGAAGCCGGCCATCCCGATCATGAACATCCGCTTGCGGCCGTACAGGTCGCCGAGCCGGCCGCCGGTGATCTGCACGACGGCGTTCGCGCACGCATACGCGGACACGACCAGCTGCAGCTCGGCCGGGCGCGCGCCGATGCCGTCGCGGATGGCCGGCAGCGCGAGATTCACAATGAAGTAGTCGAGCGGCGGCAAAATCGCGCCAACCAGCAGGACCACCAGCGCCCAGCCGTGGTGGCTGCGCGGCGTCGCCGCGGCGGCCGCGCCGGCCGGCACGCAGGGGGCAAGGGTGTCGTTCGTCATGGAAGCAGGTCCGAAAGAATGAGTGCCGCATTCACGCCGGATGCGGCGACAGAAGCGCCGGATCGGCCGTGGGCGGGCGATTGACCCCCATTCTGGGTGGTGACGATGAATCGGAAAAGCGGGAATTGGTGGTAGCATCCATCGGGTTAATCGATGGATGGGGAATGGCGATGCGCGGTTTCGACCTGGATCAGTTGCGTACTTTCGCGGCGGTCGCGGATGCCGGCAGCCTGACGGCCGCCGCGCCGCTGCTGCACCTGTCGCAGTCGACGGTCAGCGAGCAGGTGCGCAAGCTCGAATCGCGCGCCGGCGTGCCGCTGTTCGTGCGCAGCAAGCGCGGGGTCGAGCCGACGCCGGCCGGCTCGCGGCTGCTGCAGCATGCGCGGCGCATCGTCGCGCTGAACGAGGCCGCGTTCGACGAAGTGCGCGGGCAGGCGATCAAGGGCGAGCTGCGCGTCGCGATCACCGATTACTACCGGACCAACGAAGTCGCGGGCCTGCTCGCGCGGCTGCGGGAGTGCTACCCGCAACTGAGCCTGCACGTCAGCGCGATGAAGAGTGCCGATATCGAGGCCGCGCATGCGCGCGGGCAGGTCGATCTCGGCGTGGTGATGAACCTGTCGAGCGGGCCGTTCCGGCCGGCGTCGGCCGATACGCGCTGGGTGCTGCGGCGCGAGCCGCTGTCGTGGGTCGCATCGCCCGCGCTCGCCGAGCAGTTGCCCGAGCCGCTGCCGCTCGTGCTGCTGCCGGACGACTGCATGATGCATCAGGTCGCGGTGCGCTCGCTCGACGAGCAGCACATGCCGTACCGGCTCGTGCACAGCGCGTCGGGCGTGGCCGGGCTGCAGTCGATGCTGGCGGCGGGGCTCGGGGTGGGCTGCCTGTGCGCGTCGGCGATCGGCGACGGCATGATGCGGCTCGGCGCGAAATACCGGCTGCCGCCGCTGCCCGACGCGGTGTTTTCGCTGACGCCGCCGATGCCCGGCGAACGCGAAGCCGTCACGCAGGCGCGCGAGGTGCTGTCGCGGCAATTGCTGATGTGAAACCGGGCCGCACGACTGGCGGCGGCGCGTCCCTGAGAGGCGCGCGAAGGAACATAAAAATGAACGACGAACTGCAACGCCAGATGGACGCGAAGCTGCAGGATGCGCTGGAGCGCGTGGTCGACGAACGCTCGCTGATCCAGTTTCTGCGCGTGCTCGGCCACGACTGGAACACGGAGCGCCAGCTCGAGGCCGACGTGCCGCCGTCGCCGTACGCCCGCGCCGCGCTCGGCTGGGAAAACCGCTCGATCGGCGAGTACCTGGACGCGATGGTCGACTGGGCCGAGGCGTCGGAAGAAGGGCTGCGTTTCTACGACGTGCCCGACAATCCGTGGCGGCGCATGGCGGACATCCTGTTCGCCGGGAAAATCTACGAATAGCGCCGCGCGGGCGCTGCGTTCACTTCGTCCGTGCCGTCGCCGCGCACCGTTTATTCGACGATTTCGCCGCTCACATACGCATGCAGCCCGTCGGCCAGCGCATCGAACACCGCGCGGCAGCGCGGGCTCGACCGCAGGTCCTCGTGCATCACGACCCAGGTTTCCAGCTGCATCGCGAGCGTGTCCGGCAGCACCCGCACGAGCCGCGCGTCACGTTTCGCGAGCCCGCTCTGGCAGAAGCCGATCCCGTAGCCGGCGCGGATCATCGCGAGCTGGGCGAGGTTGCTGTCGGTGCGCAGCGAGAACGCATCGCGCTTCCACAGCGGCATGCTGCGGCCCATCGAGCGGATGAACGGCGTGACCGTATCGAAGCCGATCAGCGCGTGATGCGCGAGTGCGTCGGTCGTCTCGGGCACCCCGTTGTGCGCCAGATAATCGTCGCGCGCATACAGCCCGACATCGACCGCGCCGATACGGCGCGCGACGAGCGCCTCCTGCGTGGGCGGCGCCATCCGTACCGCGATGTCGGCCTCGCGCTTGAGCACGTCCTGGAGGCGGTCGGTCGGCACCAGTTCGATGACGAGCCCCGGGTGGTTGCGCCGCAATTGCGCGAGCATCGGCGGCAGCACTTCGACGGCGATCACGTCGCTGGCCGAGATCCGCACGATGCCGCGCACGCCGGCGCCGTGGCTCGCGGCCGCGCGCTCGAACGCGGCCGCCGCGCTGCGTAGCGCCTCTGCATGGCCGCGCAGCGCGAGCGCCGCCTCGGTCGGCAGCAGGCCGGACGGCGAGCGCGTGAACAGCGTCTGGCCGAACGCGGCCTCCAGCGCCGCGACGTGGCGGCCGGCCGTCGGCTGCGTGATGCCGAGGGCGCGTGCCGCGCCCGACAGCGAGCCTTCCGTCAGCACGGCGAGAAAGGTGCGGTAGCGTTCCCAGTTCAGATCGGTGGTCATGCATAAATGTATAGCTGATCCATTAGGTTCGGCAATTCCTTGATAGCCGAAGCCGCGCCAGAATGCTTGCCATCACGGACATTCATTCAAGGAGAGCGGCAATGACGACCCACGCAGGCGGGACGCAACGACAGGCACTCGTGCTCGGCGCGAGCGGCGGGATTGGCGGGGAAGTCGCGCGGCAGTTGCGCGATGCGGGCTGGCAAGTGCGCGGGTTGAAGCGCGGGCTCGATGCCGAAGTCGTGGAGCGCGACGGCATCACCTGGATGCGCGGTGACGCGATGGATCGCGACGCGGTCGTCCGCGCCGCGCGCGGCTGCGGCGTGATCGTGCATGCGGTGAATCCGCCGGGCTACCGGAACTGGGCCGGGCAGGTGCTGCCGATGATCGACAACACGATCGCGGCGGCAAAGGCGGAGCGGGCCACCGTCGTGTTGCCGGGCACCGTCTACAACTACGGCGCCGATGCGTTTCCGGTGCTGGTCGAAGATGCGCCGCAGCATCCGTCGACGCGCAAGGGCGCGATTCGCGTCGAGCTGGAGCGCCGGCTACAGGATGCGGCCGGGCAGGGCGTCCGCACGATCATCGTGCGGGCCGGCGATTTCTTCGGGCCGAAGCTCACCGGCAACAGCTGGTTCGCGGCGGGGCTCGTCAAGGCCGGGCAGCCGGTTGCGTCGATCAGCGTGCCGGGGCGGGATGGCATCGGGCACCAATGGTCGTACGTGCCGGACGCCGCGCGCGCGATGGTCGAGCTGATCGAGCGGCGCGACACGCTGGAACCGTTCGCGCGCTTTCATCTCGGCGGGCATTGGGATGCGGATGGCACGCAGATGGCGGAGGCCGTGCGCCGCGTCGCGCAGCGGCACGGGTTGCGGCCGACGGTGCGCAAGTTCCCGTGGTGGTTCGTGTGGGCGGCGGCGCCGTTCGTCACGACGCTGCGCGAATTGCTCGAGATGCGCTACCTGTGGCGCGAGCCGATCCGGCTCGACAACACGCGGGTGACCGCGGTGCTTGGCCGTGAGCCGGTGACGCCGCTCGACACGGCGGTGGAAGCGACGCTGGTGGGCCTCGGGTGTCTCAAGTGAGCAACGGCTCGTGCCTGGGTCCATGCTCCGGCACGGGCGGGCACGATGGCGAACCGCAGCACCTGCGGCACAACAATTCTCCACATACCCGGGCACGTCCGATGCGCATCATGTCGGCTCATGTCGATCAGGCGGAAACGGGGGCGCAATGTTGCATTTCGGATGGAAAGTGTCGGTTGCGGGCGCAATGATGCTTGCATTGAGCGGGTGTACCAACCTGGCTGGTGTGCTGTATTGCGGCAACTCGCAGCTCAACTTTCCCGATTATCACTGCTTTTAGGCGTATTAGCGGGAGCCGGCGCGGCGACAGAACGCTGGCGGGCCCATCTGCCGCGCCTCGTTGCCCGTTATGCCACGACCGGTAACACTTCCACGGCGTAGCGGTGCCGAAGGCTGCGCCCCAGCACCGGATCGTGCAGCTCCATCTCGAACGCCTCGCCGTCACCCATTGCCGCGATCGGGCCATGCACGGCAACCGTGCCGCCATACATCGCGCCGCGCGCGGGCATCGTCCGGCCGTCATCGAAGCGCTGCCACAGCACCTCGGGCGCAAGCAAACCACTCACCGCGCCGTGCTGGTACGCCGTCCGCTCGCCATCGCGCGAAATCAGCCACGAACGCATCTCGATCGCATCCCAGTGATCCGCAACGTCCGCGTGAAGCCACGCGTCGTGGCCGAGCGGTTTCGCGCACACCTGCTTCGACACCGCTACGCCGTACGCTTCGACCTCACGATCCGTATGATCGGAGCCGACGGTCACGAGCGTGCCGGCCGGGCTGTCGACCAGCACGCATTCGATCTCGCCGCCCGATCGTGCGCCGAGCACGCCGATCGCGGGCGCCTGCGTCAGCAGCGCGGCCGACACGCGATAGAAGCAGGGCGTGATCGACGGCGGCGCGACGCCGAGCGCCGCGAGTTCGTCGATATGCGCCTGGATTGCGGCCGGATCGCGGCCGGCCCAGCCGGCGATCACGACGCGCGCGATCTCGACGTCGACGGTGGCCGGCGCACCTTTCCGGGGAATGACATTAAACGACAGGGTTGGCATACGGGTATCCGTTTGAAGTGCGAAGGAATGAAACGGCTTGCTGGCGGCGACGTTCAATCCGCGAGCGGCTTGTGCGCGGTTTCGCGTGCGACGAGGAGCGCGATCGACGTGACGACGAGCGCGGCGGCGACATACAGCGACACGGCCGTCGTCGTGCCCGTCTGCCGGAACAGCGCGGCGATCACGAGCGGCGCGAAGCCGCCGCCGACGATGCCGGCGAGCGTGTACGCGAGCGACGAGCCCGCATAGCGCACGCGGGTCGGGAACTGTTCGGTCACGAACGCGCCCTGCGGGCCGTACATCACCGCGTGGATCACGAGGCCGATCGCGACGGCCGCGACGATCGCGCCGGGGCGCGCCGAATCGAGCAGCGTGAAGAACACGAACGCCCACACGATGCCGGCGAGCGCGCCGCCGAGATACACGGGCCGGCGGCCGAAGCGGTCCGACAGCGCGCCGAAGCACGGCACCGCGAGCGCGTTGCAGGCCGTGCCGATCATCACGGCCGTCAAGGCGACGGGGCGCGACAGGTGCAGCACGGTCGTTACGTAGGTGAGCGTGAACACGACGATCAGCGCATACAGCACGTCCGAGCCGATCCGCGAGCCACCCGCGATCAGCAGGCGCTTCCAGTGGACCTTCAGCACGTCGGCGACGGGCACCTCGGCAGTCGCGTGCGATTCGGCGAGCTGCTCGAACTGCGGCGTTTCGTCGACGCCGCGCCGCAGCCAGAAGCCGAACACGACGAGCAGCGCGCTGGCCGCGAACGGTACGCGCCAGCCCCACGACAGGAAGTCGCCGGACGTGGTCGACAGCGTCACGAGCGCGATGCAGCCGGTGCCGAGCAGCGTGCCGAACGACGGGCCGATCTGCGTCCATGATGCGGACAGCCCGCGCCGCTTCTGGTCGCCGTGCTCGACCGACAGCAGCACCGCGCCGGCCCATTCGCCGCCGAGCGCGACGCCCTGCACGAAGCGCAGCGCGACGAGCAGGATCGGGCTCAGGATGCCGGCCTGCGCGTAGGTCGGCAGCGCGCCCATCAACGCGGTCGTCACACCCATCAGCACCAGTGTGAGCATCAGCACCGCGCGGCGGCCGATACGGTCGCCGAGATTGCCGAATACGAAGCCGCCGAGCGGGCGCGACACGTAGCCGACCGCATAGGTCGAGAACGCGAGGATCGTGCCGGCCAGCGGATCGACCGACGGAAAGAACAGGTGGTTGAAGACGAGCGCGGCGAGCGTGTTGTAGATCGTGAAGTCGTACCACTCGAGCGACGTGCCGATCATGCTCGCGGTCGCGAGTCGGCTGGTGCGGACGCGGCGGGGCGCGTGGGCGGCGGGCTGGGCGAGCGTGTTCATGGTGTCGGGCAGGTCGTGATGGTGAACGGGATGAGGCGCCGGGCCGATGCGTGGGTGGGCATCGCGCCTGCGGTACGGCGGGCGTGGGCGATCAAGCCGAGCATGCCGCGGCAGCGGGTGCGGTTTCGACGTCGCCGTGCGTGACGTGCAGCGGCGCGGCGGCGCGCCACAGCAGCTCGAAGGTGCGCACGTCGTCGTGCCCGGCGAGCGTGGCGGCCACGCGGCGGGTCGCGGCCGCATCGCTGCCTTCGATCAGCACGAGCGCATCGGCGGCCGGGCGCGCCGCTGCAGCGGCGCCGATCGGCGCGGACAGTTCGGGCGCGGTGCAAAAGAGGCGTGCCGCGTGGATGCCCGGTTCGTGCAGCACGTCGTCGAAACGCTCGCGCAGCTGCGGCACGTCGATGCGATCCGGCGGCAGCACGAACAGCGCGAGATGCGCGCCTTCTCCGTCGCCAACCTCGATCGTCAGTTCTCCGACGCGTCGCTGCGTGCCCGTCATGCGCTCGAAGTTCGCGAGCGACCATGCGGTCTGCTGCGCGAACGCGCGCCGGTACGCGCCGCCATGGAACACGTCGAGCGCATCCGTCACGTACAGCGCGAGGTACTTGCGCGGGCCGCGGTCGGTCGCACGAAAGCGCCGCGCGTGCGTGAAGCCGGGAATCGCGACACGCTCCTGCATGTGCTCGCGGTCGTACCACGCGTTGAAATCGGCTTCGTGCGCGGGGTCGATATCCGTCCAGACGCAAAGCTGGCCGTGTGGAAGGGAAAGGCGGGTCATCGCGGGGTTCCTCGTGACGGGGATGTCAGGAACCGCAGTTTCCCGAAGACGGGCCGTGCCCGTCCAACAAGAAAACAAATTCGCGGTGAACAGGTTTTCTTATGAGCGGCGCGGGCGGCGTTTCGCGGCGGGCGGGGCTGATGGCGTCGTGCGTTTCGCTTTTGCCGGTGCTTTTGCTTTTGCTTTGGCTTTTGTCGCGGGACGGGTGGGTGTTTCGACCACGCTGTCGGGCGCGGCCGTCTTTGCGTGATGCGCGGCGGCCGACATCGCGCGCGCGACTTCGCTGGCCAGTTCCGCGATGCGCGCGGCCACCGGCAGGCCCTGGCTGCGATACGTCGCGACGAGCGGCAGCGCGGGGAATTCGGGTTCGACGTCGAGCAGTTCGAGCGTGCCTTCGTGGAGTTCGCGCCCGATGATCGCGGGCGGCAGCGCGGCCACGCCGAAACCGTCGGCGACGAGGCGGATCATCGCGGCGACCGACGTGATGCAGTTGATGCTGGCCGGCCGCTCGACGGCCGCGAACAGCCGCTCGATCGTCGCGTGCGGGCCCGAGTGGCGCGAGAAGCTGATGATCGGGAATGCCGCGAGGCGCGCGACGTCGAGCGCCTGGCCGCCGAGCCCGAGGCGCGGGCTGGCCGCCCAGCGCACCGGGAATTCGCACAGCGGCAGGTTCGTGAAATCGGGGCCCGGCACCGGGTCGGTCTGCAGGATCAGGTCGACGCCGTCGGTGCTGAGCAGGCGGATCAGGTGCAGCGTCGTGTCGCTCGTGATCTCGACGTCGAGGCGCGGATAGCGCTCGCGCAATTGCGCCATCAGCGCGGGGAACCAGCTGTGCACGATCGATTCGATCACGCCGATCCGGATCAGGCCCGCATCGCTCGCCGCATCGATGTCGCGGCGCATTTCGCCGTCGAGCCGCACGATCCGCTCCGCGTACGCGAGCATGCGGCGCCCGGCGGGCGTGAGCGTGGCCGAACGCGTGTTGCGGTCGAACAGGCGGACGTCGAATGCTTCCTCGAGCGACGCAATGCGGCTCGATACGGCGGCCTGTGTGGTGTGCAGTTTTTCGGCCGTGAGCCGGAAGTTTTCCAGCTTCGCGAGCCAGACGAAGGTTTCAAGAAACCGGATGTTCATCGACGTTCGAACCGTGAGGCAGTGCCGGGCGGGGCGGCGGGATCGGTCGATGGTAGCGGATTTTCGGGGGCGGGAAAGAAGCGGGTGGCGTGGCGCGCGTGCGTGGGCAGGCGCTGGAGGACGGGAGGACCTGAACGCAACGCCGCCCGCGACGCGTACGTCACGCGAGCGGCACACCCACGCGCATCAAAGCCTGTCGAACGCGAGCGTCGGCACGTCCACCACCATCGCGCCGCCGTCGGCAACGAGCGTCGCGCCGGTCACGAACGACGCATCCGGCGATGCGAGGAACGCGCACACGGCCGCGATCTCGTTCGGATCGGCCGCGCGCCGCAGCGGCACGTCGGCGCTGACGCGTGCATACGCGCCGTCGAGCGTGTCGCCGTGCGCCGACATCAGCGGTTCCATCTCCGCGTCGGCCATCGGCGTGCGGACCCAGCCGGGGCACACCGCATTCGCCCGCACGCCGTGCGGCCCGTAGTCACGTGCGAGCGACCGGGCGAGCCCGAGCAGCGCGTGCTTGCCGACCGTGTAGCCGCACACGCCGGGCCCGGCCGCGAGCGCGGCGATCGACGCGACCAGCACGATGCTGCCGCGCTGCGCGATCAGGTCGGGCAGGCACGCGCGCGCGCTGACGAACGCGGTGTCGAGGTTCGCGTGCATCGCGTCGCGCCACTGCGCGTCGTCGGTTTCGTCCGCGCGGCCGAGCCCGTGGCCGCCCGCGCACGCGACGAGCGCATCGACGCGGCCGAAGCGTTCGGCGATCCGCGGCAGGAAGCGGGCCCAGTCGGCGGTGCTCGCGGCGTCGCCGGCCAGCGCGAGGCCGCCCGTTTCGGCGGCCAGCGCGTCGAGCGGCGCCTGGCGCCGCCCGATCAGCACGACGCGGTCGCCCCGGCGGGCGAAGCGGCGCGCGCAAGCGGCGCCGATACCGGTGCCCGCGCCGGTGATCGCGATCGTGCGGGGTGTCGGGTGGGTCATGTCGTGCTCCGGAAAGGTGTCGTTTCCGGTCACTTTAGGCGGCGCCGGCGAGCGCCGGTATCAGCCGAAAGGATGAACGCGGGCGGCATCCGGGCGGCCGGCGCGGTAGCGGGCCATTTTGCAAAGGCTGACGATGTCCGGCGCCGAATCGCTCTATCCTCCACATTTTTGCGATAAGTCACGAAAGCCCGGCAGAATAGCGCGGGCGGGCCGCGCATCGACGCGCGGCGCATCGGCCGGCCGATTCCGTCGTGCGAGCGGAGCGGCAGGCCGGCGATCCCGGCAGCAGCGTACACCCCGTGCGCGGGCGTTGCATCGGCCGGGGATCGTGTCACGACAACCTATCGCCCGGTTGCGCGCTCGCGTGCCGGACCATCGACAAGAACAGGGAGGGCCGGCTATGAGGCTGGACGACGAAAGGGAAAGCACGAACGTCGAGGATCGCCGCGGCGCCGGCGGGTTCGGCGGCGGGCGTGGCGCGACGATCGGCATCGGCACGATCGTGGTTGCGTTCGCCGCGTCGTATTTCTTCGGGATCGACCCGCGCGTGATACTCGAAGGCGCGTCGGCGCTGCAGGGCCGCCAGCAGCAGGCGCAGCCCGCGCCCGCGCAGCGGCAGGGCGAGCCGGCGAACGACACGGGCGCGGTGTTCACGCGCAAGGTGCTCGGCAATATCGAGCGCACGTGGACGGGCGTGTTCAATACCCAGCTGCACGCGCAGTACCAGCCGCCGACGCTCGTGATGTTCACGAACTCGACGCCGACTGCATGCGGCACGGGCCAGACCGCGATGGGGCCGTTCTACTGCCCGGGCGACCGCAAGGTATACATCGATCTCGGTTTCTACGACGAACTGCGCAAGCGTTTCGGCGCGGGCGGCGATTTTGCGCAGGCTTACGTGATCGCGCACGAGGTCGGCCATCACGTGCAGAACCTGCTCGGCATTTCCGACAAGGTCGACGCCGCGCGCCGGCGGGCGAGCCAGGCGCACTCGAACGCGCTGTCGGTGCGGATGGAGCTGCAGGCCGACTGCTTCGCCGGTGTGTGGGCGAACAACGCGCAGCGCGCGAACCAGCGGCTGATGGAACCCGGCGATTTCGAGCAGGGGCTGAAGGCGGCCGCCGCGATCGGCGACGACCGGCTGCAGCAGCAAGGGCAGGGCTATGTCGTGCCGGAGAGCTTCACGCACGGCACCAGCGACCAGCGCGTGTACTGGCTGCGGCGCGGGATGGAGTCGGGCGAGCTGAGCGCCTGCGACACGTTCGCCGCGAACGCACGCTGAATCGAGCGCGTGCCTGGCCGCGCGCCTGCATCGTTCCGGCCGGAGGGTGAATCCTCCGTACCGGCCGGGCCGGGACGATTTGCCGATTTGCGCTCACCGGCGCTTTTCGGCGCCGGTAGGCTGGCCCGAACTTCGATCTTCAATAAGTTCGCCCGCCAGCCGATTCCACCATGCCGACCTCATCCGTTCCCGCCGACCCGGCCGCCGCCGACTGGCCACGCGCGCTGCGCGCGTGCGTGGACGCGTTCGACGCGTTCGCGAGCCCGTCCGCGATCGTGTTCTACCGGCTCGACCAGAGCGGCGAACCGGCCGATTTCGAGCTGTTCGGGATGCCGGAATCGATGCATCGCACCTATGTCGCGCGCTACCGGATGCTCGATCCGCTGCATCCGTCGCGCTGCGCGGCCGGTGAGCGCGCGGTCGTCACGCTTGCGTCCCAATTGCCTGACGAAAGGCGCGACGCGTCCGCGTACTGGACCCGCTTCCTGCGGCGGCACGACGTGGCCGACGTCGTCGAGATCTGGCTGCGCGATGCGGGCCGCACGGTCGGTGCGTTCTCGCTGCTGCGCTTCGAGGCGGGCGACACGCGCGGCGGCGTGGCCGGCAACAGCACGGCCGCGCGGTTCGCGCCCGGCGAGATCGAAGCGCTCGTGCGGCTGCAGCCGGTGGCCGAAGCCGCGCTGAGCCCGCTGCTGCGCGCGCGGCGCGGGATCCACCGGATCGGCTGCGAGGAGCGGCTGACCTACCGCGAGGAGCAGATCGCGCGCCTCGTGCGCGACGGCCGCTCGAACAAGGAGATCGCCCGCGATCTCGCGCTCGGCCAGCCGACCGTCAAGACGCACCTGATGCGGATGTACCGCAAGCTCGGCGTGTCGAACCGCACGGAACTGGTGGGGGCGCTGTTCCTGTAATTCATCGGATAATTGCGATCCGGACTTCGAACCTTTCGCGATCGCCGATTCATGAATATCAAAGTCAAAGCGCTGCTGGCCGTGCTGCTTGTCTTGCTGGGTGTTTCGACGGCCTCGACGGCCTTCGCGCAAGAAAGCGAGCCCGATCCTTGCCTCGTGCTGCGACCGACCCAAATTGCCCCGGACGACGTCGGCGAGGCCGCTGATTATCCCGGCGGCGGGTGGCTCGGGCTGATTCCGGTCGGAAACCGCTGGACGCTCGCACCGGCAAGCGTCCGGTTCGAACCGTCGCAACCGGGCGGCGACATCGTCGACATCAAGTCAAACCTCGGAAAAGCCGTGGCGCTGTTCCGCTGCAAGTGGCTCAGGCAGGGCAAGGTCGACGCGGCGAACCTGGCGTTCCCGAAAGACGGAAGGGCGATCGAGCCCGGCGCCAGCCCGCTGCGCGTCGATTTCCACGGCCGCCGGTACGCACTGCGTCACACGGCGTCCGGTGCGGTGATTGCCGAAGGCGATGGCAAGCGGTCGGTCCTGCATGATTTTGGCGGAGGCTCGCCGCCGTTCAGCGCATCGCTGATCTGGGCGGGCGACCTCGATCGCGACGGCCGACCGGACTTCCTGCTGGAATTCGAAAGCGACCTCGGCGCCAGCTTTTGCCTGTTTACATCGGGCAGTGCGAAGGAAAACGAACTGGTCGGCGGCGCCCGCTGCATGTACTTCAGCGGCTGACCGAGGCTGCTGCCCCCGGCCGGCTTTCCACGTCGATCGCCAGCCACCCCGCGCGGTTCGAACCCGCGCCTCCCCACCGCCCACGCGCTGCCAATTTGCGCTCACCGGGCGCGAACCCTCGTCGATACAGTGGAACGACGCCCGCGTGCCCGTGCGCACGCGGTCCAGCCACGACAATCCTCGAGACGCCCATGAGCACCACGAATTTCGTCGCCGTCAGCGACACCGTGCGCACCTTCGTTGCGCGCGACTTCGGCCTCTTCATCGACGGTGAAATGCAGCCCGCGCACGCGGCCGCGCGGCTCGACGTGTACGACCCCGCGACGGGCGAGCGGCTTGCGACGGTCGCGGACGCCGACGCACACGACGTCGACCGCGCGGTCGCCAGCGCGAAGCATGCATTCGACACCCGCGTATGGAGCGGCCTGCGCCCGGCCGACCGCGAACGCATCCTGCTGAAACTCGCCGACCTGATCGAAGCCGACGCCGAAACGCTCGCGCAGCTCGAAACGCTGAACCAGGGCAAGTCGATCCACGTGTCGCGCGCGATCGAGGTCGGCGCGAGCGTCGAATACGTGCGCTACATGGCCGGCTGGGCGACCAAGATCACCGGCCAGACGCTCGACGTGTCGATCCCGTTCCCGCCCGGCGCGCGCTATACGGCCTATACGCGCAAGGAGCCGGTCGGCGTGGTCGCGGCGATCGTGCCGTGGAATTTCCCGCTGATGATCGCGGTGTGGAAGCTGATTCCCGCGCTCGCGGCCGGCTGCACGATCGTGCTGAAGCCGTCGCCGGAAACGCCGCTCACCGCGCTGCGCCTGGCCGAGCTCGCACGCGAGGCCGGCGTGCCGCCCGGCGTGTTCAACGTCGTCACCGGCGGCCGCGTGTGCGGCGCCGCGCTCGCGAGCCACCCGTCGATCGCGAAGATCTCGTTCACGGGCTCGACCGCGACCGGCAAGCTGGTCGGCGCGGCGGCCGTGCAGAACATGACGCGCTTCTCGCTCGAGCTCGGCGGCAAGAACCCGATCGTGATGCTCGACGACATCGACGTCGCGCAGGCGCTTGACGGCGTCGCCGCCGGCGCGTTCTTCAACCAGGGGCAGGTGTGCGCGGCCGCATCGCGCATCTATGTGCACCGCAGCAAGTTCAGGCAGCTCGCGGACGGCCTCGCGGGCGTCGCGCAGTCGATGAAGCTCGGCGCGGGCCTCGACACGACCGCGCAGATCAACCCGCTGGTCTCCGCGCACCATCGCGACAAGGTCGTCCAGCACATCGAAGGCGCGCGCCGCGCGGGCCTCACGTTCCTCGCGGGCGGCACGCCGGCCGACGACCTGCCCGGCTACTACGTGAAGCCGGCGGTGATCGCCGATCCGCATCCGGACAGCGCGATCGTGCGCGACGAAGTGTTCGGCCCGGTGATCGTCGTCATGCCGTTCGACGACGCGGCCGATGCGGTGCGTCTCGCGAACGCGTCGCCGTACGGCCTTGCCGCGAGCCTCTGGAGCAACGACCTGACGCGCGTGATGAACCTCGTGCCGCAGATCGAGGCCGGCACCGTGTGGGTGAATTGCCATATCCCGCTCGACCCGTCGATGCCGTTCGGCGGTTACAAGCAATCGGGCATCGGCCGCGAATTCGGCCAGTACGCGATCGAAGGCTTCACCGAAACCAAATCCGTCTGCATCGCGCACTGACGCGCGGCCTCAACCTCAACCGATCCGACAGTGGAGACTGCAATGAGCTACAACGAAGCGAAATTCTGGCACCCGATGCTGCACCCGAACGAGATGAAGCAGCGCAAGCCGATCCGCATCGTGCGCGGCGACGGCTGCTACGTGTTCGACGAACAGGGCCGCAAGCTCGTCGACGGCGTCGCGGGCCTGTGGAACGTGAACGTCGGCCACAACCGCCAGGAAGTGAAGGACGCGATCGTGCGCCAGCTCGACGAGCTCGAATACTTCCAGCTGTTCGACGGCATTTCGCATCCGCGCGCGGAGGAACTGTCGAAGAAGGTGATCGACATGCTCGAACCGGAAGGGATGCGCCGCGTGCTGTACAGCTCGGGCGGCTCCGACTCGATCGAGACCGCGCTGAAAATCGCGCGCCAGTACTGGAAAGTGCGCGGCCAGGCCGACCGCACGAAGTTCATCTCGCTGAAGCAGGGCTATCACGGCACGCACTTCGGCGGTGCGTCGGTGAACGGCAACACGGTGTTCCGCCGCAACTACGAGCCGAACCTGCCGGGCTGCTTCCACGTCGAGACGCCGTGGCTGTACCGCAACCCGTTCACGCAGGATCCCGAAGCACTCGGCCGGATCTGCGCGGAGATGTTGGAACGCGAGATCCAGTTCCAGAGCCCCGACACGGTGGCCGCGTTCATCGCGGAGCCGATCCAGGGCGCGGGCGGCGTGATCGTGCCGCCGGCCAACTACTGGCCGCTGGTACGCGAGGTGTGCGACCGTTACGGCGTCCTGCTGATCGCCGACGAGGTCGTGACGGGCTTCGGCCGCAGCGGCAGTATGTTCGGCAGCCGCGGCTGGGGCGTGCGCCCGGACATCATGTGTCTCGCGAAGGGGATCTCGTCGGGCTACGTGCCGCTCGGCGCGACGGTCGTGAACGCACGGATCGAGGACGCGTTCGCCGCGAACGCCGATTTCGGCGGCGCGATCATGCACGGCTACACGTATGCGGGCCATCCGGTCGCGTGCGCGGCGGCGATCGCGAGCCTCGACATCGTCGTGAAGGAGGACCTGCCGGCGAACGCGGCGAAGCAGGGCGCGTATCTGCTCGAAGCGTTGAAGCCGTTCGCGGAACGCTTCGCGGCGGTCGGCGAAGTGCGCGGCAAGGGGCTGATGCTCGCGCTCGACCTGGTCGCGAACAAGGACACGCGCGAGCCGATCGACCCGCTCTCAGGCTATGCGAACGCGGTTGCGGAAGTCGCGCGCGAGAACGGCGTGCTGGTGCGTCCGGTCGGCACGAAGATCATCCTGTCGCCGCCGCTCGTGATCCAGCGCGAGCAGCTCGACCGGATCGTCGACGCGCTCGCGGCCGGCTTCGAGGCCGTGCCGTTCGCGTGATGGCGTGACTCCGTGACTCCGTGACTCCGTGACGGCACGCCGGCGGCGGGCAGTGCGGCCGCCGCCGGTTTGCCAATTTGCGCTATGACCGGATTATTTTGCCTGCGTATTTTTTCGACATCGGATCAAGGTGTGATCGACAAGGGGCCCGGGAATCGAAGCGCCGAAGCGCCGCCCGGGCTGACCGCATAGCCATGGAACCCCGGCCGCCGACGAAGCGGCGGCCGGGGTCGACACAGGAAGGAGACAGGGATGTCGGGATGGTCTGGAGTTACCGGCGCAGCGGGCGACACGCCCGCCGGCACGCCGGCTGAAGCGGGAGGCGGCACGGCGCTGAAGGCGGGGGCGGTCGGCTTTCCGACCGCGCTGGCGAGCGCCGTCGGCCTCATCATGGCAAGCCCGGTGATTCTCACCGCGACGTCGGGCTTCGGGATGGGCGGCTGGGCGTTCGCGGTCGCGATGATCATCGCGTTCGTGATGATGCAGGCGCAGGCGACCACCTTCTCGGAAGCCGCCGCGATGCTGCCGACGGCCGGCTCGGTTTACGATTACCTGTCGTGCGGGCTCGGCCGCTTCTGGGCGATCACCGGCACGATCTCCGCGTATTTCCTCGTGCACGTGTTCGCCGGCACGGCGGAAACGATCCTGAGCGGCATCATGGCGCTCGTCAATTTCGAATCGCTGAATGCCGCGTTCGAGAAGCACAACAGCTCGTGGCTCGTCGGCGTCGGCCTCGTCGTCACGTTCGCGATCACCAACATCATCGGCATCAAGGTGTTCAGCAAGCTCGAGATCGTGCTGACGGCCGGCATGTGGCTGTCGCTGATGATCTTCGGGATCCTCGGGCTCGCGGCCGCGCCGGCCGTGCATCTCGACGGCTGGTTCGGCGGCTCGGAAGTCGGCACGTCGGTGCCGGCCGTGCTGTCGCTGGTCGGGATGGCGATGTTCATGTTCGTCGGCTGCGAGTTCGTCACGCCGCTCGCGCCGGAAATGAAGGCGCCGGGCAAGACGATTCCGCGTGCGATGGCGCTGGGCCTCGTCGGCGTCGCGATCTGCATGTTCCTGTACGGCGCGGCGATCCGCCGCCAGGTCGCGAACGTGCCGGTGAGCGCCGACGGCCTCACGCACCTGCTCGACACGCCGGGCGCGATTCCCGCGTTCGCGCTGCAGGTGCTCGGGCCGTTCGGCCGCATCTGGTTCGGCATCGCGTTCCTGTGCGCGGGCGCCGCGACGATCAACACGCTGATGGCCGGGCTGCCGCGCATCCTGTACGGGATGGCGATCGACGGCGCGCTGCCGCGCTGCTTCGCGTACCTGCATCCGCGCTTCAAGACGCCGGTGGTCGGTATCGTCGCCGCGGCGATCGTACCGATCTTCCATGCGTGGCTGATCAACGGCAATCTCGACAGCATCCTGCACCTCGTGCTCGCCGCGACCTGCGCGTGGGGCACCGCGTACCTGCTCGTCACCGCGTCGGTCGTGATGCTGCGGATTCGCCGCCCGGACCTGCCGCGCCCGTACCGTTCGCCGCTGTTCCCGCTGCCGCAGATCGTGTCGAGCGTCGGCATCATCCTGGCGATCTGGTACATCACGCCGCCGGGCATGAACGCGCGCGACATCTACGTGCCGTTCGGCGCGATGCTCGGGCTCACCGCGCTGTACGCGCTGTTCTGGACGCTCGTCGTGCAGCGCCGGCATCCGTTCAAGCCGGTGCCGGTCGAGGAAGTGCTGCGCAACGAGCACGTCGCATCGTGAAGCTCGCGCTCGCCCGCTGGCGCGCGGCGCCCGATGCGCCGCCGCCCGGCCACCGGCCCGGCGCGATCGCCGCACGCGTGCTGGCGGATTTGGGCGCCGAGCGGGATGCCGATGGCGCTGGCAGCCTGACGGCCCGCCTGCCGAACGGCATGCGCGTGAGGGTCGACGAGCGCGTCGACCGCCAGTTCCTGATGCATACGGTCAGCGTGAAGGTGGCGGTAACCGCAGCCGGCCCGGCCGTGCAAGGCGGCGCGCGCGTGCGCCAGACCGGCTGGCTGCGCTGCACGGGTATCGACGCGGTGATCGTGCCAGGATGCGACCCCGGTTTCGTCGATGCGGTAGCCGCGCTGGTCGCCGAGCCGTCGCTGGCCGACGCGCTGCGGCCGCTGCACCTGACCGACTGCACGATCGACGCGCGCGACGGCCGCTGGACGCTCGCGATCGTGCCGTTCGGCGGCAGCGAGGTCGTGAACCGGATGCCGTCGTTCCGCCGCTACGTCCGCCTGACGGGCGAGCAGGCCGCCGCGCTGTCGGCGGCCTGTCTTGCGTTCGAAACCGCACTACGCAGGATATTGCACGGGTAAGCTGTGGCGTTGCGCGCCGGGGAACCGGCGGCCGCGTTTAGGGGTTTTACCGGAGATGCCGATGCTGTTCCAGTCACGCTCACACGAAGACGTGCACGATCACGGGCTCGCGATCGCGGGCTGGCATCAGGTCTACCGCCAGATGACGCCGGGCCGCTTCAAGGGCACCGTCACGCAGGTGCTGTACGACGATTTCCACTTCTTCCGCGAAACGACCAACCGGCGGGTCGCGCAAACCGGGCTCGCGCCGGCCGGGCGCACGTCGCTCGCGGTGCCGCTGTCCGTGCCGCTCGCGGGCACGTTCCAGGGCCAGCCCGTCGACGGCTATGCGCTGCTCGCGCTGCGCGCCGGCGAGGATTTCGAATTCCACACGCCGGAAGGGATGGGGCTGGTCGGGATCAGCGCGGCGTCCGACATGGTCGACGAGTTGTGCGAAGCCGAATTCGGCGCATCCGGCGCGCGCAAGCTGCGCCACGTGACGCGGCTGTCCGACGAGCAGGGCGTCGCGCTCGGCGTGCGGCTGTCGTCGCTGATCGACGATGCGCAGCGCAACCCGGGCCACCTCGAATACGCGGCCACCCGCAAGATGTTCCGCGACGCGATGCTCGGCATGTTCCTCGATGCGCTCGAGCAGGGGATCGGCGTCGAGCGTCGCGACATCACGCACGCCACCTACAGCGACATCGTGAGCCGTTGCGAGAAGCATCTGCGCGACCGGCCCGAGGAACCCGTCACCGTGCTCGAACTGTGCCGTGCGCTGCGCTGCAGCCGCCGCACGCTGCAGACGAGTTTTCAACGCGTGGCCGACGTCACGCCGGTCGGCTATCTGCGCACGATCCGGCTGAACGCGGTGCGCCGCCTGCTGCGCACGACGCCCGTGCAGCAGCTCGGCGTCGGCGAGGCCGCCGCGAGCTGGGGGTTCACGCACCTCGGCTATTTCGCGCGCGAGTATCGCGACCTGTTCGGCGAGCTGCCGTCGCAGACGACGCGCCCCGAATGACGCACGCGCGCCGCAACGGCGTCGTCGAGCACGGTCGCGGGCAACGCGTGCGACTGTTTGCCGATTTGCGATAGAGGTCCTGAATTTTCGCTGGATAGAGTCCTGTCACCCATATCGATAACCCCATCGATCTGCACTGCGAATCGATGACAACAGAGGGGCGGGACATGAAGATCGGACGACGACTGGCCGCGGCTGCGGCGACGCTGGGTTGCATGCACGCACACGCGCAGACCTCGGGCAGCGTGACGCTGTACGGCACCGTGGACACCGGCATCATCTACTCGACGAACCAGCAGTTCACGCGCGCCGACGGCAGTACGGGCGGCGGCCACGCATGGCAGATGGGTGGCGGCAACCTCGTGCCGTCACGCTTCGGCTTCCAGGGCGCCGAGCCGCTTGGCGGCGGGCTCAATGCGATGTTCACGCTCGAGCAGCAGTTTCTTTCGGCGAACGGGCAGGCGCTGCAGGGCGGCACGGCCTTCAGCCGGCAGGCGTGGGTCGGGCTGCGCCAGGACGGGATCGGCACGCTCGGCCTCGGCCGGCAGTACGACACGTACACCGACATGCTCGGCGCGTACGTGTCGAGCAACAACTGGTCGACGCCGTACGGCTCGCACCTCGGCGACGTCGACAACCTGAATGCCGCATTCAACTTCAACAACGCGGTGAAGTTCACCAGCGCCGATTTCAACGGCCTCACGTTCGGCGGCACGTTCAGCTTCGGCGGGCAGGCCGGCGATTTCTCCGCGAAGCGCGGTTACGCGGTGGCCGCGACGTACACGCGCGCACCGGTCGCGTTCTCGGTCGGCTACCTCGACCTGCACCAGCCGCTCGACGCGGCGCTCGGCGGCGCGAACGGCTATATCGGCGATTTCGCGTGCAGCAACCCGGGTGCGATGTATTGCCTTCTACAGGACGCGGGCTCGATGCGCGCGTTCGGCGCGGGCGGGTCGGTCACGTTCGGCGACGCGACGATCGCGCTCACCTATACGCATACGCGCCTCGGCGACAGCCGCTATTTCTCGACCACCGCGCAGCCGCGCACGCAGGCGTTTACGTTCGATATCGGCGAGGTGAACGCCACGTACATGTTCACGCCCGCGCTGCAGGGCGGCGTCGCCTATATCTTCAACGCCGCGCATACCGACGGGCGCGGCACGACGCGGTTCCACCAGGTGAACGTCGGCACGAACTACAGCCTGTCGAAGCGCACGGCGCTGTATGCGGTCGCGATCGGCCAGATCGCGAGCGGGAAGGGGCTCGGCACCGACGCGGACGGCAACGCGGTGAACTACGCGCAGATCCCGGTGCTCGCGAACAGCAACTCGAGCCGGCAACTGGCGGTGATGGCGGGTATTCGCGTGAATTTTTGAGCGCTGGGCATGGGACAGGGCGCGCGGAACGCGGGCGGCTATCGGCGTGCAACGGGTGGCGGGCATAGGGTGGGCGGATGGCCGCCGGGCTGCCGCTCGACTCGCTGCGGCAGGCGCCGCGTACCGGCGATCGCCGCGTGCCATAAATTCTTAACGATCGGCGTGAACAATGGCGTTCGCTACAGGCGGCCAGAAACATCTCCCGCGTTGCACACGTGTGCAACGCCCGGCCGTCCCGCCACCACGCCGAACGAGAGAGACCTCATGACCTTGCTGAGCCGCCTGCGCGCGCTGTCCGCCGCCCTTGCGCTGTCCTTCGCCGCCACGCACGCCGTTGCCGCGGATCTCGTCATCGCAGGCCGCGACGATATCTACGGCAAGGGGCTGGCCGACGCCGTCGCCGGCTTCAACAAGCTGCATCCGGGCACCGAGATCGAGCTGCTCAAGCTGCCGAACGCGAACCTGTACCAGAAGCTCAAGCTGTCGATGCGCGAAGGCACCGGCGCATACGACCTCGTGATGATGGACGACACGTGGGCGCCCGAATTCATCGGCAACGGCTGGCTGAAGCCGCTGCCCGCGTCGCTTGCTGACGCCGATCTCGTGCCGTCCGCCGTCGCGCTCGGCCGCAACGCGGCCGGCGCGCTGTACGCGCTGCCGATCGTCGGCAACGTCGAGATGTTCGCGTACCGCAAGGACCTGCTCGCGAAGTACAAGCTGCAGCCGCCGCGCAACTGGGACGACGTGCTGAAGATCGCGCAGACGGTCGGCGGTGCGGACAAGAGCGTGTCGGGCGTCGTGTTCCGCGGCACGAAGGGCAACCCGGTCGTGACGGGCTTCCTGCCGATCCTGTGGGCCTACGGCGGCGACGTGTTCGACCGTGCCGGCAACGTGACGATCGATTCGCGTGAGGCGCAAGCCGCGCTGAAGACCTTCCTCGCGCTGAAGGCGTCCGCGCCGAAGGACGTCGACGTGTACGGCGCGGCGGAAGTGCGCGATGCGCTGCAGCGCGGCACGGCCGCGCAGTCGATCGAGGTCTGGCCGGCGTGGGTGCCGGCGCTCGACGATCCGAAGCAGTCGCGCGTGGTCGGCCAGATCGCGCTGCAGCCGCCGCCCGGGCAGACCGCCGGCCCGGCGCCGATGCTCGGCATCTGGCAGATGGGCATCCCGAAGGACGCGCCGCACGCGAAGCTCGCGCAGGATTTCCTCGCGTACCTGACCGCCCGCGACACGCAGACGCGCCTCGCCGGCATCGGCATTCCGCCGACCCGCCGCAGTGTGTTCAACGATCCGGCGCTGGTGCGCCAGTACCGCTGGTATCCGGATCAGCTGAAGGCGCTCGAAGCCGGCCGTGCGCGGCCGCGCGTGAACGACTGGCAGCAGGTCGAGAGCATTCTCGGCGACCAGCTGCAGCTCGCGCTGACGGGGCAGGCCGCACCCGACGCCGCGCTGCGCCAGGCACAGCAGAAGATCGCACAGGCGACGGCCGCGGCCGGCAAGTGACGGCTCGCCTCGAACTCTCGCCGGGACCCAGCGCATGAAAGCTTTCGGCCGCAGCCTGCCGTTCGTCGCACTGCTCGGGCCCGCGCTGCTGGTGCTCGCCGCGCTCGCGCTGTATCCGGTCGCGCAGGTGCTGATCGATTCGTTCTGCCAGGTCGACTACTCGGCCGGCCGGCGCGCCTTCGCCGGGCTCGCGAACTATCGTGCGGTGCTCGGCGACGAGGCGTTCACGGCCGGCTTCGGCAACACGCTGCGCTTCACGATCGTCGCGTCGCTCGCCGAAGTCGCGCTGGGTTTCGGCCTCGCGCTGCTGTTCGTGCGCGCGTTTCCGGGGCGGCGCATCGCGCTGCCGCTCGCGATCCTGCCGATGATGCTGTCCACGCTCGTGTGCTCGGCGATCTGGCGCAACTGGCTCAACTTCGACGGTTTCCTGAACGCGCTGCTCGCGGCGTTCGGCATCGAAGGCGTGCGCTGGCTGTCCGATCCGCATCTCGCGCTGTGGTCGCTCGCGCTCGTCGACGTGTGGCAGTGGACGCCGATGGCGTTCCTGATCGTGCTCGCCGGGCTGCAGTCGATCCCGCAGGAGCTGTACGAAGCCGCGCGCACCGACGGCGCGAGCGAGTGGCAGTGCCTGCGCGACATCACGCTGCCGCTCGCGGCGCCGCAGATCGGCCTCGCGCTGCTGCTGCGCTCGATCGACACGTTCAAGCTGTTCGACAAGGTCTATGCGCTGACGGGCGGCGGCCCCGGCAACGCGACCCAGACGCTGTCGACCTATATCTACGACACGGGCTTCCGCTTCTTCAACGTCGGGCCGGCAAGTGCCGCGTCGGTGCTGATGCTCGCGGCGTCCGCGCTGCTGGTCTCGGGGTACGTATGGCAGACGGTTCGCAAGCGGCGCGCATGACGGCGCAACCCGCCCGCATCACGGGCGCACGAACGGGCGTCGCTTTGGGGCGCGCGATGCCCTGGGCATTGCGCTTCGTCGCACTCGCGCTGTTGCTGCTGCCGTGCCTGTGGATGGCGGGCGCGGCGTTCATGCCGACGCTCGAACGCCTCGATCATCCGTTACGGATCTGGCCGGCCGCGCCGACCTTCGAGCATTTCGCGTCGGTCTGGTCGAACGGCATCGGTGCACCGCTGTTCAATTCGTTGCTGGTCGGCTTCGGCACGACGCTGCTCGCGCTGGCGCTCGCGTTTCCGGCCGCGTACGCGCTCGTGCGGCTGCGGTTTCCGGCGCGGCTCGACCTGCTGTTCCTGGTGCTCGTGCTCGCGTTGAAGCTGATGCCGCCGATCACGATCGCGGTGCCGCTGTTCGCGCTCGCGAAGCGGCTGCACCTGCTCGACTCGACGCTCGGCCTGATGCTCGCGTACCAGATCTACGCGTTGCCGATGGCGATCTGGATGCTGCTCGCGTTCGTGCGCGACGTGCCGATCGAATACGAGGAAGCCGCCTGCATCGACGGCGCGGGGCTTGCTCGACGCCTCGTGCAGATCGTGCTGCCGCTGTGCGCGCCCGGGCTGATCGCGACCGCGATCTTCGTGTTCATCGCCGCGTGGAACGAATTCCTGATCGCGCTGCTGTTCGTGTCGACGCCGAGCCGCTTCACGCTGCCGCTCGCGATTGCCGGCTACGTGACCGAGAACGGCATCGACTGGGGCGACCTGATGAGCGCGGGCCTGATGGCGTCGCTGCCCACGCTGGCCGTGGCCGGCTATGTGCAGCGCTACCTGTTGCGCGGGTTCGCGGGCGGGCTGAAGTGACGCGCGGCGTCGCCGCGCCCGATGCTCCCTGGTTATGCGCAGCTGGCCCGCACCACCTGCGTGACCGGCACGATGCGCGTGCGCGACGGGCCGTCGAACGCCTGCATCCGGTCCGCGAGCAGGTCGACCGCCGCGTGCGCGAGGCCGCGCGTGTCCTGCCGCAGCGTCGTGAGCCGGTACGCGTCGTATTCGGCGGCGGGGATGTCGTCGAAGCCGATCACGCGCACGTCGTCCGGCACGCGCAACCCGAATTCGCTGCGCGCGACGTCGATCACGCCAAGCGCGAGCAGGTCGGACGAGCAGAACACGCCGTCGGGCCGCTTGCCGTTCCCGAACAGTTGCCGCGCGGCGTCGACGCCGCTTGCATGCGTGTCGGACGGCGTGTCGAGCACGTGCGCGAGTGTCGCGTCGAACGCATCGCCGCGCCCGATCGCCTGCTCGAACGCGGTGGCGCGCGACTGCGCGCTGTAGCTCGCGCCGCGCGGCCCGACGAACGCGAGCCGGCGCGCACCGGCCCGCACGAGCCGCTGCGCTGCGTGGACGGCGCCCGCCGCGTTGTCGCTGACGACGATGTCCGCGCCCGGCAGGTTCGCCTCGCGGTTGATCATCACGACCGGGATCCGGTGTTCGAGATACTGCTGCGCGACCGACAGCGGCGGCGATGCGGACGTCATCACGAGGCCCGCGATCCGGTAGCTGAGCAACTGCTCGAGCGATTGCCGGACCTGGCGCGGATCTTCCGCATTGGTCACGAGCGGCGTGAGCGCGCGCTGCCCGAGCGCGGCCATCAGGTCCGACAGCAGCCGTGCGCGAAACGGATTCTCGAACCCGGCCGTCACGACGCCGATCATGCTGCTGCGCTGCGTGATCATGTCGCGGGCGATCAGGTTGACCTGGTAGCCGAGCGCGCGCGCGGCGACCATCACGCGTTCACGTGTCTGCGGGGCGATGCTCGCCGTCGGCGAGAATGCACGCGACACCGCGGAGCGCGACACGCCGGCGCGCGCCGCGACATCCGATGCCGTGACCCACGGCTTTCTTTCCTTGTCATTCATCGATTCATGATCCCTTCGAGCCACGATACGTGCATGCCGCCCGCCGACTGGATGTCGGCGCTCGACGATGCGCGGCTGCTGCATACGCTGACCCTACCGGGCAGCCATGACACCTGTGCGTATACCGTCGACGATCGGCTCGTGCGCACCCAGCGTGCGCCGCTCGATGCCCAGCTCGCGCATGGCGTGCGGCTCCTCGACATCCGCTGCCGGCACGTGCGCGATGCGTTCGACATCCATCACGGCGGCATCGCGCTCGGCATGACGTTCGACGACGTGCTGGCAACCTGCGCGCGTTTTCTCGACGCGCATCCGCGCGAATGCCTCGTGATGTCGGTGAAGGACGAATGGCCGGCGCACGCGTGCACGCGCAGTTTCGATGCGACGTTCGACGCGCATCGTGCGCGGCATCCGCGGCTGCGCTGGCATGCCGGCGGCACGCTGCCCGCGCTCGGCGACGTGCGCGGCGCGATCGTGCTGCTGCGCCGCTTTCGCAGCAGCCGGCCGCTCGGCATCGATTTGACCGCATGGCCCGACAACGCGACGTTCACGATCGACCACCCCGATGGCGCATTCGTGATCCAGGACGAATATCGCGTGCCGGTCGCCGCGTCGATCGGCTGGAAGTGGCGTGCGATCGACGCACTGCTGACGGATTTGCCGTCGCCGGACAGCGGCCGCTGGGCGATCAACTTCTGCAGCGGGACGGGAATGGGCGCGAATCCGTCGGTGGTCGCGCACGGCGACGGCAACGTGCGGGGCATTCATGCGCGGCTGGCCGCACGGCTGCGCGAGCAGCCCGGCCCGTATGGCGCGATGCTGCTCGACTTCTGCGATGACGACGACTGGGCGCTGGTGCGCGCGCTGATCGCGTGCAACGACCATGTGCCGGCGCCGGGCGTCTGGCGCAAGACGTTTCGCTGTTAGCGGAGATTGGCGCTGAAGAACGCGAGTGCCTTCGCGTCGAGTGTTTCGTGGAAGGCCACGCGGTCGAATCCCTTCGCATCGGTACAGACTTCAGGCGAGTCGTGCGCCAGTGATTCGGAGCACGGCGCGAGAAACGCGAAATGCGCGGAATTCGGCACGACGTGGAATTCCGGCCGTTGCGGCAGCATGCCGGCCAGCGCGGGGACCGTTTCCGGCTCCACGCCGTCGCCGCCCGCTTCGGACGCCCAGAGCTGGATCGGCGCATGCACGTCTTTCAGCGTATCGGCGGTCGGGAATTCGTTCATCGGGTCGGCGATCACGTAGGCCTTGATCCGCGGATCGTGCGCCAGCGGCTGGCGCGGCAGGTCATGGTCGCGGATCTGCTTGCAGATCAACCAGGTCGGGTCCGGGCAGGCCACGTGCGCGTGCACGAAATCCGGATTGGCGCCGGCCAGCACGAGGCCCGTATAGCCGCCGCGCGAGAAGCCGAAGAAGCCGATCCGCGCGGGATCGATGTGCGCGGCGTCGGGCCCGTTGGACAGCATGTAGTCGACCAGGCGCTTGATGTCCTCCGGCCGCTCCGCCAGCTCCCTCAGGTCGGCCGCGCGGCTCATGTCGGCATGCGTGTCGCCGGGATGGTTGATCGCCGCGACGACGTAGCCCGAGTCGGCAAGCGTTTCGGCGAGGTCGTGATGCCCGAAGTACGTGCCGGCATGGCCGTGCGAAATCACGACCAGCGGCAGCTTGTCGCCGACGGTCGGGCAGTTGCGTTGCCCTTTCAGCAGGAACGGGCCGATCGTGAGCGATTGCGCGGGTGCCGCGCAGGGGGTCCAGATGACCGCCCGCAACTCGTGGCCGGCCGCATTGGCCGGGATGCTGAGGAACTTGATGCCGGCCGCGTGCGCGACCGTGGCGGACAGGCAGAGCAGGACAGCCGATAGCCAGGTTTTCATTGAGGTCCCCGGGGCAGGCGCGCGGCGGGCCGCCTTCGCGACTCGCCGTATCGTGACGAAAATCGGCGGTTGTGTATAGCTGTAAGAAGCGACGAACGGTTCGTTCGCGACACTTCGTAACGAATCATCGGGCAGTAAGCGGGCACGCACCGGGACGACACGCGCTTGTGGCGTGGAGGGCGTCGAGACGCTTGAATGAAGAGGCGCTCGGTCAGAATGAATCCGGCAGGTTCGTCAGCGCATCTCGTCATTGCTAGAATCACCGCGCTCTGAGGAGGATCCAGCATGACGCAATGCAAGACTTTTTATCGGGCATTCAGGGACAACATGGATGCCCTCGGTTTACCCGCGCCAGCAAGCCTGTTTGCTGCGCAGCAAACCGCAACCGGCACGCTCGCGGCTATTCTCGGCGTGCTCAAGACGCTCGGCCCGACTGCTACTGTTGGCGAACTGATCGGAGCAACGACCGGACTGGAACTGCTGGCAGCCGCGTCAGCACTCGGGGCGAGCTTTTACGTCGGTGCGGCGATCGGCAGCCTGATTGTGGCTGCCGACGCGTCGCTGGTGTGCGACAAGCGCGGCGTGGCCGCTGTCGACGGCATTCGCGTCTGGGCGGCTCGTCGCGGTCTTGTGATTCCGCAAGATGTCTATCGCGTGATCGAACGGTATCCGGAGGTACTTCGACCCATGCCAGTCAGTGTGACGTTTGCGATCCGCGCACGCGCAATCGGGAGGGCGACCGCATGAGCAGAATGGCAGACGGAATCAGTCTGATCGCCGCGGCTGTTGTAGTCGCAGCTGTTGCATGGGCACTGCTGCATTACTCGGGGAACTGGTTTTTTCCCGTTGCGACGCTCGTCGCGCTGGTTGCATTGCTCGCGGACAATCGACGGTTGAGAAAGCGCCTGCGCGACCTGGGAGATGACCCGCGCTTACGGAAGTAACGCTTCCTGCACGTCAGGCGTTACAGAATGCCATCAGCGCGCCTCGATTCCACATCAGCGCGTCGCGATCGCCACTGCCGCACCGGCCATCGCGGTCGCGCTCGTGCGGTTCGCGAACCGCTTCGCGCGCGCCGACGTCAGGAACGCCCGTGCGCGCGACGCAAGCAGCGACCAGAAGCAGTCGGCCAGGATCAGGACCGCGAGCATCGTGCCGACCAGCTCGGCCCACGCGGTCACGCCGACGTGCGCGAGATCGACGATGGTCGGCAGCAACGCGAGATAGAAAACCGCAATCTTCGGATTGCCGAGCGTGACGGCCATGCCCGCGACGAACATGCGCCACGGCGACTGGCCGCGCGGCAGGTCGTCCGCGCCCGTCCCGGTCGGTGCGGTCCACATCTTCCATGCGAGGAACAGCAGGTACGCGACGCCGAGCAGCTTCAGCACGATCAGGCCCGTCTCGAACGTGCGCGCGAACGCGGACAGCCCCGCGACCGCGAGCGTGAGCCACAGCGCTTCGCCGACCCACATGGCCGCGAGGAACGGCAGCACGTCACGCACGCCGTTCGTCAGCACGCGCGCGACCAGCGCGGCGACGCTCGGCCCGGGCGTGCCGGCGGTGACGAGCAGGGTGACAGCGAAGACGGCGAGCGCGGACAGCGTCATGACGAACCTCGTGGGTGGGGCGTTCGAAACGTATGAGGTTTCGATTATAGTGACGGCCGTTCCAGACTGTCTGCCTGAATTGCCGTCATGACTGCACCGATCCTGATCCGTCCCGCCACGCGGGAAGACGCGGCCGCGATGGCCGCCGTCGAAGTGGCTGCCGCGCAGCGGTTTCGCGAAATCGGCATGACCCACATCGCGGAAGCCGAGCCGACCGATACGGCCGCCGTACTCGTGCGCATCGATGGCGGCCGGGCTTATGTGGCGGTCGATGCGCACGGCGCGTGCGTCGGGTTTGCGTTCTACCGGCTGCTCGATGCGCAGCGGCTTTATCTGGAAGAACTGGATGTCGCGCCGTCGCATGCCGGACAGCGGATCGGCGCGCGCCTGATCGAACAGGTGATGGCACGCGCGGCGCAGGAAGGGATCGCGGAGGTCGTGCTGTCGACGTTTCGCGACGCGCCGTGGAATGCGCCGTACTACGCGCGCCTGGGTTTCAGCATCGTCGACGCCGCCACGCTCGACGACACGCTGCGCGCGATCCGCGCGCACCACGTATCGCTCGGCCTCGACGAGACGCAGCGCGTGTTCATGCGGGCGGACGTGCGCCGCTGAACACGCGCTGCCTGGCCGTCAGGCCGCGTCGCTCAGCGCCGGGTAATCGGTATAACCCGTTTCGCCTTCCGCGTAGAACGTCTCCGGCACCGGCTTGTTGAGCGGTGCGCCGAGTTCGAGGCGGCGCGGCAGGTCGGGGTTCGCGATGAACAGCTTGCCCCATGCGATCGCGTCGGCGCTGCCGTCCTCGAGTGCAGCCTGCGCGGTGTCGAGCGTGAACTGCTCGTTCGCGATCAGCGGGCCGCCGAACGCTTCCTTCAGGCGCGGGCTCAAGTGGTCGCCCGAATACGACTCACGCGTGAAGATGAACGCGATCTTGCGACGGCCGAGTTCGCGCGCGACATAGCCGAACGTTGCCGCCGGATCGGAATCGCCCATCGTGTGCGCGTCGCCGCGCGGGGCAAGGTGCACGCCGACGCGGCCGGCGCCCCACACGTCGATTGCCGCATCGACCACTTCGAGCAGCAGGCGTGCGCGGTTCTCGATCGGGCCGCCATATGCATCGGTGCGGTGGTTGGTGCTGTCCTGCAGGAACTGGTCGAGCAGGTAGCCGTTCGCGCCGTGGATCTCGACACCGTCGAAGCCGGCGGCCTTCGCGTTTTCCGCACCCTTGCGGTACGCGGCGACGATGCCCGGGATTTCGTCGAGCTCGAGTGCGCGCGGCGTCACGTACGGGCGCTGCGGACGCACGAGGCTCACGTGGCCGCCGGCGGCGATCGCGCTCGGCGCGACCGGCAGGTCGCCGTTCAGGAACACCGGGTCGGAGATCCGGCCGACGTGCCAGAGTTGCAGCACGATGCGCCCACCGGCCGCATGCACGGCCTGCGTCACCTGTTTCCAGCCCTCGACCTGCTCGTCGGACCAGATGCCGGGGGTGTCCGCGTAGCCGACGCCCTGCGGCGTGACCGATGTTGCCTCGGTAATGATCAGGCCGGCCGTCGCGCGCTCGGCGTAGTAGCGGGCCATCAGCGCGTTCGGCACGCGCGTCGCGCCCGCACGGGAGCGGGTGAGCGGCGCCATCACGATGCGGTTCGGCAGGGTCAGGTCGCCGAGGGTGACGGGATCGAACAGGGTGGGCATGGCAAATAACCTCTTCACGAAAGGCGGGAAACCGTCGCGTCATGGGCGACGGCGCTCCGCATGGCCGGTTCGGCCGTGTTGACTAGAGTTCGCGGCGCAGGGCGTCGTGAAATGCGTCGATGACGGCCTCGTTGCGTTGAAAGAACGCCCACTGGCCGATCCGTGTCGACGTCACGAGCCCCGCGCGTTGCAGCGTCGCGAGGTGCGCGGAGACGGTCGACTGCGACAGCCCGCAGCGCGCGTCGATCTGGCCCGCGCAGACGCCGTGTTCATACGGCAGCGTCTGGTTCGGGAAATGCTCGCCCGGCGTTTTCAGCCAGAGGAGGATTTCCCGGCGCACGGGGTTCGAGAGCGCTTTCAGGATGGCTTCGATGTCGAGTTCGGTCGGCATGGATCGGGCGGGCGTTTCAGTCAGGCAAACAGGTATCGTCGATGGGCGAATCTTATATCGGAACTTGACGATATGTTTGAAAGCATTGCTGGCAATGGGGTTGATAGCGAAATGCGATAACGGGGATGGATCGTTGTGACCCTCGAGGGTGCAGGGCGGGTCGTTCCGCAACGGCGCGATCCGGCCCTCAGTCGGACAGTCCGAAGATCTAGTACCGTCCTGCGTCGCATCGACATGCGCGACAGAATCCAGCACGCGTATCACGGGCGGATGGCCATACACCCGCTCGACCATCGCCTTGTATTCGTCGCCGTGCCAGAAATCACGGTCGATCCTCCGTCGGCAAATCAGGGGAATGAACTTCACATGCCGACGTACGAGACGGAAACCGTGTCGCATGCGCTTCAAGCGGCAGGCGCAGTGCATTCGCGAGATAACTGACCGTCCGATAGAAGCCCGCCAGCATCAGCAGCTCGAGCCGTGCCTCGTCACTGAAATGCCGGCACAGCGTGTGCCACAGGTCATCGTCGATATCGCAGTGCCGATGCAGCGCATCGCACATCCGGATCAGCACCCGGTCGTCGTCGTTCCAGCATGTGTCGTCAGCCGAGCCGCAAGCCAACGACCGGATTTGCTCGCTGCTCAGCTTCGCCGTCCGGGCGAACACGGCGACATGCACGCCCCATTCGTATTCGCACCCGCAAAGCGCGGTAGTGCGGTCGATGACGATCTCGCGTTGCCGGATGTCGAGATGGCCCTTGTCCAGCAGGCCGGCGGCAAAGAATTTCGTGAACAGGCGCGGATCGCGCGCGAGCGTGGTGAAGAGTCGCAACGGTGGGTGGCCCTGCATGATCCGGTCGATCGAAGCCGTGATGTCGGGTTCGAACGGCGGTGATGCGGATGCAATACGCTGAGTCATGTGAGCCCCGTGCCCGAGACGATGCATGCGTGGAAGCGTAGGCGTCGTGCTTTAAAAAGTAAAGCAGAACCGAGGCGCGATTCAAGCGATTGACTCTGCCTGGCGTTTGCTTTAAAAAGTACAGCATGACCACACCAAAAATCGGACAGCGCGTTCGCGGATCGAAGACGGGACGACCCATCATGGTCGTGCTGGATCTGCTTGGGCGGCGGACTACGCTGCGCATCCTGTGGGAACTGCGCGGCGAGCCGCTCACATTCCGCGCACTGCAGGAAGCCTGCGAAACGAATGCGCGCCTGCTCAATACGCGGCTGGCCGAGCTCAAGGCATCGGGCCTCGTCGAGCATGGCGAGGGCGGCTACTGCATGACGGCCGAAGGCCGGCGGCTCGAGGCGGCGCTGCAACCGTTGCTGGGGTGGGCAAAACAATGGGCGACGCGCGACCCGGACGGGTTCGACGCGGCCGATCGCGAGCAATCCGGTCAGGAACGCTGATCGATCGACACGCGGATGCGCATCGCAACGTCATGCCGGTTCGCGCGTCGCGCGCAAGCCGATTTTTTCGGAGCGTCCTTTCATGCCTGTTCAGGCCGTCATCTTCGATTTCGATCTGACGCTGGCGGATTCGTCCGCCGCAATCATCGAATGCACGGAATACGCGCTGCATCGGCTGGATGCCGCCGGCGCGACACCGGCGCAGATCGGTGCCGTGATCGGGCTGCCGCTGCACGAAATGTTCCGCTTGCTGACGGGTGAAACCGAGCCGGCGCGGGCCGACGCGTTTGCGCGCCACTTCGTGGCACGCGCCGACGAGATCATGGTGCACGGCACGCGCATCTATCCCGATGTCCCGTCGCTGCTTGCGCGTCTGCGCGAGCAGGGTCTCGCGGTCGCGATCGTGTCGTCGAAGTTCCGCTACCGGATCGAGGCGATTCTTGCGCTGAACGAACTGCAGTCGCTCGTCGACGTGCTGATCGGCGGCGAGGACGTGCAGCGTCACAAGCCTGATCCCGAAGGGCTCGTGCTGGCGCTGGCGCGGCTGGGCGTGCCGGCCCGTTCGGCGATCTACGTGGGTGACCATGCGGTGGATGCGCAGGCGGCCGAGCGTGCCGGCGTGGCGTTCGTCGGCGCGGTGAGCGGGATGACGTCGTTCGATGGATGGGCACGCGCGGGCAAGCAGGCGGTGGCCACGCATATCGGCGAACTGGACGCGATCGTGCAACGGATGCAGCGCGATGCGTCCGAAGCGTCGGGCTGACGCGCCCCGGCCCGTCGATCGTCGGGATGTCGATGACCCTGACGATCCGCTTCCAGGTCAGCGCGATCGACTCGCCGGCGGCTGGTGGGGCCGGTGACGGATGCCGGGAATGGGCGGGCGGCGCGAACGCGGCGCAGAACCGGCCCACTGACGCGCTTCCCGTAACCGTCCGGCAGCGCGCGACGGATTCTGCGACCATCGCCGTTAAAGTCATATCCGCCACTCGATCCGTCGCCATGTCACTCATTTCCGTTGCCTTTGCAAGCATCCGGCGCTCACGCGTGTTGCCGGCCGCCCGGACCCTGGCGTTCGCGATTTCGGTCGCGGCAGCCCTCGACGTCCTGGGCGGCGCGCATCCGGCCGAAGCCGCCACGCCCACCCAGCGCGAACGTCTCGAAGCACCGGTGAAGGCAGTCGCCGACCAGCGCTTGACCGTCGACACGCCGCAGGGCAGCGCGATGTTGCCCGTCTATGCCGACCATCCCGTCGACAAGGCGGCACCTGACGTCACGCGTGTGTTCATCGTGATTCACGGCACGCTGCGCAACGCCGACGCTTATTACGCATCGGGGCTCAAGGTGGTCGAGAAGGCCGGTGCAGTGGGCCAGGGCACGATGGTCGTCGCGCCGCAATTCCTGACACGCGCCGATACGCGTGCGTTCTCGCTGCCCGCGCCGACGCTCGCCTGGACCCAGGAAGGATGGAAGGGCGGCGAACCGGCCCGCCAGCCAGCCCCGATCAGCTCGTTCACCGCGCTCGACGCATTGCTCGCGCATTTCGCCGACCGCGGCCTGTATCCCGCGTTGTCGACGGTCGTCGTGATTGGCCACTCCGCCGGCGCGCAGTTGCTGCAGCGTTACGCGGTGGCCGGGCACGAAGGCGATGCGCTCGCGCGGGCCGGCATCGCGGTGCGCTATGTGGTCGCGAACCCGTCGAGCTACCTGTATTTCGACGACGAACGGCCGGACGGCCAGCCGATCGCAGGCGGAACCTGCCCGAGCGCGACCGAATGGAAATACGGGCTGAAGTCGGCACCGCCTTATGTTGCGTCGCAGGACGTGCGCGATCTCGAAACGCGCTATGCCGCGCGTCATGTCGTGTACCTGCTCGGCCAGGCCGACACGAACCCTTACACCCACTTCATCGACCGCTCATGCGCGGCCATGGCGCAAGGCCCGTACCGGCTCGCACGCGGGCTCGCGTATTTCGACTATCTGAAGAAACGGCATCCTGACGATCTCGCGCAACAGGTCGTCGAAGTGCCGGGCGTCGGGCATGACGGCCTCGGCATGTTCACGTCCGCTTGCGGGCTGGCCGTGCTGTTCGGGCAGGCGTTGCCGCAATCGTGTCCGGTCGTTGCCGGCACGGCGCCGGACATGCGCGCGGCAGGGCAGTGAGCGTGCGTGCGAGGTCCGCGCACGGCGAAAATCGATCGGTCAGAGACATGCAGGCTCCCGGTTCAGGATGACGGCGTTGCCGGGCGCGCTCCCCATGAACATCACGATCCTCGATGACTATTTCGACACGCTGCGCGGGACGGTGTGCTGATGGTCGAGGTGTACGAGGCCGGGCGCGCGGGATCGAGCCGATGCGCTCGGCGCGCGATAAGGGCGCCGCGTATCACGCCGGATCTTCCGTGATCGGCGGCCCGCTGGCGTCGAATACCGTCAGCCCTTCCGTCGGGTCCGTCGGTGTCTCCCACGGACGCGCCGCGATGGCCCGTTGTGCGGCCTCGTAGCCGGCCTGCCGGCGGGCCTCGATGCCGGCCGGCGTGAAATCGATGTCCTTGAACTGATTGTCGTCGGCGAGTCGCGGCGCCGCGAGCTTGATCAGATGCATCGTGGTTTCGCATCCCCACGCGGCGAGCCGGCGCACGGCCGGCGACGCGCGCTCGGCTTCCGGCACGTGCCGGGCCAGCTCGCGGATCACGTGGCGCAGCCGGTGAATTTGCTGCTGGCGCGCGATGTGGCTGTCGGTGCGGCTCGCGTACTGGATGTCCTTCTGCCGCTCCGACACCTGCCAGATGCTCTGGGGCTCGGGGCCGGCCGGGTTCCACATCTGGACCGAGAAGATGATCGAGCTGCGGCGCGGATTGTCGTCGAGCACGACCTCGACCGGCGTGTTCGAATACACGCCACCATCCCAGTACGGCTCGCCGTCGATCCTGATCGCCGGGAACGCGGGCGGCAGCGCGCCGGAACTCATGATGTGCTCGAGCGCCAGTCGCGTATCGCGGGAATCGAAATAGCGCATCATGCCCGAGCACGCATTGACCGCGCTGACGGTCAGGCGCGGGTGGCCGGCGTTCAGCAGCTCGGGATCGATCAGCGACGCAAGGGTGTCGCGCAGCGGCGCGATCCGGTAATACGACGCGCGATCGACGCCGAGGCGGACCATCGGCCCGAGCCACGAGGCCGGATTGGGCTGGAAGAATCCCGCGATGCCGCCGCCGATGATCATCAGCTCGGCCAGCGTCCGGTTCCAGCCGGGCAGCAGCGGCCCAGTGTCGAAACGGGTCCGTTCGGTCACGCGGCGCCAGAATGCCGATAGCTTCTCGTAACGCTGCGCTGGCGGGTTCCCGGCGATCAGCGCCGCGTTGATCGCGCCGATCGACGTCCCGACCACCCAGTCGGGCCGGATACCGGCTTCGTCCATCGCCTGAAAGACGCCGAGCTGGAATGCGCCCAGTGCGCCGCCGCCCTGGAGCACGAGCACCACTTGCCCGGGGAGATCCATGCGTGCCGGCTGGCTCGCGGTCATGGCTGGCCTCGCTGCGTGTGATAGTGGGTCGGGTACGAACGGTTCGATTCAGTTTAGGCGATCGACGGCGGACGGGCCGCCCGCGGTGCAACGGGCGGCCGCGTTCGATTCGACGTCAGTCGCTTCCGACCCTCAAGCGCGTGTCGTGACGCGCCGCGTCATTCGACCGTGATGGTCTCCTTCATGTACGGGTGAATCCCGCAGAACACCTTGTAGACGCCCGGCTTGTCGAAGCGGAACGCGTACGTCTCGTCCTGGTCGAGCGCCTTCGAATGAAAGATGCCCGCGTCGTTGACGACGGTGTGCGGTTCCGCGTCGAGGTTCTTCCACGTGATCGTCGTGCCGGCCTTGATCGTCGTCGACATCGGCGAAAACATGAAGTTGCGGATCGTCACGAGCGCGCCGTCGGGGCCCTGCGCGAACGCGCTGAGCGGGGCGGTGGCGCACAGCAGCAGCGCCGCGATGAGGCGGGATGGCTTGAAACGGGTCATGTCGGTCTCCCTTGGGTTCAGTGCGTCAGGCCAGCGTCGCATCGCGCAGCGACGACGCGACCGGATGGCCGGCGAATTCGACGGTCGTCACGCCGAGCATCGACGGCAGCCGGTCGCGCGGCACGGTGAGCGGCACGGGGCCCGGGCCGTTGCCGGCCGTCGGCTGCGGGAACGCGGTGGAGCGCGCGGTGTGGAACGTCACGTTGCCCTCGACCTTCGACACGATCTGGTGGATGTGCCCGTTCAATACGGTGACCGAACCGAAGCGGCGCAGCAGCGCCATTGTCTGCGGCGCGTCGCCGGTCCCCCAGCCCCACGGCTCGTAGATGGTCCACATCGGCATGTGCGAGAACACGACGATCGGCGTGCTCGACGAGCGGCCCTTGAGATCCTGCGCGAGCCACGCGAGCTGGTCGTCGCCGAAGCTGCCGAGCCCGTTCGGCTTGAAGTGCATCACGTTGACGAGGCCGATGAAGTGCACGCCCGCGTGATCGAAGCTGTAATAGCCGCGGTTGTCCGACGCCTTGCCGAACCGGCCGAAATATTCGGCGCCCGAACCGTCGGTGACGTCGTGCTCGCCGGGCACCGTATGCAGTTCCGGCACGCGCAACGCGGCGAGCAGTTGCGACGCGTGGTCGAACTCCTCGGGCTTGGACAGGTGTGTGATGTCGCCGGTATGGATGGCCAGCGCGGGCATCGCCGGCATGCCGTTGACGAGGTCGATCGTCTGCTTCAGCGTGGCCGATACGTCGGGGTTCGCGTCCTTGTTGAAGCCGATGTGCGTGTCGCTGATCTGCACGAACAGCGGGCGGCCCGCGTTGGCGGGGAGCGCGTCGCCGGTCTGCGCGAGCGCGAGGTCGAACGGCGTCAGGACGCCGCCCGACAGCGTAAACAGCGTGCCGAGGCCGCCGAAGGCCATGCACTGCAGTGCCTTGCGGCGCGACGGGTTGGTGGGGGTCGATGAAGACATGTGAGCCTCGCATTCGTGTGACGAAACCGGACGGCCGGATCGTCCTGGAATAAGCCGGCGCCTTCGTGTGCCATACCGGCGCAGCGGCGAATTTATTCCCGCCAGTTACAAGGTCGAACGCCCGTGTTTGCGGCTTGCGCGGCGCGACGCGATTCCTGGCAGATGGCTTGTCAATGTCCTGTAAGTGACACGTCACATTTGCGTCACGACCGATCGATAGCCTGCCACTCCGAGTCACCTCTCCGGAGCCCCTTCATGCCGAATCTCGCGGCAACGGAAACCAGCGGTGCGGTCAGCAGTCGCACGCGCACCATCAGCCTTGCGCTGTTCTTTCTGATCATTGCCTGCGGCATCGTCTACGTCGGTATCCACCTGAGCGCCGACCTCAGTCCCGTCAAGGGAAGCTCGGTCCTCCCGTTCCTGCTGCTGATCGTCGCGCTGCTGATCGCGCTCGGCTTCGAATTCGTCAACGGCTTCCACGACACCGCGAACGCGGTCGCGACCGTCATCTATACGCACTCGCTCGACCCGCACCTCGCCGTCGTGTGGTCGGGCCTCTGGAACCTGTTCGGCGTACTCGTGTCGAGCGGCGCCGTCGCGTTTGGGATCCTGCAGTTGCTGCCGGTCGAGCTGATCCTGCAGGTGGGCAGCGGCTCGGGCTTCGCGATGGTGTTCTCGCTGCTGATCGCGGCCGTCACGTGGAACCTCGCGACCTGGTATTTCGGGTTGCCGTCGTCGAGTTCGCACACGCTCGTCGGCTCGATCATCGGCGTCGGCCTGATGAACCAGATCGTCAGCGGCCCGTCGGGCACGAGCGGCGTCGACTGGAACCAGGCGCTCGGCGTCGGCAAGGCGCTGCTGTTCTCGCCGCTGATCGGCTTCGTGCTGTCCGCGCTCGTGCTGTTGTTGCTGAAGGCGCTCGTGCGCGTGCCGGCGCTGTACCAGGAGCCGAAGGGCAACAAGCCGCCGCCGTTCTGGATCCGCCTGCTGCTGATCCTCACCTGCACGGGCGTGTCGTTCGCGCACGGCTCGAACGACGGGCAGAAGGGCATGGGGCTGATCATGCTGATCCTGATCGGCGTGATGCCGACCGCGTATGCGTTGAACAAGGCCGTGACGCCCGATCAGACGAGCACGTTCGTCGCGGTGGCGCGCCACGCGTCGACGACGCTCGTCAAATATGCGGACCCGGCTGCCCGGTCGACCGACCCGCGAGCCGATGTCGAGGCCTACGTGCGCACGCACAAGCTGACGCCGGCGACGATTCCCGCACTGGGCAAGCTCACCGACACGATCGCCGACCAGGTCGCGCAGGCCGGCGGCATCTCGAGCGTGCCGCAGAACCTCGTCGACAACGTGCGCAACAACATGTACGTCGCGTCCGAGGCGATCCGGCTGATGGAGAAGGCGAAGGCGCCGGCGTTCACGGTCGAGGACGCGAGCGCGCTCGAAGCGTTCAAGAAGCAGATGGACCGCGCGACGAAATTCATCCCGACCTGGGTGAAGGTCGCGGTCGCGATCGCGCTCGGCCTCGGCACGATGGTCGGGTGGAAGCGGATCGTCGTGACGGTCGGCGAGAAGATCGGCAAGTCGCATCTCACCTACGGGCAGGGCGCATCGGCCGAGGCCGTCGCGATGCTGACGATCGGGATGGCCGACGCGTACGGGCTGCCGGTGTCGACGACGCACGTGCTCGCGTCGGGCGTGGCCGGCACGATGACGGCCAGCGGCGCGGGCCTGCGCTGGGATACGGTGCGCAACCTCGTGCTCGCGTGGGTGCTGACGCTGCCCGCGTCGATCGCGCTGTCCGCCGCCCTGTACTGGCTGCTGCACGGGCTGTTCTGATTCGCGCCGGGGGCGCGACGCCCGGCCGCGCGACACGCGGCTGGACCCATCGATTTTCAATTCAACACAAGACGCTACCGATGGATATCAGTTTCTTCGATCCGAATCGCACCGCCAACGCGTCCGCGTGGCGCGTGCTGCCCAACCGCTGGGACGTGGTCGCGTTTCCGCTGATCATCGGCATACTCGCGATGGCGATCGTCGGCTTCCACCAGACGATGGCGCCGATCGGCGTGCTGCAGACGCAGAAGATCTCGCTCGATCCGTCGAACCTGCCCGAATACGCGTTGCGCACCACGCTGCGGATGCTTGCCGCGATGGTCGCATCGCTCGTGTTCACGCTCGTCTACGGCACGCTCGCCGCGAAAAGCCGCCGCGCGGGCATGGTGCTGATCCCGATCCTCGACATCCTGCAGTCGGTGCCGGTGCTCGGCTATATTTCGTTTACCGTCACGTTCTTCCTCGCGCTGTTTCCGGGCCGCGTGCTCGGTGCGGAGCTGGCTGCGATCTTCGCGATCTTCACGAGCCAGGCGTGGAACATGACGTTCAGCTTCTACCAGTCGCTGCGCACGGTGCCGCGCGACCTGAGCGAAGTGTCGCGCGGCTTTCACCTGACGCCGTGGCAACGCTTCTGGAAGCTCGAGGTGCCGTTCTCGATGCCGGGGCTGATCTGGAACATGATGATGTCGATGTCGGGCGGCTGGTTCTTCGTCGTCGCATCGGAGGCGATCACCGTCGGCAACCAGACCATCACGCTGCCGGGCATCGGCGCGTATCTGGCGCAGGCGATCTCGGACAAGAATCTCGGCGCGGTGGGCTGGGTGATCGTCGCGATGTCGGTCGTGATCCTCGCCTATGACCAGTTCCTGTTCCGCCCGCTGGTCGCGTGGGCCGACAAGTTCCGGATGGAAAACACCGCGTCGGGCGATGCGCCGCAATCCTGGCTGCTCGACATGATGCGCCGCACGCACCTGATCCATCAGCTGCTCGTGCCGGCCGGCTGGCTGCTGTCGCAGGCCGCGCGGATTCCGCTGCGCTTTCCGTCGCTGACAAGCACGCGTACGCGCGGTGCATCGTCGCGTGGCTCGTCGCGCATCGGCGACATCGTGTGGGGCGCGTTCGTGATCCTGCTGACGGCGTACGTCGTGTGGCGTGTCGTCACGTTCGTCGCGACCGGCGTGACGATGGGCGAAGTCGGGCACGTGCTCGTACTCGGTCTCATCACGCTGCTGCGCGTGCTGGTGCTGATCGCGATCGCGTCGGTGATCTGGGTGCCGCTCGGCGTGCTGATCGGGCTGCGCCCCGCGCTGGCCGAGAAGATCCAGCCGCTCGCGCAGTTCCTCGCCGCGTTCCCGGCGAACCTGCTGTTCCCGGTGTTCGTGATCGTGATCGTCCACTTCCACCTGAACGCCGACATCTGGCTGTCGCCGCTGATCGTGCTCGGCACGCAGTGGTACATCCTCTTCAACGTGATCGCCGGCGCGATGTCCTATCCGAACGACTACAAGGAAGCGACGAAGAATTTCCGCATCCGTGGCTGGCAGTGGTGGCGGCAGGCGATCCTGCCCGGCATCTTCCCGTATTACGTGACCGGCGCCATCACCGCATCGGGCGGCGCGTGGAACGCGAGCATCGTGTCCGAGTTCGTGCAGTGGGGCGACACGAAGGTCGTGGCTCACGGCCTGGGTTCGTATATCGCGCAGACCACCGCCGCCGGCGATTTTCCGAAGATCATCCTGGGCATCGCCGTGATGTCCCTGTTCGTTACCCTGTTCAACCGTCTGTTGTGGCGTCCGATGTACGCCTATGCGGAATCCCGGCTCCGTCTCGATTGAGAGTAAGCGCGATGCAAAATTCGACCGTTATCAACGCCCCCGCCAAGACGTCCCAGCCGCTGCAGCCGCCGCGCCTCGGCGACGAAATCCTGCGCGTCGAGCACGTGAACCGCGGCTTCAACAAGTCGCAGGGCGAATTGCTCGTGCTCGACGATGCGAACCTGTCGCTGCGCGAAGGCGAGATCGTCGGGCTGCTCGGCCGTTCCGGCTCGGGCAAGTCGACGCTGCTGCGCATCATCGCCGGGCTGATCGAACCGACCGGCGGCGAAGTGACCTATCTCGGCCAGCCGCTGCGCGGCCCGGCCGAAGGCGTTGCGATGGTGTTCCAGACCTTCGCGCTGTTCCCGTGGCTCACCGTGCTGCAGAACGTGGAAGCCGGCCTCGAGGCGCTCGGCGTCGGCGCACGCGAGCGGCGTGAGCGTGCGCTGGCCGCGATCGACCTGATCGGTCTCGACGGCTTCGAGAACGCATACCCGCGCGAGCTGTCGGGCGGCATGCGCCAGCGCGTGGGCTTTGCGCGCGCGCTCGTCGTCGATCCGACGATCCTGCTGATGGACGAGCCGTTCTCCGCGCTCGACGTGCTGACGGCCGAGACGCTGCGTACCGACCTGCTCGACCTGTGGACGCAGGGCCGCATGCCGATCAAGTCGGTGCTGATCGTCACGCACAACATCGAGGAAGCGGTGTTCATGTGCGACCGAATCCTCGTGCTGTCGTCGAACCCGGGCCGTGTGATCGCCGAGATCAAGGTGCCGTTCAAGCATCCGCGCAACCGGCTCGACACCGATTTCCGCAAGCTCGTCGACGACATCTACGCGAAGATGACGGCCCGCCAGACCAACGAGGCGACGAAGAAGGGGCTGGAGCTCGGCAGCTGGATGCCGCGCGTGTCGACCAACCTGATGGCCGGCCTGATCGAGACGCTCGCGATGGCGCCGTACCACGGCCGCGCGGACATGCCGGAAATCGCGCGTACGCTGCATCTGGAAGTCGACGAACTGTTCCCGATCGCCGAAGTGCTGCAGTACCTCGGCTTCGCGGACGTGCGGGAAGGGGACGTGTTCCTTACGCCGCCGGCACGCGTGTTCGCGGAATTCGGCACGCAGGAACGCAAGCTGATGTTCGCGGATCATTTGCTGAAGCACGTGCCGCTTGCTGCGCGTATTCGGAAGGTGTTGAACGAGCGCCCGGGGCATAGGGCGCCGCGCGTGCGGTTCGAACAGGAGCTGGAGGATTTCCTGTCCGACGAAGCGGCTGAGGAAACGCTCGATGCAGTGATCGACTGGGGGCGTTACGGGGAAGTGTTCTCGTATAACGACAAGACGGAGGTGTTCAGTCTCGAGGATGTCGAGAGCTGATCGTCGAGCACGCACGGCATCCCGTCACGCACGACCGTGACGGGATGCCATCATGAGCCGTCTGCCTCTTCCCACTGAGCGAGAAGCTCCGGCGGAATGGCCCTGACGACATCGACGTAGCGCTTTCCGACGAATTGTTCGGCGCGTTTGAGCAGCACGGGGATGGGGCTGCTCGGTTCGTTGATTTCGAACCACTTGCGTGCCGCGCAGATCAGCGCCAACGCTGCCTGCCGGTCCGTTGGCGCAAGCGGGGCGAGCGCGGCAACGGACGTCGGGGTTGGCACAGCCTCCTCCTCGCCGTCCGGATCTGCCGGCGCTGTGGCCGTTTCGTCGAGCGCCGCCAACACCGGCGTATCGCGTGCCTCGTGTTCGACCGCACGCAAGGAGCCGGATCGGCCATCGACCTGCGGTTCGCTTGCCTGAAAGAGCTTGAGCAGGCGGACCAACGGGGAAAAATCCGGCAGATACGTCTCGAGGTGCGTCGAGCACCACGAATCGATAGCGGAGAGGCTCGAGATCGCGTCGTCGAAGGCCTTCATCGACGACGGCTGCTGTTCCCGCAGGTTCTGCAATTGCAGGGCGACCGAATCGGGCGCGAGCGCGTCGGCGGGACGCGGATGCGCGAACGCGCGCTCGACGTCACGAACCTGCAACCGGGTGGCAGTCGATCGTGTCAATACGATTTCCCGCACATCGGCCAGCAACCCTTCCGGATCCGACAGCGCTTGCAGCGCGTTCATGCGCATCTCCAGCGCGGCATGGCGATCGTTGTCGGCATCGGCCTGTGGATGGACCTGCTCCGGAAAGGCCTGCAACCACGCCGCCAGTAACCGCATGCCTTCCGACAGGCCTGCGACGCCGCCCAGGCGCGTGCGGCAGCGCGTATGCAGCACGGCAACGCGTATGTCCTTCGTGCGCGTCATCAGCCGCCGGCAGTCCCGCTCGGTCTCGCTCCAGTTCAGCGGTTCGGGCGAACCGACGAATGTGCCGTACTGCACATCCTGTCTGGGTGCGGTGCCGGCAAACAGCACCACGAAATCGAGTTGGCGATCGTTTTGATTGCGTTGTTTGTTTTGATGGCCGCTTCAGCCATTGTCATGACGCGCGAGGGAATCAAGGCAGGGGCGTGGTTTCACGTCGATGAGATTGGTCTTTGGTATGGCACTGGAAAGTTATCGGATAGCAGCGCGCTGTCTGCGGGAAGACGCATCCACTGGGATGAGATAGTCGGGAAACCGGATGCCGGGTGTGACGTGCGAACCGAATACCAGACATCCAGGTCATTCACGAAGAGCTTCATGTTCTGGCGCCGCATGGCGACCGGTGAAATCGTCGAGCAACGAATTCCGATGAGGCTCACGTCCAATGCTATGCGATGCATACGGTTCAGGAATCGCGATGCACTGATTGTTGCGATACTACGCTGCCTTGCTGGTCGTGGTTTGCGGTTTGACCTTGATGTATTCGTCGATGCGGGTGTGCATCCTGAAACTTGGAGGCCGATGAAGCGGCCGCGGCGGATGCTGCATTTGCTGTACGCGGCGAGCAGTTTGCTGAGCGCGTGGTTTGTCATGCAATGTGTATTGACATGGCCCGTTTGGGCCACAATTGGCGGGATGGTTGTGGTATTTTCCGCCGCTATTTTCCTAGGATATGCGCTGTGGGTAAGCTGCTATCGTGACTTGACGGGTATCGTTCGCTTTGAAGCTCATGCTTCAACCACCCCTCACTCCGGCAAATCCCGCTGACCGATATCCGGCTCGCTCCCCCCGGAATTCAGAAGCTCGATCTTCTCCATCCGCTGCCTTGCCAGCTCCGGCAGTTGGTTCGTCACACCGATCACGAGCGCTTCGGCGAGCGCGAGCGCGGGCACGTTGGTTTGCAGCATCGCGAACGGCTGCCCTCGGATGCGCAGCACGATCTCCGCAAATTCGCCGATCGGCGAATGCCATTCGTCCGTGATCAGCAGCACACGCGTGCCGAGCCGATGCGCGGCTTGCGCGAACCGAATACTGTCCCGTTGATAACGGCGAAAATCGAAAATAACGAGCACGTCACCGGCCCCCATGTCCGCCAGCGCGACCGACGCGAGGTTCACATTCGGTTCGACATATTGAACATGTGGCCGCGCGTAGGCGAGGGTGAACGAAAACAGCGACGCGAGCGGCGCCGTATAACGCCCGCCGCCGCAAAAGACACGCACATCCGGATTCGCCAGCAGCGCCACCGCGGCGCCGAACGCCGCCGCATCGAGCCCTTCGATCGTGGTCGCCAGCGACTCCGACAGCCGCTGGAAAATTGCCGAATGACTGTCGCGCATGCCCGCTGCCGAGTGGAACGCATCCATCCGCGCGAGCGGCGAATTCATTGCCGTGTCGATCTCGCCGTACAGCGCCTGCTGGAATGACGAGTAATTCGGAAAGCCGATCCGGACGACGAAGCGAAACACGGTCGGATCGCTCACTTCCGCCTGTTTGGCAAAGCTCGCAATCGGCCCGAGCCCGAGACTCGGGTAGCGATCCAGCAACGCCTGCGCGACCTTCTGTTCCGACGGCGTGAAGCTATCCATCTGGGATAGCAGCAACGCCCTGATGCTCGTCCCCATCGGGCACTCCAACTCTCGTATCTGAATGACAAACGGCAGACGGGTGTCTGCCGGCGACTCCACGCATGTTAGCCGATCGACGTCAGGCGGGCGTGCACGCTCCGAAATTAGAGGGACGCATCGCACGGTGGACCGGCTCATTCACCTTTGTAATAAAACAAACATTGGCAAATGACCCATTCGGCCGAAATTCGTTCGTCGTTCAGTGATAACCCTAGGTTTTGGCGCAAAAAAGCGAGTGCTATGATCGCGGCCTCGCTGGAATGTATTGTTTATTACAAGCGCGATTGACGCGTCGACAACCCCGATGCGGCGTCGCGTTCCGGCATGCCACGGTTTTATTTGTCTGGAGGATCCCGTCATGAGGCGGCTCGTAGTACTCACCCTGTTGTCGGCCATGAGCGTGTGCGCGTTCGCCGCATCGGACCCCGCGGTCGAAGCGAAGAACGGCATGGTCGTTTCGTCGCAGCACTTCGCGTCGCAAATCGGCGTCGACATCCTGAAGGAAGGCGGCAACGCGGTGGACGCCGCGGTGGCGGTCGGTTACGCGCAGGCCGTGACCAATCCGTGCTGCGGCAACATCGGCGGCGGCGGTTTCATGACCGTCCACCTGGCCGACGGCCGTGACCGCTTCATCAATTTCCGCGAAACCGCACCGGCTGCGGCTTCCGCGAACATGTATCTCGACGCGAAGGGCAACGTCATTCCGGACGACAGCCTGTACGGCTATCGTGCGGTGGGCGTGCCGGGCACGGTTGCGGGCCTCGATCTCGCGCAGCGCAAGTACGGCAAGCTGACGCGCAAGCAGGTCATGGCGCCGGCGATCCGCCTCGCGCGCGACGGCTTCGTGCTGACGCGTGGCGATACGGACATCCTCGACACGACGATCGACCGCTTCAAGAAGGATCCGGAAGCGGCCCGCATCTTCCTGCGTCCGGACGGCACGCCGCTGCAGCCGGGCGATCGCCTGGTGCAGAAGGACCTGGCCCGCACGCTCGAGCGTATCGCGGAGCAGGGCCCCGACGCGTTCTATCACGGCGAGATCCCGAAGATCGTCGAGGCGGCGGCCAGGAAGGGTGGCGGCCTGATCACGGCGGCGGATTTCGCGTCGTACCGTGCGCAGGACATGGCGCCGCTGACGTGCACGTATCGCGGCTACGAGTTCGTGTCGGCTCCGCCGCCGAGCTCGGGTGGCGTGACGATGTGCGAGACGCTGAACATCCTCGAAGGGTATGACATGCGCAAGCTTGGCTACCATTCGGCCGCGGCGGTGCACTACATGACCGAAGCGATGCGTCACGCATACGAAGATCGCAACACGCTGCTCGGCGACCCGAACTTCATCGACAACCCGGTCGCGAAGCTGACGAGCAAGGACTACGCGGCGCAGATCCGCAAGAGCATCCATTCGGATACGGCGACGCCGTCGGTCGACGTGCAGCCGGGCGTCGGCGTGCACGAGAAGCCGGAGACGACCCACTATTCGATCGTCGACCACGACGGCAACGCGGTGTCGACGACCTATACGGTCAACGGCCGCTTCGGCGCCGTGGTCATCGCGCCGGGCACGGGCTTCTTCCTGAACGACGAGATGGACGACTTCACCGTGAAGGTCGGCGCGCAGAACCTGTTCGGTCTCGTGCAGGGCACGCGCAACTCGATCGCGCCGGGCAAGCGTCCGCTGTCGTCGATGGCGCCGACCATCGTGAAGAAGGACGGCAAGGTGTTCATGGTGGTCGGCTCGCCGGGCGGCTCGCGCATCATCACGATCACGCTGCAGACCGTGCTGAACGTGATCGACTACGGGATGACGCCGCAGGACGCGGTCACCGCGCCGCGCATCCACCACCAGTGGCTGCCCGACGAGGTCTATTACGAAACCTACGGCCTGTCGCCCGACACGCTCGCGATCCTGCGCAACATGGGCTACAAGATGGTCGAGCAGACGCCGTGGGGCGCCGCCGAGCTGATCATGGTCGGCCTGGCGGGCACCGAAGCGGCGAGCCGCCAGAGTTCCGGGAACGATTCGTCCGTGTCCGGCAACGTGCGCGTCGGCTTCATCTACGGCTACAACGATCCGCGCCGTCCGGCCGGCTCGGCAATCGGTTACTGACATGATCGCTTCATGCTGATGAATCGCTGCTCCGCAACGGCGTTCGCCCTCGCGCGAATGCCGTTGCGGCGGCGGCGCGTCAGTTCGCTGAGATCCGCGAGCCTGACCGGCGCCGGCGACCGTGCCTGATACACCGGGCACGACCGGCTCGCCACGCGCGCACCCTGGCACGGCACAGGCGTGCGCGCCTTTCATCCGTCAACTTCTTCCCGTGCGTCGAATTCCGATATGAACAAACGAATGTCCGCGGCAGGCTGGATCCTGCTCGCGATGGCGGCCGGCATCCTGATCGGCTACATGATCTATACGCAGCTGCCGGACAAACAGTCGGCGGCGGAAATCGCCGGCTACATCTCGCTGGTGTCTGACGTGTTCCTGCGGCTGATCAAGATGGTGATCGGCCCGCTGGTGTTCTCGACGCTGGTCGTCGGCATCGCGCACATGGGCGACGCGTCGTCGGTGGGCCGCGTGTTCGTGAAGGCGCTCGGCTGGTTCTTCACCGCGTCGCTGATCTCGCTGCTGCTCGGCCTGCTGATGGCGAACCTGCTGCGCCCGGGCGAGAACCTCGGTTTGCCGCTGCCGGATATCGGCGCGTCCGCGCATCTCGCGACGTCCAAGTTCACGCTGAAGGATTTCGTCGGCCACATGGTGCCGAAATCGATCGCCGAGGCGATGGCGAACAACGAGATCCTGCAGATCGTCGTGTTCTCGATGTTCTTCGGCGTGGCGCTCGCGTCGCTCGGCGAACGCGGCAAGATTCTCGTCGCAGCGATCGACCAGCTCGCGCACGTGATGCTGAAGATTACCGGCTACGTGATGAAGCTCGCGCCGCTCGCGGTGCTGGCGGCGATGGCGTCGACCGTCGCGATCAACGGCCTGTCGATCCTGCTGAAGTTCGCGGTGTTCATGGGCGACTTCTACCTGAGCCTGTTCCTGCTGTGGGGCACGCTCGTCGCGGCCGGCCTGCTGTTCCTCGGCCGCCGCGTGTTCAAGCTGCTGGCGCTGATCAAGGAAGCGTTCATGCTGTCGTTCGCGACCGCGAGCTCGGAAGCCGCGTATCCGAAGATCCTCGATGCGCTCGACCGTTTCGGCGTGCGTCGCAAGATCTCGAGCTTCGTGATGCCGATGGGGTATTCGTTCAACCTCGACGGCTCGATGATGTACTGCACGTTCGCGTCGCTGTTCATCGCGCAGGCCTACGGCATTCACCTGTCGCTCGGCACGCAGGTCACGATGCTGCTGATCCTGATGCTCACGTCGAAAGGCATGGCCGGCGTGCCGCGCGCGTCGCTCGTCGTGATCGCCGCGACGCTGCACCAGTTCAACATCCCGGAAGCCGGGCTGCTGCTGATTCTGGGCGTCGATACGTTCCTCGACATGGGCCGTTCGGCCACGAACGCGGTGGGCAACTCGATCGCCAGCGCGGTGGTCGCGAAATGGGAAGGCGAGCTGATGCCGGAAGCAGAAGCCGAAGCGAATGCGGCGCGGCTGGATGCGGAAGCCGAAGCACGCATGAACGAGGCGGTTCGCGATACGGATCGCGTCACCTCTGGCTGAAGCGGGGCCCCGGGTCGAATCCCGGGCTGTCAGGCCGCCTCGGCGGGGCGGGCCGCGTCGAGGCACGCGGCCAGCACCATCGCGGCGGCGTTGCCCGGCGTCGAGCCGAGCAATTGCGGCGCATAGACGCTGTCGCCGATCTCGATGGGCTGCCCCGACAGCGCGCACACGCCGCGCTTGCGCGTGGTGAACAGCCGCCACTTCTGATAACCGTAGTGCCCGGTGCATGCGTCGCGCCATGAAATCATCACGGTGTCGGCCGTGGGCCGCTCGAGCACGCTGATGGACGGCTTGCTCGTCGCGTCCCACGACGGCAGCCGGTCGCGCGTGACGCTGCGCCGCCGCGGCGTGCCCCACGAGACGGACGGCATGTCGAAGCTGCTGATCGCGGCAACGGTCATGAGCCAGGGCGCTAAACGGTTGTTCATGTCGGTTTTCCTCGAAACGTTATGCAACACCGCCACGTGCGGTATCACGACAGGCGGATGCGCGGCTGCACGCAGCCGTTGATCCGTTCGGCGATCCACAGCAGGGTCGCCTTGGAGAAGCCGTGCAGCGCCTGCTGGTGCCTCCGGTAGAGCATCAGGTGGCTGAATTGCGCGAAACGCCCCTGGATGAAGCCGCCGCGAAAGAACCCGAACTGCCCGAGCGTGCCGAACGCGTCGTAGTCGCTGATCGACACGAGCGCGCCGAAATCGTGGAACGCGAACGGCGGAATCGGCGTGCCGTCGAGCCACGCGGGCAGGTGCTTCGCGAGATGCTCGGCCTGCTGCGTCGCGACTTGCGCGGTGGGCGGCAGCGGCCGTTCCTGGCCGTCGGGCAGCAGGCTCGCGCAGTCGCCGATCGCGAACACGTGCTCGTCGCCGGTGGCCTGCAGCGTCGGCCCGACGACGATCTGGTTCGCGCGATTCGTGTCGAGCCCGTCGAGCGCCTGCATGAAATCGGGCGCCTTCACGCCGGCCGCCCACACCATCAGGTCCGCTTTCGCGAACGAACCGTCGCCGTAGTGAAAGCCGTTTGCGTCGGCCGACGTGACGCGGGTGGACGTCAGCACATGAAAGCCGATCTGTTCGAGCCGCCGCTGCGCCGACGCGGAAATCCGCGGCGGAAACGCGGTGAGGATGCGCGGGCCGCTCTCGAGCAGCGTGAGCTGCAGCCGCTCGCGCACCGTCGCGTCACCGTACGCCTGTGCCACTTCCAGCAAGCGGCTCAGCTCCGCCGCGAGTTCCACGCCGGTCGCGCCCGCGCCGACGATCGCGACGCGAAACGGCTCGTCGCGCGCGATGCTTCGCGCGCGATGCTGCGAAATACGCGCATCCGCAACGCTTCGTTGAAAGTCTCGGCCTGCTTCTGGCTGTCGATGAAATAGCAGTGCTCGCGCACGCCCGGCACGCCGAAATCGTTGGCCTGGCTGCCAAGCGCGAAGATCAGCACGTCGTATTCGAGTTCGCGTGCGTCGAGCACGAGTTCGCCGTCCTGCGAGCGGATCTCGCCGAGCTGCACGCGGCGGCGCGCGCGATCGAGCCCCGTCAGTTCGCCGGGCTGGTATGTGTAACCGTGATCACGTGCATGGGCGAGGAAGATCACCTGCTGCTGCTGCACATCGCGCGTACCGGCCGCGATCGTGTGCAGCATCGGCTTCCAGATGTGGGTCGGGCTGCGGTCGACGACGGTCACCTGGGCGCGCCCGGACCGGCCGAGGCGCTCGCCCAGGCGGGTGGCGAGCTGCAGGCCGGCGATCCCGCCGCCGACGATGACGATGCGTGTAGGGGTTGTCATGGATAAATCATCACGTGATGAATAAGGTATGATCCTAGCGCTTCCCGGCTTCGCGTGTCAACGGAGCGGGGCAGGTCACCCGGTGTTCGGCGTCGTTCGAGCGGGGCCGGAACACGGGTATTCGAATCATTCAAGGAGAGCAGGAAGACGTGGCTGAAGTCACTGAGCGCGCGCCGGCCAAGCGGCGTATGCGAGGGCGGCCGCTGGCCGGGGCGTCCGTGGGGCCGGACGTGATATTGCGGGCCGCGCGCCGCGCGCCGCACGTTCGCGAAGCGTGGCTACGATGCCACGAGCGTGCGCGAAGTCGCGCGCGAGCTGGGTGTCGATGCGGCGCTGATCGCGCACCATTTCGGGACGAAGGAAACGTTGTGGCTGGCGGTCGTCGAGCAGATCGCCGAGCTGGCCGAGCCGATGTTCGACGCGCTGCGCGCGTTGCGCACGTCGCCGCTGCCGCAACGCGACCGTGTACGGCGCGCGATCGAGCTGTGTGTCGACCACGAGTTCGACGAGCCCGACCTGGGCATGTTCTTCTCGACGGCGGCGACCGAAGTGGGCGCGCGGCTCGACCGGCTGCAGGCGCGGCTCGTGCGCCCGTATTACGACGTGATGTTTCCGCTGCTGTCGGAGGCGGTAGAGGCCGGTGTGATCCGCCCGGTCGATCCGGCGGTGCTGTTCTTCATGATCGCGAGCGCGATCGGCACGACTGTGTCATACAGTCACATGATGCTGGAGTACACGTCGCTGCCCACGCGGCAGGACGCGTTCCGGCAGGCCGTGGTGGACATTGCGTTCAACGTCGTCGGCGGCTGAGCGCCGCGCGTGACGTGCGCGGTCACGCCGCCAGCACCCACCCCAGTTCGCGCACCGCGCTTCGCGCGGTCTCGCGCAACGCATCGACGAGCGGCGAGGGCGTCCGGTACGCGATCGCCAGCTCGTATGCGAGCGGGCTTCCCGCACCCGTCAGTTCGCAGAACGTGATGCCTGGCGGTTGCATCGGCACGAACAGGCGCGGCATCAGCGCGACGCCGATGCCGCCCGCGACGAGCCCGGCCGTCGTCTGCATCTGGCGCGGCTGCTGGACGATGCGCGGCGCGAAGCCGGCCTGCGCGCATGCGGTCACGATCAGCGCGTGCATGCCGGGCCCGTGGTGCGCGGCAAACATGACCCACGGTTCGTCAGCCAGTTCGGCAAGCGCAATGCGCCGGCGGTGTGCGAGCCGGTGACCGTCGGGCAGCGCGGCGACCATCCGGTCGCGCAGCAGCGGCTCGACGCGCACGTCGCCCGCATCGGCTACCGGCAGCACGACGAGGCCGACGTCCGTGCGGTCCTGGCGCAGCGCGAGCACCTGCTCGGCGGTCGTGCCTTCCTCGAGCTGGAAATCGACGTCCGGATGGCGCTCCTGGAACGCGCGGAGGATCAGCGGCAGCAGCGCGTTGACCGTGCTGTCGACGAAACGCAACCGTAGCGTGCCGCCGAGGCCGGCGCCCGCGCGGCGGGCCACGGCCACCGCGCGCTCGACCTGTTCGAGCGCGCGCCGTGCTTCGAGCAGGAACGCGTCGCCGGCCGGCGTGAGCGCCGTGCCGCGGTTGTCGCGCTCGAACAGCACGACGCCCAGCTCGTCCTCGAGCTTGCGGATCGCCGCGCTGAGCGGCGGTTGCGCCATGTGCAGCCGCTCGGCCGCACGCCGGAAACTGAGCGTCTCGGCGACCGCGATGAATTGCCTGAACTGGCGTAGATCGATCATGCGATACCTTTTGCGTATCAGTGGATCATCGAATTCGTATTTTACCTATCACACTGTGCTGCCCAGAATGGCCTTGTCATCAACGGTCGACATTCGGGAGGGCAGGTCATGACAGGGATCGAACAGCAGCGAACGGCAATCGTCACGGGCGGGTCGAGCGGGATCGGCTTCGCAATCGCGCGCCGGCTGGTGGAGGACGGGTATCGGGTCGCGATCGTCGGGCGCGACGCGGCGCGGCTGGAAGCGGCAGTTGCGCGTCTCGGCGGCATGGCGATCGGGCGGGCGGCCGATCTGAGCGTGCGGTGCGAAGCGGAGGCGGCGGTTGCCGCGATCGTCGCGCAGTGCCGTTGCATCGACGTACTGGTCAACAACGCGGGGGCGACCGGCCGCGTCGGCGCGGATACGGAGGCAGGCGAGGCCGAGCGCGTGTGGGACGCCGTGCTCGACGCGAACCTGAAAAGCCTGTTCGTGACGACCATGGCGGTGCTGCCGCACCTGGCCGAGCGCGCCGCGAGGATCGTCAACATCGGTTCGATCGCGGCGCGCGCCGGCAGCCTGCTGCCGGGTGGCCTGGCGTACGCGGCGGCGAAGGCCGGCGTCGAAGGGTTCACCGTCGCGCTCGCGCGCGAACTCGGGCCGCGCGGCGCCACGGTCAATACGGTCGCGCCCGGCTATATCGCCGACACGCGCTTCTTCGGCGAAAGCGGCGTCGCGCCGGCCATTGCGGCGACGATCCGCGAACAGACGCCGGCTGGCCGCGCCGGGCATCCGGACGATATCGCGGACGCGGTTGCGTGGCTCGCCGGGCCGCGTGCGTCGTTCGTCACCGGTGCGACGATCGCGGTGAACGGCGGCTGGCGGGTCGGGTGACGCAATCTACCCAGGTGGCCGGATGCGGCGGCATCGCGCGCCACATCCGGCCCGCCGGTCATGCGATATCCGTGGGCGGCTTGTCGCCGAGCCAGCGCCGCGCGCCGGGCCCGTTGCGGCCCGCGCGGTCTTCCGGGTTCGTCAGCTTGCAACGCTTCAGCGACAGGCAGCCGCAGCCGATGCATTCGTCGAGGTTGATGTACAGGCGCTGCAACTCCTCGATCCGGCTCGCGACGCGCTGCTTCCAGCCGCGCGACAGCCGCTGCCAGTCCTTGTTGCTCGGCGCGGTGTCCTCGGGGAGGCTGACGAGCTGCTCGGCGATCTCGTCGAGCGAATAGCCGATCTTCTGCGCGAACACGATGAACGCGATCAGCCGCAGCACCGCGCGCGAATAGTGGCGATGGCTCGAGCCGTTGCGATGCGACTTGATGAGCCCGCGCGTCTCGTAGAACCGTAGTGTCGACGCCGGCACGCCGCTGCGCGCGGCCACTTCGCGGATCGACATCAGCGGCCATTGCGGTGTTTCCTGGATACCCATGTTGCCCCTCCGGGAAAACTTGACTTGAAGTTAACTTCAACTTTTATGCTACGCGGCAGTTTAACCCGTCGCGAGGCATCATGCTCTCCTTATCCCTACGCAGGACGTCGCCTTTGGGCGCGGCCTGTGCACTGCTGCTGGCGTTGTCGGGCTGTCACGACGGCAAAGGCGCATCGTCGGCCCAATCCCTTCCCGAAGTCGGCGTCGCCACCATCGCACCCCGCACGATCCGCCTCGCGGACGAATTCAACGGACGCGTCGAAGCGGTCGACGCGGTCGAACTGCGGCCGCGCGTAAGCGGCTATCTGCAGCGCGTCGCTTACAAGGAAGGCGACCTGGTCGCGCAGGGCGCGCTGCTGTTCGAGATCGACCCGCGCCCTTACCGGATCGCGCTCGATCGCGCCAATGCGCAGCTGCAGCGGGCCCGTGCGGCCGCGAGCCTCGCGAACGTGCAGCTCAAGCGCGTGCAGACGCTGATCGATGCGCATGCGACGTCGCAGGAAGAACTCGACAACGCGCGCGCCACGGCCGAGCAGGCGCGTGCGGACCTGCAGGCGGCCGACGCGGCCGTCGCGGATGCGAAGCTCAATCTCGGTTTCACCGAAGTGCGTGCGCCGATCGCGGGCCGCGTCGGCCGCGCAGTCGCCACCGTCGGCAACCTGGCGCGCGCGGACGACACGCTGCTGACGACCGTCGTGTCGCAGAACCCCGTCTACGTGTATTTCGACTGCGACGAACAGAGCTACCTGCGCTACAACGCGCGGCGCGCCGATCCGAAACATCGCGCGATCGGCGCCGATCCGGTGCGCGTGGGCCTCGCGAACGAGACGGGCTTCCCGCATGCGGGCACCGTCGACTTCCTCGACAACCGGCTCGACCCGCAAACGGGCACGATCCGCGCGCGCGTGCGGCTGCCGAATGAGGACCATACGTTTACGCCGGGCCTGTATGCGCGCGTGCAGCTCGTCAGCGGCCGCGACCAGGATGCGCTGCTCGTCGACGACAAGGCCGTGCTCACCGACCAGGATCGCAAGTACGTGTATGTGATCGGGCCCGGCGACAAGGCGCTGCGCCGCGACGTGACGATCGGCCGCGGGGTGGAGGGCGAGCGGATCATCGAGAAGGGGATCCAGGCGGGCGACCGCGTGGTTGTCGACGGCATGCAGCGGATCTACTATCCGGGCGCGCAGGTGAAGCCGAAGACGCTGCCCGCACGCGCCGATGCCGGTGCAGGCAATGGCGCGGGCAACGGGCCGGTCAACGGCACGCAGGCCGTCGCCGATGCCGGCGCGCCGGCCGCGCAGTAACGGGAGACAGCCAATGGATTTCTCCCGATTCTTCATCGACCGGCCGATCTTCGCGGTCGTGCTGTCGATCGTCATCTTCGCGATCGGCCTGATCTCGATCCCGATGCTGCCCGCCGGCGAATACCCGGAAGTCGTGCCGCCGAGCGTCGTCGTGCGCGCGACGTACCCGGGCGCGAACCCGAAGGAAATCGCCGAATCGGTTGCCGAACCGCTGGAAGAGGCGATCAACGGTGTCGAAGGCATCATGTACATGAAGTCGGTCGCCGGTTCCGACGGCAGCCTGCAGGTGGTCGTCACGTTCCTGCAGGGCGTCGATCCCGACACGGCCGCCGTGCGCGTGCAGAACCGCGTGAGCCAGGCGCTGTCGCGCCTGCCCGACGAGGTGCGCCAGTACGGCGTGACCACGCAGAAGCAGTCGCCCACGCCGCTGATGTACGTGAGCCTCTATTCGCCGGACAACAGCCGCGATTCGCTGTACCTGCGCAACTACCTGACGCTGCACGTGAAGGACGAGCTGTCGCGGCTCACGGGTGTCGGCGACGTCGGCCTGTCCGGTTCCGGCGACTACGCGATGCGGCTGTGGCTCGACCCGAACCGGCTCGCGTCGCGCGGGCTGACCGCGAGCGACGTGATTGCCGCCGTGCGCGAGCAGAACGTGCAGGTGTCGGCCGGCCAGCTCGGCGCGGAGCCGTCGCCGAAGAAGAACGACTTCCTGCTGTCGATCAACGTGCGCGGCCGGCTGCGCACGGTGCAGGAGTTCGGCGACATCGTGCTGCGCACCGGCGACGACGGGCAGGTCGTGAAGCTGTCCGACGTCGCGCGCGTCGAACTCGGCGCGGGCGACTACACGCTGCGCTCGTATTTCAACGACAAGCCATCGGCGGTGGTCGGCATCTTCCTGTCGCCGGGTGCGAACGCGCTCGAGGTCGCGAAGGCCGTGTATGCGAAGTTCGACGAACTGTCTAAGCGCTTCCCGCCCGGCGTCGCGTACCGGCCCGTGTGGGATCCGACGGTGTTCGTGCGCGAATCGATCCGCGCGGTGCAGCACACGCTGATCGAGGCCGTGGTGCTGGTCGTGCTCGTCGTGATCCTGTTCCTGCAGACGTGGCGCGCGTCGATCATCCCGCTCGTCGCGGTGCCCGTGTCGGTGGTCGGCACGTTCGCGTGGCTCTATCTGCTCGGTTATTCGATCAACACGCTGACGCTGTTCGGGCTGGTACTGGCGATCGGGATCGTCGTCGACGATGCGATCGTGGTCGTCGAGAACGTCGAGCGCAACATCGCGCAGGGCCTGAGCCCGCGCGACGCCGCGCACCAGGCGATGCGCGAGGTGTCGGGGCCGATCGTCGCGATCGCGCTCGTGCTGTGCGCGGTGTTCGTGCCGATGGCGTTCATGTCCGGCGTCACGGGCCAGTTCTACCGGCAGTTCGCGGTGACGATCGCGATCTCGACGGTGATCTCCGCGATCAACTCGCTGACGCTGTCGCCCGCGCTCGCCGCGAAGCTGCTGCGTCCGCACGATGCGCCGAAGGATGCGCTCACGCGCGGGCTCGACCGCGCGTTCGGCTGGCTGTTCCAGCCGTTCAACCGCTTCTTCGACCGCAGCTCCGATCGCTATCACGGCTTCGTCGGCCGCACGCTGAAGCGGCGCGGCGTGGTGTTCGCGGTCTATGCGGCGCTGCTCGCGGCCACCGCGCTGCTGCTCAACGCGGTGCCGGGCGGCTTCATCCCGGTGCAGGACAAGCTGTACCTGTTCGCGGGCGCGAAGCTGCCGGAAGGCGCGTCGCTCGCGCGCACCAGCGAGGTGACCGAGCAGATGACGAAGATCGCGCTCGGCACCGACGGTGTCGAGATGATGCCGGCGTTTGCCGGGCTGAATGCGCTGCAGGGCGTGAACACGCCGAACATCACGAACTCGTACGTGATCCTGAAGCCGTTCGACCAGCGCCACCGCAGCGCCGCGCAGATCAACGCGGACCTGAACGCGCGCTTCGCGGCCATCGGCGGTGGTATTACCTACGCGCTGATGCCGCCGCCGATCCAGGGCCTCGGGAACGGCTCGGGCTATTCGCTGTACCTGGAGGATCGCGGCGGGCTCGGCTACGGGGCCTTGCAGAACGCGCTCAACGCGTTCCAGGGCGCGGTCGCGAAGACGCCAGGGATGAGCTATCCGGTCAGTTCGTACCAGGCGAACATCCCGCAGCTCGAGGTGAAGGTCGACCGGTTGAAGGCGAAGGCGCAGGGCGTCGCGTTGACCGACCTGTTCAGCACGCTGCAGGTCTATCTCGGCTCGATGTACGTGAACGACTTCAACCTGTTCGGCCGCGTGTACCGCGTGATGGCGCAGGCGGATGCCGGGCACCGGCAGACGGCCGCCGACATCGCGAACCTGCGCACGCGCAACGCGAAGGGCGAGATGGTGCCGATCGGCTCGATGGTGACGGTGGCGCCCGCGTATGGGCCCGACCCGGTCGTTCGCTACAACGGCTATCCGGCCGCGAACCTGATCGGCGATGCCGATCCGAAGGTGATGTCGTCGTCGCAGGCGATCGAGAAGCTGCAGCAGATCGCGAAGGACGTGCTGCCGCCGGGCATCACGCTCGAATGGACCGACCTCAGCTATCAGCAGGTCACGCAGAGCAACGCTGCGATCGTCGTGTTCCCGCTTGCGGTGATGCTCGTGTTCCTCGTGCTCGCGTCGCTGTACGAGAGCTGGACGCTGCCGCTCGCGGTGATCCTGATCGTGCCCGTGTGCATCTGCGCCGCGCTGTTCGGCGTGTGGCTGTCGGGGGGCGACAACAACGTGTTCGTGCAGGTCGGTCTCGTCGTGCTGATGGGGCTGGCGTGCAAGAACGCGATCCTGATCGTCGAGTTCGCGCGCGAGCTCGAAATCCAGGGCAAGGGCGTGATCGACGCCGCGCTCGAAGCGTGCAAGCTGCGGCTGCGCCCGATCGTGATGACGTCGGTCGCGTTCATCGCGGGCTCGGTGCCGCTGCTGATCGGCGGCGGCGCGGGCAGCGAAGTGCGCGCGGCCACCGGCATCACCGTGTTTGCGGGGATGCTGGGCGTCACGCTGTTCGGGCTGTTCCTGACGCCAGTGTTCTATGTGGCGATCCGCAAGCTCGCGGGCGGCACGCCGGCCGTGTGGAGCGAACACCACGGCACCCTCGAAGGAGAAAACCGATGAGCGCCGCTTTCCGTCTTTCCGCGCTCGCGATGTCGGTGACGCTCGCCGCGTGCGCGGTCGGCCCCGATTTCAAGCGGCCCGACACGGCCACGGCCGCGCGATTCGCGCGCGATGCGCATCCGGCGGCGCCGTCCGGTACGACGCCGGAGATGCCGCCCGACGCATCGGCCGATGCCGATGCCGCGTTCTGGCGGGGCTTCGGCGATCCGGTGCTGACGCAGCTGATCGACACGGCGCTCGCGGCTAACCAGGACCTGCAGGTCGCCGTGTCGCGCTACGACGCATCGAATGCGCTGCTGTCACAGGCGACGTTCGATCGTTACCCGACGATCACCGCGAGCGGGCAGATCGGCCATCAGCTGATGAGCAAGGACCAGGCATTCGGCGCGCCGCGTAGCCAGCGCGATACGCCGACGTCCAGCGTCGGGATCAATGCGGCGTGGGAGCTCGACCTGTTCGGCCGCGTGCGTCGTTCGATCGAGTCGCAGCGTGCGGAAACGGCCGCCAGCGCGGCGGACGTGCGTGCGGTGCGCGTCGCGATCGCCGGCGAGGTGGCGAGCACATACGTCGATCTGCGCGGCTCGCAGGAGCGGCTGCGGATTGCACGCGAGAACGCCGACAACCAGAAGCAGACGCTCGCGCTGATCAATGCGCGCGTCGGCGCGGGGAGAGGCTCTGAACTCGATGCGGCGCGGGCGCGCGCGCAATACGAATCGACGACGTCGCGGATCGCCGTGTACGAAGCGGCGATCGGCGTCGACGAGCACCGGCTCGCGGTGCTGACCGGACAGACGCCGGACGCGCTGATCGGCCGCTTCGATCTCCCGAAGGCAGCCGCGTCGGCGGGCACGCCCGTGCCGCTGCCGGCGCTGGCCGCCGACATCGATCCCGGCACGCCGGGCGACCTGCTGCGGCGGCGGCCCGACGTCGCGGCCGCCGAGGCACGGCTGCACGCGGCGACCGCACGCGTCGGCGTCGCGACGGCCGACCTGTTTCCGCGCTTCACGCTGTCGGGGCTGCTCGGCAGTGCGACGAGCAGCTACGGGTTCTTCCGCGCGGGCAGCGACACGAACCTGATCGCGCTCGGCATCGACTGGTCGTTCCTCGACGTCGGCCGCGTGCGTGCGCGGATCGCCGCGAGCGACGCGGAAGCGGCCGGGCAGCTCGCGCAGTACCGGCAGACCGTGCTCGGGGCGCTGGAGGAAACGGAGAACGCGCTGCTGCGCACCGCCCGCACGCGTGACGAGACGAATCATCTCGTACGGGCCGCGACCGACAGCGCGCGCGCCGCACAGTTGGCGCAGGCGCGGTTTTCGGCGGGCGCGATCGACTACTACGAAGTGCTCGACGCGCAACGCACGCTGCTGCAGGCGCAGGATGCGGCGGCCGACGGGCAGATGCGCAGCGCGGCGTCGACGGTGGCGTTGTACAAGGCGCTGGCGGGCGGCTGGCCGCAGGGAACGGGGCAGGGCCCGCAGCAAGGCCCGCTCGCGCAGGCGGAGCAGTCAGCGCAGTAGCGTGGACAGGGCGGCGGCGCGGCAGGCCGGGCAATCCCGCCTGCCGCGCCGCCGCTTGATTACACGCTGGCCGGATCGACCTTGTCGATGTCGATGCCGTAGCGCCGGATGGCTTCGCCGACGCGTGCACGCGGAATCGCGCCGTCGTCGGCGAGCGCCTTCAACGCTGCGATCACGATGAAGTGCCGGTCGACCTCGAAGAACGTGCGCAGCGCGTCGCGCGTATCCGAGCGGCCGAAGCCGTCGGTGCCGAGCGACACGAAGCGCCGGCCGTCGACGAACCCGCGGATCTGGTCGCCGACGATCTTCATGTAGTCGGTCGCCACCACCACCGGCCCCGTGCGGCCGTCGAGGCATTGCTGCACGTACGGCACGCGCGGCGCCTGCTCGGGATGCAGCAGGTTCCAGCGTTCCGCGGCAAGCCCGTCGCGGCGCAACTCGTTCAGGCTCGTCGCGCTCCACACGTCGCTCGACACGCCGAAGTCCTGCGCGAGCAGGTCGCTCGCGGCGATCACTTCGCGCAGGATCGCACCGCTGCCCATCAACTGCACATGCGGCGCTTCGACCGTGTGCGACGTGCCTTCGCGCAGCAGGTAAAGCCCCTTGAGAATGCCGGCTTCCGCGCCGTCCGGCAGTGCCGGGTGCGGATAGTTCTCGTTGAGCAGCGTGATGTAGTAGTACACATCCTCCTGTTCCGCGAACATCCGCCGCAGGCCGTCGCGCACGATCACCGCGAGTTCGTACGCATAGGTCGGGTCATACGACACGCAGTTCGGAATCACCGACGACAGCACGTGGCTGTGCCCGTCGTCGTGCTGCAACCCTTCGCCCATCAGCGTCGTGCGGCCCGACGTCGCGCCGAGCAGGAAGCCGCGCGTACGTGCATCGCCGGCTGCCCACGCGAGGTCGCCGACGCGTTGCAGCCCGAACATCGAATAGAAGATGTAGAACGGGATCGCCGGCAGGCCGTGGTTGCTGTACGCGGTGCCGGCCGCGATCCACGACGCGATCGCGCCCGATTCGTTGATGCCTTCCTGCAGGATCTGCCCGTCCTTCGCTTCCTTGTAGTAGCTGAGCTGGCCGGCGTCCTGCGGCGTATAGAGCTGGCCGAGATGCGAGTGGATGCCGATCTGGCGGAACAGGCCCTCCATCCCGAACGTGCGCGATTCGTCCGGCACGATCGGCACGACGAGCTTGCCGAGTGCCGGATCCTTCAGCAGCGTGCCGAGGATGCGCACGAACGCCATCGTGGTCGACAGTCCGCGCTCGCCGCTGTCCTTGAGCTGACCGTCGAACGCGGCGAGCGGCGGCACCGGCAGCGGCGCCACGCTGCTGAAGCGGGCCGGCACGTGGCCGCCGAGTGCGGCACGGCGTTCGGAGAAGTAGCGTGCCTCGGCGCTGCCCGGCTCCGGCTTCAGATAGGGCAGTTCGTCGAGCTGCGCATCGCTCACCGGCAACGCGAAGCGGTCGCGAAACGCGCGTACGGCATCCGCGCTCATCTTCTTCAACTGGTGGTTCACGTTCTGGCCTTCGCCGGCTTCGCCCATCCCGAAGCCCTTGACCGTCTTCGCGAGCACGACGGTCGGCCGGCCGTCCGCGCGCATCGCCTGCGCATAGGCCGCATGCACCTTTTCCGGATCGTGGCCGCCGCGTGCCAGTTTCCAGATGTCGTCGTCGGACAGGTCCGCGACGAGCTCAAGCAGTTCCGGATACTTGCCGAAGAAATGCTCGCGCACGTACGCGCCGCTCTGCGACTTGAAGGTCTGGTAGTCGCCGTCGACGCATTCCATCATGCGCTGGCGCAGCAGGCCCGTCGTGTCGCGTTCGAGCAGGCGATCCCACCCGGCGCCCCAGATCACCTTGATGACGTTCCAGCCCGCCGCGCGGAACGTGCCTTCGAGTTCCTGGATGACCTTGCCGTTGCCGCGCACGGGGCCGTCAAGGCGCTGCAGGTTGCAGTTGACGACGAAGATCAGGTTGTCGAGCCGTTCGCGCCCGGCGAGCGAGATCGCGGCGAGCGATTCCGGCTGATCCATTTCACCGTCGCCGAGGAAGGCCCAGACCTTGCGGCCCTGATGCGCTTTCAGCCCGCGATATTCGAGGTAGCGCATGAAGCGCGCCTGATACGCGGCGGTGAGCGGCCCGAGCCCCATCGACACGGTGGGGAACTGCCAGAAATCCGGCATCAGCCGCGGATGCGGATACGACGACAGCCCGTCGCGTCCCGCTTCGCGGCCGGTCTCGCGGCGGAAGTTGTCGAGTTGCGCGTCCGTGATGCGGCCTTCCAGGTACGCGCGGCCATAGATGCCGGGCGCCGAATGGCCCTGGATGTAGACCATGTCGCCGTCGAAGGTATCGGTGCGGCCGCGGAAGAAGTGATCGAAGCCGACGTCGTACAGCACCGCGGCCGACTGGTAGGTCGCGATGTGCCCGCCGACGTTCGAAAGCCGGCCGGCGCGCAACACCATCACCATCGCGTTCCAGCGGATCATCGCGTTCAGGCGCCGTTCGAGCGCGAGATCGCCCGGGTAGGCCGGCTGCCGTTCACGCGGCACCGTGTTCACGTACGCGGTCGTCACGCGGCCGTGCAGGTCGCCATGGCGTGCCGCGTCGAGATCGGAAAGCTGGTCGAGCAGGTAGTGCGCGCGCGGGCGGCCTTCGAGCGCGATCACGGATTCGAGCGCATCGAGCCATTCGCGGGTTTCCTGCGGGTCGATGTCGGGTAGCGCGAGAGGTGCGGTCATGCAATGTCTCCAGAAGCATAAGGCTGCGCGGCGCGACGGTCGTGGCGCCGCGACGCGGGACGGAGCGCCCGCCGATCGGCGGGCAGATGGTTGCAATTGCAATCGTATGAGGGCAATTGTTATCGAGGTAAAATTTAATTGCAACTGCAATTCAACGAGAGGAACGACCTGACATGAGCGCACCCGAACCCGATCTGTGGTTCTCGTTCGTCCGCGCACACCGGACGATGATTCGCGAGATCGAGCGCCGCCTTGCGGCGGCCGGCCTGCCGGCCTATGCGTGGTACGACGCGTTGTGGGGGCTCGAAAGCGGGCCCGACGGCACGCGTCGCATGCACGAGCTGGCCGACGTGCTCGCGATCGAGCGCTACAACCTCACGCGGCTCGTCGACCGGCTCGAACAGGAGGGGCTCGTCACGCGCGCCCGTTCGGCGGACGATGGCCGCGCCGCGTATGCGAGCATCACCGACAAGGGGCGGACGCTGCGCAAGAAGATGTGGAAGGTGTACCAGTCGACGGTCTCGGAACTCTTTCTCGATCAGTTCGGCGGCAAGGAGCAGGCGGCGATGGCCGCCGCGCTCGACCGTGCGACCGCCGCGGCGCGCGACGCGGGAGCCGACGCGAAGTAGCGTCAGCCGGCACGCACGTCAGCCGCTCGCATAGCGGCGCATCGCTTGCGCGGCCCAGTCGGCCGGCACGCGGCCGTCGTCGGCCAGCAGCCGAAGCGCGACCGCGGCGATCCAGCGTGCATTCGGCGCGCGCGCGCCGGGGCCCGGGCCGGCCAGATCCGCGCCGAGCGCCGCGAAGCGGGCCGGGACGAACGCCCCGATCTGCGCGGCGACGTGCCCCGCGTAGCCTGTCACCGCAAGCACCGGCGTGCGGCTGTCGCCGATGCATCGGCGCACATGTGCGATCCGCGGTTCGTCGTGCGGATGCAGCAGGTTCCACCGGTCGGCTGCATGACCGTCGCGGGCGAGTTGCGTGTAGCTCGGGCAGCTCCAGATCGTCGAATCGATGCGCCATTCGTCGTGCAGCAGGTCGGCCGCCTCCAGCACCTGCGCGAGCGCGCTGCCCGCGCCGCACAGCCGGATCTGCGCAGCCGCGCCGGCCGCCGTGCGCCGGCCGGCCCGCACCATGCCGCTGAACGCATCGCGGGCCGCGGTGGCCGACAGCGGTTTCGCATCGGGTACGAGGTCGTCGTGGCTCGCGAGGTAACAGAATCCCGGCTGGCCGGCGACATAGAGCGTGCGCAGCGCGTGGCGCAGGATCGCGATCGCCTCATGGCCCGACGCCGGGTCGTACGGCGTGCACGCGGGGTTCGCGGCCAGCCAGTGCGGGACATCGGGCGTCACGCCTTTCGGCCAGGACGACGCGACCGTTTCGGCATCGTTGACGAAGATCCCGCGATCGATGGTTTCGATCGACGCCAGCCGCAGCCGGTCGGTCGCGCGCGCATGCAGCAGGTACAGCAGCGGCTTCTCGAACCGCTTGCGCGCATCGAGAAACCGTAGCGGCCATGCACTGATGCGGCGATGCGCTCCCGCATCTGCGGACGGCTCCCGCGCATCGGCTCGGACGACCCAGACGCGTTCCGCTGTCGCCGCATCGCGTTCGAGGCAATCGGCGGCCGCGCGCATCGCGCCGAGCGGCGACACCGCACGGCCACGCGGCGCGAGCCGCTGCGTGATCAGCCTGTCGAGGCAGGCCGCCGCGGCGCGGCGGGTGTCGGGTGTCCGCACGGGCGGACCGGATCGCGCAGTCTGCATGTCCCTCCTTCGAGTACTGGCATGTCGCCGGGGCTATCGGTTCCGGCATAGGATTGCAATTGCAACGATTGTAGTTGCAACGACAACCGGAAGACAAGGACCACCATGATCTCGACGCATCCCCTCACGTTTTATACGGCCAACACGCCGAACGGGCACAAGGTCGCCATTTACCTGGAAGAGGCCGGGCTCGCCTACGACCGCGTGCACGTGAACCTGTCCGCCGGCGAGCAGCGTAGCCCGGCGTTTCTCGCGATCAACCCGAACGGCAAGATCCCGGCCATCGTCGACCACGACGCCGGGCTGACCGTGTTCGAATCCGGCGCGATCCTCAGCTATCTCGCCGCGAAGACGGGCGTTCGGCATCCCGACACGCTGGCCGAGCGCACGGCCGTCCAGCAATGGCTGCACTTCCAGATCGGCGGAATCGGGCCGATGCTCGGCCAGCTCTGGTGGTTCCTGCATGCATCGAAGACGGTCAATGCGCAAGCGCTCGAGCGCTACCGGAACGAGGCGCGGCGTCTCTATGGGGTCGTGAACGGCCGCTTGGCGGAATCGGCGTATCTCGCGTCGCCGCGCTACTCGATCGCCGACATCGCCGCGTTTCCGTGGCTGCGCACGGCGCCCGAACTCGATCTCGATCTGGCCGACTACCCGCACGTCGAGCGGTGGCTCGCCGGCATCGAGGCGCGGCAAGCCGTTCAGCGGGGCCTGATCGCATGCCGCGCGCCGGCGGAGGAGGGCGCGCACTGACCTCGCATCGCCCGCGCCGGACGGATGGCGCGGGCGCCGGTTGCCGGCCTGCCGGGAAACATTGTTCTCCTTCGTCGTAAACGTCTCGAATGCGTGATATTTGCGCCGCGCGATCCGGTTTAGAGTGGCCGCGAATCGATGACGATGTGTCGTATCGCCGCAGTTGCGGGCGCTACAGACGCACCAGAGGAGCAGGAGACAAATGAGTGAAGGCAGGATTACGCAGGTCGAGTCGTTCGGTTTCGAGCGCATTCCCGATGCATCGCGCTATGCGCGGCCGATCGATCTGTTCAGGTTGCTGTTCGGCGGCTGCAATACCTTTTCCACGTCGGTGCTCGGCAGTTTTCCCGTGCTGGTCGGGCTGTCGTTCAAGGCGGGTGTCTGCGCGATCGTGCTCGGCGTACTCGCCGGCACCTGCATCCTCGCGCCGATGAGCCTGTTCGGCCCGCGCAACGGGACGAGCGACCCGGTGTCGTCCGGCGCGCATTTCGGCATCCACGGCCGGATCGTCGGCTCGTTCCTCGCGCTGCTCACGTCGATCGCGTTCTTCTCGCTCGCGGTGTGGAGCTCGGGCGACGCGCTCGTCGGCGGCGCGCACAACATGGTCGGCGTGCCGGTCAACGGCTTCACGCTCGGCGCGGCGTACATGGTGTTCGCGGTGCTCGTGCTGATCGTCTGCATCTACGGCTTCCGCTTCATGCTGTGGGTCAACAAGATCGCCGTGTGGGCCGCGAGCGTGCTGTTCGTCGCGGGCCTGTTCGCGTTCGCCGGCCTGTTCGACGTGAGCTATGCCGGCACGGTGCAGCAGGGCAGCGCGGGCTTCTGGGCCGCGTTCGTCGGCGCGGTGCTGGTGGCGCTGAGCAACCCGGTATCGTTCGCGTCGACGCTCGGCGACTGGGCGCGCTACATCCCGCAGCGCACGCCGAAGCATCGCGTGATGGGGGCCGTGTTCGCCGCGCAGATCGCGACCTTCGTGCCGTTCTTCTTCGGCCTCGCGACCGCGACGATCATCGCGACGAAGGCACCCGCGTTCATCGCGTCGAACGACTACGTCGGTGGGCTGCTCGCGATCTCGCCGCGCTGGTTCCTGCTGCCGATGTGCCTGATCGCGATCATCGGCGGGATGTCGACCGGCACGACCGCGCTGTACGGCACCGGCCTCGACGTGTCGAGCATGTTCCCGCGCCTGCTGAACCGCGTGCGTGCGACGCTGCTGATCGGCACGATCGCGATCGCGTTCATCTTCGTCGGCCGCTTCTGGTTCAACCTCGTCGAAAGCGTCGCGACGTTCTCGACGCTGATCGATACGTTCAGTTGCCCATGGATGGCGATCATGGTGATCGGCTACGTGACGCGGCGCGGCTACTATCTCGCGGACGACCTGCAGGTGTTCAACCGCGGGCTGCGCGGCGGCCATTACTGGTTCACGCATGGGTGGAACGTGCGCGCGATGGGCGCGTGGCTGCCGGCCGCGTTCGTCGGGTTGTCGTTCGTGAACCTGCCGGGGCAGTTCGTCGGGCCGCTCGGCAACCTCGCGGGCGGGCTCGATCTGAGCGTGCCGGTGTCGCTGGTGGTGGGCGGCGTGCTGTATTTCGTGCTGCTGATGCTGTATCCGGAACCGGATGGCGTGTACGGTCCGCACGGGCGACGCTTCGTGCGGGGCGGTGGGCGGTCGGCGCGCGGTAATGGCGCGCCGGTGATCCAGCCGAAGGGGTAAGCGCGGCGCGTGGTGTGTTGCGCCGCAAATGACGATGCCGCCGCGCGGGAGAGCTGCCGGCGGCATCGTCGTTTTTGGGCGGGTGGTTGCCAGAGGGGCGGCTTTACGCTCCACGCAGTGCCTCGAAAGTGCAAACGAAAACGCCCACCAGGTTCGTGGGCGCGCATCGACCTGGATGCGGTTCAGTGGAACGAACTGCCCGCGAGCATCCCGCCGTCGACGATGAATTCCGACCCGGTGCAATACGCGGATTCGTCGGATGCGAGGAACAGCACGAGATTGGCCACCTCATCGGGCTTGCCGATGCGCGCGATCGGCAGGCCGCTGTAGATCGACGACGGATCGAAGTCCGCGAACTCGGGCGGGCGCGCCATCACCGTATCGATGCCACCGGGGTGCACCGAGTTCACGCGAATGCCGTAGCGGCCGAATTCGAGCGCGGCGGCCTTCGTCATTCCGCGCACCGCGAACTTGCTCGATACGTATGCGCTGCCGCCCGCGACGCCTTCCATCCCGGCCGTCGACGATACATTGACGATCGAGCCGCCACCCGCCGCCTTCAGCGCGCCCAGCGCCGATTTCATGCCGAGCCAGCAGCCGACCTGGTTCACGTCGATCACCTTGCGATAGTCGTCGAGCGAGCACGCTTCGATCGGCACGAGCTTCAGGATCGCCGCGTTGTTCACGAGGATGTCGAGCCGGCCGAACTGCGCGAGCGTCGCATCGACGGCAGCCTGCCAGTCGGCTTCGTTCGTCACGTCGAGATGCTGGAAACGTGCGGCGTCGCCGAGTTCGGCCGCGACGCGCCGGCCGGCTTCGTCCAGCACGTCGGCGATCACCACGCGTGCGCCTTCGGCGACGAACCTGCGCGCTTCCGCTTCGCCCTGGCCGCGGGCACCGCCCGTGACCAGCGCCACCTTGCCTTCGAGTCGTTTCAAATTGCTTGCTCCTGTGAGTGAGAGGGACGCGCGGGACCGCTTACGCGGAGGCGGCCGCCGCGTCGACGATGCGAACCGGATCGGCGCCGTCCCATGCGCGGGCCTCGGCGATGCCGCGTGCGATCATGTCGCGCATGCCGGCGCCTTCGATCACTTCGACGCGCACGCCGGGATCGTCGGTGTCGTCGAGATAGGCGACGCGCGTGGCCGGGTTGCGTGCGTCGAACACGACACGCAGGCCGCGGGATGTGAGCCGTGCGAGCGCGGCATCGAGATCGTCGACGACCCACGCGACGTGATGCAGCCCGACGAGCGGCTGCCCGTGCGTATCGCGGTACGGCGAGCGCGCCTCGTTCGTCACGTGAATCAGTTCGATCTGCAGATCGCCGCGATACGCGAGCCCGACGTCCATCGCGACCGTGACGGGTTCGCCGAGATGGAAGCCGTCAAGGCGCACGTTGCGGAATACGGTCCACGGCCCGACGTCATGGCGTTTACGCCAGCGCGCGATACTGCGGTCGAGATCCGCGACCACGTAGCCGATCTGGTCGATGGGGCCGAGCATGGGATCGTTCATGGCGTCTCCTTGGCGGACACACGTGGGCGTGCCGCGCGATGATTGACGGTCATGATCGCAACAAAGCGCGCGCGGCGTGCCGTCCAAACGGATGACCTCGCACGCTTCGTCGTGGCGTGGCGGGCGAGTGGGTGCGCCGGGGCGCGACGATGCCGGAATGCGAAGCGGAACGGAGAAGACGCGCTTCCGGCCGGGCGATCCGCGCGTTACCGCGCGTTCGGCCCCTTGACCGTCAGCCGGCACACGGTTGCCAACGCAAGCAGGTTCGGGTCGCGTTCGCGCCGGTGCAGGAAGCTCAGGCCGATCGTCTGGCGGATCGTCGGCCCGGCGAGCGGCACGAGCGCGATCTTGTGCGCGAACAGGTCGCGCACGCGCCCGGGCAGCAGCGAGCAACCGACGCCGCCCGACACGAAGTTGATCAGCGAGAAGATGTCGCCCACCCGCATCACGACGTTCGGTGTGACGCCGGCCGAACGAAACGCTTCCGTGAAGCCGTGATGCGTCGCGAAGCCTTCGCCGAGCGACACGAACGGCGCGTCGCCGCACGAGCACAGATCGATGGCATCGTGCCGCGCGTACGGCGAGTCGATCGGCGCGGCGAAGAACATCTCGTCCTCGAACAGCGCGATCGATTCGATCTCGGCATCCGGTTCGGGCAGCGCCATCAGCGTCGCGTCGATCGCGCCTTGCCGCAGCTTGTCGAGCAGGTCGGCGTTCGAGCCGAGCACGAGCTCGGCCTGCAGCTCGGGGCGGCGCTCCTTCAACGCGATCACGACTTCGGGCACGGTGCGGATCGTTAGCGAGTAGAGCGAACCGATCTTCAACTGGCCGGCGCCGTAGCCGGCCGCCTCGCGCGTCGAGCGGATTCCGTCCGTCATCGTCTTGAGCACTTCGCCCGCGACTTCGGCGAGCACCTGCGCGGCGTCGGTTGGAATGAGGTTCCGCCCCTCGTGGCGAAACAGCGCGCAGTGCATCCCTTCCTCGAGCGTGTGCAGCGCCCGGTGCACGCTGACCGTGCTGACGCCCAGCGCCTCGGCGGCCTTCGCGAGGCTGCCCGCTTCCATGAAGGCGAGCAGCACCTCGAGCTTGCGGAACGTGATCTCTTCGTTGATGCGGTTGCGCATGGTGCGGGCGACGGGAAGGGCGGCCGACGATTCTGCCGCAGAACCGGGGCTGCAACAATGCGCGGATTTCCGGGGTTTTCGCAGGGCGGCGCCCGGCGGGGCAACATTTAATCTCCGGCTAATCATCTGCCGCGGGTATTAATTGATGCGGGTTTTCGGCGTCCCTATGATCGTTGCACGCTGGTCGTACGGGCAGGCCGTGAGGTTCCGATGGCGCGGGCCTGTGCCCGCGCCAGCACCTTTCCTGCCGGCGATACGAACAGCCGGTTCGCCCATGCGTGCCACGCAACACGGCACGCATGGGCGCGGCGCCATGAGACTGCAGGAGAGAAAAGCATGCGCGACTCACGTCGGAACTCGCGGCATCGGCAGGTGGTTGCCGCTGTCGTCGGCAATACCCTCGAGTGGTACGACTTCATCGTTTACGGTTTCTTCTCCGGGATCATCGCGCGGCTATTCTTTCCCGCCGAGAGCCAGTACGCGTCGCTGCTGATGTCGCTCGCGACCTTCGGCGTCGGCTTCTTCATGCGCCCGGTGGGCGGCATCCTGCTCGGGCTCTATGCGGACCGCAAGGGCCGCAAGGCCGCGATGCAGCTCATCATCTTCCTGATGACGCTGTCGATCGCGCTGATCACGTTCGCGCCGTCGTACGCCGTGATCGGCCCGGCGGCGCCCATCCTGATCGTCGTCGCGCGGTTGCTGCAGGGTTTCGCGACGGGCGGCGAATACGCGAGCGCGACCGCGTTTCTCGTGGAAAGCGCGCCGGAGAACCGGCGCGGGCTGTACGGATCGTGGCAACTGATCGGCCAGTGTCTCGCGGTGTTCTCGGGCGCCGCGATGGGCGCGTGGGCCACGCAATCGCTGTCGGACGCGGCGCTGCATAGCTGGGGCTGGCGCGTGCCGTTCGCGCTCGGGCTGCTGATCGGGCCGGTCGGCCTGTGGATCCGCCGGCACATGGAGGAGACCGAGGCGTTCGTCGCCGCGAGCAAGTCGACCGTCGAGCCGCCGGCGAGCGTGTCGGGCGTGCTGCGCGACAACCTGCGCGGCGTGCTCGTGTCGATGGGGCAGACGATCACCGGCACGGCCGTGTTCTACGTGATGCTCGTCAACATGCCGACGTTCGTGCACAAGACCTTCGGGCTGCCGCTCGACCAGGTCTTCAAGGTGCAGATGGCGGCGGTTGCGCTGCTGACGGTGACGATCCCGTTCGCGGCGCTCGTGTCCGACCGCATCGGCCGGCGTCCCGTGCTGATCGCCGGTTCGCTGGCGCTGCTGACGGTCACGTATCCGCTGTTCACGTGGCTGGCCGCCGCGCCGGGCATCGGGCGCCTGCTCGTGATGCAGCTCGTGATCTGCACGATCATCGGCATCTGCTACGGGCCCGCGCCGACCACGCTCGCCGAGCAGTTCGCGACGCGTTCGCGCTCCACGGGCATCGCGCTCGCGTACAACGTCGCGGTGATGGTGTTCGGCGGCTTCGCGCCGTTCATCGTCACGTGGCTGACGCACGCGAGCGGGTCGTCTGTCGCGCCCGCATGGTACGTGCTCTTCGCGGCGTCGTTCGGGCTGCTTGCGAGCGTGTTCATGCACGACGGCGCGCCGTGCGTGCTCGCGCGCCGGCGGTTTCAGGGCGAGCCGTTGAGCGCCAAGTAGCGGCCGTGGCCTGCCGCCCGCGCCGGCGAGCCATCGGCGCAGGCGGCAGGCAGGGTAGCGGTCCTGCCGATGCTTAGCATCACGGGCGGCGGCCTACCGCGGCCGCCGCCCCATCGTTACGCTTGGGCGATCATCCACTCTGTCCGGAAGGTCGCCATGTCCCGACTCGACTACACGCTGCTCGGCCCCTGCCTGCTCGCCATCGCGATCGACGCGATGGGCTTCGGGCTCGTCTATCCGATGATGTCCGCGATCTTCAGCGATCCGCACGCGGGCATCCTGCCGGCCGACGCCGGCGCGCATGCGCGCAATTTCTACCTCGGTCTCGGCTACGGGATCTACCCGTTGTGCATGTTCTTCGGCTCGTCGCTGATGGGCGACCTGTCCGATCGCTACGGCCGCCGCAGGATCCTGCTGCTGTGCGTGCTCGGCCTCGCGGCCGGCTACGGGATGATGGCGGCCGGCGCGTGGCACGCGAGCGTCGCGCTGCTGCTGGCGGGCCGCGGGCTCACCGGGCTGCTGGCCGGCTGCCAGGGCATCGCGCAGGCGGCGATCACCGACCTGAGCACGCCGGAGAACAAGGCGTACAACATGAGCATCATGTCGCTCGCGTTCAGCGCGGGCGTGATCGTCGGCCCTGTGCTCGGCGGCGTGACGTCCGATCGCACGATTTCGCCGCTGTTCGACTACGGCACGCCGTTCGTGCTGGTCGCTGCGCTGTCGCTGGCCTGCGCGTGCTGGACCTGGGCGTCGTATCGCGACTCTGCCGCACCGCGCGGCGACACGCGCATCGATCCGCTGCTACCGCTGCGGATCATCGGGGAGGCCGCGCGCCAGCGCAACGTCGCGTTCCTGTCGGTGGTGTTCTTCCTGATGCAGGTCGGCTATGGGCTCTACCTGCAGACCATCATGCTGCTGCTGCAGGCGAGATTCGGCTACACGAGCGCGCGGCTCGGGCTGTTCAGCGGCGTGATCGGGCTCTGCTTCGTGTTCGGGCTGCTGTTCGTCGTGCGGCGGATGCTGCGCGTGTGGCGCGTGGTCGACATCGCGAAGACCGGCCTGCTCGTCGCGGGCGTCGGCCAGGTCCTGTCCGCGCTGTTCCCGCACGAGCCGATGCTGTGGGCGCTCGCGATGGTCGTCGGCTGCTTCGACATGGTCGCGTACACGACGATGTATACGGCGTTCTCCGACGCGGTCAGCGAGGACCGGCAAGGCTGGGCGCTCGGCGTCGCGGGCTCGGTGATGGCCGTCGCGTGGGTCGTGACGGGCGCGCTCACGAACCTGCTGCCGGTGTTCGGCGAGATCGGCCTGCTGCTGATCGGTGGCGCGGGCTTCCTGCTCAGCTTCGCGATGATGGTTGTGTATGGCCGTACGCAGCCGGGTGCGCGAACAGCCGCGCTGTCGTAGGCGGTTTGCACGTTGGCCCGATTCTGTCGGACGTTGTCCCGCGCACCGCTGTCGCGCGTGGCCGCGCGGCCTGACACTGGCGCCTCGCGTCCCGGGAACATCCGGGCCGCGTCCGGCGGCGCCGGCTGGCCCGGCGCGCCGTTCCTTCGACATGCCAACCGAGAGAGCGATCCATGCAACATCCGACCATCCGTACCCTGGCGGGTGCGAGCGCGCCGACATCGATCGCCGCCGCCCGCACCGCGCTGCTGGTGATCGATTTCCAGAATGAATACTTCAGCGGCCGCCTGCCGATTCCGGAGGGGCCGCGCGCGCTGGGCAACGCGCAGCGCGTGATCGCGTTCGCCTACCGCGAGGGCATGCCGGTGTTTCACGTCCAGCACGTCGATGCGGCCGACGGCCCGATCTTCGCCGACGGCAGCGACGGCTTCCGCTTTCACGCGGACCTGCAGCCGGCGCCGCATCACACGGTCGTGAAGAAGACGTCGGTGAGCGTGTTCCCGACGACGGACATCGATGCGCGCCTGAAGGCGGCCGGTGTCGACACGCTGATCGTCACGGGCCTGATGACGCATGCATGCGTCGCCGGCGCGGCACGCGATGCGGTGCCGCTCGGCTACGCGGTGATCGTCGTCGACGACGCATGCGCGACGCGCGACCTCGATCTCGCGGATGGCGGCACGGTATCGCACCGCGACCTCCACCGCGCGACGCTGGCCGCACTGTCGGACACGTTCGGCGACGTGCTGACGACCGAGCAGGTGCTGGCGCTGGCCGTCGCCTGACGGCACGCCGCCGGATGCGTGCTTCAGCCCGCCCAGCCCGGCGCGGCGTATACGACTTCGCCGCGGAAGCACGTCTCGATCACACGGGTTTGCGCGAACGTCTCGACCGGGTGTGCGAACGGATTGCGGTCGAGGATCGCGAAGCTCGCGTCCTTGCCCGCTTCGAGCGAACCTGTACAGTCGTCGAAGCGCAGCGCATACGCGGTGTTCACCGTATAGGCCTCGAGCATCGTGAGCAGGTCGAGGCGTTCGTGCGGATTCCACGGCGGGCTGTCGGACTGGTCGATCAGCAGGTGCGTGACGCCCGTCTGGATGATCTGCATCGGGTCCATCGTGCTGACCGACCAGTCGGAGCCGGCCGCGAGCATCGCACCCGCATTGCGCAGGCTGCGGAACGGATAATTGCGCGCGGTGCGTTCCGCGCCGAGCAGGTCGCGATAGAGCTGCTGCTGTTCCTCGCGCGCGGCCGTCCACAGCGTCTGCACGCTGGCGATCGCGCCGAGCCGGTTGAAGCGGCTCATGTCGGCCGGATCGACGAGCTGCAGGTGCGCGAGCTGCGCGCGCCGGTCGCGCATGCCGTTGCGGATCTGGACGTATTCGAGCGCGTCGAGCGTCATGCGCACCGCGCGGTCGGCGAGCGTGTGGAAGTGCAAGTCGAAGCCGGCCGTATCCGCGAGCAGGCAGATCTCGTTCAGCGCGTCCTGGCTCCACAGCGCGAGGCCGCAGTCGTCGGTGCCGGCGTACGGCTCGAGCAGCGCGGCGGTTTTCGATTCGGGCACGCCGTCGACGAAGATCTTCACCGTATGCAGGCGCAGGTTGTCGCATTCGTATTCGCGACGCCATCTGGCGAAGCGCTCGATCTGCTCGCGCGGATCGCGGCGCGGGTTCGCATAGAGGCCTGCGCTCATGTACACCTTCAGCGTGCCCGCGCGCTGCGCGTCGGCGTAAGCCTTGAGTTCGGCCTCCTCGACGCGCGCGTCGAACCAGCCGGTGAGACCGTAACCGTGCGCCATCGCGTGCGCTTTCGCGAGCGACTTCGGGTAGCCGGCCGGGCTCAGTTGCGGAATGATCGGGCACACGCGGTAGAACGCCGCTTCGTGCACGACGCCATTCGGCGCGCCGGACGCATCGCGCTCGTACACGCCGCCGGCCGGGTCGGGCATGTCAGCGTGGATGCCGGCCGCTTCTAGCCCTTTCGTGTTGAGGCAGCCGCTGTGCACGTCGAAGCCGACCACGAGCAGTGGCCGGTCGGGCACGATCCGGTCGAGCAGCTCGCGGGTCGGATACGCGCCGAATGCGGCCAGGTTGGCGCCGCCGAGATAGACCCACGGTTCGTTCGGCGTCGCATCGGCGCATGCGCGAATGCGCTGCAGGATCGTGTCGGGATCGTTGATGCCGGACAGGTCGAAGTCACCGAGGATCTGGTGGCCTTCGAGCGGGTGCACGTGGCCGTCGATGAGGCCCGGCAGCATCAGCCTGCCGGCCAGGTCGACGATGCGCGTCGCGGGGCCGGCCAGCGGGCGGATGTCGTCGTCGCGGCCGACGGCGATGATCTTGCCGCCCTGGGTGGCCAACGCCTGAGCGAAGCGGCGCTGCGCATCGCCCGTGTAAAGCAGGCCGTTCAGATAGACGGTATCGGCGTGTTGCATGTGTCTCCTCCGGATGAGGGAAGGTTCGACGGGCGCACGTGTCCTGCGGGCGGGCCGTGTGGCTCGCCCGGTCGCGTGAACCCGGTCGGGTTGGAATGAGATGCGGGGCGGCTAGGTGCCGGTGTTGCGTGGCAGGCGCGGCGATGCGCCGTGGTGAAGGCCGGCCGCCGCCGGAGCGTCACGCCGATCGCGCCGCCAGGTCTGGATCGGCGAATCGATGGGCGACGCGCGCGCGGCCGTGCGGGCCGGCGTCCATCCGGTATTCGGCATGCCGTGTCTCCGTGATATCCGACGCGTTCCGGTCGTCGGGTGAGTCAGATACTAGGAGCGGGGCGGCCGGCTGTCTGTCATCGTTTTGAGGACAAGACGCGACAAAGAAGGCGGGGGCGAGTGGGCGTGCAGCGATGCGGAGGTGTCAGCTATTGACCGCGGTCCCCCGGTGGTTCTTCCTCGGTCACGCACCACGCGAACAGCCCGGCCCGGTTCGCCACGCCGAGCTTCGCGAGCGCGCGCCCGAGATAGGTGCGCACGCTGCTGGGCTTGAGTGCGAGGGTGTCGGCGATCTGCGGGACAGGCTGGCCTTGCAACACCGCGCGGCATACGAGCCGTTCGCGCTGCGACAGCGCCGCGCCGCTGGCCGCCAGGCGCTGTTCGAACCGCTGCAGCAACGCGCCGTCGTCCGAACGCGGCGTCAGGCGGGCGAGCCGTGCATGCTGGATCAGGAGCGGCAGCACGAAATCGCCGAGCTGCCGCAGCAGCGCCAGTTCGGCCAGCGTATAGGACGGCTGGCCGCGCCGGCGGAACAACGAGAACGCATAGACATAGTCGCGCTCGCTGCCGAGCAGCGTGCAGTCTTCGCCGAGTTCGCCGAGCGCGAAATGGCGGCCGTATTCGGTTGCCGTATCGATGTCCTCGTTGCACGAGAACACGAGCTGCGAATCGGTGGCGCGCTCGATATGCGGGAGCAGCGTGTCGGTGCGCCAGTCGCCCTGGGTATACAGATCGAGCGCGTGGCGAGTGCCGTCGGGATCGTCGCCGCCCGCGAAGAACAGCACGTCGACACTGTCGACCGACTGCGACGGCGTATCGCGGCGGTAGCGCGTCGCGACGCTGTAGTGGGACTGCGGGTCGACGGTTTCGCGCAGCCACGCCCAGAGCCGGGCGGGAAACTGCGGACTGCCGAGGCTGGCGACCAGGTCGCCGGCATTGCTGAGGGAAATATGGGCGGGGCTCATCGTTGACACCGTCTTCGCGAACGGCCGCCCGGGCCGGCCGTGCTTCGCTTGCGACGGCGCGCCGGCGGCGCGGCGGCTGGCGGTGCGGTCATGCGGAACGGGGGCCGGCGCGGCGGCGAAGCTCGATTGTAGGGGAGTTCGCCGCCGCGGGGCATTCTCGCTTGCCCGGCGGGCGGCCGATCTCCCTTGGACGGGTGGTGCGCATCGTGGCGCACCACGTGCCGGCCCCGCGCGTCAGAACATCGTGTTCGCGTTCGCGGACTTTTCCGGTACCGACTGGATCACGTCCCAGTGTTCGACGATCTTGCCGTCTTTCACGCGGAAGATGTCGACGACCGCTTCGCCGCGGTCGCCCGGACGCTCGGTCGCATGCACGTGCAGGTAGACGAGGTCGCCGTCGGTTGCGCTGCGCACGATGCGCGCGCGCGATGCCGGGTTCTTCTGGAACGCGCCGACGAAGTACGACACGAACGGCTTCTTGCCGTTCGGCACGTGCGGGTTGTGCTGCTTGTAGTCGTCCGCGACGACGGCGGCGGCCTCGACGGCTTCGTGCTTGTTGAAGAAGCGGTCGTAGAACGTCAGCACGAGCTGGCGGTTGGTTTCCTCGGCGGCCAGGTCGCGCGTGGCCGGGCCGGCGGCCAGCGCGGCCGTCGATGCGGCCAGCAGGACGAGCGCGGCAACGGCGCGAACGGGGGAGCGGAGCGATGACATGTAGCGGGTTCCTTGTCTGACGAAGCGTGGGTGGGTGCGCGATGGGCGACGGCGGGTCGAGCCTGCCGCGGCGATCGGCGGGCGGCGGTGCAGGGTTGCGGATACACGCGCCTTGGCGCCGCGAGGGGTTTTCCGACCGGCCCGTATCGTGACGACACGGGCCGGTAACGGCCGCGCGCCGTCGTCATGCTTCGTTGAACTGGCGAATCCGCGCGGCTGTCGGGCCGATCGAATGGTACAGTTGCCGCGAACCCGTCACAAGAAGTCAGCGCGGTGTGAACAGGTCACACCGCGCTGACCATGCGTTGTCCGTTAAAGAGAATCCAGTCATGCCGTTTTCGCCCGCCGACGAATCCGTCGAACTCGATCAGCCATGCCCCATTCGCGATGTGCTCGACCGCATCGGCGACCAGTGGAGCCTGCTCGTGCTCGAAGCGTTGTCCGGCGGGACGATGCGTTTCAACGAACTCGGCCGGACGATCGGCGATGTGTCGAACCAGATGCTGTCGCGCACGCTCAAGCGGCTCGAGCAGGACGGCTTCGTCAGTCGCGCGCTGTACGCAGAAGTGCCGCCGCGTGTCGAATATGCGCTGACCGACCTCGGGCGTTCGTTCCTGACGCCGATGCAGGCGATGATCCGGTGGGCCGACGAACATCATCGCGCGATCTGCGTTGCGCGACGTCGTGCGCGGGAAATGGAAGGCGGCGGGCGCTGAGCGGGGCGCTTGCGCCGCCTTGTCGCTGGGCGTTGTGCTGCGTTCGGGTGCGATGCGACGAGGCGTAGCGTGGTTGCCGGTGCATCGCCATTGCATGAGTTCGTTATCCGAATGATTTCGTCGAGTTGAGCGAGGGCGCTGATGCAGCGGTGTGTTCCATTCGGCCCGAATGCGGCAATGCGCTGGCGGTGCTCCGCTTACAAGGGCAGGTCCGGGGCGATCGAGACGGTGGCCTTTCCCCGCATCGCGTACGAAGGGTGCGGCAGGGCCCGGTCGAGGCGGGATGGTGCGCCGTAGACCGGCGAGCACGTCGATGGGCGAGGTTGCGTGACCGGAAGCATTCCCCCGGTTAGCGCGCCGGCATCGGGCCGGGGGCAGGATTCGTTGGGGCGCCTGCCGGGCATCATGATGTTGATGTCGGGGCGGAGCGGCACGGGTTCGCTCGCGCCGCCCGCCCCGAGCCTGCTACTGGTCAGGCGCCCGGTGGCTGCCTATCGCCACGTACCGTCGACGTAGATCCACACCTGTCCCTGGCGTCGCCAGTAGCCGGGCACCCACCGACGCCCGGGGCGCCGTGCGACCCAGCGCCCCGGCACCCATATATAGCGGCCACGCTGCCAGCGCCAGTAGCCGTCGGTCCATATATAGCCATGCGGCCGTGGCGGCGGCGGACGGCGGTCGTGCCGGGCGGCCGGCGGTGCGAAGCCCGGGCGGTCCGGATAGGGCGGGCCGCCGGGCACGCGATTCGGGCCGGACGGCCGGTACACGGGCGGCGCGGGCTGGGCCGAGGCGGCGCGGAGCCAGCCGCCGGTGCCGACGAAGGCGGCGGTCAATCCGATGGCGCGTAACAACGAGCGTCGACTCATGGCGTGTCCTGTTCTGTATTCGAGGCTGCCTTACATTAGCCTGCCAGTCGGCCGGCCGGGTTACGCGAGCGGTTAACGCTGTTACCGTGTGTCACGGCAGGTGGGTGCTGGCCTTTCTATATGGATGGCTGCCGGGGGGGTGACCCGCTGAACGACTGTCGAGCCCTGTTTACTGGCCGACGGATGCGTTTTAGGTGTCCGAGCCCAGAAATTCGAGATCAAGTTGGGTAAAATTTGCCGATTCCGGGGTGTCGCGCCGAATCCGTTTGTTGTTTCTATGCAACCGTCAAGACGATGACATGTAAGAATGGTGCGATGAAAGGCTCCAAAAAGCCCCCGTCAAGAAGTCAAAAACAAACGTCAAAACAAATACTTATAACTCGTCCCCACTTTCATTATTTCTAGTTCTGGAAAAGCTTATTTCTTTATTTGCGGATCGCTCCCCTAGGGTACACCCCTAAACTCACGGTTCCCAAACGGGCAACTATCCGGGCGCGGCCAGCAGGATCGATGGCGCTCCCGGGCGGTTGCAGACCGTTTATGAACAAGGTCGCGAGACCTGCCTCTTTTTAGAAGGGAGCTCCACGAATGAACAAGACTCTGATCGTTGCAGCAGCTGCAGCATCGTTTGCTACCGTCGCTCACGCACAAAGCAGCGTCACGCTGTACGGCGTGCTGGACGCAGGCATCACCTACACGAGCAACGTCCAGCCGGCACTCGGCCAAGCTGGCAAGTCGCGTTGGGCGATGGGTTCGGGCATTGACCAGAGCCGTTTCGGCCTGCGTGGCTCGGAAGACCTGGGTGGCGGCCTGAAGGCAATCTTCACGTTGGAAAGCGGCTTCAACATCGGTAACGGCAAGTTCGCGAACAGCAACGGCATGTTCAACCGCCAAGCTTTCGTCGGCCTGTCGAGCCAGTACGGCACGGTCACGCTGGGTAAGCAGTATGACGCAACGCAAGACTACCTGGCGCCGCTGACGGCAACGGGCTCGTGGGGCGGCACGTACTTCGCGCACCCGCTGAACCTCGACCGTCTGAGCACGAACGGTGATGTCGCTCAGAACAACACGATCAAGTTCACGAGCGCGAACTACGCTGGCCTGCAATTCGGCGGCACGTACTCGTTCTCGAACAACACGAACTTCGGTAACAACCGTGCGTACAGCGCAGGCGTTGCATACCAGTTCCAAGGCCTGAAGCTGGCGGGTGCATACTCGCAAGCGAACCTGGGTGACGGTACGAACGCAAACGGCGCAACGTCGTCGGCAATCGGTGGCATCGCTAGCCAAGGCCGCGTCCGCACGTACGGTGCTGCTGCTGGCTACGCATTCGGCCCGGCACAAGTCGGCGCTGCATGGACGCAAGCTCGCCTCGACAACAACGCAGTCGGTCTGGGCACGCTGCGCACCGACAACTACGAAGTCAACGCAAAGTACAACCTGACGCCGGCTCTCGGCCTGGGCGCTGCTTACACGTACACGAACGCGAAGATCAACAACGGCAGCACGCACTGGAACCAGTTCGGCCTGCAAGCTGACTACGCTCTGTCGAAGCGCACGGACGTCTACGCACAAGCTGTGTACCAGCGTGCAGCGAAGAACGGCATCGGCGCGTCGATCTACAACGGCAGCAACTTCAGCGACAACCTGCCGAGCTCGTCGATCAACCAAACCGCAGCAACGGTTGGTCTGCGTCACCGCTTCTAAGCGTGACGGCGGGGTAACCCGCTACGCAGCATCGAAAAAGGCGCCTTCGGGCGCCTTTTTTTTCGTCTGCGGAATGTGATGTCGGCGATTCGCGTCGTCCGGATGCAAAAAAGCGAGGCCAGTGCCTCGCTTTTTCGCTGTGTGCCGCTGCGGCGCGGTACCTGCGGCAGCGGCTCAGCGCGTGTATTCGCCGTTGGCTTCCGGCTGGAACACGATCGCGGCGACCTTCATCTGCTTTTCGGCGCCGCTCGGCTGCGTCACCTTGACCATCTGGCCGCGCTGGGTGCCCAGCAATGCCATGCCGACGGGTGAGAAGACGTTCAGGCGGCCGAGCTCGAGATTGGCGGCGTCCGGATAAACAATCGTCCAGGTGGCCTGTTCCTGGGTCGCCTCGTCGAGCAGCGTGATCTGCGAGTTCATCGTGACGACGTTCGCCTTGATGGCGTCGGGCTGGACGATGTCGGCGCGCTCAAGAAGCGTATCGAGCATCGTCTGAAAGCGCGGGTTGTGTTCGGCGTGCTTCTCGAGGCGAGCAACGTCGAGTTCGGTCAACTGGTAAAGGCGTTGTTTCATGGCAGTTCTCCAAATGATCGGCAAGGGCAGGCGTGGCGTGCCTATGGGGATCGCCCGGAGCCTGTCTGACCTGGCTCCGGGAGGAGACCGAGCCGTCAGATCAGGCGCCGGGCAGGGGCGAGCGGCGCCTGGGCCGTGCGTCGAGCGAGGGGATGCGCCGGATAACCGGCGCGCGCGCGCACGCCGGCCGGGCCGGACGGCGAAACCGAAAGGGGCGTGAGCGCGTACATGGTGGATGGAAGATCGACTGACGAATATAACCTTACGATTCTACAACACAACCTTCGGGATATGTGATTCGGCTGTCGGCATTTTGTCAGCGATTGTTGTGTGAGTGAAGCAAGTTGCTGCGATATCGTCCGTGATGTGCCCGCGATTTTTGTCAAAATCGCAACGCTGTATGTTCAAACTAAGGGTTTCCCCTTGGGTTGGCGAGAACTACACTGCATTCAATCGCTTCAGACAGTCCCTGCCGAGGCGACGCCAAAAGAGAACATATACCGGAGGTAAATCATGAAGTCGGTCATCTACGCAGCTATCGCCGCATCCGTCCTTGCCGCCCCGATCGCATCGTTTGCACAGTCCGAGCAGGGGCTGACGCGCGACCAGGTCAAGGCCGAGCTTGTGCAACTCGAACAGAACGGCTACAAGCCGCTGGCGAGCGATTCGCAGTATCCGGACAACATCCAGGCCGCGGAACAACGCATTCAACCGAACCAGCCGATGCTCGCGCAAGCCGATACGAGCGGCTACGGTGCCGTGGCGACGGGTGCGGCCCAAGCCGGCCGTCGCATGACGCGCGAAGCACCGAATCCCGTGAACTCGGTCTATTTCGGCAACTGAACGTCCCCGGGTCTGCCCGAGCGCACCGCTTAATCGACGAGACGCGCACCCGTTGTGCGCGTCATTCGCCCGCAGGAGCAGAACCTCCGTCGCCGCATTCCGGCGGCTTTCCGCCCAGACGCTCGCGCGTTTGGGCCTTTTTTGCTGGGCGGGTCAGGCGGACGTGACCGCGGGCGTGCCGTGGATATAGTGTTCGAGCTGGCTGATCGTGAACTGCTGATCGGCAATCACGCTCTTGACGAGGTCGCCGATCGAGATGAGGCCGACCAGCTTGCCGCCGTCGAGGACGGGCAGGTGGCGCATCCGGTGCTCGGTCATCAGCGCCATGCACTCGTCGGTGGATTGCGACGGTTCGACGTAGCGCACCTTCGCCGTCATGATTTCCTCGACGCGGGTGGCTTTCGACGAGCGATCCTGCAGGACCACCTTGCGCGCGTAGTCGCGCTCGGTGACGATGCCCGCGATGTCGTCGCCGTCCACGACCAGTAGCGCGCCGATGCCTTTTTCGGCCATCAGCTTGATGGCGTCGTAGACGAGGTCGCTCTTCGTGACGGTGTAGATGGTGCGGCCCGAATCCGGCTTGGCCTTGAGAAGTTGCGCGACAGTCGTACTCATTCGCTTTCTCCGTGTGCAGGTCGATGCTGGGCAGGCAGGGTGTGATGCTTGTCACCCGATGAGCCCAGTATAGCCGCGCAGGTGGCGGCAGTCGCGTGACGATTCCAGATTAGCGGTAAACTCCGGTCACGCACTATCCACACAACTCCTACATTCCTGAACGTTTCGATTGAATTCATGATGTCTTCGCGTCCCCAATCGCCCACGCCGGGCAATGGCCAGGCCGACGAGTGCGTGACGCTCGTCGCTACCGCGTCGCTGCCCACGCGTTACGGTACGTTCACGTCGTACGCTTTCCGCGTATCGGGCAGCGATGCCGAACATCTCGCGCTCGTGATGGGCGACGTCGCCGGCGAGCAGTCCGTACTGACGCGCCTTCATTCCGAGTGCCTGACCGGCGATGTATTCGGCTCGTACCGCTGCGACTGCGGCGAGCAGCTCGATCTCGCATTGCGTTACATCGCGGCGGAAGACCGCGGCGTGCTGCTGTATCTGCGCGGCCACGAAGGGCGCGGGATCGGCCTGAGCAACAAGATCCGCGCTTACGCGCTGCAGGAGCAGGGGCGCGACACCGTCGAGGCGAACCTCGACCTCGGCCTGCCTGACGACGCCCGCGAATACGACTCGGCCGCCGCGATTCTCCGGATCCTCGGCGTGACGTCGGTGCGGCTCATGAGCAACAACCCGGCGAAGTTCGATACGCTCGCGAAGCACGGTATTCCGGTTTGCGAACGCGTGGCGCTTGCGGTGCCCGTGCGCGAGGAAAACGAGCGTTATATCCGTACGAAGCAGACGAAGTTTGGGCACTACTTCGAAGAAAACGAGTAACCGCCGCGGGCGCACCGGCGCCCGTTTCTCGTCATCTGTTCCCTGGATCGTCGCCGGCAAAGGCGACGATTTTCATTTCCCTCCATCCGTTCCGCTTTCAGGTTTGTGACGGCGCTCGCGTTATGCCACCTGAACGATCCATCTCCCATGTCAACACCGTCGAAGATCGAAACCGAGCGCTTGACGCTGCGTCGCTGGCGGCCGACGGATGCGGGCGCGCTGTCGGCGATGCATGAGGATCCAGACGTGACCGCATGGCTCGCGCGCGGCCCGATGTCCGTTGACGAGGCGAGCGACGTCATCGCGCGATTCGACGCGCATTTCGAGGCATACGGTTTCGGCCCGTGGGCCATCGAGCGCCGTGCCGACGCGATGCTGATCGGGGTGTGCGGCCTGTCGCACGAAGCGCGTGCAACGCATCCGATGGCGCCGTGCGTCGAGATCATGTGGCGGCAGGCGCGTCACGCCTGGGGGCATGGCTACGTTGTCGAAGCGGCCGCCGCCGCATTGGCCGACGGGTTCGACCGGATCGGGCTCGGCGAGATCTTCGCGTGGACGGCCAACACCAACCTGCGATCACGGCACGTGATGCAGCGGCTCGGCATGCAGCATCGGCCCGCGCGTGATTTCGACCATCCTGCGTTGCCGGACGGGCACGCGCTGCGTCGGCACGTCGTGTATGCCGCTCGCGCCGCCGGCCTGGCCGGCGCGTAACGGTTCACGCGTGTTCGCCTGTCAGCGCCATGTGCCGTTCTGCAGCACGATCCGGTAGCCGTCGGCATCCTCGAAGGTCTGGCCGGATATTTCCCAGTACGGATTGAACGACGTCACCGGCATGAAGCCATGTTCCGTCGCGCGCGCGCATGCCGCCTCCCATTCCGGCCGATCGGGCAGGTAGAACACGATCAGGTCTTCGGGCGTCGGTGACGGCGCGATCGGATGGTCGGGGCAATGCGTGAATTCGAAGTGATAGTCGAGGCAGTCGCGCCCGAGCATCACGCCGGAAAACCCGTCGTGATCTTCAAAGCGCGCGAGAACGGACAACTCGAGGGCGTCGCGATACATGCGCTCGGTGCGGGCGAGGTTGCTGACCGGGCGGGCAATGCGCAGATGGGCGTGCAAGATGGCCTCGGGGGCGAGTGGCGGGCCGGTCAATGATAAGCCGGCCCATCCGGATTGCGTGTGACGAACGGAGCGCGCTTCGGCGCAGGCCCATCGTATCGAACGATATGAGCTCCTTGCGGCCAAACGAATCGAACCGCCGAACCTCGTCTCGTGAAAGAAAAAACATGACGCTTCCGATCAAATGCGCGCACCCCTTTGCAGCCGGTGCTTGTCAGGACAACCTTCGACGTCCTGTTTTCGGGTCAGTCTGTCGATCGATGAGCCGACGTGCCGATCCCGGGCGAGTGCGCGTAAATGAGTAAGCCCGATCTCCGTCGGCCGGTTACCGGCCCTTATCGCCAGTCGCGATGGGCGGGCGCGTTGGAGGTTGCCTTTGGATGGGTGGCCAAGGGAACGATGGTGCTGGTCGGACTCGGCATGGTCGCGCTGGCGGCCCTGACGGGCGACGTGAGTGCGCTGGTGGATCTGCCAACGACCAAAAGGGGCTGGTTCTACCTGCTGCTGGTCGTGATCGGGGTGGTGGCGCTGATATTTGCGGTGCACCACTACTGGCCGTGGCCGTCTGGTGTGCGCCCGGCAGGTTAGGTGGGGCGGAAGGAGATCTGTCCCCGTAATTCGCGCAGGCAAGAAAAAGCCCGCTACATTGAGCGGGCTGAATCCATGTTTGGAGACATGGAGGAGACAGACGTAAATTTAAGGGAAAACCCGAGGCATGGCAAGCCCTAGTTGTATCGATACAACTTCTTGTTGCACCGCACTTACATGCCGCCTGCCCGGGCGTGCGCCGCAAACGCGCTGAAACGCTCCTGCGCGACCGGTAACGCGTACTTGTCGCGCATCTCCGTCTCAATCCATGCGCAGGCCTCGCGCGCGCAGTCGGTCAGCGCATGCCGCGTCGCATGGCCATCGATGTCGTAGACGAAGCGCACGCCGACCTCGTCGTCGGCCACCTGCCGCTCGAGCTGGTTGAGCTGCAGTTGCGGCCCATGCTGTTGCGACAGCGCACGGAGTTCGTCGAAGTGATATTCGAGCCAGTCGGCAAAGAACAGCGCGTCGCTGTGGCACGGCAGCCGGAAGGCCGCGCTGCGCGACGGGCGCGGCGCGGCTTCGCCGGCCGACGCGTGCGGGTCGCCGTCAGTGGCGATGGACGCGTCGACGGGCGCAAGCGGCTGCTGAATCTGGCGGTAGGGCTCGCGATCACGCAACGCGTGCCACAGCAATTCGTCGCCGGCGGCGCCGGATGGCTGCATCGTCAGGTCATGCCGGCCTTCGCCGGCCGGCGCGATGTCGCGGATCACGAGGCGCAGCGAGCAGAGCGGCTCGTCCGCGACCAGCAGCGTCGCCGCGCGCGGCAACCCGCAGACGAGCGGCGCGGCGCCGGCAGCACGGAACACGAGCCCGCGGCGGTCGAGCCGCACGAGCGGCAGCGGCCGGGGAAACGACGGGTAGGCGACCGCGATGCGGGCGCCGTTGGCGCTCGTCAACCCGGGCATCATCGCGCGAAAGACCTGAGACTGGTCCACGTTGATTCTCCTTCGTTACGATACCGCCCGGACAGAAACGCGCGTTCCGGTTCAGGCGGCGATGGCTTGCCGGGCGGCTTGCCCCGGCTCGATTCCTAGTGCGGCAAACGTTTGCGGATCGATGTCGATCCAACACGCGACCACCAGACGTCCGTCAACCTGCTTCGGCGGGCCTGCGCGGTGCGCGTGTATGCCGATCCGGCGGAACAGCCGTTCCATGCTCGCGAACGTCACGCCGATCAACTGCCGCGCGCCAAGCTGCGCCGCGCATTCGACGACGGCTGCGAGCATCGGGCGCACGGCCCATTCGGCATTGCCCGGCCCGCCTTCGTCGTCGGTTGCCGCAAACCGGGACAACTCCCAGACGGCGGCCGATTGCGGCAGCGGCATGTCTTCGGCGATCAGGTCGGCGAACAGCGACTTCAGCAGATACGGGCGCGTCGTCGGCAGCAGGCGCGCACATCCGCACATGTCGCCGCCGGCGTTCCGCGCGAACACGTACACGGTATCGTCGCGATCGAACTGGTCGCGCTCGAAGCTTTCGTTCGCCGACGGGAGTGCCCAGCCGAGCTGCTCGACGAACACACGGCGCCGGTAGCGCCCGAGATCCGCCGCAAGTTCGTGTGGCAACCGCCCTTCCTCGTGAACGAAGGTCCGCATGGTGTCCTCGGATCTGTGCTTTTGTATGCATGCATTACATCGCGCAGCACGAGGGGGCTGTAACTGGTAACTCTTACAGGATCGCGTCGGAAAGACGCTGTTTAGGACGTGGTAACGGTTTCTTGATCAACGGGATTGAAAACCGTGGCGCTTTTGCTTATAAAGAGCGCCAGCATGGCGGAAATTGTCAGAGGAATAGAGGCGCAGCCAGTTGTCACTGGAGCGTCGGACCGGCATGATAGGCGTCGTTGTGCCCGAGCAGGGCCGACGCGACCGCGGCGGGCCAGTCGATGCACGCGAGCCGTGCGGCGAGCGCGGCGGCCGTGCGGACCATGCCGATGTCGGCGCCCGTGGCGTCGGTGACCATCACGTTGCTGCGGACGTCGCCGCCCGCGATCACGAACGCGCCCGTCGCGCGTTCGAGGTACCAGTCCCAGCCGATCGTTACGTATGCGACACCGGCGCTGGCCGGGCGGTGCCATTCGGTGTAGCCGGCGAGGCGCGCGTCGATGGCGCTGTCGCGCAATTCCTCGAGCAGCGATGCGTCGAGGCCGCTTGCGACATGGTCGAGCGCAAGCACGGCCAGTGCGCTTTCTGACAGGCGTACGTAGCCGTCCGGGGACGGGCCGGGGACCGAGTGCAGCAAAGGTGAAGTCATGCGCGGAATGTATCAGCCTCGAACGGGTCTGGAACCTGACAAGTATGACAGCGTGACGTTGTCGGAGAATGAATGGAACTGCGCTGGCAGGATGCCTATCAACAATTCAGCGCCGCGGAAGACGAGCAGCAGCTCTTCCAGCGGATCGCCGCCTATTCCAAGCGGCTGGGGTTCGAATACTGCTGTTACGGCATTCGCGTCCCGCTGCCCGTTTCGAAGCCCGCGGTCGCGATCTTCGATACCTATCCGGACGGCTGGATGGCGCACTACCAGGCGCAGAACTACATCGAGATCGACTCGACGGTTCGCGACGGCGCGCTCAGCACCAACATGATCGTCTGGCCGGATGTCGACCGGATCGAACCATGTCCGCTGTGGCAGGACGCACGTGATTTCGGGTTGTCGGTGGGTGTCGCGCAGTCGAGCTGGGCTCCCCGCGGTGCGTTCGGCCTGCTGAGCATCGCCCGCCATGCCGACCGGCTGACGCCGGCCGAGATCAACATGCTGACGTTGCAGACCAACTGGCTCGCGAACCTGTCGCATTCGCTGATGAGCCGCTTCATGGTGCCGAAGCTGGCGCCTGCGGCGGCCGTCACGCTGACCGCGCGCGAGCGCGAGGTGCTGTGCTGGACGGCCGAGGGCAAGACCGCGTGCGAAATCGGCCAGATCCTCAGCATCTCGGAGCGGACGGTCAACTTCCACGTCAACAACATCCTCGAGAAGCTGGGCGCGACGAACAAGGTCCAGGCGGTCGTCAAGGCCATCTCGGCCGGGCTGATCGAGACGCCCTGACAGGGCGTGAAGGCGGCAGCGCAATATGCAGCTGCCGCCGGGCCGCTCATTCCATCATCGGCTCCGCTTCCTTCGCGGTCCAGCTCACGCTGGAAATGCTCTTCTCCATGCTCATCCGGCTCGCGATCTGCTCGAGCTTCTGCTGATCCTTCGGATGCAGCTTCAGTGTCGCAGTCACCTTCAGCCGGTCCGGCTGGTCGGGCACGTCCTCGCTCGTGAGGCTCTGGAACGACAGCGGCTTCGCATACATCGAGTTCGACAGCAGCGTGCGGATGTGCACTTCGTCGGAGGCCAGGCAGATCACGGTGATCTGGTATTCGCGCACGAGATCGGCGTTCGATACCGGCGTCGCGTTGATCGCCTGGCTGACGCTGCGCAACAGCGTATTGGTGACCAGCACGACGCCGGTGCCGGCGAGCGCCGGCACGTAATGACCGGAGCCGGACAGCACGCCGACGGCGGCCGAGCACCACAGCGTCGCGGCGGTGTTGATGCCCTGGATCGAGCCCTTGTCGCGCATGATCACGCCGCCGCCGAGGAAGCCGACGCCCGACACGACGTAGGCGGCGATCTGCGTGACGCCCGCGACGCCGTTGCCGGTCAGCACGCCGAGCGTGACGAACAGGCACGCGCCGCTTGCGACGAGCGTGATCGTGCGCAGGCCGGCCGTGCGCTGGCGCATCTGGCGTTCGAGGCCGATGGCGACGCCGCAGGCGAACGCGGTGAAAAGACGAAGTGCGAAATCGAAAGTCATGGTTGTCCTGCCGTGCAAGAAGCGCGTGCCGTTTCGCGTCGCTGCGGCGCAAGGCCGAAGGCGGCACGAAGATAGCCGTCATCGCGCGGTACTGTACCGCGCGAATGCGTCATTCAGTGTGAAACGGGAGGCGTGCGGCTCGCGGAACGCGAGCCGGGCAGGAGAACTGCGTCGGACAGGCGTTCAGGCGGCAAGCGGCGCACGCAACGGAGTGCTGCAACTGTCCACGATGGTTCCTGAAGGAAGAATGGGCGGCATTCTAGTGGGCGGCGAGCGCAGGCGTCAACCGCCTCGCGGCGGCTGCGCTACTGCGCCGAGCCGATCGTTCCCGTCGCAAGTGCGAGCGCGGCAGCGGCCGACAGTGCACCGGCATAGCTGTCGACCTCCGCGTTGCGGGCGGCGAGCAACTGGCTTTGCGCGATCGTCGCATCGGTGACCGAACCGACGCCGTTCCGGTACGCGGTCAGCGCCGCGTCGTAACTCGTCTGCGCGGCGTCGACGAGCGCCTTCGCGGCGTCGTGCGACGCCAGGCTCGTCTGTACTGCGTTCTGCGCGGCGACCACCTGGCGGACCGCTTCCTCCTTGGTCCGCGTGAGGCGCGCGGAGGCGCTTTCCGCGTCGTTGCGCGCCTGCATCAGCACCGCCGAGCGCAGCCCGCCGTCGTACAGCGGAATCGTCACGCCGAGGAACACGCCGCCGCCGTAGCGGCTGCCGTTCAGGTTGACGGTCGGCGCCTGGTCGCCGATCGCGGGCAGCGCGGAGATGGACGTGCCGCCGCTCGCGTACGACGTCGACGCGGACAGGAAGATCTTCGGCATGAACGCGGCTTCCGCGGCCTTGATCTTCGCGCGATTGGCCTTTTCGAGCGCGAACGCGCCCTGCAGGTCGGGGCGGCGCGCGATCGCATCCGACACGATCGCGTCGACCGACGAGCCGAGCGAGGGCGGCAGCGGCCGCTTCGGCAGCGCGGCGACGGTTGGCTTCGACAGCGGCGAGATGCCGAGCGCGGAGACGAGGGCGAGGTAGCCGTCGCTCTCCGTGCCGTTGGCCTGCACGAGCGCGAGGTTGGCCTGTGCGCGGTTCTGCGTCGCCTGTGCGAGTTCGACGACCGTGCCGACGCCGTGCTTGAGCCGCGCGCGGGAGGCCGCGAGGATCGCGTCCGCGTTCGCGAGGCCCTGCTGGGCGCTGAGCGCGCGCGAGCGTGCGGCTTCGTAGCGGTAGTACGCGACGGTCACGTCGTGGATCACCTGCTGGTGAACGGCCGTGAACGCGACGTTCGACGCGATCGACGCCTGTTCGGCCGCTTCGACGCGTGCCGCGCGGCCGCCGAAATCGAACAGCAGCCATTGCAGCGACAGCGCCGAGATGGTGCCGTGCACGGTGGAGTTGCTCGACGAGTCGCCGAGGAACGACGACGTCGACCCGTGGTTTGCCTGGTACCCGCCCATGGCCGTCGCGGACAGCTTCGGCAGGTAGGCGGTCTTGGCCAGGCCGACCGCGAGCGCGGCGTTGCGCGCGTCGTTCCATGCGATACGGGTCAACGGGTTCGCCGATTCGGCGAGATCGATCAGCTCGGGCAGCGTGTACGCGTGCGCGGCATCGAGCGCGGCCGGCGGCGAGACCGACGCGAGCGCCGGCGACGCGGGCAGCGTGTAGTCGTGCGAACCTGGCGCGGACGTGCGCGGCGGGCCCGGCACGATGTCGCCTGCGGCGGACGTTTGCGGCTGCCACGGGCGGTCGGACGCCTCCGGCGCCAGATCGATCGACGACGTCGCGCAGCCGGCCAGCGCGACGGCGGTCGCGAGGGCGGCGGCGGCGATCGAGGCGGCCGGCGGTTCAGGTAGGCGCATGGGGGGCAGACTCCTTCGGTGTGGCTTGACGGGCGGCATCGGCGATGTGCGCGAGCCGCGCGTCGATCAGGTTCAGCAGCGCGTCGCGTGCGGGGTCGGTGGGGGCTGCGCGCGGAGGCATGGCCGGCGGCGTGGAGGGTTCTTGATCGGGCGCGGCGGCGTCGTCGCGCGGTTCGGTCACGCGGGCGAGCTGCGCGCCGATCGCCGCGTCGCCGGGCTTGCGTTCGGCGAGCAGGAACAGCGGCCCTTCGAGCGCACCGAGCTCCGCGAGCGCGCGGCGTCGCATGGCGAGCCACGACGCGGCCGGCCGTACCCACGACGGTTCGTAGTGGACCAGCCCGAGCTCCTGCGTGATCGCGCCGTGGCGGGCGAACGCCTCGGCCGCGAGCGCGCGCCGCTCGGCCGGCTGCGCGACCTGCACGAGGCGCCGCCACTGTTCGATCAGCGCGGTGAGCCCGGCGTCGATCTGCTTGCCGATGCTGACAGGCCAGATGCGCGTGAACACGAGATACACGACGACGTTGCCGAGCAGGATGCCGATCGTGCGATCGCGCGCGATCGTCAGGTCGAAGCCGGGGCCGGCGCCCTGGATCACGCACAGGAAAAACGCGAACGCGATCTGGAAGCCGGCATACGCGATGCGCGGCGAGCCGAACGCGACCCACGCGGCGAGCCACCCGCCGGCGAACACCAGCGCCATCAGGTGGCCGACCGACGATAGCGACGGCACGACGAAGACGAGTGCCGCCGTGCCGAGCAGCGCGCCGACGATGCAGCCGAAGATCCGCAGCGTGAGCTTCTCGACCGTTTCGGCCGTCGAACCGAGCGACACGATGTAGCAGGTGACGACGCAGGTATGGATGCCCGACCAGTCGAGCTGTGAATACAGCAGGTAGCAGAAGATCGCCGCGGCGGTCGTCTTCAGCGCGTAGCGGATGTGGTCGGGATTGGTGCGCGCGTCGGGCAGGAAGAAGCCGCTGCGCGGGGCGGCTGCGGGGGCGTCGGGGGCAGTTGCCGAAGCCGTCGAAGCCGTCGAAGCGACATCGGTCGTTGCGGCCGGTTCCGCGAAATGCGTGATCGCCGCATGGAGATCCGTCGCAGCAACACGTGCGAGCGGCGGCAGCGTGTCGGTCGGCGGCAGCGCGAGCGTCACGTCGACCGGGTAGCCGCCCTGGTCGAGGATGTCGGCCATCTCGTCGAGCGTCGCGGCGATCGGGGTGGCGTATGCGTCGGGCAGCCGTGCATCCGGTTCGCGATCGGCCAGCGCGACGCCGACGAGCAGCGCGGTGCTCGATGTCACGGCCTGCCGCAACGCCGCGAAGTCGGCGGCGGACGACGAGCCTTCGAGTTTCGACAGCTTGAGCCACGTGAGCAGCTGCTTGTCGCCTTCGTGCAGGCTGGCATTGAATGCGTCGCGCGCGGCATCGTCACCGCGCAGCCGCTGCGCGGCGAGCCGCAAGCGCTTCGCGAGTTGCGCGTGCGCGAGCTTGCGCGGCGACGGCGCGATCAGCAGGTTGACGACGATCGCGACTCCCACCGGGATCGCGATCGTCAGCCAGATGTACAGCAGCGCGCGCGTTGCAGCTTCACCGAACGGCGCAAGGCCGAGCTGGTCGAGCCCGAAGCCGACGATCATCGCGAGGATCGCGCCAACCGGGCGCAGCTTGCTGGCCGACGTCAGATAGAGGAGGCCGACCGACAGCACGGCCATGCACGCGACCCGCAGGATCGAATAGTCGATGCTGAAGATCGCGATGCCGAGCACGAGCCCGATCACGATCGTGACGATCACCAGCAGCGCGGCCGCGAGCACGACGCTCGTCACGCGGTCGGCCCGGATCATGAAGAACACGACGTACGCAGACAGCGCGGCTTCGGGCGTGCCGTAGGCGGCCGTCACGAGCGCGGTCAGCGCGCAGATCAGCGCAACCCGCACGGCAATCGACGTACGCCCGGGAAACGGCGCGAGCAGTCGCAGGACTTCGCGCGGGCCCGGCGACCGAACCTCAGCGGCAGGCAGTGCCATGCCGGACCTCGACGATCGCGCTGGCGCCGACGCGCACGAGCTTGCCGTCGGGTTCGTCGAGCTTCACGCGCACGGGGAAGCGCTGCGCGACGTGCACCCAGTTCACCGAGTTCTGCACGATCGGCAGCGTGCGCGGCAGGTTGATGCGGGCGCTGTCGGCAATGCCTGCGCCGACGCCGACGACCTTGCCGGTCAGCGGGCGGCTGCGGTCGATCATCGAATAGACGGTTGCGCAGTCGCCGACCTCGATGCGGCTCAGCGACGTCTCGCGGAAGTTGCCGACGGCGAACCATTCGCTCGCGTCGATCAGCGTGAAGATCGACTGGTTCGGCGCAAGGGTTTCGCCGGCGAGCACGCTCAGGCCCGTGACGAGCCCATCGTGCGGCGCGCGCACGACGGTGTCTTCGAGCGCATGCTGCGCGCGGGCGAGCGCGGCCTCGCGCGCATGCAGCGTCGCGATCGCGTCGGCGTCGTCGCCGATCGTCTGTGACGACGCGCGCTGCTGTTCCTGCGCCTGCGCGAGCGACACGGCCGCGTCGCGCTGGCGGACCTTCGCCTGGTCGAACTGCTGCGCGCTGACGTAGCCCTGGGCGGCGAGCGGCGCGAGCCGGTTCACGTCGCGCGTGGCAAGGTCGTTGTTCTGGGTCGCGCGCTTGACCTGCTCGGTGGCCACGGCCGCGTTCGAGCGCTCGCCGATCAGCGAACGGCGGCGCGTGTCGAGCGATGCGCGCGCGAGTTCGAGGTCGGCCTGCGCCTGCGCAACCGTCAGCCGGTACGGCACGGGATCGATGACGTACAGCAGGTCGCCTTTCGCGACGCGCTGGTTTTCATGTACCGCGAGTTGCACGATGCGGCCGCCGACCGGCGACGCAACGTGCACGACGTCCGCGTCGATCGATGCGTCGTCGGTGGACGGGTAGGCCGTCGTGCGGTAGTACGCGTACACGAGTGCCGCGATGCCGAGCGCGACGATCGCCAGGGCGATCACGCGGCCTTTGACGGAGGGGCGAGCAATACCGGCGGCCTTCATGCGAACGGCCCCGTGCCGGTGAGCCACACGATCACCGCGACCACGAGCCCGATCGCGGTGCAGACGGCCAGCTGGTAGGGCACCGTCGCGGCCCAGCCGGTCGCGACGAATACGCGGTGCGCGACGATCGCGCCGATGACGCCGACGATCGCGCTGACGAGCCAAAGCGGGAAATACGCGCCGAACAGGACGTACGACGGTGCGCCGCGCGATGCGCAGCCCGCGAGCGGCAGGGCTGGCGCCAGGACGGCGGCGACGCGCAAGGGCGCGCGCGGCGTTGTTTTTCTCATGGTGTGACGAGCTCGACGTTGGGGGTGGATGCCGGGCGCGGCGCAATGCGAATCGCCGCCGCGACGACGATTCCGGGATACGGAGCCGATAATAAATCAGCGCGATGCGGACCGCCAGCCACCCGCCCCGTGCACCGTGGGGGGTATTACCGGTCGGGGGGCGTGTCCGCCCGTTCGGCACCGCGTTTCTGCAATGATGGTCGGACCGTCGCGATTCTGCCAGCGCAAGCTCGCGTAGGGTTGCTAACGGACTGTAAAGGATCGTCAGACGAACGAAGCGCGGCCGATTTGTCCTGTCGACAGCGCGGAATCGGGGCGGAAACGGCCGATTGCCGTTCGAACGCTGGGGAATGTGGCCGATTCGGCGGATCGGGGGGCGATGTTGACGAGTGGGTCGACCGGATTGCGTGTGAAGCGCGGCAGCGTGTCGCGATCGGTGACGCAGATCTGCGGCAGGCGTTCGGCCTGAGCGGTCTGCTCGTTTGCTCGCCCGCGAGAGCGACGACGCGCAGTGCCTTCGGGCAAGACGCGGAAGTTCGCATCGATCATCCGGCCGCCGTTCTCGAAGTGGCTGACCGGGATGGACAAGCGCAGCGTGCGCTGCATGTCGGTAACGACGGGCTTCGGGAAAGCGTCAACGTCGCTCGCGTCGGGCGGGCCGATGAAGTCGCGGTCGAGCGGTGCGCCGGGCGGCGTCGAAGCCCGGCCGGCGACCGGTCGTCACAGCCGCGATCTGTGTACCATCGTACGTATGGCGCGACGCGCGGCACGGAGCCTCACGGCCTCGTGCAACACGCAACGCGGAAGCGGTATCGGTATCGCAACGAAGGTGAGTGTTCCATGCGAAGTTTCTTTGTCCGGTTCATTGCAATCGGCATGCTGTTCCATCTCTACGTCGGGATTCGGATCATTCCCGATGCATTCACGTCGCCGGTCGCGCGCACGATCGCGGCGCTCGTGCTGGCGAGCTTCGTCGTGCTGATCCCGGTCGGCATGTTCTCGCGCCGCTTCGACGAAGGTTGGGCCGCGACGCTGGCCGGCTGGGCCGGCTCGCTCGTGATGGGCTTCTTCTCGTCGCTGCTCCTGCTGACGTTCCTTCGCGAATTCGTGCTGCTCGGCGTGTCCGGATGGCGGCATCTCGGGCACGACGGCGCGTGGCCCGGCGCGGCGACCGACACGGCGATCGGCGTGCTGGCCGGTGCGGTGTTCGTCACCGTGATCGGGTTCGTCGGTGCGCGCCGCACGGCGGCGGTCAAGCGCGTGTCGATCCCGGTCGCAGGGCTGCCGGCCGGGCTCGACGGGCTGACGATCGTGCAGCTGTCCGATATTCACGTCGGGCCGACGATCAAGCGGCCCTACGTCGAACGGATCGTGCGCGCGGTCAACGCGCTCGATGCCGACCTCGTCGTCGTGACGGGCGACGTGGTCGACGGCTCGGTCAAGCGCCTGCGCGACCACACGGCGCCGCTCGGCCTCATGCAGTCGCGGCACGGCAGCTTCCTGGTGACGGGCAACCACGAGTATTACGCGGGCGCGCATGCGTGGATCGACGAGTTCCGCCGCATCGGGATCACGGTGCTGCTCAACGAGCACGTGCTGATTGAACATGACGGTGCGCACGCAGTGCTCGCGGGCGTCACCGATTTCACGGCGGGCGGGTTCGATCCCGCTCATCGCAGCGACCCCGTGCAGGCGCTGGCGGGGGCGCCGCGCGACGTCGGCACGAAGATCCTGCTCGCGCACCAGCCGCGCAGCGCGGAAGCGGCGAACCGGGCCGGCTTTACCGTGCAGTTGTCGGGGCATACGCACGGCGGCCAGTTTCTGCCATGGCCACCGTTCGTGCGGCTGCAGCAGCCGGTGATCGGCGGGCTGAGCCGCTTCGGCGATCTGTGGCTCTATACGAGCCGCGGCACCGGATACTGGGGGCCGCCGAATCGTTTCGGCGTGCCGTCCGAGATCACGCTGATCCGGCTGACGCGCGGCGGGTAGGGCACGTTTCCTCGTTTGGAAAAGGCCGGCGCCGGCCCGTCACCAGCGGCACCAGCCCTGGCTAGCGGCTTTCACTCGATGCGGGCAATGTCGTCGAAATCGAAGCGCGGGCTGCGCGGGAACAAGCCGGCCGGATCGCCATAGCCGAGATTCACTAGGAAGTTGCGTTTGATCGCGGTGCCCGCGAAGCACGCGGCATCGACTTTCGCGCCGTCGAAGCCGGAGATCGGGCCTGCGTCGACGCCGAGTGCGCGCGCGGCCACCTTGTATCCGCGAATGACAGCGCATGGCAGTGTGCGACGCCGTTGGCTAGTATGCAGGCATGCACCGTTCGCTCGGTTCTTCGCCCGTTTCTCCCGACATGTCGACACCCGATTTCTTCGCTGACACGCCCGCACCCGATGTGGACTGGGACCCGGACTGGCTGGCGCCGTCCGATGCCGATCGCGCGCTGGCCGTGTTGATCAACGAGGTCGCGTGGCAGCAGGACACGATCCGCACGCCGCGCGGGCGCATTCCGTTGCCGCGGCTGACCGCATGGCAGGGCGAGCCGGACGCCGTCTACGTGTATTCGGGGATCCGCAACGTGCCGGCGCCGTGGACGCCGGCCGTGCTCGACCTGAAGCGCGCGGTCGAGGCGACGTGCGGCGCGAGTTTCAACAGCGTGCTGCTCAATCGCTACCGTAACGGGCAGGACAGCCTCGGCTGGCATGCGGACAACGAGCCCGAGCTGGGCGATGCGCCGGTGATCGCATCGGTGAGCCTCGGGGCGATGCGCGTGTTCGACCTTCGGCATCGCAAGACCGGTGTCACGCATGCGTATCGCCTCGGGCACGGTAGCCTGCTCGTGATGCGAGGCCGCACACAGGCCGAATGGCAGCATCGCGTGCCGAAGGCGCCGGGCGTGCAGGGCGAGCGCGTGAACCTGACGTTTCGGCGCGTGATGCCGGCGGGTACGGGCCGGTAACCCCGCCCATCACCGACGTGACTGGATCGCCGGGCAATGCGCGCCCCGTTTTTGCGATTCATGGGCGATCGATACAGGCAAGCGGTCGCGTGTGCGGCACGTTGCCGCACGACTGCTGAACCATGCGCGCTGAAACGCCGCTGAGGCCCGTGCCATATGGGGTTTCAGGAAATTTGATCGACCGCCCGGTTCCGATAGATGAGTGAAACCTCTGATGGTGCGTCGCAACAATCCTTGACTAGACTGTCGAATGGCAAAAGCGCGTCGCATCCCGGCGCGATCCTTTCGACATGCCCCAAGCGTTGCCGATGCGGTGCGCAAGGGGGCAGGAGCAAACCGCGTGACCGTATTCGACCCTTCCTTCGAACCCTCGCTGCACGTCTTCGAACAAGACGGCGGATGGCAATGGGCGCTGACGGTGAAGCGGGCGACCGGCGTTGGCGTGAAAGTCGTTGCGTTCAGCCGGGACGGCTTTCGCGGCGAAGCCGAGGCCTACGCCGCCGGCCAGCTTGCCCGCGCCGCGTATGACGCCGCCGTGACGGCCTGACGCCGTCGCGTCGATCCCGCCGCCCCAGGATCGTCTTCATCGCTTGCCGCCCGCCGCCGGGTGGCTTTTCCCGATCGTTTTCAGTTTTCCGTCGCCTGTCGCGCTCTGCGCGACAGCGCGTGCGGCGCGCTTGCGCGCCCGTCCGCCCGAGCTCGCCGCGCCAAATAGTTCGTACCATTCGACACGTGTGTGCCATACGCCGCGCTTAACGTCCCTGCACAGGGTCCGTCGCGCCGGCGATGCGGCTTCGCGCTGCGATTGGAGTGCCGGACGCCGACCCATCGACAAGAACGCAGGCCATGTGCGACGACAGAACCGACTACAACCGCCATGCGCGCGGCGGCTCGCGCACGGCGCGGGCGCCGGAACGGGGATTCACGCTGATCGAGGTGCTGATCGCGCTGGCGATCGTCGCCGTGGCGCTGGGCGCCGTGATGCGCGCGATTGGCGCCGGACGTGCACGCGCTGTCGGATCTCGGGTGCGATCGTCGGCGAGCCGCCGCCGCCCGATATGCTGCAGCCGTTGCGCGTGCGCCTGCGGCTCGCGCCGAATCCTGATGCGGCCGCCGCGTGCCGGCGTCGGCGGCGCGCATGCCGTGACGCACGGGGCCGTGCCCGGAAGTGGCGCGATATCGTAATAACATATGACGTTATTGCGTTGGCGGGACGATGATGTCCTGCTTCTTCACCAGGAGCCACCCATGCAACTCTCCCAGCTCGGCGGGCATGTCGCCCAGTCCGGTTTCGCCGAACGGCAGAAGCACGCCCAGGCGCTGATGTTCGGCATGGCCGACATCAACGAGTATGTTTCCGGCGGCGTCTGCTACGACGCCGCGGCTTATGTCCGGTACCTGCTGCGCAGCGATGCGATGATCGCACCCGGCGCGCTGCTCGACACGATCGGCCAGCACTGGCGAACCCGTTTCAACTTCGAGACCGGCGGTGAATGGGACGGGCGCGCGAGCATTCCGGCGGGAACCGCGGTTGGCTTCTCGCGCGGCGGCACGGTCTTTCATGCGGCGATCGCCGTCGGCGGCAGCCGGATCCGGGCGATCAACGGGGGCCGCCTGGGCAGCGGATGGATGTATGCGGTCGACCTGGCGCGCGTGCTCGAGCCGGATGCGGCCGGCGGCTTCACGTACGATCGCGCAAACATCCGGGTTCACCTGTCGCGCCTGTAGGCCGCGCGGCCTTGCCTGCCGCGCCGGCCGCCATGCGTTGGCCGGCCGCCGCGCACGCGGCTGCCTTCCCGCGCTGCCGGCCATTCCGGCATGGCGTCGCGCTGTCCATCGCTGCTATCCTCTCGACCGTGATTGACTCCCCACGGCGTCACGATCCGCATGCTGCGGTGCGGCGATGCACGCGGTGTGAACCCCGTGCGCGCTGAGGTAGCATGACTGAATATCCACGACGATCCGTGACCTGTTACGTGACTGATTTCCTACCGTCCATGTCCACATGGTCAAGACAACCATGAGCGACGCACCTGAAACCGCGGCGACCGGCGACGACGAAGCGTCCGGCGGCGCGTCGTCCTATCTGGTGCCGGGGCTCGAACGCGGGCTGCGGATCCTCGCCGAATTCTCCGCGCGCGAGCCGGTGCTCGGCGCGCCCGAGTTGTCGAAGCGCATCGGCATTCCGCGCACGACCACGTTCCGCCTGCTGCAGACGCTCGAAGCGCTCGGTTTCCTCGAGCGCGTGAACGGCGACCGCTATTTCCGGCTCGGCGTCGGCGTGCTGCGGCTCGGCTTCGAATACCTGAATTCGCTCGAACTGACCGATCTCGGCGCGCCCGTGCTCGAACGGCTGCGCGACGCGACCAGCCTGTCGACGCATCTGCTGATCCGCGACCAGCGCGACGTCGTGTTCGTCGCGAAGGCGCAGAGCAACACGTCGATGTTCGGTTCGGTGAAGGTGCACGTCGGCACGCGCCTGCCCGCGCATGCGACCGTGCATGGCCACGTGCTGATGGGCGACCTGACGCGCGACGCACTGCGCCAGCTGTATCCGGAAAAGCGGCTCGAGCAGTTCACCGAGCGCACGCCGGGCACCGTCGACGAACTTTACGAGCGCGTGCGCCATTACGCGCGGCTAGGCTACGCGGTGAGCGAGGCGGCGTTCGAGAGCGGCATCTCGGCCGTGACCGCGCCCGTACGCGATCATTCGGGCTCGATCGTCGCGGCGATCACCGCGACCGTGCCGCGCTCGGAGATCGGCGAGGCCCGCGAGAAGGAGCGGCTCGTCGAGGCCGTGTGCGGCGCGGCGGTCGACCTGTCACAGCGGCTGAACTATCGTCCGCTCGAAAGCGATCCGACCTTCGCGCACGCGCGCCACAAGGTCGCGATGTTCTGAGTGTTCCGATGCGCGGCCGGCGGTCGTGCAAATGCAATACGCGAATGACAAAAGCGGCCTGCGGGCCGCTTTTGTCGTTTCAGGCGACGCACGCCCGACATCGTTCAGAACGAGTGGTGGATCCCGGTGAGCACGATCACCTGGTTCGCCGTGCTCGATACACCCGCCGTGAAGAACGCGGCCTTTGCACCGCCCGAACCGTGCTCGTACAACACGTTCGCGTAAAGCTGCGTGCGCTTCGACAGCGCATAGATGTCGCCGAGCTCGACCTGCGTCCAGCGGCGGCCGGCCAGCGTCGTAGTCGCCGCGCCGCCCGCGATCGTGTTGAACGCGCTGCTGCGGTAGTTCACCCCCGCGTCGTAGCTCTGGAACGTGTCCGAAAAGCCGTTCGACTGCATCTTCGTGCGCGTGTACAGGCCGTGCACGAGGAAGTCGCCGAACTGGTAGGACGCGCCCGCGCCGATGTTCTCGACCTTGCTCGCGGTGTAGCCGTTCGCGGTGTTCTGCCCCTGGAACGACGTGATGCCGGTCGTGCTGATCAGGATCGCGCGGTCGTGCTCGTTCGAGTACACGGCCGACGCCTTGAATGGCCCGTTCGCATAGTTCAGCGCGACGCCGACCGACTTGCCGGTCGAGAAGTTCGTCGTGTTGCCGAGCGCCATCGTCGCCGCGGCCGAGAAGCCCGCGAAGGTCGGTGAGCGGTACTTGACCGAGTTGTTGTACGGCACGTTGCCGGTCGCGGCGAGCCCGTCGATGTTGCCGGGGTGGAACGCGTACCAGCTCATCGCGAGGTAGGCCGTGCTGAGCGGATCGAGATAGTCGAACGACAGCGGCGTCTGGCGGCCGAGCGTCAGCGTGCCGTAGCGCTCCGAGCCGAGGCCGACGAAGGCCGCGCGGTTCCAGATCGTGTTCGCGGTCGCGAACTGGCCGTTGTTCGTATAGAAGCCGTTTTCGAGCTGGAAGATCGCCGACAGGCCGTCACCGAGGTCTTCCTTGCCCTTCAGGCCCCATCGGTCGGGCTGCGTATTGCCCTGGATCATCGCCCACTTCGCATGGCCGCCGACGTTGTTCACGTACGCGACGCCCGCATCCATGCTGCCGTACAGCGTCACGCTGCTCTGCGCCCACGCGCCCGACACGGCGCCCACTCCGATCACTGCTGCTGCTACCGCATGCTTGACCATTTGATCTCCTGAATCTCCAACCTGATGAATACGTGCCGTGGCGGCATGCGCAGGAACGGCCGGCCGTCGCGCGTGTTCGCCATCGGGTGGGCATTCGTATGTTCCATATAAGGAACGATGTGCCTCTGATGGAATGGAGTATAGGGGCGTCTCGCACCGTATCAAAAATAATTTTTCCGGGACGGATGGGTTTTCGGCCGCCGCCCGGTGTCGGTGCATGAAACCCGCGTAAACCCGGTAAATCCCCGTCATACAACAAAAAATTTCATTTGATGAGGGTGGCGAATGCGATTGCCGACCCGGCGGTCAGTGTTTTCCCTAGGGCGTGCAGCTTTTTGTTTTACTCGTGGAAAGTCGCTCCTATAATCACCATCCATAAACTGCTGTTCCGGATATGGAACAAATCGGAACAAACCGAGAGTCGATCAGAAGGAAGGGTGTGAGATGTCTGAACAATGGGTTTGCGCCGGGCACGCCGGCGCGCTGTCGGAAGACACGCCGATCGAGTTCAAGCGGACCGACGGCGTCGAAATCGGGATCTACCGCGTCGGCGACGACGTGTATGCGCTCGAGAACGTGTGCCCGCATGCGTACGCGCTGCTGACGCAGGGGTTCGTCGACGAAGGCACGGTCGAATGCCCGCTGCACGAGGCCGTGTTCGACATCAAGACGGGCGAATGCCTGAAGGGTCCGGGCGGACGCGCACTGAAGCAGTACGCGGTGCGGCTCGCCGGCGAGGAAATCCAGATAAAGGTGGAGTGACATGAAAGAAGCGACCGTGAATTTCAATCCCTTCCTGAAGCCGTGGGTGGCGCCGCAGCCGAACAACGTCGCGGGCAAGGGGCAGATCGAGATCCCCGGCCAGGTCGAGAACCAGGTCTGGCAGAACCGCAAGGCCGCACCGACCCAGTACGAAAACGACCTCGGCGATGCGCTCGAACGCGTGTTCGAAGCCGGCGCGACCGAGCTGGACGAGGTCGTCGCGGGCCTGAACCGCATCGGCTTCCGCGCGCCGGACGGCACGGTTTGGACACCTGAGCGCTTCCGCGCCGAAATGGCCTCGCTCGCGGAATGACCGCGTAAGCGCCGACCGCCGACCCGACGACAACCGCATCCGGAGCACACTGATGACGTCCCCCGAACAACACGCAGCACAACACGACCCGGTCCGTGCCTATCTCGACCGGGGCATCAAGAACTACTGGTATCCCGTCGCGCCGAGCTGGCAGGTGTCGAATGCACCGGTCGGCCTCACGCGCCTGTCCGAGCAGATCGTGCTGTGGCGCGATCACGACGGCAAGGTCCACGCGCTCGAGGATCGCTGCCCGCACCGCGGCGCACGCCTGTCGCTCGGCTGGAACCTCGGCGGCAACATCGCGTGCTGGTATCACGGCATCGAAGTCGACGGCGGCGGCACGGTCAACCGCGTGCCGGCCGTATCGAACTGTCCGCTCGAAGGCACGAAGTGCGTGAAGTCGTATCCGGTCGAGGAGAAGGCCGGCGCGATCTTCCTGTGGTTCGGTGACGAAGCGCACGGCGAGCCGGCGCCGCTGAACCTGCCCGAGGAACTGGTCGACGACGCGTACGGCCACTTCCTGTGCGTGTCGAACTGGAAGTGCAATTACCAGTACGCGATCGACAACGTGATGGACCCGATGCACGGCGCGTACCTGCATGCCACCTCGCACTCGATGGCCGAAGGCGACAAGCAGGCCGACATGCGCGTGCGCAAGACGGAAACGGGCCTGATGTTCGAGAAGATCGGCCAGCGCGACGTGAACTTCGACTGGGTCGAGCTTGGCGAAACGGGCTGCCTGTGGATGCGCCTCGCGATCCCGTACAAGCAGAAGTTCGGCCCGGGCGGCAACTTCGGGATCATCGGCTTCGCGACGCCGGTCGACGGCGACAACTGCCAGGTCTACTTCTGGCGCACCCGCAAGGTCAGCGGCTGGCAGCGCGACGTGTGGCGCTTCATGTACCGCAACCGCCTCGAGGGCCTGCACTGGGACGTGCTCGAGCAGGACCGCTACGTCCTCGAAAGCCTCGCGCCGAATGCGCGCGATCACGAATACCTGTACCAGCACGACGTCGGCATGACGCGCGTGCGCCGGATGCTGCGCACCCGTGCGCAGGAGCATCTTGCGGTGCTGGACGCGCATCGCGCGGCGCAGGCGCAGGTCGCCTCGGAGCCGGCAAATGGCTGAGCGCGCTCCGGTCGTGTCGCTCACGGGGCGCCGCGTGCTCGTGACGGGTGGCGCGCGCGGGCTCGGCGCGGCGTTCGTGAAGGCGCTCGTCGAAGCGGGCGCGCAGGTCGCGTTCGGCGACGTGCTGGCCGACGAAGGCCGCGCGCTGGCCGCGCAACTCGCCGAAGCCGGCCATGTCGTGCATTGCTTCGCGCTCGATCTCGCCGATCCGGCGAGCGTCACCGCGTTCGTCGCGCAGGGCGCGGCGGCGCTCGGCGGCATCGACGCGCTGATCAACAACGCGGCGATCACGAACTCGGGCGGCAAGCTGTCGACCGAGCTCGACGTGTCGACCTGGGACGCCGTGATGAACGTAAACGTTCGCGGCGTGTGGCTCGTCAGCAATGCGGCGCTGCCGTATCTCGCGCAGTCGGGCCGCGGCGCGATCGTGAACCTCGCGTCGGATACCGCACTGTGGGGCGCGCCGAAGCTGCTCGCGTACGTCGCGAGCAAGGGCGCGGTGATCGCGATGACGCATGCGCAGGCACGCGAGTTCGGCGCGCACGGCGTGACGGTCAATGCGATCGCGCCGGGGCTGACCGAAGTCGAGGCGACCGCCTACGTGCCGGCCGAGCGCCACGCGTTCTACCTGCAGGGCCGCGCGCTGACGCGTGCGCAGGTGCCCGACGACGTGACGGGCCCCGTGCTGTTCCTGCTGTCGGACGGCGCGCGCTTCGTGACGGGTCAACTGCTGCCGGTGAACGGCGGCTTCGTGATGAATTGATTGAATTGAAGTTTTCACTCTGATGAAGGAGAGGACGATGGCGGACGCCGATCTCGAACGCAAGTCGTGGGACCAGCCGGAAGGCGCAAGCTTCAACGACTGGATGGAAGGGCGCGTGGCGCGCTACGCAACCCGTCGCTACGACTGGGACGCACTGAAGTTCCAGGCCGACTACGACCCGAAGTACCGCCGTGCGCAGATGCGCTACGTCGGCACGGGCGGCACGGGCGTCGCGAAGGACGTCAACACGGTGCCGGCCGGCGGCTTCACGTTCTCGACGATGGTCATCCCGGCCGGCAACATCGGCCCGAGCCACATCCACATGGACGTCGAGGAAATCTTCTTCGTGCTGCGCGGCAAGATGAAGGTGATCTGCGAGCGTGACGGCGAGACGTGGGAAGCGATCCTCGGCGAGCGCGACCTGATCTCGGTGCCGCCTGGCGTGTATCGCACGGAAATCAACATCGGCGAGGAAGACGCGCTGATGTGCGTGATGCTCGGTTCGCCGAAGCCGGTCACGCCGACGTATCCGCCCGATTCGCCGCTCGCGAAGATCAAGCGCTGAGACGGAGCGGGTGAAGCAATGAGTGTCATCGACAAACGTGAACGCGACCGCACCGTGGCGTTCGCCGCGCTGCTCGGGCAGTTTCCGGAACAGCGTTGCGCGGCCGGCGCGGCGGGCACGATCGGTTATCGCGAGGCCGGCGCGCAGCATGCAGGCCGTGCGCTGCCCGTCGTGCTGCTGCACGGCATCGGCTCGGGCGCCGCATCGTGGGTCCGCCAGCTCGACACGCTCGGCGCATCGCGGCGCGTGCTCGCGTGGGATGCGCCCGGTTACGGCGTGTCGACGCCGGTGCACGGCGCGTCGCCGGCAGCCGCCGATTACGCGGCATCGCTGAACGCGTGGCTCGAGGCACTCGGCATCGAACGCTGCGTGCTGGTCGGTCATTCGCTCGGCGCGATCATCGCGGGCGGTCTCGTCCGCGTGATGCCCGCGCGGATCGCCGGCCTGCTGCTGGTGTCGCCCGCGGGCGGCTACGGCAGCGCACCGGCTGAAACGCGCGAATCGCGCCGCGACGCGCGGCTCGCGATGCTCGCCGAACTCGGCCCGGCCGGGCTCGCCGAGCAGCGCAGCGGCAACATGCTGTCCGGTTTCGCGAACGAGGATGCGCGTGCGTGGGTGCGCTGGAACATGGCGCGCATCGTGCCGGCCGGCTACGCGCAGGCCACGCATCTGCTTGCGAACGCCGATCTCGCCACCGATCTCGCCGGCTTTCGCGGCCGCACGGCCGTGGCCGTCGGCGCGAACGACGCGATCACGCCGCCCGCCGCGTGCGAGCGGATCGCCGCGGCCGCGCACGTCGGGCTGCAGGTGATTCCGCAAGCAGGCCATGCCGGCTACGTGGAAGCACCGGCCGTCTATTCCGCACTGATCGACACGTTCTGCCGTCAGTGCGACCAACAGCGGGGACTGGCATGAACGAACCGCTGCAACAACCCGAACTCGAAAGCGGCAAGGCCGAAGCCAGCTACGTGGTCCCCGGCCTTGAACGCGGGCTGCGGATTCTCGCCGAATTCTCGCCGCGCGAGCCCGTGCTCGGCGCGCCCGAATTGTCGAAGCGGCTCGGCATTCCGCGCACGACGGTATTCCGTCTGCTGCAGACGCTCGAATCGCTCGGCTTCCTCGAGCGCGCGGACAAGGATCGCAACTACAAGCTCGGCATCGCCGTGCTGCGGCTTGGCTTCGAATACCTGAGCTCGCTGGAGCTGACCGATCTCGGCCTGCCCGTGATCGAAAGCCTGCGCGATGCGACCGGCTTCACGACGCACATCGTGATCCGCGATGGCCGTGACGTGGTGTTCGTCGCGAAGGCGCAGAGCCAGGCGCCGGTGTTCAGCTCGATCCGCGTGAACGTCGGCACGCGCTTGCCCGCGCATGCGACGACGCACGGCCACGTGCTGATGGGCGACCTGTCGCTGAAGGAGCTGCATGCGCTGTATCCGGAAGGCGCGCTGAACCGGATGACGAACGCGACGCCGGAAACGGTCGACGCGCTGTACGAAGTGATCCGCGAGGATGCGCTGCGCGGCTACGGCGTCAGCAATTCGTCGTTCGAGCGCGGCATCTCGGTGGTCACCGCGCCGGTGCGCAACGAGACGCAGAAGATCGTCGCGTGCATCACCGTGACGGTGCCGAGGCCGGAAATCGACGCGGCGCTGATCGCGGACGGCCTGATCGACAAGGTGCAGCGCGCGGCGGCGGAACTGTCGCGACGGCTCAATTACCGCTCGGATGACGAGCACACGTTTCTCAAGGCATTAGGACTCCGATGATTCAGATCGATCTGACCGGGCAGGTGGCGGTGGTGACGGGCGGTTCGTCCGGCATCGGCCTGGCGACCGCCGAACGGTTCCTGCAGGCGGGCGCGTCGGTCGCGATTTGCGGCCGCGACAGCGAGCGCCTCGCACGCGCCGAAGCGATGCTCGTCGAAAAGTATCCGGGCGCGCAACTGCTCGCCGCGCGCTGCAACGTGCTCGACGAAGCCGACGTGGCTGCTTTTGCGCAAGCCGTATCGGCGCGCTTCGGCCGTGCCGACATGCTGGTCAACAACGCCGGCCAGGGCCGCGTGTCGACCTTCGCCGACACGACCGACGACGCATGGCGCGAAGAACTCGAGCTGAAGTATTTCAGCATCATCCGCCCGACGCGCGCATTCCTGCCGCTGCTGCGCGACGCGCAGGCGCCGACGATCACCTGCGTGAACTCGCTGCTCGCGCTGCAGCCGGAGCCGCACATGGTCGCGACGTCGTCGGCGCGCGCGGGCGTGCTGAGCCTCGTGAAGTCGCTCGCGACCGAACTCGCGCCGCAGCGCATCCGCGTGAACTCGATCCTGATCGGCATCGTCGAGTCGGGCCAGTGGCGCCGCCGGTACGAAACGCAGGCGCAGTCCGGCGAGAGCTGGGAGGACTGGACGGGCGCGATCGCCCGCACGAAGAACATTCCGCTGAACCGCTTCGGCAAGCCTGACGAGGCCGCCTGGGCACTCTTTTATCTCGCAACGCATCTGTCGTCCTATACGACGGGCAGCCATATCGACGTTTCTGGAGGCTTTGCACGCCATGTCTAAAAAAACCACGGTTGGCGAGCTGATTGCCGCCTTTCTCGAGCAGTGCGGCGTGAAGACCGCATTCGGTGTCATCTCGATCCACAACATGCCGATCCTCGACGCGATCAACTCGCGCGGCAACATCCGGTATGTCGGTGCACGTGGCGAAGCCGGCGCCTTGAACATGGCCGACGGCCTGGCCCGCGTGTCGGGCGGCCTCGGCGTCGCGTTCACGAGCACGGGCACGGCGGCGGGCAACGCGGCCGGCGCGATGGTCGAGGCGCTGACGGCCGGCACCGCGCTGCTGCACGTCACGGGGCAGATCGAGACACCGTACCTCGACCAGGATCTCGCGTACATCCACGAAGCGCCGGACCAGCTGTCGATGCTGCATTCGATCTCGAAGGCCGCGTTCCGCGTGCGTACCGTCGAAACCGTGCTGCCGACGATCCGCGAAGCCGTGCGCATCGCGCAGACCGCGCCGACGGGCCCCGTGTCGGTCGAGATTCCGATCGACATCCAGGCCGCTGAAATCGAATGGCCGGAAGACCTCGCGCCGGCACACGTCGCGGTGCGCGAGCACGACACCGCCCGCGTCGCGAAGCTGGCCGATGCCCTCGCGGCCAAGCGCCGCCCGCTGCTGTGGCTCGGCGGCGGCGCGCGCCATGCACGCGCGGAAGTCGAACGCCTCGTGAAGCTCGGCTTCGGCGTCGTGACGAGCGTGCAGGGCCGCGGCGTGCTGCCCGAAGATCACCCGGCGACGCTCGGCGCGTTCAACGTGCACGCGTCCGTCGAAGCGTTCTACAAGACCTGCGATGCGCTCGTCGTGGTCGGCTCGCGCCTGCGCGGCAACGAAACGCTGAAGTACAAGCTCGCGCTGCCGCAGCCGCTGTTCCGTGTCGACGCCGACGCGCTCGCCGACAACCGCGGCTATCGCAACGAGTTGTTCGTGCACGGCGATTCGAAGCGCGTGCTGGCCGAGCTGGCCGACCAGCTCGAAGGCCGCCTGTCGGTCGATCCGCAGTTCGCGGCCGATCTCGCGGCCGCCCGCGAGCAGGCGGTGGCCGACGTGTCGAAGGGCCTCGGGCCGTACAAGCAGCTCGTCGATACGCTGCAGGGCGCGGTCGGTCGCGACTACAACTGGGTGCGCGACGTGACGATCTCGAACAGCACGTGGGGCAACCGCCTGCTGAAGATCTTCGAGCCGCGCTCGGGCGTGCATGCGCTCGGCGGCGGCATCGGCCAGGGCATCCAGATGGGCATCGGCGCGGCGCTGGCGGATGCGGCGGCGAAGACGGTCTGCCTCGTCGGCGACGGCGGGCTGATGGTCAACGTCGGCGAGCTCGTCACGGCCGTGCAGGAAAACGCGAACGTGATGATCGTGCTGATGAACGACCAGTGCTACGGCGTGATCCGCAACATCCAGGACGCGCACTACGGTGGCCGCCGCTGCTTCGTGCAACTGCACCAGCCCGATTTCGCGCAGTTCTGTGCGAGCTTCGGCCTCACGCACTACCGGATCACGTCGCTCGACGACGCGGAAGCGATCGTGCGCGAAGGGATGGCGAAGGCAGGCCCGGTGATGGTCGAGGTCGACATGCTGTCGGTCGGCGCGTTCGCATCGAACTTCGCAGGCCCGCCGGTCAAGAAGGAAGAGCCGTCGGAGCGCCAATATGCTTAACGGGCACAAGCGGGCTCACGCACCCGTCGACGTCGCGATGATCGGCTTCGGTGCGATCGGCGCGGCCGTGTACCACGCGGTCGAGCACGATGCGTCGCTGCGCGTCGCGCACGTGATCGTGCCGGAACACCAGCGCGCGGCGGTGCAGGGCGTGCTGGGCGGCGCGGTGGAGGTCGTGTCGTCGGTCGACGCACTGGCCCGCCGCCCTGAGTTCGCGCTCGAATGCGCGGGCCACAGCGCGCTCGTCGATCACGTCGTGCCGCTGCTGAAGGCCGGCACCGATTGCGCGGTCGCGTCGATCGGCGCGCTGTCCGATCTCGCGCTGCTCGACGTGCTCGCACAGGCGGCCGACGAGGGCGACGCGACGGTCACGCTGCTGTCCGGCGCGATCGGCGGGATCGACGCGCTGGCGTCCGCGAAGCAGGGCGGCCTCGACGAAGTGCTGTACGTGGGCCGCAAGCCGCCGCTCGGCTGGCTCGGCACGCCCGCCGAGGAGCTGTGCGACCTGCGCGCGATGACCGCGGAGAAGGTGATTTTCGAAGGCAGCGCGCGCGACGCAGCGCGCCTGTATCCGAAGAACGCGAACGTCGCGGCCACCGTCGCGCTCGCGGGCCTCGGCCTCGACGCGACGCACGTGCGCCTGATCGCCGATCCGGCGGTCGAGCGCAACGTGCACCGCATCACCGCGCGCGGCGCATTCGGCGAGATGTCGCTGGAAATGAGCGGCAAGCCGTTGCCCGACAACCCGAAGACGTCCGCGCTGACGGCGTACAGCGCGATCCGCGCGCTGCGCAACCGCGCGGCCCGCTGCGTGATCTGACCGGGCCATTGAAGGCCCGCCCGCGCCACGGCGAGGGCGGACGTGCAGAGACAGATTTGTGGGACTTGTGACATGACTCCTTTCGATACGAGCCTCGTACCCGACGGCAACATCCTGATCGGCGGCGAATGGCGGCGCGGCCGTGGCGCGCCTTACGCGAGCATCTATCCGGCCGACCAGTCGCTGAACATGGAAGTGTCGACCGCGAATGCGGACGACGCGGCCGAAGCCGTCGTGGCCGCCGATGCCGCATGGCGCCGCGCCGACTGGGCCGGGCTGAAGCCGCACCAGCGCGCGCAGGTGCTGTACCGCATCGCCGATCTGATCATGCAGCGCCACGAGGCGCTGGCGAACCTGCAGCGCCGCGACAACGGCAAGCCGATCGGCGAGACGCGCGTTCTGGTGGCGAGCGCCGCGAACACGTTCCGCTATTTCGCGGCGTGCCTTGAAACGCTCGACGAGGAACTGACGCCGTCGCGCGGCGATTACCTGACGATGAGCGTGTACGAGCCGATCGGCGTGATCGCGGCGATCACGCCGTGGAATTCGCCGATCGCGTCCGATGCGCAGAAGCTCGCGCCGGCGCTGGCGGGCGGCAACGCGGTGGTGCTGAAGCCGGCCGAAGTCACGCCGCTCGTGTCGCTCGCGCTGGCGCGCATCTGCGAGGAAGCGGGCGTGCCGAAGGGCGTGCTGAGCGTGTTGCCGGGCAAGGGTTCGGTGATCGGCGACGTGCTCGTGCGTCATCCGCTGGTGAAGAAGGTGTCGTTCACCGGCGGCACCGAAGTGGGCCGCGGCATCGCGCGCATCGCGGCCGAGAAGCTGATGCCCGTGTCGCTCGAACTCGGCGGCAAGTCGCCGACCATCGTGTGCGACGACGCCGATCTCGACCACGCGGTCAACGGCGTGCTGTACGGCATCTTCAGCTCGTCGGGCGAAGCGTGCATCGCGGGCTCGCGGTTGTTCGTGCAACGTTCGGTGTACGACGAATTCATGAAGCGTTTGGTGGCCGGCGCACGCAAGCTGCGCGTGGGCGATCCGACGCGCCCCGACACGCAGATGGGGCCGTTGATCACCGCGAAGCATCGCGAATCGGTGGAGCGCTACGTGGCGCTCGGTCTCGAGGAAGGCGGCCGCCTGCTGTGCGGCGGCGAGCGGCCTGCGGGCGACGGGCGCGAGGACGGCTTCTTCTATCAGCCGACGATTCTCGAAGGGCTGCCGAACAGCGCGCGCATCTGCCAGGAAGAAATCTTCGGCCCGGTGCTCGTCGCGATGCCGTTCGACGACGAGGCGTCGCTGATCGCGCAGGCGAACGACAGCGTGTTCGGCCTGGCGGCCGGCATCTGGACGCGCGACTACAAGCGCGCATGGCGCATCGCACGTGCGCTGGAGACGGGCACCGTCTGGATCAACACGTACAAGCTGTTTTCGATCTCCACGCCATTCTCGGGCTGGAAGGAGAGCGGGATGGGGCGCGAGAAGGGGCGTCTCGGCATCCGCGAGTACATGCAGCAGAAGAGCCTCTACTGGGGCTTGAACGACGCGCCGCTGCCGTGGGCGAACTGAGCGAAGGGGAATGACGCAATGAGCATTTTGGGAATCGAGCAGATCACGTACGGCGTCGACGACCTCGCGACCTGCCGGCGCTTTTTCGCCGACTGGGGGATGAAGGAAGTCTCGCACGACGACACGCGCGCACGCTTCGAGACGCTGAACGGCTGCACCGTGCTGGCCGTCAAGGCCGACGATCCGTCGCTGCCGCCCGCGTTCGAAGCGGGGCCGACGCTGCGGGAAGTCACGTGGGGCGTCGCGACGCGGCAGGAACTCGACGCGCTGCGCACGAAGCTCGCCGGCCAGCCCGGTTACTACGCGCAGGACGATGCGGTCGGCTGCATCGACCCGAACGGGATTGCGATTCGCATCGAAGTCACGCGCAAGCGCGCACTCGACATCACGGGCTCGCCGTCGAACGTGTGGGGCCAGACGCTGCGCGTCGACCAGCCGAGCCCGATCTATGCGCGCGCGGAGCCGGTCGAGGTCGGGCACGTGGTGTTCTTCACGAACTGCCTCGACGCGCAGGAAAAGTTCTATCACGAGCTGCTGGGCTTCGAGACGTCCGACCGTTATCCGGGGCGCGGCGCGTTCATGCGCTGCGCGCCGCACGGCGGCCACCACGACCTGTTCCTGCTCGCGCTGCCGAACGGCAAACGTGGCCTGAACCACGTCGCCTTCACCGTGCGCGACATCCACGAGGTGTTCGGCGGCGGCATGCACATCGACCGCTGCGGCTGGGAAACGCAACTCGGCCCGGGCCGCCACCCGGTGTCGTCCGCGTACTTCTGGTACTTCCAGAACCCGGCCGGCGCGTTGATCGAGTACTACGCGGATGAAGACGTGCTGACGCCCGAGTGGCAGCCGCGCGAGTTCGAGCCGGGCCCGACCGTGTTCGCCGAATGGGCGGTCGACGGCGGCCTCGACGGCAACACGCGCCGGCAGAAGAACGCGAAGGCGCCGGAAGGGAAGTTCATGACGGAGCGCAAATCATGAGCGAAGAGAACACACCGGAACAGGCCGCGCCCGGCACGGTCGTCGTGATCGGCGGTGGCCACGCTGCCGGCTGGGTGTTGAAGACGCTGCGCGCGGAAGGCTTTGCGGGCCGTCTCGTGATGATCGCGGATGAACCGCATCTGCCGTACGAGCGGCCGCCGTTGTCGAAGGCCGTGCTGGCCGGCGACGCCGACATCGAAACCGTGCGCGTCGTCCGTCCGGACGAATTCGACGCGCTGAACGTGGAAGCATGGCAGCCGGAGCGCGCCGCATCGATCGACCGCACACGCCGCGTCGTGACAACCGAAAGCGGCCGCGAGATCGAGTACGACCGCCTCGTGATCGCGACCGGCGGCACGTCGCGCCGCTTGCCGGACGCACTCGTGAGGACCCCGAACCTGCATTACCTGCGTACGCTCGACGAAGCGGCCGCGCTCGGCGAGAAGCTGCGTGCGAGCCGGCGCGTGCTCGTGATCGGCGGCGGCTGGATCGGCCTCGAAGTCGCGGCGACCGCGCGCAAGCTCGGCGTCGACGCGGTGGTCGTCGAAGGCGCGCCGCGGCTGTGCGGCCGCTCGGTGCCGCAGATCGTGTCGGATTTCCTGCTCGACCTGCACCGCGCGAACGGTGTCGACGTCCGCCTCGGCGCGGCACTTGCGTCGCTCGACGCGCAGCCGGACGACGCGTCGAAGGTGCGCGCGACGCTCGCCGACGGCACGACGATCGACGCCGATTTCGCGGTGGCCGGCATCGGCCTCGCGCTGAACGCGTCGCTCGCGAGCGACGCGGGGCTGGCGATCGACGACGGCATCGTCGTCGACGAATTCGGCGCGACCAGCGACCCGGCGATCTTCGCGTGCGGCGACGTCGCGAACCATCACAACGGCTGGCTGAAGCGGCGCGTGCGGCTCGAATCGTGGGCCAACGCGCAGAACCAGGCGATCGCGGCGGCGAAGGCCGTGCTCGGCGTGCGCGCCCCGTACGCGGAGATTCCGTGGTTCTGGTCCGATCAGTACGACGTGAACCTGCAGATCCTCGGTGATCTGCCGGCCGATGCGCAGCTCGTCGTGCGCGGCGATCTTGCCGCGCGCCGCGCGACGCTGTTTTTCGTGGGCGAAGGACATGTGAGAGGTGTCATCGCCGTCAACAACGCACGTGAGCTGAAGCTCGCGCGCAAGTGGATGAACCAGGGCCGGGCAGTGGATACGGAAGCCCTGGCAGACACGAGCAGGACACTGGCCTGACCGGGCGACGAGACACAGGAGACTCCCCGCATGAGCACTTTCGACAACGTCGTGGCCGGTCGCGCCACGATGGAAGCTGCCGCCTCCACGCCCGGCGCGATCATCGCGCGGCTCGAGCGGCTTCCCGCCAACGCGATGCAGATCCGCGCGCGCGTGCTGATCGGCACCGCGACGTTCTTCGACGGCTTCGACGTGATCACGATCGCGGCGACGCTGCCGCTGCTGATTCACAAATGGGGGCTGTCGCCGACACAGATCGGCATGCTGATCGCGTCCGGCGCGATCGGCCAGCTGATCGGCGCGTTCCTGTTTCCCGCGCTGGCGGAGAAGCACGGCCGCGTGAAGGCGATCGCGTGGAGCTCGGCGGTGATCGGCATCACGAGCATCGCGTGCGGTTTCGCGCCGACCTTCGAGATCTTCGTGCTGCTGCGGATTTTGCAGGGCCTGGGTCTCGGCGGCGAGTTGCCGGTTGCCGCGACGTACATCAACGAGATCACGCGCGCCCATGGCCGCGGCCGCTTCGTGCTGCTGTACGAGATCGTGTTCCCGATCGGCCTGCTCGTGTCGATGGCGCTCGGTGCGTGGCTGGTGCCGCGCTTCGGCTGGGAAATCATGTACTTCGTCGGCGGGTTGCCGCTGATCCTGTCGCTGGTGCTCACGCGCCTCGTGCCGGAATCGCCGCGCTGGCTCGCGTCGCGCGGGCGGCTCCCGGAAGCCGGGCGGGCGGTCGGCGTGTTCGAAGCGTCGGTGCGCGGCGAACTGCCGCCGGTCACGCAGGCGGCGGCGTTCGACGAGATGGTGCGCCAGCATCCGAAGCGCAAGATGAGCGACCTGTTCAGCGCCGCGTATCGCAAGCGCACGCTCGCGGTGGCGACGTTGTGGGCGACCTGCGGGTTCATCCAGTACGGGCTGTCGACGTGGCTGCCGACGATTTACAAGAACTTCTATCACGCGCCGCTGCAGCTCGCGCTGAACCTCGCGGTGATCGGCTCGGTGATGGGCGTGCTCGGGTCGCTGGCGTCGGCGCTGCTCGTCGACAAGCTCGGCCGCAAGCCGGTGATCGTGTGGTCGTTCGTGCTGTGCGCGCTGTCGCTGGCGTTCGCGGGCTTCTATCACGCGTCGTCGGTGTATGTCGTGTCGATCTTCTGCTCGCTGTCGCTCGGGTTGATGGCGTCGGGGTTCATTACCGCGTACGTCTATACGCCGGAGCAGTATCCGACGAGCATCCGCGCGTCGGGCTGCGGGCTCGGCAGCGCATGGCTGAAGATCGCGTCGTTCGTCGCGCCGATGGTGGTGCCGCACGCGATCATCGGCGGCAACCTCGCGCCGGCGTTCTACCTGATCGGCGTCGTTCCGTTGATCGCGGCGGTGACCGTGCACTTCGTCGGGATCGAGACGAAGGGTAAGGTGCTCGAAGCGCTCGAAGCGTAAGCGCTGGCGGCGGTAACGGATGAGGTGAGGAGGCCCGGGCGATGCCCGGGCCTTTTTGTCTGGCGGCGATCGGGGCGCCGCGCCGCGCCGCGCCGGGGCGGGGCGTGTGAACGCGTGCAATGGCCGACTTGCGGCTCGCGTGTTCTAATTCACGATCCCGTTTTTCGACCGACCGTCGCCATGTCTTTGTTCGAACCCGTCACGCTGAATACCTCCCGCCTCATCCTGCGGCCGCTTCGCGACGCCGACGCGCCAACTTTCTTCGAGATCTGGTCCGATGCGGAAGCGATGCGCTATTTCTCGTTCTCGCCGATGACGCAGATCGAGCAGGCCGAAGCGCGCGTCGCGCGCAACGTGCAGACGTCCGCGAGCGGGGAGAGCCTGACCTGCGTGCTCGAACTGCGGGAAACCGGCGAAGCGCTCGGCGAATGCGTGCTGTTCCACGCGAACGAGCAATGCCGGCGCGCCGAGATCGGCTTCAGCCTGCGGCGCGCGTTCTGGCGCGGCGGATACATGCGCGAAGCGGCGTTGGCCGTGATCGATCACGCGTTCGGCACGCTGCGACTGAACCGGCTCGAAGCCGATATCGATCCGCGCAACGTCGCGTCTGCGGGGCTGCTCGAACGGCTGGGCTTCGCGCGGGAAGGGCTGCTGCGCGAACGCTGGATCGTCGGCGACGAAGTGTCGGACAGCGCGCTGTACGGGTTGCTGGCGAGCGATCGGCGCGGGTGACTTGCCGGATTCACGGCGCGAACGTACCCTTGGTCGACACCATCCTCCATCGGCAGGTGCTCGACCATGCAAGCCCACCCTCTGCGTCTTTCCCCCGGCGACGACCTGCGCGCGTCGATCGAGCATGCATTGCGTCAGCACGACGCGCACGCGGCATTCGTGATCCAGGGCATCGGCAGCCTGAGCGTCGCGCAGCTGCGCTTTGCCGGGGCCGACGTGCCGACCGAGTTGCGCGGTGACCTCGAAATCCTGACGCTGGCCGGCTCGGTATCACCGGACGGTGCCCACTTGCACATGGCCGTTTCCGATGGGGTCGGCCGCGTGTCGGGTGGCCATGTGGCCAGCGGCTGCGTGGTGCGCACGACCGCCGAGATCCTGCTGGCCGTGCTGCCCGGGCATCGCTTTGCGCGCGAACCCGATCCGCACACCGGCTTCAACGAACTGGTGATCCGCCGCGAACCGGGTGGCGAGGACGCGTGAGCGTCGCGACGCAGCGGCAGAAACGCCGGTCATCGCGGCTTTCCCGCTATCTCCGGAGAGGCTTGTTTCGAAACCGCAAAAAAAAATGGCGCCGCGGGCATTCAGCCTGCGACGCCATTGCGCGGCGGGCTGCGACGTCAACCACCCGTCGCAGCCCGCTCCGCGTGCTTACATCTGCACGGTGTCGGCCACTTCCTTGAAGTCTTCGATCTGGTCGAAGTTCATGTACTTGTAGATCTGGTCGCCGTTCGCGTTGAGCACGCCCATGTCGGCCATGTACTCTTCCTTGGTCGGGATCTTGCCCAGACGCGAGCAGATCGCCGCCAGTTCCGCCGAGCCGAGATACACGTTCGTGTTCTTGCCGAGACGGTTCGGGAAGTTGCGGGTCGACGTCGACATGACCGTCGCGCCTTCGCGCACCTGAGCCTGGTTACCCATGCACAGCGAGCAGCCCGGCATTTCGGTACGCGCACCGGCCGTGCCGAACACGCCGTAGTGGCCTTCTTCGGTCAGTTGCTTCTGGTCCATCTTGGTCGGCGGCGCGACCCACAGCTTGACCGGGATGTCGCGCTTGCCTTCGAGCAGCTTCGACGCGGCACGGAAGTGACCGATGTTGGTCATGCACGAGCCGATGAACACTTCGTCGATCTTGGCTCCTGCGACGTCCGACAGCGTCTTCACGTCGTCCGGGTCGTTCGGGCATGCGACGATCGGCTCGTGGATGTCGGCGAGGTCGATCTCGATGACGGCCGCGTACTCCGCGTCGGCATCCGGCGACAGCAGTTGCGGGTCGGCCAGCCACTGCTCCATCGCCTGGATACGGCGCTGCAGGCTGCGCGGATCCTGGTAGCCCTGCGCGATCATCCACTTCAGCAGCGTGATGTTGCTGTTCAGGTACTCGATGATCGGTTCCTTGTTCAGATGCACCGAGCAACCGGCTGCCGAACGCTCGGCCGACGCATCCGACAGCTCGAACGCTTGCTCGACCTTCAGGTCGGGCAGGCCTTCGATTTCGAGGATACGGCCCGAGAAGATGTTCTTCTTGCCTTGCTTGGCGACCGTCAGCATGCCTTGCTTGATCGCGTACAGCGGAATCGCGTTGACGAGGTCACGCAGCGTGACGCCCGGCTGCATCTTGCCCTTGAAGCGGACCAGCACCGATTCCGGCATGTCCAGCGGCATCGTGCCGGTGGCGGCCGCGAACGCGACCAGGCCCGAACCTGCCGGGAAGCTGATGCCGATCGGGAAGCGCGTGTGCGAATCGCCGCCGGTGCCGACGGTGTCGGGCAGCAGCATGCGGTTCAGCCACGAGTGGATCACGCCGTCGCCCGGGCGCAGCGCGATACCGCCGCGCGTGCTGATGAAGTTCGGCAGCGTCTGGTGCGTCTTCACGTCGACCGGCTTCGGATAAGCGGCGGTGTGGCAGAACGACTGCATCACGAGGTCGGCCGAGAAGCCGAGGCACGCGAGATCCTTCAGTTCGTCGCGGGTCATCGGGCCCGTGGTGTCCTGCGAGCCGACCGAGGTCATCTTCGGTTCGCAGTACGTGCCCGGGCGCACGCCCTGGCCTTCCGGCAGGCCGCAGGCGCGGCCGACCATCTTCTGCGCGAGCGAGAAGCCCGTGCCGCTGTCGGCCGGCTGGTGCGGCAGGCGGAACAGCGTCGACGGCGCGAGGCCGAGCGCTTCACGTGCCTTCGCGGTCAGGCCGCGGCCGATGATCAGCGGAATGCGGCCGCCGGCGCGCACTTCGTCGAACAGCACGTCGGACTTGACCTGGAATTCGGCGATGACCTTGCCGTCCTTCAGCGCCTTGCCTTCGTACGGGCGCAGTTCGACCACGTCGCCCATTTCCATCTGCGACACGTCGAGCTCGATCGGCAGCGCGCCGGCGTCTTCCATCGTGTTGTAGAAGATCGGGGCGATCTTGCCGCCGAGGCACACGCCGCCGAAGCGCTTGTTCGGGACGAACGGGATGTCTTCGCCGGTGAACCACAGCACCGAGTTGGTGGCCGACTTGCGCGAGGAGCCGGTGCCGACCACGTCACCCACGTAGGCGACCAGGTGACCCTTTTCCTTCAGCGATTCGATGAACTTGACCGGGCCGCGCTTGCCGTCTTCTTCCGGCGTGATGCCCGGGCGTGCGTTCTTCAGCATCGCCAGCGCGTGCATCGGGATGTCCGGGCGGGTGGTGGCGTCCGGGGCCGGCGACAGGTCGTCGGTGTTGGTTTCGCCCGTCACCTTGAACACGGTGATGGTCAGGCTTTGCGGCACTTCCGGACGGCTCGTGAACCATTCGGCGTCGGCCCAGCTCTGCAGCACGGCCTTCGCGTGCGCGTTGCCCTTGTCGGCGAGTTCCTTGACGTCATGGAACTGGTCGAACATCAGCAGGGTTTTCTTCAGTGCGTCAGCGGCCACGGCAGCGACGGCTTCATCGGACAGCAGCTCGATCAGCGGCTGGATGTTGTAGCCGCCCAGCATCGTGCCGAGCAGTTCGGTCGCGCGTTCGCGCGAGATCAGCGGGCAGGCGGTCTCGCCCTTGGCCACGGCGGCCAGGAAGCCGGCCTTCACGCGGGCGGCTTCGTCGACGCCGGCAGGCACGCGATGGGTGATCAGGTCGAGCAGCGTCTGCTCTTCGCCGGCGGGCGGGTTCGTCAGCAGTTCCACCAGTTCGGCGGTCTGCTGAGCCGTCAGCGGCAGGGGAGGAATACCGAGCGCGGCGCGGGCGGCCACGTGAGCACGAAAGTTTTCAAGCATGGGGAGACCTGCTGATATTGCGTTTGAGGGGAAGGCCTTGCCGGCACTCCGGGGCTGTTCCAGACACTGCTTTGCAGCGGGATTCTAATCTCAATGACCTTTAACGTCAAATGTCTTATGTCTTATATAAGAGTTGAGGTTGGCGCGCGGGGACGCGAGGCGGCGCGGGGAGTCGGTCGTTTCGGACGTGTGGCGGAGGCGCGGATGGGCGTGCGTGCGGGCCAGGTGTCGCGGGTGGTTCCGGTTGCCGCCGGGACGCGTGGAGGGTGGTGGGGCGGTGGTGGGCCCGACTGCGCCCCGGGATCGTCCGTTCGCATCAGGTGCTTCCGTCGCCGGCTTTGGCTGCAGTCATGTGAACCGGCGCGAACCGCTCGAGGCCACGACCGGAGAGGTGCGCTACCGGTAACGAAGCGCGCCAGGAACCCGGTTGCCGGTGGTGCATATATCTGGACAAGCACGCAAGAAATGTTACACACAGGCTGCTTTCGCGCGCCTACGCTTCATTTCACGCGACTTTCAATCGGGTTTCAATAGGTGGGGGCGGGCGTCGGTGCGTGCCGGTCGCCCTGTCCTGGAATGATCCGGACGGTCGCGAGTCCTCAAATCCTGTCGCTCACGAACATGCGCTCCAGAGATTCGATTTTCTTCGTGTTGTCCCTCGTCGCAGCGTCGGTCGCTCATGCGGCGGCGACCGACGACGGCGCGCGTGGCGCCGCCAGCCGTCCCGTCGCCCTGGTCTATCGCGGCCCGGCCGCGTGCGATGGCTGCCCGGAGACGATTGCGCAGCGCCTGCGGGAATCGGACCACCAGTTCCGGGTGATCTACGTCGGGCCCGCGGAGAAACTCAAGATCACGCCCGCTGTCCTGGCCGGCGCCGCGCTCTATGTCCAGCCGGGCGGCGGGCAGGACATTCCCGGCGCGGCGGCCAGCATCGGGAAAAAATCGCTCAAGGCCGTGCGGCATTACGTATCGAACGGCGGGCGCTATTTGGGCATCTGCATGGGCGCCTACCTCGCAGGCGACCCGGGTTTCGGGCTGGTCTCCGGCGAGTTCGACTCCGAGGTCGACCGGCCGGGCTCGACGCTGCACGGGATCGCGGACACGGTGACGCCAGTGGTCTGGCGCGGGAAAAAACGCTGGATCTATTTCCAGGACGGCGCGATGCTCCCGGCCGCCCCCGGCGCGGTCGTGCTGGCGACTTATCCGAACCGCGACATCGCGGCGGCGACCTATCGCTACGGCAAGGGGCGCGTCGGGCTCGTCGGCCCGCATCCCGAAGCCGACGAAAGCTGGTATCGCCAGAACGGCCTGAAGAATCCGGACGGCGTTCGGCCGGACATGGCTCACGACCTGATCAACGCGACGATGAAGCCATGACGGTGGGTGCTATTTCCGCCTGGCGCGATACGCGTCGAGGTTCTTCCGCGCCTGCGCGCGGATCGCGCGTTGCACGAAAGGCGTCCAGCCGAGCAGGGCGCCTTTCAGCCCAAGCGCCTGACGCGCCCAGCGCCACAGGTCGAAGCTGTCGCGATGCTCGACGATGCGTCCGTCGCGAAACCGGAACCGCGCGTCGATCCGGTTGACCACCATCCGGCCGGTCGCGGTGAAGCGGTACTGGGCGATCCACTCGGCGCGCCCGGCCTGTTGATCCGCGGCGACTTCGCCGAACGTCAATGAAAAGTCCTGCGCCCGCGCGACCAGCATGCGCCACATGTCGCGTGCGAGGTCGCCGCGCAACTCGCCGAATGCGGGATCGCTGAACACGATGTCATCGGCATAGCAGGCGAGCATCCCGTCGATGTCGCGCTGCTGGAACGCCGTGTAGAAGCGCTGGATCAACTCGGTGTGTGCGTGGCTCATCGTTGGGTGGGGTGTCGTTGGAGATGAAGCGGGGGCTCGACGCGGCGGCCGGGAATGCGGCCGGTTGAACGTCTGGTGAGTGCCATACGGCAAGGACGCTCCGATCGACTCGATGTCGACGCATCTTCCCCGCCGCGATGCAGGTTACGCCCAGACGTTCGGTGTGACCACCGTCCCAGCCGTGACATGCGTCGCGACATCGATCGAAAAGCGGGAATGGATGCGGGCGTGTGTGGCTCTGCCTCGGCTGTCGTGACCCGAACGCGGCCTGCGCGTCATCGGACGCCCATCAGCGGTTCGCCAGCGCGACATCCTGGTTGCCGCGCCCCGTCACCAGGCAGCCCGACATGAATGCTTCGCTCTGGCTGCTGGCAGCGGCTTCGCCGAAGCCACGGCCGAGCGCGTCGACCTTCACTTGCGCGGCGCCTTGTTCGCACGCGAGCGGACTGGTGTCGCGGCCCTGTGCGTGCAGGATCGCGCGATCGCCAATGAGATACGCCAGCAGCGCGAAAACAGCGATATGTACGGCTCGTCTCATGGTTCGTCTCCTCGTGGCTCAAGCGTAACGCGGACCCGTTCGACGAAGCACTTGGGGGTTCCCCCGGTAAACGTCTGCTGAAATAACGGCGCGGCGGGTGATCCTGTCCCGTTTTCGTGGTTTGCGGGAGGAGGGAAGGCGCGGTTTCAATGCGCGTGGCAGGCGCAACCGGACGCGCGACGACACATGCGTGCGACGGTTTTCTGCGCGACAGGCGCGCGATTCACGGGAGTTTGACGAATGTCAGGGTACGGACGGGAGGGGGCGGTCGCGCAGCCGTTCAAAGCGATAGCATGAATGCATGATTTGACGGAACGCGATCGCGGACGCATGCATCGGTTCCGGCAAGCAGGTGCGTGTTGAACATCGCTATCGAATTAGTGAGGAATCCAAATGCTTAACGTCTCTTCCGTCCTGATCAGCCTCGCCCCGCTGTGGGCCATCCTGCTCGTTGCGTCTTCGGCCGCTGCCTATTTCGTGTTTTGGCGCAAGGTCATCGACTAAGCGCTGCATGAACGCCGATGCAACACGGGTGAGCGGTAACGCGCACACGTGTTGCATCGCTCGTTGCAAACCCGGGGCCCGTCAGCGAACGGACCTTCGACGCGTCGCCGCGCGTCATCCCGTCATTGCACGGCCGTCACCGGCACATTCGAAATCCGCACCAGCCGGCTCATCACGCTGCGGCGGAACACCGACATCAGCGCATGCAACGGATCGTGCCGCGGCGCGACGACCACGATCTCGTCGCAACCCATCTCGGCTGCCACGGACGCGATCGTATCGGCCACCGGGCCCACCTTCATCACGACGCTGTACTTGACGCCGGCTTCCCGCAGGATCCGCTCGGCCATGGCCAGATCGTCGGACGCGAACTTCTCCTCGATCGAACGCAGCCGCGACAGCGGATAGTAGGCCTCGAGCCGCGTCGATTCGAGCGGCGCCTGGACGTTGATCAGCACGATTTCCGACGCGCATCGTTCGCGATACAGGAACGTCGCGTGGCGAACCGCCTGAAGCGAGCGGGGAGAGTGGCCGACCGGAACCAGCAGCTTGAGCATGGACGTTGTCCAGGAAACGAGATGATTCCAGCGTAGCGTGCCGCCGGACCGAACGATCTAAAGAGAATGGCCGACCGCGTAAAAATGTCGTCAACACGTGCCGCGTCGTGCTGCGCCTAATAGAAATATAAGAAATTTAAGTTTATGCGCATAAACGATTTCATCGACCTGAGCAGCGCGCGCGAAGCGTGGCCCGCCGCCCCGATTCAGTCGGAACCGCAATGAATCGCGGCGGAAAATATCGGAGGTCGCCGATCCGGCGTCGCGTAGAGTAGTGCATCGGCCGCGGCGCGGCCGCTCCCGGCCGGTTCGGGCGCGACCGCCGCCATGCGGCCCGCCATTCCATTCCGATTCCAGGAGACTCCGCATGCCGCACGGCGCCCCGCAGCTTCTCGCTCCCGCTTCCATCCCCGTCGACCCGATCGTGCGCCTGTCGGCGGGCGAGCTCGCGTCGGCGATCCGCGGCAAGGCCGTGTCGTGCGTCGAGACGATGCGTGCGTACCTCGATCACGTCGAGCGCGTGAACGGCGCGATCAACGCGATCGTCGCGCTGCGCGATCGCGATGCACTGCTCGCCGAAGCCGCGGAAAAGGATGCCGCACTGGCGCGCGGCGAGTACCACGGCTGGATGCACGGGATGCCGCAGGCGCCGAAGGATCTGGCGATGACGAAGGGGCTGCGGACGACCTACGGCTCGCCGATCTTCCGCGAGAACGTGCCGCAGATCGATTCCGTGGGCGTCGCGCGGATGCGTGCGGCCGGCGCGATCTTCATCGGCAAGACCAACACGCCCGAATTCGGGCTCGGCTCGCACACGTTCAACGAGGTCTACGGCGCGACGCGCAATCCGTACGACCTGACCAAGAGTGCGGGCGGCAGCAGCGGCGGCACGGCGGCGGCGCTCGCGTCGCGGATGCTGCCGGTGGCGGACGGCAGCGATTTCGGCGGCTCGCTGCGCAATCCGGCCGCGTTCTGCAATATCTATGGCTTCCGCCCGTCGCAGGGCCGCGTGCCGCGCTGGCCGGGCGTCGACGTGTTCGTGCAGCAGCTCGGCATCGAAGGGCCGATGGGCCGTACGGTCGGCGACGTCGCGCAACTGCTCGCGATCCAGGCGGGCTACGACCGCAACGATCCGCTGTCGCTCGCAGACGATCCGGCCGTGTTCGCGCAGCCGCTCGACGCCGACCTGCGCGGCAAGCGCATTGCATGGGTCGGCGACTGGAACGGCTATCTCGCGACCGAGGCGGGCGTGCTCGCGCTGTGCGAGCAGGGGCTGGCGACGCTGCGCGAGATCGGCTGCGACGTCGATGCCGCGTTGCCGGCGTTCGCGCCCGACCGGATCTGGCGCCTGTGGCTCGCGCACCGGCACCTGCTGTCCGGCGGCGGGCTGCTTGCGCACTATCGAGACCCGGCGCGGCGCGCGCTGCTGAAGCCCGAGGCGATCTACGAGGTCGAGGGGCTGCTCGCGATGCAGGGCGCAGCGGTGTTCGACGCGAGCGTCGAGCGCACCGCGTGGCATCAGGCCGTGCTCAGCTTCTTCGACCGCTACGACTTCATTGCGGCGCCGACCGCGCAGGTGTTCCCGTTCGACGTCGACCAGCGCTGGCCGAAGGAGATCGCGGGCCGTGCGATGGATACCTACCACCGCTGGATGGAAACGGTCGTGCCGTGGACGCTGGCCGGCTGCCCGGTGATCAGCGTGCCGGTCGGCTTCAACGACGCGGGGCTGCCGATGGGGATGCAGCTGATCGGGCGTCCGCGCGCCGATCTCGCCGTGTTGCAGTTGGCGCGCGGCTACGAGCAGGCGGCTGACTGGGTCGGCGGGCGGTTGCCGGCGTGGATGGCGGCGTAGCGCCGCGCTGGCCGAAAGCCGAAAGCGGGTGGCCGACCACCGGCCGCCTCACTTTGCCAACCTCTCTGCCGCCATCGCCATTCATGCGGCACGCGAACGAATTCCAGCTCCCGCGCGAAATCGCACACAATCGCGGAAGAATTCCCTCGAGCACGTACGTGACACGCGCAATTGCAAGCGGCCGCGCGGCGTGATTTCGTTTCGATGTGTTTCAGTCGTTGCGGCCGCGCGCGGCGCGCTTCGACAATATCGGGCTCAACCATTCGGGCACGAGGACAACACATGAAGCAGATTCGCGCGACGGGCCGGCACCTGGCCTCGGCATGCATCGCGTTCGGCATTCTCGCAAGCGGCACCGCGCACGCGCAGCTCGACCTGCAGTCGATCGGCGCGTCGCTGCTCGGCGGCGGGCAGCAGCAGGCGGCGCCCACGCAGGGCGGCGTCGCGCAATTGCTGCAGGCCTATGTCGGTGCGAACCAGCAGGTGCTGACCGGCCAGTCGTCGCTCGCGTCGGCGATGGGCCTGACCGGTGCTGCCGGGCAGGCGCAGCAGGCCGCGAGCCAGCTCGCCGGCGGCAATGCGCTGACGCCGGCCGCGCTGTCGCAGATGGGCGGCGCGCAGCAATCGGTATCGCAGGCGCTCGGCCAGGCCTTCGCGAGCGGCGGTGCGACGCACGGCCCGATCGACAAGCAGGCATTCAGCAACGGCCTCGCGTCGCTCGGGCAGGGGCTCACGCAGTATTCGCAACTGCAGTCGGGGCTCGGCAATCTCGGTTCGACGAGCGCGGCGTCGCTGTTGCAGTCGGGCCTGAATCCGCAGAACATGCAGGCTGCGTCGTATATCGCGCAAAGCGCGCCGGGCCAGTTGCAGTCGCTCGCGACGACGCTCAGCCAGGCGGTGCAGTTCGCGACGAGCCAGGGCATTTCGGTGCCGTCGGTCGCATCGTCCGCGCTGAAGCTGCTGCCGTAACGTTGCGCGGGGCCGAGCGCGATGCGGTGCCGGCATCGCGCGCGACACGAAGATGACCCCGCCCAACATGGGGATTGCGCACGATGCTATCGTGGCGTGTCCCTTTTTTCGGTGCAGGTTCATGACAGACTCGTTTGACCTCTCGCGCTATTTCTCCCGCATCGGCTACGACGGCCCGGTCGAGCCGACGCTCGACGTGCTGCGCCGGCTGCATCTGCTGCACCCGCAGGCGATTCCGTTCGAAAACCTCAATCCGCTGACCGGCGCGCGCGTCGCGCTCGACCTGCCGTCGATCGTCGACAAGGTGCTCGCGCATCGCCGCGGCGGCTACTGCTTCGAACTCAACAAGCTGTTCTACACCGCGCTCACGGCGATCGGCTTTCGCGTGACGCCGATGATCGCGCGCGTGCGCTGGATGCTGCCGCCGGAAGTCGCCACCGCGCATACGCACATGCTGCTGCGCATCGATCTCGACGGCGCGGCCTGGCTCGCGGACATCGGCTTCGGCAGCGCGACGCTCACCGCGCCGCTGCGTTTCGTGCCGGACGAGCGGCAGCTGACGCCGCACGGCGCGTTCCGCGTCGTCGCCGCGCCGGTCGACGGTGAATTCGACATGCAGATCGAGACGCCCGACGGCTGGCAGACCACCTACCGCTTCCAGCCGAAGCGGGTCGAGTGGATCGATTACGAGGCCGCGAACTGGTTCACGTCGACGTATCCCGAATCGATCTTCCTGCATAACCTGATCGCCTGCCGCGTGCTGCCGGACGGCCGTGCCGCGCTGCGCAACACCACGCTGACGATCCGTGACGCGGCGGGCGTCGGGCGCACCGTCACGTTCGACGATGCGGCCGCTTGGGGCGCGTGCCTGCGCGACACGATCGGCATCGACACGACGGGATTCGATCTCGACGCGCTGTTTGTGCGACTGGCGGCGCGCGCCGCCGCGTAACCCGGATTCACGACCGATCTCCAACGGCGGCCCGCACCCACGGGTCGCGCTTGCGATTGACTTTTACTAGATTGCTAGCATACTAGTAACCATGACCGATGAAGAAGTGAAGCAGTTCAACGTGTACCTGCCGCTCAGCCTGATCCGGCAGGTCAAGCATCGCGCCATCGAAACGGAGCAATCGCTGTCCGCGCTGGTGGCCGACGCATTGCGCGCGTACCTGGCCGCGCCGCCGCCGGGCGAGGGGCCGTCCACCAAGGAGGAGTGACATGTCATCCGAGCGAATCGAAGCCGTGTACCTGACGACGCACAACTGGGGCAAGTCGGCGAAGTTCTTCCAGGCGCTGGGCTTCAAGCTGGAGTTCGAAACCGATCACCACTCTGGCCAGCTGCGCAGCGGCGACGGCCCCTTTCTGTTCATTGCCGAAGTGCCGCCGGGCGAGAAACCGGGCATGCAGGTCGTGCTCAAGGTGGCGGATGAGCAGGCGGTGCAGCCGCAGCCGATCGTCGACGTCGTCACGCCGTTCGAAGATACCCACTGGGGCACGCGCGACATGACCGTGCGCGATCCGGACGGCCGCGTATGGCGCCTGCAGGCGCCGGGCAAGCAGGGCGCGTGAGGCGGCCATGAACGAACCCCGAGAAAGCGCTCCCGACAGCACCGCCGCACGCGTCGCACTGTGGCGCGCACTGCACGTCGAACTCGATGCGCCACCGCACGTGCTCGCCGATGAAGTCGGGCTGCAATTGCTCGCGCCGGAACCCGGCTGGCAGCAGCGCGGCGACATGGATCCGCAATTCACGCGGCCGTTCCGCGCGTCGATCGTCGCGCGGGCGCGCTTCATCGAGGATCTCGTAGTCGAACAGGCCGCGCGCGGCGTGAGCCAGTACGTGATCCTCGGCGCGGGCCTCGACAGCTTCGTGCAGCGTCGGCCGGAGATGGCGTCGCGCGTGACCGTGTTCGAAGTCGACCCGCCCGCGCCGCAGGCCTGGAAGCAGCGCCGCCTGGTCGAGCTGGGTTTCGGCGTGCCCGACTGGTTGCGATTCGTGCCGGTCGATTTCGAGGCGAAACAGTCGTGGCGTGCTGCGCTGGTCGGCGCGGGCTTCGATGCCGGCAAGCCGGCGGTCGTGGTGTCGACCGGCGTCAGCATGTACCTGACGCACGAAGCAAATGCGGCCGCATTGCGCGAAGTCGCGTCGCTCGCGCCGGGCTCGACGCTCGCGATGACGTTCCTGTTGCCGCTGGAGCATGCGGATCCGGACGTGCGCCCCGGGCTGGAAATGGCCGCGAAGGGCGCGCGCGCCAGCGGCACGCCGTTCATCAGCTTCTTCATGCCGGCGCAGATCCAGGCGCTCGCGCGTGAGGCCGGTTTCGCAGAGGCCGCGCACGTATCGGCCGCCGAACTGACGCGCCGTTACTTCGCCGATCGCACCGACGGCCTGCGGCCGCCGAACAACGCGGAAGAGCTGCTGGTCGCGACGGTCTGAGGTGTTGCGACCATAGCGACCACGGCAACCACAGCGACCATTACGCCCGTTCGAGCACGGCCATTTCCCGCACGACCACGAGCAGCACCGCGAGGCTCGCGCCGCCCGATGCGCGCAAGTCCGCGAGCAGGTGCTCGTAGCGCACGAGCGCGGCTTCGCGGCGCGCGCGCCATGCGCCGACGATCGTCTCCGGTGTGGTCGAATCCGGTGATTCCGCGAGTGCGCTCGATGCCAGCGTGCGCTTGAGGCGCGCGACTTCCGCGAGCGCGGCCGCGCGCGCCAGCATGTCCCAGTGCGTCGGCGTCGGCAGCGTCGCCGCGCGCTCGCCGATCCAGCTGTAGTTAAGCAGCGTGCCGAGCGAGAAATAGACCCCCGCGACGAGTTCGAGGCTGCGGTTGCTGGTCGCGGCCACTTCGGCGATGTCGAGCAGCGCGGCCGAGATGTCGCCGCTCGCGACGCGCACCGCGAGCGCGCTGTCGACACCGGCTTCAACCAGCACGCGCTGCCGTTCGGACAGCGCTTCGAGATCGGCGGCCGGCAGCAGCGACGGCAATTGCGGTGCAAGCCGCTCCGCCGCGTCGCGGCAGCGCGCGATCAGCTCGGAGACGCCACCATCGGCCACCGCGCCGGACTGCAGATGCCGCAGGAACCACAGCGCCGCGCGTTCCAGCAGCCGCGCGACGTCGACGAACATGCGCGCCTGCACGTCGTCGGCGACGCGGTTGTCGAGCGCGTCGATATCGCGCCACACCGCATCGAGGTCGAACACGTCGCGCGCCATGATGCACGCCCGCACGATGTCGCCGGGCTTCGCGTCGGTCTCCTCCATCAGCCGGTGCACGAACGCGCAGCCGACGCGGTTCACGAGCGCGTTGGTCAGGTGCGTCGCGAGGATCTCGCGGCGCAGCGGATGGCGGCGCATCGGTTCGCTGAAGCGCTGCTGCAGCGGCTTCGGGAAGTAGTCGACGAGCATCGCTGCCACCAGCGGATCCTCGGGCACGTCGGATTCGAGCAGCGCGTCGTACAGCCACATCTTGCTGTACGCGAGCAGCACCGCGCGTTCCGGCGACGTGAGGCCGAGCTTCGCGGCCTGCCGTTCGGCCACTTCGTCGTCGGTCGGCAGGAATTCGATCACGCGGTTCAGGCGGCCCGCGCGTTCGAGCCAGCGCATCAGGCGCGCTTCGGCATCGAGCAGCTCGACCGCATAGCGGCCGGCGATCGACAGCGCCTGCGTCTGGTAATAGTTGTCGCGCAGCACGAGCAGCCCGACTTCGTCGGTCATCTCCGCGAGCAGCGCGTTGCGCTGCTTCTCGGTCATCTCGCCGTCGGACACGACGAGCCCGAGCAGGATCTTGATGTTGACTTCGTGATCCGAACAATCGACGCCGGCCGAATTGTCGATCGCATCGGTGTTGATGCGGCCGCCGCGCTGCGCGAACTCGATCCGGCCGAACTGCGTGCAGCCGAGGTTGCCGCCTTCGCCGACCACCTTGCAGCGCAGGTCCGCGCCGTTCACGCGCACCGCGTCGTTCGCACGGTCGCCGACCTGCAGGTGGGTCTCGCGCGCCGCCTTCACATAGGTGCCGATGCCGCCGTTGTACAGCAGGTCGACCGGCGCCTGCAGGATCGCGCGGATCAGCTCGGCCGGCGGCAGCGCATGCGCGTCGATGCCGAGCGCGGCCTGCACGGCCGGCGACAGCGGGATCGTCTTCGCGGTGCGCGGGTAGACGCCGCCGCCCGCCGAAATCGCGGCCGGATCGTAGTCGGCCCAGCTCGAGCGTTCGAGCGCGAACATGCGCGCGCGCTCGGCGAAGCTCGTCGCGGGATCGGGGTTCGGATCGAGGAACACGTGCCGGTGATCGAACGCGGCGACCAGCCGGATATGCGGCGACAGCAGCATCCCGTTGCCGAACACGTCGCCGGACATGTCGCCGACGCCGACCACCGTGAAATCGGTCGTCTGCGTATCGATGCCCATCTCGCGGAAGTGCCGCTTCACCGACTCCCACGCGCCGCGCGCGGTGATCGCCATCTTCTTGTGGTCGTAGCCGACCGAGCCGCCCGATGCGAACGCGTCGTCGAGCCAGAAGCCGTATTCATGCGAGATCGCGTTCGCGTAGTCGGAGAAGGTGGCCGTGCCCTTGTCGGCGGCGACGACCAGATACGGGTCATCCGGATCGTGACGCACGACGTCGGGCGGCGGCACGATCGCGTTGCCGACGAGGTTGTCGGTCAGGTCGAGCAGGCCGCGCAGGAAGGTCTGGTAGCACGCGATGCCTTCGCGCATCCACGCTTCGCGATCGCTCGGCGGCGGCGGGTTCTTCACGACGAAGCCGCCTTTCGAGCCGACCGGCACGATCACGACGTTCTTCACCATCTGCGCCTTCATCAGCCCGAGCACTTCGGTGCGGAAATCCTCGCGGCGATCCGACCAGCGCAGGCCGCCGCGCGCGACGCGCCCGCCGCGCAGATGCACGCCTTCGACACGCGGCGAATACACCCAGATCTCGAACATCGGCTTCGGTTCGGGCAGGCCCGGCACCTTCGCCGGATTGAACTTGAACGACAGGTACGGTTTCGATTCGCCGTTCGCATCGGCGAGGAAGTAGTTCGTGCGCTCGGTCGCATTGATCACGCCGAGGAACTGGCGCAGGATGCGGTCCTCGTCGAGGTTCGGCACCTGGTCGAGCGCGCCTTCGATCGCCTTCAGCCGCCGCTCGGCCTGCACGTCGCGCGTGTCGCCGGTGGCCGGGTCGAAGCGCAGCAGGAACAGTTCGACGAGCTGCCGCGCGATCGCCGGGTTGCCGGTCAGCGCGCGCTCGATATACGCGTCGCTGAAGGTCGAGCCGACTTGCCGCAGGTACTTCGCATACGCGCGCAGGATCGTCACTTCGCGTGCGCTCAGGTGGGCGCGCAGCACGAGGCGGTTGAAATCGTCGTTCTCGATCCGGCCGCTCCAGATCTGGTCGAACGCATCTTCGAACAGGCCCTTCACGCGCTCGATGTCGAATTCGGTGTCGTCGGCGAGCTCGAGGCCGAAGTCGTGTACCCACGCATGCGCGGCGTCCTGCGTCTGGATCCGGTACGGCCGCTCCTCGTCGACGCGCACGCCGAGATGCTCGAGCATCGGCAGGCTGCGCGACAGCGCGATCGGGTCGCCCGCGCGATAGACCTTGAAGCGGAACGCGCGCGCGTCGGCCTCGATCGGCCGGTACAGGTTCATCGCGAGCTGCCCCGAATCCTTCACGCGCTCGATCAGCTCGATGTCGCGCACGGCCGTGCGCGCCGGATAGTCGTCGCGATAGCCGGCCGGGAACGAATCGGCATAGCGCTGCAGCAGGCGGTTGCCTTGCTCTTCGCCGAAGGCGTCGAGCAGCGCGTCGGCGAGATCGTCCTGCCAGCGGCGCGTGACCTGCACGAGCCGCGTTTCGAGCTCGCGCGTGTCGACGTCGGGCATCGTGCCCGGTTCCGCGTGCACGACGAAATGAATGCGCGCGATCGCCGATTCCGACAGCAGCGGCGTGAACTCGACGTTCACGCCGTTGTACGCGTCGATGAGCAGCTTCGCGATGCGCCGGCGCAGGTCGGTGTTGTACTTGTCGCGCGGCACGAACACGAGGCACGACACGAAGCGGTCGAAGCGGTCGCGCCGCACGAACAGGCGCGTGCGCTGATGTTCCTGCAGCCGCAGGATGCCGAGCGCGATGTCGTAGAGCTGGTCTTCGTCGGCCTGGAACAGCTCGTCGCGCGGGTAGGTTTCGAGCACCGTCACGAGCGACTTGCCGAGGTGCCCCTTCGGCAGGAAGCCCGCGCGCCGCACGATGTTCGCGCACTTGCGGCGCACGATCGGGATCTCGGCGCTCGACACCATGTACGCGGTCGACGTGTAGAGCCCGATGAAGCGGCGCTCGCCCGCGACCTTGCCGTCGGGGCCGACGAGCTTCACGCCGACGTAGTCGAGATAGCCGGGCCGGTGCACGGTCGCGCGCGAATTCGCCTTGGTCAGGAAGATCGGCCAGGAGCCGGTGATGATGTCGGCGGCGGCCTGCGGCAGCGGCGTCACGTCGGGCGCGCCCGACGTGCGCAGCGATTCGCGCAGGATGCCGAAGCCGGTGCCTTCGATGCCGCGCAGCCCGAAGCCCGTGCCGTCCGATACCAGCGCGTAGTCGCGCTGGCCGAGGAACGTGAAGTGATCGGCGGCCATCCATTCGAGGAACGCGCGCGCCTCGATGTCTTCCGCGGTCGATTCGCGTGCCTTCATTTCCTTGATCGTCGCGCGCGCGATCTCGACGATCTTCGGCCAGTCTTCCACCGACGCGCGCACGTCGCCGAGCACGTGCGCGATGTCGTTGCGCAACGTGTTGAGCAGCGCGGCATCGCCGCAGCGGTCGACTTCGAAATGGATGAACGACGCGAGCTGCGACTGGCCGTCGCCGGGCGTCGCGCCGCCCGCGTCGACGCGCTCGATGCCGCCGTCGCGACCGCGCCAGATGCGGAATACCGGGTGCAGCGCCGAATGCAGCGCGAGCCCGAGGCGGTTGACGGCCATCGACACCGAATCGACGAGGAACGGCATGTCGTCGTTGACGATCTCGATGACCGTGTGATCGGAATGCCAGCCGTGCTGTTCGAGGATCGGGTTGTACACGCGCAGCCGCTCGCTGCCGGGCACGAATTTCTGGGCGGTCTGCCAGTGCGCCATCGCGGCGCCGTAGAGATCGGCGATGCTGCGGCTTTGCAGATCATCGGCGTCGACGAAATCGTAGTAGTGACGCAGGAAGGGTTCGACGATCCGGAACGTGGCTTCGGGCAGGCGCCCGCGCGCGAATTCGACGACGTCCGAGAGCAGGTGTGCGACGACTTCCTCGTTCTTCGCTTCCATGGCGGTCTCCTCGTCGGGTGGCCATCGGCTGCTGCGTCTGTCCGGCATTATGCGCCGATTGCGTGACAAAGCGATGTGCGGGCGCACAACGAGAGGCGGCTGGAGAAGGCCGCGTGCAGCGCCCGTCGCGGGCGCTGCAGCGTGTCGATTAGTGTGGGGCAGGCCGCGTCGAAGCGACGCCGCCTTTGATGCTCAGCGCTCGTCGCTCCACAGCTTCCCTGCCGTCGCCCAGTTCTCCTTCTTCACGTCGGTGAGAATGATGTCGACCGAGCCCGGTTCGCAGCCGAGCGTCTCGCACGTGACGCGCGTGATGGCTTCGACGAATGCGCGCTTCTGGTCGACGGTGCGGCCTTCGAAGAGCTGGATATTGAAAGTCGGCATGACGGAGTGCTCCGATTGGTTGGGATGAATGATGCGTTGGGAGCCGGCGTCGTCAGTCGCGATACGTCGGATCGATCCGGTCGAGCCGGCGCAGCAGCGCCGGCCATTCCAGTTCGCCTTCGATCGCGCCGCCGTCGCGCAGCTGTTCGGCGGTTCGGTCGGCAACGGCCGGGGCGGGCAGCACGAGCGGCCCGCCGCCGGCCTGCGCGCGCACCTGGATATCGCACGCCTTGATCAGCGTATCCATCAGCACATAGGCTTCGGCCACGGTGCGGCCGACCGTCAGCGTGCCGTGGTTGCGCAGCAGCATCGCGGATTTCGCGCCGAGGCTCGCGGTCAGCCGCGTGCCTTCGGCCGGCGAGAACGCGAGCGCTTCGTAGTCGTGGTACGCGAGGTCGCCATGAAACCGCAGCGCGTGCTGCGACGCGGGCAGCAGCCCGTCGCGCTGGATCGACACGGCGATGCCGGCCGTATTGTGCAGATGCATCACGCACACGGCGTCGGCGCGCGCGGCATGCACGGCCGCGTGCAGCGCGAAGCCCGTCACGTTGACCGCATGCTCGCTGTCGCCGATCCGGTTGCCGGCCAGGTCGATCTTCACGAGATTCGACGCGCGGACTTCGTCGAACGTGAGGCCGAACGGGTTGATCAGGAAGTGGCCGGGCTCGCCGGGCACGGTCGCGGACAGGTGCGTGTAGATCAGGTCGTCCCAGCCGTTCAGCGCGACGAGCCGGTACGCGGCGGCGAGGTCGACGCGCATCCGGCGTTCGGCGTCCGAGATCGGGCCGCCGGGTTTCACGGCATCAGGACGGTGTGCGAATGACGACATCGGGTTCTCCGAGAGTGAGGCGGCGCGCGACGATCACCGTGACCCACGACGCGAGCGCAAACGGGGCCGTGAACGCGGGAATGCCGGCGCGCGTCGCGAGCCACTGGATCAGCGCGGCGAGTGCGGCGGCCGCGAGCGCCGCGCGCGGGCCGCGCGGCATCAGCGCGAGTGCGGCGAGCGCGCCGTTGAAGCCGAGCAGGCCGTCGCCGAACGATGCGCCGCTCGCGCCGAGCGCGACCAGCAGTACGGTCGACACCAGCGCGCCGCCGAGTGCGAATGCGGCCGCGCGGCGGGACGCGACGGCAAGGCCGGTGGCGATCAGCGCGCCGGCCCATGCGCCTTGCGCGAAAGTGGTCTGCGCGACGCCCGAGAGCAGCGCGTCGGCCGCGGCTGAAAACGTCAGCGCCGGGCCGGCCGTCGCGCCGCCTGCCTGCTGCAATGCGACAAACGGAAACCATAGCGCGGTAACGGCGAGGCACGGGCTCGAATACGGGCACTGCCGCCAGCGCGCGAGCGGCACGCGCATCGCGCGCTGCACGAGCGCCGCGCCGATCGAGGCCAGCGGCACCAGCACGATGGCCGCGAGTTGATGGGGCGCGAACAGCACGGCGATCAGCGCGGCGAGCGCGCCGTTGAAGCCGTGCAGCCCCTGTTCGACGTCGCGGCGCTCGGCGCCCGTCAGCACCGCCGTCATGCTGGCAGCGGCCGAGCCGACCAGCGCCGCGCTCGCGAGCCGCAGGTCGGTCAGCGCCAGCGCGGCGAGCAGCAGCGCGCCGGTGAGCGCATTCGCCTGCAGCACGATCTGCCCGATGCCGCGCAGCAGGATACGCAGGTCGATCGACGGCGGGACGGGGCGGGCGGTAGGCATGATGGCGGCGGAACAGGACGAGCCGCGAGCATAGGACACAATCCGATGCACTGGAATAGGGAATTCTGGATAGTCAGGATTTGTGGTCGATGCCCCGAAACGGTGAATCCGGAGGTCGATTCGTGCCCGAACGTCGCGCCGTTGGCGCTTTCGGCGGGCTGTCCCGCTCGGGACTCGAATCCTGGTGATGGCCGGCATTTTCGTCGGGCGATTCGTGCGACGATGCCTCGCATCGGGAATACCGGGAGGTGGAAAGATGCGCGAAGTGCGTTGGGCGTCGCTCGAAGGCGACGGGGTCGAACATCTGACGTTCGACCGGAGCGGCGGCGGGATCGTCGTCGAAAGCGCGGTGGTCGGCCAGCGGTACGGCCGTGCGTACGGGCTCGCGTATCGCGTCGAGTGCGACGCGCACTGGCGCGTGACCCATGCGGTGCTCAAGGTGATGGGCGGCGGCACGCTCGAATTGCGCGGCGACGGCGCCGGCCACTGGCGCGACGGCTCGGGCCGCGCACTGCCGGAACTCGACGGTTGCATCGACATCGACATCGCGGCGACGCCGTTCACGAATTCGCTGCCGATCGGCCGCCTCGGGCTCGCGCGCGGTGAGCGGCGGCCGATCGACGTCGCGTACATCTCGACGCCGGACCTGAAGGTCACGCCGGTCAAGCAGGCCTATGCGTGCCTCGAGCCGGGCCGGCGCTATCGCTACGAAGGAATCTTCCGCGACTTCACGGCCGAGATGGAGATCGACGACGACGGGCTCGTCATCGATTACGAGACGCTGTTCAGGCGCCTGCCGGCGCCGGCGCCTGCGGTGCGCTGAACCCGGGCCGCGACCGGGGCGAGTGCCGGCCGCTCCTGCGCGGACGCGAAGCGGTCGATCCGCGACGCGATCATGTCGGGGTGGCGCAGCACGATCCAGTGCGTGCCGTCGATTTCCTCGCGCACGTGGTCGCCGAGCCAGCGGTCGAGGTCGACCGACATCTCGGGCGTCACGTAGCGGTCGCGCACCGGCACCAGGATCTGCACGGGCGCCTGCGCGTACCGCTCGCGCGGCTTGCGGGCCCGTGCGATGAAGTTCGCGCGGTACAGCTGCAGCCCGTTCAGCGCGTTCTTCAGTTGCACGGGATCGCGCTCCGCACGCACGCGCTCGGTGAGCTGCAGCCAGCGCGGCCACAGTGCCGCGCCGCCGAGCCGCCACACCAGCGACGGCACGAGCGGCAGGTGGAAGAACGCGATGTACCACGACTTCAGGCTTTGCTTGAGCCGCATCTTCGCGCGGAACACGTGATCGAGACACGGGCCCGAGATCGACGTGTACGACGCGATTCGGCCGCGGAACGCGGGGTCGGTCACGGCCTCCCAGCACTGGATTGACCCCCAGTCGTGGCCGACGAGATGGAACGGCCGGCCGCCGCAGGTCGCGTCGGCCACCGCCTTCAGGTCGGCGGCGAGCCGCTCGAGCGTGTAGTCGGCACGGCGGCGCGGCGCATCGGACGCACCGGCGCCGCGCACGTCGTACGCGATCACGCGGTAGCGCTTCGCGAGCCGCGCCCGGATCGGCGCCCACACGGCCGCCGAATCGGGGTAGCCGTGCACGAGGATCAGCGGCGGGGCGCGACGCGACCCGCTTACGTAGACGGCGAGTTTCACGTCGCCGGACTGGACGGTCAGCATCTCGTGGGCGCGCGCCATGGCGTCATGCCTGCGGAACCGGGTGCAGCGGCACGCGGCGCGGGGCGGCTTGCGCGGCGTAGCGCGCGTTGGTCGCGTCGATGTTCTCGAGCAGCGTGTCGAGCTCCTGCAGGTACTGATGGTTGTCGTGGTCCCACGGGTGGAAGCCCGGGCGGAAGTAGTCGAGCCATTCGCGCGCGATGCTCGGGAACACGCCGTGCTTGGGGCCGTACAGGTACTTCACGAGGCGCCAGATGCCGCCGAACTTGCCGTGCTCGCGACGGTGCGCGCGCATCAGCCGCACGTGGAAGTCGAACACGATGGCCCAGAAGAACACGGTCGTCGTCAGCATCGTGCCGGTGCGCAGCAGGTAGCTGCCGAGGCCCGGCTTCATCACGGTGCGCCACACGTCGTACGACACCGCCTTGTGCTCGGTTTCCTCCATCGCGTGCCACATCCACATCTGCTGGTAGCCTTCGACCGAGCCGTCGATGCGGTGCTCGTGGCCCGACAGCAGCTGGTTCGCGAGGATCGCCGTGTAGTGCTCGAGCGCGATCGTGATCGCGAGCTGCATCGAATGCGGCAGCACCTTCTTGAACCAGCCGAGGATCGTCCACAGGCGCTTGTCGAGCTTGTGCGCGGGCAGGCCGGACGCCTGCAGCAGGTCGTTGTATTCGATGTGCTCGCGCGTGTGCATCGCTTCCTGGCCGATGAACCCGAGCACCTGCTTCTTCAGTTCGGGATCCTCGATCTGGTCGCGGTAGTTGCGCACCGAATCCATGAAAAAGCGTTCGCCGGCCGGGAACAGCAGCGACAGCGCGTTCATGAAGTGCGTGACCGGTACACCCTGCACGTGCCAGTCGCGCGCGCGTTCGGGGGGCAGCGCGAAACGGATGTCGCGCCGCACGGGCATCATGTTCGGGGTCGTCATGATTGTTCTCCTCCCTGGTTGCCTGCATTGTTGTAGGTGGCGTGCAGCGGCGCGGGCGCCGGCGTGCCGCGCGCGGCGCGGCGGGCTTTCGCGGCCTCGCGGCGCGTCGCGAGCACGACGAGCGCCTGGTACGCGGCGGGCAGGATGCGCGCCATCCAGTCCGCGCCCTTCGCGTCGCGGCCGATCAGCACGCGGCGCTTGTTCTTGCGCACGCCGGCGAGGATCGTGCGCGCGGCGTCGTCGGCGGTCGTGATGAAGAATTTCTCGAAGCTGTCCTTGCCTTGCTGTTCGCTCTCGACGATGAAGCCGACCATGTTCTTCGCGACGCGGCTCGATTGCGCGATGTTCGTGCGGATGCCGCCCGGATGCACGCAGGTCGCCGACACGCCGCACTTCATCATGTCGAGTTCCTGGCGCAGCGATTCGGTGAAGCCGCGCACCGCGAACTTGGTCGCGTTGTAGCCGCTCATGCCCGGCTGCGCGAAGATCCCGAAGATGCTCGACGTGTTGATCACGTGGCCGTCACCCGAGGCCTTCAGGTGCGGCAGGAACGCCTTCGTGCCGTGCACGACGCCCCAGAAGTTGATGTTCACGATCCACTCGAGATCGCTGTATTCCATCCCTTCGATCGTGCTCGACAGCGCGACGCCCGCGTTGTTGAAGATCAGGTTGACCTTGCCGTGTTCCTTCGCGGTGTCGTCGGCCCACGCGAACATCGCGTCGCGATCGCCGACGTCCAGCACGCGCGTCGACACGCGCACGTTCGGCGCGATCGCGCGGACGATCCGTTCGGTTTCGGCGAGGCCGACGCCGTTCTTGTCGGCGAGCGCGACGTGGCAGCCGGCCTGCGCGAGCTGGATCGCGAGCGAGCGGCCCATGCCCGAGCCGGCACCCGTGATGGCGGCGACCTTGTTGGCGAAATCTCTCATGTCGGTGGCTCCTTGTCTGGCTCAGGCCGCTTCGGCGGACGGGGAAGTCGAAGCGGAAGCGGCGGGCGCGGCGGCAGGCCGCGCAGTGGTGTCGTGTTGCGGCGCGCGATACGCGTGGTAGTCGGCGATCGAGAAGTGCGCGGTTGCCTGGCGGAAGCGCCACGTGAAGCCGGGCCACAGCGTCGTGTTCTTGCCGGTGCGCGGATCGAGGTACCAGCTCTTGCAGCCGCCCGTCGACCAGATCGCCTTCTTGAGCTTGCCTTGCAGGTCGCTGTTGAACTGCGCCTCGACGAGCGGGCGCACCTCGATCGCGTCCGCCCGTTCGCGGCGCATCGCCTGCAGTGCGCCGAGGATGTACTCGATCTGCGACTCGATCATGAACACCATCGAGTTGTGGCCGAGGCCCGTGTTCGGGCCGACGATCATGAAGAAGTTCGGGTAGCCCGGCAGCGTCGAGCCGAGATACGCGTGCGCGCCGTCGCGCCATGCGTCGACGATGTCGAGCCCACCGCGGCCGATGATCGCGCCGCGCGGATACGGATCGGCCACCTGGAAGCCGGTGCCGTAGATCAGGCAGTCGACTTCATGACGCTTGCCGTCGGTCGTCACGACCGCGTCGGCTTCGATGTGGTCGATGCCGGTCGTGATCACGTCGACGTTCTTGCGCGACAGCGCCGGGTAGTAGTCGTTCGAGATCAGCACGCGCTTGCAGCCGAGCGTGTAGTTCGGCGTGACGATCTTGCGCAGCTCCGGATCGGGAATCTGCTTGCGGATGTGGCGCAGCGCGAGCTTCTGCACGTTCTTCATCAGCGACGGATGGATCGCGAAGCCGAGCACGCGCGATTCGAGCATCCAGTAGATGCTGCTGCGCACGGCCTTCTGCGTGAACGGCAGCGTGCGGAACAGCCACTTCTCGAACCCGGTCAGGTTGCGGTCGGGCTTCGGCATGATCCACGGCGGCGTGCGCTGGAACAGCGCGAGCGCCTTCACGCGCGGCGCGATCTGCGGCACGAACTGGATCGCACTCGCGCCGGTGCCGATTACCGCGACGCGCTTGCCTTCGAGCGCATAGTCGTGATCCCACTGCTGCGAGTGGAACGCGCGGCCCTTGAAGTTCTCGACGCCGGGAATCGACGGCAGCGCGGCGCGCGACAGCCCGCCCATCCCCGACACCAGCACGCGCGCGGACAACCGCTTGCCGTTCGCGAACGTGAGGCGCCAGCGTTGCGCGGCTTCGTCGTATTCGGCGCGTTGCAGTTCATGGTTCAGGCGCAGGTGCGGGCCGACGCCGAAGCGCTGCACGCAGTCTTCCAGATAGGCGCGGATTTCCGGCTGCGGCGCGAACATGCGCGTCCAGCGCGGGTTCGGCGCGAACGAGAACGAATAGACGTGCGATTGCACGTCGCATGCACACCCGGGGTAATGATTGTCGCGCCACGTGCCGCCGACCGACGCGGCCTTCTCGAGGACGACGAAGTCGGTCACGCCTGTTTGACGCAGGCGGATCGCCATCCCGAGGCCGGCGAAGCCGGTGCCGATGATGGCGATGTCGATGGTTTCGTCCAGGCCGTCGTGGCCGGGCGGACCGAAAGGCAACGTGCGAGCATTCATCCGGGTGTCTCCGATTTGGCTCATTTTGGAATGTTACATTGTTTGATGTAACGATAGTGGGTGAACCCGGAAACCGCAAGAGGCTAGAAGCGGCGCTCTAAGGGCCGGAAGCCAGGCGGGAAAAGGCTGAGCGGGGTTTGGAACGGGCCGGTTTCCGCATCGCGGGATGCGCGGGAAGGGCCGTCGCCAGGGCGAGAGAGGGTGCGGGCGAGACCGCCGGCGCGCGGCGGGCTGTTTGAAACGGTATCAGGGACGGATCGGTCGACCGGCTGTCTCATGGAAAACCCCGGCCACGATCGTGACCTGCGCGAGCGCGTAGAGGCCCCAGATCAGGTAATCGATGCCCGGAAAACCGCCGAGGAAGCGGCCGACGCCGATCAGCGTATCGGAGCCGACGAAGATCAGGCTGCCGATGGCCACCAGCGGGCCGCGCGTGCGGGCGGCGAGCGCGAAGCTCGCCATCGCGCACAGCACGAGCATGTAGACGGCGACCGGTGCCAGCAACTCGCCGAGGTGCGGGAAGAACGCCACGTAGAACGCCGGCGCGGCGATCCACAGCCCGACGAGCGCGACGATGCGCCAGCCGTGCGGCCGCGCGCGCCAGCGCATGAAGATCGCGCAGTAGCCCAGGTGCGTGAGCAGGAACGCGCCGAGGCCGAGGACGAACGACAGCGGCCAGTCGGGCAGCGCGAGCAGCACGTCGCCGAGCACGGCCGTCACGAGCGCCGCGCACAGCCACGCGCGTTCACGCGGTGCGGCGCAGGTGCTGCCCGCCGCGAGCAGCAGGATGCCCATCGCGGCTTTCGCGACGGCCTGGCCGGGATAGGGCGCCGCGGCGAGCGACAGTCCGTATAGCAGCGCGGCGACGACGGCGAGCGGCCAGAGCCGGCGGTAGGTGGCGGGAAGCGTGGCGATCAAGGCGGGTGTCTCCGGTTTGTTGTCGTCTGCGGTGGACGGCGCGCGGTCGAGGGCGCGGCTGTCGGCCATTATCCGGAAGAAAGGACGTGCCAAAACCGGCGAATCCTTCTAGGAAGCGACCGGGATCGCCATGCACGAGGATTGCCCGCCGGCGCGGCAATCCGGCGATGTCGAGCTCCGATGCGTGGGTGCCGCCGCCGGATTTTCTCCGCGCGTTGCCCCGGTTGAACCGGGGCAACGATTGCAATTCGGCTTGCTATGATCGCCGCGGTATTGCCGTTGTCGATGTGGTTGTTGCTGTCGTTGTCGTTGTTCCGCCCGGCCGCGCGACTGGATGCGCAAGCCGATGCGGGCCCGATGAATCCATGCCGTGCCCGGCCCGTGCGCTCAGGCGAACCGGGCGGGCTGGCCTTCCCCACGAAAACAGGTCCGACCATGACCGAACTTCTCCACGGCGACGGCGCGATCCGTCGCACGACGCCGTACGGCTCGTCGATCGAAAACACTTATGCGGGCGTGCTGTCGTTCATGCGCCGCAACTATTCGCGCGCGCTCGACGGCGTCGACGTCGCGATCTCCGGCGTGCCGCTCGACCTCGCGACGACCTACCGCTCCGGCGCGCGGCTCGGGCCGGCCGCGATCCGCGCGGCGAGCGTGCAGCTCGCGGAGCTTCATCCGTATCCGTGGGGCTTCAACCCGTTCGACGATCTCGCGGCCGTCGACTACGGCGATTGCTGGTTCGACGCGCACAACCCGCTGTCGATCAAGCCCGCGATCGTCGAGCATGCGCGCACGATCCTCGGTTCCGGCGCGAAGATGCTGACGCTCGGCGGCGACCACTACATCACGTACCCGCTGCTGGTCGCGCATGCGGAGCGCTACGGCAAGCCGCTGTCGCTGATCCATTTCGACGCGCACTGCGATACGTGGGCCGACGACGATCCGGACAGCCTCAATCACGGGACGATGTTCTACAAGGCCGTGAAGGAAGGGCTGATCGATCCGGCGACGTCGGTGCAGGTCGGGATTCGCACGTGGAACGACGACTTTCTCGGGATCGAGCGGCTCGATGCGGCGTGGGTGCATGACCACGGCGCGCGTGCGGCGGTCGAGCGGATCGTCGCTATCGTCGGCGCGCGGCCGGCGTACCTGACGTTCGATATCGATTGTCTCGATCCGGCGTTCGCGCCCGGCACCGGCACGCCGGTCGCGGGCGGGCTGTCGTCGGCGCAGGCGCTCGCGATCGTGCGTGCGCTCGGCGCGGTGAACCTGGTCGGTGCGGATGTGGTCGAGGTCGCGCCCGCGTACGACCACGCGGACATCACGGCGATCGCGGCCGCGCATGTCGCGTGTGACTTGCTGTGTCTGTGGCGGCAGAAGAAGGTGGCGGGAGCGCTGAAGTAAGTCGGCATGCCGGGCATGCGCGTGCCGCTGGCGCGGTGCGCGCATTGCCGGATCGAGGTGCCGTGTGCTGTTCGTATCCCGTGAATCGGGAGAAAAGTCTTTGCGGATTCCCGTGGAGGGGCGTTGCCGACCCGTTGGCGAAATCCGCGAAACGTCAGTGGTTGGCTGCTTCCGTACGTCAACGACGCGCTGACATGTCACCGATGACGTGCCGCGACTTCATCAAGCAAAAACCTATCTACTCCTGAAGAAAGCCGCAAGCATGTCGTCTTTCGGCGCTGCCGGTTGCGTTGTTTGCTGCTTTCCCGCCCGTCCGCGAGATCGAGAATGATCCGCTCCGGCACCGTCTGGCCAGGCCCCCGTATAAACCGCACGCGGCCGGATGAGATCGGATTGCTCGCGCTGCTCCAGCCCGTGCGCGATCCAGCCGATCGAGCGGCCGAGCGCGAACAGGCCGAATGCCGCGCCGACGGGAAGCCGCAAATGTCTGCGTAACGCCACCAGCGCGAGATCGAGCGAGGGCTTCTGGCCGACGAGCGTGCTCCCGGTATCGATCATCCGTTTCCATTGAGGATGACGCGGCAGGATCCGCGACAACAGATACGTCGCACGCACGTCGCCATCGGGATAGAGCGCATGTCCGAAGCCCGGCAAGCCGTCACCCCGGGCGAGACGCGCGACCATTTTTTGCTCGACGTCCTTTTTGCCCAGTTCGTCCCACAGTGCTTCGCCGCGCGCGGTGGTGGCGCCATGCCGCTCGCCCGACAAGCCGGCCAGGCCGCCGACCACGACGGCGCGCAAGCTCGCGTTCGTCGACGCGATGCACCGCCCCGTGAAGCTCGACGCGTTCAGTTCGTGATCCGCGCACAGCACGAGCGCCATCCTGATCAGCTCGGCGCCCGCCGGCCCGACGCCCCATGCCCGCGCGCATTGCGCGTGGATGGGGGCGGTATCGATCCGGGTGCGCAGCAGGCATGCCGCCAGAATTCGCACGAGATCGCCGCAGCCCTGCGCCTGACGATCGGCCGACTGATGCCAGATCGCCGTCGGCGCGTCCTCGCTCGCGACGGTGAAGAGCGGCAGCAGCGCTTGCTCGGTGCGTTGACCGGCGTAGTGCCTGAAGAGCGTTCGCAGTACCGACGGCGTAGCGGGGACGTGACGGCCGAAAGCGGTCTGCTCGTCGCATCGCCACAGCAGCGCCGCGACTTCCTCGAGACTCGCGCGGGCAGCGAGATCGAGTGCATCCACGCCGCGATAGAAGAGCCGGCCGCCATCGATCAACGTGATGCTCGATTCGAGCACGGGCGCCCCCCAGTTCAGCGCGGCCTTCGCCACTTCCTTCGGCTTGCGGCCGCGTGCGCGTTGATCCGCGAGGCGCTCGACATCGGCCGCGAGGTAGCGGCTTTCACGGTGGCTGCCGCCCGGCTCCGCGCGAAGCAGGCCGCGGCTGACGTACGCATAGAGGGTTTGCCGCGAGACACCGAGCCTTGCCGCGGCTGCGGTCGAATTCAGGTAGTTCGACATCGTGCGCAGGGGGAATCGTTCGACAGGTTGATCAGGATAATCAACGTTGACAGCAAATGCGAGCGGGACGATCTTTGCGTCACCTGATTCATGCGAGGCGAACATGGGTGTCGATCAAATGTCGAGGGAACGGGCTCCGGCCGATGACGAGCGGGTGTCGCGTCAGCTACGGGCGTTCTGGCGCGCGGCGGGTGGGTCTCAGGCTTTTCTCGAGTCGTGCAGCTTCAGCGGGGCGGGCGAACTGGTTTCGGCATTTCGCGTCACCGACATGGCCACGGCGGCGATCGGTGCGGCCGCGGCGTCCGTTGCCGAATTGCTGCATGCAGCGACCGGGACGTTGCCGGCGGTTCGGGTCGACCGGCGCATGGCGTCGCTATGGTTCGGCACGTCGCTGCGTCCGCAAGGCTGGTCGATGCCGCCGCAATGGGATCCGGTGGCCGCCAACTATCGGGCGCGCGATCGCTGGATCCGCTTGCACACGAACGCGCCGCATCATCGGCTGGCCGCGTTGTCGGTGCTCGGCTGCGCCGCCGATGCGCAGTCGGTCGCACAAGCGGTGAATCGCTGGGATGCCGGCGCGCTCGAAGAGGCGATCGTCGAGCGCGGCGGTTGTGCCGCGGCGATGTACTCGGCGCAGGAGTGGGCCGGGCATCCGCAGGGCAACGCAGTCGCAACCGAGCCGTTGCTGCATGTCCGTGCCGCGACCGATGCCGTCGCGCATGATTGGCGGCCTTCGAAAGACCGGCCGTTGCGCGGCATTCGCGTGCTCGACCTGACGCGCATTCTCGCCGGCCCCGTGGCGACACGGTTTCTTGCGGGCCTGGGCGCCGACGTGCTGCGCATCGATCCGTACGGCTGGGAAGAGCCGGGCACGGTGCCCGAAGTCGTCCACGGCAAGCGGTGTGCGCGGCTGAACCTGAAGGATGCGGCGGATCTCGATACGCTCAAGCAGTTGCTGCGCAGCGCGGATATCGTCGTGCACGGTTACCGGTCGGACGCGCTCGCGCGCCTCGGGCTCGATGCCGCGCATCGGCGCGAGCTGAATCCTGCGCTCATCGACGTGTCGCTCGACGCTTATGGCTGGAGTGGTGAATGGCGTTACCGGCGCGGCTTCGACAGCCTCATTCAAATGAGCACGGGAATCGCCGACGCGGGTATGCGCGTGACGGGCAGTGATGAGCCGGTGAACTTGCCTGTCCAGGCGATCGACCATGCGACGGGTTACCTGATGGCGACCGCCGCGATCCGCGGGCTGACGACGCGAATGAAAGAGGGCGTCGGTACCGAGGTGCGCACTTCGCTGGCGCGCACGGCGGCTGAGTTGCAGTTGCGGTCGGAGCCGATGAGCGAGGTGATTGAGCTGGTTGCCGACGATCAACGTGATCGTGCGGAACACGTCGAACCGACGTCGTGGGGGCCGGCATCCCGGCTCCTGCCGCCCGTACGGATCGACGGTGCGCCGCTGCGATGGTTTTATCCGGCGCGCGCGCTGGGTGCGTACGAGCCCGAATGGTTGTCGTCGAACGACGATCTGTGACGCGATGCGATGAGTCGGTTGGTGTCGGTGAGTGGCGACGGGACGGGAAACGACGTGGCCACGGCGATGAATGTTGCTCAGCGCAATGCGCAGGTCGTCATCATCGGGCAGCCCGCGAACGTGCTGGAACACGTGACCGAAGCGATCGGCGGCGTGTTTACGGATGTCCCCCCACCGCACCTTGGCCGCCGATCAGGATGTGCCTGAGCAGACGGAACGCGTTCGGCGGAGAGGGGGCGGCCTAGTGAAGCAAGTCGGCCGGCGAAGACCGCCGGCGCGCTGCGCGTCGCTGGATCGACGGCCGGGCGTTGTGTTTAACCGCGCGTGTCGACCCAGTTGCGTGCCCAGCGGGCCGAATGCTGCAACGCCTGCTCTTCGCTCGTGAAGTAATCGAGCGAATAGAACTGGTAGCGGCCTTCGGTGCGTGGGCTACCGGCGCGTTCAAGCAGCAGGTTGGACGAAAAACTACCGTCGGGCAAACGATGCGCCGAGGGTTGGACGGCATAGCCGTTGTATTGATGAATTTGTTCGTTATGCATTTTAATTTTAATGATGTTCGAGTGCGCGCGTGCCGTGCGGATGTGCACGGGTATGCCGATTCAAAGCCATTGCGAGCTGAATCTGACGCAGTCGTAAAGCGAAAAAGGGCTTGGCAGCCAGAGGGGGAATGAAGTGCAACGAGGCGTGTGGCGCGCGGCGAGCTGCGGAATGAACCGATGCAGCCAAGAGCAATCGCGCCAACTTTGGGAGACCAGGCTCCGCGAGGATGTCGCTGCAACCCGGCGCCCGTTACGGGGCGCCGGGTCCTTCAAACTTTACAGCGGCTTGATGTTGGCCGCTTGCAGACCCTTCGGGCCTTGCTTCGTTTCGAAGCTCACTTTCTGGTTTTCAGCCAGCGTCTTGAAGCCGTCGGCGCGAATTTCGGAGAAGTGAGCGAAGAGGTCGTCGCCGCCGTTGTCGGGCGTGATGAAGCCAAAGCCTTTGCTGTCGTTGAACCACTTGACGATACCGGTATCCATGAAGATTCCTTGAGAAAAAAATATGAAGATTTGCTCTGGAAAGAGCGCTGGAAGCGTCAAGGAGGGAGAGGACAACGAATACCGCTGAGGAGCGATCAATTGATGAACAGCAATCGGACTTCTTGAACTTCGACCAAGACATTAACCGCTGGGCGGCGGTGGCGTCAATCATTAACTTGTAACTGTTTCACCGCGCGGCCTGTTTGCGGACGAAGCGATGTGGCCCTGCGTAGCGGAGCGTGCTGCGCGGCATGGCGTGCAGGGGCGTCCACGATAAACGCAAACGCGAGACTCGCGCGCTGGCGCTTACGCCGACAGTGCGTCCCGCATTTCCCGAAAATTCGACAAGAACAAGAAAGGCCGACGAGTCGTGTGCCCGGCGGCCGTTTCGGCACGTTGCGCGCTGGGTTCCCGCTACTTTGCCGCGAGCGCACGCTGCGCGTTTTGGTCGACCCATGCGTTGTCGGCCACGTTCAGCTTCTGCGGAATCAGCTTCGCCGCATAAAACGCATCGGCGACGCGTTGCTGGGCCGCGACGATCTTTTCGTCGAGCGGCACCGCGCCAAACGGGACACGCTTGATCCACGTCTCGACAATCGGTTGCGGCAGGCCGACCTTCGGTGCGATCAGCGCCGCCGTGTCGGCCGGATGCGTGTTGACCCACTGGCCCGTCTCGCGCGCCTGCTTCAGGATCGCGCCGACCACGTCCGGATGCTGCTGCGCGAAATCCCGCGTCGCTTCGTAGAAGTTGTTGGTCGCCGCGAGGCCCGTGTAGTCGGACAGCGTGCGCACCTTCAGCGCATTCTGCGCGGCCGCGTAGTACGGATCCCAGACGACCCACGCATCGACGTTACCGCTCTCGAATGCGGCGCGCGCGTCGGCTGGCGGAAGATACACGGGGCGGATTTCGTCGTAGCGCACGCCGGCCTGCTTCAGTGCTTCGAGCAGCAGGTAGTTCGCGCTCGAGCCCTTCTGCAGCGCGATCTTCTTGCCGCGCAGGCCGGTGACCGAACCGATCGGCGAATCGGCCTTCACGATCACGGCCTCGTTGTGCGGCGCCGGCGGTTCCGCGCCGACATAGACGAAGTGCACGCCGGCCGCCTGTGCGAACACGGGCGGCGGCGCGCCCGTGTAGCCGAAGTCGATGCTGTTCGCGTTCAGCGCTTCGAGCAGTTGCGGGCCGGCCGGGAATTCGAACCACTGCACGCCATAGCCGAGCGGCTTGAGCCGCGCTTCGAGCGAACCTTGCGCCTTGATGACCGACAGCAGGCCGGCCTTCTGGTAGCCGATGCGCACGACCTTGTCGGCGCCGCCTTGCGCGAAAGCCGACGCGGCGGACAGCGCGACGAGCGTGGTGACGGCGGCGGTGCGGGCGATCCAGCGGGTGAAACGAATCATCGAACGGACTCCATGCAAAACGTCTTCGGGCGAGCGGCGGTGCCGCTCGGTTGGAAGAATCGTCGCATGGGCAATCACGCCCGCAAACGAAGCATTGCCGATATCAATATGACTGCGGCGCGCCTATGCTTCGTCGCCGCCGTTTTCCGGTGAAGGTGTGCCGGACTGCCGCGCGGCCTCGTCGCTGAGCTTCTTGTCGAGGATCGTCGCGACGCGGCCGCCGAGATACGCGCTCGCCGCGGTTTCCAGTGCGCGGTTCGTCTCGCCTTCGACGAACACGGCCGCGAGCGGGCGCAGGCGCCAGATCGCATCGACCAGTTCGGGCACGTCGGTGGCGGGCGGCAGCGTGCCCGCGTCGTAGCGGTCGAGCCGCTTCACGACGAGATCAACGAGCAGCCGCGCGATCGCGTCGAAATGCGGCCGTGCGAGGCTGATCACGTCGAGCAGCTCGCGCGGCGGAATGCCTTCCTTGGTCATCGCGGCGGCCGCTTCGAGCAGCGCGGGGCTCTTGGCGACGAACGACAGGCCGCGCCGTTCGAGCAGGCCGAGTTCGGTCACGCGCGACAGCTGCGTGGTGGCCTGCGGGCCGAACATCTGCGCGAGCGCGGCAAGCGAATAGGTCTTCGGCAGTTCGTGCGACCAGCGGCCGCCGATCGCGTTTTCGAGACCGAGGATCGAGCGCAGGTCGTGGCCTTCGTCGATCGCCTTGATCAGGTCCTGGATGTTCGACAGCGTGTAGCCGCGCGCGAGCAGGTGGTTGATCAGCTTCAGCCGTGCGACGTGCGTGTCGTCGTAGATGCCGACGCGGCCGCGCTTTTCCGGCGGCGCGAGCAAACCGCGATCCTGGTACGCACGGACATTGCGCACGGTCGTGTCGGACACGCGTGCAAGTTCGTCGACCGTGTACTCGTTGCGGGAGTCCGGCGCCGCCTCGTCGGGTGTGGAATGAGTCTGTTTTGACATGCGGCCATTCTAGCGCGACGTGGGAGGCTCCGGCGAGACGGGAAGCGTGCGCGCGCCGTCACCGAGCGGGCGCTGCAGCAGCGCCGTATCGATCCAGCGGCCGTGCTTGAAACCGACCGCCTTCAGCATGCCGGCCGGCTCGAAGCCGAACGCGCGATGCAGCGACGTCGAGCCCCCGGTGCCGCCGTCGGCGATCACCGCGATCATCTGCCGCCACGGGCCGGCCTCGCAACGTTCGATCAGCGCGGCGAGCAGCGCGCGGCCGATCCCGCGCCCGCGCTGCGCATCGTCGATGTAGATCGAATCCTCGATCGTGAAGCGGTACGCGCTGCGCGTGCGGTACGGCGTCGCGTACGCGTAGCCGGCCACGCGGCCGTCGCATTCGGCGACGAGGTATGGCAGCCCGTCGCGCAGCACCGCGTCGCGGCGCGCGCGCAGTTCGGCGACGTCGGGCGGCGTTTCCTCGAACGACGCGACGCTGTGGTGCACGTGGTGCGCATAGATCGCGTGGATCGCATCGAGGTCGGCGTCGGTCGCGTCGCGAACGACGCAGGCGGGAGCGGTGGGCATGGCGGCGGGTCCGGTGCATTCGGAATGGAGACCGCTACTATGCCGGCCGCTGGCGCGCATGGCAAAGCCGTGTGCGGAGGCAGCTGCCTACAGCCGTCCGTCCGCCGCGTGAACGGCTTCGGCGATCGCGTCGGCGACGCGCTGCACGCGCGGCGACCGGCGCACGTCCGGGTGGACGACGAGCCAGATCTCGCGCTCGATGTCGCAACGCGGTGCGGCCGTCAGCTCGACGAGCGGCGCGCCGGCATGCGCGGCCGGATCGTCGACGAGAAACCGTGGCAGCAGCGCGACGCCGGCGCCGGCCGCGCACGCGCGATGCTGCGCGGCCAGGTCGTTGGTGACGAACGCGAAACGGCGCCCGGCCGCGAAGCGGGCGAGCCACTGATGCTGCGGCGTCTGAGCGAGCGCGTCGTCGTAGCCGACGAACGGCCAGGTGTCGGGCGGTGCGTCCGCCCATTCCGGCGACGCGCACAGCGCGAAGCGCATCGTGCCGAGCCGGCGCGCGGCGAGCCCCGGCTCGGTCGGCCGCGACAGCCGCACCGCGAGATCGGCTTCGCGTGCGTACAGGTTCGCCGCGTGCATCTCGCCCAGCAGGTCGATCCGCAGCGCCGGCCATGCGCGCTGCGCGTGGGCGAGCCGCGGCGCGAGGAAGTGGCTGGCGAACACCGGCGACGCCGATACGCGCACCACGCCGTCGAGCGCCGCCGCGCCCTGGGCGGCGCGCGCGAACGCATGCGCGTCGGTTTCGATGCGTGCCGCGTGCTCGGCAAGGTGCAGCCCTTCGTCGGTCGGCGGCCAGCCGCGCGGCAGCCGGTCGAACAGCCGGATGCCGAGTGCGGACTCCAGCGCGTCGATGCGCCGCGCGACCGTCGAGTGCTGAACCTGGAGCGCCCGCGCGGCGGCCGACAGGCTGCCGCCGCGCATCACCGCGAGGAAATAACGGACGTCGTCCCAGCTCATCGGCAATGCGGATGCGGAAACGGGATCCTGATCGGTCGAATTTTGCACAGTAGGTGGGCGGTTGGCGGGAATTCCGTTCGATTATGCACGATGGGATGATCGTGTCACTTCATTCGATTACGAGGAACGTCATGACCCAGACTGCCACCGCCATCCGGATCGGGATCGACCGTTACGGCGACGCCGGCGTGCTGCGCCGCGTCGATGCGCCCGTCGCGCCGCCCGGTGCCGGCGAAGTGCGGATTCGCCAGACCGCGATCGGCGTGAATTTCGTCGACATCTATTTCAGGTCGGGCGCACACGCGTTGCCGGCGCTGCCGGATGCGCTCGGTGTCGAAGCGGCCGGCGTGATCGATGCGGTCGGGCCGGGCGTGATGGAGCTCGTCCCTGGCCAGCGCGTCGCGTATGCGGGCATGCCGACCGGCAGCTATGCGAGCCTGCGCACGATGCCGGCCGAGCGTGTGCTGCCGATTCCCGACGGCCTGAGCGACGAAGCCGCCGCGGCCGGGCTGCTGAAAGGGATCACCGTTTACATGCTGCTGCATCGCGTCCGTCATGTCGGCGCCGGCGACACGGTGCTCGTGCATGCGGCGGCCGGCGGCGTCGGGCTGCTGGCGACGCAATGGGCGCGTGCGCTCGGCGCGCGGGTGATCGGCACGGTCGGGTCGGCCGCGAAAGCCGCGCTCGTGCGCAAGCATGGCGCCGACGCGGTCGTCGATTACCGCGAGGAGGATTTCGTCGCGGCGGCCCGCGCGTTCGGCGGCGGCGCGGGAGTCGATTATGCGATCGACGGGATCGGCGGCGACGTGCTGACGCGCACGCTCGGCGCGGTCCGTCCGTTCGGGATGGTCGCGAGCATCGGGCAGGTGGCCGCGATCGGTGCGCGGCAGACGTTCGATCTCGACGAACTGGGGCCGGCGCGGTCGATCGCGCTCGCACGGCCGAGCGTGCTCGGCTTCATCGCGCGTGACGTCGACGGATATCGCGAGGCTGCGCGCGCGACGCTCGAACGGCTGGCGGGCGGGACGCACGTGGAGATCGGCGCGCGGCTGCCGCTCGAACAGGCGGCCGATGCGCACCGGTTGCTGGAGTCGCGCGCGACGACGGGTGGGGTCGTGCTGGTGCCGTGATGGCGGGGGGATGGGGATCGCGATGCGGGTCGATGCTCGCATCGCGATCCACGGGAGGCTCAGTGGTGCTTGCGCAGCGGCGTATCCTCGACGAACCACGCGAGCACGAACGCGATCGCGATGACCGTCGCCGCAGCCAGATACACGACATGCAGCGAACCGGCGAACGCATGCAGGTACGCGTCGCGCACGGCATCCGGCAACTGGTGCACGGCAGCCGGGCCGAGCGCGGGCGGCAGCGCCGTGCCGGCCGGCAGCGCAGCCATCACCCGCGACTGCAGCCCGTGCGAGAACAGCGCGCCGAACGCCGCGACACCGAGCGAGCCGCCGATCGAGCGGAACAGCGTTGCACCCGACGTCGCGACGCCCATGTGCCGGAATTCGACCGTGTTCTGCACGGCGAGCGTCAGCACGGGCATCACCATGCCGAGGCCGATCCCGAGCAGCGCCATGTACGTGTACATCGTGTGCAGCGGCGTATCGAGCGTCAGCGTCGACAGCAGCGCCATCGCGATGCCGCCGGTCAGCGTGCCCAGGATCGGGAACATCCGGTACGAGCCGAGCCGCGAGATCAGCCGGCCGCTGACGATCGACGTCACGAGCATCCCGCCCATCATCGGCAGCAGCTGCATCCCGGCCTGCGACGGCGTCGAGCCCTTCACGACCTGCAGGTAGAGCGGAATGAACGTGACCGAGCCGAACAGCGCGATGCCGACGACGAAGCCGATCAGGCTGACCAGCACGAAGGTGCGATGGCGGAACAGTTCGAGCGGCATGATCGGCTCGGCCGCGAGCCGCTCTTCGTAAATGAAGCCGCCGATCGCGACGATGCCGAGCACGAGCGTCATCCACAGCTGCGGCGACGTCCACGGCAGCAGCGAGCCGCCTTCGCTCGTGAACAGGATCACGCAGGTGAGGGCGGTGGCGAGGAACGCGGCGCCCATGTAGTCGATCCGGTGCTTCACGTGCGCGGTGTGCGGCCGGAACGCGACGCCGATCACCGCGAGCGCGAGAAAGCCGAGCGGCAGGTTGATCGTGAAGATCCAGCGCCACGACAGGTGCTCGACCAGGAAGCCGCCGAGCAACGGGCCGATGATCGTCGCGAGGCCGTACACGCCGCCGAACATCCCCTGGTAGCGCGCGCGGCGATCGGGCGGCACCAGATCGCCGATCGCGGCCATCGTGACGACCATCAGGCCGCCGCCGCCCAGCCCCTGCACCGCGCGCAGCACGATCAGCTGCGTCATGTCCTGCGCGACGCCGCACAGCGCGGAGCCCGCGAGGAACAGCACGATCGCGGCCTGCAGCACGATCTTGCGGCCGTACAGGTCACCGAGCTTGCCGTACAACGGCAGCACGACGGTGGAGGAGAGCAGGTACGCGGTGACGACCCACGACAACTGGTCGAGCCCGCCGAGCTCGCCGACGATCGTCGGCAGCGCGGTCGACACGATCGTCTGGTCGAGTGCGGACAGCAGCATGACGAGCAGCAGCGCGGCGACGATCAGCCCGGTCGGCGCGTCGCGGCGGGCCGTTTCGGCGGCCGGCGGAGTGAGGAGGGTGTCGGTTGTCATCGAGATATCTGCCATGGCAGGGAATTGTGTCGAATATAGCCATTGATAGTTGACTGGTCAATTTCTGCCCAGCCTCGATGTGTTGCAACCGTAACAGGAGATTGCCGGCCCGGAAAATTGACCGGGATCACGGGAAAGCGGGGACGGACTCAAGTTTTTTGCAGGCAAACCGTAATCCAGAGTGCTGCGGACCGATTGCCGCGGCACTTTTCATCGCTCTCGTCCCGTCATGAACCTGAACGCCCTGTTTTCCCGTTTCTCGATCCGTACGCGGATTTTCTCCACGCTCGGCCTCGTTGCCGCGCTGCTCGTCGTATCGGGGCTGATCGGCCTCGCCGGCATGCAGAGCTCGAACCGCGCGCTCGACGAGGCCTATACGCAGCAACTGGCTGCGAAGACCGCGCTGTCGGCGGCCAGCCTGAACCTGACGATCGTGCGCACGACGCTCGACCGCGCGATGCTGCATCCGGAAGCGCCGGAGGTGCCCGATCTCGTCAAGAAGGCCGAGAGCTATCTCGCGAAGGCCGACACCGCCTGGCGCGGCTACGCGTCGATGCCGCACGACGGCGACGAAGGCCCGCTCGCGAGCCGCCTCGACGCCGCGCGCCAGGCGCTGATCGGGCAGGCGCTGAAGCCGATGATCGACGCGGTCCGCGACGGCCGTCGCGACGAGGCCGACCGGCTGCTGATGTCGGTTGCGCCGCCGCTGTCGGTCGCGCTCACGCAGGCGACCGATGCGCTCGATGCGTACCAGGTCGCACGCGGCAAGGACGTGTACGACACCGCGCAGACCTATTACGGCTGGATGCGCGCGGGCGCGATCGCCGGTATCGCGTTCGGCCTGGCCGCGTGCCTCGGTTGCGCGATCGGCCTGCATTACGCGATCACCCAGCCGGTGAACCGGCTGCTGTCGCATTTCCGCCGCCTGTCGGAAGGCGACCTGACGTCGGAGGTGCGCTGGTCGTCGCGTGACGAGATGGCCGAACTGGTCAAGGGCGTGACCGGCATGCAGCGCAGCCTCGCGGATACGGTCCGCCAGGTCAGCCAGGGTTCCGAAGCGATCTCGACGGCGACGCACCAGATCGCGGCCGGCAACACCGACCTGTCGCAGCGCACCGAGGAACAGGCGTCCGCGCTGCAGGAAACGGCCGCGAGCATGGAGCAGCTCACCGCGACCGTGAAGCAGAACGCGGACAATGCGATGCAGGCGCAGGCCTGCGCGGATACCGCGAGCGAGATCGCCACGCGCGGCGCGACGGTGGTCGGCGAAGTGATCGGCACGATGAACGAGATCGACCAGAGCTCGCAGAAGGTCGCCGACATCATCGGCACGATCGAGGGCATCGCGTTCCAGACCAACATCCTCGCGCTGAATGCGGCAGTCGAAGCCGCGCGCGCGGGCGAGCAGGGCCGCGGCTTCGCGGTGGTCGCGGGCGAGGTGCGCACGCTCGCGCAACGCTCGGCGTCGGCGGCGAAGGAAATCCGCACGCTGATCGGCGAATCGGTGGAGCGCGTCGCGACCGGCTCGCGGCTCGTCGGCACGGCCGGCGCGACGATGCAGGACATCCAGCAGGCGATCGGCCGCGTGACGGGCATCATGACCGAGATCGCGGCTGCGTCGAACGAGCAGCGCGACGGGATCGAGCAGGTGAACCGCGCGGTGTCGCAGATGGATCAAGTGTCGCAGCAGAACGCGGCGCTCGTCGAGCAGGCTGCGGCGGCTGCCGCGTCGCTGGAAGAGCAGGCCGACGGGCTGCGCCGCGCGGTCGGCGCGTTCCGCGTCGCCTGATCGACCGCGGGCGGCGACGGGGCGGGCGCTTGCCCGCCTGCCGTCCGCCCGTTACATCAGACGGCCGCGAGTTGCGCGGCCGCGCGCGACGACGCGACGATCAGCAGCTTCATCGTCGCACGCGTCGCGCCGACGAACAGCTTGCGCGCGGCACGCGCGTCGAGCGTGTCGAAGTCGACCTCGGTGAGGATCACGCACGGCGCCGACTGGCCCTTGAAGCGGTAGATCGAATCGAGCAGCACGTCGCCTTCGCGATACTCCGGGTTGCCGAACAGGTCGTACTTGCCGGTGAAGCTCTTGAGCCGGTGCGGGCCGAGCTGGTCGAGCGGCGCGAGCACCGAGCCTTCGCGGCCGCGATACGACAGCACCGCGATGTCCTGCTTGCGAAAGCCGAGCGACAGCGCATGCGTGATCGCCCGCTTGGTCGCGTCGATGCAGGCGTCGGCCAGTGCGTCTGCCGACGCGCCTTCTTCCCCGTACGACGACACCGACGGATCCGAACCGTCGAACGGGCTGCCCGAGCGCAGCTCGGCCGCCAGCGGCTCGACCCGGCCGACGATGTCGCGCACGAATTCGAGCAGGTCGCGCGGGCTGCGGTAGTTCGTGAGCGCCTTCAGCGTGACCCAGCCCGGCAGCGCGACGGGCTCGCGCATGTACAGGTTCTGCAGCGGATCTTCCAGCCACCACCATGCGCCTTCCGGCGCCAGCAAGCGCGCCAGGGCGGCCGCCCACGGCGCATGGAAATCCTGTCCTTCATCGACGACCAGCACGTCGAAGCGCCAGCGCTCGGGAATCGGCGTTGCCGCGAAGCGCGCCTCGAGCCGCTCGAATTCGCCGGGTACCTGGAAGTCGGGCGTATAGCCGCCGTCGCGCGCGACCCAGTCGCACAGCTGGTGGTAGTTCGCGATTTTCGCGCCGGGCGGCGCGATGCGCGCGATGTAGTCGGCGAGCGGCCGGTTGAAACACACGTAGAGCACGCGCTTGCCGGCCGCGACCGCATCGCGCATCGCCTGCACCGCGAGCTGCGTCTTGCCCGAGCCGGCCGTGCCGGTGACGCGCAGCCGGAACGGCGCGAATTCGAGCTGGCGCGCCCACGCGGCGAGCCCGCCCGACAGCCGCGTGACGAGCGTGCCGGCCTGGCCGACGAGCGCGCTCGTGTCGGGCGTGAGCGCGAGCTCGTCCGCGAGGAAGTGGTGGAGCTTCGGCGCGTTCGGAAAGTGTTCGTCGTCCTCCGGCAGGATCTGCAGGATCACCTGCGCGAGCTGCGCCTTGCGCGATGCATCGACGATGCGGTCGGCCGCGACGCCGGCGATCGACGCGTCGCGGATCGAGTAGTCGGGGCAGTACAGCAGCGCCTCGACGCCGTAGACACCCGCGCCGAGCGCGGCCGTCAGGCGCCGGTGCAGCGTTTCCTGCGTGCGCGCGAGCTGGATCGGGACATTGCGTTCCTTCTGCAGATAGACCTTCACGAGCCCCTTCGGCGTTTCGCGCAGGAAGCCGGCTTTCTGCTCGATCAGCAGCACGCGGCCGGCCGGGCTCACGACGACGAACGCGGCCTCGCCGAACACCGAGAACGCCTGGTCGGCGCGGGTCCAGTGCACGCCGTGATACACGGTGTAGCTGTCGGGCAGCGCGTGTTCGAGCGCGGCGAGCGTTTCGCGCTCGCGTTCGGCCGCGCCGGTCGCGGCGAGGCTTTTCCAGTCGTCGGGGATGAGGCGGGCCATGGCGTCGGGCGGCGGAAGCCGGCGTGGGCGTGAACGGGTGCGGCTATTGTACTGAGCTATGCACCGGTTCACGACCGCCGTGCCGCGCGGACGCTGGCCGTCAGGAGGAAGAACGGCCCGGGGACGTTACCCGCGGGCGAGCCGTTTCGCGAGATCGGCGCTGAGAATTGCCATGCGCGCGGGCTTTTCGTAGCAGACGACGTCGAACGCGCGGATCACTTCGCTGATGTCGGCCTCGCTCGCGCGGCCGGTGAGCAGGTCGCCGGTCAGCACGAAGATCGGTGCGCCCGGGTTGTCGGATGTGCGCACGGCCTTGATCGCGGTGGCGGCCGTGCTGTCGTCGAACAGCCATTCGGTCAGCACCGCGTCGAACGCCTGGCCTTGCAGCGCGTCGACGAACGGCGCGAGGCCGTCGAATGCGGCGGTCGCGAAACCCTGGCGTTCGAGATAGCGGCACAGTTCGGTCGCGCTGACGCGATCGGGGTCGATCACCGCGACGACGAGCTTGTCGCTCTCCGCGCGGCGCGGATAGATCTCGATCTTGTGCACGTCGTACGCGTTCTGGTACAGCACGCCGGTGTGGCGCAGCACGCGCCAGCGGCCGTTTTGTTCGTACGCGACGAATTCGGGGCGCGCGCCGGCTTCGAGCGGCGCACCGATCCAGGCGGTGCACGGAATCTCGGCGACGCCCGCGTAAAGGACGGCCTCCTGCGAATAGGCGCCGACCATGCCGGGGTCGAGCGTTTGCGCGCCGAACAGTTGCGCGGCGGGTTCGCCGTACGCTTCGGCGACTTTCTTGATCTGCGCGAGCGTCCAGGGGCTGCTGCCGCGCAGTTTGCGGTGGCCTTGCGAGAAACTCAGGTCGAGGATGCGGCACAGCTCGGTGGTCTGCTGGCGCTTGCCGATGCCGTTGCGGGTCATCAGCTCGCGCACGCGCTCGGCAACCGCGAGGGAATCCGTGGTGATTGCTTCAGTGGTCATGCTACGGGAACGGATCGTGACGTTCAGAACGACGCCTTGCGGCAGTCTCGACGGACAGTCTTCATGACGTCCAGGGGCGAGCCGACCGGCCACGCGCGGAAAAGATAACTTTACCGCAAAATGGTCGTTATTCAGCGTGGCGAAAGGTGCGTTTGTGTGAAAGGTGTGTCACGACGTTACCACCGCCGCCCACATTCGGATGCATTAACGCCTGACAGGAAACAATGACGACAACCTATCCGCTGCATGATGCCCTGACCGTCGCCGACACGCCATTCCCGCACGAAGCCGACGTCGTGATCGCCGGCGCCGGCATCATGGGCTGCGCAGCCGCGTATTACCTGGGCCTGCGCGGCCTGAAGGCCGTCGTGCTCGACAAGTCGCGCATCGCCGGACAGCAGTCGACCCGTGCATGGGGCTTCGTGCGGCAGCAGGGGCGCGAAGCGGCCGAGGTGCCGCTGATGATGGCCGGCATCAAGATCTGGGAGGGGTTAGAGGAAACCCTCGGTTTCGATCTCGAATGGTGGCAGGGCGGCTGTCTTTATATTGCGGACAACGAAACGGACTGGGCGTCATTCAACGCGTGGCTCGCCGTCGCGCGCGACCACGGGCTCGATACACGCACGCTGACGCGCGCGCAGATCGACGAGCGCGTCAGCGGCCTTTCGCCGCAGGCGCGCACGCTCGGCGGGCTGTACACCGCGACCGACGGGCAGGCCGAGCCGCGTCGCGCGGCCGCCGCATTCGCCGCGCGTGCCGCGGAGGCGGGCGCGCGCTTCTTCGAAGGCTGCGGCGTGACTGCGATCGAGACGGCCGGCGGTGCGGTGGTCGGTGTCGTGACCGAGCGCGGCACGATCCGCACGCGGCGCGTGATCTGCGCGGCCGGTGCGACCAGCTTCCGGCTGCTCGATGGCGTCGGCATCCGGCTCCCGCAACAGGCCGTGCGCGGCACCTGCATGCGCACCAACGTGGTGCCGCCGGTGTCGGCGTCGACGGTGTGGGGCCACGGCCTCGGTATCCGGCAGCGCAAGAACGGCGCGATCAATCTTGCCGACGACATGCAGGTCGACGTCGACCTGACGCTCGGCCACCTGCGTGGGTTGAGCCTGTTCTGGCCGGAGTTCTGGTCGCAGCGCGACAAATTCCGGCTGCACGTGAACGGGGCCGCGTGGCGCGACGTGCTGGCCCGCATCAACGGGGCGACCGGGCCGATCGAGCCGCGCGATCCGCAGCCGCAGCCGAATCGCGCGCATGCGCCGCGCGCGCTCGCGAAGCTCAAGGCGATCTTTCCCGCGCTGAAGGACGCGCAGATCGTCGAGGCCTGGGCCGGCCTGATCGACGTGCTGCCCGACGGCATTCCGGTGATCGATGCGCCGGGCGCGCCGTCCGGGCTCGCGATCGCGACGGGGTTCTGCGGCCACGGTTTCGCGATGGGGCCGATCGTCGGGCGGCTGCTGGCCGAATGGATCGACACGGGTGCGCCGTCGCTCGACCTGTCGGCGTTTCGTGCGCAGCGCTTCGTCGACGGCACGATGGTGCGGCCGCGCAGCATGCTGTAACGGACGCATCGACGCGATGACGTCGGCCGGCCGCGGCCGACCCATCGTAGAATCGAGCCCGCATCCTTCAGGAGATTCCCCGTTGGCTTCGCCCTCCGCCCAGCGCCGCTCGTTGCGCTCACGCCTGCGTCGCGCCCGCAACCCGTGGCAGGCGCCGCGTGCGCGCACGCTGTTCACGCGTCCCGCGACGTCGCCGCGGCGCACACTGCTGTTCCGGATCGGCGCGGTCGTGCTGCTGTGCACGCTCGCGTTCCTCGTGCTGTATCTCGATCGCGACGGGTTGCGCGATTCGACCAAGAGCACGCCGATGACCGTCGCCGATCTCGTGTACTTCACGATGGTCACGGTCGCGACGGTCGGCTATGGCGACATCGTGCCCGTCACCGCGCGGGCGCGTCTGATTGATGCGTTCTTCATCGTGCCGATCCGCATCGTCATCTGGTTCATTTTCCTGGGCACGGCGTATCAGTTCGTGATCCAGCGCGTCATCGAGGAATTCCGCATGAAACGCCTGCAGAAGCAATTGTCCGATCACATCGTCGTCTGCGGTTATGGCCTGTCCGGCTCGATCGCGGTGCGCGAACTGCTCGAGAGCGGCGTCGATCCGGCGACGCTCATCGTGATCGACTCGCAGCAGCAGGCGATCGAGGCCGCGACGTCGCTCGGCGTGGCGGGATTGCTCGGCGATCCCGCGCATGAGGATCTGCTGCAGCAGGCACAGGTGCGCGAAGCGAAGGCCGTGATCATTTCGGTGACCGATGATCCGACCGCGATCCTGCTCACGTTGTCGGTGCGCAGCATCGCGCCCGATACGAAGATCGTCGTGCGGATCCAGGAGAACCTGTATCAGCGGCAACTGCGGCAGGCGGGCGCCGACGTGATCGTGTCGTCGACGAAGATCGGCGCGCTGCTGCTCGCGGATGCCGTGCATAGCCGCTATATCGTGCCGTTCGTGAACGACATGCTGTCGACGCGCGGCCGCGCGACGCTGCTCGAGCGCGAGGCGATGCCGCAGGAGGTCGGCTGCATGACGAACGTCGTGCCGGGCGCGATCGTCGTCGGGCTCGATCGATGCGGGAAGATTTTTTCGTTCTATGAAGACCCGCCGTGCCGGATCGAGAAAGGGGATACGCTGGTCGTGATTCAGTCGGCGCGGATTCCGGATCCGGATGTTTGACGGCTCGTATGGCAACATGGCCGACCGGTTGCCGCTGATGCAGGGAGGCGGCGCCGGTCCGGCGCACGCGAGGGATCGGCCCGCGCGAACGGGCCGCGAAATCAGAATTAAACGGGGCAATGAAAAGAATGATCGAGAGAGAAAGCGGGGCGACAAGGAACCCGCATGACGCAGATGGGCCGCACGCGTTTTCGAAGGGGCGCATGAGCCGGTCGGTTCGACGCGCCGTCAAGGTGGGCACAGGGCTCGCGGTGCTGGTCGCCATGACCGCCTGCGACCAGGTCGGCATCGCGGTACCCGACGACATCAAGCCTGCTGTCGACACGTACAAGCTTTCCGGCATGTCCGTTTCCGACATGACGAAGCCCGACATCCGGCGGGCGCTGGTTCAACTGAGCCGGGAGGCTTGCAATCGGGACGCGATGGGCCGAATGGCCGCGCAGATCGACGCGCTCGGCTACCGTCGCGAAAGCGCGTCCGCGCTGATCGGGTTCGTCGATCGATGCGGGCGCGCGGACGGTTTCCTGAGTGCTGCCGCGAACGACCTGATGGCCGTGAGCGATTTCAAGGGCGCCGTGGAGGTTTCCGACCGGCTGATCGCAAACAACCCGTCGGAACCGCAGTATTACTTCGATCGCGGGCGCGCAAACGAAGGCTGGCAGCGCGACGATGCGGCATTGTCGGACTACATGCAGGCGCTGGCTTTGTCGACGAACCTGGCGACAGTCACCAGCAACCTGTTCATCCGGATCGCCGACCTGCATGCGAAGGCTGGCCGCTACTGCGATTCGGTCAGTGCGATCCGGATGTGGGTGTCGGCCGATCCGGAGCGTGCGGACAACACGCAGGCGAAGGGGATGATCGCGCAGTACGCGTCGCATGCGAGTTGCCCGTCGACGTATGCGGCCGGACAGGAGAGTTTTGCCAGGCAATCGGGCAATACGATTCGCGTGAAGGCGAAGGTCAACGGCATCGAGGGTGTGTTCATCGTCGACACGGGCGCGAGCTATGTTTCGCTAAGCGAAGCGTTTGCCCGGCGCGCGCAGGTTCCGACGGAGCAAGCCAAGCGGATTCGTCTGCAGACAGCCAATGGTGCCCGTGACGGACTGCTGGCCCAGGCCCGCGCGGTCAAGGTCGGTGCGGTCGAAGCGTCGGACGTGCCGGTATCGGTCGATGCGGGCGGCAAGTCGCCATACGGCGACGGCATCGACGGCTTGCTCGGCCAGTCTTTCCTGTCCCGTTTCGAGGTGTCGTTCACGCCGACGCGTTGGTCGATCAGCCAGCGCTCCTGACCGGACCGTGGCGTGAGTGGACCTCCTGCGTGAAGACTGGGCGGGCATCCGGAAGATCGGTCTGCAGGGGGCGGTTGCACGTGCACCCGCCGACATCGCTGCGATCTTCGCGCGCGCTCAATCGACCGGTGCGGCCGGTGGCGCTCGAGCCTTGGTGCAACTCGCGTTCGCCCGGCAACACGTGACGGCGTCCGCGATCATGGCGCGGGCGATGTCTCGCGATGCGGGCCGGACGGGATCGGGCGTCGCGTGCGTTTCGCTTATCCCCGTCCGACGAACGGCATGGCCGTCGCCATGATCGTCATGTTCAGGATGTTCGTGTCGAGCGGCAGGTTCGCCATCTGGACGATCGCGTTCGCGACATGCGTGACGTCCATGCGCGCTTCGGCTGCGAGGCTGCCGTCGGCCTGCGGGACGCCTTGCGTCATTCGGTCCGTGAGCGACGTCGCCGCGTTGCCGATGTCGATCTGGCCGCACGCGATGTTGTACCGGCGGCCGTCGAGCGCCAGCGATTTGGTGATCCCGGTCACCGCATGCTTGGTGGCCGTGTACGCGATCGTGTCGGGGCGCGGCGCATGGGCCGAGATCGAGCCGTTGTTGATGATCCGGCCGCCCTGCGGCGTCTGCGTTTTCATCAGGCGCCACGCGGCCCGCGCGCACAGGAAGACACCGGTCAGGTTGGTCGCGACGACGCTGTTCCACACGTCGAATTCGTATTCGTCGAGGGAAACCGGCGGCGCGTTGCGGCCGGCGTTGTTGAACAGCACGTCGAGCCGGCCGAACTGCTGCGCGATCCGGGCGAACGCGTGGTCGACCGAGGCTTCGTCGGTGACGTCCGCAGGAAACACGGGCGCGTCACCGCCGGCGGTGCGGATCGCGTCCTGCGTGTCGCGCAACGATGCCTCGGTGCGTCCGAGCAGCGCGACGGTGAAACCGGCCTGGGCGAGCGCGATGGCCGCCGCGCGACCGATGCCGGAGCCGGCGCCGGTGACGGCTGCGAATTTCTTCGAAACAGACATGGCTTGATTTCCTGCAGGTTGAAAGAGGGGCGAGGTGGCCGACGACCGGAATCGTCGCCACTTCGGCAATGTAGTCGAAATGTGCGGCGCACATGTTCGAGCGACATCGTCAGGCACGCGCGATGGCGTGATGACCTCGGCTACTTCTTCCGGCCAGGAGTGGCCTTCCGCGCCCGCGTGCCTGACTCCGCGAACAGATCGACGACCACGTCGCGCAGCCACTTGTTCCCTTCGTCCTGATTGACCCGCGTATGCCAGAGCATGTGAATCGGCGCGCCCGGCACCGTGACGGGCAACGCGCGCCAGCCGAGCGAGAACGGTGCGGCAAGCTGCTGCGCGAGATGTTCGGGCACCGTCGCGATCAGGTCGGTGCGCTGCAGGATGTAGCCGACGCTCATGAAGTGCGGCACCGTGAGCCGCACCTGGCGCGCCACGCGGCGGCGCTTCAGCCATTCGTCCACCTGCCCGTGACCGGTGCCGGCCGACACCACGACCAGGTGCTCGGCATTGCGCCATGCGTCGATCGTCAGCGGCGCATCCTCGAGCGGATGGCCGCGCCGAAAGAGGCACACATAACGCTGATCGAACAGCCGGCGCTGATAGAAGCCGCCCTTGAGCTGCGGCAGCAGGCCGATCGCGAGATCGACGCGGCCGTCGGCCATTTCGTCGCCGAGGTTGACGCTCGTGTCGCGCACGGTATTGAGCGCGATGCCCGGCGCCGCTTGCGACAGGTGTTCGAGCAGCGCGGGCAGGAACACGACTTCGCCGATGTCGGTCATGCCGATCGTCAGCGTGCGCGTGGCGCGCTGCGGATCGAAACCGGTCTCGGGGTTGAGCGCGGCGTGCAGCGTCGCGAGCGCGTGCGATACGGGTTCCGCGAGGCGTAGCGCGAACGGCGTCGGCACCACGCCGCCGGGCCCGCGCACGAACAGCGGATCGCCGAGCCGGCGGCGCAGCTTCGCGAGTGCGTTGCTCACGCCCGGCTGGCTCATGTTCATCTGCTCGGCGACGCTCGACACGCGCCGTTCCTGCATCAGCCGCTGGAAAAGCAGCAGCAGGTTGAGGTCGATATCGCTCAGTTCCATGGGTTGGGCCTCGCCGGAATCATTGCATTCAGTGATGAAGCAGATTCCGGTCATTTTATTGCGGAATGAAAGTCTGCTCCCGAGAATACCGATACGGCCCATGCAATCGACATGACCGCTGCGCACGCCGCAGACCCCCCATCGGAACATCGGAGACACCTTCATCATGCAGACGAACCTGAAGATTGCGATCGTCGGCGCCGGGATCGGCGGCCTGACGCTCGCACTTGCGCTGCGCGAGCACGGCATCGACGCGCAGCTCTACGAACAGACGGAGGTGTTGCGCGAAGTCGGCGCGGCCGTCGCGCTGTCGGCCAATGCGACGCGCTTCTACGAACGGATGGGATTGCGGGCGGCCTTCGATGCGGTGTGCGCAGACATCCCGGGGCTCGTCTATCGCGACGGCCGCAGCGGCGCGGTGATCGGCCATCATCGCGGCGACCCCGACTATCGCCGGCAGTTCGGCGGCGCGTACTGGGGCGTGCATCGTGCGGATCTTCAGGCGCTGCTGTCGAAGGCGGTCGGCCTCGACGCCATCCATCTCGGCCATCGGCTGACCGATCTCGCGCAGCATCCCGATCGCGTCACGCTGTCGTTCGACAACGGTGTGCGCGTCGACGCCGATCTCGTGATCGGTGCGGATGGCGCGCGCTCGATCACGCGGCGCTGGATGCTCGGCTACGACGATGCGCTGTATTCGGGGTGTTCGGGGTTTCGCGGCGTGGTGCCGGCCGCGCGGCTGAGCCTGTTGCCCGATCCCGAGACGCTGCAGTACTGGATCGGGCCGCACGGGCACCTGCTGCACTATCCGATCGGCGACGACGGCGACCAGAATTTCCTGCTGGTCGAGCGCCATCCGTCACCGTGGCCGTCGCGCGACTGGGTGATGCCGTCGGAAGAGGGCGAGCAACTGCGTGTGTTCAGGGACTGGCATCCGGCGGTGGTGCAGATGATCACCGCCGTGCCGATCAGCCAGCGCTGGGGGTTGTTCCACCGGCCGCCGCTCGGCCGCTGGAGCCGCGGGCGCGTGACGCTGATCGGCGACGCCGCGCATGCGCTGGTGCCGCATCACGGGCAGGGCGCGAACCAGTCGATCGAGGATGCGGTGGTGCTGGCCAAGCAACTGGCCAAGGCCGGGCCAGGCAACTGGCGCGAAGCACAGGAAGCGTATGAGCGGCTGCGTCGCGGTCGCACGCGCAAGGTGCAGTACGCGTCGATCTCTGTGGCCGATGTGTTGCACCTGCCCGACGGGCCGGCCGCGCAGGCGCGCAATGCGCGTCTGGCCGAGCGCGACCGCGTGCTGCATCACCTGGACTGGATTCACGATTTCGATGCGCTGGCGAGGGAGCCGAGCGAGCGGCAGGGCGGCACTTGGCTTTGAGTCTGCCATCCTGAGCCGGCCATCAGGCGCGACCGGCGCGCCGGGATGGCGGGCGCGGGCTATGAGACTGGTCGAGAGACCAAGGCGCGCCGGTCACCCGCCGGCCTGACGAAAACGGGCGGGGCAGCGCCCGCCCGCCGTCACTTCACGCATTCGAGCGCGTACTTCAACCCCTGCCCGAGCAGCCCGCGCCATACATCCCACGTGTGCCCGCCGTCGACGATGCGCAGCTCGGCCGGGTTCTGCGCGCGGCGCAGCTGCGTGTACAGCACGCTCGATTCGGCCTGGATGGTCAGGTCGTCGTCGCCGACCGCGATGAACATCGGGATTCGCCAGCTGCGCGCGAAATAGCCGCGCATCAGCGCCGGGTAGTTGAGCTCGTGCCACACGCGCGGGTCGAACTGCCGGTCGCCGAACACGCCGACGTAGCGCGCGGCGGAATTGAGCGGCGGCTCGTTCGCATAGATCGCGGGGCTCAGCAGCATTGCACCGCAGAACAGCCCGGGTTCGAGCAGCGAGAAGCGCAGCGCGCCGAAGCCGCCCATCGACACGCCGCCGATCGCGCGGCCCGCGCGCTGGTTCGACACCGCGAAGTGCGCTTCGACCTCGGGCAGCAGGTCGTTGAGGAACGCGCTCTGCATCTTCTCCTTGCGGTCGACGTACCAGTCGGTGCCGCCCTGCGGCATCACGATCACGACCGGCGGGATCTCGCGGCGCTCGATCAGCGTGTCGGCGGTGGCCTGCAGCCGGCCCTGCGTGACCCAGTCGTTCGCGTTGCCGGCGTTGCCGTGCAGCAGGTACATCACCGGGTAGCGCGCGCCTTCCGGGTTGTAGCCGGGCGGCAGGTAGACCGTGTACGACCAGTCGCGCTTCAGCGACGCCGACCGGAACGTGCGCAGCACGACGCTGCTGCCCGGATTGAGCGCGGGCTCCTGGGTGGCCGACGGGGTCGTCGCGGTCTGGACGGCCGGCGGCGGCGCGGGCGCTGCCGCCGGCGCGGGCGGCGTGGCGCGGGCGGTGGCGATGGAGCCGGCGATCAGGGCGGGGGCGAACGCAAGGGCGAGTCGGCGCATGTCGAATCGTTTCAGGAGAGGCGCCGGCTATCGTAGCAGCGGCGCATGACGGCGCGGCGCGTCATCGCCGCGAACGGAACGGCAGCCGCGCGACGAGCGGCCCGTAGAGTTTGGCGACGAGATACAGCAGGCCCATTGCGACGACGTCGGCAATCAGGCCGAGCTTCACGTCGAGATAGCCTTCGGTCGCCTGGTAGAGCACCGAATCGACCGCGAGCGAGATGGCGGTGCCCGCGACGAAGCACAGCAGCCCCTGCCGGCCGATCGTGCCGATCCACGGCATCGCGTGCGCAACCTTCTTCATCCAGCCGAGGTGGACCAGCTTGGCCGCGAGCCATGCGATCGCGAGGAAGTTCGCGAGCCGCAGCGCGCCGAGGTTCTGCTTGATCGACGGATCGGTCGGGAACGGCTCGATGCGCAGCCGGTAGTACGCGCCGGCCGCGACGATCGCGAGCGCCGCGGCCGTCAGCAGCCAGCCCTGCGGCTTCGGCGCGAGCGTCTGGTAGACGGGCTGGCAGCGCGCGATCACGCCGAGCACGAACAGGAACTGCCATGCGAACGGATTGAAGTCCCACGGCGCGCCTTCGACAGTCGGCAAAAAGCGCGCGGCGTGCGGCGCGGCGTACCACAGCGACCCGCTGAACGCGAGCAGCAGCCACGGCTGCGTGCGCGCGAGCGGCAGCGTGAGCGGGACGAGCAGCGCGAAGAACGCATACATCGGCAGCACCGACGCGAGGTACGGCTGGCGGCGGAACAGCAGGATGTCGCGCAGCGCGGCGAGCGGCTTGTGGAGCAGGCCGTCGAGATCGTTGGTCGGCATGTTCGGGCCGTCGATCGCGAACGCGTTCAGCGCGGCCGTGATCAGCAGCATCAGGCCGGCTGTTACGAGGAACGCACGGTAGATCTCGAACGCGCGCCGGATGAAGCGCTGGCGCGCGGCGGCCTCGTCGTGCCGTTCGGCGAGCGAGTTGTACGCGATCGCGGTGGCGAAGCCGCCGAGGAACACGAAGACCTCGGCCGCGTCGCACAGCGCGTAGGCGTGCAGCGTCACGCGCGACAGGATGCTGCCGCCGATATGGTCGACGACGATGACGAGCAGCACGAGGCCGCGGAAGAAATCGAGCTCGGCGTAGCGGCCGGCCCGGGCCGGTGCGGTCATCGGACCGCCTCCCGGCGCGGGCTGCGGGCGCGGCCGGCACGCGCCGCGCATGAATCGGGGGGAAGCATGACTTCGTGAAGAAATGACGAACGGATGCGCATTGTGCCACCGATGCGGCGCACATCGGGTTTACGCGGATGGTCGGCCGTCGTGCCGCTGCCGATAAGCCGGGTCAGGCAGTCTGCGCAACGGGGCAGTTGGACGAGCGCAACGGTTTGCGCAGGGTTCAGCTACCCCGATGGACGGACGGTTTGCGACGTGACACCATTTTGACCTCACGCGGCCGCACACCGCGTCGTCCGCCCTGCGGGCCACACCTAAAACAGACCAAACATTCGCCGGGCGCTCGACCCTGCCCGGCCCCCGGCTCCGGAGATCCGTCATGAAGAAGCACGTCATTTTTGCCGCCGCGCTAGCCGCTTTCGCCGCGCCGGTCTTCGCCCAGAACAGCGTGACGCTGTACGGTGTGATCGACGAAGGCTTCAATTACACGAACAACGTGAACGTCAATGGGGTCGGAAAAACGAATTACCAGCTGGCGAGCGGCTATGCGCAGGGCAGCCGCTGGGGCCTGAAGGGCAGCGAGGATCTCGGCGGCGGGCTGAAGGCGATCTTCACGCTGGAAAACGGTTTTGACGTGAACAACGGCCGGCTCGGCCAGGGCGGCCGCATGTTCGGCCGCCAGGCGTTCGTCGGGCTGAGCGCGCCGCGCTTCGGCACGCTGACCCTCGGCCGTCAGTACGATTCCGTCGTCGACTATCTCGCGCCGCTCACCGCCAACGGCAACTGGGGCGGCACGCTGTTCTCGCACCCGTTCGACAACGACAACACGGACAACTCGTTCCGCGTCAACAACACGGTCAAGTATGCGAGCGCCGACTGGAACGGCCTGACGTTCGGCGGCACGTACAGCTTCAGCAACAGCACCGGCTTCTCGAACAACCGTCAGTACAGCCTCGGCGCGCAGTATTCGCTGGCCGGGCTGCAGGTCGCGGCTGCGTACCTGCAGGCGAACAACCCGGGCATCGGCAGCGCGGGCGCGATCTCGGCCGACGATGCGAACTTCGTTGCCGACCGCCTGCGGATCTTCGGCGGCGGCGTCAATTACACGTTCGGCCCGGCCACGGTCGGCTTCGTCTACACGAAGACGGACGTGAAGAATCCGGTGTCGACCGTCTACCTGCCGGCGTCGACGTTCGCCGGCCTCGGGCTGACCGCGACGAAGTTCCAGAACTTCGAGATCAACGGCAAGTACCAGCTCACGCCCGATTTCTATCTCGGCGCGCAGTACGTGTACACGGACGGCAAGTACGATGCCGCGGCCGGGACGTTCAAGCCGAAATACCACACGGTCGGCCTGATGGCCGACTACAGCCTGTCGAAGCGCACCGACGTGTACCTGCAGGGCGCGTGGCAGAAGGTGGGCGGCGACAAGACCGGCACGGCGGCCGACGGCGGCTACGTGGTCGGGACGGACGGCCCGTCGGCGTCGTCGAACCAGTTCGCGGTGCGCGCGGCGATCCGCCACAAGTTCTAAAGTTCTGACCGGGCGGCGCCGGGGCGCGTGCGCCGGCGCCTGCCGTCAATCCGCCCGGGGCGTGGCGCCGAGCGTTTCCGCGAGCCAGTCGACGAAGATCCGCACGCGCGGCGCGAGATGCCGGCCGGTCGGAAACACCACCGACACGGGCAGCGGCTCGGCATTCCATTCCGGCAGCACCTCGACCAGCGAGCCGTCGGCGAGCAGCGGCCCGAGCCCTTCGCGCGGCGCCTGGATCAGCCCGAGGCCCGCCAGACAGCACGCGAGATACGCCTGCGAGCTGTTGACCGACACGACGCTGCGCATCTTGACCGCGTGCAGCCGGCCCGAATCCATATCCGCATATTCCCAGTCCAGCTCGCGGCCCGTGCGGCTCGAGAAATAGCCGACCGCGACGTGGTCCGGCAGCTCGTCCGGCGAGCGCGGCGTGCCGTGCCGCTCGAGATACGCGGGCGCCGCGCAATTGATCTGCGCCAGTTCGCCGATGCGCCGTGCGACGAGCGACGTATCGGACATCGCGCCGACCCGCACCGCGCAGTCGATGCCGTCGGCGACGAGGTCGACGAAGCGGTCGGTCGTGCCGATCACGACGCGCAGGTCGGGGTAGCGCGCGTGGAAACCCGGCAGCGCCGGAATCACCTGGTTCAGCGCGAAGCGTTCGGGCAGGTCGACGCGGATCGCGCCGCGCGGCGTCGTGCCGGCGTCCTCGAACAGCGTCTCCGCATCGTCCAGATCGGCCAGCAGCCGCATGCAGCGCTCGTAATAGGTCGCGCCTTCGGCCGTCAGCGCGACGCGCCGCGTCGTGCGCTGCAGCAGGCGGACCTTCAGGTGCTTTTCCAGATACTGGACGGCGTTGCTGACCGTCGGGCGCGGCAGTTGCAACTGCTCGGCCGCTTTCGTGAAGCTGCCGAGATGGGCGACGCGCGCGAAGATGCGCATTGCTTGCAGATGATCCATGCGGGGCGGGTGCGTGGGTGGAGGGGGAGCAGGCTCCATTGTTAATCAGCGTCGAATGGTTTGGTTGAGTGTTTCGCGTTTATCGCGCGCCGCGATGCGCCCAGAATCCGGCCTGTTCATTCATCACTCGAGGAAACGGATATGGAAACGCGTGAACTGGGCCGTACCGGCCCGCGGGTGTCGGCAATTGCGCTCGGCTGCATGGGGATGTCGGACTTCTACGGGCCCGCCGACCGCGACGAAAGCATCGCGACGCTGCACGCGGCGCTCGACCACGGCATCACGATGCTCGACACCGGCGATTTCTACGGGATGGGCGACAACGAGATGCTGATCCGCGACGCGCTGCGCGGCCGGGCCCGCGACCAGGTGCTGATCAGCGTGAAATTCGGTGCGCTGCGCGATCCGGCCGGCGGGTTTGCCGGCTACGACGCGCGGCCGGTGGCGATCCGCAACTTCGTCGCGTACTCGCTGAAACGGCTCGGCACCGACTACATCGACATCTATCGGCCGGCGCGGGTCGATCCGGCCGTGCCGATCGAGGAGACGATCGGTGCGATCGCCGATCTCGTGAAGGCCGGGTACGTGCGCCATATCGGCCTGTCGGAAGCCGGCGTCGACACGATCCGCCGCGCGGCGGCCGTCGCGCCGATCTCCGACCTGCAGATCGAGTATTCGCTGCTGTCGCGTGGCATCGAGGCCGGGATCCTGCCCGCGTGCCGAGAACTCGGGATCGGTGTCACGGCCTACGGCGTGCTGTCGCGCGGGCTGCTGGGCGGGCGCTGGAGCACGGCGCGGGAAGGCGAGCGCGATTTCCGCGCGGCGAGCCCGCGCTTCCAGGGCGAGAACCTCGCGCACAACCTCGCGCTCGTCGATGCGCTGCGCGCCATCGCCGACGAGAAGGGCAGCAATCCGGCGCAGGTCGCGATCGCGTGGGCGCTGTCGCGCGGCGACGATATCGTGCCGCTGATCGGCGCGCGCAAGCGCACACAACTTCAAGATGCGTTGCAGGCGGTTGATATGCAACTAACGGTCAATGACATCGCACGCATCGAAGCGGCGGTTCCCGCCGGGGCGGCTGCCGGTGAGCGTTATCCGGCCGCACAGATGGCGCACCTCGACAGCGAGCAGGGGCGGGGGGCATCTCGCGGGGAGTGATCTGGCTGGATCGGCATTGGTTTCGGTACAGGCTCCGTATTCGGCTCGAATCTGAGGGCTGGGGCTGGGGCTGGGGCTAGGGCTGGGGCTGGGGCTGAGGCTGAGGCTGAGGCTGAGGCTGAGGCCGGGCCGGCAACCCCGATCGCAGTGCATGGCTGGCTTGGCCTGGCCTGACTTGATGCCGGCGGCGCATGTTTCGCCGACGCTGCGGCGCGCCGGCCCATCGGCACAATCGCGCCGCCGCCCCATCCGGCAAGCCCTAGCCAGCCTCAGGCAAAACCAGATGGCGAGCGGCGCGATCGGGGTTCACCATCGGCGCCGTACTCAACCGGACGGAATGCCTTTCATGCAAGTTCATACGCTAACGATCATCGCGGTGGTTTTCCTGCTGGCCGGCGCGGTCAAAGGGATGATCGGGCTTGGGCTGCCGACGATCGCGATGGGGCTGCTGACGCTCGCGATGCCGCCGTCGGCCGCCGCGAGCCTGCTGCTCGTGCCGTCGTTCGTCACCAACGTGTGGCAGCTGTGGCTCGGCCCGTCGTTCGGGCCGCTGCTGTGCCGGCTTTGGCCGCTGCTCGCCGGCCTGACGATCGGCACGCTGACGGGCGGGCTGCCCGCGCTCGCGGCCGGCAGCACCTGGACGCATGCGGCGCTCGGCGTGGTGCTGATCCTCTACGGGCTGTGGGGGCTGGCCGCCGCGCGGTTGCCCGCGCCGGGCCGCCATGAAAAATGGCTGTCGGCCGGGGTCGGCTACCTCACGGGTGTCGTGACGGCCGCGACCGGCGTGTTCGTCGTGCCGGCCGTGCCGTACCTGCAGGCGCTGCGGCTGTCGAAAGACGACCTGATCCAGGCGCTCGGGCTGTCGTTCACCGCATCGACGATCGTGCTCGGCCTGCAGTTGCGCGTGACGGGCGCGCTGGAGACGGTCGATCTCGGCGTGTCGGCGCTCGCGCTCGTGCCGGCGCTGGCGGGCATGGCCGGCGGGCAATATGCTCGGCGTGTGATGAGCGAGAAGGCGTTCAAGCGCTGCTTCTTCGTCGGGCTGATCGCGCTCGGCGCCTATATGGCGGCTTCGGGGTGGCTGTAAGCGGGCATCGCTGACGAGCGCGATGCCCGCTGTCCAATGTCCGTGACGCGCCCGAAGCCGGTTTCGACAACAGCGGGCTTCAGGCGCGTTCACCGGACGTGGGTCACCTCGCTCAGGCCGGGTCGGCGTACTTCAGCGTCCAACCGAACGTGCGGGTCGCGCCCGCGCCGAGGGCAAACGGCTTCGTCGTGCAGGCGAAGTTCGAATGCAGCTGGCCGACCGGCGTCGTCGACAGCGGATTCGTCGTGCCGTTCGCCGTGTCGAAGGCCGACAGCGCGCAGGTGTCGAACCCGGACGCCGCATAGCCGGTCGCGGCGCTGTTCGCGTAGGTCACCGACACGCCGTCGCCGTTCGCCTGCGTCGACGCGAAATCCGCGAACGACGTGAAGTCCGTCTCGACCGACAGGTTGCCGGTGAGCGAGCCCGTGCTCAGCGTGTCGCTGCGGGCGACCGACCCATGCGCGAACGTCAGCACCGTATGCACCTGCAGGTCGAGATCCGTCGTGTACGCCGCATTCTTCGACGCGAGCCGGAACTTCGCGGTATCGAACGACACGATCACCTGGCCGTTGCCTTGCTGAACGTTCAGGTTCTTGTAGTACGTGACGGGAATGTAGGTCTTCCCGTTGTACGACACCTGCGGCACCAGCAGCGCGTAGCCGAGATCGGTCGTGCCGTAGATCAGCTTGTCCGAGAACGGTACCGGGTAGTACGGCGTGTAGGAGTTGTAGTCGGGCGCCTGGCTGAGGTTCAGGTTGATCACGCGCCGGCCGTCGCGCACGGTGACGAGCGCCGCACTGTACGGATGCGCGGCGTCACCCGGCTGGTTGTACCAGGTGAGCGTGTAGTGCGGCAGCGCATCGAGCCACGCGTTGTAGTCCGTGTCGGCCATCGGCGCCTTGCCGCCGAAGCCGAGCTTGTTCCACCACGCGTTCACGTACAGGTACTGGTGCAGCAGGCTGAAGTTCTCACCCATCACGCGCGGCTTGCCGCGATACGCGTCCGTGCCGCGGCCCTTGACCCACATGTTCACCGAAGGTGTGGGCAGCGACGGGTCGTACCAGTATGTGTCGAAACGCTGCGCGGCCTGATAGATGAACTTGTATGCAACCTGCTTCTCCTGGTCGGTCAGCACGCCGGCGTTGGCCGCGGCCGTCAACACCTCCATGAACGCCGAATCGCCGTACGGGCCGATCGAGCGGCCGTAGTTGAAGCCCTGGCCGTTCGCATTCAGCTGCGGCAGGATCAGGTCGACCGACTTGCGCAGATAGCCCTTCAACTCGGGCGTGAGGTTCGCCTCGTTGCCCATCTCGAACGTGCGCTCGGTCACTTCGCCGATCAGCAGCGTGCTGTAGCGGTCGAAGCGCGCCTGGTCGTAGTAGGTCGTGTGCGTGTTCGACGCTTCGTCCGAGAACCCGCCCGACGAGTCGTTGCGGATATGGTTCGTGAGCGTGTACAGCAGCGCGTCGCGCGCGCCCATCGTCGCGACCGACGGATCGGTCTTCGATGCAAACGACGGGCTGCTCCAGCCGAGCTTCTGGCGCAGCCCGGCAATGCCGTAGGACACCGCATAGTAGTTCTGCGCGGTGTTGAGCGAGGCGATGTCGATCGGCGCGCCGGCCGCGGGGCACGTATCGGTCTTGCCGCTCGCATCGGGGCCGAACATGTCGCAGAAGGTAAGCCGCCGCTGCAGGGTCGCGAGCATCGCGTCGCTGAAGACTTCGTTGAGCATCCCGTGCGCCTTCAGGTTGTTCAGCGCGACGAGGTAGTAGTACTCGCCCCAGGACGTATTCGCATACGTGTAGTTGCTGCCCGACTGCGCCATCATCGCGGTCGTGATCGTCTGGTACGTCGCGAGGTAGCTGGCGTACTGCGGATCGTTCTTCGACTTCATGTCGATCAGGATGTACGACAGGCCGAGCGCGAGCTTGCCCGGCAGGAATTTGTCGCCGGTGTTCGTGTCGAGCACGTGGACCGGCGTGCCGTCGCCGAGATCCATCACGACCTGCGTGAAGTCGGGCGATTTCCGGATCAGGTCGAACAGTGCGCGCATCTGGCCCATCATCGTGACCGGAATGTTCGCGCCGGCCGGCACGCTGGTGTCGGGCGCGCCGTAGACGAGCGCCTGCAGCGAGTTCGACGCGAGCGTCGGTGTCGTGGACGGGGGCGGCGAAGATGACGACGGTGGCGGCGTGTCGGTCACGTCGTTGCCGCCGCAGGCGCTGACGAACAGGACGGAAAGGGCGCTGAGCGCGGCGCCGAGCGCGAATCTGCTGCGCGGATGCATTGTGTCTCCAGTTTTGAATAGTGATGAAGCACGGGCGGGTGTGGCCGTTGCCGCGCTCGATGCCCGTACCCGGCCGCCGTCTTGCAACCCTGATCCCTGAAGACGGACGGCCTGAATCACTTGTCGAGCGGGCAAGCGTTCTCCCTGCACGGGCCGTGACGGGCGTCGTGCGAAGATATTGGAAAACGTTTTCCAAATTTAGGCAGCCATCGGCGTGATGTCAATGAACTTTCACGTCTGGCGGGGCGGGAAAAACCCGGATGGTGGGAAGGGGGCGTGAAGGGTTGGAGCGAAATAGTGAAGAATTTACCGGGATTTCTTCGCGATGGGATGAAGTGAAGCGCGGGATACCGATGTGGACACGACGAGCAGAATGACTATCCGGTGATGCGTGCTCGCGGGGGAGTGAGGGAAAACGTTATCCACACGGATCGAAATGAATTCGACGGACATCGGGGCGCGATGGCGACAGGCAGCCACGCCGTTCCGTCGAGCCTAAAGCTGTGCCTCGATCGCGGCCTTGTCGATCACCGACCAGACCTGACGGATCTTGCCGTCATGAAACTCGTAGAACACGTTCTCGCAGAACGTGACCTTCCGGCCGTCGACGGCGAGCCCCATGAACGTCCCGCTCGGCGAACAGGCGAAGCGCAGCCGGCAGGCGATGCGCGGCGGCTCGCACACGAGCAGCCGGATGTCGAAACGGAGATTGGGAATGTCGCGGAAGTCCTGTTCCAGCATCGCGCGGTAACCGGCGAGGCCGAGCGGCCGGTCGTTGTGAATCACGTTATCGGAGACGTATTCGCCGAGCGCCGGCCAGTCCTGCCGGTTCAGGCAGTCGATGTACGCGCGGTAGCGGGTTGCAAGATCGGTGTCGGTCATGGCCGTGCCTCCTTGTATCGACGGGATGAGTCGGATGCGGCGCGCGTCACTGCGGCGTGGTTTCGCCGGACAGGAACGCGACGAACTCCCGCGTGTACTTCGGCAGCGCATCGAACGACCGTGCGCACAGCTTCAGCCGACGATGGCTCCACGCATCGGACAGCTCGACGAGCCGCACGTCCATCGTCTGCATCGCGCGCTTGGCCGCATGGCGCGACACGATGCCGATGCCCACGCCGCTCGCGATCACGCGGCAGATCGCATCGAAGCTCTTCAGCTGCACGCGATAGCGGATCCGCTTGCCGAGCGCGCGCGCCTGGTCGGCGAGATGCACCTGCAGCGCGCTGCCGTCGGTGAGGCCGATGAAGTCGGCATCGGCGATCGAGTCGAACGCGACCTTGTCCTGCGACGCGAGCGGATGCGCGGCCGGGACGACGACGATAAGCCAGTCCTCGCGGAACGGCTTCTGTTCGAGCCCGCCGAGCCCGACCGAATCGGCGACGATACCGACCTCGGCCGTCTTGTTGCGGATCGCATGCACGATCTCCTGGCTCGAGCGCTCCTCGACGCTGATCGACAGCTTCGGATGATGCGGCAGGTAGTCGGCCAGCGCATCGGGCAGGTATTCGCTCAGCGACGCCGTGTTGCATAGCAACCGGATATGCCCGCGCAGCCCCTGGCCGTATTGCTGCAGCTCGCCGCGCATGTGGTCGATCTGCTGCAGCACGGTGCGCGCGTGGTGTTCGAGCGCGCGGCCGGCATCGGTGGCCTGCGCACCCGACTTGGTCCGGTGCAGCAGCGGCACGCCGAGCTCGTCCTCCATGCCGCGGATGCGCTCGCTCGCGGCCTGCAGCGTGATGTGGGTCCGCTCGGCGCCGCTCGTGATCGTGCCGGCCTCGCAGATGTTCAGGAAGAGCCGCAGGTCGGTCAGGTCGAAGCGCATGATGGGTGGGGCGATCGTATTGGAATGGCCGATAAGTTAGCAGGGAACCGCGGCCCGGGTCTCAGGCGCAGCTTGAGGCCCGATTCGCCGGTTCCGCATTTTCGGGGCGCGATCGATGGCGGATCATGGCCGCACATCAACCGAGGAGCCTGTCATGCAGATCGATCCGTCGTGGGGCGTGTCGTTCAAGATCGCGTTGCACATGCTGTTCCTGTGCATCGGCATCGCGTGGGCCTGTTCCGAACTCGCCGCGTGGTTGCGTTGAACGTCGCGGCGATCGCCGCCTCGTGCCTATTGAAACCAATCCGTCATAGTTTTCAGAGACGAAAATTCTTCCGCTTTCCTGCAAAAAGACCATCAAGTTTTCCTGAATCGGACCGTATTACCGGTAGCGAATGCCGGCCGGCATCCGGTTCGTGATCGTTTGTCATCATTGTTTGCATCCGGTTACACGTCGGCCGTTCCGTTTTTGAGATGCTTGAAAGATTGTCAAACCGGAGTCGGATCGTCCATGAAAACGCGCGAGATTCACCGCAACGCGGCGTGGCTGCCAGGCCTGGCAGCCGTGCTCGTCATGGCCGGTTGTGCAAGCACGCAGTCCGTTCCGCCGAGCGACACGCTGGCGGGACAGCCTTCGCCGTCGAGCCAGCCTGCCGCTGCGCCGTCGGCTAGCGCACCGCCGCCGGCGCCGATTCTCGTCGCGCAGAAGTACGTCGTGAAGCGCGGCGACACGCTGACGGGCATTGCGTCCGCGAACGGCTGCAGCGTTGCCGACCTGCGCACCTGGAACAAGCTGGGCGCGAACGGCAGGCTGCGCATGGGGCAGGCGCTGCGCATCGTCAAGCAGCAGCCGTTGCCGGCGCCGGGTGCACCCGGCACGCAGGTGGCCGCCTCGTCGGCGTCGGGCAATGGCGCGGCGAGCAACCCGGCAGCTACGCAGACCATCGCGTCGAGCGCGAGCGACCGTCAGGTCGTCAAGGAAACGAAGCGGCATGCGGGCGGCGTCGCGCTCAAGTGGCCCGCGAGCGGCAAGATCGTCGACGGCTTCCGGCCGGGGCAGAACCGCGGCATCCAGATCGCCGGCCGGCCGGGCGACCCGGTCCGCGCCGCGGCCGACGGCCGCGTGATGTACGCGGGCACCGGCCTGAACGACTACGGCAGCCTGATCATCGTCCAGCACAACGCGGATTTCCTGACCGCCTATGCGCACAACCGCAAGCTGCTCGTGAAGACGGGCGACATCGTGCGCCAGGGCGACGAGATCGCCGAGATGGGCGACCTCGACAACTCGCGTGTCGCGCTGCTGTTCGAAGTGCGACGCGACGGCAAGCCGGTCAATCCGATGCCGTACCTGCCTTCGTCGCAAGGGTGAAGCCGGGCCGTTTCGCTGGAACGTCGCGGCGGTCGCTGCTACGCTAGGGTCTGTTCATGCGAGTCCCGCGCTTCGCGGGGCCGACGGTCGTCTTTCGGGGAAGCGCGGCGAATGCCGTCGCGGGCCGGCCGTCGGCGTGATCGGGTGCGCTGCTTCACTGCGTGCCCGAGCTGCTTCGTGCCACCGATTCCGACAGAACCCACGACATTCATGGAACACTCTCCGACACGCCGCTCGCTGTTGCTTGCCGCCGTTGCCGCGCCGTTCGTCGCCGCGTGCACGTCCGCGCCGGTCGCCGACCAGGGGCGCGCCCACACCGCCCAGGCTGAGTTGACCGCGCTCGAGAAGGCCTCGAATGGCCGGCTCGGCGTCGCCGCGCTCGATACGTCGAACGGCGTGCGCATCGCGCACCATGCGCGCGAGCGCTTCCCGCTTTGCGGCACGTACGCGGTCGCCGCGGCGGCCGCGATACTCGCGCGCGGCTCGCTCGACGCGTCGCTGCTGCCGCGCCGCATCCTGTACCGTCGCTATGAAATCGTTGCGGGCTCGCCGATCACGGAAAGCCACGTCGACACGGGCATGACGATCGAGCAGCTGTGCGCGGCGATGCTGCAGTCCGGCGACAAGGGTGCCGGCAACCTGCTGATGGGCGTGCTCGGCGGCCCGCAGGCCGTCACGGCGTTCGTGCGCGCGAGCGGCGACACGTCGTTCCGCCTCGATCACTGGGAACCCGAACTGAACAACGCCGCGCCCGGCGACGAACGCGACACGTCGACGCCGGTCGAGATGGTCGACACGCTGCAGCGGCTGCTGCTCGGCGACACGCTGCAGGAGCCGCAGCGCGCGCGACTGACGGAATGGATGGTCGGCGGCGCGCGCGGCGCCGACCGGCATCGCGGCAGGCGTGCCGCCCGGCTGGCGCATCGCCGACAAGGCCGGCACGGGCGGTTACGGCACGACGACCGACGTCGCCGTGCTGTGGCCGCCGTCGCGTGCGCCGATCGTGATGGCCGTGTCGTTCACGCAGCCGCAGGCCGCCGCGGCGGCTCGCGCGGACGTCGTCGCGTCGGCGGCGCGCATCGTGGCGGGCGCGCTCACCGCGACGGCCTGAGCGTCCCGCGCCTCGCGCAAAGCCGGCGTTTGGCTTATCGTGTCGGACAGTGCGCGCCGGGGTCGGCGCGCGGTCCTTCCGCGCCGTTTTTCCGTTTGCCTTCTTCATGCGCCGACTTCCGCCCCTGCATGCGCTGCAGATCTTCTCGACGGTGGCCCGCCACCGCAGCTTCACGCGCGCGGCCGAGCAGCTGTGCATCACGCAGGGCGCGGTAAGCCGGCAGATCCAGACGCTCGAGGCGCATTACGGTTTCCCGTTGTTCAAGCGGCATGCGAAGGGCCTCACGCTGACGGCGGAGGGCGAGCAGTTGCTGCCGGTGGTCAACGAGAGCTTCGCGCGGATCGAGGACATTTCGATGCGGCTCACGCGGCAGCGCACGGATCTCGCGCTGAAGGTGCCGACCTGCGTGATGCGCTGGATGTTGCCGCGCATCATGCGCTTCCAGGGCGAGCATCCCGATCTCCATGTGCAGATCACCACCGCGTGGCAGCACGTCGTCGATTTCTCGACCGAGCCGTTCGATGCGGCGGTCGTCTACGGCACGTCGCCGGGCGCCGGCGTGTTCGCGCTGCCGCTGTTCGACGAGCGGCTGACGCCCGTCTGCGCGCCCGAATTGCGGCAGACGTCGCCGCTCGACGCGGTCGGCGATCTCGTGCGCCATACGTTGCTGCATCCGACGCGTGACCACCGCGACTGGCGCGCGTGGCTCGATCACGCCGGCGAGCGCAGCGTCGATCCCGCGCGCGGGCCGACGTTCGACACGCTCGATCTCGCGACGAACGCGGCGATGCAGGGCTTCGGCGTCGCGATCGGCGACGTGACGCTCGTCGACGACGACGTCAGCGCGCGCCGGCTGGAGCGTCCGTTCGACATCGTGCTCGAGACGGGCGCGCGCTATTTCTTCGTCTATCCCGAGAACATCGGCAACCAGCAGAAGATCCGCGCGTTCAGCGACTGGATCGCGCGCCATCGCGATTGACCGGCGATCACGCAGGTACGCCGAACGGCGCGCGGAATCCGTTGGATCTCGCGCGCCGGCGGACGGCTTTACTGGTACGTCACGACGGCGATCATCGGCGCCTGGTTGTGGCCCGGACGGTTCGGTAAAACGATTGCGCGCGAGGCCTGAGTAAAGGTCGTGGTCTTGATGGCCTGCTGGCTCGCCGCGTCGACGAACGCGATCTGGCCGTAGGCCGGGCGCGGACAATCGGGGCGCACGTGCCCACGGGCGACATCGGCCGTATCGACCGCGAACGAGCAGGGCGGCTCGACGATCATGCCGGAGAAGGTGATGACGCCGGACGCGCCGGCGGCGAAGGACGAGGAAGTGGCCAGAAGCGCAGCAGCCAGGACGAACGAGGCGGCGATAGGGCGGTGCTTCATGACAGGCTCCAGAGAGGAAGCGCGTCGCAGCGGGGCCGCTCGGGTGGCAGTCCGTCTAACGCTGCGATGCTGTATGCGTAAACGGCAAAACCATCGAAACTCTTGAGTGGAAAATTACCAATTTGGGATAGGAGCAAACGATTTCGTATTGCTGAATTCAATCTATGCCTGATTTGCGAGATATCAAATCAGGGTAATGCCGGTGGTGTAGGCTCGACCGGAACGCGGAAGTCCGATGCCGGTCGTCACGACGGGTCGTTGCGAAGTCAACGAGTTTGCGGATCGTGGAAGCGGTGCACAGGTGAATATCGGCGATCCAAAAGAAAACGGCCGCTCGTTTCCGAGCGGCCGTTTTGCGTTGAAGCGGAACGTGCGTCGTTCAGGCCGTGCGCTTGCGTACCGCGCCGACGACCACGAGCAGCACGATCGCGCCGATGATCGACGCGATCCAGCCCGCGCCCTGGCCCGGTGCGTACCAGCCGGCGGCGCGGCCGACGTAGCCGGCGACCAGCGAGCCGACAACGCCGAGCACGATGGTCATCAGGATGCCCATCTTGTCGTCGCCGGGCTTGAGCGCGCGGGCGAGGAGGCCGACGATGAGCCCGACGACCAGGGTTTCGATGAATTGCAGCATGAACGCCTCCCTATTGCGGATGAGCTGTTGACGAAAGAAAGTTGACCCGTGCAGCGCACAAGGGTTCCATGCGCGGCAGGCCGCCGCGTGGCGTGCCGAGTATCGCATGCCGGCACGGCGCGCAGATGTCAGGCCGCCGGCGCGCCCGCCACCGGGTCGAGACGGCGGTAGCCTTCGGTCGCGTTCAGCAGCGTGCGCGTGTAGTCGCGCGCCACCTGCCCGGCGCGCACGTCCTCGATCCGGAGTTGCTCGACGATCTGGCCATGCTGCATCACCGCGACGCGCTGGCACAGGAAGCCGACCACCGCGAGGTTGTGGCTGACGAGGATCATCGTCAGGTTGCGTTCGAGATGCAGGCGGCGCAACAGGTTCAGGATCTCCGCCTGCACCGATACGTCGAGCGCGGACGTCGGCTCGTCGAGCAGCAGCACGCGCGGCTCGACGATCAGCGCGCGCGCGATTGCGACGCGCTGCCGCTGGCCGCCCGACAGCTGGTGCGGATAGCGGAACCGGAACGCGGGGCCGAGGCCGACCTCGGACAGCGCGCGGGCGATGCGTGCATCGGCGTCGCCGATGCCATGGATCGACAGCGGCTCGCGCAGCGTCTGGTCGACCGTGAAGCGCGGATGCAGCGACGCATACGGATCCTGAAACACCATCTGCACGTGACGGCGAAAGGCGCGATCGGGCGTGCCGCCCACCGGCCGGCCGTCGATCGACAGGCTGCCGGACGCGAGGGGCACGAGGCCCGTCAGCGCGCGCAGCAGCGTCGACTTGCCGGAACCCGATTCGCCGACGAGCCCGAACACCTCGCCGTCGCGCACCGCGAAGCTCGCGTTGCGCACGGCGTCGACGTGACCCGTGCGGGTCGGGAAACGGATCGATGCGTGATCGACGTCGATCATCGTGCGGCCTCCTGTCGATCGGCGGGCGTGCCGGCAGGCGACGCGGGCTCGAGCCACGCCGGATCGCGCCGCAGCACGGGCAGTTCGTCCGGCGGGTTCGCGAGCGGCGGGTTCGCCGCGAGCAGCCCGCGCGTATAGGGATGGGATGCGTCGCGCAGGTCGCGCGCGGCGCAGGTTTCGACCACGCGGCCCGCGTACATCACCGCGACGCGATCGCAGAACGACATCACGAGCGGCAGGTCGTGGCTGATGAACATCAGGCCCGTGTCGTGTCGCGCGATCATCGCGTCGAGCACGGCGAGCACCTGCATCGACACGGCGACGTCGAGCGCGGACGTCGGCTCGTCGGCGATCAGCAGGCGCGGGCCGGTCGACACCATCATCGCGATCATCACGCGTTGGCCCATGCCGCCCGACAACTCGTGCGGATACGCATCGACGACGCGTGCGGGGTCGCGGATCTGCACGGCCGCGAGCGCGTCGACGATCCGTTCGCGCAGCGCGCGACCGCGCAGGCCCGGCTCGTGCAGCCGGAACGCCTCGCCCATCTGCTTCGCGACCGTCATCACCGGGTTCAGCGAATATTTCGGGTCCTGCAGGATCATGCCCATCTGGCTGCCGCACAGCCGCCGGCGTTCGCCCGGCGGCATCGCGAGCAGGTCGTGGCCCGCGAAGCGCATCGTGCGGGCCGACCAGCGCGCGGCATCGGGCAGCAGGCCGAGCAGCGCGCGGCCCGTCAGCGACTTGCCGGAGCCCGATTCGCCGACGATGCCGAGCCGTTCGCCGGGCGCGAGCGTCAGCGACAGGTCGCGCACGGCGTCGGTGACGGTGCCGTCGTGGCCGCGAAAGCCGATCTTCAGGCCGTCGATCTCGCAGAGCGGCGCGGGCGAGGGGGCGGGATTCATCGGCATGTCACGCTCCATGGCGGGGATCGAAGACGTCGCGCAGCCCGTCGCCGAGCAGGTTGAACGCGAGGCTCACGAGCAGGATCGCGCAGCCGGGCAGCGTCGCGACCCACCACGCGTCGAGCAGCACGTTGCGGCCCGACGCGACCATGAAGCCCCACTCGGGGCTCGGCGGCTGCGCGCCGAGGCCGAGGAAGCCGAGGCCCGCGACGGTCAGGATGATGCCGGCCATGTCGAGCGTCGCGCGCACGATCACCGACGACATGCACAGCGGCATGATGTAGCGCAGCAGGATGCGCGGGCCCGACGCGCCCTGCAGGCGCGCGGCGTGGATGAAGTCGGCCTGCGCGATGCGGATCGTCTCCGCCCGCGCGAGCCGCGCATACGCGGGCCACGCGGTGATCGAGATTGCGACGACCGCGTTGATCACGCCCGGCCCGAGCGCGGCGGCGAACGCGAGCGCGAGCACGATCTTCGGGAACGCGAGCGCGATGTCGGTGATGCGCATCAGCACGCTGTCGACGAAGCCGCCGCAATAGCCGGCCGTCGTGCCGATCAGGAGGCCGATCGGCACGACGATCACGACGACGAGGATGGCGATGCCGAGCGTGAGGCGTGAACCGGCGATCAGCCGCGAAAGGATGTCGCGGCCGAGCTGGTCGGTGCCGAGCCAGTGCGACGGCGAGCCGGGCGGCAGCAGCCGGTCGGACAGCACCTGGCGCAGCGGATCGTGCGGCATGATCAGCGGGCCGACGATCGCGACGACGATCAGCGCGACGAGAATCGCGAGCCCGAACAGGTTGAGCGGATTCGCGGCGAAACGACGCCAGCGCCGGTACGCGAGGCCGAGTGCGGCCTGCGAGCGCGATGCGGGCGCGTCGGAGAGCAGCCACGCACGCAGGGTGAGACGCTCGGCATTCATGACTGGACGACCTTCGGCATGGGCGATGAAAGAAGCAGGGGGGAAGCGGTCATGTCGGGTCGGCCCTCAGCGCGCACGCGGATCGAACACGCGGTACAGCGCGTCGGTCAGCAGGTTGACGGTGATGAACATCGCGCCGATCACGAGCGTCGCGCCGAGCACCGCGTTCATGTCGGCGTTCAGCAGCGCGCCGGTCAGGTACGAGCCGAGCCCGGGCCACGCGAACACGATCTCGGTCAGCACCGAGCCTTCGAGCAGGTTGCTGTACGTGAGCGCGATCACGGTGAGCAGCGGCACCATGATGTTGCCGAACGCATGCCGCCAGATCACGCGCCGCTCCGACAAGCCCTTCGCGCGCGCGGTGACGATGTATTCCTGGCTCAACTGGTCGAGCATGAACGAGCGCGTCATCCGGCTCAGGTACGCGACCGAGTAGTAGCCGAGGATCGCGGCCGGCAGCGCGATGTGCGACACAGCGTTGCGGAACACGTCCCACTCGCCCGCGAGCGCCGCGTCGATCAGCAGGCTGCCGGTGCGCGTGTCGACCATCCCGTCGTACACGGGATCGAGCCGGCCGGGCCCGCCGACCCAGTGCAGCCGCGCGTAGAACAGCAGCAGCCCCATCAGCCCGAGCCAGAACACCGGCACCGAATTGCCGATCAGCCCGACGAAGCGCGCGACGTGGTCGATCGGCCGGTTGTGCTTCACGGCGGCCGCGACGCCGAGCGGCACGCCGATCGCGATGCCGATCAGCGTCGCGATCGTCGCCAGTTCGAGCGTGGCCGGGAACACGCGCCTGATGTCGTCGAGCACGGGGTTCGCGGTCAGCAGCGACATGCCGAGATTGCCGTGCAGCACGTCGCGCGCATAGATCAGGAATTGCGTGGCGAGCGGCTTGTCGAGGCCGAGCGCGATGCGCTCGGCCGCATACGCGTCGGCCGACGCGCGATCGCCGAGGATCGCGAGCACGGGGTCGATCGGCACCTTGCGGCCGATCACGAACGTCAGCGCGAGCAGCCCCGCGAACGTGACGGCGAGCGTGAGCGCCCAGCGCAGCACGCGCAGGGCCCAGCGCACGGCCGGGCGCCGCGCGGGCAGCGTGCGCAGTGCTTCGAGGGAGGAGGCGGGTGTCGACATGCGGCGAATCTTATTGCTTCTTCAGGTTGCGGTACGACACGAGATCGTTGATCGGCCCGACGTCGAGCCCGCTCACGCCGGGCCGCGTCGCGACCTGCGCGACTTTCTCGAACATGATCACGAACGGCGAGCGCGCGAGCATCTCCTTCTGCATCGCCTGATACCGTTGCGCGCGTTTCGCGGCGGTCGGTTCGGCGAGCGCGGTGTCGGTCTCCTTCGTCAGTTGCGGAATGTCCCAGCTGTTGCGCCAGGCCAGCATTTTATAGCTCGACTTGTCGGAATTGTCCGGGTTCCATGCAAAACCCTGCGCGTTGCTGTGCGGGTCGATGTAGTCGGCCGACCATTCGCCGATGTAGATGTCGTGCTGGCGCGCACGGTATTTCGCGAGCGTCTGCTTGTTGTCGCCGGGGATCAGCTGCACCTTGATGCCGGCGTGCGCGAAGTTCGCCTGCACGGCCTGCGCGATTTCGGTGTACGGATAGTCGTTGCGCACGTCCATCGTCACCGAAAAGCCGTTCGGCACGCCGGCCTTCGCGAGCAGCGCCTTCGCCTTCACGACGTCGAGCTTGTACGGGTTCGCGTTCAGCGTGCCGAGGAAGCCTTCGGGCAAGAAGGTCTGGTGCACCTTGTAGGTCGTCTTCACCACGTTGCCCTGGATGCCCGCATAGTCGACCAGCCATTTCAGCGCTTCCTGTACCTCCGGTTTCGCGAGCGTCGGGTTCTTCGTGTTCAGGCCGAGATACAGCAGCGTCGCCTGCGGCGAGGCCGACACCTTCGCCTTGCCGGATTTCACGACTGACGCCAGATCGTCGGGGCTCAGGTCGCGCGCCGCGTCGACGTCGCCGTTTTCCAACAGCAGGCGCTGGCTTGCCGCTTCGGGCACATGGCGCAGCACGATGCGCTTCATCGCGAGCGGCAGACGGTAGCCATCGAAGCGTTGCAGCACGACGCTGTCGCCGGCCGTCCATTTCACGAGCTTGTAGCCGCCGGAGCCGGCTTCGTTGGTCTTCAGCCAGGCGTTGCCGAAATCGTTGCCCTGCTGGTGCGACAGCAGCAGCTTCTTGTCGACCACCGATGCAGGCCACGAGCCGAGCACGTTCAGCACGAAGGTCGGTGCGTACTTCTGGTCGGTCGTGACCGATACCGTCAGGTCGTCGAGCTTCTTCACGTTGGCGACGACGTTCGCCTTCGTGAGCCCGATGCCGGTCAGCACGGCGGCCGGCCCCTTGTCGAGCAGCACCGCGCGCTGGATCGACCAGGCGACGTCGTCGGCCGTCAGCGGGTTGCCCGAGTGGAACTTGAGGCCGGGGCGCAGCTTGAACGTGTAGGTCAGCCCGGCGGTGCTCACCGTCCACGACTGCGCGACGTCGCCGTTGAATTTCGACGGATCGCGCAGATCGACGCGCACGAGCCGGTCGTACGTGTTCGCGACGTATTCCTCGGGCACCAGCTCGTAGATCTCGCCCGGGTCCAGCGTCGTGAATTCGTCGAGCAGCGTGGCCATCACGAACATGTCCTTCGGCGTTTCCGCGCGCGCGGCGGAAAGCGGAACGGCGGCGAGAACGGACGCGGCGGCCAGCGCCGCGACGAGCCGGGATGTCAGCAATTTCATATGCGCTCCATCTGTCGTTGAGATCGTTGAAGTCGTCGAACGTGAACGGTGAGGGAAATACGTCGGGCCATCACATCAGGTGCCACGGGCCGCTGTCGGCATTGTCGATCTGCGGCAGCGCGCGCGAGCCCGGCAATTCGTAGTGCCACCACTCGCTGTCGATGTGCGCGAAGCCGGCCGCGTGCATCACGCCGAGCAGCAGCAGGCGGTTGCGCTGAACGGCTTCGGGCAGCCCCGCGTGGAAGTGACCGGAGGCGGCGACCATCTCGTCGAAGCCGGTGCCCATGTCGAGCGGCTCGCCGTCCGCGCCGACGAGCGTCAGGTCGAGCGCGGTGCCGCGGCTGTGATTCGAGCCGCGGCCGAGATCGGCGATGAAGTTCGGATCGGGCAGGAAATCCCACAGCACCTGCTGCGCTTGCGGCGGCCGGTACGCGTCGTAGATGCGCAGCGTGAAGCCGGCTTGCGCCGCGATGGTCACCGCGCGGCGCAGCGCGGCTTCGGCCGGCGCCAGCAGCAGGCAATGCGCGCGGCGGTAGATCGGCTTGCCGGTCAGGTTGCGGTCGGTCGCGTAGACGAGATCGATGTCGACGCGATGCGTGGCGGACGTGATTTCAACGAGGCGGTGAGCGTTCATCGGCGGTTCGGAAGGCACTCGCATTCAGGATTCGAATTGATCGAACGTGCGCTGCAGTTCGCGGTTGCGCGCGACGCGCCGGTCGATCGCGGGGCCGAGGCGGTCGACCACGGCCGTGATCAGCAGGTTGAACAGGCAGGTGAGCGGCGCGAGCGAATCCCAGAACTGGCCGACGTCGGTCTTCACCTGCAGCAGGTCGGCCGGCCAGTCGCGCGCCCACGGGCACGAGAGATCGGTGACCAGCGCGAACGGCTGCCCGCGCTCGGCGGCCGCCTGGCAATAGCGGCGCGCGCTGCGCGAATACGCGCGTGTATCGGTGACGATGCAGTACGGCCGCTCGAATTCGGAGTTCAGCGAATCGACGTACGAGCCCGACTGGCCGTCCGAATAGAACACGCGCGGGCGCAGGTATTCGAGGTAGCTGCTGAATGCGTTGCTGATCCCGCGCGTCGACTGGATGCCGAGGATGAACACGGCGTCCGCCTGCGCGATCCGGTCGGCCACCTGCGCGAACACCGGGCCTTCGGCGAGCCGGTACACGTGGCGGATCGCATCGAGCTCGCGCTCGAGCGACGACGCGAGCGGCCCCTCGCGGCCGTTGCCGTCGGGTTCGGCCGGATGCGTGCCGGCGACGCGGCGGTATTCGTCGAGCCGGTCGGTGATCATCCACGGGCGGTCGCCGCCGCCGCGCAGTTCGCGCTTCAGGTCGTCGAGGTTGCGGTAGCCGACGCTGCGCAGGAACCGCCCGACCGAGATGCCGCTGGTGCCGGCCTGCTGCGCGATCTGGTCGGCCGTCTCGAGCCCGAGCCGGTCGAGGTTCGCGAGCATGTAGCTCGCGATGCGCTTGGCGGTCGGCGTCAGCTCGGCATAGCGGGATTCGACGGTACGGGCAAACGCGCAGGTCATCGGCTGTTAGATCGTTGTCGTCAGGTGATCGAATGTCATCCATCTAACAAAGCCAAAATCATCCGCGCCAGCGGATAAAAACTATGGTGTGAGGATAGGTGATAGGGGCGAAAGCATGGTCGGCGGAGGGAGAGGTGTGCGCAGGCGGGTCAATTATTCCTGTCAGGCATAAACGCAAAATATGCCTGACAGGAATAATTGTCGGGCTGGCGAAGCCTGCGCTAGGTCTTGTGTCTCGAAGCCGTGAAATGGGAGTCGCGATCGGTGCAGTGACAGCGCTTGCCCGGTTGGCCGCAAAAAGAAAAAAGCGAAGGCCGTCCCCGGGCTTCGCCTTTGCATGTTGAGGAATGCGATGCTGCTTCGGCATCACGGGATGATCAAGAGGTTCGGGTCGATCGGGTTGTCCGGTTCGCCGTGGTCATCAACGAAGGCGACGATTTTCTCCACCACCACGGAAAGGCATTGCACGGCCCGATAGAAGCCGGGCATGGATTGAGTCGTGCGCTTGAACAGGCCGGTTTCGACGAGTGCGTCGACCACAGCCGTAGTCGCCTGCATCGTGTCACGATAGGGCGAACCCTCCGGCAGGCAGCAACGCCGCAGCATCGCGTCAAGGCCGTTGATGGGGCCGACCATGTTGTTGTTGCCGTCGCGTTTGGCCTCGAAGTCGGCCAGCTTCTGCGTTTTTTTGGCGATCGGCACAACCGGGAGCACCGTATCGGTCGTGCCGCGGCGGCAGAACGCGTGAGCGAACGCGTGAACGTCGATCTTCGCGTCCGGGCCGCCGTGCGGCAGCTTGATGAACAGCTTGTCGGCGCTCAACAGCGACTCGCGCGCGGGTTCGGACTCGGGTGCCGCATGAGTCGTGTCGATGCGCACGTAATCGCGCTCGAATTCGTCGACGGGAATGATGACATGGGTAGGGGTGCCATCGCTGGCATTGACATACTGAATCGGGGGCATGAAAGCTCCGTTTCTGGTTGAATTACCCCGAGAGTACCCCGAAATACCCCGAAAATACAAGGGCGGTCGTCTTGTCGACGTCGCCCGCCTGCCCGACATTGCCTTTGCCGCGGCTCAACCGGTTAAAAGCGGTCCTGAAGAGACAAAAAACGCGTGGCGTGTGGTGACGATGCCCCGGGGTAACCGCGCCCTGGCATCGAGCATTTCGCGCTACGTGGACTCGGCATCGACTCCTCTTGCCGCCATTTCAGGCATCACCGCTGCAACTGATCGCGTTTCCTCATTCACCAGACTCGACCGATTAACAGCATCGGTCGCTCACACCCAACAGCGCCTCAATAATTACAAAATTAAAGAGAATCAGTTTAACTCATTAATTCAGGCTAATAATTCATTTAATTTTTAGGTGAATATGGATTTAACTTGCGTCACGGGATGTTCGATTTTCGATAATCCGAAAAACGGCATGTGTTCCGTAAATGGAAATTCGCACAATCGCAGGCATGAAGAGGAAATCATGACGAATCTTTCTCGACGCAAGATGCTGGCTGGAACGGCCGGCGCCATTGCCGCGGCGGGTATCGCCGTATCGGCCAAGGCTGCTTCGTTCGGTAATCCGGACCGCCCGCCGGAAGGCGCGGTGAATGCGCGCAACCGCCAGAGCCTGACCGACCCGGGGCCCCAAAACCCGGCAATCGCCAATCAATTCCCGTCCTTTCAGGATCCGCCGGCTACCGATATCAATGGGATGCCATTATTCTGGGCGTCATTCAATAACGCCCATAAACGCATTCAAAATGGCGGATGGGCACGTGAAGTCACGCAGGACGATTTTGCGATTTCCGAAACCATTTCCGGCGTCAACATGCGCCTCACGCGTGGCGGCATTCGCGAGATGCACTGGCACCAGCAGGCCGAGTGGGCCATCATGCTCGACGGCCGCTGCCGGATCACGGTACTCGACGAACTCGGCAGGCCATCGGTGCAGGACGTGAAAACCGGCGATCTCTGGTATTTCCCGCCCGGTCTGCCGCATTCGCTGCAGGGCCTCGGCACCGACGGCGCCGAATTCCTGCTCGCGTTCGATAACGGCCGCGCGTCCGAATTCAACACGCTGCTGCTGACCGACTGGATCGCGCACACGCCGCCCGACGTGCTTGCGCTCAACTTCGGCGTGCCGGCCGACGCGTTCAGGAACATTCCGCTCGACAACCTGTGGATCTTCCAGGGCGACGAACCGGGCCCGCTCGCGGAAGCGCAGCGCGCGTCGGCGTCGTCGGCCGGGGCGCCGCCGCATCCGTTCATCTTCTCGCTCGGCGACATGAAGCCGGTCAGGAAGACCCGCGGCGGCGAAGTGCGGATCGCGGACAGCACGAACTTCAACGTGTCGACCACGGTCGCGGCGGCGCTCGTCACCGTGCATCCGGGCGGCATGCGCGAGCTGCACTGGCACCCCAACGCGGACGAATGGCAGTACTACCTGCAGGGCGACGCGCGGATGACCGTGTTCGACACGGGGCCGAAGGCGCAGACGGCCGACTTCCGCGCGGGCGACGTCGGCTACGTGAAGAAAAGCCTCGGACACTACGTGCAGAACACCGGCAGCACCGACCTGGTGTTTCTCGAGATCTTCAAGACCGACCGTTATGCGGAAGTGTCGCTGTCCGACTGGCTCGCGCATACGCCGCCGCAGCTCGTCGAAGCGCACCTGAACGTCGCACCGGACGTGATCGCGCAGTTTCCGCGCAACCGTCCCGACGTCGTGCCGCTGTAACGCCGCCGCCTCGGCCGGCAGGCGGCATGCCGGCCACGGCGCCCGAACTTCAGGAATCCTTCCTAATTCGAACGGAACCTCACCATGATTCCCGTCACGAGCAAACGTGCCGGCGGCTTCGCGCTGCCCGACCTGTCCACCGCGCACCCCGACGGCGCGGCGCGCGCCGCGCTGGAAGGGCGCCGCACCGGCGTCTCCGCGCTGCTGCCGTTCATCGGCCCGGCCGTGATCGCGTCGATCGGCTACATGGATCCCGGCAACTTCGCGACCAACATCCAGGCCGGCGCCGCGTACGGCTACCGGCTGCTGTGGGTCGTGCTGGCCGCGAACGCGATCGCGATGCTGTTCCAGGCGATGTCCGCGAAGCTCGGCATCGTGACCGGCCGCAATCTCGCGGAGCTGTGCCGCGACCGCTTTCCCGCGCCGGTCGTGTGGGGCATGTGGGTCGCGTCCGAGATCGCCGCGATGGCGACCGACCTCGCCGAATTCCTCGGCGGCGCGCTCGCATTCGGGCTGTTGTGCCACCTGCCGCTGTTCGCGGGGATGATCGCGACGGCGCTCGCGACCGGCGCGATCCTCGCGCTCGAAAAGCGCGGCTTCCGGCCGCTGGAAGCCGCGATCGCGGCGCTGGTCGGCGTGATCGGCGCGTGCTATCTCGGCGAGCTGCTGATCGCGCCGCAGGACTGGCATGCGGCCGCGTTCCACCTGGTCGTCCCGCAGATTCCGGATCACGCGGCGCTGACGATCGCGGTGGGGATCATCGGCGCGACGATCATGCCGCACACGCTGTATCTGCATTCGGGTCTCACGCAGGATCGCACCGCGCCGCGCGACGACGCGGAGCGGCGGCGGCTCGTGCGCTTCTCGAATCGCGAGGTCGTCGTCGCGCTCGGGCTGGCCGGGTTCGTGAATCTCGCGATGGTGATGATGGCGTCGTCGGCGTTTCACGCGAGCGCGCCGGGCATGACCGACATCGGCGACGCGTATCACACGCTGATCCCGGTGCTCGGGCCGGCGGCCGGCGCGCTGTTTCTCGTCGCGCTGCTGACGTCGGGCGTGTCGAGTTCGGTGGTCGGCACGATGGCCGGGCAGGTCGTGATGCAGGGCTTCATCCACCGCCGCATGCCGGTCTGGGTGCGGCGCGCGGTGACGGTCGTGCCCGCGTTCGCGGTGGTCGCGCTCGGCTGCGACGTCACGCGCGCGATGGTCGCGAGCCAGGTCGTGCTGAGTTTCGTGCTGCCGCTGCCGATGATCGCGCTGCTGTTGCTGTCGGCGCGCACGGACGTGATGGGCGCCTACGCGATGCGGCCGCCGCTGCGGATCGTCGCCGGCGCGGCGACGGTCGTGATCGTCGGGTTGAATGCGTACCTGGTGTGGGCGGCCTTCAATTGAACGGCCGCGGGCCGGCAGCCTACTGCTGCATGTCCGGCGCCTCGCGAAGCCGCCAGATCACGTTGCATTGCTGGCCGCCGAGGCTCGTCGAGCGCAGCGTGATGACGGTGCCGGCCGCGACCTGATACCAGAAATGCGCCATCAGCTCGGTGCCTTTGCGTTGCGCCTGCCCGTCGACCAGCACCTCGCACAGCAGCGGCGACGGCGAGCCGGACGGATGCGTGACGTAGACGTTCAGCCGCGCGATGTCGCGGGTCGCGGTGAGCACGATTTCGTGGTTTCCGCTGCCGATCAGCATCGTGCCGCCGGGTTCGTCGATCGCCTGCAGGTAGGCGCCGGTGCTTTCCTCGATCGCCGCGGCCGCGACGGTCAGCCCGGCCGAGCGGACGTAGCCGGTCGCCGCGATGCGCGCGGCAACCGTGTCGGATTGCGCCGGCGTGCCGTCCGACAGCGCGAACGGCATGCCGTCGCGCAGCGCGGCGTCGGTGTGGTTCGGGTAGTAGCGCCACCGGTCGAGGAAGCGGATATCGCCGGTCATGTGCAGCGCGCGGATCGGCTCGCCGTGATACCGGAGCGTCGTCGTGCCGGTGCTGGCATCGAACGCTTCGTGAATGCCGTACTTGCTGACGAAGTTCTGGACAGGGTCGAGCAGCGCCGTTTCACCCTGTGCGCCCCACAGGTGCAGGAAGGTCGTATCGATTCCGAAGCATTCCTGGAAATCGGTACCGATGCGGGCGATGCAGTCGCGCAGGTGGTGGGCGTAGCGTGTCCAGGCATCGGCGGTCCCGGCTACGAGCCCGGCCTGCAAGGCGCCGCCGTGGCGCGCGGAGACTTCGTCGACGACGAGACGCCAGTGATGGTCGCGCCGCTCGCCGATCAGCGGCGTGACGACGAACGTGCAGAACAGCGGGTCGGGGCACGCGTGGATCCGGTCGTCGCCGATCTGCGAGAACAGGTCGAACCCCGGTGCGCAGAACCAGATGTCGGCGTCGTACAGCGCGAGCTTGCGGATCTGCGGGTGGCGAGCGCAATACTCGGCGGCCTCGATGAAGCGGCCGACCGGCAGCGCATACGCGCCCGATGCCTCGATCACGTCGACCGCCTGGCTCGCCAGGATCTGCCGCTTGCGTTCGGAGAGGCCGTAGCCGATCACCGCGATCCGGCCGTCGTAGCCGGTGTGCCGCAGCGACAGCAGGAACGGCACGAGCATTTCGTACCACGCGCGGTTGTTGTCGTTGATCGCCACGCAGACCGCGTGCTCGCTCGAATGCATGTTCTTTCCCCGGTGTGCGTGCCCGGCTCAGTAGCCGACGTGGCGCTCGCAGACGACCGCGCCGCAGCCGCGGCTGTCGTGATACGTAATATGAAACTGCTTGTTGTCCCACAGCCACTGGAACACGGCTTGATATACGCCTGCCGTGGTCATGTCGTGCAGCACGATCTTCTTGCGCGCCAGCGGGCCGAAGCGATTGAGTTCGGCGAGCGTCTGCTCGTACGTGTGCGTGGTGTCGATGAACAGCAGGTCGGATGCCAGCGGCTCCATCGCCAGATCGTCGGCGATCCTGAATTCGAAGTCGACCGACAGGTCTTGCGCGGCCTGCTCCAGTTCGTGCCGGATGCGGAAGTGCTCGTCGGAGATGTCGACCGACACGAGGCGCTTGGGTTGCGCGAGCATGAAGGCCGTCGTGGTCAGCCCGGTGAACACGCCGAGCTCGAGGATGGTGTCGCACCCGGTCGCCGTTTCCGTATAGAAGTCGAAGCGGGAAGGGCTGTCGCCGAGCCAGCCGATCGGTTCGATCTGGTACTGCAGAAACGCCATTCTCAGTTGTTGTAGCGTGCGCATCCTGTTTTCCTTCGCGAACCGGATTCGGTGGTGGTTGCCAGCGCCGGGACCCGCCGGCCCCCGCGGTGCCGGCCATTGTAGATCGCCGGCCGCCCCTCGCCCTAGCGCGGGCGCGGCGGTGGCGGCGATTACCCGCGCGCCGGCAGGGCCGGCCGCGCGGGCAGCCCCGATTACTTCGCGAGCGTGCGGTATGACACGAGGTCGTTGATCGGCCCGATTTCCGGCCCGGTCGCGCCGGGGCGCGTCGCGACCTGCACGACCTTCTCGAACATGATGATGAACGGCGAGTTCGCGAGCACGGCCTTCTGCAGCGCTTCGTAACGCTGCGCGCGCTTCGCGGGCGACGGCTCGACGAGCGCGGCCTCGGTGTCCTTCGTCAGTTGCGGAATGTCCCAGCTGTTGCGCCACGCGAGCATCTTGGTCGGCGACTGGTCGGAGTTGTCCGGATTCCACGCGAAGCCGCGCGCATTGCTGTTCGGGTCCATGTAGTCGGGCGACCATTCACCGATGAAGATGTCGTGCTGGCGCGCGCGATACTTGCCGATCGCCTGCTTCGCATCGCCCGGAATCAGCTTCACGCGGATGCCGCCTTGCGCGAAGTTCGCCTGCAGCGCCTGCGCGATCTCGAGGTACGGATAGTCGTTCGGCATGTCCATCGTCACGTCGAAGCCGTTCGGCAAGCCGGCCTTGGCCAGTAGCGCCTTCGCCTTCGCGACGTCCTGCTTGTACGGCCGCGCGTTCGACGCACCGAGGAAGCCTTCGGGCAGGAAGGTTTCATGCACCTTGTAGGTCGTGCTGACGATGTTGCGCTGGATGCCGTCGTAGTCGACGAGCCATTTCATCGCCTGCTGCACCTCGGGTTTCGCGAGGTTCGGGTTCTTCGTGTTCAGGCTCAGGTACAGCAGCGCGGACACCGGCCACGACGTGACCTTGATCTTGCCGGCCTTCGTCAGCGCGGCGAGGCTGTCGGGGCTCAGGTTGCGCGCGGCGTCGGCGTCGCCGTTCTCCAGCAGCAGGCGTTGCGCGGATGCTTCGGGCACGTGGCGCAGCACGACGCGCTTCATCGGGTACGGCGTGCGGTATTTCTCGAAGCGCTGCAGCACGATGGTCTCGTTGGGCGTCCACTTGACGAGCTGGTACGGGCCCGAACCCGCGTCGTTGGTCCGCAGCCAGGCGCTGCCGAAATCGTTGCCTTGCTGATGCGACAGCAGCAGCTTCTTGTCGAAGACCGATGCCGGGCACGCGCTCAGCACGTTGAGCACGAAGCTCGGCGCGTACTTGCGGTCGGTTTCGAGCACGACGGTCTGCGGATCGACCACGCGCACCTTCTGCATCACGTTCGCCTTCGTGAGGCCGAGATCGGCGAGCACGCCGGCCGGCCCCTTGTCGAGCAGGATGGTGCGCTGCAGCGACCACGCGACGTCGTCGGCGGTCACCGGGTTGCCGGAGTGGAACGTGAGGCCGGGGCGCAGCTTGAACGTGTAGGTCACGCCGTCGGCGCCGACCGTCCACGATTGCGCGATCTGCCCGTCGAAGCGTGTCGGGTCCTTCAGGTCGACGCGCACCAGGCGTTCGTAGGTGTTCGCGACGTATTCGGACGGCACCAGCTCGTAGATCCCGCTCGGGTCGAGGGTCGTGAATTCGCCGAGCTGCGTCGCGACGACGAAGATGCCGGGCGGCGTGGCCGCCTGCGCCGGCAGTGCCGGAACAAGCGCGACGAGCGCGGCGCTGACGAACAGGCGGGACAGCAGGTGCTTCATGCGGGCTCCGTTGAAAGGGAATCGTGGGTGCGATTCTCTCATCGACGGCCGCCCGGATGAAAATATTCGGCGTGCGCGCCGGTGGGGTGGCGCGTAGCCGCGAGCCGGGCGGGCGCCCGGCGTCGGCGGGTTCGAATCAGATCGCGCAGCGCGCGATCGCGAAGCGCATCGCTTCCTCGGCCGGCTCGTTGCCCGAGCCGCGCACGACCTTGATGACCGAACCGTTGCCCGACGGCGTCAACGTGACGAAGTACGAGTTCGAGCCGACCGCGATGTCGGTCACGCCGTTGTGCTGCGATTGCTCGGTGCCCGACAGGCGGCTGTCGAGGCAGTTGGCGACCGCGTAGGCCGGACGTTGCGACGACACGTAGATCATCGGCGCTGCACCGGAGGCGGAGCCCGAGTCGGACGAGGGCGCGGAACCGCAGGCGGCGAGCAGGGCGGCGGGAAGGAGCAGCAGGAATCGTTTCATGATGGGTCGTCGTGGGTCTCGTATCGAGGCTGGGGCGCGGGGGAGGCGAAACGCGAAGCTTCGCGACGAAACCGCCCGGAATCGGGCCGTTTTTGACGGATGACGATGCGACAGGCGGCTGACGACGGAGTATACCCGCAGCGTTTGAAGCCGTTGGCGGGTTGAAACGATTCGATACACAACAAGCACCCGCTACCGCATCGCGGCAGCGGGCGTTTCAGGTGACGGCGAATGGGCACTTGCCGGTGTTGTCGATCTTATTGGCCGATCTGGTGGCTGACCGCATTTTCCTGCTGGTTCAGCACGTGCTTTTCGCTCTTCGTGATGTGGCTGTGATCCTGCGCAGCCATGTCCCGCTCTTCCCGGCGGATCTTGCGGTCGTCACGGTGCAGGCGCGCAGCCTCGGCGTGCGACATCTCGCCTTCCTTCACTTCGTGATGGATCCGGCGATTCTGGTTGGCGAGGCGCTGGTTGACCGCTTCGCGGCGCGGATGCGCCTGTTGCCACGGCGTATCGGCGAACGCGGTACCGGTCAGCACCGACATCAGGGTGGCGGCAATCGCGAGATGGCGGGTCAGGGCTCGCATGGTGTGTTCTCCTGTCGTTGCGCTCCGGATCGTGGGCGCTTGTCCAAAAAACGCGGAGCGGGCACCGGCTGTTGACGTTTCCTCGTGTATCGATTGCAAGTCTTTATTACGTCGGCGTGTGACGGCGCGAGCCCCGGCGCGTGCAGGACGGGGCCCGACCGTCGCGCACTCGGGTCAATGCGCGCCGGCCGCCGCCGCATCGGCATCGCCGCCGCCGGAGCGCTTCGGCTTCGTGATCCAGATGAGCGGAATGATCGCGATGAAGATGATCGCTGACACATAGAAGATGTCGTTCAGTCCCATCACGGCCGCCTGCGAATCGACCGACGCGTTGAAGAACGCGAGTGCCGAATCGGGGCCGAGGTGCAGCAGCGAGCGCGTCGTGTCGACCTGCTGCGTGAAGACCGGATTGGTGACGCTCGCCTGTTCGGTGAGCCGCACGTGATGCAGGATCGTGCGGTCGTTCCATGCGTTGCTGATCAGCGACGTGCCCACCGCGCCGCAAAACGTGCGGCCGAAATTCGACAGGCCGGCGGCGGCCGGGATCTTCTCCGGCGGCAGCCCGGACAGGATGATCGACGTCAGCGGCACGAAGAACATCGCCATCGGGATGCCCTGCAGCAGCGTCGGCAGCACGAGATCCCAGCGCGACACGTCGGTGTAGAAGGTCGTGCGCATCATGAACACGACCGCGAAGCCGACGAACGCGAGTGTCGCGATGTAGCGCGGATCGGTGCGCGGCAGCAGGCGCCCCATGACCGGCGTGAGCAGGATCGCGAACACGCCGAGCGGCGCGGTGGCGAGCCCGGAATCGACCGCGCGGTAGCCGAGATAGCCCTGCATCCACTGCGGCAGCAAGACCAGCGTGCCGAAGAACATCCCGTACGCGACCGAGATCGCGATCGTGCCGCCCGCGAAATTGCGTTGCGTGAACAGCCGCAGGTCGACGATCGGGTTCGCCTCGTGAAGCTCCCACACGAGGAAGAACGCGAAGCCGATCAGCGCGACGATGCCGAGCGCGACCACGACCGGCGAGTTGAACCAGTCGAGATCCTTGCCCTTGTCGAGCATGATCTGCAGCGACGCGACCCACAGCACGAGCAGCAACAGGCCGATCGTATCGATCGGCATGCGTTTCGTGGCCGATTCGCGGTCGCGGAACACGATCCACGTGACGGCGGCCGCGAAGAAGCCGACCGGGATGTTGATGTAGAAGATCCACGACCAGTTGTAGTCGTACGTGATCCAGCCGCCGAGCGACGGCCCCGCGATCGGGCCGACGAGCGCCGTCATCGACCACAGCGCCAGTGCGCTCGACGATTTCTGCCGCGGCCACGCGCCGAGCAGCAGCGCCTGCGACAGCGGCGCGAGCGGCCCGGCGACCGCGCCCTGCAGGATCCGTGCGGCGAGCAGTGTCGGCAGGTTGGGCGCGATCCCGCACAGCCACGACGCGAACACGAACAGCAGGATCGACGTGACGAACAGGCGCACCTGGCCGAAGCGCTGCGTGAGCCAGCCGGTCAACGGAATCGACACCGCGTTCGCGGCCGCGAAGATCGTGATCACCCACGTGCCTTCGTCGACCGACACGCCGAGGTCGCCCGAGATCGTCGGAATGGCGACGTTCGCGATCGACGAGTCGAGCACGTTCATGAACATCGCGAGCGATACCGCGATCGTGCCGATCGCGAGGCGGCCGCCCGATAGCGGGGCTGTAGTGGACGGAGAGGACATGGGTTTCCTGCGTAAGGGACGTAAGGGGCGGAACGGATGCGACCCGTTGCGGCGGGCACGCGCGGCCGCACGCGGCCACGCACGCGCGCGCGAATGCGACGCACGGACGGCGCGGCTGCTGAACGGAAGGAAGCACGGCGCGCGCGACGCGGCCCGGTAGAGGGGCCGACGCGTGCGACGTGCTGCTCGATCGGATGCACGAAGCCGTGGCGGGCTTCGGGAGGCGGAATGCGGAATGCTGCCGGTCAGGAAGGCGGGGCGCGCGTGACGCGCCTGCGGGCAGCGGTCAGGCGGCTGCCATCGCGTGTGGAATGGTTTTGCATCGCGACAGGCTAACGATGTGGCGAGCCGCCATCAACACGTGCCGGCTCATTAATCGATTTCGCTTGCTGCAATAATCGCTGGGCGAACCGTGCCGGTTACGGGGCGGTGCGCCAATCGTCGAACACTTCCGCGAGGAATTCGACGAACGCGCGCACCTTGCTGTCGAGCGTCGCGCGCCGCGGATACAGCACGTGCAGCTCGACGTCGTCGGTCCGGTGCCAGTCGGGCAGCACGATTTCGAGCTCGTTCCGCTCGAGCCGGCGGGCCGTGTAGTGCGTCGAGACCAGCGCGATGCCGCCGCCGCTTGCGGCCTGGCGCAGCACCGTCACCGATTCGTTGGTGATCAGCACCGGCCGCACCGGCACGTCGGCCACTTCGCCGGCCGCATTGGTGAGCCGCAGCGTCAGGCCGGGCGCGTCGCGGCCGACGAGCAGCAGGTCGTGCTGCGCGAGATCCTGCGGCGTGGCGGGCCGGCCGACGCGGTCCAGATACGCGGGGCTCGCGGCGAGCTTCGCCTGCGACCAGCCGAGCGAGCGCGCGATGTAGCTGGAGTCCGTCAGCACGCCCGCCCGCAGCGCGACGTCGAAGCCATGCTCGACCAGATCGAGCGGGTTGTTGTCGTAGATCAGCACGAGCTGGACCAGCGGGTAGCGCCGCCGAAACTCGGCGAGCGCCGGCTCCAGCTCGAACAGGCCGATCGAATAGGGCACCAGCACGCGCAGCATGCCCTCCGGCGCCGTGCGCAGCGCACGGGCCTGGCGGTCGGCGTCGAGCAGGATGTCCTCGGCACGCAGGCAGCGCTCGTAGTAGTCGCGTCCGGCTTCGGTGACGGACACACGGCGCGTGGTGCGGTACAGCAGCTGGACGCCGAGATCGTCCTCGAGCTGCTTGACCTTGCGGCTTACGCGGCTGAGCGGCATGTCGAGGTGCGTGGCGGCGGCGGTGAAGTTGCCGCGCTCGACCACGCGCAGGAATATCCGGATGCTTTCGAAGTCCATACGAGGTGCTTCAGTGTTCGACCTGCGCGCATCTTACCTGTGCCGGCCGAATTGCTTCGTGCGGCGGCGATTATCCTGCCCGGTGCAATAACGCATCCTGTCCGCGCCTCTTAGTGGCGGCGGCGCGCCCCCGTATGCTCGCCGCATGAAATTCGCCTTGCCCTCTCTACCGCCGCTCGCGGCCGTGCGCACCGCGCTGCGCGACGCCCGGCCCACGCTGCCGCCCGGCGCCCTCGGCTTCGCGTTGCGCAACACGGCCGCGTCGCTCCTCGCGCTCTACATCGCGTTCCGGATGAATCTCGACGACCCGAAATGGGCCGCGTCGACGGTGTGGATCGTCGCGCAGGGCAGCCGCGGGATGGGTTTGTCGAAGAGCCAGTACCGGATTCTCGGCACGGCGATCGGCGCGGCCGTCGCACTGGTGCTGACCGGCGCCTTCGCGCAGACGCCCGAGCTGTTCCTGCCGGCGCTCGCCGCGTGGATCGGCCTGTGCGCGGGCGTCGCGACCTTTCTGCGCAATTTCCGCGCGTATGCGGCGGTGCTCGCCGGCTATACGGCGGCGATCATCGCGATGGACGCCGTCTCCGCGCCGCTGCACGCATTCGACATCGCGACCGCGCGCTTCCTGTACGTGGTGGTCGGCATCCTGTGCGGCGCGGCGTTCGAGACGGTGTTCGCACCCGGTTCGCCGCTGGCCGACGTCCGCACGCGGCTCGCGCGCTATCTCGACCGCGCGGTGGCCGTCGGTGCGGGCGCGCTGCGCTGCGAGCCGAACGGCGCCGCCGTGCACCGGCTGTTCGCGGACGCGCTCGAACTCGACACGGCGGCCGAATATGCGGCCGCCGGCGATCCGCCGGTGCGCAACGCGATCGGCCATCTGCGCGCGGCGGTGCTGGGTGTGCTGTCCGCGCAGGCCGCGGGGCAGGCGCTGCACGAGCACGCGGCGCACAGCGACGGCACGCCGGAGCCGCTGGTCGTCGATGCCGCGCAGGTGCTCGATGGCGTGGCGGCGTCGGGCGAAGCGGGGCCTGCGCTGACCGCATTGCGTGCGCGCGTGGACGACGCGGTGCGCGCCGAGGCCGCGGAGCCGGCCGGCTCCGATCCGTCGCGCCTGCTCACGCTCGACCGGCTGGCGGCGCTGCTTGCCGGGTTCGACGCCGCCTTTGCGGGCAAGGCGCAGCTGGACCGGCCGAATCCGCCGGCGTCGCGCGTGCGCTATGCGTTCCACCACGATCCGGTGCTCGCGTGGCACAACGGCATTCGCGCGTTCGTCGCCGTGCTGGTCGCATCGGCGCTCTGGATCGTCACCGCGTGGCCGTCGGGCGCCGGGTTCGTCGCGATCACGGGCGTGGTCTGCGCGCTGTTCTCGACGCGCCCGAACTCGGTCGGCGCCACCGTCGGCTTCCTGAAAGGGGCGGCCTGCGCGGCGGTCGCGGGCGCGCTCTGCAATTTCGTGCTGCTGCCGGCGGTGTCGGGCTTCGAGATGCTCGCGTACATCCTCGGCGTGTTCATGATCGGCACGGGCATCGCGATGCGCAATCCGCGCACGGCCGGCATCGGCAGCGGCTTCTCGATTTTCTTCTGGAATTTCACGTCGCCGGACAATACGGCGCGCATCGGCGATGCCGCGTTTCTCAATTCGGCGCTCGCCACGCTGCTCGGCATCGCGTTCGGGGCGCTGGTGTTCGCGCTCGTGTTTCCCGGCGATCCCGGCACGAGCCGGCGGCGCCTGCATCGCGCGGTGCGCGACGATCTGGTTCGCATCGCACGCAATCCACGGGCATGGCGGGCGAGTGCGTGGCTGAGCCGCACGGCCGACCGTCTCGGGCGCGAACTCGGTTTCGCGGGCCGTCTGTCACCCACGCTCATCGAGCGCGACCTGCGCGATCTGCTCGCGGCCTGGACGATCGGCGACAGCCTGTTGTCGCTCGCCGAACTGGCCGCGCGCGAGCCGGCGGCGCGCCGGGCGGTCGCGGTCGTGCGGGGGCGGGTCGGGCGCGCGGATTTCGCGCGGCTGGCGCGGACCAGCAACGCGGCTGCCCGCGTGCTGCTGCGGCGCGTGACCGAAGTCGACAGCGACGACGGCCGCGCACTGCTGCGCGGTGCGGTGCTGCTGAGAACGATCGCGGAGACGGCGGCCGCGCACGATGGCTTCCTGCGCGCGGTAGCGTTCGTCTGAAATCGGAAGGAGTGGTGCAGTCTCTCCTTCGAAAAACACCTGTCCATCGACGTTGAATGAGGCAGGCGCACCCTGAGGCTTCAGTTTTCCGCTTTGCCTCGCCGGGGAATCATTCGTCAGCGGTATCCAGTTCCGTGGTGTCGTTGCTCATCTTTTTCCCCGGGGCGACTGACGGAATCCAGACCTGAGCGCTTGAATTTATCAGCGTCTGTTCCAATGGTTACTTCCCACCGGTATTCGAAAAATTTGAGCACTCTTGCAGTGCGTTCACATATTTGGCGAGGAGTCCGCTCACTCCCGTGCGCAATTTAATTTTCGGAATGGCATTCATGGCTAAATCCAACTTTTTCTGTTGGGCTGCGTTTTTGGGGGGGCAATTGCGGCTGTTTAATGAGAGTGATCGAGGGGCCGGCGCAATGCAGGCAACGACCCCGTGCTGTCCAAGCGACAAGCACTCAACTCTGTTGTCGTAATGGAGCGGCAAGGGGATATTTTTAATTTAATTCGAACCTATTTATATTGATTCTTGGATTATTGAATAATATTGACGATTGGTGAATCGAATCGAGCTGATATAAATGACAGCTTTAAAGTCTATGTTTTTTATCTATGTTTTATTCATGCGGCTGGTTTGATTGTTAAGTGTGTGCATAGGAGATTCCGGGAAAAGCGAGGCGAAGTCGTGAAAAACGCCGGGTCAACGCGAAAAACGAGGCGCGCGACTATGGCGTGGCAATGTGGTGGCCGCAGTAATGCGGGAAGGTGCAGTGGATTGATAGGTTTGCTTGCAAAATAATCGGGGCATTTAAATCGTGCATTAAAATAACACAAAGGTGAATGTCATGGCGGATCCGAAAAACTTCGTTGATCTTCAAGCTGGCTTCTACAACGCACTCGCCCAGGGTCTGGGGTACTCCAACCAGGACCCGTTTCAGGTGATTCAACCGTCGCCTCCGCTTCTGGATGGAGAGGGCGCGGATGACTTGCTCTGGGCCTATTTCAACAATCTTCCCGTCGCGTCTCTGACGGGGAACACGCAGATTTCGGGCGGCAATCAGTTTCTTGCCAATTACCAGGCAGTGATGTCTGCATTGCAGTCAGCACCGAACAACTTCCAATCGACGCTCGGCCCGGCATGTTGGGATAGCTATCAGGCTGCGCTGAAGCAGGACAAGAGCCTGACGAATCCCAAGAAGTTTCGCAATTGGGCGCTATACAACGGAGCGTGTTCTGCCGTTGCAGTGTCGGGCGCGTCTGCCTTGGCGGCTGCGGAGCTTGATCCGATCTTCGCTGCGCAGTTGAACGTCGAACCCTACCTCCCGGCCGGTGACGAGTCGGTTGACTTCGTGCCCGGCTACTCGAAGATGCTTGCCTTGCTCAAGAAGGCGCCGTATCGCTCCTTCAATGTCGGTACCAACAGCTGGCAAACCGATGTGTCCAGCACGTGGACCCAAGGTTCGAACAGCGGTTTCTTCGGGCTATGGGGCGGCAGCAGCTATACGTCCACGTTGAGCCAGAAGTTCGCCTCCGGCGGTGTATCGGTGGACGCGAGCTTCCGCAACGTGCTGCCGTTCAACGTGACCCCGGGCACGTGGTACAGCTCGGGCGCGTTCGGCCTCGCATTCAACAACCCGGGCAGTGCGCCGTGGAAGCCCGGTGTCAAGCCCAATTGGGAAACGACATTCGGCGCGTCGGGCAACATGCAACGGTTCGCATCGACTCTCGTGATTGTCAACGAGATGAACATCAAGGTTACGTCTAACGCGTCCTATAGCGAGAGCGAGCAGGAGCAGATCAGAAATAACTCGTCCGCCGGTTTGTGGCCATTCTATTGCTCCAGTAGCTCGGGCGGTTCCAACACGTCGACGGCGTTCAATGCCGCGGGAAACATGACCGTCACGATCACCTCTCAGAAGAACGTACCCGTTGTCATCGGCTGCATCGTTCTTTCCGCAAGCCACTATCTCGGCCATGAGTCGCTGGCGTCGAAGATCCTTACCGAGAAGTTCTACAGCTGACGTCGGGCAGTGATACCTGAGCCGGCATTCCGGCCATTTGCAGCAGGAGGTCGCTGCGCCGTGCTCATTTCGGGCGGGATCCCCTGGATCCCGCCGACTTGCACAACCGAAGAAAGGTCAATCCCATGGCTTCATTCGTCGAACTGCAAGACCGCTTTATCACCGCGGAGTTTGCGGCGCTCGGGTTTTCTCGGTCGGGCGGGCAAGTGCTACAGCCGGCCGCATTGCTCCGCTCCGGGGATAACGAGTCACTGTGGTCCTGCTTCAACACCATTCCGGCCGACTTGCCGGTCTTTGCGCCAAGCGGTGGCGACACGTTTTTTGCGGCATATTCCGCGTTGATCGACTCATTGATACCTGGATCCGCTCTGCTCGATCCGATCGCGGCAGCAAAGCATCGCCTCGATGTGTGGGGGCGGCAGCCCCCCGCCTGGAATGTCGACTATGCCGGCCTGGTGAAGCAGCTTGCGGTAGCCCCTAGCGTCACGTTTCCGTTCGGCAGCAACGCCGAGCCGAATACAGGATTCTGGGGCCTGTGGGGCGGCAGCGATTCCATCTCGGGACCGAGTGCGCAATTCGCCGCCGGCGACGTGTCCGGTCAGTTCGAATTCAAGCACGTGCTTCCGTTGTCGGCAACGCCGTCCAACTGGTACGTTTCTTCAGCGCTGTCACTTGCGCACGCGACGATGAGCGGCGACCCGTGGAATCCGGGATCGGCGATCAATTGGCAATCGACGTTTGGCCCGCAAGGCAACATGCAGCGCTTTGTTGCAAGCTTGCTTGTCGTATCGGGTCTGAATGCCGAGTACACATCGAGTGCGTCGTTTAGCAAAGCCGACCAGCAATCGATCCAAGCCAGTCAGGCGAAGGGTATGTGGCCGTTCTACTTGAGCGGCTCCGGGATTTCCACCCATATTCACTTCAACAGCGAGAACCAGATGACGGTGCAAATCGCCAGCGATCGGAATGCGCCAATCGTCCTCGCCGCGTCCGTGGTAAGTGCAGCGCAATTCCTCGGAGGGTAAGGGGCGCGACGCAATGGCGCGGTCGTCGACGGTGCGGCCCAATCCACGGCAGGACTCGTACCGAGAATGCAGGGGACGTCAACGCCGGGCGGCGCGTCGCTACCGGGCCGAGTCGGCCGGATCAACTGAGCCGCCAGGCCTTGCCCGGCCTCACTTCCGCCGGCAGCGGCTCGCGGTTCAGCTCGAGCAGCGTGCGCTCGATCTGCCGCGTCATTGCATCGAGTGCGAGATGGTTCGGCCCGTCGCCGAACGGCTCGGCGATCGCATGTGCGATCGCGTCGAGGGCGATCAGCGTATAGGCGACGAACACGCTGACGAACGGCGTCGCCGCGCCGATCGAATCGACGAGACCGAACGGCAGCAGCACGCAGTACGCATAGATGGTCCGGTGCAGCAGCACGTCGTATGAAAACGGGATCGGCGTCGACGCAATCCGTTCGCAGCCGCTCACCATCGCGACGAGATCGTCGAGGCGCGCGTCGAGCATCCACAGTCGCGTGTCGGAGAGATGGCCCGCATCGGCGCGTGCGGCGAACGCTTCGCGCAGTGCGTGCACGATGACGACCGGGCGGAACCGCGCAGCGGCAACGCGCGCGTAAGCGGCGCCGTCGAGCAGCCCGCGCAGGTCCGCGGCCGGATCGGTGCCGCGCAGTTGATGCTTGAGCGCATAGACGAACGCGACGACCGTCCGCACGAACGCGCGCCGCGATGCGTCGTCACGGTCGATCGCGCCATAGCAGAGCGCCTGCGACACCAGCGTGCGCGTGGCGGTCAGCACGCCGCCCCACAGTTGCCGGCCCTCGCGGTAGCGTTCGTAGCTCGCGTTGTTGCGGAACCCCGCGAAAATCGCGAGCGTCAGGCCGATCAGCGTGAACGGCGTCGGGTTCAGCGGCACCTTCTCGCCGAGCACGCGGCCGCCGCCCCAGACCGCGACGAGGCTGATCGCGAGCGTCAGCACGAGCTGCGGCAGGATGGTCGGCAGCACCGAGCCGTTCCAGACGAGCAGCATCCGCAGCCAGTGCTCGCGCGGACGAACGATCATCGCGGCGCTCCGTCAGGCGGCAATCGAGGCCGGCGCGGCCGCGCGATGCAGCAGCACGGGAATCGACTTCGACGTCGGTGTGTTGCACACGTCGCCGACGCTGTCGAGCGGCACGAGCGGGTTCGTTTCCGGGTAGTACGCGCCGATGCAGCCGCGCGGGATGTCGTACTCGACGAGCAGGAAGCCGTCCGCGCGCCGCTCGATGCCGTCGTGCCACACGGTTTCCATGTCGACCCAGTCGCCGGCCTTCAGCCCGAGCATCGCGAGGTCGTCACGGTTGGCGAACACCACGCGGCGCTGGCCGAACACGCCGCGATAGCGGTCGTCGAGCCCGTAGACGGTCGTGTTGTACTGGTCGTGCGAGCGCGTCGTCATCAGCGTCATCAGGCGCTCGCCGTGCAGCGCGCGGGCACGCTGGATCGGCGTGTCGGCCGGCAGCGCATGCGCGATGAAGTTCGCCTTGCCCGTCGGCGTGAGCCATTCACGGTCGCGCGACGCGACGCGCAGGTGGAAGCCGCCCGGTCGCGCGATGCGCGTGTTGTAGTCGTAGAAGCCGTCGAGCGTCGCCTCGATCGCGTCGCGGATCTTCGCGTAGTCGTCCTTGTAGGCAAGCCAGTCGATCTTGCCGCTGCCGAACAGCGCATGACCCATGTGCGCGACGATCGCGGGCTCCGACATCAGGTTCGGCGACGCCGGCTTGTTCATCCCGTACGACACGTGGACCATGCTCATCGAATCCTCGACCGTCACGCCTTGCGCGACGTTGTCCTGCAGGTCGATTTCGGTGCGGCCGAGCGTCGGCAGGATCAGCGCGTCGCGGCCGTGGATCAGGTGGCTGCGGTTCAGCTTCGTCGTGATGTGCACGGAGAGGTCGCAGCGGCGCATGCCTTCCCACGTGCGCGGCGTGTCGGGCGTCGCCATCGCGAAGTTGCCGCCGAGGCCGATCAGCACCTTCACGTGGCCCTCGAGCATCCCTTCGATCGTCTCGACGACGTCGTAGCCGTGGTGGCGCGGCGGTTCGAAGTCGAACACGTGGCCGAGCCGGTCGAGGAATGCCTGCGACGGCTTTTCCTCGATGCCGACCGTGCGGTTGCCCTGCACGTTCGAGTGGCCGCGCACCGGGCACAGGCCCGCGCCGGGGCGGCCGATGTTGCCGCGCATCAGCATCAGGTTCGTCAGCATCTGTACGGTCGCGACCGAATGCTTGTGCTGCGTGATGCCCATGCCCCACGTCGCGATCACGCGCTCGCTGCGTGCATAGAGCTGCGCGAGGCTGTCGATCTGCTCGTACGGCACGCCGCTTTCGGCCGTCAGCGCCGACCAGCTTTCGTTGCGCAGGTCGTCGGCGAATGCGTCGAAGCCGGCCGTGTGCTCGCCGATGAACGCGGTGTCGAGCACGCGCGGCGCACCGGCGGCGCGCGCGGCGTCGTCGAGTTCGAGCACGCGCTTCGCCATCCCCTTGATCAGCGCGAAATCGCCGCCGATCGTCGGCTGGATGAACGTCGATGCGATCTTCGTGCCCGACATCGTCAGCATCTCGATCGGGCTTTGCGGATCGGCGAAGCGTTCGAGGCCGCGCTCCTTCAGCGGGTTGATCGACACGATCGTCGCGCCGCGCTTCGCGCACTCGCGCAGCTCGCCCATCATCCGCGGGTGGTTGGTGGCCGGGTTCTGGCCGAAGATCAGCAGCGTGTCCGCATGTTCGAAATCGTCGAGCGTGACGGTGCCCTTGCCGACGCCGACCGATGCCGGCAGCCCGCGGCTCGTCGCCTCGTGGCACATGTTCGAGCAGTCGGGGAAGTTGTTCGTGCCGTACAGGCGCACGAGCAGCTGGTACAGGAACGCCGCTTCGTTGCTCGCGCGGCCGGACGTGTAGAACGCGGCCTGGTTCGGGTCGGGCAGCGCCCGCAGGTGGCGCGCGATCAGCGCGAACGCGTCGTCCCATGCGATCGGCACGTAGCGGTCGGTCTGCGCGTCGTACACCATCGGGTCGGTGAGCCGGCCGTGCTGCTCGAGTTCGAAATCCGACTGTTCGAGCAGCTCGGTGACCGTGTGCGCGGCGAAGAATTCGGGCGTCACGCGCTTGCTCGTCGCTTCCGCGGCCACGGCCTTCACGCCGTTTTCGCAGAATTCGAACGTCGACGCGTGCTGGCGATCGGGCCACGCGCAGCCCGGGCAGTCGAAGCCGTCCGGCTGGTTCTGGCGCAGCAGCGTACGGTAGTTGCCGCCCGCGACCTTTTCCTTGATCAGGTTGATCGTGACGGCTTTCAGCGCGCCCCAGCCGGCGGCCGGGTGGGTGTACGGTTCGATGCGCGCGGTGGCGGATTTCTTTTTCATGATGCAGCGGGTGTCGGGGTCGATGGATGCAGAGTACGCGCGGCCCCCGTCCGGCTGTGTGTACACCTGTTCATTCCAAAAAAGAGTACAGTTGCGGCCATTCAGGCAGTGCGGATCGCAACTGTATTGTTGAAGGGAAGTTGAAAGGGAGGCGCGTGAAGCGTTACGAACAACTGGCCGACGATCTCCAGGCGCAGATCGAGCGCGGCGTGTACCGGCCCGGCGAGCGGATTCCGTCGGTGCGGCAGGCGAGCCGGCAGCAGCAGCTCAGCGTCACGACCGTGCTGCGCGCGTACCTCGTGCTGGAAAGCCGCGGCCTGATCGAGAGCCGGCCGCAATCGGGCTACTTCGTCCGTGCGCGCGCGTCGGCGCCGGCCGAGGCCGAGCTGCACATGTCGGCGCCGGCCGCCGAGCCGTCGGCCGTGGACGTGAGCCGGCTCGTGCTGTCGACGCTGCGCTCGATCTCGCGCGACGACGCGGTGCCGCTCGGTTCGCCGTATCCCGATGCATCGCAGTTTCCGGTGCAGCGTCTTGCGCGCTATGCGCAGACGATCGGCCGCCGCCGCACGCGCTGGGGCGTGATCGACGATCTGCCGCCCGGCAACCAGGAGCTGATCCGCCAGATCGTGCGGCGCTACGCGGAGCGCGGGATCGTGGTCGAACCCGGCGAGATCGTGGTGACGATCGGTGCGACCGAGGCGATCAACCTGTGCCTGCAGGCCGTCGCGAAGCCGGGCGACACGATCGCCGTCGAGTCGCCGACCTTCTACGCGATGCTGCACGCGATCGAGCGGATGGGCATGCGCGCACTGGAAGTCGCGACGCACCCGGTCGACGGCATCGATCTCGACGCGCTCGAACGGGTCCTCGAACGCGAGCGCATCGCCGCGTGCATGGTGATGCCGAACTTCCAGAATCCGCTCGGTTTCCAGATGCCCGACTCGCGCAAGCGCGCGCTCGTCGAACTGCTGGCGAAGCACGGCGTGCCGGCGATCGAGAGCGACGTCTATCACGAGCTGCACTTCGGCGACACGACGCCGAGCGCGCTGAAGTCGTTCGACCGCGACGGGCTCGTGCTGCATTGCGCGTCGTTCACGAAGAGCCTGTCGCCGCGCTACCGGATCGGCTGGGCGATGCCGGGCCGCTACCGCGATCAGGTCGAGAAGCTGAAATTCCTGAACACGCTGGCCACGCCCGCGATCGAGCAGCTCGCGATTGCCGAGTACCTGAAATACGACGGCTACGATTTCCACCTGCGGCGCATGCGCAAGCAGTACGCGCAGCAGGCGAGCCTGATGAGCGCGATGGTGCGGCGTTTCTTTCCGGAAGGCACGCGGCTGTCGCAGCCGCAGGGCGGGTACGTGCTGTGGGTCGAGCTGCCGCGGCAGGTCGATGCGATGAAGCTGTATGCGGCCGCGCTCGCTCAAGGAATCACGGTCGGCCCCGGACACATGTTCTCGGCGAGCACCGATTACCGGCATTTCATCCGGCTCAACTACAGCTATCCGTGGTCGCGACAGATCGAGGATGCGTTGAAGGTACTCGGGCGGCTCGCGTCGGAGTGCGTGGCGCGCTGAGTGCGGGGGCCGCGCGGCAAGCGGCGGCCGACGCTCGGCCGCCACCGCGTGCATCACCCCGCGTGCGGCGCCTGCAGCCCGGCTTGCGCGGCGCCGACCATCTGCCGCATGTCGAAGCCCGACGGGTGCTGGTACACGCGCAGCCCGAACTCCGGCAGCACCGCGATCAGGTGATCGAACAGGTCGGACTGGATGGCCTCGTAGTCGACCCACGTCGTCGTGTCGGTGAAGCAGTACAGTTCGAGCGGAATGCCTTCGGCCGTGAGCGGCAGTTGCCGCGCCATGCAGGTCATGTCGCGGCGGATGCGCGGATGGCCCTTCAGGTAGTTCGCGACATACGCGCGGAACGTGCCGAGGTTCGTCAGCTGGCGGCGGTTCGCCGGGCAGTCGCCGGCCGCGCCGAGCGTGCCGTTCCATTGCTCGATCGCGTCGACCTTGTCCTCGAGATAGTCCTTCAGCAGCGTCAGGCGTTCGAGCCGTTCGATCTCGTCGTGGGAGAGAAAACGCACGCTCGTCGCGTCGACGAACAGCGCGCGCTTGATACGGCGCCCGCCCGCTTCGGTCATTCCGCGCCAGTTCTGGTAGCTCTCGGTGATCAGCTTCCACGTCGGCACGGTGATGATCGTGTGATCGAAGTTCGCGACCTTGACGGTGTTCAGCGTGATGTCGATCACGGTGCCGTCCGCGCCGGCCGACGGCATCGTGATCCAGTCGCCGATCCGCAGCATGTCGTTCGACGACAGCTGCACGCCCGCGACCAGGCCGAGCAGCGTGTCCTTGAAGATCAGCATCAGCACCGCGGACATCGCACCGATGCCCGACAGCAGCAGGCCGATCTGCTTGCCGGTCGCGTCGCCGATCACGACCAGCGCGGCCGTGATGAACATCACGAGCTTGACGAGCTGCATCGCGCCTTTCAGCGACAGGTGCGGCTGGCCGCGCTGATCGCGCTGGTACGTGCGATGCGTGTGTTCGAGCGCCGACAGCGTCGCGCTGACGGTCATCGTCACGAGGAACACGATCAGCGCGAACAGCACCTTGTCGGCGACCTCCGCGGCCGTCTCGGGGATGCCGGGCACCGCGCCGAGCCCGAACTTGATCACGACGAACGGGACGATGCGGTTCAGCCACTTGAATGCGCCGAACTCGAACAGCGCGTCGTCGACGCGCGTGGCGGACAGCCGGGCGAGCCGCGCGACCACGCGGAACAGCAGGAAATGGACGACGGCGGTGATCGCACCGGCGGCGGCGAGCAGGATGAGGGTGCCGACGAGCGGCGCAAACCAGGATTCGTTCAGGGTCATAGGGGCAAACAGGGGCCTTCTCGTGCGTTGAATCGGCGCCGCGGCGCGGCGCGCGCCCGGTGAAGGGCACATGAAAGGGACCGTGATTGTGCCATCGGGTTCCGGGCGCGTTACTGCGAGTGCATGGTGCGTGGCTCCCGAATCTCCTCACCATTGCGTAGGTTTCCTCTGTAATCGGGTGAGGGCGGGTGGTGAAAGCGCATCACCGCGAGCCGCCGCGCGCGCATGTCGCCGGATGCGTTGCGCACCGGGCCGGGGATCGGCTGCAGCCCGCTCCAGCGGGCCTTCGCGCGTCGATGCGCGTGAAGGGCGATCCATGCAATCATGCGGGCGTCGCCCGTGCCGGCGCGTGTGACGCTCGCTTTCGCGTGCGGCTCATCGCCGACGGTGAGCGACACGTGCCACCTTCGCGCACTTGCCATGGGACGCCTGCCCGGGGCACGATGCACGAACGACTTCGCGAACCACGCCACCCCGTATTCACGCATTCCACGCATGCAAAATTCCAACGAAAGCCGCCCGTCGGGCGTGCGGCTGCTGAAAGGCATCCTCCCGATCCGCCGTGGCGGGGCGATCCGCGACGTGTTCGCGGGTATTTCGCTCGCGTCGATGGACATCCCGCAGGTGCTCGGCTATGCGCGCATCGCCGGCATGCCGGCCGTCACGGGCCTCTACACGGTGTTCCTGCCGCTCGTCGCGTTCGCGTGCTTCGGTGCGTCGCGGCATCTGGTGGTGGCCGCCGATTCCGCGACCGCGACGATCTTCGCGAGCCGGCTGTCGTCGATGGCGCCGGCCGGCAGCGCCGAGTACGTGGCGCTGGCCGGCATGGTCGCGCTGCTGACCGCCGCGATGCTGCTGCTTGCACGCCTCTTCAAACTCGGCTTTCTCGCCGATTTCCTGTCGCGCACGGTGCTGGTCGGCTTTCTCGCCGGCGTCGGCGTGCAGGTGTCGATCGCGATGCTCGGCGACATGCTCGGGCTGGCCGTGCCGTACCCGGCGTCGCGCAGCCTGGCGCAGCTCGACTACGTCGTCACGCATCTCGTCCACACGAACCGGCCGACGTTCGCGCTCGCGGCGCTCGTCGTCGTCGCGATTCTCGCGTGCAAGCGGTTCCTGCCGCGCGTGCCGATGCCGATGATCGTGGTCGTGGGCAGCATCGCCGCAAGCTACGCGTTCGGGTTCGCCGCGCACGGCATCGCGGTGCTCGGGCCGGTCGCCGGCGGGCTGCCGCCGTTGCGCTGGCCGTCCGTCACGTGGCAGCAGTGCCTCGATCTCGTGCCGGTCGCGGCTTCGTGCTTCGTGATGATCATCGCGCAGAGTGCGGCCGCCGCACGCGTGTTCGCGCAGCAGTATGACGAGGAGGTCGACACCAACGCCGACATCCTCGGCCTCGCGGCCGCGAATGCGGCGGCGGCGGTGGGCGGCGCGTTCGTCGTCAACGGCAGCCCGACGCAGACGGCGATGGCCGACGGCGCGGGCGTGCGCAGCCAGATCGGGCACCTCGCATTCGCGGCCGTGGTGGCGGTGGTCCTGCTGTTCTTCAGCACCTATCTGCAGTACCTGCCGCATGCGGTGCTGGCCGGCATCGTGTTCACGATCGCGCTCGGGCTGATCAACGTGCGCAGTCTCGCCGCGATCCGCAAGGAAAGCCCCGGCGAGTTCACGCTCGCGCTGGTGACGGCACTGGCCGTCGTGACGGTCGGCGTCGAGCACGGCATCCTGCTGGCCGTCGCGCTGTCGCTGATGCGGCACGTGCGCCACAGCTACCAGCCGCACACGATGGTGCTCGAACCGGTCGACGGCAACGGGCGGTGGCAGCCGGTGCCCACGCGGCGCGGCGCGATGACGGCGCCGGGGCTGATCGTCTACCGGTTCGGCTCCGACCTGTTCTTCGCGAACGATCATCTGTTCACCGCCGAAGTGACCGAGCTCGTCGAGGCGGCGCCGGTGCCGACGCGCTGGTTCGTCGTCGATGCGGGCGCGATCACCGATATCGACTACTCGGCCGCGCGGACGCTGACCGACCTCGTCAGGATGCTGCAGACACGCGGGATCGGTGTGCTGTTCGGGCGTGTCAATCGCTACCTGCGCGCGGACATGGATCGTCACCGGATCACGGAGATCGTCGGCGCGTCGTGCATCTTCCCGACACTGCACCAGGCACTGGAGGCCGCCGGCACGACGCCGGCGCGGCAGGAACCGGGCATCGTGTAGCGGGAGCGGGCGCTAGGCCGCCGCCCGCAAGCGCGCGAAGCCGTTGCGCAGGTGGCGTCGATCGTGCCGATGTGGCTGCCATGGCGACGCCGCGCGCGGGGCACAGCGCAGCGTGATGGAGCGCCCGCAGTCAGCGCGAACCGGCGCGCGCGGCGCCGGCAGGTTTCCCGCCCGCACCGGCCGACCACAACGGCAGTCGCAGCGTCGTGACGAAGCTCGCCGCGTGCAGCATGCAAAGCAGGCCGAACGCCCACGCATACGCGTTCGCCTGCGTGCCGCCGCTCGCCACCGATTCGGCCTGCAGCCGCCACGCGAGGAACAGCGAGCAGATCGTCGTGAACGTCGGGCCACCGAGACGCTGCACGATATTGAGCGAGGTCGTCGCCATCGGCAGGTTGCGGCGCTCGACCGACGCATACGCGGCGGAAATCGACGGCGCGCCGATCGCGCTCTGGCCCATGCCGCGCAGGAACAGCGCGGGCACGAGCAGGACCGGATCGTAGCCGCTCAGCGCGAGAAACACCAACGGCAGCGTCGCGAACAGCGCGAGCAGGGCGCCTGCGGCGGCCAGCCGGCGCACGCCGAACCGGCTCGTGAGCGCGCCCATCGACGGGTAGGTGACCAGCATGCCGAGCCCCATCGGCGCGAGCAGCCAGCCCATTTCGCCGGGCGTGCGGCCGCAGGCCTGGATCAGGAACACCGGAATCAGCATCTGGCCCGCGAACAGCGCGCCGTTCGACAGGAACTGCGTCGACGCGGCCGCGCCGAACACCTTCCGGCGAAACAGCGCCAGGTCGATCAGCGCGTGGTCGCCCTTGCGCGTTTCGACCCGCAGGAACGCCGCGAGCAACAGCGCGGCCGCGACGATCGCCGCGATGCCGAGCGCTTCGTTGATTCGCTCGATCCCGTACAGGAACAGCACGAGCGCCGGCGACAGCAGCGCGAGGCCAACCCAGTCGAGTTCACGCGGCTGCGTGTCGTCGCGGTCGCCGGGCAGGAACCGCACGGCCAGCGCGAGCGCCAGCACGCCGACGGGCAGGTTCACGAGAAACAGCCAGCGCCACGACGTGTGCTGCAGGATCGCGCCGGCGACGACCGGGCCGAGGATCGGCGCGAGCAGCACCGGCACGGCCGCGTAGCCGATCACGCGCGCCATCTGCTGGCCGGCGACGCGCGCGATCATCATCTGCGCCATCGGCGCGAGCAGCCCGCCGCTCACGCCTTGCAGCACGCGGAAGGCGATCAGCGACGGCGCGGACCACGCGAGCCCGCACAGCGCCGACGTGAGCGTGAACGCCGAGAAGCACCACAAATACAGCGCCTTCGCGCCAATCCGGTCGACGAGCCAGCCGTTCAGCGGCAGCACCAGCGTGAGCGCGAGCAGGTAGCCGCTCGTCACCCACTGGATCGTCGAAAGGTTCGCGTGCAGGTCGGTCGCGAGACTCGACAGCGACACGTTGACGATCGTCGCGTCGAGTTGCGACAGCAACGAGCCCAGCACCGCGACCGCGCTGACCTTCCAGATCGACGGATCGAGCCGGCCGGCCGCGTGGTCCCGCGCCGGCCGAGTGCGTGGATCGCTCACGCGCCGCGCCGGTCGAGCAGCGCGACGATGTCCTGCGTCGTGCCCGTCTCGCCGAGGCGCGGGAACAGGCGCTCGATGCTGTTCACATGCGCATCCGCATTGAGGTCGGTCATCGCATCGACGGCGAGCGTGACGTTGTAGCCGAGTTCATGCGCCTGCCGTGCGGTCGACTCGACGCCGATGCTCGTCGCGACGCCGGTCAGCACGATCTGCGTGACGCCGGCCGCTTTCAGGTGCGCGTCGAGATCGGTGTCGGTGAAGGCGCCCCAGGTCTTTTTCGTCACGAGGTGGTCGCCCGGTTGCCGGTTCAGTTCGGGCACGAGTTCGGCCCAGTCAGCCGGGAGCTGTGCCGTGCGCGGCGGTTGCTCGGTGCGACCCGGTGCGCCGCCCGCGACGTTGACGAGCACGACCGGCAGGCCGCGGCTGCGGAATGCGTCGAGTAGTTCACGGGCGTGCGCGATCACCGGTTCGACCGGGTGCGCGGTGGGGAGGGCGACGATGCCTTTCTGCAGGTCGATGACGACGAGGGCCGTGTTCGTGTCGAGACGGGTTGCGCTCATGATGGGACTCCGTGAAAGGGGCGAAGGAAGCCGTGCGCGCGAATGCCGTGGGGCGCGCCGGCCGGATTCATTGCTCGCCGATGCGGCGGATCAGCGGGATCGCGGCGGCGAGCGTGGCGATGTCTTCGGGATCGAGTTGCGCGATCGCGGCGCCGAGCCACTTGTGCTTCGCGGCGTTGCGCTTGAGCCGCGCGTCGAGGCCGGCCGCGGTCAGCCGGAACAGGATCTGGCGGCCGTCGGTCGGATGCGGTTCGCGTTCGACGAGGCCATCTTCCTCGAGGCTGGCAAGCGTCGCCTTCATCGACTGCGGCTTCATCGCTTCGGCGCGCGCGAGGTCGGCGGTCGTCATCGGCCCGTGCCGTTCGAGTCGCGCGAGCGCGCTCGTCTGGGACATGCCGAGCCCGCCGGATTCGATCTCGGAGCGGAGCCGGCGGATCAACTGGCCGACCGCGAGGGTCAGATCGGCGGCGACGATATCGGCGGAAACGCCGGATTTGCGTGGCGGGTTCATGCGGCGGATCATAGGACACGACAGTTAAACTTGCAAGTTTAACTGTCGAATTGATCGCCGGATCGCGGTGCAGCCGGGCGGGTGGTTACGCGCCGGGGAGTGGGACCGGTACGACTTCGCTGTATCGCGGGGTCGCGCTTTCGTGCAGCAGGTCGCCGAGGTATTGCGCCAGTTCGTCGGCGGCAAGCTCGGACGGAATGTGCAGGTTTGCCGGGCGCCGCTTGCCCTCGGCGCCGAGAGCGAACACGATCCAGCGGTCGTTCTTGCGGACGACGGCGAGTAGCCGGCCAAATGCGTTGAAGCGGTATTCGTCCTGCATGGCGTCGCTCCGTGACGGTGAACGCGCCGGCCGCCCGTGCGCGCTTACTGGATCGAGCAGGACAGCCAGCGGTGGATCTTGATGGCATCGCTCGAGACGCCCGCGCGCGTTGGCGCACCGAGCAGCACGACCGTTTCGCGGCGGCCCTTCACCCGCATGCGCATCACGACGCCGTGGCCCGACTCGTTGATGAAGCCGGTCTTCTGCAGCCGGATCGGCAGGCGGCGGTAGCGGACGAGCGGGTCGGAATTCACATACAGCAGCTCGCCGTCGCCCGGGCGCACGGTGGTCGACGTATCCGTCGAGAAATAGCGGATCAGCGGATCCTGCGCGGCCGCGCCGACGAGCTTCGCGAGATCCTCCGCCGTCGACACGTTGTGCGGCGACAGGCCGGTGGGCTCGCGGAAGTGCGTATGGCGCATGCCGAGCCGACGCGCTTCGCGGTTCATTGCCTTGACGAACGCGGCGCGTCCGCCCGGATAGTCGCGGCTCAGCGCGGCGGCCGCGCGGTTTTCCGACGACATCAGCGCGATATGGAACATCTCGCGGCGCGACAGTTCCGAGCCGACCTGCAGGCGCGATCCGGTGAACTTGATCGTGTCGCGGTCGTGCGCGGTGACGCGCAGCACGCCGTTCAGCGGCCGGTCGGCGTCGCGCGCGACGACGGCCGTCATCAGCTTCGAGATCGACGCGATCGGCCGCACGGTGCGTGCGTTGCGGGCCAGCAGCGGCGTGCCGGAGTCGACGTCTAGCACGTAGGCGGCGCGTGAATGGAGCGAGTTGACTGCGCGTGGGGTATAGCCGCAGCTCGCCATCAGGCGCGGCTTGGCGGCCGGGCGTGGGCGCACCGCATTCGAACGTTTCGCGCGGCGCTGCTGCGGGGCCGGTGCCGCCTGGCGCTTGACTGCCTGGTGCTTCACGCGCGGGCGGCGGTGCTTGACGGCCTTCTGCTTACGCTGCGCGGGCTTTTTCCTGACGGCTTTCTTGACGACCTTTTTCGCATGCGGCTGCACATGCGCGACGCGCTGCGGCGTGTGACGTTGTGCGGACGACGCGTTCGTCGAGAAGGCGAACATCAGCATCGACAGGGCGACGAGCAGGGTGGTCCGGGCGAGAGGCAGGCGCGCGATGAGGCCGGTCAAGCGAAAGTCTCCTTGTCACGCGTGGCGAGGCGGCGTGAAATGCGTGGGCGGTCAGCGGGATGCGGAAAATTATACGGTCGATCGCGGAGCGATGACGATTGAAGGCGGGAAAAGATGCGCGATTCGGTGAAATTGGGCGACGCTGATCGGTGATTCGAGGAGGGCGCAGCGGCCTGCGCGCTTGCGGTCGCGCGATATATGACGCGATACGCGGCGCGATCGTGGATCGATAGCGCCGATGCTCAACGCGGCCAGTTGCGCCGCGACACCACCGCGAAGCTGATCGCGATCGAACCCGTCACGGGGCGCGGCGGTGCGTCGTTCATCGCGCTCATCGCGTCCACCGCATCGCCGAAACGAAAGCGGCGGCCGCGGCCGTCGGCGCGTTCGGCACGACGCTTCGGAGCGCGCGGATCAGCCGTTGCGGCGCGCTCATCGAGGGCGGCCGGTGCGCACGACGTGTCGTCGGGCGGACATTCACAGATGAGATCTACAGACATGACGGTCGATTCCTGAAAGGGCATGTCCGTATTGAACGCCATCGCATTCGATCGGTAAAATGAATGTTTCGATCGTTACGATTCCTTTTAAGAATGGAATTGAAACTGCTGCGAACCTTCCTGACGGTCACTGAGCTGTGCCATTTCAGCCGCGCGGCCGATGCGCTGCACATGAGCCAGCCGGCACTGAGCAAGCAGATCGGCGCGCTCGAGGCGAGCCTCGGCGGCAAGCTGTTCGAGCGCGGCCGGCACGGCGCTGAGCTCACTGCGTTCGGCGAGCGTTTCCTGCCGGATGCGCAGGCGCTGGTGCGCGATGCGGACGAGATTCTCGTGCGCGCGCGTGAGCTGTCGAGCGGGCAGCGCGGTCATTTGCGGCTGGGCATCTGCCTGTCGGTGCTGACGCTCGTCCCGAAGCTCGTCGCGGAATTTCGCAGCCGGAATCCCGGCATTGCCGTGACGTTGAGCGACCTGTCGTCCGCGGAGCAGACGCGCCGGTTGCGCGCGGGCAAGCTCGATGCGGGATTCCTGCGCCTGCCGTCGGACGAAGGTTTGTCGTCGTTCAAGGTGATCGACGAGGCGCTGGCGCTGGCGGTGCCGCCGCATCTCGGCCTGAAGCGCGTGCCGGCCGATCTCGGCACGCTCAACGAGATCGGCTTCATCGCATTGCAGCGCGCACGCGGCCAAGGGTTGGCCGCGCAGGTCGACCGGTGGTGCGTCGAGCGCCGCTTCGTGCCGCACGTGACGCAGCAGGCCGAAGACGTGCAGTCGGTGCTCGCGTCGGTCGCGGCCGGCGCGGGCGTCGCGTTCATTCCGTCGCGTGCGCAATATCTGCTGCGCGACGCGACGGTATTGCCGCTCGACGGCAAGGATGCGAAGTGGCGCGTCGGGCTCGCATGGCTGTCGGATCGTGACGATCCCGTCACCACACGCTTCGTGTCGTTCATGCGTGCCGCGATCAAGAATGCATGACGGACGAAGCGGTATAGTGTCCTCAGCCGGCAGCGGTCGCCCGATCGCCAGCCCCAGTCTCGCTCACCAACCACCACCCATGACTTCAGAATCCGACGACGCCCCGCTCGATCCCGCACTCGTCGCGACGCTCGCGACACTGAACGACGCCGCGGGCGATCCGGCCGGCAAGGCCTGGTCGCTGCCGAAGATCGCGAAACGCACGCAACTGCCGATGAGCACGCTGCGCCGCGTGCTCACGCAGCTCGACGCCGTAGGCCTGAGCGCGACGACGCTGAACGAGGACGGTACCGGCAGCGCCGCGCTGACCGACGAAGGGCGCGCGGTGTGCGCGCAACTGTTCGGCGCGAACGACGCGCAATGAAAAACGGGCCGCTGGAAGCGGCCCGTCGTCTTGCGGTTCGACGCGCGGCGTCGATGCGTTACCACCGCACCGTCACGCCGCCCATCACTGAATGATCGTAGGTCTGGTCGTTCAGCCCGCGCCGGTAGCCGAGGTCGAGATCGAGCCACGGCTTCGGCGAATAGATCGCGCCCGCGATCACGAAAGCGGGATTCGCGCCGGCACCGCTTTCCGTGTGGCGCGACGTGCCGATGTCGGCCACGATCTGCAACGTGTCGGTCGCCTTGTAGATCGCCGCGCCGGACACGGCCCAGATCGACGTCAGGTCGCCCTGGCGATTCGGCTGGTACGTCATGCCCGCATTCGCGAGGAACGAAAACCGCGCGACGTCGAGCTGCGCGAGCAGCGTTGCGCCGGCGCCCACGCGGCCGGTGCCGAGGCCGCGCCGGTCGTTGCCGGTCGGCGCGGTCAGTTTCGGCTTCAGCGCGATCGACAGCGGGCCGCGCTCGACGAACCGCCATTTCATGCCGATCTCGACATCGCCGATTCCGGCGCCGTTTTCATCGGTGCGTGTTTGCAGATGCGTGTACGGCGCGTTCACGTAGAGATCGACGTGTTCGCCGAACCCGCGCGTGAGCGTCGCGTTCCACAGCTGGTGGCGGCCGTTTTCTTCCTGTTTCGAGGTTTCCTCGGCGTTGAATTCGAACTGCCAGTTCGCGTTGCCCTGCGTGCCCGTGTCGTCGCTGACGAGCGGATGGGTGGCGAGCGCATCGAACGGCGCGAGGAAGGCGCTCGCGGCTGCGAGCGGAAGCATTCTTTTCATCGTGTCACCCGAGATGCGTGGCGTGCCTGCCGGCTTGCGCCCAGGGAGGCGCAGGCCGGCAGGTCGTCAAGCGAAGACGTTCAGAACCACTGCTTGTAGCGGCGCACGTAGATCGTCTTGACGATCTGCGCGAGCAGGATGTAGCCGACCATCGTCGCGGCGAGCCACAGCCAGAAGGTGCCCGGCAGGTGCATGAAGCCGAGGGATTCGGCGAACGGCGAGAACGGCAGCCAGCAGCCGATCGCGATCGCGGTGAACGTCGACAGCAGCACCGGCAGCGCGGCCGTGCTCTGCAGGAACGGGATCTTCTGCGTGCGCAGCAGGTGCACGACGAGCGTCTGCGAGACCAGGCTCTCGATGAACCAGCCCGAGTTCATCACGATCTGGCCGCCGGTGCCGCCGTTCAGGTGATACATCGCACCCGCGCCGAACACCGTCCACATCAGGATGTACGTCGTGATGTCGAACACCGACGACGTCGGCCCGACCCACAGCATGAAGCGGCTGATGTTGCCGGCTTCCCACTTGCGCGGCTTCTTCAGGAACTCGGGATCCATCTTGTCCCACGGCAGCAGCATCTGCGACGTGTCGTAGATCAGGTTCAGCACGAGCAGCTGCGTCGCGAGCATCGGCTCCCACGGCAGGAACGCGCTGGCGACGAGCACCGAGAACACGTTGCCGAAGTTCGAGCTGGCGGTCATGTTCAGGTACTTCAGGATGTTGCCGAACGTCTCGCGGCCCTTGATCACGCCTTCCTCGAGCACCATCAGGCTCTTTTCGAGCAGGATGATGTCCGCGGTTTCCTTCGCGATGTCGGCGCCGCTGTCGACCGAGATGCCGACGTCGGCGTCGCGCAGCGCGGGCGCATCGTTGATGCCGTCGCCGAGGAAGCCGACCGTGTGGCCGTTCGCCTGCAGCGCCTTGACGATGCGCGCCTTCTGCAGCGGCGTGAGCTTCGCGAACACGGTCGTGCGTTCGACGACTTCCGCGAGCGTCGCGTCGTCGAGCGCTTCGATTTCCGTGCCGAGGATCGGCTTGCCGGGCTCGAGGCCGACCTGGCGGCACACCTTCATCGTGACGACCGGGTTGTCGCCCGTCAGCACCTTCACCGCGACGCCGTTTTCGCGCAGCGCGGCGAGCGCCGGCGCGGCCGATTCCTTCGGCGGATCGAGGAAGGTCAGGAAGCCGCGCACGACGAGGTCGTGTTCGTCGGCGGTGCGGTACTGCTGGCGCTCGTCGCCGCGCGGGATCGTGCGCGTGGCGAGCACGAGCACGCGGAAGCCGTCCTCGTTGTACGCGCTCGCCTGTTCGAGCAGCCGCTTGCGCGCGACGAAGTCGAGCGGGCGCACGCCGTCCTCGTCCTGCACGTGCGTGGAGACGGCCAGCATTTCCTCGACCGCACCCTTGCAGATCAGCAGGTGCGTGCCGTGCCTGTCCTCGACGACGACCGACAGGCGGCGCCGCACGAAGTCGAACGGCAGTTCGTCGATCTTCTTGTAGCCCTGCGGCTTCACGCGCTCGCCGATCTCGTCGGCACGCGCGACGACCGCGATGTCGATCAGGTTCTTCTGGCCGCTCTGGTGGAAGCTGTTCAGCCAGCCGAGCCGCAGGATCTCCTCGTCCTTGTAGCCCGACAGGTCGAGGTGATGTTCGAGGATGATCTTGTCCTGCGTGAGTGTGCCGGTCTTGTCGGTGCACAGCACGTCCATCGCGCCGAAGTTCTGCACCGAGTTCAGCCGCTTGACGACGACCTTGCGGCGCGCCATCGCCACCGCGCCGCGCGCGAGGTTCGCGCTGACGATCATCGGCAGCATTTCGGGCGTGAGGCCCACGGCCACCGCGAGGGCGAACGTGAGCGCGCTCAGCCAGTCGCCCTTGGTCAACCCGTTGATCATGAACACGATCGGCACCATCACGAACATGAACTTGATCAGCAGCCAGCTCACGCTCGCGACGCCGCGGTCGAAGCTCGTCTCGATGCGCTTGTGGCTCACGACGTTGCGCGCGAGCGAGCCGAAATAGGTGTCCTCGCCGGTCGCGACGACGACGGCCGTCGCCGTGCCGCTGACGACGTTGGTGCCCATGAAGCAGACGTTCTCGAGATCGAGCAGCGATGCCGACGTATCGGTCGCGGAGTCGGCCGCGCGCGTGCCGGCGGATTTGCCGGCGACCGCGCCGAGCGTGTCGTACTTCTCGACGGGCAGCGCCTCGCCGGTCAGCACGGCCTGGCTGATGAACAGGTCGCGCGACGCGAGCAGGCGCACGTCCGCCGGGATCATGTCGCCGGCCGACAGGTGCACGATGTCGCCGGCCACGACTTCGCGCATCGGCACCTCGCGGCGTGTCGGCTCGGACGTGTCGGTTATGGCACGCTGCACGGTGGCCGTCGTGCGGACCATCGCCTTCAGCTTCTCGGCCGCGCGCAGCGAACGGAATTCCTGCACGAAGCGCAGCAGCGCGCTGATCGTGACCATCGTCAGCAGGATCGTCATGCCCACGTAGTCGCGATCGTCGGGCGCCGCGAAGTAGACGTCGGTGAAGAAGCTGATGGCGGCGAGTACCAGCAGCACGTAGACGAACGGGTTGTGGAACGAGAGCAGCAGCTGGCGGGTCCAGTGCGGCGGCTTGTCGTGCGCGATTTCGTTCGGGCCGTAGTGCTGCAGGCGGTCGGCGGCCTGGTCGTAGGTGAGGCCGCGCGTACTGGTGTTCAGCGACTTCAGCGTCTCTTCGAGCGGACGGGCCGCTTCCTGCGCGGCGCGCATGATGCGCGGGTCGTTCTGCTGGGCGCCGCCGGCCTTGATGAAGCCGCGCTGTTTCTTTTGCGATGTGTTGTGTCGTGTTGTCATGAGTCGCTCCTAGCGCACGAGGCGGCGGGCGGGGAGCGACCGTGACGTTATCGACGCACGAGCGCTCCCCGCCGCGTCGCGTCAGGCGCGATCGGCTGTGGATCGGGGAAGGCGGGAACGCTCGCCGGCGCGTGCGGTGCGGCCGGAGGGGCGATGCGCGGCGTCGCACCGGCGAGCGGTAATCGACTACTGTCGTCTGAGTTCATCTGCACTCCTGTCGGTTGTGGATAATCGGCACGGGCGATCGACAGCGACGCACGCACGAAGGCGCGCGGCCGGACGGCACGCGAACGGAAAACGCACGCAGCTGACGCTGCGCGCAACACGAACGCACGCGCGCGACGGCGCATCGCGTGCATTCGACAATAATGAAAATTCGGCGGGAGATCTGGCCAGTCAAGTCAGGCCGGAAGGACGCCGCATCCTGCTTCCCGGGATGCGGCAGAAGACGAGGCTCTGCGCGTTTTCCTCAGGCAGCAGTCGAGTTGGTCAAGCACCAACTACAACTCGCATCGGTGTTCACAGAACACTCCATGTAATTAGACGGGAGCGATGGTAATGGGTCGCTGTGCGAAGCGTCAACCCTTTTGTCAGTCGTTATTTCGAGAAACGTAATCGGGATGAGGGGTGCGCGGCGCGCCGTCGGATCGACGCCAATGAAACGGCCGCGCGCATGCGATATCGGCATGCGCGCGGCCGTGTCGAAGCAGGTGGCGTATTAGTGGGCCGATGCGACGGCGGCCCCTGCATCGAGGATGCCCGAGCCCGCCGGCATCGCGGTGCACGACGTGCCGGCCGCGAGCTTGGCCGTGCGCGTGCCGCCCTGCAGCTTCTGCTGGATCTGCGCGGGCGTGAGGTTGCCGTTCACCGACAACATCAGCGCGGCAACCCCCGTCACTTGCGGCGTGGCGAGGCTGGTGCCGTTCGCGAGGCCGTAGGTGTCCGAGCCCGGGGTCGTCGTGCCGGTATTCGACGTCGACAGGATGTTGACGCCCGGCGCGCTCAGCGAGACATCGGGGCCGAAGTTGCTGAACGACGCGCGGCGGCCGGTCGCGTCGGTGGCGCCGACGCTGATCACGCCGCGGCAGTTCGCGGGCTGGTCGAGCCCGGTCGACAGGCCGTCGTTGCCCGCGGCGACGATGACGGTCACGCCCTTCGCGGTCACGTCGTCGATGGCCTGCTGGAACGTCGAGCTGCACGCGCCGACCCCACCGAGGCTCAGGTTGATGACCTTTGCGGGGCGCGGGTTGTTCGGCACGCCGTTCACCGCGATGCCGGCGGCCCAGCGCATCCCGTCGGCGATGTCGCTCGTCGTGCCGCCGCACTTGCCGAGCACGCGCACCGGCAGGATCTGGCCGAGCCACGACACGCCGGCGATGCCGGTGCCGTTGTTGGCGGTCGCGCCGATCACGCCCATCACGCGCGTGCCGTGCCAGCTGCTGTCGCTCGGCTGGCTCGCGCAGTGATAGTACGGACCGTTTGCGTTGTCGAGTTCCTGCTGCGTGACCCAGTCGCCCGGGTCGGTCGCGTCAGGGCTGCGGGTCAGGCCGTTGTTGCTGGTGTTGACGTTGCTGATGAAGCTGTAGCCGGACAGGATGTTGCCGACGAGGTCGGCGTGCGGCCGGTAGCCCGTGTCGAGTACGGCCGTGACGACGGTCGGCGAACCCTTGGTCGCGTTCCACGCGGGCGGCAGGTTGATCCCTGCGGTCGGGTCGGACAGGTACCACTGCTGGCTGTAGAGCGGGTCGCTCGGCGTGTCGCGGATCTGCATCGGATGATCCGGTTCCGCGTAGTCGACGTCGGAATCGGCTGCGAATGCCTGCGCGAGCGCGGCTGCGTCGGTGGCGGCCATGCGCTGGCCGAGCGACAGCACGGTCGCGCCGTTCGAGATCGTCCGCTCGACCTGCACGTTCACCGGCGTTTGCCCGACCGTGCTTGCATACGCACGTGCGCTGCCGGCGATCGGCGCCGTCCAGCGCGTCAGCGAGCGCTGGATCACTGCGTCGAGCCGCGTCCCGTTGTCGATGGCGGCCATCGCACGCGTGGCCGTCAGCGTCTTCAGCTTGACGATCAGGTGATCGATCGGCGGTTCGGTCGGCGCGGTCTGTGCGGCCATCTGCACGGCGGCCTGCTGCGTCGTGCACGCATTGCTGCCGGACGACGTGGGCGGGTTCGTGGGATTGGACGGCGCGGGAGACGGCGTGGGGGCAGGGGCAGGGGCAGGGGCAGGCGCTGCGTTGGAAGAAGACGGGTTGCTGCCGTCGCCGCCGCCTCCGCCGCCGCAACCGGCGAGGGGCAGGAGGGCGGCGGCGGACAGCATGCCGGCGAGCATGCGCGCATGTGCGGAGCGCGCCAGCGCAAAATTGAAACGCGTGGTTCTCATGTTGAAACTCGATCCTCGTAGATGACCGTCGTGCCGGCGGTGGCGCTGGTCCGGCTGACCCGGACCTTGTCTTTTTTGTCTGACGGTTGCAGCCAGGTTGCTGCGACGCGCCATGCACTGGGTAACGGCCGACGCGGCGGCTTCTTGAGTGCGTTTCACGAGAAAAACCGGGGTGGGCGCAAACGATTACGTTGCTGCGTTGCAGCATGAACGCGTGTTTGGAACGCGTGGCACAAAAGGTGGGGCGAGTCCGTGTGCGGCCGGTCGGGCGACACGGGCGGCGCGGGCGCGTTTGCGCGGTACGGAAAACATCTTTCATGGCCCGGCCGCGGCGGAAGGTTGATGACGCTTTCCCTGATGCGACGCGAATTTTGTCGGGCGTACGATCGCGATTCGACCAACGTTTCGTCAGGAGAAAAGCATGGATCGCCGCTTACGCTGGCTGGCCGTCGCGCTGTCCTGTGCGCTGGCGGGCACCGCGCACGCGCAGGCCCTCACCGGCACGCTGAAGAAGATCAAGGACACGGGTGTCGTGTCGCTGGGCATTCGCGAATCGTCGGTGCCGTTCTCGTATTCGGACAACCAGCAGAAGAACATCGGCTATTCGCGGGACATCGCGTCGCGCATCATCGATCAGTTGAAGACGGAACTGAACGCGCCGAACCTCGCCGTGAAGGAAATCCCGATCACGTCGCAGAACCGGATTCCGCTGTTGCAGAACGGGACGATCGATTTCGAATGCGGATCGACGACCAACACGCTCGAACGGCAGAAGCAGGCTGCGTTCTCGAACAGCATCTTTCTGTATGGCATCCGCTTCAGCACGCGCAAGGATTCCGGCGTGAAGGACTTCGCGGACCTGGCCGGCAAGACGGTCGCGACGACGGCCGGCACGTCGGACGAGCGCCTGCTGCGCAAGCTCAACGAAGAGAAGGCGATGAACATGACGATCATCAGCGCGAAGGATCATGCCGAAGCGTTCATGAACGTCACGACCGGGCGCGCGGTGGCGTTCGTGATGGACGAGCCGCTGCTGTACGGCGAGATCGCGAAGGACCGCAACCCGGGCGCGTACACGGTGACGGGCACGCCGCTCGTCCACGAGAACTACGCGTGCATGATGCGCAGGGACGATCCGGCGTTCAAGCACGTGGTCGACGGCGTGATCGCGAAGATGCAGACGTCGGGCGCGGCCGAGAAGCTCTACAACCAGTGGTTCACGCAGCCGATTCCGCCCAAGGGCGTGAGCCTGAACTATCCGCTGTCGGCGGAGATGAAGCAGCTGTTCAGGAATCCAACGGATCAGGCGCAGTATTGATTCGGCCGTCGCAATGAAAAACCGCCGGCGTATGCTGGCGGTTCGAGCGCGCCGCGCCGAGCGCGGCGAAGCGTGTCAGGCCTTGATTTCCGCGCCGCGCGCGGCGGGGGCGGCAGGGGCGGCCGGCGTTGCCGGGGCCGTCGAACGCACCGACGGCTGCGCCGGCACGATGACGAGCACCGGCTCGGGCATGGCCCACGGCGCCATCGCGAAGCCGACGGGCTGCGGCACCGGCATCGCGAACGCATTGGCGAGCGCGATGTGCTGGAGCGCCATCATCTGCTGCTGCATCGCGACCATCTGCGCCTGAGCCGCCTGCATCCGGTACTGCGCGGCCTGCATTTGCCGCAACGCTGCCGCGGGCGGCAGGCCGCCCGACGACGACGTCTGCATCTCGAAGCTCGCGCCGCCTTGCGGGCTGTGCCAGCTCCACGTGCTGACCTTCATCGGGCCGACGGCCGTCTGGACGACGCGCGTTTCGGCTTTCACGGGCACGGCCTGCCCGTCGACGTTGACGAACATCGGTTGGGCGGCCGCCGCGCCGGCCTGCCCGGCCAGGGCGAACACGGGCACCAGCGCCAGCGCGCCCGCCGCCATATACGAACGGAATCGCATCTTCGTATCTCCATCAAACGAGACTGATCGAATCAACAATGACGTGCGGCTCACGGAGTGAGCCATTCGGGACAATGCAGCCGTCGGCTTAAATCAACATTAAAACCGCCGCCGGCCGGCCCGGTCAGCGCAGGTCAGGACGCTCCGCAATCGGCATTCAACCTCGCCCGTGCCAGGGGAATCCTGTCGCCCGATGCAACAACAGGCACAATACGGAATTCGCCGCGACACGCACGCGTGTTCGCCATTCGAACATCGCACGGCTGCGCCGCTGCTGTCCGACCTCCTTCCCCGTCGTCATGAACGCCACGCTCACCCCCGCGCGCGAGTCGAATTCGCCGCGTTTCCTGCTGTTCCTGATCTGCCTGTTCGCGTCCGCCGGCCAGCTCGCGATCGACATCTACGTGCCCGCGCTGCCCGACATGGCACGTTCGTTCGCCACCACGCCGCAGGCGATCCAGTCGAGCGTGTCCGGCTACATGGCGGCCTACGCGCTCGGCCAGCTGATTTTCGGGCCGGTCGCGGATGCCTACGGGCGCAAGCGTGTGCTCGCGTTCGGGCTCGTGATCTACACGATCGGCTGCCTGCTGTCGCTCGGCGCGCAGAACCTGGAGACGTTCGTGCTCGCGCGCTGCCTGCAGGGCTTCGGGATCGCGACCACCAACCTGCTCGCGAAGGCGATCATCACCGATTCGTTCGCCGGCCAGGCGCTGATGCACGCGTTTACGTACATGTCGATCGCGTGGGGGCTGGCACCGATCGTCGCACCGGTGATCGGCGCGCACCTGCAGGAATGGTTCGGCTGGCGCGCATGCCTCGTGTTCCTGCTCGTGTACTCGCTGGTGATGTGGGCGCTGCTGTGGCGTTACCGCGAAACCTTGCCGAAACCCGTGCATCTCGAGCCGCGCACGCTGATGACGAATGCGGGCAAGGTGCTGGCGAGCCCGGTGTTCCAGAGCTGCTTCCTCGCACAGGGGCTGTGCTACAGCATCCTGCTCGTGTTCAACATCGTCGGGCCGTTCATGGTGCAGACCACGCTGCACAAGCCGCCGACTTTCTTCGGCTATCTCGCGCTCGGGATCGGGTTGATGTATTTCCTCGGCGGCCTGTCGAACCGGATTCACCGGCCCGGGCTGCCGAGCGCCGAGCAACGGCTGCGCATCGGCGCGCGCGTGATGGCCGGCGCGTCGGTCGCGATGCTGGTGCTGGCGCTGACCGTCGGGTTGCGCGTCTGGACGCTCGCGACGCCGGTGCTCGTGATGGGTTTCTGCGCGGGCGCGATGTATCCGACGCTGATGGCCAAGGGCAATTCGCTGTTTCCGCATATCGCCGGCCTGACGAGCGCGATCCTCGGATGCGCGCTGCTGCTGGTGTCGTCCGCGATGATGGGGCTGGCCGGCTTCGTGTCGATTCACGTGATGACGCCGCTCGCGGTGTTCTTCGTCGTGCTGTCGTGCATCGTCGTGTGGATGGTCACCAAGCTGTTGCGATACCTGTCGCAGCAGCAGGCGCAGGCCGCGCCCGTCGCGTGCGGCCGCGAAGAGGCCGCGTAAGTGCCGCCTGTCGACCGGGCCGTGAGCCCGATCCTGCTGAACCGCGTCGCCCGTACCGACGCCGCTGACCTGCTCGCCGCCAACCGCGCGAGCCGGAGCCACCATCTCCCGTGGGTCGATTCGTTCACCGACCAGGCGGGATTCGACCAGTGGTTCGGCCGCTGCCTCACGGGGCCGAACGTCGGCCTCGTCGCACGCGAACGCACGTCCGGGGCGGTGGTCGGCGTGGTGAACCTCAACGAGATCGTCGGCGGCGTGTTCCAGAGCGCGTATCTCGGGTACTACGGGATGGTGGAATTCAGCCGTACAGGGCTGATGACCGAAGCCCTGCGCGCGGCGATCGGCGTCGCGTTCGGCGAACTCGGGCTGCATCGGCTCGAAGCGAACATCCAGCCCGGCAACCACGCGTCGATTGCGCTGGTTCGGCGGCTCGGTTTCACGAAAGAGGGTTTTTCGCCGCGCTATCTGCGCATCGGCGGCGAATGGCGCGACCACGAACGGTGGGCGCTGCTGGCCGACGGCAAGCCCCAAGCGCGCCCCTGACGCCCGATACCGGGCGATCTTCTTCCCGCCGCCGGCCGCCTACAGCGGATGCGCCGCGCCGGCCTGCGTCAGCAGCGATACGGCCGCCGGATCCGGCATCCCGTTCGAGTCGATTGCACCGGCTTTCGCGAGGGCGACGAGATCGCTGTCGACACCCGGTTGCCCCACCGTGAACGATGTGGTCAGGAACGCCGGCGTGGTGAGCGCCACCGAATAGCGCTGCTGCAGGTTCGTCACCACGGCCGATTGCGCGGCCTGTACGGTGTTCGCGCTGTTCATCGCCTGCTGATAGCGCGAATTCCCCTGGAAATTGCCGATCAAGGTGGCCGTGTTCGTACCGAGCTGGGCGGCGAGATAGACCAGCATCAGCTCGGTCTCGGGCGTCGTATTGAACGTGCCGCCCGCATACGCGAGCGAATGCAGGCTCGTGCCGCCGGACGTCACGGTGATCACGCACGGCAGCGCCGCATTGACCGTCACGCGGTAGTTGCCGCCGCCATCCGTCAGCGTCGTCGCCGACCCTGCCGCGCAACTGACTGTTACCTGCGCGCTGGCGAGCGCGCCGCCCGTCGCGGCCGTGCCGGACAGCGCGACCGTCTGCGTGTTGTTGTTGAAGCAGGCATCGACGCCGAAGCAGGCATCGCCGTTGCATGCCTGGAGCGTCGCGAGGGTGGCGAGGCAGAGGGTGCTCAGCGCGGGGCGGATGAAGCGCCTGGGGTGAATGTTCATGGTCGCGGGCCTTGACGAGAGTGGGGCAACCGGTCGGCGCCGAAAATGCGGCGCCGTTCCTATTCTAGGTCCCGAATCGGGGCGCTGCTTGGCCGTTGGGTCAGTTCGGCCCGCGCGCGGCCGCCTTCGCGAACGCGCCGCGCACCTCGAAGCGGATCGTATCGGCCACCTTGCCGTGCGCATCGACGAGTTCGAGGCGGTGCCGGCCCGGCCACGGCATCCACGCGATGCGATCGGCATGCCCGATCACCTTGTCGTCGAGCCGCCACGCGAACTTCGTCGCGCGTCCGGCCGAGCGCTCGAACCAGATCCGCTGGTTCTTCGGCGGAATGTCCGGATCGATCGCGAAGATCGTGCCGTCGGTCGGCGTGCCGATCGTCAGCGGCGCGCGCGCGCCGTCCTTGCCCGGCGTGACGGGGGCGGCGAGCCGGATCGTGTCGACCGCCGTTCCCGCGATGAACCACTCGTTGCGCGACGGTTCGATATCGCGTTCGAACGTGATGCGGCGCGTCTCGACGCCGGCCGGCGCGCGCGGCGCACGGCTCGGCTGGTCGCGGTGCAGGTAGCCGACGACGGCCGACCACACCGGCGACGCGCCCGTGACGCCCGACACGTCCCACATCGGCGAGCCGTCCGCATTGCCGACCCACACGCCGACCGTATAGCGCGACGTGAAGCCGACGGTCCAGTTGTCACGCATGTCCTTGCTGGTGCCGGTCTTGACCGCCGAGAAGAAGCGCGTCGCGAGCGGATTGTCGAAGCCGAACGTGCGCACGCGCGCGTTGTTGTCGGAGAGGATGTCGGTCACGACGAAGCTGGCCGCGTCGCTGAACACGCGCGTGCCGTCGGCTGCGCGGGCGGGTGACGCGGCCGATGCGCCGGCTGCACCGGACGCCGGCGCCGGCACGTCGATGACCTTGCGCGCGACGCCGCCGTTCGCAAGCGCGCGGTACGCGTTGGTCAGCGACAGCAGCGTGACGTCCGCACTGCCGAGCGCGAGGCTGAAGCCGTAGTAGTCGCCTTCCTGCGCGAGCGGCAGGCCGAGCGCGGTCAGCGTGCGCGCGAAGCGGTGCGGCGTGACGAGCACGAGCGTGCGCACGGCCGGCACGTTCAGCGAGCCGCCGAGCGCGCTGCGCACGCTTACCCAGCCCTTGAAATCCTTGTCGTAGTTCTGCGGAATGTACAGGCCGCCGCCGGCGGCGAGGTTGATCGGCGCATCGTCGAGCAGCGACGCGGCCGTCAGCCGTTTCTCGTCGATCGCCTGCGCATACAGGAACGGCTTGAGCGTCGAGCCGGCCTGGCGCGGCGCGAGCACGGCATCGACGTCGCGCGCGCCCGACAGCGCGCCGGACGAGCCGACCCACGCGCGAATCTCGCCGGTCGCGTTGTCGATCACGACGACTGCGCCGTCCTGCACGTTGCGCCGGTGCGCGGGTGCGTTGAGTTCGGTCAGCGCGCGCACCAGCGTGTCGCGCGCGAAGCGCTGCAGCGGCGCATCGAGGGTCGTGCGTATCTGCGCGCCGGCCGTTGGCCGGACCTCGGCCGCGATGCGTCGCGCGAAGTGCGGGGCGAGGGCGGCGCCGTCGTCGCGCGCGGCGCCGGCCGGGCGCGCGGTGACGAGCTGCACGTAGCCGTCGAGCGACGCGCAGGCCTGCTCGGCATGCATGTCGCGCAGGATCCGGCATGCACGCTCGGCGACTTTCGCGGAGGTTGCGTTGGGCGCGCGCACGAGCGCGGCCGCGATCGCGGCTTCGCGGGCGTCGAGGCCCGACGGCGCCTTGCCGAACAGCACCTGCGACAGCGCGGCAAGGCCGATCGTCTCGCCGCGGAACGGCACGAGGTTCAGGTATGCCTCGAGCACCTGGTCCTTGCGCCAGCCGCGTTCGAGCAGCAGCGCGTTGACCGCCTGCGACGCCTTCTGCGGCAGCGAGCGCTGGCCCGAGCGGCGCGGCGAATCGCTGAGCAGCCCGGCGAGCTGCATCGTGACGGTCGACGCGCCGCGCGTGCGCTCGTTCCACAGGTTGCCCCACGCGGCGCCGGCGATGCCGCGCCAGTCGACGCCGCTGTGCTCATAAAAGCGCTTGTCTTCGGACACGACGATCGCCTCGCGAAACGCGGGTGACACGTCGGCGAGCGACACCCAGTCGCCGCGCCGCTCGGTGAGGTCGACGCGCGTGCGCTGCAGCGGCGTGCCGTCGCGCGCGAGCAGCACCCAGTCGGAGCTGCGCCAGTTGCGGCGCACGTCGTCGTAGCTCGGCAGCGCATGCGCGACGAGCGGTGCGGCCAGCACGATGGCGACGAATACGCGGCCGGCGAAACGCGCCGGCCGCGGCAAACCCTGATCGATCATCGCTTGCTCGTTACTTGCCCGCTTCGGCCGCTTTCACGGTCATCGGCGGGTTCGGCCACAGGCCGTACACGGACGGCGCGTACAGCGCCTCGACACGCGTCGGCGGCAACCCGAACGTGCCGACGTTGTTCAGCCGCACCGTGTACTCGACCGAGAATTTGCCCTTCGGCAGATAGTCGTAGTACGCGCGGTAGCCGTCGAAGTCGCGCTCGATGAACGCCGGCCACGCGCCGTCCGGCGTCTTCTCGCCCTGGGTCGCGGCTTCGGAGTCGCGGCCGAGGCCCGAACCGAGGATCGTCGAACCGGCCGGAACCGGATCGTTGACGACGACCCAGGTCATGTCGCTCTGCGCATCGATGTCGAGATGCATGCGCACGACGTCGCCGCGCGTCAGCACGCCCTTGACGGCGGGCGACACGGGCGTGACGGTCTTCGTGATCCGGTAGCCGGCCGCGAACGGCGAACGCAGCGGCACCGCCGCGAGGCTTTCGATCGTGGCCCACGGGCGGCCCGTGCCGTCCTGCGTGACGGACAGCGTGGCCGGCGCCTGCGACGCGCGCGGCCGCGGCAGCATTACGCTGCGGGCCGCGGCGGCGCGGGTGGCCGGGGTGGCCGACGCCGGCGTGTCGGCGGGAGAGGACGCGGGGGCCGATGCCTGCGACCACGAGATCGTGCGCGCGTCGCCGCCGAGCGCGACCTTCGTCGCGCCGGCCACCGGCGTGCTCTCGTAGGTGCGCGAGAAACGTTCGACCGCGAGCAGGCCGAGCGCATTCGACGTCGTGGTCTGCCATGCACCCTGGCGCTGCAGCGCGAGCAGGCCGGCCGTCACGCGCGGCATCTCGTCCTTCCACGCCGGGTCGCCCGCGAATTCCAGCGCGAGCCGTGCCGCGTTGGTCTCGTTGCTGGTCATCAGCCACCACAGGTCGTCGTCGCGTGCGGTCGAGAACACGAGCTGCGTGCCCTGGTACGTCAGGCGTGCCCGCAGGATCTGTTCGACCTGCGCGCGTTTCTCGTCGCGTTGCGGGATGTCCTTCACGCGCGTCAGGATCGCGTGATAGTCGATCACCGCGGAAGTCGGCCACTGGTTCGGCGCGATCTCGATCGAGCCGAGCATGCGGCCCTGCGCGGCGCCGTAGCGCGACAGCGCCTCGATCGCGGCGAGCTTGCGCAGGTCGCGATCCTGGCGCGGCGCCCACGGGTTGCGTTCGAGGCGGCCGTCGACGAAACGCGCGAGCCCGGCCTCGAGCTGCGTGCGCAGGTCTTCCGGCAGCGCGAAGCGCGGGTCGAGACGGCTCGCCTCGTCGGACACCACGAGCAGGTACGACGACAGCGTCGCGCTGCCGGCATGCGAATCGTCGGACGACGGCGGGAAGTAGCTCGCGAGCCCGTCGCTGTCGAGATACACGGGCATGCGGGCGATCAGCGCCTGCCATTGCGCGGGGTCGCGCAGGCCGATCGCGCGCGAGGTCTGCTGTTCGAGGCAGCGGTACGGATAGCGCTCGAACCAGCGCTTCACGCCGGGCAGCCCGTCGGCGAGCTTCGACTGCAGCGACACGGCGATGCCGCCGCGCGGCAGGCCTTGCGCGTTGTTCGCGGCGCCGGCCGGGGAGGCGATCGGCACCGTCAGCGTGCCGTCGACTTGCGCGAGGGTCGCCTGCTGGACCGTGACCGGCAGCGCGGGCACGACCTTCTGCGCGACCGCCAGCGCGTCGGACGCGCGCTTGCCGCCTTGCTCGGCCGCTTCGATGCGCCAGTTCAGCGCACCGGCCGCGTCGAGCGCCTGCTCGGGCACGGTGATCGTCCACGCGACCTCGGTGGCCGTGTTGGCCGCGAGCGAGACGGTTTGCGGCGCGACCTCGAGGCCCGTCACGCGCGGCGTCACGACAACCTGCATCGCGCGGTCGGTCGTGTTGCGCAGCGTGACCTGCGCGCGGAACGCGTCGCCTTCGCGCACGAGCGGCGGCAGGCCGGAGATCAGCTGCAGATCCTGCGTGCTGCGGATCGACGTGCTGCCGGTGCCGAAGCGGTCGGGGCCGACCGCCGCGATCGCGACGATCCGGAAGCGCGTGAGCGCGTCGTTCAGCGGCACCTCGACGGTCGCGCTGCCATTGGCATCCAGCGTCACGCGCGGATTCCACAGCAGCAGCGTGTCGAACAGTTCGCGCGTCGGCGCGCTGCCGCCGCCGCCGCCCGCGGGCACGGCCTTGCGGCCGAAGTGGCGGCGGCCGACGATTTCCATCTGCGCCGTGGATGTCTCGACGCCGTACGCGCGTCGCCGCAGCATCGCGTCGAGCAGGTCCCAGCTGTTGTTCGGCATCAGTTCGAGCAGGGCTTCATCGACGGCCGCGACCGCGATCTGCGTGCCGGCCGGCGCCGGTTGGCCGTTTGGCAGCGTGACCTTCACGTGCGCCTGCGCCTTGCTGCGCACCGTGTAGCGGGTCGCGTCGGTCGTCACGGTCACGCCGAGACGGTGCACGCCCGTGCCGACCTTGATTTCGCCGAGACCATAGCGGAACGCGGGCTTCGACAGGTCGACGAACGCGGTCGGCGCTTCATAGTGACGGCCTTCGCGCCAGAACGCGCGCGCCCATTCGACCGGCGCCTTCCAGCCCCACGTGAAGAACGAGTACCACGGCACTTCGCGAATCCGGCCGCGCAGCGCGAGCACCGACACGTAGACGTTCGGCCCCCACGATTCGCCGACCTTCAGGTCGACCGTCGGGTTCTTGCCGTTCAGCTCGACGATGTGCGTTTCCATCACGCCGCCGCGTTCGACCGCGACCAGCGCGGTGGCGTAGCGGAACGGCATGCGTACCTGGAAGCGGGCGGTTTCGCCTGGTTCGTACGCGGTTTTCTCGGGGATCACGTCGATCCGGTCGGTGTTGTCGCCGCCGAACCAGAGCTCGTCCTCGCGCGTGACCCACACCGACGTCGATGCGTTCGACGTGCGGCCGTCGCCGTCCTTGGCGACCGCGATCAGCTGCACGTTGCCGGCCTGTTCGAGCGTCGCGTCGCAAGCCATGCGGCCCTTGTCGTCGGTCTTGCCCGAGCACAGCACGCCGAGGTCGCGCGTGTCGCTCTTGTTGTCGTACGCATAGAAGCCGCCGACCATCCGCTTGCGCGACGACGTCGTGATGCGCGCGATGCCCTTGATCTCGATCGGCACCGACGCGCGCGGCTTGCCTTGCAGGTCGACCGCCAGTGCCTGCACGGGCACGCGCTGGCCGACCGATACCCAGCGGCCTGCCTTGATGCCGGCCACCACCGCGGCCGGCCACAGGATCGTGTCGCCGCGAATCGTCTGCACTTCGCCGTTCGGGTCGGCGAACGTCGCTTCGAGCGCGATGCGCTTCGGTGCGTCGACGTCGGGCAGGCCCTTGAGCGTGACCGAGCCCGCGCCGTTGCGGTCGAGCGTCAGCGGCAGCTTGTCGGCGATCAGCTTCGTCGCGTCGGGATCGTTGTTCGACGTCGATGCGTTGTCGCCGTCCTGCGAATCGTCGTCGGCATTGCCGTCGCCCGCTTCGGGGCGATACGGCGTGAAGCTGAAATCCTCGAAGCGATCGGCGAACGGCGGCGACGCCCACTTCATCAGCGCCGATACCTGCACCGGCAGGTTCGATGCGCCGCCGCCCGACACGTAGTCGATCTGCACCGCGAGCGGCGCTTCCTTCACGGCGACGAGCGGGCTCTTCTGCGCGTCGCGCGCGCCGATCGACCCCTTCAGCACCGGCAGGCGGAACGCCTCGACGCGGAAGCTGCCGCTGTAATAGGTGGCGGTCGGCGCGTCTTCCGGGCCGCCTTCGAGTTCGACGCTGTATTCGCCGAGCTTCGCGGCGGCCGGCAGCGTGAACTGCGTGTCCGCGCTGTGATCGGCGGCCCACGTGAGCGGCAGCTTGTAGGTCTGGCCCGTGCCGAGATGGCGGATCGTCACGCGCGTCGGGTATTGCGACGGGAACGCGAGGCTCTGCAGCGTCTCGGCGCGGATGAAATGCTTCATCGACACGGTTTCGCCGGCGCGCAGCAGCGTGCGGTCGAAGACCGTATGCGCGCGCACGGTGCGTGCGCTGTCCGTGTCGGTCGGCACGTTGAAGCGCCACGATTCGATTCCGCGGTTCCAGCCGGAGCTGACGAACGCCATGTCGGGGCCCGTCTTCGGATCGTTCACGCGGGCCGACACGAAGTAGTCGTCGAAGCGTTGCTCCGAGTCGGACGAGCTGCAGGCGCGCTTCGACTCGAACGCGCCGTCGATCTTCAGCAGGCCCTGCGCATCGGTCTTGCCGGACGCGATCTCGTCGCCGTTGCAGTCCGACACGCGGATCTGCGCGTTCGGCACCGGCTTGCCCTTGTCGAGCGTCGTGACCCACACGAGGTTGTTTTCGCGGCCCTGTTTCAGGTGCACGCCGAGGTTGGTGACGAGCACCGTGGTGCGCACGTACATGCTCGACGGCTTCGCGAGCAGCGAGCGGCCGAGCGCGGGCGACGCGAGTTCGAGCACGTAGAAGCCGGGCTTGTCGATCGGCACGCCGACGACCTCGAACGGGCGCAGCGCCTTCGGGTCCGCCTTCGGCAGCGTCAGCGCCTGCACGCCGGGCTGGCCCTTGAGCAGTGTCAGCGAACGCACGTCGATGCGGCGATCCTTCGGCGCGGGCGCCTTTTCGCCGGCTTCGCGCGGCACGTACACGGGATGCTGGCCCTTGCGTTCGAGCAGGCCGGGAATCTGGCGGTCGATCGAGCCGGCCGTCATCGACCAGTTGTCGAAGCGGTCGACCGTGCGCATCCACTGGCGGATCGCGGTGTCGTCGTCGACCTTCAGGTTCGAGAACTGCGCGCCCTGGGTGTTGAGGCCGTCGATATGCAGGTCGGCCTCGACGTTGCGCAGCGTGACGGGCACGAGCGCGGGCGAATCGGGTTCGGCGAAGCGCTCGACGATCCCGAAGGTGCCCGACGAGAATTTCGCGAGCGGCGGCATCGGCGCGGTGCGCGTCGCGAGCGGGAACAGGTCGGCGTTCGACAGCGAGCGGTCGGTCACGTCGTGCAGGCCCGACGGCAGTTCGATCGTCAGGCCGGCCTGTTCGGGCAGCGGCGGGTTGAACGTGACGGTGGTGACTTCCTCGCTCTTGTCGTCGGCCGCGAAGGTCGGCGCGAGCGTTCCGTCAGGGCCGCGCAGCTTGATCGCCTCGGCGTGCTTGCGCGAGATCGGCGCGTTGAACGACAGCGTGAGCGGGCGCAGCGGCGTGCAGGGCGCCTTCGCGTTCTCGCGTTCGCACGAGAAGCTCGCGGCGAACGGGGCCCGCACGGTGAAATCGAAGCGGCGCTCCGTTTCGTTCGGGATCCCGCTCGGGCCCGTGACGCCCTTGCCGTACACGAGCTGCATCTTCGCGCTCGCCGGCAGCGCCTGGGCGCACGACAGCGTCAGCACGCGCGCGGCATCCTTCTTCAGGCCGAAGTGATCGAGCAGCGCGTTGCGCGCATCGTCGTCGGCGGCCGTGACGGGAATGCGGTTGCCGATGCCGGCCGCTTCGCACCAGATGTTCGCGAGCGCCGAGCGCGGTTCGGCCGGGCCGTTCAGCTTCAGCACGAACATCTGCCGCTCCTCGATCTCGCGCGAGCCGGGGCGGACGTTCACCGGGAACGGGCCGCCCGTCTGGAACGTGAAGCGGCGCGGGCCGCTGGCCGCGTTGCCGGCGACCGAGCGCAACGTGTCGTTGAGCGCGACCGAGCAGCGCACGCCGGGCGGCAGGTCGTTTTCGAAATCGTAAACCCAGGTCTTGTCGTCGAGCCAGTGGCCCTGGCCGCGCGCGGCCGTGGAGTCGTTGCAGGTCACGCGTGCCGGATTCGGCGCGGAGGCCGAGCCGAACGCGACCATCGGTTCGTCGAACTTGACGACGGTTTGCCGGACCTCGGTGACGGTGCCTTGCGGCGACACGCTCACCGTGCGCGCCGCGCCCGCATGCAGCGACAGCGCCGTGGCGCCGCCGAGCGCCGCGACGGCGCCGATGCGCCAGAGCAGCCGGGTGGTGTGGTTGGTTCGTTTTGCTTTGTTCTGTTTGTCGTGCTGCTTCATCGCTCGTTGCCCTTGGAGGGAAGCTTTCTGTTTGATTGCACGGGATTCTAACCGACCGACCTGCGCACGCATCGCACTGCACAGTGTGTCGTCGGCGTGCGACACTGAGGTGCGTGCCGCAGATTTGTCGCGTCAACGACACAAAAATGCAGCGAAATGTCGATTGTCTCGGATTGCGGAACATTTAATGGACTATAAAAAGATTGTTCGATCCGATTTGTGCGCGTACATTTCAGGTCCGCGCCAATGTTTGAGAAATATCAAGCGTGGTTTTCCCGAATCCGGTGTTCGAGAGAAGGAAACATGCACAACGACAACACTCCCCACTCGCGTCGCTCGGGCGACGCAGCCGTAACAGGCATCACACGGCGTCAATGGCTGCAGGGCGCACTGGCGCTGACGGCGGCGGGCCTCACGGGCTCGCTGGCGTTGCGGGCCCTGGCCGACGATCCCGGCACCGCGCCGCTCGATACGTTCATGACGCTCTCCGAAGCAGTGACAGGCAAGAAGGGGTTGAGCCGCGTGCTCGGCCAGCGCTTCCTGCAGGCGTTGCAGAAGGGTTCGTTCAAGACGGCCGACAGCCTGCCGCAACTCGCCGGCGCACTCGCGTCCGGTTCGCTGAATCCCGACCAGGAAGCACTCGCGCTGAAGATTCTTGAAGCGTGGTATCTCGGCATCGTCGATAACGTCGTGATTACCTACGAAGAAGCATTAATGTTCAGCGTCGTATCCGATACGCTCGTGATCCCGTCGTATTGCCCCAACAAACCCGGCTTCTGGGCCGAAAAACCGATCGAGAGGCAAGCCTGATGGCCGATACCGATACGCAAAAGGCCGACGTCGTCGTCGTCGGGTCGGGTGTCGCAGGCGCGATCGTCGCGCACCAGCTCGCGATGGCGGGCAAGTCCGTGATCCTGCTGGAAGCCGGCCCGCGCATGCCGCGCTGGGAAATCGTCGAGCGCTTCCGCAACCAGGTCGACAAGACCGATTTCATGGCGCCGTACCCGTCGAGCGCGTGGGCGCCGCATCCGGAATACGGCCCGCCGAACGACTACCTGATCCTGAAGGGCGAGCACAAGTTCAACTCGCAGTACATCCGCGCGGTAGGCGGCACGACGTGGCACTGGGCCGCGTCGGCGTGGCGCTTCATCCCGAACGACTTCAAGATGAAGACCGTGTACGGCGTCGGCCGCGACTGGCCGATCCAGTACGACGACATCGAGCATTACTACCAGCGCGCCGAAGAGGAACTCGGCGTGTGGGGCCCGGGCCCCGAGGAAGACCTGTACTCGCCGCGCAAGCAGCCGTACCCGATGCCGCCGCTGCCGTTGTCGTTCAACGAGCACACGATCAAGAGCGCGCTCAACGGCTATGACCCGAAGTTCCACGTGGTGACCGAGCCGGTCGCGCGCAACAGCCGCCCGTACGACGGCCGGCCGACGTGTTGCGGGAACAACAACTGCATGCCGATCTGCCCGATCGGCGCGATGTACAACGGCATCGTGCACGTCGAGAAGGCCGAGCAGGCTGGCGCGAAGCTGATCGACAGCGCGGTCGTCTACAAGCTCGAGACCGGGCCGGACAAGCGCATCACCGCCGCGGTCTACAAGGACAAGACGGGCGCCGACCATCGCGTCGAAGGCAAGTACTTCGTGATCGCCGCGAACGGCATCGAGACGCCGAAGATCCTGCTGATGTCCGCGAACCGCGATTTCCCGAACGGTGTCGCGAACAGCTCGGACATGGTCGGCCGCAACCTGATGGACCACCCGGGCACCGGCGTGTCGTTCTACGCGAACGAGAAGCTGTGGCCGGGCCGCGGCCCGCAGGAGATGACGTCGCTGATCGGTTTCCGCGACGGCCCGTTCCGCGCGACCGAAGCCGCGAAGAAGATCCACCTGTCGAACATGTCGCGCATCAACCAGGAAACGCAGAAGATCTTCAAGGCCGGCAAGCTGATGAAGCCCGAGGAGCTCGACGCGCAGATCCGCGACCGTTCCGCGCGCTACGTGCAGTTCGACTGCTTCCACGAAATCCTGCCGCAACCCGAGAACCGCATCGTGCCGAGCAAGACGGCCACCGACGCCGTCGGCATCCCGCGCCCCGAGATCACGTATGCGATCGACGACTACGTGAAGCGCGGCGCCGTGCACACGCGCGAGGTCTACGCGACGGCCGCGAAGGTGCTGGGCGGCACCGAAGTCGTCTTCAATGACGAGTTCGCGCCGAACAACCACATCACGGGCGCGACGATCATGGGCGCGGATGCACGCGACTCGGTCGTCGACAAGGACTGCCGCACGTTCGACCATCCGAACCTGTTCATCTCGAGCAGCTCGACGATGCCGACCGTCGGTACGGTGAACGTGACGCTGACGATCGCCGCGCTTGCGCTGCGGATGTCGGACACGCTGAAGAAGGAAGTCTGACCGTGCGGAAATCTACTCTCACCTTCCTCCTCGCCGGCTGCCTCGCGCTGCCGGGTCTCGTACGCGCGGCCGATGCGGCCGATCCGGCGCTGGTCAAGCGCGGCGAATATCTCGCGGTCGCGGGCGACTGCATGGCGTGCCACACCGCGAAGGGCGGCAAGCCGTTCGCGGGCGGTCTCGGCATGCCGGTCCCGATGCTCGGCAAGATCTACACGAGCAACATCACGCCCGATCCCGAGACGGGCATCGGCAACTGGTCGGCCGAGGACTTCGAGCGCGCGGTGCGCCACGGGGTGTCGAAGAACGGCGACAACCTGTATCCGGCGATGCCGTATGTGTCGTACGCGAAGATCAACGACGACGACGTGCAGGCGCTGTACGCGTACTTCATGCACGGCGTCGAGCCGGTCAAGCAGGCGCCGCCGAAGAACGAGATCCCCGCGCTGCTGAGCATGCGCTGGCCGCTGAAGATCTGGAACTGGCTGTTCCTGAAGGACGGGGTCTACCAGCCGAAGCCGGCGCAGAGCGCCGAGTGGAACCGCGGCGCGTATCTCGTGCAGGGCCTTGCGCACTGCAGCACGTGCCACACGCCGCGCGGCATCGCGATGCAGGAGAAGTCGCTCGACGAAACGGGCGGCAGCTTCCTGTCGGGCTCGGTGCTCGCGGGCTGGGACGGCTACAACATCACGTCCGACGCCAATGCGGGGATCGGCGGGTGGACGCAGCAGCAGCTCGTCCAGTACCTGCGCACCGGTAGCGTGCCGGGCCTCGCGCAGGCGGCCGGCCCGATGGCCGAGGCGATCGAGCACAGCTTCTCGAAGATGACGGAAGCCGACATCGGCGCGATCTCGACGTACATTCGCACGGTGCCGGCCGTCGCCAGCGGCGATGCGAAGCAGTCGCGCGCGTCGTGGGGCAAGCCGGCCGAGGACGGCCTGACGCTGCGCGGCGTCGCGCTCGCGTCGTCGGGCATCGATCCGGCCCGGCTCTATCTCGGCAACTGCGCGACCTGTCACCAGATGCAGGGCAAGGGCACGCCGGACGGCTATTACCCGCCGCTGTTCCACAACTCGACGGTCGGCGCATCGAATCCGACCAACCTCGTGCAGGTGATCCTGAACGGCGTGCAGCGCAAGGCCGGCAGCGAGGACGTCGGGATGCCGGCGTTCCGCCACGAGCTGTCGGATGCGCAGATCGCCGCGCTGACCAACTACCTGACCGGGCAATTCGGCAATCCGGCCGCGAAGGTGACCGAGCAGGACGTCGCGAAGCTGCGTTGATGCGGCGCGCGACGAAGCAGGGCGATAACTGACAAGAGGAGGAGCACAGCAGATCGGGTCGTTGCCCGATGCCGGTTGTTGCAGAGCGGGGCGGGCGGCGCAGGCGGCCGCCCGTCCTGGTTCATTCGCAATCCGGTGCGCCGGGCGTGTTTTCGCCGTGCGCATCGCTTTCGTTGATCGACACCATGACACCGAATCAACCGTTTCTCGCGTCCCAGCGCGATGTGCTGCTGCTGCTTGCCCGGATCCTGCTCGTGATCCTGTTCGTCATGTTCGGCTGGAAGAAGATCGTCGACTTCCCCGGGACCATCGCGTTCATGGGTTCCGAAGGCGCGCCCGCGCCGATCATCTCCGCCGCGATTTCCGTCGTGATGGAGCTGTTCGTCGGGATCGCGATCCTGGTCGGTTTCCAGACGCGGGCGCTCGCGCTGCTGCTGGCGCTCTATACGATCGGCACCGGCATCATCGGTCACCACTACTGGACGATGACGGGCGGCGAGCAGATCAACAACATGATTCATTTCTACAAGAACATCGCGATCGCCGGCGGCCTGCTCGCGCTTTGCGCGGCGGGCCCCGGTCGTTTTTCGATCGATCGCGGATAAACGGACCCGGGGCGCGCGCATGGGGCGCGCGCTGGAAGGTCGAGACTCCGAGGGGGCATCATTTTGCGACTCAAACATTTCGCATGGCTGATCGCGGCTGCCACACCGGCGGCCGCTTTCGCACAGACGAGCGTGACGCTGTACGGCCGCGTCGACGGCGGCATCGAATACCTGAACCACATCGCGAAGCCGAATGGCGGCAGCGGGACCCGCTGGAGCGCGGAAAGCGGCGACTGGGGCACCAGCATGTTCGGGCTGAAGGGCATCGAGGATCTCGGCGGCGGGCTGTCGACGGTCTTCAACCTCGAAACCGCGTTCCAGGTGATGAACGGCCAGACCGGCGGCGGCCGCATGTGGTCGCGGCGCGCGTACGTCGGGCTGAAGAGCAACACGTGGGGCCAGCTGCAGGCCGGCCGCAACCTGTTCATCGACAGCGACGGCGTGTGGGAATTCGACCCGTTCGTGCAGCAGGCGTTTTCGTCGGCCTCGCTCGTGCGCGGCCGCAACTGGCAGCAGACCAGCAACAACATCGAATATCACAGCCCGGTGATCGGCGGCTTCGACGTGCAGGCGCAATACGCGTTCGGCAACCAGTCGCGCGGCTTCAACTACGGTGCGGCCGACGATTTCGGCCGCTCGGACGGGATCATGATCTCGTACCACTCGCCGTTGCTCGACGTGCGCGGCATCTACGACGAACTGCGCGACAACAACGGCAAGTTCAGCAACATCTTCACCGCGTCGCGCGAGTATTTCGTCGGTGCGAACGTGAAGGTGTCGAAGTTCAAGATCCAGGGCGCGTATACGCATTACCAGGCGCCGGACAGCCCGGCCGGTGTCGCCGATCGGGCCGATCACTACTGGCTCGGTGCGACTTACACCGCGACGCCGCAGTGGGCGGTGACGGGTGGCGGGTACTACGTGAAGGTGGGCGACGGCGGCGGCGATGCGTCACACGATCCGTCGGGGCACGCGATGATGTACGTGTTAGGGACCACGTACAACCTGTCGAAGCGCACGTTCCTGTATGGGACGGTTGCGTATGTTCGGAATGGCGGGAATTCGAATTTCTCGCTGCTCGCGACGCCGCGTGATGCGACGTCTGGGACGAGTCCGATGACGGGTGAGTCGCAGACGGGCGCGTATGTGGGGATGATGCATACGTTCTGAGCAGGCGGTTACGCGACCGGTACGCAATGCACGGGCGGTAGCTGCCCGTGCGTTGTTGTGTTTAGAGTGTGTGAACGGTGTCGATCAGAACGCGCACGCGTCGGTCGTGGTGAGCGTCGCGAACGGCCCACCAAGCGTCGTGTTGTGATGCGCGACGATCCGCTCGGCCGGCAGCTCCGGCGTGTCCATGCAGGTGTGCGCATCGGTCACGAGCACCGCACGAAAGCCGTGATCGGCGGCCGCACGGCAGGCCGTATCGACGCAGTACTGGGTCTTCATTCCCGCGATGACGATCTCGCCGATGCCGGCTTCGCGCAGCCATTCGGCGAGTCGCGTACCTGCGAAGCTGCTCGACTGCGCCTTGTCGAACACGATGTCACGCTTCATATCGATCGCGAGTTCCGGCACCAGCGCGGTCAGCGGGGAACCGGGCGCGATCGGCGAACCGGCGGGCCCGGTGTGACGCACGGCGAACACCGGCGCACCGGCTTCATGCGCACGACCGATCAACCGGTTGATGTTCGCGAGCACGCGCTCGCCGTCGTATGGCCGCTCGGGGCCATGAAACAGGCCGACCTGCATGTCGACGACGAGCAGTGCACGTTTCGGGGAAGTAACTTCGGACATTGCGTTTCTCCTGAGTGACCGATACGGACGGAGAAACGACAAGACCCCGTCCGGAACCGGCGGGGCCTGTGAGGGATCGCGCTACGACCTTGCGCGCACTCGCCGCACGAGCCCGCCGAAGGCGGTCGTGCGCGTCGTGGTCGAGGGGGTGGTCGTGATGTGGCGCATGGAGCGATCATGCACGATGCACGCGCGCCACGTCAATCCTGCATCGCGCATCGGCCACCAGTCAGTCGAGTGCCTTCCCGGCCTTTTCATCCATGCAGCGGACAGCAAGCAGCGTCATCGCGCCACACCCGATCGCATACCACGCAGGCGCGTTCGGATTCCCGGTCGCCGCGATCAGCCACGTGACGAAGAATTGCGCGAAGCCGCCGAAGATCGCGACGCCGACGCTGTACACGAGCGCACCGCCGGTGGCGCGCACCGCACGCGGGAACAGCTCGCCAAGCATCGCGCCCGTCGCGCCGATGTTGATCGCATGCACGATCGACAGCGCGGCGATGATCGACAGCAGCGATGCGGCGCCCGGCCAGCGGTTCAGCGCGATGAACGCCGGGTAGATCGCGGCCATCAGCACAATGCGCGTCCACCAGACGATCCGGTTGCGCCCGTAGACGTCGGACAGGTGGCCGCCGATCGGCGTCACGAGCATCAGGATCGCGCCCGCCACACAGCCGGCCGTCATCGACAGCCACGTCGGCAGGTGCAGCACCTGCACGCCGTAGATCGCCATGTAGAACACGATGATGTAGTGGATCGACGTGCCGCCGATCGTCACGCCGAGGCCTGCGAACACGGCCTTGCCGTGATGGCGCAGCACGTCGGCGAGCGGCAGCGATGCAACCGGCTCGTCGTGTGCGGCGGCAGGCGCGGCGGCCGGCACTTCCTCGACGGTGCGGCGCAGCCAGTAGCCGAGCGGCACGAACAGCGTGCCGATGATGAACGGCACGCGCCAGCCCCAGCTTTCGAGCTGCGCGGCATTCAGCGTCGACGTCAGCGCGACGCCGGTCAGCGCGCCGGCGAGCGCGGCGAGCCCCTGGCTCGAGAACTGGAACGACGCGTAGAAGCCGCGACGATGCTGCGGCGCCTGTTCGAGCAGCAGCGTCGTCGACGCGCCGACTTCGCCGCCCGACGCGAACCCCTGCAGCAGGCGCGCGAGCACGAGCAGCAGCGGTGCGGCGAGCCCGATCTGCGCGAAGGTCGGCGCGACCGCGATCGTCGCGGTGCCGAGCGCCATCAGCAGCAGCGTGAGGATCATCGCCTTCTTGCGGCCGGCGCGGTCGGCATACATGCCGATCACGAGCCCGCCGAGCGGGCGCGTGACGAAGCCGACGCCGAAGCTCGCCACCGCGAGCATCAGTTGCCCGAACGGCGAATGCACGGGAAAGAACAGCTTGCCGATCAGGATGGCGAAGAAGCTGTAGACCGTGAAGTCGTAGAACTCGAGCGCGTTGCCGACGGCGGCGGCCGCGATCAGCCGGCGTTTCTTCGCGGCGGCGCGTGCATCGACCGGCGTGCCGGCGAACGAAAGAGCGGACGTTTCCATGTGGGGCTCCCCGGTTGGGCGCGAAACGATGGGGTAAAGGGCCGTCAGGCGGCGAGCCAGGCTTCGGCGATGCGAACCCAGTAGCTCGCGCCGATCGCGAGGATGTCGTCGTTGAAGTCGTAGCCGGGGTTGTGCACCATGCAGCCGCCCTTGCTGCCGATCCCGTTGCCGATTAACGCGTAGCAGCCGGGGCGCGCTTCGAGCATGAACGCGAAATCCTCGCTGCCCATCAACGGCGCGGCGTCGGTTTCGACGCGTTCGGCGCCGAGCATCTGGCGCGCGATGTCGGCCGCGAACGCGGTCGGCTCCGCGTGATTGACGAGCACCGGGTAGCCGTAGTCGTAGTCGACTTCCGCCGTGACGCCGAAGCTTTCCGCCTGGCCTTTCGCGAGCGCTTCGATGCGGCGCGCGAGCAGCGCGCGCACGTCGGCGTTCAGCGCGCGCACCGACAGTTTCATCGTGACGGTTTCGGGAATGATGTTGAACGTCTCGCCGGCCTGCACGCTGCCGACCGTGATCACGGCCGCATGCTGCGCGTCGACCTCGCGTGCGACGATCGTCTGCAGCGCGACCATGATGCTGCCCGCGGCCGACATCGGATCGCGCGCGAAATGCGGCATCGCGCCGTGGCCGCCGACCCCGCGCAGCGTGATCGTCACGCGGTCGGCCGACGCCATCGCGGCGCCGGTGCGGAAGGCCATGTCGCCGGCCGCGCGGCCCGGCATGTTGTGGATTGCGAAGATCGCATCGCACGGGAAGCGGTCGAACAGGCCGTCGTCCATCATCGCCTTCGCGCCGCCGAAGTTTTCCTCGGCCGGCTGGAAGATCAGGTTCAGCGTGCCGGAGAACTGGCGCGTGGCTGCGAGGTGGCGCGCCGCGCACAGCAGCATCGCGGTGTGGCCGTCATGGCCGCACGCATGCATCTTGTTCGCGTGGCGGCTCGCGTACGGCAGGCCCGTGGTTTCCGCGAGCGGCAGCGCGTCCATGTCGGCGCGCAGCCCGACCGTGCGCGTGCCTTGCCCTTCGCGCAGCACGCCGACCACACCCGTCTTGCCGATGCCGCGATGCACTTCATAACCCCAGCCGGCGAGCAGCTCGGCGACGAGATCGCTCGTGAGCGTTTCCTCGAACGCGAGCTCGGGATGAGCGTGGATGCGGCGGCGCACTTCGACCAGCTCGGGTGCGATCGCGGCGATACCGGGGATGACGGGGTTCACGGCTTGCAGCATGGTATCTCCTGTGGGGCAGGTGGGCGTTTGACGCACATATGACGAGCAAGCATATAAATTTCTTTTGTGTACCAGAAGCTGATAAATTGCTTTGGTGCTCACCACCGGTTGCCGCTCGGGAATACCCTGAGCCGGCGTGTGCCGCGCAGCACGGGGTTTCCACGGATCACGCGTCGCCGCCATGAAATACCATCAGCTGAAAGCGTTCGTCACCGTCGCGGAAGAGGGGAGCATTCGCGCGGCCGCGCGGCGCCTGAACGTGTCGCCGGCGGCGCTGACGAAGGCGGTCAAGGAACTGGAGATCGCGCTCGGCGTATCGCTCGTCGTGCGCACCGCGCGCGGCGTGCAGCTCACCGCGTTCGGCCAGCAGTTGCAGGTGCGCGCGCGGCTGATCGTCGCCGAAATGCAGCGCGCCCGCGACGACATCGAGCAGGCGCAGGGCGCGATGACGGGCTCCGTCGCGGCGGCGATCACGCCGGCCGCCGCGGTGACGATCCTGCCCGACGCGTTTCGCGCATTCCGGCGCCGCTTCCCGGTGGCGCGCGTCAACCTGATGGAGGGTTTTCCGGGCGTCGCGCTGCCGCGCCTGCACGACGGTTCGCTCGATTTCGCGGTGGCCGTCGTCGTGCCCGAACTGCTGGCGGCCGAATTCGATCACGCGGAGCTGTATGCGAGCCGGTCGCTGATCGTCGCCCGCAAGGGGCATCCGCTCGCGTCGGCCACGTCGCTCGCCGAGCTCGTCGAAGCCGACTGGCTGATGAACCCGTCGCCGGAAAGCTCGACGCAGGTGCTGTTCAATTCGTTCGTCGCCTACGGGCTGCCGGTGCCGGCGCGTGTCGTCGAGTGCCCGAGCTTCGGGCTCGCGCGCAGTCTGATGATGGAATGCGACCTGATCGCGTCGATGCCCGAGCAATTGCTGCAGGCCGAATGGGCGCGCGACCAGCTCGCGGTGCTGCCGATCCGCGAGCGCCTGCCGGGCGTCTCGGTGCAGGTCATCACGCGTCGCGACAGCCCGCTGACACCGGCAGCGGCGATGCTGCTCGACTGCCTGCGTGATTCCGCGCGGCGCAAGGGGCTGCGGTGAACCGGTGCCCGCGGTCGGCGATCTTCAATGCATCGTCATCCTGATGATTATTCGTGCGGCGTTGCCGTCGTTTGATGGGCACGCGGCTTGCGCAGCAGGCACGCCGTTCCTGCGCATGCCGCGCGAGCCGGTATCATAGCGGCCGGCCCGCCGCTCCGGCCGGCCTCCAACAACATCGCCATCCGGCATCCAGCAATCAGAGGCATTTCATGACCAGTGCAACCCAATTCGACAACGTATCGATCGTCAAGCGCGCGAACGTCTATTTCGACGGCAAGTGCGTGTCGCATACCGTGCTCTTCCCGGACGGCACGCGCAAGACGCTCGGCGTGATCCTGCCGTGCGCGCTCAACTTCGGCACGGACGCCCCCGAATTGATGGAAGTGCAGGCCGGCAAGTGCCGCGTGAAGCTCGACGGCAGCAGCGAATGGCAGACCTACGGCGCGGGCGAATCGTTCTCGGTGCCGGGCAAGAGCCGCTTCGACATCGAAGTGCTCGAGACGCTCGATTACGTCTGCAGCTACCTGTAACACGCCGCCGCGCTGCAAAAGAAAAGCCCCGCCGAAGCGGGGCTTGTCGCAAGCGGATGGCGCCAGGGCCATCCGAAGCGCCTGTTCTCGTTACAGGCAGGCGTTGATGTCGCCGGCCGACGATGCATCGCCACCGCGGAAACCTACCCAGGTCTTCGCATTGGCGGCGTTGGCCGGGCGCACGACGGCCGCGGCGCCATTCGGCGGCTGCTGGCCCGGCGCATACACGGCCATGGCGAGGCCGTTCGCGAGTTCATACTGCGACGTCACTTGTTGCTGTGACTTGTCGGCCCAGGTCTTGGCGATGCACTGCGCGACCTGGTCGGCGGGTTTCTGGCTTTGTCCCACGTTTTGCAGGGCAGAATCGGCTGCATGAGCAGAAAATGCCACGGTCAATGCGATGAGCGGTAAGTATTTCGCGTTCACGTTATCTCCCTCGAGTCGTGATTGATTGAGTGGGATGCGCAGCAGGACTGCGTAACAGTGAGATCGCATCGGGCGAGCACGGTTCCGGCTATTCCGAAACAAGATGTTAACGCGCTTGCCAAATGGCGGCTCCGATGCTCTGCACTTTGCTGCGGCACAGCATGCATTGCGTGCGGCACGACGTCATGCGCGGCGTGGTCGGCGCGCTGCCCGGTCGTATGGTGACGTGACGGTCGCGGCGAACGGCATGTGTCTTCATGCCGTGCCGTGACTCTTTATTGGATCGCGAAGTGGAATGGCTGGATGGATGGCCCCGTCGCATGAGCACCATGATGACAAACTTTCGCCCGTCGAATTGTTAACCAACTTTAAACACGGGAAGCGGTGGAATGCGATGCGAGACGCGTGCCGCATCGCGAGCGCAAGCGGTGATGCGAGCGGAGCGTGCGCGGCGAGGGGGCCGCGCAGTGCAGTGGGTCAGCCGGCCTTGCGCGTGCCGATGTCGCGCAGGTTGGCCGGGACGATCGGGCGGAAGCGTTCGCGCTTCTGTTCGTCGTCGAAGTGCTGGAGTGCGGGTTTGATCAGGTCGCTGCGCGACACGATGCCCGTGATGCGCATCGATTGCTCGTCGTCGACAACCGGCAGACGTTCGAGGCCGAGCATCGCGAGTCGCGACGCGACGACGCGGCACGTTTCGTGCGCCTGCGCGACCGTAGGCGCGCGGTCGGCGAATGCGCCCGCGATCGGCGTGTCGGCCGCGGCCCGTGCGCGCTGCGCGTCGAGCGTCGCGCGATCGACGAGACCGAGCAGGCGGCCGTTCTGCACGACCGGGTACGCGCGGTGCGTCTGCTTCGCGCCGAAGTACTGCGACTCGACGGCATCGAGCGTCGCTGCGCCGTCGATCGCGACGAGCCGGTCGGCCGACGTCATCACTTCGCCGATGTCGTGCCGCTCGAGCGGATCGACGCCGTATTCGCGATAGATGTGATAGCCGCGACGTGCGATCTTTTCCGTCATGATCGAGCGCTTCATCACGATGGTCGCGAAGCCGTGCGCGACGAGCGTCGCCGCGAGCAGCGGCAGCAGTGCGTTCGCGTCGTGAGTGAGGCCGAACGCGAACACGATCGCGGTCAGCGGGGCGCCAAGCGTCGCGCCGAGCGTCGCGGCCATGCAGACCAGCGGCCACAGCGCCGGGTCGCCCCCCGGCAGCACCGGCGACAGCACGGTGCCGAGGCCGGCGCCGAGCATCAGCAGCGGGGCAAGCACGCCGCCCGACGTGCCCGAGCCGAGCGCGATCACCCACATCACGGCCTTCACGATCAGCAGCGCGAGCGCGATCTTCAATGCGATGTGCTGATGCAGTAGATCGCCGATCACGTCATAGCCGACACCGAGCGCGCGCGGTTCGAGCCAGCCGCCGATGCCGATCACGACCGCGCCGAGCGCGGGCCACCACATCCAGTGCACCGGCAGCTTCGCGAAGGTGTCCTCCACACGATACAGCGCCGCCGACAGGCCGCACGCGAGCATGCCCGACAGCAGGCCCGCGACGATGCACGACAGCAGCGCGACGGGCGTCGGTGCGGCGGTGGTCAGCGGAAACAGCGGATCGACGCCGAAGAACACGGCGCGGGCAAAACCGGCCACCGCGCAGGCGAGCGCGACCGGCAGGAAACTGCGCGGGCGCCATTCGAACAGCAGCAGTTCGACCGCGAGCAGCACGGCGGCGACCGGCGTGCCGAACACGGCCGTCATGCCGGCGGCCGCACCGGCGACGAGCAGCGTCTTGCGCTCGGCGGCGGTGACGTGCACGCACTGCGCGATCAGCGAGCCGAGTGCGCCGCCCGTCATGATGATCGGGCCTTCTGCGCCGAACGGGCCGCCGCTGCCGATCACGACGCCGGACGACAGCGGCTTGAGGATCGCGACCTTCGGCGACATGCGGCTCTTGCCGAACAGGATCGCCTCGATCGCTTCGGGAATGCCGTGGCCGCGGATCTTTTCCGAACCGAAGCGCGCCATCAACCCCACGATCAACCCGCCGATCACCGGCACGATGATCACCCATGCGCCCAGCGTGCTGTTCGCCGGCGATCGGTCGGCGAACGAGACCTGCTGGTAGAAGAACAGGTTCGTGAACAGGTGGATCAGGCTCAACAGCACGAATGCGGCCAGCGTGCTGAGCACGCCGATCCCGGCGGCGAGCAACGCGATCCTGGGCAGGCGGTCGTTGGTCGCGAAATCGCGTTTGTGTGGTGCGTTCATCGGAGTGGACAGAGCAGGGGTCAGTAATCGATCTGGGGAACCTGGAACGCGTCCTTGAGCGATCTCAGCTCGGCGCGGTGCATGGCCGCGAGACGCGCGAGCAGCGTCTCGCCGGCTGGCTCGAGGTGGACCTCGACCTGGCGGCGATCCGCTTCGCTCGTCTTGCGCTTCACGAGGCCGAGCGCTTCGCAGCGCGTGACCAGCGCGACGACGCCGTGATGCTGCGCCTGCAGGCGTTCCGCGAGTTCGCCGATGGTCGCCCATTCGCGATGCGGATAGCCCTTGATGTGCAGCAGCAGCAGGTATTGCAGCGGCGTCACGCCTTCGCTTTGCGCGGCGCGTTCGGAGAAGCGCTCGAAGCGGCGCATCTGGTAGCGGAACTCGGACAGTTGCTGGAAATCGCTTTTCGCCAGCGCGCGTCGGGTATCGTTCATCGGGGCGGTCGGACAGTCAGTTTCGGTAGCGATTAATATATCACAACATGATGTAAGTGGCCGGATCGGGGCGGATGGAAGGCATTCCGCGTTGCGCCGGCCGTTAGATGGCGTTACGTGCGCTGCATGCGCTACGCGGCCTCGCGCATTTGCGTCTGCCGATAAAGGCCCGTGACGAGATCCGTCTGGGTAATGATCCCGACGAGCCGGCGCGATGCATCGACGACCGGAATGTGGTGGTGGCCCGAATGCGTAAACAGCGGCACGAGCGCGGTGATCGGCATCGTCTCCGGCACGCACGCGACGTCGTGCGTCATCACGGTGGCGACGCTCGCCGGCTGGCCGCCGAACGATTGCGGCAGCCGCGCCGACAGGCGTTGCCACAGCGGGGTCGGACGGCGCAGTTGGCGCGTGAGGTCCGCGCGCGTGACGATGCCGGTCAGGCGGCCTTCGCCGTCGACGACCGGCAGCGCCTTCACACGGTGGCGGTCGAGCAGCGTGAGCGCGGCCGTCACCGACGTCGACGGCGCGACTTCGATCGCGTTCTTCGTCATCAGGTCGGCGCACGACAGCTGGCCGAACGTGCGTGTATAGGCCTGCATTTCGGTTTCGCGCAGCAGCGCTTCGAGATCGTCCGGATCGACGTCGAGCCATTCGCCGCGACGCTTCAGCACCGCATCGAGGTCGCCGCGCGTGAAGCCGCCGCGCGCCGGTGCGGCGCCGCCTGCCTGCGGTTTCGCTTCGGGGCGCACGCCGCCGTGCGGGTAGCGGTGCCCGGTCAGCGCGTGATAGGCGAGCGCGGCCGACAGCAGGACGGCCGATTGCAGCGCGATCGGCTCCAGCACGAAGCTGAACCCGAGCGAATGAATCGCGGGGCCGCCGACCACGGCCGTGAGCGCGACGGCGCCCGACGGCGGGTGCACGCAGCGCAGCACGAACATGCCGCCGATCGCGCACGCGATCGCGACCGCGGCGGCCGTGATCGGATCGGCGATCCATTGGGCGCACGCGACACCGACCGTCGCCGCGACGAGATTGCCGCCGATGATCGACCACGGTTGCGCGAGCGGGCTCGCCGGCACCGCGAACAGCAGCACGGCCGACGCGCCCATCGGCGCGACGAGCAATGGCACGAGGCCCGGCACGCCGGGCAGCAGCCGCATCGTCGCGCCGACCGTCGCGATGCCGACGAGCGCGCCCATGCACGAGCGCAAGCGCTCGCGCCAGCCCAGCGACATCGGATGGGGAATGAAGCTGTGCAGCCATTGCCGCAACGTGCGGCGCGACGAAGGGGAGCCTGACGACATGGACGGTAAGCGGTAAAAGAGACGGTGCGGATGCGCGCAGCGACGAGCTGCGAATTATATCGCGTTGTGATACAAATTGTCGCGATGCATCAAGCCGTTGCACGTGCGCGGCGCGCCTTGCTTGCAAAAACCTTTCATCTGATGAGAGCTTGGGCGCGGGGCAAGCGCGCAAATTTGTCTGCAGCGGCGTACAATTCGGGCCACTGAATCCCCCGTCATGCCAGAACCCCGTCCGCGATGCCCGCTCTCCCGCCTTTCTCCCGGCACGGTGATCGATTCGACGTGGTTCGCGGCTGCGTTCCGTTCCCCACCTGACGCGAGCGCCGCCGACGCCTCCCCACTGACTCCCCCAAGCCAATTCAATGGACATGCTCGAAAACATGCGCCTGTTCGTGCGCGTTGTCGAATCCGGCAGTTTTACTGCGGTCGCGAAGGAAATCGACGCGACCACCGCGCAGGTGTCGCGCGCGGTATCGAACCTCGAAGCGCACGTACAGACGCGGCTGCTGCATCGCACGACGCGCCACCTCGGCCTCACCGAAAGCGGCGAACGCTATTTCGAGCGCGCGAAATCGATCCTCGCGGAAATCGACTACGCGAACGCGGAGGCGCGCAATGCGTTGCTGCGGCCGAGCGGCAAGATGCGCATCCATGCGATGACAGGGCTCGGGCAGAGTCATGTCGTGTCGTCGATCGTGCGCTACCAGGAGGACAACCCCGACGTGTCGGTCGAACTGACGCTCGCGCAGCGGATGCCGAATCTCGTCGAGGAGGGCTATGACGTATCGATCGTGACGGCGTCGCAACTGCCCGATTCGGGCTATGTCGCGCAAACCTGCGGCACGAGCTGCAGCGTGCTCGTCGCGTCGCGCGAATATCTGGCGCGCCACGGCACGCCGCAGTCGCCCGACGAATTGCCGAACCACGTGTGCCTGCGCCTCGATACGCCTGCGTCGCCGGCCGGCGAATGGCGGCTCGAGCGCAGCGATGGCGAGGAGGCGGTCTACGAACTGCAGCCCGCGCCGTTCCAGGTCAACGTGCCGGACGCGCTGTGCGTCGCGGTGCGCGCCGGGCGCGGGATCGCGTGCGTCGCGCTGTATACGGTGCTCGACGACATCCGCGAAGGGCGGCTGATCCGCGTGCTGCCCGAGTACCGGCTGCAGACGGTGAGCGTGTATGCCGTCTACGCGACGCGCCGCTATCTCGACGCGAAGATCCGCACGTTCCTCGACCACCTGCGCACGACGCTCACGCCCGCGCTGGAGAACGACCTGCGCGAACTCGACCGGCTGACGACCGAACTGACGCCGGGCGGCCGCAAGCGCGCGTGACGATCCGCGCGGGCGTGCGCCGCGCGAACCGCACGGGCCGCGGCGCGGTTCATGCGCGCGGCGTGATGCGAATCCGCTCGAAGCGTCCCGCGAGCCACGCGTAGGCGGCGATGCCGAGCAGCCCGTGCGCGGCGACGAACCACAATGCGCCGGCGAACGAGCCGGTGCTGGCGACGAAATAGCCGATCACGAGCGGTGTGACGATCCCGGCGATGTTGCCGAGGCCATTGAACACGCCGCCGCTCAGGCCGACCATGCCTTCCGGCGCGGTGTCGGCGAGCACGGCCCAGCCGACTGCCGCGAGCCCCTTGCCGAAGAACGCGATCGTCATCAGCGCGATCACGACTGCATTCGACGATGCGCCGTTCGCCAGCACGAGCAGCGTCGCCATCGCCATCCCCACGACGAACGGCGTCTTGCGCGCCTTCGACGGATGCATGCCGCGCCGGATCAGCCAGTCCGACAGCACGCCGCCGAGCACGCCGCCCGTGAAGCCGCAGATCGCCGGCAGCGCGGCGACCCAGCCGGCCTCCATGATCGTCATCCCGCGCCCCTTGATCAGGTAGATCGGGAACCACGTGATGAAGAAGTAGGTGAGCGCCGTGATGCAGTACTGGCCGACGTAGATCGCCCACAGGTTCCGGTGGCGGAACAGTTGCGACACGTCGTGCCACGACACGCGTGGCTGTTGGCGCACGCGGTTCGCTTCGAGATCGACGAGCGCGCCGTGCGCACGCAGGTAGTCGCGTTCCGCGTCGCTCACGCGCGGGTGGCCGTGCGGCTCGCGATACCACGCGAACCACAGCGCGGCGAGCGCGATGCCGAGCAGCCCCATCCACAGGAACACGTGCTCCCAGCCGAGCGCATGCGTGAGCCACGCCATCGCGGGCGTGAACAGCACGACGGCCATGTACTGCGCGGAATTGAACAGGGCCGACGCGGTGCCGCGTTCGGCGGTCGGGAACCAGCATGCGACGATTCTCGAATTGGCCGGGAACGCCGGCGATTCGACGAGGCCGAGCATGAAGCGCATGACGAACAGCGCGAGCGTGGCGGATGCGCCTTGCACGGCGAGCCAGCCGACCGTGCCTTGCAGCATCGTGAAGACCGACCACAGCAGCAGGCTCAGGCCGTACACGCGCCGTGCGCCGAAGCGGTCGAGCAGCCAGCCGCCCGGGATCTGCCCGATCGCATAGGCCCACGCGAACGCGGAAAAGACGATGCCGAGCTGCACGGGCGTCAGCCCGAGGTCGTGCGCGACGCCGGTGCCGGCGATCGACATCGTCGCGCGGTCCGCATAGTTGATGACGGTGACCGCGAAAATCAGCGCGAGGACCGCATAACGGACGCGGCCGATCGTGCGCGAGGCGGCGGGTGACGCGGCGAGGGCGGCGCCGCTGGTTCGATTGGGCATGCGTGTCTCCTGGCCTCCGTCATGCGGAGGCATCCGGTGTTGTAACGAGGGGCGGCCGTGCGGTGTGCCGTGATCAGCGTGTGACGCTGGTCGGCGGGCGCTGGCCCGCGAAGCACGCGGCGAGGTTGGCCAGCACGATCCGGCCCATCTCTTCGCGCGTTTCGCGGGTCGCGCTCGCCCGGTGCGGTTGCACGACGACACGGTCGAGTTCGAGCAACTCGGCCGGCACGTGCGGTTCGTTCGCGAACACGTCGAGGCCGGCGCCGGCGATCGTGCCGTCGGCGAGTGCGCGAATCAGCGCGGCTTCGTCGACCAGCTTGCCGCGTGCGACATTGATCAGGAATCCTTGGGGGCCGAGCGCGGCGAGCACGTCGGCGGTCACGAGCACGTTGCCGTGATCGGCCGATGCCGCGATCACGAGCACGTCGCTGTCGCGCGCGAGCGCGGCGAGGTCGGGCACGAAGCGATAGCCGCTGTCGCGATGCTCGCGCGGGCCGAAGTAGCTCACAGGCATCCGGAACGCCTGCGCGCGCTGCGCGATCGCGCGTCCGACGCGGCCGAGCCCGACGATGCCGAGCCGCTTGCCGCTCACCTGCGTCGCGAGCGCCTGGGCCGTCTTGCCCCAGCGGCCGGCGCGCACGATGCGCTCGCCGGCGCCGAGGTCGCGCAGCGTCATCAGGATCAGCCCCATCGCCATGTCGGCGACGTCGTCGGTCAGCACGTCGGGCGTCGTCGTCACGTGGATGCCGCGTGCCCGCGCCCGCTCGAGATCGACGGCGTCGGTGCCGATGCCGCTGATCGCGACGATCTCGAGCGCGGGCAGCCGGTCCATCAGCGCGGCGGCGAGGCCGTTCGCGCCGCCGGTCACGACACCGCGAATGCGTGCGGCCACGCGATCGAGCAGTGCGTCCGGCTGCTCGGCCGCATACAGCCGGTGCACGGCGTAACGGGTGGACAGTTCGGCGTCGATGGTGTCGGGGAGCGGCTGGATGAGGAGGATGTCGATGGTCATGAAGGTCTCGGTCGGTATGCGCGGCGCGGGCCGTGCCGCGCATCAGGTGCAACCGAGTATAGAAATCGCATCGATATGCGTCTAACATCAAAAGACTATTGATTGATTCAAGAATTGGATGATTGAACTGCACCAGCTTCGCTGTTTCGTCGCGGTCGCCGAGGAACTGCATTTCGGTCGCGCGGCGCGGCGGCTCTTCATGACCCAGCCGCCGCTCAGCCGGCAGATCCAGTTGCTCGAGCATGCGCTCGGCATCGCGCTGCTCGAACGCAGCAGCCGGCAGGTCAGCCTGACCGCGGCCGGCGAGCGGTTTCTACGCGACGCGCGGCACATCCTCGAATTCTCCGCGCGGGCCGAGCAGGCCGCGCAGCGCGTCGCACATGGCGGCGCCGGCCGCATCACGCTCGGCTTCACGGCGGTCAGCGCATACCGGATGATCCCGATGCTGCTGGCGCATGCCGCGCACGCGCTGCCGGACGTCGACATCGAATTGCGCGAGATGGTGTCAACCGTGCAGATCGATGCGCTGGCGTCGCGGATGCTCGACGCGGGCTTCGTCCGCCAGCGCGCCGCGCGCCAGCCGCTCGAATACCGGCTCGTGCAGCGCGAGCCGATGCTGGTTGCGGTCGCGGAGGGCGCGCCGCTCGCCGCGTGCGAGCGCATCGGCCCCGACGAGCTCGACCGGCAGCCGTTCATCGCGTATTCGCCGAACGAGGGGAAATACTTCCACGACCTGATCTCGGGCCTGTTCGCGAACGCGGGGCGGCTGCCGAACTACCTGCATTATGTCGGGCAGACGCATACGATCCTCGGCCTCGTGCGCGCGGGGCTCGGCGCCGCACTCGTGCCGGCGTCGGCGCGCGAACTGCATGTGGATGGCGTGGTGTTCCGGCCGCTGGCGGGCGCCGACGTGGCGGCCGAGCTGTATCTCGCATGGCGCGCGGACAACGACAACCCGGCGCTGCCGGTGTTCAACGCGATGGTCGAGCGGTTCCTGACCGAGAGCGCCGACGAAGCGGGCGCATAGAGGAGCGGCGCGACTCGCGCGAGCGTCCTGCCCACATGCCGGATTAAAAGTCTGTCGTCTGATGATTCGAGATACCCGCTCGAATCATTTCCGGGTCGTCCGGAATCAGCGGGAATTCCGTTTCTTTGCAAAGGAATCGGCCGGAAATCAACGCCGCAGATCCTCCATTTTCACCTTTGTCACGGGAAAACCCCCATTTTTATCTCATCGGTCGTCGTATTACTGTATCGATACACTAAATCGATACAGTGCGTCGTGAGACGCCATCGCAAAGGAGACGGCCCATGAATACCTACACCCGGCGGCGCTTTCTGCAGACGGTGTCCGCCGCGACGCTCGCGGCCGCAGGCGGCTTGCCGGACGCCGTGCGTGCGCAGCCGGTCGTGACGCTGCGTTGCTCGTCGTCGATGCCGGCCGACCAGAACGCCGCGCACTACGTGTGGTACGAGCGTCTTGCCGCGAACCTGAAGGCGAGTGTCGGCGACGCGATCCGGGTCGACTACTTTCCGAACAGCCAGCTCGGCAAGGAAAGCGATGTCGCGCAGCAGGTCAAGATCGGCGCGATCGACATGATGATCGCGGGTTCGTCGATCTGGGCGACGGTGGCGCCGGAGCTCGGCATGCTCGATCTCGGCTATCTGTTCGACAGCTATGCGCACGTCGCGAAAGTGCTCGACGGCCCGGTCGGTGCCAGCCTGAACGCGCTGCTGCAGAAGCGCGCCGGCTGCTCGGTGCTGACCTGGGGCTCGCATTTCGGCGGGCGCTGCGTGTTCACGAAGCAGCCCGTGCTGGCGCTGCAGGGGCTGAAGGGCACGAAGCTGCGCGTGCTGCCGACGCCGGCGTTCATGGACACCTTCAAGGCGATGGGCGCGGTGCCGACACCGATTCCGTTCGGCGAGCTGTACATGGCCGTGCAGACGGGCGTCGTCGACGGGCTCGAGCACGATCCGGCCACGGTGCTCGCGAGCAAGTTCGACGAAGTGGTGAAGTCGTGCTGGCAATCGCAGCACGTGTTTGCCGCGATGACCGTCGTGTTGGGGCGGCGTGCGCTCGACCGGATTCCGGCGAACCTGCGTCCCGCGTTCGATCGCGCGGTGGCCGACGCCACCGCGCAGCAGCGCGCGATTGCCGCGCAGAAGGCCGACCAGGCCGAGCAGGCGCTGAAGCAGCACGGCATGCGCTTCCATCCGATGGCGCCGGCCGAACGCGCGGCGTTGCGGCAGACGATGCACGACCGGCTCTATACGGCATTCGCCACGCAGTATCCGGCGACCGCGCCGCTGTTTCCGGCGATCGCCGCCGGGCGGGGCTGAACGATGGAGACCTGTTCCGTTTCGGGCGCCGCGGCGGCGCCTGGCGCCGGCCGCCCGGCACGCCGCGTCGCGCGCGTGCTGGACGCGATGCTGCGCGCGATCGAATACGTGTCCGCGGCGGTGCTGGCCGTCGATGTGCTCGTCGTGTTCGTGTCGGTCGTGTGCCGTTATTTCCTGCACGACCCGCTCGACTGGACCGAAGAAGTCGCGAGTGCGCTGATGATCGTGCTGGTGTTTTTCGGCGCGGCGACGGTGCTCGGGCGCAGCCAGCACGTCGGCATCGACCTGTTTCGCGGCGCGTTCCCCGTGCGCTGGCAGGGCGCGCTCGTGCAGATCGGCCACTGGATCGTCGCGGCCGTCTCGCTGAACCTGCTGGTGTCGTCGTGCCAGTTGCTGGCGGATTCGTACGACCAGTTGACGCCGGGCGGCTTGCCGGGCTGGATCAACGTGTACCCGATGATGTTCGGCGCGCTGTTCATGACCGTGTTCGCGCTGGCGAACGCGCTCGACGCGCCGCGCCGCCGGGTAATCGGCACGCTCGCGTGCTGCGTGGGGTTCGCGGCCGCGCTGTGCGGATGGAATGCGCTGGCGCCGGCGCATGCGATCGCGCCGGGCCTGCTGCTGGCGGCCGGTTTCGTCGGCGGGCTCGTACTGGGCGTGCCGATCGGCTTCGTACTCGCGTTCTCGGCGCTGCTGTATTTCCTCGCCGACCCGACGCTGCCGCTGCTCGTCTATTCGCAGCAGGTCATGGCCGGCGCCGATCACTTCGTGCTGCTCGCCGTGCCGTTCTTCGTGCTGGCCGGGCTGCTGATGGAATCGAACGGCATGTCCGCGCGGCTCGTCGAGCTGCTGCTGCGGATCTTCGGGCGCGTACGCGGCGGGCTCGGTCTGATCGTGATTCTCGCGACGGCCTGCTTTTCCGGCGTGTCGGGCTCCAAGCTCGCCGACATCGCGGCAGTCGGCGGCGTCGTGATGCCGGCGGTGCGCCGTGCGCGCCAGGATCCCGACGAAACGGCCGCGCTGCTCGCGTGCAGCGCGGTGATGGCGGAGACCATCCCGCCCTGCGTGAACATGATCATCATGGGCTTCGTCGCGAACATCTCGATTGCCGGGCTGTTCGTCGCGGGCATCGTGCCGGCCGCGGTGCTGGCCGCGTCGCTCGCGGTGGTCACGGTGATCACCGGACGCCGGATCGACGTCTCGGCGGTGTTCACGGAACGCCGCGCGTGGCTGCCGCTCGCGGGCGGCGCGCTGGTTGCGCTGGTGATGGTCGCGATGATCGGCAAGGGCGTGACGTCGGGGATCGCGACGTCGACCGAGGTGTCCGCGTTCGCGGTGGTCTATGCGCTCGTGGCGGGCTGGCTCGCGTTTCGCGAGCTGACCTGGCGGTCGGTCGGGCGCGTGTTCGTGCGTGCCGCGTCGATGGCCGGCGGCATCCTGTTCATCGTCGCCGCGGCGTCGAGCGTGTCGTTCGCGCTGTCGATCGAGCAAATTCCGGCGCTGGTCTCGGGCACAATGACCGCGTTCGCCCACCAGTACGGCGCGACGATGTTCCTGCTGCTCGCGGCGCTGGTCATGATCGTGTTCGGCGCGGTGCTCGAGGGGGCGCCGGCGCTGATCATCTTCGGGCCGCTGCTTGCGCCGATCGCGCTGCAGCTGGGCATCAACCCGCTGCATTTCGGCACGGTCGTGGTGGTGGCGATGGGGCTCGGCCTGTTCGCGCCGCCGGTCGGACTCGGTCTGTTCACGACCTGCGCGATCACGGGCACCGAAGTCCGGCACGTTGCGCGGCCGATGGTGAAATATCTGCTGGTGCTGGTCGCCGCCCTCGTGGCGCTGATTCTCGTGCCGGCGTTTTCGTTGTGGCTGCCGGCCCATTTCGGCCTGTAGCCGCTTTTTACAGCAAGACGACATGAGTACGATTCAGGACGTGGCCCGTCATGCGGCCGTTTCGGTCAGCACGGTTTCGAACGTGCTCAACGGCCGCACCGACCAGATGAAGCAGGAAACGCTCGAACGCGTGAAGGCCGCGATGGAAGTGTTGCAGTACCGGCCCAGCACGCTCGCGCGGCAGCTCAAGACCGGGCAGACGCCGCTCGTCGGGCTGCTGGTGCCGTCGATGGCGAACCCGATGTACGGCTACATCGCGCGCGAGGTCGAGACCTGCGCGCAGGAACGGTACGGCCATCGCGTGCTGATCGGCAATACGTATCGCGATGCGAAGAAGGAGGCGTCGTTCTTCGACGACCTGTTCGCGCATGGCGTGCGGCGCGTGATCGTGATCTCGTCGCTGGCCGACGAAAGCCACCTCGAGCGCGCGGCCGAGCGCGGGATGACGGTGGTGAGCTATGACCGACGCGCGACGCCCGGCGAACGGTCGAAGGTCGAACACGTCACGGCCGACAACGAGGCCGCCGCGCGGCTCGCGACGCGTTGCCTGGTCGATGCGGGACACCGGCGGCTCGCGTTCGCGACGGTTGCCGGCATGACGGTGAGCCGCAGCGACAAGATCCGGGGCTTTCTCGAGACGGCGCGCGAGGCGGGCGTCGACGCACACGCGCGGGTGCTCGACGGTGGTCCTGCGAACGAGTACGGCGACGCCGTGATCGTCGACGTGGGGCGCGCGCTGGGCGTCGCGCTTGCGGCCGATCCGGCGCGGCCGACCGGCATCGTCGCGGTCAACGACCTGTTCGCGCTCGGCCTGATGGCCGGGTTGCGCGATGGCGGCCTGCGCGTGCCGGACGACGTGTCGGTCGTCGGGATGGACGGTCATTTCCTGTCGGCGATTTCCAATCCGGCGCTGACCACGGTGCAACTGCCGGTCACCGAGATGGCCGAGGACATGGTGCGGCGTGTGATGCGGCCGGACGGCGACAAGCCGCTGGCGCCCGAGCCGCACGTATTCTCCGGCGTGACGCTCGTCGAGCGCGCCTCGGTTGCATCGCCGCCGCAAGCGGGCGATTCGCATGGAGGGGCCGCATGACGCGCGTCTTCGTCACGCATCCGTCGGGGATGCTCGACCGTTATTTCGGCGCGAAGGCCATGCGCGCGCTGCAGGCGATCGCGGACGTCACGTGCAATCCGCTCGATCGCGAGCTGGGCACGGACGAACTGATCGCGGCCGCGCAGGGTTGCGAGGCGATGATCGCGTACCGGCAGACGCCCGCGCCGCGTGCGCTGTTCGCCGGGTTGCCCGCACTGGCGGCGTTCCTGCGTTGCGCGGTCGATATCCGCACCGTCGATGTCGACGCGGCGAGCGCGTTCGGCGTGCTGGTCACGCAGGCGAGCCCCGGCTTCGCGCCGGCGGTCGCCGAGTGGGTGATCGGCGCGATGATCGATCTCACGCGCGGTATCGGCCGTTATGCGTCGGCCTACCACCAAGGGATGCCGCCCGTGCCGCAGATGGGGCGCGAATTGCGCGGCAGCACGCTCGGCCTGATCGGTTACGGGCAGATCGCGCGCCATCTCGCGCCGATCGCGACGGCGCTCGGGATGCGCGTGCTCGTCAGTGATCCGTACGTGCGCGTCGATGCGCCGAGGCTCGAACAGGTCGAATTCGCGGCGCTGTTGCAGGCGGCCGATTTCGTCGTGTGCCTCGCGCCGGCGACGCCGGCCACCGCGAACCTGATCGATGCGGGCGCGTTCGCGGCCATGAAGCCGGGCGCGTATTTCATCAATGCGTCGCGCGGCGAACTGGTCGACGAGCAGGCGCTGTACGAGGCGCTCGACACCGGCCGGCTCGCGGGCTGCGCACTCGACGTCGGGCGCGCGCCAGACCAGATGCCGACGCCCGCGCTCGCGGCCCATCCACGCGTGATCGCGACGCCGCACGTCGGCGGCCTGACGCTGCCCGCAGTCGAGCACCAGGCGCTCGAGACGGTCGATCAGCTCGCCGCGCTGCTCGCCGGAAGCGTGCCGCGCGGTGCGGTCAACGCGGCGCACGCCTCGCGGCTGGCGCGCTGGCGCACGGCAGGGGCCGATACCGGGGCGGGCGCGCGATGAGACCCGACACACCCACCGGGCGGACGGCCGACGCGTGCGATTGCCACATCCACATCTATGACGACGCGTATCCGCTCGCGCCGACGGCGACGTTCCGTCCGCCGCACGCGCCGGTGGGCGCGTATCGCCGGGTGCAGCAGACGCTCGGTCTTACCCGCGTCGTCATCGTGCAGCCGACCGGCTATGGTGTCGACAACCGTTGCCTGCTCGAAGCGCTGGCTGCATTCGGCCCGCAGGCGCGCGGCGTCGCGACGTTGCCGGTCGACGTGCCGGATGCCGAGCTGGCGCGGTTGCACGCGGCGGGCGTGCGCGGCGTCCGGTTCATGACGTTGGCGGGCGGCCTGGCGCGGTGGGACGAACTGGAGCGGGTGGCCGCGCGGATCGCGCCGCTTGGCTGGCACGTCGACGTGCAGCTCGACGGCCGGACGCTGCCCGAGGTCCTGCCGTTGCTGTCCTCGCTACCGGCGCGTGTCGTGATCGATCACACGGGCAAGTTCCTGACACCGGTCGCGCCGGACGCGCCTGCGTTTCTCGCGCTGCGGCGTCTGCTCGACCGCGGCCACGCCTGGGTGAAGCTGTCCGCGCCGTACGAGACGTCGCGCTCGGGCGCGCCCGGTTACGACGATGTCGCGCGTCTCGCCGCCGTGCTGGCGCGCGACCACTCGGCGCGTTGCGTATGGGGCAGCAACTGGCCGCACCCGAACGCGTCGCCGGTCCCCGACGACCTGCGCCTGCTCGGCTGGCTGGACGACTGCACGGCGGACGACGCGGTCAGCCGCGCGATTCTGGTCGACAACCCGACCGTACTTTACGGATTCTGAGTCGGCTGCCAGGACGAAACCGAGCGTCACAAGCTTTCAATCCGGAAGCTTGCACAAGCGATGCCAAGCAATCCTGACCGAGCACGACAGGTCGCAGTCCTGCGAATCCTTACCGTGCTGAAAGCGGGTTCGCTGCCGGTGTTCCAACGGAGGAACGCCGCGCTTCGCTGCACTGCGACAACTGCTTGACGCTGCATGCCGGTCGGCGCAGGATACGTCCGTGCATGTGGAGCGGGACGCGCCGGCCGCGCGGTTCCTGCACCCGCGATACGCAGAAAAACAACGATGAGCCTTTACGCACTCGTACCGGAACACCGGCCCCGCGTTTCTCGGCCCGCCGGAACCACGCTTCACCCGACGCCCGTCGCGTCACGTATCCGTCATCCCGTTTCGTACCGTGCATCGGTACACTTTCCCGTCCGCGCGCGAGCCGCGACGATGAGCGGCGCCCGTCCGGCGCGCCGCATCGCAGCGTCGTCTGCCGCTCCTCACCAACGCATCCTGAACGGCGCCTACACCGGCGTCTCGTGACGTCCGTCGCGCCCATCCTTGTATTGCGCCGCCGGCCTGCCTGACTGCCCGGCGGCACCGGAGTCCGAAGCATTTCGATTGAGCTTGAAGAGGCAAACGCAAGCAGTTCGGTTCGAGGTTCAAGGAGAAAAACTCATGTCGCAGCTTTCGAATGAAGAAGCAAACGGCAGTTCGGGGAATGGCAAGGTCAAGCTGATCAAGTGGGCGATCATCATCGCCGGCGTCGCGATCGCGGCACCGGCGGCGTTGTTCATCCTGAAGGGGGTGATCGCACTGGTCACGGCGGCCGTGATCGGCCTCGGCGCGATCTATTTCGCGCCGGTCGTCGCGATGAAGTTCGCGAACCAGAAGGTGAAGATGATCGTCCAGGAGGCGCAGGCGAATCCGATCGAGACGCTGATCAACCAGCTCGCGGAGAAGCGCCAGGCGGCCCAGAAGTTCGCGGACAGCATCACCGCGTTCCGCACCGAGGTGAAGAACTTCGAGAGCAAGACGGAGCTGTTCGAGAAGCAGTACCCGGACGACGCGCCGCGCTTCCGGCAGCAGCTCGACACGATGAAGCAGCTGCTCTCGTTTCGCGAGGGGCGTTACAAGCAGGTGCAGGCCGAACTGAAGAACTTCGCATCGGCGATCGACCGCGCGAAGGCGATGTGGGACATGTCGCAGGCCGCGCAGCAGATGAACAAGCTCGCGGGCCGGCAGGCGTCCGACACGTTCGAGCAGATCAAGACCGACGTGGCCGTCGATTCGGTGATGCGCTCGGTCAACAAGGCGTTTTCCGAAATGGAGACGTCGCTGATGGATAACCCCGAGGTCAAGCAGGCACAGCAGCAGGCGGTGATGAACGCGCCGCATGCGCCCGGGCTCGACGCGACGACCCGCGCGCAACTGCCGTCGAAACAACAATAACTTCCTGCAGGCTCGCAACCATGAAAAAACTTCTTGGCGCCATCGCATTTCTGGTCGTGCTCGTCGGCGTATGGATCGTGCATCAGGGCGGCCTGTCGACGCTGATTCCCGCGCATGACGCGGCCCCGGCCTCGACGTCCGCGCAAAGTGGCGACAGCGGCCCGTCCACGCAGACGTCGCCGTCGTCCAACGTGCTGCCGGCCGGCTTCACGCCGCAGGCCAGCGCGCTGAAATCGATTGCAGAAAACGGTATCGTGCGGATCTCCGTGCAGAACCCGAGCGAACCGTTCTTCGGCGAGGACAAGGGCACGCCGCACGGCTTCAACGTCGAATTCGCGCGGCTGCTGTTCGCGGATCCGTCGTTCTCGCACGGCGGCAAGCCGGTCGTCGTCGATACGCGTCACGAGGTCGACACGTATCCGGGTGTGCCGAAGCAGCTGCTCGATACGGATGCGAAGGGGAACCACGTGGTCGACGTGGCGATGGACGGGCTGACGTTCCCGGACAACACGCCGTCGGGCATCGTCTATTCGGTGCCGTACGTCGACGATTTCGGCTATTCGCTGATCGTGCGGCGAGGCTCCGCGATCCGCTCGACCGACGATCTCGCGGGCAAGACGGTCGGCATCCTGAAGGGCGACCCGGACGTGCGTGCGTTCGTCACGCGCCAGTATCCGAACGTGAAGTTCGTCGAGGTCGACGATTCCGATCCGGCCTTCATCGCGAAGAGCATCGACGGCCATGCGGTCGACGCGTTCATCTACGACTATCCGTTCGCGGTCAGCTCGATCAAGGACACCGACCTGAAGTTCGCGGTGACCAAGCTCGACGGCTCGAACATCGCGTACAAGATCGGCGTGCGCGCCGACGACCAGGATCTGCTGATCTACCTGAACGCCGCGATCGCGAAGCTCAAGCAGTCGCCGCAGTATCTCGACCTGCTGCGCAAGTACTTCGTCAGCGACCAGGCGGTGACGACCGCGGCCGCGTCGGGCGAGCATACGTACGTGGTGAAGGCGGGCGACACGCTGAACCTGATCGCCGCGAGCAAGCTCGGCAGCGGCCAGCGCTATCGCGAGATTCAACGCCGCAACAACCTCGCCAACCCGAACCTGATCCTGGCGGGCCAGCATCTGGTGATTCCGGTGCGGTAACGGCGGCGTGACGTGAACGAAGGAAGCGGAAGGGACGTGAAGGACGGCGCGTGGCCCGGCGGAGAGGATCCGCCGGGCCGCGTGCTTTTCTGCGTCAATGCGTGATCGACAGGAACAGGTAGGCAGCGAACAGCGACAGGTGCACGACGCCGTGCAGCACCGTCGTGCGCCCCTGGCTGAGCGTCAGCGTGCTGACCAGCAGGGTGAGCGCCAGCAGCACGGTTTCCATCGGGCCGATGCCGAGCGTGAGCGGCTGGCCGACCCAGATGAACACGGCCGCGACGGTCGGGATCGTCAGCCCGATACTCGCGAGCGCCGAACCGAGTGCGAGGTTCATGCTGGTCTGCAGGCGGTTCGCACGCGCGGCGGTGACGGCCGCGAGCGCTTCCGGCAGCAGCACGAGCGCGGCGATCACGATACCGACCGCGGCCTCGGGCGCGCCGAGCTTCATCACCGCATGCTCGACGGCCGGCGACAGCAGCTTCGCGAGCAGCACGACCGCGACGAGACTCACGAACAGCAGCACCAGGCTGATCAGCGCAGTGCGGCCGCTCGGCGGCGCCGCATGCACCGATTCGTTCGCGCTGTCGTGCCCGGTGAGGAAGTAGTCGCGGTGGCGCACGGTCTGCACGAACACGAACGCGCCGTACAGCACGAGCGACGCCACGCCGGCGAATGCGAGCTGCGATTTCGAGAAGAACGGGCCCGGCGCGGCGCTCAGGTAGTTCGGCATCACGAGCGACAGTACCGACAGGGAAGCCAGCACCGCGAGCGCCTTGCTGGCGCCGCGCCCCTGGAAGTCCTGCTCGCCGTGCTTCCACGCGCCGACCAGCAGGCAGATGCCGACGATGCCGTTGCAGATGATCATCACGGCGGCGTACACGGTATCGCGGGCGAGGCCCGATTTCTCCGGGCCCGCGCCGAGCATCACCGATACGATCAGCGCGACTTCGATGACGGTCACGGCGATCGCGAGCACGAGCGTGCCGAACGGTTCGCCGACGCGGTGCGCGACGACTTCGGCATGGTGGACGGCGGCGAACACGGCGCCGGCGAGAGCGGCGGCGAACACCGCGATGACGAGGCCTTCGGCCGGTACGACGCGCGACAGCGCGAGGACCAGCCAGGCGGCAAGCGGGGCCACGAGGGTCCAGCGCGGGAGCTGGTTGGACGAGAGCGGCATGGAGGGTTTCCTTATGCGAGTGGCGGCGCGCGACGCGCCGTCACGGGTTGACGAAGCCCGGCCGTACTATCCGCCGAACGAGGATGATGAAACCGAAGGAGGGCGGCACGCAACGGTGCTGCCCGGGGTTCGCCGCCATGAGGCGGCGAGGGGCGCGGGCGGGCCGGAGCCCGTCGCGGGATGAAACGATTCGATGCGGCCGGCCGCGAACGACGAGGCGAGCACGTGTGACGACGCACGGGCCGGAGGCTCGGTTCCGACCCTGGAAGGGCGGCCGGCAATGGACGGCGGTGGCGACGTGACACGCGGTTTCCCCCTGAAATCCGGCAGTTTGTCGAATTTTATCCGGCGTTTGGGGGTCACTATCTCATATTCGAATGCTTTCATAGACCTTTCGGTTTACAAAAAGTGCCCCGGCCTTTCGATTTTTTTGTCTTTGCAGGTTTCGTAACGGTCTCTTGCACGACAAATTCGGGCTCGCCCTGACATAAATCTACCGACCGGTCGGTTTATAATCGCTCGCACCTCCACTTCATGACGGATCGCAAGCGATGGCTGTTTCTTCTGCACATTCGGTGAACTCGGGCGCGCTGGCGCCGTCGGCCGTCGTCGGCGTGATCGGCGCCGGCGCGATGGGCGCGGGCATCGCGCAGGTCGCGGCGGCGGCCGGCCATGCGGTGCTGCTGTACGACCTGAACGAAGCCGCTTGCGACAAGGCGCTGGCCGGCATCCGCGCGCAGTTCGCGCGCCTCGCGGAGAAGGGCCGGCTCGAACCGGCGCAGGCCGACGCGGCCGGCGCCCGGATTCGCGCGGTGCGTGAACTGGCCGATTTCGCGGGCGCCGCGCTGATCGTCGAGGCGGCGGCCGAGCGGCTCGACGTGAAGCGCGAGATCTTCGCGACGCTCGAGCGCCATGTCGACGACGCGTGCCTGCTGGCCACCAATACGTCATCGATCTCGATCACGTCGATCGCGGCCGGGCTGCGTGTGCCGCAGCGCGTCGCCGGCCTGCATTTCTTCAACCCGGCGCCGCTGATGGCGCTCGTCGAGGTGGTCAGCGGGCTCGCGACCGCGCCGGAAGTCGCGCAGGTGCTGGTTGCGACCGCCGCCGCGTGGGGCAAGCAGCCCGTGATGGCGAAATCGACGCCGGGCTTCATCGTGAATCGCGTCGCGCGGCCGTATTACGCAGAGGCGCTGCGCGTGCTGAACGAGCAGGGCGGCGCGCCGGCATCGATCGACGCGGTGATGCGCGAGGCCGGCGGCTTCCGGATGGGGCCGTTCGAGCTGATGGACCTGATCGGCCACGACGTGAACTTCGCGGTGACCGAATCGGTGTTCCGCGCGTATTTCAACGATCCGCGCTACACGCCGTCGCTGATCCAGCAGGAACTCGTGAACGCGGGCTTCCTCGGGCGCAAGTCGGGCCGCGGCTTCTATTCGTATGCGGACGGCGCGACGCCGCCTGCCCCCGATCTCGAAGCCCCGCGCGACGCGCCGGCCGACGTTGCATTGTTTGCACAGGACGGCCCGGCCGCCGCGCTGCAGGCGCGCTTCGCCGAACGCATTCCGAGCGCCCGGCAGGCCGGCGCGCATGCCGACGACCTGCTCGCGACGGCCGGCCGCGCATCGATCGCGCTGACCGACGGCCGTACCGCGACCGAGCGCGCCGCGCAGACGGGCGCGGCCGATCTCGTGCTGGTCGACCTGGCGCGCGATTACGCGCAGGCCGGGCTCGTTGCGCTGACGCGCGCGCTCCAGTGCAGCGACGCGGCCTATGCGGATGCGGTCGGCCTGTTCCAGCAGGCGGGTTTTCGCGTCGTCGGCGTCGCGGACGTGCCGGGCATGGTCGCGATGCGCACCGTCGCGATGCTCGCGAACGAGGCGGCCGATACGGTGAACCAGGGCGTGTGCTCGCCCGCCGATCTCGATCTCGCGATGGAGAAGGGCGTGAACTACCCGTGCGGCCCGCTCGCGTGGGCCGATGCGATCGGCATCGGCCGCGTGCATCGCGTGCTGTCGAACCTGGCGGCGAGCTACGGCGAGGATCGCTATCGCGTGTCGCCGCGCATCGCCGCGCTGCATGCGGCCGGCCGCACGTTCCGGTCGTAGCCGTCGCCCCCGTCACTTCGAACACGATAACGACATCACTCCATTGGAGGAGCACCCCGATGACTCACCCGACGCATCCCGCCGCCGCCCTCGAGCCGATCGAGACCGCCAGCCGCGACGAACTGCAGGCGCTGCAGCTCGAGCGCCTCAAGTGGTCGCTGCGCCACGCGTACGACAACGTCCCGCACTATCGCCGCACGTTCGAGGCAGCGGGCGTGCATCCGGACGACCTGAAGTCGCTCGCCGATCTCGCGAAATTCCCGTTCTCGACCAAGCACGATCTGCGCGACAACTATCCGTTCGGGCTGTTCGCGGTGCCGCGCGAGCAGGTCGTGCGCGTGCACGCGTCGAGCGGCACGACCGGCAAGCCGACGGTGGTCGGCTACACCGCGCGTGACATCGACACGTGGGCGAACGTGACCGCGCGCTCGATCCGCGCGGCCGGCGGCCGCCCGGGCGACACGCTGCACAACGCGTTCGGCTACGGGCTCTTCACCGGCGGCCTCGGGATTCACTACGGTGCGGAACGGCTCGGCTGCATGGTCGTGCCGATGTCGGGCGGGCAGACCGAGAAGCAGGTGCAGCTGATCCGCGATTTCGAGCCGAAGATCATCCTCGTCACGCCGTCATACATGCTGAACCTGATCGACGAGATGGTGCGGCAGGGGATGGACCCGGCCGAATCGTCGCTGAAGATCGGCATCTTCGGCGCCGAGCCGTGGACGCAGGCGTTGCGCGAGGAAGTCGAGACGCGCGTGGGCATCGACGCGCTCGACATCTACGGGCTGTCGGAGGTGATGGGCCCGGGCGTCGCGTGCGAATGCGTCGAGACGAAGGACGGCCCGGTGATCTGGGAAGACCATTTCTATCCGGAGATCATCGACCCGGTCACGGGCGAAGTGCTGCCCGACGGCAGCCAGGGCGAGCTGGTGTTCACGTCGCTGACGAAGGAGGCGATGCCGGTGATCCGCTACCGCACGCGCGACCTCACCGCGCTGCTGCCGCCGACCGCGCGCGCGATGCGCCGGCTCGCGAAGATCACGGGCCGCTCCGACGACATGCTGATCGTGCGCGGCGTGAACGTGTTCCCGAGCCAGATCGAGGAGATCGTCGTCGCGCTGCCGCAGCTGTCGGGCCAGTTCCAGATCACGCTGTCGCGCGACGGGCACATGGACCGGCTCGACCTCGCGGTCGAACTGCGCTCCGAAGCGGCCGCGTCCGTCAGCGAAAGCGATCGCACGGCGCTCGCGCGCGAGTTGCAGCACCGGATCAAGACGATGGTCGGCGTGTCGTCCGGCGTGACGGTGCTGGCCGCGGGCGGCATTCCCGCGACCGCGACCGGCAAGGCCCGGCGCGTGATCGATCGCCGCCAGGCCGCCTGATTCCCCTGTTTGCCGTTCAACCCGAGGAAACCTGTTCGATGGATGGATTGAAGACCCTGGCCGTCACGGTCGATGCGCGCGGCATCGCAACCGTCGCGCTGCAGCGCGGCGACGTGCTCAACGCATTCGACGAGACGGTGATCGCCGAACTGACCGACGCGTTCGCCACGCTCGGCCGGCGTGACGACGTGCGCGCGATCGTGCTGCGCTCGGAGGGCCGCGCGTTCTGCGCGGGCGCCGACCTGCAGTGGATGCAGCGCGCGAGCGCGAACGATGCGGCCGCGAACCTGCGCGATGCGGAGCGGTTCGCCGCGATGATGCGCGCGATCCGGCAATGCCCGAAACCGACGGTGGCGCGCGTGCAGGGCCATGCGTTCGGTGGCGGCGTCGGCCTGTGCGCGGCGTGCGACATCGTGATCGCGAGCGATCACGCGCGCTTCTCGGTCAGCGAGGCCCGCTTCGGGATCCTGCCGGCCGTGATCGGCCCGTATCTGGTCGAGGCGGTCGGCCAGCGCCAGGCGCGCCGCCTCGCGCTGACGGCGACCCAGCTCGCCGCGGGCGAAGCGGTCGCGATCGGCCTGATCCACCAGGCCGTGCCGCTCGATGCGCTCGACGAAGCACTCGACCGGACGCTCGCCGAACTCGGCCGCAACGGCCCGAACGCGCTGATGGAGATCAAGCGCTTCTTCGACGCAATCGGCGAGTATCCGCCGTCGGACGAGCGCGCGGCGTTCACCGCGCAGACGATCTCCCGCGTGCGGGCGACGCCGGAAGCGAAGGAAGGCTTCGCCGCGTTCTTCGCGAAGCGGCCGCCAGCCTGGGAGGCGGGCGCCGAGTAACGGGAAACCGAGGGGAAACCAGGGCGAAACGGCGGCGCTCGGCGGTGCAGCGGGCCCGGCCGAATTTTGCGGCTCGGGCGCGGGCGCTTGCTCTACAATGCGTGACCTCCGGCGCGCTGCCGGCCCAGCCCCGACCGATTCTTCATCCGATGATCGTCAACCGCCTTATCTCCGAGATCCTGTTCGGCTTCACCGGCCTGATCGGCATCATCAACCCGATCGGCATCGCGTTCCTGTTTCTCGAACGGACCGAGGCGCTCACCGAGCAAGAACGCGATCTGCTCGCGAGGAAGGTCGCGTTCAACGCGTTCGTCGTGCTGATGGTCGCGTTCTTCGCCGGCACGCCGGTGCTGCATTTCTTCGGGATCTCGATGGAAGCGCTGCGGATCGGCGGCGGCTTCGCGGTTGCGGTGGCCGGCTGGCAGATGCTGAACGAGCCCGACGGGCCGGGCGGCGGCGACACGCCGGTCAAGCCGATCGACGCGAACGCGATCATGACGCGCGCATTCTTCCCGCTGACCATGCCGTTGACGGTCGGCCCCGGCTCGATCGCGACCGCGATCGCGCTGAACGCGAACCGCACGCACAAGCTGTCGGAGTTCGCGCTGTCGAGCATCGTGTCGATCGCCGTCTCGGTGCTGGTGGCGATCGTGATCTGGCAGGTCTACAGCCGCTCCGCGCTGCTGTCGCGCTACCTCGGCAGCGAAGGCACCAAGGTCGCGAAGCGCGTGTCGGCGTTCCTGCTGCTGTGCATCGGCGTGCAGATCATGCTGACCGGTTTTTCCGCGTTCCTGCAGCCGATCGCCGACCAGGCCAAGTAAGCAAGCGCCCCGCGCCGCTGCGCACGTGCTGCGGCGCGCGCCCTCGCGCTCGCGAGCACTTCCTTCGCACCTTGCGGCGACACCGCACGCATTTTTGCCGCCCGGGATACCATGCGACGGTCCGGCGGATGCGTGGCGCGCATCCGGCCGTCAGCTCAACTTCAATGGCGAGGCGTGCAATGGAATACGTGAAATTCGGATCGACAGGGCTGGACGTGTCGAAGCTGGTGCTGGGTTGCATGACGTTCGGCGAACCGTTACGCGGCACGCATCCGTGGACGCTGCCGGAAGCGCAGAGCCGTCCGATCATCCAGCGGGCGGTCGAAGCCGGCATCAACTTCTTCGATACCGCGAACATGTATTCCGACGGCACGTCGGAGGAGATCGTCGGCCGCGCGCTGCGCGATTTCGCGAAACGCGACGATATCGTGATCGCGACCAAGGTGTTCTACCGGATGCGGCCCGGGCCGAACGGCGCGGGGCTGTCGCGCAAGGCGATCATGACCGACATCGACCAGAGCCTGAAGCGGCTCGGCACCGACTATGTCGATCTCTACCAGATTCACCGCTGGGACGACGGCACGCCGCTCGAGGAGACGCTCGAGGCGCTGCACGACGTCGTGAGGGCCGGCAAGGCGCGCTATATCGGCGCGTCGTCGATGTTCGCGTGGCAGTTCGCGAAGGCGCTGCACACGTCGAAGCAGCACGGCTGGACCCGCTTCGTCAGCATGCAGAACCACCTGAACCTGCTGTATCGGGAAGAGGAGCGGGAAATGCTGCCGCTGTGCGAAGACGAAGGGATCGCGGTGATTCCGTGGAGCCCGCTCGCGCGCGGCCGCCTGACGCGCAACTGGGACGAGTCGACCGAGCGGCAGCAGAGCGACGCGGTCGGCCAGCGGCTTTACGATGCGACGGCGGAGTCGGACAAGGCGGTCGTCGATGCCGTGGCGACGATCGCGGCCGCACGCAACGTGCCGCGTGCGCAGGTCGCACTCGCTTGGGTCGCGCAGAAGCGCGGGGTCACCGCGCCGATCGTCGGCATTTCGAAGCCGCAACAGCTGGACGACGCACTGGCCGCGCTCGAACTGAAACTGACCGACGACGAGATCGCGACGCTCGAACGCCCGTACGTGCCGCACGCGGTCGCCGGGATCAGCTGAGCGGCGGCGCCGCGCGCCCGTCAGCGCGCGGCGTCGAGCATCGGGTAGGTGAACAGGCCGAAGTGGACGACGTTCAGCCCCGCATGCGCGAGCGCGGACGCGAGCAGCCCGCCGCGCCGCCAGGCGAGGCCGTAGCCGACGCCGGCCACCGTGCCGAGCACGATCCATTGCCAGCCGCCGGCCGCATGCGCGGCGCCGAACAGCACCGCGCCGATCGCGAGCGCGGCCCACGGCCCCCATGCGAACGCGCGTAGCGCGCGCGTCAGTCCGCCCTGCACGTAGCCGCGGAACAGCGCTTCCTCGGTGAGCGTCACGATCAGCAGGTTGTTCACGAGCCACAGCCAGCCCGACGGCGGCCACTTGGGCGCCCAGCCGACCATCCCGATCGCGAGCGCGCCGGCCAGGCACGCGGCCGCCGTTGCGACGGCCGCCACCGCGCCGGTGCGCAGCGCGCGCGACAGCGGGACGTCGGGGGCGACCCACGGCAGCACCCATACCAGCCACAAGCCGACGAGCGGCTTGTCGAGATTCAGGTACATCGTGAACGGCACGGCATCCGGCGTGAAGCGCGTCGGGCCGATCACGCGCGGATTGTGGAAGCCGGGAATCAGGTGCAGGCTGAGCGCGATCGCGACGGCGGCAAAGACGACGTGCGCGGCGATGCGCACCGCGCGTGGGCGCTCGGGCATCACGCCCCAGGCTGCCGCGCCCAGCAACGCGAGCGGGGCCAGCGCGAGCGGCCCGAGCTTGCCGAACGCCAGCGCGCACGCATAGCCGAGCGCGGCGAGGCCGACGCTCAGGCCGTGCTGCGGGCGATGCCACGCGAACGCGGCGGCCGCGAACAGCGCGAGCCAGATCGTGGCGGACGGAAGGAGCGAAAGGGACATGACAGGAGCGGCATTCGTCGGACGAGACGCCGCGCATCATACAGCAGCCGGCTTGCGATGCCGGTGGAGAGCGGTCAGCGGCCGGCGGTTTCGGTGACGCTGTCGCGGCCCGGGACGTGGACGCTGTTGCGCTCGCGCATCCGCCGCCGGTACCAGAACGTCCACAGCAGCAGACAGCCGAACACGGTGTAGCCCATGATCGGCGACACGACCAGCACGCGTTCGACCGGCCAGGTCACGACCATCCAGAGGCGCAGCAGCATTTCCAGCGTCATGAACGCGCCCCACACGAAGGTCATCCGCCGGAGCATCTGCCGCAGCCCCGGCTGCGCTTCCCAGACGGCTTCGAAATGCGCGGCGCCGCCATCCATCTCGCGGGCCACCGTGGCGCGGGCCAGGTAGAAGATCAGCGGGCGTTCGCGGAACAGCGACAGCAGGAACACGACGCCGATCGTGCCCGACGCGAGCGATTCGCGCATCAGCAGCGTGCGCGCGCTGCCGCCGAGCGCCATCCCGAGGATCGACAGCGCGATGCCCAGCAGCACGATGGCCGCCACCGCATCGACGCGGCGCGAGCGGATGAATTCGACGATCGACCAGACGATCGGCGGGACCGCCGACGCGTACAGTGCGCCGGTTTCGCCGAAAGACGGCTGCGCGGCCCGGTAGGCAATCCAGGGCAGCACCAGGTTGACGAAGAGTTCGAGGATCAGTCCGGCTCGCGGTTTCACGGTGAGCAATTCCACGCAGGTTGGGGCGAACCTGCAAAGGGCGTGGTGGCCCGCGGTTGCCCCGAAAAGGGTTCGATTGAGTATATCGAAGAATCGGGCCGGGCTGCGGTGCCGTGTCGGCCGCGTGCCGCCGGCGCCGGTGCCGATGCCATCGTCATGGAAGCCCCGCGGCCGGCAGCGTGATCGTGACCGTGGTGCCCTGCAGCATGACGCTGTGCACGTGGATCGTGCCTTCGTGCCGCTCGACGACGGTCTTGACGAACGCCATGCCGAGCCCGACGCCGCTGGTTTCCGGCTGGCCGGCGGTGCGGAAGCGCCGGTAACGCTCGAACAGCCGCGTCTGGTCCGCGCTGCTGATCCCGCACCCGCTGTCGCGGATCGTGCAGCGCACGGTCCTGCCGTCGGCGCCCGGCTCGACCCTGCATTCGACGCTCGTCAGCGACGCGCTGTACTTGATGGCGTTGTCCAGCAGGTTGATCAGCGCGCGCGACAGCAGTGCCGGGTCGCCCAGCACGATCGTGTCGTCGCGCCGCGGCACGTCCTCGATCGACATGGATTTCCGGTGCGCGAGCGGCCACACCGCGTCGCGTGCCTCGTTCATCAGGTCGGCGAGGTTGACCGGCACGCGCTCGTAGTCGCTGGCCTCCGCACGCGAGAGCTGCGCGAAGCCGTCGGCCAGCGCCAGCGTGTGCCGCGCCAGCTTGCCGATTCTCGCGAACTGCTGCTTCATCTGCACGTCGCCCGATCGTCGCGCCTGCGTGTCGATCAGGATGATCAGCGAGGTCAGCGGGGCGCGCATGTCGTGCGAGAACAGCGTCAGCATGTCGTTGCGCTGGCGCTCGAGCATGTCGCGGCGGACGGTCGCGTGGCGCAAGGTTTCCAGCGCGTCGTGGATCTGCGTGATCTCGGGCCCGATGCCGCGCGGCATCGCGACGTGCGACGTATCGCCATCGCTGAGCGCGACGATCCGGCGGCCGAGCGCATCGAGCGGCTTCGACAGCAGTCGCTGCACGCCGCGCGCGAGCGAGGCCAGGATCGCGACGCACAGTGTCGTGGCGAACGCCGACAACGCGACCTTGATCCGGGCGGTGTTCCGGCCGCCGATCGCGCGACGCCGGGCCAGGTCGATCACGTGGTCGCGCAGCCGCTCGCTCGGCCGGAAATGCGGCACGATCGCGCGGGAAAAGTCGGCCGCACTCATCGCATAGACGCCGTTCTTGCCGCCGGCGACGGCCGCGTCGACGAGCGGCAGGATGTGCGCGTCGAAGGCCCCGTTGAGCTGCGCGTATTCGCGCGCCACGTCAGGGTCGTCGAGCTGAGCGCCGATCGAGCCGTCGATCAGCGCGCGCAATTGCTCGATGCGGCCGCGCATCCGCATGATGTCCGCGAACTGCGTGCGCTCGAGCGCCTGCCGCGCGAACATCGGCGCAATGAGCAGCGAGCCCGTGCGGCCCGCGTATTCGCGAAGATCGCCGAGGAGCCGCGCGAGCAGGATCGCACCCGAGGTGCGCGGGTCGCCCATCGCGGTGTCGGTCATGGCGCCGTCGATCAGCAGCGACAGCGTGTCGACGATCCGGAACAGGCGCGCCTGCGCGTGCTGGATATCGTGAACGCCGCGTGTCGCGCGCGGCCGCATGCCGAGTGCATCGACTTCCATACGCGCATCGGCGAGCGTGATCCGGACCGAGTCGAGTGCATGCAGCAGGTTGCTGCGTTCGCGATCGTCGAGCACGGTCGCTTGCGCGATGCCGCCGCGAAAATGGTCGAGCGCCTGGTCGGAACGCACGCGCGCGGCGAACAGGTGGCGGATCTCGATCGCGCCGTCGTCCTGCGGGCGCACCAGCAGGTCGTTCGTCGGGCCGCGTTCGGCCGAGATCACATTGGCGGCGCTCATCGCGCCGCGGACGAATTCGAAGCTCTGCAGGTCGGCATTCTCCTGCCGGTATTGCCGGACACTCCCCCAGATGATCGTGCCGCACAGCAAGGCCAGCAGCGTGGTGACGAGTGCGAAGCCGATATGGGTCTTCTGCTGGATCGTCAGCGATCGAATGTTATATGCGCGTTCCCGGCTAAACGAGAATGAACGATTCATGACACACCATGTTTGCAAGCTATCCCGGGTGGGCCCGTATTCTCGGCCTGTCGGCGCCGTGACACCGTAAGGTTTTGTGGGGGGCGGGGGCCGCCTTCAAGGGGGCGGCAACGATCCCGGCAGGGAGGCCGGATCGTGCCTTGCACAGGATCACCTTGCGTCAGTGTCCTGTCGACATCGGACGAATCGCGCTTGATCCGGAGAAACCCTGAGCGCGCATCGAACCAGCGGCGCATTACGACGGATGGTTTGGATTGCGAATGTTTCTGGTCGTCATGTTCGAACGAAGCGCGGCACGAAGTTCGCGACGGACGAAGGCGGCAAGGAGGGGGCGCTGGAAGGGAATGGCTGGCAGGCGCGCCGCCTGCGCACGGGCGACGCTCCAGGGTGACGCTTGCAGCCCGCGTGCCGCGGCGCGAATCGCTGCCGCGGCCCGCGTGCGGTCAGGTGAGGGCGGGCTGGACGATGATCTTCACGTTCCGGTCCTTGTGGTTGACCAGTTCCTCGAAGCCATGCGAGACGATGTCGCCGAGCGCGATGCGCCCGGTGATGAGCGGCTGCACGTCGATGCGGCCGTCCGCGATGAAGCGGATCACGTCCGCGAATTCGCCGTTGTACGCGAGCGAGCCGATCACTTCCTTCTCGGTCGACACGATGTCGAAGAAGTTGAACGGCGCCGGCTCCTCGAAGATGCCGACCATCACCGACTTGCCGGCCTTGCGGATCACGTCGATCGCGAGCTTCGCGGTGGTGGTGTGGCCGATGCACTCGAACGACACGTCGGCGCCGTAGCCGCCGGTCAGCGCCTTGACTTCCGTGATCGCGTCGGACGTCTTCGGATCGATGACCACGCTCGCGCCGACCTCCAGCGCCTTCTGCTTGCGCGCGGCCGACATTTCCAGCGCGATCACGCGCCCGGCGCCCGCGGCCTTCGCGCACATGATCGTGCACAGGCCGATCGTGCCCGCGCCGACCACGACGACGGTCTGCCCGACGATGTTGCCGGCCTTCTTCACCGCATGCAGCCCGACCGCGAGCGGTTCGATCAGCGCGCCGGCCTCGGTCGGGAAGTCGTCGGGCAGCTTGTACAGCAACTCGGCCGGCACGTTCACGTATTCGGCGAATGCGCCGTTGTTCATCAGCCCGGTGAACGCGAGGTTCTCGCAGATGTTGTACAGCCCATGCTTGCAATACCAGCAGGTGCCGCAATGCTGGCAGGCGTCGGCCGTCACGCGGTCGCCGACCGCGTAGCCCGTCACGCCCGCACCGAGTTCGGCGATCTCGCCGCTGAACTCGTGGCCGAGGATGCACTGGCCCTTCAGGCCCGTCAGCGGATGCGGCGCGTCGACCGGGATGAAGACCGGGCCCGCGACGTATTCGTGCAGGTCGGAGCCGCAGATCCCGCACCAATGCACGCGAATCGTCACCCAGCCTGCCGGCGGGCGCTCGGGAACGGGAACCTGTTCGACGCGGATGTCGTGTCGGCCGTGCCAGACGGCGGCTTTCATGCTCGGGGCGGTGGTCGTTGCCGGTGTACTCACGTTGCTGTCTCCATCAGGTTGTCGTCGGGCGCGAGGCGTGGCTGCCGGTGCGCCCGTCGCGCGAGTGCGCGAACGACCGGTATGCAGGAACGGGGCCAGCTCGAGTGGGGGCGCCGGACGGGATGGGAACGATGCGATGCACCATTTACCGGCTCGTTGACAGGGAATGATTTGACGGAAGCAGGGGTGAAATTTGCTGCGGAAGCAAAAACTCCGGCCGGGTGAGACGCTGGGACGTTCGTCTCAGCGCAATGAGACGAATCGCGAGACGCACGTTGCCACGCCGATCCATTGCCGCGATCGGCGGAACGGATCGTTGCGCACATTACCCCTTTACTTGAAGTTAACTTCAATTTGTATCATGTGCGCCAGCCCGATCGCGGACGCGTGACGCATCCCGTTGCACGCAGCCGTTTCAACGGAGGGGGAGATGACCGAATCGCCTGTCGCGGCCGATGCCGCCACGCTGCCGTCGCGCAGCTACCGGGCCGCCGTCGCGAACGTCGTGCTGGCGAGCATCGTGTCGGCGCTGCACGTCGGCAAGGCGACGATCGCGTTGCCGTCGCTCCAGCACGAATTCGGCGGCTCGCTCGCGTCGCTGAGCGGGATCATGTCGGTGTTTCCGTTCGTCGGCGTGTTCGGCGGCATGGCAGCCGGCCTGCTGGTGCGACGCCGGGGCGACCGGCTGCTGCTGATCGCGGGCCTCGTGATCCTCGGCCTGTCGAGTGTCGCCGGCGCATGGGCCGGCAGCTTCACGCTGTTGCTGGCCACGCGTTTCGTCGAAGGGCTCGGTTTCGTGATCGTGGTGGTTGCCGCGCCGGCCGTGCTGAATCGCGTGACGCCGCCCGAGCGGCGCAATCTCGTATTTGGCCTGTGGAGCACGTTCATGCCGGTCGGCATGGCGCTGTCGATGCTGGTCGGGCCGCTGCTCGGCGGCTGGCGCAACGGCTGGCTCGCGGCCGCGGCGCTGACGCTCGTCGCGGCGGCTGCGGTGCCCGTCACGACGTCGGCGGATGCGCCGTCGCGGCAGGCCGGCGCCCCGCGCGTCGGGCCCGCGCTGCGCGACGTACTCGCGTCGCGCTCGACCACGCTGCTGGCGCTGGGGTTCGCCACCTACAACGTGCAGTTCTTCGCGGCGATGACGTTCCTGCCGGTGTTCCTGATGCAGCGCCTCGGCGTCGCGGTCGGCGCCGCGGGGTTGATCAGCGCGGCGATCGTCGTCGCGTGCGTGATCGGCAACCTGACGGCCGGCTGGCTGTTGTCGCGCGGCGCACGGCCCGGGATCGTGATGGCCGCGACGTCGGTCGCGATCGGCGCGGCCGGCGCGGGGCTCTTCAGCGCGGCCACGCCGGCGCCGCTCGCGGTGGCGCTGGGTTTTGCGTTTTCGGCGATCGCGGGGATGCTGCCCGCGACGATCCTCGCGTGTGCGCCGGGCTCCGCGCCGACGCCGTCGCTGGCGCCGCTCAGCATCGGCTGGGTCGTGCAGGGCAACTATCTCGGGCAGGTGATCGGGCCGCTCGCGATCGGCTCGATCGTCGGCGCATTCGGCTGGTCGGGCGGCATCGGGCTGATGCTCGCGGCCGCGGTCACCGGCGCGGCGATCGGCCTGTCGCTGCTGCGCGAACCAACGGGCCGGCGCTGAGCGCGGCGCCGTTCAACCTGCACGGAAATCCGTCAAGCATGCTCAACACCATGGAAAGCCTGATTTGCGAAGCAGACCCGCCGTGCGATGCGCCGGCATGGGTCGAAGACGATGCGATGCCGCCACGTGGCGGCGTCGCGCATCCGCTCGGGACGATCGGCCGGGCGCCGGGTCCCGACCACGCCGCGGCGGCCGTCTCGCCGTTGCGCCCGCAACTGTTCGTCACGGTGCTGGAGGCCGACGACCACGCGTTGCTGATCCGCTGGGTCGAGAGCGGCCGGTGCCATTACGGCGAGCAGCGCTGGCGCTTGCGCGTCGCGTTGCAGCCGGGCCGCTGCGCGATCTCGGGGCAACCGATCGAGCCGGGCGAGCCGGTGTTCCGGCCGGTGCGGCGGCCCGTGCCGGCCAACGGCGACGAGATGATCTGCCCGGCGGCGGTGCCGGGTGCGGCCGGCCTGGCAGGTGACGCCGCCCCGGAGGGCGACGACGCGCGCGAGCCGGCCGACGTTTCCCGTTGAACGCCGGCCGGCTGCGACGCCGCGTTACTTCTTCACTTCGTGCCGGTACTGGATGAAGCCGGCGTTGTTCGCGAGCTTGTCGTACAGCGCGCGTGCCGTCGTGTTGGTTTCGTGGGTGAGCCAGTACACACGGCTCGCGCCGGCTTCGCGGGCATGTTCGTACACGGCCTCGATCAGCGCGCCGCCTGCGCCTTGCCCGCGTGCGTCGGGTGCGGTGTACAGGTCCTGCAGGTAGCAGTACGGCCCTTCGGTCCAGCACGAGCGGTGGTAGATCGCATGCACGATCCCGACCAGCGCCCCCGAGGCGTCGAATGCGCCGAGCACGAACATCGGCTCGGCCGGATCCATCAGGCGGGCCCACGTCGTTGCGAACACCGCGTCGCTCAGCGCGGTGTCGTAGAACTTCTGATAACCCTGCCACAGCGGGCGCCACGCGGCTTCGTCGGCGGCGACGAGCGGGCGCACCGTGACGCGCGTTGCGTCGTTCGCGCGGCTGGCCGCGTCGCGCGCGCTTGCCTGCGCGTGGCGGATCGCGGTGAGCGACCGGCGCTGCTCGCCCTGCGCGTCGAAGTTTTCCGGGGCGAGCCACGCGTCGAATGCGGCGCGCACATCCGGCCATTCGCCGTCGATGATCGAGAACCACGCGGTGTCGCGATTGCGGCCGCGGTAGATGATCGCCTGCCGGAACGTGCCTTCGTAGCGGAAGCCGAGCCGGGCGGCGGCCTTGCGCGACGGGAGGTTCAGGTCGTCGCACTTCCATTCGTAACGCCGGTAGCCGAGCGTGTCGAACGCGTACTTCATCAGCAGGAACTGCGCTTCGGTCGAAACGGGCGTGCGCTTGAGCAGCGGCGAGAACGTGACGGAGCCGACCTCGATCACGCCGTTGGCCGGATCGATGCGCATCAGCGCGAGCGTGCCGACCGCGCGGCCGGTGGCGCGGTCGATCACCGTGTAGTGCAGCGGATCCGGGCTCGCCTGCGCGGTACGCGCGTACTCGCGGTAGCTCGCTTCGTCGGCGTACGGGCCGTGTGCGAGATAGGTCCAGTCGCTGCCGTCCGGCGCCTGCGAGTAGGCGGCGTGCAGGTCGGCCGCGTGGCGCTCGGCGTCGAGCGGTTCGAGCCGGCAGTAGCGGCCTTCGAGCACGATGCGCTCCGGGCGCGGGCGCGCGGACCAGTCGGGAACGGGGTGGCCGATGGGTTGCTGGAAAGCGTTGGTGAGCGTGGACAAGGTCGATCTCGCTTCGGTTGGCGGCCGGCGACATGCCGGCATGCAGACGATCGTAGTCGCGGCGAGGTACCATGAGAAGCGCCAGAGATCGGCAAATTTATGGTGCCACGATTGATGGGGCGCGAATCGCGAGCCGTCCTTCACCAGCCGTGCGCCACTAGCCGTGCGCCACGTTCCGACATTTTCACGCTGCGATGTTCCGATGACGACTGTCCTTCCTTCCGGCGACGCGCCGTTGCTGCCGCTCGACGCGCCGCTGGCGCGCACGCCGGGCGCGCCTTCGCTGCAGCGCCAGTTGCTGCGCCGCGTGCGCGACGCGATTCTCGGCGGTGCGATGCCGGCCGGCACGCGGCTGCCCGGCACGCGCGCGCTGGCCGAGACGCTCGGCGTGTCGCGCAACACCACGGCGGCCGTCTACGAGCAGCTCGTCGCCGAAGGCTTCCTGCAGTCGGACCGCCGCGGTACGCGCGTGGTCGGGTTGTCACGGCCGGCGCCGCCGCGCCGGCGTGCCGCGCCGCCGGCCGTCGCGCAGCGGCTCGGCCGGATTCGCCCGAGCCGCATCGGCGCCGGCGAATCGGAGGGCTTCCGGCCGGGCGTGCCCGCGCTGACGCATTTCCCGGCGGACGCATGGCGCCACGCGATCGACCGCGCGCTGCGCCGCGCCGGCCGCGACCTGCTCGGCTATGGCGACCCGCTCGGCGAGCCCGCGCTGCGCGAATCGATCGCGCGCCACCTGGCCGTGACGCGCGGCGTGCGCTGCGATCCCGAGCAGATCGTGATCACGGAAGGCGCACAGGGCGCGATCGCGCTGTGCGCGCAGTTGCTGACGAACCCGGGCGATACGGTGTGGGTCGAGGAGCCCGGCTATCGCGGCGCGCGCACCGCGATGCAGGCGGCCGACCTCGACGTCGTGCCGATGCCGGTCGACGCGGAAGGGCTGCGCACCGACGAGGACGACTGGCGCGAGCGGACGCCGCGCCTCGTCTACACGACGCCGTCGAACCAGTTCCCGACCGGCGCCGTGCTGTCGATCTCGCGCCGGCTCGCGCTGATCGATGCAGCGCGCCGGCATCGCGCGTGGATCATCGAGGACGACTACGACAGCGAATTCCGTCACACCGGTGAGCCGATCGGCGCGATGCACGGGCTCGCGCCCGATTCGCCCGTCGTCTATCTCGGCTCGTTCAGCAAGACGATGTTTCCGGCGCTGCGGATCGGTTTTCTCGTGCTGCCCGACGCGCTGCTGGCGGCGGTGCGGCCGGTCCTGCCGGAGATGCTGCGCGGCGGGACGCGCCACGTGCAGCTCGCGCTGGCCGATTTCATCGAGACGGGCGAGTACGGCCGCCATCTCGGCCGCATGCGCCGGCTGTACCGCGACCGGCGGCGGTTGCTGCTCGCCGCGCTCGACGGCAACCTGAGCGTGCCGCATCAGATCGAGGGCGGCCCGTGCGGGCTGCATCTCGCGCTGCGGCTGCCGGCGCGCTACCGCGATCGCGCGATCGTCGACGCGGCGCGTGCGCACGGCATCGGGCCGTTTCCGCTGTCGGGTTTTTCGATCGATGCGGGATCGGCGGGTAACGGGCTCGTGCTCGGTTTCGGCAATACGTCGGCCGACGCGTTCGAGCCGATGTTGCGGATGTTGTCGGCGATCGCGGAGCGGGTGGGTGGGGAGTGATGTGGGGGCGGCCGGGCGCGCGGGATACGGCACCCGTCGCCGGTGATTTCCGCGTCTGTATCGATTTCGATTTCGCTTTGGGATCCCGACGGGAGAATCGAGTCATGAATGGACGAACTGGATCGGTGATGACCGTCGTTCGTCTGGCTGCCTTCGCTACGGAAGCCGCGTGCGCTGGTGCGACGGATGACAATCGGACTTGTGCGGATTGACGAACCGCACACTTTGTTCGAAACGGCCACCGTCGCGGCTCCGCGCTTGCCGCGCCGCCCGGCATTCGGGTTTCGATTCGTATGGTCGAACAGGCCGCGTGGACTATAAATGGATGGGTGTACCGGGCCTTGTCGAGCGCCTGCGCGTCTCGCGCATGTCGGCGCCGTGACTCCCGGGGGAGGTGCACCGTGGTTCGCCAGACGCTTGCTCGCGCCGTGCTTCGCACCGCGTTGATCGGGGGCGTGTTTGCCGGCTGTTTGCCGGCCCCGCCGGCCGTCCTTGCCGGAACCCTCTCGCCGCCCGTCACGCCGCATCCGATGAAGCAACGGCCGGCTGTCGCGCCTTACGCGATGCCGGTCGATTTTCCGGCGATCGTCGACCGCTACGGCCCGGCCGTCGTGACCGTCATGACCGCCGCACCCGACCAGCAGGCGAGCGGCCCGTCGTTCACGACCCTCGATCCCGACGATCCGCTCGCGGCGTTCTTCCGGCGTGACGCACCGCCGCCCGCGCAGGGCCCGCAGGCGCCAGGCCAGCAGGCGCCGGCACCCGACACCGCGCCGCGCGCGGTATCGGGCAGCGGCTCGGGTTTCATCGTCAGCGCCGACGGCGTGATCCTCACGTCCGCCCACGTGGTCGACGATGCGACCGACGTGACGGTGCGGCTCACCGACCGCCGCGAATTCAAGGCGACCGTGCTGGCCGTCGATCCGCAAAGCGATGTCGCCGTGCTGCGTGTCAACGCAACGAAGCTGCCGTTCGTGCGCGTCGGCGATTCGTCGAAGGTCCGCGCGGGCGAGCCGGTGATGACGATCGGCGCGCCGGACGGATCGGGCAACACGGTTACGGCCGGCATCGTCAGCGCGACGTCGCACCGGCTGCCGGACGGCAGCGCGTTTCCGTTCTTCGAAACCGACATCGCGCCGAACCCCGACAACTCCGGTGGCCCCGTCTTCAATCGGGCCGGCGACGTGATCGGCATCGCAGTGCAGGTCTACACGGGCACCGACCGCTACGCGAGCACGACGTTCGCGATCCCGATCGCGTTTGCCGCAAAGGTGCGTGCGCAACTGCAGAAGCAGATGCAGGCGCAAGCGCAGCAGGTCCAGGCGCCGGGCGAGTCGTCGTCCGGCAATGCGATCGGCGTCGACGTGCAGGATGTCGGCATCGGGCTGGCCGCGGCGTTCGGGCTGCCGCGGCCGGCGGGCGCGCTCGTCAACGGCGTCGCGCCCGGCTCGCCGGCCGCCGCGGCCGGCGTGAAGCCCGGCGACGTGATCGTGAAGCTGGGCGACAAGACGATCGGCCGTTCGGCCGAGCTGAACGACCTGGCCGCCGCGCTGCCGCCGGGCCAGAAGGCGCCGCTGCGGCTGATCCGCAACCGCGCGCCGGTGATGCTGACGATCACGGGCGCCGACGAGGCCGCCGGCACCGCCGGCCCTGCTGTCGCCATGGCCGCGCCGAAGGCGGCTGCACGACCGGCGGCGGGAGCAGCGGCTGCCGACGGCGGCGACCGCCTCGGGCTGACGATGCATGCGCTCAGCGACAACGAGCGCCGCTCGACGGGGCTCGCCGTCGGGATGATGGTGGACGCGGTGCACGGCCCGGCAGCCAAGGCCGGTATTCAACCGGGCGATGTCGTGCTGGAGCTCAACGACACGCTGCTCGAGACGCCCGATGACATACCGACGCTCGAAGCGAACGGCAGCGTGATCGCGGTGCTGATCCAGCGCAACAACGCCCGGAAATTCGTGTCGGTGCGTGCGCGTTAGGGCGTTGACGCGCTCGGCATCGTCCGCCTACCATCGTCCCATCTCGCACGCAGTCAGCGACGCATTCAGGAGCCATCCGGCATGAACGCAGCATTCATCATCGTAGTAGTACCCAGGCGCAGGGTCCGGTAGCGGCACCGCGCCGGCACCCATGCGCCCCCGACTCGTTCGGGGGCTTTTTTTTGCATTGCGCACGGCCGTGCGGCACGTGCGCGGAGGGCATCCGCTTGCAATCGAACCTGCCGATCGCTTCCGAACGGGCGTCGCCGAGACTCGCGACGCTGATCCTGCTGTGTGCGTGCTCGGTGCTGCCGCTGAGCCTGTTCCTGCCGTCGCTGCCGGCCATCGCACGCGACCTGCGCGCCGACTATGCGCTCGTCGCGCTGTCGCTCGGCGGTTACGCGGCGGTGGCCGCGTTGCTCGAATTCGTGATGGGGCCGCTGTCGGACCGGTTCGGGCGGCGGCCGGTCGTACTGGCGAGCGTCGGCGTGTTCGCGCTCGGCTCGCTCGGCTGCGCGATGGCGACCGATATTCGGGCGTTTCTGGCATGCAGGCTGATGCAGGCGGCGATCACGTCGGTCTATCCGGTGTCGATGGCGACGATCCGGGACACCGGCGGCGGTGCGCGCGCCGCGAGCCGGATCGGCTATGCGGCGATGGCGGCCGCGTTCGCGCCGATGCTCGGCCCCACGCTCGGCGGCGCGCTCGACCAGGCGTTGGGCTGGCGCGCGAGCTTCTGGCTGCTCGGCGCGGTGGGCATCGTGCTGTCCGTCTGGTGTGCGTTCGACCTCGTCGAAACCCATGCGAACCGGTCGTCGAGCCTCGGGCAGCAGCTTCGTGCGTATCCGGCGCTGCTCCGCGCGCGCCGTTTCTGGGCCTACGGGCTTTGCATGGCGTTTTCGACCGGCGCGTTCTACGCGTTCCTGGCCGGTGCGCCGCTCGCCGCGCAAACGGTGTTCGGCATCGCGCCGGCGGAGATCGGCTTCTACATGGGGACCATCACGGCCGGCTTCGTGTGCGGCAGCTTCCTGGCCGCGCGTTACGCGCGCCGCTACGCGCTGGCCACGACGATCCTGTGCGGGCGGGTGGTCGCGTGCGCGGGGCCGTTGATCGGGCTCGCGCTAAGGTTCGGTGGCGCGACGCAGGCGATCGCGTGGTTCGGGCCGTGCGTGCTGGTCGGCATCGGCAACGGGCTGACGAATCCCGGCGCGCATGCAGGCGCAGTGTCGGTGCGCCCGGAACTGGCGGGGAGTGCGTCGGGGCTGGCCGGCGCGATGACGATCGCTGGCGGGGCCGCGCTTTCGTCGCTGACGGGGGCGGTGCTGACAGCCGGCAACGCGGGCTATGCGCCGCTCGCGATGATGCTGCTGTCGGCCGCGATCGCCCTGGCGGCGGCCGTCTGCGTGCGGGTGTTCGATGCGCGCGACGCGGGGCGGTGAACGAAGACACGCGGCATCGGACATGGGGGCTGGCACCGCTACCGTGCCGTGAACGATTGGCGGACAATCGATCGATTATCGGGAGACGACGAACCCGCCGCGCGCCGAGCATGCTCCGACGCGGGAAGGGCGACTGGACGAGGATGCGATGAGCGACTTTTCTGATTTCCAGCGAGACATTGCCGACGCCGCGAGAGCGACATTCAGGGCGCTGCGGGCGCTGCACCCGGACGAGCATTTCTACGCATTCGCGCTGTATACCGACAGCGGCGCGATGACGGTGGTGCCGGCGGCCAATTCGGTCGAGGGGCTGCGCCGGATCCGCGAGCAGCAGGCCGTCCCGGACGACGACCCGTGGTATGCGTGGGGTTTCTCCGAATGGGCGTACGCGGCGGCGGAAGCGTCGCCGTTCAATGCGATCTGCGGCAAGCTCGCCGATGACGTGCTGAGCCCGCAGTTCATCCGCTCGAGATTCCCGGAATTTTCGCGGCAACTGCACGCCGACATGATCGCGGCGTTGCGGCTGCTCGACCGAGAAGGCCTGTTCGGCACGGGCAACGACCGGGCGGCGATCACGCTGTTCGTGTCGATCAGCGACGACGACGCGGCCGAGGCGCTGGAAAACGAATCGGCGAAGGCGCTGAATCCGCCGGCCGTCGCCGACGCATTCCTGCGCCGCTACGACCGACCGAAAGCGGGATAGCGCACGGCGGCCCCGCGCAGACGGCCGCCGTGCGTGCTGCGTGTCGGCTTATGGTTTACGGCTTCGCGCCCACGACGAATTCGAACGTCGCGACGCCGTCGACGCCGCCCGTGACGCGATCGCCCGGCTGCAGCGCGCCGACACCCGCCGGCGTGCCGGTGAAGATCAGGTCGCCGGCCTTCAGCTCGACCGAGCGCGACACATACGCGATGACGTCGGGCACGGCCCAGATCATGTCGGCCAGATCGCCTTGCTGGCGCGTGTCGCCGTTGACCGCGAGCCAGATGCGGCCCGTCGCCGGGTGGCCGGTGGCGGCTGCTGCGCGCAGCGGAGTCACGGGGCCCGATGCGTCGAAGCCCTTCGCCCAGTCCCACGGACGGCTCAGCTTCTTCGCTTCGGCCTGCAGGTCGCGGCGCGTGAGGTCGACGCCGACACCATAGCCCCACACGTGCGACAGTGCGTCGGCCGGGTCGATCGACCGGCCGTCCTTGCCGATCGCGACGACCAGCTCGATTTCGTGATGAAGGTCGTTCGTCAGCGGCGGATAGGCGACGGTGCCGCTGGCCGGGACGATCGCGTCGGCCGGCTTCGTGAAGAAGAACGGCGGTTCGCGGTCGGGATCGGCACCCATTTCGCGCGCGTGGTCGGCGTAGTTGCGGCCGACGCAGAACACGCGGCGCACCGGAAAGCGCGCGGACGACTGGTCGACTTCGACGGAAGGACGCTCGGCAGCGTCGATGACATAAGCGGACATCGGATGGCCTCGTTCAGTGGGAAGACGGATGCGGTGCCCGTGCGGCGCACGGGCCGGCATGCGTGAAACGATACCCGACGCCCGTGCGGCCGGATGCGACGCAACTGCGTTTTACCGGGACAAAACTACGCGTCGGCCGCCGCCGGTGCGTCGTCGCCGTCCGGCGGCGCGGCGTTCGCGTCGCGGTACGCCTTCGGCGACACGCCGACCCGCGCACGGAAGCGCCGCGCGAAATACCCTTCGTCGCGGAAGCCGACCGAGCGTGCGATATCGGCGATGCGCCGGCTGGTATGGGCCAGCAGCGACTGCGCGAGCGCGATCCGGCGCTCGGTCACGAGATCGGTGAAGGTGCTGCCGGTTTCCTTGCGGACCAGGTGCGCGAGGTAGTTGGGCGACAGGAACGCGGCCTCGGCGGTCGCGGCGAGCGTCAGGTCCTCGCGGGTCAGGTTGGCGCGCACGTGGCGCAGCACGCGCGCGAGCGCGTCGCGCCGGCCCGCGCGCTGGGCGCCGCGCTGCGCGAGCTTGTCGAGCGCACCCGCGTACTGCGTGCAGACGAGCCCGATCAGCTGCAGCAGGTAGCCGCGCAGCAGCGTGGTCGAGCCGAACGTGCGCACGCGATCGGTGTCGAGCATGCACAGCGCGAGGCGGCGCGCTTCGTCGTAGGTGTCGCCGGTCAGGATGAAGTCGAGGTGTTCCTGGAAGCGGAACGGCGTCAGCTCGGGAAAGCGGTGCGCGGGCACGTCCTCGAGATCGAGCGGGTCGACGTCGAGATCGGCGCGCAGGAACGCCTGGCTGAAGTTGATCACGATGAAGTGCGCGCCTTCCGGATGCGGGATCAGGTGCTCGCGGTGCGGCAGCACGAACGCGAGCGCGCCGCGCGGAAACGGCCGCGTGACGCCGCCGATTCGCTGCTCGGTGTCGCCGCCGAGATTGAACTGGATCTGGAAATACGCGTGCCGGTGCGGCTCGGTGATCGCCTGGCGCGACGCCTGGTCGCGGATGTAGAAGTCGAGCCGGTCGCTGCGTTCGGGCATCCCGTACAGGCGCGGCGGGGCGGTGGAGGGCATGAAGGATTCTGCTGTTCGTGACGCGGTTGAGCCGCGATGGTACAGCGAACCGGGCGCGGCGGCGATCCGTGCGGCCGCACGGCTTCGCCCGGTGTCGCTCGCGGCGTGCCGCGCGGCGATCACTCGTCCGGATGGAAGCCGAGATAACTGGCATGCGGGTTGGCGCTACCGGCACGCTGAGCTGCCGCGCCGACCGACACGAGCGCATCCAGCGTCGACGTACGGTTCGACACCAGCGTCCAGGCGATGGCGGCGTCGGCGCTGGCCGGGGCCGACTCCGCTGCGCGCTGCGCCGTCAAAGCCGTCAGCGCGGCGAGCAGCGCGGCAGCCGGCGGCGCATGGACCGCGAACCCTTCGTTGGCCACCGCCGCCGTATCGATCCCCAGCATCGCGCACAACCGCGCCCGCAGCGGCGTCTCGGCTTCGCTCGCCGCACGCGAGCGCGCGATGTTCTCGCGGGTGGCCGCGTCGACGATCGTGCCGCCGCGGACGAACGGCGCCTGCTGCCACGCGTCGGGCGTGCATTGCTTGCCGTCCGGCACCAGCGGCACGAACGGATTCACTTCGGCCGGATAGATCCGGCACACGAGCGGCCGCGCGTCGTAGATCGCGCAGCGCATGTCATCGCCGAGGTTCGGGCATGGCCCGGCATGGGTCGCGGTGAGCATGACCGTGATGCGGACGGGCAGCGAGCCGCTGAGCGCGGCGCTCGAGCGCACGCGCTTGTACGCGGCGAACGCGTTGTCGGGCTCGGGCTCGACGAGCCACGGCATCGCGTCGCACAGCAACTCCACGTGGCCGCCGCGCTGCAGCCAATCGGTGGCCTCGTCGATCGTCAGCGGAATGCGCAGGTCGCGGCAGCACCCGCCGCAGCCGTTGCAGGCAAAGTCGAGGTCGGTGGGGGTGTCGTTCATGCTTGATTCGATACGGATAACGGGGATGTCGCGACGCGTCGCGACATGGCAGCGGTGTGCGTTTATCGGGCGACCAGCGGCGCGATTCGGCGCCGCAGTTCGGGCACGACCTCGGAGTCGAACCACGGGTGGTGCTTGAACCACGCCTGGTTGCGCGGCGACGGATGCGGCAGCGGCAACACGTCGGGGCCATAGTCGCGCCACGCGTGCACGGTGTCGGTCAGCGTGGCCTTGCGCGACTCGCGCAGGAAATGGCGCTGCGCGTACTGGCCGATCAGCAGCGTGAGCCGGATCGACGGCAACTCGGCGAGCAATCGGTCGATCCACAGCGGCGCGCATTCGGGGCGCGGCGGGTTGTCGCCGCTTGTGCCGCGGCCCGGGTAGCAGAAGCCCATCGGCACGATCGCGAAGCGCGTCTCGTCGTAGAACGTGTCGGCATCGACGTCGAGCCAGCCGCGCAGCCGCTGGCCGCTCGCGTCGTCCCACGGGATGCCGCTTGCATGGACGCGTGCCCCCGGCGCCTGCCCGACGATCAGGATGCGCGCGTCGCGATGGGCGCGCACGACGGGGCGCGGGCCGAGCGGCAGGTCGGCTTCGCAGGCACGGCACGCGCGGATTTCGGTGAGCAGCACGTCGAGCGGCGCGCGCGTGGGTTTTGGCATCGAATCGGATCGGGGGACGGAGTGGTCATGCGGCGTCACCCGGGGCCGCGTGCCGGGCGCCGGCAGGCGGCCCGGACAGGCGTGGCGCGGGAGCGCGCGCCGCCTGCATCATGCGGCGCGCATCACGCCTGCGACAGGCCCGGTGCGCCGCTTTCGGCGACGGCAGCATCATACAACGCGGTTTGCGCGATCGCCCGGGCGATCCCCGCGTCGTCGTGCGCGCCGTCGAGCATGCCCCAGCGCCGGTATTGGGACAGGAACCACTCGCCTTCGCGCGGATCGGGGCGGTTCACGGCGCCGCCGTCGTGGAAGCGGATCGGCAGCGGCGGCACGGCGAACGGGCCTGAGCCGTAGTCGCCGAGCAGGCGCGGCGCGATCAGCCGGGCCGGCACGCCGAGCGCATCGGGCGACGCGAGCCAGTCGGCCGCCTCGCGACGGTGCGCGGCACTGTCGAGCCAGGCGCAGGCATCGACGAGCGTGCGGATCAGCGCGCGGGCCGTGGCCGGATACAGCGCGACGAAATCGCGCCGGGCCGCGAGCACCTTCTCCGGATGATCGGGCCAGATCTCGCTCGTGACGGCAACGGTCCGCCCCGCGCCGCAGGCCTCGGCCACCGCATGCCACGGCTCGCCGGCGCAGAAACCGTCGAGCTCGCCGCCGGCGAGCGCGGCCACCATCTCCGGCGGCGGGATCACGACGCTGCGCACGTCGTGCAGCGGATCGACGTCGTGCGACGCGAGCCAGTGGTTCAGCCACATCGCGTGCGTGCCGGTCGGGAACGTCTGGGCAAGGAGCGGCTTGCGGCCGAGCGTCGCGAACGCGTCGCGCACGCTGCCGCTGGCGCGATACGCGTCGGCGAGGCCGCGCGACAACGAGATCGCCTGGCCGTTGCGGTTCAGCACCATCAGCGCGGCCATGTCGGCCTGCGGGCCGCCGATCCCGAGCTGCAATCCGCAGACGAGCCCGTACAGCGCATGCGCGGCGTCGAGCTCGCCGCTCAGCAGCTTGTCGCGCACGGTGGCCCACGACGGCTGGCGGCTGAGCTCGAGCGTGAGGCCGTGCCGTTCGCCGAGGTTCAGGCGCTGCGCGACGATCAGCGGGGCCGCGTCGCTGAGCGCGACGAACCCGAGGCGAAGATGTGCGCGTTCCGGCGCGGCGGGAGAGGAGGTATCCATGGCATTCATGACTGGGGTGACGCGTCGAGCAGTTGCCGCGCGACGTCGACGATGCGCAGGCCCTGGTCCATCGCGCGCTTGCGCAGCGCCGCGTAGGCGTCGTGTTCGGACAGCTTGCGCTCATCCATCAGCAGGCGCTTCGCGCGGTCGATCAGCTTGCGCTCCGCGAGCTCGCGCTCGACGTCGGCCAGCCGGCGGCGCAGCGCGTCGTCGTGCGAGAAGCGGGCAAGCGCGACTTCGAGAATCGGCGCGAGGCGCTCGGCCGACAGCCCTTCGACGAGATACGCGCTGACGCCCGCGCCGACCGCCGCGCGGATCAGCGACTGGTTGGCGTCATGGCTGAACATCAGCACGGGGCGCGGCGCGGTGGCGTGCATCACGGCAAGCTGCTCGAGCGTGTCGCGCGACGGCGAATCGGTATCGATGATCACGACGTCGGGATGTTGCTCCTCGACGGCGGCCGGCAGGCGCGCGGGCGTCGCGACGTCGTTCAGCATCTCGTAGCCGAGGTGCGCGAGCGCGTCGCCGAGCTCGCCGATCGGCTTGTCGGTGTCGGTGACGAGCAGCACGCGCAGGCGGGGGGAAGAAGCAGACGTACTCATGACGTGAACGGCGGCGGCGAAAGCGTGGCGCGAGGGGCGGATCGGGGGCGGCGGCCCCGTGCGGACATCGTGTCGGTGCCGCGCACGGCGGCCCGGCGGCCGGTGCCGCCGTCTTCATGATAGGGGGGCGGCCGGTGCCGCGTGGCGTCGCGCATGCTACGCGGCCCGGGACAAGGCCGTCTCGATCGCGGCGCCCGCGTCCGGCACGTGCTGCACGGCTGCTTCGCCGATCGCGCCGCCGACGAGGATCACGGCCGGGCTGCCGAGCCGCGCTGCGTCGATGCCGCGCGCGAGACCGCCGAGCGTGCCGGTCCAGCGGCGTTCGTCGGGCGTGCCGGCCCATTGCACGGCCGCGGCCGGCGTCGAGGGCGGCAGCACGGCGAGCAGGCCGGCGGCAATGCCGTCGACGCGACTCATGCCCATGTAGATCGCGAGCGTGGTGCCGGTCGCCGCGAGACGCGCCCAGTCGGGTTCGCCGTGGTCCTGACGGTGCGCGGTGACGAACGTGACGCCGTGGCAATGCGCGCGGTGCGTGAGCGAGATGCCGAGGCTCGCGGCGGCCGCGAAGCCCGACGAGATGCCGTTGACGATCTCGACCGGAATCGCGGCGGCGCGCAGCGTCGCGAGTTCTTCGCCGGCGCGCCCGAACAGCAGCGCATCGCCGCCTTTCACGCGCACCACGTGGGCGCCGCGCAGCGCGTAGCGGCGCATCAGCTTCTCGATGAATGCCTGCGGCGTGGAGCGGCAGCCGCCGCGCTTGCCGACGCGGATCACGCGTGCCTGCGGCGCGAGTTCGACGATGCCGGGCGCGACGAGATCGTCGAGCAGCAGCACGTCGGCGGCGGCCAGCGCCTTCACGGCCTTCAGCGTGAGGAGATCGGGATCGCCGGGGCCGGCGCCCAGCAGCGTGACTTTGCCTGTCGTCATGTCGTGTTCCAGTGCCGCCTGCATGGGGCGGTCGATAGCGCATTGTCTTGCGCGGCGGCGACGGGCGGTCGAAACGCACCGGCATCCGGCCGTGCCGCGCACGGAAGGACGCCGTTGTCCTGATCGGCCCGCCTGAATGACGGGCATGGGTTGTGGGGACTGCCCACCGGCGCCGTTGCCGGTGTCATGCGGCGGATTCAGCAATATCCGGGCCAACCGGCATGACGCGTCGCGCGGGGGGCGGCGGTAACGGTGCGCATTGCGCCGCGCGATGGCCCCGAGCGTGAAGGCAGCCGCCGCGCGCGGGCAGCCGCAATGCCGCATCGACGTGCATCGTGCCCCGTCAGCAGGCACCGCGATGTCGCACGACGACAGTGCTGCATCGCACCACATCTGTGCCTCGCTGCCTCACGACGCATCGTGGGTGACGTGGCGCCGCGCGTCGCATGACGCCCGACGCGCCTTGCGTGGCGGGGATGTGGGCCCGATTCGCGACGACATGGCACGGCGTTTGCGTTGGGAGGTTCGGGCGGATCAATGGCGATTCGTCCGGCAGTACCGATTACCGACGCGCCCGGCAACGGGCCTCATGGGCAACGGCGTCCTACGCATCGGGTCTCGACGAGACCGGGTGCGCAGGACGCCGTTTTTCGTTTGGCGGATGACATGACCGACAAAGCTACCCGTATCAATCTCTTCAGCTTCCGTACCGCGCCGATGCGCGCGTTCCACCTGACGTGGATGGCGTTCTTCGTGTGTTTCTTCGCGTGGTTCGCGTGCGCGCCGCTGATGCCGCTGATCGCACGCGAATTTCACCTGACGGCCGCACAGGTCGCCAACATCAACATCGCGGCGGTGGCCGCGACGATCGCCGTACGGCTGCTGGTCGGCCCGCTGTGCGACCGCTTCGGCCCGCGCCGCGTGTACGTGGGCCTGCTGCTGCTCGGCGCGATCCCCGTGTTCGCGGTGTCGTTCACGCACGATTACCTGTCGTTCCTGATCTGCCGGCTCGGCATCGGCGCGATCGGCGCGGGCTTCGTGATCACGCAGTACCACACGTCGGTGATGTTCGCGCCGAACGTGGTCGGCACCGCGAACGCGACGACGGCCGGCTGGGGTAACGCCGGCGCAGGCGCGACGCAGGCGCTGATGCCGCTGCTCGTCGCCGCCGGCCTGATGCTCGGCTTCGGCGAGGATTCGTCGTGGCGCATCGCGCTGGTCGTACCGGGCGTCGCGATGCTCGTGATGGCCTGGGCGTACTGGCGCTTCACGCAGGATTGCCCGCAAGGCGACATCATCGCGCTGCGCAAGGCGGGCGTGACGGTCGACAGCGGCAAGAAGGGTGGCTGGGCGAGCTTCTTCGCGGCCTGCGGCAACTATCGCGTGTGGATGCTGTTCGTCACGTACGGCGCGTGCTTCGGCGTCGAGGTGTTCATCCACAACATCGCCGCGCTGTACTACGTCGATCACTTCAGCCTGTCGCTGAAGGACGCCGGGTTCGCGGTCGGCCTGTTCGGGCTGCTCGCGCTGTTCGCGCGTGCGCTCGGCGGCTGGCTGTCCGACAGGATCGCCGCGCGCCGCAGCCTCGACGTGCGCGCGACGCTGCTGTGCGCGCTGATCGTCGGCGAAGGGCTCGGGTTGATCTGGTTCTCGCATGCGCAAAGCGTCGGCATCGCGCTCGTCGCGATGCTCGCGTTCGGCCTCTTCACGCACATGGCCTGCGGCGCGACCTACGCGCTGGTGCCGTTCATCGACCGCAAGGCACTTGGCGGCGTGGCGGGGATCGTCGGCGCGGGCGGCAACGTCGGCGCGGTGGCCGCCAGCTTCCTGCTGAAGGGTGTCGGCGACGTGCAGCACACGCTGAGCCTGCTCGGCCTGGCCGTCACCGCGACCGCGCTGTGCGCGATGGCCGTGCGCTTCAGTGAAGAGCACAAGGCGCGCGAAGCCGAGCTGCGCGACCGCGCGCTGGCTGCCAGCGGCGTCGCGAACTGATCGACCGAAGGAAACGTCACCATGAAACTCATCGTCATCGGCCACGGCATGGTCGGCCACAAGCTCCTCGAATGCGTCGCGGCGGAAGCGGGCGCCGCGGGCGCGCTGCAGGTCACGGTGCTCGGCGAGGAACCGCGTCCGGCGTACGACCGCGTGCACCTGTCGGAATTCTTCGCGGGCAAGTCGGCGGACGACCTGTCGCTCGTCGAACCCGGCTTCTTCGAACGTCATCCGCAATTCGACCTGCGCCTGAATGCGCAAGTCGCGTCGATCGACCGCGCCGCGCATACGGTCACGCTCGCATCCGGCGAAACGCTCGCGTACGACAAGCTGGTGCTCGCGACGGGTTCGCGCCCGTTCGTGCCGCCGATGCCGGGGCGCGATCGTGACGGCTGCTTCGTGTACCGGACGATCGAGGATCTCGAAGCGATGCAGGCGTGCGGCACGCATGCGAAAAGGGGCGTCGTGGTCGGCGGCGGCCTGCTCGGCCTCGAATGCGCGAAGGCGCTGCGCGACATGGGGCTCGACACGCACGTCGTCGAATTCGCGCCGCGGCTGATGGCCGTGCAGGTCGACGACGGTGGCGGCCGGATGCTGCGCGCGAAGATCGAGGCGCTCGGCGTGACCGTGCATACGGGCAAGAACACGCTGGAAATCGTCGATGGCGAGGCAGGCACGCACCGGATGGCGTTCGCCGACGGCTCGCACCTCGACGCCGACATGATCGTGTTCTCGGCCGGCATCCGCGCACGCGACGAACTGGCCCGCGCATGCGGTCTGGACATCGGCCCGCGCGGCGGCGTCGCGATCGACGACGCATGCCGCACGAGCGATGCCGACATCTACGCGATCGGCGAATGCGCGGCCTGGAACGGGATGGTGTACGGCCTCGTCGCCCCCGGCTACGACATGGCGCGCGTGGTCGCGAAGCAGCTTTGCGGCGATGCGAACAGTGCGGCCGGGGCCGCCTTCGCCGGCGCCGACATGAGCACGAAGCTGAAGCTGATGGGCGTGGACGTCGCGAGCATCGGCGACGCGCACGGCACGACGGCCGGCAGCCGCACCTACCAGTACGCGGACGAGCGCCGCCAGGTCTACAAGAAGCTCGTGGTGTCCGACTGCGGCAAGTTCCTGCACGGCGCGGTGATGGTCGGCGATGCAGCCGAGTACGGCACGCTGCTGCAGATGATGCTGAACCGCATCGAGCTGCCGGAATCGCCGGAATTCCTGATCCTGCCGTCGTCGGACGGCGTCGCGAAGCCGGCGATCGGCGTCGAGGCGCTGCCCGCGGCCGCGCAGATCTGCTCGTGCAACAACGTGTCGAAGTCGCAGATCTGCACGGCGGTCGCCGACGGCGCGACGAGCCTCGGCGCGCTGAAGACGTGCACCGGCGCCGGCACGTCGTGCGGCGGCTGCGTGCCGCTCGTCACGCAGATCATGAAGGCCGAGATGAAGAAGCAGGGCCTCGCGGTCAACAACCATTTGTGCGAGCACTTCCCGCATTCGCGCCAGGAGCTGTTTCATCTGATCCGCGTCGAGCGCATCACGACCTTCGACGAACTGCTCGCGAAGCACGGCCACGGCCTCGGCTGCGACGTGTGCAAGCCGGCGGTGGCGGGCATCCTCGCGTCGTGCTTCAACGAATTCGTGCTGAAGAAGGAGCACGCGGGGCTGCAGGATTCGAACGACTACTACCTCGCGAACATCCAGCGCGACGGCACATACTCGGTCGTGCCGCGCATGCCGGGCGGCGAAGTCACGCCGGAAGGGCTGATCGCGGTGGGCCAGGTCGCGAAAAAGTATGGCCTGTACACGAAGATCACCGGCGGCCAGCGCGTCGACCTGTTCGGCGCGCGCGTCGAGCAGCTGCCTTCGATCTGGGAAGAACTGATCGCCGCCGGCTTCGAATCGGGCCACGCGTACGGCAAGGCGCTGCGCACCGTGAAATCGTGCGTCGGCTCGACGTGGTGCCGCTACGGCGTCGACGATTCGGTCGGCCTCGCGATCGACCTGGAGAACCGCTACAAGGGGTTGCGCGCACCGCACAAGATCAAGTTCGGCGTGTCCGGCTGCACGCGCGAGTGCGCGGAAGCACAGGGCAAGGACGTCGGCATCATCGCGACCGAGAATGGCTGGAACCTGTACGTGTGCGGCAACGGCGGGATGAAGCCGCGCCACGCGGAACTGCTCGCGTCCGATCTCGACCGCACCACGCTGATCCGCTACATCGACCGTCTCCTGATGTTCTACGTGCGCACCGCTGACCGGCTGCAACGCACGAGCGTGTGGCGCGACAACCTCGAAGGCGGCCTCGACTACCTGATCGACGTCGTCGTGCACGACCGGCTCGGGCTCGGCGCCGAACTCGAAGCCGACATGCAGCATGTGGTGGACACCTACGAGTGCGAATGGAAGAAGGCCGTGACCGATCCGGAAACGCGCAAGCGCTTCCGCCACTTCGTGAACAGCGACGCGCCGGACACGACCATCGAGTTCGTCGAGACGCGCGGCCAGATCCGGCCCGCGACGCCCGGCGAACGCGCGGGCGGCAAGCGCGTGTCGATTCCCGTCGTGGCCGAAGGCGTGACGCAAGCCGCCACCGAACCCGCCACCGTTTGACCCTGACCGACACCCGCGTCTTTTCCAAGGAGCCCATCATGAACGATCGTCTTCCGCTGTCCTGGACCCGCGTGTGCGCGCTCGACGACATCGTGCCCAACACCGGCGTATGTGCGCTCGTCAACGGCGAGCAGGTCGCGGTTTTTCACGTCGCGCATGCCGAAGCAGGCGGCGTGTTCGCGATCGACAACGTCGATCCCGTATCGCAGGCGGCCGTGATGTCGCGCGGGCTGATCGGCAGCCTCGGCGAGCGCGTCGTCGTCGCGTCGCCGCTGTACAAGCAGCATTTCGACCTGCGCACCGGCGAATGTCTCGAGGCGCCCGAGCAGTCGGTGAGCGCGTATCCGTCGCGGGTCGAGGACGGTTTCGTGTGGATCGCAGCCTGACCGCCCCGGAGCGCGCATGACCGCCACCCCCGTCAAGAGCGTGTGCCCGTACTGCGGCGTCGGTTGCGGGATGGTGCTGCACGTCGAGGAAGGCGAAGTCGTCAAGGTGTCCGGCGACGCCGACCATCCGACCAACTTCGGGCGGCTGTGCACGAAGGGCTCGTCGGCGCACGTCGCGCTGCGCCGCTCGGGGCGGCTCGACCGCGCGTTCGTGCGCCGCGCGCGCGAGGACGACCTGGTGCCGCTGCCGGCCCGCGACGCGATCGCCGACACCGCGCGCCGCCTGCGCGCGGTGCTCGATACGCACGGGCCCGACGCGCTGTCGTTCTACGTATCGGGGCAGATGTCGATCGAGGCGCAATACCTCGTCAACAAGCTCGCGAAGGGCTTCGTCGGTACCCACAACATCGAGTCGAACTCGCGCCTCTGCATGGCGAGCGCGGGCACCGGCTACAAGCAGTCGCTCGGCGCGGACGGCCCGCCCGGGTCGTACCAGGACTTCGATCGCGCGAACCTGTTCTTCGTGATCGGCGCGAACATGGCCGACTGTCATCCGATCCTGTTCCTGCGGATGATGGATCGCGTGAAGGCCGGCGCGAAGCTGATCGTCGTCGATCCGCGCCGCACCGGCACGGCCGACAAGGCCGACCTGTTCCTGCAGATCCGGCCGGGCACCGATCTCGCGCTGACCAACGGGCTGCTGCACCTGCTGCACGCGAACGGCCGCACCGATGCCGCGTTCATCGACGCGTACACCGAAGGCTGGGACGCGATGCCTGCATTCCTCGCCGACTACACGCCCGAGCGCGTCGCGGCGATCACGGGGCTCGCGGAAGCCGACCTGCGCACCGCCGCGCAATGGATCGGCGACGCGCAGGAATGGATGAGCTGCTGGACGATGGGGCTCAACCAGAGCACGCACGGTGTGTGGAACACCAACGCGATCTGCAACCTGCATCTCGCGACGGGCAAGATTTGCCGCCCCGGCAGCGGGCCGTTCTCGCTGACCGGCCAGCCGAACGCGATGGGCGGGCGCGAGATGGGCTACATGGGGCCGGGGTTGCCGGGCCAGCGCTCGGTGGCGTCCGACGACGATCGCCGTTTCGTCGAGAACCTGTGGCGCGTGCCGGCCGGCACGCTGCGCAAGGAGGCGGGGCAAGGCACGGTCGAACTGTTCGCGCGGATGGCGGCCGGCGACATCAAGGCATGCTGGATCATCTGCACGAACCCGGTCGCGACGGTGCCGAACCGGCAGAACGTGATCGCCGGGTTGCAGGCCGCCGAGCTCGTGATCGCGCAGGATGCATTCCTGGACACCGAGACCAACCGCTATGCGGACATCCTGCTGCCCGGCGCGCTGTGGGCCGAGGGTGACGGCGTGATGGTCAACTCCGAGCGCAACATGACGCTGATGCGCGCGGCGGTCGCGCCGCCCGGTGACGCGCTGCCCGACTGGCGCATCGTCGCGGAAGTCGCTCGTGCGATGGGCTTCGGCGATGCGTTCGACTATGCGTCGGCGGCCGACGTGTTCGACGAGATCGTGCGCTTCTCGAATCCGGCGACGGGCTACGACCTGCGCGGCGCGAGCCATGCGGCGCTGCGCGACGGGCCCGTGCAGTGGCCGGTCGCGCCAGGCACCGCGCGCGAGCGGCACCCGATCCGCTACCTGAACGACGGCGTGAGCCAGACGCTGCGCGCGGCGGGCAACGGTGACGCGACCGACGCGCCGCGCCTCGCATTCCCGACGCCGTCGGGCAAGGCGCGCTTCTTCGCGCGGCCGCATGTCGATCCGGCAGAGCTGCCGGACGACACGTTCCCGATCGTGCTGAACACCGGGCGGCTGCAGCATCAGTGGCACACGATGACGAAGACGGGCAAGGTCGCGATGCTGAACAAGCTCAACCCGCGCCCGTTCGTCGAGCTGCATCCGGACGACGCGAGCGCGCTCGGCATTGCCGCGAAGGACAGCGTCGAGATCCGTTCGGCGCGCGGCCGCGCGGTGCTACCGGCCGTCGTGACCGAGCGCGTGCGGCGCGGCAACTGCTTCGCGCCGATGCACTGGAACGACGTGTACGGCGACGACCTGTGCATCAACGCGGTGACGAACGACGCGATCGATCCCGACTCGCAGCAACCCGAACTGAAATACTGCGCGGTCGCGCTGCGGCGCGTCGAGACGGATGCGTTCGCGTCCGCCGATGAAGCGACCGTGCAACCCGATGCCCGCGCCGACGACACGCTGCCCGCGCCCGCGCTGGCGCTTGCTTCACAGGAATCCGACATGGCAGACATCGACACTTTCGCGGCCGCGCTCGGCGTGGCCGACCTCGCGCCGCCGCCGTTGACGGACACCGAACGGCTGTACGTGGCCGGCCTCGTCAGCGGGCTGAAGGCGAGCGCGGGCCGGCGCGAGGGCGGCGTGCCCGTGCTGCCGGCCGGCGCGCCGCTCACGCCGCCGGTGCGGTTCTGGCTCGACGGCATGCTGGCCGGGCTGTTCAGCCGCACGCTGCCGGCGAGCGTGCCGGGTGCCGCGGCGCCTGCGTTGCCGGCCGATGCCACTGCGTCGGGCGGCGTGCGGATCGTGCGTACACGGCCGAAGGTCGTGCTGCTGTGGGCGTCACAGACCGGCAACATCGAATCGTTGACCGAGGATTACGCGACGCAACTGATGAACGCGGGCTTCGAGATCCGCACCGCGTGCATGTCGGACTATCCGGCGGCGTCGCTCGCCGGCGCGCAATACGTGCTGCTGATGACCAGCACGTTCGGCGACGGCGATGCGCCCGACAACGGCAGTGAATTCTGGGACGCGCTGCGGGCCGGCAGCGCCGCGCGCCTCGATGGCGTGCACTTCGCGGTGCTCGCGTTCGGCGATCGCAACTATGACCAGTTTTGCGGCCACGGCCGCCGGCTCGACGCGCGGCTCGCGGAACTCGGCGCGGCGCGCCTCTGTGCACGCGTCGATTGCGACGTCGAATTCCAGCGCGACGCCGACCAGTGGCTCGAACGCGTCGTCGCGCGGATCAAGGAGGCCGATGCCGCGCTGCACGCGGTGCCGACCGGCGCGATGAGCCCGTCGGGGCTGCTGCCGACCAAGGCGCATCCGGCGCCGTCGAAGCTCGTCGCGAACCTGCGGCTGAACCGCCCGGGCGCGGCGAAGGACACGCGCTACGTGTCGCTGTCGACCGAAGGCGCGAACCTCGAATACGAAACCGGCGACGCGCTCGGCGTGTGGCCGACCAACTGCCCGGAGCTGGTCGACGAGCTGCTGTCGGTCACCGCGCTGAAGGCCGATGCGCCCGTGTCGGTGGCGGGCGTCGGCGACGTGCGCCTCGGTGATGCACTCGCGCGTCACTTCGACATCACGCGCCCGCATCCGGACACGCTTGCATTCATCGCGTCGCGCAGCACGAACGGCGCGCTGAAGTCGCTGCTCGGCGACGACCGCAAGGGCGACCTGAAGCAATGGCTGTGGGGGCAGCAACTCGCGGACGTGCTGCACGAGTTTCCGGTCGAGCTGTCGGGCACGGAGCTGGTCGGGATGCTCAAGCGCATGCAGCCGCGCCTCTATTCGATCGCGTCGAGCCCGAGCGCGCACCAGGGCGAGATCCACCTGACCGTATCGGCTGTGCGCTATCACAACGGCCGGCGCGCGCGCAAAGGCGTGGCGTCGACGTTCCTCGCCGATCGCGCGGACGACGGCCGCGTGCCGGTGTTCGTGCAGAAGTCCGCGCATTTCCGGCCGCCGGTGAACGGCGACGTGCCGATCGTGATGGTCGGCCCGGGCACCGGCGTCGCGCCGTTCCGCGGCTTTCTGCACGAGCGGCAGGCGCGCGGCGCGCGCGGGCGCAACTGGCTGTTCTTCGGCGAGCAGCACGCGCAGACCGACTTCTACTACGGCGACGAGCTGGGCGCGATGCACGACAGCGGCTTCCTGACGCGGCTCGACCTCGCGTTCTCGCGCGACCAGGCCGACAAGATCTACGTGCAGGACCGGATGCGCGAGCAGGGTGCCGAGCTGTTCGCGTGGCTGGAGGAAGGCGCGCACTTCTACGTGTGCGGCGATGCCGCGCGGATGGCGAAGGATGTCGACACGGCGCTGAAGGCGGTGGTCGCCGAGCACGGCGGGATGTCGGATGAAGCCGCGAACGATTATGTCGCGCGGCTCTCGAAGGCGCGGCGCTATATGCGGGACGTGTACTGAACGCCGGCGACGCGGGCCCGGCGGGTTACGCCTGATCGTCCGGTTGCGGCCGGTTGAACCACTGCCGGCTCGAGCGCGACAGCAACAGCAAGGTCGCCAGCGTGAACAGGCAGTAGACGGCGCTCAGGAAATCGACCGGCCGATGGGCGACCGTAAAGGCCATCAAGGCGAGCGTGGCGATGACCAGCCCGATCATCGTGATGCGCGCCCAGTTCTTCCGGCGCGCGATCTGCACGACGAGCAGCGCGAGGGCGAGGGCGATCGCGATGAAGGCCGCCGCGAGTATCTGGACGATCCTGACGCGTAACGCGTCGCCCGAGACGCGGTCGAGCAGGGCCGGAACGATGGCCGACTCGAAAATGGCGATCCGGTACGCGAAGATGCACCATGCGCCTGCCAGCAGCGTGACGGCCACCCGGACCGTTTCCGGCGTATCTCCGCCGAAAATCGGCATATTCTTCAGCGAAGTCATTTTCATTCCGATGGGTTCCTTCGCGGCGGCGGGCATGCCGCTTGCGCTCGGCTGGCGGCGTCGCGGCCGCAGGCGGGAATCGATCGTCGCAGCGTAGCACAGGCGTCGGCGCCGGCAATGGCCGGTTCGTTTCGCGGCCGGCGCGCACCTTCCTTCACGATCGACCGGAGCAAACATGAAGACGAGATTTGTCAGCGCGGCGGCCCGGGCCGCGACCATCGGCATCCTGATGGCGGCAGCGGCAGGGAACCTGCCCGCCGCCGCGCAGGGCGCGTCGTCGCCCGTCGGGTCGGCCGCCGCGACCCCCGACAACGCGGTGCTGCTCACGGTATTCCTGAAACACGACCAGTCGCGCCCGCTTGCCGAACTCAATGCGCAGCTCGCGAAGCAGGGGTTTTACAAGGCATTTCCGCCGCCGGGTGTCGAAGTGGTGAGCTGGACCGTGACGATGGGGATCGGGCAGATCGTCGTGCTGCGGTTGCCGGCGTCGCGGCTGCGGGAGGTCAATCGCGTGCTCGAGGATACGGCGTGGGGCGCGTACCGGACGGAGTTCTATCCGACTTACGACTACAAGGCGATCGGGTTGGGGGAGCATGAGCGGGCGAAGTGACGGCAAGCGGGTGCTTGCCCGAGACGGCGCCTCCCGTCCCGGAAAGCCGCGCGGCGTTGCGTATTTGTCCCTGTCCGCGCGGGCACTCCCGGCGATTTTTTCCCAAATGCATCACAAGTCATTCATCAGATGAAAAAACCATCCCGGTTCCCGGTATGATGCGCACCTTGCGTCGCAGGACGCCTTGTTTCTTTATGCGTTTTTGATGGTCGAGTTACCACAAATCCGCACAAAGCCGACGTGAAAGATTCTGTAATATAAATTCCGTATACTCGTAAGTTCTGACCCAGGCGCCTCCGAGCCCGTCTTCGGCCGGCCGCCCACGCAGAACAACCACAGATACGTCGCCGCCCGGCCAACCCGCGCCGCGACACGCTATGCACCACCACTGAACAACTTATGTCTTCCCGCCACTCTGGTTCGCCTGGTCGTGCCGCGGCGGTGATCGCCCGTGCCCGGGCGCTGATCCGCAACGAGCGCGTGCTGTCGCCGCTGCTCGCGCTCGGCATCGGCCTGCTGCTGATCGTGGTTTTCCAGCACCTGTCGGAATCCGTCGACTACCGGTCGGTGATCCGCCAGCTGCGTCACATGTCCGTCGGCGAATGGGGCGCGTCACTGGCCGCGACGGCCCTCAGCTATCTCGCGCTTGTCGCCCGCGACGCGGTCGGCCTGCGCTACGTCGCCGCGAAGGTGCCGCGCGTCGCGCTGTGGATCGGCGCGATCGCCGGGTCCGCGCTCGGTAACGCGACCGGCTTCGGCGCGCTGACGGGCGGCGCGGTGCGCGCACGCGTGTACGGCGTGTCGGGCGTCACGCCCGCGCAGATCGGCCGGATGACGGTGTTCACGAGCGGCACGCTGGCGCTCGCGATGGTGTTGATGACGGCAGTCGGCATGGTGTGCATGCCGGAAGCGCTCGCCGCGATGCTGCACGTCGCGCCCGGCGTGCTGACCTGGACCGGGGCGGCGCTGCTGGTGGTGCTGGCCGCGATGGTCGTGATGTGCGGCCACACCGCGCGCCCGGTCGTCACGCGCTTCAAGTGGCTGTCGTTCGACGTGCCGGCACGGCGCGATCTCGTCGCGCAGGTCGTCTATGCGGTACTCGACGTCGTCGCGGCGGGCCTGACGCTGTGGGTGCTGCTGCCGGCCGCGCCGGTCGGCTTCCCGACCTTCATTACCGTTTACGCCGCCGCGTTGTTGCTCGGGATGATCGGCCATACGCCGGGCGGGATCGGCGTGTTCGAAGCCGCGATGGTCTTCACGCTGGGCCGCGAAGTGCCGCCGCACGCGATGGTCGCCGCGCTGATCGCGTATCGCGCGATCTATTTCGGCGTGCCGCTCGTGCTGTCGGCCGGCCTGCTGGCCGGTTTCGAGGGCCGCGCGCTGCGGCGCCGGCTCGTGACGCGGCAGGCCGTGCGCGTGTCGCAGCTCGCACCGGTGTTCCTGAGCCTCGTGACGTTCGCGGTCGGCGGGATGCTGGTGATCTCGAGCGCGACGCCCGCGTTCTGGCACCGGATCGCGATCCTGCGCCACCTCGTGCCGCTGTGGGTGCTCGAAGGCTCGCAGGTGATCTGCAGCGTGCTCGGTGTCGCGCTGCTGTTCGTCGCGCGCGGGCTGCTGCGCCGCCTCGACGGTGCCTGGTGGATGACCTTCGCGCTGACGCTCGCCAGCCTCGCGCTGTCGCTGGCGAAAGGCCTCGCGTTCGTCGAGGCCGGCGTGCTCGGCACGCTGCTGGTGCTGCTGCTCGTCAGCCGTCGCCGCTTCAACCGCCATTCGTCGCTGCTGGCGGAGCGCTTCACGGTGAGCTGGTTCGTGTCGGTGGCAATGGTGCTGATGCTGGCCGTGTGGGTGCTGTTCTTCGCGTTCCGCGACGTGCCGTACACGCGCGAGCTGTGGTCGCATTTCTCGTTCGACGCGCGTGCGCCGCGGGCGCTGCGCGCGACGCTTGCGTCCGGCGTGTTCGTCGCGCTGTTCGCGCTGTGGCAACTGCTGCGCCCGGCGCCGGGCCGTTTCGTGAAGCCCGCGGAGCAGGACCTGTCGGATGCCGAACGAATCATCCGCGCGCAGGAATGCAGCGATGCGGGCCTCGCGCTGATGGGCGACAAGTCGTTCCTGTTCTCGGAGTCCCGCCGGGCTTTCCTGATGTATGCGAAGAACGGCCGCACGTGGGCCGCGCTGCACGATCCGGTCGGGCCGCGCGAGGAATGGCCGGCGCTGATCAGCAAGTTCATCGCGCTCGCCCACGCGCATAGCGGCCGTGCGGCGTTCTACCAGGTGCGCGCGAACGCGCTGCCGCTGTATCTCGACGCGGGGCTCACGCTGATGAAGCTCGGCGAGGAAGCGCATATCGCGCTCGACCGGTTCGACCTGAAGGGTTCGAACCGCTCGCACCTGCGCTACGCGCTGCGCCGCGGCGACAAGGACGCGCTGACGGTCGAGGTGATCGCGCCGAGCGACGTGCCGGCCGCGCTGCCGGCGCTGCGCGACATCTCGGACGGCTGGCTCGACAGCCGCGACGCGCGCGAGAAGAGCTTCTCGGTCGCCGCGTTCCACGACGGCTATCTGGCGACGCAGTCGGTGATGCTCGTGCGGCAGGCCGACAAGCCGATCGCGTTCGTCACGTTCATGACGACCGACCTCAACACCGAGGCGACGGTCGGCGTGATGCGCCATCTGCCGGACGCGTCGCCGTACGCGATGGAGTACCTGTTTACGCAGCTCGCGCTGCATCTGAAGGAAGCGGGTTTCCGCAAGCTGAGCCTGGGCATCGCGCCGTTCTCGGGGATGGGGGCGGCGAAGATGCCGTCGCCGTTGCACCGGATCGGCCTGATGGTCTGGCGCTTCGGCGGCCGCTTCTACAACTTCCGCGGCTTGCGCGCATTCAAGAGCAAGTTCGAACCGCACTGGGAGCCGCGTTACCTCGCGGCCTCGGGCACGGTCGGCGTGTTCGTCACGCTGGCGGATCTGTCATTGCTGGCTGGAGGTCGGCGTTCATGATGTTGAAGAAGGGAATCGCGCGGGCGGCAGCCGCCTGCGCGGGAATGATGCTGGCCGGCGCCGCGTGCGCCACCCAGCCAGCCGCAATGAAGGCCGAAACCGTATCGGGCGGCCGCTACGGGCCCGTGACCGTGACCAAACCCAGCGGGCCGTTGCGCGGCTTCGTCGTGCTGTTCTCGCGCGAGGCCGGCTGGAATGCGGCCGACCAGCAGGCCGCCGAGGCGCTCGCGAAGGCCGGGGCGATGACGGTCGGCGTCGATTCCGAGCGGTATGCGATGAATCTCGCCGCGAAGCAGGAGACCTGCCATCACCTCGACGGCGACGCCGAAGCGGTCAGTCACCAGCTCGAGCGCCTTGCACAGTCGTCGCGCTACTTCACGCCGATCGTCGCGGGCGTCGGCCAGGGCGGCACGATCGCGAAGCAGATCCTGTCGATGGCGCCGGAGAACACGATCGCCGGTGTCGTATCGGTCGATCCGGCCGCCAAGCTCGATCCGCGCTTCAAGCCGTGCCCGCCCGATCCGACGATCGTGCGCCGCGCGATGCCGGGCTTCGTCGACACGGCGGCCACGGGCGATTCCGCGAAGCTCGTGTCGCTCGTCACGTCGCATCTGCTGGACACTACCCGCGGCGACGAACTCGACGTGTCGGACCTGCCGCTCGTCGAGCTGCCGGCCAAGGGTGGCAACGGCCAGCTCGCGATCGTGATCTCGGGTGACGGCGGCTGGCGCGATCTCGACAAGACGATCGCCGAGGCGCTGCAGCGCGACGGCGTGTCGGTGGTCGGCATCGACAGCCTGCGCTATTTCTGGAGCGAGAAGCCGCCGGCACAGGTGAGCCGCGATCTCGCACGCGTGATGCGCACCTACATGGCGCGCTGGCATGCGAACCGCGTGGCGCTGGTCGGCTACTCGTTCGGCGCCGACGTGATGCCGTTCGCGTACAACCGGCTGCCGGCCGACCTGCGCGACAAGGTCGCCGTGATGTCGCTGCTCGGCTTCGCGCCGGCCGCCGATTTCCAGATCCGCGTGACGGGCTGGCTCGGCATGCCCGCAAGCGACAAGGCGCTGAAGGTTGCGCCGGAAATCGCGAAGGTGCCGCCGCAGCTCGTGCAGTGCTTCTATGGCGCGGAAGAGAAGGACACGATGTGTCCGGCACTCGCGAACACGGGCGCCGACGTGATCAAGACGCAAGGCGATCACCACTTCGGCCGCGACTACATCGCGCTCGAGAAGAAGATCCTCGGCGCGTTCGGCAAGCCGGTCGCGGCACGCTGAACGCCGGCGCCCGCTTTGCGGCGGGCGCCGACCGGTAGCTTCCGGTTCATCGTACGGGCGGCCTGCGGGCCGCCCGTTTCATTTTGCGGCGGGCGTTGCCGTTCGCGCATCGTGCTGATAGAAGCCGGTGAACCGGTCGAGCTGACGCCGCGCGGCCGCGAGGTCCGTGCCGTCGCCGAGCACCGCGCTCGAAAACCCCGTGCGTTCCATCAACAGCAACTGGTCGACCAGCACCTCGCCGGTCGCGCGCAGATCGCCCGTGAAGCCGTAGCGCTTGCGCAGCAGGTACGCCTGGCTGTACGCACGCCCATCGGTGAACGACGGAAACGCGAGGTCGATGCGCGCGGCCCGCGCGATGTGTTCGGCGAGCGGCGGCAGTTCCTCGTCGTTGCCGATCGTCAGCGTCGCCGTGCCGTGCTGCTGCGTGTCGCCGGCGTGTTCGGCCGGTGTCAGCAGCCGGATGCGTGTGGTCGACTTCTCTCCGTGCGTCATGCCTGCTCCACCTGATGGCGCGCGTCGTTCGCGGCGGCCTTGAAGGGTTCCGTGCCGATGCGGCGGACGGTGTCGATGAATCGCTCGCTGCGGCCGTCGTCGTCGATGCGCGCGTCGAGATAGGCGTTGACGATCGCATCGACGACATCGACGATCTCGTCCGCCGAAAACGACGGGCCGATCACCTTGCCCGGCCGCGCGGGGCCACTCGCGGCCGAGCCGTCCGAGCCGCCGAGCGTGACCTGGTACCACTCGGCGCCGTCCTTGTCGACGCCGAGGATGCCGAGGTGGCCGCTGTGATGATGGCCGCACGAGTTGATGCAGCCGCTGATGTGCAGGTCGATGTCGCCGACGTCGTGCAGCATGTCGAGATCCTGGAAGCGTTCGGCGATCGCATCGGCGATCGGGATCGAGCGAGCATTCGCGAGCGCGCAGAAGTCGCCGCCCGGGCACGCGATCATGTCCGTCAGGAGTCCGACGTTCGCGCTGGCGAGCCCGATCGCGCGCGCGTTTTCCCACAGCAGGAACAGGTCGTCGACATGCACCCATGGCAGCACGACGTTCTGCGTGTGCGTGACGCGCGCCTCGCCGGCCGAGAACTGGTCGGCGAGATCGGCGAGCGCGTCGAGCTGGTCCGGCGACGCGTCGCCCGGTGCCTGCAGGCGGCGCTTGAACGACAGCGTGACGATGCGCAGCGCCGGATCGCGGTGGTCGGCCACATTGCGTGCTAGCCAGCGCGCGAAGGCCGGATGGCGTGCCGCCTGGGCGGACAGGCGCAGGTTCGCGTCGCGCAGGCTGACCGTGCGCGGCTTGAGCCGCGGCGGGACGAACGATGCGGCGACGCGGTCGAACTCGACCTGTGGAATCGTATGCAGCCCGCCGTCGTGATCGGCGATCTGGCGGAACTCTTCCTCGACGTCGTCGATGTAGCGCTGTCCCTCGGTCTTCACGAGGATCTTGATGCGCGCCTTGTACTTGTTGTCGCGCCGGCCGTAGCGGTTGTACACGCGGACGATCGCCTCGATGTAGTTCATCACGTGCTGCCATGGCAGGAACGCGCGCAGCAGCGTCGCGATCATCGGCGTGCGGCCCATCCCGCCGCCGACGCTCACGCGAAAGCCGAGTTCGCCCGCGTCGTTGCGCACGAGCTTCAGCCCGACGTCGTGCCAGTCGGTGGCGGCGCGGTCTTCGGTCGCGCCGGTGATCGCGATCTTGAACTTGCGCGGCAGGAACGCGAATTCGGGGTGCAGCGTGGTCCACTGGCGCATCACTTCGGCGAACGGGCGCGGATCGGCGATCTCGTCCGGCGCGACACCCGCGCGCTCGTCGCACGAGATATTGCGGATGCAGTTGCCGCTCGTCTGGATGCCGTGCATGTCGACGGTCGCGAGCAGGTCCATCACGTCGGCGGCCTTGTCGAGCGGAATCCAGTTGAACTGCACGTTGGTGCGCGTCGTGAAGTGCGCGCTGCGGGTCGGCAGGCGCAGCGTGCCGAGCAAGGCCTGCGCGTCGGATGCGGCGCGGTAGGTGGCGTCGTCCGGCACGTCGTAGTCGCGCGCGATCCGCGCGAGCACGCGCAGCTGTGCGCTCGACAGTTCGCCGTACGGGACGGCCACGCGCAGCATCGGTGCGTGGCGCTGCACGTACCAGCCGTTCTGCAGGCGCAGCGGCCGGAATGCGTCTTCGCTCAGCGTGCCGTGCTGCCAGCGTTCGAGCTGGTCGCGAAACTGGGCGGCGCGGCTGTGCACGAGCGCCCGGTCGAAAACGGTATATCGATACATGACGTGATACGCGAGAGGAGCCGTGGCGCGGCGCGCGCGGCTCGGGACAGACGTTGCGACGGGTGTCAGGCAACCGGAGACAGCGTAGGGAACGCGGTGCGGCGCGACAAGCAGCAGATGGGGACGAAAAGGGCGCAGCAGATGGCCGGCGTGGCGCCGGCGCGGGCCGGGCATGCGTGCGGGCATGCCCGTGGCGGGCGTTTAAACGGCGGCGTCGACGACGAGCGCCGGATCGAGCGTGCGGATGCGCTGGTCGATGAAGTAGCCGCCGCCTTCCTGATAGCGCAGGAACAGGCGGCCGCACGAGCGGCAGCGGTTGACGGTGCAGCGGTTGTACGGGAAATGGCGCAGCGCGATCGGCGCGTCGTCCGACGCGTAGTGCGTGCCGCCCGGGTGATATTCGGCGTAGGTCGGCTCCGTCTCGCCGGGCGGCGCGAGCGTGGCGACTTCGGTCAGTTGCGCGTCCTGCAGCGACAGCGGCAGGGTCGTCCAGCCGGCAAGCGGCGTTTTCGTGCAGATGCACGATTGCGTGACGTGCGCGGCTTCAGCCGTCAGTTTCAACAGCGCGTCGTGATCGAGGTAGGGCAGTTGACTCATGGGCAATCATGAAGGGCGGCGGGATCAGCACTGTAACCTGCGTGCGGATTGCGCGCATCACCGTGACGCAGGCGGTGCGCACGGGATGAGATTCAACCGCCCTTGCGCACGGAAGGCTGCGCGACGAGCTCGCCGAGTACGCGGATCGCACGCTCGATGTCGCGGCTCCACGGATGGCCGAAGTTCACGCGCACGCAACGCTCGAAGCCGTGCGCGGCCGAAAACAACGGCCCCGGCGCGAAGCTGATTCCGCGTGCGATGGCCTGGCGATGCAGCTCCATCGCGTCGATCGCGTCGGGAAACGCGAGCCACAGAAAATAGCCGCCTTCAGGCCGCACCCACTCGACGCCGGCCGGCAGACAGCGCCGCAGCGCGTCGTCCATCCGGTCGAGCTGCGTGTGCAGCGCGCCGCGCAGCTTGCGCAGGTGCCGGTCGTAGCCGCCGTGCTCGAGATAGTTCGCGATGCCGACCTGCGCGGGGATGCTGGCCGACAGCGTCGTCATCAGCTTGAGCCGCTGCACCTTCTCCGCGAACCGGCCGGCGGCGGCCCAGCCGATCCGGTAGCCGGGCGCGAGCGTCTTCGAGAACGAACTGCAATGCATCACGAGGCCGTGCCGGTCGAACGCGCGCGCGGGCAGCGGATAGTCGGGGCCGAAGTGCAGCTCGCCGTACACGTCGTCCTCGATCAGCGGCACGTCGCGCGCGGCGAGCAACGCGACGAGCGCGCGCTTCTTCTCGGCGGACAGCGTGACGCCGGTCGGATTCTGGAAGTTGGTCATGAACCAGCACGCGCGGATGTCGTGCCGGTCGAGCGCGTTCGCGAGCGCGTCGAGATCGAGGCCCATGCGCGGATCGACGGGAATCTCGACCGCACGCAGGTCGAGCCGCTCGAGCGCCTGCAGCGCCGCATAGAAACCGGGCGCTTCGACGGCCACGACGTCGCCGGGCCGCGTGACGGCCATCAGGCACAGGTTCAGCGCTTCGAGCGCGCCGTTCGTGACGACGATCTCGTCGATCGGCTGCGAGATGCCGGTCGCGAGATAGCGCCGCGCGATCTGCTGGCGCAGCGCCTCGTTGCCGGGCGGCAGGTCGACGACCGTGCTCCACGGGCTGACGAGCCGCGTGGCCTGCGCGAGCGATTTCGCGAGACGCGGCAGCGGAAACAGTTGCGGCGACGGGAACGCGGAGCCGAGCGGCACGATGCCGGGTTGCGTCGCCGCGTCGAGGACGGAGAACACGAGGCTGCTGATGTCGACCTTGCGGGTGACGCCGGCGCGGCTTGCCTGGCGTTTGGCGGCCGGGTTTGCCGCCGGCGTGGCGCCCGGCGCGACGTAGTAGCCCGAGCGTTCGCGCGCGCGGATCAGCCCCCACTGTTCGAGCAGGTAGTACGCGCGAAACACCGTCGACTGGCTCACGCCGTGCTGCGCGATGATCTGCCGCAGCGACGGCAGGCGCGTGCCGACGGCGAGGTTGCCGGTGCGGATGTCGTCGGCGATCGTGTGGGCGAGGGTTTCGTAGCGTTTCATCGGCGAGGGTGGCGCGCGTCGTCGCCACGCGCGGGCCGGGGTGGCGCCGCGCCGGCGGGCGCGGCTCATTGTCCGATGCGCGGCCCGAAAAGGAAAGCGCAGGCGCGGCGGCCGCGCTTTCCGGCTGCGTCAGGCCGCGTTCGGCTCGACGTTCTGCCGGTTCGGGGCGCCGCGCAACGGCGGCAACGGCTCGACCTTGCCGACGATGAACAGGTACGACAGCGCGCCGACCACGCACAACGCACCGGCCACCGCGAGCGGCACGACGAACGAGCCCTTCGTGATCGACAGCATCACGCCCGTGAACGTCGTGATGAAGATCCCCGCGAGATTGCCGGCGAAGTTCTGGATGCCGCCGAGCGATGCGACATGCGCGGGCGTCGGCGCGACTTCGCCGACGAGCGTCCACACGTTGGCGCCTGCAAACGACAGGCTCGCATACGCCAGTGCGAACAACCCGAGGCAGGCCCACACGTTCTCGACGAAGGCCGACAGCGCGATCGACGAAGACAGCAGCATGCCGAGCACGAGGCAGGTCTTGCGCGCGGCGGTCGCGCTCCAGCCGCGGCGAAACAGGCTGTCCGACACATAGCCGCCGAGCCAGCCGCCGGGAATCGCGAGCAGCGCGGGCAGCATGCCCCACGTGCCGAGCGACGCGAGCGAGAAGCCGCGCGACTGCAGCAGGTAGCTCGGGAACCACGTGATGAAGAAGTAGATCGCGAAGTTCAGGCAGAACAGCCCGATCATCATGCCCCACACGGTGCGGTAGCGGAACAGGTCGAGCCACGACACCTTCGGGCCGTCGGTTGCGGCCGCAACGGTCGGTGCGCCGCGCTGCGCGAGCAGCGCATCGACGGCGTCGGGCGCGATCGCACGGTAGCGTTCCGGATCGCGATAGACGAACCACCACGCCAGTGCCCACACGATGCCGATGCCGCCCGTGATCACGAACGACCCGCGCCAGCCGACGATCGAGATCAGCCACGCGACGAGCGGCAGCGACAGCGCGGAGCCGACGCGCGAGCCGCTGTCGAAGATGCTGCTCGCGAGCCCGCGTTCGCTGCGCGGGAACCAGTTGAACGCGACCTTCGCGAACGACGGGATCGCGGCCGCTTCGCCGACGCCGAGCATCAGCCGCACGCCGACGAGCTGCGTGAGGCCGCGCGCGGCGCCCGTCGCGACGGTGAACACCGACCACCAGCCGACCGCGAGCGCGAGGCTCACGCGCACGCCGACCTTGTCGATGAACCAGCCGGCCGGCAGTTGCAGGAACGCGTAGGTCCAGAAGAATGCGCTCAGCACGAGCCCCATGCCGACCGCGTCGAGGCCGAGGTCGGCGCGGATGCTGGGCGCCGCGATCGCGAGGTTCGCGCGGTCGATGAAGTTGATGACGTTGGCGAGGAAGCACATGAGGATCATGGCCCATCGGATGCGTGGCATGCGGTGTCTCCGCGCGGAATGTCGTGACGGGCCGCCGGCGATCCGCAGCGCCGGCGGCCTCGATGGGCGGGTTATCGCGTGGCGTGCGACGGCGTGCGGTCGAACTTCGCGAGCGCTTCCCACAGGCCGTTCAGGTAGACCGCGCCGAGCGCGCGGTCGTAGAGGCCGTAGCCGGGCTTGCCCGTCTCGCCCCAGATCATGCGGCCGTGATCGGGGCGCACGTAGCCGGTGAAGCCGGTGTCGTGGTATGCCTTCACGATCGCGGCGATGTCGAGCGAGCCGCAGCTCGACAGGTGGGCGGTTTCCTCGAAATCGCCGTTCGCGTCGACCTTCACGTTGCGGATGTGCGCGAAGTGGATGCGGCCCATCGCGCCGAATTCGCGCACGAGCGCCTCGACATCGTTCTGCGGGCCCGCACCGAGCGAGCCCGAGCACAGCGTCAGCCCGTTCGCGGGCGTGTCGACGATGCGCACGATCCGCGCGAGATCATCGCGGTTCTTCACGATGCGCGGTAGCCCGAAGATCGGGCGCGGCGGATCGTCGGGGTGAATCGCCATCTTCACGCCGGCTTCCTCGGCGACGGGGATGATCGCCTTCAGGAAGTATTCGAGGTTCGCCCACAGCGCGGCTTCGTCGACGTCGCGATACTCTGCGAGCAGCGCCTTCAACTGTTCGGGCCGGTAGCTCGAATCCCAGCCCGGCAGTGCGATGCCGTCGTCCGGATCGATCCGGTCGACCGCATCGGTGCTGAACGCGAGGCAGGTCGAGCCGTCGTCGAGCGTCTTCGACAGCTCGGTGCGCGTCCAGTCGAACACGGGCATGAAGTTGTAGCAGATCACGCGCACGCCGGCCGCGCCGAGATGGCGAATCGTCTGACGGTAGTGGTCGATCAGGCGGTCGCGGCCCGGCTTGCCGAGCTTGACGTCCTCATGAACCGGCACCGACTCGACGACTTCGAACTGCAGGCCGGCGCGCTCGATCGTCGCCTTCAGCGCGTCGATCTTGTGCGCGGGCCAGACTGCGCCCACCGGTTCGTCGTAGATCGCGGACACGATATGCGTGACGCCCGGGATCTGGCGGATGTATTGCAGCGAGACCGGATCGGACTCGCCATACCAACGGAAAGACATCTTCACTGGCGCGGCTCCTGGCTGGCGGTTGTGGCATCGGACGAACGGGCGGCAGCGTGCCGGCCCCGTCTCCGGTGTGCGGATTATGATTGGTATGCCAGTTGTGCGGGATAGTGGTTTACCAGTTGTCGAGGTGGAATCGGGTGTCAGCGCATCACAGGAAAGGCATGCGTCGCGCCGGCCACCTCGCCGAATCGGAGGCGGCCCGAAATTGGTGTACCATTTTGGCGATCCGGCGCCGCGACGGCGCCGGCCAGCCTGTTGCGAGCCTTTCGATGACCGATCTTTCCAGCCTGCCCGCCAGCCGCGATACCGATGCCGCGGACCGCTCCTATATCGGCCTTGCGCGGCAGATTCACGCGATGGTGGCCGCCGGTGCGTTCGAGGCCGGCGCGCGGCTGCCGTCCGAGCGCAGCCTGGCCGACCAGTTCGGCGTGAGCCGCACGCAGGTGCGCGAGGCGATCATCGCGCTCGAGGTGCAGGGGATCGTCGAGGTGCGGATCGGTTCGGGCATCTACGTATCGGCGGCCGACGCCGCGCGGCCGGTGACGTTCGAGGTGCCGCGCGGCCCGGGGCCGATCGAGACGCTGCGCGCCCGCGGGCTGATCGAGGCGGAAGTCGCGGCGCTCGCGGCGACCGAACGCAAGGACGCGGATCTCGACCGGCTGTTCTTCTCGCTGACGACGATGCGCGAGCAGATGGACGACAAGGTCGCGTACGACGCGGCCGATCGCCAGTTCCACCTGCGTATCGCGGAATCGACCGGCAACACGGTGCTGCTGCACATGGTCACCGCGATGTGGGACTGCGCGCGCAGCGATCCGCTGTGGGACAAGATCGAGGAGCATTTTCACTCGACCGCGCTGCGCGAGGCGTCGCAGGAAGATCACCAGCGGATCTTCGCGGCGATCATGGCGCGCGACGCAACGGCGGCACGCGACGCGATGCGTGCACACCTGTCGCGCGTGATCGCGGAATTCACGCAGGCGTGGCGCTGACGCGCGTTCCGTCAGAGGAACAGGCCGGCGTAACGTTACCGTCATACGGCGGTGAGGCTTGGCGCGCGCGGCCCCGTTGTACGGCTTCTTCCGATTGCATGACCGTAGGTTTTATGGTCTTGTTGCGGGATATCGCATCGACTCAAAAAAGGACAGTCGAATGCAGCCGGGCGATTCACACGGGGTCCAATTGATCAGGGGAATCGGCGGACGTACATGCGTACGGTTCGCCGTGCGCCGGCTGCTTGTCATTTTGACGGCGGGCTTACTGGCCTCCGTGCTTCCCCCCGCGTTCGCCGCCTCTCCCGAAACCGTCAACGACAACGTGCTGCGTGTGCTCGCATGGCCCGGCTATGCGGACGACGATGTCGTCAGTGCGTTCGAGGCGCAATTTCACGTCCGCGTCGAAGTCACGTTCGTCGACTCCGACGAAGCACTGTGGACGCGCATGCACAGCGCGGCGCCACCGCCGTACGACGTGCTGGCCGCGAATACGGCCGAGATCCAGCGCTATGCGCACGAACGCCTGCTCGCGCCGATCGACCTGCCGCGCATCCCGAACCGGCGGCGGCAGTTGCCGAACTTCCAGCAACTCGCGGCGATCGACGGGCTCGTTGAAGCGGGCGCCCCGTATGCGATTCCGTTCACGTATTCGTCGATGGGGCTGATCTACGACCGCAAGCAGGTGCCGGCCGCGCCGCGCTCGATGCGGGAGATGTGGAATCCGCGCTATCGCGGCAAGGTGCTCGACTTCAACAGCGCGCAGCACAATTTTTCGTTCACGGCGCTGGCACTCGGCTTTCCCGATCCGTTTCGCCTGTCGCCCGCGCAGACGCTCGCCGTCGCGCACAAGCTGATCGACCTGCGCCGCAACCTGCTGACGTACTACACGCTTCCTGAAGAGGCGACCGCGTTGTTCGTCCAGCATCGTGCGGCGCTGATGTTCGGCAACTACGGCACGCAACAGGTCGAACTGCTGCGACGGGCCGGCGCGGACGTCGGCTACGTGATCCCGGATGAAGGCGCGCTCGCGTGGCTCGACTGCTGGGCTGTCACGCGCGGCGCGCAACATCCGGAGCTCGCGTTCGCGTGGATCAATTACATGCTCGAACCGGCGATCGGCGCGCTGCTGACCGAACGCCAGGGCCTCGCGAACACGCTCGCGTCGCCGCCGGGACTCGACACCGGGCACCAGCATCTCGTCTGGCTCCAGCCCGTCGAGGACATCGCGCGGCGCGAATCGCTGTGGAGCCGCATCGTGTCGGGCGACCGGCCGGAGCGTTTCGGAAAATGATCCGGCTCGGGCTCACGTCGAAACTGTCGGTGCTGTTCGCCTGCATCGGCGTGATCGCGTCCGGCACGACCGGCTATTACGCGTATCGCGCGAACCGCACGATGCTCGTGCAGGAAGCGCAGCACAGCCTGCTGATGTCGACGCAACTGCTCGGGCAGCGCTTCACCACGGCGCTGTCCGACGTCTCGGACGATGCGCTCGTGCTCGCACAGTTGCCGTCGTGTGCACGGGTCTCGAGCGGCGACAACCGGGATGGCGCGCCACGCGCGCGGCTCGAGCAGGTGTTCTACAGCTTCATGAGAAATCACCCGGAGTACCTGCAGGTCCGCCTGATCGCGCGCGGGGATTTCGGCCTCGAACGCATCCGTGTCGATCGCGATGCGCATGGCATCGTCGTCCTGCCGGACAGTGCGTTGCAGGAGAAAGGACAGTTTTCCTACGTATTCGATACGCTGGCCACGGCGCCCGGTCATATCTACCTGTCGCCGATCGTGATCAACCACGAGACGGGGGCGCACGCGGCCGAAGGGCTGCCGATCCTGCGCGTGGGCACGCCGGTCGTCGACGCGTCGGGCCAGACGGTGGGGGCGCTCGTCGTCGACGTCGAGCTGTCGCGCGTGTTCGACCGGCTCGAGCGCGATCTGCCGGAAGACTACACGGTGTACCTCGCGAACGAGTGGGGCGATTTCCTCGTGCATCCCGATCCGACGCAGACGTTCGGCTTCGATCGCGGCCGGCGCGTGCTGATGCAGGACCGCTTCGCCGTCACGCGTGCGCTGTTCGACAGTGCGCGCGCAAACGTTACCCTCAATGGCCTGGCCGACCCCGCCGCGGCGCCGGGCCAGATGTTCGCGTTCGTGCGCACGCCGTTCGGGCACGACGAGGGCAACCGCTTCGTCGTGCTCGGGATGGGGCGCCCGCTGGCGGATGTGTTGTCGCCAGCGGGCATGCTTGGCGAGCGGATCGTCCGGATGGTGCTGGTGTCGAGCTTGATGGCGGTGATCCTCGCGATCCTGTTCGCACGTGCGATCACGCGGCCGCTGCAGACGCTCGCGCGCGCCGCGACGCACGTGTTCGACGATCCGGCCACCGAGCAGTTGCCGGTCGGGCGTGCCGACGAGATCGGCGTGCTCGCGCGCTGTTTCGACAGCATGCGCGTCGAGATCCGCACGCAGGTCGCGATGTTGCGCGCGAAGCAGCTGGAGCTCACGCACCTCGCCGGACACGATGCGCTGACCGAACTGCCGAATCGCCTGCTGTTCATGGAGCATCTCGATGCCGCGATCCGGCGTGCGGCCGCGCTGCACGAAGGGCTGGCCGTGATGTTCGTCGACCTCGACCGCTTCAAGCAGATCAACGACCAGCACGGCCACTCGGCCGGCGACCGCACGCTCGTCGCGGTCGCCAAGCGGCTGAGCCTCGTGCTGCGTGGCGGCGACATGGTCGCGCGGCTCGGCGGCGACGAATTCATCGTGCTGATCACGGACGTGCGCTCACCGGCGGTGATCGGCGACGTCGCGTCGCGCATCCAGCGCGTGATGGACGAGGAACTGGAGTTCGGCGACCGGCGGGTGGCCGTGGGCGCGAGTATCGGCGTCAGCGAGTTTCCGGCCGACGGTGCGTCGGCCGAGGAACTGCTCGTCAAGGCCGATGCGGCGATGTACGCGGCGAAGGCGTCCGCGCAGCGCGCGTTCGTGCGCTATCAGGAACTGGTCGGCAACGGGAGCGGCGCCGGCAGCGGGACGGACGAAGCGGCCGGCCGGGTCGCGTCGGGCGGCGGCCGGTGACCGGTTGCGGCCGGTCGCTGATCCACGCGTTGCAAACGCCACGAGCCCGTCGCAAGACGGGCTCGTGGCGTTTGCGGACTGCGCGCGAAGGCGCGCGGCGGCAGGCTTGCTTAGTGGCCGAAGTAGACCGAGTCGCGCGGGTTTTGCGCCTTGACGGCCGGTGCGCCACCCTGGACGGTCGCGGCCGGTTGCGCACCGTAGCCGCTGTTGTCGGCACCTTGCACGCGGGCTTGCGCGGCCTGGATGTCGGCCGGGTAGTACGGGCTCGACTGGCTCGGCTTGTAGCCGGCGCTTTCGAGTTGGACCAGTTCATTGCGCACTTGAGCGCGGGTCACGGTGCTTTGGGCGAAGGCGCCGAACGAGGCGGACAGGGCGGCAGCGGCAACGACTGCGGAAACGAGCGATTTCATGATGACCTCCGATGTTTTTGGCTTTCCGCGTTCGACACCATGTCGTAAGCGGTTGATTACATCGTAGGCGTCGGTCGACCTAGGGTAAACGTGAGTTTCGGCGAAAGATCGTTGCAGCCGGGGCAATAATTTCGAGATAAATGCCTTCCGTCCCTAATCGACGTTGCCGAATTTGCAAGGGAACGGGCGGCGGATGCGCGCGCACGCACGGACGGGCGCGCGGCGGCGAAGGCGCGGGCGGAGAGGGGGACGCACTGTGACGCTGGCGGATCAGACGTCGTCGTCGATTTCCTTGCGCTCCCGGCGTTCCTCGTTGCCGCGGCGCGCGCGCAGGCGCTGGCGCGACAGCACGGCGATCACCTGCTGGGTCGGCGCGCCGGACGGCAGTTCGTTGCGGATGCGATCGGGCACCATGGGCAGGCCCGCGCGCTGCCGGCGCAGCGCCTTGGCGATTGCCCGGCGGCATTCGTCACCGTGGCAATCCCATTCATCGCGGATTCTCTGGCAATAACGGCATTGTTCCATCGGGACAGTCTAACGCGTCTTCGGGAGCGGGGCTGAACGCTTGCCCCGAAGCGTCACGTGTTGGTTGCGACACCGGCGAGCGCTTTCGCATGCGACTGGAAGCGTCGGTGCTCTTCCGGCGGCACGAGCGAGCCGCCCGTCGCCCAGATGACGTGCGTCGACCGGCGCAGGTCGATCGCGCGGCGATGCACGTAGTCGCGGCCGGCCGGGGACGCCGTCAGCCAGCCGGGGCCACTGACGGCCGCGGCGGCCGACGGTTCGAGTTCCACGCCCGTCGCGCGCTGAACCGCGAGCAACTGCGCGTAGAGCTGCGCGTCGCTGACGGTGAACACGCCGGACAGCAGCGACGCCATCAGCGGGCTGACGAGGTGCGATGCCTGCGCGACGGCCAGGCCGTCGGCCTCGGTTCGGTTGTCGAGCCCCACGTCGTAGACGGACACGGGCTTCCCGGGGCCGGCGGCCAGCTGGACCAGCATGCATGGCGACGCGACGGGTTCGGCAAAGAAGCAATGCACGTGCTCGCCGAACAGCGCCTTGAGGCCATACGCGATGCCGCCCGGTGCGCCGCCGACCCCGCACGGGATATGAACGAAGAGCGGATGCGTCGCGTCCACGCGGCGGCCCGCGTCGGCGAGCTGCGCGGCGAGATGCCGGGCACTGGCCGCGTAGCCGAGGAACAGCATCAGCGAGCCTTCGTCGTCGACGAAGTGGCTGCGTGGCTGATCGTGTGCCTGCGCGCGTCCGGCCGCGACGGCTTGCGCATAGTCGCCGTCATGTTCGATCACGCGAACGCCGCGCTTTCTCAGGCGCGCCTTCTTCCACGGTTTCGCGTCGGTCGACATGTGCACGACCGATTCGAACCCCAGCGCGGCGGCCATCACGCCGATGCTCAGGCCGAGATTGCCGGTGCTGCCGACGATGACGGTGTGCGCGGCGAACCGTTCGCGTGCGGCGGCCGATGCGAGGATCCGCCGGTCGCCCGCGGGGTCGAGCAACCCGTGTTCGATCGCGATCGACTCCGCGAGCGCGAGCACTTCATGAAAGCCGCCGCGCGCCTTGATCGAACCGGCGATCGGCAACGCGTCGTCGCGCTTGATGAACCAGGCGCCGTGTGCGCCTGCCGGGAGCGACAGCCTGCGCGGCAGGTCGTCTGCCGGCATCAGCGGCGATTCGATTTTTCCCGCGCTTGCCGCGAGTTCGGGAAACAGCTCGGCCACCAGCGGTTCGCAGCGCGCCAGCCGCGCTTCGGCCATTGCAATGGCGCCGAGCCCCGGCGCGTCGTGCGGCAACGGACTGCCGGCATGGGGATTCAGCCACAGTAGCGGATGGCGGGATTGCAGTTGAGCTAATAGATCGTCGGGCAGGAGCGTGAGGGTCATGGATCGGTCTTGCGCTGGATAAACGTGAGGGATGGCCGGAATGCTACGATCCGGGACGCCTGCGCGAAAGCGCCGATTTCTAATGGATCCATTAGCCTGACTGATACCTATGCGACTCGACGGTTCGACCCTGGGTGCGTTGCTCTGCTTTGAAACCGCCGGCCGGTTGCTGAGCTTCACGAAGACGGCACAGGCGTTCAACCTGACGCAAAGCGCCGTGAGCCAGCAGATCCGGAACCTGGAGGACCGGCTCGGCTATCCGCTGTTCGTGCGCCAGGCGCGCGGACTGAAGCTGACCGAGAAGGGCGCAATCCTGCTCGGGACGATGTCGAGCGCGTTCGTCGACATCAACCGCACGCTTCAGGCGCTTGGCACGTCGGATGCCCCGCTGCAGGTCAGCTGCCTGCCGTCGCTTGCGCTGCAGTGGCTGATGCCGCGCCTGTCCGAATTTCACCGGCAGCAGCCGAACGTGCCGGTTCGCGTGAAGGCCGAGTTTCAGGTGCTGGATCGCCAGGCCATGGAGACCGACGACATCGATGTGGCGGTGCGCTATGACCCGGTGCAATACGATCGGCTGCATGCCGAGGCCATCCTCGACGAAATCCTGTTTCCGGTCGCCACACCGGCGTATCTGGCGCAGCATCCGGCCTTTGCCCGTGGAGAGTCGCTGGACGGCGTCGTCCTGCTGCACGACGCCGCGCCGTGGGGCGGCGCGCCCGAGTTCGTGGAGTGGCGCACGTGGCTGGAGGCAGTCCGTCCGGCGTGGGCGGCCGATCTTGACGGCCCGCAGTTCAACTTCTCCAGCCTGGCGATCACGGCCGCGCTGAACCATCAGGGTGTCGCGATGGGGCGCGCCGCGCTCGTGCATGACGAGATCGCGAGCGGGCGGCTCGTGGATGTCTTCGGCAGGCACGTGCGTGCGCCGGCGCGCTACATGCTGTTGTCACGCCATCCCGACGATCCGCGTACCGAGGCGTTTTCGGACTGGCTCAAGGCCGAGTGCACGCGCTTCGATGCCGCGCGTTCACGTTTGCTTTCGAACGGAAGCAAACGCGGGTAGCCGACGCTGTCGGATAGCTGAATCGGAGTGCGAAGTAGTCGGGTGACGAATGCGGATGCAAACTACAGTTTCCCGTTCGTCTCCATACGGATAGCTTGCGCGTGGACGGGGCGGGCACGCGTTACTTGAGTTGCCAGATGCCCCAGACGGCGATCAACAGGCCAAGGCCGAGTCCGCAGCCGAGCAATACGTAGGTTTCCATGTCATGCCTCTGAAAGCGTGGCCGCGCCGATGCGGGCATCAGTGAGCGAGCAGCAACATCGGTGACGTATCGTTCGACCCGTCGGGCGGGGCGATACGCCGGGTCCGCGAATACTACGCTTCGCAGCTTTCAGAACGCATGCGCGATCGATGGCTTTGCGCCATCTCCTGGTTCTTGCCCGTGCGCGCGTGGTTCATCTGGGTAACGTGCGATCCACCGTGCCGGAATACACCCGATTTCCAGATCATCTGCGATGCCGCGACGAGCACGAACAGCAGCACGACCATCCGGAAGATCTTCGGCGACATCTTGTCCCGCAGCGGGCGAACGAGCCACATGCCGGCAATCGCCGGCAGGCTGGCTGCGGCCGAGATCGCGAGGTCGGCGCCGCTCGCGTGCGCGGCGCCGCTGAACGTCGTGATCAGCGTGACGATCGACACCACGAGGATGATCGCGATCTGCTTCGTGAAGACGCGTCCGGTTGCACCGGACGAAATCAGGTAGGTGGCGAGCAGCGGGCCGGGAACCGACGCGATGCTTTCCATCAGCGCCGCACCGAAGCCGAGTGCGAAGCCGACGGGCTTCTGCCATGCTTCCGGCAGGTTGAGTTTCGGCGCGGCGAGCATCAGCGCCGCGGCCACGATCAGCAGTGCGCCGGACGCCGCTTGCGCATGCCCCGGATTGAGCGACAGCAGAATCGCCACGCCGACGATATTGCCGATCACGGTGCCCGCGATCGGCGCGGCGATCTTGCGTGCCGTTGCCAGCAGATGGCCGCCTTCCAGCGCCTGCGGGATGTTGCCGAGGATGATCGGCATCGACAACAGCAGCACCGCATGCCGGATCGGCAGGAACTGGCTGAGTATCGGCATCGCGATCAGCGGCACGCCGATCCCCGTGATCCCCTTGGCCATGCCGCCCAGCAGCAGCGCAATGGCGATGCCGGCCAGCTCGAACGCGCTGAGCCCCTGCAGGCTGGAGACCAGCACCCCTTCAGTCAGATTGAAATGCATCATGGAATGGCATGTCGCGGCATATCCGGCAGCGAGCGCTGTCGATGGCGCACGTGGCGGTCGCGTGTGTCTGGCACGCGTGTGTTCTGGATTGGCTTGAACCGGAAGTCGATCGCGTGGCGTCGCGCCGTTGTGCGGCCGGGGCCGCGGGCAATCGATGGGCGGTTCGAGGGTGCATCTTACCTGAGCGTCGCGAAGGACATTCGGCACGGACTGTGGCGCGTCACGGGGCGCGTCGACGTGATCATTTCCGCGGTTCAATATAATTCATGATGGTTGGTAATTTCATGTGCCCGATTCATATCTTTGAACGAGGAGGCGTCGATGACGCTGGCCCAGTTGCAAGCCCTGGCGGCCGTGGTCGAACTCGGCTCGCTCACGGCTGCGGCTGATCGGTTGAGCCGCAGTCAATCCGCGATCAGTCATGCATTGACCGAGCTGGAAGACCTCACGGAGGTCAAGCTGCTGTGGCGCGACCGGCAGCCGGTCGTCCTGACGGCGGCGGGCGAACGCCTGTGGCCGTACGTGCAGAATGTGGTGCGGGAAGCGCAGCTGTTGCGCCAGCAGTTCAGCCTGTCACGCGGCAAGCTCGAAGGGAAGCTGGTGGTCGCGTCGCTGCCGAGCGTGTCGCTGGCGTTCGTCGTCCCTGCGCTCGAGGCGTTGAAGGAAATGCACCAGGGCGTGTCGGCGGTGCTGCTCGAAGGCACGGACAGCGAAGTGGAAGGGTGGATCGACGACGGTACGGCCGATGTCGGCGTGGTGGCCGGCACGAAGACGTTCGCACACACTCTGCCGCTGCTCGACGAGGATTTTGTCGCAGTGGCGGCCGACGGCATGTTCGCCGGCCGCAAGAGCGTGTCGGCGAAGCAGTTGTCCGCGGCGCCGTTCATCTTCTCGAAGGCAGGGTGCGGGCCGGTGATCGCGGATTACTTCGCGCGCAGCGGGGTGCCGCTGCGGGCCGCGTTCAACGTGGTCGAGATGCGGACCATTCTGTCGATGGCCGAGGCCGGCATGGGCGTGTCGATCGTGCCGCGCATCACGCTTACGTACACGCAATTCGGCGGCCGCGTGCTGGAGTTGTCGCCCAGGCTGCATCGCTCGGTGCGGTTGTCGTGGAATACGGCCGGCAACGCGGTCGCAGAGGAATTCGTGCGGCTCGTCGACGCGCAACGCGCGAAGGCGGCGAAGGCGGTCAACACGCGTGCGAGAAAGGCCCGGTGACGAGCGGCTTCAGCGATGAACAGCGCTCATGGGCGACTTGAAGTTTATTCAAGCCGAGGGCAGTCGAGATGCAATACATTGTTCGAACTCGCCCCTGACCGCTTCGTCCCGAAGGAGATTGCCGTGCCGGCCTTGCCCACCTTGCTTGCTTTCGGACTCGTGTCGCTCGGCATGGTGTTGACACCCGGGCCGAACATGATCTACCTGGTGTCGCGTTCGATCTGCCAGGGGCGCCGTGCCGGGCTGGTGTCGCTCGGCGGCGTCGCGCTGGGGTTCGTGTTCTACATGGTGTGCGCGGCGTTCGGCATCACCGCGCTCGTGATGGCCGTGCCGTATGCGTACGACGCGCTGCGTTTCGCCGGTGCGCTTTATCTGGCGTACCTCGCCTGGCAGGCGTTGAGGCCGGGCGGTCGCTCGGCGTTCCAGGTCAGGCAACTGCCGCACGACAGCCGTGCCAGGCTGTTCACGATGGGCTTCGTCACGAACCTCGCGAATCCGAAGATCGCGGTGATGTATCTGTCGCTCCTGCCGCAGTTCATTTCGCCGGGGCACGGCAGCGTGCTCGTGCAATCGCTGGCGCTCGGCTGCGTGCAGATCGCGGTGAGCGTCAGCGTGAATGCGCTGATTGCCTGCATGGCAGGCGGCATCGCGGGCTTTCTGGCGGGGCGGCCGGTCTGGGCGTCGGCCCAGCGCTGGTTGATGGGTACGGTGCTGGCCGGGCTGGCCGTGCGTATCGCACTGGAGTCGCGCTAGCGCGAATGATTGGCGGTATGCAGGATCGCCGGGGGGCTCTCAAGCGGCATCGCAACGCAAGCGCCCGGCATCGTCAGCCCTGGCAGTTGCCCTGCGCTTCGTTGCCGACCGGGACAGGTGCGGCTTTTTCATGGCGCCGGCTGCGCGTCGCGAGCCAGCACAGGATCGACCCGCCGCACACCATCAATGCACCTTGCCAGAATTCGATCGACAGCGGCGCATGCAGCAGCGTCGCGGCGAGCAGCGCGGCGAGCACCGGCGTGAAGTACGACGCGCCGACGATGGCGGTCACGTTGCCGTACATGATGCCGGTGTTCCAGGCCGCATAGCCGAACCCCAGCGCGGAGGCTGCCAGCACGATGTAGATGACCGCATGCAGGCTGAACGTCATGCCGCCGCCGCCTTCGATCGCGAACTTGATCCAGAGCGCCAGCGCCACCAGCATGAAGAACGGCGTGACGCCGTTCTTGCCGTCGGCGAGGCGTGCCGTCACCGTGCAATAGCCGGCCCAGATCAGCGCGCCGAAGAACGCGAGGCCGTAGCTCAGCGGATTGTCCGCGACGTTGTGCAGCATGCCGGCCGGGTCGAGCCCCCGGTCGCCGCCGAGCACCCGGCAGATCCCGAGCATCGACAGCAGGACGCCGGGCACGACCAGCAGGTTGGCGCGCTGCTTGTTGAACACGATCGCCGCGACCAGCGTGAAGCTCGGCCACAGATAGTTGACCATCGCGACTTCGATCGCCTGCTGGCCGTTGCTGGCATAGCCGATCGACAGCGACAGGCACAGCTCGTACGCGACGAACAGCAGCCCGCCCCAGAGCAGATATTTTTTCGGGAATTTGCTGAGATCGGGGAAGCCGATCGTCAACAGCAGAAGCGCGGATGCGACCGTATAGATCATCGCGGCGCCGCCGGTCGCGCCGAGGCTTTCACTCACGCTGCGAACGAGGGCGACCACGGAGGCCCACAACAACACCGCACCGAGCCCGGCGAGCGTGGCCTTGTTCTTGCGCTTCATGCTTCCTGCCTGTTTCAACATTTAAATTCGAGTTCAGATGATTCGGGTCCGCCCGCGCGTGCCGCCGCCGCAAACGGACAATCCGGTTGCACTCGCCACACGCGGCGGCGGCTGCAACCGGCCATGCAAAGCGGCGCGCTTACGCGAGATCCGCGGGTACGTCGATCCAGATGGTCTTGATCTCGGTGTACTGGTCGTGCGCCCAGACCGACTTGTCACGGCCGCCGAACCCGGACGCCTTGTAACCGCCGAACGGTGTCGTCACGTCGCCTTCGCCGAAGCAGTTGACGGTCACGACGCCCGCGCGGATCTCGCGCGACAGCCGGATCGCCTGGTTCAGGCTGCCGGTATAGACCGATGCGGCGAGTCCGTACACCGAGTCGTTGGCCAGCGCGATCGCTTCGCCGATATCGGTGAACGTCGTCACCGACAGGACCGGGCCGAAGATCTCCTCGCGGAACAGCCGGCTGTGCGGGCTCACGCCGTCCACTACGGTCGGCTCGACGAAAATGCCGCCGTCGGTGTGACCGCCGAACGCGATGCGCAAATGCTCCACATCGACCTGCTCGAGGTACGAACGCACTTTCTCGAAGTGGGCCTTGCTGACCATCGCGCCGAGCCGGTGTGCCGGATCGAGCGGGTTGCCCATCTTCCATTCGCGCATCTGCGCGCCGATGCGCCGCAGCAGGTCGTCCTTGATGTCGGCATGGACGATCAGTCGCGACGACGCCGAACAGTTCTCGCCCATGTTCCAGAACGCGCCGTTGACGATGTGCTGCGCGACCGCGTCGAGATCGGGGGCGTCGGGCAGCACGACCGCCGGATTCTTGCCGCCGCACTCTAGCACGATGCGCTTCAGGTTGGATTCGGCCGCGTACTTGAGGAACTTCCGCCCGGTATCGGTCGACCCGGTGAAGCTCACCATGTCGACGTCCGCGTGACGGCCCAGCGGCTCGCCGACTTCCGGGCCGCCGCCGGGCAGCACGTTGAAGACGCCGGCCGGCACGCCGGCTTCATGAGCAAGTTCCGCGACGCGCAGTGCCGTGAGCGAGGTTTCCTTCGCCGGCTTCACGACGATCGAGCAGCCGGCCGCGAGCGACGGGCCAATCTTCCACGCGAGCATCAGCAGCGGGAAATTCCACGGCAGCACGAGGCCGACGACGCCGATCGGCTCGCGCACGACCAGTGCCAGCGCGTTGCCGCCGACGGGCGCCGTGTTGTCGTAGATCTTGTCGATCAGCTCGGCGTGCCAGCGGATCGTATGAATCGTCTCCGGCACGTCGATGGTCTGGCATTCGCGGATCGGCTTGCCGCTGTCGAGGCTTTCCATCGTCGCGAGTTCGTGCGCGTGCTGTTCGAGCAGGTCGGCAAACTTCAGCAGGACGGCCTTGCGATGCGACGGCGCCAGCTTGCGCCAGCGGCCGTCCTCGAACGCCTGCCTCGCATGGGCGACCGCGAGGTCGACGTCGGCCGCATTGCATGCGCCGATCTGCGCGAGGACGGCGTCGGTGGCCGGATTCACGGTCGCGAACGTGTCGCCGGAACTGGCCGTGCGGAATGCGCCGTCGATGAACGGCCCGGTCGGGAAGCGCAACGCCGCGGCCAGCGCCGCGTATTCGGACGCGCTGAGCAGGTCGGTCATCAGGCTTGGCCTCCGGTGACGGCGGCGACTTCGCGCTTGATGCCGGCCACGATCGCGGCCAGCGCCTGCTTTTCCGGTTCGTCGAGCCCGCGCAGCGGTGCGCGCACGCCGCCCGCGCGCAGCCCCGCGAGTTCGCAACCGTACTTGATCGACTGCACGAACTTGCCGCCTTCGAGGAAATCCATCAGCGGCATCATCGCGGACATGATCCGGCGGCCCTTGTCGAAGTCCTTCTCGATCGCGCATGCCTGGTACAGCGCGATATGCTCGGCCGGCAGGAAGTTCGAGCCCGCGCACACCCAGCTGCGCGCGCCCCATGCGAAGAACTCGAGCGCCTGGTCGTCCCAGCCGCACGACACGCTGATGTTCGGGAACTCGCGGACCAGCATGTGCAACTGGCCCGTCTGGCCCGAGCTTTCCTTGATCGCGACGATGTTCTTCGACGCGTCGCAGACGGTACGGAAGAATTCGCGGTCCATCGACACGCTCATCCGGCCCGGGTAGTTGTACAGCATGATCGGCAGGCCCGCCGCGCGATCGATCTCCAGCGCATGCGCCGCGTTCTCCTGCTGCGTGGGCAGCGCGTAGGGCGGCGAGCCGACCAGGATCGCGTCGGCGCGCACGGCCTTGGCCGCCTTCGCGTAGTCGACGGAATCCTCGGTGCGTACCGCGCCGGTGCCGATCACGAGCGGCACGCGCGAGCCGATCACTTCGCGCGCCCAGGCGCCGAGGTCGAAGCGCTCCTGCGCGGTGTGCGCATAGTATTCGCCAGTCGAGCCGCCGACGATGATGCCGTGCACGCCGGCCGCGATCAGCGATTCGATCACGTCGGCGAATGCGGTCTTGTCGATCTGGCCGGCGGCGTTCAGGGGCGTGATGGCCGGGGTGTAGATGCCTTCGAAATTCATGGTGTTCTTCCGCGGAAAGGGATTGGGGCAGGTTGAGGAAAGGTGCGTCGTCGTGAGGGCGGCGCACCGGTGACGGGTATCAGTGGTTCAGCGACGCGGCCTCTTGCAGGCTGAGCGAGCGCGTTTCGGGCGCCAGCGCGAGCGATGCGATCAGCCCGACGAAGGAGACGGCGGCCGCTGCGTACATGGTGTTGCCGATGCCGACGGTCTGCAGCGCGATCGGTACGAGCCAGGTGCCGACCGCCGCGCCGATGCGTGACAGCGATGCGCCCATGCCGACCGCGAATGCGCGGATGTCGGTCGGGAAGATTTCATTCGGGTACACGAGCTGCAGCACCTGCGCGCCGCCGATCAGCACCGCATACGCACCGAACAGCACGAGGATCAGCACCGCCGAGCCGCCGGAGCAGGCGCCGAGCGCCAGCAGTGCGAGGCCCGACCAGAGGAAGCTGTGGATCACCATCGCGCGGCGGCCGAGTTCGTTGATGATCCACGTCGCGATGATGCAGCCGACCACGAACAGCAACGTGATGGCCACGGAGCCGAGCGATTCCCACTTGCCGGTCAGGTGCAGCGCTTCGAGCACGCGCGGCGCGAACGAGTAGACGGCGAACACCGGAATCACCGAGCAGCTCCAGAACACCGACACGAACAGCATCCGCTTGCCGTAGCCCGAGTGCAGCAGCGCCCACAGCGAGATCTTCTTTTCGGTTGGTTCTTCCGGCAGGTTCTTCACGGAGAACGACGGGCCGTAGACTTTTCGGATCACGTCGTCGGCTTCCGCAACGCGGCCTTTGCTGAGCAGCCAGCGCGGCGATTCGGGCGTGCCGATGCGCACGACGAACAGCGCGAGACCGATCACGGCCGGGCTGGCCAGCACCCAGCGCCACGCATCGGGGCCGCCGCTGCCGAGGATGATGTTGCCGACGATGTACGCGAGCGCCGCACCGAAGAACCAGATGATGGTCAGCATCGCGAGACGCGGTCCGCGATACTTGCGCGGCATGAACTCGACGAGCAGCGAGCCGGCGACGGGATATTCGATGCCCACGCCGATGCCGATCAGGAAGCGCAGCACGAACAGCGCTTCGCCGGACTGGACCCATAGCTGCGCGAGCGAGCAGACGAAGAAGATCACCGGGCCGAAGAGGTAGGGCTTCTGCCGCCCGAGACGGTCGCTCAGCCAGCCGCCGATGAAGCCGCCGAAGAAAATGCCGATCAGCGCGGACGCGGCGACCATGCCTTGCCAGAAGCCGGTCAGGCCGAGTGCGTCGGAAAACTGCACCATCGCGACGCCGATGATGCTCAGCACGTAGCCGTCCATTAGCCAGCCGCCGCCCGAGCGGACCGTGAGCAACTGGTGAAATCCATTGAGCGGAACATCCTCGATGGAAACGTGATGCGTTGACATTGCCTGTCTCCTTCCATGAAATTGCGCACGGAACACCGTCGCGCGATCAATTGATATGGTCTACTAAGCGTGATGCATGAATCGATGTCGTTGTCAGGGTGCTTCCTGGCGCGGTTACGCTCGTCGCGTCCCGGTCAGCTTTCGAGTCCCGCCTTGCGTTGTCCCCACCAGAGCGTCGAGTTGACGCCGATCGACAGGAACGGCTCCGGCGGGGTGCGGTTCGGTCCCGATGTTTCCAGCAGAAAGTCGACCAGGTCGCTGCGCTTGCCGGCCAGCCAGTCGGCGAGCAGCGTGCCCGTCACGGTGCCGCGCGTGATGCCGAGGCCGTTGCAGCACAGCGCGCCGTAGACGTTCGGCGCAAGCTGCCCGAAGAATCCCTTGTGGTTCTGCGACAGCGCCAGCGAACCGCTCCACGTGTACTCGAACTCGACGTCCGGCAGCATCGGGAAGCGTCGCTCGAACGACAGCCGGTGCCGGTCGGCGAAACGCGGCAGGTACTTTTCGCGCGGGCGGCCGTCGGGGTTGAAGCTGAAGCTGTTGCGCACCAGGATGCGGTTGTCGTGCGTGCGGCGCAGCGTGCTGCCGAACGGGTCGGCCGGAATCACGCCCCAGAACGGCTTGCCGCCCAGTTGCGCCTGTTCGGCGCCGGTCAGCGGCCGCGTCAGGCTCGCATACAGGAAGACCGGCAGCATCGTGTGCTGCAGGAAGCCGAAGCGCATGCCGAACGCGTTGTTCGCGAGCACCAGCTTGTCGACCGTGACCCGGCCGTGGCGGTGCGCGAGCACGATCCTGTCGCCGTACTCGACGTCGGTGATCGGCGTGTGCTCGTACAGCGTCACGTTCGGCGGCAGGCAGTCGGCCAGCCCCTTCACGAGCGCCGACGGCTGGATCAGCACGGTGCCCGGCGTGAACAGCGCCTTCCGGTAGAACGACGTGCCGATATGCGCGGGCAGATCCTTGCCCTCGATCATCTCGTACGGCTGGCCGAGCTTGTCGAGACCTCGGCGGTATGCGTCGAGCACGGCGATGCCGCGCGCTTCCACGGCCGCCTGGTATTTCCCGGACGCGCTCATCGCGCAATCGATACCGTGCTCGGCGACGAGCCGGCGCAGGATCGTCTGGCCGAGCACGTTCAGCTTCAGCGTCGTCCGGGCGGTGGGGATGTCGCCGATGTAGTCGTCGGCACCGATATCGTGCGGCAGGTCGATCGCGAAACCGGCGTTGCGCCCCGAGGTGCCGAAGCCGACTTCCTGTGCATCGACCAGGACGATCTCGTCATCCGGAAAATTCAGCGCGAGCTGCCGCGCGGCGGCCAGGCCGGTGAAACCCGCACCGACGACGGCCCAGCGCGCGCTGGATTCCCCGCGGTGCGACGGCCTGGGCTGCCGCTGCCGGCTGGTGTGGTACCAGCCGCACATCTTGTCGTCGGCGGGAAGCGATGTGACCTTATGCATTCCTAAATCCAATATCGGTAAAGAGTCCTGATCGATGGCGTGTTGAGGCGGCGCACGTGAAAGCGTGCGCCGTCTGGTGCGGCCGTTAAAACTGGATGGGTACGTCGAGGCCCTCCGGGATCACGTACTCGGCCATGCGGCGGCGCGACAGCTCCATGTGGCTGCGGACCAGCTCGCCGGCGCGCTGCGCGTCGCGCTGCGCAATTGCTTCGATGATCTCGTCGTGCTGCTTGACTGCCGTTTCCAGGTCCTGCTGCATGTCGCTCGTCGCGGGCGAGCGATAGAAGATCTTGCCGAGGCGGGCGTGATCGATCAGCACGCGGCGCAGGCTCGGCATCAGGTAGGCGTTGCGCGCGATCCGGCCGATTTCGAAGTGGAACGCGTCGTTCTGCAGCACGCGCGCCTGCAGGTCGTTCTCCTCGATCGCGGCGCGAAACTGCGCCTGGATCGCCTTCAGCCGCTCCACTTCTTCCGCCGTCGCGTGGCTTGCGGCCAGCTGGGTCGTCGCGACGTAGATCAGCGGCGCAGCCAGGAAAAAGCTGCGCAGCGACTGATAACCCATCGGCGACACGCGGGCCGGGCGGTTCGGCTCGAGCTCGAGATAGCCTTCCGCCGCCATCTGGCGCATCAGTTCGCGCACCGGCGGGCGCGAGAGCCCGAATTCCTCGCTGAGCGCGAGCTCGTCGACGACGGCGCCCGGCGCGAGCTCCATGCTCACGATGCGTCGCCGCAGTGTCTCCGCCATTACGTTCTTGCGATCCGCCGATCCGCCGGATTCGGCATCCGGTGAGGCGGTCTGAAGCTTCTGTCTGGACATGATTTTATTGTCTACAAACTGTAGACACAGTTTAGGTTGAGAATAGACCAAGCAAAAATAAGGGTTTACACCTTGCCTCGCCGGGCGGACGAGGCCGGTGCGGGCGCGGCGAGGCGCGCCCGGACATGCGTAGCTTAAAGGGACGAAGCCGGGAGGGCCGAATGGCGGGCGTTGATGCGGTGCCGGCTCTGCGTGCGGGGCCGATTCAGGCAAGCCGGTGAAAGGGGGGCGACGGTCATGCGTCGTCGATGTGCCACGCTGCGCCGATTGCCGACAACGCGCGGCCGATCGTGTCGAGCATCGCGTCGCGCGTCGGCCCGAGCGTCGTGACCAGGAAGAAGCCGTCTTCGTCGGTCGACAGGCCGATCAGTGGCCAGTCGCCAGTGTCGCCACGGACTTCGAGCTGTCGTCGGTCGGGATCGATGTCGACGTCGTCATGCGCTTGCCGCAACGCATTCGCGATGGCATCGAATGCGTCGGCCGACGGGATCGTGTGGATGCGGTATTCGAAACTCATCTGCATGGGCCGGTGGGCGAGGCGGGCAGTCTAACGCGTGGCATCGCGCGACGTCCCGCAACGGCACTCCATCGGGCGCCCGTCGCAACGGGCGCCCGCCCGATCAGCGTTCGTTCCGCTTCTTGCTCAGTTCGATCGTCTCGAACAGTTCGTAGTCGGCGGTCGGGTGCTGGTCGGCGCCCGGCGCGTGGTAGTAGCGCATCGTGATCGTCGTGTGCCCGCCCGGCTTGCCCGGGTCGTGGTCGAACACCGCGATCCCGTAGCCGGTGCCCGTATCGCGGCGCGCGGACCAGATCGCATCCTCGAGCGCATCGGCCGGCGCGCGCACGAACGTATTCGGCGCTGTGCCCGGCACCGGTCGGTTCGGCTTCGTGAACACCTTCGCCCGCGCGAAGCCGGTCGCCGGGTTCTCGCCATACACGTCGAGCGGCGCGCTGGTGCCGCCGCCGCCGAGGATCAGGTGGATCGTGCCGTGGCTCGTGTCGAACGTCGTGCGGTCCGGGTCGTTCGAGCCGACCGGACGCGGCTGCAGCGTCTCGACGACTTCGCCGGTCGTCGCATCGACACCCGCGCGGTGATTGCAGCCGCGCACCGGGTAGCTGCGCTCGTAGTCGTGATCGTGGCCGCACAGCACGAGGTCGACGCCGTAGCGATCGAACAGCGGCAGCCATGCTTCGCGAATGCCTTTGTCGGAACCATTGCCCGTCTTCGACGAACTGAGCGCGTCCTGGTGCATCTGCACGACGATCCAGTCGATGTCGTCGTCATGCGCGGCATGGCGCAGCGTGTGTTCGAGCCAGCGCGTCTGCTCGCCGTTGCTGTAGCCGCGCACGTAGAACGACGTGCCGGGCTCGATCGGCGGGCGGCCCGTGCTCGCGGCCGGCACGAGCGGTGCGGGGCCGCCGACGAACGCGGCGGCGTCCTGGTACACGACATCGTCCGCGTCGAGCGAGACGAACAGCACCGAGCTCACGCGGAAGCTGTACCAGCGGCCCTGGAAGCGCGTGCCGTTCTCCGGCAGCGTATAGCGCGCGAGATACGAGTCGAGCCCCTGCGGGCCGTTGTTGAACTCGATCTCGTGATTGCCCGGGCACGGCATCCACGGACGATTGGCGGCCGACGTCTGGTTGTTGTTGCCGAAATCGCGCCACACCTCGGGCTGGTGCGCGGGGTTCAGGTTCGCGTAGCAGAGGTCGCCGTTCAGCAGGTGGAACAGCGGCTGGAATTGCTCGACAGCCTGCACCGCGAAGCGGCTCTGCGGCGACGACAGCACCCACGCGCCGTTCGGCGTCGCGAGATCGCCGTAGCTCGTGAAGCGGAACGGCGCGCGGCCGCGCGGCGCGGTCGAGAAATTCGCGGAGAACGGCTGCGCGGCGTTGCTGTCGTTGTCGGCCGTGATCTCGTAGCGGTAGCGCGTATTCGGCTTCAGCCCGTGCACGCGCGCGTGGTACGCGAATACCGTCTCGCCGTTCAGGCCGTCGGTGTACAGGCGCTGGACGCCGTGCACGGTGCGCGCCGGCTCGCCGTCGGCGACGATGCGCGCGCGCGGATTGACGGCCGACGCGAGCGAGGCCCACGAGATCACGACTTCCGACGTCGGGTCGTTGCCCCACGTCAGGTGCACCTGTTCGGGCGTGCCGTCCGGGTTCGACGCGGCGGCCCGGGCTGCCGCGAGGCCACCGGCGGCGGTGGCGAGGCCGGATACGCCGGCAAGTTTCAGGAAGCCGCGACGCGACACGGACGCGGCCGGCTCGTTCGGCTGGATCGGGGAGTTGTCCTGGTTCGACATGGTCGGTGTTTTCGTGGGTGGAGACGCGAGATGTGGAACCGCCTGGCCATGCGCGAGCGCGGCCAGTGCGTGAGCCGGAAACGAGCGGGATCCCGGTGCGAGACATTGTCGAAGGGCAGTTTTGCCGGGTTGTGACAGCAGGGCAACCCCGCGCGCGTGTCGGCGCCTGTCCGCGTGTGCACATCACGGCATCCGGCCCGTGCCGGCGCGCATCCGGTCCGACCGAAATTTATTTGCAGACTCCGCGACGGATTCCGTTCGCCCGCGCCGTTTAACGCATGAACGGCCGCTTCCGGTCGATACCCGCTACTTCGGAGTCTTGCATGAAGCTTTCCATTCCATTGCGGTTCGCAGCGGCATGCGTGGCCGCGCTGGCGGCGTCGGCCGCCTTCGCGCAGGCGGTCATCGTCGCGCCTTACGCGCCGCCGGCGCCTCGCGTCGAAGTGATGCCGGCGCCGCGCGCGGGCTACGTGTGGGACCAGGGCCACTGGCACTGGCGGCAGGGCCGCTACGTGTGGATTCCGGGCCACTGGCAAGTGGTGCGCGTCGGCTATCACTGGGTGCCGGGCCACTGGGCCGCGCGCGGCCCGGCCTGGCGCTGGGTGCCCGGTCACTGGGCCTGATGCGCATGCCGCCGCACGGCACGCGATGCCGGCGCGGCGGCGCTTTCCCGCAACGTCATGAGGCGCAGCCATGCCTTTTCGAACCGTGGTGATACTCGCGGCCGCAGTTGTCGTGCTGGCCGGCTGTGTCGTGGTGCCGGCGCGTCCGGTCTATTACCGGCCCGCGCCGGTCGTCGTATATTGAGCACGCCGGCCGCCGCTCGCGCAAACGGGCGGCCGGCACCCGATCGACCCGATCGCCATGCAGCCTGAAACGGATGCCGATGAAACGGACCTTGCCGAGGCCGTGCGCGATGCGCGCGGCGATCCCGAGCCGCCACTGGGGCGGGGCCGGGTAATGGCGCGGCGCATGCAAGGAGAGCACGACGATGAGCTTGAGTCTGCCGGCGGGCGCATCAACGATCGCGCCGCGGCACAGACGCGCGATGCGCTGGAGCGCCCCGCGTTGAGCGACGGCGATCCGGACGCGGCCCTGGTCGCACGGGTCGGCGCGCGCGACGCGTCGGCCGTGCGCATGCTCGTCGCGCGCAAGCTGCCGCGGCTGCTCGCACTCGCGACGCGCATGCTCGGCGACCGCACGGAAGCCGAGGACGTCGCACAGGAGACGTTCTTGCGGATCTGGAAACAGGCGCCGGGCTGGCGCGAAGGCGAGGCACGGTTCGACACGTGGCTGCATCGCGTCGTGCTGAATCTGTGCTACGACCGCTTGCGCGGCCGCCGCGAGGAACCGGTCGACGTGTTGCCCGACGTGCCCGATCCGCAACCGGAGCCGGCCACGCGCGCGGAGGCCCGCTCGCGCGACGCACGCGTGCGGCAGGCGCTCGCGGCGTTGCCGGCGCGGCAGCGCGAAGCGCTCGTGCTCCAGTACTATCAGGAAATGTCGAACGTGGAGGCGGCCAACCTGATGGGCATTACCGTCGACGCGCTGGAAAGCCTGCTTGCACGTGCGCGGCGAAACTTGCGCGCGCAACTGGCGGGCGACTCACCGAGCGAGGACATCCGATGACACCCGAACGATTTCGTACCATCGTCGCTGCGTACGGCTCGGACGCGCGGCGCTGGCCGGATGGCGAGCGCGCGGCCGCCGAGGCATGGGCGCGCGCGCATCCGGGCGACGCATTGGCCGCGCTGGACGATGCCGCCGAACTCGATGCGTGGCTCGCCAACGATACGGTCGCACCGCCCGCGCCGGCGCTCGTCGAGCGTATCGTCGCGACGGCACCCGCGGCGCGGCGCGCGCGGCGGCGGCGGGGCGCCGTGTGGTGGTCGGGCGCGGCATTCGCGGGCGTGGGCCTGGCCGGTGCGCTCGCGGGTGCGGTGGCCGTGTCGATGCTGATGCTCGGCAGCGTGCCGCCTGCGCATGAGCCGGGCTATCTGACAACGACGTTCGGTGGGCCGAGCGTGGACTGGAGTGATGAATGAGTGAGCGTGGCTGGAAATTCGTCCTCGTCGGGTCGGTCGTGCTGAACGTATTCATGCTCGGCGCGATCGGCGGCGGTGCGTATCAGTGGTTTTCGACGCATCGCGACCTGCGGGCCGCGGGCGCACCGGCGTCGCACACCGCATTGCGTTTCGCCGCGGACGAATTGCCGGACGCGCGCCAGCAGGAATTCGTGGCGGCGCTGAAGGCGGCGCGCAAGGACGGCCGCGATTTCGCGCGGGAAGGGCGCGACGACCGGATCACCGTACTGGACCTGCTCGCCGCGCCGCAACTCGATCGCACGGCGATCGACGCGGCGCTCGACCGCACGCGTGCGGCCGATACGGCGCTGCGTGCGCAGGTCGAGCGCCGCGTCGTCGATTTCGCGGCGACGCTGACGCCGGACGAGCGCGCGAAGTTCGTCAACGGGTTGCGGCGCAGCGGGAACTGGCGGCTGCCGGCGAAGTGGCAGAAGAAGCAGGACGACGCAGCGAGCAAGTAAGCCAACGCCGCACGGGCAACGTGCGGCGGCGTGCCTTTTCGGTGATGCGCAACGCGTACGCCGAAGGTGGGTCGGCAATGCTTGCAGGCTGAGCTTCGACAAAGGATCGCAAGGAGCAGCTTCGACTTCGCTACGCGGCGCGCCCGTTCAGCGCGCCAGCATCCACGCGGAGATCGCGTCGACCACACCGCTCTCAAGGCCATTGAAGCCGTGATAAGCAAAGGCTTCGCACGGGTCGCCCCGGGACGTGCCGCCCGACACGATCATCAGTTCGGCTTTCGGAGACTGCTCCAGCTTCTTCAGCAGCGTATCCGTTTCGGACACCGGACAATGTTTGCAGCCGTCATTCTGGTGATGAACGATGAGCACCGGAATCGTGAGACTGGCAAGGTTCATGTCCGTAACCGCGGTCCCGCCTCGCTCTTCGCGGAGGATGGTGGACGTCAGCACGAGACCGTCGGGCCCGCCGCCGCCGGCCAGCGCAACCGCAATGGCGGCGGCGGACTGGGTGCCGCGGCTCGTCCCGACCAGCCAGACCGGTACATGGAGTTGCTCCTTCAACCACGCAATCACGGCGCGTGCGTCGTCGGCGTGTTCCTTCGACAGTCGAAAGCCATTGAGGTAGGGCGCGGATTGCCGGTCGCTCGGTGCATCGATGACCGCGACGGCGATGCCGTCATTCACGAACAGCTGCCGGGTGCGGACGAGAAAGTTGCCTGCGCCCCATCCGAACTGTCCGGACGGTTCCAGTTGCAGCCCGCCATGTCCGCCGGCATAGAGAATGGCCGCGGCCTTGGGTGCGTCGGGTGCGATGAAGAGAATCCGTTGAGTCACGCCGGGGCGCGTCGGGATGTCGACGACCTTGGGCGCATTCTGCGCATGGGCCGGATAGCCGGGCAGCGTCAGCGCGATGGCAAGCAGCCACGCACGGATCCAGTGCGAGTGCGGACGCATCGAACCGACGCAACGAAACCGCGCACGCAAGCTGACGGGAAGAGTGGGCATCGTAGTGGTCGCTGGGTCGGGACGGCAAAACGCCGTGACGCGGGGGGCGATACCTTTCATTGAGTCTAGGTGGCTTTCCGGGAACGGCAAGCGTCCGGGTGGGGCGGTCGGCGAGCCTTCCGCTGAGATCGAGGCCGGTCAGGCAAGTGAAAGCCGGCTAACCGAATGTCGAAACAGGCCCGTCCTTCGCAGGGACGCGGGACCCCGATACGGCCGCTGAGCGACCCACCGATTCGCGACTTTGATCAGCCGAATCCGCGACCGGCATTCGAGCGGCAACACGCACGCATCCAAGGCCGCGCGACGCACCGGAAATATTCGTCTCCCCGGCGACGGATTTCCCGCCGGCCAACGTTAAACACGGGTACGCATCGCGAGAACCCATTCATGGACCACCCGAACGACATCACACCGGCCGCCATCGCGCTGAACCGTTTCGGTCTCGGCGCGCGGGCCGACGAAGCGCCGCCGGCGAACCCGAAGGCAGCGCTCGTCGCGCAGTTCGACTGTTACGACGCGCGGCCGGCCGCATGGGCCGGCGAGCCCGACGCGGTCACGCTCGCGACACGCTTCGCGAACGCACGCAATGCGATGACGGCCAACGATCCGGCGACGAAGCGCGCGACCGAGCAGTCGATCCGGCGCGACGGCAACGACACGTATCGCAGCGCGGTCGTCGCGCGGATGAACAGTGCGCTGAATACGCCCGCACCGTTCGTCGAGCGTCTCGTGCATTTCTGGGCGAACCATTTCGCGGTATCGGTCGACAAGGGACCGGTGGCGGCCTACGCGGGTGCGTTCGAACGCGACGCGATCCGCCCGCACGTGCTCGGCCGTTTCGAGGACATGCTGGTCGCCGTCGAACAGCATCCGGCGATGCAGCTTTTCCTCGATCAGGCGCGCTCGGTCGGCCCCGACAGCCCGGCCGCGCTGCGTGCCGAAGCACGTAATCCGTCGGCCAGGCGCGGGCTCAACGAGAATCTCGCGCGCGAAATCATGGAACTGCACACGCTCGGCGTACGCACGGGATACACGCAGGCCGACGTGACGGAATTCGCGCGTGCGCTGACCGGCTGGAGCATCGCCGGCGGACGCGGCCCGCAGCCCGGCGATGCGGCGCCCGGCGCGTTCGTGTTTCGCCCGAAACTGCACGAGCCCGGCGTGCGTACCGTGATGGGCCGCAGCTACGACCAGCCCGGTGAAGCGCAGGCGCGCGCGATCCTGCACGACCTCGCGCATGCGGAGGCGACCGGCCGGCACATCGCGTTCCAGCTGGCCCGTCATTTCGTCGCCGACAATCCGCCGCCCGCGCTGACCGACCGGCTGGCCCGCGCGTTCGACGCGAGCGGCGGCGATTTGCCGACCGTCTATCGCGCGCTCGTCGATTCGACGGATGCATGGTCGCCGGTCAACCGCAAGTTCAAGACGCCGTGGGAGTGGGCCGTGTCGGCGCTGCGCGGGCTCGGCTGGCGCGAAACGGGCGACCTGAAGGCCGCGCCGCTGCTCGCGCAGCTCGGCCAGCCGGTGTGGCGGCCCGGCTCGCCGGCCGGTTACGACGACGTGGCCGCGAGCTGGGCCGCGCCCGACGCACTCGTGCGCCGCGTCGAGCTCGCGCAGCGGCTGGCCGCGCGCACGGGCGACCGGCTCGACCCGCGCACGCTCGGCAACACGCTGCTCGCCGGTTCGTTGAGCGCGCCGACGGCGACCGCGCTGTCGCGCGCCGAAAGCGCGACCACGTCGCTCGCGCTGTTGCTCGTCTCACCCGATTTCCAACGGAGATGACCATGGCACTGTCCCGCCGACAATTCCTGAGCGTGGCCGCCGCCGGCGCAGGCGCGATCCTCGTCGCGCCACGGATCGTGTTCGCGAACGTCGAGACCGATCGGCGCTTCGTGTTCGTGATCCAGCGCGGCGCGGCCGACGGCCTGAACATCGTCGTTCCGTATGCCGAGCCCGCGTATGCGTCGCTGCGCGGCCCGCTGGCGATCGACACGTCGGCCGCGACGCGGCTCGACGGCACGTTCGCGCTGCATCCGTCGCTCGTGCAGACCGCGCAGTTGTACCGCGACGGGCAGGCGCTGTTCGTCCATGCAATTGCCTCGCCGTATCGCGACCGCTCGCATTTCGACGGGCAGAACGTGCTCGAGACGGGCGGCCGCGCGCCGTACCAGGTGAAGGACGGCTGGCTGAACCGGCTCGCCGCGCTGCTGCCGGCCACGCGCGAAAGTGCGATCGCGTTCGCGCCGACCGTGCCGCTCGCGTTGCGCGGCACCGTGCAGGCCGCGTCGTACGCGCCGTCCGGTTTGCCGGCCGCGCCGGACGACCTGCTCGCGCGCGTGTCGGCGCTCTACGAGGCCGATGCGCAGCTCGGCCCGTTGTGGCAGTCGGCGATGGACGCGCGCGGCCTCGCCGGCGATGCGCATGCGCGACAGGATCCGGCGGGCGTCGGCAAGCTCGCCGCGACGTTCCTCGCGCGCGACGACGGCCCGCGCATCGCGATGATCGAGACGGGCGGCTGGGACACGCACAGCGCGCAGAACGCACGGCTCGCGAATCAGCTGAAAGCGCTCGACACGATGCTCGCCGCGTTGCGCGACGGCCTCGGGCCCGCGTGGCAGCAGACCACGGTGCTGGTCGCTACCGAGTTCGGCCGCACGGCGGCCGCGAACGGCACGGGCGGCACCGATCACGGGCAGGCGTCGGTTGCGATGCTGGCGGGCGGCGCGGTCGCGGGCGGCCGCGTGATCGCCGACTGGCCGGGGTTGCGACCGGGCGACCTGTACGAAGGGCGCGACCTGAAACCGACCGCGTCGCTCGACGCGCTGATCTCGGGCGCCGCCGCCGACAGCCTGCGGCTCGATCCGCGCCGTACCGCGTCCGCGCTGTTCGCGGAAAGCGGTGCGACGCGGCCGATGAGCGGGCTGATTCGCGGAACCGCGTGACGCGCGACGTTGCCGCTTCCGCGATGAATCCATTCACTACACAAAAGGGAGAATCCAGGATGATCAAGATCCGATCCGTTTCGCTCGCCGTGCTGGTGACGGCCAGTGCCGCGCTGATGTCCGCGTGCGTGGTCGAACCCGTGCGGCCGCCGCAACCGGCGCCCGTTGTCGAGGTGGCGCCTCCGATGCCTGCACCGGGCTATCGCTGGGCGAAGGGGCATTACCGGTGGGCCGGCAATCACTGGGCGTGGGTGCCCGGGCACTGGGTGGGCGTGTACTGATCGTGTGTGACGCGCCGAGCCGGCCGATGCGCGCCTACCACCCGATCCGGTGCTTCTCCTCCGTCTCGCGATGCCGCCAGTCGTCGTCCGCGTGCAGGTACTGGCTCGTGGTCGTCAGCGATACGTGGCCGAGGTTGTCGCGCACGAGCCGCAGGTCGACGCGGCCGTCGGCCATGTGCGAACCCGCGCTGTGGCGCAGCCAGTGCGCGGACGCCTGTTCGAGCACGCGCGCCTGCTGCGCGCCGGCTTCGCCGTTCGCACGCAGCCGGTCGGCCGCGTGCCGGAACACCTGCTTCACGATCCGGTGCAGCGCCGCGCGTGTGAGCGGCTTGCGCGCTTGGCCGACCGGCAGCACGAGCGGCGTGGCCTCGCCGTCGGACGGCAACGCGGGCAGGCCGTGCGCGCGCCGGTAGCGCGACAGCTCGGCCATCATCTCGTCGGTGGCCGGCACGAGCCGCTGCCGGCCGCCTTTGCCCGTCACGTCGAGCCACCAGCGGTCGCGCCCGTCCGCATCGCGCCGGCAGAAGAACTGGCCCATCGTCGTGTCGGCCGCTTCGGTGATGCGCAGCCCGCCGAGATACAGCAGCGTGAACAGCCAGCGCGCCCGATCCGCATGGAAGCTCGCCCGCGCGTCGTCGCGCGGCATCGCGGCGATCGTGTCCTTGACCGACTGCCACAGCGGCTGCCCGAGGTGGCGTGTGACGCGCGGCGCGGGCCGGCGCTGCCGCTGGCGCGACAACGCGAGCGGATTGCCGGCGAGATAGCCGGCCTGCACGAGCCACGAGAACATCACGTTCAGGATCACCAGTGCCTGCCGCTGGCTGGCCGCCGACAGCGGCCCGTAGAACGGCCGCCAGCGCGGATCGTCGCGCGGATGCTTGCGCCCGCCGTTCGCACACCACAGCTCGGCCGGCGCGGGTGCGAGCAGGAACTGGCGGTAGACGACCAGATCCTCGTGCGTGAGCGACGACAGCGGCTTGCCGCACGCGATCACGGCCCACAGCAGCAGGCGTTCGGCTTCCTTGCGGTAGTTCTGGAACGTGGTCGGTGTATCGACGAAGCGGGCGAGCCACGCGCGCACCGCATCCAGATCGTTGGTCGCGGCAATCTGCGGATGCGCGCTGCTCGAGCGGTTGGTGCCGGTGCGTCCGTCGAGCGCGGCCGGCACGGTGAGTGCATCGATCGGCAGCGGGCGCAGCGCGGTGTCGGACGGAACGGGTGAGGTCATGCGAGGCGGGGTGCGGTGTGCGGATCGCACGCATGTGAAAAGGCGGACGAATGCAGCGCGATCAGGCATATCGGGAAGCGTCGATGGTACACGATCAGCACACGGTGAATTCGCCGTCGGCGGTGATCGCCTGACCGGTGACGAAACGCGCGGCGGGCGAGCATAGTCACGTCTCCGCTACCGCGATGTCGTGCGATCCGCCGGGCATGAAAGAGGTGGCGTGAATTCTGTAAGGTATTTGTGAACTTTCCTGCCGTGGGGGCCTCTAATCGGCCCTCCAACGCTTCCAGAGGAACATCCGATGATTCGCCCATCCAGAACGCTGCTCGGCGCGGCCGTCATTGCCGGCAGCACGCTCCTCGCCGGATGCCAGACCGATGCGGTCGCCACGCAGCCGAACGCGGTGCGCCCGGCCGACAGCAAGCCGGTGACCAAGACCGTGTACGTCGCGCCGCAATCCGCGCGCTGCACGGGTGTCGCGCCGATGGAATGCCTGCAGGTGCGCAACGGCCCGAACGAACCGTGGAGCCTGTGGTACGCCGGTATCGAAGGCTTCGCGTACCAGCCCGGCTACCTGTACACGCTCGAAATCGACGAGTACCACGTTGCGCAGCCGCCGGCCGACGGTTCGTCGATCCGCTGGGTGCTCAAGCGCGTCGTCGAGCGCCGCCAGGTGAACTGACGGCCGCGCTCACGCGGATGGGCGTGCGGCCGCGCTGGCCGGCGGCGCGGCCGTATCGATCCGCCGGAACACGACGGACGACAGCAGCGTCACCACGCCCATGCACGTGAACGACAGCATGAACCCGTGCGCCATCGAGCCCCAATAGTCGGCAAACAGGTTGACGAGGCCGCCGCCGATCGACACGCCGAGCCCCATCGCCAGCATCTGCATCATCGTGAACAGGCTGTTGCCGCTGCCGGCGTCGGCATGCGACAGCCCCTTCAACGTCACGCCGTTCATCGCGGCGAACTGCATCGAGTTCGCCGTGCCGAACACGATCAGCAGCGCGCCTTCCAGCAGTGGCGCGGGCCGCATCGACACCAGCGCGAACCCCGCGATCGCGCACCCGACGATCCCCGTATTCACGACCAGAAACGCCGCGTAGCCGAACCGCTTCACGAGCGGCGCGATCCAGCGTTTAGCAATGACGCCGGCGATCGCGGCCGGCAGCATCATCAGCCCCGACTGCAGCGGCGTATAGCCGAGCTGCACCTGCATCAGCAGCGGCAGCATGAACGGCACGGAGCTCGTGCCGATCCGGCACAGCAGGTTGCCGAGCAGCCCCGAGCCGAAGTTCGGCTCACGAAACAGCCCGAGCCGGAACAGCGGCTGCGCGCGGCGCCGCGCGTGCGGCAGGTACGCAAGCGTGCTCGCCAGCCCGACCACGGCGAGCCCGGCCGCCCATGCGGCGCGATGCGCGGGCATCGGCGGGTCGATCGCGAGCGACAGCGCGATCATCGCGACCGACAGCAGCGCACAGCCGACGAAGTCGAACGGCGGCGGCTGGTGCGCCTGGTCGTGCGGCAGGTAGCGCTGCACGGCGACGAAGCCGACCACGCCGACCGGCACGTTGACGATGAACACCCAGTGCCAGGAAATCGCCTGCGTGAGCCAGCCGCCGAGCGTCGGCCCGACGATCGGGCCGAGCTGGCCGGCGATCGACACGAACGCGATCGCCGCGACGTACTGTTCGCCCGGCACGCGGCGCAGCACGGCGAGCCGGCCGATCGGCAGCAGCATCGAGCCGCCGATGCCCTGCAGCGCGCGCGCGGCGACGAGCTGGCCGAGCGTATGCGACGCCGCGCAGCCGATCGAGGCGAGCACGAACACGAGAATCGCGAGCGAGAACACGCGGCGCGTGCCGAACCGGTCGGCGAGCCAGCCGGACGCCGGCGTGAGCATCGCCATCGTCAGCGTATAGACGACCACGACCGGCTGCATCGCGAGCGGCGACGCATGCAGGCTTTGCGCGATCGAAGGCAGGGCTGTGTTGACGATCGTCGTGTCGAGCGACTGCATGAAGAATGCAGCGGCGACGATCCAGAGCAGCGCGGAATGTGTGGGTTCCCGGGACATGGCGAAATCGGTGGTGCAAAGGCCGGCGCGGAGGGCGCCTTCACGCGGTTGCGCGGCGCCTGCAGGTCTCCAAGCGCACGATGGTACCGATTCCGATGGTCATCGGGAAGCTGCCTGAAGACGTTGACTGTCATCGGCAATGCCGATGACAATGCGCCATGCTCAATCCCGTCTGGCTCAACACGTTCGCGACCGTCACGAACTGCCGCAGCTTCACCGAAGCGGGCCGGCAGCTCGGGCTCAACCAGTCGAGCGTCAGCGAACACATCCGTCGTCTCGAGGAGAGCGTCGGCCGGCGGCTGTTCGTGCGCGATACCCATTCGATCGCGATGACGGCCGACGGCGAGGCGCTGCTCGTGCATGCGAACGTGATCCTGCAGGCGCTGAACCGCGCGGAATCGCAGTTTCGCAAGCCGAGGCTCAAAGGGCGGGTGCGCCTTGGCGCGCCGGACGATCTCGCGCTCGTCGCGTTGCCGGACGTGCTCGCCGGGTTTCGCGCCGCGCATCCGGACGTCGCGCTGGAAATCACCACCGGCATGACGAGTCGGCTGTATGAAGGGCTGGACGCGGGCGCGCTCGACCTGATGATCGGCAAGCGGCGGCTCGGCGAGCGGCGCGGCACGCCGCTCTTGCGCACGCGGCTCGAATGGGTCGCGCGGCCCGGCACCGTCGTCGATCCGGAGCGGCCGCTGCCGCTCGTGCTGGTCGCCGAGCCGAGCGTGACGCGCGCGATCGTCCTGAACGCGCTCGCGGAGAAGGGGATCGGCTGGGAAGTCGTGTGTTCGAGCAGCAGCCAGCCGGGCTGCATCGCGGCCGCGCGCGCGGGGCTCGGCCTGACCGCGACGTCGCACTATCTGTCGACACGCGGGCTCGCGCCGCTGGTCAACGGCGATGCGCTGCCCGTGCTGCCCGACATCGAATTCATCGCGCTGGCCGCGAAGCGGCTCAGCCAGCCGGCGCGCACACTGCTCGAATTGCTCGAAGCGAGCGACCTGAGCACGCCGGGCGCGCACGCCTAGCGGGCGCGCCGCGCACGAGGCGCCCGTATCCGGCGCCCGCGCGGCGTGCGGTCATGCGGCCCGTTTCTGCGAAATCACGAGCAATGCACCGTTCTTGTCCTCCAGCACCGCGCGGTATTCGTGCGGCCCGGCCTGCACGGGCACGCGCACCGACGCGCCGGCCTTCACCACTCGCGCCATCGCCGCATACAGGTCGTCGTCCTCGTCCACGCGCAGCGTGAGCGCCGCGCGCTCGACGATCTGCTCGTCGCCCGCGACCAGCGCGATCGTCAGCGGGCCGCCGTCGAGCGCGCAATAACGGTCGCCGTCGCGAAACTTCACGTTCAGGCCCAGTCCGTCGACGAACAGCGGCAGCGCCGTGTCGATGTCGTCGACCGGATACAGCAGCATCGATACCTTCATTCCCTCTCTCCCTTGTCGTTGGTCGGCGCGCGCCACGCGCCCGCCGTTCGATGCTAGCGCGCCGGTCGCGCGCTCACGCAGTCCGATCGGATGACGGTGAAACCCCTCTGTCCCCGCAGGCGCGCCGGTACTCCGAACAGACGATGCCCGCACCCGTGCGTGCGCCGACACTCCCATTCGTGGACCGTCGCGCTTCGTCCGTATCGTGCGGGCGGGCTGCACGACCCGACTCGTCCAACAACCATGGAGACGCACGCAATGAAGTTTTCCCTCATCTACGAAGCCCAGACCACCGACGCATCGCGCGAGGGCGACCACCGGGTATTCAAGGAGACGGTCGAACAGGCGCTGCTCGCCGAGCAGGTCGGCTTCGACACGATCTGGTGCGTCGAGCACACGTCGCTGACCAACTATGCGCACATGAGCGCACCGGAAACCTTCCTTGCGTACCTGGCCGGCCGCACGACGCGCATCGGCCTCGGCCACGGCGTCGTGTGCCTGCCGCCGGCGATGAACCACCCGATCAAGGTCGCGGAGCGCGTCGCGCTGCTCGACATCCTGTCCGGCGGCCGCGTGCATTTCGGCGTCGGCAAGGGCGGCAGCCAGCAGGAAGCCGGCGCGTTCGGCTACGACCTCAACGAACTGCAGCCGATGATCGACGAATCGATGTACCTCGTGCCGAAGATGTTCGTGCAGGACGAGATCGAGCACGACGGCAAGTACATCAAGATTCCGAAGCGTCCGATCCACCCGAAGCCGTTCCAGGATCCGCATCCGCCGATGTACCTCGCGTGTACCAACACCGACGCGCTGCTGCGCGCCGGGCAGCGCGGGATGGGCGCGCTGGTGCTCGGCTTCGGTGGCCCCGACGAAGTCGCGAAGAAGAACGCCGTGTATCGCGAAGCGTGGGCGAATCGCAAGCCGGAAGACCAGGTCGGCTTCCGCCCGACCCAGCACCTCGCGGCGCTGTGCCCGACGGTCGTGATGGCCGACGGCCAGGCCGCCCGCAAGATCGGCATCCGCGGCCAGCGCTACTTCATGGAATCGCTCGCGTACTGGTACACGGGCGGCGAGCGTCCGGACCCGGCGAAGTGGGGCGACGACCTCGTGCAGGCCGATACCGGCGAGATGGTGATCCGCTCGCGCTTCGCGTCGGAGGAAGTCGTCGTGAACTTCGCCGACCCGGCGCTCGCGATGATGAACCCGAACCACGCGTACGGCACGGTGGACGACTGCATCGGCTATGTCGGCCGCCTGCAGGAAGCCGGCGTCGACGAAGTGCTGTTCCTGTGCCAGATGGGCACGGTGCCGCACGACGCGCAGATGGAGACGATCCGCAACATCGGCGAGCACGTGATCCCGTTCTTCAACCGCGAGAAGGAGCGCGCCTGCGCGTGATGTACCGGGCCGCGCCCGTCGTCCGGTCGGACGATGCGGCGCGCTCGCGCGAAGCCGACCATCGGTGGTGGCGAGCATCGCCCGCGGCCATGCCGCGCCGGACAACTTTGAACGAGAGCGGGGCCCGCGCCGCAGCGCATCACCCGCTTCACAGGAGACATTCGTGCATCGCGACAACGATTCGAACGCACTGGCCGCCACGCTGATCGCCCGGGCCGAGGCACTGGCGCCGACGCTGGCCGGCCGCGCCGCGCAGGCGGACGCGCAGGGCCGCATCCCGGCCGAGACGATCGCCGACATGCAGGCCGCCGGCTTCTTCAAGGTGCTGCAGCCGAAGCGCTACGGCGGCTACGAGCTCGATCCGCAGGCGTTCTTCGACATCCAGATGGCGCTCGCGCGCGGCTGCATGTCGACCGCGTGGGTGTACGGCGTCGTCGGCGTGCACAACTGGCAGCTCGCGCTGTTCGACGAACGCGCGCAGCAGGACGTGTGGGGCAACGACCCGACGACGCTGATCGCGTCGACCTACATGCCGGTGGGCCGCGTGACGCCGGTCGACGGCGGCTTCCGCCTGTCGGGCCACTGGAAGTTCTCGAGCGGCAGCGAACTGTGCGAGTGGGTGTTCCTCGGCGCGCTGGTGCCGCCGGCCGTTGCCGGCCAGCCGCCCGAATACCGCACCTTCCTGCTGCCGAAAGCCGACTACCGGATCCAGCAGGACTGGGACGTGCTCGGCCTGCGCGCGACGGGCAGCCACGACATCGTCGTCGACGACGTGTTCGTGCCCGCGTACCGCACGCACAAGGCGATCGACGGGATGATGGGCACGAGCCCGGGCCTCGCCGTCAACGACGCGCCGCTGTTCAAGCTGCCGTTCGCGCAGATCTTCGTGCGAGCGGTGTGCACGTCGTGCATCGGCGCGCTGCAGGGTGCGCTCGACGATTTCACCGGCTATGCGGCCACGCGCGTGTCGGCCAACAGCGGCGCGAAGACGACCGACGATCCGGGCGCGCAGAACGCGTGCGCGAACGCGGCCGTCGCGATCGACGAGATGCAGGTGCTGCTCAAGCGCAATTTCGCGGAACTGATGGCGTCGGTCACCGGCGGCCCGGCCGTGTCGATCGAGCGCCGCGTGCATTTCCGCTACCAGTCCGCGCAGGTCGCCGAGCGTTGCGCGCAGGCGGCGAACGCGCTGCTGCGCTACGCGGGCGGCAACGGCATCTATCACCGCAATCCGCTGGTGCGCCGCTTCCTCGACCTGCATGCGGCCCGCGCGCACTACGCGAACAACGTCGACCGTTTCGGCCAGAACCTCGGCGCCGTGATGCTCGGCCGCGAGAACACCGACTTCTTCATCTGACGAGGCCGCGATGAACGACCCGCAAGCACCGCAATACGTGTTCGACGTGGTGGTCGTCGGTTCGGGCGCGGGCGCGCTGCTCGCCGCGTGCCGCGCGGCCGACCGCGGCCTGTCCGTCGTCGTGATCGAGAAGACGGCGCTGTACGGCGGCACGTCGGCCGTGTCGGGCGGCGGCATCTGGGTGCCGTGCAACCACCATATCGCCGAGCTGGGCGCGACCGATTCGCGCGAGGCCGCGCGCGGCTATATCGAAGCCTGCGTGGCCGGCGAATCGACGCCCGAGAAGATCGACACCTATCTCGACCGCGCGCCGGAGATGCTGCGCTACCTGGAAACGAAAACGCCGGTGCGTTACCAGTCGCTGCCGAAATACGCGGACTATTTCCAGAAGGTGCCGGGCGCGATGCCGGGCTACCGCGCGCTCGATCCGATGCCGTTCGACGGCGGGCTGCTCGGCGACGAACTCGACCGGCTGCGGCCGGCGTCGCCCGGCACGCTGATCGGCGGGCGCGTCGCCGTGACGTCGAAGGAGGCGCACACGCTGTTCTCGCGCGGGCCCGGCTTCATGAAGCTCGCGATCGCGCAGTTCGGCCGTTACTGGCTCGATATCGGGATGCGTCGCCGCACGCGGCGCGACCGGCGCCTGACGCTCGGCAACGCGCTGATCGGCGGGCTGCGCCGTGCGCTGCTCGATCGCAACGTACCCGTGTGGCTCGATACGCCGATGCGCGACCTGCTCGACGTCGACGGCCGCGTGACCGGCGTGCGCGCGCAGCGCTTCGGGCAGCCGGTGACGATCGTCGCGCGGCGTGGCGTGATCCTCGGCGCGGGCGGGTTCGAGCGCAACCAGCCGATGCGTGAACGCTACCTGCCGCAGCCGACGCAGGCGCAGTGGAGCGCGACGCCGCCGGCCAACACCGGCGACGCGATCGCCGAAGGCCATCGGCTTGGGGGCGCGCTGGCGCTGATGGCGCACGTGTGGGGCGCGCCGACGGTCGGTGTCGCGGGCGAGGAGAAGCAGCGCGCGCTGTTCGTCGAGCGCAACCTGCCGGGCTGCGTGATCGTGAACCGCCTCGGCAAGCGCTTCGTCAACGAAGCCGCGCCGTATTCCGAATTCGTGCCGGCGATGTATCGCGACCATGCGCGCACCGGCGCGAACGTGCCGGCCTGGATGGTGTTCGACGCGCGGTTTCGCCGCAAGTATCCGTGCGGTCCGATCATGCCGGCGTCGATGATGCCCGATTCACGGATTCCGGCCGCGTTCCGCGACGTGATCGTGAAGGCCGACACGATCGACGCGCTCGCTGCGTGCATCGGCGTCGACGCGGCTGGCCTGCACGACACGCTGCGCGACATGGCGCGTTATGCGGCAACCGGGATCGACGAAGCGTTCGGCAAGGGCGACAACCTGTTCGACACGTACTACGGCGATCCGCGGAACAAGCCGAACCCGTGCCTCGGGCCGGTCGACCAGGCGCCGTTCTACGCGGTGCGGATCGACGCGGGCGACATCGGCACGAAGGGCGGGCTCGTCACCGACGTGCACGCCCGCGTGCTGCGCGCCGACGGCGAGCCGATCGACGGCCTCTACGCGATCGGCAACACCAGCGCCTCGATGATGGGCGCGAGCTACCCCGGCGCGGGCTCGACGCTCGGTCCGGCGATGACCTTCGGGTATCTCGCCGCCGACCACCTGGCTGCTCGCGCGGCCGACGCCGGCGGGCAGCCCGCCCGGCCATCCACGACTGAACTTGACGGAGTCCAATGATGAGCGATCTCACCACCCATCCGCTGCGCACCGACATGCTGCTCGCGATGCGCCGCCTCGCGCGCTCCGTCACGGTCATCAGCAGCGCGCACGACGGCCGGCGCTACTCGATGTCCGCGACGGCGGTCGATTCGCTGTCGACCGATCCGCCTTCGCTGCTGATCTGCATCAACCGCAGCGCGTCGCTGTATCCGCCGCTCGACGCGGGCGCCGGGTTCTGCGTGAACGTGTTGTCGGCGGCGCACGAAGGCATCGCGATCGACTGCAGCGGCCGCCTGAAGGGCGAGGCGCGCTTCACGACCGGCGACTGGCACACGTCGGCGCTCGGCGTGCCGTATTTGCGCGACGCGCAGGCGAGCCTCGTGTGCGAGCAGGACGGCCGCTTCGAATACGGCACGCACACCGTGTTCATCGGGCGTATCCGCGAGGTGCTGATGAGCGGCGACGTCGATCCGCTCGTCTATCTCGACGGCGCCTACACGACGCCCGGCGCGCCGGTGGCCCGTGCGGCCGCGTGACGTGAGGAGCCGGCCATGAGCGATTCGCGCTTCCATCGGCTGACCGTGGCCGACGTGATTGCCGAAAGCGACGACGCGTGCTCGTTCGTGTTCGACGTGCCGGCCGCGTTGCGCGACGCCTTCGCGTACCGGCCCGGCCAGTTCCTGACGCTGAACGTGCCGTGCGCGGACGCGACCGTCGCGCGCTGTTATTCGCTGTCGAGCGCGCCCGGCATCGACGCCGCGCCGAAGATCACCGTCAAGCGCGTGCGCGACGGCCGCGCGTCGAACTGGCTGTGCGACCGCGTGAAGCCGGGCGACACGCTCGATGTGCTGCCGCCGGCTGGCGTGTTCACGCCGCGCGCGCTCGATGGCGACCTGCTGCTGTTCGCGGGCGGCAGCGGCATCACGCCGGTGCTGTCGATCCTGAAATCGGCGCTCGTGCACGGACGCGGGATGCTGACGCTGATCTACGCGAACCGCGACGAACGCTCGGTGATTTTCCGCGCCGAATTGCAGCAGCTCGCGCAGCGCCATCCGGGCCGCTTGCGCGTGATCCACTGGCTCGACAGCGTGCAGGGCATTCCGCAGCAACGCCATCTCGAGGAACTCGCGCGGCCGTTCAGCCAGCAGGAGACGTTCATCTGCGGGCCCGCACTGTTCATGGAGAACGCGCTGGCCGCGATGCTCGGCCTCGGGTTGCCGCGTTCGCGGGTCCATGTCGAGCGTTTTGCCTCGCTGCCCGATGCACCGGCGCAGGCGTCGACGTCGGCCGATACGACGGCGTCAAGCGTCGTAGCGGCGGCGTCGGCCGCAGCATCCGGCGACGGCGCGGCGATCGAGACGGTGCTCGACGGCGACGCATTCGCGTTCGACAGCGCCCCCGGCGAAACGCTGCTCGACGCGATGCTGCGCGCGGGTGTGCCGGCGCCGAATTCCTGCCGGATGGGGCAATGCGGCGCGTGCATGTGCCGGATCGAGCGCGGCGAAGTCGCGCTCGACAGCAACCATGTGCTCGACGACGACGAGATCGCGGCCGGCTGGACGCTCGCCTGTTGCGCACGGCCCGCGAGCGATGCGCTGCGCGTGGTGTTTCCCGACTGAGCCGTCGCGCGCCGGCGGCGCGCGCGGCCACCCTGATCTATGACGATGGACAACGAAATCCTGACCACGCCCGCGCTGATCGCGCGGGCAGCCGCGCGCCACGGCGCGCATCCGGCGATCGAGTCGGAGCATGGCCGGCTGACCTACGCGGAACTCGATGCTGCGCGCGTCGCCGCGGCCCGCGCGCTGCTCGCGAGCGGTATCGAGACAGGCGACCGCGTCGCGGTGTGGGCGCCGAACCTGCCGGAATGGATCGTCGCGGCGCTGGCGATCCACACCGTCGGCGCGATCCTCGTGCCGGTCAATACGCGGATGAAGGGGATGGAGGTGGGCGGCATCCTGCACGACGGCGGCGCACGGCTGCTGTTCTGCTGCGGCACCTTCCTCGGCGAATCGTATCCGGCGATGCTCGCGCCGCACCGGCCCGCGACGCTCGAGCGCGTCGTCGTGTTCGACGGCGAGCCGCCTTCAGGCGCGCGCGACGAGACCTGGGACGCGTTCCTCGCACGCGGCGCCGAGGTGCCGCTGGCCGCGGTGCGCGAACGCGAGGCGCAGGTCACGCCCGACACCGTGATGGACCTGATGTTCACGTCCGGCACGACGGGCCGCCCGAAGGGCGTGATGACCGCGCACGGCCAGAACCTGCGCGCCGCGCAGGCATGGGCGGCGATCGCCGGCGTGCGCGCCGACGACCGCTACCTGATCGTCAATCCGTTCTTCCACACGTTCGGCTACAAGGCCGGCTGGCTCGCCGCGCTGTCGAGCGGCGCGACCGTGCTGCCGCATCTCGTGTTCCAGCCGGCCGACGTGCTGCGGCGTGTCGCCGACGATCGCGTGTCGGTGCTGCCCGGGCCGCCGACGCTGTACTACGCGCTGCTCGACGCACCCGATCGCGCGACGCGCGACCTGTCGTCGCTGCGGATCGCGGTGACGGGCGCGGCGGCGATCGCGCCGAGCCTGATCGAGCGGATGCGCGCGGAGCTCGGCTTCGAGACGGTGCTGACCGGCTACGGACTGACCGAATCGTGCGGCTTCGCGACGCTGTGCCGTCAGGGCGACGATGCGCAAACCGTTGCCTATACGTCGGGGCGCCCGATGCCGGATGTCGAATTGCGTATCGCGGGCGAAGGCGGTGAGCCGCTCGGGCCGGACGAAACCGGCGAGATCTGGGTGCGCGGCTACAACGTGATGCGCGGCTACTTCAACCAGCCGGACGCGACGCGCGAGACGATCGATACGGATGGCTGGCTGCATACGGGCGATCTCGGCTGCGTCGATGCGAACGGTAACCTGAAGATCACCGATCGCATCAAGGACATGTTCATCGTCGGTGGCTTCAACTGCTATCCGGCCGAGATCGAGCGGCTGCTCGCCGCGCATCCGGCGATTGCGCAGGTCGCGCTGGTCGGCGTGCCCGATACGCGGCTCGGCGAAGTCGGGCATGCGTATGTCGTGCTGCGGCCGGGCGCGCATGCCGACGCCGACGAACTGAACGACTGGGCACGCCGCAACATGGCGAACTACAAGGTGCCGCGGCATTTCACGTTCGTCGAGCAACTGCCGACGAGCGCGGCCGGCAAGGTGCTGAAGTACCGCCTGCGGGCGGGGATCGACGCGGCGGCCTGAGCGCCGCCGCGACACACGAACGGGATGAACGCATGAACGACAACGGGTTTCCGCAGGGCGCGGTGCTGGTGTTCGGCGGCAGCGGCGGGATCGGGCAGGGTGTCGCGCTCGAGTTTGCGCGTGCTGGCGTGCCGGTCGCGGTGGGCTATCGGAGCAAGGCCGACGTGGCCGGGCGCGTCGCGCACGAGATTCGCGGCGAAGGCGTCGCGGCCACCACGCACTGCGTGGACGTGACCGATTCCGCCCAGGTCGATGCGGCGCTCGCGGCCGCGATCGACGCGCATGGCCGCGTGCACACGGTCGTCTGGGCGGCCGGGCCGTTCGTGAACCAGCGTCACATCGGCGACATGACGCACGACGACTGGCGCCGCGCGATCGACGTCGAGACGGTCGGCTTCTTCGTGGCGGCGAAGGCTGCGTTGCCGCACTTCCGTGCGTCGGGCGGCGGATCGTTCGTGACGCTAGGTTCGGCCGGGCACCTGCGCTGGCCGGATCGCGACGGGCTGTCGGTCGCGCCGAAGGCGGCGAACGAGGCGCTGGTGAAAGGGCTGGCGCGCGAGGAAGGGCGTTACGACATTCGCGCGAATTCGATCCTGGTCGGCGTGATCGAGGCCGGGATGTTTCCGGTGCTGCTCGAACAGGGGCAGTTCGATCAGGCGTGGATCGACGAGACGCAGAAGATGCTCGCGCTCAAGCGCTGGGGGAAGGCGCACGATGTCGGACGGGCGGCGGTGTTCCTGGCGTCGGACCGGGCCAATTACATCACCGGGCAGCAGTTGAATGTGTCTGGGGGGTATGGGTTGTAACGGGTACAAAAAGCCTGCTCGGACGAGCAGGCTTCATCGTCGCCGAGTCGCGTCAGTTGTCTTGAACGTTGACATCGCCGGTTTGGGCGATCTTCGTCAGAACGCGCTTCTGATACGCGTACCACGATGTCAGACAGTCCTTGTCTCGACAATTCTTCTCGCGAAAATTCCACTGCTTTCGTGTCCGCTCAACAAAGGCGGTCTTGTCGATGACGGCATCTTTCGCTTGTTGATATGTCGCGGCAAGATCCCGATCTGAAGCTGCAAGATCGGCATCGTGACAGATCAGAAATTCTGGAATGGACTTGGCTTTGGCACAGTCGAAGCTTGTTTGTTGCAGCGGTGAAGCTGCGGCATCGCTTGCTGGTTGATTTGCCACCGGCTGAGCAGCAGGCAAGTTCGATTGTGTCGAGATTGCCGTAGTAGATGATTGTTGAGGTTGGGGCAACGTTGCCGTGCGTTGACCATAAGGTGTCAGTTGCCCCGACATCGCGTCTTCGACCATCGCGCCGATCAGTGAATTAGGTACAACCCGTACTGTTTCAGTTTTAAGAATCGAATCACCAGCCATGGTTTGCGACTTGGCGAAATTGCACGGGGCCGAACAGGTAATGCGATTCGAAATGTTCGGGTTGTCTTCATCGACCAGGAGCAGAATATAGTTGCCATCCCTAAGTCCAACGTAGCGCATCATGACAAGCGCCTTCGTGGCTTTTCCTGCTCTCACGTCGTCTTCACTAAGCGCAGGCTCGTAACCATACGTGCCATCTTGGCTCATTGCGTAGTTGTGTGAAGGGGGAGGCGGCGCAGGGGCCACCACTGGAGGCGGTTGCTGCGGCGTGGAAGTATCGCTTGATGTGCTGGGGCTCGTTGCTGACGACTGAGTGCTGTTGTCGGATTGTTTCGAATTGCAACCAGCAACAGTGGCTGCTACCAACAAAAGAATTGCGATGTGTTTCACATTTCCCCCGCTAATCGATTGGTCTTATGAATCGCCGATGGTTGCCGCGGATATTCGACGTGGAATGCCTCGTCTGCAATTTTCCGGTGGCCGGATTGATTTATAAATCGGCTTGGTCTTGGTCGATGGATTGTACCAAGCTGCTTCGTTTGGTTGGTGATCTGGAAAGTCAATAAATTGGAGCATCGTGGCTGCATTCAAATGAAAAACACGCGCCGGCACCCGTATTCACCCTGAATTGCCACGTGCGATCGCACGTCGGCCACGCGCTCGAGCCGCGCGCGGTCACATCCTTGCAACGTTTCGTCCACGCATTGCGCCGCATGCGCTTGACGGCAACGACGACTCGCATGCGCTGAAGGCCGTCCCGCCTCGTTCAATACGCATTGCGGCATCGATGCGGACACATCGGATCGCATGTCCCGGCTTCGTCTGCCGAATAACGATGCGTTCCTGAAACATTTCCTCCGATTACACGCCGCGCGACTGCCCGCGTTCGGCGATGACGCATGTCCCGCTTCGATTTGCGCCGCATGGCACGCGCTTTGCGATTGACCCGGTGCCGCCGGTGCAAACGAAACACGCAACCCACGATGAACGCATCGGCGGCATGCAGCGACATCGAAACAAACGGGGAATCGGATCGGGGCGTGGGCGCCGCCTGGAGCGACGTACATGCCGCGCATGTCGTATCGGCCATGCGCAAGGGGCAACGCGCTCCCGATCCGTCGAACAGCAAGCGTGCTTGCAAGGTGTCGTGCCGGGGTTCGCGTCACGCGTGGCGGCGCAGGTCGCATGCATTGGCGAGGCGCGCCCGGCACATGTCGGGGGAGGCGCCCGTGAAAACGACGGTGAACCAATGGGTAGCGGTCGCGGTGACGTGCGCCGCGAGCATGCATGTACTCGCGCAGGAGATCTACCTGCAGGGCGGCACGCAGGGCGTCGGCATCGGCGCGGCCGTGAGCTTCAATTCGATGCTGGGCGCGCACGCGGACTTCAATGCGATCGATCTTTCGCATGACTTCACGGTAGCCGGCAATCGCTATCAGGACGACCTGAAGCTGCGCCAGGGCGGCCTGTACGCGGACATCTTTCCATGGCGCGGCAGCGGCTTCCGGGCGACGCTCGGCCTGCGCTTCAACGACGACGAACTCCGTGGCGTATCGGTGCCGACCAATGGCTCCTATGTGTTCGGCGGCAAGCGCTATCCGGCGATGCCGGGGATGAACGCGGTGGCGGAAGCGCGCTATCCGACCGTGATGCCGTACTTCGGGATCGGCTACGGGCACCGGCCGGCATCGAAGGGGCTGGGCTTCGTCGCGGATCTTGGCGTGGCCTACGGGATACCGAAATGTTCGTACACGCTGTCGCCGGAACTGGCGGCCGCGGCCGGGCCGGCGAAGAGCCAGATCCTGACCGCGAGCGGGCTGGATTCGCTGCGGCAGGTGATGTCGCGCTATCGGTGGTACCCGGTGTTGCAGATCGGGATTTCGTATCGGTTCTGAGCGGTGGGCAGGTCACGGCGTGGCCGTTTGACGCTCGCGTTCGGGCGGTACCGGTCGGTGTGCCGGACGCGCGCTGCTGCGTTTCGCGATGAATGGATGCTCGATGTAGCGATAGGTCAGCAACGCACAAAGTACTGCGACCAGCGCGCATCCAAGCGAGAGCATCCAGCGTTGCAGGTCGTCCGCGGAACCGATCTGGAAAACGAACCGGTTGATCGCGTGGATCAGCACGTACACGATCACCATGTGGATCATGTAGATGCTGAAGCTGACCGTGCCGAGCAACGCGAGCGGCCGGGTCTTGAGCACGCCGTAGAACGTGTTCCCGCACGCGACGCAGACGAACACGGGCAGCAGCGGCAACACGCCCTCGATCGAATAGCGTTCACCCGGGCTCGGGGCGACGGCAAGGATCAGCAACGCGACGGTGGCGGCCGATTTCGTGTCGAGCCGCGCGCGGATGGCGGGGTGCCGCGACATCTCGAATGCCACGGCACCGAGCGCAAACAGCAGGGCCAGGCTGCCAGGCTGCCCGAACAGCGTCGCGCAGATCGTGACGATCGCGAGCGCGAACAGCTTGCGCCACGCATGCGTCGCGACGAACCACGCGAGAAACGGAACGACGGCATAGAACCGCCATTCATATCCGAGCGTCCACCAGACGCCGCTCAGATAGCTGGTGTGTCGGGCGCCGTTGATCGGGAACGCGCCGAACCAGCCGAGCGACACGGTCTTGAGCACGTCGGCCAGCAACTGCGTCGGCGCGTCCACGACGTTGCGAGGAAACCAGACCAGCGTGCAGACGACGATGACGATCGCGCAAGCGAGATAGAGCGGGGCGACGCGCCGCACGCGCCCGACGAAGAAGGTCCGCACGTCGAGCGTGCCCTTGCACGCGCGTTCCCAGAACAGGAACCCGGTGACCATGAAGAACATCGCGACGGGAATCGTCCCGAGATTGCGCAGGAAGCCGGGGCTCGTGCCCCAGCTTCCGGTCGTGAGCAAGCCCTGGTTGCACGCGAAGTGATGAAAGACGACGGAGGTGGCGAGGATGCCGCGGAATCCGTCCAGATTGCGATAGCGCATCGACAGCGACTGGTCGACGGCGAACCGGTAGAACGGCGTGTGTCGCGCGACGAACCACGCGATGATCGCCACGGCCGCAAGGCAGGCCGGGAAGTAGAGTTTGTCGGGAGTCGGGGAAAGGAGGGTGTCGAAAGAAGGCGTAACAAAGTCCACTGAAAGGCGTCTCGTGTCTTGATCGGGATTTCAGGCACGGATGATCCGCGTCGATGCAAGGTCTTCTGCGCGCTTTGCTCGGCGTTCTATCGCCAGTCTCATGGTTTCGATGGTATCAAACGATGCCGATGGCCGCAGAGCCGGCGAGTGGCGGCAGGCTGCGCGTCGGAAACTGCCCATTCGGCTGTCTTTCACCTCGCTCCGTCCCGGTTTACCTTGGGCGACAGCAGTTCGAGGCGTCGGGCCAGCGGCGGCCGGCGGGCGGATCCGTTTCGTCCGGAGCCGAGGGCCAGCGCCGACATCGTCGTCCGTCCGTCATCAAGATGATAGCAATGCTTGCACTTCATCCTGTTGGCGCTATCATTGATAGCAAATCCGGATGGAGGAATTCATGGCAAATCTACTGGTGCGTAACGTGGATGACAGTATCGTTCAGAGCCTGCGCGAGCGGGCTGCGGCAAATGGCAGGAGTGCCGAGGCCGAACATCGGGCCATCCTGGCCGATGCGCTCGGCCGGCCGAAGCGTAAGACATTTGCGCAAGTGCTGATGAGCATGCCCGATGTTGGCGACGACGCGGATTTTCAACGTGTTCAGGATTCCGGCGAGGCCAGGCGTGTATTTGATTGATACGAACATCATCAGCGAAATCAGGAAGGGCAAGCGAACCAACCGTGGCGTGCGGGCGTTCTTCACGCAGGCCGCGGCGGACGCGAGCCCGCTTTACCTGTCCGTCGTGACGGTTGCTGAACTTCGCCGCGGCGTCGATCTGATCCGTCATCGCGGCGATCATCCTCAGGCGTCGGCGCTCGAGGCCTGGATGGCGACCATCCTGTCCGGCTATGCGCCGAACATCCTGCCGGTCGACATCGAGATCAGCCAGATGTGGGGGCATTTGCGCGTGCCCGATCCGACGCAAGAACTCGACAAGCTGATCGCGGCCACCGCGCTGATCAACGATCTCACCGTGGTCACGCGCAACGTCGCGGATTTCGCCCGCACCGGCGTCCGGCTGCTGAACCCGTTCGACTGACCCGTGTTGCCGCGCCGCGGCAATCCGCACCCGCTCCCCGTCTCCTCCCGCATGCACAGCCCGTCCCGCCGGGCTTCCGCGCGCACCTGCGCCGCGCCGATTCCCCGCCGCCTCTCGTCCCAACAGACGATGTAACACCACCCCCGACCGGCCAGAATCCTTTCACGAACAACGGATTCTGAACCAGGAGGAGGCCGACATGATCGATGTCCGTGCGCTTGGCTATGTCGTCGTCGAGGCGACGCGCGTCGATGCGTGGCGCCGCTACGCGGAAGACGTGCTGGGCATGCAGGCGCTCGACGCGCCCGACGGCGCGCTGTACCTGAAGATGGACGAGCGCGATTTCCGCTACGTGATCGTTCCCGGCTCGACCGACCGCTATTTCGCGTCGGGCTGGGAACTGCCCGACGGCGCCGCGTTCGACGCCGCGCTGGCGGCACTGCAGCGGGCGGGCGTCGAGCCGGTGCGCGCGACCCGCGACGAAGCCGCGCTGCGCCGCGTGCAGGCGATGGCGTGGTGCATCGACCCGTCCGGCAACCGCCACGAGCTGTACTGGGGCGCGCGCTGCGACTTCCGCCGCTTCGTGTCGCCGCTGGGCGTCTCGCACTTCGTCACCGGCGACATGGGGCTCGGCCACGCGGTGCTGCCCGCGCCGCAGTTCGACGCGACCGACGCGTTCGTGCGCGGCGTGCTCGGCTTCGAGCTGTCCGACATCTTTCGCGTGAAGTTCACCCCGGATCCGGCCGAACCCGAGAAGCGCATCCACTTCATGCACTGCCGCAACGCGCGCCATCACAGCCTCGCGCTGTTCGAGATGGCCGTGCCGTCGGGCTGCGTGCACGTGATGGCGGAAGTCGGCTCGATGGACGAAGTCGGCCGCGCGCTCGACCGCGTGGCCGCGCACGACGTGAAGCTGTCCGCGACGCTCGGCCGTCACTGCAACGACCAGATGATCTCTTTCTACATGAAGACCCCCGGCGGCTTCGATCTCGAATACGGCTTCGGCGGCCTCACGGTCGACTGGTCGAAGCACGCGGTGTTCGAGGCCACGAAGGTGAGCCAGTGGGGCCACGATTTCAGCATCGGATACCGGTAAGCCAGCACGATGACGATGAAACCTCTCGACAAGACGATGTCCGCGCGCGACGTGGTCGCGCAACTCGCCGACGGCATGACGATCGGCATCGGCGGATGGGGGCCGCGGCGCAAGCCGATGGCGCTGGTGCGCGAGATCGCGCGCTCGAACCTGAAGGACCTGACGATCGTCGCGTACGGCGGCGCCGATGTCGGCCTGCTGTGCGCGGCGGACAAGGTGCGCAAGGTGGTGTTCGGCTTCGTGTCGCTCGACGTGATTCCGCTCGAACCGCATTTCCGCCGGGCCCGCGAGCAGGGCCGCGTCGACGTGCTCGAACTCGACGAAGGGATGCTGCAGCTCGGCCTGCGCGCGGCCGCCGCGCGCCTGCCGTTCCTGCCGACGCGTGCCGGGCTCGGCACCGCGCTGCTCGATCACGCGCCGCAACTGCGCACCGTGCAATCGCCGTACGACGACGGCGAGACGCTGCTCGCGATGCCCGCGATCGACCTCGACGTCGCGCTGCTGCACGTGAACGCGGCCGACCGGATGGGCAATACGCGCATCGACGGCCCGGATCCGTTCTTCGATGCGTGGATGGCGCGGGCCGCACAGCGCTGCTACGTGTCGGCGGAAACGCTCGACGCATCGCTCGCGAGCGAAGACCTCGACGCGGCCAGACGCAACCCGTTCGAGCGCTCGCTCGTCACCGGCGTCGTGCATGCGCCGGGCGGCGCCCACCCGACGTCGTGCGGGCCGGCCTACGGCTGGGACCTGCCGCACCTGCGCGCGTACTGCGCGAGCGCGGAAGACGACGCGAAAACGACGGCGTACCTGCGCGACGTGGTCGGCCAGGACGAACGCCGGTACCTCGAAGGCGTCGGCGGCCTGTCGCACGTGACGACGCTGCCGTTGCCGATTCTGTAAAGGAGCGCCTGTGAGCGAATCTCTCGACCATTCCCTCGCGGAACTGATGATCGTCGCGTCCGCGCGACTCTGGCGCGACGACGGCGAAGTGCTGGCGACCGGCATCGGCACGGGCCCGCGGCTCGCGGCCGGCCTCGCGCGGCTCGCGTACAACAACGGGCTGATGCTGACCGACGGCGAAGCGTATCTCGTCGAGGAGCCGGTGCCGCTGGGGCCCCGCCCCGACGGCTATCGGGTGAAGGCGAGCGGCTGGATGACCTACGAGCGCGTGTTCGACTGCCTGTGGCACGGCCGCCGCCATGCGCTCGTGATGCCGACGCAGATCGACCGGTTCGGCCAGGCCAACATCTCGTGGCTCGGCGACGACTACGCGCGCCCGAAAACCCAGTTGCTCGGCGCACGCGGCTTCCCCGGCAATACGACGAACCACGCGAATTCGTTCTTCGTCAGCGGCCACGGCAAGCGCACGTTCGTCGAGAGCGAAGTCGACATGGTGTGCACGGTCGGCTACAACCCGGCGCGCCGGCTGCCCGGGATGAAGACCTTCGTCGACCTGCGCAGCATCGTCACCGACCTGTGCGTGATGGATTTCGGCGGGCCGGACCATGCGATCCGCGTGCGTTCGCTGCATCCGGGCGTGAGCTTCGACGAGGTGCAGGACGCGACCGGCTTCCCGCTGATCACCGCACCCGACCTCGGCACGACGGCCCCGCCGACTGCGGAAGACCTGCGCATCGTGCGTGCGCTCGATCCGCACAACCTGCGCGCGGCGATCGTGCGCAACAATCCGGCGCCGCGCCGGGGATGAGGCACGACATGGAAGCGACCCAGGTGACCTTCGGCGACGGTGTCGTCGACTACGCGGTCGAGGATGGCATCGCGACGATCACGATGAACCGCCCCGAGTATCACAACGCGCAGAACTCGAAGATGACGTATGCGCTCGACGCGGCGTTCCGGCGCGCGGCGCACGACGACGCGGTGAAGGCGATCGTGCTCGCGGGCGCCGGTAAGCATTTCTCGGCGGGCCACGACATCGGCACGCCGGGCCGCGACATCCACGAATCGTTCGACCGCGCGTCGCTGTGGTACGACCACGTCGACAAGGAGGGCGGCGAATTCCTCTATGCGCGCGAACAGGAGGTGTACCTCGGGATGTGCCGACGCTGGCGCGACCTGCCGAAGCCGACGATCGCGATGGTGCAGGGCGCGTGCATCGCCGGCGGCCTGATGCTCGCGTGGGTGTGCGACCTGATCGTCGCGTCCGAGGATGCGTTCTTCGCCGATCCGGTCGTGCGGATGGGGATTCCGGGCGTCGAGTATTTCGCGCATGCGTACGAGCTGAACCCGCGCATCGCGAAGGAGTTCCTGTTCCTCGGCGAGCGGATGCCGGCCGAACGCGCGTACCAGATGGGGATGGTCAACCGCGTGGTGCCGCGCGAGCGGCTGCGCGATGCTACCTATGCGATCGCCGCGAAGATCGCGACGATGCCGCGCCTCGGGCTCACGCTGACCAAGCAGGCGCTGAACCACGTCGAGGAACTGCAGGGCAAGCGCGCGGCGATGGACGCGGCGTTCGCGTGGCATCACTTTGCGCATGCGCACAACGAGCTGGTGAGCGGCGATCGCCTCGGCGGCTACGACGCGCGCAGCATGGCCAGCTCGCAGCGCCAGCCGAACGGCGCGGATCGCGGCGACACGCAGGCGCAGGCACCGGTCGCCGTCAACGGAGCCGCCGCATGAGCACGACGCTGCATACGCCTTTATGCGACCTGCTCGGCTGCCGCTATCCGATCGTGCAGACCGCGATGGGCTGGGTGGCCGATGCACGGCTCGTCGCGGCCACCGGCAACGCGGGCGGCTTCGGCTTCCTGGCCGGCGCGACGCTCGAACCCGACCAGGTCGAGGCCGAGATCCTGAAAGTGAAGTCGCTGACGGACCAGCCGTTCGGCATCAACTTCCACATGTTCCAGAAGAACGCGCAGCAGGTCGTCGAACTGGCGATCAAGCACCGGCTGCGCGCGGTGAGCTACGGCCGCGGGCCCGATGCGAAGACGATCCGCCGCTTCAAGGATGCCGGCATCGTCTGCATGCCGACCGTCGGCGCACCGAAGCATGCGGCGAAAGCGGTTGAACTCGGCGCGGACATCGTGACGGTGCAGGGCGCGGAAGGCGGCGGCCACACCGGCTCGGTGCCGACCACGCTGCTGCTGCCGAAGGTGCTCGACGCGGTGCGCGTGCCGGTGGTCGCGGCCGGCGGGTTCTTCGACGGGCGCGGGCTGGCGGCCGCGCTCGCGTACGGCGCGGCCGGCATCGCGATGGGCACGCGCTTCCTGATGAGCGCCGAATCGCCGGTGCCGCGCGAGACGCTCGAGCGCTACGTCGCGGTCGGCGACCCGGCACGCATCCGCGTGTCGGACGCGCTCGACGGGCTGCCGCAACGGATGATCGACAACCCGTACCTGATGAAGCTCGAACGCTTCGGCCCGCTGCGCCGCACGTGGTTCGCGTTGAAGACGGCGGAAGCCTGGCGGCGCCAGAACGGGCTGAGCACGGGCGACATGCTCGGCCTCGCGCTCAAGGCGCTGCGCTCGCATGACTACACCGCCAGCCAGACGCTGATGGCCGCGAACGCGCCGTTCCTGATCCAGCGCGCGATCGTCGAAGGCCGCCCGGATGAAGGCGTGCTGCCGAGCGGCCAGGCGGCCGCGATGATCGGCGCGATCGAATCGTGCGACGCATTGATCGCACGGATCGTCGCGGACGCCGGCGAGCGGCTCGACGCACTGGCCGCGCTGCGCGGCGCGCCGGCCGCACAAGCTGCGTGAAAACATAACAGGGAGGCTTTGGAGATGACAGCATCCAACCAACCGGCCGGCGCGACGCCGTTCCGGATCGATCGTGCCGATGGCATCGCCGAACTGGTGATCGCCCATCCGCCCGTAAACGCGCTCGACGCACAGGGCTGGCTTGCGCTCTCGCGCGCGCTCGACGCGCTCGGCGAGGACGACGACGTGCGCGTGATCATCGTACGCGGCGAAGGGCGCGGCTTCTGCGCGGGCGTCGACATCAAGGAACTGGCCGCGCATCCGGAGCGGATCGTGGCGGTCAACGCGGGCAACTACGAGACGTTCCGCGCGGTGCACCGCAACCCGAAGCCGGTGATCGCGGCCGTGCACGGCTTCGTGCTCGGCGGCGGGATCGGCATCTGCGGGGCGGCGGACATCGTCGTCGCGGCCGACTGCGCGCGCTTCGGCGTGCCCGAGATCGACCGCGGCGCGATGGGCGGCGGCGCGCACCTGCAGCGGCTGTTCGGCGTGCAGAAGGTGCGCGCGATGTACTTCACCGGCGACATGATCGACGCGGCGGAAGCTTACCGGCTCGGCGCGGTCGAGCAGGTCGTGACGCGCGACGCGCTGCGCGACGCGGCGCTCGCGATCGCCCGCAAGATCGCGACGAAGAGCCCGGCGATGGTGCGGCTCGCGAAGGAGGCGCTGAACGGCGTCGAGGACGGCGATCTCGAGGACAAGTACCGCTGGGAGCAGGGCTTCACGCTGCAGGCGTACATGACCAACGACTCGACGGAAGCGCGCGCCGCGTTCGTCGAGAAGCGCGATGCGCGTTTCGATGCGCAGGCAACCGCCGAGGAGGCACGCGCATGAACCTGACCTATACGCCGCAGCAACAGGCGTTCCGCGCGGAGATCCGCGCATGGCTCGCGGCGCACGTGCCGCGCGAGCGCTTGCCGAGCTTCGACACCGAGGAAGGCTTCGCCGCGCACCGCGAATGGGAGCGCACGTTGCACTCCGGCCGCTGGAGCATGGTCACGTGGCCGCGCGAACTCGGCGGCCGCGGCTGCGACCTGATCGAGTGGCTGATCTTCGAGGAAGAGTACTGGCGTGCCGACGCGCCGATGCGCGTGAACCAGAACGGCATCTTCCTGCTCGGCCCGACGCTGATGGATTTCGGTACGGCCGAGCAGAAGGCGCGCTTCCTGCCCGCAATGGCGGCCGGCGAGCACGTGTGGGCGCAGGGCTGGTCGGAGCCGAACGCGGGCTCGGACATGGCCGCGATCCGCACGACGGCCGCCCGCATCGGCGACGAATACGTGCTGAACGGCCAGAAGATCTGGTCGACGCGCGCGGTGTGGGCCGACTGGTTGTTCGGCCTGTTCCGCAGCGATCCCGAATCGTCGCGTCACCACGGGCTCACGTTCCTGATGGTGCCGCTGTCCGCGCCGGGCATCACGGTGCGGCCGATCCGCCAGCTGAACGGGCAGACCGGCTTCGCGGAAATCTTCTTCGACGATGTGCGTGTGCCGGTAGAGAACCGGCTGGCAGCGGAAGGCGCGGGCTGGCAGGTCGCGATGGCGACGGCCGGGTTCGAGCGCGGGCTGATGCTGCGTTCGCCGGCACGCTTCCAGCGCACTGCACAGGCGCTGCGCGACCTGTATCTCGCGCACCGCGACAGCGCCGACCGCGATCCGACGCTGCGCGAGCGCGTGGTGCAGGCGTGGATGGATGCGCAGGCCTATGCGCTGTCGACCTACGCGACCGCGAGCCGGCTGCTGAAGGGCGGCCATATCGGCGCGGAATCGAGCACCAACAAGGTGTTCTGGTCGGAACTCGATTTGCGCATGCACCAGACCGCGCTCGACATCCTCGGCGCGCACGGCGAGATCGTCCCACAGACGGCCGCGCAGCACGCGACGCTCGGCCACTGGCTCGACGGCTTCCTGTTCGCACAGGCCGGCACGATCTACGCGGGCACCAACGAGATCCAGCGCAACATCGTCGCCGAACGGATGCTCGGCATGCCGCGTGCGTAACGGCGCCGGCGCCACTCTTACAGAACGGACATCGTATGGATTTCGTATTCGATGAAGACCAGGAAGCGCTCGCGGACAGCGTGAAGCGCCTGCTGATGACCGAGATGACGCCCGAGCTGATCCGCGAGCTGTGGGCCACGCCGACCGGGCGCTCGGACGACCTGTGGGCGCTGTTCGCGTCGCAGGGCCTGACCGCCGTGTCGGTGCCCGAGGCGCACGGCGGCCTCGGCCTGACCGAAGCGGAATGGGCGCTGCTCGCGCAGGCCTACGGCTATTTCGGCAGCCCCGAGCCGCTGCTCGATACGGCGCTCGTATCGGCCGGCGTACTCGCGCGGCTGCCGGCGAGCGACTGGCGCGACGCATTGCTGCGCGACATCGCCGAAGGGCGCGCGCGCGTCGCGCTCGTGCATCCGGTGAATCCGTATGCGGCCGACGTGCATGTCGCGCAGACGCTGCTGTGCGAGCACCGCGGCGAGCTGCACCGCGTCGATCCGGCGCAATGCGCATGGCGTGCGGTTGACAGCGTCGACCCGTCGCGGCGGCTGTTCACGCTCGACTGGGAACCGTCGGCGGTCACCCGCATCGCGAGCGCCGACGCGGCCGCGCCGCTGCTGAATCGTGCGCTCGACCACGGCGCGTTTGCGGTCGCCGCACAGCTGCTCGGCCTCACACAGCGCGTGCTCGACGTCGCGATCGACTACAGCGCGCAGCGCAAGCAGTTCGGCAAGGCGATCGGTTCGTACCAGGCGCTCAAGCACCTGCTCGCCGATGTCGCGATCCGCTACGAGTTCGCGCGGCCGGTGGTCGCACGCGCCGCGCAGGCGATCGCCGACGATCACCCGCAGCGCGCGGTATTCGTGTCGCACGCGAAGCTCGCGGCGACGTCGGCCGCGCAGCTCGCCGCACGCCACTCGATGCAGGTGCACGGCGCGATCGGCTACACGTGGGAGCTCGACCTGCAGATCTTCATGAAACGCATCTGGGCGCTGTCCGGCAGCTGGGGCGACAGCGCGTTCCACAAGGCCCGCGTGGCCGACGCGATCCTCGGCGACGCGTTGCCGATCGGCCCCGCGCAGACCTTCGACCTCGAGGAATTGAACTGATGAGACAAGCCTATATCGTCGACGCGCTGCGCACGCCGACCGGCCGCCGCAAGGGCGGGCTCGCGCACGTGCACGCGGCGGACCTCGGCGGCTTCGTGCTGAAGACGCTGGTCGAGCGCAACGCGATTCCCGCCGATGAATACGACGACGTGGTGTTCGGCTGCGTCGACACGATCGGCCCGCTCGCGGGCAACATCGCGCGCACCTGCTGGCTCGCGGCCGGGCTGCCGCTGCAGGTGCCGGGCGTGACGGTCGATCGCCAGTGCGGCTCGTCGCAGCAGGCCGTGCACTTCGCCGCGCAGGCGGTGATGAGCGGCGTGCAGGATGTGGTGGCGGCCGGCGGCGTGCAGACGATGACGCAGATCCCGATCTCGTCCGCGATGACCTGCGCCGCGCCGCTCGGCTTCAACGACCCGTTCTCGGGCAGCACCGGCTGGCGCGCGCGCTTCGGCGATGCGCCGGTGTCGCAGTTCGTCGCCGCGCAGCGGATCGCCGATCACTGGAACCTGTCGCGCGACGCGATGGAGCGCTATGCGCTGGAGAGCCACCGCCGTGCGGTTGCGGCGATCGAGGCCGGGCATTTCAAGCGGGAAATCGTGCCGCTCGAAGGCGTGATGCACGACGAGACGCCACGCCCCGATACGTCGCTGGAAAAGATGGCGACGCTCGAACCGCTGACGCCGGGCGGTTCGCTGACGGCGGCCGTCGCGAGCCAGACGTGCGACGCGGCCGCCGCGCTCCTGATCGTGTCGGAGGAGGCGTTGAAGCGCTACGGCCTCACGCCGCGTGCACGCATCCATCACCTGAGCGTGCTTGGCGACGATCCGCTGTGGATGCTCACCGCGCCGATTCCCGCGACGAAGGCGGCGCTGAAGAAGAGTGGCCTCGACTGGTCTCGGATCGACGTCGTCGAGATGAACGAGGCATTCGCGTCGGTCGCGCAGGCCTGGCTCGCCGATACGCGTTTCCCGCACGAAAAGACCAACCCGAACGGCGGCGGGATCGCGCTCGGCCATCCGCTCGGCGCGACCGGCGCACGGCTGATGACGACGCTGCTGCACGAACTGGAACGCACGGGCGGCCGCTACGGGCTGCAGACGATGTGTGAAGGCGGCGGCCTAGCGAACGTCACGATCATCGAGCGCCTGTGAGCGCGCCACCTTCACGATCCACGAGGCACAAGCATGGGAATCTGTAACGGACGCACCGTCATCATCACCGGCGCGGGCGGCGGGCTCGGGCGCGAATACGCGCTGGCGTTCGCGGCCGAAGGCGCGGCGGTCGTCGTCAACGACATCCGGCACGATGCCGCGCAAGCGGTCGTCGACGAGATCGCCAGTCGAGGTAAAACCGGCGGCGGCCGCGCGCTCGCGAATGCGGACGACATCACGCAGGTCGACACCGCTCAGCGGATCGTCGATGCAGCGCGCGAAGCATTCGGCGACGTGCACGTGCTCGTCAACAACGCGGGCATCTGCCGCGACAAGATGTTCACGAGCATGACCGAAACCGACTGGGACGACGTGATGCGCGTGCACCTGCGCGGCCACTTCTGCCTGTCGAGCGTGCTGGCGCGTGTGTGGCGCGATGCGGCGAAGGCCGGCAATCCGGTCGACGCGCGGATCGTCAACACGAGTTCGGGCGCCGGGCTGCAAGGCTCGATCGGCCAGTCGAACTACGGCGCGGCGAAGGCCGGGATCGCCGCGCTCACGCTGATGCAGGCGGCCGAGCTGCAGCGCTACGGCGTGCGCGTGAACGCGCTGGCGCCGGCCGCGCGCACGTCGATGACCGAAGGCGTGTTCGCCGACATGATGAAGAAGCCCGAGGACGGCGGCTTCGACTATTTCGATCCGGCCAACGTCGCGCCGCTGGTCGTGTGGCTCGGCAGCGCGCTGTCGGCCGACGTGACGGGCCAGGTGTTCGAGGTCGCGGGCGGGATGATCGCGGTCGCGGAAGGCTGGCGCACCGGCCCGAGCGTCGATCGCGGCGCGCGCTGGGAAGCGGCCGAGGTCGGCCCGGCGGTGGCACAGCTGCTCGCCGCTGCGCGTCCCGCGCAGCGCGTGTACGGGAGTTGAGCGATGGATCTGGCGCTCACCGACGAACAGGCGATGATCCGCGACGCGGCGGCCGACGTGCTCGCCGAACGCAGCGCGTCCGCCGACGTGCGCCGCGCGCTCGAGCAGTCGGCCGGCCGCGACGATGCGTTGTGGGCCGCGCTGTCCGGCGAACTCGGCTGGAATGCGCTCGCATTGCCCGAGGCGGCCGGCGGGCTGGGGCTTGGTGCGGTCGAACAGACCGTACTGATGGAACAGCTCGGCCGGCGCGTGGCGTGCGTGCCGTATTTTTCGACGGCTTGCCTCGCGGCGACCGCGCTCGCGGGCTGTGCCGAGACGCCGCTGGCGAGCGACTGGCTTGCCAGGATCGCAGAAGGCGCGTGCAGCGCGACGCTCGCGCTGCCGTTCGACCTCCCGGCCGTTTTGCGGTCGTTGCCGGTCGTCGCGGAAGAAGCGGCGGGCGGCTACGCGCTGTCCGGCACGCTCGAACAGGTGATCGACGGCGCGCGTGCCGACCTGCTGCTGGTGCCCGCGCGGATCGCGAACGAAGGGCAATCGATCGGCCTGTTCGCAATCGACGTCGCAGCGGCATCCGGGCTCAAAGTCACGTCGCTCGACACGCTCGACGCAACACGGCCGATCGCGCGCATGGTATTCGACGAAGCCCGCATGAGCCGCGACGCGCTGCTCGCATGCGGCACGGCGGCAGCGCAGGTGCTGGAACGCACCACCTGGTTCGCGGCACTCGCGCTCGCCGCCGAACAGCTCGGCGGTGCCCAGCAATGCCTCGACCTGACGCTCGACTACACGAGCCAGCGCGTGCAGTTCGGCCGTGCTATCGCATCGTTCCAGGCCGTCAAGCACCGCTGCGCACAGATGATGGTGCTGATCGAATCGGCGCGCTCGGCCGTGCTCGGTGCTGCACACGCGTGGGATGCCGAAACCGGCCGCACGCAGCCGAGCGACGCATTGCGCGCCGATATCGCCGCCGCGAAATCCGCCGCGAACGACGCGTATGCGTTCTGCGCGCAGGAAGCGATTCAGCTGCACGGCGGCGTCGGCTTCACGTGGGAATACGACCCGCATCTCTATTTCAAGCGCGCACAGGCATCGGGTGCGCAGTTCGGCAGCACGCCGCAACTGCTCGAATGGATCGCGACCCATGCGATCGACGGCGGCGCATCGCATCGCGACCAAGCGTTCGCCCCCGCCACCGCGATGGCATCACGCCCATCGGCCGCACGCGCAGGAGCCCTGCAATGAACAGCGAAACGCGCGAACAGCAATTGCGGCACGAAGTGGCCGACTGGGTGCAGTCGCACCTGACCGGCGACTTCGCATGCCTGAAATACCGCGGCGGCCCCGGCGACGAGGAAGCGTGGCCCGAACTGCGCAAGGCGTGGGAACAGGAACTGGCGAAGGGCGGCTGGACCGGCCTCGGCTGGCCGACGGACGCCGGCGGGCGCGGCTTCTCGGTTGCCGAGCAGGTGATTTTCCATGAGGAATACGCACGCGCGGGCGGCCCCGGGCGGATGGGGCACATCGGCGAAGGGCTGCTTGGGCCGACGCTCGTCGCGTGCGGCACCGACGACCAGCGCGCGCGCTTCCTGCCCGGCATCCTGGCCGGCACGCAGTTCTGGTGCCAAGGGTATTCGGAGCCCGGCGCGGGTTCCGACCTCGCCAATGTGCGCACGCGTGCCGAACAGGACGCGGACGGTACGTGGCGCGTGTACGGACAGAAGGTCTGGACGTCGCTCGCGCACGATTCCGACTGGATCTTCGTGCTCGCGCGCACCGATCCCGCGTCGAAGGGCAACAAGGGGCTGTCGTTCCTGCTGATGCCGCTCGACCAGCCGGGCATCGAGATCCGGCCGATCAAGCAGCTCAACGGCGGCGCGGAATTCAACGAAGTGTTCTTCGACGGCGCGCGCGCTCAAGCCCGCGACCTCGTCGGCGCACCCGGCGACGGCTGGCGGATCGCGATGACGCTGCTCGGATTCGAGCGCGGGATGTCGACGCTCGGCCAGCAGATGCAGTTCGTCCGCGAGCTCGAATGGGTGATCGACGCCGCGCGCGAATCGGGCGCGGACCGCGACCCGGTGCTGCGCCAGCGGATCGGTCGCGCGTGGGCCGGGCTGCGCGTGATGCGCTACAACGCGCTGCGGATGCTGTCCGGTGCGGACGACATCGATGCCGGCGCCGGTACGCCGCTGCGCCGCGAGGCGCTGATCTACAAGTATTTCTGGTCGAACTGGCACCGCGACCTCGGCCAGCTCGCGATGGACGCACTGGGCTCGCGCGCGAACGTGATCGACCCGGCCGACGAAAAACTCACCCATCTGCAGCGCGTGTTCCTGTTCTCCCGTGCGGACACGATCTACGCGGGCACCAACGAAATCCAGCTCAACATCATGGCCGAGCGCGGGCTCGGCATGCCCAGGGAAGCCAGAGGAACAGCATGACCGAACCCCAGATCCAGAAAGCGCCGGCTTATGTGCCGGGCCATCAGCTGCTCGCCGGAAAATCGGTGCTGATCACGGCGGCCGCCGGCGCCGGCATCGGCTTCGCGGCCGCACGCCGCTGTGCGGAAGAAGGCTGCCGTGCGCTGTTCATCTCCGACATCCACGAAAAGCGCCTCGAACAGGCGGTCGAGACGTTGCGCGCGGAAACGGGGCTGCAACAGGTCTACGGCCGCCTGTGCAATGTCTCGGTGGAGGCCGACGTGCAGGCACTGGTCTCGCAAGCGCAGGACAAGCTCGACGGCGTCGACGTGCTGATCAACAACGCCGGGCTCGGCGGTTCGACCCGCATCGTCGATATGGACGATGCCGAATGGTCGCGCGTGATCGACATTAGCCTGACCGGGACGTTCCGGATGACGCGCGCGATGTTGCCGCACATGCAGGCCCGAGGCCGCGGCGCGATCGTCAACAACGCATCGGTGCTCGGCTGGCGCGCGCAGGCGGAACAGGCGCACTACGCGGCGGCGAAGGCGGGCGTGATGGCGCTCACGCGCTGCGCGGCGCTCGAGGCGTCGCCGTACGGCGTGCGCATCAACGCGGTCGCGCCGAGCATCGCGATGCACGATTTTCTGAAGAAGTCGGCTCCGGCCGACCTGCTGAATCAACTGGCGTCGCGCGAAGCCTTCGGGCGCGCCGCCGAAGTCTGGGAGGTCGCGAACGTGATGGTGTTCCTTGCAAGCGATTACGCGTCGTACATGACCGGTGAAGTGCTGTCGGTCAGCAGCCAGCACGCATGATGAGCACGACCCTCGACCCCGTGCGCGCGACGCCCCGCGTGTTCGCGCATCCCGGCGAACTGGCAGAGGCCGTCGGCGACACGCTCGGCGCAAGCGCATGGCTCGCGATCGACCAGCTCCGCATCGACGGTTTCGCCGACGCGACGGGCGACCACCAGTGGGTGCACGTCGACCCGGTGCGCGCGAAGGACGGCCCGTTCGGCGCATGCATCGCGCATGGGTACCTGACGTTGTCGCTCGTCAATTGCTTCCTGCCGCAGATCGTGCGGATCGACGGCGCGCGGCTCGGCGTCAACTACGGCTGCGACAGGATCCGTTTCCCCGCACCGGTGAAGGTCGGCGCGCGCGTGCGCGGCGTCGGCGAGCTGCTGCGCGTCGAGCCGCTCGAAGGCGGCGTGCAGGCCTGGATTCGCGTGACCGTCGAGATCGAAGGCGAAGCGAAGCCCGGCTGCGTGGCCGACACGATCAGCCGCTACTACTTCTAGTTCCAGAGAGCAGACACATGGAAGACGCAGTCATCGTTTCCGTTGCACGCACGCCGATCGGCAAGGCGTTTCGCGGCATGTTCAACGACACCGAGGCGCCCGCGCTGGGCGGCCACGTCGTGCGCACCGCGCTCGAACGCGCGGGCGTCGCGCCGGCCGACGTCGACGACGTGCTGATCGGCTGCGCCGCGCAGCAGGGCACGCAGGGCTACAACATCGGCCGCCTGTCGGCCGCGGCGGCCGGGCTGCCGGCGTCGGTGCCCGGCATGGCGATCGACCGGATGTGCTCGTCGGGCCTGATGTCGATCGCGAGCGCCGCGCGCAGCATCGGCGCGGGCGACGCACGGATCGTCGTCGCAGGCGGCGTCGAGTCGATCTCGCTCACGCAGAACAAGCACAAGAACGCGTATCGCGCGCGCTCGCAGGCCGTGCTCGACCACCAGCCGGCGGCCTACATGGCGATGATGGAAACGGCCGAGATCGTGTCGCGCCGCTACGGGATCTCGCGCGCCGCACAGGATGAGTTCGCGCTGCAGAGTCACCAGCGCACGGCCGACGCCCAGGCGGCCGGCCGCTTCGACGCGGAAATCGCGCCGCTCGACGTGCGGCGCGCGCTGTTCGACAAGGAAGGCAACCCGGCCGGCTTCGAGGACGTAAACGCCGCGCGCGACGAAGGCGTGCGTGCCGACACGACGGCCGAGCGGCTCGCGGGGCTGAAGCCGTCATGGAGCGGCGGCAAGGTCGTCGAGCAGGGCGAATTCGTGACGGCCGGCAATGCGTCGCAACTGTCGGATGGCGCGGCGGCCGTCGTCGTGATGTCGCGCAGTGAGGCGGTGCGCCGTGGGTTGACGCCGCTCGGCGCATTCCGCGGCCTCGCGGTGGCCGGCTGCGAGCCCGACGAGATGGGCATCGGCCCGGTGTTCGCGATTCCGAAGCTGCTGGCGCGCTTCGGGATGACCGTCGGCGACATCGGGCTGTGGGAGCTGAACGAGGCATTCGCGTGCCAGGCGCTGTATTGCCGCGACACGCTCGGCATTCCCGACGACCGGCTGAACGTCGATGGCGGCGCGATCGCGCTCGGCCATCCGTTCGGGATGTCGGGTACGCGGATGACGATGCACGCGCTGCTCGAAGGCGCGCGGCGCGGCGTGCGGCACGCGGTCGTGACGATGTGCATCGGCGGCGGGATGGGCGCCGCCGCGCTGTTCGAAGTCGGCGCATAGCGGTACGCGGACGAGCCGCGCTGCACAGGCGGCTCTCCATTCAGGACCATTCGAGGCCGCGGCAACGACCGACGGCCCGGAGACATGCAGGCGACGGCGGTGGGCGCGATGGCGCGAACCGTCGTCGAACGCAGACACAGGAGACAAGCGATGAAACGAACTTTGCCCGGACTCGCGATGTCGGCGCTGGTGCTCGGCGCCGCGCTGTTCGCGTTTTCGCCGCGCCCGCTGCCGGCGTTCCCGGTCACCGCGATCCACGCGGACCGGCTGCAGATCAACGGGCTCGCCCGGGCCGGCGCGCGCATCGTCGCGGTCGGCGAACGCGGCGTGATCCTGCTGAGCGACGACGCGGGCGCCCACTGGCGGCCGGCCTCGACCGCACCCGACCACGCATCGACGCTCACGCAGGTGCGCTTCATCACGCCGACGCTCGGCATCGCGGTCGGCCACGACGGCCGGATCGTGCGCAGCGACGACGCCGGCCTGCACTGGCGCGACGTGCACATGGACCACGCGCATGCCGATCCGCTGCTGTCCGTGTGGGGCACGGCCGGCGGCCCGCTGTTCGCGGCCGGCAGCTTCGGCCAGCTGCTGCGCTCGGACGACGCGGGCCTCACCTGGCAGACCGTGAAAACCCCGGCCGGCGACCGTCACCTGAACGCGATCGTCGGCGACGGCCACGGCAACCTGCTGGTCGCGGGCGAGAGCGGCACGCTGCTGCGCTCGACCGACAACGGCGCGACGTGGGACAAGCTGCCGTCGCCGTACGCCGGCTCGCTGTTCGGCGCGCTGATGCTCGCGAACGGCGACTGGGTCGCATACGGGATGCGCGGCAACGTGGTGCGCAGCACCGATCGCGGCGCGACCTGGACGCACGTCGACAGCCACGTGCCGGTGTCGTACTTCGGCGCGACCCAGCTCGCCGACGGCGAACTGGTGCTGGTGGGCCAGGGCGGCGCGATCGTCGCGTCGCGCGACGGCGGCCTGACCTTCGACGTGCGCAAGCTCGGCGGCGTGCAGAGCCTCGCGGCCGTGCTCGACATGGGCCACGGCGCGCTGCTGCTCGGCGGCGAGGCCGGCGTCGCGCCGCTCGCCGGCGCGGCTGCGTCAACGCCGTCCTGACGCGCGGCGGTCCCGCTGCCTGCTCCCGTTCGTTTCGCATCGACAAGAGAATTCCATGAACGACCTGTCACGTCCCCCTGAAGCCGTCCCCGCGTCGCGCCTCGCCGCGTTCGTCGAGCGCTGCGCCGACACGATCATCCGCCGGCGCAAGCTGCTGATGCTGCTGTGCGTCGCGGTGACGCTCGCGCTCGGGCTGTCCGCGACGCGGCTGAAGCTCGATCCGGGCTTCAACAAGATGATCCCGATGCAGCATCCGTACATGCAGGTGTTCGAGCGCTATGCGGGCGCGTTCCCCGGCGCGAACACGATCCTCGTGAGCCTGCGCTGGAAGGGCGACGGCGACATCTACAACCAGTCGTTCATGGACGCGCTGCGCCACGCGACCGACGATGTCTTCTTCATCCCGGGCGTGAACCGCTCGCGCGTGTTCTCGCTGTTCACGCCGAACGTCCACTACACCGAGGTGACCGAGGCTGGCTTTCGCGGCGACGTGGTCGTGCCGGGCCAGTTCTCGAGCGCGAATCCGGACGATCTCGCGAAGGTGCGCCGCAACGTCGCCAGTTCCGGGCAGATCGGCCGCCTCGTCGGCAACGACCTGAAGTCGGCGCTGATCCGCGCGGAGCTGCGCGAGACCGATCCGGCCACCGGCAAGCGGCTCGACTACAGCGCAGTCGCGCGCCAACTGGAGGAGATCCGCGCGAAGTACGCGAAGCAGGGGATCGACGTGAACATCATCGGCTTCGCGAAGCTGGTGGGCGACGTCGAGAGCGGCATCGCGGGCGTGATGGCGTTCTTCGCGCTCGCATTCCTCGTGACGGCCGCGCTGCTGTTTGCCTATACGCGTTCATTGAAGACCACCGTGCTGGCGCTCGTCGTCGCGCTGCTGCCGGTCGTATGGCTGCTCGGCGCGTTGCCGCTGCTCGGCCTCGGCATCGATCCGATGTCGATCCTCGTGCCGTTCCTGATCTTCTCGATCGGCGTGTCGCACGCGGTGCAGATGACCAATGCGTGGAAGCAGGCGCTGGTGCGCGGCGCGTCGTCGGTCGATGCCGCGCGCGACGCGTTCCGCAAGCTGTTCGTGCCGGGCACCGTCGCGCTGCTGACCAACGCGCTCGGCTTCATGGTGATCATGCGGATCCGGATCGACATCGTGCGCGAGCTCGGCATCACCGCGTGCCTCGGCGTGCTGCTGATGATCGTGACGAACAAGGTGTTCCTGCCGATCCTGCTGTCGTACACGCGCCTCGAGCGCGGCACGCTGGCGCGTGCGCAGCGCACGGCGGCGGCCGGCGGCAGCCGGATGTGGTCGCGCTTCGCGGTGTTCGCCCGGCCGGTGCTGGCGCTCGGCGTGTTCGCGGTGGCGCTCGCGCTGCTCGCCTACGGCACGCTCGAATCGCGCAAGCTGGAGATCGGCGACATCGGCACCGGCGCGCCGGAGCTGCGCGCGAACTCGCGCTACAACCTCGACAACGCGGCGATCACGCACCAGTACAACATCGGCGTGGACGTGCTGTCGGTGATCGTCGAGACAACCGGCTTCGACGACGCGTGCCTGCATTACCCGGTGATGAGCGCGATCGAGAAGTTCGAGATGACCATGCGCGGCGTGGCCGGCGTGCAGTCGGTGACGAGCGTGTCGTCGCAGGGCAAGGTGTTCATCGCCGCGTTCAACGAGGGCAACCCGCGCTGGGCCGCGCTGCCGCGTTCCAGCGACGGGCTCACGCAGGGCTCCAACGCGTTCGACCCCGACAACGGGATGAACACCGCGAACTGCAAGGCGATCCAGGTGCTGATCTACACGAAGAACCACGAAGGCACGACCATCGCGCACATCGTCGACGAGATCAAGCGCTTCGCGGCCGAGAACCCGACGCCGAACGTCGCGTTCCGGCTCGCGGGCGGCAACGTCGGCGTGATGGCCGCGACCAACGAGGCCGTCGGCGACGCGGAGATCGCGATGCTGCTGTCGATCTTCGGCGCGATCGCGCTGCTCTGCGCGGTCACGTTCCGCTCGTGGCGCGCGGTGCTGTGCATCATCGTGCCGCTCACGCTCGTGTCGATCCTGTGCAATGCGGTGATGGCGCGGCTCGGCATCGGTCTGAAGGTCGCGACGCTGCCGGTGATCACGCTCGGCGTGGGCGTGGGGGTCGACTACGGGATCTACCTGTACGAGCGCCTGCAGCACGACCTCCGCCACGGCGCGACGCTGCCGGACGCGTTCGCCGACGCGATGCGCCAGCGCGGCACGGCGGCGCTGTTCACGGCCGTCACGATGTTCATCGGCGTCGGCACGTGGGCGTTCTCCGCGCTGAAGTTCCAGGTCGACATGGGCGTGCTGCTCGCGTTCATGTTCCTCGTGAACCTGTTCGGCGCTGTGTTCCTGCTGCCCGCGCTCGCCGCATGGCTCGGCGTCGAGCGGGCCGAGCGCCGCGTGGCGCACCGGCAGCAGCCGTCACCGGCGGCCCCGGCGCCGCTGAAGCCGTCGCCCGCGCTCGAATCCGGCAATCCGATGCGCTGACCGGCGCCCTCATTTCCCCCGCGCGCGGCCGGCCGCCGCGCGCTCTCCACAAGAGGAGTCAACCCACATGTCCGCACGCCCCTACAAGATCGAAGCCCAGCCGCTCGCACAGCGCTATGCGCGCGGCTGGCACTGCCTCGGGCTCGCCCGCGATTTCAAGGACGGCAAGCCGCACACGCTGAACGCGTTCGGCCGCAAGCTCGCCGCGTTCGCCGATTCGACCGGCAAGGTCAACGTCGTCGACGCCTACTGCCCGCACATGGGCGCCGACCTGAGCCTCGGCACGGTGCAGGGCGACCACCTCGTGTGCCCGTTCCACGGCTGGGCGTGGAGCGGCGAAGGGCAGTGCGCATCGATCCCGTACTGCAAGCGGATCCCGCCGAAGGCGCGCATCGGCGCCTGGCCGACCTGCGAGGAAAACAACCTGCTGTTCGTGTGGAACGACCCGGAAGGCAACGCGCCGCCGCCGGAAGTCGCGATTCCGCGGCTCGACGTGTGCTTCTCCGACGAATGGTCGGACTGGGTCGTCGACAAGATGGTGATCCAGGCCAACTGCCGCGAGCTGGTCGACAACATCTCGGACGTCGCGCACTTCGCGACCGTGCATCGCGCGCCGATCGACTATTTCGCGAACCTGTTCGAGGATCACAAGGCGACGCAGCTGATGGTCGGCCGCAGCGAGAAGCTCGGCGGTGATGCGCTGACCGCGCTGTCGACGTATTTCGGGCCGGCCGTGCACATCACGCAGATGACGGGGCAGAGCGGCGGGCAGCCGATCCACTCGGTGCTGCTGAACTGCCACGTGCCGATCGACATGAACAGTTTCGAGCTGCGTTACGGCGTGATCGTGAAGAAGGTGGCCGGGCTGACCGACGCGCAGAACATGGAGATCGCGAACGCGTACGTGAAGGAGGCGCAGCGCGCGTTCTACGAGGACGTCGACATCTGGCACAGCAAGACGCGGATCGACAACCCCCTGCTGTGCGAAGGCGACGGGCCGCTGTACCAGATGCGCGACTGGTATTCGCAGTTCTATCTGGACGTGGCGGACGTGCGGCCGACGAGCGTCGCGCGCAAGGCATTCGAAATGCGGATTCGCGAAGGCGCCGCGCCGCCGGCGCTGCATCACGTGTTCGAGCCGCAGTAAAAACCCGGCGGGCCGGCCGAAAAAGGGGGCGCATCGAAATACGTGCCGTCGGCCGGCAACACCCGCTGCGCAAGGCGCACGCGGCGGGCAGGCTTGTGCGCCGCATCAAAAAGACTTGACGAAGCGACTGCCATCGCGTAGTGTCCATGGCCGAAGTGTTCAAGAAGTTCGATTGCTCATCATTGGCCGCACTCCGTGCGGCAGTCGTTGGTCTATCCCTCTTTTGATTCTTTATGTGCCCGTCGCGGGCGCATGTTCAATTATTCGTCATTTGTATTAAGGAAGTATTTGTGGATACCGGTACCGTCAAGTGGTTCAACGAAACCAAGGGCTTTGGTTTCATCTCCCCGGACAACGGCGGCGACGATCTGTTCGCCCATTTCTCGGAAATTCGCGGCACGGGCTTCAAGACCCTGGCCGAAGGCCAGAAGGTCAGCTTCGAAGTGAAGCGCGGCCCGAAGGGTCTGCAAGCGTCGAACATCACGCCGCAGTAAGCCGCATCGGCAACGGGCCGCCACACGGTGGCCGCTGCCGGATGGATTGGCGCGCAGGGCGCCGCTTTGGCGGCAGCCGGCGCGTTCCGATGCGCACGACCGATGCATCGCGACATTCGCGATGCATCGGTCGTGACGCTTCCCTCATCGCATGCGTGACCCGCGTGCGACGCAACGCCTTCGTGGAGCGCCTGTCGCTTCGCGAGCGCATCACCGCTTCAACGCATCAACCTGAGCAGACCGCCGCCATGCCGTAGCAGGCGCGGTCCCGACTTGCGCGGCGCTCCATGCGCCGCCGCCACCGACCGCCTGAACGCCGCATCGCGCCGGGCTCCGATCACAAGACAGACCCTGGGTCCGTCTGAACGAACCGACACCCGGCAGCCTGCCGGTCGCCGTCCCGTTGCGGGAAACGGCGCCGGGCAGATCGCCGCGGCCGCGGTCAATCACCTTGTCTGGAGGAATTGGTTTGGCAAAAGAAGAACTGCTGGAACTCGACGGGATCGTCGACGAAGTGCTGCCGGACAGCAAATACCGTGTCACGCTGGAAAACGGCGTCGTGGTCGGCGCGTACGCGTCGGGCCGCATGCGCAAGAACCACATCCGCATTCTCGCGGGTGACCGCGTGACCCTGGAACTGTCGATGTACGACCTCACCAAGGGGCGCATCAACTTCCGTCACAAGGACGCGAATTCGCCGCGTCCGCCGCGAACCGGCCAGCCGCGCCGTTAAGCGGTAACGATCGGCGCGGGCACGCAGCACCGCCTCGCCAATCGAATCCCGTCCGGCCGACGAGGCCGGACGAACCGGGTGGGCGACACATCGCGTGCCGTTCACCGGTCGCCGGCGGCATCGTCATGCCGCGGCGGCCAATACCGCCTTCACCGGCCGCCGCGCGTGCGCAACGCTCAGGCGGCCGCGTCCCGCAGGAAATCCTCGACGATCATCGCGACATACGGCGGACCTTCCTGCATCGGGTGATGTCCGCAATTCGGTATCGTCACGAGCCGCGCGTTCGGATGCCATGCGAGGAAGGTCGCCTGCATCGCCGCGGCGTCGAGCCCGCGGATCCTTGTCGCCGACGATCACCGGGAAGCGCGTGTCGAGCCCGCGGATGTCGTCGACGAAATCCGTGCCGGTCAGCATGTCGAGACACGCGAGCCGGCAAGCCGGCGCCACGCGCGCGGTTCTGCGGCAGCTTCACGTCGGCCCAGCGAGCCGACAGTCCCCCCGTCACGAATCGCACGAGCCGGCGAAACGCATCGTCATCGACGGTCGTCTCGGCGATCGGCGCGTGATGCGACCTGCTTGCACGGTCGACGATGAAGTTGAAACGGTCGACGCCCCAGTCTGGGAGGGCCTCGTGCAACGGGCCGGCAAGCGGTCGAACGCGCACACCGCCACACGGTTCGCATGCAGCTTTACGCGCGGGCCGGCGCGGTCGTACACTCGTCGGCAATCTCGGCCCGCGCCGTAGCTTTCAATCCCTTCAGCAGCTTTCAGCGGGCCGACGATCGTGCCAGCCGGACTTTCGTCGCGCGACGCCAGGAGGCGCCATGAGTGCAGACGCAGCCCCCGCATCCCCGTCGGTTCAGGACCGCATCCAGCACGTGTTCGTGCTGATGCTCGAGAACCGTTCCTTCGATCACCTGTTCGCGCTGTCGGGCTATCCCGACATCGTCGCCGCGTCGCCGGGTAACAGCAATGCGTACGGCGATGCGGTCTATCCGTTCGGCGGCGGCGCGCCCGACCGGATGCCGACCGATCCGTGCCACGAATTCACGGACGTGCTCGAGCAGCTGTGCGGCGCGAGCGTGCCGTTCGTGAAAGGGCAGCCGTATCCGCCGGTCGTCAACACCGGGTTCGTGTCGAATTACGCGACCTCGCGTTCCGAAGGCACACCGCCGCAGCCGGCCGACGCGGGCAAGATCATGCAGGGCGTCGATATCGCGACGCAGGCGCCGTCGCTGCACGCGCTCGCGAACGCGTTCGTTCTGTGCGACGCGTGGCATGCGTCGATGCCGGGGCCGACCTGGCCGAACCGCTTTTTCCTGCACGGTGCGTCGTCGGCCGGGCTCGACCATTCGCCGACCAAGGAAGAAATGGCCGGATGGGACGCGTTCAACGGCTTTCCGTATCCGAAGGGGTCGATCTTCGCCGCGCTCGGCGACGACAACTGGCGCATCTACCAGGACCAGACCGGCGACCCGCTCGGCCACGTGCCGCAGGTCGCGTCGCTGAAGGGCATCAGCTTCTTCGACATCGACGACCTCGCCCATTTCGAGGCCGATCTCGCGGCCGGCTATACGGCGCGCTACACGTTCATCGAGCCCGGTTACGGCGACATCGTGCACGGCACTTACCAGAACGGCAGCTCGCAACACCCGATGGACGGCCTCGCCGGCGGCGACCAGCTCGCCGCGCGCGTGTACAACGCGATCCGCCAATCGCCGGTATGGAACAGCAGCCTGCTCGTGATCTGTTACGACGAGCACGGCGGCTTCTACGATTCGGTCAGGCCGGGCGCCGCGCCGCCGCCGAACGACGGCGCGGCGGCAACGCTGAATGCGAGCGGCTTCGGATTCGACGTGTATGGCGTGCGGGTGCCGGCGATCGTGATTTCGCCGTGGGTCGCGGCCGGGCAGGTCGACCATACGCCGTACGATCATGCATCGGTTGCCGCAACGCTCGAGCGGCTGTTCGGCCTCGCGCCGCTGACGGATCGCGACCGTCTCGCGAACGACCTGCTGGCGCTCGTCTCCACGACGTGCCGCAGCGACTGCCCGCAAAGGATCGGATCATGAGTACGACACCGGCCTTCGACCCGCGCGATGCGCTGCCCGTGCGCGACGGCACGAGCCTGATCGCCTATCTGCACATCCTGAAGAAAGCGCATGCGGCGCTGGTCGGCCATGACAAGGCCCATCAGCGCTTCAGCGAGATCGTGACGCGCGGGCAGGCGCGGCAATACATCGAGGAACTGATGCCGTCGCTGTTGCAGGCGCGTGAAGCGCATCGGCGCAAGCGGCACGGCGGGAAGCATCGCTGAAGTCGGCGGGCGATGCATGATCGAGGTGACTCGATCCGCGCATCCGAAATGAAAACGGGGCTTGCGCCCCGTTTCCCGCCGCTTCCGGACGATGGCCGGCCGCGTTCGTTCAGGCCGCCACTGCCCGTGCTCGCACCATCGTCAGCGCCGCATCCTCGATCATGTCCTCCTGCCCGCCGACGAGCCGCTGCCGCCCCAGCTCGACGAGGATGTCGCGCGCCGGAATCCCGTACTTCGCTTCCGCGCGCTTCGCGAACAGCAGGAACGACGAGTAGACGCCCGCATAGCCGAGCGTCAGCGCATCGCGGTCGAGGCGGATCGGCGCGTCCATGATCGGCACGACGAGATCCTCGGCGACGTCCGAGATTGCGAACACGTCGACACCCGTTTCGATCCCCATCCGGTCGCACACCGCGACGAACACTTCCATCGGCGTGTTGCCCGCACCGGCGCCGAGGCCGGCCGCGGCCGCATCGATCCGGTTCGCGCCGGCGGCAACCGCCGCGACCGAGTTCGCGACGCCCATCGCGAGGTTGTGGTGGCCGTGGAAGCCGAGTTCCGTCTCCGGCTTCAGCGCGTCGCGCACCTGGCTGATCCGCGCGGTCACGTCATCCGGCAGCATGTGGCCGGCCGAATCGGTGATGTAGATGCAGTTCGCGCCATACGACTCCATCAGCTTCGCCTGCACGACGAGCTGCGCCGGCGACGACATGTGCGCCATCATCAGAAAGCCGACCGTATCGAGCCCGAGCGTGCGCGCGAGGCCGATGTGCTGCTCCGACACGTCCGCCTCGGTGCAGTGCGTCGCGACGCGGATCGTGCCGACGCCGAGTGCGTGCGCCATGCGCAGATGCTCGACGGTGCCGATACCTGGCAGCAGCAGCGCCGACACCTTCGCCTGCTTCAGCTCCGGAATCACGGCGCTGAGGTATGCCTCGTCGGTGTGCGCGGGGAACCCGTAGTTGACCGACGCGCCGCCGAGCCCGTCGCCGTGCGTGACCTCGATCAGCGGCACGCCGGCCGCGTCGAGCCCGCGCGCGATGTTGCGCATCTGGTCGAGCGTGATCTGGTGGCGCTTCGGGTGCATCCCGTCGCGCAGCGACATGTCGTGGACGGTGATCTTCTTGCCTGCAAGTGACATCGCGTGGCTCCTCAACTCAAGCGGTGGCGGCCGTCGCGGCCAGCATCTGTTCGGCGAAACGCTCGGCCGTGGCGGCCGCGGCGGCGGTCATGATGTCGAGGTTGCCCGCGTATTTCGGCAGGTAATCGCCGAGCCCTTCGACTTCCATGAAGACGGACACGCGATTGCCGTCGAACACGGGGCCGTTCTTCAGCGTATAGCCGGGCACGTAGCGCTGCACTTCCTTGACCATCGCATGCACGGACGCGGTGATCGCATCGACGTCGGGCGGGCCGTCGGTCAGGCAGTGGATCGTGTCGCGCATGATCAGCGGCGGCTCGGCCGGGTTGATCACGATGATCGCCTTGCCCTTGCGTGCGCCGCCGACCTGTTCGATCGCACCGGACGTCGTGCGCGTGAATTCGTCGATGTTCTTGCGCGTGCCGGGGCCGACCGAGCGCGACGACACGGTCGCGACGATCTCGCCGTACGCGACCGGTTGCACGCGCGATACCGCGTACACCATCGGGATCGTCGCCTGGCCGCCGCACGTGACCATGTTCACGTTCGCCTGCGCGCTGTCGAGATGCGCGTCGAGGTTCACCGGCGGCACGCAATATGGCCCGATCGCGGCGGGCGTCAGGTCGATCATCTTCACGCCGAGCGCGGTGAGCTTGTCGGAGTTGTCGCGGTGCACGTACGCCGACGTCGCGTCGAACGCGATGCGGATGTCGTCGGCTGCCACGTGCGGCAGCAGCCCGTCGACGCCCTTGTCGGTGGTCTTCAGGCCGAACTCGCGCGCCCGCGCGAGGCCGTCGGACGCCGGATCGACGCCGACCATCCACACGGGTTCGAGCACCGGCGAGCGGCGCAGCTTGTAGAGCAGGTCGGTGCCGATGTTGCCCGGCCCGATCAGTGCGCATTTGATTTTCTTCATCAGGATTTTTCCTTTAGATAAAGCGGACGTCGCAGCTGCCGATGCCGGAGATGTGCATCGACAGCGCGTCGCCGGCCGTGACCGGAATCAGTTTCGCGAGCGAGCCCGACAGTACGATCTCGCCGGCGAGCAGCGGCACGTCGTACGCGGCTAGCGTGTTCGCGAGCCACGCGACCGCGTCGGCGGGGTGGCCGAGCGCCGCGTCGCCGCGGCCCTGCGCGACTTGCTCGCCGTTCTTCTCGATCGTCATCTCGCACGCGGCGAGATCGAGCGTGCGCGGATCGACGCGTGCATCGCCGAGCACGTACACGCCGCACGACGCGTTGTCGGCGACGGTGTCCTCGATGCGGATCGCCCAGTCGCGGATGCGCGAATCGACGATCTCGAAGCAGGGCGCGACGGCGGCGGTCGCGGCGATCACGTCGGTGCGGTCGATGCCGGGGCCGCGCAGGTCGCGCGCGAGGATGAACGCGATCTCGCCCTCGGCGCGCGGCGCGATCAGCGAATCGGCGGCGATCGCTTCGCCGGCCGCGTAGTGCATGCCCGACAGCAGGATGCCGAAATCGGGCTGGCGCACGTTCAGCATGTCCTGCACGGCCTGGCTCGTCACGCCGATCTTCTTGCCGACCACGGCCTCGCCGTGTTCGATGCGGCATTCGATGAAGCGCTGCTGGATGCGGTACGCGTCGTCGAGCGACAGGCGGCGCGGGCGGCTCGACAGCGGCGCGACCGGCGCACGCGCGTGCCACGCGGCGTACAGCTCGTCGCCGAGCGTCGTATGCAGGCGGGAAGACATGAAAGGGCCCTCGAATCTCGAATGAATCGAATGGAACAGGCCGCCGTCGCGGGCGGCGCCGGGCGCCGGAGTGAGGCTCCGGCGCGTGGGGCGCGGGCGTGCCGCGTCGGCGGGTTGCTTAGTTACCCGAACTGCGGATCGCGTCCGGCGAGAAGTACGCCTCGTTGAACTGCGGGCTGTTGTCGAGCTTCGGCATCGGGCCTTCGTTCGTCAGGCGGTCGGCCATGTACGCGCCGGAGATCAGGTCATGAAAGAACACGACGCCCGGGTAGAACACCTTCGCGTCATACGCGTACAGCGTCGTCGCGACGTTGGTGCGCCACAGCTGGCCGCGCGCGTCGTAGTTGTCAGCGAGCAGCGTCATCCACGAATCCTCGTCGATGTACAGCACGCGCTTCGCATACTGGTGGCGGTAGTTGCTCTTCAGCGTCGCCTGCAGCACCCACACGCGATGCAGCTCGTAGCGAATATACGACGGGTTCTCGTGGCCCTTGGTCAGCAGGTCCGCGTACTTCACCGAGCTGTCCATCGCCTTGTAGTTGTCGTACGGCACGTAGATCTCGCGCTTGCCGACGATCTTCCAGTCGTAGCGGTCGCCGGGGCCGTTGTACAGGCGGTCGTCGTCGACGGTGCGGAAGCCGCCCGGGCCCTGCGGCTGGTCGTAGCCGTACTCGGGTGCCTGGCGCACGCGCCGCGTGCCGGGGTTGTACATCCAGGTGCGCGACGAGTTGTCCGCGCCGGCCTTGTCCCAGTTCGTGAAGCCGACGATCAGCGACCCGCGGTCGGACAGCGGCAGCTCCGTCGCGTTGCGGTAGTACGTGCGGTTGTTCAGGTCGCTCTTCACGTCGTACTTGCCGGCGTTGCGCGGCGAGTAGATGTCGTAGCGCACCTTGCCCCATGCGATGTTGCCGTCCGAGTACACGACCGCCTGGTCGTAGGTCGCCTGCTCGGCGCCGATCGCCGACGAGAAGCGCTGGTTCCACAGCAGCTCGGCGGCCGTTTTCGGGATCGGGTAGGGCACCGTCGGCGGCGCGTTCGTGAGGCCGTTCGCGTCGGATGTCATCGTCGAATCCGGCGCGTACGTGCGGATGTCCTTGTACACGGCATCCGCGTAGCGGAAGTCGCGATGGCTCGGATAGACGATGATCTTGAACGTGGCCGGGTAGCGCTTGAACATCGCCTTCTGGCCGTCGGTCAGGTGCTCGGCGTACTGCGCCATGTTCTCCGCGGTGATCGTCGCGACCGGCTTCTCGCCCGCGAACGGATCGGGGTAGCGGTTGCCGCGCTTGTACTGCACGTCCGGCGGCGTGCCGAGCCACTTGCCCGACCACTCGGGCACGCCGCTGTCCTTGCTCGCGGCGCGCACCGCGCCCATCGGCGTCAGCGGGCCGTCGAGCGCCTTCAGGTCGTCCGGCGTGACCTTCGGGTACGACGCCGTCGCGACGACCGCGCACGTGGCCATCACCGACGCGCGCAGGAGGGGGAGATGAATGCGTTTCATATCGATCCTCATAGTGCTGAATGACGAGCGGCCGGGCCGCTCAGAAGTGGTAGGTCGCCGTGGCCAGCACGTAGTCGCGATCCGCGAGCGGGCGCGTGACCGGGTTCGGCGAGCCGAGGAACTTCGCGTAGACGAGCGACAGCTGCAGGTTGCTCAGGCGCGTGAAGGTCACGCCGGCCGTCACGCGATGGTCGCCCTGGCCGGTCAGCGAGCCGAGCGCGCCGGCGAGCGGCGACGTGCCCGTCAGGTCGTGCGTGTAGGTCAGCGGCACGTCGAGATCCCAGCCGTTGAACACGTTCTTGTAGCTGAGCGTCCACGCGATCTCCATCGCGAGCGCGTTGCGCGAATTCGCGAGCGTGGTCGAGCCGTCGAGCTCGGAGATGCTGCCGGCATGCACGTACGTGAGTTCGCCGATCAGCGACTGCGAATTCGCGAGGAAGCTCGGCCCGATCGAGTAGATGCCGGACAGGTTCGTCTGCAGCACGTTCGCGCGGGTCGACTGCGGGCCCGCCGGCGTGTTGACGAGGACGGCCGCGCCCTGGCGGTACGACACTTCGCCCGCGACGTTCACCGGGCCGACCTGCGTCGAGAAGCTCGCGCCGGTCAGCTTGATGTTGCTGAAATACTTCTGCTGGTACTGGAGCGTCGGGAAGTAGGTCGTGACGACGCTCGGGTTCATGTCGTTGTAGTGCAGGTGGTACAGGCCGAGCTCGGTGTCGCCGAGCACGCGGAAGCGCGCGCCGATCCCCCACTGGTTGCGCGCGCTCGGCTTGTCGTCGGGGCCGCGCGGAATGATCATCCCGCCCGGGCCGATGATGAACTGCGCGCCGGGGCCCGTGACGTCCGAATAGCTCCAGTACGTGCCGGGCGCGGTCAGCCGGTTCTGCTGATACGAGAACTGGTAGTAGCCGAGCAGGCTGAAGTTCGGCGTGATCTGCCACTGCGTCGAGATCTGCGGCACCGGCAGCAGGATGTCCTTCACTTCGGCGCCGGCCATGTACGACTTGGTCGCGTCGGACGGCCCCTGTGCGCCGGCGATGTTCGGGAAGAACAGGCTTTCGCCCCATGCGACGACCTGGTCGCCGACCTTCACGTTCAGGCTCGTCGAGCCGATCTTGAACGTGTTGTACGCGTATGCGGCCAGCAGCGTCGTGTGGCCGCCCGACCAGTAGCGCGCGTCGCTCGTGAAGTTGTTGTACTGGCCCGACTGGTTCACGGTGCCCGGCGCGTCGTTGTAGTTCGGGCGGCGATACGCCTGGTCGTAGAACGTGTCGGCGCGCACGAACACGCCCCAGTCGTCGTGCTTCAGGTTCACTTCGCCGAGCAGGCTGACCTGGTTCTCGATCAGCTTGTTCTTCGCGAAGTTGCGGTCGCCGTCGTCGCCGTTGATGTTCGCCGGCGTGAGGAGATTGCCGCTCGGTGCGCGGGTGCGCATGCCGAGGCCGTAACTGAGCGTGAACGTGTAGTCCAGCGTCGTGTCGGCGCCCAGCTCGATCGTGCTGCCTGCATGTGCGCCGGGAGCGGCACACGCGAGCAGCGCGGCGGCCAGCGTCGACAGCGTGGCGGTTGCCCGCTTGTCGGTACGGCGCGAAATCCGTTGATGCATGGTGTCTCCTCTTGGGGTATCGACGACGGTCGACTGTGTGTGTTGTCGTGAGAGGCAGAGTAGGGAGATCGCGGTAGCAGGGAATCGTCAAAATGAACTAGATGACTTCCCTAGGGCCTGTTCACGCTAATAACGGGCTTGCGCTGGCCCCCAGAAGGGCCGAGCGCAAGGAATGCGACGAAGCGAATACTCAACGTATTCGCAAGGAGCATGACGCGGCGATCGGCCCTTCTGGGGGCCAGCCCCACGAGAGAATTTTTCCAAACAGGGGAACGTGCCTTTCCGCCCGCATTGCGGCGTCGTTCGTCGTTGCAATAGCTACGGCTATTGCGCCTCCTCTCTCCTTGCACTGCGGGCGGAAAGGCACGTTCGCAAGCCCGTTATTAGCGTGAACAGGCCCTAGGACTGGCAACGATTCGTGCGGCACCGATTTGCCGTGCGTGCATCAACGTGCGGCCACCTGCGCGGCCGACAGGAACGCGGGCCGCTCGCCGCCGCCGTCGAGCCGCAGGTTTGCACCCGACGTGTACGACGCGTCGGACGACGCGAGGAACAGGCACGCGGCGGCGACGTCGTCGGGGGTCGCGAGCCGGCCGGCGGGAATCGTCGCGCGGATCGCGTCGAGCGCATCGTCGTCGCCGTAGTGGCCTTCGGTGGCCGATTCCGTCTGCACGAGGCTCGGGCTGATCGCGCACACGCGCACGCGCGGCGCCCACTCGACCGCGAGCGACGTGACCGCGTTGACGAGGCCGGCTTTCGCGGCGCCGTATGCGGCCGTGCCGGGCGACGGACGCGACGCGCTGACGCTCGCGATGAACAGCATCACGCCGCCTTCGGGCTGCGGCTGCATGATCGCGTTCACGCGCTGCGCGAGCTGCAGCGGCGCGATCAGGTTCAGCCGCACGATCGATTCGGTGAAGCGCGGTGATGCATCGGCCGCGAGCGCGAACGGCGAGCCGCCTGCGTTGTTGACGAGCACGTCGAGGCGGCCGGCCGCCGCGCGAATCGTCGCGAGCATCGCGTCGACCTGTTCGATGTCGCGCAGGTCGGCCGCGACGAACGTCGCCGTGCGGCTGCCGTCCGCGGGCGGCGTGTCGGGCGCGCTGCGTCCGCAGACGAACACGCGCGCGCCTGCCGCGAGAAACCATTCGGCGATGCGCCGCCCGATGCCCTTGGTGCCGCCCGTCACGAGCACCGTCTTGCCGCTGTAGTCGAATCCGTTCATCGTTGCCTCCGTTTCGGTGGGCCGATGATAGGAAGAAGCGCGCGCGGCTTCGTAGTCTGAAAGGATGATGCCGGCCGGCGCCGGCGGCGCAATCATCGTGGCAGACAGCCATCGAACGACGAAGGAGACAACCCGCGATGACGATCCTCACGACGCCGCCGGCCGGCAGCTTCACCGACGTGCCGGGCGGCCTGCGCCTGCACCACTACGAGGCGGGCGAAGGCCGGCCCGTGGTGTTCATCCACGGCAGCGGCCCGGGCGCCAGCGGTTTCAGCAACTTCAAGCACAACGTGCCCGCGTTCGCGGCGGCCGGCTATCGCGCGATCGTCGTCGACCTGCCCGGCTACGGGCAGTCGTCGAAGCCGTCCGACGTCGCCTATACGCTCGAATTCTTCGTCGGCGCGCTGCATGCGCAGCTGACCGCGCTCGGCATCGGGCCGGCCGTGCTGCTCGGCAACTCGCTCGGCGGCGCGATCGCGCTGAAGTACGCGCTCGACTACCCGGACGACGTCGACGGGCTGATCATGATGGCGCCGGGCGGCGTCGAGGATCGCGACACCTATTTCCGGATGGAGGGCATCCAGCGGATGGTGAAGCTGTTCACCAACCGCCAGATGAATGACGACACGATGCGCGAGCTGCTGACGCTGCTCGTGCACGACCCGGCGATCGTCACCGACGCGCTCGTCGCCGAGCGGATGAAGGTGTGCGTCGAACAGCCGACCGAAGTGCTGTCGACGATGAGCGTGCCGAACCTGACCGACGCGCTCGGCGACCTGCGTACGCCGGTGCTCGGGTTCTGGGGCACGGACGATCGCTTCAATCCGGTCGGCGGCGCGCTGAAGTTCCTCGAACGCTGCCGCGATGCGCGCTTCGTGCTGATGAACCGGTGCGGCCACTGGGTGATGGTGGAACACGCCGACTATTTCAATCGGGAATGCCTCGATTTTCTTGCGACGCGGAATACGCGATAACGCCGGATGCCCTTGAAGGCCGGCCTCGATGCGGGCGGCCTGCCTGTCTGAACAAATACCTGGAACCTGGAGACGACATGAAGCTCATCGAAGACCTGTTCGACCTGCGCGGCAAGGTGGCCGCGATCACCGGCGGTGCGCGCGGCATCGGCGCGGAGACCGCGCGCACGCTGGCGGCCGCCGGCGCGAGCGTCGCGATTCTCGACGTGCTGTCGCAACCGGCGGAAGCGCTGGTCGAGGAAATCCGAGCGCAGGGCGGCCAGGCCGCGTTCTGGTCGCTCGACGTCACGCACGAAGCCGACGTGGCGCGCGTGTTCGGCGAGATCGTCGCGCGCTTCGGGCGCCTCGACGTGCTCGTGAACAACGCGGGCATCGAAGGCCACAACGTGCCGACGCACGAGCTCACGCTCGCGCAATGGCAGCGCGTGCAGGACGTGAACGTGAACGGCGTGTTCCTGTGCACACGTGCGGCAATTCCGCATATCGACGCGGCCGGCGGCGGCTCGATCGTGAACCTGTCGTCGATGTACGGGATCGTCGGCGGCCCGGACGTGCCCGCGTATCACGCGTCGAAGGCAGCGGTGCGGATGATGGCGAAGGTCGATGCGATGCTGTACGCGGCGAAGAACATCCGTGCGAACTCGGTGCATCCCGGCTATATCCGCACGCCGATGCTCGAGGACGCGTTCCGCCAGATGGGGCAGGACCCCGATCGCGCCTTCGAGTACATGCAGACCAACGTGCCGATGGCGAAGATCGGCAGCCCGCGCGACATCGCGGCCGGCATCCTGTATCTCGTGTCGCCGGCGGGCCGTTACGTCACAGGCGCGGAGCTCGTGATCGACGGCGGCTTTACCGCGCGCTGACGCGGCGCGGCGCACGCAACGGAACAGGAGACAGGCAGTTGAAAGCGCTCGTGGCAGTGAAACGCGTGGTCGACGCGAACGTGAAGGTCGGCGCGAAATCCGACCGGACGGGCGTCGACGTCGCGAACGTGAAGATGTCGATGAACCCGTTCGACGAGATCGCGGTGGAAGAGGCCGTGCGGTTGAAGGAGGCCGGCGTCGTGACGGAAGTGGTGGCCGTGTCGGTCGGCGTCGCGCAGGCGCAGGAAACGCTGCGCACGGCGCTGGCGATCGGCGCGGATCGCGCGATCCTCGTCGAATCGCATGAAGGCGTCGAGCCGCTTGGCGTCGCGAAGGTGTTGAAGGCGCTGGTCGACAGGGAGCAGCCGCAGCTGGTGATCCTCGGCAAGCAGGCGATCGACGACGATTCGAACCAGACCGGGCAGATGCTGGCCGCGCTGGCGGGTTTGCCGCAGGCGACGTTTGCCTCGAAGGTTGTGGTGGCCGATGGCCGTGCGACGGTCGCGCGTGAAGTGGACGGCGGTGCGGAAACGCTGTCGCTTCAACTGCCCGCCGTCGTCACCACGGATCTGCGCCTGAACGAGCCGCGCTACGTGACGCTGCCGAACATCATGAAAGCGAAGAAGAAGCCGCTCGAAACCGTGAAGCCCGACGACCTCGGCGTGGATGTGACGCCGCGCCTGAAGGTGCTCGAGGTGAACGAGCCGCCGAAGCGCGCAGCCGGCTTGAAGGTGCCGGACGTGCAGACGCTGGTCGCGAAGCTGAAGACCGAAGCCAAGGTGCTGTAACAGGGAGCGGAAAGAAATGACGATTCTGGTGATTGCGGAACACGACAACGCGTCGATCAAGGCCGCGACGCTGAATGCCGTCGCTGCCGCACAGGCGCTCAATGTGGTGGGCGGCGGCGACGTTCATGTGCTCGTTGCTGGACACCATGCGCAAGCGGCAGCGGACGCAGCAGCGAAGATCTCGGGTGTGTCGAAGGTGCTGCTGGCCGATGCGCCGCAGCTGGCTGACGGTCTGGCCGAGAACGTCGAAGCGACGGTGATGACCGTCGCAAATGGGTACTCGCACATCGTTGCGCCGGCAACGGCCTACGGCAAGAACATCGCGCCGCGCATTGCGGCGAAGCTGGATGTCGCACAGATCTCCGAGATCACGGCGGTGGTATCGGCCGACACGTTCGAGCGCCCGATCTACGCAGGCAACGCGATCGCGACGGTGCAGTCGGGCGATCCGGTCAAGGTGATCACGGTGCGCGCGACCGCGTTTGATCCGGTGGCAACTGAAGGCGGCAGCGCGTCGGTCGATAAGATCGAAGCGGCAGCCGATGCCGGCAAGTCGCAGTTCGTGAGCCGTGAAGTGACGAAGCTGGACCGTCCGGAACTGACGAGCGCAAGCATCATCGTGTCGGGCGGCCGCGGCCTGGGCAGCGGCGAGAACTACACGAAGGTGCTGGAGCCGCTGGCAGACAAGCTGTCGGCAGCACTGGGTGCCTCGCGCGCGGCAGTCGACGCGGGCTACGTGCCGAACGACTATCAGGTCGGCCAGACCGGCAAGATCGTCGCACCGCAGCTGTACATCGCGGTCGGCATCTCGGGTGCGATTCAGCATCTGGCCGGCATGAAGGATTCGAAGGTGATCGTCGCGATCAACAAGGATCCGGAAGCCCCGATCTTCAGCGTGGCCGATTACGGCCTCGTCGGCGACCTGTTCACACTCGTGCCGGAAGCGGCCGCGGCGCTCTGACCGATGCCGCTGTTCGAATTCAACGGGATGCGGCCGCGCATCGATCCGTCCGCGTACGTCGATCCGAGCGCGGTCGTGATCGGCGACGTGACGATCGGCGCGCGCTGCTACATCGGCCCGCATGCGAGCCTGCGCGGCGACTTCGGCGCGATCGTCGTCGAAGGCGGCAGCAACGTGCAGGACAGCTGCGTGCTGCACGTCGGGATCGGCGAGACGTGCCGGCTCGGCGTCAACAGCCACGTCGGCCACGGCGCGATCGTGCATGGCGCGACGCTCGAACCCGACACGATGATCGGAATGAATGCGGTCGTGATGGACGGCGCGACGATCGGCGCGACGACGATCGTCGCCGCGTGCGCGTTCGTGAAGGCCGGCTACGACGTGCCGCGCGGCGTGCTGCTCGCGGGCGTGCCGGGGCGCGTCGTGCGGCCGCTCAGCGACGCGGAGATCGACGCGAAGGCGAACGGTACGCGCATCTATCAGCAACTGGCGGCGGACTGCCTGAGGACGATCAGGCGGATCGACGGGTGAGCAGCGGGCATCCGGGCGACCCAGGATGCGACGGATTGCCGGGCAGCTTGCCGTTGCCGTAAGATCGGCACAGGCTTTCCCACCGGCATCCGCGTCACATGAAAAAGCACGTCCGTTTGCGGCTCACAGTCATTGCGTCGGCATTTGCCGTCTACAGCGTTTATATGCACATCCAGCAGTTCATCAGTGGCTGCGTGTGGGTCAGGGGCCATCAGCGCTGCAGTTTCGAAAACAGCACGAACTTCGAAGGCTGGATGGATCTCGACCTGATGATCGCGTGCTGCTGGGTCGCCGCGGCGGTGGTGGGCTGGATCTCCGTCATGCAGGCCGCGAAGAAGCCGGGTTGAAGGCTGGCGTTTTTTTCACGCGAAACCGATCGCTGTCAATCCGTGACAACGATCATCGATGCGGCATCGCCGCAATCGTCAGCGCCTCTTCCGCATCCTCGCGCCGCAGGCGCAACCGGCCACCGGGATCGGGCTCCGCTCGTTCGACGTGCTGGTCGGCTTCGACGTCGGGATGAGCGTTGCCATCCGTCGGCCGTCATTGTGCTTTTTCCTGCCGTGCCCGGATAATGATCCGGCGTCGCGCACGCCGCGCGAGGGGAGGCTGCCATGCAATTTCCGACGGGATCGGTGGTCGCGCTCAGTTCGGCCGCCGCGACGATGTTTTCGATGGGCATGCTGTTTCTCGGCTACTGGGGCTGGCACGAGCCGCTGCCGTGGCGGTTCGGCGACTACGTCGTGATCCTGCCGGCGCTGGCCGGGTTCGCGTGCCTCGTCAGTGTGCCGTTTCTCGCCACGTCACCGATGAAGACCCCCGACGACGAATCGCGGATGTTCGTCGCGCGGCGCGTGTTTCTGTGCGGCGCGAGTGCGTTGTGGTGTGCGATCGTCGCGTCGCTGGTCGTGTGAGATTCGTGCAGGATTCGCATGCGCCGAGGTCCACCGGTTCGGTCTTGAACGGGCGTGTCGAAACGTCTTCCACGCGCGCTTGAACGGCGGTTTTCACGCGTCGATTCGGGCCGCCGCGACGGCTTTGATTTCCCCTGTGCCGTGCACTAGATTCGAAGCATTCCTGTGTAGCCGAGCGCGAGGTGGGGCCATGACGCCGTGGGAGATTCAGGGCACCGAATTGATGAATTGCAATTGCTCATACGGTTGCCCGTGCCAGTTCAATGCGCTGCCGACCCATGGCCATTGCGCGGCGATGGGGGCGATTGAGATTGACAGCGGCCACTACGGCGACGTGGTGCTCGACGGCGTCAGGATCGCGGTCGTGTTCGAGTGGCCGGGGGCCGTCCACGAGGGGCGGGGCCGGTGCCAGCCGATCGTCGACGAGCGCGCCAGCCCGGCCCAGCGCGAGGCGGTGCTGAAGATCATGACTGGTCAGGATACCGATCCGTTCGCGACGATGTTCTCCGTCTACGCTTCGACGCTCGAGCAGGCGTTCGATCCGATCTTCGCGAAGATCGATTTCGACGTCGATGTCGATGCGCGGCGTGGCCGGATTCACGTCGACGGCGTGTTCGACCTCGCGGGCGATCCCATCCTCAATCCGGTGTCGGGCGCCGAGCATCGCGCACGAATCGACCTGCCGCACGGCTTCGAATACGAGCTGGCCGAAATCGGCTCGGGCACGTCGCGCTCGCAAGGCCACATTCCGCTGACCCTCGACGGCAGCTATGCGCAGTTCGCGCGGCTGCACCTGAACAACCACGGGGTGGTCAGGCATCGCGTCGCGGCATGACTCCCGTCGACCACTGGCTCGGGCGCGAGCGCGTCATCGCGCTGCTCGGCATCGCGGCGCTCGTCGGTCTGTGCTGGTTCTATCTTTTGACGGGCGCGGGAACCGGCATGTCGGCGCTGGACATGACCGCCGTTGCGCTCTTTCCGCATCGCCTGAAGGGCGCCATGGGTAGCATGGATCCGTCACTGGCCACCGTGATCGTGATGTGGTGGGTGATGATGATCGCGATGATGACGCCCAGCGCGGCGCCGCTCGTGATGCTGTACCGGCGGGTGCTGCGACAGCGCGGCGTGGACGGGGCGGGTTCGGCGTTCACGTCGCTGTCGCTGCTGGCCGGCTACCTGGCCGCATGGCTGGCGTTCTCGATCGGCGCGGCGCTGCTTCAGGCGATGCTGCAGCCGGCCGGGCTGATCTCCGCGATGATGCTGTGGTCGAAGAGCGCCGTCCTTTCCGCGATCGTGCTGGCGCTCGCCGGGCTCTATCAATTCTCGTCGCTGAAACGCGCGTGCCTTCGGCAATGCCGGGCGCCGGCCGGGTTCCTGGTCGCGCACTGGCGTCCGGGCGTCACCGGCAGTTTCCTGCTTGGCGCGCGGCACGGCATGGTTTGCGTCGGCTGCTGCTGGTTGCTGATGGCGCTGCTGTTCGTCGGCGGCGTGATGAACGTCGTGTGGATCGCCGCGCTGTCGCTCTTCGTGTTCGCGGAGAAGATCCTGCCCGGCGGCGAACGTGTGGGGCGCGCGCTGGGCGTCGTGCTGATTGCGTGGGCCGGTGCGACGTTGATCGTGTGACGGGCCGTCATGGACAAGCCGGCGCGGACGTGCGGAATCGCCATGGACGGGTGACGGCCGGCCGCGGCCGGTCCCGCGTCGAGCGATGCCGGTATTTGCACTGCGGGATGCTACGTAACGCCGGGCCTGCGTTACGCACGCGTTACCCGGAACGCAAGGCTCGATCTCGCTGATGAAGGCGAGCCCGGATGCGACGCGTTGGGCCCCGGACGGCCGTTGGAACAGGGCAGTCCGGCGTGGGCGTGAAGTCGTCGTTGATGCCGATCACAATGGCACGATAGGTGCTTGTCGGGATGATCGAGCTAGAAAGCGAACGGGGGCTTCCATGCAGAATCATTTCATCAAGGCGAACGTTGCGGTCGCCGCCATTGCGGCGGCTTGCGCGCTGGCGGCGTGTGGCGGCAGCGATGTAACGGCGCCTAAGCCGGGTGGTAACACGATCGGAACGAGTACGAGCGGCACTGGCGGGACGAGTGGTACGAGCGGGACGAGTGGAACCAGCGGGACGAGTGGAACCAGTGGCACGAGTGGAACCAGCGGTACGAGTGGAACCAGCGGTACGAGTGGAACCAGCGGCACGAGCGGAACCAGCGGGACGAGTGGAACCAGTGGCACGAGTGGAACCAGCGGCACGAGCGGAAGCAGTGGCACGAGTGGAACCAGTGGCACGAGTGGAACCAGCGGTACGAGTGGAACCAGCGGGACGAGCGGAACCAGCGGCACAAGTGGAACCAGCGGCACAAGTGGAACGAGCGGAATCGGTGGCACAAGCGGCACAAGCGGCACCCCCGGCACGAACGGCATCGTCAGCGCCGTCGGCGCGGTCGTCATCGACGCCGGCGCCACGATTTCCGGCGAGAGCCCGCCGGGACCGACCAAGGGCGTGACCACCGGCCTTGGCAACACGGTCGCGGGCGCGGGCACGATCATCCGCGACACGTCGAACGCCGTGAGCAACGGCATCGGCCAGACCGGCTTCACGGCGAACCCGGTCGGCACGACGGTCGCCGGGCTGGGTTCCATCGTCGGCTCGACGAGCAACCCGGTCACCGGCCTCAGCGACACGGTGAAGGCGCTCGGCACCGGCCCGCTGTCGCCGTTGGCGCCGCTCACGACGCCGGTCGGCGGGCTGCTCGATACCGTCGCCGGTGGCCTCAAGACGGGCGGCACGATGCTCGGCGCGGCCCTGTCGTCGGGCCCGGTCCAGCAGACGACGCAGGCGATCAGCACGGCGATCACGCCGCTCGTCACGACCGTCGGCCAGGTCACGCAGCAGGTCGGCACGGCGACCGGCCTCGGGCAGCCCGTCGCGGGCCTGCTCGGCCAGATCGGCGGCGCGATCACGTCGGCGGGATGGAAGGTGACGTCCACGTCGCCCCAGCCGCTGGTCAGCGGCGTCGGCGACCTCGTGCGCGCGGTCGGCAACACCGTGACCAATGCGGGCGGCCTCGTGAACCCGGGCGGTGCGAACGGCGCGGTGCCGGTCGCGGGCCTGGTGACGAGCGTGGTCGGCGGTAATACGGCGATCGTCCACAACGGTTCCACGACCGGTACGGGCGGCACGGGCGGTGGCTCACCGTTGGGTAGTCTCTCCAACCCGCTCGCACCCGTGACGGGGCTGGTGGGCGGCCTGCTCGGCAGCTTGGGTGGCTTGGCCGGCAAGTAACCGATCGATTGAGATCGTCCTGGCGGTAACCGGCCAACCGACAATCGGCCGCCGGTTACCGCCAACCAGAATGGCTTGATGATCCCCTGCGGGAAGCGGATCGGACGGGGCCTCTCGATGTGTCAACCGCGAACGACGTCGCGCTGCGACGGCGGCCGCGCCAGCCCGCGTGCGGGCAGCGGCGTCGACATCACGATCGACGTGCGTGTTTCGCCATACAGGTTGATGCGTTCGATCAGTTGTTCGAGATGGGTCATGCTGATCGCGGCGAGCCGCATCATGTACGAGTCCGCGCCCGTCACGTGATGGCATTCGACGACTTCGGGAATGGTCTCCAGCAACCGGAGGAATTTTGCTTTTGCCGGTTGCGGCACCGTGATGCCGATCAGCGCGCTGACCGGATAGCCGGCTGCGGCAAGGTTGATCCGGGCCGTGTAGCCCTCGATGACGCCGGCCGCTTCAAGCCGCTTCACGCGCTCCGTTACCGCCGGCACCGACAGGTGCACCTGGCGCGCCAGCTCCGTGTAGCTGATGCGGCCGTTGGCCTGCAACAGCGTCACTACCTTCCAGTCCAGATCGTCCATCGCGGCGGAAATTTTTAAGGCGGAGCGGCCATTTTTCCTTAAAAACCGCATTCAGCGATGACGGGACTTTCCCTACGATGCCTGTTCAACACGTTACATGTCGCAGGGAGCAGGCGATGCTGTTCATCAAGTCAGTCGTGATGGGGCTGTCGATCGCGGTGCCGGTCGGGCCGATCGGCATGCTGTGCATCCAGCGCAGCCTGAGCCGCGGTTTTCAGGCGGGATTCGCAACGGGCGTCGGCGCCGCATGCGCCGATGCGATCTACGGCCTGCTCGGCGCGCTCGGCATCGCGGGTATCGTTACGGCGTTCCCGATGCTGACCGTCGGCCTGAAAATCGGCGGCGGCGCGTTTCTCGTGTGGCTGGCGTGGGCCATCGCGCGCCAGGCGCCGGCCGCGTCGACGGCGCAGCGCGACCTGCCGCGCACGACCGTCCTGCGCGATTTTGTGACGACGTTCGGCCTGACGCTGTCGAACCCGATGACGATCCTGTCGTTCGTCGGAATTTTCGCGGCGCTCGGCCCGCTGTCGGGCGCGCGGGAAGGGGCGGTGTGGCCGGCCGTGGCGCTGATGGTCGCCGGTGTGTTCATCGGTTCCGCGACGTGGTGGCTATGCCTGAGCGGCACGACCGCCGCGCTGCGCACGAAGATGTCGTTCGCGTTCATGCACGGGCTGTCGCGCGTGTCGGCGGCGGTGATCGCGGTATTCGGCGTGAGTCAGGTAGTCGCGGGCGTGCGCGGGGTCATCTAGGCCGATGCGCCGCGTGGATCGCGTCGACCGTCGTCCGAATATGCGCGAGCAACTCGACCACGACGGCTTTCCGGAAATACTGGTTCATTCGCGTGCTGACGACGAAATCGGACGGCAACGCGTCGATCGAATGCTGAACCGTCAGCAGATCGTCGGCGAGTCGCGCCAGCGCATCGCGATCCCGCGTGGCCACCGCAACCTTGATCTCGTCCGGCCAGAAACCGAACGCGTCGATGCCGCAGCATTCGGCGACACAGTTTGTCTCCAGCGCATCGATCAAAGGCATGACCTCTGCCAGACAGGCGTCGATCGTGGCCGCATGTGCGTGGCCACCCGACAGATCGCCGAATTCGATCCAGCGATCCGGGCCGATGCTGATGTCGTCCTTGTGGGGTTTGCCGTTCATCGGTTGACGCTCGACGGGTTCAATTCAACGCCGGCAAATGTGCATGCACGAAGCGCGCGATTTCCTGGCTCAGTTCCCTGTCCTCGGGCGCGCCCATGAACCCGCCATGCGGCATCCCTTCGAATACGTGAAGCTCGGTCGGCACCTGCGCGCGCCGCAACGCGCGATGCAGGCGTACCGCGTTCGACAGGAACAGATCGCGCGTGCCGCTCTGGATGAAGGTCGGCGGGAAACCGGCGGAGAAATCGCCGAACAGCGGCGACAGATACGGATGCGCGAGATCGGCGCCGTTCGCGTAGAGCAGGTTGTTCGGCATCAGCGACGCCGGCAGCACGACATCGACGAGGCGATTGGTTTCGAAGCTGTCGCCGGATTCGGTCAGGTCGACTTCCGGCGACAGCAGCACCAGCGCGGCCGGAAGCGGCAAGCCTTCGTCGCGGGCGCGCAGCACCATCGCCGCGGCGAGGTTGCCGCCCGCCGAGCGTCCGCCGATGACGATGTTTTCCGGCGCGTAGCGCTCGAGCACGTACGCATACGCCGCGATGCAATCGTCGAGTGCGGCGGGATACGGATGCTCGGGTGGCAGGCGATAGTCGACGCCGTAGCACCGAATGCCGAGCCGGTCGGCCTGCATCTGCGCGCCGGCGCGGCACGCGGCGCCGCCGCCGAGCACCAGCGCGCCGCCGTGCAGGTCGATGTACGCGCATTCGCCGGAAGCCGCTGCTTCGGGCGTGGCGACATGCACGTCCGCCGCGCCGGTCCGGATCGTCTCCACGCTCGAACGCAGATGGCCGCCGAGTTGCTCGATGGCGGCCGCGTAGTGTGCGTCGGCGGCCGCCTTCACACGCATCCATGCGTCGAAATCGTCCGGGGCCGGCATCACGTGCAGCGCGTTCAGCGGCACGCCGTCGCTGCCGACCAGACGTTGCAACGCGGCTCGCGCTTCGTCGCTGATCGAGGCCGGGAAGGGGACGACGCGGCTCGGCAGGGCGACGCCGTCGGGTTCGTCTTTCATCGATTCGGTTCCGTTGGACGTTGGGCGAGTCATGCGGCAGAGGGCCAGTGGCGCAGCATCACGTCCAGCGCATCGAGACTGCGCGACCACGACGTGTCGGAAGCCGGTGCGCTGTGCGCGAAACCGCCCGCGCTTTCAAGTGTGACGTAGCCCATGAAAAAGCCGCCGAGCAGACGGATCGCATGCGCCTGTTCGGCTTCCGGAATGTCGTAGCTGCGCAGCACTGCCGAGGTCATCCTGACGAGCCGCCCGCCCGCGCTTTCGGCGGCGCGTTCGGCGCTTACCGGGTGGCGCGCTGCGGCGAAGCGACCGGGGTGCTCGCGGGCGTAGTCGCGATAGACGTCGGCGAGCGCGGTGAGCGCGTCCTTGGCGGTGCGGCCGGCCAAGGCGTCGGTCGCGCGATCGGCAAGTTCCTTCAGCGCGAAGAGTGCGATGCGGCTCTTGAGGTCGTCGAAGCTCGGGATATGGGAGTACAGGCTGGCCAGTTTGACGTCGAAGTGACGTGCCAGCGCCGCGCCGGTCAGGTGCTCGAAGCCGGTTTCATCGGCGAGTTGCGCGCCGGCTTCGACGAGTTTGTCCAGGGTGATGCCGGCGCGTGCCATAGCGAATGCTATTCAGATTAGCGAAAAGGCTAATTGTATTAGGTTTTGGGTTGATGTCAATTTCCCGAATTCGGTCACAGCCATGTCCGTGACGATCACCCCAGCTCGAACGACGTCACCCCGAACACGCGGTCGATCGCAATCGCCGGCGCTTCTTTCGTGTACATCCGTGCGGTTTCGAACACGCTCGTCATGCCGTGCCGTTCCGCCAGCGCGACGGCCGCGGGGTTCGTTTCCGGCACGTCGAGCACGACGACCTCGCCGGGCATTCGCGCCGCGAGCGCGCGAAACAGCCCGGTGGCGACGCCTGGGTCGTCGGCGAAAAGCGGGCCGATCTTGCAGCCCGTCTTGCAACGGCGCACGACACCGTAGCCGGCGACGCGGCCGCCGTCGACCGTCGCGAGCGCAACCGCATCCGGCTGCGCGATCCAGGTGGAGATGAAACGCTCGCGCGCCGACGGAAAGCATGCGCGATCGTAGGCAAGCAATTGCTCGAACGGCACGTCGGCCGCTGCCACCACGTGCGCGCACCCGATGCCGTCCACGCGCCCCTCATAGCGGATGTTGCGGTACGCAAGCTCGAACCCGGACTTCCTGTAGTTCGCCTGCTGGGCCACGACACCATCGAGCCCGATGTTGCGGTCTCCGAGGTAACGCATGCCGTGCTGCCAGGTTCGGATGCCGAAGCCTTGACCGCGAAACCCGGGTTTCACGATGTAGAGGCCGATGAAGCCGAAGCGTTCGTCATAGGCGACAGCAGAAATGCACGCGACCGGCTCGCCGCGCCAGACGCCGACGAAGAACCCGGCCGGGTCCGCTGCGCTGAAACAGGCAGGATCATGCAGGCCGGGGTTCCAGCCTTCTGCCGCCGCCCATTCGACCGACATCGCTACTTCGTCGGCCGACATGGTGCGCACGATAAAGTCACCGCCTTGGTCCATGGTTCACCCCAGTCGCTGCGCTCGGGAATGCGCGTTGCGTTACCGGCTGCCGACCCGAAGCGGCCATGACAGGTTATATGCCCCGTTTGGCAACCTCTCCGTCAGCGAAAAATCTATGGATGGATGGTTTCGCCGCGATTCAGCATGTCGATGAATTCCCCGATTTTGCGCGCCCGTGTTTCCGGCTTCTTGGCATTCTGTATCCGATACAGGATGGCATATCGGTTACGGCTGTTCAGTGTCGCGAAAAACGTGCGGGCTTCCGGATTGGCGTCCAAGGCCGCCTGAAGGTCGTCCGGCACGGTCGAATTGCTTGCCGACGTGTAGGCAGCCTGCCAGCGGCCGTCCTTTCTCGCTTTCTCGATTTCGCACAAGCCGGGCGGGCGCATTCTGCCTGCGGCGATCAGTGCTTCAGCCTTGTCTGTGTTGAGTTTGGACCAGATGCTTGTTGCGGAGCGTGGGGTGAAGCGTTGTAACCAGTATTGCTCGCTCTCGGCCCGTTTTTGACCATCGATCCAGCCATAGCAGAGAGCGCTTTCCAACGCCTGCTCGTAGGTGAGGGTTCGCTGCCTGGCGCCTTTTTTCGCCAGGCGCAGCCATGTTCCGGCCGACGTGCTGCCGTTTTGCCCTAACCAGTTTTCCCATTCGACCTGACTGGTAAAGGTTAGCGCGCATTCGGTCATGTCACTGTCCTGAATGGTTGACTACATGTGCGGGGAGGGCGTCCGCAGTCTAACAGTGTTGATACGGACAGCAACGTGCGCGATGCGACGAAAGACCGGCCGCTCGGTAGCCGTCAGTCCGTCGCCCGGTTTTGGGGCGGCATCATCCGTTTCAAGCATCCGGTGGCGCAGGCATCGGAGACGCCATTTCAAATGGGGCCTCGCCACCTATCCGGCCAAAGCCTCCCCATCCCCGTCAGAACGTATAACTCACCTTCCCGAACGCCGTCCGCCCGAGCGTGTTGTACCCATACGCGGTCATGTACTGCCGGTCGAACAGATTCGACACCGTCGCCGACACCGTCAGGTGCGAATTGATCCGGTACGAAGCACGCAAGCCCACCGTCAGATACGAAGGCAGATAGGTCGAATTGGCCGGATCGTCGAACGTCGTGCCGCCATAAAGCAGCGACGCCCCCGTGCTCAACGCATGCAGGTGCAGTTCGTCCCACGTGTGATCGATGTTGAGGCTGACCGTCTGGCGCGGCCGGCGGTTGAGCCACGAGTCGTTGGTTTCGTCCTGCGGATTCAGGATCCCGACCGCGACGCTCACCGGCGTCGAGCGGCCGATCGTCCCCTTGTACGACAGGTCGATGCCGCGAATATGCGCGCGGCCGATGTTGATCGGCGAGAACGTCGCCGGGTTGTACGCGATCAGGTTGCTGACGCGCGTATCGTAGATCGCGGCCGTGAACGTACCGTACGACGTGTTCGCATCGACCGCGGCCTCGACCGACGTGCTGCGTTCCGGGCTGAGGTTCGGATTGCCGTAGCCGGGGTAGTACAGGTCGTTGAACGACGGCAGCTTGAACGCATTGCCGTACGACACGCGCGCCGTGTACACCGGCGTGATCGTCCACGACAGCGCCGCGTTACCCGTATTCACGGACCGCCCGGCGATGATTTCATGACGCCCCGCGAGGAACATCGTCACGCTGCCGAGCGTCGCCGATTGATGCAGCGAGAACGCGGAATCGTTGCGCGTCGGCACGCCGTTCGGAATGTCGACCGGCAGGAATGCCTGCTCGCGGGTGAAGTCGTAGGCGAGCTTGGTTTCGCCCGACAGCGGCAGCCCGAACAGATGGAATCCGCGCGCCTGGTGCGTCAACGACGTCGACGTGCTGATGCGCTGCGAATTGATCTGGTCGGTCGGGGTGATCGGATCGCTCGCGTAGATGAACCCGCGATCGTTCGCATAACCGAACGACTGGTCGAACTGCGTGTCCGGCGTGATATCGAGGTGGAACGCGAGACCGGTCGTCAGCTGATGATCGAGCTGGCGATTCGCATAGCCGCGGTTGTCGTAGGACAGATCGGACCGGTGATACAGCGCGAACGTCGAGATCGACCAGTTGTCGCGCGCGTAGCCGAGGCGCGCATCGAGATCCTGCGCGTGGTACGGGTTGCGGCCCGCCTCGTGCCCGTACGCGAAAGGCCGCGTCGCGTCGATGCCGGCCGTGTTGTACGAATGCAGGCCGAGCGAGTAGGTGAGCCCGCCGAGCGCGGCGAGCGGCCCGGTCGACGGCACGGTGCCCGACGTGCGCAGTTGCGTGTCGAACGTCTTGTTCGACCCGCCGCCGAACGACACGGTGGTCTGGTTCGGCTGGCTGGCCGCGCGGCGCGTGAAGAGCTGCACGACGCCGCCCATCGCATTGGCGCCGAACGACGCGGCGGCCGGCCCCGAGATCACTTCGACACGTTCGAACGATTCGGTCGGCAGGTCCGCCCACGGCGCGATGCCGGTGGTCGGCGAGCCGATCCGGATGCCGTCGATGAACACGGCGACCTGGCTGGCCGACGAGCCGCGGATGCTGACCGACGCGGACGAGCCGGGCCCGCCGTTCTGCGAGACGGTCACGCCGGGCAGCGTCGCGAGCGCCTGCGTGATGCTCGGGTCGCTCGGCGACAGCCGGTCGAGATCGGTGCGCGTGAGCACCTGGGTCGTCGCATAGCGCTGGTCGAACGACTCGGGCAACCGGCGTGTGTCGGTCACGTTGATCGTCGGCAGGTTGGCGCCTTCGGCGGCCGGGGCCGGTTGCGCAACCGCGGTGTCGCCGGCTGCGTGGGCGAGCGGCGAGAGGAGCGCGGTCGCGGCCGACGTGGCAAGGAGGTGTCGAATCTTCATGAGGCTGTCGTTGTGGTCGGGCTGCGCATGCGTCGATCGGGGGAGCGCGGCGGGCAGCGCCGGTTTTGTCATCGGTGATCGGGCTATCGCGCGAGCGGGCCGAGCGGGCCGCGGTCGCGGGCGTCGGCGCGGCACATGCCGGCGGACGCGATCGACAGGGAACGGCGCGCGCGAGCAGGCGGGCCGTGCATGCCGGCGGTGTGCCGGCGCGACGCTTCCGGTGAGGAAGCGGATGCGGTAACAGTGGACATCGGGCGGATCCTGAGGTCGGGCCGTCCATGCAACGGGCACCGCCCAAGGCGGTGTTGGCGCATCGGGACACCCCGCCCGGTGCGGCTGCTTGGACCTCGGGTCGATGGCAGGTCTCCTGGCTCGCGGGTCCTGATTCGCGCCGGCCTTCCCGGTTTCCCAGTGGCACGCAGTGGCACGGATTCGCCGCTCACAGTTGCGGGGGCAGCCGCAGATTCGAGGCATTGCCTCTCCTGCGTTCCCTTTTGATCCCATCCCTGGGAACCATCAGCGCGCAAGGGTAATGGCGTGCGCGCCGGCGCGTCAATTGTCGGACAGCCCCCGGATGCGAAAAAACGTCATCGATGCGCAAAAACTTTCGAAATCCTGTCTTTCAGGCGTCGGCGGTGCGTTTCATGTCTGATGAAATGGCATGGTTCGCTGCGATGAAATCGCGCCGGTACCGGCTCGGCGCGACACCCGTCCACCTGACGAACGCGCGGCGGAAGGCTTCCTCGCCGCCGAACCCGAGATGCGCGGCGATCCGCGCGACCGGCCAGTCCGACTCGCGCAGGCAGCGGCGCGCGGCCTCGGAGAGGCATTGCTCCCGCAGCACGTGATAACCGCTGCCTTCGGCCACCAGCCGCCGCCGCAACGTCGCCTCGCTCACGCCGAGCCACACGGCCAGCTCCGCGAGTGCCGGCAACGCCTGCTCGTGCGCGAGCGCCGCGTCGAGAAAGCCGCGCACCTGCTGCGCCCACGATACGACGGCCGGCGCCGCATCGATCAGGCGAAACGGAAAATCGACGAGAAACGCGTCGAGTTCGGCTGGCTGCCGCACCACACGGCATTCGAGCCGCGCCGCATCGAATGCGAAGCCGTAGGTCTTGCGGCCCACTTCGACCGGCGCATTGAACAACCCGAGCAACGGCATCGCGTCGTCGCGGCGCGGATGGCCGAGCCATACGTCGGTCGGCCGCAGCGGCTGCCCGATCAGCCAGCCGAACAGTTGCAGATAGCAGAACAACCCCGTCAGGTCGACGAGGCACGCGGCCGGGCTGCGTGTGCGGCGCAGCGAATCCATCCGGAACGTCGCGCGCCCGTCGCGCACGGTGAGCGACAGCGCGCCGGCGCGCGGGGGCAGCATCTCGCCGAATTCGCGCGCGCAGCGGATCGCGTCGGCGAGCGTCGCGCAGCTCAGCAGGCAGCGGCACATCAGGTCGACTTCGCGCTTGCGCATCGGCGGGTGGCCATCGCCGCGCGCGACCTGCGCCTCGAGGCGTTCGATCGCGTCGCGATACAGCGCGACGAAATCGCCCGGCGTCGCTGCCGGTGGCGGCGGCTGCGCATCGCGGTCGGCCGGCGGCGCGCCGCTGCGCGTGAGTTCGCTCAGCAGGCGCGCGCCGAGGCCCGGCAGGACGCGGCTGCGGGCCGGGATGGCGCGCTGTTTCATGAGTTTCCCGATCTGATCGTTGCGACAGGGGGCGGTGAGCGGGCCGGTAGGGGTCTGCGAATCGTCACCACGCAAGAATGCTATCCACGCCGACCGCCTTCGGCCTCGCCGGAACGGCGTAGGCCGGCTGCGCATCCCTGTCACGAACGACCACGGACGACACGCGAATGATCCAGATCGTAGACGAAATCACGCTCGCGCCCGAGCGCATTCCCGACGTGCTTGCACTGCTGCGCGACCGTTACCTGCCGGGCCATGCGGCGCGCGGGCTGACGGCGGCCGGCCGTTGGATATCACCGCCCGTCGCGGTGCCGGGGCAGCCGAGCACGCTGTGGCTGACCTGGCACGTGGCCGACGCGCCGGCCTATTACCGGATGCGTGCGTTGACGGATGCCGATGTGGTCGGATTCTGGATGGCGGTCGACGCGCTGTGCGACCTGCGCCGTCGCCATGTGATGACGGACGCCGACGCGCCGCTGCCCGCGCTGACGGAGGTCGATCATGCGGCATGACACGGCACAGGTATTCGTGTCCTCGGATTGCGATGCGGGCGCGATCGAGCATGCATTGCACCAAGCCGCGCACGCGCGGGTTGGCACGACACGCGTGGCATTGGCACGCAATCTGGACGGCAGCTGGGGCGCGGGCGACTACACGCTCGACGTGTTGCGCGACGATTCGGCGGCCGACGGCACGGCGGATTTTGCGGCGCTGGCTCAATTGCCGGGCATCGAGCGCATCGATGGCGCTCAATGCCGCTCGATCGGCGGCGGCCTGCGCGAACCGGCGCTGCGCGACGGCGTCTGGCGCACGCTGATGCTGCGCGTGCGGCCGCAGGCCGGCGCAGCGCAGATCGCTGCGCTCGAACGCGAACTGCTGCAGATGCCCGCGTTCATGCCCGGCATCCGCAACTGGCGCCTGAGCCGGATCGAAACGCCCGGCGCGTGGACGCATGTGTGGCAGCAGGAATTCGCGCACGTCGGCGATCTGCTCGGCGAATACCTGATGCATCCGTATCACTGGGGCTGGGTCGATCGCCGGTTCGACGTTGAAAGCCCCGACTGGACGGTCGATGCGATCTCGCATGCGTTCTGTCCGCTCGCGTCGAGCCTGCTGGCGGACACGGCGGCGTGACGCGCAGCCCACATCGAGCTGACATCAAACCAACCCTGGAGACACGAAGATGCGAGCCCTGTTGATCGACCGCGTCGGTCATTCCGACACCTTGCGAATGGCCGACGTGCCGGCCCCGACGCCGGGCCCCGGCGACGTGCTGATCCGCGTGGCCTACGCGGGCATCAATCCCGCCGACTGGAAATGCCGCGAAGGCTACCTCGGCGCCTTCATGCAATACACGTTTCCGTTCGTGATCGGCTTCGACGCGTCCGGCGTGGTCGAAGCGGTCGGCGACGGCGTCGACGGGTTCGCGCCCGGCATGCGCGTGTTCGCGCAGACCGACGTCGGCGCGGGGCGCTGGGGTGCGTATGCGGAATTCGTCGCGGTGCGCCACGACTCGGTCGTGCGCGTGCCCGACGCGGTGAGCCTGGCGGAAGCCGCCACGGTGCCGACGCCTGCGCTTGCCGCATGGGCCGGCCTGTTCGACGACGGCGAGCTGAAGGCGGGCCAGACCGTGCTGGTGCACGGCGGCGCGGGCGCGGTCGGCACGTTCGCGATCCAGCTTGCCGTGCAGGGCGGCGCGCGCGTCGCGGCAACGTGTTCGGCGCGCAACCGCGAGACGGTCGAATCGCTGGGCGCGGCGGCGAGCATCGACTATCGCGCGCAGGACATCGCCGCGGCGCTGCGCGCCTGGGCGCCCGGCGGTGTCGACCTCGTGCTCGACGCGGTCGGCGGCGACACGCTGCCCGATGCACTCGACCTGCTGGCGCCGGGCGGCACGCTGGTGAACATCATGACGCTCGCGGCCGGCGATGCGGAGCGGCTCGCCGCGACGGCGGCCGTTGCCGCACGACGCGGCCTGCGCACCGCGATGACCTACAGCCGGATGCCGAGCGGCGGCACGCTTGGCCGGATCGCCGCGCAACTGGAAAAGCGCGCGCTGCGCGTGCCGCGCTTCGACCGTTTCCCGCTCGAACAGGCGGCCCGCGCACTCGATCTCGTTCAAACGGGCGAGGCGAAAACGAAGCTGGTGCTTCATGTTGCGGATATCGCCCGTTGAGCGGCCCGCACGCACAACACAGGAGACAACGATGACCGATATCCGAACCGGCGTACTGGCCGGCAAGTGCGCGCTCGTGACGGGCGCAAGCCGCGGCATTGGCCGCGCGATCGCGCAGCGCCTCGCATCCGAAGGCGCGACCGTCGTCGTGACGGCGCGCAGCCTCACGCCATCGGCGACGACCGCCGGCACGCTCGCCGAAACGGTTGCGCTGATCGAGCAGGCCGGCGGCCGCGCCATTGCGCTGGCGGCCGACCTGTCGAACGCGGCCGAGCGCGACGCGCTCGTCGGGCACGCGGCGCAAGCCGCCGGCGGCCTCGACATCCTCGTCAACAACGCGGGCGTGGCCGACTACGCGTGCGTCGACGCGATGCCGATGACGATGTTCGACACGACGATCGAACACTATCTGCGGATTCCGTTCGCGCTGGCGCAGGCCGCGATCCCGCTGATGCGCGCCCGCGGCGCCGGCTGGATCGTCAACGTCGGCTCGGTGACGGCGCTGCCGCCGCTGCGGCCGTTCGACGATTTCTCGCGCGCGGGCGGCGCGACCGTCTATGCGGCGGCGAAGGCGGCGCTGTCGCGCTTCACGCAGGGGCTCGCGGCCGAACTCGAAGCCGACGGCATCGCGGTGAATCTCGTCGCGCCGAGCACGGCGATCCGCACGCCCGGTGCCGCGCGCTACATCCCCGAAGGCTATCCGACCGAGGACGTCGCGTATCTCGCCGAGACCGCGCTCGCGCTGTGCCGCCTGCCGGCGCGCGAACGCACGGGCCTCGTCACGCACAGCCTGCATTTCCCGCTCGCGCAGCAACTCGCGGTGCGCTCGCTCGACGGCCGCACGGTGCTGCCGCCGCCGGTGGTTCCCGCGTATGCGCATCCCCACATCGACCCGACAGGACTTTGATTGACATGACGAACCCGATTCGCTTCGACGGCGGCACCGCCGTGATCACCGGCGCGGCCAGCGGCATCGGCAGCGGGCTCGCACGCCACGCCGCCGGGCTCGGCATGCGCGTCGTGCTGGCCGATCTCGACCCGGCGAAGCTCGACGCCTTCGCCGCGACGCTCGACACCGACGTCCTGTGCGTGCCGACCGACGTCAGCCGGCCGGAAGCCGTCGACGCGCTGGCGGAAGCGGCCTGGCAGCGCTTCGGCGGCGTCGACCTGCTGTTCAACAACGCGGGCGTGATGGCGACCGGCTTCAGCTGGGAAATCACGCCGGAACGCTTCGAGCGCAGCTTCGCGATCAACGTGCACGGCGTGCTGAACGGCATCCGCAGCTTCGTGCCGCGGATGCTCGAGCGCAACGTGCCGGCGCGCGTCGTGAATACCGCGTCGGTCGGCGGGTTCCTGCCCAGCCCGCTGATGTCGCCTTATTCGGCAACGAAATTCGCGGTGGTCGCGCTGACGGAATCGCTGTATGGAGAACTGAAGATGCTGGGCGCACCGGTCGGCGTGTCGTTGCTTGCGCCGGGCCCCGTGCAGTCGGGCATCTTCAACGACCCGTTCGGCGCGGTGCACGACCGGCCGGAGGTGCGTGGCTTCGTCGACACGATGCGCGCGATGCTGAACGCGCACGGGCTCACGCCCGACGCGTTCGCCGCGCGGGTGTTCGACGGCATCCGGGACGGGCGCTACTGGCTGATTCCGCAACCGGAGACGATCGACGGCGCGCTGCAGCGGCGTACCGACGACATCGTCGCGTCACGCGATCCGTCGCTGCCTGCGTTCTGAGGGCCGGGCGCGGCACAGCGCCCGGCGCGTGCCGTCACATGCGCATGCCGGAGTGCGAACGGCCGCTCGGGTCGCCGCCGCGATCGGGCGGCGTATTGTTCTGATCGATCTTCGCGAGCACGAAGCCGGCGTGCGGCAACGCGCCGGGCGAGCGGTGCGTCGCTTGCGCGACGGCGTCGTGCGGCGACGCTGCGGGAAAACCGGATGACGTCACGCCCGGTTGAGCGAACGCCGAAAGGGAAGCAGCCGCCAGGGCGGCGGCGACGATCGCGTGCGATTTCATGGTGGCTCCTTCACGACTGACTGCGGGACAACATCATCAGTCTAGGGCGCGAAACTTAACGCGACGTGAAGGAGCGATGCGGCGCGGATGACGGAATATTCATGCGCGCCGCGACGTTCATGCCGGCGCCGACACCAGCGCGCAGAAGTTCTCGAGATCGACGTTGCCGCCGCTGATCACGATGCCCACGCGCTTGCCCTGCAGCGCGTCCTTCATCCGTCGCACCGCGGCGAACGACAGGCAGCCGGTCGGCTCGACAACAATCTTCATACGCGTGGCGAAGAAGCGCATGCAGTCGATCAGTTCCGCGTCCGTCGCGGTCAGGATGTCGTCGACGTCGCGCCGGATGATCGGGAACGTCAGGTTGCCGAGGTGCTGCGTCTGCGCCCCGTCGGCGATCGTGCGCGGCGTGTCGATATGCACGATCGCGCCGGAGCGGAACGATTGCTGGCCGTCGTTGCCGGCTTCCGGCTCGACGCCGTACAGCGTCGCGTGCGGCGACAGCGCGCGCGTGGCGAGCGCGGTGCCCGACAGCAGGCCGCCGCCGCCGAGCGGCGTGAATACCGCATCGAGCGGGCCGACTTCGTCGAACAGTTCCTTGGCCGCCGTGCCCTGGCCGGCGATCACGTCCGGGTGGTCGTAGGGCGGAATCAGCGTGAGGCCGTGCTGCGCGGCGAGATCGCGGCCGATCTGCTCGCGATCCTCGGTGTAGCGGTCGTAGGTCACGACCTTGCCGCCGTAGCCGCGCGTCGCGGCCATCTTCGCGGCCGGCGCATCCTGCGGCATCACGATCGTCGCGGGAATGCCGAGCATGCGCGCCGACAGCGCGATCGCCTGCGCATGGTTGCCGGACGAGAACGCGACGACGCCGTTGCGGCGTTGCTCCGCATCGAAGCGCGACAGCGCGTTGAACGCGCCGCGGAACTTGAATGCGCCCATGCGCTGCAGGTTCTCGCACTTGAAGAACACTTGCGCGCCGAGCGCTTCGTCGATCGTCCGCGACGTCATCACCGGTGTGCGGTGCGCATGGCCTTCGAGCCGGGCCGCGGCGGCGGCAACGTCGTCGTAGGTGGGGAGAGTCGGAGCGTTCATGGATTGCCTGGTGGTCGTTGAAATCGTTCAGCGGGAAAGCAGCGCGTGTCACGCGCCTGCGTCATTTCGCATCGTTGTAGACGGTCGCGCGCGAGACGCCGAGATGCTGCGACACGATCTCCATCGCGCGGCGCACTTCGAGGAAACCGTCGGCCTTCAGCGTCTGCATCAGCTCGCGGCGCTGGTCGGTCTTCAGTTCGCGCGGCGTCGTCGCGAGGCGCATCGCGAATGCGTCGATGCGTTGGCGGATCGCGTCCGCGCCGGCCGGATCGAGCGTTTCCGCGACGGCTTCGCCGTCCGTGCTGCAGAACTGGTTCAGCATGCCCTGGAAGCCGCGGAACAGCGTGACGTCGGCATTCAGGCACAGCGCGGCCACATAGCGGCCGGTCGAATCCTTGATGCCGATCGACGTGCTTTTCGCGGTGCGGCCGTCGGCGAAGCGGTTCGGGTAGTTCGCGAGCACGGGCGGGAAATCGTCGTCCGCGATGCGGGCGAGGCCGAGCTCGGTCGCGGGATCGCCGACGGCGCGCCCCGACAGGTTGTTGTGGATCGCGAGGATCGCGTGCTTCGGCGTGCGCAGGTCGTGAACCACGACCTCGGTGAACGGCGCGAACATCGCACCGAGCCCTTCGGCGATGCGCTGCACCTGTTCGATCAGCGACGCCTGTTCGGACAGCACGAGTTTCCGGGTAGTGGTCATGATGGTTTCGCGGTCAGGTTTCGGATCGATGCGACGGCTGCGGGGGAAGGGGCAACCGGCGTGTTACTCGCCTTCCGCGGCTTCCGGCCGCGTGATGTCGGCGAGCAGCGGCTGCGCGATCCGCACGTAGTCGGCCGCGTCGAGCACGACGGAGCGGTCGAGGCGGCCCGCGTTGAAAGCGATCTCGGTGTTGCGTTCGACCAGGGCGGGGTCGACGACGAGCGTCACGCTGGCGTCGAACACGAACGGCGGCACGGCGCCCATCACGCAGCGCGTGACGGTGGCCGCGAGGTCGGGCGACGCGAGGGTGGCCTTGCGGCGGCCGACCGCATCGGCGACCTTGCGGAAATCGATCTTCAGATGGCCGGGAATCACCGCGAGCGCGGTGGTGTCTCCGCCATCCTTGAACGTGCAGAGCATCGCCTTCGCGCCCTGTTCGGGGCGCGTGCCGCGCAGCGCGGCGATGGCGTCGGATTTCCCTTCGGCCGGATGCTCCAGCACACGGAACCGCGCGCCGGACGTGTTCAGCAGATCGCAAAGCGTGTCGAAAACGGGGTAGTCGCTCATGTCGCTCCGGGCAAATTGGGCCGGGGAATCGGGGGCGCGCTCGGGTTCGTATGCTTCGGCGTGCCGGTCGATGGATTGTCAAATTATAGACTTTTTGTCATGGGCCTGGCAAAGGGACGGGAGAGCGGGGAGTCGAGGGCGTTCGGGCGCATCGACGAGAATGTGTCGCTCGACCCATTTTGTGACGGGTATCGAACATGTCATGCGTACGCTCGTCAATCGACATCGGTGCCTCTCCCCGGATTTCCAATCCTGCGTAGAATGTCGCCGTCAGGTTCCGCCTTGCGGTCCCTGCAGTGGAACCGACACGGCCGCGTGTGGGGCATCGATGTTTTGCGAAATCCGGTCGACCAACCTATATCACCACTTCCGTGCGCGGAGCGGATGCGGCGTGGTTGGTCTGCGACCAGGCATCGGCGGCGCTGACGCGCCATCAGCACCATCGCCCCGGGCATGCGCTCACGGGGCAGCAGGAGGAATTCTTGAAGAGGGCGGCTCTCGATAACGGACGCGTCTTGACCGAACGCGGCAAGAACGCTGTGAACAAGATTATGGCCAGTGCGATCGAGATCTTCGTGGACGAAGGCTACGGCGGGCTGACCATGAGGAAGGTCGCGGCAAAAGCCGGGTTGGCGCTGTCGAACCTGCAGCACTACTTTCCCACGCGCGAAGACATCTTCGAGGCGATCCTTGCCGTGACGCGGGAGGCGTACGCCAATACGTACGACGGCGTGCGCGCGGACACGTCGCTGACACCCGAGGGCCGGCTGGAGAAAGTGGTCAGACTCTTGCTCGAAGACAGCAAGCAGCCCAAGACCCAAAGCCTGTTCGTGAACTTCTGGGCACTGGCCCAAACGCAGGAGTTCGCGCGGAAGATGCTTGAAGAGGGGTATGAATTTCAACGCGGCGTGATCGCCGGCCTCATTGAAGCCGTGAACCCGGCGCTGCCACAAGCGGTGCGCATCCGGCGCGCGGCACTCGTTACGGCGCAGATCGAGGGGCTCATCGTGTTGATACCGCAAAGGAATCGGTTTCCGTCGGATATCAAGGGAATCGAGGACGATGCGGTGACGGCCATTCTGGCTTTGGCCAAGGCGCCGTGAGCTGCACTGTTGGAGCGATTGTCGGTAGCTCATGACCAGGGGGGCTTTTGCATACCATGCAGACGGAAATCGAAGCGCCGGGCCCTGCCGGTCCGTTGAAGGGCACGCTGTTGTCCCCGGACACCGGCGATATGCCGGTGGTGCTGATCGTGCCGGGCTCGGGCCCGACCGACAGAAATGGCAACGCGCCGAGCTGGCTTCAGGCGTCGACGTACCGGTTGCTCGCGGAAGGATTGTGCGAAGAAGGTATCGCGTCGGTACGAGTCGACAAGCGCGGCATGTACGGCAGCGCGTCGGCGATACCGGATGCCAATGATGTCGTGATCGACGACTACGCGGCGGACGTCCATTCGTGGGTAGCCGCCATCCGCGCGCGGACAGGTGCTTCCAGCGTATGGGTGTTGGGGCACAGCGAGGGCGGTTTGGTGGCGTTGCTGGCGGCGCGGCAATCCGCCGACATCGCCGGCCTGATTCTGGTCGCCACGGCGGGGCGTCCGCTCGCGCCCGTATTGAGGCAGCAACTGCGGTCGAACCCTGCAAATGCGCCGATCCTGGACAATGCAATGTCGATCCTCGATTCGCTGGAAGCGGGGAATGGGGTAGACGCGACCGACATCGATCCGGCGCTCATGCCGTCGTTCAGGCCGCAAGTCCAGCGCTTCCTGATCAGCGAATTGACCATCGACCCGGCGGCACTGCTGGCCGATTACGTGAAGCCCGTGCTGATCGTGCAGGGCGCGCGGGATATCCAGGTTGCCGTGCAGGACGCGGAACTGTTACAGCGAGCAAATCCGCAGGCCGAAATGGCGCTGATCGCCGACGCCAATCACGTTCTCAAGGCCGTCCGCACGGCGGATCTGCACGAAAACTTCGCTGCTTATTCGAACCCGGATCTGCCACTGGCGGACGGTGTCGTGGAGGCAGTTTCGGCGTTCGTGCACAGATTTGCAGTGAGTCGGCGCTAATCTCGATCGAATACGATGCGATTGTCGGGGCAGCCTGTAGCGGGCCGGCAGCCGCCGGATGGCGGCGAGTGTCTGCTGTCGCGAGCGTGACCGCATCGGCCCGTGCCGGTCACTCGCATCAGATGCACAGATCGGTGACCATTCCTGCACCGACCGGCTCATGGGTTCGTTTATACGGCCAAGCTGTTAGAGTCGTCATTTCTTTTCGAAGGGTGCGGTGATGCGACAAGCGCTACTCGAGCTAATTCAACGGATGACAGATCGTCAGGACTTCGTTAGCTCGGACGATTCCATCTCTTGGCAGGCACATCGCGAAGCGGAACTGCTTGGCGACATGTCTCTGGTTGATGAACTCGATGTATTCCTCGGCCAGAAGCCCAAAAAGGAGCAGCGGTCTGCAGCGTACTTCATCATCGGCAAGATCGGAAAGAACTGTCTCAGCGGCGAGTGCGCGGTACGCCTGATCGAATACTCGTCCAGAGAGCCGGACAAGTATGCGCTGGCAAGTCTCCTTGATCGGCTTGCTGACATCCCGAAGCCGGGAGGCGTCGATGTCCGGCCCCTGTTTGCACTTCTCAAGGACAAGCGCTGGCTCGTGAGGCATTCCGCGATACGGTCACTCAATGGTTGCGCAAACCCCCAGGCTGAAGACGAGTTGCTGGAGATTCTCGCGACCACTTCAGATCCCTATGACGTCATCTACTGTCAATCCACGCTCAACCGGATTGGCACGTGCAAAGCGTTGCCTGCCATCACGCAGAATCTAAAGTCGCGCAAGCGCGATGTGAAGATTTCGGCTCAGGCGGCGATAGAAGCGATCCAGGCACGTGACGGCCAGCCTGTCGCGGACGCCGCCGATGGATCTGCTCCTCCTCGACGGTAACGACAGGTGATTCAATGAACGTTGCGAAACGATGTGATCATCTATTGCGGCGGGCACCCGAATCCGTTCGCGTCCGGTAGTACTCGCCAGCATTCAGGCGTTCGCCGCAGTGCCCCACGTTCAACTATCGATTGGAGCGAGCCGTTGTGTGTTGGCGACGCTCCTCCGGCTCAAAATGGAACACGGCAGTCAATCGGGAATAGGGCGACCGCACCGTGCGATCACTCCAGCTCACCCCCGCACCGCCTTCACCACATACTGACTCGTCGGCACCACATCGATCTTGTCGAAGTCAATGAAGCGCCCACAGCTGTCCATCATCTCCGCTACATTCCGCTGAAACTTCTCGTCATCGCCGACCGCATCGAAGAACGCATGCGGATCGGTCATCGCCGCAGCGGGGAAGCATTCCTCGACGATCGCGTCGTACCCCGGCGCCGCATGCGTGAGCGCGCGCACGACGACGTTCTGCACGTACAGGAAGTTGTCCTGCGTATCGATCGCGACGCGCGTGTGATGCCCGTGCCACACGTCGAGCCAAGCTTCGTGCGTCAGCCGCGGTGGCCGCTTCAAAAACGCGAGCTGCGAAAAACCCGTCGTCCGCTCGCCCGGACGCGCCGGAAAGCGCGTATTCGTAATCGGCTGCGACTCGGTGACGAGATACGCCGCCATGTGCGGGACCACGGCGCGCACCGCGTCGTCGAACGGCTGGCGGAACATCGCATTCGCGCTATCGATCCACACCGCGACGATCCCGTCGATGCCAGGATGCGTGTTGGTCTGCTTCAAGCCGGCGGCCGGCGCGACATCCGCATCGGCGACGTTCACCTGCACGCCGTGCGCACCGAGCGACAGCAGCTTGTCGGCCAGCTGCGCGCGCACCGTGCGGCTCCACTGATCGGGCGCGGCCTGCGTATCGCACCACAACACGTAAATGACTTTCTCCATTGCTCCGGCTCCAGAGGGAAATGACAGGATCGGCGGCATCGCCGCCGGGATTCAGGAAGCGGCTTCAGTCGATCCGGCCGTCTGATGCGCATCCGGCGCGAACCGGTTCGCGGTCAGCGTGAACGACGGCGGAATCGGCGACGTGACGGTTTCGAACAGCCGCTCGTGGCGTGTCGCGTGAATGCACCACACACCATCGCGTTTCACGTACTGGTCGTCGTAGAACGCGGTGCCGTGCAGCAGGTAGTCATCCTCAAGATTGATCGCGTGATCCTCGAGAAACCACACGCCGCACGCGTGATCGGCCGAGACCAGCGTGAGCTCGGGGTGATGACCGTGATGCATCGTCAGGAAGGTCGGCTTGCCGATCAGCGCGCGCAGGCTCGACACGAACGCGTCGCGGCCGTCGTACGCATAGCGGCCGCCATACAGCCGCGCCTCGCAGTCTTCGGTCAGGCAATCCGCGAGCAGCGCCCAGTCGTGCGTGTCGACCGCGCGGAAATACCGGTACTTCAGCTGTCGGATCTGCTCGTACTCGTGGAGCGTGCGGGTCGTGTCGTCCATCGCCGGGTCTCGTGGTGGTGTCGTTCGATGGTAGGAACGAAGCCGCCTGCATCACATCGTCTGTTCGGACGAATGCTGCGGACACGCTCAAACAGCGCTGCCGAAACGAATCGCGGATTTCATCCGAACGGGTGATGGCCGACCCATCGCGCGGCGGTAACGTGGCATCGACGCGGCCTTCGAACCGCGCCGGCACGAAACAAGGAGACAGGATGACCCTCATCGAATCGCTGGAAGCGCGCGTGCGCCGGCTCGAGGACGCCGACGCAATCCGCCGGCTGAAGGCGCGCTACTTCACCTGCTGCGACCGCAAGGATCCGGAAGGGATGCGCGACTGCTTCGCGCCCGGCCCCGTGCAGATCGACTACGGCCGGATCGGTACGTTCGATACACGCGACGCGCTCGTCGACGTCTTCGCGCAACTCGGCTGCCATCCGCACATCGTCGAGATGCACCACGGCGTGAATCCCGAGATCGATGTGCTCGACGCGACGCATGCACGCGGCACGTGGGGCTTGCACTACCAGATGATCGACACGAACGCGCGCACGCTCACGCAGCTCGGCGCGTACTACGACGACGAATACCGGAAGGTCGGCGGCGAATGGAAGATCGCGGGCACGCGCTGCGTCGTCACGTCGACGCTGTCGGCCCGCTACGAAGGCGATGCGCCGGGCGTGCTGTTCGCCGGCGCGCAGCCGCCGGCCGCCTGACGCACGCGAACGCCATCCACGTGGCGCCCAGCACATTCCACAGGAGACATCGAACATGACACAGAACCACGATGCGCCGGTCGCCGTCGTGACGGGCGCATCGCGCGGCGCGGGCAAGGGCATCGCGTGCGCGCTCGGCGCGGCCGGCATGACCGTCTATGTAACGGGCCGCTCGCAGAATGAAGGCGATGCGCCGCTGCCCGGCACGATCCACGAGACTGCACGAGAGATCGATGCGCTCGGCGGGCGCGGGATCGCGGTGGCCTGCGACCACGCGGACGATGCACAGGTGCAGGCGCTGTTCGAGCGTGTCGAACGCGAAAGCGGGCGGCTCGACATGCTCGTGAACAACGCGACCTACCTGCACGATCAGCTGATCCTGCCGGGGCCGTTCTGGGAGAAGTCGCTCGACCTCGTCAACATCCTCGATGTCGGGCTGCGCTCGGCCTATGTCGCGAGCTGGCACGCGGCGCGGCTGATGGCGCGGCGCCGCAGCGGGCTGATCGCGTTTACGTCGTCGTTCGGCGCGAGCTGCTACATGCACGGCGCGGCGTACGGCGCGCAGAAGTCCGGCGTCGACAAGTTCGCGAAGGACATGGCCGTCGACCTGAAGCCGTTCGACGTCGCGGCCGTGTCGATCTGGATGGGCCCGCTGCGCACCGAGCGCACGACGCGCGTGTGGGAGGAACACCCGGAGCTGTACAAGGAATTCTCGCTCGTCGCGGAAAGCCCCGAATTCACGGGCCGCGTGATTCACGCGATCCACGGCGATCCGCAGCGCATGGCGCTGTCGGGGCAGGTGCTCGTCGGCGCGGAAGCCGCGCTGCGGTACGGCATCGCCGATCTCGACGGCAAGCAGCCGCCTTCTTACCGCGAACTGCTCGGCGGGCCCGTGCAGGCGCATCCGGCGATCGTCGCCTGAGGAGCACGCATGGGCATCCTGACAGGCAAGGTCGCGCTCGTGACGGGCGCGGGGCAGGGCGTCGGCCAGGGCGTCGCGCAGGCGCTCGCGGCGGAAGGGGCGCACGTCGCGGTGGTCGGTCGCACCCTCGACAAGCTGCTCGCGACCTGCGAGGCGATTCGTGCACGCGGCGGCGTGGCCGAGCCGTTCGTGTGCGACGTGATGGACGCGACGCAGATCGAGCAATGCGTCGACAACGTCGTCGCGCGGTTCGGTGGCGTGCAGATCCTGATCAACAACGCGCAGGTCGTGCCGCTCGGCCGCCTGCTCGACGTGACCGACGCGAGTTTCCTGGCGGGGCTCGAATCGGGGCCGATCGCGACGTTGCGCATGATGCGCGCGTGCCATCCGCATCTGAAGGGCGACGGCGTGATCGTCAATTTCGCGTCGTCGGCCGCGGTGCGCTGGGATGCGTCGGGCTACGGCGCGTATGCGGCGACCAAGGAGGCGATTCGTGCGCTGACGCGCGCGGCGGCCTGCGAATGGGGCGTGGACGGCATCCGCGTGAACGCGGTCGCGCCGCACGCGTTGTCGCCGGGCCTGAAAGGCTGGGTCGACGCAAATCCGCAGGAAGCCGCGGCGTTTTTTCGCACGATTCCGCTTGGCCGCGTCGGCGACTGCGAGCAGGACATCGGGCGCGCGATCGTGTTTCTGGCGAGCCGCGATGCCGCCTACCTGACGGGCGCGACGCTGCCGCTCGACGGCGGGCAGGCTTACTGGGGCTGACGGCGGGGGCCGACGGCGCGCGGTGCTTGCCGCGTGCCAATCACGAACCGGCGAGCATGCGCACTTGCGCGCGGCAGCCGGCAAACCGGAATCGAAGCGAGGACGACATGGGTCGACTGGAAGGAAAGGTAGCGATCGTCACGGGTGGTGCGCGTGGCATGGGCGCGGCGACGTGCAGGCTGTTCGTCGAGGAAGGCGCGCGCGTCGTGATCGGCGACGTACTCGACGCGGAGGGCGAAGCGCTCGCGCGCGAACTCGGCGACGCGGCGCGCTTCATGCGGCTCGACGTCGCCGACGAAGCGAGCTGGGTGCGCGTGACCGAAGCGACGATGGAGCAGTTCGGCCGGATCGACGTACTGGTCAACAATGCAGCCGTGCTGACGTTCGGCGGCATCACGGAGCTGTCGAAACGCGAATTCGAGCGCGCGGTGTCGATCAACCTCGTCGGGACGTTCGTCGGCATCCGGACCATCGCGCCGCGCATGATCGCGCAGAAGAGCGGGTCGATCGTCAACATCTCGTCGGTGGACGGGCTGCGCGGCGTGAACGCGCTGGCCGCGTACGTGTCGAGCAAGTGGGGCGTGCGCGGGCTGACGAAGGTCGCGGCGCTCGAACTCGGCCATCAGGGCGTGCGCGTGAATTCGATCCATCCGGGCGGCGTGAACACCGCGATGTCGAACCCGACCGGCGCGCCGCTCGAGGAAATCAACCAGCACTATGCGAACGTGCCGCTGCAACGCGTCGGGCTGCCCGACGAAATCGCGCGCGCGACGCTGTTCCTCGCGAGCGACGAAGCGTCGTACTGCAACGGCGCCGAGCTGGCCGTCGACGGCGGGATGGCGGCAGGCGCGTATTACCCCGGATTGCCCGGCGCGCCGTTTTGAGCAGGGGTGCCTGCGACCCGCTCACGTCAGATGTTTGTGTACGCAACCTAATTCAGGGTTTGCCTGAGTAGCGAAAACGTGAATTCGCCCGGCCCGCGCTCGCGTGGGCCCCACGCGGGAGCGGTGCGGCAATTTTGCCGCTTCCGCGAAACCCTTGCCGGACGGCCGTCCTGGCCGTTTCGTCCCCAAAGCGCGCGCCATGGCGCTGTAAAAAGCACGCACATGCAACCGGCGTGCCGGCGCGCCGACATAGTTGTTTCTTGTTGCAACGCAACGTTTGCCGAATAACGGCGATGGTATGCTGGCCGTCATGGAGTTGTACGGCAGGTTGCTTGTATGGCGAAACTCGCGTTCGCAATTACTAAAGAGACATCACCTTCTCTCGCACGCATCGCGGCATCGACGCGCGCTCCGCTCGCGCGTCCCGTCCTGCGCGCCGCCGCACCCTGCGCTCCAATCGCATACCCCATCTCGCGGGCTCGCCCCGCAACCCCCATCCCCGCCCAATAATCTGGAGACATCCTCATGTCGCAAAACACTTTGGCCGAAGCAACACACGGCCCGCTGATCGCTCCGCCGGCTTTCGTCAAACATCGCAAGCTGATCGACTGGGTGTCGCGTATCGCGGCGCTGACGGAGCCCGAGCGCGTCGTGTGGTGTGACGGTTCGCAGGAAGAAAACGACGCGCTGTGCCAGGCGATGGTCGACCAGGGCACGCTCACGCGCCTGAACCCGGCGAAGCGCCCGAACTCGTATCTCGCGCAATCCGATCCGTCCGACGTCGCGCGCGTCGAGGATCGCACGTTCATCTGCGCGGCCTCGCGCGACGACGTCGGCCCGACCAACAACTGGATCGAGCCCGCCGAAATGCGCGAGACGCTCAACGGCCTGTTCCGCGGCTCGATGCGCGGCCGCACGCTGTACGTCGTGCCGTTTTCGATGGGCCCGCTCGGCTCGCCGATCGCGCACGTCGGCGTCGAACTGTCCGACAGTCCGTACGTCGTCGTGAACATGCGGATCATGACGCGCATGGGTCGTGAGGTGTACGACGTGCTGGGCGAGGACGGCGAGTTCGTGCCGTGCGTGCACAGCGTCGGCCATCCGCTCGAAGCCGGCCAGCAGGATGTGCGGTGGCCGTGCAACCCGGTCAAGTACATCGTGCATTTCCCGGAAACGCGCGAGATCTGGAGTTTCGGCTCGGGCTACGGCGGCAACGCGCTGCTCGGCAAGAAGTGTTTCGCGCTGCGAATCGCGTCGACGATGGGCCGCGACCAGGGCTGGCTCGCCGAACACATGCTGATCCTCGGCGTGACGTCGCCGGCCGGCAAGAAGTATCACGTCGCGGCTGCGTTCCCGTCCGCGTGCGGCAAGACCAACTTCGCGATGCTGATTCCGCCGCAGGGCTTCGACGGCTGGAAGGTCACGACGATCGGCGACGACATCGCATGGCTGAAGCCGGGCCGCGACGGCCGACTGTATGCGATCAACCCGGAAGCGGGCTTCTTCGGCGTCGCGCCGGGCACCGGCGTGAAGACGAACCCGAACGCGATCTCGACGCTCACCGAAAACGTGATCTTCACGAACGTCGCGCTGACGGAAGACGGCGACGTGTGGTGGGAAGGGCTGACCGACACGCCGCCCGCGAAGCTGACCGACTGGCAGGGCAACCCGTGGACGCCTGAGATCGGCAAGGAGACGGGCCGCAAGGCCGCGCATCCGAATTCGCGCTTCACGGCGCCGGCCGCGCAGTGTCCGTCGATCGACGACGACTGGGAGAACCCGGCCGGCGTGCCGATCGACGCATTCATCTTCGGCGGCCGCCGTTCGACGACTGTGCCGCTCGTGACCGAGGCGCGTGACTGGGTCGAAGGCGTGTACATGGCCGCGACGATGGGCTCGGAGACGACTGCCGCAGCGGTCGGCCAGCAGGGCATCGTGCGTCGCGATCCGTTCGCGATGCTGCCGTTCTGCGGCTACAACGTCAGCGATTATTTCGCGCACTGGCTCAAGCTCGGCAAGCAGCTCGAAGGCGCGGGCGCGAAACTGCCGAAAATCTACTGCGTGAACTGGTTCCGCAAGGATGCGAACGGCAAGTTCGTGTGGCCGGGCTTCGGCGAGAACATGCGCGTGCTGAAGTGGATGCTCGATCGTCTCGAAGGCACCGGTGGTGGCGGCGAGCATGCGTTCGGCGTATCGCCCGCGTATGAGGACCTGCACTGGGACGGCCTCGATTTCACGCGCGATCAGTTCGATGCGGTGACGTCGATGAACGCCGATGAGTGGCGCGAGGAGCTGAAGCTTCATGCGGCGCTGTTCGATATGCTGAAGCTGCGCCTGCCGGCCGAAATGACCGATACGATGAAGAAGATCGAGCAGCGCATCGGCGCCTGACGGATCGCATTCGCGTAGTCATCCTGACGTCCCGCCGCCGGCCTGCATCGCCGGCGGCGGGACGTTTTTGCATCGGCTCCGCACACGCGCCGTTCGCTTACTGCGCGCGGCAATGCGCGACGACCTCGTCCACCGCGCGCTGCACGTCGCCGCGCCGGTAGCGCAGCAGCGCGCTGTCGGCCGGATCGGGCTCGTACGACACGACGTTGCCGCGCCCCGTGTAGATCGCCATGTCGGGCAGCAGCGGATGCTCCTGGTCGAGCGACGGCACGTCCTGCGGATTGCCGGCCGCGCGGAAGAAGGCCGCGAAGTAATCGGCGAAGCTGAGATTCTCGTCGCCGACGAGGTAGGCCTTGCCCGCTTCGCCGCGCTGCAATGCGCCCCAGATCGCTTCCGACAGCGATTGCGTCGAGATGAAATTGCTGCCGCCGGCCGGCCCGAACACGGGCAGCCCCGCGAACTGGCCCTGCGCGTAGCCCGCGTACGCCGCGAACATCTCGTTGCGCAGCCCCGGCACCGACCCGACGACGAACGGCGCGTTGACGCTGCACACGGCGAACGACGGCGTCGCGAGCGCGCGTACGCGTTCGTCGGCGAGATGGCGCGAGCGCACGTACGGCACCGTGTCGACGAGCGCCGGCGCGACCTGCGGATAGAAGCTGCCGACCAGCACCGCACGCTTAACGCCTGCCTCGCGCGCCAGCGCGAAGAAGCGCGGCACAGCGTCGACGTTCGCGCGTTCCCAGTGCGCGGCTTCGTCGGTGCCGGGCGGCAGGTGGCGGATGTCGTTGCCGGCCGCGAACACCACCGCGTCGAACGGTGCGAGGTCGTCGCGCGTGAAGTTGCCGGCCACGTAGTCGCGCAGCAGCACGTCGAACCGCGCGAGCGCGCTGCCGGGTGCGGGCGGCTTGCGCGCGGCGAGCGTGACGGGGTTGCCCTGCGCGTGCAGGTGCAGCGCGGCATGGCCGCCGATGAGGCCGGTGCCGCCGACGATCAGGATCTTCATGATGTCTCCGAAAGCGGCGCCATTTCGCCGCGTGAAATGAACAGGCGAGCGGTGCCGCTCAGAAATTGAAGCCGTTGCCCGTGACGACGGGCAGGTTGGTCCAGAAGCCGTTCGGGTCGCGATACCAGCCGGCCGCCGCGAGCGCGCCGCCGTCGACATGCAGCGTCGTGCCGGTGACCCAGGCAGCGAGCGGGCTCGCGAGGAACAGCGCGGCGCCCGCGATATCGCCGGCCGCGCCGAAGCGCCCGAGCGGGATCCAGCGCGGGATATGGCCGTGATGCTCGGCCGCGACCATCGCGCTGACGGGCACCTGCGGCGTCTCGGTGGTTTCGGGGGCGATCTGGTTCACACGAATGCCGGCCGGCCCGAGTTCGAGAGCAAGGCTCTTCGTGAAGCCGGTCAGCGCGGCCTTGAACGACGCGTACACGGTGCAGTTCGGAATCGCTCGAAAGCCTTCGATCGACGACACGCCGACGATGCTGCTGCCCGCGCCGCGCTTGCGCAGCAACGGCAGCATCGCGCGCGTGACGATGAAGACCTGGCGCAGGTTCACGTCGAACAGCCGTGCGATGTCGTCGTCGGTGCAGTCGTCGAACGGTTTCGCGATCTGCAGGAAATCGCCGACATTGTTGACGAGTACGTCGAGGCCGCCGAAGCGTGCATCGACGGTGCGCGCGAATGCTTCGACCTCGTCGCGGCGCGTGACGTCCACGGTGCCGACGAGCGCATCGACGCCCGCCGCTTCGAGTGCCTGGCGCACGTCCTGCGCGCGGGTCGGGTCGATCTCGGCTACCGCGACGCGCGCGCCGGTCGCGCCGAACGCTTCCGCGCACGCACGGCCGATGCCCGCGCCGCCGCCGGTGACCAGCACGGTCTTGCCGGTGAATGAAATCATCGATGGACTCCTTTGAACGGGAAAGCAATGAGCCGCGTCACAGCGACGACACCAGTTGCGCGTTGTCGATCCGCAGCTCCGCACCGTTCACGAAACGCGATTCGTCGGACGCGAGGAACAGCACGAGATTCGCGACGTCTTGCGGGTCGCACATGCGCGCCATCGGATCGCTGCCGATGCCGAGCGCGGCCGGGTCGAGATCGGGCATCAGCGCCTGCGTCATCGGCGTCCAGATGCCGTCCGGATGGATCGAGTTGCAGCGGATCCGGTAGCCGCTGCGCTTGCAGTGCACGGCGACGCTGCGCGCGAGCGCCGTCACCGCGCCTTTCGACCCGGTGTACGCGCACATCATCGGCAGCCCGCCGAGCGCGGCGACCGACGACATCATCACGATCGAGCCCGGCGTGTCGTTGCCCTTCATCGCGCCGATCGCGTACTGGCAGCCTAGGAAATAGCCATCGGCATTGGTACGCATCACGCGCCGCCAGGTGTCGAGGCTCGTGTCCTCGATCGAGCCGACCGGGCAGATCGCCGCGTTGTTGACGAGCACGTCGAGGCGGCCGAAGCGGTCGAGCGTCGACGCGATCGCGTGCTGCCAACCGGCTTCGTCGGCGATGTCGTGGCGGACGAACAGCGCCGCGTCGCCGATCTCGCGGGCGAGCGCAAGGCCCGCGTCCTCGTCGATGTCGGTCAGCACGACACGCGCACCTTCCGCGGCGAGCAGCAGCGCATCCGCGCGGCCGACGCCGCTTGCCGCGCCGGTGACCAGCGCGACCTTGTTTGCGACTCGATTCATGTTCGTTCGGATTCCTTTGACGTTGAAAAAGGGCAGGCGCTCATGCGGTGCCCGGCACGCGGCCGGCCTTGATCGCGTCGAGCGCGGCCGTGCCGTAGATCTGCGCGATCGTGTCGTCGACGCGCGGGTTGGTGCGCAGCTCATGGCCGCCGTCGACCGCGAAGCTCTGGCCGGTCACCCAGCCGGACTCGGGGCCGGCGAGATAGCGCACCGCATGCGCGATCGCTTCGGGTTCGCCGAGCGTGCCGAGCGGGATCTGTTCGAGAAAGCTGTCGACGAGCGCGCGGTTGTCGAACATCGGCGCGGTGGCTTCCGAGCGCGTGAGGCCCGGGCGCACCGCGTTCACGCGGATCTTCGCGCCGGCCAGTTCCTCGGCCGCGCCGCGCACGAGCGCTTCGAGCGCGGCCTTCGCGGTGCAGTACGCGGACAGCCACCGGAAATTGATCTGCGCGGCCGTCGACGAAATGCAGACGATCGCGCCGCCGCCGCTGTCGGCGAGCCGCGGCGCCGCATGACGGATCGCGGCGAACGCGCTGTGCAGGTTCAGGTCGATTTCGGCGCGGAAGGTGTCGGCGTCGTGCAGCAGCAGCGGCCGGAAGCCCGCCCCGCCGACCGTCGGCACGACGATGTCGAGGCGATGGTCGAGCGCCCACGCGCAGTCGAGCGCGGCCTGCAGGTCGCCTTCGTCACAGGCGTCGCCCGCATGGATCGCGACGTGGCTGCCGGGCACGGCGTCGGTCAGTTGCCGCTGCGTGCGTTCGAGCGCGTCGCGGCGGCGGCCCATCAGCACGACGGCCGCGCCGTCGGCGACGAGCGCGTGCGCACAGGCCGCGCCGATGCCGCCGGCGCCGCCCGTCACGAGTGCAGTGCGGCCGTCGAGGGGAGCGGAGGTGCGCATCGTTCAGCCCTCCAGCGGCAGGTCTTGGGCCCAGTCGACGTGCAGCGTGCGCGCGGCGAAGCGCCACGTGCCGCCGTCGACCACGCAACGATCGCGATAGCGCAGCCCCCAGTCGAGCTTGCGCTTCACGCCGTCGCGCACGTAGACGTGGCAGGCGACGCCGTAGGTCTCGACATCGGCCTCGCCGCCGTCGAGCGTGACGAGCTGGTTGTGCACGTGATGCTGGGTCGCCTCGTAGCGCTCGATCACGCGCATGCCCGCGACGATCGCGTCGCGGTCGTCGAAGCGGAAGCCGGGGCCGGCCAGGGTGGCATCGGGGGTGAAGAGCGTGGTGAGGCGTGGCCAGTCGCGCCGGTCGACGGCTTGCGCGTAGCGGCACGCCAGTTCGTACAGCGCGTGGCGGGGATTGGAATCGGTCATGCGTGGGCTCCCGTGGAAGAACGGAACGCGTCGGCCGCGCAAGGCGGGCCGACGCGGCGGCATTGCGACGTCGACGCGCAGGTTCGCATCGCGCAGGCCGGGATTCATCATCCATACGGAGCAGGGCGCGGGTCGGGGAAAACACCGGGGCAGGCCGCCGCGAGTCACGTGAGGGCGCATGGATGGTGCGGTGCGGTGGCCGGTGTGCGAGATGCGTCTGACGATTCGTATGGCCGGCCGCGACAGGCGCGCCACGTGCCGCGTTTCCTCCGCGTGGGCGAAGCCGCGGCGCGCGATGTTGCGATGCGTCAGGCCGCGCATCGTCCGCTCAGCGTTTGCCCCTAGTCGAAATGGACGATGGCCGGCGGCCGGGCGCTGGCTACCGTGCAGTCATCCGGTACCGCATGTGATGCACGCCGGACACGAACCGCACCAGCGGACAACCGGAGGGGACGACGATCATGAGACTGACGACTCGCAAGCTGTGCGTATTGGCGATAGGGACGTTCGCTGCCATGGCGATGGCGCGATACGGCGCCGATCAGGTCCCGTCGCCGCCGTATGCGGCCGGCATCCTGCAATGCCGTTCGGTCGACGCGAACGGTTTGCCGACCGGTTGCGTGCCGATCGATCCGTCGCACTTCGGTTTTGCCGCGATGCGCGGCATGTGACATCGGCGCGGCCGCGCGCCGCGCAGCGCGGAAGCGGTGGCGGCGCGATGGCGTATGGATGCGATTCGCTACGGCAACGGTGGAGTCGCCGCGCGCCGATCCCGCTTTACGCGCTTTGACTTCAACCGGACGAGAGACGGACGTGCGCGTTGCACGCGCACCGTCGTACGTCCGTCTCGGCAACCGGATCGGCGGTAACGTCCGCGTCAGTCCCTTGCCACCTCCGCCGATTTCCGCAGATTTCCCCAAACGCTGACCCATTCCTCATGTCATCCGACTATTCCCTGACTCACCCCCTGAACACCCGCGACGTGCCTCGCTGGGACGCCGAACACGATGTCGTGATCGTCGGCTTCGGCGCGGCCGGCGCCTGCGCGGCGATCGAAGCCGCAAGCGCCGGCGCCGACACGCTGATCGTCGAGCGCGCGTCGAGCTACGGCGGCACGAGCGCGCTGTCGGGCGGCGAGATCTACCTCGGCGGCAGCGGCGGCACACCCGCGCAACGGCAGGCCGGCTTCACCGACGACACTGAGGATCTGTACCGCTACCTGATGCTGGCCGGCGGCCGCGACGCCGACGAGGCGAAAGTGCGCCTCTACGCGAACGACAGCCTGACGCACCACGACTGGCTCGTCGCGCAGGGCCTCACGTACAAGAACACGTTCATATCCGAGCGGATCGTCGAACCGGAAACCGACGATTGCCTGATCTGGTCGGGCAGCGAGGAAGCCTGGCCGTTCAGCGAGGCTGCGAAGCCGTGCCCGCGCGGGCACACGCCGCAATGGCCCGGCTGGGGCGGCGGACAGATGCTGATGCGCGTGCTGGCCGAACGTGTGGCGGCGCTCGGCGTCGCGACGCGCTACGACACGCGCGCGCTCGCATTGATCGTCGACGACGGCGGCGCCGTATGCGGCGTCGTGCTGCGCGCCTATGGCGAGACGGCATTCGTACGGGCGCGTCGCGCGGTGATCCTGTGCGCGGGCGGCTTCGCGATGAACCGCGAGATGGTGCGCCGGCATGCGCCGCAGTTCCTGCGCTCGGACGAGCCGATCGGCAGCCCCGGCGACGACGGCTCGGGCATCCTGCTTGGCCAGAGCGCGGGCGGCGCGGCGATTCACATGGATCAAGGCTTCGTCAGCCTGCCGTTCTACGCACCCGAATCGCTGATCAAGGGGATCTTCGTGAACGCGCGCGGCCAGCGTTTCATCAACGAGGACGGCTATCACGGTCGCACGGGCCATCACGCGTTCCATCAGGCCGACGACCGGATCTACCTGCTCGTCGACCAGGCCACCTACCAGGAGCCGCCCGCGATCGCGCGGATCGGCATCGCGGCGGCCGGCGAAACGTGGGAGGAAGTCGAACGCGACCTGCAGATGCCGGCCGGCACGCTGACGGCGACCGTCGACGTCTACAACCGCCATGCGGCCGACGGCACCGATCCGCTGTTCCACAAGGCGAAGCAGTGGCTGCAGCCGCTGATCGAGCCGCCGTTCGTCGCGCTCGATTGCCGGATCGACTTCGCGTTCTATCCACACTTCACGCTCGGCGGGCTCGACACGCTGCCGACCGGGCAGGTGGTCGATGCATCGCGCGCGCCGGTGCCGGGGCTCTATGCGGCGGGCCGCACGACCTGCGGGCTGCCGCGCTGGGGCGCCGGGTACAGCTCGGGGCTGTCGCTGGCCGACGCGACGTTCTTCGGCCGGCAGGCCGGGCGTCACGCCGCGCAAGCGGGGTGCGACGCAGTGCGCCGCGCCGCGTAGTGTTTTCAGGCGCGAAATGAACGACGCCCCGGGCAATCACATCGCCCGGGGCGTCGTCGTTTCAAGCAACCAAGCAACCAACCAGTCAAGCCAGTCGACCCTTAGCCCAGATCGAGCGCATTCGTCAGATCACCCGGCGGCGTCGCGCCGCGCGCGGCGAACGCCTTGTTGCGTGCGACGACGCCGTCGAGCGGCGCGAGCCCATGCACGCGGCTGATGAAGCGCAGGATCGAGTTCGTGTCGTACAGCGTGTGATCGACGAAGCCCTTCTTCGCGAACGGCGAGATCACGAGCGCCGGAATCCGCGAACCCGGGCCCCAGCGGTCGCCTTCCGGCGGCGCGACGTGATCCCACCAGCCGCCGTTCTCGTCGTGCGTCATCACGATCACGGTGTGGTCCCATTGCGGCCCGCGCCGGATATGATCGATCACGGTCGCGATGTGACGGTCGCCCGATTCGATGTCCGCGTAGCCTGCGTGCATGTTCAGGTTGCCCTGCGGCTTGTAGAACGTGACGGCCGGCAGGCGGCCCGCGTCGATGTCGGCGATGAAGTGGTTGGTCGACGGCTCGTCGCCGAGCCCCGCGTCGCGCAGGTGCTTGCGGCGCGCGTCGGTGCCCGGCGCGTAGTTCACGAAATAGTTGAACGGCTGGTGGTGGTACTGGAAATCGGGCACGGTGCCCGTGTCGCGATGCTCGAGCGCGTACTGCCATGCGCCGCTGTACCACGCCCAGTCGATGTTCTTTTCCGACAGGCGATCGCCGATCGTCGCATAGCCCTGCGGCGGCATCAAGCGATGGTCGGCCGGATCCGCATACGCGGCGTTGCCCGGATCGGGCGGCGGCACGTAGCTCGGCTGGTACGGCGGCGCCATCGTGTTCACGCCGTAGCCGTCCGGCGTCAGCGGGCCGTCGGCCACGAACTTCGGCGGGCCGTCGAGCGCGGACGCCGGCGAATTGTCGGCGAGCTTCAGGCGCGTGCCGGTCGGATCGTCGCCTTCGACCTTCGACAGCAGTTTCGCCGCATGCGGATGCTTGTGCGCGTCCGGATAGAGCGGCGGCTGCGCGGAGATCAGGAACATGTGGTTCATCCACGACCCGCCGAATGCCGCCATGAAGAAGTTGTCGCACAGCGTGTATTGCCGCGCGAGATTCCACAGCCGCAGCGTGTCGGCCGAATTGCGGTAATGACCCATCACGAGGCCGCCCGAATCGGCCCACGCGGCGAACTGGTTGTTGCGGCCGGCCGCGATCTGCATCTGGTTCTGGTAGAAGCGGTGCCACAGGTCGCGCGTGATCACGCCGTTCGGCAGCGCGTTGCCCTGTGCGTCCTTGATCAGGAACGGCGCATTCGGCAGCTTGTCGATGTCGCGCTCGGCGATCGCGTAGCGCTTGCCGTCCACTTCCTGCGCCTGCGGCACGAGCCCGCCCCAGATCTTCGGCAGCACGGGCAGCGGCGTCTTGCCGTCGCGATCGAGCTGCTGCGCGTGCTCGGGCCGCACCTCGCTCAGCGGATGGCGCACGCCCGGGAAATCGCCGTACAGGTTCGCGAAGCTGCGGTTTTCCGCATAGATCACGACGATGTGGCGCACGCGCTGGCGCAACGCTTCGTCGATGCGCAGGTCGGCGGCCGAACGCGGCGCGCTGCCTGTGGTGGTTTCACAGCCGCTGAGCGCGACACCCGCACCGAGCGCGGCGAGGCCGCCGAGCACGCGGCGGCGGTCGGGATCGGCGGGAAGGTCGTCGGGGCGATCGGGGGTGTCGTTCACGTCGTGGGTTCCTCGAATGGGCGGGTGGACGGGGGCGTGATGCGCGGCGGCGTCGCACAGGCTGCCGCGCCGCGGGATGGAAAGCAACGGCCCCGGTTACGGATGGGCTGGTGCGATGCATCTGTCACAAAAATGTCACGAATGCGACTATAACGCGGCAACGGGGGCGGATGAAAGGTGTTTGTCGGACGATTCGACGCGCGTCTCGGGCCATGCGCGACGCCCGCGCGCGAACTAGACTGGATTCAGGGGCGGCGCGTCGCAAGCGTGCCGCCCGGGCGAGGATTGCGCGGCGGCGCCGGCCGACGGCGTCGCCGCGGAGCCATTGATGCGACGAACGAGGCGATGAAGCGAGGCGACGATGGCGCGCATGAATGCCGCTTCCGCATGGCCGCCGACGGCGCGCGCCGGCTGCGCGCGTGCCCGCACCCGTCCGCCGTGCCGCGCAACGCAAGCGTAGCGCGCACGTCCGGCCCGACGCCATGGACAGGAAATTCGACTACCCGGGATTGTTGATCGCGGCGGGCTTCTTCGTGCTGTTCGCCGCGCAGTTGCTGATGCTGCGCCCGACGTCGGCGCCGATCGCGTACAGCGATTTCCACCAGCTCGTCGCCGCCCGGCTCGTCGACGATCTCGAAGTCGGCCCCGTATCGATCTCAGGCACGCTGAAGATGCCGCAGGCCGGCACGATGCTGCCGGCATCCGAAGCCGCGGCCGTGCGGCAGGCCGGCGCGCCGTGGCACTTCACGACCAACCGCGTGACCGACGAGCACCTGACCGACACGCTGACCGCCGCCGGCATCCGCTATCACGGTGCGCCCGACACGAGCTGGGTTGCATCGCTTGCGTCGTGGCTGCTGCCGCTCGTGCTGTTCGTGTTCATCTGGAACATGATGCTGCGCAGGCGCGGCGGGCTGCAGGATTTCACCGGGATGGGCAAGAGCCGCGCGCGGGTGTACGTGCAGCAGGAAACCGGCATCACGTTCGACGATATCGCGGGCATAGACGAAGCGAAGGCCGAGCTGCAGCAGCTCGTCGCGTTCCTGCGCAACCCCGACCGCTACCAGCGGCTCGGCGGCAAGATCCCGAAGGGCGTGCTCGTGGTCGGCGCACCGGGCACCGGCAAGACGCTGCTCGCGCGCGCGGTGGCCGGCGAGGCGGCCGTGCCGTTCTTCTCGATCAGCGGCTCGGCGTTCGTCGAGATGTTCGTCGGGGTGGGCGCGGCGCGCGTGCGCGACCTGTTCGAGCAGGCGCAGCAGAAGGCGCCGTGCATCGTGTTCGTCGACGAGCTCGATGCGCTCGGCAAGGTGCGCGGCGTCGGCCCGATGTCAGGCAACGACGACGCGAGCAGACGCTCAATCAGTTGCTCGTCGAGATGGACGGCTTCCAGGCCGGTTCCGGCGTGATCATCATGGCCGCGACGAACCGGCCGGAGATCCTCGATCCCGCGCTGCTGCGGCCGGGCCGCTTCGATCGTCACATCGCGATCGACCGGCCCGACGTGAATGGCCGAAGGCAGATCCTCGGCGTGCACGTGAAGCGCGTGAAACTCGCGGACGACGTCGATCTCGGCGAACTCGCGTCGCGCACGCCGGGCTTCGTCGGCGCGGATCTCGCGAACGTCGTCAACGAGGCCGCGCTGCATGCGGCCGAACTCGGCAAGCAGGCAATCGGCATGGCCGACTTCGACGAGGCGATCGACCGCGCGTTGACGGGCCTCGAGCGCAAGAGCCGCGTGATGAACGCACAGGAGAAGCTGACCATCGCGTATCACGAGGCCGGCCACGCGCTCGTCGCGGAAAGCCGCACCCATTGCGATCCGGTGAAGAAGGTGTCGATCATTCCGCGCGGTGTCGCGGCGCTCGGCTACACGCAGCAGGTGCCGACCGAGGATCGCTACGTATTGCGCCGAAGCGAGCTGCTCGACCGGATCGATGCGCTGCTCGGCGGCCGTGCTGCCGAGGAACTCGTGTTCGGCGACGTGTCGACGGGCGCGCAGAACGATCTCGAGCGCGCGACCGCGATGGCGCGCCACATGGTCATGCAGTACGGGATGAGCGAGAAGATCGGGCTCGTGACTTTCGATGACGGCGACACGTGTACCGGCATGCCGGGCGTATGGCATGCGGGCGACGGCCGCTGCAGCGAGCACACCGCGCGGATGATCGACGACGAGGTGCATACGTTGCTGACCGACGCGCATGCCCGCGTCGCGGCCACGCTCGGCGAACGTCGCGATGCGCTGGAACGCATCGCGCGCCGGCTGCTGCAATGCGAAGTGCTCGAACGTGATGCGCTGCAGGCGCTGATCGACGGGCGCGCCGAACCGTCGTCCGCCACGACGCCGGCGCCGGACGACGCAGCCGGCGCACGCGACGGCGCGGTCGAGACAGAGCAGGCGTCCTCAATCGAGCGCGATTTCGTCGCGTACGGGCCGCCACGCGAACCCGAGCGCTGAAGATGCCATGAATCGGCGAGCGGCGCGCGTCGAAGCGACTGCGTGCCGTCATTCCTTTCCCCGTTGATCTCCACGGAGTCGCCATGAGCGAGGCGCACGTATCGGTCGATGTCGCGCAGCAGGCGCGTTTCTGTTTCGAAGTGGTATTTGCCGGCACGACGCTGGCGCCGGTGCTCACGGACGAACCGCCGCCGCACGGCGACGGGCGCGGGCCGAACCCGATCCGGTTATTGGCCGCGGCCGTTGCAACCTGTCTCGCGGCGAGCCTGCAGTTCGCGCTGGAAAAGCAGCATGTCGATCCGCAGCCGATTGCCGCGCATATCGACGTCGACATGGTGCAGAACGAAGCGGGCCGGGTGCGCGTGGGCGCGATGTCGGTACGGCTGTCGATCGGCAAGACGTGGGCCGATCTCGCGGTCGCGACGCGTATGCTCGATCAGTTCGATGCGTACTGCGTACTGACGGAGAGCCTGCGCGAAGGCATTCCGGTGTCGATCGACTTGTGCGACGTGAACGGCGCGGTGCTCGAACGCGCGACGACGGACGCGTGAACGCGCGTCAGGTGGGTCAGGATTCGGTCGCGGCCGCGACTTCGGCGGCCTCAGCGAGCGCGTTGAGAAAGCGCGTGCGCCACCAGTGCACGTCGGTCTTGCGCACGATCGCCATCAGCGCCGCGTGGCGCTGGCGGCGCTCTTCGAGCGGCATCGTGAGCGCGCGCTGGATCGCCTGCGCGGTGCCTTGCGTGTCGTACGGATTGACGAGCAGTGCCGACTTCAACTGCTCGGCCGCGCCGGCGAAACGCGACAGCACGAGCACGCCCGGATCGGCGGCATCCTGCGCGGCGAGAAATTCCTTCGCGACGAGGTTCATCCCGTCGCGCAGCGGCGTGACGAGCGCAACGCGGCTCGCGCGGTAGAGGCCCGGCAGGCGCTTGCGCGCGACGGTGCGGTGAATGTAGCGCATCGGCATCCATTCGAGTTCGCCGTAGTCGCCGTTTATCGCGCCGCACAGGCTGTCCATCTCGCGCCGCAGGTCGTCGTATGCGCCGAGATCCTCGCGGCTCGGCGCGGCGATCTGGATCAGCGTCGCGCGGTTGCGGTTCTCCGGATATTGCTCGAGCAATTGGCGGAATGCATGCACGCGTTGCGGCAGCCCCTTCGTGTAGTCGAGGCGGTCGACGCCGACCAGCAACTGGCGGCGCGAGTATTCATCGCGCATTCGCTCGAACATGTCGAGGCCGTCGCGATCGCGCGCGAGCGATTCGAACTCGTCGACGTTGATGCCGATCGGGAATGCGCCGGCCGACAGCGTGCGGCCGAACGCGCGCAGGCGGCCGTCGGGCAGCCGCGCGGCGCCGGCTTCCGCTTCGACGTAATGCTCGAAGTGAAGCAGATCCGACTCGGTCTGGAAGCCGACGAGATCGTAGGCGAACAGCGAACGCATCAGCCATTCGTGTTCCGGGATCGCGGCCATGATCGGCGGCGGCGGCATCGGAATGTGCAGGAAGAAGCCGATCGGATTCGTGCAGCCCATCGCGCGCAGCTCGGCGGCGAGCGGAATCAGCTGGTAGTCGTGGACCCAGATGGTGTCGTCGGGGCGCAGCAGCGTGCGCAGCTTGCGCGCGAACAGCTGGTTCACGCGCCGGTAGCCGTCGGCGAAGCGGCGGTCGAACTGCGCGAGATCGAGCCGGTAGTGAAACACCGGCCACAGCACGTTGTTCGAATAACCGAGGTAGTACGCGTCGTAATCCTGCGGGTCGAGATCGATCGTCGCGAGCTGGATGCCGCCGACGTTCTGGATCTGCACCTCGTCGCCGTGCGCAGGCTGGTCGTCGCCGCCGCGTAGCCTCCCGCTCCAGCCGAACCAGACGCCGCCGGATTCCTGCAGGCTGTCCTTCACGGCGACGGCGAGCCCGCCGGCCGCGGCTTTACGGGGATCTGCAATGCGATTGGATACGACGACGAGTCGGCTCACCAGCTCTCCTGACGATTGTTGAGGGAAGGGTTCGTGCGGCCGTGGCGCGAGAAGCAGACGCCGCCATCGACGCGCGGTGCGCGCAGCGACGGGGCCGCAATGCGATCGGTCGGGAGTCAGGGCACGCGACTCGCAGTCCGATCGCGGAGTGCTTTTTTAAGCATACTCGTCATTCGGCTGTTTTAAAAGTCTGCATCGGCGCGCGACGCACGTGCGAATGCAGCGCGATCTCCATGACGCCGGTATGGCAACGTGAGAAACATGGGCGGGACCGAAACTTGCGCAGCGCTGGCCATTCAGCGTGCGCCGCGTGATGCGCAAGCGCGCACGTCACGCGCGATCGAGCGTGACGATGTGCATTTCATGACGTGCGCGCGCGGCCCGCGCCGGTCGGTGGAAGGGACCGGCGATGCCGTGGCTGCGCCGACGCGCGAGCGACACCAAGCGACGTGCAGGCGTGCCGCGCACGCGCGACGTCGTGCAGGCGAACCGGCCGCGCCGGACGGCGACGATATGCAACTGCACCGCGTGCCGCATGCGGCCGCGCATCGCGCGGTGCGCGCAAGCGTGATGCAGGCGGATCGGCGGAACAGCGGGCGCATCGTCGTCTCCTTGCGGTATCGGTTACGCGGTTACGCGGTTCCGAGGTTACGCAGTGGCCGGTTGCCAGTGCTGCACGGCGGGCGCTTGCGCGTACTCGCCCAGCGACGCCACGTGCGTGCCGGACGGCATCCGGAACGCGGCAACCGTTTCGGACAGCTCGTGGCCTTGCGCCTCGAGCGACTTCGATGCGGCCGCGGCCTGCTCGACGAGCGCCGCGTTCTGCTGGGTCGTCTCGTCCATCTGCGTGATCGTCAGGTTCACCTGGTCGATGCCGCGGCTCTGCTCGGCCGACGCGGCCGCGATCTCGCCCATGATGTCCGTCACGCGCGCGACGGCCTGCGTGACGTCCGACATCGTCTTGCCGGCTTCGCCCGCGAGTTCGGAGCCGTCGCGGATCGTCTGCACCGACGCGGAGATCAGTTCCTTGATCTCCTTCGCCGCCGTCGACGAACGTTGCGCGAGGCTGCGCACTTCACTGGCGACCACCGCGAAGCCGCGCCCCTGTTCGCCCGCACGCGCGGCTTCGACGGCCGCGTTCAGCGCAAGGATGTTGGTCTGGAACGCGATGCCTTCGATGATGCCCGTGATGTCCGCGATCTTCGACGAGCTTTGGCCGATCTCCGTCATCGTGTCGACCACGCGACCGACCACCGCGCTGCCGCGCTGCGCGACGTCCGATGCGTTCGCGGCGAGCGAGCTGGCCTGTTGCGCGTTCTCCGCGTTCAGGCGCACCGTCGACGTGAATTCCTCCATCGTCGCGGCGGTTTCCTGCAGCGACGCGGCCTGTTCCTCGGTGCGCTGGCTCAGGTCGAGGTTGCCCGATGCGATCTCGCTGACCGCGTGCGCGATGCTGTTCGACGAATCGCGCACGCGGCCGACGATGCCGATCAGCCGCTCGTTCATCGTTCGCAGCGCGTCGAGCAGATCGCGCGTCTCGTCGTTGCCGCTCACGTTGATGCGGCTGCCGAGATCGCCGTTCGCGACCGTGCGCGCGACGTCCACGGCCGAGCCGATCGGCACCGTGATCTTGCGCGTCAGCCACAGGCCGCCGCATGCCGCGACCGCGACGGCGATCAGGCAGATGCCGGCCAGCAGGTTGCGCTCCATCGCATAGCGATCCGCGAATTGCTGCGCGATCGCGAGCTCGCGCTCATGCGTATAGGTTGCGTATGCATCGGTTGCGCGCACCAGTTGCGCGAGCAGTGGCCGGCAGTTGCCGTCGATGTCGGCGGTCGCCTCGTCTTTCTTGCCGGCCTGCGCGAGCCCGACGATGCGCAGGGCGACGGGCCCGTAGCTGGTTTCGATACGGACGATGTCGGCCACCAGTTCGCGCGCGCGATCGGAGGTGTCCGTCGCGTTCGCCATCAGGTCCTTGAGCTTCGCGAGGTGATCCTGCACGTCCTTGTGCGCCTGGTTGACCTCGGCCAGTTCGAGCTCGACGTCGGATGGTTTGGTCACGAGCACGAGGTTGCGCGCGGCGATCGCGCGCCGGTCGACCGCGGTGCGGATTTGCGCGGAAACGGTCGCCCGCGCATTGATGCCGTTCATGTAGCGGGAAAATTCGGCGTTCGTATCGGATAGCGCCTTGAGTGCCATGCCCGACACGATCACGACGACCGCGGCGAGCAGGCCGAAGCCGCCAAGGAGTTTTGTTTTGATGCTCATTCTGGCGATTTTCACAGTGTGCCTCTGTGCGTGTGGTTGACGAATTGAATTTATTGTTCGACCAGATACGGGCTCGTGCCGGCATTAACGGGTATCCGGGATGATTCTTTACCCGTCGAAAACCCTGATATTAGTTTTTTTAGCGCTGGAATCGTTGCCAGACGGGCGCTCCTGATTTTGATCAAAAATCGGCGGAGTGCCCGTAATTAAAAGGTTTATACGTGGAATTCGAAACCGGTTTTCATGGGTGAAACAAAAACACTTGTTTTGCTAATAATTGTCTGATGAATCTGTTTCGATTTATGGGTGAATATTGGAATTGGGTTTCGAATTAATTGGGGAGGGAACTGGTGCGCGTCGTCGGCGAATGCCGCGAAATTGGCGGTAATGGCGGATCAATGGAACTCGCGGCGCAGGGGGGGCGCCGGAGAGAGGCCCGCGGCGGGCGCCGCGGACCGTGAGAGGGTCAGAACGTGGTGCGCAACCCGGCCATCACGCTGCGGCCGCCTTGCGGCGCGAAGCCGCGCACGACCGACGTCGAATAGCGGATCTCCTGGTTCGTCAGGTTGTCGCCGCGCAGGTACGCGAGCCAGTGCGTCGGGCCGACGCGGAACTTGTACGTCAGCATCACGCCGAGCGACGTGTAGCCGTCCGTCGAAAGATCGTTGTCGGGCACGCGATGCTGCGACCACGCGTGCGTGACTTGCGCACGCGCGCCGAACGGGCCGTAGCCGTAGTCGGCCGCGAGCGTCGCGCGCAGCGGCGCGATGCGCGGCAGCGGCTGGCCCGTGTCGACGTTGCGCGCATGCGTGTAGTCGGCGGTCAGCTCCAGGTCGACAGTATGGCCGCGCCGCGCGAACGCGCGCCACTTGCCGTCGAGCTCGATGCCGTAGAACTCGGCGCGCACGCCGCGATAGATCGCTTCGTTCAGCGCGCCGTCGGTGCCGGGCGCGACGGGTTCGTCGTCGCCGTTCACGACGCGGCCGGTGTTGTACTCGGTCAGGTAGTTCGAGAAGCGGTTGTAGAACACGCCGACGCTGCCACGGTTCGGCCCGCTCGCATAGCGCAGCGACAGGTCGGTCGATACGGCCTTTTCCTTCGACGCGTTCGGGTTGCCGATCAGGAACTGGCCGGTCGCGTCGTGCGGGCCGTTCGAATACAGCTCGTAGAAGGTCGGCGCGCGTTCGGTGTATGCGACGTTGGCCGCCACCGACCACACGGGTGTCAGCGAGAACAGGGCGCCGGCCGACAGGCTGCCCGCGTTGAATTCGCGCGGCTGCGCCCCCGCGAATTTCTCGACGCCGGCCGGATCGGGATCGACCTTCACGTGTTCGAAGCGGCCGCCGAGGCTCAGCTTCAGCGCCGGGACGACCTGCCATTCCTCGAGGCCGAACAGCGCGACGCTGTTGGTGCGCGTGGATGGCACGAGCAATTCGTCGCCGAGCGCGGAGAACGTGTTCTGGCCGAACTGCACGCCGATCGCGCCTTCGAACGGGCCGATCTTGCGATGCGTTGCCTCGATGCGCGCCTCGTAGCCGCGATTGCGGAAGGTGGTCGCGGTTTCGCCGTTGTTGACTTCCTTGTGACGGTAGTCGGTGTACGCGAAGTCGAATTTCAGCTTCGTGAACGGCCCGCTCAGGTTGCGCACCTCGGACGCGAGCGCGAGGCGCTCCTGGCGCATCCGCAGCCGCACGTCGCTTTCCGCGACGGAGCCGTAGTTCGATTCGTAGCCGCTGTAGGACAGGCCCGCGAAACCGTCCGCCCACGTGTACGACGCGCCCACCGCGCCGCCGTGCACGCGGCCGTCGCTGTTCGGTACGTTGCCGTACGGCTGCGGCGCGTCGGGGCCGTCGATCGCGCGTTGTGCGCTGCTGCGCGCGTAGCCGGGAATCCGCAGCTTGCTCGTCTCGCGGTCGAACGCATCGACGTGGAACGCGAAGCGGCCGTTGCCGCCTTCGACCTGCGCGGCGCCCGCGCGCACCGAGTTCGCGCCGCCGTAGCGCGCGTCGAGCGCCCCCGTCACACCCTGGATCGCTTCGCGCGGAATCCGGTTGTCGATCGTGTTGACGACGCCGCCCACCGCATTGCCGCCGTACAGCAGCGCAGCCGGGCCGCGCACGATCTCGATGCGTTCGATCGACAGCGGGTCCTGCGGCACCGCGTGGTCGTACGACAGCGACGACGCGTCGTACGCCGCGACGCCGTTCTGCAGCAGCCGGATCCGGTCGCCATCCATCCCGCGGATGATCGGGCGGCCGACCATCGGCCCGTAGGTGGTGGTCGACACGCCGGGCAGCCCGTTCAGCGTTTCGCCGAGCGAATCGGCCTGGCGGCGCGTCAGCGCATCGCCGGATAGCTGGGCGGTCGGCGCGATCAGTTCGTTGTCGCCGAGCGGGTTCGCGGTCACGAAGATCGGGGCGAGCGTGGTGGTCGGCGGCGTGCCGGACCCGGCGGGCGGCTCGGTCTGCGCGTGCGCGACGGCGGCGAACAGCATCAGCGAAAGGGACGAGAGCGGGCGAAGCGGTAGACGAGGGAGGTCGCGCATGGTCGGTGAATCGGTTGGAATCGGATCGGATAACGAGCGATGCAGGTCACGGCTGGATACGATATATTGTTGCGTCAGCGACGCGCAGTGACCCGTTGGAACATGGCTCGGCGAGGCTCGGCCGCCCACAGTAGAACGGCGTCAGGCGGACGAGCACGCGAAATGATATGTTATATCATCTCAAAATCCAAGCCGGATGGCGGGATCCTGTCGGGTTTCTGTCGGACGGGGGAAATGGCGGCGGGAGCGGAAACCGTCTGCGCGGTGTTCGGAACGCTCGCCTGAACCGGAGGACGCGATGCGCATGCCGACGCGTTGCCGATTCGCCGGCCCGGTGCGTGTTGCCCGCGTCGGTGTCCGTCGAAGCGGCCCGCCCGAAGCAGCCCTGCGCTGATCGATGCAGCGGGCGCGGACCGCCGCTCCTGAGTCGGGAGCCAGCGCGATTTCGCGTCGCGCGACGGTGCGACGCCTTGTAGCGGTGGCCATCGCCGTGCATTGCCCCGCGGGTTGATGCGTATCAACGTCGTCCGATTCCGAAACCGGATACTGGATCGCTCATTGACCAGGCAGGAGCGACCCATGACCCAAACCATGAAAGCGGCCGTCGTGCACGCATTCGGCGAACCGCTGCGCATCGAGGAAGTGCCCGTGCCGACGCCGGGGCCCGGCCAGATCCTCGTCAACATCAAGGCGTCGGGCGTGTGCCATACCGATCTGCACGCCGCAGATGGCGACTGGCCGGTCAAGCCGACGTTGCCGTTCATTCCGGGGCATGAAGGCGTGGGCATCGTCGCGGCGGTCGGTGCGGGCGTCACGCACGTGCGCGAGGGGGATCGCGTGGGCGTGCCGTGGCTCTACACGGCCTGCGGCCATTGCGAGTACTGCCACACGGGCTGGGAAACGCTGTGCCACGGCCAGCAGAACACCGGCTATTCGGTGAACGGCAGCTACGCGGAATACGTGCTGGCCGATCCCGACTACGTCGGCCATTTGCCCGCGCAGGTTACGTTCGACGAGATCGCGCCGATCCTGTGCGCGGGTGTCACCGTCTACAAGGGCATTCGCGTCACCGATACGCGCCCGGGCCAGTGGCTCGCGATCTCCGGCATCGGCGGCCTCGGGCACGTGGCCGTGCAGTATGCGCGTGCGATGGGCCTGCACGTCGCGGCCATCGACATATCACCCGACAAGCTCGCGCTGGCGCGGCAGCTCGGCGCGGAACTGACGATCGACGCGTCGACCGACGATCCGGCCAAGGTGATCCAGAAGGAGATCGGCGGTGCGCACGGCGTGCTCGTCACGGCCGTGTCGCGCAGCGCGTTCGCGCAGGCGCTCGGGATGGTGCGGCGCGGCGGCACGGTGGCGCTCAACGGCTTGCCGCCGGGCGATTTCCCGTTGCCGATCTTCTCGACCGTGCTGAACGGCATCACCGTGCGCGGGTCGATCGTCGGTACGCGGCGCGACCTGCAGGAATCGCTCGACTTCGCGGCCGATGGCCTGGTGCGCGCGCATATCCATCGCGACCGGCTCGGCAACATCAACGACGTGTTCGCGAAGCTGCGCGAAGGCAAGGTCGACGGGCGCATCGTGCTGACCGACATGCATTGATGCCGTGAACACGCCCACGCCGCCGCGCGACGCATCGCGTCGTGCGACGGCGTGGCGGTCATGCCAGTGTCATGGTGCGAAGAACACGTCGGTGCGGTTCGTCAGGTTGCCCGCGTTGGTCTGGACGAAGAACGGATGGAACGACGACGATGGAAGCACGTCGAGCCCCTGGTAGTCGCCGATGAAGAAACCTTCGGCGTTGGGCGCGAGCTTCATGTCGAACGGGCCGCCGACACGCCGCTCGTCGGTGAACGTGGTGCCGCCGTCATGCGAGATCTTGCGCCAGAAGCCGGTCGGCAGCGTCGTGGTGTTGCCGGCCTGCAGGTCGCGGAAGTCGTAGTACGTGACCATCACGGCCCCCGTGTTGTCGACGCGCACCGACGGATTGAACGCGGGGCGCCCGGTCGGCGTGTTCAACTGTTGTGGCGCGCTCCAGGTCGCGCCGCCGTCCTTCGACGTCGATACCGCAATCTCGTCGTACGTGCCGCCGTTGAAGCGGCTGTCCTGCCACACGACGTACAGCTGCCCCGACGCGGGATCGATCGCGGGTTCCGGAATGATGTCGCCGGTGCGCACCGGTTCGCCGGTGACCGGATCCGTGACGCCGACCGTCTGCAGGCCGGCGATCACCTGCGGTTTCGTCCACGTTGCGCCGTCGTCGGTCGACTTGATGAACGCGACCTTGCCGGCCGCCTTGCTGAACGGTGGCTGGATCAGGTCGAAGAAATCGTAGAGCGTGCCGTTCCTCGGATCGACCACGATCTGGTTGCCGATCGTCTGCTGGCGTGAAGGCACGTTGACGATCACTTTCGGGGCGCTCCACGTCTTGCCGCCGTCGGTCGTCTTCGAGAACAGCGTCGGGCCGCGGAATGCCTTCGTGTGCAGGTTCGCGTACGGGTTGCCGTTCGGCAGCTCGAGGCGGTCCCATACCGCATACGCCGTGCCGGCCTTCACCGGGTTCGCGGTGACCGATTCCTTGTCGTTGAAGAACTGCGTCGTCGGCTCGTCGTTCGCGATCAGCACGGCCGGGCTGCTCCAGGTCTGGCCGCCGTCGGACGAAACCGACGCGGCAACCGCATTGCTGTTGTTCGACTGGTTGAACGAAATCGACACCGAGTACGCGGTGCCGTCCGGCCCGAACGAGACCCACGGATCGGACGCGCGCTCGTACTTGAGCCCGCCCGGCGCGCATGCGCTGAACGGCTGCGGCGTGCGTGCCCAGGTCGCGCCGCCGTCGAACGTGTAGCCGGCGACGAGCCCGTGGGCGCCGCCGTTCGACCAGCGGTCCTGCTGCCACACGCCGATCATGTTCATCGGGTTGGCAGGGTTGACCGATAGCCACGGCTCGACTTCGGCGTTCACGTAGTTGGTGCCGGGGCCGCCGATGGTGCAGGCGGCGAACGGGCTCGGGCCGGACACGACGACGGGATCGGCGTGCGCCGCGGCAGCGGCGGCCATCGCCATCGCGGCGGACAGGCGGGTGACAAGCGAGTGGGACACGATCATGCGTCGCATGGACTGCTCCTCGTTGACGTGCGGGTGCGATGGCGCAGCACGACGCGGCGGCGCGATCCGGCGCGCGGCGTCGTCTGCCGCGCATCAGGCCGATACGTGTCGTTCAGGATGCCGCTTCGGTCATCGCAATCCGCGTATGCTGGATGCCGCCAGCACTTCGGTTAAGACTCCTTTTCATTTTCATTGATTGTCGGGTGTGTCTGCGATGTCGACCGGGCGGGAAGACTTGCCCGGGCAGGCGACGAATGTGTCGAGGTGGATTGCAATGTAGGCGATTCGATTGCCACCCGGCAGGCAGTTTTTTGTAACAGTGCGTAGCCGGAAAGCGTTGCCGGAAGAGGGCGGCGGGCGCGCAAAAAATGCCGTCGAGGCGGCATGAAAATCGAATCGAAAATGCGAATCGGAATCGCTTTCGATGGGGCCGGTGAGTGCCGGTGGCGATGCCGGAAGGTGCCGCTCAGCGCTCCGCCGGAAACCGCTCCTGCAACGCATGCAGCCAGCGCGCGACGACATCGAGTTCGTCGTCGGAAAACCCGTCGCACAGCTTGCCGTTGAGTTCGCGCAGCAGCACGCGCGCACGCTTGAGCGCGGCGTGGCCTGCGTCGGTCAGGTACAGGCGCGTCGCGCGGCCGTCGTCCGAATCGGCGTGACGCGTAATGAGGCCGGCTTTCGCCATCCGATCGGCGAGCCCCGTCATCGCCGACGGCGCGAGCTGCAGCGCGGCGCCGACTTCACCGATCAGCGCGCCATCCTGTTTCGCGAGACAGAACAGCGCGCCGGCCTGCGCGGCGCTCGCGCGCGTCTCGGTCTCCGCCTTGCGGTCGATCCAGCGCTGCACGCGCCGCTGGCCGATGTTCAACATGAAAAACAGTCGTTGGTCTTCGCTCAAGCTGGGTTCCCGGCTGCAATGGAAAGGGAGGGGCGGCCCGCGGTTCGCGGCGAGTCGAGCGCCTGCGCGAGCCAGTCGGCCACGTCGGGCCACAGCACGGTGCCGGGGCGGCTGCGGAAGAAGCCCATGTGCCCGACCGGGCCGCTGCCCGCCGCGTGCGGATCGATCTGGCGGCGTTCGACCGCCGCGCGGGTCAGATAGCTTACCAGCAGCCCGATCGCCGGCGGGTTCGCCCACGGGTCGTCGTCGAAGCCGAGCGCGAGGATCGGCAACTGCTGTTTCGCGTAACGCTCGGCCGCGCCGAGTGTCGGATCGTCGAAGAAATAGTGCGGCAGCGTGGTCCAGCGGCTCCATTCGCGGAACACGCCGGCCGGCATGTCCTCGCCGAGCCCGAGCCGCTTGCCGGGCACGTAGCCGAGCAGCGCCGACATCAGCGGGCCGAGCACGCGCAGGATCAGCCGCACCTTCAGGCGTTCGGCCGCCTGCGTGATCAGCCGCGTGCTGCCCGCATGCGCGGCGACCAGCACGGCCGCACGCAGGTGCGGCGTCGCGGCGGACAGCCCGATCGCGTGCCCGCCGACGCTATGGCCGACCGCCAGCAGCGGCAATTCTTCGTACGCCTGCCGCGCCCACGCGGTCGCGGCGCCCACGTCGAGTTCCATCCAGTCGCGCATGCGGGCCTTCAACGCACCCAGGCGCGCGGGGCGAGACGCGCCGATGCCGCGATAGTTGTAGGTGAGCGCCGCGAAGCCGCGTTCGGTCAGGAAGCGCGCGAAGCCCGCATACAGCCGCTCCGGCACGGCCGTTGCCGGATGGATCAGCACCAGCGCGCGCGGCGGCGCGTCCGGCGACCACAGCGTGCCGTGCAGCGCGTAGCCGTCGGCGGCGGAAAACTCGATGGGCTCGGAGGTCATGGCTGTCCTCGTTACGGGTAGTTATTTCGTATGCGAAATATAGTTCGTGATTTATTTCGTGCGCGAAATATCTGTCGAGGATTCATTCGAACCGGATTCCCTTAAGTGCGACCGGCGGCATCCGGCGACGCCGGCCATGTCATAAAACATTTGCATCTTTGCATAGAAGAATATTGCGTTTGTTTCATGATGAAGATCGACGTATCTTCAGCGGTTCCATCCGTTCCGCCGACCACCGTGCACGGCGGACCACGGGCGCCGCTCTCGCGCGGCCGCCCGCCAACCCTCCGGGAGATCACGTTGTTGAGTCGAATCGTCACGGCACTCTTGCTGGCGCTGGCCGCGCAGCCGGGCATGGCCAAGGACACCGTCACGCTGCGCGTCGGTGAACAGAACTACTTCAACATCCAGGCGTCGATGGAGGCGTCCGGCGTGCTGAAGGACCTGCCTTACACGATCGAGTGGAAGCATTTCCAGGCCGCGGCGCCCGTCGCCGAATCGCTGAACGGCAATGCGATCGACGTCGGCTTCCTCGGCGATTCGGCGCTGCTCACGCTGGCCGCGCGCGGCGCGCCGGTGAAGGTGGTCGCCGTGTCGCGGCAGAGCCTCGACGGCGTCGCGATTCTCGTGCCGAAGAATTCGCCGGTGCGCACCGTGGCCGACCTGCAGGGCAAGACCATCGCCGTATGGCGCGGCGCGTGGAGCCAGCAGCTCGTGCTGCGCGCGCTCGAACACGCGGGCTTGCGCGCCGATTCGGTCAAGTACGCGTACCTGATGCCGATCGATGCGACCAACGCGCTCGCGAACGGCTCGGTCGACGCCGTGTCGCTGTGGGAGCCGTTCGTCAGCACGCTCGCGTTGCGGCAAGGTGCGCGACCGGTGACGACCGCGCAGGGGCTGATGCCGGCGCTGAGCTTCGTCGCCGCGAACGAGCAGGCTGCCTCGGGCAAGCGCGCCGAGATCACCGATTTCCTGCGGCGCGTCGTCGCCGCGCGCCAGTGGGTCGACAACCATCCGCGCGAGTACGCGGATCTGTGGGCGAAGCGCGCGAAGCTCGAACCCGATGTCGCGTACCGCTGGCTCAACAACGCGAAGCAGCGCGTCGGCCCGGTCGACGAGACGGCCGCGAAGGACGCGCAGAACACGGCCGACTTCCTGTACAAGGCCGGCGTGATTCCGGCCGCGTACGACACGTCGAAGCTGCTCGACCGCTCGTATGCGGGCGCGTTCGCGGCGCCGGCGCAGAAGACGGCCGCTGCGCAGTAAGCGGGCCATCCCGTCCACGATTTCCAATCGAGCACCCCAAGGACATCCCGACATGCCAGTCGACATCATCGGCATGATCACCGCGACACCGGGCGCGGAGGTCGACGTACCGGGCGGCGCGGCCGTCCAGCCCGACTACGTGCGCCGCTTCGCGCAGGCGCACGAGGCCGCCGGCTTCGACCAGATCCTGGTCGGCCATTTCAGCAACGCGGCGGACGGCTTCATCGTCGCGTCGTTCGCGGCTGCCGCGACCGAACGTATCCGCATCCTGCTCGCGCACCGGCCGGGCGTGATCGTGCCGTCGGCCGCCGCGCGGCAGATCGCGACGCTCGACGTGTTCAGCGGCGGCCGGCTGGCGCTGAACGTCGTGTCGGGCGGCGACGATGCCGACCTGCAGCGCGACGGCGATTTCGTGCCGCACGATGCGCGCTACCGACGCACCGGCGAATATCTCGACGTGCTGAAACGGATCTGGCAGGCCGACGCGCCGGTCGACCATGACGGTGCGTTCTACCGGCTGCGCGGTGCGTCGCCGCTCGTGAAGGGCGCGCAGCGGCCGCACGTGCCGATCTATTTCGGCGGGTCGTCGCCGGCTGCGCTGGCGGTCGCGGGCGAGCATGCCGATGTCTACATGACATGGGGTGAGCCGCTCGCGTCGGTGCGCGAGCAGATCGCACGCGTGCGCGAAGCCGCCGCGCCGTTCGGGCGTGCGCCGCGCATCAGCGTGTCGTTCCGGCCGATCGTGGCCGACACCGAGGCGGCCGCATGGGAGAAGGCCGAGGCGATCCGCGAACGCGTGCGCGCGGCGCGGCTCGCGAACGGCCAGCCGATCGCCGGCCATGCGCCCCAGAATGCCGGTTCGCAACGGCTGATGGCGGCGGCCGCGCAGGGCGACGTGCTCGACGAGCGGCTGTGGATGGGTGTCGCCAACCTGACCGGCGCACGCTGGAATTCGACCGCGCTGGTCGGCACGCCCGAACAGGTCGCGCGGGCGCTCGGCGCGTATTACCGGCTCGGCGTGTCGACGTTCCTGATTCGCGGGTTCGATCCGCTGGACGACGCGCTCGATTACGGGCGCGAGCTGATTCCGGCGATTCATGCGCAGGTCGCGGAACTCGACCGGTATCACGCGGCGGTGACGGCGTAGGCTTCTACAGCCAGCGATGTTGCTTCGACGCGCCCCGGCATTGCCATCGTGCAATGTGCCGGGGCGATGTCATGTCGGGCATCGCCCCATCGACGCCGTCAAAACGACGGCAGCCCCGGCGGATTGGTCTCCGCACGCGCAATCGCCTCACTCTGCAAACCCCAGCGCACGAGCGCCTGCCCGTAGCGGCCGCTGCCGATCAGCGCGTTCGTCGCAAGCGTCAGCGCGGGCGCGAGCCCGCTGCCGCGCCGCGTCGCGATCGCCACGTCGGCGTTGGCCGGCCAGCCCGCATTGACGACGCCGACGCGGCGGATCTTGCCGGTGCGCGCGGCCTCGTACGCGAGCGACGCGTTCGGGTTCAGCTCCGCATCGGCGCGACCCGACAGCAGCGCGACGCGCGACGCCGCATCGTCGTCGAAATAGAGCAGCTCGGCCGGTTTCAGCCCCTGCGCCTCGTTGCGCTTGTTCCACTCGAGCAGGATGCGCTCCTGGCTCGTCCCCGCGCCGGTGATGATGCGCAGGCCGGCGATGTCCTTCGGCTCGGCGAGCTTCGCGATCGGGCTGCCGGTACGCACGTAGAAGCCGTGCAACCCGAGCCGGTAGGTCGTGAAATCGTATTTCTCCTTGCGCTTCTCGGTCACGCCGACGTTCGAGATCACCGCGTCGTACTTGCCGGACGTCAGCCCGAGCGGCCAGTCGGCCCACGCGATCGGCAGCAGCACGAGCGTGCGGCCGAGCGCGTCGGCGACGAGCTGCGCATAGTCGGGGTCGGCGCCGACCACGGTGCGCGCGTCGGTCGCGTAGGTCGACACGGGCGGTGCGTGCGGTGAAATCGCGACCGTGAACGCGCCGTCGCGTACCCAGCGGTAGCCGGCTGCCGCACGGATCGCCGCGTCGTCGGGTTGCGCGCGCGGGCGGCCGGCCTGGCGCGGATCGAGATCCGCGGTCGCGGCGGCTGCCTGCACCGCGTGCCATGGAAGGCTGCCCGCTGCCGCGACCAGCGCCGCGGTCATGAACTGGCGTCGGTCGGTCATCGTGCGGCACCTCGCAGGTCGTGAGCGGTGCGCATCACAGCACCCGCGACAGGAACGCGCGCGTGCGCGGATGCGACGGCGCGTCGAGCACGACGGCCGGCGGCCCGGCTTCGACGATGCGCCCGCGCTCCATGAACAGCACGTTGTCCGCGACTTCGCGCGCGAAGCCGATCTCGTGCGTGACGATCACGAGCGTCGTGCCCGAACGCGCGAGTTCCTTGATCACGTCGAGCACCTCGTTGACGAGCTCGGGATCGAGCGCCGACGTCGGTTCGTCGAACAGCAGCACCTTCGGGCGCAGCGCGAGCGCCCGCGCGATCGCGACGCGCTGCTGCTGGCCGCCGGACAACTGGCGCGGGTACGCATCGGCCTTGTCCGCGAGGCCGACGCGCGCGAGCAGCGTGCGGGCGATGCGTTCGGCGGCGTCGCGCGTGATGCCGCCGACGACGACCGGCGCTTCGACCAGGTTCTCGAGCACGGTCAGGTGCGGGAACAGGTTGAAGTTCTGGAACACCATCCCGACGGCCGTGCGCCGCGTCAGCACGTCGCGCTCCTTCAGTTCGTAGAGCACGTCGCCGTCGCGGCGATAGCCGATCAGTTCGCCGTCGATGTCGATGAAGCCGTCGTCGACGCGTTCGAGATGGTTGATCGTGCGCAGCAGCGTCGACTTGCCCGAGCCCGATGGCCCGACGATCGCGGTCACGCTGCCGCGCGGCGCGACGAACGACACGTTGTCGAGCACGCGCTGCATGCCGAACTGCTTCGACACGCCATGCACGGCCACTTCGCCGCCGGCGCGCGGTGCGACGGCGGTCGCCGCGTCGCTGTCGCCGTGAGCCTGCGCGACCGATGCCGCGTGACGGGACGTGACACGCCGCCACAGTGCGCCGAGGCGCGCGAGCGCGAACGTGATGACGGACGGCGGCGGGTTGCGCAGCGCCCCGCGCGCATAGTGCCGCTCGACCTGCACCTGGATGGCCGACAGCACGGTCAGGATGATCAGGTACCAGACGGTGGCGACCATCAGCAGCGGAATCACTTCGAGATTGCGGCGATAGATCACCTGCACCGTATAGAACAGCTCGGGCATCGCGAGCACGTAGACCATCGACGTGCCTTTCGCGAGCATGATCAGGTCGTTGAACGCGGTCGGCAGGATCGCGCGCATCGCCTGCGGCAGCACGATCCGCGTGGTCTGGCGGCCGCGCGGCAGCCCGAGCGCGGCGGCCGCCTCGAGCTGGCCCTGGTCGACCGCGAGAATGCCGCCGCGAATCACCTCCGCGGAAAACGCCGCGTGGTGGAGCGTGAGGCCGAGCACGGCCGCGAGGAACGGGCTGATCAGGTCGGTCGTCGGCGTGTCGAACCAGACGATGTCGGTGAACGGCACGCCGAGCCGCACATGCTCGTACAGGTAGCCGAGGTTGTTCAGGATCAGCAGCAGCACGATCAGCGGAATCGAGCGGAACAGCCACACGAAGGTCCACGCGCTCGCCGACAGCAGCCGCGAACGCGACAGCCGGGCCAGCGCGACGAACGCGCCGAGCACGAGGCCGAACACCGCGCCGAGCAGCGTCAGCACCAGCGTGCGCGCGAGCCCCGACAGCACGGGCGGCGACAGGAACCATTCGGCGAACACCGGCCAGCCCCATTGCGGGTTGCCGAGAATCGAATGCAGGACGATCGCGATCAGCGCGACGGCGAGCACGGTGCCGGCCGTGCGCGACCGGTGGCGCGCGGGCACGATCCGGAAACGCGTGCCGGCGTCGCGCGCGCCGGGGGAAGAGAGCGGCGGCAGCGCGCCGCCGAGGTGGGTCGTGTCGCTCATGTCGGTGGAAATCCTCGAATCGGTCGGGCGGGCGCGCCGTGCACGGGCGGCGCGGCGGCGGGTGTCAGGCGTGCGCTTCGGCCGCCGTTTCGTGCGGCGCGCCGGGCGCCGCATGGCGGCTGGCCTTGCGCGGCAGCCCGAGGTGGTCGCGCAGCGTCGCACCGGGCAGGTCGCGGCTGTAGCGCCCGCGTGCCTCGAGCACCGGAATCACGAGTTCGACGAAATCCTCGACGCCCTGCGCCTGCACCGCGAAGCCGAGGATGAAGCCGTCGCCGGCGCCGGCGTCGTGCCAGCGGATCAGCTCGTCGGCGACATGCTCGGCCGTGCCGATGAAGTTCGGGCGCGGCGTGGCGACCGCCAGCGCCGTCTCGCGCAGCGACAGGCCTTTCTGTTTCGCGTCGGCCTTGATCCGGTCGGTGGTCGAGCGGAAGCTGTTGCGGCCGAGCTCGCCGAGTTCCGGGAACGGCGCATCGAGCGCGTACTGCGTGAAATCGTGGTGATCGAAATAGCGGCCGAGATACGCGAGCGCCTCGTCGATCGTCAGCAGGTTGCGGATCGCCTGGTATTTGTCCTCGGCCTCGGCCGCCGTGCGGCCGACGATCGGCCCGATGCCGGGGAAGATCTTCACGTCGCTGCCTTGCCGGCCGTGCTCGATCGCGCTCTGCTTCACGCGCCGCGTGAACGCGGCCGTTTCGTCGAGCGACGGCGAATGCGTGAACACCGCATCCGCATACTTGCCCGCGAGGCCGATGCCGGTGTCCGACGAACCGGCCTGGAAGATCACCGGCTGCCCCTGCGGCGAGCGCTGGATGTTGAGCGGGCCCGCGACCTGGAAGAAGCGGCCGTGGTGGTCGAGCGTGTGGAGCTTGTCGCGGTCGAAGAAGCGGCCCGTTGCGCGGTCGCGCACGAAGGCGTCGTCGTCCCAGCTGTCCCACAGGCCCTGCACGACGTCGAGGTATTCGTCGGCGATCTCGTAGCGCAGTTCGTGATCGGGATGCGCCTTGCCGAAATTCTTCGCGGTGCCTTCGAGCGGCGTCGTCACGACGTTCCAGCCCGCGCGCCCGCCGCTGATCGCGTCGAGCGACGCGAGCTGGCGCGCGACCGTGAACGGCTCGCTGTACGACGTCGAGATCGTGCCCGCGAGCCCGATCTTCTTCGTCGCGACCGCGAGCGCCGACAGCACGGTGAGCGGCTCGAAGCGGTTCAGGAAGTGCGGGATCGACTTCTCGTTGATGTAGAGGCCGTCCGCGACGAACGCGAACGCGATGCCGGCGGCTTCCGCCTTGCGCGCGATGCCGATCGCGAAGTCGAGGTTGATGCTCGCGTCCGGCGGGTTGCTCGGGTGCCGCCATGCGTTCATGTGGCTGCCTGCGCCTTGCAGCATCAGGCCGAAGGGAATCGATCGTCGGGTCGTCATGGGAGCGTCACATGTTCTGGTCAGGGGAGAGGGAGCGGTCGGCCGCGAGGGCCGCCTGCAACGGCGTGGCCGACAGCGCGCCGCCGAGCCATTCGGCCGATGCGAGCCGCGCCGCGTAGTCGGTCACCGGCGAATCGATCACGAACGCATCGACGTCGAGCCGCCGGCTCAGCGCATCGAGCGCGCGGTGGATGCGCTCGGGCGTATCGGCCAGCACCGTCGGGCGCAACTCGTCGATCCGGTAGTCGGACGCGCCGCTCTGCCGCGCGAATTCGGCGGCCGCCTGCGCGCTGGCGAGATTGAAACTCTGGCCGCCCGCGAACTGCAGCTTGAAGATCTTCAGCGGCCCGATCAGCTGCTCGGCCGCGTCGCGCGTGGGCGCGGCCACCGCGTACAGCGCGACCAGCGGCCGGGTGCCGCCCGCGCTGCGGTACGCGTCGAGCGAGCGTTCGAGGTTCGCGTCGTCGCCGTTGAAGTGCCCCGCATAGCAGAAGCGCCAGCCGTTGCGCGCGGCGAGCGCGCCGCTGTCCGGCGAGCCGCCGAGCAGGATGCGTTCGGGCGCCTGCGGCGGCATGGGCAGCGCGACGGCACCGGCGAGCGGGTGATCCTCGGCGACGCCCCAGCCGAGAAACGCGTCGAGCTCCGCAAGCTGGCCCGCGAAGTCCGGCTTGCGCGCCTTGTCGTGGAACCACTGCAGCGCGCGCGTGGTCAGCGGCAACCCGCCGGGCGCCTTGCCGATGCCGAGATCGACGCGACCCGGCGCGAGCGCGGCCAGCACCTTGAAGGTCTCGGCGACCTTGAACGGGCTGTAGTGCTGCAGCATCACGCCGCCCGAGCCGACGCGGATGCGCGACGTGTGCGCGAGCAGGTGCGCGACGACGATCTCCGGCGCCGAGCTTGCAAAGGCCGGCGTGCCGTGATGTTCGGCGACCCAGAAGCGCTCGTAGCCGAGCTGTTCGGCGCGCTGCGCGAGCGTCGTGGTGAAGCGCAGCGCGTCGGCGGCGTTTGCGCCGTCGGCGATCGGACTCTTGTCCAGCAACGAAAGCGAATAAGACATGGTGGGCGGCGTTCCTGCGTGAGCGTGGCGTAAGCGTGAAGGGACGGTGAGCGTGCGCGGCGTTCAGCTCTTCGGCAGCCCCGGCGGATTCGTGCGCGACTGGTCGATCGCTTCCGAGGCGAGGTTCCAGCGGTCGAGCACCTGCTGGTAGCGGCCGTTCTTGATCAGCCCGTTCAGCGCGACGGTCAGCGGATCGGCGAGCCCGCTGCCGCGGCGCGTCGCGATCGCGATGTCGGCCGTACGCGGCCAGCCGCCGCTGATCGCGCCGACGAGGCGCGTCTTGCCTTGCTGCGCGCTCTGGTACGCGAGCACCGAGTTCACGCTGAACACCGCATCGGCGCGGCCCGACTGCACGGCGACGATGCGCATCGCCTGGTCGTCGTAGTACTGGATCTGCACGGGTTTCAGCCCGTGCGCGACGTTCTCGCGATCCCACGCGAGCAGGATCTTTTCCTGGTTGGTGCCGGCGTCGGTCACGACGCGCAGCCCCGCGACGTCCTTCGGCTCGCGGATCGCCTGGATCTTGCTGTCGTTGCGCACGTAGAAGCCGACCTGATCCTTGCGGTAGGTCGAGAAATCGAACTTCTGCTTGCGCTCCTCGGTGACGGTGACGTTCGAGATCACCGCGTCGACTTTCCCGGATTCGAGGGCGAGCGGCCAGTCGGCCCACGCGAGCGCGACGATCTTCAGCTTGCGGCCGAGGCTGTCGGACACGAGCTGGCCGACGTCGGCGTCGAAGCCGATCACCGTGCGCGCGTCGGTCGCATACGAGCTGATCGGCGGCAGGCTCGGCGCAACGCCGATCGTCAGCGTGCCGGGTTCGGCGAACTTGAACGACGCGGGCACCGCGCGCTCGACGGCCGCATCGGCCACGCCGCGCGGGCGGCCGCGCTGCTCGGGGCTCAGGTCGAACGTGGCGGCGGCCGCGGCTGCGGCGAACGCGGTCAGGCCGATCAGCGCGGCGGCCAGCGTGCGCACGGCACGGGAAGAAAGCGGTACGGCTCGTTGCATGAAAGCGTCCTGGGGTGGCAAGCGGAAATCGGAGGGAAGCGGGGGCCGTCGCGGTCAGCGCGACAGCACCGGTTCGGGCACGGGCGCCCACAGGTCGGCCAGCGTCGACGTGCGCGACGGATCGGCGAGATCCTTGCCGAACCGCAGGTGGAAATACGCTTCGGGGTCGATCGACGCATCGAACAGCCGCGTATAGCCGGTGCGGTCGTACAGCGCCCATGCTTCGGGCTGGCGAAAACCGGTGGTCAGGTAGATGCGGCGATAGCCTTGCTGCGCGGCGCGCAGTTCGAGCGCGTCGACGATCACGCGGGCGAGGCCCTGGCGGCGCAGGTCCGAGCGGGTCCAGATGCGTTTGAGCTCGGCGGTCTGCGCGTCGTAGCGCTTGAACGCGCCGCCGCCGATCGTTTCGCCGTCGCGCAGCAGCAGCACGAACGCGCCTTCGGGCGGCGCGAACACTTCGGCCGGGTAGCGTGCGAGTTCTTCGCGGGCGGACGCGTGGCTGTCGGGCCGATACGCGTGGTAACGGGTCGAATACTCGTCGATCAGCGCGTCGATCAGCGGTTGCGCGCGGACGTCGAGCGGCGTCGTGTCGATGATGCGGTCGGTCGTGGCCATGGGCATCGCGAAGGGCGCGCGATGCGGACGTTCCTGGCGGGGTGCGGGCACGCGGCCCGTCCGGTCTGTTCCGTTATCGCGACGCGGTTGTCGTGATGGCGGCGGCCGGTGCGTGTCCTGCTGGGATGCGGGTGGCGGGCCGCCGCCGTTTTGAACACGTTAGCGGCGCGGCCGGCAAAGGCGAACGAAGCAATTTCGATAAGGATTTCGCGGGAAGCGTCAGAAGGCTTGCAGCGGGAGTGGGGTGGGGTGACGGGGGATCGCGCATGCGTCGAGGCGTGTGCCGGACGCATGCGCGATCCTGAAGCGCGAGCGCCTATGCCGCGCGAACTTCGGCGAGCAGATCGGGGTGACGATCCAGGAGCTTCAGCAATTTCACGAGGGCAAGCGGCGGATTCGTCTTGCCTGTCTCGTAACGGGAGAACGCATTGACGCCGCCGCCGAAGAGCTCGGCCGCCTCGCGCTGGTCCAGCTTCAGCTTCTTGCGCACCTTCGCGATGTACTGCGGGTCGACGAGGGTGGCGTTCACCTGCTTGTTGAATTCGGTGATCGCTTCGCCGAGACGGGTCGCCTCGTCGAGATCCAGCACCGATTCCCCGCAGGCCGGACAGAAATCGCCGGTGATATCGCGAACGACAGTCGACCGGCCCTTGTACGTATAAGAGATGTCTCGCGTATCGCGGACCAGCCTGGCGGCACCGCAGGTCCGGATTTAGGCCGTCTGGCCGATGCTCGGCGGCGCCGACAACTCCGCCAGCTGAAACAGGCAATCGCCGCGCTGCACCTGCGCGGGCACGCGCTTGCACACCACTTCGCCGTCGCCCTTGAAGCGGTGCAGCACCGGCTCGCGCAGCGGCGTATCGGGGAAATGCACCCACGCGGCCGGCTGCCCGGCCTTCACCTGGTCGCCGAGTTCGACGAGCGGCTCGTACAGCCCGCGCTCGTACGCGTAGACGAAGTGGCGCTCGCCGTCGACGCGCATGAAGCGCGTGACGGTGGGTGGCGCATCGGGCACGAGCGCGCCGTGCAGCAGGCCGATATGGCCGAGGTAGTGCAGCAGCCCGTGGCGGCCCATCCGGATCAGCGACGGATCGGCCATGCCCGCGCCACCGAGTTCGGTCACGATCGAGATCGCGCCCTGCCGGCGCGCGGCCGACGCCGAATGCACGGGATTCGGCGCGTGCAGCAGCGCATTGTCCAGCCCGAACGCGACCAGCAGCCCGTTGAGCTTCGCGGCTTCGTCGGCGTCGAGCGGATCGATCGCGAGCATGTTGCCGCCCTGGTACAGCAGCGAGCTGCCGCCCGAGTGCAGGTCGACCAGATACTCCGCGCGCGACAGAAGCGCGTGCTCGATGTAGTGGGCGATCATCTGCGTCGGCGTGCCGGTCGGATCACCGGGGAAACTGCGGTTCAGGTTGCCTTCGTCGAGCGGCGACACGCGCAGGCCGGCATCCGCCGCCGGGAAATTCGCCATCGGCAGCAGGATCAGCTGCCCGCTGACCATCTCGGGCTCGATCTCGCGCATCAGTTGCGACACGATGATCTGGCCTTCGTACTCGTCGCCGTGATTGCCGGCCATCACGAGCGCGACCGGGCCGTCGCCGTTGCGGATCGACGCGATCGGGATCGGCAGCCAGCCGTACGCCGAGCGGTGGACGGAATGCGGCAGCCGCAGGTAGCCCGCGTGCTTGCCTTGTGCGTCGAGATCGATTTCGCAGTGGATGGGATTGCGGTGCGAGGAAGAGGCGGTCATGGCGGCATCGTTCGATGAACGGAATTCGCCATCTTATCGGGAAACGACCGCCGCGCGCCGGGCCCGACGCGTGCAACGCCGAACACCATCAACCGGCACGCGCATGGATCATGGGTACGGCGCGTTGCACAGCCGATACGCGAGGCCCCGTGCGATGTTGCAGCGATGAACGCATGCCGGCAGGTCGGCCGGCTGCATTCGGGCGGGATGTTTCGCGCCGGCCCCTTGCCGCGACAGGGCCGGCGCGCGCAACCGCGTTACCGGCCCGATGTTTCAGCTTCGAGACGTCCTTCTTCCCACAGCGCCCAGAAACGGCTGCCGGCGCGATACGGATTCCCGCGGCGTGCGCCGTGATCGGCGATGCCCTGGCGAAATGCGCCGTACAGCGTCAGCGGCGGATTGTCGACGCATCGGGCCTCGCGGGCGGCCGGCATGCGGCTTTCGGACACGAGCCGGCGGATCAGCGATTCGCCGTCGATCACGTCCAGTGCGTCGATGGTTTCGCTGCGACTGAGGACTTCGACGGTATTCATGTTGGGTCTCCCTGACAACCTGTTTCCCTGACAGGGAGCAATAAGAGTGCCAGGCTTGAAACGCCTTGCGCTGCGTCGATCGTGCCGGCTTCTGCAGCCAACGTGACGGGTGGCGGGCGGCGATGTTACGGAACACGTCACGTGACACGCGAACGCGCGACGACACGTGCGGCCACGCAAAGCGTTGCGGAATTGAATCGTCGGGAGGAGGCGGAGGCGGGGGAAAGCGGGTGGCGCAGCCGGGTCAGCTCGCGGTGACCGGCGTGACCCGGCTGCTGCCGCTCGAATAGAAACGATAGATGCCCTTGCCTGCGGACTTCGCGTCGTACAGCGCGCTGTCGGCCTGCCGGATCAGTTCGTCGGGAGAGCCGTGCCCGTCGTCGAGCGCGATGCCGATGCTGATCCCGAGGCTCACGGTCTCGCCGATCGACAGCGTGTACGGCGCCGAGATCTGCCGGATGATGCGCGCGGCGAGGAGCGAGCACGTGTGCATCGTCGTATCGTCGATCGCGACCACGAACTCGTCGCCGCCGATGCGGGCCGCCAACTCGCCGGACGACAGCGTCTTGCCGAGCCGCACGGCGACCTGCGTGAGCACGTCGTCACCGGCCTGGTGACCGAACCGGTCGTTGATCGCCTTGAAGCCGTCGAGGTCGAGATACATGACGGCGAGCGCGGGGCCCGGCGCACGCGGCCGGCGCGCGAGCATCCGCTTGAGCTCGGCATGCAGTTCATGACGGTTCGGCAAGCCCGTCAGCGCATCGTGCCGCGCGAGATGCCGGATGTGCTGCTCGGTCCGGCGCCGCGCGGTGACATCCTCGACGATGATCACCGCGTTGCCGTCGGGCACGCGGTGGCGCGTCAGTTCGAGCTGGCGGCCGTCGGCGAGCACGACGTCGAGCGGCGCGGGTTCGTCGCAGGCCAGCCAGAGTTCGCACTGCGCGGCGAGAATGGCGCCGCCGGGATCGGTCGCGTCGTTCGCGCCGAGCGCCGCGACGACGGCGGGCAACGGCGTATCGAGCATGATTTCGCGCGGCGAGCCGAACAGTTGCGCGGTGCGCCGGTTCGCGACGATCACGCGGCGCTCGCCGTCGATCATGCACAGGCCGTGCGGCATGTAAGTGAGCGCGGCGTCGAAGCGCGCGACGAGTTCGGCGTTGCGCTGGCGCGCGGCGATCAGCGCGACGAGCACGCGATAGTGACGCTGGACGACCGTGCGCATCGCGGCGAGATAGATCGCGAGCGGCGGCAGCAGCAGCCACGCGCCCGACCGGTGGGCCAGCAGCGCACCGACGCCGATCGGCAGCACGCCGAGCGCGACCTGCATCATCGCGAGCCGCGGCAGCGCCGAATTGCGCGACGCGATTCCGCCGAACACGCCGCCCGCGACCATCACCGACAGCGTGCCGAGCTCGACGTCGACGGCCTGCACGCAGCCCATCACGCCGAGGCCGAGCACGAAGCACGCGACGAGCGACACGGGCGCATAGCGCAACGCCCAGTATTCGGCACGGTCGTCGCCGGCGTTGCGTTGAACGGTGTACGCGCGCGCGATCGAGAGCCGCGTGATGAGGAGGCCGACGTCGGCGATCAGCCACGCGAGGCACCACAGCTGCTGCAGCCGGATCAGCGCGACGGCCGCGACGAAGCCGCTCGCGAGCCCGGAGAGCGCCATCGGTCGGACGTCTTCGAACAGCGTAACGAGCATCGACGGGCGCAGCGCGGCCGTCACACGGTGGTTGCCGGAGGGGGGAGTGGCGAGAACGGAGTGCAGGAGAGATGCCCTGACTGCCATGGTTGTTAACCTCGACACGATGTCGCGTGATGTCGCGATGGCTGGCGGCGCCCGCACGGCACATGGCGGGCGCCCGGCCAGGCCGGATGCGCACGACATTACCATGAAACACGGGCGGCGCGGATAGCCCGGGTGGATGCCCGGGGAGGCCAGCGGCACCGCTCGCCGCGCCGGCCACTCGTCGTAAACCACGCCCGCGAATGGCTTGCGCATTCGCCGGCGCCGGGGCAGCATCGTGGCGAACGGAATGCAGCTCGGCGACCCGCAGGAGACCGGTCACCGTGCACGGCGGGCCGCTGCAAACGGGCGCGCGACGCGGTCGAATTGCTACCCGCGACCGGCTGCCGCAGCCCGGCTGAATACCGTTATAAGAAATTCAATAAGTATTTCATGCGAGAAATACTATAGGCGATATATCTAAAACAATGCCAGAATGCGCGCCGCTCCGAACGTCGCGACACCCGATCGCCGTCCGAGCCGCATCAGGAGGTTCCCCCAATGAAAAACCACGGCCTGTCACGGCGGGGTTTTCTGAAAGCCAGCGTGCTGGCGGGTGTCGCGGTGTATGTCGCGCCCCTGGGCAGCCGCGCATTCGCGGCGCTCTTCGAAGAAAAACTCCTCACCCCCGTCAAATGGGATAGCGTCACCGGCATCCCCCAATTCCGCATCGACGGCATCGCGAAGGTCACCGGCTCGAAAGTGTTCGCCCGGGACGTGCGCGCTGCCGACATGCCGCACTGGCCGCAGCAGCAGTCGCATGCGCTGATCCTGCGCGTCACGCAGGCCGACCGCACCTACGAAGGCTTCGACCTGTCGCTGCTCGGCGACGACCTGAAGCCGGACCGCGTGGTCACGGCCGACGATCTCGTGCGCGACGGCGTCGCGTTCCCGACGTTCTACGGCGACGACATGCTGCTGCCGGCCGGCAAGACGCCCGCGTATCTCGGCCATGCGGTCGCGATCCTCATCTATCACGACTTCGCGCGCTTCCGCTTCGCGAAGAACGCGCTCAAGTTCCGCGACGACGTGATCCGCTACGGCGCGGTCACGGGCCCGCTCGAGCGCGATCCGTGGGGCACCTTCCGCTACGTGCGCGTGGGCGGCAAGACGGCCTATGACGACGACGTCTATTCGAGCCTGAAGGACGCGCCGATCTTCCCGAGCATGATGCGCAAGCACCTGCCGGTGTGGCCGGACGGCAAGGAGCACGGCAAGCTCGACGAGCAGGGCATGTTCCTCGCCGGGCAGATCGCCAGCGAGCTCGACCATCCGTCAGCCGACTGGCTCGTGTTCGACCGCGAGTACAACACGCAGTCGGTCGACACGTCCGCGCTCGAACCGGACAACGCGAACTGCTGGTACGACACTGCGACGCAGTCGCTGCATCTCGTCGTGCCGACCCAGTCGCCGCTCGAAGTGGCGGAGAACGCGGCCGCGATGGTCGCGAAGTGCCGCTTCCCGGTGAAGAAGCTGTTCGTGCATCCGTGCTACACGGTCGGCTACGGTTCCAAGGATCACTTCAACGTGCCGTTCTACGGCCTCGTCTGCGCGCTGTACGCGGACGGCCGCCCGGTGCGTTTCGCGAACGACCGCTACGAGCAGTTCCAGACGTCGCTGAAGCGGCACGCGTTCAAGATGCACTACCGGATCGCGGTGGACCGCAACACGGGCCTGCTGCAGTCGTTCAAGGGCGACTTCGAGGCGAACGGCGGCGGGCGCTCGAACTTCTCGCCGTCGGTGGCGATGGTGGGCGCGACGGCCGCGCAATCGATCTATTACTTCCCGAAGAGCGACCTGGCCGCGGTCGCGATCGCGTCGCGCGCGATCGATGCCGGTTCCGCACGCGGCTACGGCACGCTGCAGAGCATGGCGGCGACCGAGATGGCGGTCGACGAGATCGCCGCGCAGCTGAACATCGACCCGATCGATTTCCGCCTGCGCAACGCGCTGCGCTCGGGGATGAAGAACACGCAGGGGGCGATTCCCGCCGGCGCGCTGCGCGTCGACGAGGTGCTCGAGCGCTCGAAGCAGCATCCGCTGTGGACGCGCCGCGCCGCGCGCAAGGCCGAATACGAGGCCGCGCATCCGGGCAAGCGCTACGGCGTCGGCTTCGCGTGCGTGCAGAAGGATTTCGGCACGGGCGCGGAAGCGTCGTTCGCGAAGGTCGAATTCGACGAGAACGGCAAGGTCTCGCTGCAGCACACGGCGGCCGAGATCGGCACCGGGATGTCGACGTCGCAGGCCGTCGCGGTCGCGAAATGGCTGGGCCGTCCGGCAACTGACGTGCGCGTGGCCGTGACCGAATGGCCGGACCTGCCGGTCGAGACCAGCGGCGATCCGTACCTCATGTCGCAGGCCGACCAGGATCGCCTGAGCGCGAACCCGCGCTGGTCGCCGAGCTATGCGTCGCCGTCGAGCGCGACGAACTCCGCGTACTACTTCACGCACAGCACGCGCGAAGCCGCGCGCGCGGTGTTCCGCTACGGCCTGTGGCCGGCGGCGATGTCGATCTGGACGCGCGGCCTCGGCGGCGGCCAGGCCGCGCCGTACACGATCCGCATCGAGGACGCGCGCTGGGTCGACGGCAAGCTGACCGCCGACGGCCTCGAGCCGCTGTCGTTCGAGCAGCTCGCGAAGCAGGCCCATGCGCTCGGCCTGCCGACCGGCGCCGTCGTGCACGTGTTCAACCGCTGGCAGTGGACCGACGCCGAATTCGAAGTGGGCGGGACGGTCGAGCGCCTGCCGATCGACGGGCTGTCGCTGCGTGTCGGCGCGCCGAAGACGGGCGACAACGGCCCGGTGCCCGGCACCGCCGCACCGGCCGGCGCGACCACGATGCGCGGCACGCTGGCGCCGACCGCGAACGGCTACTGCGTGCTGGATCGCAAGCGCGTGTTCATTCCGCCGACGAGCCGCAACAACGCGGCCGTCACGTACTACACGGCAGTCGGCACGCTGGTCGAGCTGGCCGTGCACGAAGCGACCGGCAAGGTCGAGCTGCTCACGCACCACTCGATCATGGAATGCGGCAACCAGATTTCGCCGCAGCTCGTGTCGGGCCAGTTGCAGGGTGGTCTCGCGATGGGGATCGGCCACGCGCTGCACGAGTACCTGCCGCTCTATGAAGACGGCCCCGGCAACGGCACGTGGAACTTCAACCGCTACCAGCTGCCGCGCGCGTCCGACGTCGCCGTGTGGACGCAGACGGGCGACGTGCTGCCGCCGCTGTCCGAGACCGATCCGCCGAAGGGCGTCGCCGAAGTGGTGATGATTCCCGTCGTCGGCGCGATCGTGAACGGCATCGCGCACGCGATCGGCCATCGTTTCACCGACCTGCCGGTGACCCCGCAAAAGATTCAGGAGGTGCTCGCATGACGACCGCCCAAACCGCGGCTACGGCCGCGAGCGCCAGCGCCGCTGCGACCGGCGCTTCCGCGCCGAGCGCGGCTTCGGCCGCACCGGCATCGGCCCCGGCCGCGGCCGTGCCGGCTTCGGCACCGGCTGCCGTCGAGCGTCCGCTCGTCCGGTTCCAGTCGAAACCGCTGTCGATCAATATCAACGGCAAGTCCGTCGGCCCGATGCAGGTGCCGGAAGGGCTGATGATGATCGAGTTCCTGCACGAATACGCGGGCCTCACCGGTTCGCGGCTCGGCTGCGGGCAGGGCATCTGCCACGCGTGCGTCGTGATCGTCGACAAGCCGGACGGCACGAGCGAGGAAATGCGCACCTGCATCACCGGCGCGCACTTCTTCCACGGCCGCTCGATCCGCACGATCGAAGGCCACGCGAAGCGCAACGAAGCGGGCGAAGTGGTCGAGCTGTCGCCGATCCAGCAGAAGTTCCTCGAGCACTTCAGCTTCCAGTGCGGCTACTGCACGCCGGGCTTCGTCAACGCGGCGACCGTGCTGATCGAACGCCTGAAGCGCGAGCCGATCGCGAAGGCCGACGTCGAGCGCACGATCACCGAGGCGCTCGATGCGCACCTCTGCCGCTGCACGGGCTATGTCCGCTACTACGAAGCCGTCAAGGACGTGGTGCTGACGACGCCGGGACTCGTGAAGGACGCCGCATGAAACGCACATTCGCTCATCGTGTCGCGCGGGCTGCGGGCTTGCCCGCGCTCGCGGCCGCCTGCGCGCTGCTGCTCGCCGCATGCGGCGGCCACGACGCACCGGCCTCGAACGCGGCTTCCGGCGCACCGGGTGCCGACCCGATCGCGCGCGGCCGCTACCTCGTCAAGGCCGCAGACTGCGCGGCGTGCCACACCGCGAAGGACGGCGCACCGTTCGCCGGCGGCGCGCCCCTCGAATCGCCGTTCGGCACGTTCTACGGCTCGAACATCACGCCCGACAAGGATCACGGGATCGGCAGCTGGAGCGCGGACGATTTCTACGCCGCGCTGCATGACGGCAAGGCGCCGGGCAAGCGCCTGTATCCGTCGATGCCGTACACGTCGTACCGTCAGCTCACGCGCGCCGATTCCGACGCGATGTACGCGTACCTGAAGACCGTCAAGCCGGTCGCCCTGGAAAACCGCGAGCACGAGCTGAAGTTCCCGTACAACCTGCGTTTCGGGATGGTCTTCTGGGACATGGTGTTCCTGAAGGACAGCCTGCCCGATGCGTCGACCGGCCAGTCCGCCGACTGGCAGCGCGGCCGCTATCTGGCGGGTGCGCTCGGCCATTGCGCGGAATGCCATACGCCGCGCGCGTTCACGGGCCAGCTCGACAGCGCGAAGCCGTTCGCCGGCGCCGCGCTCGGCCGCGTGGCCGCGCCCGACATCACGCCGGCCGGCCTCGCCGCGCGCGGCTGGACGGGCGCCGACCTGCAGACGTTCTTCGGCGTCGGCATCGCGCCGCAAGGCTCGGCGTTCGGCGAGATGTACCCGGTCGTGCACCTGAGCACCCAGACCATGACGAAGGACGACCTGCGCTCGCTGTCCGTGTACCTGCTGGGCGATACGCCGCCCGCGCCGCAACCGGTGAAGCCGGTGTCGGCCGACGCCGCGCAGCTCGCGGCCGGCCGCTCGGTGTATCTCGCGGTCTGCGCGGGTTGCCACGGCTTCAACGGTGAAGGCAAGCCGCACGTGGCGGTGCCGATGAACGGCAATTCGACGGTGCGCCAGGGCGACCCGCGCAACCTGCTGGTCGCGATGCTCGACGGCATCGGCGAGCAGAAGTTTGCCGGGTTCGAGAACCTGCAGCCGATGCCCGGTTTCGCGCACACGCTGAGCGACGACGAACTCGCGCAGCTCGCGAACTACCTGCGTGCGACGTGGGGCGGCCAGCCCGCGAGCGTCACGCCGGCCGACGTGAAGGCCATGCGTTAAGTCGTGCCGCAGGGCGGGGCGTCGCGCGGGAGTCAGCCGGTTTCCGGTGCTCGCGCGCGACGCGTCGTCCGATTTTTTTCGGCGGCGCTTCAGTAGCCGCTGCCGCCTCCGCCTCCGCTGCCTCCCGAGCCGCTACCGCCATACCGGCTCATGCCCGGTCCCTGCGCAGGGCCACTCCCCGATGACATGCATCCCGCCGACAGCACGAGCACCAGCGCGGCGATCAGCGCCGCGGCCCACCTTGCCGATTTCATGTCCGCCTCCTTGCCACGCGCGGGACGCTGGAAAGGCCGGTTCGCTTGAACCGCGCGTCTGCGTGCTGACGGAACATGAAACGTTTCGGGCGGGCCGCTTATTCCATGATTTTTTGTCGATGATCGAGCGAGAAAGGGCTGGATCGGCGCCGTCGCGCGACGCCTTGGTACACTCCGGCACGCCGCCATTCCGATTCCGACGACAAAAACATGAGTGCCACCGTTGAACGTCCGACGTCGCGTCCGTCCCATTCCGTCGTGCTCGGCTGCGTGTCGTTTGCCGTCGGCGGCCCGCTGGTCACCTCGCTCGTCTGGCCGGCCGTGACGCTGGTCATGGGGTCGTTGCTCGACGGCCCGTCGTGGGAGCGACTCAATGTCAGCGCCGGCATGGTGCCGATCATCTTCTTCGGGTCGTTCCTGCTGGGCTTTTTCCTGCCGGCGGCCGTGGCAGGCGGCATCATGGGTGCGATCGGCACGCGAATCCGGCGGCGCTGGTTCGTGCTGCTGGGGATGGTGGTCGGTGCTGGCGCGGCGCTCGGCTTCGTCGAAATCGTGAATGGCCTGGCGAAGAGCGACACGTCCCGCTCCCTCACGGCGGGCGCCACGCTCAATGCGATCGTGGCGTCGGCGCTGATGTCGCACTGGCTGCATCGCCGGCTCGAACGTCGGCGTTGAACGCGAAGCGGTATGTGATCGGTCGCCTGCGTGTCGATCGCTTGCGCGCATCGTACGAATCAGGCGGCGCCGCGCAGCCGCTTCTGCGGCCTGCGGGCTGCCATGCTGTGCCTGAAGCGGAGGCCGCCGTCGCGGCGGCCCGCAATCAACGATAGACGAGATCGGCGCGGCGATTCTGCGCCCAGGAATCCTCGTCGTGGCCGAGCGCAACCGGCTTTTCCTTGCCGAGGCTGACCGCCTCGAGTTGCGTGGCCGGCACACCGAGCGTTTCGAGCCCGCTCATCACGGCCTGCGAGCGGCGTTGGCCGAGCGCGAGGTTGTATTCGGACGTGCCGCGTTCGTCGGTGTTGCCCTGGATCAGCACGTGCCGCGCCGGATGGCTGCGCAGGTAGTCGGCATGCGCCTGCAGCAGCGACTGGAATTCGGGCTTGACGGAGTACTGGTCGAAATCGAAGTAGATGCTGCGCTTCGCGAGCGGGCTGTTCGGATTATCGAGATCGTCGGCCGTCACCGTTGCGACGGCTTCGCTCGAGGGTGTCGGCGCCGTGCCGGCATTCTCGGGCGTCTTCGCCGCATGGTGGCAACCGGCCAGCAGCGCGAAGGTTGCCAGGACCGCAAATCGGTTCGTTTTGCTCATCGTTCGTCTCCAGCGGTTGACTGCGTTGAACGCGTGGGGCGTGCGACCGGCACGCCCGTATCCGGCCGGCATGGCGCGAAAGGCCCGGCACGCACGACGTGAAGCACGTTCGTAAGCCGGTGGTGCGCCATATGAAAGAGTGTCGCGACCGGAACGCCAAATCTCGGCGTCGCTGCAAACAGATTAGGAAAAATGTCACAGCGTGACCAGTTTCTCCGCATTTTTTTGCGCCGATGCGACAGTCCGGGCGGCATTCTTGCTGCCGTGCGGGCGCCGTCACAGTGAAAAGACCGCGCACGGGCGCGGCCTTTTCGGTTCGGGGCATGACGATCGGGCGGTGCTGGCACGCTTGCCTGATACGTCCGTCGGCGCAGCCGCGTTGCGTTGCGTTGCGCTGCACCGCTCCGTCTTGCATCGTCAGAACTTGTGCCGCAGCCCCAGTGCGACGACGACCTGGTTGCTGTTCGCCGACGGCGTCAGCGTCCAGACGGTCGCGTTGAATGCGGGATGGCCGTTGCCGCCGCTCACGCTCTGGTAGACGCCTTCGAGATACGCATCGGTGCGCTTCGACAGCGCATAGTCGGCCTGCGCCACGACCTGGTTCCATTTCGGGCGCGTCTGGCCGGTGCGCGTGTCGAAGCGGCCCATCGTGTACGTGTAGGCGGCCGAGAGGCTCAACGCCCGCGTGACGACGTAGCGCCCGTCGATCGAGAAGTTGTCGAACACCAGCGATTCGCCCTTCAGCGGCGCGATGCCGCCGCCCTGGAGCACGCCCGTCACGCCGTCGGTGGTCGAGTGCGACCACGCGGCGCCGACCGAATGCGGCCCGAATGCATAGCGGCCGGCCGCGGCCCAGATCTGCTGGTTGCCGCCGGTGATCGTCGCCGAGCCGTCGACCGTGCTGAGCGCGCCGTTCGGGTTCGGCGCATTGCGGTCGCGGCTGATCTTCAGGTAGCCGGCGCCGAGCTTCAGCGGCCCGTTCGCGTACGACACGCCCGCGCTCCATGCCGCGTTATTGGAGAACTGTCCGGCCGTGTTCGAGAACCCGAACATCGCGCCGAACGTCAGCCCGCGGTACGTCGGGCTCGTGTACTTCACCGCGTGGTTGATGCGGAGGTTGCGGTTCGAATCGTCGTTGTCGTACGGATGCACCGCGAGGTTGCCGCCCCAGCCGGGGCCGGACGCGCCGAGCGGCGTCACGAAATCGAGGATCAGGTCGTACTGGCGGCCGAACGTGAGCGTGCCGGCCGTTTTCGAGCTCAGGCCGATCCATGCCTGGCGGCCGAACAGGTCGACGCCTTTCTGCGACAGTGCGCCGGTGGTGCCCGAGAAGCCGTTCTCGAGCGTGAAGACCGCGGCCGTCCCGCCGCCCAGATCCTCGCGGCCGCGCAGCCCCCAGCGCGACGCGTTCAGTGCGCCGCTCGTTATCGCGACGGCACCGCTGCCCGGCGAGCCGGCGCCGTGCGTGCGCTGGTTGGTCGCGTAGGTGATCGACGTGTCGATCAGGCCGTACAGCGTCACGCTGCTCTGTGCGTGTACTCCGCCTGACGCGAGGGCGGTCAGGCAGGTGGCAATGGCGGTCCCCGCGAGTCGAGTGCTGGCGTGCTGGTTCATCTTGTAGGAATGCATAGGAGTTTTTATCGTTTTTCCGGCCCGGCGGCCGGCGGATCGAGCGGCCATTATTGGAGATCGTATGGCGGTCGATTAAGGCGTTGCACAGGAAAGGTCCTCTGCAAAATCGCGTGGAATCGCGGCGAAGTGGGGGCGCAGAGAGGGTCAAGCGGCGGCCGCGTATTGACGCGACCGCGATGTGGGGGGAGTGTGCGCGAGGGGCCGGCGCACGAAGCCCGGCCCCGCGCCCGTCAATGCGGCATCACGAGGCGCGGATCGATATACGCGTCGATGTCCTGCGACTGCTTGTATACGCCGTTGCGCACGTTGAACGCATTCGCGTTGCGCGTCGAGCCGTAGATCGAGTCGAGCCCGTCGCCCTTGCGGAACGCGCGCTTCGCGGCGGCTTCGTCGAGCAGGTGCGTCCCCTTCAGCAGCGGGAGGTATTGCTCCGGCGCAAGCCCGACGCGTGCGGACATGATCCGGACCGCGTCGGCCTGCGTTTTCGGATCGTTGATGTAGGCGACGCAGCGGTACCAGACCTTGATCACCTTGGCCCAGTCGGCGCGGCGCGCGGCGAGGCTGGCCGGCGCGACCGTGATCGCGTCGTAGATCAGCCCCGGCGCGTCCGCCGACGTGAAGATCGCACGTGCGCCCGGTGCGCGCTTCAACGCCTCGCCCGCGTTCGGCTGCCAGGCGGCCACCGCGGCGATGTCCGTCGACGAGCCGAGCACTTGGGGCAGTTCGTTGGTTTTCGCATTCACGAGCGTCACGTCGCCGTCCTTCAGCCCGTGCTTCTGCAGCGCGGTTTCGAGCAGCAGGTGATCGACGAGGCCGAGTTCGACGCCGACCTTCTTGCCCTTCAGCGCCTCGACGCTGCGCAGCGGCGGCTTGGCGACGATCATGTCGTTGCCGGCGGAATAGTCGGTGAGCAGGATCATCACGTTCTTCGCGCCGGCCGAGCCCGTGACGAGCGCGTCGCCGTTCGTCGCCGCGACCGCGTCGAGCTTGCCTGCCGAAAACGCGTCGAGCGATGCCGAGTAATCGAACCATTCGAAATCGACGTCGACACCGGCTTCCTTGAACCAGCCTTTGTCGAGTGCGACCTGGAACGCGACCCAGCCGGGCCAGTCGCTGTAGCCGATCTTGAGCGGCGCTGCCGCGTGCGCGGCGGGCGTCATGAGGAGCGTGGCGGCCGCGGCGGCGGCGCCCAAGGCGTGACGGACGGAACGGCGGGACAGCAGGCGGCGGAGCACCAGGGCGGGGCGGGTCATCGTTTTCTCCAGGAGACCGGGATCGGGATCGTCGATACGGACCGTGCTCGTGCGCGGTCCGGCCGCGTGGCCGGTTCCTGCGGATGCGGAACGAATGAAGCGGCCACGGAGAGGCGCGACGGCCGTTGCCATCGCCAATCTCCCGGGCTTTTGTCCCGCCGTGTAGCGCGTGCGCGTCCGGTCTCGCGATCGGACGCACCCGCGCCGGGCTGCTCTCGGACCAGACGTTCGATGAACCGGAACCCTAGCACCCCTAAGATGCGACGCCGCCGCACCTCTCGGCGTCATGCCGAGCGAGAAGCGTGCCAACGGCACGCGGCGGGGCGGCTCAGGGGCGGCGCGACCTGCGCTGCAGTTCGATGAAGCGGGCGGAGAAGAGCGCGCTCAGCGCGCGCCGGAGCAGGTCGAGCTTGTTCATGAGGTGTCGCGTATCGAGTGAAGGTGCATGCATCGAGCAATGCCCATGCCATCACCGGTCGTGTCGTGCAGGCCGGCTCGGCGCGCACTGCGCCGGTGCGGCCGCGCGTTCGCATGGTGCGCGGCACGCCCGCCGCGAGGGCGGCGATCCGCATCCGGTGCGGTGTCCGTCAGCGCGCGCACGCCGGAAAGCCGCGTGGCACGGCGATTCCTCGCACGCTGGCACGCAACTCGCTTATTCCGTGCCCGAGAGGTGCGAAGCAATTTGCATCATCTTCAGGATCGCTAGGGTTCCGGTCGTGCGGCGTTCGCGCCGCGCGATGGCTGGTCCGAGAGCAATCCGGTCTTGTCTTCTCCTCGCTTCGAGGAAACGGCGAGGCTCCACGGAGGGATAAAAGCCCGGGAGGTCGCGATGTCGTTCGGTCGCCCTCTCACGCCTTTTGTCCAACCGACCACGGAGCCGCCATGTCGCCGCGCCCCCAAGCCGTCCTTGCCCCGCCGCCACACGTCGTGTGGGAAACGCTCATTCCCGCCGGAACCCATTGGTCCGGCATCCTGCGCCGCGGTCTCGCGCTGCGTGTCGTCGATGTCGACGGCGGTGCGAATCTTTCCGCCGTGTTTCATCGCCAGGAAGATCCGCTCGAACGCTACAACATGGCCGACACGCTGAAGGCGCAGCACACCGCGCATCTCACCCGCGGCCATGCGCTGTACACCGACATGGGGCGTGTGATCGCGTCGATCACGGCCGACACGCTCGGCTGGCACGACCCACTCGGCGGCGTCGGCGATGCGCGGCTGTTCGCGCACAAGTACGGCACGACGTCTTACCAGGCCGATCGCAACGCGATGATCCGCAATGGCCGGGACAGCCTCGTGCTCGAACTCGCGAAATACGGGCTGTCGGCGCGCGACCTCGTCGCGAACGTCAATTTCTTCAGCAAGCTCGACACGCGCGACGACGGCGCGCTCGATTTCGTCGCCGGACATTCGCCGGCCGGCAGCACCGTCGACCTGCGCTTCGAGATGAACACGCTGGCGGCGTTCTCGACCGCGCCGCATCCGCTCGATCCGCACCCCGACTACGCGCCGAAGGCCGTGAAGCTGATCGCGTACCGCGCGTATCCGGCAGACGGGGCCGCGCCCGAAGACGACCCGTGCCGCCGCGCGTGCGCCGAGAACGTGCGCGGCTTCGCCAACACCGATCGCCTGTTTGCGTAAGGAGCGCCGAGCCATGCCGATCATCGAAAGCCGTCTCGACCCGCGCGATGCCATTCACGACACCACATTGAACGCGGGCGAACCGTGGCTGCACGACCTGAAGCGCGGGCAGGTCTTCCGCATCCTCGACCTCGAAGGCAACCAGGCCGTCGACACGCTGTTCTACCGGTCCGACGACCCCGAGGAGCGCTACAGCGCGCAGGACACCATCCGCGCCCAGCGCAACCTGTACCTGAGCGCGGGCAGCGTGCTGCTGTCGAGCCGGGGCAACCCGATGGTGACGATCGTCGCCGATACCTGCGGCCGCCACGACACGCTCGGCGGCGCGTGCGCGGCCGAGAGCAACACCGTGCGCTATGCGCTCGACAAGCGGCACATGCACAACTGCCGCGACAGCTTCCTCAACGCGATCACGCACTGCACGTGCGGCGCGGGCGCGCGGCTCACCAAGCGCGACCTGGTCGGCAACGTCAACTTCTTCATGAACGTGCCCGTCACGCCGCTCGGCGGGCTGACCTTCGAGGACGGCATTTCCGCACCGGGCAAGTACGTCGAGATGCGCGCGGAGATGGACGTCACGGTGCTGATCTCGAACTGCCCGCAGCTCAACAATCCGTGCAACGGGTACAACCCGACGCCGGTGCGCCTCACGATCTGGGAGGCTGAATGAACGACCCCCACGCTCACTATTGTTCGCTGCCCCCCAAGGGGGCGGTTGCCGTCCACGGCCGGCTTTGCAAAGCCGGCCGGCTGCGCGGGCGCGGAGCGATGCTCCGCGAATTCCCCGCTACGCCCCTTGGGGCGGCCCGGCGGGAGGCAACATGAGATTCACGAAAGTCCTCGTCGCGAACCGCGGCGAAATCGCGTGCCGCGTGATCCGCACGCTGAAGCGGCTCGGAATCGCGTCAGTCGCGATCTACTCCGACGCCGATCGCGATGCGCGCCATGTGGCGCTCGCCGACGAAGCCGTGCGGGTCGGCCCCGCGCCGGCGGCGGACAGCTACCTGAACGTCGCGGCGATTCTCGCCGCCGCACGCGAGACGGGCGCGCAAGCCGTGCATCCCGGCTACGGCTTCCTGTCCGAGCACGCCGGTTTCGCCGACGCATGCGAAGCCGCGGGCCTGCGCTTCATCGGGCCGCGCGGCGACCAGATGCGCGCGTTCGGGCTCAAGCACACCGCGCGCGAACTCGCCGCCGCGCAGGGCGTCGCGCTGCTGCCGGGCACGGGCCTGCTCGACGATGCACGGACGGCGCTCGCGGAAGCCGACGCAATCGGCTATCCGGTGATGCTGAAAAGCACCGCGGGCGGCGGCGGGATCGGCATGTCCCTGTGTCGCGACGCCGCGCAGCTCGAAGCGGCGTTCGATTCCGTCGTGCGGCTCGGCGCCGCGAACTTCGCGCATGCGGGCGTGTATCTCGAGAAGTTCGTCGAGCACGCGCGGCACATCGAAGTGCAGATCTTCGGCGACGGCCGTGGCGATGCGATCGCGCTCGGCGAGCGCGATTGCTCGGTGCAGCGCCGCAACCAGAAAGTGATCGAGGAAACGCCTGCACCGGGCCTGACCGCTGAAGAGCGTGCCGCGTTGCACGCGAGCGCGGTGCGGCTTGCCCGTGCGGTCGGCTATGCGTCGGCCGGCACGGTCGAGTTCGTGTTCGACGCGACGACGCGCCAGTTCTATTTCCTCGAGGTGAACACGCGGCTGCAGGTCGAGCATTGCGTGACCGAGGCGGTGACGGGCATCGATCTCGTGGAATGGATGATCCAGCAGGCGGAGGGCGACCTGCCGCCGCTCGACACGCTCGCCGTTGCACCGCGCGGCGCGAGCATCCAGGTGCGGCTCTATGCGGAGGATCCGCACAAGCAGTTCCTGCCGAGCGCGGGACTGCTGACGCACGTTGCGTTTCCGGACGACGTGCGCGTCGACGGATGGATCGAGGCGGGCACCGAGATCAGCGCGTATTACGATCCGCTGCTCGCGAAGCTGATCGTGCATGGCGAGACGCGCCGCGACGCGCTGGCCGCGCTGCAGCGCGCACTGGCGCGCACGGAACTGTACGGCATCGAAACCAACCTCGACTATCTGCGCGCGATTGCCGGTTCGGACACGTTCGCGCGCGGCGCGTCGACGACCGCCTTCCTGTCGCGCTTCGCGTTCGCGCCGCACACGATCGACGTGCTCGACGGCGGCGTGCAGACCACCGTGCAGCAGGCGCCGGGGCGCGTCGGCTACTGGAACGTCGGCGTGCCGCCGTCCGGGCCGATGGACGATCGCGCGTTCGCGCTCGCGAACACGCTGCTCGGCAACGCGCGCGACGCGGCGGGGCTGGAATTCACGATGGTCGGCGCGACGCTGCGCTTCAACGCCGACACGCTCTTCGTGCTCGGCGGCGCACCGCTCGCGGCATCGCTCGATGGCGCACCTGCGCCGTTCTGGCAGGTGCTGCGTGCGCGACCCGGCGCGGTGCTGAAGCTGGGCGGCGTGACGGGCGCCGGCGTGCGCGCGTGCCTGGCCGTGAAAGGCGGGCTGCAGGTGCCCGACTATCTCGGCAGCAAGGCGACTTTCACGCTCGGCCAGTTCGGTGGCCATGCGGGGCGGGCGCTGCGCAAGGGCGACGTGCTGCATCTGGATGCGGCAGCCGGGCGCGGCGACGCGGGCGCCACGCTGGCCGCCGCGGACATCCCCGCGCTGACGCACGCGTGGACCCTCGGCGTGCTCGACGGCCCGCACGGTGCGCCGGATTTCTTCACGCCGGACGACATCGCGATGCTGTACGGCACGCAGTGGACGGTCCATTACAACTCCAGCCGCACCGGCATCCGGCTGATCGGCCCGAAGCCGCAGTGGGCACGCGCGGACGGCGGCGAAGCCGGCCTGCATCCGTCGAACATCCACGACAACGCGTACGCGATCGGCGCGGTCGATTTCACCGGCGACATGCCGGTGATCCTGGGCCCGGACGGCCCGAGCCTCGGCGGCTTCGTGTGTCCGGTGACGGTCGTGCATGACGAGTTGTGGAAGCTCGGGCAACTGCGGCCGGGCGATACGGTGCAGTTCGTGCGCGCCCGTGTGTCGACCAAGCTTTCCGCCGACACGGTGGTTGCGCGTCCGGCACCCACCGGCGTGCCGGACGACTGCGTGCTGCATCGCGACCCGGCGGCCGGCGGCGGCCTCGGCGTCGTCTACCGGCGCTCGGGCGACCGCAACGTGCTGGTGGAATACGGGCCGCTCGTGCTCGACCTGAACCTGCGTTTTCGCGTGCATGCGCTGATGTGCTGGCTCGACGCGCACCGTCTGCCCGGCATGCTCGACCTGACGCCGGGCATCCGTTCGCTGCAGGTGCAGTTCGACGCGCGGACCTTGCCGCTCGACACGCTGCTCGCGCATCTGCAGGCGGCCGAGCGCGAACTGCCGGAAGTCGCCGACATGCGCGTGCCGAACCGCATCGTGCATCTGCCGCTGTCGTGGGACGACCCGTCGACGCGGGTCGCGATCGAGCGCTACATGCAGTCGGTGCGGCCCGACGCGCCGTGGTGCCCGAGCAATATCGAGTTCATCAGGCGGATCAACGGCCTGGCCAGCATCGACGACGTGAAGCGCATCGTGTTCGACGCGCGTTATCTCGTGTTGGGGCTCGGCGACGTGTACCTCGGTGCGCCGGTCGCGACGCCGATCGATCCGCGCCACCGGCTCGTCACCACGAAATACAACCCCGCGCGCACCTGGACGCCGGAGAACGCGGTCGGCATCGGCGGCGCGTATCTGTGCGTGTACGGGATGGAGGGGCCGGGCGGGTACCAGTTTGTCGGCCGCACCGTCCAGATGTGGAACCGCCACCGCACCACCCGCGAGTTCGAAGCCGGCAAGCCGTGGCTGCTGCGCTTCTTCGACGAGATTCGCTTCTACGAAGTCAGCGAGGCGGAACTGGCGGAACTGCGCGCGGATTTCGTCGCGGGGCGCGCCGGGCTGAAGATCGAGGAATCGGTGTTCGACCTCGGTGCATACAACCGTTTCCTGCGCGACGAGGCCGATTCGATCGCCGCGTTCAAGACATCGCAGCAAACGGCGTTCGAAGCGGAGCGCGAACGGTGGCGGGTAGCTGGGCATGCCGAATACGTCGGCGACGCGGTGCAGGGCGACGCGGATGCCGCGCGGGAGGCCGGCGCGCTCGCCGACACGCAGCGCGCGATTGCCGCGGACGTGTCGGGCAGCGTATGGAAGGTGCTGGTCGAAGCCGGTGAGCGCGTGACCGAAGGGCAGGTCGTCGCGATCGTCGAGTCGATGAAGATGGAGGTCGCGGTGACGGCGACGGAAGACGGCACAATCGAGACGATCGATTGCGCGCCGGGCGCGGCGGTGGTGGCCGGCCAGCGGCTGATGGTGATGAAGGCGGGCGCCGCCGAGGAGGTCGCATGAGCACGACGGAACGTTCGATCCTGCCGGGCGCCAGCTCGATCGCCGCGCTGCGTGCACGCTATGCGGCGGGCGACCTGACGCCGCACGCGCTCGTTGACGCGATCGCCGCGCATTTCGCCGCGGGCGATCCGCATCATGCGTGGATCCGGCCGCTGACGCATGGCGAGATGACGGCCTACGCCGACGCGCTGGCCGGGCGCGAGCTCGCGTCATTGCCGCTGTACGGCGTGCCGTTCGCGATCAAGGACAACATCGACCTCGCCGGCATCCCGACGACGGCAGCCTGCCCGGCCTACGCGTACACGCCGGCGCGCAGCGCGCCCGTCGTCGAGCGGCTGATCTCGGCCGGCGCGATCCCGATCGGCAAGACCAACCTGGACCAGTTCGCGACCGGGTTGTCGGGCCAGCGCTCGCCGTATGGCGCGTGCCGCAATGCGCTCGATCCGCGCTATGCATCGGGCGGGTCGAGCTCCGGGTCGGCGGTGGCCGTGGCGCTCGGCGTCGCGTCGTTCTCGCTGGGTACCGACACGGCCGGCTCCGGGCGCGTGCCGGCCGCGTTCCACGGGCTCGTCGGGCTCAAGCCGACCAAGGGCGTATTGAGCACGCTCGGTGTCGTGCCGGCCTGCCGGTCGCTCGATTGCGTGTCGGTGTTCGCGCAGTCGGCGGCCGACGCGCGCACGGTGTTCGCCGCCGCGCACGGCGTGACCGACGGCGATCCGTACGGACGCGTATGGCAACCGCTGCTGGGCGCGGACGGGCTCCGCGCGCAACCGGCGCGACCGTTCGGGCAGTTGCGCTTCGGCACGCCGCGCGCCGATCAGCTGCAATTCTTCGGTGACGAGTCGTATGGCGCGGCGTGGTGCGCCGCGCTCGAACGCTTGCGTGCGACCGGGGCGCGGATCGTCGAGATCGATTTCAGCGCGTTCCTGGCTGCCGCGCGGCTGCTGTACGAAGGCCCGTGGGTCGCCGAACGGCTCGCCGCGATCGGCGCGTTCGCCGCGCGGGAACCGGACGCGCTACATCCGGTGATTCGCGCAATCGTCGGTGGCGCGGCGCGCTTCAGCGCGGCCGATGCGTTCGCCGCGTTCGACACGCTCGCGACGCTGCGCGTCGAGGCCGGCCGCGCATGGGACGGACTGGACGCGATCGTCATGCCGACTTCGGCGACGACAGCGACCATCGGCGAACTCGAAGCCGACCCGATCGGCGTCAATTCGCGTTTTGGGTACTACACGAACTTCGTCAACCTGCTCGACCTGTCGGCGATCGCGGTGCCCGCCGGTCGCTGCGAAACCGGGCGGCATGCCGGGCTGCCGTTCGGCATCACGTTCGTCGGGCGCGCGCACGACGACGCGCGGCTGCTCGATCTTGCGCAGGCGTGGGGTGACGCGGAGGAACGTGGCCGCGGCGAGGGTGGCGGCCTGCAGACGGACGTCGCCGGCGACACGGGTGCAACAACAGCACCGGTGCCCGGCGCGTCATCCGGCGTCGTGCGCGTGGCTGTCGTCGGCGCGCATCTGCGCGGTGAGCCGCTCAACGGGCAGCTCACCCAGCGAGGCGGGCATTTCGTCGCCGCGACGACGACGGCGCCCGCCTATCGTCTCTACGCGCTGTCCGCGGCGGCATCCGGCGGCGTCGCCAAGCCGGGCCTCGTGCGTGTGCCGGACGGCGGCGCGTCGATCGCGGTCGAGCTCTGGGAGATGCCGGTCGACGCTTACGGCAGCTTCGTCGCCGGCATTGGCGGCCCGCTCGGCATCGGCACGCTGGCGCTCGCGGACGGCGCTCGGGTCCAGGGTTTCCTGTGCGAAAGCGCGGCGCTGGCCGGCGCGCAGGACATCACGCACTTCGGCGGCTGGCGTGCCTACCGTGCGAGCGCCGCGACCGGCGCAGGCGCATCGCAATGAACGTCCGGTCGCGCGGCGCTCCGGCATGCGCGCGACCGGCACCTGAAACGATACGGAGATTTTCATGCCAATGACCCGCAACACGACCGGATGGCTTGCCGTGCGCCGCGAGCTGACGACCCGCGGAAAATGGACGCTCGGCGTGGCGTCCTTCCTGCTGCCATTCGCCGTCTGGTGCCTGATCAGCTATGTGCCGTTCATCTGGCATCCGCAAATGCGCGTCACGAATCCGGGCGGCGTCGACTATTTCCAGACCGGCATGCAGATCGATCGCGACGTGTTCGACGACGAACTCGCCCACGCGCGAGCGACCCACGCGGCCGTGCCCGAAGGCGTGCGCGCGAACCCGGTGTACCTGCCCGCGCCGCACCAGGTGCTGCGCGCGTTCTACACGGCGTTCACGACCCCGCCGGCATCCCGCGACGGCGTGTGGCTGCACGAGAGCCTGTGGCACAGCATCCGGATCATCTTCTGGGGCTTCGTGATCTCGTCCGCGATCGGCGTGCCGCTCGGCATCGTCTGCGGCACCTTCAGCGTGCTCGCGCGGCTGCAGGAGCCGTTCCTGGAGTTCTTCCGCTACCTGCCCGCACCGGCGTTCGGCGCGCTGATGGTCGCGATCCTCGGCATCTACGATGCGCCGAAGGTCGCCATCATCGTGATCGGGACGCTGTTCCAGCAGGTGCTGATCATCGCGAACACGACGCGCAAGCTCGAGTACGGGCTGTTCGAGGCCGCGATGACACTCGGCACGAAGAAGCTGAAGCTGCTCACGCACGTCGTGATTCCCGGCGTGCTGCCGGACCTGTATCGCGACCAGCGCATCCTGCTCGGCTGGGCGTGGACCTACCTGATCGTCGCCGAACTCGTCGGCACGAGCTCGGGCATCACCTGGTACATCAGCCAGCAGGCGCGCTACCAGCATTTCGACAACGTGTATGCGGCGATCCTGATGATCGGGATCATCGGCCTCGGCACCGACATCGTGCTCGGGCTGCTCGGCCGCCGGCTGTTTCCGTGGGATCGCACGCTGAACGCGTGACGCCCGTTGACGCCCACCCATCGACCGATTTCCGCGGAGACCATCATGCAGAACCCGCAAGCCGTTCCCGATTACCTGATGCAGTCCGACGCAGTGCGCGAGCGCTTCGCGCGCCTGAAAACCCGCGACGTGATACTCGACGTGCGTCATGTCGGCAAGCGTTTCGCGACACCGCAGGGCGAGTGCACCGCACTTGACGACATCAGTTTCCGTACCTACCGGCGCGAATTCGTGTGCGTGATCGGCCCGTCCGGCTGCGGCAAGTCGACGCTGATCCGCATCCTGGCCGGGCTCGACGCACAGACGAGCGGCGAGGTGCTGCTCGACGGCAAGCCCGTGCAGGGGCCGGGCGCCGATCGCGGGATGGTGTTCCAGGGCTATACGCTGTTTCCGTGGCTCACCGTGAAGAAGAACGTGATGTTCGGACTCCGGATGAACGGCAGCAGCAGCGGCCAGGCCGAGCGCGAAGCGCTGCAGTGGCTCGATCTGGTCGGGCTGACGCGTTTCGCGGATGTCTATCCGCACCAGTTGTCGGGCGGGATGAAGCAGCGCGTGGCGATTGCCCGCGCGCTCGCGAACCGGCCGCGCATCCTGCTGATGGACGAGCCGTTCGGCGCGCTCGACGCGCAGACGCGGGCGCGGATGCAGACGCACCTGCTCGACATCTGGCGCAACATCGACGTGACGATCCTGTTCATCACGCACGATCTCGACGAGGCGATCTTTCTGGCAGACCGGATTCTCGTGCTGAAGGCGAACCCGGGGGCGGTGCAGGAACTGATCGAGGTGCCCGTGCCACGGCCGCGCGACTATGCGCAGGTCAATACGCCCGAGTTCATCGCGACGAAGGCGCGGCTCGAGGCGCTGATCCATCCGAAGGAGGCGGTGGCCATCGACGACGGCGTGAGGCCGCACATGATCCGCATGACGGATGTGTCGGACAACGTCGAGTAAGCCGTGATGAAAACGGGCGGACGGTTCGCCACGCGTCTAGGCGCGGGCGATCGCCAGCGCCGTCGCGACATCGCCACGGCGATACGCGGCCCGAACGGCCGGCGCGCGGTGCGCCGTTCAGGTTTTCGGCTGATCGCCGGACAGCAGCGCCGTATAACGCCGCTGCATTTCATCGGGTTCGACCGCTTCGATCGTATGCCCGATCAGCCAATCGTAGCCGAACGGGTCGCGAATCTTGCCGGAACGCTCGCCGTAGAACTGGTCCTGGATCGCGCGTGTCAGCTGCGCGCCGGCCGCGATCGCGGCGGCGATCGTCGCGTCGGCGTCGTCGACGTGCAGGTGAAGCGACATCGGCGCCTTGCCGTCCGGGTCGAGCGCGAAGATATCGTATTCGGGGAACTCGTCCGAGATCATCAGCGTGCATGGCCCGAGCTGCAATTCCGCGTGGCCGATGCGTCCCGACGGCTCGACGAGACGGAATTTCTCCTGCGCGCCGAACGCTTTCGCATAGAACGCGATGGCGTCGTCCGCACGCCTGGCGCGCAAATAGGGAAACACTTCGTGAATCGCCATGGTGCCCTCCGGTTCGGGGGTGTGGGTGTCGGCCGATCCTGTCGGGCCTCGCGGGGCGGGGATTGAGTCCACTGGGGCGGTGGCCGAGGATTTTGTCGTGTGGTGAACGGCTAACACGCTGATTCTACAGACGAAAATCGCGAGTGGGGGAAGGGCGGTGATGCGGCGGCGACGCCTGGCAGGCGGACGGTCTCCGCCCTCTACCGGCCGGTCGTCATCGCGATTCCGCCGCAGGCCGAAAGCGATCCCGATACGCTCCCGGGCTCAGTCCGACCTTCTCCTTGAACAGTCGGCAGAACGAGCTCGTGTCGCTATACCCCACCTGGGCCGTGATCCGCTCGAGGCTGAGATCGCCGGTCTCCAGCAAAGCGCGCGCGGCTTCGATGCGCAGGCTCTGCAAATACCGCAATGGAGACTGATTCAGCGTGGCCTTGAAGCGGCGGATGATCGTGCGCTCGCTCACGCCGAGGTCCTGCGCCATCGCCGACATCTTCACGTCCTTCGTCATGTGCTTCTGCAGCCAATGCTGCGCGCGGTGAACCAGCGAATCGCCATGCGTCTTCTCCGTCAGCAACGGGAGATACGGCAATTGCTTCGTCTGGCTGACGTCGATCAGCATCGTCTTGGCGCACTGCGCGGCAATCACCGCCCCGGAGAAACGCTCGATGACATGGATGGTCTGCAGCAGGTAAGACGCTGACGCGCCCGCACAGATCAGCCGGTCCGCTTCGGTGACGACCGGTTCCAGCTGAAGGTCGACCCGGGGAAACCGGCTGCGAAACGCGTCTGCCAGCCACCACGTGGTCGTCGCGGGCCGTCCGTCCAGAAGGCCGGTGTTGGCCAGCACGAACGTGCCGGTGCAGTTTGCCGCCAGGTACGCGCCGGCGTGCCATTGCGAAACCAGCCAGTCGCATGCGGCGGATTGTCGTGCCAGCAACTGGTCGAACGCCTTGCCGCTCGCATAGTGCGCACTGGGAATGAAGACCACGTCGAATTGCTCGTGCGGCCGGATCGGCTCCGTGTTCAGCTGTAGCCCGTTGCTTGCCATGACGGGCGCCCCGGTCGGAGAGACGAACCGCCACTCGAACTGTGCATTGCCGTCGCCTCGCTGTCGCCGCACATGCGCGTTCGCAATCTGAAGGATGTCGGCGAACCCGCCCAGGCTGGACGCGTAGCAATCGTCGTACGCAAGGATGGCGGCGCGGGGCATGGTGTGTCGGATATCGCATGTAATGTGTCAGTTTAGCCAATGTACGGCAATCCGTACTGCGAGGAAACTGTCGGTGCCCGCTGGCGCCAGCGTCGGGCGGCGACCCGATCGTCGACGCGGGCGGCCGTGCAAATGGGGCGGCATCGCATGCTGTCCGGGCCGCGCGAAGGCGAACGAGGCCGGCGCCCGGGAAGCTCGGGCGCCTCCGTTGCCTGGCCGCGTGGGTTTCCATCGGTTTCGCACCGGCGATTCGGCCGTACGGCAGCGCGCGTCGCGGTCGCCGCGCGTTCCCGGCATGCGAAGGCGCCTTCGTCTCAACCTGAACCGAAAACATCATGAAAACCAGGATCACCGAACTCTTCGGCATCGACTATCCGATCATCCAGGGCGGCATGCATCACGTCGGGTACGCGGAGCTGGCGGCGGCCGTCTCCAACGCCGGCGGCCTCGGCATCATTACCGGCCTGACCCAGCGGTCGCCGGCGGATCTGGCTGCCGAAATCCGGCGCTGCCGCGAGATGACCGACAAGCCGTTCGGCGTGAACCTCACCTTCCTGCCGACCGTCACGTCCCCCGACTATCCCGGCTATATCCGGGCGATCGTCGAAGGCGGCGTCAAGATCGTCGAAACGGCCGGCAACAACCCGCAGCCCTACCTGCCCGCGCTCAAGGACGCGCATGTCAAGGTGATCCACAAGTGCACGTCGGTTCGCCATGCGCTCAAGGCCGAGGCCATTGGCTGCGATGCGGTGAGCGTCGATGGATTCGAATGCGGTGGCCATCCGGGCGAGGACGACATTCCGAACTTCATCCTGCTGCCGCGCGCTGCCGACGAGCTCAGGATTCCGTTCGTGGCCTCCGGCGGCATGGCGGACGGGCGCTCGCTGGTGGCGGCACTTTCGCTGGGCGCGGACGGCATCAACATGGGGACGCGCTTCATCGCGACCCGCGAGGCGCCGGTGCACGAGAACGTGAAGCAGGCGCTGGTCGCGGCGACCGAACTGGACACGCGCCTGGTCATGCGTCCGTTGCGCAATACCGAACGCGTGCTGCGCAATGCCGCGGTCGATCGCATCCTCGAAAAGGAACGCACGCTCGGCGCCGATATCCGGTTCGACGATATCGTCGAAGAGGTCGCCGGCGTGTATCCGCGCATCATGAAGGAGGGCGCACTCGACGCGGGCGCCTGGTCGTGCGGCCTGGTCGTCGGCTTGATTCGCGATATCCCGACCGTGAAGGAACTCGTCGATCGCATCGTGAGCGAGGCGACGGAGATCATCCGCAGTCGGCTGGCACATATCGCGGTTTGAGCTGCAGGCTGCCCGAATTCCGGCAGCCGCTTGGCGAGCGTGAATTTGCAGCCGTGGTCGACCTTCAGTGGTGAACGGCCGTCTTTGGTTGCAAAACCCCGATGCGTGTGGCTGTCGACGAAAGTCAACCTGAGCACTCGATCCGTGGGCCGAGCGCGAGTCGCGAGCGTGGCGACGCTCAAGACGGTGATGACGGCTGCACCCAGATATACCGCGAATCCAAAGCATCACAACCTGACCATGGCGATATCGCTGATCGCATCAGAACCGTTTCGTCGCCGACAGCGTCACGTGAGCCGGAATTTTTTCCGCAGGCTCGAATCGACGGGGCCGGCCGGCATGAAGCGCCGCAACTTGCGCAACAGCGACGCCTCGCCGGCCGGCGTGTGTCGCATTCGCCATGCGCCGAGCGCTGCGTCGACGATGGTGGCGACCACCCCGTCGGGGTGCGGCGCGGCTTTCACGCTGTCGGCGACGGCGCGCGACGCAAGCGTTCGCTCGCGGTCGTACTCGGCGATCGGCGCGCCGGCCTGCGGCGCATTGACGTCCAGGCTGGTCCGTGTAAACGACGGTTCGACCAGCGTCGCGCGAACGCCGAACTGGCGCAGTTCGTGATCCAGCGATTCGGTCAGACCCTCCACCGCATGCTTGGATGCCGAATAGAGTCCCATATAAGGCGCCGGCAGGAAGCCGAGCACCGAGCTGACATTGACGATCCGGCCGCGCCGTCGGGCCCGCATGTGCGGAAGCACCGCATGGGTTGTACGCAGGAGGCTGAATACGTTGGTGTCGAACAGGGCCGCTGCCTCGTCCACCGACGTTTCCTCCACCGCGCCGATCAGGCTCATGCCCGCATTGTTCACGAGCACGTCGATACGCGCGGCGCGATCGATGATCGTCTGGAATCCGGATCGAACGGACGCGTCGTCACGCACGTCCATCTCGATCAACTCGACGCCGGCGACGGGCGCCGTTCGCGCAATGCTGCGCACGGTGCCGAACACGCGGCACCCGCGTTTGGCGAATCGTTCCGCGGCAACGCGCCCGATGCCCGACGACACGCCGGTCACGACGACAACGGTGGAATTCGACATGGCTGCTTCCTTCGATACGGTGAATGGATCGGCGTAATCAATCGCGCGCGTCGAGCGCGGGCTGAAGTGCGGGCTCGCCCGGCGATGCCGGTTCATGGCCGTCGTGGCGGGCGGCGGCGGACTGACCGGGCCGGATCCTGAACCAGATCGCATACATCGCCGGCAGGAACATCAGCGTGAGGATCGTCCCGGCGAACGTGCCGCCGATCAGCGTGTACGCGAGCGTGCCCCAGAACACCGAATGCGTGAGCGGAATGAACGCGAGCACGGCCGCCATCGCGGTGAGAATCACCGGGCGCGCCCGCTGCACGGTCGCTTCGACAACCGCGTGGAACGGATCCAGCCCCGCCTGTTCGTTCTGGTGAATCTGGCCGATCAGGATCAGCGTGTTGCGCATCAGGATCCCCGACAGCGCGATGAGGCCGACCAGCGCATTGATGCCGAACGGCTGCCGGAACAGGATCAGCGTGGGCACCACGCCGATCAGGCCGAGCGGGCTCGTCATGAACACCATCACCATCGCGGAGATCGAGCGCACCTGGAAGATGATGATCACGAGCGTGACCGCCAGCATGATCGGGAACAGCGGCAGCATCGCCTTCGTGGCCTTGCCGGATTCCTCGATGGAGCCGGCTTCCTCGATTCGATAGCCGCTCGGCAGCGCGGCGATGATCGGCTGAAGCTGCTGCGTGATCGCAGCCGACACGTCCGGCGGCTGCAAGCCTTCGGCGATGTCGCCGCGCACCGTGAGCGTCGGCACGCGATCGCGCCAGCGCATGATCGGCTCTTCCATCCGCACGTCGACCTTGCCGACCTGCGACAGCGGGATGCGCTGGCCGTTCGCGCCGGCGAGCGTGAAGTCGTCGAGCCGTGCCGGGTCGAGCCGCGCGTCGCCGCCCGAGCGTGCGATCACCTGTACGGTCCGGATATCCTCGCGCACCGCGGTGACGGGCACCCCGGTCAGCAGGAACTGCAGCTGCTGCGCGACCGCGCTGGACGTCAACCCGACTGCCTGCAGGCGGTCCTGCTGCAACGTGAAGTGCAGCGTCGGCGCGCGCGTGCCCCAGTCCGCATTGACCGTGCGCATCATCGGGCTGCCGTTCATCACGCGCTCGACATCGGTCGCGATGCCGCGCAGCGTGTCCGGATCGGGGCCCGTGATCCGGTAGGCCACCGGGAACGGCGAATACGGGCCGAACACGAGCTGCGTCACGCGCACGCGCGCTTCGGGCGCGAGGCCGTCGGCGATGGCCCGCCGCAGGCGCGCCTTCAACGCGTCGCGCTCGTCCTGGCTATCGGTGCGGATCACGATCTTCGCGAACGACGGATCGGGCAGTTCCGGCCCCATCGCCAGATAAAAACGCGGCGCGCCCTGGCCGACGTACGCGGTGACGATCCTCGCTTCCTTCTGCTTCGCGAGCCACGCCTCGACCTTCGACGTGGCGGCGCTCGTTTGCGAAATCGACGTGCCGTACGGCATCTGCACCTCGACCAGCACCTCGGGGCGATCGGAGATCGGGAAAAACTGCTTCTTGACGACCGCCATGCCGAGAATCGCGAGCACGAAGAGGGCGACGACCGACCCGGCGACGAGCCATTTGCGGGCGATCACGCGCGTCAGCAGTTGCCGGAAGCGGTTGTAGCGGGGCGTGTCGTAGATCGCATCGTGACCGCCTTCGAACTTCTTGAAGTTCGGCAGCATCTTCACGCCGAGGTACGGCGTGAACGCGACGGCGACGACCCATGAGGCGATCAGCGCGATCCCGACGATCCAGAACATGTTGCTGGTGTATTCGCCCGCGGTGGAGCGCGCGAAGCCGTTCGGCATGAAGCCGACCGCGGTGACCAGCGTGCCGGCCAGCATCGGCGCGGCCGTATGGCTCCACGCATACGCCGACGCGGCCACGCGGTCGTAGCCTTCCTCCATCTTCACGACCATCATTTCGATCGCGATGATCGCGTCGTCGACCAGCAGCCCGAGCGCGAGGATCAGCGAGCCGAGCGTGATGCGGTCGAAGTTCTTGCCGGTGGCGGCCATCACGACGAACACCACGGCCAGCGTCAGCGGCACGGCCGCGGCGACCACGAGGCCCACGCGCCACCCCATGCTGACGAAGCTCACCAGCATCACGACGAGCAGCGCGGCGAAGAACTTGACCATGAACTCGTCGACGGCCGAGCTGATGTTTACGGACTGGTCGGTGACCTTGGTCAGGCTCATGCCGAGCGGCAGCGCGGCGTTGATCGCGCCGACTTCCCGGTCCAGCGCGCGGCCGAGGTCGAGCCCGTTCCAGCCGTCGCGCATCACGACGCCGAGCAGCAGCGCGGGTTCGCCGTTGTTGCGGATCATGAACGTCGACGGGTCTTCGTAGCCGCGCTCGACGGTCGCGATGTCCGACAGTTTCAGCGTGCGGCCCTGCGCGACGATCGGCGTGTCGCGAATCTTCTGCAGCTTGTCGAATGCGCCTTCCACGCGAATGAAGATCTCCGGCCCGCGCGTCTCGACGGAGCCGGCCGGCGTCAGCGCATTCTGGCCGTTGAGGGCGGCGAACACGTCCTGCGGGCTCACGCCGAGCGTCGCGAGCCGGTCGTGCGACAGCTGCACGTAGATGCGCTCGGCCTGTTCGCCGATGATGTCGACCTTCTTCACGCCGGGCACATGCAGCAGCCGCTGGCGCTGCGTCTCCGCATCGCGCACCAGCAGGCGCTGCGGTTCGCCCTTGGCCTTCAGCGCGAACAGCGCGAACGTGACGTCCGCGTATTCGTCGTTGACCAGCGGGCCGATCACGCCGGCCGGCAGATCGTTCGCCACGTCGCCGATCTTCTTGCGCGCCTGATAGAACTGCTCCTGCACCTCGGACGGCGGCGTGCTGTCGAGCAACGTCAGCGTCGTGAACGCGAGGCCGGGGCGCGTGTAGGTTTCGCTGCGGTCGTACCAGCGCAGCTCCTGCATGCGCTTTTCGATCTTTTCGGCCACCTGGTCGTGCATTTCCTGCGCGGTCGCGCCCGGCCATGCGGTGACGATGGTCATCACCTTGACGGTGAAGGCCGGGTCTTCCGCGCGGCCCAGCTTGAAGAACGACACGAGCCCCGCAAGCGAAATCAGGCAGATCAGGAACAGCGTGATCGCGCGCTCGCGTACCGCGAGCGCCGACAGGTTGAAGCGGCGCTCGCTCACGGCCGTGCTCCTTCGCTCGCGAGCGTGGCGGCCTGCGCGGCCACGCGGACCGCATCGCCGTCATGCAGCAACTGCGCGCCGAGCGCGACGACCCGGTCGCCTTGCTTGAGTGCGCCCGACACGCGTGCGCTGTCGTCATCCACATGCTCGACCGTGACCGGCCGCCATCCCACCTTGGCCGGATCGCCTGCGACGACCCATACGCCGGGCCCTTTGCCTCCGTCCAGCAGCGCGCCGATCGGCACCTGCAGGCCGGCTTGCGGCGTCGCGCGTGCGTCGTCCGGTAGGCGGATCGTGACGGTCGCGCCCAGCGGCGCAGCGGCCAGCGCGCCCTGCAGCACGTAGCGCGCTTCGAACGTGCGCGTTCGCGCATCCGCGGTATCGGAGAGCTGCCGCAGCGTCGCGGGGACACGCAAGCCCGGCTTGCCGAACAACTCGGCCTGCGCCACGGAGCCGACCGCGGGGCGCAGGGTTTCCGGCAACTGGATCACGGCTTCCCGGTTGCCGGCGTGCGCGAGCCGCACGACCGGCTGGCCGGCGCTCACGACCTGGCCGGGCTCCGCGAGCGTGTCCATCACGACGCCGTCGCCGTCCGCGACGAGTTGCGCATAGCCGGTCGCATTGCGTGCGACGCCGGCATCGGCCTCGGCGGCGCTCAGCTGGGCTTTCGCGGTATCGGCCGCTGCCTTGACCTGGTCATAGGCCGATGCCGATATCGCGCCGGTGCCGCGCAGGTCGCGGTAGCGCGCTTCGTCCTCGGCGGTCTGCCGCGCGCGTGCCCGTGCCGCGGCCACGGCTTCGTCGCGTGCGCGTGCCGCGAGCTTCAGGTCGACGGGATCGATCCGCATCAGCGGCTGGCCGCGCCGGACGGTTTGTCCGGTATCGACGAGCCGCTCCAGCACCTTGCCGGACACCCGGAACCCGAGATCGCTCTGCACGCGTGCGGCGACGGTGCCGGTAAACGAGCGGGACGCGGGCGCGGCTGCCTGAACGATGGCGGTACGCACGAGCGGCGCCTCCGTGCGCGGATCGGAAGGCGCTTTTCCGCTGCAGGCGGCTAGCGCGAGGGGCAGTGCGGAAGCGACTGCGAGGAGAGCGGAGCGACGCCGAACCATGAAAGACCCACAGACGAAGTGATCGGGGCTTTCATTGTGTATATAGTGACCAAAAGAGTCAATGGTCACAATAGGTATCGATTCACGGGGCGAGGCTGCGGAGCACCAGGCTCGACAACTGCGCGGGCGCGGCATCGGTCGTGTCGAGGTTGTATTGCAGCAGCAGCGGATTCAGGTATGGCCGCATCACGAGGTAGATCGCCGTCGCGGTTTCGTCCAGCGGCGTCTTGCGCTCGAACTCGCCGCTTTGCCGGCCCGCCTGCAGCACCTCCTGCAGCAGTTGCTGCACGCGCGCCTCATAGGCCTGCACCGACTGCCAGTTGCCGGTGGCGGCCGACGCGGCGATGTCGTACAGCTTGCGGTCGCGGAAGAACAGCCGCAGGCTCGCTTCGGTAAAGACCTTGAACATGCGCCGCAGCTTTTCGGTGGGTCGTTCCGCTTCGGCGACGGCGGTGCGCACGTCGGTTTCGATTTCATGCAGGCAGTTCGCACAGATCATCTCGCCGATCGCCTGTTTCGACTCGAAGAACTTGTAGATATAGGCCTTCGAGAAACCGATGGCCTTCGCGAGGTCGGACACGGTCGTCTTTTCATAGCCGTACCGGCTGAAGTGCTCGGTGGCGGCCGCCACGATCTGGTCCCGCACGTCGTGATCGGCCGGGCCGCGCGCGGGAGCCGGGGAAGCGGTGTTTTCTTTCATGGGTTGCGGCTGGCAAGGATGGACAACGAGTGACTATTTGGTATTATAGTCACCATCTGATCTTGGCTAAAACCGTCATGCTACCGAAACCCATCGTTGCCGCGGTGCTTGCCGCGCTCCTGTCGACGGGATGCGCCGTCGGTCCCGACTACGTGCGGCCGGACATCGCCATGCCGCAGCGCTTCCAGGGCCAGCGCGCCGTGGAGCAGCGGCACGCGGTGGCCGAAGCGGAACTCGCGACGTGGTGGACGGGCTTCGGCGATCCGCAGTTGACCCGGTTCGTCACGCTTGCGCTCGCGCAGAACCTCGATCTCGCGCAGGCCGCGGCACGCGTCACGCAAGCGCGTGCCGGGCTCGGTGCGGCCAATGCAGCGCTGTTGCCTTCGGGCACTGTGACCGGTCAAGCCGCGCGCGTCTACCAGTCGGTCGAAACGCCGTTGGGGCGCGTGCTGAACTCGACGCCCGGTTTCGACCGTCACGGCAACGACTACGAGGCCGATTTCACCGCGAGCTGGGAACTGGATGTGTTCGGCGGGTTGCGCCGCGGGCGGGAGGCGGCGCTCGCCGACTATCAGGCCTCCGAGGCGGCGGCGGTCGCCACGCGCCTTGCCGTGGCCGCGCAGACGGCGGACATCTACATCACGATTCGCGGGTTGCAGGGCCGGCTGAAGGTCGCGCGGCATCAGGTGCAGACCGAACAGGATCTGTTGTCGACCATCAATCTGCTGTATGGAAAGGGGCTCGCGGCGGAGCTTCAGGTCAGGCAGGCCGAAGGTGCGCTCGCTCAGGTCCGCGCGACGGTGCCGGTACTCGAAGCGGCGCTGGACACGGCGATGAATGCGCTCGACGTGATGCTCGGCTCGCAACCCGGTACGTATCGCGCGGAATTGCTCGACGGCGGCGAGGTGCCGGTCGCACCGCGGATCGCGGCGACGGGAACGCCCGGCGAACTCCTCAGGCGGCGGCCCGACCTGATCGTCGCCGAGCGGCGCCTCGCGGCGTCGAACGCGCGCATCGGCGTGGCCATTGCCGAGTATTACCCGAAGTTCTCGCTGAGCGGGCTGATCGGCAGCGCGACGACGATGGGCGCGGGCAACCTGTTTGCCGGCGGCGCGAACCAGGCTGCCGGCGTGCTCGGCCTGCGCTGGCGTTTGTTCGACTTCGGGCGCATCAATGCGCAGATCGCGCAGGCCAAAGGGCAGGATGCCGAAATGCTGGCTGCGTATCGGCTCGCGGCGCTGCACGCCACCGAGGACGTCGAGAACGCGTTCTCCGCGCTCGTCAGGCGCGACGAGCAGGCGGCGGTTCTCGCCGACGGCGTGGATTCGCTCGGCCGCGCACGGGCTGCGTCGTTCGCTGCGTACCAGAAGGGCGTCGTCAGCCTGATCGAGGTGTTGCAGGCGGACGAAAGCCTGCTGCGCGCATCGGACGAGCGCGTGCAGGCGAAAACCGAAGCGGCTCGGGCGTCGGTGGCTGCGTTCAAGGCGCTCGGTGGTGGATGGCAAGGGGCGGCGTCCGAAGCCGTTGCGAGTCGATAGCGCGGTTGTACGTGCCGATGGCTTGCCACGTCCTGAATGACCTTGAATCGGTCCAGCTCGCGCATCGTCATCGTGATCCGCTCCGTTGCAGCCATCGCAGCCTCCGGCGCCGGACACCCGGCGGCCGAACAGCTTACGCGGCCCGAAAGCGGACATTTCAATCTAGCCGCTACAACCAAATGTCATACCCGGATTCAGATGTCGTAGCGCCAGCTAAATACAGATGTCGCATGTTTCATCGGCCTTTCCGTCCTTCAGCGTTGAAGCGCCGAGCCTGAAGCAGCAGGGCGCTTACGCTCACCCGCGGGCCTTGGCAGACCGCCGCTCAGTTTCTGCTTTTGACGCAACTTCCAGAATCGCGGCTTCCATGTCAGTCACCGTGAACCGGCGAGGTTTCTTCGTGCCGGGTTGCGCTTCATTTGCCCGCACCGGCAGCCCCCGATGCGTTCGCGACGGCGCAGTGCCGATCCGCCGGCTGTCGCGCTGCGCCTGAAACGCTTGTGCCACCTGCAACGCATGGCTCAGGCGCTTGTGATCCACGATCGCGCCTTGATCCACCTCGGCCAGCCGATCGTAGGATTGTGCCGACAGTAGCTGGCCAGCCGCCCGAAGCTCGATGCGTCCGTCCGGGTACTCCCACACCTCGATGTCACGATGTATCCACGCCCGATTCCCCGGCGTATCGTCCAGCAGATAGAGCACCCGGTCGTACTGCACCGTCAGCGCCTTCGTGACCCGGCGTGTCTCGCGCCAGGTCAGCAGCAGATCCAGATCCTCGTCGGACCGCAGCGGTCGATGCGCATCAAAGCCGCTCTTCGGTGGCTTCGCGAAGCGCTCGTTATACATGGCCATGAAGGAGGGCGCGTAAGCGTTCGCGTCGGCCACCGTGCTGATGCCGCGCAGTCTCAACTCCTTGAGGAACCGATCCTGCAGCGTCAAGTGCGCTCGCTCGACACGTCCCTTGGCCGAGCTGCTGTTCGCGCAGAACGTGTCAATGTTCAGCTCGTACATCGCCCGACCGAAGTGCGTCACGCTTTGGCCTGTCTTGCTGGCGCTCGTATTGCGGAACACGCTGTACTTGTCGCTGTAAAACGCCACCGGCTTGCCATGGCGCTCCAGATACGCTCGCGTGGCCTCGAAGTAGCTGAACGTCGACTCGGTCTGCGTGAAGTGCAGCATCATCAGCCGGCTCGTCGCGTCGTCCACGTACACCAGCAGCGTGCAGGCCGGCGCCCGTTCCTCGAACCACCGATGATCGCAACCATCGATCTGGATCAGTTCACCCAGACACGCCCGGCGCGCTCGCGGCTGGTAGACCTTCGGCGGACGCTGCCGGCGCGGAATCCAGAGCCCGGCATCCGTCATCAGCTTCCTGACCGTTTCCTTGGCCAGCCGAATGCCATGGCATTCCCACAGCTTCTCGCAGGCCAACGTCGGCCCGAAATCGGCGTAACGCTCTCGAATAGTGGTCAAGGCGCGTAACGCTAGTCCTTCGTCGAGCTTGCGGTTGCCTGGCCGGCCACGACGGCCCGAAGCAACGCCGCTAGATCCATGCTCTCGATATCGGATGACCAGCCTTTCCACCTGTCGCACGCTCAGTCCCAGCCGTTCGGCCGCACGTCCGGGCTTCAGGCCCGTGTCCACCACGGCCTGGATTACCTTGAGTCGATCAAGCTCTCGCATCGTCAGTGTCACCAATCCGGCTGGCTGCATGGTCGGCTCCGCGCTCGCTCAACGAGCCGTCCAGCATGCCAGCAGTCAAAAACACGACATCTGTAAATAGCCAGAACACGACATTAGGATATGGCTGCTACAACCAGGCATGTCGATAATTCACGTTATGTCAAATATTGTGTCGACACGGACGGTCACTTCCAAGGCTTGTTGCTCACGTCCGAACGTGGACAGTCGCCACAGCGGTCTGGTCGCGGCGACCTCCTTTCCTGTAGGCCACCTAGGCGGAACTGTCTTTCCGATACAGGGCGCGATACTCCTGCAGGACCTGAAAATCCTCGTCATCCTCGCTCAACCGGAAGTCGTCCAGGAGTGTGCCGCGCTCATCCCAGCTTTTCTCCCACAGGGTGATCCCATATTCGTATTCGCCGTCCTCGGCAAGCTGGCCATTCTTGTGCCATTCACGTGCACGTCCATGGAGTACGCCCTTGAAGAACGTCGCTTCTCGCATCGGCCGTCCCGGTTCGTACCACTCTTTCGTCGTCCCCCACTGCAAGCCCTGGCGGATTTCCGTTTCCGATTTTTCCCATCCATCTCTGAGCGTATAAGAAACGCCGGAAAAAGGCTCGCCATCGAGATAATAGAGACCATCTCCGGGATACTCGAGTTGACTGGAAAGAATGCGTTGCATCAGAAAGTACCTCTTAGTCGGTTAGAGCAATAATGCCGTCAGTAATTGGCTTGCAGTTGTCGCATCGAGGCATAGGCTCGCCAGCGTCTGCCTTGTCCATTTCCGTGCGAACATTATAGACAGCCAACTCATTCAGTTGGGCACCAGGCCGTGCCTCCAACGCCTGGTTGGCCGCCTGCACTTCGGAGTGCGAACCCGGGATGCCTTTGTTTCGCGTCCACCCAGGATTGTTCGGATATGGGGAAGGGCTTTTTTCCTCGTTGGCGATCGCGACTTTCTCGGTCTGCTCCTTGAGCGGTGAACGCAACCCGCGCGGGCGCTTCCCGGTGTTCTGTCCATAGTAGATGGCGCCCGTTGTCAAATCCTTCACAACAGAAAGACACGGCCCCATCGTCGTGTCACCGGTCTTCAAGACAGTCCCGTCGTCAAGAGTGACCGTTCGATCACCTCGAGCATTGGCATCTTTCATCTTCTGCCAGGCGGCTTGTGCGAGCGCCCCAAGCTCTTGCCGAAGTTCGTCAAGGTCGTGCTCGCCGTGCGCGGGCGCGTCGTGTGCTTTCTCGGTCTCCGAACCCTTTTTCTTGTTGTCTGCGACTTCTTCGCCGAGGCTGGATCCGCAACCACTTTCCGCCAACCCCAGAACGTCCACCCGGACAACCGGATTTGCCGTATACGCATATAAATTGATGCCACCGGCCTGACCGGCGGGATCCGACTGCAGATAGCGCCCGAGTGTCGGGCTGTACGACCGAAACCGATTGGAATGTATGCCGGTTTCGACATCATGGTAGTGACCCGGAAAGCGGAGATCGTAGTCGATCAAGCTTTCGCTCGATACGGAAATGGCGCCGTATGGATCGATATCGTCGGGTTTCCAGACGACACCACGCTCCTGGTTCGTGATCAGGTCGGGCAGTCCAACCTGATTGTGTTGCAGAAAATATGCGATTCCGCTACCCGGCTCAGCATCCGCTGATTCGTAGTCGATGAGCATGAACGGGACATAGGCCGTTTCGCTTGGGTATACGTAAAGTCGCAGGCGCCCGTCGGGCCTTCTCTCGGCTACAAGGCGGTCATCGTCCCAAAAGAAGTCAGTGCGCTGTTCACCGATGGACTTGTAGATGCGGCGACACAGTCCGTCATATTCTGCGGTCCAGGAATTTTGTTGATCGCTCCAATCGACCGCTACCAGCAAGTCCATGCTGTCATAGCGGTAGACAGTACGACGGTCATCGCCGGTAATGTTTTCGGCAAGATGATTTCGGTCGGTATAGCGAAATATGCTCGTCGCCGCTGCCGAGAGTCGGTTGCCCTCGGTATAGCGCATCCACGCACATGTCGGCGATGACAGAAGATTCCCCCCCGCGTCATACTGGAAGCGCCGCGTGGGAAATCCGTCGCGAGTTTCGCCAATCAAGCGGTGCGCGGCATCGTATTGATACTCGGTTGTGCCCGTTGCGCTATCGGTTGCGCTCCGCAGTTCCCCCGTTGCACTGTATGCATACGTCACACAATGAACGGACTCAGGTTGATCGGAGACCCACCTGGTTCGTCCGATACACCAACCGTTCGCGTCGAAGGTATAGAGGATATTTGTGCCGTTGCCCAGGCATAGCAGGACCTGTCCATCGCGTGAACGCACAAGACGGTGGCTACCGCCCACTGGCGTATGAATGAGTATTTCGCCATGACCGACAGATTCATAACGAACGGTATATCGATCAAGATAGGTGGTACTGGCTAGCGATTTTTTGACGTAACCGTGTTCGACACCCAAGCCATCGCGTTTATCCGAAGTGCGCCGGCCCTGTGAGTCATAGGTTAATTTGACGTCGAACCTGTTCGTCGAGGCCTTGGTAATATTCGCGCGCGAATCGTACTGGTAGAAATGTGTGGCACCACTCGATAGCACTCGCTTGCTGTGCAGGCCATTGTCGCCAATCTCAAAATGGAGCAGTAGATTGCCGGATCCATCCCGCTTTTCGATCAATCGATCGCCGGTGTCATATTTATAGGTTTCGCGCAATACACCGTGCCGCGTTACGCTTTGAATTCGACCTTTGAAATCGTAGCGGTAGGCGCTCTCATTGCCATTCGCGTCGACTATCGCAGCGACCTCCTCCTTGGCTGTATACCTGTACCTGACTGCATTGCCCGCCGGTCCTGTCTCGCTTTCACGCAAGTTCCAGGACGTGACGTTGTAACGATATTCGCGCCCGTCTCTGTCTCGCAGTCGCACGAGATTCCCCGCAGCATCGTATTGAAGGCGCTCTGTATGTCCGTACATGTCAGTGCGGCTGACGATGTGCCCGGCTGGATCGCACTGCTCGGTCGGCGATGATGTAACACGTGCGACTGGAAAAACCGTTGTTGAAAAGCTGTCGATCTCCAGTGGCAGGAGTAATCGATCTGCCATTTCGGATGGTCGAACCCAGCCATACAACAGTCCCATCGGTGTGGCGGGAACCCGATGCGTCAGGGGATTTGGCAAGGCTGGCACTTCTTCCCTCGTAGGCCAACTGTTTCCCCAGCGATCCAGCCGCCCGGTGTTTGCTCCGCGCTGGTCGTAAAGCCAGCGCATCGTGCGTCCACCGGAATCAATCTCGCACAGAATTCGACCGTCGCCACCGGTTACGCGCTCGGTCGTTCCGCCATACGGGTCGATGATCCGTGTCACCGTACGCGATCGGTCGTACAGGAAAGACCACTTGCCTCCGTCGGCACGCGTCACTACGGTGCGGCCCGGTTGGTACTCGAGCGCGACATGCCACAATCCGTCCTGTCCCCTGCTTTCGATACATCGGCTCTCGTCGTCGTACTTGTAGTGGAACGAGTAACCGTTCGCATCCGTCTCTCGGGTCATTCTTCCGCGGGTGTCATAGCCGTAAGACATTTCCGCGCCGAGCGGATCGGTCGCTACCTCCAGGCATCCGTATGCGTTGTAATGATAGTGAGCAATGCACTGCCTCTTCCCCTGCGGCGGTGTGACGTAAATCGCCGAGACATGACCGGAATCGTTGTAGTGAATTTCAATCGTCCGTCGATGGTGGCCGCGTCCGGCTTCCTGGATGATGTGTATCAGTGAGCCGCTTTCGTCATACACAAGCCTGAATCCGAATTCCGGTTTGACATGATTCACGAGCCGGGCAACATGAACGTCTTTATCCGTGAGCTCGAAAGTCATTTTTCCGAGCCGCGTATGACGGATCACGAAGCGGCGTTCATCGCACTGCTCCAGTTCATAACCGGCAACGCATCCTTCATAACGACCGGCGCCGTTCCGAGGAAATGGATGCTCCCGGTTGCGCGCATCGACATAAATGGCGCGCGTTCGCAGAAGACGCAACTCGTGTTGGAAAACGTGTCGAAAACCAAAGCCAATCGGACTGTCTTGTTTGTGCCAGCCGCTGCAGTAGTAGCGCTCCCACTTGAATGCAGGCGCCTCTCGCGTTTTGTAATCGATGAATTCGTTTTCCGCCGTACCCCTGACAACATCGACGGGATGTCCGTCGGTGCACGGGCTGACTTCTTTCTGTCTGTTCGCAACCCGTGCCTTGACCTTCTTCCCGATCCCGTGCTTCGCCCCGTGCCACATCATCTGCGAGTCCGGCAGCGGAAATCCGCCGATCAGTACCGTCGGATCCCCAGCGAGCAGCGTCCCCATACTTGGCTCGATACCGGGATCCTTGCCCATCAGGTTGCTGAGCGCCATGAACGCGAGATCGGCCGCAGTTTGTGCGGCCATCATCGCTGCTGCTGCGATTTCTCCTTGCGATGCGTCATCGGCAGCAGTCGCTACCCCGGACGCTGGCCCGACCGCGGCGTTACCAACCGACCATGCCTTCCCTGCCCGTCCCAACGTCTTCGCCCTGCTGGTCACTTGGGCAGCCTCGCTCGCCACCTCCTCGCCTTTCTCCGCAGCGCTCGCCGCTTCACCACCCGAGTGCCCGACATGCCCCATCGGATTGCAGTGGCGCGTCATGTCGATTCCCATGCGCGCAGCACGCATTCCGCCGATGAACGTGTTGCTCGATCCAGTCTGAATATCGAAGAAAGGCGTTATCCCGCCACACGTGGGCGCAATACCGATATCCAGCACGCGTGCCGCAGGAATCCCCCCAATCAGCACGCTCAAACATCCACTGCCTATGGTTGCCCCGACGCTCGGCAACGGAAAGCCGCTGCTCGGCGGATGACTATGCGCATGCGGTGTCCCGAGATGCGGAACACCGATGGTGGCCGCAGGCATCCCTGGCATCTTGTCGAGCAGCGGGATCTGCGCGATGCCGGTGTTGAGCAACTGCGACGGCATGCCTTGCAGCGATGCAAGCGAATTCACGGCCTCGCTGACATGGTGAAGCGTTCCGCCTTCTGACGAAAACGTCTCCTTGAATGGATCGAACGTCGACTTGACCGTGCCGAGCAGCGAATCGCAGGCGGTGTCGGTCTTCGACTCCGATTGCGTTGCATGACTCTCGGACGACTCCGATGCACGCGTCAAGCGGTTTTCGGATTCAATCATTGCTATGTACAGTTAACGTCGAGAACACGGCGATAACGACAGCCCGAGGCGAAATTGATGCGGAGTGTGAGCGGCTCAACTGAACTCCGTATCCAAATCGACGGCACCCAATGGCAGTCATCGCCGCTTCGTGGCTTTTCCGGACTTTGCTCCTCGTGCAGGCATGCCGGGCGGTGAGACAGGGTGCGCCGTGCCGATCCGTTTTTTGTCACCTTTTGGTTTATTTACGTCAATATATCCAACTATAGTTAATTTGGAAGGCGGAGGAGCTTTTGCCGTAAATTTCCTGACATCGCGTCCGTCATTTTGATTGCTCGACGTATTTTTTTCAATTTCCATGTCCGGTCCGTTTAGAGCAGAGAGAACCTGGGATTTTATTTCCGGCTCTCCCCAGCTTTCTGGGAACATATCTTTGATAGCTGTTTCTCTTCCCGGATATGTAATTTCTGCCTTATATGGTTGACCTGGCACCGGAATCTCGTCTTTTGCTGGCTTCACTTTCGCGCGCGAATGCTTGTCCGTGAAGGACTGGACGTGGTGTCCTCCGTGAAGCTTTCCGTTATTGTCATACTCCCCAGAAAAAATGTGTTCCCAATCAACACAGCCTTCGGTGTATTCCGGCTCCTGGGGTTCGGGGGAATTTTTCCCTACTGCCGCCTCTTGTTTTGGCCCGGTTGGATCATGCTTGTTTTTTTTCTTTCCATTACCTTGTCCGGGGCCGCTATATCTGGCATGCAACCCCATTATGTCGACCAGGGTGAGTGGATTTTTGGGGTATGCGTAGACGTTAATTGCTCCGGCCTGCCCCATGGGATCAGATTGAAGATATTGCCCGAGTGCCGGGCTATACGATCGGAACCGGTTGTAATGCAAGCCGGTTTCCTGATCCATCCAATGCCCCGGCCAACGTAGGTCATACTCTATGGAGTTACCGTCGGCGACATGAATCGTTCCATAAGGATCGATGCTCTTCGCGCTCCAGACTGTCTTGCGATTGTCATTCTCGATCCACTCTGGCAATCCCACTTGATTGCTAAAAACAAAGTATGGTTGTCCGATTTCGGGAGGAGCGCCAGCACCAGGGTAGTCGACGAACATAAATGGCAACATTGCAGTTTCGTTCACGTACACGTAGATCCGGAATTGCCCGTTTGCTGCTATTTCTGCAGCGAGCCTGTCTCCATCCCAGTAGTATTCGGTACGATTTTTGCCAAATTCTTTCACTACTCTCCGACACAAGCCATCGTACGCAGCACTCCAAACTTCAGTCCTGTCACTCCATGTCACACTCACCAGCAGATCCATGCTGTTGTAATGATATTTCACGCTGCGATCCTCGCATGTTTCCTCGGCAAGATGATTGCGCTCGTTGTACCGGTATGTTCCGGCTGCGGATATCGCAAGTTGGTTACCCTCGTCATAGCGAATCCACTTGTGACGCTCTGTACAAAGAGGATTCCCTGCTGCGTCATAGGAGAAATGCCTGACAGGCCAGCCGTTCAAGGATTCGGCAATAAGCCGGTGGGCATTGTCATACCGATATTGAGTTTCGCCTTTTACCGTATCACATATCCATCGCAATTCACCGGTGCCACTGTATTTGTATCGCGTGCTGAAGATTGGGTTCGTTTTTTCCTGCCTCCACGTGATGCGCCCGATACATCGTTCTTCCGCATCGTATCCATACAGAATCCGCGTGCCATTTCCGAGTTCGAACAGGACCGTTCGATTCTTTGCGCGTTGAAAGCGATGGACGCTACCATCGGGTGTGTGGATCAAGATCGCACGATCCGCGTCGTCCTTGTACCGTACGACATAGCGCCCCAAGTACGTCGTACTTATAAGTCGTCCGTCCACGTGAACGTGTTCGACTCCCAAGCCGTTGCGTTTATCTGATATACGGCGTCCTCCTTCGTCCCACAACAGCTTGACATCGAATCTGTTGGTTGATGCACTTGTGAAATTGCCGCGTAAGTCGTGTTCGTAGATGTGTGTATCCCCGTCTGCGAGATGGCACCTGCTGTACAGGCCATTCTCCCCCACTTCGAAACGCAACAATATTTCGCCGCCGCCATTTCTCTTTTCAATCAATCGGTCGCCGACGTCGTACGTGTAGGTTTCGCGAATTAGACCATGCCGCGTAACACTCGTAATTCGATTCTTTAAATCGTATGTGTAGGTACTTCGGTTGCCATTTGCATCAATGATTGAAGAAATCTCGAGTTTCGGATTATGCGTGTAGGATACCGTGTTACCAAGTGGGTCAAGTTCGCTTTTCCGCAGTCCCCACGAATAGATCCCATATCGATAATCGCGTCCGTCTGCATCGCGTTCGCGAACGACGTTTCCATCAGCATCATGTTCAATGTATTCCAGTTGGCCACTGTCCGTTGATCTGACGACGACTCGTCCGGCGGCGTCACATTGCGTAAGCGACTGGGACATATCGCAAGAGAACATCTGACCGGAAATGTGTGTGACGTCAGGCGGCAGAAGCAGCATTTCGACCATGTTTTCAAGATCGACGTTGCCATGCTGCTGTTCGAGGTGCGTTTCGGGAATGCTTCGAATTAGCGGGTTTGGCAGAATCGGCGCCTCGTCTTTGATCGGCCACCGATTCCCCCATCGATCCAGCCGACCGGTATTACGCCCTCGCTCGTCGTAAAGCCAATACAAGGGGCGATCACCGGAATCGATCTCCCCCATGATGCGTCCATCTGCGTCGAGCATATACGCGGTTGCGCCGCCATACGGATCGACAACCCGGATAATCGTTCCGACGTCGTTGTAAACAATTGTCCACCGTCCGCCATCCCCTTCGATGACAATCGTCCGGCCCGGGTGGTACTGAAACTGAACGTGCCACATCCCGTCCTGTCCGAAGCCTTCCAAGCAGCGGCCTTGGCTGTCGTAGCGGTAGAAAAATGAATAGCCGTTGGCATCGGTGAGCACCACTGCTCTACGCTGTATATCGTACTCATAGGTCGATACAGCATTCAGCGCATTGTGGTAACTAATCAGGCAACCGTACGCATCGTATGCATATCCGCAAATCCGGGCATTGACTCCATTCCGGTCCGTCAGCACGACTGTCACCATTCGTCCATGGTGGTCGTACTGAAACCCGGCTGTCCGGCAGACGTGGCCGGACCTGTCCGACTGAACAATCTTCCAGAGGTACTTGTCGGCACGCCAGTGCAGTTTGCTATGTACACCATCACGCATGTAGCTGATGCAGCGTGCGGTCCGGTCAGCTTCGCCGGTCAGGTCGAAGCTTGCACTACCTTCGACATCGTGCGATACGATGACCCGCCGATTGTCGAACTGCTTGAGTTCATATCCTTGAGCGTAGCCGTCGTAACTTCCATCTGCGTGCCTGCTGAAGGTATATTCAGTTCCCTGCGGATCGGTGTAAATGGCTCGCGTGCGCAGCAACCGTAGTTCATGCTGCCATGCATGTCGGAATCCATATCCCAGCGGACCATCGCGGTCGCGCCGACTGCTGTTGTAATGACGCCCCCATATGAACGGAGCGACCTCATCGGTCTTGTAATCGATGAAATCGTTCCGGACGTCTCCCGTTACCGGATTAATTGGTTCGCCTCGAAACTCGCACTTCAACTCTTGTGGCAGTTTCTGTAATTTCGGTTCGACGTTTTTCCCGATCCCGTGCTTTGCCGCATGCCACATCATCTGCGAGTCCGGCAGCGGAAACCCGCCGATCAGTACCGTCGGATCCCCAGCGAGCAGCGCCCCCATACTCGGCTCGATACCGGGATCCTTGCCCATCAGGTTGCTGAGCGCCATGAACGCGAGATCGGCCGCTGTCTGCGCGGCCATCATCGCGGCTGCCGCAATCTCCCCTTGCGACGCGTCATCGGCAGCAGTCGCCGCCCCCGACGCTGGCCCGACCGCCGCGTTCCCGACCGACCATGCCTTCCCTGCCCGCCCCAGCAACTTCGCCCGACCAGACACCTGGGCCGCCTCGCTCGCCACCTCCTCGCCTTTCTCCGCAGCGCTCGCCGCTTCGCCACCCGAGTGCCCGACATGCCCCATCGGATTGCAATGCCGAGTCATGTCGATTCCCATGCGAGCAGCACGCATCCCGCCGATGAAGGTATTGCTCGATCCAGTCTGAATATCGAAGAAAGGCGTTATCCCGCCGCACGTCGGCGCGATACCGATATCCAGCACGCGTGCCGCAGGAATCCCCCCAATCAGCACGCTCAAACATCCGCTACCGATCGTCGCCCCGACGCTCGGCAACGGAAAACCGCTGCTTGGCGGATGACTATGCGCATGCGGCGTACCGAGATGCGGAACACCGATGGTGGCCGCCGGCATCCCCGGCATCTTGTCGAGCAGCGGGATCTGCGCAATGCCGGTGTTGAGTAACTGCGACGGCATGCCCTGCAACGACGCGAGCGAGTTCACGGCTTCGCTGACGTGGTGAAGCGTGCCGCCTTCCGACGAGAAGGTCTCCTTGAACGGATCGAACGTCGACTTGACCGTACCGAGCAGCGAATCGCACGCGGTGTCGGCCTTCGACTCGGATTGCGATGCATGGCTCTCCGCAGGCGCCGATGCGCGCGTCAGCCGGGTTTCAAAGTCACTCATTGGCGCGCCCGTTCGTACCCGGCCATCGCATCGTGTACCGTCGGCGCGACCACTCCACGGAGGCGAGTCATGTAAAGCGGATCCTTCTCCAGCTCATACGCCCTCGCCTCGGTTTTCAGGCCGGCGTTCCCGTAGAGCGAAACGAGTCGATCGAGGAGGGAAATGCGCTGTCGTTCGCAGCCGAACTTTTCGCACAATCCCTTCGCGGCAATCCAGCTTTTCGCGGCTTCCGCCGCCTGGCCACATGCCAGCAGCGCGACACCGCCTTTCTCCATCGCCTCGATCTTCGTATGCACGAGCATCAGCCTGCCGGCGGCACCGCTCGCGAGATCAAAATAAGTCGCCGCCTTCGCATGCTCGCCGAGCGTGTTGCAACAGCTACCCGTGGCCATCAGCGCATTCAGCACGACCAGCAGGTTCCGACCATCGAGCGCAGCCGGCAGCGCGCGCATGTACCAGTCCTTCGCATCGCGCGGCGACCCGTGGCGCAACGCTACATCGCCGAGGCCGTGCAATGCCACTGCGCAGCCTGTCGCATCCTTGCGCTCGGCGTGGAAGGAAAAGAGCGCGTAGTACTTGCGCTGCGCTTCGGGCAATCGGCCCTGCGCAAGATCGATCCCTGCGATTTGCAGCAGGGCCCCCATGCGCTGCTCGATCGGATGCACCGCGTCGTTCGCGATGTCGACCAGATGACGGGTCGCTTTTTCGGACGAGAAATCTACCGGCAAGATCAGCACGTGCTCGGCCTTCTTCTCGCGAGCGAGCGGAATCAGGCACGGATGCTTCCGGTCGTCGCGGATGCAGAACCGATGCCCTTCCATCCACTCTTCAAAGCCGTTCAGCGCCAGGCATTGCAGCACCAGCTTTGCAAAGCCGCCGAAATCGCCCATCGGTGACGGCAACCATGCCCATACGACCTTGGTGCCTTCCGGCATCAGCGTGTGAACATGCGTGACGGCATCGCGCAGCCGTGCCGCCGGCGCACGCCTCGGGTCGGTGCAGGTCAGCGGCAACGGTGGCCAGCTTGTTTCGCCACGTTCAATGCGTGCGCTGCTTGCGTCGTCGATCTGACGTGCAAGTGCTTCCATGCACGTCTGCAGATACGCGTCGGCAGAGTCGCAAGGAAACGGAAAATTCAGGAAAACGGCATCGCCGAGTCGTTCGTCGAGCGACTGCATCATCTTGAGAACCGGCACGAGGTCGTTGTCGGTTGCCTCGATCAACAGCGTGGGATCATCGGGCTGATCGATGAACGCTTCGAGCGACGATTCGATGGCGGAGAATTCACGATGCATGACGTCAGGCCGCCTTCTCAGTTCAGGCGAACGTAACGGCTGCGCACGACGGTGTCCGCTTCGGTCCGGATATCGACACCGCCTCGCCCGCCCTCCAGTTCGAGGGTCTGCGCGCTCAGCCGCAGCTTGCCGGCGACTTCGATATTCACGTTCCGGTTCAGCAGCGTCACGACCGGCCCATCCGGAGAAGCACGCACCTGCAGCAGCGGACAGCCAGATGCATCCGCGATCTGCACGCACTTGTCGGTTTCAAGCGAAAGTGCCATCGCGGGTTCGACCGCTGGTTCGACCGGCTCACCGTGCCCTTTGCGCGTGAGAAGACCGGCGATCAGGTACTCGGGCCAGTTCGCAGGAGATTGCAGCAGCACGCGATCGCCGATGTGGGGCTTGATGCCGTCCACGCATTCGAGCCAGCGTTCGCACGTGGTGTCGTCCTGCAAAACCCACTTCACACGAATGAGCCCCATCGCGTCGGGATGATGCGTATCGGTCACTTCGCCGATCATCGTCGACGATTCGCGACGTTCGTCGGGCGGTGTACGCTCCGGCGTCGCATCGTTGGCGAACAACCGGCGCAACGCCTCGACTGTTTCGGCTTCGAGGGCTTCGTCGACCATCACCTGATCCGATTCGTTGTCCATCGAATGTCTCCCATGCTTCGAATGCAATCGTGTGACCGGCAGGCGCCGGTCGAAATCAATTGATGTGGGCAATCGTCCCCTGGATCGTCACGCCCGATCCGTCGAGCGTGATCGAGCCGCCACCGGTCGCCAGAACGATCCTCGTCGCATTGACGTTGACGGTGCAACTGGCCTTGCCGTTGTCGATGTTGACCGTCGGTGCCTGAAGATTTGCCGTCGACTTGCCGGAAAGATTGAGATCGTTCTCGCCGTAAATCGTCACGCCAGGTGCGTAGCCCGCAATGTTGACGCCCTTGCCGTATCCGGCGATGGCCACACCGCCACCCTGGCCGCTGATCCCGACACCGGTATCGCCTCCGGTTCCGCCGATGGAGACGCCGACGTTGTCCTTGTTGATCGACACGCCACTCTTTCCTGAACCCATGTCGATGTATTGGCCGGCCGCCAATGAAGCGACTTTGTTAACGTCCACGGAATGGTTTCCGGCATTGACCTTCGTCGCATACGATCCGGTACCGACGACATGCGTGCTGTTTCCCTCGACGAAGACGTCGTGCGTGCCGGCGATCACCGCCAGGTTGTGATTCCCCTTGGTCACGGTATGCGAACTGTTGCCATCGACCGACACGCTGCGATTCCCCGTCACCCCATGCGTCTCGTTCGCCCCAATCTGCGCGACCCGGTTCTGCCCGATATTCACCGTCTCGTTCTGCCCCACGCTCCGTTGCCGGTTGTTCTTCACCTGCATCGTTTCGTCGTTCCCGACCGTATGCGTATGGTTGTTCCCGACGGAAAGCGAATGATCGAGTTCCGTCTCCGCATCGAAATTCCTTTCTGCGTGCATCCACAGTTGCTCGGCGCCCTTCTTGTCCTCGAACCGGAACGCATTGGCGTGGTCGGTCGTTCCACCCGGCGACGACCGCGACAACAGCCCGCTCTGCGTCGCACTGCCCGGCAGCCCCCACGGCGGCATCTTCTCGCCGTTGAAAACCCGCCCGGTGACGATCGGCTCATCCGGATCGCCATTGAGAAAATCCACGACGACCTCATCACCCACCCGCGGAATCTGCACGCCCCCGAACCCACCCCCGGCCCACGGACTCGACACCCGCACCCAGCACGACGAATCCTGGTTGCTCTGCCCGTATCGATCCCAGCGGAACTGCAGCTTCACGCGCCCGTACTGGTCGGTCCAGATTTCCTCCCCCGGCGGCCCGACGACGGTGGCCGTCTGCGGCCCGTTGGTGCGCGGCCGCGGCGTCTCGCGCGGCGACCGGTAAGGCAGGCTCGACGGCTGCGCGAGCATCATCGTCTGATGCACGACGGCCTCCGCGCCCTGGTCGCTCGCATACGCGTTCTCCTGAAAGCGGTACTGGCAGCGCACGATCAGGTATTCGCGGTTCTGGTCCGCCCGCGGGCAATGTTCGAGCGTGAACAGATAACCGGGCGCGACACCGCGCACATCGGTATCGGCGCTCGCCCGTTCATGTTCCGCCTGCTGTTCCTCGAGCCGCACGCGGCTGTAATGCGCACCGGGCGCATCGTCGCGATACCCCCCCGGCCACTCGAACGAAGCGAAACTGTCGTGATCGTGCCCACGCGGATCGACTTTCTGCGACGAAAGATCGGCGCGCGGCTTCGTATAGTCATAGTCGGTGGTCTGGTGCCGGCCGACGCTCACCGCCTGCGCGGGCAGCCAGCCGTCGATATGCTCCTCGTCGGCGATCGCGGTGCGGTCGCGCGCGATGTACGGAATCGTCTCGTAGCCGGGCAGCACGGTATGCGACGACATCGCGTCGCCGAGCATCAGCGTATGCGTGTCCTCCGCATGCCGGAACCAGAAGTAGATCCCCTCGAACTCCATCAGCCGCGACACGAACGCGGCATCGGTCTCGTTGTACTGCACGCAATAGTCGCGCGGCACATACGATTCGGCGAGGTGGTTCTCGATCGGAAAGCCGTACGTCGACAGCACCTCCTGCACGATCTCGGGCACGGTCTTGTTCTGGAAGATCCGGCAATCGGAGCGGCGCGTCGCGAGCCAAAGCCATGGGCGCACGATCAGCTCGTAGCCGTAGTAGCGCTCGGCGCGCCGGCCGGAAAGCGATGCGCGCGCAACGATCCCGTTCAGGTAGCGGGTCGACCGGTCCTGCTGTTCGATCCGGACCGTCACGGGCTTGCCGAGCATGTCCTTCAGCGACAGGCTGTGACTGTCGGCGAGCGCCTCGATCCGGAATTCGAACAGGCGGCCGAGCTCGTCGCTGCCGTCGAGCGTATGGAACTTGAGGCCGTCGCCGTGCGGGCTGTCGAGTGTGAATACGCGATTCAAGTCGTTTCCTCCTCGTCGAACCGGTACGTGAATTCGCCGTCGGCGGCGCTCAGCTCGATCGACGACAGCGTGCGGCCCTCGAGCGTGGCCTGCAGGATCGCGCGGCCGATGCGCGGCATCACGGTGTGCGTGAGGATCGCGTCGACCATCCGGCCGCCGGATTCGATCGTCCGGCAACGCTCGACGACCAGCGCGGTCGCCGCTTCGGTGCAGCGCAGCCGGATGCCGTGGTGCGCGTCGATCCGCTGCTCGATCCGCCGCAACTGCAATGCGACGATCCGCGCGAGCGTCGCGTCGGTGAGCGGGTAGTACGGCACGACGGTCAACCGCCCGAGCAGCGCGGCAGGAAACACGTCGAGCAGCGGCGCGCGCAGCGCATCGGCGAGCGTCTGCGTGTCGGGCAGGCGCTCGGGGTCGCGGCACAGCTGCATCACGCGATCGGCACCGACGTTCGACGTCAGCAGGATCACGGTGTGGCGGAAATCGATGTCGCGCCCCTCGCCGTCCTCCATCCAGCCCTTGTCGAATACCTGGAAGAAAATCTCGTGCACGTCGCGGTGCGCCTTCTCGATCTCGTCGAGCAGCACGACGCTGTACGGGCGGCGGCGCACCGCTTCGGTGAGCACGCCGCCCTGCCCGTAGCCCACGTAGCCGGGCGGCGCGCCCTTCAGTGTCGACACCGTATGCGCCTCCTGGAATTCGCTCATGTTGATCGTGATCGCGTTGTGTTCGCCGCCGTACAGCGTGTCGGCCAGCGCGAGCGCGGTCTCCGTCTTGCCGACGCCGGACGGCCCGCACAGCAGGAACACGCCATGCGGCTTCTTCGGATCGTCGAGCTTGGCGCGCGCGGTCTGGATGCGCTCGGCAATCAGCTCGACCGCGTGCTGCTGGCCGACGACGCGCTCGCCGAGCGTATCGGCGAGCTTCAGCACGGCCTGCGTTTCGTCGCGGACCATGCGGCCGAGCGGAATGCCGGTCCAGTCGGCCACGACGGCGGCCACCGCGTGTGGGTCGACGGCGGGCAGCACGAGCGGCGCATCGCCTTGCAGGTCGGCCAGCGCCTGCTGGGCAGCCGAGAGACGGTTTTGCGCCGCGGCTCGTGCATCCGCATCGAGTGCGTGGGACGGATCGTCGTCGAGCAGCAGCGCACGGGCATCGACGATCGCGGTCAATGCGTCGCGTTCGGTTTGCCAGCGTGTGTCGAGCCGGTCGAGTTCGGTTCGGGCGGTAGCAATGTCGTGCTCGATCGCGTCGCGCCGCGCCGTATCACCGGTGCCGAGCGCGCATTCGCGCCCGATCCGCTCCTGTTCGACGCGCAGGCTGTCGATGCGGCGGCGTGCATCTTCGATCGGCGCGGGTACCGCGTGCTGGCTGACGGCGACGCGCGCGCAGGCCGTATCGAGCAGGCTGATCGCCTTGTCCGGCAACTGGCGGGCGGGAATGTAACGGTGCGACAGCGTGACGGCGGCCTCCAGCGCATCGTCGAGCACGAGCACGCGGTGGTGGGCCTCGAGCTTCCCGGCCAACCCGCGCAGCATCGTCAGCGCGGCCGCTTCCTCCGGTTCATGGACGTGCACGAGCTGGAAGCGTCGCGTCAGCGCCGGGTCCTTCTCGATGTACTGCTTGTACTCGGACCACGTGGTCGCGCCGATCGTGCGCAGCAGGCCGCGGGCGAGCGCGGGCTTCAGCAGGTTCGCGGCGTCGCCGGTGCCGGCGGCCCCGCCCGCGCCGACGAGCGTGTGGACTTCGTCGATGAACAGGATCGCCGGCCGCTCGGACGACATCGCTTCGTCGATCACGCCGCGCAGCCGGCTCTCGAATTCACCCTTCACGCTCGCGCCGGCCTGCAGCAGCCCGATGTCGAGCAGGTACAGCGCGACGTCCCGCAGCGACGGCGGCACGTCGCCGGCGGCAATCCGCAGCGCGAAGCCTTCCGCGACCGCCGTCTTGCCGACGCCGGCCTCGCCGACCAGCAGCGGGTTGTTCTGCCGGCGTCGCAGCAGGATGTCGACGATCTGGCGAATCTCCGGATCGCGTCCGATCACCGGATCGATCTCGCCGGCCCGCGCGCGGGCGGTCAGGTCGACGGCGAAGCGCGTGAGCGCCGAGCCGGCGGCGGCGGTCGCGCCGCGCATCGTCATGTCGCCGCCCTGCGCCGCCTGCCCGGCCGCTGGCGCTTCGGGCGAGCCTTCGACGATCGACGCGAGTTCGTCGGCGAGCACGTCCGGCACGATGCGCTCGAATTCGCGCGTGATCGCCAGCAACACGTTGCGCAACTGCGGTGTCTTCAGGATCGCGAGCAGCAGCACCGCGCCGCGAATGCGCGTCGCGTCGTACTTCAACGTCGCGTAGACCCACGCGCGCTCGACCGCATCGTCGATGTGCACGGACAGGTCCGACACCGAGCCCGCGCCGCGCGGCAGCTTGTCGAGCGCGGTAACGAGCCCGCGGTCGATCGCGGCGCCGTCCACGCCGAAGTGGCGCAGCACGCGCTGCAGGTCGCCGTCGGGCCGCTGCAGCATCTGCTTGAACCAGTGCGCAAGCTCGACATACGGATTGCCGCGCAGCCGGCAGAAGCCGGTCGCCTGCTCGAGCGTCTCGTAGAGGAACGGATTCAGCTTTCCGAACAGGTTGGCGCGGCCGATATCGGACATGACGGTTCCCGTTTAAGCGGTTTCGCGATGAAGGGGGGCGCCGCCGCGCCGCACGTCGTAGCGGACGACGAGGTCGCGCGCGGGGCCCGGATCGAGCCGTTGCCCGAGCCACGCGGTGCGGCCGATGCCCTGCGGCGCGCCGAGCGCGATCGCCGGCACCGCGTCGGCCGCCAGTTCGAGCTGCACGTCCCAGTCGAACTCGATGCCGACGTATTCGCGCACCCATTGCGCGAGCTGCCGCGCATGCGGGCCGCCCGGCAGGAAACGGCGGTACGCGTCGAGCGACAGCGGGCCGAGCACGATCCGGAAGCGCGACTGCGCATCGCGCACGGCCACACCGAGCGCGACGGCGCCGACCCGCAACGTCGGCCGCGTCGCGCGGATCGTGCAGCGCTGCGAACGTTCGATCGCGACCCACTGCGGCACGTGCTCGACGATGCGCGCCTCGACACCGAAATGCCGGCGCAGGATCTGCACGAGCCCTTCCGGGTTGCGCGTGTGCCGCACGAGATGGCCCGCGTGGAAATAGCGCGCATGCGGCGCGAGCGTGTCGGCGTCGGCGTGGATGTCGGCTTTCGCGGCCGGCTTGTCGCCATGCGCCGCCCGGCCGATCAGGCTCGCGACATAACCGTCGAACCGTGCGCGCTGCGGGCGATCGAGGCTCACCGTCGGCTGCGCGTCGGCCCAGGCGCGGTAGAACAGCAGGATCAGCCGGTGATGGAACAGGTCGGCGAACGCGGCGAACGTCGGATCGTCGTGCTGCGCGGCGCGTTCGTGCGCGTATTCGGTCAGGTGCGTCGGCAGCGGCCCGTTCGGGCCGAACAGCCCGAACCCGTGGATCGCGATGCGCGGCGGCATGCCGCTGCCGTCGTCGCTCACGCCGGCCAGCATCGACGCCGCGAACGCGAGCGACGGTTGCTGCCCGAGCCGCACCGGCTCGTCGCGCGGCCGCGTCGCATGGCCGAGCGGCGCGCGGCCGGGCGACAGCGCATCGAGCCAGCGCAGCGACTGGAACAGGTCGTAGCCGTGCGGCGCGGCGCGCAGGCGTGCCCACCACGCGTCGCGGCGTGCGGCTTCGGCAGCCGGCCCGGTAGCCGGAGACATGTCGCGCTTCATATCGCGGGCCGCCTGCCGATGCGCGCCGGCCAGTGCGCGAGCGTGCCGCGCTGCGCACTGGTCAGCACGCATTCGGCGAACGCGTTGATCGACACGTGCCGCGCGAAGAACTGTTCGAGCACCGCGCCGAGCAGGAACGGACTGTCGCCGGAGAACGCATGATCGTCGACGGTCACGTCGACCTGCACGCCGCGTCCGAACATCAGCGGGCCGGACGCCGGCAGCCGGCGGAACACCGGCGAGAACGCCACGCGCAGCACGCCGTCGATCTGCCTGCGCATCGCGGCATCGGCCGGGTCGGCATGCAGGCCAAGCAGTTCGCGCAGCGCGTGCGCGCCCTCTTCGTCGTCGAGATCGGTCAGCGTGTGGCGTGCGAGCCCGAGATGACGGATCAGCCGCCACGCGGTTTGCGCATCGGCAATCGGCGGGCGCGGCCGCGACGGGCCGCGGATCGCGACGATGTTCTCGACCGGGGCCGACACGCGCAGCGTGAACGTGTTCGCATCGCCCGGTGGCTGCAGCAGCACGAGATCGCGATTCGTGCACAGGGTATCGGCCGCCAGGTAACGCATCGTTTCGTCGTACGGCGCGCACTGGCTGTCGACGAGCGACACGTAGGTCTCGCTGCCGACGTAGCCGGTGCGCGTGCCGTTCGCACGTGCCTGAGAAGAGACCAGCCTCGGTTCGCGCCGCACCGTGTAGTAAGCGCCGTGATTGCCGTCGTCGCTCGCGAACGACGCATGAAACGGCCGGAATTCGCGCGACTGGCCATCGTCGCGCTGCTCGCTCGCGAGCCGCTGCACCGCATAGACCTCATAGTCGAGCGGCCGGCTGCGATCGACGACGACATGGTGCTCGCGCGCGCCCGGCTGCAGCGGAATGCGATCGGCGCGGCGCGCGAACAGGTTCACGGCCGGCGTGCAGTTCAGCGCGAGGTGTTTCGCGCTGACGGCCGCCTCGAGCGCCGCATCGTGGCGATCGAACAGCACGGTCAGTTCGAACGCGCCGCCGGTCGCGCGTGCGAGCGCCGCGCGCAGCCCGCCGATGCTGAAGAACAGGAAACGCGCCGGAAACGCGAAATACTCGCGCAGCAGCCGGTAGCCGTGGAAGCTGCGGCAGTCGTCGGGCAGGATCGCCTGCGCGGGATCGAAGCCCTCGTGAACGATCGCGTCGGCATCGAGCGTATGCAGCCAGCGCGGCGGCTGCGCCGGATCGTGGCACACGACACCGAGCGCATGCGCGGCGATCAGTTCGAGCAAGTGAAGCGCGTCGCGCTCGGGGCCGGCCAGATGAAACGTCAGCCGGTCGAGCGGCATCTGGGACAGTTTGGCACCGCCGCGCGCCTCCAACCGGATGCGCAGCGCGCCGCGCACGTCCTGCCGCGCGGCGAACGCGCCGCGCGGCAGCCACGACGGCGCACCGGTGACGGTCGCATCGGTCAGTTCGAGCGGCCACAGCGTCAGGTCGTGCGCGGTGCGGAATTCGCAAGCGGTCTGCTCGGATGCGGCCGGGAGCGCGCGCAGCGCGGTGCCGGCCGGCAGCCGCCAGCCTTGCGCCAGGCTGCCTTCGTTCAGCAGCGGCGCGAACCGCACGATCGCCATCGACGGCAGCGGCGCGATATAGCCGGGATAAACGGCATCGAGGAGCGCCTGCGTGAAGCGCGGAAACTCGGCGTCCATCTTGAGCTGCACGCGCGCGGTGAGGAAGCTGAAGCCTTCGAGCAACCGCTCGACGTACGGATCGGGCGGCCCCGATTCATTGAGCCGCAGCCGCGCGGCCACTTTCGGGAACTGCTGTGCGAATTCGCCGCCGAGCTCGCGCAGGTACGCGAGTTCGCGGTTGTAGTAGTCGAGCAGGCGCGTATCCATCGCGTCAGGCCCCCGCCACCGATTGCAGCGACATCGCGCCCGTCTCGAGATCGAGGTCGGAGCGCAGCACGAATTCGAGCGGATGCGGGATCGACCACAGCGTGCCGCGAATCTCGAACAGCAACACGTTGTGGCGCCGTTCGCCGGCGCGGCCGCCGGCCGCGTCGATCACGCTGCGCACTTCGACGCTGTCGGGCGCGATACGCGGCTCGAAGCGGAGGATCGCGTCGCGGATCGACGCCTCGACCGACATCCGCTCGACGCCCGACATCGGCTTGCCCACGAGCGGCCGCATCCCGTAGTTGAGCACCGACGCCTGCGCGTGCGTGAACGCCGACCAGTCGACGAAGCCGTCCTCGGCGTTGCGCGTGTTGAGCAGCCACGCGAGATCGCGCAGCACGGCCGCACGCAGGCGTTCGGTGCCGATCCATTGCGCGCCGGGCGCTTCGGCGGCGCGCTGCGGCGTGTCGTCGGTGAGCCGGTCGAGCAGCGCGGGCTGGAGCCGGTCGCGCAGGCTGCCTTCCCGGCTGTCGCGGCCGTCGCGGGTTCGCGGGTCGTCCATCGTCATCTCCGCGCCGTCACATCTCGGTGTTTTCCTTGATGTTCCAGCCGACGGTCACCTCCGCGCCCTTGCCGCCGTTGTCGTTCTGCTGCCAGTACTGCTTCTTCACCTTCGCGGCCTGGAAGCCGTAGTGCATCATCAGCCGGTCGGCGACGTCGCCCGGATCGATGCCCGCGACCTGCGCGGACGTGACGAGCACCTCCTGCAGCGTCACGCGCATGAACTCGACCTGCGTGCCGCCCGTCTTGCACGCGGAGATCTCGACCGAGGAAAGGTGCTTGCCGTTCGCGCAGTTCTTGATGATCGCGGGCGCGCCCTTGTCCATGTACGCGGCGACGACGAGATCGTTGAAGCTCGCCTTCCCCGCGTTGCCGCCGCTGCCGCTCGCCATCGCGCCCGGCTGGCTCGCGCCCCACGTGAACGACTGGATGTCGGTCCAGCCCTTGTGCTGCGCGTCCGCCGATTCGCCGGTCACGCCGTCCACCTTCATAAACATTGCCACGCCCATTGCCGTCTCCGTTTCAGTGCGATGTCAGGATGAATGCCGCGTTGAATGCCGATCGTTGCTTGCTGCGCTGCTCACTCGTTGGCCGCCTTCGCGGTCGGCAGCCGCGAGATGAGCCGCAGCGACACCGTGAGCCCTTCGAGCTGGTAGTGCGGCCGCAGGAAGAATTTCGACGTGTAGTAGCCGGGGTTGTCCTCGACCTCGTCGACCACCACCTGCGCGGCCGCGAGCGGCTTGCGCGCCTTGGTTTCCTGCGACGAGTTGATGGGGTCGCCGTCGACGTAGTTCATGATCCAGTCGTTCAGCCAGCGCTCCATGTCGTCGCGTTCGCGGAACGAGCCGATCTTGTCGCGCACGATGCACTTCAGGTAATGCGCGAAGCGGCAGCACGCGAACAGGTACGGCAGGCGGCCGGACAGCCGCGCGTTCGCGGTCGCGTCGGGATCGTGGTACTCGGCCGGCTGGTACAGCGACTGCGCGCCGATGAACGCCGCGAAATCCGAGTTCTTCCGGTGCACGAACGGCATGAAGCCGTTCTTCGCGAGCTCGGCCTCGCGGCGGTCGCTGATCGCGATCTCGGTCGGGCATTTCTGGTCGACGCCGCCGTCGTCGGTCGGGAACGTGTGGCTCGGCAGCCCTTCGACCGCCCCGCCCGATTCGACGCCGCGGATCGACGAACACCAGCCGAACTGCTTGAACGAGCGGTTGATGTTCGCGGCCATCGCATACGCCGAGTTCGCCCACGTGTAGCGGTCGTGGTTCGCGGCGTCGGTGTCTTCCTCGAAGTCGAATTCGTCGACCGGGTTGGTGCGCGCGCCGTACGGCAGCCGCGCGAGAAAGCGCGGCATCGCGAGGCCGATGTAGCGCGAATCCTCCGACTGCCGCAGGCTGCGCCACGCCGCGTATTCGGTGTTCTGGAAGATCTTCGTCAGGTCGCGCGGGTTCGACAGCTCCTGCCACGAATCCATCTGCATCAGCTCCGGCGATGCACCGGCGATGAACGGCGCGTGCGCGGCCGCCGCGATCTTCGACAGCTCGCCGAGCATCTCGACGTCCGGCGGGCTGTGGTTGAAATGGAAATCGCCGACCAGGCAGCCGAACGGCTCGCCGCCGAATTGCCCGTATTCCTCTTCGTAGATCTTGCGGAACAGCGGGCTCTGATCCCACGCGACGCCCTTGTAGCGCTTCAGCATCCGCGCGACCTCGTTGCGCGACGCCGGCAGCGCCTTGATCTTCAGCAGCTCGTCGGTCTCGGTGTGCGTGACGAGGTAATGCAGCCCGCGCCACGCGCCTTCGAGCGTCTGGAACTCGTTGTGATGCAGGATCTGGTTGATCTGCTCGGACAGCTTGCGGTCGATCTCCGCGATGATCTGCTTCACGCTGCCGTACGCATCGGTCGTCATGCCGACCGTGTGTTCGAGCGCCTGCTGCGCGAGCGTGCGCACCGCGCGCTCGACCGACTCGCGCGCCTCGGCCGTCTTCGGCTTGAACTCCTTCTGCAGCAGCGCGGCGAATTCGTCGTGCGCGACGGCCGGTTGCGCGGCGTCGCGCGTGTCCGCACGGGATTGGACGGGATCATTCATCGCGGGCCTCCGGTTGGGTCGCGTCGCCGCCCTGCGCGGGCTCGTGCGGGTTGCGCACGAGCGTCTTCAGCAGGTCGGGGTCGTTGATCGCGCGCTCGATCAGCTGCTCGGCGCCATGCTTGCCGTCCATGTACGACAGCAGGTTCGACAGCTCGGTGCGCGCCTCGAGCAGCCGGCGCAGCGCGTCGACGTTGCGCGCGATCGCGGCCGGCGAGAAATCGTCGATCTGCTCGAACGTCATGTCGACGTTGAGCATCCCTTCGCCCGTCAGCGTGTTCGGCACCTGGAACGCGACACGCGGCGCGATCGATTTCATCCGCTCGTCGAAGTTGTCGACGTCGATCTCGAGGAACTTGCGCTCCGGCAAGTCCGGCAACGGCTCGGCACGCTTGCCCGCCAGGTCGGAAATCACGCCCATCACGAACGGCAACTGCACCTTGCGTTCGGCGCCGTAGGTCTCGACGTCGTACTCGATCTGCACGCGCGGCGCCCGATTGCGCGCGATGAACTTCTGTCCGCTGCCTGCCGCCTTGGTTCTGTCCGTCATCGTCCACTCCTTCACATCGATCAGGTTGCGCAGTTGGTCGTCAGCGCCCACATCGCGGCGGCGCTCGCTCGTTTCATTCGCTCCGCTCGCCGCTCAGCAGATCCAGCTTCGGCAGGCTCTCCGGCGCGAGATCGCGGATGATTTCGTAGAAGTCGAGCGCGAGCAGCCGTTGCGCGCGCCGCAGCAGCAGCGGCGCCGGATGGCTCGGCTCGTGTTGCTCGAAATAGCGGCACATCTTGTCGAGACCGATGCGCACGTCGTCGCGGCTCGTGACCTCGGCATCGCGCCAGGCGTGCGCGTTCGGTCGTGCCGCCGGCGCGGTTGCGGCAACGCCTGGCGGCGCCGTGTCGCCGGGCGCGGCCTGCTGCATGTCGGGCGACACCGGTTGCGGCTCGGGCAGCGGCACTTCGCGCACGATCCGTTGCAGCGCCTTCTCGGCGTCGCCTTCGTCGGGCGCCCATTCGCGGCCCAGCCTGTCCGTCACGTCCGCGCGGATCGCCTCCAGTGCGTGCAGTGCCGCGCGCGCCGCGTCGAGCGGCGTCGTGCCGTCGCTGCGCGCGGCCGTCAGCGCAGCCAGCAGGCTTTCGCGGCTGCCCGCCACGGGGCTGCCGGTGTCGTCGCGGCCGTCGAGCAGCCGTTCCGCGTCGCGCACGCTCGGGCCGCCGTCGAACAGCGGCTGGCGCCGCGCCGCGCGCGCGCAGTCGTGCGCGCCGGCTATCTCGGCGAGCGCGTTCATCCGCAATGTCGGGTCCGGTTCGCCGTCCGCGTCGAGCCGCGGATGCAGGTCGTCCCAGCGGCGTTCGAGCAGGTTCGCGACGAGCGCAAGCGCGTCCGCGTAGCCGGGAATACCGTGTTGCTCGGTCCAGCTTCGCGCGAGACAGGCGATGACGCGCAGATCCTTCGTGCGCGCCGACAGCGCCAGCGCGAGCCGCTCGACCGCCCGCCAGTCGGGCGCCTCGGCCGGGATCACGGTGTCGCCGTATTGCTGCTCGGCACGCGGCGTCGCGCGCTCCTGCAGTTGCAGGAACTCGGCGTCGTATTCGAGGTTCGCGCCGCACGGCGCATCGGGCGCGACGTCCGCGAGCAGTTGGCCGATCAGGTCGGCGCGCGGGGTCGCCGGCAGGCCGGGCGGCACCGTGGCATGTGCGGCGGCGGCCAGCGCCGCCTGGCTGACGTCATTCGAATGCATAGTCGATGTTGACCGGTTTGCTGCCGAAGTCGATCGCCACGGTGCGGTGCAACGGCGGCAGCGAGCCGTTGCGGATCTCGATCACGTAGACGCCCGGCGTCAGCGATACGGAGCGCAGCGGCGGGCTCGCACCGCGCCGCGCGCCGTTCACGTAGATGTCGCCCCAGGGCCGCACGTTGAAACGCACCTGCACGGTTTCCTGCGCCTTCGGCGGACGCGGCTGCGACTCGGCCGTTGGCGCGGTGACGGCGGCGACAGCAGTCTCGGCCTCCGACGGCGCCTTCGGTGCGGGTGTCGGCGCGGTCGCCGGTGTGGCGGCCGCTTCCGACGGCGGCACGTTGACGACGCGTTCCGACGAATCGAGGCTGCCGGCGGGCGCGATGCCCGAGCTGGAGCCCGACGGCGACGGGGCCGGGTTCGTGACGGTGGTCGCAACCTGCGGCGCGGGCGTGGCGGCTTCGACGGCAGGCGCGCTGGCCGGTGCGGCGACGACGGGGGGCGGTGGAACCTGCGCGGACGATCCGGCCGGGAGGCTCGACGGCGGCACGACGGTCGGTGTCGGCCCTTGCTGGGCCAGCGTGGCGCCCGGCGTGCTCGCGGGCGGTGACGTGCCGGCCTGCGGCTGGCTGGCGGCCGGCGCGGCCTCGTCGGCGACGCGGGCGGGACGCGACAGATAAGTCGCCGCGAGGCCGACGGCGATCAACGCAACGAGTGCGCTGCCGACGTAGACCGGCACCCGGCGGTTGCGCGATCCAGGCGGAGCGTGGTCGCGTTGGGCGCCGGTCGGCCCGGATGCGCCACTCGATGACGAGGCCGACGCCGATGCGGCGGGATGCGGTGCGCTCAAACCAGCGGTGCCGGCAGTCGCGGATGCGTTCGCATTCCCGGAACCCGCCGCACCACGTGGACCGACGCCGGTGTCGGTCGTTGGGGATCGCGTACCGGCTGCGTCGTGTGTGTCAGTTCGTGCAGCAGACGCTTCTTGCGCGCGTTCGACGTTTCCGTTCGCCGTTTCGGATTCGACCGGCTTTTCAACCGGTTTCGCAGGCGATTGAGACGCATGCGATGCAGCAGACGCTGCCAGCGAGCCCGCAGCCGCAACGGCGGCGCCTTGCGCGACGGTTTGGGACGTCGAACGCATATCGGCCGCCGGCTTGGCGCCGGACACGCCAGGCGCTGCGGATGCCGTGTGCGTGGGTGTAGACACATGATCTGCACCACCGGCTGTCGACGCCCGCCCATCCGCCGCAGCGTTGCCCGAAGCGGTCCCGCCCGCGCCGATCGAAGCCGCGCCAACAGCCGACGCCGTACCGGACGCAGCCGAAGCCTCACCCTTCCCTTCCCCGCTCCTGCCTGCATCACCCACCGGCGGCACGACCGCCGCGCCATATCCGCCACCCGTCCCGACGTCCCGCAACCCGAGCTCCGCCGCGAACGCCGCGACCGATTCCGGCCGATCCGGAATCCGCAACTGCAGCGCATGATCGACCGCCGCGAGAAAGGCCGGGCTGTACACCTCGCCGGCGGGCAGTTCGCGCGACGCGAGCGGCCGGTACGTGTCCTTGATGCTGCGCACGACGGCCGCGGGCGGCAGCTCGCCGGTGATCATCGCGTGCATCACCGCGCCGAGCGCATAGAGGTCGGTCCACGGCCCCTGGCTGAACGCGGGATCGTCGGTGTACTGCTCGATCGGCGCGTAGCCGGGCTTGATCATCATCGCGCCGTCGTCGACCAGGTCGCCGATCCGTTTGCGCGCCGCGCCGAAGTCGAGCAGGATCGCGCTGCCGTTCGGGCGGATCAGCACGTTGTCGAGCGCGACGTCGCGATGGAAGCACTGCGCGCGATGCAGCGTGTCGAGCGCGCCGAGCAGCGCGCCGACGATATTGCGCAACTGCGTCTCGCTGATCCGCATCCCGCCGTCGAGCAGCTGCTTGAGCGTGCGCCCTTCGTAGAACGGCATCACCATGTACGCGGTGCCGTGGCTTTCCCAGAAATGCAGGACCTTGACGAGCCCCGGATGGTCGAATTGCGCGAGCAGGCGCGCTTCGTTGAGGAACGCGCCGCGGCCGGCGTCGAAGGCCTGCGCGAACCGCTCGGAGCGTAGCGACACCGTGTAGTCGCCGCCGCGCGTGGCCAGCATCGACGGCATGTATTCCTTGATCGCGACCGCGCGCCGCAACGTGCGGTCGAATGCGCGATAGACGATCCCGAAGCCGCCGATGCCCAGCACCTCGTCGAGCTGCAGTTCGCCCAGGCGATGGCCGAGCGGCAGCGGCCGCACCGTGAATTCGGATGCGTCGCCGCGTGTCGCCGTGTCGTGCTCGTTGTCTCTCGATCCAGCGTCCTTCATCTCCACCACCTCTCGAAACCGCGTCCTTTCCACTCGCCGCACCCGCCGCGCCCGGCGGCCCGCCGTCGGTCAGCCGGGGGCCGCTAGCTGCCGCCGAACAGCGTCAGGAACAGCGCGTTGTCGGGCGTGCCCGTATGCGCATGCGTGCGCAGCGGCGATCCGTCCGCGCGGTTGGTCCACCAGAAACTCGTGCCGCCGTGCGGATCGAAGTAACCGGACAGCCCGGGCCACGCGGCCGGGGCCGGCCGTTCCGGCGGCGGCGCCGGCATGCCGTCGACGATGTCGGCGTACGTGTCGTCGCGCTGCGTGAGCCGCACACGCGCCAGCATCTGCTCGAGATCGCCGGGCGCACGGGCATGGCGGATCGTGTCGAGCAGCGCCTGGCCGACCTGCCAGTAGAACGTGTCGGCGGCATCCGGCAGCCCGTTCCAGTAATCGGCGGCGAGCATCGGCAGCGTGACGATCACCGGGTAGTAGCGCCCCACCCGGTCGCAGCTCGGCGCGAGGCAGCCCGGCTGCACGCACGACGCGCCCGCGCCCGCCGGAATCAGGAAATTCCAGACCGGCGCGACTGTGTAGTGGCGCTCGATCTCGTCCGCGCCGCGCTGGCGCATCGCGGCCATGCCCTGCTGGAGCCAGCGCTCCCACCACAGCGCGAGCGCATGCGGCAGCCGGCTGTTCACGAAGTCGCCGGCGCCGGGAATCTTCCCGTACCAGGCCGGCGCATCGCCGTCGGTACGCGTGAACGGCGGTGTCGGGCTCATGGCTTCGGCGGGCATGTAAAGGACTCCATCTGGGGCAGCCTGAACGGGTTGCGGACACTGCCCGCATTCACTTGCAGCACGATCGGTTTGCCGTCGACCGTGAACCGCGCAATCATCTGGTCGGAACCGCGCCCGGCGGACACCCCCGCGCGGTCGAACAGCCGGTGCAGCGCCCACGGCCCGTCGGTCGAGAAGCCTTCGGTCGCGCCGGCCTGCCCGGACACCTGCAGCCGCACCTGGTTGCTGCCGCGCGGGCCCGGCCAGTTCACCGCGCTCTGCACGAGCGGGCCGTGCGCGTAGCGGACGATCTGCCCGTCGACGTCGAGCACCATCTCCGTGATCGACGGGTCCATTTCGAGCGGCTGGATCTGCACCTTCAGTTGTGCGGTGCGCGCGCCGCCGCCGAAGTAGACGTCGCGGATCACCGCCGCCTTCTCGAACGACGCCAGCATCGCGGCGGCCGACGGATCGGCGTCCGCATTGCGGTTCGCGAAGCGCCACGGGTGCGACGTCGTATCGACGATCGACTGCAGGTTCTTCTGGAAGAAGTCGTCCATCAGGCCGCCGGGCGCGAACATCTGCGCGAAATCCGCCGGCGCGACGTCGCGCGCCGCGCCGCGCGCGAACGGATAGCGGCCCGCGATCGCCTGCCGGCAGAAGTCGCCGACGTTCGCGCCGGCCCGCGTCGCGACGCTGCGCTGCTCGACGGTCGCCACGCTGCCGTTCGCGACGTTCGACAGGTCGTCGAGCACTTCGCGGAATGGTGTCGGCAGGCGGCCGGCCTGCGCGCGCAGCTTCGCGGGCGCATCGGACGGCGGCGGCTGCGCGCCGCTCCTCAGCGCGTCGTCGGTGGCCGTCAGGTACGTGTACAGCGCGTCGATCGACTTCAGCACGTCGTTGAATGCCGACGCCTGGTCGCCGCTGCCCGGCGCGAACGCACGCAGCCCGGCGAAGTGGCTGTCGACGATCTGCTCGGCGCTCGCGGGCGCCGCCGCGGACGCACTCGAATTGCTGGCCTGGCCCGCGAAGATCTGCGACAGCGAGCTGCGCGCCTCGTCGACCTTGTCCTGTGCGCGCGCCGCGAGATTGCGCGCCCCGCCCGGTGCGTCGCCGAGCGCGGTGTCCCGTGCGAGCGCCACCATCAGTCGCGTGAGCGGCGAATCGGCGGACGACAGCGCGCGCGCCACCTGGATGCTCTGTGCGAGCGTCGCGGTGCGCTGCAGCTTGATGTCGGCGAGATAGTCGTCCCAGATCTTCAGGTAGTCGTTCAGGTAGAGCTGGCGGATATCGCGCGCCCACGCCGCCGCGTCGTTCGGGCCGGGAATCTCGGACAGCCCGAGGTTCAGCACCCACACCTCCTCGCGCCCGTACGCTTCGACCTCGCCGGCCAGGCGCGGCGCGAACACGTTGCGATAGCCGTTGCGCGTGTAGAGCCCCGGCACGCCTTCCGACAGCGGCTTGCCGCTCTGGCGGCGGAACACCAGCGATGCGTCGGGGCCGACCGCCCGCGCGACGCTGAAGTCGAACGCGGCCGTGGCCGGCCGCAGCGTCATCGTCATCTGCCGGTACAGCCGCTGCGAGAACGGCACCTGGCGCAGCCGGTCGCGCACGTCGGCCACGAGCCGCTCGTTCATCGGATACGGCGACACCGCGACCCGGTTGCCGAACAGCGCAGCGAGATGCGCACGCAGCGCGGAGCGTTCGGCCGGCGAGAAATCGGGCGGCAGCGCGCGTTCCATCTCGAGGTCGACGACGGCCTGCACGAACGCGGGATCGTAGTGCGCGCTGTCGTACAGCATCAGGTACGCCTTCAGCGCCGCATACGCATACTCGGTCTCGTCGGGCCGTGCGTCGCGCAGCGCGGCCTCCATCCGGCTCGCGGCGATCGGCAGCAGCACGTCTTCGAGCGCGCGCCGGTACACGGCGTCGACGGCTTCGTCGATCTTCTCGCCCTGGAACAGCCCCCACCGATACGCGAGCGGCGGATGCTGCAGGTCGACGCCGCCCGCATTCGCGAGGTTGCCGAGCGCGTCGAGCACGGGCAGCAGGCGCGCGACGTCGGCCGCATCGGAGAATTTCGCGCCGGCGATCTGCGCATCGACGGCCGGCACACGCGCGCCGATCTGGTCGAGATACGCGCGGTTGTTCGAATAGCTGCGCAGCCACGCAAACAGCACGGCCACGCACGCCAGCGCGAGCAGTACGTAGCCGGCGATCTGCAGCACGCGCCGCTTCTGGTGCCAGCGCAGGTCGCTGCCGGCGAGCGCGGCTTCGCGGAAGATGTGCTCCTGCAGCAGCGACTTCAGGAAGAAGCTGCGCCCGGTCGAGCCGACCTGCGCGACCGGCGGCACGCCCTCGATCTTCAGGAAGCGCTTGATGCCGCTCATCACGCGATCGAACGCGGTGCCCTCCTGCGTGCCGCTCGTCAGGTAGACGCCGCGCAGCATCGGCATCGGCTCGTAGCTCGACACGGAAAACACCTCGGCGACGAACTGGCCGAGCATGTCCTGCAGGTCGGCGATCTGCTGCGGCAGCAGGTACGTCATCTCGCGCTGGCGCGCGTCGGTCTGCGCGGCGAGCAGCTCGGGCAGCCCGTCGTTCAGCCGCTGGTGCAGCAGCCGGTACTCGCGGTCGAATGCCGCGCGCAGGTCGAAGCCCGGCGCCTCGCTCTGCGCGAGCGGGAACGTGAAGCCCCACACCTGCGCGCATTCCGCGCGGCCGTAGCTGCTGAAATACTCGGCGAAGCCCGCGAGCAGGTCGGCCTTCGTCACGAGCAGGTACACGGGAAAGCGGATGCCGAGCTGCGCGCGCAGTTCGAGCAGCCGCTTGCGCAGCACCATCGCGTGCTGCGTGCGTTCGGCCTCCGACGCGCCGAGCAGGTCGGCCACGCTGATCGTCAGCATCGCGCCGTTCAGCGGCTGGCGTGTGCGGTATTTCTTCAGCAGGTCGACGAAGCCTTTCCATTCGGCCTCGTCGAGCGCGCGGTTGCCCTCGTGCGTCGTATAGCGGCCGGCCGTGTCGATCAGCACCGCGTCGTTCGTGAACCACCAGTCGCAATGCCGCGTGCCGCCCACGCCGCGGATCGCCGCGCGGCCGAACTGCTCGGCAAGTGGAAAGCTGAGCCCGGAATTCACGAGCGCGGTGGTCTTGCCCGAGCCCGGCGCGCCGATGAACACGTACCACGGCAGCTGATACAGATACTGGCGCGACATCCGGTCGAACCAGCGCGGCAAGCCTTTGCGCGCGGTGTCGGCCTGCCCGAAGCGCACCTTCTTCAGCAGCGTCGCGGCTTCGTCGAAGCGGCTGCGCAACTCGTCGAGCTGCGCTTTCGCCGGATCGTCGGCGACAGTCGGCCCGGGCGCGGCCTCGCGCAGCTGGTTCAGCAACTGCGCGTTGAGGCGGCCGGCGCGCCAGCTGCGCCACGCGACGCGTGCGCCCCACGCGATGAACAGCACCGCGATCGTGAGCCCGCGCGCCCAGCCGCTTTCGAGCGGCCGGACCTCGGCGAACGCGAACAGCGGCCCCGCGAGCCATACGAAGCACGCGAGCACGACGAGACCGGCGAAGGTCCAGATCTCCCGCGACGGCAACGGCCGGACGAAACGCGCGACAGCCTGGTTCATGGTCAGTTGGCTCCCTGCGTGGCGCTCGCGCCGACGGCGGCACTGCCGGGCGCCGGCAGCAGCGTGATCTCGACGCGCCGGTTCAGTGCGCGGTTCGCCGGCGAATCGTTCGGCGCGACCGGATCGAGCGTGCCGCGCCCTTCCGCGGCGAGCCGTTCCGGATGGTCGAGCCGCGCGGCGATCATCCCGCGCACGGCTTCCGCGCGTTCGCGCGACAGGTCCCAGTTCGATGCGAAGCGCGCCGTATGCACGGGCGTGTCGTCGGTATAGCCGGTCACGCGCACGTTGCCGGGCACCTTGTTCAGCGCATCGGCCACGCGCGCGAGCACCGGCACGTAACGGTCGATCACCGACGTCGAGCCGGACTTGAACACCCCGTCGCCGCGCAGCACGATCACGCTGCGGTCGGCCTGGTCGCGCACCGCCACGAGGCCGGCCGCGATCTCCGGTTCCAGGAACTTCGCGATGCGCGGTGCCTGCGCCGGGCGCGGCGGCGCCTGCGCGGGCTGCAGTTTCGGCACGTGCAGCGCATCGATCGACGCGAACAGCCGATCCGAATGCCCGGCGAGCGCGATCCGCAGCCCGACGAACACGCCGAAGCCGATCAGCAGCGCGAGCGCCACGCACACCCACAGCGGCACGCCGAAGCGGCGCGCGACGTCGCGCGTGACGACGTCGCGCCAGTGCGGCGACAACGCCGGTTCGAATTCGCCGCGCACCGAGCGGATCGTCAGCGCGAGCTGGTGGCGCAGCGCGTCGAGCTGCGCATGGCCGTTGTCGAGTACGCGATAGCGGCCCTCGAAACCGAGCGCGAGACAGAAATACAGCAGCTCGAGCAGGTCGAGATGCTGGCGCGGCTGCTGCGACAGGCGTTCGAGCAGGTGGAAGAATTTCTCGCCGCCCCACGTCTCGTTGTGGAACGACACGAGCAGGCTGTGCGACGACCACACGCTGCCGCCCCACGGCGTCAGCGCGGCGGCCTCGTCGAGCGCCGTGCACAGGCAGTAGCGCGCGCCGATGATCGCTTCCGACGGCACGCCGGCCTCCTGCGCCCGCGCCTCGAACTGCCGGATCTCGACGACCAGGTGCTCGCGCAGCCACGCGGGATTCGGGTGATGGACGGTCGAGCGGATCTGCGGCACCAGGTTGAGCAACGGATTCGCCGCGGCGACGAGCGGGTTCGTGCCGCTCGCGGCCCAGCGCCCCGGGCGCGGCTGCGTCGCGGTCGGGCCGGCCGTGCCCGCCGCGGCCGGATGCATGCCGCCCGGATTCGGCGGCACGAATCCGCCGGCGCCGGGGGAGATCGATTCGGAGGAGGAATTCATCGCGTCGCCCCGCCCTTACCCGCGTATCGCCCAGAACTCCATCGAGAGCCCAGGGAATTCGCCGGCGAAATGGAAAGCGAGACCGCCGGAGCGCGCCAGCTGCTTCCACAGGTCGCTGCCCTTGTCGATCTCGAAGTACGTATGGCCCGCGTGATACGGGATCTGCCGTGGCGCGACCGGCAACTGGCGCATCGTGATGCCCGGCAGCTGCAGCTGCACGAGATCGCGGATCCGCTCGACCGGCCCGAGCTTCGCCTGCGCGGGAAACCGTGCACGCAGGCTGTCGGCCGGCACGTCCGCGCGCACCGCGAGCACGAAGCCGGCCGTGTCGCGCAGCGCCGGGTCGGCCAGCGTCGCGACGCGGATGCCGTTGCCCGCATCGCGCAGCTCGATCTGGATCGCGTTCTGCTCGAGTACCGTCGACAGCGACCGGCGCAGCTCGGTCATCAGCTCCGCGAAGCTCGTGCGCAGGTCGTCGTGGACGTAGACCGCAAGCGACTGCGGGCGCCGGCCGGCCGCCGTGAACGTGCTCAGGTCGCAGGCGAGCTTCAGCCAGTCGCAGAACAGCGCCTCCGGGTGCGTCGACACGTGCTGCTGCGCGTGCCAGGTCAGCGCGAGATAGCGGTTCACGAGCTGCAGCAGCAGGAAATCCGCGACTTCCGACACGCCGCCGCGCCCGGGCTCCGACAGCCGTGCCGCGAGCGCTTCGCTGCGTTGCGTGAGCAGCCCGTGCAGCTCGCGCGCATACGCCAGCAGCACGGTGTCGTGCTGCGCGACGAGGCGCGGCGGAATGTAGCCGTCGTCGACGAGCAGCCGCGCGTCGGTGCGCCGCTCGACGATCCGTGCGACGCCGAGCGCGTGCCAGTCGCCGGTCAGCTCGGCTTCGAGCATCAGCCGCACGTTCAGGCGGCCCGTCTGCAGCAGCGCGGGGCCGAGTGCGACCGCGTTCGCGTCGGCCACTTCGTATTCGCGGACGACGTAGCGCGCGACGTCGGCGCTGCCGTTCGCGCTATTCACGCCGTTCGCGGCATGGCTGCCGCCCGCGCCCGCACCGAACGACACCTCCTCGCCGCCGCCGCGCCACAGCGGTAGCGCGAGCACGACGAGCTGGTCCTTCGCATTGGCCGGCACGTCGAGCGGCTCGGGGAGATCGTCCGGATGGGACAGGTCGAACGGCGTGCCGTCGCGCATCACGCCCGACGCGGTGCGCAGCGCGACCTTGCCGAGCGCCAGTTGCTCGCGATCGAGTTCCAGCGTGTCGAAGCCCCAGTAGAAGCCTTGCAGCGGCAGGCAGCGCAGCGCGACGTAGCGCTCCCAGTGCCGTTCGAGCTGCTGGAAATGCTGCGGCCGCAGGAACATCCCCTCGGTCCACACCACCCGCTGGCGGAGCGCCGCGACCGGCGTCGCGGACATCGTCGGTTCGGTCATGGGCGCCCCTTCGCATCGTTCAGCGCGACGCCGCCATTGCGGACGGCGATCGACAGCTTCAGCTCGCCCGGCGACGTCTGCCAGAACTTGTAGAGATTGAGCTGCTTCGCGCGCGGCAGCGGCACCGTTAGCCGCCAGCGGTTCTTGTCGAGCATCCGGTATTCGGCGACCACGCCGATCGCACCGGCCTCGACGTTGCCGCGATAGCGCAGCGTGCGCGACTCGCCCGGCCGCAGGATCACGCGGTCGGTGCCGAGCAGGTCCGCGCCGAGCACGTTTTCCGGCTTGTCCTGCAGCGAGAAGAAATCGGCGCTGTCGAACGACGACGCCGCGCGGAGCTGGAACACCTTCAGCACGATCGGCGAGGGCTTGCGGTTCATGTCCGGGTTGACGTCCGGCGCAACGTCAACCGTGATCGCATACGGCACCGCCGCGGCGTGCTCCGTCGCACCGCACCCCGGCAACAGCATCACGCATCCCCATACGATGAAACTGCTCGACCGCCATTGCATATGCCACCCTCGCCACCCAATAGCCGCGCGCCGGTTTTCGACTTCGAAACCGGATGATCTGATTGAAAAAGGGACAATTAATTGATCGGTAATTGTGTAACCTGCATATCCATCCATTGCGATCCGTGTCGGCAAATTGTTCTTGTAAAAAGCCGGGTCATATCAATCGGGGTTTTTGAAAATCTCTTTGGCGAGATGATGGGCAATTGAATTGAGATTGGTAAATTAATGGCAAAAGTTAACCCGACCGGTGCGCCTGGGCGGCCCGGTTCTATGGCGTGGACACCTGTCGGATGGGCGCAGGACGTACGCCGGCCGGCCGCCGGGCAAGGGACGCTCGCGACGCTGGTGGTGTGCCAGGCTATTCGTTTCGCACGAACGGATGCCCTGTTTTTAGTGCATTGACGTGCGCTGACCAAACAACTGACGAATCCGAAAAACACAGCGAACTATAGGCCGTTTTTCCGGTTTCACAAGCACTGAAATTCGTAGTCGATTCTGCATTCAGGGGGAAACGGATTGGCGAAATGAAACAAAACGTAACAGCTGGTTGGGTGCCGATGATTGGCACTAGAATCCAACAGCGCTTGTGTGCCACCTTCCAATTACGCCAATCTTTAATTTCAATAATGAAAGGTCGTTCATCGCTCGTTCTTTTCCTCGGCGCATGGTTGCTGGGGGCCGGCGGGTGCAGTACGTCCCCGACACAGTCGGCTGCACGCGCGACGGTCGACAGCGCGCGCGCCGCATACGACAGCGGCGACTACGGGCGCACGATCGCATTGCTGAGCCATGCGAAGGAGATCGACGGCGCCGACACCGACACGCAGGTGGCCGCGCACAAGCTCCTCGCGTTCAGCTATTGCGTGACGAACCGCATCACGCCGTGCCGCGCCGAGTTCTCGAAACTTCTCGACCTCAACCCGCGCTTCGACTTGTCCCCTGCCGAGAAGGGGCATCCGATCTGGGGGCCCGCGTTCGAATTCGCGCGCCGCAGGCATGCGTCGTCATCCTGAACGAACCGGTTTCCACGCGAGCGCTTCACCGAGCGACGTATGACATGCAACTGATCGTGATCGAACATGCCGGCGAGCCGGTCGAAAACGACTCCTACGACGCCGTCGTGTTTCATCCGCCCGGCGGCACCATCGGCCGGGCCAGCGACAACCATCTCGTGTTGCGCGACGACACGCGGCAGATATCTCGCCTGCAGGCGCTGCTGCAGGTTGGCGACGACGCGTGCCTGCTGAAGAACCTGAGCAGCGTCTCGACGATCGAGGTGAATCGCGAGCCGGTCGGCTATGCGCAGGAGCGCCCGCTCAATACCGGCGACATCATTCGCATCGGGCCGTACGTGCTGCGCGCCGAACGTGACGACGGCGGCCACGGCGACGACGCCCCGGTCATCGACATGGCGACCGATACCGGCGTGCACGTCGATCCGCCGTCGCAGGCGCGAACGTCGGCGGCGCCCTCGCCTGCATCGTCTTCGCGGATCGATACGAAAGGCGCCGGCAACCGGCTGTGGGGGCTTCTGCAGGATCGTCTCGCGCCACGCGGCAAGGCGGCGGACACCGGTACACGACCAGGTGGCCCTGCACGGCCGGATGCCGCGCAGCCCGCGAACCGCGCGGCGCAAACCGTACCGCCCGCCCCTTCACAGCGCGACCTGCACCAGCTGTCGATCGATCCGCTCGACCTGTTCGCGCAGCCGTCGGGCGATATCGGCACGTCAGGCACGTCAGGCACGGCATCGCATGCCGATCGCGGCCACACGGAACGCGAAGCGTCGTCCGCGACCCAGGCCGACCATGCGCCCGAGTGGACGCAACACGTGCGGGTGCAGCCCGCTGCCGCGCGCGCGGCCGATACGCATGCGCAGCCGGCCGACGAACCGGCGCCGCATGCCACGCGCCCGCCGACGCCCGATGAACTGCTGAGCGCGTTCTTCGAAGGCGCGGGGCTCGATACGGCCGCCGAGTCGCATCAGTGGTCGGCCGAGCAGCTGTACATCGCGGGGCAGTTGCTGGCGCTGTTCGCGAACGGCACGGTCGAGCTGCTGTCGTCGCGCAGCATCCTGAAGCGCGAGGTGAAGGCGCACATGACGATGCTGCTCGATCGCGAGAACAACCCGCTGAAGCTGCTGCCGGACGGCGGCGCCGTGCTGCGGCAGATGTTCGGGCTGCCGCTGCCGGGTTTCATGTCGCCGCAGAGCGCGGTCAGCGACGCATTCCAGGATCTGCATGCGCACCAGATCGGCATGGTGGCTGGCATGCGCGCCGCGTTGATGGATCTGCTGACGCGCTTTTCGCCGCAACGGCTGCGCGAGCGCGACGACGCGATGCGCTGGTACGAGAAGCGCGTGCCGGTGCTGTACAAGGCGAGGATGTGGGATCGCTACGCGGCGACCCATCGCGACACGGTGTTCGCGATCGAGGACGATTTCGCGTCGGTGTTCGGCAAGGCGTTTCTGGCGGCGTACGACGCGGAAGTGGAAAGCTATCGCGGCAGCGGCCGGCATTGAACGTCGAACGGCACGCCCGCCGTCGGTGGCGGGCGGTGCGTGCCGGCGGCGGTGTCAGGTGCCCGTTTCATGCGAGGCCACCTTGTTTCGCCCCGTTTCCTTCGCGTGGTACAGCGCCTCGTCGGCCGCCTTGATCACCGACTCGACTTCCCCTTCCTGCCCGGGGGCCCAGCTTGCCACGCCGATGCTCGCGGTGACGCGCCCGAATTCGCTTTCCGCATGTTCGATCGCGAGCCCGTCGATGGCCGCGCGAATCCGTTCGGCGATCTCGGTCGCGCCCGTGGCCGGCGTATCGGGCAGGATCACGACGAATTCCTCGCCGCCATAGCGGGCGGCGGTGTCCGCGGGACGCCGGATGTTCTCGCCGATGCATCGCGCAACCGCCGCCAGCGCGTCGTCGCCGGCCTGGTGACCATACTTGTCGTTGAAGGCCTTGAAGCGGTCGACGTCGACGAACAGCAGCGAAAACACCGAGCGGGCACGGCGTGCGCGGCGCCATTCGAGATCCAGCACTTCCCCGAACGAGCGGCGATTGTTGAGCCCGGTGAGGCCGTCGGTGCGCGCGAGCATCACCAGCTCGGATTCGGCCCGCATCCTGCGCCGCAGCTGGGTGCCCAGCAAAAAGGACAGCACGATGAACGCCACACCGAAGGTCGCCACCAGCGCGCCGATCGTGATCGCGCGCCGCCGCCACGCCGCGTAGATGTCCTGCTCCGCCTCGGCGACCATGATGATCAGCGGCAGGTGCGGCAGCGTCTTGAAGTAGTACAGGCGGCGCACGTGGTCGATCGTCGAGGTCTCGATGAACGAGCCTTCCGGCGCCGTCATGAAGTGGCGAAACGTCGCCGCCTTGCTGATGTCGCGGCCGATGGTGCGCACGTCGTACGGCTGGCGCATGAACATGATGCCGTCCCGGCCGACCAGCGAGATCGCGCCGTGCGAGCCGAGCGCGAGGCCGGCGAACAGCGTATGGAAATACTCGAGATTGACCGCGATCAGCGCAATGCCGCCGAACGAGCCGTCCGGATTCGACACGCGGCGCGTCAGTGCCACGCTGAGCGAGCCGCCGCGCAGGCGGGACGCAAACGGATCGCTGATGTAAAGCCCGGCGTTCGGATTGTCCCGGTGAACCGTAAAGTATTTGCGGTCGCCGAAATTGCCTTGTCGCGGCACGTCGTTCGCCGAATCGAGGATGATGTTGCCGGCCGAATCCAGCACGAGCATCGAACCGAGAAATTGCGCGGTCATTGCATGATCGAACAGGACGGCGCGCCGCAGGGCCGGCGTGGCCGCCATGACGTCCTGCCGCTGGAGGCCCTGGATCACTGCCTCCAGTGACAGGCCGTACAGCTCGATATTGCGCTCGATGTCGCGCTCGGCGACGAGCGCCAGATTTCGCGACGTCTCGCGTGCGCGGTCGAGCGCGTCGTGACGGCTCTGAAACAACTGCAACACGCAGAGGCCCATCAGCGCGCACGCTATCAAGGGCCCCGCCAGCACAACGTAGTACGGCGCTGCCGACCGCGGATGCATCCGTGTCCTCTCAGGTTGGGCCGACGCTGACGCACCGGTTGTTATGGTTTCTTCTGAATAAGCTATACCAAAAAGTGTGACATCCGGGTACGAGGGGCAGTCCGTACTTGCCAGTTGGCTGACGGCGTGAGCTTAGGGGCGCGGCGTATGTCGTTGCCGATGACGGAATTGAAACAATGGGATGGGAATGGTGCGGATATTGAAATTGTCGTCCGGTTGACGTTCGAATGTACGGTCGGCGGGAAAGCTAGATGAACATCGCCGCCAGACAGCACGTGGGCGTTGACAACGGCCCTTGATCGATTTATCTCAATGACGTTGTCTTGCAAAAATCAAGACAAGGCCTGACTGTTTTGCGGGCAAACCAGTCGTTCCATTTCATGCAATAGAAAAATAACGTCATGTCGACAAACAATCACGCGGACGCGGCCAGCGAAGCCGAGCGCGCCGACCTTCTTGCAAAACGCGTCGAATCAATCAGCAATTTAGCATCGTTTTCCTACAAGATTGCAGCGGCCGCGGGGGCGCTAATTACTCTCGGATACTTGTTCAACATCAAATTCTTCCCTTCTGGATTGACGCCTGGGGAAGTCGTTTTCTTTGTTTTCGTGGCAATTGCTTTTGGTTTCGTCTATGTCGTGCTGTTGATGTACGGTGCCATTTCTTCGATATGGTTTGTTCATTTGATAAGTTTTTTGGAACGCGTATATAACCGTCCGCCTAGAACTATTTCTGCAGCCAACTGGCCGTCACTCAGAAAGCTAGTATCCCAAAGAAAAATCAAGAAATTTGCGAGATTCCGATGGGCAGTATTGACGAAATTCCGGAAGAGTCGAAAGCAGGTGCAGGAGAGGCGTAAGGCATCCGGTGCTGCGGAATATTCGATGCCGCGTGAAGTCCAAGGCGGCGCGTACCTGTTCATGTCGGTGATGATGTTTGCGGTGATGGTCCTGCTTGCGTGGGTCTATCACGATGTGTCGTTGGCGAGGCTGTTGATTGCATTCTTCCTTGCTGGTTTTATCGCGTTGGTCATCACAGGCCTTCCAGCCGAGCGACTGGGCTTCTCAACACTCAACGATAAACATTCGCGGCCGCCAGCGTGGGTCCGCTGGCTATTTGTCGCGATAATTCCACTCGGTATCGTGCTCCTCTTCGGCGGCCCACAGCCTCTGATGAATCTAGTTTTCGAAAGGCTGGGAATTCGTATTCCCGACGTCAGCATTGAAGTAAACGAATCCGAACGGGGCACGATCGAACGTATTTCGGACGTCGTTGGCCATCCAATACTGGATTGCCGCCGCATCGAGGGGGGACGGCTGCTCATTCACGGCGCAGATGTTTTGTGGACAGGCGTTGGAAATACTTCCTTCGTGTCCTTCAGTGTGCTTGAGCCGAAGGAAAATGTATCGTTCGGTAACGACCGTCGCGCTATCCGCTACGCGACATTGCGCCTCGATACGGGAGCAATGCGAGTGGTTAGCGCGAAGCCACCGATTAATCCGTGCTTCGATCTAGCAAACGACATGCTATTCAAGACTGGGAGCTTCGAGTTGACCTCGCTTGCCCAGACACAATTGAAAAGCGTGATGTCCGCGATCGAGGCATCGGGCACACCAAGGCGCATCGTCGTACGCGGGCATAGCGATGCCCGACACATCACTGGACCACTCGCAGAAACGCTTGGAGACAACCAGCGATTGTCGGAATTGCGTGCCAGTGCAGTTGCGACGGTGTTGCGTCGGTTAATTGCCAATCAAGATGTCGAGATCATCTCGACTGGTGCAGGTAGCCGCGAGCCGAAGGTCAAATGCCCGTCAGAGACGACCGGAACGCGTTACGAGGTCGAACAATGTAACGCGCCGAATCGTCGTGTGGAAATTCGCGTGACCTACGCTCGCGGAGGGGGCAAGAGCGGCACGGACTAGCCGAGCCGCCCTTCTTTACACGGCCATCACGGTCACCGACTTCGTGACGAGGTACGGCTCGAGCGCTTCCGGCCCGCCTTCCGACCCGTAGCCCGAGTCCTTCACGCCGCCGAACGGCATTTCCGGCCACGGCGTCGCCGGCTGGTTGATCCACAGCATCCCGACTTCGAGGCGCTGCGTGAGCAGGTGCACGTTCGCGAACGAACGTGTGAACGCGTAGCCGGCGAGACCGAACGGCAGACGGTTCGCTTCCGCGATCGCATCCTCGAGCTTGTCGAAACCGCGAATTGCGGCGACCGGGCCGAACGGCTCGTTGTTGAACACGTCCGCTTCGAGCGGCACGTTCGCGATCACGGTCGGCGCGAAGAAGTTGCCTTCCGAGCCGATCCGCTCGCCGCCGGTTTCGATGCTCGCGCCGACCTTGCGCGCGTTGTCGATGACCGACGCCATCGCGGTCAGCCGGCGCGGGTTCGCGAGCGCGCCGAGCGTCGTGCCTTCCTCGAGGCCGTTGCCGACCTTCAACCCTTCCGCATGCTTGACCAGCGCGCGCGTGAATTCGTCGCGGATGCTGTTGTGCACGAGGAAGCGCGTCGGCGAGATGCAGACCTGCCCCGCGTTGCGGAACTTCGCGCCGCCGGCCGCCTTCACCGCGAGCGCGACGTCGGCGTCCTCGGCGACGATCACCGGCGCGTGCCCGCCCAGCTCCATCGTCGCGCGCTTCATGTGCAGGCCCGCCATCGCGGCGAGCTGCTTGCCGACCGGCGTCGAACCCGTGAACGTGACCTTGCGGATCACCGGGTGCGGAATCAGGTACGACGAGATCTCAGCCGGATCGCCGTACACGAGGCCGATCACGCCGGCCGGCACGCCCGCGTCGACGAAGGCGCGCAGCAGCGCGGCCGGCGAGGCGGGGGTTTCTTCCGGCGCTTTCACGAGGAACGAGCAGCCGGTGGCCAGTGCGGCGCTCAGCTTGCGCACGACCTGGTTGACCGGGAAATTCCACGGCGTGAAGGCGGCGACCGGGCCGACCGGCTCCTTCACGACCGTCTGCTGTGCGCCGAGGTTGCGCGGCGGCACGATCCGGCCGTACACGCGGCGGCCTTCGTCCGCGAACCATTCGATGATGTCCGCCGCCGACAGCACTTCGACGCGCGCTTCGGTGAGCGGCTTGCCCTGCTCCTGCGTCATCAGCTGCGCGATCGCGTCGGCGCGCTCACGCACCAGCGCGGCCGCCTTGCGCATCGTCGCCGCGCGCTCGTGCGCGGGCACCTTGCGCCAGGCTTCGAAGCCGCGTTGCGCGGCGGCGAGCGCACGGTCGAGATCGGCGATGCCCGCGTGGGCCACCTTGCCGATCGGCTTGCCGGTCGCCGGGTTCACGACGTCGATCGTCTTGCCGCTCGCGGCGTCGACCCACTCGCCGTCGATCAGCAGTTGCGTATCCGTATAAGTCACGTTAGCCATCCAGACACCCCTACATTGCGTCGATAAACGCGCGCTGCCGCGAACGGCCGCGCGCCGGTTGACAGAAAAAGCCACGCCGCCGGGGCAGGCACGCACCCGGCGGCAGTGACGGCGGGCACGCCGGCCCGCCCTCGTTCCGCATGGGGCCGCGCTCAGCGCGCGGCCGCCGTCGCCTTGCGGAGTTTCGCGACGTCCGCCGCCTGCACGGCCGGCGCGCCGTTGTTCCAGCCGGCGCGCATGAACGTCAGCACGTCGGCGATCTGCCGGTCGTTCAACTGGTTCGAGAACGCCGGCATCGGATACGCGGACGGCACGCCACCGATCACGAGCGTGTCGCTGCCGTTCAGCGTCACGTTGATCAGCGACGATGCATCGGTTTCGAGCACGTTCGGATTGCCGGCGAGCGGCGCGAGCAGCGGCGCGTAGCCGCGCCCGTCCGCGCCGTGGCAATGCAGGCAGTAAGCGTTATACACCTTCGCGCCCGGATCGGTCGCCGGCCGGCCCAGCGCGACCTGCGTCGCCTTCGGATCGTAGCTGTACGGCGGCGCGCCCGTGCCGCCTGCGGCCGGCAGCGATTTCAGGTAACGCGAAATCGCCGCCAGATCGTCATCGGAGAGCGCCTGCGTGCTGTGGTTGATCACGCTCACCATCGAGCCGAACGCGGTCGCGTGCCGATTCGCGCCGGTCTTCAGGAACTGCGCGACCTCGGCCTCGTTCCAGCGGCCGAGCCCCGTGTTGGGCTCGCCGGTCAGGTTCGACGCGAACCAGTTGTCGATCGGCGCGCCCGACAGGAACGCCGTGCCGCCTTCGTCGAGCGCCTTCTCCTGGAAGCCGACGCCGCGCGGCGTGTGGCACGACCCGCAGTGCCCGAGCCCCTGCACGAGATACGCGCCGCGGTTCCACATCGCGTCTTTCGCCGGCTTGTCGGCGTAAGGCGTCGTGTCGAGGAACACCTTGTTCCACAACGCGAGCGGCCAGCGCATGTTGAGCGGCCACGGGATGTCGGACGGCCGGTTCGCCTGCTTCACCGGTTCGACGCCGTGCATGAAGTACGCATACAGCGCCTTCACGTCGTCGTCCTTCAGCTTCGCGTACGACGGGTACGGCATCGCCGGATACAGGTTGTGACCGTCCTTCGCGACGCCCTTGCGCAACGCGCTGGCGAAGTCGGCTTCGGTATAGCCGCCGATGCCCGTGTCCGGGTCGGGCGTGATGTTGGTCGTGTAGATCGCGCCCATCGGCGTGACCATCTTCAGGCCGCCGGCGAACGGCGTGCCGCGCGGCGCGGTGTGGCACGCGACGCAGTCGCCCGCTTTCGCGAGATACGCGCCGCGCGCGACGAGCGCGCTGTCGGCCGGCGCCGCCTGCGCGGCGTGCGCGGCCGTGCCGGCCAGCAGTGCAGACACGGTGAGCAACGACGTGCCGAGCATCTTCAGGGTGAGGTTTTGCATGGTCGTCTCCTCCCCTCAAACCGTCTTCAGCTGGTCGCCGACCGGCAGCTTGCGCAGCCGCTTGCCGGTTGCCGCGAAGATCGCGTTCGCCACCGCAGCGGCGGTCGCGGCCGTACCCGGCTCGCCGATCCCGCCCGGCGCCTCGCCGCTTTTCACGAGATGCACCTCGATCGGCGGCGTCTCGTTGATCCGCAGCATCCGATAGTCGGTGAAGTTGCTCTGCACGACGCGGCCCTCCTCGATCGTGATTTCGCCATACAGCGCGCCGGTAATCCCGAAGATGATGCCGCCCTGCACCTGCGCCTCGACCGTGTTCGGGTTGACGACCATGCCGCAGTCGACCGCGCACACGACACGCTTCACGAGCACTTCGCCGTTATCCACCGCGACGTCGACGACGATCGAGAAGAAGCTGCCGAACGCGTGCATCACCGAGACGCCGCGCCCCTGCCCCGTCGGCAGCGCCGGGCCGCCCCAGCCGGCCGCCTTCGTCGCGACGTCGAGCACGTTGAGCGCGCGCGGCGTCTTGCCGAGCAGCGCGCGGCGGTATTGCACCGGGTCGGTCTTGGTCTGCGCGGCCAGTTCGTCGATGAAGCTCTCGACCACGAACGTGCCGCGCGTCGGGCCGACGCCGCGCCAGAACGCGGTCGGCACGTGGCGCGGCTCCTGGCGCACGTAGTCGACCAGCTGGTTCGGCAGGTCGTACGGCAGTTCGGCCGCGACCTCGACCGCATCGGGATCGACGCCGTGCTGGAACGCCGGCGGCGCGAAGCGCGCCATGATCGACGAGCCGACGATCCGGTGCTGCCACGCGACCGGCTTGCCGTTCGCATCGAGGCCGGCCGAGATCCTGTCGTAGTAGCACGGCCGGTACATGTCGTGCTGCACGTCTTCCTCGCGCGTCCAGACTACCTTCACCGGCGCGTTGACCTGTTTGCCGACCTTCACGGCCTGGCCGATCATGTCCGTCTCGAGCCGCCGGCCGAAGCCGCCGCCGAGCAGGTGGTTGTGCACGACGATCCGGTCGGGCGCGAGGCCCGTGAGCTGCTGCACGGTATCGCGCGCCCGCGTCGGCACCTGCGTGCCGACCCAGATCTCGCAGCCGTCGCCGCGCACGTGCACCGTGCAGTTCACCGGTTCCATCGTCGCGTGGGCGAGCAACGGCTGCTCGTAGACGGCGTCGACGCGCGTCTTCGCATTCGCGAAGGCCTTGTCGACGTCGCCGTCCTTGCGTGCGACCGCGCCCTTGCCGTTCGCCGCCGCCTGCGCGAGATCCGCGAACAGATCCTTCGTCGAGACTTTCGCGCCCGCGCCCTCGTTCCACTTCACGACCAGCGCCGACGCGCCGCGCTTCGCGGCCCACGTGTGATCGCCGACCACCGCCACCGCGTTGTCGACGCGCACGACCTGGCGCACGCCGGGGATCTTCCTCGCGGCCGTGTCGTCGACGCTCGCGACCGTGCCGCCGAACACCGGGCTGTTCACGATCACCGCGACCAGCATGCCGGGCAGGCGCACGTCGAGCCCGAACTGCGCGGTGCCGTCGACCTTCTCCGGCGAATCGAGCCGCTTCGCGGGCGTGCCGATCAGCTTGAAATCCGCCGGCTGCTTCAGCGCGACGTCCTTCGGCACCGGCAGCTTCGCCGCAGCATCGGCAAGCTGGCCGTACGACGCGCGCCGGCCGCTCGGCGGATGCTGCACTTCGCCGTTCGCGGCGCGGCAGGCTGCCGGATCGACGTTCCATTGCTTCGCGGCGGCCGCGACCAGCAGCGTGCGCGCGGTGGCGCCGGCACGCCGCAGCGGCTCCCACGCATAGCGTACCGACGTCGAGCCGCCGGTGAGCTGGCCGCCGAGCAGCGGATCGAGGAACAGCTTCTCGTTCGGCGGCGCATGATCGAGCGTCACGCTCGACAGCGGCACTTCGAGTTCCTCCGCGATCAGCATCGGCAGCGCCGTATAGACGCCCTGCCCCATCTCGACCTTCGGCATCACCAGCGTGACCTTGCCGGCGCGGTCGATCTGCACGAACGCGTTCGGTGCGAACACGCCCGGTTGAGCCGGCTCGGCGGCGTCGCCGCCGATCACCGAACGACGCGCATCGTCACCCGCGGCCGGCATGCTGAAGCCGAGCAGCAATCCGCCGCCGGCCGCCGCGCCCAGCGACATGCCGAGCTTGAGGAACGAACGGCGCGACACGCCCGCGCCGGCCCGACCGGCTTCGATCAGTCCTCGTGACATGTCAGGCCTCCTTGGCGGCTTGCTTCACGGCCGCGCGAATCCGGTTGTACGTGCCGCAGCGGCAGATGTTGCCGGCCATCGCCGCATCGATGTCGGCGTCGCTCGGGTTCGGGTTCGACGCGATCAGCGCGGTGGCGGCCATCACCTGCCCCGACTGGCAGTAACCGCACTGGACGACGTCGAGCGCGCGCCATGCCTGCTGGACCTTGTGGCCGGCCGGCGTCGCGCCGACGGCTTCGATCGTCGTGATCTTGCGGCCGGCGACCGCCGCGACCGGCAGCACGCACGAGCGCGCGGCGACGCCGTCGAGATGCACCGTGCACGCGCCGCACTGCGCGATCCCGCAGCCGAATTTCGTGCCGGTGAGACCGACGACGTCGCGCAGCACCCAGAGCAAGGGCATGTCGTCGGGGGCGTCGACCGAGCGGGTTTCGCCGTTGATGTTGAGGGTGATCATTCAGCCTCCGGGGCCGGTGTATTGGGGAAGCGGCGCGAACGATGCGCCGCCTGGTGTTGTCATCGCCGCCGCGTGCAGTGCGGCGGGTGCCGTGCGGCCCGGGTGGGCGCGAGCCGCGACGGGCGTACGGCGGGTTACTCGGCGACGTCGATGCCCGACAGCACCTTGATGACCGGCGGCGCGGTGAACCAGTCGGCCGACTTCGCGCGGAATTCGCCGAAATGCGGGCTCGCGAGGTGCGCGTCGAAGGCGGCCTGGTCGTCGTAGATCTCGTACAGGTGCAGGTTCGGCGAGCCGTCCTGTTCGCGGAACAGGTCGTAGCGCCGGTTGCCCGGCTCGGTGCGTGTCTTCGCGACCATGCTGCGCAGCTCGGCCTCGGCGGCCGCCGCGTGTTCGGGTTTCAGGAACAGGGAAGCCATCACGTGAAGCGCCATCTTGTCACTCTCCTAGTCGTCGATAGCGGAATCGAGCATGCCACAAGCCGGCGTCGCGTGACGCCGGCGTGCAGCCGTTGTGTGTCGCCGTGCGGAGGCGTCAGGCCAGTTCGTCCGGGCCCACGCGCACGACGACCTTGCCGAAGTTCTTGCCGGCCAGCAGGCCGATCAGCGCTTCCGGCGCATCGGCGAGATCGGGGACGACGTCCTCGCGCGTCTTCACCTTGCCCTGCGCGACCCATTCGCTCATGTCCTTCATGAACGTCGCGTAGCCGGTGGCATAGTGATCCATGATGATGAAACCCTGCATCCGGATGCGCTTGCGCAGGATCGTGCCCATCAGTGCCGGCACGCGGTCGCGGCCGGTCGACACGGCCTTGTCGTCGTAAGCCGCGTCGTTGTAGTGCGCGATGATCCCGCACACCGGCACGCGCGCATGGTCGTTGAGCAGCGGCCACACCGCGTCGAACACGGCCCCGCCGACGTTCTCGAAATAGATGTCGATGCCGTTCGGGCACGCTTCCTTCAGCTTCGCGGCGAACGCCGGATCGCGGTGGTCGACGCACACGTCGAAACCGAGCGTATCGGTCACGTACGCGCACTTGTCGGCGCCGCCCGCGACGCCGACCACGCGGCAGCCCTTCAGTTTGGCGATCTGGCCGACCACCGCGCCGACCGCACCGCTCGCCGCCGCGACGACCACGGTTTCACCGGCCTTCGGCTCGCCGATCGTCAGCAGTCCGGTATAGGCGGTGAAGCCCGGCATGCCGAGCACGCCGAGCGCGTACGACGGATGGGCGAAGTCGCGGCCGAGCGGAATCAGGCCGCTGCCGTCGGACAACGCATAGTCCTGCCAGCCGGCGCCTGCGACCACCAGGTCGCCTTCGCGGAACGCCGGCAGGTTCGACGAGACGACCTGGCTGACGGTGCCGCCGACCATCGGCTGGCCGAGTTCGGCCGGTGGCGCATAGGACGGTGCGTCGCTCATCCGGCCGCGCATGTACGGGTCGAGCGACAACCAGACCGTGCGCAGCAGCACCTGGCCGGCGCCGGGCGTCGGCACGTCACCGGATTCGGTGCGGAAGTTGCCCGGTGTCGGCGCGCCGACCGGGCGCGAATTCAGGATGATCTGGCGATTAGCGGTTTTGCTTTGCGGCATGTGAGCCTCCGTCAACAGGAATGGACGTGCTTCGTGGGCACGATCGGATCAGGGATGGACCAGCGGGAGACGCACGCGGGCGGCTGCATCGGCGCTCAGGCCGGCGCGGCTGCGTGCATGCGGTTGAATCAATCGGGACAGCGTAACGCGGCGTGGCACGTTCGTCATGCGGTGTTGAGTAGACCAGTCGTCTAGTATCAGGGTAAAAACAAGGCGCGCCGATGCGCGCCCGGGTTATGACTGCACGTCGCCCGGCTCGAGCGGCGGCAGGTTCAGCATGCGCCGCGTTTCGACCATCGCCCTTTCGAGCGGCTTGCGATTGCGGTGAATCTTTTCCAGCAGCGTCGCGCCCAGCCACAGCTCGTACAGGATCGCGGCCGTATGCGACGGATCGGCGACCCCGCTCAGCGAACCGTCGGCCAGCCCGGCCTCGATGCCGCCCGCGAGCCGCTCGATGATCTGGCTCGTGCCGTTCCGCAGCACCGCGCGCATCGCTTCCGACAGGTCCGACACCTCCGCGCCGAGCTTCACCGCGAGGCACTTGCCTTCCGGATCGTCCGCGCATTGCGTGTGCAGCCAGTTGCGCCAGTACGTCATCAGGCGCTCGGCGCCCGTGCCGGCCTGATGCTTGAACAGATTGTCGAGGTGCGCGAGATAGCCGTCGAAATACGATTCGAGCAGCGCTTCGCCGAATGCCTCTTTCGAGCCGAAGTAATGGTAGAACGAGCCCTTCGGGATGCCCGCCGCAGCGAGAATCTCGTTCAGGCCGACCGCCGAAAACCCCTTGTGGAGCATGATCGGCTTGGCGATATTCAGGATGTGCTGGCGGACTTCCGCGCCCGAAGATGCATTCATGATGGCGTATGTTAGCAACGATTAGACCGGTCGTCTAGTAACGTCGAGCCGGCATGTTGAGCGGCACTTTACCCGATCCCCGCCCGGCGCCCAAACGTCGCGCCGGCATGCCTCCCTCCTTCCCGCTCCGCCGAGCGCGCGGCGTCACACGCCCGACTCGGTTTCGTCGCAGGCGTTTCATCGATCTCCCGCATAAATACGCGCGGCGCATGTGCCGGTGATCGAGCCGTTTCGACCGGCATTGCACACGTGTGCAATGCGCCGGATCGTCGTTGTCGCCTCCCGAACCCGTGACCAGGAACGCCCATGACTGCTTCGAAACCCGAACGCCCGTCCGAGCCGAACCGCCGGCGCTTCATCCAGCGCGGCGCCGCGCTGACCCTGTCGCCGCTCGTCGGCTCGCTGGCTGCCTGCGGCGGCGACGGCAACCCGACGTCCGCGTCGTCGTTCGCCGCCGCCGGCGCCGCGGATGCATCCGCGCGCAGCTACGGCATCGCCGACCGCTCGATCACGATCAACGTCGTCAATGCGATCCCGTCGACGACGCTCGCGTACGGCAACGCGGCGAGCCAGAGCGGCTCGCTGCCGCAGGCGTCGCAAGCGCAGGTCGCCACCGGGCAATCGACCGCCGTCAGTGCGTCGAACAGCTGGGGTGACTGCACGGGATCGTTCAGCCTCGCCGGCGGCGACGCATCGTTTGCCATTTCGTACACGCATCCGTTCGGGTCGCAGCCGACCACCGTCAGCGTCACGCCGTCCGCCGGCTACGTGTCGGGCGCCGACGCCGCCACGTTTCCCGGTCACGACTCGGTCGCGAATCTCACGCTGTATCGCGGCGTCCCGACCGCGAACGGCGCGTGGGTCGTCCCGCTCGCGCAGCTCGCGACGCCGCCGGCCAACAACTGCCAGGATTTCGCGAACAGCATGTTCGGCAGCAACGTGCGCACGGCCGCGGCCATCCAGTCCGCGTACCAAGGCACCGGCCCGCTCGGCTACGTGCCGCCCGCCGACTTCACCGGCGGCCAACTGGCGGCCTTCGTCGCGCAATGGGTGCGGCGCTGGCAGAGCGGCGCGGCCTATGGCGTGCTGCCCGCTGCCGATGCGCAACTCGTCGACGCGCTGAAACAGTACGTATCCGGCGCGTCGAACGCCGGCCCGCTGACGATGTGGGTGCCGCAGATCACGTGGCAGGCCGGCTCCGATCCGGCGGTGTTCGCGCTGACGGGCTATCGCGCGTTTCCGTTCGTCGATGCGCAGGGCAACTGGAATACGAGCACGCTGTCCGCGTTCCTGACGCTGCTGGCGGCCGGCTCGCACATCGTCGCGATCAGCGCGACGAGCGACCTGCCGGCGGGCGTCACGATGCAGGCGTTCGACAGCTTCATGGGCGCGAGCGGGCTGACGACGTCGACGGACATCGGCAACTCGCACTACGCATCGGTGTTGAACACGACGGGCCGCTATTACCTGAGCGTCGGCAGTGATTTCGCGCCGGCGAACTGCGGGCTGATCCTGTCGTTCCTGTACGGGCGCACGGTGAACAACCTGCTCGCGGGCGCCGGCACGTACAACACGTTCATCCAGCTCGAAGGCTGGCAGGCCGGCGGTTCGCGGCACAACGCCGACTATGCGACGTATCAGCAGACGCTGTGGAACATCTCGACGTATGGGGCGTCCGCGTATAGCGAGAAGCGTGCGACGTCGATCTTCCTCGCGCCCGCCGGGTGGACGCCGCAGGTCTATCAGACGACGCGGATGATGCCGTACGTCGGCGCCTATGCGCAGTCGAATGGGTCGCCGCAGGGCTGGCTCAATACGTCGCTCGTCACGATTCCGGCGGATGCGCCGGCGTTGCCGTCGCGGTATGTGTCGAGTTGATCGGTATCGGGGGATGGGCGGGCGATCGGGGGTGTGAGGGGCTCGGTCGCTTGCCTTGCCGCTTCAGGCTTTCGGCGTGCGTCGCCTTCGGCTGACGCACGCTTGCGGTTTCTACTTCAACGAGACGGCGCTTCGTCCGCGCGCTTTCGCGTGCGCGCCCTCCGCTCGTCCCGTTGTGCGGCTGGCGCAGCCTTGGCGCCACGCAGCGCCGACCGGCGCGAGAGCGCTGTCATTTCGCGCCGCAGCGCATCGAGCTCCTTGCTCCGTGCCGCATCGGTCGCCAGCGCGCCGTCGAGCTGCCCTTGAAGCACGCCGCATCGATGCAGCGCGTCGCCGAGCTGCGCCTGCAGTGCGGCCATTTCCTTGCGCTGTTGCGCATCGCGCTGCTCCATGCGCAATGCCGCTGCCTCGAGTTCCTTCTGCAGCCGCGCGGCCGCGAGCCGCTCGCGATCGATCTCCTGAAGCGCCCGCTTCTCCGACGCGCGCAAGCGCTCCTCGGCCCGGCCGGCGTCGTCGCGCAGCCGGTCGAGCTGGGTGGTGAAATCCGCCCGCGCCTGCGCAAGTGCGCGGTCGCCTTCCGCGTTGTCGGCCGTGAGGCGTTCGATGTCCGCTTGCAGCGCTTGCCGCGATGCGTCGTCCGCCGCCCTCGCCTGTTCCAGTTCCTGAATGCGCACCTGCGCGGCCAGCAGCGCGGCCGTGCGTTGCTCCAGCGCGGTTTCGGTGCGGGCCAGTTCGGCCTGCAATGCCGCGACTTCCGCCTTCGCTGCTACCCGCTCGGCCTCGACCTCCGCGCGCAATGCGTCGAGCGCGCCGGCCGCGTCGGCGCTCGATCGATTCCACAGCGCCGCCACCAGTTCGCCGGCGGCCGCCTGCAGATCGGCCGGCAGATCGGGATGCTCGATGCGCACGCGACTCTTTTCCCGCAGCTCGGCCCAGAACTCGCCGAGGACGGCCGTCGGCGTGCTCATGCTGCCCTTGCGGACGAGCTGGTACAGGCGGTTCGCAGTGGGCGTGATGCCGAAGCGGAAGAACAGCAGCGCGCAGGCTTCGCGATACAGCTCGCGGGTTTTCGGGAAGTCGGCCTTGAGACGCTCGATTTCGGCGGTCAGGCGGGATTCGTCGGCGGCGAGATCGGACATGGCGGGTTGGGCTGGTGATTTCGTCAATAATATAACGTAAACCGTTAAATATCCAATTAACCGCGCCTTTTAATTTGACATTATTTCTATAATGTCGATATCGACGAAGTCGGCATCGCGTACGAAATCGCCGAGCACGACACGTCGCTCCAATTCCATCCCCACCCGCCCGCACACCAAAACGCCTCTGCAATCGGCGCAAAAACCGTCATCAACGCTGAGAGATCGAAAGCCGACCGCCGGCCGCGACGTGCGCATCGTCATGCGCCCTTCTCCCCGATGACGTACCCCGCTCCTCAATCTCCTACGCAAAGCCCCCGTTGACAGTATGCATATGCATAGATACCGTTCCCTCAAGAGCGGCGCGTGATCCGGTCATCGGAGGCGGCCGCATTGCACCGCGCCGGCGTTCCTGCCGGCGTCACGGCGCAATCGAACCGGCGACGCGAATGGCGCGGCGCGCCCTCGTTCGCCACCGACTCGTCCGCGCAACTTGCAACGCGATCCAGGAATGCATCATGAGCACACGCGAAGTCGTCATCTGCCACCCCGTCCGGACACCGATCGGTACGTTCAACGGATCCCTGAAGGACACGCCGGCCACCGAGCTCGGCGCGATCGCCATCCGCGAAACCTTGCGGCGCAGCGGCCTCGACGGCGCGGCGATCGACGCGGTCGTGCTGGGCAACGTGATCCAGGCCGGCAACAAGATGAATCCGGCCCGGCAGGCCGCCATCGCCGCGGGCCTGCCGGTCAAGGTGCCGGCGCTCACGGTCAACCGCGTCTGCGGCTCCGGCGCGCAGGCGGTCGTCAACGCCGCGCAGGAAATCCTGCTGGGCTACGCGAATGCGGCGATTGCCGGCGGCATGGAAAGCATGGAGCGTGCGCCGTACCTGCTCGACGGCGCACGCTCGGGTTACCGGATGGGCGACGCGCCGATCCGCGACAGCATGCTGCGCGACGGCCTCGTCGATGCGTTTTCCGACCAGCATTCGGGTTGGCATACCGAGGATCTCGCGAGCCAGCTCGACATCTCGCGCGATCGCCAGGATCGCTGGGCGCTCCGCTCGCAGCAGCGCTTTTCCACCGCGCTGGCGGACGGCAAGTTCGACGCCGAGCTCGTGCCGGTCGATGTCCTGCAGCGCAAGACGCGCGTCGCGTTTGCGCGCGACGAGACGCCGCGCCCCGACACGACGCTCGAAGCGCTCGCGAAGCTGAAGCCCGCGTTCCGCCCGGACGGCACGATTACCGCGGGCAATGCACCGGGCCTGAACAGCGGCGCGGCGGCGATGCTGGTCGCGGATCGCGCATTCGCCGACGCGCACGGGATTGCGCCGAGTGCGCGGCTGGTTGCATTCGGCGTTGCTGCCGTCGAACCCGGCATGTTCGGGCTCGGCCCCGTGCCGGCCGTCAGGATCGCGCTGCAGCGGGCGGGCTGGACGCTGGCCGACGTCGAGCGCTTCGAGATCAACGAAGCGTTTGCGGTCGTGCCGATCGCGGTGGCGGGCCAGCTCGGCATCGCCGAGGAGATCGTCAACGTCGAAGGCGGCGCGATTGCGCACGGCCATGCGATTGGCGCAACGGGCGCGGTGCTGACGACTCGCCTGATCCATTCGATGCGGCGCGACGGCATCAAGCGCGGCGTCGTCACGCTGTGCATAGGCGGCGGCCAGGGCATCGCGCTGGCGATCGAGGCGCTTTGAGTCGACGCTGACGCCGGCGCATCGGCGCATCGGCGCATCGGCGCATCGGCGCATCGACGATTCGGACGAAAGGGAAAAGCCGCGGGCGATGCGGCTCGCGGCGCGGGCTTCCCGAGTCACGGTGCAGCCAGTCACCTGCTCGGCGCGCACCGCGCCAAGTCGGCGGGCGGCCCGGAGGCTTCCGTACGCATCGCGCACGGATTCGGCGATTGCCCCCGTGTCACCGATCTGCCACCGTCGACCGGTAGCGTTCGGGGCTGACCCACGCTTTCGACAGACGAATCCGCCATGCAGCGCACGTCGCGCGCCACGCCCCATGTTTATGCGGCCACGTCCCGCGCCCTCGCCGTCAGCCTCGCGATCAACCTGCTGCTGCTCGCCGTCGAGACGGCCGCGGCGTGGTCCGCGCATTCGTCGGGGCTGCTCGCGGACGTCGTCCACGCGGCGATCGATCTCGCCGCCGATGCGCTGATTCTCGTCGCGTGCCGGCTCGACGCACGCCTGCCGCCGGAGCGGCGCCCGACCTATGAACCGCTCGCGCTCGCGGGCCTCGGCGCGTTGCTCGTCATAACCGGCGCGCAGATGATCTGGCATGCAACGAACCGGTTCGCGACGCCGCCCGTCGTGCAGCCGGGCGCGGCGACGCTCTCACTCGTCGCCGTCACGCTCGCCGGCAAGGCCGCGCTGTCGCACTGGATGCTGCGCAAGGCGCGCGAAACCGGCTCCGCGCTGCTCGAGGCGAGCGGCTGGCATGTGCGGACCGATGCGCTGTCGTCGCTGCTGGCGGCGCTCGCGATGAGCGCGGCACTGGTTGGCTTCGGTCGTCTCGACGATCTGGCCGCGCTGGCGATCGGCGCACTCGTGATCCGCACGGGTGTCGGTTTCATCCGACGTGGTTGCGCGCAGTGGCCGGCGCTCACGGCATGGGCGGATCGGTCGACGCGCGGCTCGTGAACGCAGCGGGCATCGTCCCGCATCGCGAGCGGCACAGTAGTCGCTATCTGCGGCGATGAATGAAGAAGAGGCTCGCGCGGTGCGAGCCTCTTTTGCATGAGGTCGCCGCCATCATCGTGCTATACGCGACGCGTTGACCGAAGTCGATGTATCGCCCGACGAATGCGGCCGGTTCCGATGGATCGACCTTGATGGTCGCTTACCCGAGCGGCACGACGCTCCCGAGCAGAATCCGCACGAGCGTCGCCTGGCGCGTGACACCCGTCTTCGAGAAGATCGCGCGCAGGTGCGTACGCGCCGTGTTCTTGCTGATCCCCGATTCCTCCGCGGCTTCCTCGAGCGTCAGCCCGTTCGTCAGCAGCAGCGCGAGCGACGTCTCGGCGGGCGTCAGGTCGAACAGCTTGCGGATGATCTCCTGCGCGCCCTGCGGCTTGCGGTCGGGATCACGCAGGAACAGCGTGACGGCCGGCCGCCGCTTGTTGTCCTCCGACCAGTCGGACAGCAGCACCGTGCGCACCAGCAGCCCGAGGCGCGGCTTGTCGAAGCTGCGCGTGATCGGCATCGCCTCGACGGTCGCCGCGGCCGTGCCGTGGTGCCCCATCACCGCATGGCGGATCAGCCGTTTCAGCGTGCGGTTCTCCTGCGCATCGGTCGCCTCGATCGTGCCGCGCGCAATCGTCAGACCGTTGTTCTGCTTGAGGATCTCGTCGGCCACGCTGTTCAGGTCGATGATCGTGCCGTTCTCGTCGAGCGTGATCGTGCCGATCTGCATCCGGTTGATCGCATTCGCATAGATCGAGCGCTCGACCTCGGCCGTGTCGAGCCGCGAATGCAATTCCACCGCGCGTTTCAGGTGCGGCAGCAGCAGCGCGCAGATCGCCTTGTCGCGCGCGGAAAACTGCTTCGACGCATGGTTGCGGCACACGCGGAAGCGGCACTCGACGCCCGATGCCGTGCGCAGGTCGGCGCCGAGGATATAGCGCACGTCCTGCGGCTTCAGGAACTGCTTGTACAGCTCGCTCGACAGCCAGCCCGTGTCGCCGAACACGTCGTCGACCGTAACCACCCGATCGGCCGGCAGGCCGACGAACGGGTCGAGCGAATAGTAGTAGTTGTTGTACGACGCCTCGCCGTCGCCCGGCACCACCGGGCCGAATTCCGACGCGTGCACGGACAGCGGCGCGCGGCGGTCGCTGGCGGCCGCGCGCAGGATCAGCGTCACGTAGTTCGCCTGCAGCCAGCGGCGGACCAGTTCGAGCGCGCCGGCCCACGGCGGCGTCTCCAGCGGCCCCTGGTAGATGCGCGCCATCAGTTCGCTGAAATCCGCGACGCCGATGTCGGCCTCGTCACTGGTTGCCTGGCTCTCTTGCGGAGCCCATCTCGTCTCCATCAGCACGCTCCATCCTCCATACGACATGTTTCCGGCGCGACCCAACCGCGCCGCCATGATTAAGACGCGTCTAAATTCCGGCGTCATCGGGAGATTCACTGAATGGTGAGAATTGGCCATCCGTGCGAACGAACCATCGTCCGATCGGATGATGTGGCGCCCTGCCCGCTGCGCTGGAATGCCCGTCAGGCCGTGCCGGCAAGCGTCCGGCGCGGACTCAGGGAAAACCGCGACACGGGTTTACCTGATTCAAAACGCATCCGATTCAGACAGGAGTCCCCATGCCGCTCGACCCACAGGCGCAGGCGCTGCTCGCCGCGTTCGCCCAGGCACCCGCGATCGATTTCGCGCAACTGACCGTTCCCGCGTATCGCGCGAGCCTTGCCGCCGGCGGCGCGTTCGCCCCGGGCGATGCCGTCGCCGCCGAAGAGGACTGGCGGATTCCGCTGTCGGGCCGTCAGTTGTCCGCACGGCTGTATCGGCCCGCCGCTGATGGGCCGTTGCCGCTGACCGTGTTCTTCCACGGCGGCGGCTTCGTGTCGTGCGGGATCGATACGCATGCGAACCTGTGCCGCAGCCTCGCCACCCGGGCGCGCACGCTCGTGCTGTCGGTCGACTACCGGCTTGCGCCCGAGGCACGCTTCCCGGCGGCCGCGCACGACGCATGCGACGCGGTGCGGTGGGCCGCCGCCAGTGCGCGCGATCTCGGCGCGCGCGCCGGGGCGATCGCCGTGGCCGGCGACAGCGCCGGCGGCAATCTCGCGGCGGTCGCCGCGCTGCAGTTGCGCGGCTCGGGCATCGCGATCGCGCACCAGTTGCTGCTGTATCCAGTCGTCGATTGCGCGACCGAGCATCCGTCGTACGAAACGCTCGGCAACGGCTATTTCCTGACGGCGGACGCGATGCGCTGGTTCAAGCGCCACTATTTCGACGACGGCGCCGATCGCGCGTCGCCGCTCGCGAGCCCGCTCGCCGCGCCGGACGTCGCAGGCGTGGCGCCGGCGACGATCGTCAGCGCCGAATTCGATCCGCTGCGCGACGAGGCCGAAGCCTATGCGCTGCGCCTCGCGCAGGCCGGCACCCCGGTGACGCTCGTGCGCTGGCCGGGCCAGCTTCATGGTTTCGCGAGCATGCTCGGCGCGATCGATGCAGCCGACCGCGTGCTGACCTTCGGCGCCGATGCGCTGCGCCGCGCGTTCGATTTGACGGAGGCACGATGACGCTCGCCGGCACGCTGGAGATCGTCGACGAACTGCGGGCGGGCCGGATGGTCCTGCTCGTCGACGAAGAGGATCGCGAGAACGAAGGCGATCTCGTGATCGCGGCCGATCACGTGACGCCGGACGCGATCAATTTCATGGCGCGCTTCGGGCGTGGGCTGATCTGCCTCACGCTGACCGCCGAGCGCTGTGAGCAGCTGAAGCTGCCGCCGATGGCCGATCACAACGGCACGCCGTTCGGCACCGCGTTCACCGTCAGCATCGAGGCGGCCGAAGGCGTGACGACCGGCATTTCGGCGGCCGATCGCGCACACACGATCCGGGCGGCGGTGCGGGCCGGCGCCCGCCCGGACGATCTCGTGCAGCCCGGCCACGTGTTCCCGATCGCCGCGCGCCCCGGCGGCGTGCTCGTGCGTGCGGGGCACACCGAGGCCGGCTGCGATCTCGCCGCGCTCGCGGGGCTCACGCCCGCGTCGGTGATCTGCGAGGTGATGAACGACGACGGCACGATGGCGCGGCTGCCCGAGCTGAAGGCGTTTGCCGCGCAGCATGGGCTGAAGATCGGCACGATCGCCGACCTGATCCATTACCGGCGCGAACACGAATCGCTCGTCGAACGCGTCGGCGAGCGGCCGCTGCATACGCCGTGGGGACGATTCCGCGCGATCGAGTATCGCGACACCGTGCACGGCGCGCCGCATCTCGCGCTCGTGCGCGGCGAGCCCGATCCGTCGACGCCGGTGCTGACGCGCGTGCACGAATGCCATTCGCTGCTCGACCTGCTCGATGCGGAGCCGTCCGCGCACTCGTGGCCGCTGCACGCCGCGCTGCAACGAATCGACGCGGCCGGCTGCGGGGTCGCGGTGCTGCTCGACTGCGACATGCGTGGCGACGCGATGCGAATGCCGACCAGCCATGCGCGCCGCGACGGACGCGTGACGGGGATCGGCTCGCAGATCCTGCGCGAGCTTGGCGTGCGGCGGCTGAACGTGCTGTCGAGCCCGTTCCGGCTGCCGGCGCTGTCGGGTCACGACCTCGAGATCATGGCGTTCATTCCGCTCGGCGACGACGATCCGGAAAGCGCGCGGAGCGTGCAGGCGAATCCGCTGCGGGCGGCGTGAGGCGTTGACGCAGGATGGCGGGTCGGCTTTACGCCTGACAGGCTATCGCTTGTTTTTGGTGGATACAGTCTTTGGTTTGTATTTTGATAATACATGCTATAGGCTGTATTTTTCGATTACAAACGATCGCTTGTCATCCTGCGGAGCGCCCGATGTCCTTTCCTGTCCAGACCCTGACCCAACTGCGGCCGATACTCGTCGGCTTCCGGAAAGCCGCGGGCCTCACGCAGGCGCAATTGGCCGCCCGTCTGGGCGTCACGCAACAATCCTACGCGCAGCTCGAGGCCAACCCGTCGGCGGTCAGCATCGAGCGGCTCTTCAAAGTGCTGAACGCGCTCGGCGTTCACATGACACTCGCACTGGGCAAGCAGGACGTGTCGGCGGCATCGGCGGATCCCGTGCCTGTGCCCGATGCCACGCCGGCGGTTCGGAAACCGGCTTCGAGCAAACGCAAGCAGGAAACGTCCCGCGGCACCACGCCCGCCAAAAATCCAGCCAAACCCGCAACCGGCGCCAAGCGCAAACGGCCCACTGACGCAGCACCCGGCAAGCCCAGGGTTGCGAAGCGGGAGGACTGGTGACGATGGCCACGCGTGTCCGCCACGACCGGCTCGACCTGTGGATGAATGGCATTCCGGTCGGCTACTGGGAAGTCCGGCGCGGCGTCGAGCGCCTCGTCTACCTGCCTGAATGGCTCGACGATCCACAGGGGCGGCCGCTGTCGCTGTCGCTGTCGTTGCCCTTCACGCCCGGCAACCAGCCGCACCAGGGCGCGATCGTCGCCGATTACTTCGACAACCTGCTGCCGGACAGCGAGCCGATCCGCCGTCGCATCGCGCAGCGTTACGGGCTCCGCTCGACGGCGCCGTTCGAACTGCTCGCGTCGATCGGCCGCGATTGCGTCGGCGCGATTCAGATGCTGCCGGCCGGTGAGACGCCCGTCGATCTCGAGGCGATCGACGGCATGACGCTTGACGACGCGGCCGTCGCCGACGTGCTGCGCCACGCGACCGCCACGCCGCTGCCCGGCCGCGCGGAGCTGGAAGGCGACCTGAGCCTGTCGATTGCCGGCGCGCAGGAAAAGACCGCGTTGCTGCGTCACGGAAACCGCTGGCTGCGACCATTGGGCAGCACGCCGACGACGCACATCTTCAAGCTGCCGCTCGGACGTGTCGGGAACATGCAGGCCGACATGCGGACGTCCGTCGAAAACGAATGGCTGTGCTCGACGCTCGTCGCCGCGTACGGCCTGCCGGTCGCACCGTGCGAGATCGGCCGGTTCGATGACCAGAAAGCGCTGATCGTCGAGCGCTTCGACCGGCGTCCATCGCGCGACCGCACATGGATCCTGCGATTGCCGCAGGAGGACATGTGCCAGGCGACCGGCACGCCCGCAGGCGCGAAATACGAATCCGACGGCGGCCCCGGCATCGAGACGATCATGGGCATCCTCGCGCATTCGGCCGACGCTGCGCGCGACCGGATGAATTTCTTCGTCACGCAGCTCGTGTTCTGGGTGCTGGCGGCGATCGACGGCCACGCGAAGAACTTCAGCATCGCGCATTTGCCCGGCAACACCTACCGCAGCACGCCGCTGTACGACGTGCTGTCCGCGCATCCGATCATCGGCACGCGCCGCAACCAGCTTCCGCCGCGCCGCGCGCGGCTCGCGATGGCCGTGTGCGGGAATAACCGGCACTACGTGATCGGCGAGATCCAGCCGCGCCACTGGATCGCGCAGGGCCGGCGTGTCGGCCTGACCGAAGATGACGTGCACGCCGCGATGGCAGCCGTCGTCGCGCGCACGGAACCCGCGATCGCCGAGGCTGCAGCGCAGATCCCGGCGGAGTTTCCGGCGGACGTGGCGGATGCAATCTTCGACGGCATGCGTCGGCAGAGCCTCAAGCTGGGCGCGACCGGGTAGCCTCGGCCGTCGCCCGCGGCGACACGCTACTCGCCGGCGGCGAAGCGCCGGCAATGCTCCAGATACCCCGCTTCATGGCTGCTCACGAGCTGGACGATGCTGTTCCACAGCCACATCGGTGCGTCGATCGTCTTCGCGCGGTTGCGGCCGAGTTCGGTGCGCCATGCCGTGCGTGTCGGCTTGTCCATCTGGCGCGCGTGGGCGGCGCCGACCGCCGCACCGAGATAGCGCGCGACGTCACGCGCATCGTCCTCGGCGAGCAGATCGATGTCGAGCTTCAGGTCCTGTGGCAGCAGTTCGCGGATCACGACCGCGCGATCGAGCAGGCGCGCGGCCCGCATCCGCTCGCCGAGGGCCGGCGACAGATGCCGTGCGCCTTCCACGACGCGCTCGGCGTTGTCGCGCGGCATCGTGGCCGTTTCGTCGCGCGGTGCAGCGGCTGTCACGCCCTCCTTGATGTCCATCAGACACAGGTCGTCGCCGTCGCGCACGTCGCCGTCGATGTCGAGCAGCACCGCGTAGCGCAGTCGTCCAAGCGAACTGCAGCCTTTCACCCAGTACGCCGCGTCGAGCACGTCGACCTTGCCTCCGTCCTTGCGGCCCTTGAGGCTCGTTGCGAGTGTCGCGATCGCATCGTCGCTGAACAGCTTGCCGATCGCGCGGGATTCCTTCGCACTCAGCGGCCAGAAGCGACGGCCAAGCGGAATCGTCGGCGCGAGCCCTTCGATCCGTTCGATCGCGAGTTGCCGCCACGAGCGGCGCATGGCCTGCTTCATCACGAGGTGCACGGGTTCGGGGCGTTGGGGCAGCTTCGCGTGGCGGCTGCCGAATGCCGACGCATAACCCGCCGTCATCGCCTCCATCATGTGCACGATCGTCAGGCCCGCCAGTGCGGACCCGCGCGCGGCCGTCGCCAGCGACAGCCCGAGGCGGATCAGGTCGTGAACGGGATTGCCAACGACCGTCTGGTCGAGATCCCGGATCTGCACGTCGACCTTCCCTTCGCTGTTCGCGACCGGGCCGAGATTGCCGGTATGGCAGTCGCCACAGATCCAGATCGACGGCCCGTGCGGCAGTGCGCTGCCGTTGGTCTCGACGAGCCATTCGTAGAAACGCGCCGTATTGCCGCGCACGTACGCGTGAGGTGAGCGCGCCATCTTCCGGCGGCGCTGTTCGGTCAGGATCGCCTGGCGCCCGGCGGGTTTCGGCATGCGCTTCTGCTTGTGTTTCTGCTTCGGCTGTGACTGGTTGCTCATTCGGTTCTCCGGATGTTCCTGTCGTGTGCGGCATGCGGCTTCGTCACGATGCCATTGATCGATGCCTTTCTGCAAACCGGCAGCGTCGCCAATGTCCGCTCCCCGGCCTGCCGTCTCATGCTTCGTTCGGCCGGATCGGGGCCATCCACCTGGACGATGTGCGCCGGCGCGGGTTGCGCACAATGACCGTCGAACCCATTCCCGACGTCTCCCCGACATGGAACCCACCGAATTGTCCCTCGCGTTCAACCCGCTGCAGATCGGCCCGCTGACGCTGCGCAACCGCCTGATCAAGTCCGCGACCAACGAGGGCATGACGCCGAACGGTGTGCCATCGCGCGCGCTCGTCCGTTTTCACGAACGCATCGCCGAAGGCGGCGCCGCGCTGACGACCGTCGCGTACTGCGCGATCAGCGACGACGGCCGCACGTTCGTCGACCAGGCGCGGCTCGACGCGCCGACGGTCCGCCAGTTCCGCGCGTTGACCGACGCCGTCCATCGCCACGGTGCCGCCGCATCCGCGCAGATCACGCATGGCGGCTGCTTCACGTTCCTGCCGTCGCTGTCGACCAAGCGGCCATTGAGCGCGTCGGGCGGCTTCAACAAGGTCGGCGTGATGAGTGGCCGCTTCCTGAAGCAGGCGATGACGCACGACCAGATGTCGACCATCGCCGACGAATTCGCGCAGGCCGCACGCCATGCGCGCGACGCCGGCTTCGATGCAGTCGAGATCCACATGGGGCACGGCTATCTGCTCAGCCAGTTCCTGTCGCCGCTGTACAACCGCCGCCGCGACGCGTATGGCGGCGACGCGGCGCGGCGTGCCGCGTTCCCGGTCGAGGTGCTGCGCCGCGTGCTCGATGCGGTGGGCCGCGACCTCGCCGTCGTCTGCAAGATCGGCGTGACCGAAGGCGTGCGCGGCGGCGGAACCGCCGACGACGCTTGCGAAGTCGCGCGGCGGCTCGAAGCCGAAGGCGCGCACCTGCTCGTGCTCAGCGGCGGGATGAACGTCGAATCGGTGTGGCAGCTGTTCGGCAGCCCGTTGCCCGGCGAGGCGCGCGCGAATGCCGACAACGCGATCGTGCGCGCGGCAATGGCGTTGCAGAAGCTCACCGAGCCGAAGATGGGCGCGTTTCGGGAGATGTATTTCCTCGAACACTCGAGGAAGGTGCGCGCGGCCGTCAGGATGCCGCTCGCTTACCTCGGCGGCGTACGTTCGCGCGAGAACGTCGAGCGGGCGATGCGCGAAGGGTTCGACGCGGTGGCGCTCGCACGCGCGCTCGTGTTCGAGCCGGATTTCGTCAACGGGCTGCGCGACGGCCGGCTCGCGCAGTCGGGCTGCACGTCGTGCAACCGTTGTGTCGTGTCGATGTACACGCCGGGCGGCACCGCGTGCGTGCTGCGCGAGCCGAACGACCCCGCGCCGAACCGCGTGCCGGCCGCCGGCATCTGAGGTTTGACGTGTAACGCGTGATGCCCGACACCCGATGCCTGATGCGGGCGCCGCGGCCGCTCAGCCGGCGTCGCGTGCGCGGGCGAGCGCGGCGAGATTCCCTTCCCCGAACCCGTGGTGCCCCTTGCGCTGCACGATTTCGAAGAAGATCTCGCCGGGCCGGCGCTTGACGAAGGTCTGGAAGAACAGGCGCGGCACGCCGTCGCTGCCGATCTCGCCGTCGACCAGCACCGCGCGGCGGCGCAGCGCGTCGAGGTCGACGCCGTGCCCCGGCAGCCGTGCGTCGACCTCGTCGTAATAGCGGGCCGGCGGCTCGACGAATTCGACGCCGTTCGCCCGCAGCGCATCGACGCAGGACAGGATGTCGTCGGTGGCCAGCGCGACGTGCTGCACGCCTTCACCGGGGTGGTCGGGCAGGTACGCATGCATCAGCTCGGTGCGCCGCGTGCCTTCCTCATAGACCGGAATCCGCACCGCGCCGCACGGCGACACCATCACGCGCGATTCCTCGGACACATGCCAGTGCGCATCGATTTCGTGGATCTCGCGAAAATGCAGCAGGTCGTGGTAGAAATCCAGCCACTCCTGCATGCGCCCCGCGCCGACGGTCTGCGTGAAATGATCGACCTGCTGCAGCCCAACACCCACGCAGTCGAGATCGGTATGTGCGGTTGCGATGTCGATCGGCCGGAAATCGATGTCGAAGATCGAAATATCGCCGACGCCGCCGCGCTGGCCGTCACGCCCGCGCCAGCGGTCGACGAAATAGAGGTGCGAATCGCCGATGCCCTGGATCGCCGGAATCTTCAGCTCGCCGACGCCGACCTTCTCGCCCTCGAACGCCCACGCGCCGAGCTCGATCGCCCGCTCGAACGCGCGCCGGGCGCTGGCCACGCGCAGCCCGATCGCGCAGACGCCCATCCCGTATTCCTCCGCGTAGCGCGCGGCGAACGAATCGGGCTCGGCGTTGATCAGGAAGTGCATCTGCCCTTGCCGGTACAGCGTGACGTTCTTGCTGACGTGCCGCGCGATCGCCTTGAAGCCGAGCTGCTCGAAGCGCTGCGCAAGCGCTTCCGGCACGGGCGCCGCGAATTCGACGAACTCGAGGCCGGCCATCCCAAGCGGATTGGCAACCGGATCGGCAACGGGCGGCGTATCGCTGGACAGGGGGTGGGAAGTGCCGGGCATTCCAGTCTCCGGGGGCATGCGTCGATGGGGATGGCGCTCGTTGCGTGCGGGATGCGCGGCCAGGGTGGCGACCGCGCGTCCGCCCCGAACGGGCGAGTTTTCAATGCTGCCAATTTTAACCAGTTCGTTCACGGCGGCACACCCTGGCCAAACGGGATATCGTCACGCCGCCTAGTGCAAACCCGGAAAGCGTTCGATAATCGCACGGATTTGAACGATAATCGCGCACTCTGTCCGATTGGCCAATTGCCGCCATGCGGCGCGCGCCCTATTCTCCGTTCACTCATCGACTTCAATGCAGCATCGGACGCGGCGCCGCCACGATTCCACGATGCGCCGTGCCAGGAGACATCGCCATGACCCCAACCTTCGACACCCTCGACGCCGCAGCCGGCGCCCGCGCGCGCAGCCAGGCCCGCAAGGCCGCGATCGGCAGCTTCGTCGGCGCCGTCGTCGACTGGTACGACTTCCTGCTGTACGGGATCGTCGCCGCGCTGGTATTCAATTCCGAGTTCTTCCCGAAAGTCAGCCCGACGATGGGCACGCTCGCGGCGTTCGCGACCTTCGGCGTCGGCTTCCTGTTCCGGCCGCTCGGCGGCGTCGTGTTCGGCCACTACGGCGACCGGCTCGGCCGCAAGCGGATGCTGGTGCTGACCGTGATGCTGATGGGGCTGTCGACGGTCGCGATCGGCCTGCTGCCGGCGTTCTCGACGATCGGCTGGTGGGCGCCCGTGCTGCTGGTGCTGATGCGCGCGATCCAGGGTTTCGCGGTCGGCGGCGAATGGGGCGGCGCGGCGCTGATGGCCGTCGAAAGCGCGCCGAAGCAGAAGAAGGCGTTCTACAGCAGCGGCGTGCAGGTCGGCTACGGCGTCGGCCTCGTGCTGGCCACGGGCATCGTGTCGATCCTGAGCCACACGCTCGGCGAGGCCGCATTCAAGTCGTGGGGCTGGCGCCTGCCGTTCGTGTTCAGCATCGTGCTCGTGCTGATCGGGCTGTGGGTGCGCAAGAACATGGACGAATCGCAGGAGTTCGTCGAGAAGGTCGAACACGGCAACCGCAAGCTGCGCCTGCCGGTGCTGGAAGCGCTCACGCGCCATCCGAAGGCATTCCTGCTGATCATCGCGCTGCGCCTCGCTGAACTGTTCACGATGTATATCGTCACCGCGTTCGCGCTCAGCTATTCGACGACGAACCTCGGCATGTCGCGCGACCTGTTCCTGAACATCGGCTTGCTGGTGGGCGCGGTGAGCTGTGTGACGATTCCGTGCTTCGCGTGGCTGGCCGACCGCTACGGCCTGCGCCGCATCTACCTGATCGGCGCGCTGATCGGCCTGGCGTCCGCGGTGCCGTTCTTCGTCGCGCTGGAAGCGCGCTCGATCGCGTGGATCGTGATCTTCTCGATCCTGCTCGCGAATGCCGCGCACGACATGGTCGTGAGCGTCCAGCAGCCGCTGTTCACCGAGCTGTTCGGCGCCGAATACCGCTATAGCGGCGCGGGCGTCGGCTACCAGTTCGCGAGCGTGGTCGGCGGCGGGTTCACGCCGTTCATCGCGGTCGGCCTCGTCAGCATGGCCGGCGGCTCGTGGCACCTCGTCGCCGGTTATCTTGCGGTGGGCTGCCTGATCTCGCTGGTGGTCGCCGCGCGGATGCGGGCGGCGCAGTAACACCCTGACCGGATGGCCGGCCCGATGCGCGGCCGGCCATCCCGCGTGGCTCGACGATGACCTGCAATGGTGCCACGGCCTCGCGTTCGAGCGCACGACGTCAAACACTGTCAGTTACACGCGTCGATTCGCCCTTTTCCCCGCTGAACATGCCACGCCGCCCGCCGACCAATGGCATCATATGGGCCTACGTCAGTCACCGATACGCCCCCATATCATGTCGAATCTCATCGTCCACGGCGGCACTCCGCTGCGCGGGGACATCAAGCCGTCCGCGAACAAGAACGCCGTCCTGCCGATTCTGTGCGCCACCCTGTTGACCGATCAGCCGCTGCGCCTCATCGGCGTGCCGGACATCACCGACGTGCGCAAGATCCTCGACATCTTCCGCACGCTCGGCAGCGACGTGTCGGTCGACTTCACGACGGGCCTGCTCGAACTCCACCATCGCAACACGAAATTCGATCCGGCCGTCCACCGGCTGCCGGAAGCGATGCGCTCGTCGATCATGCTGATCCCGCCGCTGCTCGCGCGCTTCGGCGTCGCGCGCCTCGAGAACGACGTGAAGGGCTGCACGCTCGGCGTGCGCGAGATCGATCCGCACGTCGAGGTGTTCGAGCGCTTCGGCGCGCACATCGAGCGCACGCCCGATTCGCTGATCGTCCGCACCGACGGCCCGCTGACGGCCAACGACCACTGGCTCGACTACGCGTCGGTCACGACCACCGAGAACTTCGCGCTGTGCGCGACGGCCGCCAACGGCACGTCGACGCTGATGAACGCCGCGTCCGAGCCGCACGTGCAGGAGTTCTGCCAGTTCCTCGCGATGATCGGCGTCGCGATCGAGGGCATCGGCACGTCGCGGCTGTGCGTGACGGGCGGCCGCAAGCTCGGCGGCGGCGAGTTCCGCTTCGCCGAGGATTTCCACGAGATCGCGACGTTCCTCGCGCTCGGTGCGATCACCGGCGGCGACATCACGGTGCGCAACTCTTCGCCCGAACATTTCCCGCTGATCGACCGCACGTTCGCGAAGTTCGGCGTCAACGTCACGCACCGCGACGGCTGGTCGCGCGCGGAGCGCGACGGCCCGCTGCGCGTGCGCCGGCCGTTCACGCAGAACATCCTCACCAAGGTCGAAGCCGCGCCGTGGCCGTACCTGCCGGTCGACCTGCTGCCGATCTTCATCGCGCTCGGCGTGCGTGCGGAAGGCAGCGCGATGTTCTGGAACAAGGTGTACGACGGCGCGCTCGGCTGGTCCGGCGAACTGTCGAAGTTCGGCGCGCACGTGCTGCTGTCCGATCCGCACCGGCTGATCACGTTCGGCGGGCTGCAACTGACGCCGGCGCGCGTCGAGAGCCCGTACATCATCCGTGTCGCGATCGCGCTGCTGATGGTGGCCGCGAGCATCGAAGGCCGCTCGGAAATCATGAACGCGCTGCCGATCCGCCGCGCACACCCGCACTTCGTCGAGAACCTGCGCTCGGTCGGCGCGAACGTCGAGTGGACGAGCAGCGAGTAAAGCCCTGACGGTACGGCGCAAGCGCTGCGAACAGCCGTACCATCCTCCCCACCCGGCCGGCACCTGCGCCGGCCGCGCCTTCCCGCGTTACTCGCCTCCTCCGCAATCGACATCGCCGCCGCCCATGTGGTCGAACCCGTAAAGCATCACGGCCGTCGTGCCGCGCGCGGGGTTGCTCGGGCGTTTCGCCAGGCTTTCATCGAGTGGAGACGACGGGTACTGGACGCTCGTGTCCATCAGGTTGCCCGGCTCCGAGCGCAACTCCGCTTCGGTCAGCTTGCTTCCTTCCGCGCGCGGCAGCCCGAACGCCTTGCGCACGTCCGCTTCGTTCCACGTCCCCTTCAGCGTGACGGTGACCATCTGCAGCCTGCCTTGCTCCCAGTCGAGATCGACCTTCGTCGCGAGCGGATGCACGCTGGCCGCGAGCCGGTCGGGGAACGCCGGGCCCTCGTAGTAGGCCTTCGTGTTCTTGCACGCGTCGCCGGTGTTCCGGTACTGCTTCAGCGCGCAATTGAAGCGCTTGTCACGGTAGCCGAAGGACGTTTCGACGTAGCAGCCGAATTTCGGTGACGTCATGCGCGGCCACGCGCGGATGTCGGCGGTCGGCTTCGGGAGGAGTGTTCCGGACGAAGGATTCGCCGCGGCAAGCAGCGGCACGGCCGCGACGAGCACGGCCAATACGGATTCGCGAATTGTCATTGTTCTGTTCCAGTCGAGGCGCCGATTCTAGCGCGGCTTCGCCAGCGTAATCGTGCCTGCGATGCTGCGGAACAGCGGCAAAGCCTGCGGCATGTCTTCCACACAGGTTGCGCAAGTCAGGCTGGCCCAATAGTTCGGCGTGGTGCCGATTGTCGTCGACGGTCATGTTCCGGGCCTGGAGCACGCATCCACCGTCGAATGAAACGAGCCCTGATCAAGCGTCGTGGAGATCAGAACTGCGCGATAATCGCCCATTCACGCGCGATGACCGCGCATTCCGACGCCTGATCACGACGATGAAAAAGCCCGAACTCGACCGACGCGACTGGATTGCCGGCCTCGAAAAAGGCCTGGCGATCCTCGAGGCATTCGACAGCCAGCATGCGCGCATGACGCCCACCCAGGCCGCCGCGCGCACCGGCCTCACGCGCACGGCCGCGCGGCGCTACCTGCTGACGCTCGAATCACTCGGCTACGTGTACACCGACGGCAAGCTGTACGGTCTCACGCCGCGCGTGCTGCGGGTCGGCTGGTCGTACTTCGATTCGGCCCGCCTGCCGCGCACGGTCCAGCCCTATCTGCAGCAATTGAGCGCGTCGCTGAACGAGTCGGCGTACGTGAGCGTGCTCGACGACTGGGAACTCGTGTTCATCGCGCGCAACGGCGTGTCGCGCGTGATGACGACCGGCTTCGTGCTCGGCGCGCGCGTGCCGGCGCCGCTGACGTCGCCCGGCGTCGTGCTGCTCGCCCATCATCCGGATCGCGAAGCCGTGCGCGCGTGGCTCGACGACACCGAACTGCCGCCGTTCACGCCGCACACGATCACCAACAAGGCGCGCCTGCTCGAACAGGTCGACCAGGCACGCGACGCCGGTTTCGCGGCGATCGAACAGCAATTGCAGGTCGGCGTGCGCGGAATCGCGGTGCCGCTGAAGAACCGTCATGGTGAAGTGGTCGCCGCGCTGAGCACGAACATGCCGATCGGCGCGGAGACGACCGACGCGGCCGTGCGGCGCGTCCTGCCGCATCTGCAGGAAGCCGCGCTCGCGATGCTCAACGTGCTGTAGCGAGGCGCGGAGACGGGGAAGCCGTGCGCCGGAACGGGCCGCGCAGCGTCATCGTCACCGTCACCCGATCCGCCACCACCGCGGCAGCAGATCGCGCACTTCGCGCCGCCGGTAACGGTCGTCGATCAGGTGCACGACGCCTTCGTCGTGCTCGGTGCGGATCACGCGCCCTGCCGCCTGCACGACTTTCTGCAAGCCCGGGTACAGGTACATGTAGTCGTAGCCGTTGCCGAAGCGCGCGTCCATCGCACGCCGCATCTGCTCGTTGACGTCGTTGACCTGCGGCAACCCGAGCGTCGCGATGAACGCGCCGATCAGCCGCTCGCCGACCAGGTCCACGCCTTCCGAGAACGCGCCGCCCAGCACCGCGAAGCCGACGCCGCGCCCGCCTGCGTCGAAGCGGGCGAGAAAGGCGTCGCGCTCGCTTTCCGCCATGCCGGGCGCCTGCGCCCAGACGGGCACGTCCGGATGCCGCGTCTGCATCAGCGCGACCACGCGCCCCAGGTAGTCGAAGCTGCTTAGGAAGCCGAGGTAGTTGCCGGGCCGTGTCGCGTATTGCGCGGCGATCAGGTCGGCGATCGGTTCGAGCGAACGGTCGCGGTCGCGCCAGCGCGTCGACACGTGGCTCGCGACGCGCACCGTCAGTTGCTCGGCGCGGAACGGCCCGTCGACGTCGAGCCAGCCCGTGTCGCCGGGCAACCCGAGCGTGTCGCGATAGAAATGAAACGGGCTCAGCGTGCCCGAGAACAGCACGGTCGCGCACGCGGCTTCGTAGCGCGGCGCGAGAAAGCCGGCCGGAATCACGTTGCGCACGCACAGCGTCGACTGGACGCGGCGCCGGCGGCCGGCCGACGCCACGCCGTCCAGCGCCGGCTGGCGCGGCATCGGTTCGCCGTGCAGCGTCGCGTCGAAGATCGACGCGCTGTCGAACGCTTCGGCCAGCACGCCGAACTGGATCGCCTCGAAATGAAACCGCAGCAGTGCATCGCCGTTCGCGCGCGGCGCGTCGGCCAGGTGTTCACCGATTGCCGCAACGAGGTTCTGCACGGCCGACACGATCGGGCCCGGAATCTCCGGATACGCGGCATAGCGCTCGGCCTGCGCGCGACTGACCGAGCCCCAGGCGCGGGCGAGCCGGTCGAACGCCTTGCGCAGTGCCGCGGGCGCAACCTCGCGCGCCGCCGCGAACGCGAACGGGTCGAGCGATGCGCTGTACATCTTCCTCGCGCGATCGAGCAGGTTGTGCGCTTCGTCGACGAGCACGCCGACGCGCCACTGGTTCTGCTGCGCGAGCGTGTGCAGCATCGCGCTGCCGTCGTAGTAGTAGTTGTAGTCGCCGATCACCATGTCGGACCAGCGCGCGAGCTCCTGCGACAGGTAGTACGGGCAGACGTCGTGCGCGAGCGCGGCCGCGCGCACCGTGTCGCGGTCGAGCAGCCCGGCCTCGATGGCCGCATCGCGCGCGGCCGGCAGCCGGTCGTAGAAGCCTTTCGCGAGCGGACACGATTCGCCGTGGCATGCGCTGTCCGGATGCTCGCACGCCTTGTCGCGCGCGACGAGTTCCAGCACGCGCAGCGGCAGCACGGGCGTGCCGACGCCGAGCGTCGTCGCCGCCTCGAGTGCGAGCGCGCGGCCGGGTGTCTTCGCGGTCAGGAAGTACACATGATCGAGCTCGCCCTCGCCGCAGGCCTTCAGCAGCGGAAACACGGTGCCGAGCGTCTTGCCGATGCCGGTCGGCGCCTGCGCCATCAGGCACCGCTCGTCGCGTGCCGCGCGATAGACGGCCACCGCCAGCTCGCGCTGGCCGCTGCGGAACCGGCCGTGCGGAAACGCCAGCGCGCGCAGCGCCGCATCGCGCGCCGCCCGATGGGCCGTCTCGCGCTCGGCCCAGCCGACGAAGCACGCGCACTGCTCGGCAAAGAACGTCGCAAGCTCGGCCGCGCCCAGCGTTTGCGTCAGCACCGTCTCGCGCTCGGACACGATGTCGAAATAGACGAGCGCGACGTCGATTTCCGGAAAGCTGCGCGCGTCGCACATCAGGTGCGCGTAGACCTTCGCCTGCGCCCAGTGCAGCGCGCGGTGGTTGTCGGGCATCGCATCGAGGCTGCCGCGATAAGTCTTGATTTCCTCGAGACGGTTCGCCACCGGGTCGTAGCCGTCCGCGCGGCCGCGCACGGTGAGCGTGCCCCAGGTGCTGGTCAGCGCGATCTCGGTTTCGTAGCGTGCGCCGCGATTCGACGTGACCGCGCCGTGGCCGGCGATGCCTTCGAGCGCGGTCGGTGCGGGCGTGAAGCGCAGGTCGAGGTCGCCGCGTCGCGCGGTGAACTCGCACATCGCCCGCACCGCGACGACGTAGCTCATGCGGACAGTCCCGCCGCTTCGGCGTGCGCGACGCCCTCACCGGCCCACTCGACATCGATCACGCGCACCGGCATGCCGTGCGCGACGCAGTACGCGAGCCAGCGCGTCTGGTTGTCCTGCAGGCGGTCGCCGGGGCCTTTCACCTCGATCAGCTCGTAGCGGCGCTCGCCGGGCCAGAAGCGGACGAGATCGGGCAGCCCCGAGCGGTTGCTGCGGATATCCGCGAGCAGGCGCGTGAACCACAGCCTCAGGTGTTCGGGCGGCAGGCATGCGAGCGCCTCGTCGAGCAACGCGTCCGTCAGCACGCCCCAGAACACGAACGGCGATTGCAGCCCGGCCTTCGTCGCGAAATGCCGGCGGATCGTGTCGCGATAGGCGCCCGAATCGAGCTGCGCAAAGCACGCGGCGAACGCTTCCGCACGACGCGCGAGGAAATCGGGTGCGTGCAGATCGGCCGGGCCGCGCTGGAACGGGTGGAAGAACGCACCGGGCACCGCGGCGAACACGGGCTCCCAGCACAGCAGCCCGAACAGCGAATTGATCAGCGTATTTTCGACGTAATGGACCGGCGAAGCCGGCTGCGCAAGATGGTCGCGCACGGCGAACTCGACACTGACGAACGCATCGGGACGCGCGATCACGAGCGTCGCGCGCGGCACGTCTGCGGCGGCAGCGGCACGTTCGACACGCTGGCCGAGCCGGCGCTGCAGGCGCGGCAGCATGCGCTCGACACGCTGGCGCTCCTCGTCGCTCTCGAAGCTGCAGCGCGCATCGAGCGCCAGCGCGAGCGCCTCGCCGTCACGCCCGCAGCGTTCGAGCACGCGGATGCGCCGATGGCGGCTGCCGGGCCATGCGCTGCGTGCATACGCGTCGAGCGCGCCGTCCCAGTCGGCCCGGCGCTCACACGTCTGCCCAAGCGCGAACATCAGCTTCGCGCGACGCGTCGCGAGCCACGGCTGGGCGCAGCCGACCGCGTCGATGGCGCGCATCAGGTCGTCGAACGGCAAATCGTCGGGCCACGCGTCGAGCGCGTCGCGACACGTCTGCAGCGCGAGATACGCATCGACGTCGCCGCGCTGCTGGAACGCACGCGACGACGGCGCGATCGGCACGCTTTCGTACTGGAACACGCCGAGATCGGCGAGCACGAACTCGCTCCAGTCCTGATGGAGATTGCCGAAGAACATCAGGCGCAGCCGGTCGCACAGCGCGCCGACCGTCACGCGCAGCACGCGGTCGCCGGCCTGCGCGCACCACGCGTCGAGCGGTTGCGCGACGTCGTGCGCGGGCCGCAGCCGTTCGAGCCATTCGGGCTTGCGCTCGCCCGCATGCGCGGCGAGTGCCGGGAAGATGCGCAGCAGATCGGCCTTGGTCGACAGCGCGAACAGTTCGTCGAGCGTCAGCGCAGGCGCCGGATCGACCCAGCCGAGTGCGACGAGCGGCGCGACCGCGTCGAGCGTGCAGCCGATTTCGTCGTAGACGAGCTTGCTGGCGCGGAAGTCGGACCCGTTGCGCATCAGCATCCGCACGAGCAGCGCGCGCGACGCCTGCGGCAGCGTCGCGAACTGCCGGACGAACGCGTGCTCGTGTGCGTCGAACAGGTCGTCGTAACGCGCGCCGAGCCAGGCCAGCGCGCGTTCGAAATTGGTCAGGTAGTAAAACGCCGGGGGCGTCGGCGATGCAGGCGTCACGGGGATCGATCACTGTACATTTGTACAGGTCGGAATCATATCAAATGTGACGGCAACTGCCGCACGCCCCGTCGGCGATCGGCTCCCCGGCCCCACTCAGAACTGGTAATTCACCGACATGTCGAACACGCCGTTGGTCTTCTGCTGCGTGATCGGGCTGTGCGCGGCGCGGCCGACGAGCTGCTCGAGCGCGCCGTCGATCGTGACGAACCAGTGCTTGTTCACGAACCAGGCCATCGTCACGCCCGCACCGACCGACTTGAGCCCGGCCCCCGATGAATAGGCCGGCAGCCCCGAGCGCGCGGCGGCGCCCTGGCTCACGCCGAACCAGCTGTTCATGTAGCGCGAATCGGCGAACGACACGGTCGGCCCCGCGAACCAGAAGAAATGCTCGTTGCTGCCGGGCATCGGCATGTACGCGGAGAAATCGCCGACCCAGCCATTCGAGCCGCCGATGCTGCGCCGGATATCCGCGCGCAGTACGAGCGGAAACTCCTTCGAGATCACGTAATCGGCCGCCAGTTTCATCACCGGTGCCGCGTTGATGTTGTCGAGGCCGTTCAGGTGCTGGAGGTCGTCGGCCGAGCGGCGCCCGAGGTCGTAACCGACGGACAGGCTCACGCGCCAGTTCGGCCCGCGCAGCACGTTCGCGCCGAGCCCTTCGCCGGTCGACAGGAAGAACAGGTCGCGATAGCGGATATCGATCGTCGGGCCGCCCATCACGCGATAGCGGTCAGAGCCCGCATAGCGCGGCTGCAGCGTCATCGCGGCGCCCATGCTGATATCCCAGGTGGAGATGTTCGGCTCGTACAGCTTCTGGAGCGGCACGCCCGCCGAGTATTGCCACTCGCCGAGCGGTGAAGGCGTCTGGGCCGACGCGTCGCGGGCGCCGGCAGCGGCGAGCGCCGCGCAGGCCGACACCCCGGAAACGAACCGGCGTGCGCCGGGTGACAACAAAGGGCGAGCAACAGTCATCAAGGTCCCCGTCGGTGGCGCGAAACGAACCTGAAATAAAGAAGCGCATTACGCCTCTTCGGCTGCAGCGGTGGGCAGCCTGCGGCGCGAACGTAGCGTGCGCTGAATTAACGGACATCCTACGCGACCCACGCGCGGACGCAAAGCGCCCGCTGCGTGCGGGCACTTTGCCGTACGCGGGACAGTCCGGTGAAGCGGAGTGGAATCAGAATCGCTCGACGTGATAGTCGCCGGCCAGCGCGGCCGGGCTGCGCGTCGACATCATCCGCGAGAAGCCGTCGGCGAGCCGACCGAGCGCGAGCTGCTTCTGGCTCGCATCCCAGTGCGTGTAGGTGTCGTACGCGGCATCGTCGAACGACACGGTGACGGCGACCGGGCGGCCGCTGGCGCGAAAGCCGATCTGCAGCACGCCGCCCGGCAATTCCTCGATGTGATAGCGCAACGAGCGCGATTCGAAGTAGCGGCCCAGCACCTGAGCGATCGCGCGCTTGTCTGGCGATTGCACGTGAATGTCCATGAGGGTCCTCCTATTTTGAGTGTTCGCGCGGACGGTTGTGATGCACCGCCTCCCGGCATCCGGATCGGTGGCGGGTGCGACGGCGGGTCGCCCTGCGGCAGCCCGTCTGGCACGGGCGGATCGACGGGATCGTCGTGCCCGGGCGGCGGCGGGTCCGGGTCGACATCGGGCGTCGTCGGCTCGGGGCGGTGCAGCATGGATGGCGTCTTCATGTCTCTCCTGCGCGACGGCGCGCGCATCTCGATGGCGCCGGCATCGCGCGCAAGCGGCGTGCCCGCTCCCGCGCGCCCGGTTGCCCGCTCCGGTCGGACGCTGTCGTGCGCTCAGTCGTCGTAGGCCGCCATCACCAGCCACATCGTGCGGCCTTCTGCGGTCAGCCGGGCCGCGAGCGCGAACCGGTCGGACGGCGTGCATTCCGCGACGAGCGCCCGCTGCGCGCGCTCGGGGCCGTCGTAGACGGTGTCGTTCAGTTCGCGCACCTCGTCCTTGCCGTCGAACATGCGCCGCTCGGGCCGATAGACCCGCGACTCGCGCTTCCACGTGTCGAAACGCTCGCGCAGGTGGGCGAAATCGCCGCCGCATACGTTCGCGTCGTAACGTATTCTTTCCCTGGATGCATTCATCACGATGTCCTCTCAACCACGCCGACGGCGCGCGTGACTGCGCAGCGTGCGGTTTCGCCAACGCGCAACCGTCGTGCCGACGGCCCGCGCAGGCATGGCGCTTGCGCCTCTATCCATGACCAAGGAGGTTCGACCATGACCGTTCACGCCCCCGGCCGCCACGACGCCGTGTCACCGGCTGCCGGACTGCTCTGGCTCGCCACGTCGCGTCCGCCGTCCAAAGACAAGACGGAGGAACGCATCGACGAGGGCCTCGAGGAGACGTTTCCGGCCAGCGACCCGCCCGCCGTGGGCGGCGCGACCCGTATCGATCCTGCCAAGCCATCCGGCAAGCACGAACGCCGCTCGCCGGACGTCCCTTCACCGCCCCGCGATCACGGCTGACGGCGGCAACCGGCCCGCGCTGCGCGGCGGCGCAGCCGCGTGCCGGAGCAATCTGGAGTTGATCTGATGAAACGCCTTGAACGTAGATGGCATGAAATCAGCGGCGCCGCCGGCGTTGCCGCGCTGGCGGCGATCGAAAGCGCGGTGGTGCTCGCGATCGTCGCGATGACGGGCATCGGCCACTGAGGTCCTGCCCCGCCCGCTCGCGGCTGTCGCCGTGGAAGATGTACAAGCGGGCTGGCAAATTTCTCCGTCGCCTGGCCGGCGCGGCCCGTTCACGCTAGTGGCGGGCTTGCGCTGGCCCCAGGCCCGGCGTGTGCGGCCCGTGCGCGGCACGCCATCTGCTCCCCGATAGTCTTGCTCACGAAGGAGACGTTCATGTATCGCGTCACCGAGATCATGTCGCGCGACGTGGTGTGCGTCGCGCCGACCGACACGATTCGCCACGCGGCCGAACTGATGCAGCGCTTCGATATCGGCGTGCTGCCCGTTTGCGACGGCGCCGAACTCGTCGCGATCGTGACCGACCGCGACCTCGCGGTGCGCGGACTGTCGCACGGCCATTCGTCCGATACGCCCGTGCAGGCGGTCGCGTCCCAACCCGTGCAGTGGTGCGTCGAGGACGACGGTGTCGGCGACGTCCAGCAGCGGATGGCCGACGTGCAGTTGCATCGGATGCCGGTGCTCGACCGCAACCGGCGGCTGGTCGGCATCGTGTCGCTCGGCGACATCGCGACGCGCGCCGGCGGCCCCGAGCGCGACGAGCTGGCCAATACGCTCGAGGACGTGTCACTGCCGCGCCGGCGCTGACCGGCGCCCGGGTGCCGCTTCGACCAGGAGGTGTTCGATGACAACGGACAGACCGTCGCGTGACGACACGCGCATCGTCGGCGGCAACCGCCGCACGGCCGGCGGCGGGCCGGGGCCCGACGTGATGGCCGCCCGCACGCTCGAAGGCGATCGCGTGCTGACGATGGACGGCGACGACATCGGCCAGGTCGCCGACATCATGCTCGACGTGCGCTCCGGCCGGATCGCGTATGCGGTCGTGTCGGCGGGCAACCCGCCCGGGAGCGGCGACAAGCTGCTCGCGGTGCCGTGGAACGTGCTCGTGCTCGACGTCGAGCGCCGCTGCTTCGTGTTGCCCGTCGCCACCGAACGCGTGCGCGAAGCCCCCGGCTTCGACCGGAAGCGCTGGCCCGCCATGGCCGATCCGGAATGGGCCGAGGCGCTGCATGCGTACTATGGCAGTTCGCCGTACTGGCTGATCGAGGAAGGTGAAACGGCGCTGGATGCTCCGCCGCATGAGGCGTCGCCGGGCGGCCCCGACGCCCCTGAAAGCCCTGACGGCGGCAAGCGGTAGCGCAATCGGCGCTCAGTGTGCGGCCGCCACCGTCTGCGCGAGTTGCCGGGCGGCGGCCAGGTGCGCCTTCAGCGTCGGCAACGCGTGGGCCGCGAACGCGCGAAGCTGCGGATCGCGGCCGTTCCGCGCCTCTGTTTCGTAGAGCCTGATCGCTTCTTCATGCGCGCGCGGGCCCGCCAGCGCGACATAGGCCGTATCGAACGCATGCCCTTCCTTGGTTCGCAACGCGGTCACGGCCGGATCGACGAGCATCCGCGACTGGACCGGTACGCCCTTGGTCGCGCCGAGCTCCCGCAATTCGCCGGCGAGCCGTCCGTGATCGTCGACCATCCGGCGGGCGAACGCCTTCACGTTGGGGTTCGACGAGCGGTCGAGCGCGAGCTGGCCGGCCTGCCGCGCCACCTTGCCGATCATGCCGGCCTTGTCGATGAATTCGACATCGATACCGGTCGGCCGCTGGGTCATGCCGGCCTCGTCGGGCGTCGTGCCGGGGCGGATGACGCCGGGCGCGACCTGGGCCGACGAAGCGGGTAACGCCTGCGCATGGGCGAGTACGGCGATCGAGGCGCCGACGGTCGCGGCCAGCACGATCACCGCTGGCCGATGAAGTCGATTCGTTTTCATCCGGACCTCCGTGTGGCGCGACAGGGCGGCCCGGCCGCGCGGGTTGCCGTTGCGTCCGTCGCGCCGCCTTCCTTCGTCATGACCCGGCGAGCCGCCACGCCGGCTGCTACTGGCCGCGCCCTTTCCGATCGTGCGCGGCGTCCGGCGCGACATCGGCGATCACGCTCGCCAGCGTCGGCATGTCCACCGGCTTGCGCAGGTACGCGTCGAACCCGGCCGCCATCACGCGGTGCCGGTCGGCGTTGCCGGCGTGGGCCGTGACCGCGACGACGGGCAGATGCCCGCTGCTGCCCGGCAAATGACGGATACGGTCGAGCAGCCAGAAGCCGTCACCGTCCGGCATCGCGAGATCCGACAGCACGACGTTCGGCGCCTGCCGTTCCACCGCGTCGAGCGCGTCGTGCCCCGACTGCGCGGTCGACACCTGCGCGCCCATCGTTTCGAGGGCCGCGGCAAGGCTCGCGCGCGATGTCGCGTCGTCGTCGACGACGAGCACGCGCTGGCCGTCGAGCGTCACCGGGTCCGGCGTGTCCGCCGCGTGCAGCAGGTTGTCGGCCGGATCGTCGATGTCCCAGCCAGCCGGCAACGTGACCGTGACGGTCGTCCCGCGCCCGGGGCCGGCGCTCGTCGCCACGACATCGCCGCCGTGCAGTTGCGCGATGTGGCGCACGATCGACAGGCCGAGCCCGAGGCCGCGCTCCGGCGACGCGAATGCGCGTTCGGGCCGGCTGAACGTCTCGAACAGGTGCGGCAGGTATTCCGGCGCAATGCCCTGCCCCGTATCGGCGACCGACAGCCGCACGCGCTCGCCTGCCCGGGCCAGCGACACGGCGATGCGCCCGCCCGGCGGCGTGAACTTGATCGCATTCGACAGCAGGTTCGACAGGAGCTGGCGCACGCGCTCGCGGTCCGCCGGAATCACGCAGGTCGGCATCGCGTAGTGGGTCGACAGCTCGAGCCCGCTCGCCTGGGCCGTCGCGTCGAGTTCACGCGTGGCATCGCGCACGACCCGCACGAGATCGACCGGCACGCGCTCGAGGCGCAACCGGCCGGTCGCGAGCGACGATGCATCGAGCAGGTCGGCCACCATGTGCGACAGCGACCGCGCGCTGCGATCGATCGCGTCGACGGCCTGTTGCGCGAGCCCCTGGCCGTCGACGTTGCGCAGCACCTCGATCCAGCCGTAGATCACGTTCAGCGGCGTGCGCAGTTCGTGTGACACCGTGGCCAGCAGTTCGTCCTTCAGCCGGTTCGACGTGTCCGCCTGGGCGCGTGCGTCGCGCGCGCCGCGCAGCGAGCGCAGGTTGCGCCGCTCGCCGCGGCGCCGTTCGTGCGCATCGCGCAGCGTCATCGACAGGCCCGTGCAGTTGCCCTGCGCATCGACCATCGGCGAGGCGGCGAAGGTCGCCCGAAAACGGCCGCCGTCGCGTCGCACGCACAGCACGTCGAGCGGACCGACCGGCGCGTGCAGGTTCGCGAACGACGCGGGCAACGGATGGCGCCGCAACCAGCGCGGCGCGATCATCGCGGCGATGTCGCGCCCGGCGGCCTGCGCCGCGTCGATGCCGAAGATCCGGCGCGCGGCCGGATTCCAGCTCGTGATCCGGCGTGCGGCATCGACCCCGACGATCGCGTCGGGCGAAGCGTCGACCACACGGCGCAGCAGGCGGTCGTCGGGTACCGGCACGCGTGCGGCCGGCGCCGGCTCGCGATGCGGCTCGCGGGCATCGGCGTCGCCGTCGTCATCGGGTTCGCGCAGACGATCGTTCGCGAGCAGCGGCTTCACGGCCATCACGAGCACGCACTCGACGAAGCTGATCGCGACGAATGCGCCGGCTTGCGCGAGCAGCTCGGCCAGCGGCGCATCACGCCACCACAGCGTGCCGATCACGGCCACGCTCAACGCGGCCGCGACCAGCCCGCCGCCGAACGACGTCAGCCATGCGGCAGCCGCAACGCCTGCATAAAAGGGCAGCGGCGCAAATGGCGCGTGCTCGCCGACGACGCGAACCGCCCACGCCTGCAGCGCGGACGCCAGCCCGACGGCCAGCACGATCCATGCACCCTGCCGTAACAGCTCACGTGTCAGGGTCCTCATTGCATCCTTGCCTCGCGCCGGCTCCGGTCGCACGGCGTCATGCCGGGGGTCGACCATCCGGCCTGCCGTCGAGCGTGCCGGGCGAGCCTGACGGGATTCGCAAGCTGCATGCCCGGCGCGGATCGCGGAAGGCTGCCTGCCTGACTCCCTGGCTGTCGGGCGTGCCGTATCGGGTTGAGCGCCAGCCGGTGTCGCGCGTCGCATCAACGCACGATGGTCACGACCAGTTTTTTCATCAAAATTCTGTAAAAAGCACCGATACGACCCTGGATGGCACAGAAATGCCGCGATGCGCGTCAGGAATCGATGGCCTCTCTCTTCCGTCCCCGCCGCGCACATTGGAAATTTCTATTTTGCGGCACCTTCGTGGTCGTTTCGCTGTCGATGAAAATATTGCAATCAACGGAGCGCGTGGTGCCGATTTTCAAAACGGCCCCACCCATGCCGATCCATGCCAATGGGAGAAACCGCAAACCGGTCGAAGCAACGTGCGGACGGCCGCCGGTTGTCCGGCGAGTCCACCGCGATGCGCACGCTGCTCGGCCGCATCGAGAAGATCGCCCCGACCCGCGCCAGCGTGATGATTGCCGGCGAAAGCGGGGTCGGCAAGGATATCGTCGCGCGCCGGCTGCACGACCTCAGTGCCCGGTGCGACGGCCCGTTCGTCCCCGTGAACTGCGGCGCGATTCCGCCCGATATCGCGGAATCGCAATTGTTCGGGCACGAGAAAGGCAGCTTCACGGGTGCAATCGCGCAGCGCAAAGGTTTCTTCGAAGCCGCGCGCGGCGGCACGCTGCTGCTGGACGAGATCGCGGAAATGCCCGCGCCATTGCAGGTGAAGTTGTTGCGGGCGATCGAATCGAACGTGATCGTCCGGGTGGGCGGCACCGAGCCGATTCCGCTCGACGTGCGCATCGTGTCGGCGACGCGCCACAACCCGGCCGAAGCCGTGCGCGACGGCCGGCTGCGCGAGGACCTGTTCTACCGTCTCGCCGCGTTTGCGCTGTACGTGCCGCCGCTGCGCCAGCGCGACAGCGACATCGAGACGATCGCACTGGAATTCGTCGACGCGCTCAACGCGCGGCACCATGCGCACAAGCGGCTGACCGACGCGGCGATCGCCGCGCTGCGCGCGTATTCGTGGCCCGGCAACGTCCGCGAGCTGCACAACACGATCGAGCGCGCGTACATCCTGGCGGACGAAGGCATCGACGTCACGCTGCCGAAGCCGGCGATGCCGCCCGAGCGCCTGTCGGAGAACACGATGGCGCTGCCGCTCGGCGCGACCTTGCACCATGCGCAGCAGCGCTTCATCGCGGCAACTTTGCGCCACTTCGACGGCAACAAGCCGCGCGCCGCGAAAGCGCTCGGGATCAGCCTGAAAACGCTCTACAACCGGCTCGCGCTGATGCGCGACAACGGCCACTCCTGAGCGGCGCGGCCGTCTTTCGCACGCGCCGCGTCAAGCGACCTTGAACCGCCCGACCGTGGTCGCCAGCGCGTTCGCCTGCGACTGCAACGCGGTCGCGGCGGCGGTCGACTGTTCGACGAGCGCCGCGTTCTGCTGCACCATTTCGTCGAGTTGCGTGACCGCGCGATTCACTTCCTGGATGCCGCGCGTCTGCTCGTTCGCCGCGTGCGTGATCTCGGAGATGATCGTCGTCACGTTCGACACGTTGGACACGATCTCGCGCATCGTGTCGCCCGCCTGACGCACCTGCCCGGACCCGGCCGACACGCTCGCGACCGTCGATTCGACCAGCACCTTCACTTCGCGCGCGGCCTGCGCGCTGCGTTGCGCGAGGCTGCGCACTTCCTGCGCGACGACCGCGAAGCCACGGCCCTGCTCGCCCGCGCGCGCCGCTTCGACGGCCGCGTTCAGCGCGAGGATGTTGGTCTGGAACGCGATCCCGTCGATCACGCCGATGATGTCGCCGATGCGGCCCGAGGCTTCCTCGATCTTCTCCATCGTCGCGACGACGTCCGACACGACCACGCCGCCGTGCGACGCGATCCGCGACGCGGCCGCCGCACGTTCGTCGGCCTGGCCGGCGGCGGCGGCCGATTGACCCACCGTCGCGGTGATCTCTTCCATCGACGCAGCCGTTTCCTCGAGGCTCGCCGCCGCCGATTCGGTGCGCGACGACAGGTCCTGGTTGCCCGCCGCGATCTCGTTCGCGGCCGTGCGCACCGATTCGCTCGCGTCGCGGATCTGGCGCATCACGTCGTTCAGCTTGTCGACGAAGCTGTTGAACGAGCGGGCGATGTCGGCCACTTCGTCACGTCCGTCGGCCGGCAGGCGCTGCGTCAGGTCGCCGGCGCCCGAGCCGATCGCGGCCATGGCCTGGCGCACTTGCGACAGGCGACGGAATGCGGTCGCGGTGATCGCGCCGATGATCAGCGACGCCACGCCGACGATCACGAGCAGCGTGATCAGGGACGCGGTCAGCAGCGAGCGCATCCCGGCCGTCGCTTCGTTCTTGTCGAGCAGCACCAGCGCGTACCAGTCCGTGCCCGGCACGGGGCGCGCGCGCACCAGCTTCGCGTCGCCGCCGACCGTCACCTCGACGGGCGCGGCCGCGGCCGCGATCGTCGCGCCGTTCGTCGCGCCGAGTTCGGGCGACACGTCGGCGACCGGCTTCAACGTGAGCTTCGGGTCCGGGTGGGCAACCACGTGGCCGTTGCTGTCGATCAACATCCCGAAGCTCGCGGGCGTCGGGTGGATCGTCTTCACGTTCGCGATCACGGTGTCCATCGAGACGTCCGCCGCGACGACGCCCTTCACCGCGCCGTCGCGCAGGATCGGCACCGCGAACGTGACGACGAGGTTGCCCGTGCCGGCGTCGACGTACGGCGGCGTGACGACCGGCTTGCCGGCCTGCGCGGCCTGCTTGTACCACGGGCGGCCGGTCGGATCGTAGTCGGGCGGAATGCCGGTCGGGTCGGAGAAGTGGAACGCCTTGTCGGCGTAGCCCGCGTAGACGTTCGTGAAACCGCCGGCCGTGGCCATCTGCTTGAACACCGGCAGCGGGTCGGTCGTCAGCGCGGCATCCTGCAGCGACGCGATCATCCGGCTCCGGGTGGCGACCCAGTCGGCGATCCCGACGACGTGGCCGCTGGCGACGGAGGTCAGGTTGCGGTCGATCGCGTCGTCGTTGTACGAGCGCGCGATGAAATAGTTGATGAGCGTGGTGGCGACCAGCGCGAATACGACGATGGCGACGCACGCGGCAAGGATGCGGGCGCGGATGGACGAGAGCATGGCAACGACTCGGTAAGGGAGCGCGAACGCCCGGTGGACGAATTCACCGAGTAAACGGCAATCGCGCCACTTACTTGAGGCCGCTGTGACAATTCAGTGAAACGTATGACAAAACGCAACGCGGGTTGTCAGCGAATCGTCAGGATGCCCGCGCTGCATGGCGCCGTGCGCCCACCGCCCGCGGACGCGACGACGGCATCGTCGATCCCGGGCACGGCGATCAAGAAGCGCGTTGGAACGGGCCCGGTTTGCTGCCGACCGACTCATGAATGTCGATCAGGATCCGGCCCGGGCCCTGCCCCCGGCCACGGATCATGTCACGTCCGCGGCATCAGCCGCGGCGCTCGCCCGTCACAGGCGATGGCTCGGACGCGGATCGGCGTCCGCGGGCGCATCGGCACGCGTGTCGTCGTGGAGATCGTCCTGCCGGCGCATCCGTTCGCGCAGGTGCCGGATCGCGAATACGTGGATGTAGTCGTGCACCCGCGCGTCGGACGACAGCGCGTGCACTTCGTCGTCGAGCATCGCACGCAACTGATCCGAACCGATTGCGCGCTGTTTGGCGGCTTCCTTGAGTGAATCGAGCAAACTGTCCTTGGACATCGACGGACTCCTGACGGTCGAGGAACGAAAAGAAGAAGGTACCGGAAGCTTAAAGACTGAACGGCGGCGCGGCGTGCGATGCACCGGCGCATGTTTGTGCGCGATCAACGGCACGTTGCGTGCCGCCGTGCCGATCCGTCCCCGAACCGGCCGCGCAAGATTCGCGGCGCAAACTGCCCGCGAACGAGACTGGAAGCCCTGCCACGCCACCCCGGGGCGCGGCACCGACTGACACAGGCCGACGATGGAACGCCGCCCGACGCCGATGCACTGGCCAAGTTAGACCGGCCGAAATCATGCGTCAAGCGATCCCCTCCGCGCGCGCCCCATTCGTCCGAACGAACGCGCCGGCGTGTCAGCGGATTCCTATAGGCGCCGCGCATTACCTGACAGCGACTTCAGCGCGCGCTGCTTGGCAGCGCACGGGCGCGACACGATACTGGTGACATGGACGAAACGTTCATACGGGTCATCGCTCAGCCGGCCGTCGAGCCGGCATGCGGGGCCTGGCGCAGGAGACCAACCATGGCACATCGCAACTTACCGGGCCGGGACGGCCAGCGGCGCGCGTCGGGCAAAGCGCGCGCCCTGCCCGCCCAGGCCGTGTCGGCGGGCAACCTTCCGTCCGACAATATCGACACCTTGCTTGCGCTGGCACGCGAGGCCGGATTGCTCGTCACGCTCGACGGGCAGATCGGCCGCGAAAAGTACCAGAGCGTCGCGGGCTCGGTGCTCGCGTTGCAACGGTTCGCCGCGGCACTCTGCGCGCGGGCCGCACCCGACGCGCCGGCCGATGCCGAGCCACGTCGCAAGGCGCGCCCCGGCTGGCCGCACGCGAACCGCCTGCGCAACCGCACGTGCAGCGCGTGCGCGCCGCTGCATGTCGGGCATCAGCGTCCGCGGGTGCGCCGCGCTCCCGGCCGACGGCACGACCTGCGGTCGATGCTTCGCTTCACCTGAGCATGCTGGCGTGCCGTTGCACGGCACGGGGGCCGTGCAACGGCTGAACATCTCACGACGTCGGCAGCGCCTGCCGCACGCCGCGCCTGTACTACAGCGAGCGGCGCACCTGGCGCGATCCTCACCGATCCGCATCGGCGCCACCGCGCGCCATCACGCGTCATGACGCGCCGTTCGACACGGCCGCCATGACGACGATTCCTGCGGGGAAGGCAATTCAGACGGGGCCAACTACAACACGAACGCGGAAAGCGGACGGGGTGACTTCCACCCCGTCCGTCCTCCAAGGCAACCGTGGCTGCCTACCCTCGTGCCAGAGAGTTCTCTGTCGGACGACGCGCCGTGCATCGCACGTCGCGGCTCCGGAAATTGATGTCACGGCTGTGAATGCACCGTCGATCGCGGCCATCAACACGCGTGTTGCAGCGTGGCTGCGCGGTACATGCACGACAGACCGGCCGTGTTGCCGGTTGTTCCGACAATGTCTCACGCGCGAGGCGCGCCGTTTCTGATGCAGGTCAAGCCAAGCCTGCTTCGATCGCGACACCGCGCGCTTTATTCGGTACCGCGCACGAGCAGCACCGGCACCTGGGCGAGATGCGCAATGCGGCGCGCCACGCTGCCGATCAGCCAGGCGGCGATGCCGCGCCTGCCATGCGTGCCGACCACCAGCAGTTCGGCACGCCAGTGCACGGCGTCGCGCATCAGCGCATGAGCCACGTCGTCGCTGGTCGGGCGGGTTTCGACGACACCGCGCTTGCTCGGGTTCCCGGTCGCATGGAACAGCGGACCGATCTTCGCGAGCGCATCCTCGCCCTCCGCGCGATAGGCATCCTCGAGCGCGCGCACCGGCACGATATCCGTCAGACGAACCGCGCGATCGATCACGTACGCCGCGTACAGCAACGTCGTCGGCGTCGCGAAGCCGAGCCCGACGCGCACCGCGTGCAGCGACGGCTCGCTGCCGTCGACCGCGAACATCAGCCGCTGCAGGCCGCCGTCCGACGGCCGCACGTAGGCGGCCGGCACGATCAGCAGCGCGCAGCGCACGCGGGTCGTCAACGTGTCCGACATCGCGCCTTCGACGAGCCGCAGCAGCCCGTGATGCGGATTCGCGCCGACCATCAGCACGTCCGCGCGCCATGCCGACGTATCGCCCACCAACGCATCGGCCACCGAGCCGCCCGTCACCGACGTATCGATGATGGCCTGCTCGACCTCGACACCGCTGCCGGCGAACATTGCCGCGATCCGTTCGTTGATGGCGTGCGCCTCGCGCATCATGTCCTCGCGCGCGGACGTCAGCAGTGCGTCGATGCGCGGGATGTCGGGCAACACGAGGCGCGGGTTGTCGATGGCGCAGACGATGCGCAATCGCATGCCGGGGCGCAGCAGCGTGCGCGCATAGCGCGCGGCGGACAGCGATTCGGGCGTCGGATCGACGGCCAGCGCGATCCGCGCAAGCGTCGGGCTGGGCTGGGCAGGCTGCATGGCGAAGGCCTCCGTGCGTGCGCGTCGTCGCGGAACGACGACGGGAGCTTCGCGCGGAAGCGGCGCACGGCGGCCGGGCCACCGCCGCGGTCGCGGCGGTCACGGGGATCGGCGGGTTGCCACGCGAAACGCGGACAATCGATTCGTTCAGCATAGGTCGTCCGGCCCGCGCGTGCATGATCGCGATCAAGGGTCGCGCGGGCCCCTGCCCCTGCTGCTTACGACTTGGTCGGCACCGATGCCGCCGGACGGTTCGCGTAGAACAGCGCATACGTGACGCCGAGCAGCACGATCCATACGGGCCCGATCACGAGCGCGACGCGCGTGTCGGGCGTGAACGCCATCAGCACGACGACCAGCACGAGAAAGCCGAGCGCGACGAACGAACCGAGCGGATAGAACGGCACGCGGATCGGCAGGCGCGCGATCTTGTCGGCCGACAGCGTGCGGCGAAAGCGCATCTGCGCGATCAGGATCACGCACCACGTCCAGATCGCGCCGAACGTCGACACCGACGTGAGCCACGTGAACACGTGCTGCGGCGCGAGATAGTTGAGCAGCACGCCGATCAGCAGCAGCGCGACCGACACGATCACGCCGTACACCGGCACGCCGTTGCGATTGACCTGGCCGAGCTTGCTCGGCGCCTGACCCTGCTGCGCGAGGTTGTAGAGCATCCGCGCGGTGCTGAACAGGCCGCTGTTGCACGACGACAGCGCCGCGGTCAGCACGACGAAGTTGATGATGCCGGCCGCCGCCGGGATGCCGAGCCGCGAGAACGTCATCACGAACGGGCTGCCCTGGGTGCCGATCTGGTCCCACGGATACAGCGACATGATCACGAACAGCGCACCGATGTAGAAAATCAGCACGCGCCAGAACACCGAGTTCACGGCCTTCGTCAGCGACTTCTCCGGGTTGCGCGCCTCGCCGGCAGTGAGGCCGAGCATCTCGACGCCGAGATACGCGAACATCACGATCGGCAACGCGGCGACCACGCCGTTGATGCCGTTCGGCATGAAACCGCCGTGCGCCCACAGGTTCGACAGGCCGATCGCGACACCGCCGTTGCCGATGCCGAACGCGATCATCAACCCGCCGCCGATGATCATCAGCACGATCGTGACGATCTTGATCAGCGCGAACCAGAACTCGAATTCCCCGTACAGCTTGACCGCGATGAAGTTCACCGAGCCCATCGCCATGAGCGCCGCGAGCGCCCAGATCCAGTTCGGCACGGCGGGGAACCACATGTGCATGTAGACGCCGACCGCCGTGATTTCCGCCATGCAGGTGACGATCCACACGAACCAGTAGGTCCAGCCGGTCAGATAGCCGGCGAGCGGCCCGAGGTAGTCGCGTGCGTAGCGGCTGAACGCGCCGGCGACGGGATTGGCGATCGCCATCTCGCCGAGCGCGCGCATGATCAGGAAAATCGCGATGCCGCCCAGCAGGTAGGTCAGCAGGATGGCCGGGCCGGCGACGCGGATCGCGCTGGCCGAGCCGAGGAACAGGCCGACGCCGATCGTCGCGCCGAGCGCCATCAGGTTGATGTGCCGCTCTTCCAATCCTCTATGCAACTGGTCTTCTGGTTGTTTCAAGTCCGTCTCCTGGCAGCCGTGAACGAGCCGCCGTCATTGTCGATGTCAATGCGCGACCGTTCATGCCGATCCCGGCATGCCGAAAACGAAATAATCTCCGCTGGCGTTTTCCAAATTAGAAACGACACGGATATTGCGTCAATCCGATGGGAATCGCCGCGGATTATCCGTGTGTTCCGGAACAATCCGGAAAACGGATCGGGCCTTTCACGGAATACGCCCGCGCGGCCCGTTCGACGCGGCTGTGCGCGTGACGGACGGCGACGGGATCAATCGCTTTCGGCGCGAACGAACACGCGTCGAAGGTGCGCGATCAGGCGCACGCAATATGCAGGCGGGATTATAGGGAGGATCAGCAGTTTCACGCCAGTCGATTTTCGGGAAAATCGCGGGGCGTGAAACCGGTAGTGGAATTCGAATGCGCGCGACGCATCGGGATCAGTCGGCATCGGCTCGACCGGATAGCCGTGCTTCTCCCATGCGTCGAGGCCACCCTTCAGCGCACGGATGTTGTGGATCATCTTCTTGCGCTGCATCTTCGCGATCAGGCGCTTCGCGGTGGCCCATACCATCCCCTTTGTACTTGTTGACGTTCTTGGCGGCTACATTCGCAACCAATGACTGTCGCTTCAGACATCAACCGACATGAGGTGCTGCGACGCGATGAGCAGCGGTGGCACCGGACACTTGCAAACGCACAGATCGTCACTCAGCGCTACGCGACGACCGTCTGGCCCGGTCATTGGAAGTCGCGGACCAACGCATTGAATTTTGCCGATCATCTTGCACACCGGGCAGAACACATCATCGTTCTCGTGCGCGATGTGCCTGCCGTCAAGCGCGAACGGCGTAGCCTTGGCTTGCACCGTTCCCGCCACTGTAGTGTGATCACCGTCGAGAATCAGGTATCGAGTCATGATCGGTTAGCTGGTGTATTTTCCTCTGGTACCGCACCCCGCTGGCTCCTTTCGATGACAAGCGTAACTTCGCCAGCCTTGAAGTAGCCATGCCCCTGCTTAGATCAATATGTCCTCAAAGCCTCTTCAACTCCCTGACGGTATCGTGCTGGAACCCCGTCATTTCCAGACAGCAACTCTTCGAATATCACACGCTCGTCAATTTTCTCAGAGTTCACATGCTCTTCCAACAGCCTGTCGAGCTTCCCGTGCGCAGTAAATTGACGAAAAAAGTTGAATCGAATCCCTAACGCAACATCCGCAAAAAGAGCAGGAATTCCCCAAACCAACGTCAGCAGAGACGTTTTCGGTGTAATTGCTTGCTTGAGAATGTGGCATCTATCGACACACGAATCCAAATTCTCAAGCTCCTCGATAAGCCAGTGTCGCTGCGGCCTCACGCTCGCCGCCATGATGCGCTCAGCCAAATACATTTGGAATCGCAAGTTTGTTTTAATGACTTCCGGACAAATTCGCTCACTGGCTCTATGAATTGCTCGGACGCAGGACAGATTCTGCCCCGCAGCCTCGACAAAACCGTTGTCCTTGAGCGCGGTACACACTGTACTCAAGACAAACGAATCGCATACACCTGAAATATTTTTCCTGACGATCACTTCAATCTCATCCGCCATGCGTCCCCCTCGGATCGAATAAGCCACGTTACCCGCCTTGCTTCTCGTCCGGCGACCAGTGCCAATTCGTAGTGCCCCACGAACTCCCCTCGATCACCGGCATGATTTCGCCGGCTTCGAAGTAACGGCGGCTTCTCGACTTCGCTGGCGTGTGCCACCAGCCAGCTTCAGGGCACGGGTTGCCGCCCCGCACGCTCCTGCGGGCAGGTTCGCGACTCACCGGCGGCGGAACGATCGTCGGCGGCTCAGGAATCGGCGGGGCATCAGGCAAATCAAACCGAGCTACCCACTTGCGTGCGTTCTTCACATCCGCGCTCGGAAGATCGGGAATATAGGTATGTAGCGCGTCGGGTTTCGGATCGCGCAGCACACGCAGGACGCTGTTCACGAATACGTACGGCTCGGGCAAACCTTCTTCGGGAGCACCGAGACGGGGGAAGTCACCCGCACGGATCATCAGACACGCATTCGCGCGCTCGATTTGAATATCGGGACGATCAAGCTTTTCCCGGATCGCCGCCTCGCCACCCAAGCGCTCGATGAACAGTTCGCCTAGAATCGTGTACCAGTTCACCCCTTTGATGAAGCCCCACCGACCAACTTTCGCGCCGGGATGCAAATGATCATAGGAGGCGGTTAGATCGTCCTTGGATTCGCCTTCGTAGGACACCGGGTCGTACTCTTGCTTCTGCAGGTGCGCGGTACTGTCAATGTCTAATCCGCTGAAACGTTCCGCAAGTGCCCATTCTTGCGGCATATATCGGTGGTAGCTGTACGCAAGAACAGGCGCAAGCCCACCATAGCCGCCACGAACCATGAGTTTGTTACACACAAAACGCAGAAATTCCTCGTACTCCGCGATACCCTCGTCGGTAGTGACCAAGTTCATCGGCACATTAAACTTCAGTTGCGATAAACCCGTCTCCCTTCCCTTAGGTACTCTCAATCGTCCAGTAGGCGACACATAGTCCTCCTGAAGTGCCATTCCGGTTAGCACCCCAATGTAGTACTCCGCTGCTGTGTCTTGATCGATTGCGCTGGAACGCAACACGCTGACTTGCATATAGGACGGCGTATCGATGATCGCCCGTCGAATCTTCTCAACGCCCTTCTCGTTTCGCTTCGTGAATTTCCCAAGGTCGGAATCCTTGCCGCCCTTAAGATGCTTGCCGAACATTTCAGCGAAGCGGTCAAAGCAGTCAAGGATCGCCTGACGCACCCCAGGCTGCGAGCCACGCTCAAAGAACACTGTACCGATGACCCCCGGCAACACACCCATCGAGTTGTCGGCAAGGCGCACGCTCAAATCTTCCTGATAGCGGGACAGCGCCTGCAACGGCGTCAAGACAGGTTTCGGATCACTCAAAGTCATAATCGGATCGTCTATTGATCAATCGCACATGAATTCACTCAGCTTGCGGAAAGCGCCGCAACTGCGCTCCCACCGCCGACCACTACACCAAGGGTTGCAGCCAATGCCGCAGCGGCTTCCGCACCAGCCGCGATAATCGCACACAGCGCGGCAAAGATCGCGATCAACTCAGGTAACAACAATATGACGATCGCGACGCCGACGACAATGGCCACCGCGATCGCGGCTCCCTTCAGCAGCGTCACGCCGACCTGCGCCCAATCGATATGCGTGAGCACGTCCCACGTCATATCGGTCATACGTACGATCGCCTCCCACCCAGCCTTGAGTTGCGCAGCCGTGTAGCGGAATATTTCGTGCCCTGTCTCGTCAACCCATATCCAAGCGCTATGCGCCTTGTCGGCGACCCACTGACCAGCCGTAAACATCCATGCCGCATGCTGATGCAGGAACGCGCTAGTTTCAGCGGACACGTATGAATACCCACGATGAACGGCATCCCAAACAGGCGCGACAGCGTGTTCAACCTCTTCGCCGAACTCATGTGCCTTTTGCCACCAGTCCTCGTACCAGACATGGTGCGGGACAGCGGGAATACTGCGGATGGGTACTGTCTGCCGCTCCTTCTCGTCGTTGGCTTTCGGTGCGGGAATGGGCGCTGGCTTAGGGATTTTCTGCAAGTCCCCATTGCAGTCAGTCACATCAATAACGGTCATGCGGTTTTTGAAGTCGCCGGAAATCGCTCGGTAAGCTTCCTCTTGCCCCGGCCCCCAATTGTCACCCGGGAATTTGACTTCGACCAATCGCAACATATTGTTGCCGTGATGCCCGCCTTCGCGATCGACGGTTCCACGTCCGGGCCAGAGAATCGCCTCACTTTCCACAATGATCACGTCGGGTCGACGAAGAGCACCTACCTTCGCTCCGGGCGGAAACGGGTTCCGGCTTCGACGGCGCTCTGTACCGTGGGGCTTTTCATTACTCAAGAAGGGAATCGGAGCGGCAACGCCGCCTGTCGCGAAGAACGGCATCATGTCGAAGCTCACTTCGGTCTTGTACTTGAATAGCCACTTACACTTGAATTCTTCCTCGATCATCATCGGCACACTCATCGCGGACTGCATGAGCAACCGGTGAACGATCGATCCATCGCTCAACTTGACGGGAATGTATTTCGCCGTTTTCAGTGCAGTTTCGACTTTCTCCTGCAAGTATCCCTTGGTTCCTGGCGGCAGAAGCGCGTATTCAGGTACACGCTCTTTGATTGTTTCGCACGCGCCAGCCGGTTGAAGTGATCCGCCCATTGTGTTCTCCTAGTGTCGTCGGCGCTCACGCGCGCTCGTCAGGGTCAACCTTCAGGTAATCGGCCCAAATGTCGGGTTCCCCACCACCTGCATACTTCCACGGCTCGACATCCTGCTTTTCCTGTTCGAACGCTTTGAGACTCACGCTCTGCGCACTCGGCGTGAAAACCGGCACTGTTTCTCCAAGATCGTTTGTGTGCCCGACCGCAGTTCGTCCCGATGGCAGTTTCAGTTCGTAGGCGTGTCGGACCATCGGCGTACCGTCTTTCTCGTTTTTCAGGACGTATTGCGCCTGATACGACGGCTTGAACTGCGGCATCGTGTACGATTCGTTGACCGGCCCCGAAAAGCTAAACGACGCACCCTTGAAGTCAACGCTACCCGGTGCGTGTATCGAGACGTTGCCGCCCTTGACGCGAATCGTCGCTCCACCGCAGTACAGCACTAATTCCTGATCGGCCGCAATTTCCATCCGTCCGGCCACCGACAACAATTTCACAAGCTGCTGCGCGATCATTTCAAGATCGCTGTTCTGCGCCTGTATTTCGACCTTGCCCTTGCCCGCTACGGCTTTGATGCCTTGATTACGCGCAAACAGGCTCAGGTGATCAATCGCGGCCGCGTGCATCGAACCGCCTGCCGCGAGATACGAATCCTGACCGCTAATCCAGTTCGCCTGTTGGTCTGCACTTGCGTGTAAGGACTGATGTGTGGACAGGCCAATCCCGGCCGGACTGCCGAACAACAACAGCGGCTCAGCGAATGCGTTGGCGTTACCTGTTCCACCGCCCGCCGTATGGCCGCCGGACGACTCGCCCGTGGCCGACTGCTTCGTTGCGTCGGTGAACGCCGTCAGCGCATCAACGCCGGGTTTCAGGCTCTCCGCTTGATGCTGTTCGCTCGCATCCGAAATGCTGCTGAGCAAGTTTTTCGAGCGCGTAAGCTGTTCTCGCGCCTCGTCAACGTCTAGCTGATCGCTGTCGCGCGAAACAGCGTGCGCGCTAATCGATACGCCACGGCCGCCGCGCATCGACGCGTAATGGTCAGCGTGCAGCAGCAACCCCGACCCGAGATAGCGCCCGCGCGTGTTGCCGCTCTGCTGAATCAAATATCCCTGCGCGATCGATGCGTAGCTGCTGCCCGTGTAGCTGACGAGCCGCGTACCACCTTGGTTCGTTGCGTCATCGTGGACGAACGCGTTGAACGCCCCCGTACCCCCGAACCCTTGCGACTGAAAACCCGACAGCAGCACATTCGAATGCCATGGGGAAGGCGTCGTGCCACCGTTGACGCGCCCCAAAATGAACGGTTTGTCGCAATCGTTTGCCCAATAGGCGACCAAAACCCATTCACCGGCGCGTGGCACGTGTACCGATCCATAGCCGTTGCCGGTATCGGCCTGCATGGTCGACAGCAGCGGCGACGAAGCGAACGTGCCATCAGGGTTCTTGCGGTCCCATGCGAAATGAACGCGCACCTGGTTCCGCTCGTTCGTCCACGCTTCCGATCCTTGCTGCGTCACGACGATGGCGTGTTCGATCGACATGTTCGGCTTCGGGTGCGCGAGCGGGCTGCGATATTCAACACTCGCCTCTTGCGCCTCAACCTCAATGACGAAAAATCCCGCCGTTCCATCTTGCGGGTGCTCCGGTGTTTTGAAACGCATTCCGTGTGCTGCCTGCTGTTCGGCCAACGTGGCGCGCAGGCTGCGCGGATATTCGGTCACATGTTGACCAATCGACACGTTGTTTGCGATGTACCACCGCGTCTCGATGGCGAGAAATTCCCGTTTCTTCGGGTCGCTGTCAGGATGGCGGGGATGATTATTCAGGGTGAATCGCAACCCGGCATCAAGCCATCGCAGACCACCGACACCGAAGTAACGCCGAGCGCGCGCATCCCATTCCTCTACACGGCGACGTGCGCGCGCCGCACCGCTGTCCGAATTTGGGTATCCATATGCGGTCGGCTCGTAGACGGTCATGGGCGCAGCAGGAATGCTGCGCGATTCCGACTGCCGGCCATTGCCCGCCTCGTAGACCGTGGATTGCAAGGCGCTGTCTGTCTGAAAATGCGAAGTCGGTCGTTTGTAGTCGAACGCGCGCGACATGTAGCGCAGACTCTGTATCGCCTGCACGACCGCCCATTGTGTCAATCCATCTGCTTCGTGATCAGCGTTACCGCGATAGTATTCGGCTGGTTTTGCGTCCGGCAGCGACGACACGCGATCAAGAATGACGAGCGTCGTTTTCGGCGGCTCACCCTCTTTCGTCGGTTCGTGCACCCAATAGAAGTACCAGCCTTCATCTTCGAGAAGGCGGTGTACGAAATGCAGGTCGGATTCGCTTTGACGACACCATGAGCGCACAGCAGGCTCACGCGTCAGGTCGAACCGGAACCGCCCTTGGAACTGCGGATAGCGATTGAGAACGTCGGAAATGATTTCGCGCGCGTCCTTTTCAAGCCAACCCTCGTCGTTGTGAGTCTTGCTCAGGAAAATCAGCGCGGACGAGAATTCAATCTGGTACGTTGATACGCTACCGTCGCCCCCCAAGTATCCAACCTGATGCACGAAGCCGTGCACGGGCCGATAGACCGAATCCACATAAGGCGCTGTTCGCTGCTGAATCCACAGCGTGACAGGCTGATGCATCAGCGACAGCAAATCGGTGTCACTGCGCAGCGATGCAACGTCGATTGTCCAGTGGTAGTCACCACCGATCCCGGACGATCCGCGCGCCCGCAACGGGGTCAACGCGTTCTTGCCGAGTGGGGTATCCAGCGTCAACAGCCGGTCGTGCTGTAACAAGCCGCGATGAACGGCCTCGTACAGGTCGCGATTCTTCAGGTCCCCGGATGCGGGTGGTCTGAGTGCCATCTTTGTCGTCCTTCTCTCAGGTTCGAGCTACCGTCAGAGAAACGACACAAAGACGGTCAGCCAGAGGCGACGTAAGGTCGCTCTCGCGTCATTGTAGCTAAAGTCTGAGGAATATTTACCGGTTTGGCGAAAATTAACGCGACCGAGATATCAAGACAGGGCGCACGACCGGAAAGCATAGATGCTTCGACCCACGCTGCAAAAGCTGATCTACCGAACAATCCAGCGCATCACTGGGTTGTTGGAGTCGGTAGAGCGTCGGGGCGCACATCCCGTGCTCCCATCGACTAATCGCTTCCTGCTCAAGATTGATCATTTCCGCAAGCTTGGCTTGCGTCGGGTCGCGTGCGCGGCGAATTTCCGCAATTGCTTCCCCCACACGAGACGCAAGCAGGGAACAGCGTTCAGCGTTGCTGTCCGACCAGCAGCGGGAAATCATGCGGCGGGTGAAGGAGTTGTTTTTGCCGCCAGAAAGTCACACGGCGACCTGTTTCGATGCGACGCATGCGCTACATGCGGCCATTGATTGACGGCCCCGCCTGTCACTTGGGATCAATTGAGGAGCGCCCTGCCAAGCATCCCGCCTGATGAGGTTGCAAGGAAAGCACGCGAACGGCTGAAAGCAGTTCGCGCGCAATCTAAACCTAAGAGTGTTGTACGGAAAGGCGACGCGAGGCATGCAGTTTCTTTTTCCAGCCTGCTCCATTGTCCTGCCGATATCTGCACCAACGATCCAGCGCGGTCCATGCTACCGACAAAAATTTGGTGCACTTTTTGGACACTTTCTGTCAGGAACGCCCGCCGGCATCACTTCGACAGCGTCGCGCGCACCGTATATTCGCCTTCGATCGCACCGTGATCCGGCCGCACGAAATACCGCGACGCATCGAGATCGGCCGGCATCGGCTCGACCGGATAGCCGTGCTTCTCCCATGCATCGAGGCCGCCCTTCAGCGCACGGATGTTGTGGATCATCTTTTTGCGCTGCATCTTCGCGATCAGGCGCTTCGCGGTGGCCTCGTTCGGGCATACGCAATACACGACGATCGGGCGCTTCAGCATTTCCGGATCGAGCAGGTCCGGCGAATCGAGATCGACCGGCACCGCGCCGGCGATCCGGTACGGTTCGCGCTCGCGGATCGCTTTCGGCCGCGCGTCGAAGATCAGCGGCGGCTCGTCCGACGTCATCATTTCGACGAGCTGCGGCGGCGAGATGCGCACCTGCGCGAGATAGCGGCGGAACTGCACGCGACGCACCCAGCGGTACAGCAGGAACGTGATGAAGATCGCGAGGAATGCATCGAGGATCGTGCCGCCGCTCGCGCGCACCCACAGCACGAACTGGACGATCTGGTCGTGAATGGCCGCGCCGCCGACCAGCCAGAACGCGGCCCACAGCGATGCGCCGGCCAGGTCCCAGAACAGGAACACGCCGACGCCGATCGCGGTCGTGCCGAGCAGCGGTGCCGACACGAGGCCGAGGCCCGGCAGGAATTTGGACAGCACCAGCAGCGGCGCGCCGTATCTTTCGAATACGTTACGTGCGAAACGCAGCGTCGTGTCGAGCGACAGCGAGAAGCGCACGAGGCCGTTCAGCAGGCGCCGGCCGCGGGTGCGGCCCATGAAGAACCACAGCGAATCGGCCAGCATCGTCGCGCCGATCGCCGCCGCGAACATGCTGACCCAGGACGCCTGCCCCATTGCCGCCATCGTGCCGCCGAGAATCAGCATCGGCACGGCCGGCACCGGCACGCCGAGCTGCGTGATCAACACGCTCGCGAACACGGCCCACGGGCCGAGCGACGATGGAATAGCGATGGGAAAGTGCCACACGGCGGCGCTCCTGGAAGGCATGCAGCCGTGCGACGAGGGCCGTCGGCACCGCTGGGCAACGGCCGCCGCGGCACGCCCGCGGCCGACCCGATGCATCACGGCATTCTAAACGGGTTTGGCCGCGACCGCGCGGAACACGCACCATCGGCACGGGCTTCGCGCCCTTCCGTGACAGTCACATGTCCGTGCGCTGGGCAAGCTGCCCGACGTGTTCCGCGTAGTCGGGAAACGCGGCAGCCAGCGCGGCCGCGTCGGCCAGTTCGAATTCCGCGAACTCGAAGCCCGGCGCCACCGTGCAGCCGACGAGCGCGACATGCTCCGGCAACGCGCAGCGCGCGCCGAACCAGCTCCCTGCCCGCACGACCGCCTGGAACACGGTGCCCGGATGCGTGAGCGGGTTGCCGAGGCGGTGGATCGTCAGCCCGTCGCGCGCGTCGAGCACCCATACTTCGATCGGGTCGCCGGCGTAGAAATGCCAGACTTCGTCGGAGCGGATCCGGTGCCACGACGAATACGCGCCGTCGCACAACAGGTAGTAGATCGCAGTCGACGCGGCGCGTGGCGCGCCGTCGGCCGGACGCACGACCGAATCGGCCGCACGGTAGGTTTCGCGGAAATAGCCGCCTTCGGGATGCGGCTGCAGGTCGAACTGGCGAATCAGGTCGGTAGCGGAGATCGGCATGGCGGATGACGTCGGTGAAGTAAGGAACCGGGCACCCGGCGTACGGCCTCGCCTCGCTCATCGCGAACGCGGTCGCATAGCGCCGGATGCTGCTGCGTCGATCGCCGCGGCCATGCGCACGGCGAACAAGCGGACACCGGTCGATGCTGCCAGAACTGCATGTCGGGATGCAACCGCCGGCACGCGATTGCGCGCGTGGGGGACATCGGGTGTGCCGCCCTCGCGCGCCCGATGAGCAGCGACAGCCGCGCTCACACGCCGTGCGGCGGGCGTTTCCGTTTCATCACGCCGTCATCCGACGAATGCGCGAGACGGCCGCCACCCGCGACCGCCCGTGCGTCAACGTCGGTGCATCGCCGCGTGCGTCACGCAGCCGCCGAGGTGCCGGGCTCGCTGTGCCGCACCAGCAGCACGGGCCGGTCGGCCGCGCGCAGCAGCGATTCGGCGACGCTGCCGAGCAGCAGCCGGCGCAGGCCATGCCGCCCGCTCGTGCCCATCACGATCAGGTCGGCATCGGCTTCGGCCGCCGTGCGCATCAGCACGGTGGCGACATCCTCGCCGTACGCGTCGAGCGCGCGCACGGTGCCCGATACATGCTGCTGCGCGAGCACTGCCTTCGCATCGTCGAGCACCGGCGTCACGGCATCGGTCGCGGCCGCATCGCCGTCGCGCGCGGCAGCGAAGCCCGCATCGACGTCGACGAGCTGCGGCCGGTGCTCGACGACATACGCGCAAGTCACTTCGCCGCCGGACGCCGCCGCGATCCGGATCGCCTCGTTCAGCGCGAGACGCGCGCTCGGGCTGCCGTCGAGCCCGACGAAAATCCGCTTGTACATGGTCCGTCCCTCCGACCGGGCACGCATCGCGCGTCGCGCGACGGCGGCCCGTTATCGCCACCCGGCCCGGTGCCGGGTGGTCTGCCGAACAGTCTGCCCCACGTGCCGACGCGCCCGTTGATGCGCGTCAAGCGCGGCCGGCGCGCCCGCTGCTTCACGCCGGTTGCCGCAATTTCTAGTGCCCCCATTACATAAAACGTGTAAATCGCGCACAATTTCATCTTGAAAATAGACGTTGCGTGCAGCCGGCGCGAGTTTTGCCCGGTTTTGCTGTGCCGCTCCCGGTGCCAGGGCGCGGCCCCTGACAACAGAATGCCAATCGAATGACCGCAAGTGGAACCCCGACGCGTGACGCCCGAGGGCCCACGCGCCTCCAGATCATGTTACGCCAGCCGCTCGCGGCTGGTGTCGTTGCACTGTGCGCCGGCGCCGTGCTGTCGCTCGGCGTCGCGCTGCTCGTGCGCGAGCAGTGGCAAGGCGCTGTCCATACGCGTTTCGAACGCCGCACGACGCATGTGACGGCCATGCTCCGCCACGAGCTGCAATCCGGCGCGGCCGTGCTCGAAGGCGCGCGCGGCGCGTTCAGCCTCGTCCCGGGCATGACGCCCGAACAATGGCGCCGGTATGCGGAGATGATCGACCTCGACAGCGGCCGCTCGCCGGTGCGCCAGATCGGCTATGCGCCGCTGCCGCCCGCGACGCGCACCGCCCTCGCCGGCGCGAAGCCGATGCCGGCCGGCACGCTCGCGACCGCCGCGCTCAGCGCACCGGCGTCGAATTCACCGGTCGTGCGCTTCGGCGCGTCCGATGCGGCGCCGCTCACGCGCGCGCTGCAGACCGGCGACGTCGCGCTCGGCGTCCACCCGGCCGACGACGACACGTCGCGCGACGCCCGCACCTTCACGCTGTTCCTGCCGGTTGCCGCGTCGCAGCGTGCGGCCGCCGCACCGCCCGGCCTGCGCGAAACCGGCGCCGACGGCGTGCTGTTCGCGGCGTTGAGCCCGCGGCGCCTGGTCGAGCGGGCGCTCGACGCGGAACGCGGGATCGACGTGTGGATCACCGCCGGCGGCGATCGGCGCGCGATCGTCAGCGTCGAAACGACGACCGACGAGGCGTCGGCATCGCCCGACCTGATGCGGCGCACCGACGAGCTGAATTTCGGCGGCACCGTGCTGACGCTCGCGTATTCCGCGGACGGCCGCCCGAGCGCCACCGGCGCGCAACGCGCGGCCGGCACCGTGCTCGCCGCGGGGCTGATCGCGTCGATCGCATTCGCGGTGCTGATCCATGCGCTGCTGCGCGGCCGCATCGCCGTCGATTCGGGCGCGAGCAGCCGCGGCATCCTCAACGAGGCGCGGATGATGGGCATCATCCGTTCGTCGATGGAAGCGATCATCACGATCGACGAAAAGCAGACGGTCGTGATCTTCAATCCGATGGCCGAGCAGGTGTTCGGCGTATCCGCGATGGAGGCAATCGGTGCGCCGCTGTCGCGCTTCATCCCCGAGCGGTTCCGCGCCGCGCACGCCAAGCACGTCGACCAGTTCGGCGTGACGGGCGTGTCCGAGCGGCAGATGGGCCGCCAGCGGGTGCTGTTCGGGCTGCGCGCCAACGGCGAGGAATTCCCGATCGAGGCGTCGATCTCGCAGATCCGCGACGCGTCCGGCAAGCTCTATACGGTGATGCTGCGCGACATCACCGAGCGGCAGCGCGCCGAGAACGCGCTGAAGCAGTCGCGCGAGGAATTGCGCGAACTGTCCGCGAACCTGCAGAACGTGCGCGAGGAGGAAAAGACCCGCATCGCGCGCGAACTGCACGACGACCTCGGCCAGCAGCTCACCGCGCTGAAGATGGATCTGTCGGTGGTCGAACAGCAGCTGCGCGTGCCGGGTCGCACACACCCCGACGAAGACGTGCAGACGCACCTGCAGGGCATGCGGCGGCTGATCGACGCGACGGTCGCGTCGGTGCGGCGCATCGCGGCCGACCTGCGGCCCGTGATGCTCGACGATCTCGGCCTCGTGCCGGCGATCGAATGGCTCGCGAACGATTTCACGAACCGCTACGGAATCGATGTCGAACGGCACATCGAAACCGGCGGGCTCACGTTCACCAGCGCGGGCGCGACCACGTTGTTCCGGATCGTCCAGGAAGCGCTGACGAACGTCGCGCGCCACGCGGATGCGACGCGCGTCGCGCTGCGGCTCGACGTCGAGGAAGGCTTCTGCGTGTTGCGTGTCGCGGACAACGGCCGCGGCTCGGCGCCCGGCGGCCCGGCCCATGAAGACAAATCGTTCGGCCTGATCGGCATTCGCGAACGCGCCCACATGCTGGGCGGCAGCGTGACGATCGACACCGCGCTCGCGCGCGGTTTCTCGATCACCGTCGCGCTCCCGCTCAGTACCGTCCAACAGGAAACGCTCATCACATGATCAAGGTGCTCATCGCCGACGACCATACGCTCGTACGCGACGGTCTGCGGCACATCCTCCAGAACGCCACCGGATTCGAGGTGGCCGGCGAAGCCTGCGACGGCCCGTCGACGATCGCGCTGGTGCGCGCCACGCCCGCGCAGGTGCTCGTGCTCGACCTGTCGATGCCGGGCCGCAACGGCGTCGAGCTGATCAAGCAGATCAAGGACGAGAAGCCCGCGCTGCGCGTCCTCGTGCTGACCATGCATGCGGAGCAGCAATACGCGGTGCGCGCGTTCCGCGCCGGCGCGTCCGGGTACCTGACGAAGGAAAGCGCGAGCGCCGAGCTGGTCGGTGCGGTCACGAAGGTGGCGTCAGGCGGCGTCTACGTGAGCCTCGCGATGGCCGAGCAGTTCGCGCAGAGCCTGAACGAGCCGGCCGAGACGCTGCCGCACCAGCGGCTGTCCGACCGCGAATTCGACGTGTTCCGGCGGATCGCCGCCGGCCAGACGCTGACCGAGATCGCCAACGCGCTGTGCGTGAGCGCGAAGACGGTCAGCACGTACAAGACGCGGATCCTGGAAAAGATGCAGATGCCGCACGAAGCGGCGCTGGTGCGGTACGCGATGCGGCACAAGCTGCTCGACGAAACGGACGACGTGTAACGGACGACGTGTAACGGACGACGTCCGGCAGCGGCGGGATGGCAGGTGCCGCCGGCCGGGCGGCGCGCCCTGCTTACCCGCTCACTTCGCCGGCACGGGGCACGCGAGATCGCCTTCCTCGCACGACAGATAGCCCTTCAGCGTTTCGGTGCGCAATTTCGTCAGATCGTCGAGGCAGGTCGACACGACCATCGGATACACGCTGCCGCCCTCGGCGTTCGCGCTGGAGAAGTTGCATTCGGCATCGCGGTACGCGATCCACGCACGCTGCGCATTCACGAGTTTGTCGGCAAGCGGCCGCGCGTCGCGCAGGCGTGCGGTGACGGCCTGGTACGTCCGGTTCAGCTCCCCGTCGGTTTTCTTGTACGCGCGATCGGCGCACGCCGTCATCGCCGCCTGATCCGTCGCGTCGGCACAATTCGCCTGCGCGTGGGCGAGGTTCGCCGCCAGGGCGAGCGAGCACAGCAGACCGGTCAAGACACGCATGGATGCTCCTTGTTGTTCGTTGAAGTCGTGGAAGCCGGTGCCGGGCTTGACGCGCTGACGCGCATCGGCCGCCGTCTCTCGTGGCGACACCGATCGCGATGCTAGCGTACGCGCGCCGGCTTGTCAGCCGGTGTCGCGGCCTGCGACGGCTTGCATATCGCCCCTGCGCACCTACACTTGAAAATCGATACGCCGCTTCAGGCCCGCGCTATCGCATCCATCCCGTCTCCGCTTCCGCGCATTCCTCAGCGCATTTCGCGTTCGCATCGCCGAGCGGGGTGACGATTCGTCTGCCAGCCTCCTCCCCCCAGCCCAACGTGCCTTCGCCGTCGCCCCCTGGAGGGAATCATGAGTTATCACCTTGAAGGCCGTCTGCTCGAGGTCTGCAACTGTCGCGTACTCTGCCCGTGCTGGATCGGCGAGGACCCCGATTTCGGCGTCTGCGACACGATCGTCGCGTGGCATGTCGACAAGGGCACCGTCGACGGCGTCGACGTGGGCGGCAACACGATCGCCGCCGTATGCCGCGTGCCCGGCAACATCCTGGAAGGCAACTGGACGGCTGCGATCTACGTCAGCGACACGGCGTCCGAAGCGCAGGAGCAGGCGCTCCTCAAGGTCTACACGGGCCAGGCCGGCGGCCCGATCGCCGAACTCGCGAAACTGATCGGCACGGTCGTGTCGATCGAACGCGCGCCCATCACGTTCAATGTCGAGGGAGCTCGCGGCACGCTGTCGATCGGCACCGATTACCACGCGGAACTCGAGCCCTACCTCGGCCCGAGCGGCGCGCAGACGACGCTGACCGACACCGTGTTCTCGACGGTGCCCGGCGCGCCGGTGTTCGTCGGCAAGGCGCCCGTCTACCGGTCGAAGAATGCGGCGATCGGCATCGACGTCGACCTGAAGAATCACAACGCGCTGCAGAGCACGTTCCGGTTCGACGCGTGACGCGTGATCGCACGCCAACGGTCATGGCCGCGTCGCTGCACCGGCGCCTGTTTCCGCTCGTGCTCGCGAGTCTCGTCGCGTTCGCCTGGCTCACCCTGTGGGCGTGGACGCGCAGTCCTTACGGGCGGTACCTCGACCACGGCGACGGCGTGTTGGCCGAACCGTTCAGCACGCTTTGCCGCGCGCTGCCCGGTGGCGCGCTGTGGCTGCCGGCCGCGTTCACCGCGGCCGGCTGGACGCTGATGATCCTCGCGATGATGCTGCCGACGACGCTGTCGCTGTTCGACGCGTTCGCCCGCGTCGTCGCGAGCCGACCCGACCAGACGCGCCTGCTGGCGCTCGTCGGCATCGGCTACGTCGCCACGTGGAGCGGCTTCGGCCTCGTCGCGCATGGGCTGCACGGGCTGCTGCTGGCCGGTGTCGCGCGGGTGCCGGCGCTCGCGTGGCGCGGCTGGCTGATCGGCGCGGCCGTCTTCGCGCTCGCCGGCGCGTTCCAGTTCAGCGGACTGAAGACGCACTGCCTCGACCGGTGCCGCACGCCGTTCAGTTTCGTGATCAGCCGCTGGCGCGGCCGCACGCCGATGCGTCACGCATTTGCATTGGGCGTCAGCCACGGGCTCTTCTGCGTCGGCTGCTGCTGGGCGCTGATGCTGCTGATGTTCGTCGTCGGCGCCGGCAGTCTCGGCTGGATGCTGGCGCTCGCCGCGTTGATGGCCGTCGAGAAGAACGCGTCGTGGGGGCAGGCGCTCACCGCGCCGCTCGGCGCCGCGTTGTTCGGCGCGGCCGTGCTGATCGTCGCCGGCCACGCGTGAGGCCCACGATGCGACCGCCCGCCTCCGCCGTCGTGCCGCATGTCCGGCCGGGCGTGCGCGTCGTCGCGCTGACGTCGATCGCGATGCTCGCGTTCGCGTCGAATTCGCTGCTGTGCCGGCTCGCGCTGCAGGCCGGGCGGATCGACGCGGCCAGCTTCGGCAGCCTGCGCCTCGTATCGGGCGCGCTGATGCTCGCGATCGTCGCGCGTGCGGGGGCACGACGGCCTGCACCGCCCGCCGACTGGCCGGCCGCGGCGATGCTGTTCGCGTACGTCACGTGCTTCTCGTTTGCGTATCTGACCGTCAGCGCGGCCACCGGCGCGCTGATCCTGTTCGGCGCGGTGCAACTGACGATGTTCGCGGCGGGATGGCATGCCGGCGAGCGGTTTGCCGCGACCGGCTGGGCCGGGTTCGGCGCGGCGCTCGGCGGGCTGGTCTATCTCGTGTCGCCCGGGCTCGCCGCGCCGACGCCGCGCGGCGCCGCGCTGATGACGGCAGCCGGCATCGCATGGGGTGTCTATTCGATCCGTGGCCGTCGGCCCGTCGATCCGGTCGCGGCCACTGCCGGCAACTTCCTGCGCGCCGCGCCGCTGGCACTCGCGCTGAGCGTCGCGCTCGCCGCCCGCCTGCACGTCACGCCGGCCGGCCTCGCGCTCGCCGCGCTTTCCGGTGCGCTGACGTCGGGCCTCGGCTACGTGGTCTGGTATGCCGCGCTACGGCATCTCACGGCGATGCGCGCCGCGGCGGTTCAGTTGTCCGTCCCGCCCATCGCCGCGTGCGGTGCCGTGCTGCTCCTGTCCGAACAGCCGACCTGGCGGCTCGCGCTCGCATCGGCCGCGATCCTCGGCGGCGTCGCGACCGTGCTCGCGACGCGGGCGCGGCGGGCGGGCAGCACGCGGTGATGTTCGTCAGGCGCGGCACCCCACCCATTCAAGCGGCCAAAATGCAAAACCCGCACACGGATACCGTGCACGGGTTTCGGATGAAACGGCACACCGGGCGCCCCTGCGGGCGCTGCCTGGCTTAGTGGCCGAAGAACACCGACGAACGGTCGGTTGCGGCCGGCACGACCACGCGCTGGCCCGATTGCGACGCAGCGGCGGGGTTCGAACCGTAGCCCGTAGCATCAGCTTGCGCGCCGGGGTTCTGCGCGGCGGCGATCTTTGCCTGTGCGGCCTGGATGTTTTCCGGGTAGTTCATCCAGTCGTTCGGGTTGTAGCCGGCCTTTTCGAGCTGGACCAGCTCGGCGCGCACTTGCGCGCGCGTCAGCGGCTGCTGGTTCGATTGGGCGAAGGAGACGACCGGTGCGGCCACCAGGGCGGCCAGTGCAACTGCCTTGATCAGCGATTTCATGATGCGTTACCTCCAGATTTGTTTTGTCAGGCGCTTCGGACTCGGGGTCGTTGCGCATGAGTAGAAGTCTAGGAGGCCACGCTATCAGGGTAAATACTTAAATCGCGAATTCACTGTTGACGGAAACCATACAATCGCAACGGAATACGCGGAATCGTCAGATGATTATCGGCATTCACGCACTGAATACCGTGGCACGGCGCCCCGTGCGTCCAGCCCTGCATCAGCGCCGCCGGTCGGTATCCGACGACGCCATCAACCCGTCGAACAGCAGCGCCTTGAGGCGGATCAGGTCGTCGGCGCCGGTCTCGCCGAACGCCGCGTGATGCAGCGTCAGCGCGGGCGCGGCCGGGTCGGCATGGACGGCCCGCACCGTGCCGTCGAGCGCCAGCAGCTCGACCCGGTCGCCCGCCGCGTACGGAAGCTGCACGCGCAAGGGTTCGCCGATGGCGGCGATCGGCCGGTCGACGGCAATCGACAGGCCGCTCAAGCTGATGTCGTGCACCATCCCGATGCCTTCCGCCCCCTCCGACCCACCCGTGCAACAGGCGGCGATCCGCACCGGCACGCGCGGCTCCGCGCGCGTGCGCAGCCGGTCGACGAAGCCGGGCGGCGACAGCACCAGGAACCGCGCGGCGCCCGCCGCCTGCACCGACTCGACCGTCGCGCCGAAACGCGACACCGCGGCACGACCGATCGCCACGGCCTCGATATCGTCGCCATGCGCGAAGTCGAGCGCGGCCGACGGCTGCGGCTCGACGAACAGCGCGCCCGACGCGGCGCTGCCGATCAACCGGCAGCGCTGCAGCCCGCGGGTCGTGCCGACCCGGCGGCGGATGCCGATCGAAGCGCCGGCCGACAACCCCATCCGCGGCGCGTGAGGCACCGCGTCAGGCACGCGCGGCTCGGCCGCGGCTTCGGCGTCGTCGCGCCGTCGTACCGGCCGGAAATGGTCGAACAGGAAGGCATGCTGCGCGGCATCGCGCAGCGTCGTGCCGGCCGGCAGCAGCGCGGCGCCGTCGGCATCGTAGAGATCGAAGCCGAGCGGGACGCCGGCGGCGAGATCGTCGCGCGCGAGCGCGACGTAGTCGGTAGATAGCCTCATCGGGGAGGCGCGGAGCGACCGCGCGAGCTGTCATGACAACATGATTACGGCAGCATCGCGCGAGTTCTGAACGGCTCCGTTACTGCGACTGCGACTGCGATGCGCCGGTCGCGTCGGGCGCGGCCGGTACCGGCGCCTGGGACGGTGCGGTCGAAGGGGCGGCCGTCGGTGCGGCGCCGAGGCCCGCGCTGCCTCCGCCCGCCGCGCTCGCCCCCGCCGGCGGCTGCGCGGGCGGCGGTTGCGAGGCGCCCGCCGACAGCGCGGCGGCCGACGCGGCCACTTCGGACGCCGGCACCCATTCCTCGACGATGCCCCCGGATGCCGCTTCGGGCGCCGAGGCAGCCGAGGCGGCCGACGCCTCGTCGGTATCCGCCTCGGGCGCCGGCTCCACCCGCTGCGTCCTGACCGGTGCGGGCGCCTTCTTCGCGTCGGGCGGGAACCACGTGTCGAACAGGTCCGTCGCGCGTTCGCGCAGCGACGCGAACCAGCCCGGCGACGGCTCGGTGTCGAATTTCGCCTTCGTATCGACGAGCCGGGCGCGCTGCGCGCGCTGGAAGAAATCGCCGACGATCGGCAGCGCACTGTGCGCGCCCTGCCCCCAGTAGTCGCTGCGCAGCGTCACGCGGCCGTCGTCGAAACCGACCCACGCGCCGGCGACGAGGCCGGGTTGCATCAGGATGAACCAGCCGTCCGCGTTGTCCTGCGTCGTGCCGGTCTTGCCGGCCACGTCGCCACGGATCCCGAAGCGCGTGCGGATGCTGCCGCCCGTGCCGCGCGTCACGACGTCGCGCATCACGCTGAGCAGCGTCTTGTCGGTTTCGGCGTCGAGCGCGCGCTCGGGCGGCGCCGGCGCGTATTCGGCGAGCACGTCGCCCTGGCGGTTCTCGATGCGCGTCACCATCTGCGGCTCGACATACAGCCCGCCGTTCGCGATCGTCGCGTACGACGCGACCATCTCCTTCAGCGTGACCGGGCTCGTGCCGAGCGCCAGCGACGGCACGCGTTCGAGCGGGCTTTCGCGCACGCCCATGTCGCGTGCGAGTCGGGCCACGGACGCCGGCCCGACCTTCTCCATCACCTGCGCGGTGATCCGGTTGCGCGACAGCGCGACCGCGTCGCGCAGCGTCATCGGCTTGCCGGTGGGCGGCACGTCGTCGTTCGGGCGCCAGATCTCGCCACCCTTCAACGGAATCTCGACCTGCTGGTCGATGAAGGTATCGTCCGGCTTCATCCCGTTCGCGAACGCGACGCCATAGACGAACGGCTTGAACGTCGAGCCCGGCTGGCGCCGCGCCTGCGCGACGTGGTCGAACGGCTCGCGGGTGAAGTCGCGGCTGCCGACCCACGCACGGATCTGCCCGTCGCGCGGATCGATCGCGAGGAAGCCGGCCTGCACGTCGGTCTTCGTCTTGCACAGCGCGCGCAGGAAGCTGCGGTCGGCCGCGAGCAGCTTCATCGCGGCCGCGTCGTCCTTGCCGGCGTCCTGCGCGGCCTTGTACTCGGGCGACTCGCGCATGAAGGTGCGGAACACCTCGTTGTCGGTGCCGCAGCCGTCGCGGCCGCTCCACGCGTTGTTCGCGATGCCCTGCAGCTGGTTGCCCTGCAGCGTGAGCGCCTGCGTCGCCATCTGCTGCAGCCGCGCGTCGATCGTCGTGCGCACGATCAGCCCGTCCGAGTAGATGTTATAGTCGTTGCGGTCGGCCCACGCGATCAGCCATTTGCGCAGCTGCTGCGCGAAGTGCGGCGCCGGCCCCGGCGGCTCCTTCTGGCGCTCGAAGTCGATCCGCAACGGCCGGCGCTGCAGCTGCGCGAACTGCGCGGGCGACAGCTTGCCGTACTTCACCATCTGGCCGAGCACCGTGTTGCGCCGCTGCAGCGCGCGCTCCGGGTTCAGCACCGGGTTGTAGTAACTGTTGCCCTTCAGCATCCCGACCAGCGTCGCGCTGTCGAGCACGTCGAGCTCGTTGGCCGACTTGTCGAAATAGGTGCGCGCGGCCATCTCGACGCCGTACGCGTTGTACAGGAACGGCACCGTGTTCAGGTAGGTCTCGAGGATCTGGTCCTTGCTGTAGATCGCCTCGATCTTCAGCGCGGTGATCGCCTCCTTCACCTTGCGCGTGAGCGTCGGCGCACGGCCGATCTCGTCCGGATACAGGTTGCGCGCGAGCTGCTGCGTGATCGTCGAGCCGCCCTGGCGGCTGCCCGAGAACGTGTGGAGCGCGGCCGACGCCGTGCGCTTCCAGTCGAGGCCGTGGTGCTCGTAGAAGCGGTGATCCTCGGTCGCGATCAGCGCATCGACCATGTGCGGCGAGATCTGCTTGAGCGGCACCCACTCGCGGTTCGACGGCTTGAATTCGGCCAGCAGCTTGCCGTCGGCGGACAGCACCTGCGCGGGCTGGTCGACGCGCGCCTTGCGGATGTCGCCGATGCCCGGCGTGAACGGGATGAGCACGACCACGTACACGACGAACAGCGCCGGCACGGCGGCGCCGGCGAGCAACACGCCGCGGCGCGTCGGGTGACGGACATGGTGCCACGCGGTGGCGGCGAGAGGCTTGACCCGCGCGACGGCGGCAGCCGCGACGGGTTGGGCGCGCGCGACCCATCTGGCACAGAAGGCACGCACTGACGACACGTTTCGGCGATTCACTCGGGTGGAGCTCGGCTGAAAAGGGTGCATCGTACCAAACTCGCGCGGGCCGCCGGACGGCGATGGCCTGGCGGCGACCTACCCGGCGCGCCTGCGCGGGCGGTCCCCACGCAAAAAAGGCGCGCGCCCCGCAACGGGAACGACGCGCCAAGCCTGGTACGACAAACGGACGGCCGCGCCGGGCGCGGCCGATCGGCGCGGCGACTCAGCGCACGAGAAAACCGTAGGTCAGCGGATCGCGCTCGTCGACGATCCAGTTAGCGAACCCGCAGATATGCGCGCTGCCTTCCACTTCCGGAATCACGGCCGGGATGTCGCCGACCGTCGTTTCGCGCAGCACGCGCCCCTTGAAGACCGTGCCGACGATCGATTCGTTGACGAGTGTGTCGCCGGCCGCGAGCAGCCCGCGCTGGTAGAGCTGCGCGACCCGGCCACCGGTGCCGGAACCCGTCGGCGAACGGTCGACCTCGCGATCCGCGAACACGCAGCAGTTCGCCTGCGTCGAGCCCGGGTGGCGCGGCGCATTCGCGATGATCGTGCCGTAGATGTGGTTGATTTCCGGGATCTCCGGATGCACGACCGGGTACTTCGCGTTCGCGGCGGCCTTCACTTCCGCGCCGAAGCGGATCAGCCGCTCCACCGCCGCTTCGCGCACCGGCAGGTCGAACGGCGCACCGTCGACGTAGAAATAGAACGCGCCGCCGTACGCGATGTCGCCGGTCACGGTGCCGAACGACGGCGTCTCGACCGACACGTCGCGCTGCCAGATGAACGACGGCACGTTGACGAAGCGCACCGGCCCCGCGTGCTCGCCGTCCCATTTGACGAACGCCTCGATGAAGCCGCACGGCGCGTCGATGCCGACCCGCGTTTCCGGCACCGTGCGCTGCACCCAGCCGAGCTCGACCGCCGCGGTCGACAGCGCGATCACGCCGTGCCCGCAATGATCGCTGTAGCCTTCGTTGTGCACGAAGATCACGCCGAAATCCGCGTTCGGCGACACGGGCTCGGTCAGGTAGCCGCCGTACATGTCGGCGTGGCCGCGCGGTTCGAACATCAGCGCGCGACGGATCTCGTCGGCGTTGTCCTTGAGCCACGCGCGGCGCTGGACGATCGTGTCGCCGGGCGCGCGCGGCAGCCCGCTCGTGACGATGCGGAACGCTTCGCCGCCGGTATGGACTTCGACGGTGGAAAGGGATCGGGAAATTTTCATGGGGGAATCGAAAGCGTTGAAACGAAGAACGGCGGCCGCGCCGCCGTCCGATGGCTGGCGGGCCGTTACTTCGCGTACGGTTCCGGCAGGCCGTTGCGGATCACGTAAACGGTGGTCGGCGCGCCCTTCAGGTCGCCGTTCGCGTCGAACGAATAGGTGCCCGCGACGCCCGTGTAGTTCGACTTCGCGAGCTGCGCGATCAGCTTCGCCTTGTCGGTGGTCGTGCCGGCCTTGACCATCGCGTCGGCGAGCAGCTTCATCCCGTCGTAGTAGTTCACGCCATAGACCTGCGTATCGGTGTGATACGTGTCGTGGTACTTCTTCAGGAATTCGCGCCCGGCCGCCGTCTTCTCGAGCGCGACGCCGCCCTGCGCGCAGTAGACGATCGACGCCGCCTCGCCCGCGACCTTGCCCATGTCGGCCGAGCAGATGCCGTCGCCACCGAGCAGCTTCGCGCGCAGGCCGCGCTGCTTCATCTGCTTGGCCATCGGCGCGCCCTGTGCCGCATAGCCGCCGAGGAAGATCACGTCGGGGTTGCTGGCCTTGATCTTGGTGAGAATGCCGAGGAAATCGGTGGCCGACGAACTCGTGAATTCCTGGTCGACGATCTTGATGCCGTTCGCCTTCGCGACATTCATGAACTGCTCGGCCACGCCCTGCCCGTACGCGGTGCGATCGTCGATCACGGCGGCGGTCTTCGCATTCAGCGTCTTCGCGGCGAAGGTCGCCATCGTGCCGCCGAGCTGCTCGTCGCTCGCGCCGATCCGGAAGATGTTCTTGAAACCCTGCTTCGTCAGTGCCGGGTTCGACGCGACCGGCAGCATCGGCACGCCGGCGCTCGAGTACACGCGCGAGGCGGGAATCGCGACGCCCGAGTTGTACGGCCCGAGCACCGCGACGACGCCCTTGTCGACGAGGTTCTGCGCGACCTGCACGCCGGCCTTCGGATCGGCCTGGTCGTCGTCGGAGACCAGTTTGAAGGTGACCGTCTTGCCGGCAACCTTGATGCCGGCCTTGTTGAGTTCGTCGACGGCCAGGCGCGCGCCGTTTTCATTGTCCTTGCCGTTCGCGGCCTGCGGGCCGGTCAGCGGCGCCGAATGGCCGATCGTGACGACTTCCTGCGCCTGCGCGGAAGTCAGCGCGCCGGCGGCGATGGCCACCGAGAGCGCGGTAACGAGATGTCGCATGGTGTCTCCTGATTGGTTTTGTGTGAAACCAATGTAGGATACGCGTGGTCACCGCGCAAGCAATTTCAAAATAAGAACTGCGATTCTGGTCATTTTTCAGACCAGAACGAACCCGGCGCGGTCACTTCGGTGCGATGTCGCGCCGCACGCGGCGGATGTGCTGCTCGACATAGAACGCCGCCGCATCCGCGTCGCCGGACACGATCGCCTCGTAGATCAGCCGGTGTTCGGACACGTAGAGCCGGATCCGGCCCGCATCGTAGATGCCGTCGTCCTTCAGCCGCTTCCACAGCGGCTGGTCCATCGTCTTCGCGACTTCGTCCGCGATCTTCACGATCAGCGCGTCGCCGGTCATCAGCGCGAGTTGCCGGTGGAACAGCCGGTCGCTCTCGTTCCACAGCGCGCGCTGATGCGGATCGTCGACGTCGGTAATGGTTTCCATCTGGGCCAGATAGCGTTCGGCGCCCGGGTCGGCTCGGCCGTGCGCAGCCGCGAGGCGCGCGATCGCGGGCTCCAGGATCAGCCGCACGTCGAGCGTCGACGTCGGGCTGAAATCGGGCTCGGACGCCCGGTGCCCGTCGCCGCGCTGCGCGAGCACGTCGAGCGGCGACGCGACGACGTAGGTGCCCGAATTGCGCTTCGTGAACACGAGCCCTTCGTTCTGCAGCGCGCCGAGCGCCTCGCGCACGGCCGGCCGGCCGACCTGGAACAGCCCCGCGAGCTCGCGCTCGGACGGCAGCCGCGACTCGGCGGCATAGCGCCCCGCGCGGATTTCGTCGCGGATCTTCTCGGCCACCTGCTCGTAGATCTGCAGCGGCCTGAAACCGCCTTCGAGTGTGTCGGGACGCGCGGACATCATCGTATGGCTCCTGCCCGCTCGCGGGCGTGAATCTGGAATGGGTTCGCACTATACCGGAGCGCGCCGGCATCGAGGCCATGGCGGCCCTTCTGGACAGATATTAGAACCAAAACCGGCGAGGCGCTTTATTTTCTGGGTTGCGGGTGGGCCAGCAAGTGGTATAGATTCGATCCACACTGCCCTGTGTCACGGTATCCGGCAGCTCTTGGCGGGCGCGGCATGCGCCCGTCGTCCACGCTCACCGACGCATGCGACGTACACGATGACCGCTCTTTCCCCGATTCCCGTTTTCGACGCGGCCGACACGGCCGCGCTGCTCGACTACCCGGCGCTGCTTGCCACGCTCAGGCAGGCCGTCACCGACTATGCGGCGGGCGAGATCGTCAGCCCCGAACGCCTGGTCGTGCCGCTGCAGGCGGGCGGCGTGATGCTGTCGATGCCGTCGAGCGCGCGCGACCTCGCGACCCACAAGCTCGTGAACGTGTGCCCGGGCAACGGCGCGCGCGGGCTGCCGACGATCCTCGGCCAGGTCACCGCCTACGACGCGACCACCGGCGAGATGCGCTTCGCGCTCGACGGCCCGACGGTCACCGGGCGCCGCACGGCGGCCATCACCGCGCTCGGCATCCAGGCGCTGCAGGGCGCCGCGCCGCGCGACATCCTGCTGATCGGCACCGGGAAGCAGGCGGCCAATCACGCGGAAGCGCTCGCCGCGATCTTTCCCGAGGCGCGCCTTCACGTGCGCGGCACAAGCGCCGACAGCACAGCGGCATTCTGTGCCGCGCACCGCGCGCAGGCGCCGCGCCTCGTGCCGCTCGACGGTGACGCGATTCCCGATGCGATCGACGTGGTCGTCACGCTGACGACGAGCCGCACGCCCGTCTATCGCGAAGCCGCGCGCGAAGGCCGGCTCGTGGTCGGCGTCGGCGCGTTTACCGCGGACGCGGCCGAGATCGACGCGAACACGGTGCGCGCCAGCCGGCTGGTCGTCGACGATCCGGCCGGCGCGCGTCACGAAGCCGGCGACCTGATCGTCGCGCAGGTCGACTGGCAGCACGTCGCATCGCTCGCCGACGTGCTGGGCGGCGCATTCGACCGCAACGGGCCGCTGCTGTTCAAGAGCGTCGGCTGTGCGGCGTGGGATCTCGCCGCGTGCCGCACGGCGCGCGATGCGCTGGCTGCGCGCCAGGCCGGCTGACCCGCCAACCTCCCCCTTCAGCCGCGCTCGCGGCATCGCCCCCTCGGAGCCGCTCCGGCGATTTCCCGTACGCGTTGTAGGAATCGCCCTACAACGCGTCGCAGCGGCCTACATCAACTTCCAATTCGGCCGATTTCATTTTCGGCGGCGCAACACGATACTGCCGGCATGAATGCCAGCCCGTTACCCGCCGCGCTCCGGGTGTTTCTCGTCGATCACGCCGTCGCCGTCCGGCAGCGGATCGCGCTGCTCGTCGGCGCGATCCGCGGTGTCGCCGTCGTCGGCGAAGCGGAAGACGGCCAGGACGCGTGGACGCATATCCGCAGCAGCCAGGCGGACGTGGTGATCGTCGACCTGCGGCTGGCGGACGGCAGCGGCCTCGAGCTGATCGGGACGCTGTCGAAGGCCGCGCCGCGCATCGTCACCATCGTGCTGACGAATCACTCGGCACCGGCATTCAGAGAGGCATGCGCGTTGGCCGGAGCCGACTACTTCTTCGACAAGACCGTCGAATTCGACGCCGCATGCCAGGTCATCGAATCCCTGGCGCACGCTCGCGTGCACCACCCCTGACGAGCCGGAGTGACTCATGTCCACAGCCACCCCCTGCGCCGCCGACGTATCCATCGCGCCTCGGCCGACGATTCCGCTTCGCGCGGTCACGCGCGCCGACGCCGCCAAGCATCCCGCCGCACGCTGCTCGGTGTGCGCGATGCGCACGATGTGCCTGCCGCCGCACCTGACCGCAGCCGAATACGGCCGCCTCGACTCGATCATCTGCACGACCCGGCAGGTGCGCCAGGGCGACGCGCTGTTCCGCACCGACGATCCGTTCCAGAGCATCTATGCGGTGCGCGCGGGTTCGTTCAAGACGGTGATGATGCATCGCGACGGCCGCGAACACGTGACGGGCTTCCAGATTGCCGGCGAAACGCTCGGGATGGACGGCATCGGCGGCGGCCAGCATTGCTGCGACGCGATCGCGCTCGAGGACAGCGTCGTGTGCATCATCCCGTTCGGTGCGCTCGAAGCGGCGTGCCGCGAGATCAAGCCGATGCAGCACTTCCTCTACCAGATGCTGAGCAGCGAGATCGTCCGCGAATCGAGCCAGATGCTGCTGCTCGGCACGATGTCGGCCGAGCAACGCGTCGCGCATTTCCTGCTGAACCTGTCGTCGCGCTTCGAGGCGCGCGGCTATTCGGCGACGGAATTCAACCTGCGGATGACGCGCGAGGAAATCGGCTGCTATCTCGGGATGAAGCTCGAAACCGTGAGCCGGATGTTCTCGCGGTTCCATCGCGAAGCGCTGGTCGAAACGCGCGGCAAGCGCGTGCGCATCATCGACTCGCAAGCGCTCGCCCGGGTCTGACAACCCGGAACCCAGGCTGCGCCTGACGGCACCGCGCGCGATGCATCATCGCACCGCGCCATCGGCCGCCGCGTTGCGCAGCCCCACCCTTGCACCGGCCGCCTGGCACGCGATCAGCGCCTGTTCGGCCTGCATGAACGCGCGGCGCAGCGCGTCGTCCAGGTTGCCGCCGACGCACGGCGGCAGCGGCCAGCGCGCCGTGTCGTGCATCACGAGGTCGAGTCGTACGTCGTACACGCGTGCGCCATCGGCGTCGGCGCTCGCTTCAATGGCGAGGTGACAGCCGCCGATCAGCGTGCGAAACCGTTCGAGCCGCACCAGCTGCGCGCCGGCTTCGGCTTCGACCGCGGCGGTTCCCGTGAATCCCAGGCAGGCGATCTGCATGCCCACGCCCATGTCGTGTCTCCTGACGGGGCCGCCCGCTCGTCGACCGCCTTGCATGTGCCGCCCGCACCGTAAGGCGGCGGCACGTGTTGCCCGTGGCACGGCGCGATTTCTGCGATCGCTGCCCGGCCGATCGTCTGCCCGCGCCGTCGCCGGCGCGGGTCCGTTCATACGTTGAAGGTCTGCGACGTCTTCATCTCGATCCAGGTCATGCCGGCCCGCAGCCCTTCGATCATCGCCTCGCGCTCGGTCGGATACGCATGGCTGTGCTCGAACGTATGATGAAAACGCGCGGCGCCGGTGCCGTGCTCGACCGACACGCGGCAGCGGAATTCGCCCGACTCGCACGGGCGCGTCTCGACTTCGACGGACCAGTCGCGTTCGTGAATGTTGCCCTGCAGTGTCATGCGCCCTCCTGCGGTATCAGTCGCCGAGCCGGAAGTGGCCGCTGTGCAGCAGCACCGGCCGGCCGCCGATTTCCTCGAGCATGCGTCGTGCCATCGCCTCGATCGCCGACCGGTGCGCGTCGAATGCGGCCAGCAGGTCGCGTTCGAGCAGCGACGGCGCGCCGAAATGATCCTCCAGCGCCTCGGCCGTGACCGCGCACTGCACGCACCGTCCGTCGACCAGCGCCGAAAACGCCACGACCAGGTCGCGTGCGCAATATTCGGGTGGTTCCGGCGGGAAAACAATCTGCATCTGTCGGCCTGTCATCGTCGTGATGGCTCCATGACAAGAGCATAGTGGCGCGCGCGCCCGCACGCTTGACCCACGTCAACCGGTTCGCTGCACCGCACGATGACGGCGCGGCGGCGTGCCGGCGCGGCTGTGCGATGCCGCTACAAACGGCTTTCAGCCCGCGTCGGGCTCGATCGCCGCGCCGCGCTCCGCGAGCAGTTCGCGCAGCACGCTGCGGTGGCAATGGCGCTCGTCGTCGCAATAGCAGCCGATCGAAAACGCGGTGGTCGCCGACAGCGCCGCCAGCAGGTCGAGCACCTTCGGCGCATCGCCATGCGCCATCTCCGCACGGAAGTGACGCCGGAACGCGTTCCATTCGGCATCGGTTGCGGCGGCCTGCGCCTGCGCGACGAGTTCCGGGCTCGGCGACAGCGTCGGCAGCCATACATCATAGTAGTTGCGCGACGCGAATTCCGCCTTTGGCACGCCGCGCGGCGGCCGCCGCACCGTGCCGATCCGCAGGCCCTCGCCGGCCGCGCGCGGCGTGCCGAGCTGGATGATCCGGATGCCCATGTGCTTCCTTCCAAGTTGCGCTGGATGCCGTGATCGTACCGCCGTGCGTGCCCCCGCGTCAGCCGGGTGGCACACATGGCGGCCGCCCAACAAAAAACCGGCTGCCCCCTTGCGGAGACAACCGGTTCGGCCAGCCGCGTGGCGCGCCGCGCTCAGACGCCGCTCTTCAGCACCTTGCCGATGGCATCCGCGACGATGGCGACGTTCGAGTCGTTCAGGCCCGCGACGCACATCCGGCCCGAACGCAGGACGTACACGCCGTGTACTTCGCGCAGCGCATCGACCTGCGATTCGGTCAGGCCCGTGTACGTGAACATCCCGCGCTGCTTCACGTAGCGCGTCAGTGCCTCGCCGCTGACGTGGTCGCGCAGGCCGTCATGGATCGACTGGCGCATCCGCGCGATGCGGCGGCACATTGCCGCCAGTTCCTCTTCCCACTGCTTGCGCAGCGCGGGCGTGCCGAGCACGGTTGCCACGACCTTCGCGCCGTAGGTTTGCGGGTTGCTGTAGTTCGAGCGCACCGCGCCGGCCAGCTGGCCGAGCACGCGCTCGGCCGCGGCGGCATCCTCGCAGACGACGCTCAGGCCGCCCACCCGCTCGCCGTACAGCGAGAAGTTCTTCGAGAACGAGTTCGCGACCAGCGCCGGCACGCCACGGCGGGCCAGCTCGCGCACCGCGAATGCATCCGCGTCGAGGCCCGCGCCGAAGCCCTGGTACGCCATGTCGACGAACGGCAGCAGCCCGCGCGCCTCGATCACGTCGATCAGCTTCTCCCACTGGCCTTCGTCGAGGTCGACACCGGTCGGGTTGTGGCAGCACGCGTGCAGCAGCACGATGCTGCGCGCCGGCAGCGCGTCGATCGCCGCGAGCATCGCGTCGAACTTCAGGCCGCCCGTCGCCTCGTCATAGTACGGATACGTGTTCACCGTGAAGCCGGCGCGCTCGAAGATGAAGCGGTGGTTTTCCCAGCTCGGATCGCTGAGCCACACCTGCGAATTCGGGAAATAACGCTTCAGGAAATCGGCGCCCACCTTCAGTGCGCCGGAGCCGCCGAGCGTCTGCAGCGTGGCGATGCGGCCAGCCGCGCGGGCCGGATGATCGGCGCCGAACACGAGCGCCTGCACGGCGTCGCGATACGCGGCCAGACCGACCATCGGCAGGTACGGCTTCGCGCCGCTGTCGCGCTGCAGCGCGGTTTCGGCTTCGCGCACGGCGCCCATCACCGGAATCCGGCCTTCGGCGTCGAAGTAGATGCCGATGCTCAGGTTGACCTTCTGGTCGCGCGGATCTTTCTGGAAGTTCTCGTTGAGCGTGAGGATCGGGTCGCCCGGGTACGCGTCGATGTGTTCGAACATGGCTTGAGTCGGTCTCGTTTGGAAGAATGATCGGTCGTGGCCTGCGTCAGCGTGCGGATGCGCCGTCGTGCACCGCATAGCCTGCATTCTTCTGACGGAAGCGATACCCGACCGCGAGCACCGCGAGCCATACCGGGATCAGGTACACCGACAGACGGAGATCCGGCGTCAGGTACATCACGACGAGAATGCCGGCCATGAAAGCCAGGCACAGGTAATTCGTGAAAGGATAGCCCAGACTGCGGAAGGAAGTCTCCTCCCCGGCTGCGCGCTTCGCCTGGCGGAACTTCAGGTGGATCAGCGTGATCATCGCCCAGTTGATGATCAGCGCCGACACGACGAGGCCCATCAGCACCTCGAACGCCTTGCCCGGCATGAAGTAGTTGACCAGCACGCACACGCCGGTCGCGAGCGCCGACGCGCCGAGCGCGGCGAGCGGAATGCCGCGCTTGTTCACCGAGCACAGCACCTTCGGCGCATTGCCCTGCTTCGCGAGGCCGAACAGCATCCGGCTGTTGCTGTACACGCCGCTGTTGTAGACCGACAGCGCGGCCGTCAGCACGACCACGTTCAGCACGTTGGCCACCAGGTTGCTGCTCAGCGCGTGGAAAATCAGCACGAACGGGCTGCCGCCGGTGACGACCTTTTCCCACGGGTACAGCGACAGCAGCACGGCGAGCGCGCCGATGTAGAAAATCAGGATGCGATAGATCACCTGGTTCGTCGCGCGCGGAATGCTGCGCTTCGGATCGTCGGCCTCGGCCGCGGTGATGCCGATCAGCTCGAGCCCGCCGAACGAGAACATGATCGCGGCCATCGACATCACGAGCCCCGACACGCCGTTCGGGAAGAAGCCGCCGTGCTGCCACAGGTTCCGGACACTCGCCTCCGGCCCCGCATGGCCGCTCGCGAGCAGCCAGCCGCCGAAGCCGATCATGCCGACGATCGCGGCGACCTTGATGATCGAGAACCAGAATTCCGTCTCGCCGTACGACTTCACGCTGGCCAGGTTCAGCAGGTTGATCGCGACGAAGAAGACCAGCGCCGACACCCAGGTCGGCACGCCCGGCCACCAGTACTGCACGTAGATCCCGACGGCCGACAGCTCGGCCATGCTGACGAGGATGTACAGCACCCAGTAGTTCCAGCCCGACAGGAAACCGGTGAAGTGGCCGACGTACTTGTTGGCGAAGTAGCTGAACGAGCCGGCGACGGGCTCGTCGACGACCATCTCGCCGAGCTGGCGCATGATGAAGAACGCGACGATGCCGGCCACCGCGTAGCCGAGCAGCACCGACGGGCCCGCCATCTTGATCGTCTGCGCGATGCCGAGGAACAGCCCCGTGCCGAGCGCGCCGCCGAGCGCAATCAGCTGGATGTGCCGGTTCTTCAGCCCGCGCTTCAGGCCGTCGCTCTCGTTTCCAGAAACCATGTCTTCTCCACTCTGTCCGCGCCCGCCTGCAGCGGGGTGCGGCGCGCCTCGGTGTGCCGGGCGCTGTTTTGGTGTGCCGGGGCCGTTCGTGGAGCCGCCGGGTTGGGGACTGCAATCTTCGCGTGGCGGCGCCCGATTCGCGTCGGCGTGCCCGCCAGACCGGCCGCCGACCGTCGCCGCGCCCGCTTTGATGCGTTCGCACACGAAAATCCGGCGTCAGTTTAGCGTCGCGACGGCGAAATCGGGTTTCGTAACCCGTTCATGCAAACCCTACATTATGAGATAAGATTGCATCCAGGAGACAGATGAGGAAACAAAAATGCATGAACCGGTTCTGGATCGCCTCGATCGCCACTTGCTCGCGATCCTGCAGGAGAACGGCCGCGCGTCGAACCTCGACCTGGCGAAGGCCGTCGGCCTGTCGCCCGCGCAGACGTTGCGCCGCCACCGGCGGCTGGAGGAAATCGGTGCGATCCGTCGCTACGAAACCCGGCTGTGCCCCGACACGCTCGGTTTCGGCGTGACCGCTTTCGTGCACGTGACGATGGAGCGCGGGCATATCCGCGACCTGTCGAAGTTCCAGAAACTGGTGTCCGATCTAGCGCAGATCCAGGAATGCTTCTCGGTGACGGGCGACATCGACTACGTGTTGAAGGTCGTCGCGCACGATCTGAAAGGCTTGTCGCGGTTCCTGCTCGAGACGCTGATGCGCATTCCCGGCGTGAGCGGCGTGCATTCGAGCGTGTGCCTCGACGAGATCAAGTGCACGAGTGCGATGCCGGTCGAGGCGTGACCTTCACACATGGATTCTCGGCGGCGCCATTCGCGCGCCCGGCATCCGCAGCACGTGGTCGCCCCGAATAGGCTCGAATCCCTCATCGGCCTATTCCCACCTCGCGTAGCACACCTCGCAGCTCATCCACATTGCATCGAGCGCAACGATCTCATGTTCGTATGCGCGCGGCCCGCTACGAGCCACGGGCGGATTCAATCAAAATTTCGAATGCGTCCGATGGACAATAATCGCCCTTCTGGCGACCCTAGAGTATTCCTCAAGAACTCGGCTTGATCCTTGAGAATCCATGTACAGGGGGGCTGACGCATGACCAATTTTTTCGACAAAAAACCGTACGACTTCGACATCGACGACAGTGAGGATTGGGTTTTGGTACATTCCGGCGCCATCACCAATACCAACCCCGGCTCAATGGTGTATGTGTCAATCAACACGACTCCCATATGCTCGAATATGAGTAACAGGAAATTCCGAAAACTGATCATGAAGGCTCGTGATGCAGCAATCTCTCTGATACTACAGCGCATTGAAGGCGTCACAGCTTGGGACAAGGCTGAACAAGCGCGGGCTCGACTCTACTTCGGCCGCTCCGACAATGATGTCAGATCAGTCCTTGCCGCTGGCTTGCCTAGACTACTCAATGCGATGCGGGAGCTCGTGCCGGAGAAGATCGTTCGATGGGACGATTCCATGAACAGACGTCTTACCTGCAGTGTAGTGCCCGACAGTGGTAACAACATCGCAGGGGTATGCAAGCCGGACTCTGAGAAGCGGATCATCGCCATCTATTCAAAATTCTGCACAATTTCAAACGGAGACCTATGGACGGCATCAAAGGTTAAAACACTGATCCATGAATGCACGCACTATGTCGACACATTCAATTCCGACGACATCATATATTCCGACACAGAATCCGGGCTGAAGGCTTTTGCAGAAAACAATGCCGACGTCGCCATTAGAAATGCGGACAGTATTACGGGATACATCGCAACCTTCGACAAGAGAATCATGGAATGAAAGTCCATATCAAAGCCGTAATTTCCGGTATCTCACGGGTGATTGCACTGTCGGCATGCGCCGGCACCTTTCCAGCACATGCATGCACGATTGGGGAATCGGTGCGAATCCCGTTACCGCTCAACAGCGTCGACGTGACCAATGCTGACAGGCTGAAAATCGCAAATGCTGTAATCGAGGCGCGAAAATGGCCGGATGCAGAAATTCAGGCCGTTGTCATATCCGGTGCATATACGATGGAACGGAACGGCGAGCGCCTGAAGACCGAGCGAGCCAAGATCGCGAGCGAATATCTGAAGCAACTTGGAATCAGGAACGAACACATCATCATCGACAAAAAAACTTTCACCGATGCCATGGTGCGGAACAGCGACGGAACACTAACCCTGTACCAGATCGACATTGAGCTAACCCCCCTATGCCGAGGCGGGTGTCAAAGGCTTTGCGACGACCCACGCGTTACGCCCCGAAGCAAGGCGATTCTGTGATGGGCAATGACGATTTGTCGGCTGCGCGCGCACTTTCACGGCGTCCGAACGGGGCCATCTTGGCGTTTACTCACCGCACCGCCTCGAACGCACTGATCAACAACGCCCCGCAAGCGATCACCAGACACCCTGCCGCCCGGCGCGGCGTCAGCCGCTCGCCGAGATACACGCGCGCGATCAGCGCCGCGAACACCACGCTCGTTTCGCGCAGCGCCGACACCGGCCCCATCGGCGCGCGATCCATCGCCCAGATCACGATGCCGTACGCGAGCGCCGCGAACACGCCGCCGCACGCGGCCTTCGCCGTTTCGCCGACCTCCTGCGTCAGCCGCAGCGGCCCCGCCCGCAGCCGGTAGTACGCGGCCATCATCGCGCCCGTCAGCACGAACATCCACGCGGTATAGCCGACCGTGTTGCCGCTTTCCCGCACGCCGATCCCGTCGACCACGCTGTAGGCCGCGATCGACACGCCGGTCGCGAACGCGGTCGGCAGCACCTGCATCATCCGGTGCGTGGCGCCGCGCCCGCGCTCCAGCCCGATCGCGAGGATGCCGGCGCAGATCAGCACGAGCCCTGCCTGCGCACCCAGGTTCAGCCGCTCGCCCGCGAACGCCGCCGCGCCGAGCGTGACGAGCAGTGGCGCGGTGCCGCGCGCGACCGGATACGCGACGCTCAGGTCGCCGTGCTCGTACGCGCGCACCAGCAGCAGCGTATAGACGACGTGCAGCACGGCCGACGCGACGACGTACGCCCAGCTCGCCGCCGAGATCGGCGCCGCGGCCGGCAGGAACAGCAGCGCGAACAGCCCGATCGCGATCTGCAGCACCGTGGCCGACCGGAGCCGGTCGCCGCTGCTGCGGACGAGCGCATTCCACGACGCGTGCAGGAACGCTGCACATAGAACGGCAAACAGAACGGGGATCGGCACGCTGAATACTCGCTGACGGTCGGCCACGCGAAATCGTCGCCGCAGGGCGTTCATCGTAGGAATACGTCATCCAATTGTCAAAAAACGGGCGCCGCACCGCACCGTGCGCCGAGCCGTCGATGACGCCCTTTCGCCCGCCCCGCGCGGCATCCGCGGCAAGCGGCCCACGCGCCGCGGGATGTGACACGAAGGTGGCATGCGGTCCGCCCCTTTCCGTTCACTTTCGCATCGCATTCCGCCGTAATGAAATCGATACCGCAGCGCAATCGCGACGAAACCACTCCGTCCCCATATCTTCATACGGGACTGTTCCAATGCGCGTGCTCGCTCAAGAGCTCCGCGCCGAACCGACACGGCGACGGGGCCGCTCTCCACCATCGAAGACCTTACCTGGAGTTTCCCGATGTTCCGTCAAGCCTTGCTCGTCACCGCCTGCGCAGCCGCGGCGCTGGCGCTGTTCGCCTGCGGCGGCAGCGACGATCCCACGTCGACGCCCGCCGTGTCGTCGCAGGATGCGCTGCAGACCGCCACGCCGATCAAGCACGTCGTCGTGATCTACGGTGAAAACATCTCGTTCGACCACTACTTCGGCACCTACCCGAACGCGACGAACCCGTCGGGCGAACCGGCGTTCACCGCCAAGTCCGGCACGCCGACGCCCAACGGCCTGACGGGCACGCTGCTCACCGCGAACCCGAACTTCACGAACCCGGCCAACGGCACCGACGCGGCGAACCCGTTCCGCCTCGACCGCACGCAGGCCGCGACCGCTGACCAGAACCACGCGTACACGGCCGAGCAGCAGGCCGAGGACAACGGCCTCGCCGACCTGTTCCCGAAATACACCGGCAAGGGCTCGTCCGGCGGCGCCGGCGCGTTCGGCACGAAGGGCCAGGTGATGGGCTACTTCGACGGCAACACCGTGACCGCGCTGTGGAACTACGCGCAACGCTTCGCGATGAGCGACAACACGTTCACGACGGTCTACGGCCCGTCGACGCCGGGCGCGCTGAACGTCGTGTCGGGCCAGACCAACGGGATGCAGATCGTCAAGACGTCGAAGCAGCCGTCGACGCTTGCCGCCAGCTCGTACTACATCAATGACGGCCAGGGCGGCTTCACGATGATCAACGACGTCGACCCGGGCTTCGACGTGTGCTCGAGCACGACCGACCAGGCGATGATGACGGGCAAGAACATCGGCGACCTGCTGAACAGCGCGAAGATCACGTGGGGCGGCTTCATGGGCGGCTTCAACCTGTCGACGACGAACGGCAACGGCACCACGGGCTGCGCGCGCAGCACGGTCGCCACCGCCGTGAACGCCGCGACGGCCGACTACATCCCGCACCACAACTGGTTCCAGTACTACGCGTCGACCGCGAACCCGCAGCACACGCGCCCGAGCTCGGTCGCCGCGATCGGTTCGAGCCTCCAGACCGACGGCAAGACCGCCGAACCCGCGAACCACCAGTACGACACGGACGACTTCTTCGCCGCCGTGAAGGCCGGCAACTTCCCGTCGGTCAGCTACCTGAAGGCGCCGGCCGCGCAGGACGGGCACGCCGGCTATTCGGATCCGCTCGACGAGCAGGCGTTCGTGACGAAGGTGGTCAACTTCCTGCAACAGCAGCCGGACTGGCAGAACACGGCCGTGATCGTCACCTATGACGACTCGGACGGCTGGTACGACCACGTATACACGGCGCCGACGCACGCATCGTCGGACGCGGTCGACCAGGTCAACGGCAGCGGCAAGTGCGGCACGGGCGGCACCACCGGCGTGAACGGCGCGACCGTCAACGGCCGTTGCGGCCCGGGCGTGCGCATTCCGCTCGTCGTGATCTCGCCGTACGCGAAGCAGAACTACGTCGACCACACGATGCTCGACCAGGCGTCCGTCGTGCGCTTCATCGAGGACAACTGGCTCGGCGGCCAGCGCATCGGCGGCGGCTCGTTCGATGCGACGGCGGGCGACCTGCGCGCATTGTTCGACTTCACGTCGAAGCCGAACACGACGCCGCTGTACCTCGACCCGACGCTCGGCACCGTATTGAGCTCGGCGCCCGCGATCTGACCGGTACGTCGTGACCGCATGGCCGGCGCAGCACGCGCCGGCCGTTTCCGTTTAACGCGCCGCTTCGTGCGGCGCCCGATTTCCGACCGACAGCATGACTGCCCGCCCCGCGTTCCCGTCTCCCGACACCACCGGCCCCCGCGCGTCGCGCACGCCGTCCCGCCTCCTGCGCCGCACGGCGTTCGTGATCGGCGCCGCCGTGCTCGGCTACGGCGCGTTCGCGATCGCGTTCCCCGCGCAGGTGCCCGCGGCGATCGGCACCGTCGTCGCCGACTGGACGGGCGCGAACCCGCATCCGGTCGTGCTGCAGCGGCCCGCCGCGCAACCGCTGTCGGCGGTCGCGCAGCTCGGCCGCGCGCTGTTCGCCGATCCGTCGCTGTCCGCGTCGGGCAAGCAGTCGTGCGCGTCGTGCCACAGCCCGGATCATGCGTATGGCCCGCCGAATGCGCTCGACGTGCAGCCGGGCGGCCTCGCGATGACGCAGCAGGGCTATCGCCCGCCGCCGTCGCTGATGTACCTGTACCGTCAGCCGAACTTCAGCATCGGCCCCGATGCCGGTGAAAACGACGCCGCGCCGAGCGTCGCGCAACAGGCCGCGTCGGCGGCCGGCGTCGTCAAGGCGCAGAAGGTGGCCGGCACGTCGGCCGCGCCGCAACTCGTGCCGCAGGGCGGAATGTTCTGGGATGGCCGCGCCGATACGCTGCAGCAACAGGCGTTCGGCCCGCTGCTGAATCCGGTCGAGATGGCGAACGCGAGCGTCGACGACGTCGCGCGCAAGCTCAAGCAGTCGTCGCACCGCGCGCAGCTCGAGCAACTGTTCGGCCCGCGCGTGTTCGACAGCCCGCAGCTCGCGGTGTCGGAGGCGATGTTCGCGATCGCGCGCTACCAGGTGGAAGATCCGTCGTTCCATCCGTACAACAGCAAGTACGACCGCTGGCTCGAAGGCCGCGCGCGCCTCACGCAGGCCGAACTGCGCGGGCTGCGCCTGTTCAACGATCCGGACAAGGCGAATTGCGCGGGCTGCCACCTGTCGAAACCCGGCAAGGACGGGTTGCCGCCGATGTTGACCGATTACCAGTACGAGGCGCTCGGCGCGCCGCGCAACAAGGAACTGGCGCAGAACCGCAACCCGGCGTTCTACGATCTCGGCGTGTGCGGGCCGTTCCGCGACGACCTGAAGGATCAGACGCAGTATTGCGGGATGTTCCTGACGCCGACGCTGCGCAACGCGGCGACGCGCCACGTGTTCTTCCACAACGGCGTGTTCCACACGCTCGACCAGGTGATGGCGTTCTACAACGAGCGCAGCATCTCGCCGCAGAAGTTCTATTCGCGCGGTGCGGACGGCAAGGTCGACGAGTACGACGACATCCCGCCGAAGTATCGCGCGAACGTCGACGTGACCGATGCGCCGTTCGATCGCAAGCCGGGCGACAAGCCCGCGATGACGGCGCAGGACATCAAGGATATCGAAGCATTCCTCGGCACGCTGAACGACGAGCCGGTGCGGCATTGAGTGCGGGATGACCGCCGCGCCGCGTCGTGTCAGCAGCGCGCGCGGATGCAGAGGAAGGCCGGGGCCAGCGACAGCTCCGCATGAAGCCGCTCCGAGGCGGCCTTCATCTCGGGCAGCGGCTTCGGCTCGACGAACCGGTCGAGCCGCCAGCCGCTGTCGGCCACGGCGTTCAGGATGTCGGCGAGCGGCCGCCGCCACGCTTCGACATAGGGTTTCGGCTCACCGAAACCCGACCAGTGGAAGCCGAAGCGGGACGTATCGAAATAGGTGCCCTCGCCGCGCGTGCGTTCGTCCATCCAGTCGCGCATCGGATGCGCCATCGAAAACACGAGCGTGGCGCCCGGCCGCGCGACCCGCCGGAATTCGCGCAGCGTCGGCGCAAGGTCGCGCACGTAGTCGAACGCGAGCGAACAGACGATCTTGTCGAATGCTTCGTCGGGCAACCACGTGAGCGGCCCCTCCAGATCGCCCTCCACGAGGTCGACCGCGAGGCCCGCGCAGCGTGTTCTTGCCAGCGCGACCATCTCCGGCGTGACGTCGAACGCATGCACCCTCGCGCCCTGGCGTGCGAGGTGTTCGCTGCCGATGCCGGGCCCGCAGCCGGCATCGAGCACCGTCAGGCCGTCGACGTCGCCCAGCAGCGCCATCGTCGCCGGACGTTCGTAGAGCGCGTTGTGCGCCTTCGTCGGCGCGATGTCGGCGTAGCGTTGCGCGAAGCTCGCGTATGCCTGGCGGCCGGGTGGTTCGTTCGGATCGGTCATGCGGACTCCGTCGATGGAAACCGGGGGAGCCGATTCTGCCTGATCCGCCGGCGCGTGGCGACTCGGCGTCTCGCCTGCGTCACGACAGGCTGTCGAGCAGCCGATACCAGGCCACGCCGGCCGCGATATAGAAGCGCTGCAGCCCGTGAAACGGAATGGGCCGGATCGGCGTGCGCCGGAACGGCAGCGGCAGTTGCGCATCGCCCGACAGGTGCGCGGCCAGATGCTTGCCGAGCGTCGTCGCCATCGCGATGCCGCGCCCGTTGTAGCCGAGCGCGATCGTCACGCCCGGCGCGGGCTCGTGCACGTGCGGCATGAAATCCGCGGTGATCGCGACGCGCCCGGCCCAGCGGTACTCGAACCGGACTCCCTTCAGTTGCGGATACAGCAGCGTCGTCGCACGCTCGAGATGGCGCCAGTCGCTCGTCGCACGCGGTTCCGCGAACGGGCCGCGGCCGCCCATCAGCAGGCGTCCCGCGGCATCGCGCCGGAAGTACAGCAGCAGGCGCCGTGCATCCGATGCGACCTCGCCGCCGGCGAGGATGTCGCGACCGAGTTCCGGCGCGAGCGGTTGCGTCGCGACGATGAAGCTGTTCGCGGCGATCACCGACTGGCGCAAGCCCGGCCACAGCCCGTCCGTATACCCGTTGGTCGCGATCACGACGCGGTCCGCCGATAGCGTCGCGCCGCCGGCCGTCGCGACCTGCCAGCGGCCGTCGGCACGCGTCAGCCCGACGGCGCGCGTCAGCCCGTGCACGACCGCCCCGCTCGCCTGCGCGGCGCGCACGAGGCCGCGCGTATAGCTGAGCGGCTGCACACTGCCCGCGCGGCGATCGATCCAGCCGCCCGCATACGCATGCGTGCCGAGCCGGCGCGCGACCTCGTCGCGACCGAGCAGTTCGACCGGTGCGCCGCGCGCGGCCCACTGCCGCGCACGCCGGGCGACCGTGTCGAGCATCGCGGCAGTCGGCGCCGGCTGGATCCAGCCGTGGCGTCGCGCATCGCAGTCGATCGCGTGCCGCGCGATCAGGTCGAATACCGTGTCGGCCGCACCGCCGACCACGGCAGCAAGCTGCTCGCCGGCTTCGTCGCCGAACCGGCGGATCAATTCGTCGGGGTCGTATTTCAGGCCGGGGATCACTTGCCCGCCGTTGCGGCCGGACGCGCCCCAGCCCGGCTGCGCGCCGTCGATCACGCGCACGTTCACGCCGCGTTCGGCCAGGTGAAGCGCGGTCGACAGGCCCGTAAAGCCGGCGCCGACGATCGCCACGTCGCACGACGCGGAAGCGTCGAGCGCGGGTGTATCGGGCGCCGGCGCGGCGGTCGCCGCCCACAGCGAATCCGGCCACTGGGCGTCGGGCCATCCGGGTGCCGCGTTCCTTGCACTCATGTTCGATCCGGGTTGGCGGCGTCGTCCGACGCCAGCAGTCGACGCAGGAATTCCTGCGTGCGGGGATGCTTCGGCTGCGTGAGCACGTCGCGCGCGGATCCGCTTTCGCAGATGGTGCCGTCGTGCAGGAAACACACGCGATCGGCCACCTCGCGCGCGAATGCCATTTCGTGCGTGACGACCACCATGGTCATGCCGTCGCGCGCGAGTCCGCGCATCACGCCGAGCACTTCGCCGACGAGTTCGGGGTCGAGCGCCGACGTCGGTTCGTCGAACAGGATCGCCTGCGGCTCCATCGCGAGCGCGCGTGCGATCGCGACGCGCTGCTGCTGCCCGCCCGACAGCTCGGACGGATACGCGTTCATCCGGTGCGCGAGCCCGACCTTGTCGAGCAGCGCGCGGGCCTGCTCGCGCGCTTGCGCGGCCGGCGTGCGCCGCACGTGGACCGGCCCTTCCATCACGTTCTCGAGCGCCGTGCGATGCGAGAACAGGTTGAAGCGCTGGAACACCATGCCGACCCGCATCCGCAGCTCGTGGATCCGTTTCGAATGCGCGTCGACCGTCACGCCGTCGATCGTGATCGATCCTTCGTCGTAAGTCTCGAAGCCGTTGATACAGCGCAGCACGGTCGACTTGCCCGAGCCGGACGGCCCGATCAGGCACACGACCTCACCTTGCTGCACGTCGAGGCTGACGCCCTTCAGCACCGCGTGTTGCTGAAAGCGCTTGTGTATCGCATCGATCCGGATCATGCGCTTCTCCTCAGCGAGAGTCGCTTGCCGAGCCGGTTCACGCCGAACATCAGCGGCAGGCCGAGCGCGAGATACAGCAACGCGACGAGCGTATAGACGCTCATGTTCTGGAACGTCGACGACGCGATCAGCTGGCCGGCGCGCGTGATCTCCGCGACCGTGATCGTCGACGCGACCGAAGAATCCTTCAGCAGCATCACCAGCGTGTTGCCGTAAGGCGGCAGCGCGATGCGGAACGCCTGCGGCAGCACCACGCGCCGCATGATCATCGGCCCGCGCATGCCGATCGCGTGCGCGGCTTCGATCTGGCCACGGTCGATCGCCTCGATGCCCGCGCGGAAGTTTTCCGCCTGGTAGGCCGAATACGCGATGCCGAGACCGAGCACCCCGGCCTGGAATGCCGACAGCTGGATGCCGAGATCGGGCAACACGAAGTACATGTAGAACAGCTGCACGATGATCGGCAGGCCGCGAATCACGTTGACGACCGTGCTCCCGACCGTCGACACGGCACGGTTGGGCGACACCTTCAGCAACGCGAGGATCAGCCCGAGTACCGAGCTGAGCACGAACGCGCATGCCGTGATCTCGATCGTGACCACCGCCCCCTTCAGCAGGATCGGCAGGAAATCGATCGCGTTCTGAAAAAACATGAGGTCTCCTATGCGACGGCCCGGCGGCACGTCGCAGTGGGTGCCCGCGATGCGCGGGCGATACCGCTCGGGAATCCCGGGCGCGCGCTCAGCTCATGTGCCACTTCTGCAGGATCTGCTGCAGCGTGCCGTCGCCCTTCATTTTCCGGATCGCGCCGTTGAGTTGCTCGAGCGTCGCCGTGTCGCCCTTGCGCACGATGAAGCACACCTGCCCCTTCACGACGCTCTGGTATTCGGGCACGAGCCGGACCTGGCGGTTGACGCCGTGTTCGATCTGATACGCGACGATCGGCTGGTCGGCGAAGCCGGCCTTGATGCGGCCGAGCGCGACGTCGCGCATGATGTCGGCGATCGAATCGTAGGTGCGGACTTCCTTGAAGATGCCCTTCTTGTTGAGTGCGTCGACGAACGCCGTGCCGACCTGCGCGCCGACCACCTGCCCCTTGAAGTCGTCCATCGACGTATAGCGGCCCGGGTCGTCCGCCTTCACGATCAGGCCTTCGCCGAACGTATAGACCGTGTCGGAGAAGTCGACGACCTGCTGGCGCGCCGGCGTTTTCAGCATCGCGGCCGAGATGATGTCGATCTTCTGCGTGGTGAGCGACGGAATCAGCGCCGAGAACACGGTCTGCTGCACGTCGACGCGAAACCCGGCCGACTTCCCGGCCGCGGTGATCGCATCGACCATCATCCCCTGGATCGAATTGCTCTTGACGTCGAGAAACGTGAACGGCACGCCGGTGGCCGTCGCGCCGACCTTCAGCGTGGGCTCGGCCGCGACGGCGCCGGCCGATGCCGTGGAGAAAGCGATGCAGGTGGCGAAACCGGCGGCCAGTGCGCCGAACCGCTTGATGAACGAAACCATGATGTCTCCTTCTCGAATACTTCGGTGCGCCGGCCGGTCGCGGATCGACACTGCGACGATGACCCGATCTTAAAACGAATCAAAAATATCGTAAAAAGATTTTTGTGTATCGATATGCGATACGATATGATGCGATATCGAATCGATTCGGCCCCTTGCTCATGGAAACGTCGCCCGATCAGTCAAACGACCTGCTGTTCAACCAGTCGCTGGAGAAAGGGCTGAACGTGTTGCGCGCGTTCAGCGCGAAGCGGCGCACGATGACGCTGGCGGAAGTGGCCGACGCGGCCGGCATGACGAAAAGCTCGGCGCAGCGGATGGTCTATACGCTCGAGAAGCTCGGTTACATCCGCAAGCATCCGGTTACGCGGCGCTACCAGCTCACGCCGCACGTGATGCGGATCGGCTTCAACTATCTCGCGGCCGATACGTTGATCGACGTCGCGAATCCGTTCCTGTCCGAGCTCACGAACCTGACCGGCGAAACGACCAACCTCACCGAGCCGGACGACGATGAAATGGTGTACGTCGCGCGTTTCGTATCGACCAAGTTCGTGCCGATCCACATGCCGATCGGCAGCCGTATCCCGATGTACTGCACCGGCAGTGGCCGCGCGTTCCTGAGCGCGTTGCCGCCGGAAGAAGCGCGTGTGAGGCTGGACGGCATGGCGCGCACGCCGCATACGCCGCGCACGGTCACGGCGCTCGACGATCTCGTCGCGTTGCTCGATTGCGCGCGGCGCGAAGGCTACGCGGCCAACCAGGAAGAACTGTTCATCGGGGATATGTCGATTGCCGCACCCGTGCTCGGCAGTCAGGGGCAGCCGGTCGCGGCCGTGCACGTGGTCGCACCGACGAGCCGCTGGACGTTCGACGACGCGCGCCGCAAGCTTGCGCCGGCGGTGATCGACTGCGCGCGCGGGATCAGCAATTCGATCCGGACGCTTGAATAGCGTCGGCGAAACGGCATACGGCGCGCCGTTGCATGGCGCACCGGCGTTCGATCGCTACTGCGGCTTCGGCGAATGCTCGGCCCGGTAGGTACCGTTCGGGCGCAATACGAGCTGCTTCGCTGCGGCGTCCAGTTCCTTGCCGTGATACAGATCGATGCATTTCAGGAAGTCGAACTTCACGTCCCCGACTTCCGATTCGACGACCGGATTCCGATAGTCGCGGGCCAGATACTTCGCGACCAGCGCATGAATGACGTCCGGCGCACGCTCCATGTCGTAGTAGGTCCAGTCGCGCAACGCGCTGGTGCTGCTGCCGATGTCCTTGCTCGCGCCGGGCGCCTGCTTGTATGCGGTAGCCAGGCACTCCGCGAGCACCATGTCCTTGAAGTTCCAGAGGTAAGTTCGTGAGCCGGCCTCAGGCGACGTTTGTGCGGCGTCTTTCGCCACGACCATCGCCGGTTGAAACGCGATGCACGCCAACGCGGCAGCGATCCGGACTCCCCTCATGACAGGCTCCAAAAATTTGCGCGATCGGTACGATACCGCGCGCCGGGTTCGTTGAAGTAACAATGGTCGTAACACGTTCGCCCGTTGAACAACGTGGCGTGGCCCTGTGCATCGCGCCACCCCGACACCTCGAACAGGATGACACCCCGCCGACCCGCAAGTGGCCCTCCGTTCGACGGCGGGTATTTGACGCCGTCAGCCTTCCCCCATCGTTGCTCGAGAAAACGAATCAAGTCCCTGACACGAAAAAAGTATTGCCGATTGTCTCCACCCGATACCGTTTGTTCCGGGATTCGCGGTATCACCATACCTGCTTCACCCAGGATATAACTCATCCTCACCGCGCAAGTATTGCTCCATTGCTCTGCCGGGTTCGGATTGTTGACGTTCTTCGCAACGTATCCGCCGATCACTTTCGCGACGCGCTCCCCGGAATTTGCCGGGTCGTAGATTCGCTGGGATGCCGCCCACGCAACGGCAAATGATGGTCGTTTCACTTTGGCTCCTTGTTGTAGTAATGAATTCGACTCGAGGAAGCGCATCGAAGACTCGCGACGGCTCTGTGCTACGAATACCTTCGAATCCATCGAATCAGGGAGTCATGATGCGCGATTGGAAAGTTTTTTGTAAGGATGCCGACTTGCCGGACGCCGATCCTTCTTCTGCTTCGCCCCCTCGTTTTCCCCGATCCCGTTCGCCTTGACTCCACACGCTCCGGCGACCACAATTCGCACATCGCAAGTGTGATCACAGATCGCAGATCAAACCCAGGAGAACCCGCCTTGGCGCCTCGTATCGTCCCGCCCGCCCTCAAAGCCATCGAACAGGAAACGATGGCCGACAAGGTCTACCAGCAACTGCGCGAAGCGCTGATGAGCGGCCGTTTCGCGCCCGGCCAGGCGCTGAGCCTGCGCAGCGTCGCGGAAGCGGTCGGTTCGTCGACGATGCCCGTGCGTGCGGCGCTCACGCGGCTGCGCGCCGAACGCGCACTGGTCGACGGCCCGAACCGCGCACTCGTCGTGCCGCCGATGACGCTCGACATGCTCGACGAACTGCGCGACGTGCGAATCGCGCTCGAAGGCTGCATCGCCGAACGCGCATGCGCCCGGATGACCGACGCGCAGATCGCGGCCGTCCGCAAGACCTGCGAGACGATGCAGGCGCACGCCGAGGCAGGCCGCTCGCGCGCTTACCTGCAAAGCAATTTCGCGTTCCACAGCGCGATCTACGCGCACGGCGCAAGCGAAAGCACGCTCGCGATCGTCGAGAACCTGTGGATGCGCGTCGGCCCCTTCCTCAACATGGTCGCGCTCGACATCCCGCACATGCGGCGCTCGATGGATGCGCACCGCGCCATCGTCGATGCGCTCGAACGGCGCGACGGCGCAGGCGTGCGCGCAGGCATCGCGCTCGACATCGGCGGCGCGGCACACGATCTCGCCGAGACGCTGCGGGCGGAACGGACCCCGCGGACCGTGAACGCGAAGCCGTAGCGGCCGCCTGCCGCGGGCGCCCGGTCGCGAGCGTCCGCGATCCGACTACATCAACGATGGAGACAACCCGGCATGACAGCTTCCGACCTGCTGAAACCCTATGACGGCCTGCGCGTCCTCGTGACGGGCGGCGCATCGGGCATCGGTCTTGAAATCGCGGACGCGTTCGCCGAATGCGGCGCGCACGTGCATGTATGCGACGCGTCGCAAGCCGCGATTGCAGCGCTCGCCGACCGGCCGCCGCGCGCCGGAGCCGGCGCGATCAGCGCGACGCTGGCCGACGTCTCCGATCCGGCTGCCGTCGAACGCGTGTTCGCCGACGTATCGGCCACGCTCGGCGGCCTCGACGTGCTCGTCAACAATGCCGGCATCGCCGGTCCGACCGGCGGCATCGACGAGATCGACCCGGTGCAGTGGGAACAAACCGTCGCGATCAACCTGACCGCGCAATTCCAGTTCGCGCGCCACGCGGTGCCGCTGCTGCGCGACGCGAAGCACGGCGGCGCGATCATCGCGCTGTCGTCGGTCGCAGGCCGGCTCGGTTACGCGTTCCGCACGCCGTATGCGGCAACCAAATGGGCCGTGGTCGGCCTCGTGAAGAGCCTCGCGATCGAACTCGGCCCGCTCGGCATTCGCGTGAACGCCATTCAACCCGGCATCGTGCGCGGCCCGCGGATGCGCCGCGTGATCCAGGCACGTGCGCAGCAGCTCGGCATCGGTTACGACGAAATGGAGACGCGCTATCTCGAGAAGATCTCGCTGCGGCGCATGACCGATCCGGCCGAGATCGCCGCAACCGCGCTGTTCCTGTGCTCGCCGGGCGGGCACGGGATCACGGGCCAAGCGATCTCCGTCTGCGGCAACGTCGAAGTGCTCTGACGCACCCTGCATCGTTCACCGAAAGGAATCCATCCATGGCCAACGCTCGCAAAGTCATCATTACCTGTGCGCCGACCGGCGCGATCCATACGCCGTCGATGTCGCCGTACCTGCCCGTCACGCCGCACGAGATCGAAACCGCCGCCGTCGCGGCCGCCGAGGCCGGCGCAGCGATCCTGCATCTCCACGCACGCAATCCGTCCGACGGCAAGCCGACCCAGGATCCGGCCGTGTTCGCCGAATTCCTGCCGCGCATCAAGGCGCAAACCGACGCGGTGATCAACCTCACGTCGGGCGGCAGCCCGCACATGACGGTCGACGAACGCCTCCAGCCCGCCCTGCATTTCCAGCCCGAAGTCGCATCGCTGAACATGGGCTCGATGAACTTCGGGCTGTACCCGATGCTCGAGCGCTTTCGCGAGCTGAAGCATCCGTGGGAACGCGAACATCTCGAGAAGAGCCGCGACCTCGTGTTCAAGAACACGTTCGCCGATATCGAAACGATCCTCACGCGCTGCGGGGCGAACGGCACGCGCTTCGAATTCGAGTGCTACGACATCTCGCACCTGTACAACCTTGCGCATTTTGTCGACCGCGGGCTCGCGAAGCCGCCGTTCTTCGTGCAAAGCGTGTTCGGCCTGCTCGGCGGGATCGGCGCACACCCGGAAGACCTGATGCACATGCGCCGCACGGCCGACCGCCTGTTCGGCAGCGATTACGTGTGGTCGATCCTCGGCGCCGGGCGCAACCAGATTCCGCTCGCGACGATCGGCGCCGCGCAAGGCGCGAACGTGCGCGTCGGGCTCGAGGATTCGCTGTGGATCGCGCCGGGCACGCTCGCGGAATCGAGCGCCGCGCAGGTCCTGAAAATGCGACAGGTGCTCGAGGGCCTGTCGCTCGAGATCGCGACACCGGCCGAGGCGCGCGCGATGCTCGCACTCAAGGGCGACGACGCGGTGAATTTCTGATCGCCGGGTAACGCCCCAACACCAGAATCCGCAAGCGCAGTGACAAGGCGCCGGCCCGAGCCGGCCGGCGCCAGGACGCCCATCATCGCCCCGCTCCGTTCGAGCGCTGCCGGCGCGGCTCCGTCGTCTGCCCATCCGCTGCATGCATCGCAGCGGCATCTGTCGAACGCGGCGCACCGTGCTTGCCGTGCGCGCCGGTTCGCCCTTACCGGAGTCGTCCGCATGTCCACTCATCACGCCCAGGCCCTGTCTTCCGCCGCCGGCGACGCGAGCGCGTCGCTGAACCGGCTGCTGTTCCGCAAACTCCTGCCGCTGCTGATCGCCGCGTATGTGATCAGCTTCCTCGACCGCACCAACATCGCGTTCGCCAAACATTCGATGGGGGTCGATCTCGGCATTTCATCGGCCGCGTACGGACTCGGCGCGGGGCTGTTCTTCCTGACCTATGCGCTCTTCGAAATTCCGAGCAACCTGATCATGCATCGCGTCGGCGCGCGCTTCTGGATCACGCGGATCATGATTACGTGGGGCGCACTATCGGTCGCGATGGCGTTCGTCAGCGGCGAGACGTCGTTCTACGTGATGCGCCTGCTGCTCGGGGCCGCCGAAGCCGGCCTGTTTCCCGGCGTGATGCTGTACCTGACGTACTGGTTCGGCCGCGAGGAGCGTGCGCGCGCAACCGGCTATTTCCTGCTGGGCGTGTGCATCGCAAACATCGTCGGCGGGCCGCTGGCCGGCGCGCTCATCGAGCTCGACGGCACGCTCGGCTTCCACGGCTGGCAATGGCTGTTCGTCGTCGAAGGCATTCCGGCGATCCTGCTCGCATTCGTCGTGTGGACACGGCTGCCGGATCGTCCGAGCACCGCGCCGAGGCTCTCCCCGGAAACCGGGCGCGCGCTCGAACGCACGCTGGCCGCCGAGCAGGATGCGGGCGCCGGCGCGCACGGCGGCCATGCATTCGGCACCGCGCTGCGCGATCCGCAGATCTGGCTCGCGATCTTCGTGTACTTCTGCCACCAGTTGACCATCTACACGGTGATTTTCTTCCTGCCGGGCATCATCGGCGCATCGGGACGCTTCTCGCCGTTCGCGGTCGGGTTGTTGACCGCACTGCCCTGGCTCGCTGCCGCCTGCGGCGCCGCCACGCTGCCGCGCTTTGCGCGCGAGTCGCGGCATTCGCGCCGGATGCTGTGTGCGGGGCTGGTCGTGATGGCGGCCGGGATGGCCGGCGCCGCGCATGCGTCGCCTGCCGCGGGGCTCCTGTGCGTGTGCGTGGCCGCCTTCATGTTCTTCGTCGTTCAGTCGATCGTCTTCACGTTTCCCGCGTCGCGGCTCGCCGGTAACGCTCTGGCCGGCGGACTCGGACTGGTGAATACGTGCGGGTTGCTCGGCGGCTTCGTCGGACCGACCGTCGTCGGTGCGATCGAACAGGCCACCGGCAATGCGAAGAACGGGTTGACGCTGCTGGCGGCCGCGCTCGTCATCGCGGCGTTCGCCAGCCTCGCGTTGCGGCACGGGCACGAGCGGGATGCCATGCTGTCACGCAATTGAGTCCAGACTCGCACACTCGTTCGTTGTACGCGACTTCAATCACCCAAGAAAAACTCACCGGTTACGATCAGGAAATAATGCACCGTTGACAGAAAGCACTCGAACGCTAGAGTGATCAGCATGATTGTTGTCTATCGCTACCGGGTGAAGTCGCTCAATGGCCTGCTTAACAAGCAGAGCCGTGCGGTGAACTACGTCTGGAACTTCTGCAACGACACGCAAAAGCACGCGCTCAAGTGGCGCAAGAAGTGGCCGACGGGTTTCGACCTGAACGTGTTGACGACCGGTGCCAGCAAGGAACTCGGCATCCACTCGGGCACCGTCAACGCAACCTGCGAGCAATACGCGAAGTCGCGCAGCCAACACCGTCGGCCCTACCTGCGCTATCGCGGCAGGAAATCGCTGGGCTGGGTGCCGCTGAAGGGCCGTGACCTGAAGCGTGAGGGTGACGCGTTCCGTTTCGCCGGCAACACCTTTCGCGTGTTCAACAGCCGACCGCTTCCCGAAGGCAAGATCAAGGACGGGACCAACTTTGCGCAGGATGCACGCGGCAACTGGTTTCTGAACATCGTGATCGAGATGCCCGATGTGCAGGCCCGCCCGGTCCGTTCCGGCGTCGGCATCGATCTCGGCCTGAAAAACTTCGCCACACTTTCGACCGGCGAGAAACTGCCTAACGATCGGTTCGGTCGACGAGCGGCGGAAAAGCTGGCGAAAGCGCAACGGGCACGAAAGCACAAGCGGCATATCGCGAAGCTGCACGCCAAGGTGGCGAATGCCCGTGCCGATTTCCAGCATAAGCTCGCGCTCGATCTGGTGCGGCGTTTCGATTACATCGCGGTTGGCAACGTGTCGGCCGCCAAACTCGCCAGAACCAGGATGGCGAAGAGCGTCTACGACGCATCCTGGTCGTCCTTCCGAAACAAGCTCCGCTACAAAGCGATCGCGCACGGGGCCACGTTCGAGAAAGTCGACGAAAGCGGTTCTACCCAGTCCTGTTCGGCGTGCGGATCGAAAGACAGCACGACGCGGCCGAAAGGTATCGCGGGACTGCGAATAAGAGAGTGGGCCTGCAGTGACTGTGGTGTCGAGCATGATCGTGATATCAACGCTGCGCTGAACATTCTCCGATGCGGACGTGCATCGCCAGTTGTGGGAATTCCTCGCTTTTAAAGGAAGAGGAACGTCAATACCATCTGCATCGAGACCGTAAGTTGGATTGGTAAGCGCAGCGATGCAACCGGGAAACGAGGGAGCAAGAAACAGCATGCGGCGCCCCAGGCGCCGCATGCGAAGGATTCGAACGAGTTCGCCGCGCTAACGCGCCGTCACCGATGCGCGCGCGCACGCACCGTCGCGACCGCGTATTCGCGCCGCTCCGCCAGCAGCTGCATGAACCGGTACGCAACGAGCGAGCCGGCCACGGCAAGCAGCATCGGCGCGAGGCTGTCGTGGTCCGCGCGCGTGAATTCGAGCAGCAGCACGACCGCCGTGATCGGCATCTGCATCGACGCGGCGAGGAACGCGGTCGCGCCGATCAGTGCGCATCCGCCGATCGACGCGCCCGGCCACACGAGGCTCCACAGCCCGCCGAGCACGACGCCGAGCAGCGCGCCGTTCGCAAGGCCCGGTGTCAGCAGGCCGCCTTCCGCACCCGCCCGCAGGCTGCCGGCCTCGATCAGCACCTTCAGCACGAGCAGCGCCGCGGCGAGACCGATCGTCAGCGTGCCGTCGAAGCCCAGCGACGCCGGGCCCTTGCCGTTGCCGAGCAAGGGCGGAAGCCCCATCGCGAGCACGCCGATCATCGTGAAGTTGATCAGCGCGAGCACCGGCAACCGCCCGTCTTTCGGCGCGTTCGCCCGGGCACGTGTGGTGAGCCGCACGAAGCCGTACGCGGCAAGGCCGAACAGCGGACCGCAGACGATCGACCACGCCACCAGCGGCGAGCTCAGCACGAACGGCGGCACCGTGTACTGGTGTTCGTTGCCGAGGCCGATCCACGCAACGGCCGCGGCGATCGCCGACGTCGCGACCGCCACGACCAGCGCACGCAGTTCGAACGTGCCGAGCAGCACTTCGAGCACGAAGATCGCGCCGCCGAGCGGCACGTTATAGACGGCAGCGAGGCCCGCACCGGCACCGCACGCGACCATCAGCCGGCAGTCGTCGGGCGTGAGCCCCGCCGCATGCGCAAGCCGCCCGGCAAGCAGCGAACCGATCTCGCGCGGCGCGACTTCGCGGCCGAGCGGCGAGCCGAGCGCGACGGTGACGATCTGCAGCAGCGCGTGAACCGTCGTGCTGACGACCGGCATCCGCGGATCGGCTGCACGCACCGCGCGGCGAATGCTGACGAGCGGCCGGCCATACCGGTACAACGCCCACCAGCCGCCGCCGGCAACGATCCCGCAGACGACCAGCACCGCGAGGCGGCGCAGCGGATCGGCGCCGGTCACGCCGATGAGGAAGCTCTCGGTGCCGATCACGTGCGCGACGCTGTAGCCGTACGCGACGTGCTGGATCGCATGCAGCAGCAGTGCGAGCAGCATGCCGCCGAGGCCCGCGCCGACGCCGGTCAGGATCGTGACGACGGCCACGCGCGCGAACGGGCTGGCGGCCGGCGAGGAGGATGCGGGGGCGGACGGGAGATCGGGGCGCATGGTGTCGGCGAATGGAATCGAAAAGACGGCGCGCAACATGCACGCCGCCGTCAGGACCGCATCGTATGCCGGCGCCCCATCATGAGACAAACGTATTTTTCAAATCGACTGATGCATTTTGCGCATACGTGGCATCTGACGGGCCCAAGTCGCCCGCCGTTCACCTCAATCCGGATATATGACGCGCTCAGGTTCGCGCCGCAGATCGCTTTCCCTGGCGGATCGACAGCGTGGCCTTGGCCTGTCGCCGCACTGCTTCGTCGTCGCTGTCCGCATCAAGCACGACGAGATTCGCCGGACGCGCCGATCAACCGCCGTACCGCACGCCGCGCATGTTGCAGCGACGCGACAGGCACGCCTCGATGAACGGATGCCAGCCGCACACGACCACGCAATAACCGCCGGCGTCACGCGCGCGCGGCACATCGTGTCAGTTTTGTGAAGGACTCTTGCGGGATCCGGAAAGGTCCGCTCGCCGCCCCGGCGGCCTAGCGCGCGCGATGCGCCCCTACACTTGCGCCGAACTTTCGTTCCCAGTCCCACACGCAGGAGCCCTGACTTGAAAAAAACCTTCATCGCCGGCGCATGCACCGCCGCCCTGTTCGCCCCGCTCGCTCACGCACAGAGCTCGGTCACGCTGTACGGCCTGATCGATGCCGGCATCGTCTACACCAACAACGCGAACGGCGCGTCGCTGTGGCGCCTGAACAGCGGCACCGTCAACGGCAGCCGCGTCGGGTTTCGCGGCACCGAGGATCTCGGCGGCGGCCTGAAGGCGCTGTTCGTGCTCGAGAACGGCTTCAACGTGAACAACGGCGGGCTCGGGCAGGACGGCAAGCTGTTCGGCCGCCACGCGTACGTCGGCCTGAGCCAGAACGGCTTCGGCACGCTGACGCTCGGCCGCCAGTACGACACGATGGTCGACTTCGTCGCGCCGCTGTCGGCCACGGCCGGCGACCTCGGCGACGCGAGCTTCGCGCATCCGTTCGACAACGACAACCTGAACCACTCGCTGCGCATCAACAACGCGGTCAAGTACACGAGCGAGACCTATGCGGGCTTCAAGGTCGGCGCGATGGTCGCGTTCTCGAACGCGACCAACTTCGGCGCGAACCGCGCGTACAGCGTCGCGGCGAGCTACACGAACGGCCCGCTGAAACTGGCCGGCGCGTACCTGCAGATGAACGGCACGAAGGGCTCGACGAGCGCGAGCCCCGGCGCGACCGATGCGGCCGAAGCAAAGAGCCTGAACCAGGGCGGCTGGTCGATCGGCTCGGACCGCATGCGTTCGTACGGCGGCGGCGTCAGCTACGGGTTCGGGCCGGCCACCGTCGGCTTCGTCTATACGCGTTCGCAGTACGACAACACGGGTTCGTTCGGCTCGACCGGCCAGGTCGCGTTCAACAACTACGACGTGAACGTGCGCTATGCGGTGACGCCGGCCGTCAGCCTCGGCGCGGCCTACGTGTACACGGACGCCAGCGTGTCGAACCCCGACAGCAAACATGGCACCGATCCGAAATGGCACCAGGTCGACCTGCAGGCCGTCTACAAGCTGTCGCGCCGCACGGACGTCTACGCGGAAGCGATGTACCAGCACGCAGCGGGCCGCGGCTACCAGGCGTTCATCAACGGCTCGGGCGGCGCATCGAGCACGGCGAACCAGATCGTCGGCACGATCGGCATGCGCACGCGCTTCTGACCGGCACGATGCGTCGTCGCCCGCCGGCCACGAACCTGCTTTCGCACGCGGGTTCGCCGGCCGCGGGCGGCCTCCATCAATGTTGTGTCATCTGGAAAGCAGCCTGCCTGGAATCGGGGTTTTTGCGCGCGCGGGCGCTGCGTAGACTGCCTGCAAAGGTCGCGGTCACGCATCGCGCGTCGAACCGGCCGCCCACCCCGTACCCAGGAGAACCTCGTGAAATCGCTCGTCGTTACCGCCGCCGCTGCCGTCCTGCTCGCTGCACCGGCCCTGTCTTTCGCCCAGTCGGCCCAGTCGCCCGTCACGCGCGCGCAAGTGCTGCAGGAGCTGATCGATCTCGAGTCGGTCGGCTACAACCCGGCGCGCGGCGAAGTCAACAACTATCCGGACGACATCATGGCGGCGCAGGAACGACTTCACGAAAAGCGTCTCGCGGAACAGAAGGCAGCGCAGGCCGCCTACGGCCACGCCGGCGCACCGACGACGGAATCGGGCGCGGCGGCCAAGCCCGCGCTGTAACGGCATGACGAAGCGCCGCGCCCGCGTGAACGATGTCATGCAGGCGCGGCGCGGTTGCGTTCGCTTGATTGGCTTGAAGAGAAGACGCCGGCAGCGTGGCAATGCGCCGGTGCGCGCCCGCCGCTCAGGCGGCCTGCGGTTCGCGATCGATCGCGTTCAGCATCTCGACGTCGCGCGCGATCATCCCCGGCACCTGGGCCCGCAGCATCTCGACCCAGGTCCGCACCTTCGCATCGACGAAGCGGCGCGACGGATACAGCGCATACACGTTCATCTTCTGCAGGATATGCGCGGGCAGCACGCGGACGAGCGTGCCGTCGCGCAATGCGTCGATCGCCGAGTACAGCGGCAGCATGCCGATCCCGATGCCGTCGCGGATCGCGAGGGCAAGCGATTCGGCCGTATTGGTCTGCACCGGCCCCGCGACGTGGATCTGCTCGACGCCTTCCGGCCCTTCGAGCACCCATTCGTGCGTCGGGAACGCCGGCGTGCATAACGTCAGGCATACGTGCGCAGCGAGATCCTGCGGACGCACCGGTGCGCCGTGGCGTTTCACATAGTCGGGCGACGCGCACAGGATGCTGAAGGTCGAACCGAGCAGGTGCGACACGAGTTCCGAATCGGGCAGCGACGACGCGGTCACGACGGCCATGTCGCTCGTGCCGTCGAACAGGTCGGGCATGCGCTGCGACAGCGACAGTTCGATCGACACGTCCGGGAACTGCGCGTGATAGCGCGTCAGCGCGGGCAACACATAGTGATGGCCGACGCTCGCGAAGCTGTGCATGCGCAGCACGCCGGCCGGCCGTTCGTGTGCGCAGCTCGCCTCTTCTTCCGCACGGTCGACGTCGGCGAGGATCTGGCGGCAGCGCCGCAGATAGCTTTCGCCGGCCGACGTGAGCGCGAGACGGCGCGTCGAACGATTCATCAGACGGGTGCGCAGGCGCGCCTCGAGCTCCGACACCGCGCGCGACATCGCGCCCGTCGTCGAATTCAGCGATTGCGCGGCGGCGGTGAAACTGCCCGTCTCGACGACGCGCGAAAACACCCGCATGTTTTGTAGGGTATCCATTCCTGTGAGCAACCTGTAGCGGAGCCGCTATTTTCCTCCACGGGATGCGACAGATTGTTACTCCGGCTGCAACTATCGTTTCCCCGCAGCTGCGTTAATGCGCGGGCGCCGCCCTCCTACAATCGGCGCCTCAACAGTCGAACGGACCCGTTCGGACGTGCCAGGCACCTCGCCAGGCCCCGTACCGGCCCCCTCTTTTCATGAAGCCACAACCTGTGATCGAGCGTCATTCCATCGAACCGGCACGATGGAGGACCTGGCTCGATCCACTCGGCGACGCGGCACGCGACTGGGCCGCAAGCGACGGGCTGATCTGGCTGCACCTCGCGAAAACCGTGTTCGCGGCGCTCCTCGCGATGGGCATCGCGATGCGCCTGGAGATGTCGCAGCCGCGCACGGCGATGACGACCGTGTTCGTGCTGATGCAGCCGTTGTCGGGGATGGTGTTCGCGAAGAGCTTCTACCGCGTGCTCGGCACGGCGGCCGGCCTCGTCGCCGCACTCGCGCTCGGCGGGCTGTTCGCGCAGCAGCCCGAGCTGTACATGGCCGGCATCACGCTGTGGATCGGCACCTGCATCGCGCTCGCGGTGCGCAACCGCCACTTTCGCTGGTACGGCTTCGTGCTCGCCGGCTATACGGCCGCGCTGATCGGCCTGCCGTCCGTGATGACCCCGCAGACGCTGTTCCAGTCCGCGCTCACCCGCGCCGCGGAGGTCGCGCTCGGCATCGCGTGCTCGGGTGCGGTCAGCGCGCTGATCCTGCCGCTCAGCTCCGCGAAGGCATTGATGCGTTCGCTGGGCACCCGCCACGCGACGTTCGCGGCGTTCACGGCCGGCGCGCTCGCGGGCGACGTCGCGCGCGGCGATTTCGAGCGGCGCTTCGCCGATTTCGTCGACGACATCGTCGGCTTCGAGGCCAACCGCGCGTTCGCGTCGTTCGAGGATCCGCACATTCGCGCACGCAGCCGCCGCCTCGCGCGGCTGAACAGTGAGTTCATGAACGCGTGCACGCGGCTGCATGCGCTGCACCAGCTCATCAAGCGATTGCGCGCCAATGGCTCCGACGCGGTGCTCGACGCGCTGGCGCCGCACGTCGATGCGCTCGCGCAGCGCTTCGCCGCACTGCGCGACGAGCGGCAGCGCGGCATCGCGCCGGCCACCGGCGCACTGCTCGAACTGCGCCGCTTCCACAGCGCGTTGCCGAAAGCCGCGCGTGCATCGCGGCGAACCATCGAGGAGCACGCTGCCGGCGGCCTGCTCGACTTCGATACCGCGATCGAGCTGCTGTACCGCTTCATCGGCGAATATCTCGGCTACGCCGACACCTATGCATCGCTCGACCAGGACGATCACGCGTTCGAGCGCTCGGTCACGCACTACGCGGTGAAGACCAATTCGTTCTTCGTCGGGTTCGCGTTCCTGCGCACGATCGTCGCCGTCGGCGCGATGAGCGCGTTCTGGCTCGCCTCTGAATGGCCGAGCGGCCCGCTCGCCGTGATCGCCACCGCGATCGCGTGCGCGCTCAGCTCGACGTCGCCGCGCGCGCCGAAGTTCGTCGCGCAGATGAGCGTCGGCGCGGCGTTCGCGACCGCGGTCGGCTATGTGTTCCTGTGCTACGTGTATCCGAACATCGAAGGGTTCCCGCTGCTGTGCGCCGCGCTCGCGCCGGTGCTCGGCCTCGGCGCGTTTCTCGCGATGCGGCCGGGCTTGTCCGGCTACGGGATCGGCTTCGCGGTGTTCTTCTGCCTGCTCGCGGGGCCCGACAACGTGATCGCCTATACACCCGAGGTGCTGATCAACAACGGGCTGGCGATCGTCGTCGCGATGCTCGCGTGCTCGCTCGTGTTCGCGGTCGTCTTTCCTACCCACATGCCGTGGCTCACGGGTCGCATCGCGCACGACCTGCGCCGCCAGGTCACGCTGGCGTGCGAAGGGCCGACGGAGCGCCTCGCGCAGCGCTTCCAGTCAAGCACGCACGACCTGATGGCGCAACTGCGCACGCTGCTCGTGCGGCGCACGCGACAGCATCGCGATGCGCTGCGCTGGATGCTGTCGACGCTCGAGGTCGGCCACGCGGTGATCGACCTGCGTGACGAACTGAACGCGTTCTGCGCATCGAAACCGCCGCAAACGCTGCGCTGGACCGGCTCGATCGACGCGGTGCTGCACGAGTTGCCGCGCTTCTTCGACGACCCGACGCCCGGCCACCACGCGCGCACGCTGAAATCGGTGAACCTGGCGATCCGCGCGGCGCAGCACACGCTGCAGGCGTGGTATGCGGTGCCCAACGAGCGGCACCGGATGCAGCGCATCGTCGGCTGCCTGCACTTCATGCGCAGCGCGCTGCTGGACAAGGATGCGCCATTCAACCGGCACCGCCATTGACGATCGGTGCGCGCGCAACGGGATCCTTGTTCCGGATGGAAATAAGCTCTACAGCCGCGGTGATTAATCTTTAAGCAGTGCGAGCCTATAGTTTCCTCACTGCCAGCGAGACTGGCACCCACCCAGGAGAAACCAAAATGAAGCCGCTGCACCTCGCCCTCGTTGCCCTGTCGCTCACCGCTGCTGTTGCTCACGCACAGCCGGCACCGGCAGACGCCGCACCGCAACAGGCGAACCGCGCCGAAGCCGTGAAGGCCGCCGGCCGCGTCGATCGTTCGCAATCGAAGCAGGAAGACCCGAACGCGTGTGTCGGCCCCGTCAGCTTCTGCAACATCTACTTCGGCAGCTGAGCATGACGCCGCGTCGTCACGGCCAGGCCCGCACCGCCCGCGTTGCATCCATGGGCGAGCGGCGGCCCGGCCGATCGCCGCATCGCCGCTCCCCTGCGCGCCGCTTCGATTGAAGCGGCGCATGCCGTTTCAGGCGCCGCGCCCCGGCCGCCAGCCCACTTCGCGCAACGCATCCAGCAAGCGCGCCTGCCCCAGCCCTTCGACCCGCGCCCCGCGCGACTCGACGTCGCCGCCCGCGACGAGCGCATTCACGATCGCTTCCTCCACCGCTTCCGCCGCCGCGACGAACAGCGCGGAAATATGGTCGTTGTTGACCATCTTCACGCCCGTGGTCGGCGCGCCCTTGCTGCCGTAGTTCGCCGCCGGCAGACCGTCGTTGCCCGTGGCGAACGCCAGGAAGATGTCGCCGCTCGAATCCTCCGTGCCGCCGCCGACGCGCGCCAGCCCGACGCTCGCGCGCTGGGCGAGACGCGTGCACTGGTGCGGGAGCAACGGCGCGTCGGTCGCGATCGTCACGACGATCGAGCCCATCCCGGCCTCGCCCTGCGCGTCCGGCGCGCGGAACGGCGACGGCACGTGCCGCAGCACTTCGCCGACCGGGTAGCCGGCCACGCGCAGCATCTCGCGCACGCCGTAGTTCGCCTGCACGAGCGCGCCGACGGTCCAGCCGCCCGCCTCGGCCGCGAGCACGCGCGACGCGGTGCCGATGCCGCCCTTGAACTCGTGGCAGATCATCCCCGTGCCGCCGCCCACGCCGCCTTCGGCAACCGGCCCCGACTGCGCGGCGGCCAGCGCGCGCTGCACATGCGCGGCGCTCACGTGCTGCCCCCAGATGTCGTTCAGCAGCCCGTCGTAGGTTTCCATCACGACCGGCATGCACCAGTACACGCGGCCCGCCGCCGCTTCGCGCTCGTTCGCGACGAGCGCATCGCGCACCGCGCCGACGCTGTGCGTGTTCGTATAGGCGATCGGCGTGGTCAGCAGGCCGGCCTCGCGGATCCATTCGAGCCCCGTCGCGTCGCCGTTGCCGTTCAGCACGTGCACGCCCGCGAAGCACGGCGAATCGTGCGCGGCGCCCGCGCGCGGCTCGATGACGGTGACGCCGGTGCAGATCGACGCGTCGCCGTTCTCGACGTTCAGCGTGCAATGTCCGACCCGCATGCCCGGAACGTCCGTGATCGCGTTGAAGCGGCCCGGCGTGCCGAGTCCGATGCGGATGCCGAGATCCCTCGTGCGCATGATGCAATTCCTCCCGTCTTTCAATGGTTCGGTGTTTCGATGTTTCGATGATTCGGTACGGCAAGCTTTCGATCCCGCGCTCAGAGCGTGCGGAAGGCTTCGCTGTGGCGCGCCCAGACCACATACATCACGAGTGCCGCGACCAGCAGCCCCGCGATGATGATCAGGTCGGTCGGTTTCGTGGCCGTTGCGAGCGTGGTGTAGAGCGTATACGCGGCGCCGGCTACCGCGACGAGCGGCGTCACGGGCCACAACGGCATCCGGTAATGATGCTCGACGTCACGGCGCACGAAGCGGCTCGCGAGCGCGGCCAGCCCGACGACCAGATAGATCAGCAGCAGCAGGTCGACCGTGAACGCGGTCAGTTCGTCGAGGCTCGACACGAACACGAGCCCCGCCGACGGCACCGCGAGCGCGATGGTGGCGAGCCAAGGCGATTCGAAGCGCGGATGGATCGTCGAGAAGGCGCGGTTGCAGGTGCGTGACCAGAGCGCATGCCGGCCGCTGCTGTACAGCAGCCGGCCCATCGTGATCACGATCGCGATGATCGCGTTGAACACCGACAGGAAGATTCCGCCGCTGACCACGCGCGACACGGCCGGGTTGCTCAGCGAACGCACGACATAGCCGATCGGGTCGGCGCTCTTCGTCAGCTCGGTCAGCGACGGCGCACCGAGCACGATCGCGGTGAGCGGAATCAGTTCGACGACGAGGATCACGAGCAGCGAGTAGATCACCGCCTTCGCGACATTGCGGTTGCCGCCGCGCAGGTCTTCCGCGAGATAGGCGGCCGAGCCGAAGCCGTTGTAGCAGAAGATCGCCGTGCCGATCGCCGGGACGATCGCGGCCAGCGTCGCCGGCACGAGCGCGTTGCCGCTCGCGACGACCGGCGCGATCAGCGCGTCGGCGCCGCGATGCGGCGAACCGAAGCCGAGGCCCGCGATCAGCATCAGCACGCCGATCTCGACGACGAGAAACGCGCCCGTGATCCACGCGTTCGTCTTGATGTTCAGCATGCCGAGCAGATAGCTGAGCAGCACGATCGTCAGCGCGACCGACTGGTTGCTGAAATGCGTGCCGAGCGCGTTGTTCAGGTAGGGCGCGGCGCCGCTCGCGAGCACGGCCGGGATGAACACGCTGACGGACAGCACCGTGATGAAGGTCAGGTAGCCGGGCAGCGTGCCGAACACGCGCTTGGCCATCACGTACTCGCCGCCCGCGCTGCGGTGCGCGGCGCTCAGCTCCGCATAGCAGAGCGCGAACGCCAGCGCGAGCACGCCGCCGAGCAGGAACGACAGCACGGCGCCGCTGCCGGCCTGCTGGATCGCGAACGGCGCGATCACGAAGATCGAGCTCGCGGGCGTCACGCCCGATACGGTGATCATCACCGCATCGCGCACGCTGAGCGTCTGCGACAGCGCGCGCGGCGCGTCTTCCGTTGCAGGCGCCGCTTGCAGCGTGCCCGTCGATTCCGACATCATCGCCATTTCGTTCTCCTGTGCTTGGGCCAATCCTTTGCCACTTTTTTTTGAACGCCCATACTCGGGCCCGATTGATTGCGTGGCAGTCTAGGAAGCCAATTTCAGGACCGCTATTCCCCCTTCGTGTTACGCCCTTCCGGTGGTGGTATGGATCGTCTCTTTTCCGAAATCGCGATGCACCAGGCGCTCGGCCGCGCAATCGATCATCTCGGCCAGCCGCGCTTCTGGCGGTTCCTGGTGCTGCTGCTCAATGAAATGGTGCCGTTCGACAACGCGCTCGCGACCGCGATCGGCCGCGACGGAGTGCCGCTCGTGCTCGACGAATACGACACGGGCGGCACCGATGCCGCATCGCCCGTGCCGCTCTACCTGAACGGCGTGTATCTGCTCGACCCGTTCCTGCAGGCCGCGCACGACGGCCTCGCCGACGGCTGCTACCGGCTCGAGGAAGTCGCGCCCGACCTGTTCCGGCAGAGCGAATATTTCCTGAGCTACTTCCGCGACGCGGTCGGCGACGACGAGATCCAGATCCTCGTGCGGCCGAACGCCGACATGCTGCTGTCGCTGTCGCTCGGTGCGGGCACGCGGTTCGACGTCGAGCCGCTCGGCAAGCTGACGGCCGCGATGCCGTGGGTGCTCGCGGCGATCCGGCAGCACTGGCGGCTGGTGGGCGACGCGGCGCGCGCGACGCCCGATGCCGATCTCGGCGCGCGGGTCGAGCAGGCGCTTGCCCGCTTCGGCGCGGGCGTGCTGACCGATCGAGAGATGTCGATCGCGCGAATGGTGCTGCGCGGCAATTCGTCGAAGGCGATTGCCGAGCGGCTGGCGATATCCCCCGAAACGGTGAAGGTGCACCGGCGGCATTTGTACGCGAAGCTCGGGATTTCGTCGCAGCCCGAGCTGTTTTCGCGCTTCATCCAGGCGCTGGGGGAAGACGCGGCCGGATGACTGCATCGGTGCCGGCGGATGGCAACCGGCGTGGAATCGGGCACACTCCGTGAAGCGCCGCATGCCGGGGTCATCCGGTAACGCCGATGCGGATGCACCGTCGCCAACAGGATTGCCCGACAACAGGAGCCCCGATTCATGTCGCTCATTCCGATCATCGGACTTGGCTGGCTGCTGCTGTGCGCGATCAGTGCCGTATCGATCGTGCTCATCCCGCCGGCGGTGCTGGTCGCTTGCCTGATGGGCAAGAACGTCTGGTCGATCCTGACCCGCGGCCGGCTGCAGTTCGCGTTCCTCGCCTACCTGGGCTCCGCGCCGGTGCCGGCCGTCTTCACGTTCCTACTGGAAGCCGGCGCCTCGGCCGGGAGTCACGGCGGCGTGGCGTCCGACAGCCTGCGCCAATGGAACGAACAGTTCTTTTTCGTGTTCGTCGCGGCGGCGGCACTGAGCGGCCTGCTGTTGCTATTACGGCCGAAAGACACGCAAACAGCGAACGCCGAACCGTCGCAGCCTGCGCGATAGCCGGCACGCGAACGACGGCGCGCCAAGCCGCCTGCCCGGTTATCGAGCAGGGGCATCGTCACGCGCTGATTCCCGCTACGTCTATGTCGACTTCCACTTCGCGCCGATCTGCGCGAGCCCGGCGTTCTTGAGATCGTCCGGCAACATCACCACGCGGAACTCGCAGTCCGCGTTCAGCATCAGGAACCAAGGCTCCGCGAGCGCCGGGATCTGCGATGGATCATTCAGGTCGACGATCACGACCGCCCCGCGCCCGCCGTTCTGCTCCGTGAAATACACGGCCTCCGGCTTGACCGCTTCGAGTATTCGCCCGATCACGTCGCCGACGCTGCCGTCGCGCACCAGCGTGTTGAACGGCTCGTGAGGGATTCGTATGTTGAGAAGCATGCGCATGACCATCCTCCTTGGGCTGCGCCCGGCCTGGGCCCTTCAAGCATAGGTGCTGCGCGATGCCGCGCCAGTGGCGCCGAACGCAGCGGCCGGCACGCGTTTACGTTCCGACGATTCGATTTCGTTGCGTGTCGCGAACAGCAAGCGTTCGCGACACGCGAATCGGCCGAGCCTGCCGTCGCGTTCGATATCTGTCGTCGACTCAGCGGCCCGCTCGCCCGGCCGCGCCGTCCGCATCACGCGGAACACCCATCCGCCGCCGGCGCGATCGCGAGATGCAGCGGCCGGTCCGGCCGCAGCGTCACGTTCAGCACCGGCCGCGGCGGCTTCATGCCGGGCGGCGCCGACAATGCGTAGCGCTGCAGGATCATCGCCGCGACGACCGTCATTTCCGTCATTGCCAGATGCTGCCCGAGACACACGCGCGGGCCTGTGCCGAACGGCATGTAGCTTCCGCGCGGCGCAGCCGGCGCGTCGTCGGCAAAACGCTCGGGGCGAAACACGTCGGGCGCGTCGAACCCTCTCGCATCGCGCTGCATGAGCTGCAGCGGCAGCATGAACAGCGTCCGCGCGGGAAACTGCCACGGCCCCAGCACGATCGGTCGCGACGCGCGGCGGCTGATCAGGATCGGCGCGGACGGATACAGGCGCAGCGTTTCCTCGAGCGTGTGCGTCAGGTAGCGTAACGACGCTCGCGTCTCGGCGGACGGTGCGCAACCGCCCAGCACGCGTGACACTTCATCGCGCGCGGCGGCCTGCGCCGCCGGATTCGTCGCCATGCACCACGCCCACCAGGTCAGTGCCCCGGCCGTCGTTTCGTGGCCCGCGAGGAACGCGGTCATGCATTCGTCGTGCACGGCCTGCAGCGGCCAGCGCCGCGCGTCGTCCCGATGCAGCCGCAACAAGCGCGACAGCAGATCGTCGGGCCACGCTCGCGCCGGCAGGTCGAGACGCGCATGCAGTTGCCGGTCGATCAGCCCGTTCAGCACGGCCATCGCCCGGGCCTTGCCGCGCTTCCACGGCACCCAGTCCGGCGTGCTCGCGGGCCAGTAGAAATCGGCGTTGGCCGCCGCGCTCACCGCTCGCACGGCTTCCTCGGCCGCACGTGCGTCGTCGCCGATCGCGTCGGAGAACATCGTGCGCATGATCACGTCCATCGCCAGCGACGTCAGCGCGCTTTCGATCGGCCAGTCCGGATCGCGCGCGGGCCACTGCGCGAGAGCCTGTCCGGCCGTCGCCGCGATCGACGGCACGAACGTCTGCACCGCCTTCGGCATGAAATTCGGCTGCAACGCCTGCCGCTTGTCGCGCCACGCGTCGCCTTCGGCGATCAGCACGCTATGGCCGTGGACCTCCGCAAACACGCGGACGGCCCGCTCCCAGCGCCCGAGCGCATCGTGATGCGTGACCACCAGTTCGCGCACGAGCGCGGGATCGGTCACGACCACCGCATGCTCGGGCCACACGCGCACGTGCACGACGTCACCGTATGCGCGCTGCCAGCCGGCCAGCGTGCCGAGCAGGTCGCGCCACATCGCGCGCAGCAGCCCCCAACCCGTCAGGCCGGCACGCGGCCCCGGCGGCCATACGCCGGGCGGGTGAAGCACGGGCGCCGAAGCAGCGCCCGTATGGAATGGACATGAGGATGTGGATCGCGTGTTCATGGGCCGGATTGTCCGCACCGGCATGGCGGCGGTCTTGAACGCAAACGACATCGACACGCGTCGGGCCGCTCCCTATACTCCAGCGTCATGTTCCCCGACCCGTCATCGATCCCGCTGTCGTGCCCCGATCCGCTGGCACGCGCCCCTCGCGCGCCGGGCGACGGGCGGGCGCCGCATGGACGGCTGTACCCGGCGCCGGCTGCCCTGCAGGGCGCGGTGGTCGCGATCGTGTTGCACGACACGCGCGGGGTCGCATTGAGCGACGCGCAGCGGCTCTCGCATTTTCCGGCCACGCCGCTCGTGTGCGTGTCGTGGTATCGGGATCTCGACGTGGGCTTCGTCGAACACACGGCCGACGGGCCCCGGTGGCACCCCTTCGGTGCCGCCGTGACGCTGTCGGGCAGCCATTCGGCCCCTACCGTAGCCTGGGCGCCGACGGGCGGACGGATCGGCATGATCTGCTTCACCGCCGATGCGGCACGGGCGCTGTTCGGCGTCGCGCTGGCGGACATCCACGATCGCGTGCTCGACGCCCATGCGTGCCTCGGCCACGACTGGCATCCGCTGCTCGACGCGCTGGCCGGCGCGGACCGCGATGCCGATGCGCTGGCGGCGATCGAACGTCATCTTGCACCGCGCTGGCAGGCGTTACGGCCCGCGACGCCGCTGTCGTCGTTACGCAATGCGGGACGCAGTTGGGTCGAGCGCCTCGCACTGCAGGCGCGCGAATGGCGGGATACCCATAGCCCGCGGCAGGTCGAGCGGCGGATCAAGACCTACAGCGGCCGATCGCTGCGCGAATGGCAAACGCTCGTCAGGACAGAAAGCGCGTTCTTCGCGGCGCGCGACCGGTACGAAGCCGGCGCCGCGTTCAATTGGGCCACGCTGGCGCTGGACGAAGGGTTCGCCGACCAAGCGCACCTGAGCCGCGAGGTCAAGCGCATCACGGGGTTCTCGCCGAGCGAATTCACGCAACGTTTCATCGAGGACGAATCGTTCTGGATGTATCGGCTGTGGGTGTAAGGCGCCGCGGACGACACATTGCGCCGGCGTGCAGCATCGCTCGACACGCCGGTACGGCACCACTCGCTTGTCCGGCTAAAGCATTCCAGAAATCAAACCGTCATTCCAGGGAATCCCCGAACGCTCGCGACTCATCGACGACTCGCAGCGCACGCCATGCACGCCGGTTGCCCGATTCGGGACGCGCGGGCATGATGTCGCGAACCCTGGCGGCGGCCCTGTGAACGGTTTCCCGCAACGCGCTGCAAATCGCGCCAGCCGGGATCCGCTTCGCACACGGCTGCTTCTGCCCACCTCCGCCCGCCCATGTCATTACGCGCATTCAGAACGCTGGTCGCCATCGCCCGACACCGCACATTCGCGCGCGCCGGCGAAGCCATCGGCCTCACGCAATCGGCGGTGAGCCTGCAGATCAAGACGCTCGAAAGCGAATACAACGTGCAGTTGTTCGATCGCTCGCGCCGGCAGCCGGTGCTCACCGAGGCCGGCAACATCCTGCTGGCGCAGGCCGAGCAGGTGCTCGCGCTGGTCGACCGGATTCCCGATGCGCTCAGCGACGAGAAGAAGCTGGTCGGCCGCCTGCGGATCGGCGCGATCCAGACCGCGCTGTCCGGCCCGCTGCCCGACGCGCTGCTCGCGCTGCGCGCGGCGCACCCACGGCTGCGCGTGCACGTGTCGGCCGGGATGTCGGCCGAACTCGCGAACCGCGTCGCGGCCGGCGAACTCGATGCGGCGATCACGACGCGCCCCGTGCGCCCGCATCCGGCGGAACTGACGTGGACCACGCTGTACGAGGATCGCTTCTGGCTGCTCGCGCCGCCCGACCAGGCGGAACGCGATGCGGTCACGCTGCTCGATTCGCTGCCGTTCATCCGCTTCGATGCGCAGGCATGGGCCGGCCGCATGATCGCCGCCGAGCTGCGCCGCATCGGCGTGCGCGTGCGCGAGGAGATGGTGCTGGACAGCGCGGAAACGATCGCGCGCATGGTCGCGAGAGGGCTCGGCGCGGCGATCGTCGCGCTCCCCGATTCAACGCTCGCGCGGCTGCCGCCCGTCACGCGCTTGCCGTTCGGACAGCCGCAAATGGGGCGCGCGGTCGTCCTGCTCGAACACCAGTCGCGTCCGGCCGAGCGTTTCGCACGTGCGCTGGCCGCCGAAGTCACTGCGTCATCGATGAGAATTTCTCATTGAACACCCGATAATTCACCATTATTCCTGTTGCTTGCGCGTGTTAACTTGGCGGCATCGTCACTCTTTCGATTGCGTGTCGCCATGTTGCCCGCCGGATGGATTCCCGCCTCGTTCCGCCGTTTTACGTGCCAGCCACTCGCGGCGGCCCGCACCGCCTGCACGGCTCGCGTGAAGGCGTGTCGATGATCGGCCCGATCCTGCTCGCGCTGGCACCGGTTGCGCTGCTGGTCGCGTTCGGCCACGGCCTGCGGCGCACCGGCTTCATCGGCGACGCGTTCTGGCCGCAGGCCGAGCGGCTGTGCTACTACGTGCTGCTGCCCGCGCTGTTCGCGGACGGCCTCGCGAACGCACGGCTGCAATCACTGCCCGTTTTACCGCTCGCGGCCGCGCTGGTCGGTTCGACCGCACTCGCCGCGGCGCTTCTCCTGCTGGTCCGCCGGTTCGTGCGGGTCGACGGCGCCGGCTTCACGTCGGTATTCCAGGGCGCCGTGCGCTTCAACAACTATGTCGGCACCGCGCTCGCCGCCGGCCTGTTCGGCGCAAAAGGCATCGCGCTCGCGGCCGTATGCGTCGCGGCGATCGTCCCGACCGTCAACCTGATGTGCGTGCTGGTGTTCGCACGCTACGGCGACACGCGGCTCGGCGCGGCGGCACTCGTGCGCCAGATCCTGTCGAATCCGCTGGTCGTCGCGTGCGCGCTCGGGATCGCGATGCAGGCCGGCGGCGTCTCGTTCCCGGCGGCCGTCGCGCCGGCCGTGCGCGCGCTCGGCGTCGCGTCGATGCCGCTTGGCCTGCTGTGCGTGGGCGCGGCACTGCAATTCGATGCGGCGCGTGCGTGGCTGCAGCCGGTATGCGTCGCGTCGGCGTTCAAGTTCATGGCGATGCCGCTCATCACGCTCGCCGCCGGCCGCCTGCTCGGGCTCGGCGATGCCGCGCTGACGGTCGCGCTGCTGTTCCAGGCACTGCCGACGTCGTCGGCGTCCTACATCATGGCGCGCCAGCTCGGCGGCGATGCACCGCTGATGGCCGGCATCACCGCGTTCCAGACGGTCGCCGCGGCGCTCGCGATGCCGGTCGTGCTGAGCGCGCTCGCGTCGGCGCCCGGGTTTCGCTGACGACGCAGCGCCGCCCTCCTTCCCCCTGAATCCAGACTGCCAGCCGGCCATCGCGCGATTCCGCATCGTCGGCCGCGCGCGGTCGCTCACGCGTGGCCGCAGGCACCCACCGAGAAACCCTTCACATGAACGCGCCCGCCCCACCCGCCGCCCTCGTCGCCACCCGGCCGCACGCGGCCATCTACGTGAAGCTCACGCTCGTCGCGCTGTTCTGGGGCGGCACGTTCATCGCAGGTCGGATCCTGGCCGCGACGATGTCCGCGACCGCCGCGGCCACCGGCCGCTTCGCGATCGCCGCGCTGCTGCTGGTCGTGCTGACGTGGAAGATCGAAGGCGGGCTCCCGAGGCTGAGCGGCCGCCAGGTCGTGACGACCTTCGGGCTCGGCGCGACCGGCATCTTCCTGTACAACGTGTGCTTTTTCGCGGCACTGGCGCGGATGCCGGCAGGCCGCACCGCGCTGTTCGTCGCGCTGAACCCGGTGGCCACCGCCGTGCTGCTGTCGATCGTCGTGCGCGCGGAGCGCCTGTCGCTGTCGCGCTGGGCTGGCATCGCCGTCGCGCTGTCCGGCGCGCTGGTCGTGATCAGCCGCGGCGACTTGCTGCGGGTGCTGACCGATCTCGGCAACACGTTCGGCTCGGGCGAACGCTTCATGCTGTGCGCGGTGCTGAGCTGGGCCGCCTATACGGTGATCGGCCGACGCGCGCTCGACGGGCTGTCGCCGCTCGCGGCCACGACGTATGCGGCGCTGTGGGGCCTCGCACTGCTGATCGGCGCGCATCTGTTCAGCGCGCCCGCCGGCAGCGGCACGCCGCTGACGTGGCAGGCCGTCGCGTCGATGCTCTACCTCGGCGCGATCGGCACGGTGGTCGCGTTCGTCTGGTATTCGCAGGGCATCCGCGAACTCGGGCCGGCCCGCGCGGCCGTGTTCACCAACCTGGTCCCCGTGTTCGGCGTGCTGCTGTCGGTCGCGCTGCTCGGCGAGCCGTTGTCGCCGTCGATGCTGGCCGGCGGTGCGCTCGTGATCGTGGGCGTCGCGTTGACCAATCGCGCGCGGCGCTGACGTATCGGCATGCGCCCGTCGCGCCTAAGGGGACGGATGTCAAATCCCGGCGCCGGAGCATGACGGCCGTTGTGTCACGCCCACGCGCGGCCGATACGCCCCCGATGTTCTCGCAGCCCCGCCAAAAACCGCCTATCGTGAATGGAGCGCCCCGTTCATCGCCACTCGACCCTGCGTCGCTCGCACCGGCGGTAACGGCACCGCGTTCCGGCACCATTCATCGCGATCCCGGCGCACGCTCGCCCGTGCGCTATCGCGGCCGCCCACCGGATTACAGGAGGCCCTCATGAAAGCCGCGCTGCTCGTCAGTTCCGCCCTGCTCGCCATTGCATCCGCTTCGGCGTCGGCCCAAGGCTCGATCACGAAAGTCGAAAACGGCGCGCTCGTCGCCGCAAACGGGATGACCGTCTACGCATTCGACCAGGACAAGCCCAACGCCGGCACCAGCGCCTGCACCGGCCAATGCGAATCCTTCTGGCCGCCCTACAAGGCCAGCGCGACCGATGTCCCGGTCGGCCCCTACACGATCATCAAGCGCGATGACGGCAGCCCGCAATGGGCGTACAAGGGCAAGCCGCTGTACTTCTTCTCGAAGGACATGAAACAGGGCGACCGCAACGGCGACAACTTCAAGAACATGTGGCACGTGGTGGCGCCGTAACCGTCCTTCCGCCCTCTTCCGCGCGCGCCGCGCGGACGTAAAAAAACCCGCGCGGATCGTCGATCCGGGCGGGCCTTGTCGCGGTCACGCCGGCCGCATTGCGTTGCGTTGCCCGCCGTCAGGCAGGCGGACGGGCGACGCATGCAGCGGGGTGGCGCGTCAGCGGTTCGACGGGAAGCTGAACACGGTGCCTTCGCGCACGCCGGCCGACGGCCAGCGCTGCGTGATCGTCTTGCGCTTCGTGTAGAAGCGCACGGCGTCCGGGCCGTACGCGTGCAAATCGCCGAACAGCGAACGCTTCCAGCCGCCGAACGAGTGGTACGCGACCGGCACCGGCAGCGGCACGTTGATGCCGACCATGCCGATCTGGATGTTGTCGCCGAAGTAGCGCGCGGCCTCACCGTCGCGCGTGAACAGGCACGTGCCGTTGCCGTACTCGTGCGCGTCGATCAGCGCCATCGCCTCGTCGAGCGACTTCAGGCGGATCACGCCGAGCACGGGCCCGAAGATCTCGTGCTGGTAGATCGGCATGCCGGGCTTCACGTTGTCGAACAGGCACGGGCCGAGGTAGTAACCGCCGTCGTGGCCGTCGACCTTCACGTTGCGGCCGTCGACGACGAGCGTCGCGCCCGCTGCCACACCGGCGTCGACAAAACCCGTCACCTTCTCGAAATGCTGCTGCGTGACGAGCGGACCCATGTCGACGCCCGCGCCGTTGCCCGGGCCGACCTTCATCTTCTCGATCTCGGCCTTCAGGCCCGCGACGACCTGGTCGCCCGTCTCGTCGCCGATCGCGACGACCAGCGGGATCGCCATGCAGCGCTCGCCGCACGAACCGTACGCGGCGCCCATCAGCGCGTTCACCGCGTTGCCGATGTCGGCGTCCGGCATCACGACCGCGAAGTTCTTCGCGCCGCCGAGCGCCTGCACGCGCTTGCCGTGCGCGCAGCCGGTCGAATAGATATATTCGGCGATCGGCGTCGAGCCGACGAAGCTCACGGCCTTCACGCGCGGATCGGTCAGCAGCGTGTCGACCGCTTCCTTGTCGCCGTTCACGACGTTCAGCACGCCCGGCGGCAGGCCGGCCTCGAGCGCCAGCTCGGCCATGCGCAACGTCGACGACGGCGTACGCTCCGACGGCTTCAGCACGAACGTGTTGCCGCACGCGACGGCCATCGGCCACATCCACAACGGCACCATCACCGGGAAGTTGAACGGCGTGATGCCGGCCGCGACGCCGAGCGCCTGGAACTCGCTCCACGAATCGATCGCGGGGCCGACGTTCTTGCTGTGCTCGCCCTTCAGCAGTTCGGGCACGTAGGTCGCGTATTCGACGTTCTCGATCCCGCGCTGCAGCTCACCCATCGCATCGGCGAGCACCTTGCCGTGCTCGGCGGTGATCAGCGCGCACAGCTCGTCGGCGTGCTCCTCGAGCAGCGTCTTGAAGCGGCTCATCACGCGGGCGCGCTTCAGCGGCGGCGTATTGCGCCAGGCCGGGAATGCGGCCTGCGCGGATGCGATCGCGGCTTCGACGGTCAGCTTGTCGGCGAGCGCGACGCTCTTGTGCGATTCGCCGGTGGCCGGGTCGAACACCGGCTGGACGCGGCTGCCGCCGTCGACGCGCTTGCCGTCGATCAGGTGGCCGACGGTGGAGGTTACGTTGCTGTCGTGTTTCATCGTTGAGGCTCTTTCGTGAATTCGGTTATCGCTCAGGGCAAGCCGCGGCTCAGTCCACTTCGTTCAGTGCATCGGACAGCGCGTTGACCAGGTTGTCGATCTCGCGCTTCTCGGAGATGAACGGGGGCGCCAGCTGGATCGTGTCGCCGCCGTAGCGCACGTAGAAGCCCTTCGCCCAGCAGCGCATCGCGATCTCGTACGGGCGCCGTGCCGGCTCGCCGGGCAGCGCCGCGATCGTCAGGCCGGCTGCCAGCCCGTAGTTGCGGATGTCGGTGATGTGGCGCTGGCCCTTCAGCCCATGCACCGCCGCTTCGAAATGCGGCGCGAGATCGCGCACGCGGGCCACCGCGTCTTCCTTCACCAGCAGGTCGAGCGCCGCGACGCCGGCCGCGCATGCGACCGGGTGCGCCGAATACGTGTAGCCGTGCGGGAACTCGAGCATGTACTCGGGGCCGCCCGCGGCCATGAACGTGTCGTAGATTTCCTTCGTCGCGATCACGCCGCCGAGCGGCTGCACGCCGTTCGTGACCTGCTTCGCGAAGTTCATGATGTCCGGCACCACGCCGAACGCATCGGCGCCCGTCATCGCGCCGGCCCGGCCGAAGCCCGTGATGACTTCGTCGAAAATCAGCAGGATGTCGTGCGCGGTACAGATGTCGCGCAGGCGCTTCAGATAGCCCTTCGGCGGCACGACCACGCCCGCCGAACCGGAGAACGGCTCGACGATCACGGCCGCGATGTTCGATGCATCGTGCAGCGCGATCAGCTCGAGCAGGCGGTCGGCCAGCTCGGCACCGTGCTCGGGCATCCCGCGCGAGAACTTGTTCTCGGCGAGTTGCGTGTGCGGCAGGAAGTCGGCGTCGAGGCCCTGGCCGAACAGCTTGCGGTTCGGCCCGATCCCGCCGACCGAGATGCCGCCGAAGTTCACGCCGTGATAGCCCTTCTCGCGGCCGATCAGGCGCGTCTTCGTGCCCTTGCCCTTCGCGCGCCAGTAAGCGCGGGCCAGCTTCAGCGAGGTATCGGCCGCTTCCGAGCCCGAACCCGTGAAGAACACGTAGTCGAGGCCGGCCGGCGTCAGGTCCTTGATCTTGTTCGCCAACTCGAACGATTTCGGATGGCCGAACTGGAATGCCGGCGCGTAGTCGAGTTGCGCGACCTGGCGGCTCACGGCCTCGACGATTTCCGTGCGGCCGTGACCCAGGCCCGTGCACCAGAGCCCCGACAGGCCGTCGAAGATCTTGCGGCCTTCGGCGTCCGTGTAATACGCGCCCTTGCCCGACACGATCATGCGCGGATCGGCCTTGAACTGGCGGTTGGCGGTGAACGGCATCCAGTGCGCGTCGAGCCACGCGGCGTCGGTGCGGAGGTTGGTTTCGTCGTGCTGGGCGGTGGTGATGTCGGTCATGTCGGTCGGCGCGGGGCGCCCCTCCTCCTTATGTTGATATTGCGCATTGTCGGGAGGCCAATTAGTCTTTTGAATATCGCAATATCAATGTTCACTTGCGCATCTATGCAAGCAAAGCAACCGAAGAGTCGCGCGCTGCTCGGGCAGCTCAGCGACATGGACCTCCGCCTGCTGCGGGTCTTCAAGGGCGTCGTGCAGTGCGGCGGGATGGCCGCGGCCGAACTGGAACTGAATATCGGCATCTCGACCATCAGCCGGCACGTGAAGGATCTGGAAACGCGCCTCGGCCTCGTGCTGTGCCGGCGCGGCCGCGCGGGCTTTACGCTGACGCCCGAGGGCCAGACGGTGTACGAGGAGACGCTGCGGCTGCTCGCGTCGATGGAAGCATTTCGCAGCAGAATCGACGGCATTCACGACCGGATGGGCGGCGAACTGCACATCGCGGTATTCGACAAGACGGCCACCAACGCGAACGCACGGCTCGGCGACGCGATCCGCCAGTTCGCCGACGAAGCGCCCGACGTCGCACTGAACCTGCATGTCGCGTCGATCAACGAGGTCGAGCGCGGGATCATCGACGGCAGCTATCAGGTCGGGATCATTCCCGCACACCGCAACTCGGGCAGCCTCGTGTATTCGGAGCTGTTCGACGAACGGATGCTGCTCTATTGCGGCCGCCAGCATCCGCTCTACGATGCGCCGCACGGCAAGCTCACTTGGACGACGATCCGCAACCATGCGTTCGCCGGCCTCGGCTTCCATTCGCCGAACATGGAGCTGAGCCATCGCGCGAAGCTCACGCGCAGCGCGACCGCGTCGGATCAGGAGTCGATCGCGACGCTGATCCTGTCCGGCCGTTATCTCGGCTTCCTGCCCGACCATTACGCGGAAAGCTTCGAAAACAAGGGGCTAATGCAGCCGATCGCGCCACACCGGTTCAATTACCGGTGCCGGTTCGTGAGCCTGCTGCGGCGCTCGCCTCGGCCGTCGCGGGCGGCGTTGCTGTTTCAGTCGTGCCTGGAAGCCGCGCATGCTGCGGCGCGGCCGGTCGCTTAACGGCCGTCGTGGCTGAGTGGCTGAGTGGCTGAGTGGCTGAACGGCTGAACGGTTGAACGGTTGAACGGTTGAACGGTTGAACGGTTGGGCAGCCTACGTCGGTTTCACTGCCGGTCAAGCGCCGTCGCCCGTGCCCGCCTGTGCACGCATCCGCTTCATGAAATGCATCGCGACGAGCGCCGCGGCAAAACCGGACATCGCGCCGACACCGAGCGCCCAGCGCGGGCCGAGATGATTCGCGACCCAGCCGGCCACCGGCGCGCCGATCGGCGTGCCGCCGAGCGCCACCGCGAGACGCAGCGCCATCACGCGGCCACGCATCGCCGGCTCGGTCGACAGTTGCACCAGGCTGTTGGTCGAGTTCATGAAGGTGATCGCGGCGATCCCGGTCAGCACGAGCGCGGCGCCGAACAGCCAGTAACCCGGCGCCAGCGCCGCCAGCGTGCAGCCGAGCCCGAACAGCGCCGCGCCGATCCACAGATGCCGGAAACGCGGCCGGTCGCGGCGCGCCGCGAGCAGCGCACCGGTGATCGTGCCGACGGCCATCATCGACGACAGCACGCCGAAGCCGCGCGCGTCGACGTGAAACACGCTGGCCGCCATCGTCGAGATGAACAGCTGGAAATTGAGCCCGAACGTGCCGATCAGGAACAGCATCACGAGGATCGCCTTCAGGTCCGGGCGCTGCCACACGTAGCGGAACCCGTCGAGCAGGCTCCCGCGCGTGCGGTCGGCTCGCGCATGCGCGCGCAACTCGTCGGCACGCAGCATCGACAGCGACGCCAGCACCGCGACGAAGCTGAGCCCGTTGAGCAGGAACGCCCAGCCGGTGCCGACCGACGCGATGATGAAGCCGGCCGCCGCCGGCCCGATCATCCGCGCCGCGTTGAACGACGTCGAGTTGAGCGCGACGGCGTTCGCCAGTTCCCGATCGGCGACCAGCTCGGCAACGAACGTCTGCCGCACCGGCGCATCGAATGCCGACGCACAGCCGAACAGGAACGCGAACAGATACACGTGCCACAGCTGCGCGACGCCGGTCACCGTCAGCAGCCCCAGCAAGAGCGCGAGCCCGCCCATCAGCGCCTGGGTCGCCATCAGCAGCTTGCGCTGGTCGAAACGGTCGGCCGCGTAGCCCGTCCACGGCAGCAGCAGAAGCTGCGGGCCGAACTGCAGCGACATCACGATGCCGACGGCCGACGCGTCGTGATGCGTGAGCTGCGTGAGGACGAGCCAGTCCTGCGCGGTGCGCTGGATCCACGTGCCGATGTTCGACACCAGCGAGCCGATCGCCCACACGCGATAGTTGAAGCTGCGAAGCGAGCGGAAGACGCCCGCCGCCGGCACGCTCATGGCCGCTCCCGGTCGGGCTCGTTGCCGCCGTGCAGCTCACCGAAGCGCCGCGCGAGGAACAGGCCGAGCGCGAAGATGCCGAGGCCGAATGCCGCCGCGTCTGCCGTGATGCGGAGGTCGAAGTCGCCGACTCTGCACACCAGCACGTAGGCAATCACGAGGTTTGCGACACCCCACAAGACATTCACGGTGGACGACGACAACCCGCGCCCGGGCGGATTCGCGAACGGCGTCTGGAACGGCTCGCCGCGCAACCCGCTGACGAGATGCGGCACGACGTTCGCGAGAAACGCGCCGCCGAAGAAATACGACACGAGATGCGGGAGGTTCATGTTCGGGCTTTCCTTGCGGCAAACGGGGCGAGGCGGTTTACGGACGCGCCGGTTCCTGGAATTCGGCGAGCCGCTGCAGCAGTTTCACGGCCGATGCGAGCTCGGCCTGCTCGGCCTCCGACAGTTGCGCGTGCAGCGCGCGGAACAGCCAGTCGTCCTTGGCCGCGCGGTTGGCCTGCAGCGCCTTGCGGAAACCGGGCGTGAGCGCGATCAGCGTCTGCCGGCCGTCGGTGGGATCGGGCTCGCCGCTGACGGCGCCGAGCGCCTCGAGCGTCGCGACCGTCACGCGCATCGACTGCGGCCGCACGCTTTCGGCGCGCGCGAGCGCCGACACGGTCGCGGGGCCGTCGCGGTCGAGCCGCAACAGCACCGATTTCTGCGATGACGTGAGGTCGTTCGGGTGGACCTGCTCCCGCATCCGCCGCATCAGCTTGCCGACCGAGATGCGAAGTTCGCCGGCGAGACCGGCCAGTGGGAGCGCTTCGGAGGGGGGCAATGGCGTGTTCATGAATTCAAGATAGCAGATATACAGGAAAACTGTACAGTTTAGCTGCACATTTCAAGCTGTAAGGATCGCGTCATCGCGTGCGCTCGAGTCGATGCGAAATGCCTCCGCTCGGCTGCACAAGCCGCGCTCTGCGATAATGCGGGCTCCCCATTTCCGCTCCACCGCCCGCCATGACGCAGCCGTCCGTCCCGCTCTCCACCGACCTGCCGCCGATCTCGTGCCTGCCCGGCGACGCGCTGCCGTGGCTGCCGATGAGCGCCGACCTGCCGGGGCTGGCGATCAAGTACCTGCACATCAATGCGGCCGAGGACACACTCACCGCGCTGCTGAAGATGCCGGCCGGCGGCACGCTGCCGCGCCACCGTCATGAAGGCGAGGTGTTCGTCCATACGTTGCAGGGGGCGTGGCGCTACCGCGAATACGACTGGGTGGCGCACGCCGGCTCGACGGTGCTCGAGCCGGCCGGGTCGGTGCATACGCCGGAAACGCTCGGCGCGCCGGGTGAGGACGTAATCACGCTCAACGTGATGCGCGGCGATCTCGTGCTGCTCGACGACGACGGCCGCGAGACCGCGCGCGAGAACTGCCGCGTCGCGCTGCTGCGCCAGCGCAAGCATGCGCGTACGGCGCCGGACGACGCCGCGCCGTTCGTCACGCGCTAAGGCAGGCGCTAACGCAGGCGCCGCCGTCGTGTCGCGATCCGCGTGGCGCCCGCACTCCCGGTCGACCGGATGGCCGCCGGTGCGCTGCGCCGGCCGCCCCGATCGTCACCGAAAGCGCCGGAAAAACGTCCGAATATCGTCGGCCAGCCGATCCGGCTCTTCCATTGCCGCGAAATGGCCGCCGCTCGGCATGTCGGTCCATTGCACGACGTCGAACACGCGTTCGAGCCAGCTGCGCGGCGGACGGCTGATTTCCTTCGGAAAGCGCGCGAACGCGATGGGTACCGTCACGCGTTGCCCGGCCGCGAAACGCATGGGCTGCAGCCGGTTTTCCCAATACATCTGCATCGATGAGCCGATGCAGCCGGTGAACCAGTAGAGCGAGATGCCGGTCAGCAGCGCATCGTGCGAAAACCGCCGTGCGACGTCGCCGTCGCAATCGCTCCACGCGCGGAATTTCTCGGCGATCCAGGCGGCCAGTCCGGCCGGCGAATCGTTGAGCGCGACGGCCAGCGTCTGCGGCTTCGTCATGTGCACATGCGCGTAGCCGCCTTCCAGCGCGGCCCACTCGCCGCGCTGCGTCACGAAGGCCCGTTCGTCGTCGGTCAGCGGCACGGCCGCGTCGGCCGGAGGTTCGTAGCTGCCGGGCAGGTAGTTCAGATGGATGCCGCCCACCCGGTCGGCATGCCGCGCGCCGAGCGCGATCGACACGCCTGCGCCGAGATCGCCGCCTTGTGCGCCGAAGCGTCGATAGCCGAGGCCGGACATCAACGCCGCCCAGCAGTCGGCGACCTGCAGTGCCGACATGCCGGGTGCCGTTGGCGCGGGCGAGAACAGGAAGCCGGGCAGCGACGGGACGACGACATCGAACGCGTCGTCAGGATCGCCGCCGAATGCCGCCGGATCGCACAGGCGCTCGATCAGCGCGGCGAATTCGAACACGGAGCCCGGCCAGCCGTGCGTGATGACGAGCGGATAAGGTTTCGGTCCCGCCCCACGCCGATGGATGAAGTGCACGCGCTGCCCGCCTGCGTCCGCGACGAACTGCGGCAACCGGTTCAGCGCACGTTCCACCGCGCGCCAGTCGAAGCGCTCGGCCCAGTAGTCGGTCAGTTCGCCCAGCCACGCGTCGTCCACACCCTGCTGCCACGGCTCGGCGGGCGTGAGCAACGGCGGGCGGCGGGCGCGCAGGCGCCGACGCAGGTCATCCAGCGCGTGATCGGGTATCGCAATGTCGAACGGCTCGGCGTGCATGGTGTCTCCTCGCGAAACGTGCCGGAGATTCTGCGCGATTTTTCCGACCTTCGCTGGCGTCTCGCGCCCGCGGGCATCAGCCCGCTTCCCGCTCCTCCGCACGCGCGTCGCGCCGCATCGCCTGCGGCGGGACGCCGAACCCGCGCACGAACGCCTCGCGCATGTGGCGGCGGTCGCGAAAGCCGTTTTCCTTCGCGATCACGTCGAGCGAATGGCGGCTCTGCTCGATCATCAGTCGCGCCCCCTCCAGCCGCAGCCGCTCGATCGCCTTCGCCGGCGACTGTCCCGTTTCGAGCGTGAACACGCGGCTGAACTGGCGCGGGCTCAGGTGGACGGCTTCGGCGAGATCCTCGACGGTCAGCGCGCGGCCGAGATTCTGCCGCGCGTAGTTCAGCGCGTTCTGGATCCGGTCGGATTTCGGTGCGAGTTCCAGCATTTCGGAATGCTGCGACTGGCCGCCGGCGCGCCGCTGGTGCATCACGAGCTTGTGCGCGACCGACCGGGCGGCATCGGCGCCGAGATCCTTTTCCACCATCGCGAGTGCGAGGTCGAGGCCGGCCGTCATCCCGGCCGACGTCCAGATCGGGCCGTCGACGATGTAGATCCGGTCGTCCTCGACGCGGATCTCCGGATAGCACCGCTGCATGTCGCGGCCGAACGCCCAGTGCGTCGTCGCGCGGCGCTGTGCCAGCAACCCGGCTTCGGCCAGCACGAACGCGCCCGTGCAGATGCCGGCGATCCGCCGCGCGCGTGCGCTGGTGCGGCGCAGGAACGCGACGACGCCGGCCGGCGCCGGCGAAGCGAGCGGATCGTTGACGCCCGCGACGATCCACGTATCGACGGCGATCCGCCCGCGCAGCGCGTGCGTGGCGACCGGCAGCCCGAGCGACGAGCGCACGTCGCCGCCGTCGACCGAATAGTTGGCCATCCCGTAGAACGGCTCGCTCGTGCCCATGTTCGCGTACTCGAACACCGATTGCGCGGCGAGCGCCATGATCTGGAAGCCGTCGCTGATCAGAAAGCCGATGCGGTGCATGTGGAATCTCCCGTCCCGGGCGAAGAGGTCGACCCGATGTCCGGAATCATACCCATCTACGTCATTTGTGTCGCAACGATTCGAGACCAGAATGGCTTCACGCCATCCGGCCATTTCCCTCGAAACGGAGCACATCATGACGCAAGCACATCGCGGTACCGCCCTCATTACCGGCGCTTCGTCGGGCATCGGCGCCGTCTACGCGGACCGCCTCGCGCGCCGCGGCTACGACCTGATCCTGGTCGCGCGCAACCGCGACCGCCTGGCCGCCCTCGCCGACCGCCTCACGAACGACACGCAGCGCAGCGTCGAGATCATCGACGCCGACCTCAACGACCGCACGGCACTCGCCGCCGTCGAGGCGAAGCTGAAGCAGGATGCGAGCATCACGCTGCTCGTGAACAACGCGGGCATCGGCACGCACACGCCGCTGCTCGACAGCGACGTCGATGCGATGACGCGGATGATCGACCTCAACGTGACCGCGCTCACGCGCCTCACGTATGCAGCGGTGCCCGGCTTCGTCGCCCGCGGCAACGGCGCGGTGATCAACATTTCGTCGATCGTCGCGATCTCGCCGGAAACGCTGAACGGCGTGTACGGCGGCAGCAAGGCGTTCGTGCTCGCGTTCAGCCAGTCGCTGCATCACGAACTCGCCGACAAGGGCGTGCAGGTGCAGGCCGTGCTGCCCGGCGCGACCGCCACCGATTTCTGGCAAACGGGCGGCCTGCCGCTCGAGCACCTGCCGAAGGAAATCGTGATGTCGGCGACCGACATGGTCGACGCGGCGCTGGTCGGCTTCGATCGTGGCGAACTCGTGACGATCCCGTCGCTGCACGCGGGTGACGAATGGGCCGCGTACGAGGCCGCGCGCCGCACGATGGCGCCCCACCTGTCGGCCGACACGCCCGCGCCGCGCTATTCGACGGCGGGCTGAGCACGCGACGCTCGCAGGTCGAAAGCAATAGCCGTTTCGAAGCCCGGGAGGTGCTGCGGAACACGGTGATACGTGGCGAATTGCCCGTCATCATCCGAAGTTCGGCGGCACGTTTCCGGGCATCTGCAGATTGATGAGTTCGTCCGCGGGAACGCGCACCGGATTGTTTCCCGATCTGCGTGGCGTCCCGCCGCCCCCGTTGCTCGACATATTCGGGACGGATCGTGTAGGCTGGCGCCCCTGCTCCTACACACCCCGACTCGCCATGGACAATGCCAAACGAACCGCGCGCATCGCGTCAGTTCTTCTCGTCGTCGCGCTCATCGAGCTGCTGGCGCTGCTGTTCGGCTACGGGTTCGCCAGTTCGATGGACGATCCGTACATGGGCCTTCGCGTGCTCATCACCGCGTTCTTCTGGGCGGCAGGCCTGTCGGTCATCGGGGTCATGGCGGCAATCGCGTGCCTGTCGATCGACCAGCAGGCGCGCGGCGGCACGATCTACTGGGCGCTGGCGCTGCACGGCCTGATCGTCCTGCCCGGGCTGTTTATGACCTTCCACTGAACCGCACCGCCACCGCCCGCGTCACGCCGATTCCGCACGCGGCACTGCCCGCACGCCCAGCAGCATCGCGACCGCGCATGCGGCCAGCAACGCCGCGATCATCAGCATCGCCGGGTCCATGCTGCCGGTTCTGGTGCGGATCAGCCCGACGAGCCACGGCGTGATCATGCCGCTCGACACGCCGATGCTGCTGATCAGCGCGATCCCGCCGGCCGCGCCCGCGCCGGAGAAATACGCGGACGGCACGGCCCAGAACACCGGATGCGCGGCGAAGATCAGCATCGCCGCGACCGACAGCAGCGCCATCATCGCGACGATGCTCGACAGGTGCAGCGTCAACAGCGCGAGCGCCACCGCGCCGCCGAGCGCACATGCCGCGAAGTGCCAGCGCCGTTCGCGCTTGCGATCGGAGCGCCGCGCGATCGCGATCAGGCCGGCCGCGCCGATCGCATTCGGCACCACCGACAACAGGCTGATCTGCACGACGTCGTGAATGCCGAATTCGCGGATCATCAGTGGCATCCAGAACAGCAGCATCAGGAGCGCGGTGGTCAGCGAGAAATAGATGAATGCGAACAGGTACGTGCGCGGTTCGGCCAGCACCTGCCGCAGCGAATGCGGCGCCGGCGTCCCGGCACCGGCGCGGTCGGCAGCGAGGTCGGCCGCGAGCCGCTGGCGGTCGGCGTCGGACAGCCAGCTCGCCTGCTCGGGACGATCGCACAGCCAAAACCAGGCCATCACGCCGAGCAGGACCGCGGGCGCGCCTTCGATCGCGAACATCCACTGCCAGCCGTGCAGCCCGAGCACGCCCGACATCCCGCGCATCAGCCAGCCCGACAGCAGCCCGCCGACCATCCCCGCCACCGCGACGCCCGCGTAGAAGATCGACAGCACCGACGCGCGCCGGCGTGCCGGATACCAGTACGTCAGGTAGAACACCACGCCCGGAAAGAACCCGGCCTCGAACAGCCCGAGCAGGAAACGCAGCACGTAGAAATGCTTCGCGCTGTCGACGGTGATCATCGCGACCGACACCGCCCCCCACAGGAACATGATCCGCGCAAACGTGCGGCGCGCGCCGAAGCGGCGCAGCAGCGCGTTGCTCGGCACCTCGAACAGCACATAGCCGACGAAGAACAGCACCGCGCCGAGGCTGTACATCGCATCGGTCAGGCCGAGATCCTGCCGCATCTGCAACTGCGCGAAGCCGATGTTGCTGCGATCGAGGATCGAAACGATGTAGCAGATGAACAGGAACGGCACGATTCGCGCACCGATGCGGCGGTACAGCGCGTCGTCGTCCGTTGAAGCGATACCGGACGCGACGGCACGCGCGGCGTCCGCTTGAAGAGGGGCTGACATCGATCGTCTCCTCGCTGGGTTCGGGTACGGGACTCACACGTCGTGCCAGTCGCCGCCGCCCGCGAGCGGCGACCGGCCGTGGCTCGCTCAGTCGCGCGGCGCGGCTTCGCCTTTCACGCCGAGCATCAGCGCGACGCCGCTCGCCACCAGCAGCGCGGCCAACAGATACACGGCGAGATCCATGCTGCCGGTGCGCGTGCGGATCATCCCGATCACCCACGGGCTGACGATCCCGCTCGTGATCCCGATGCTGCTGATCAGCGCGATCCCGGCCGCGGCGGCGTTGCCCGACAGGTAGCGGGTCGGCACCGCCCAGAAGATCGGCAATGCGGCAAAGATCAGCGTCGCCGCGACCGACAGGCACGCGAGCATCGCCGCGAAGCTGTGCAGATGCAGCGTCAGCGCCGCGAGCGCGAGCCCGCCGCCGATCGTGCAGCACGCGAAGTGCTTGCGCCGCTCGCCGGTGCGATCCGAACGGCGCGCGATCAGGATCAGCCCCACCGCACCGACCGCATTCGGCACCACCGTGTACAGGCTCACGGCCACGACGTCGGTCACGCCGAAGTCGCGGATCATCAGCGGCATCCAGAAGTTGAGCGTCAGCGACGCGCAGGTCAGCGAGAAATAGATGAACGCGAACAGGTACACGCGCGGGTTCGCAAGCGCGGCCACGAGGCTGCGCCCGTCGTGCGCGTGGCCGTGGCCGCGGCCGTCGGCGCACAGCGCGGCGACCCGCGCCTTTTCATCGGACGTGAGCCACGTGGCGTCCTGCGGGCGGTCGACCAGCAACGTGAACGCGGCGAACGCGAGCAGGATCGCCGGCGCGCCTTCGATCGCGAACATCCACTGCCAGCCGTGCAGCCCGAGCACGCCGCTCATGTCGCGCATGATCCAGCCCGACATCAGGCCGCCGAGCACGCCGGCCACCGCGACGCCCGCGAAGAACACCGAGATCGCGGCCGCCCGCCGGTTCGCGGGGAACCAGTAGGTCAGGTACAGCACGATGCCGGGAAAGAAGCCCGCTTCGAACACGCCGAGCAGGAAGCGCAGCACGTAGAAATGCGACGGCTGCGACACGAACATCATCCCGGTCGACGCGATGCCCCACAGCAGCATGATCCGCGTGAAGGTGCGGCGTGCGCCGAAACGCGCGAGCAGCAGGTTGCTCGGCACTTCGCAGAACACGTAGCCGACGTAGAACACCGCGGCGCCGAGGCCGTACATCGCGTCGCTGAAGCCGAGATCGTGCTTCATCTGCAACTGCGCGAAGCCGATGTTGATCCGGTCGAGGAACGAGATGACGTAGCAGAGGAACAGGAACGGCACGATCCGCCAGGCGATCTTGCGGAACAGCAGCGCGTCGTCCGTGGCGGCGGAAGCGGAAACCGAAGCGCTCGCGTGCGCGAGCGTCGCTTCGGCGGGAAGCGATTGGGGCATGTCTCTCTCCAAACAGGCTGCGCGATTCGAGCGCGCAAGCCGTCTCCCAGGGCGTACGTGCGCCCTGCTTTCTTGTGAGATCGGATACGGCGGACGGAAAGCCGGCAGGAAGCCGTGGCCCGTCGCCGCGTCAGAAAAAAGGCGGAGCGCCCTGCCGGACACCCCGCCTGTGCAAGCCGCTCAGTCCTGCAGCGCGGCCCACATTTCCTTGTCGCGCTGCGCGGTCCAGATGCGCGGATGCGTGATGCCGCTCGCTTCGTCGAATGCACGCGACACGTCGAACGGCAGACAGTGCTCGTAGATGAACACGTGGCCGAACTTCGGATCCATCGCTTCGCGCGTGAGCGCCATCGACGCCTTCAGGTCGAGCTTCTGCTCGACGGCCTTGCGGCCCTGTGCGAGCAGCGTCGTGACGAAATCCTTCGTGTAGTCGAGGCCCTTGTTCACGTCGGCCGGGTTCAGCAGCGCGGGGCCGCGGCCCGGCACGAGCTTCTCGGCGCCGAGCGCGCGCAGCGCCTCGAGCGTGGCCGGCCATTGTTCGAGCTGCGCGTCGCCGCAGTAGCACGCGGCGTCGTATTCGACGAGGTCGCCCGAGAACAGCACTTTCTGCGACGGGATCCAGACGATCGTGTCGCCCTTCGTGTGGCCCGAGCCGACGTGCATGATCTTCACTTCGAGCTTGCCGAGGAACAGCGTGATCTCGCGCTCGAACACGAGCGTCGGCCAGGTCAGGCCGGGCACCGTCTCGACACCCGCGAACAGGCGCGGGAAACGCTCGATCTCCGACTTCATGTCGGCCTCGCCGCGCTCGACGATCATCTCGTACGTGCCGCGGCTCGCGATCACGTGCTGCGCGCCTTCGTCGAAATACGCGGACGCGCCAAGCACGCGCACCGCGTGGTAATGCGACAGCACCACGTGCTTGATCGGCTTGTCGGTCACGCTGCGGATCTTCGCGATCAGGTCCTGCGCCATCGCGGGCGTCGCGGTCGTGTCGACGATCAGCACGCTGTCGTCGCCGATGATCACGCCCGAGTTCGGGTCGCCTTCGGCGGTGTACGCGTAGGCGTTCTCGGACAGCTTCGTCCAGGTGACTTTCTTCTCTTCCAGATCGGCTTGGGAGGCGAATGCTTTGGCCATGTTGCGTTCCGTGGCTGCGAGCCATGTGTTGAGGGGAGTGAGCGGATCATCTTCCTGCGCCGATTATTTGTCAATGACAAAGTCACTTGCTATTGTCTAATACGGGTAAACCTGCGGGCTGGCGCGATAAATGGCGTCGGATACCATGCGGGGTTTCGTCAACGGAAGAATCATCGCGTGCAGAACCACGAAGTCAGCGCAGACGACGCGCCGCCCAAGGCGCAGCGCGGGATCCAGAGTGTCGAGGTCGGCGGCCGGCTGCTCGACGCGCTCGCGCGCCGGCGCAAGCCGCTCGGCCTGTCCGAGCTGGCCGCGGCGGCCGACCTGTCGACCGCGCAGGCGCACACCTATCTCGTCAGCCTGACGCGGCTCGCACTCGTGAAGCGCGATGCGATCACCGGTAACTACGAGCCGGGCCCGTTGTCGCTGCGGCTCGGGCTGATGTCGATCGAGCGCCAGCCGGCCTATCGCGCGGCGCTGCCGCACGCGGCGCGGCTCGCGGAAGCGGTTGGCCTGAGCGTTGCGCTGTCGGTGCCGGGCGTGCTCGGGCCGACGATCGTGCGCATCGAGCACGGCGGCTATCCGCTGCACGTGAACCTGCACGTCGGCTCGGTGATGTCGCTCGACACGACGGCCACCGGCCGCGTGTTCCGCGCGTTCGGCGACCCCGCCCAACTCGATGCGATGGCGGCCAGCCAGGCCGGCGCGGGCGCCACCCTCGCGGGCGCCGAGCAGCCCGCGCCGGACGCCGGCGTGCCGCAGGCGGAACTCGACGCGATCCGCGCACGCGGTATCGAGCGCGGCGTCGACCTGCCGAGCCCCGGCGTCAGCGCGATGTGCGTGCCGGTGTTCGACGCGCAAGGCACGCTGCAACTCGCGTTGACGGTGATCGGTTCGACGGGCTCGATCGACGTCGACTGGGACGGCCCGATCGCGGCGGCGTTACGCGACGCGGCTCTTCAGGCAACCGCATCGCTCGGCGCGGCGCACGATGCGCCTCCGCCGGCTTCCACCTCGGCGCCGACCGCCCCGCGCGTGCCGCCCGCACTGGCCGACGATGCGAAAGCGCAGCGCGGGATCAATGCGCTCGACAGCACCGGCGAGCTGCTGCTCGCGCTGGTGTCGGCGGGCCGCGCGCTGCCGCTGCGCGATCTCGCGGCGGCCGCCGGCATGCCGGCCGCGAAGGCCTTTCCGCATCTCGTCAGCCTGCAGAAGATCGGCCTGCTGAGCCGCGACGACGCCGGCTGCTTCGGCGGCGGCCCGCTCGGGCAGGCACTCGGCCTGATCGCGATGCAGCGCGTGTCGCCGACGCGCGACTCGGAAGCCGAGATCGTCGCGCTGGCCGGCGCGACCGACATGAGCGTCGCGGCCGCGACGCTCGGGCCGCTCGGCCCCACGGTAATCCGCCTGGAGGAATCGGCACGACCGCAGCACGTGAGCCTGCAGGTCGGCACGGTGATGTCGCTCGTCAATACGGCGATCGGACGGATCTTCGCGGCCGGCATGTCCGACGACGTGCTGGCCGACCTGCTCGCCAACGAGCCCGTGCGCCTCGCGGGCCGCGCCGCCGCGCCGGTCGACGCGGCCTTCCGCGCGCGGCTCGCGACGATCCGCGCGGACGAACTCGATTTCGCATTCGACGCGCCGGTGCCGGGCATCGGGACGGTCGCCGCGCCCGTGTTCGATCACACCGGCAGCATCCGGCTCGTGATCGCGATCATCGGCTCGTCGCGCGGCTTCCCGCGCGGGCCCGACAGCGAGCTCGCGCAGGCGCTGCTCGCCGCGACGCGACGGCTGTCGTGGCGGTTCGGGTGGATCGGCGGATAGCCGTCCTCTTTTTTCTCTTCTTCCCTCCGCCAGACCGCGCCGCGAGGCGCAGCCTCGCCACGCCTGCGCGCCAGGCCTTTCCGGGGCGGGATGGCCGTACTAAATGACATCGCTATGAAGCCGTGTGCGACCGCCATTCATGTTGCATCGCGGCAACATAAACTGTCAGGAATTCTCATATAACGAAATCGCATTTCACAAAGCGGAGGTGTTTCGCTATGATTAGGGTTATCCCTAACTCGCCACCTATATGGGGCTTCGTCATGCAAACGTCTAACACCTCCGACCGTTCCACCGAATCCGCTGGCTGGCTCGCACGTATGGGCGAGCTGATTGCAGAAGCTTGGGCACTCCACCTCGAGAACTGCGAAGTCATCGCTGAAGCACACGCACGCCTGCCGCGCTGAGCGCGGAATGGCCGGCCGCCAGCCGGTTGGCCCGACGATACCCTGCCTGATCCGCTTGCCCGGACGCGCGCCATGAGGCCGCCGCGTCGGGCAACGGATTGCAAGGCAAGTCGTCAGAAACAGGCCGGGTGATCCCGTTGGATGCGCGCCGTGTTTCAGGCGCGCGTTGAAGTCGCCTTGAAGTTGCTTTAAAGCCGACGCCGGCGCCGCGATCAACCTCGGCGCGGTTTTGTCTGCCGGTTGCCCGGGCAGGCAGCTGCTATCTCGCCGGCGCGTGAGTCCGCCGGATCATCGCGAGCGGAAGATTCATCCGCGTTGCAGGCCCGGGCGCCGAACCCCGCCTCACGCCTGCCCCCTCTCCCGATTGCCGGCTTGCTCCGCGCAAACGCGCAGCCTCATGCGCCGTCGTTTCAACGACGGCCGCACACGCCTCCCCGCCCCCATCACACCTGAATCGACGGCACGTCCTTCATGCAGCGCAGCGCGAACATCGAGCGGCTGTGACGGATGCTCGAAATCTTGTACAGCTTTTCGCGCAGGAACCGCTCGTAACCGGCCGTGCCATCCACCGCGACCTTGATCCAGTAGTCGTACTCGCCCGACACGAGATACGCCTCGAGCACCTCGGGCAGCGCGGCGAGTTCCTCGCCGAAGCGCGCAAGCGCGTCGTCCTCGTGGCGATCGAGCGTGACTTCGAGGATCACGATGTCCGCATAGCCCAGCTTGCGCTGATTGACGAGCGCGACGTAACCGTCGATGTAGCCGTCCACCTCGAGCTGCCGCGTGCGGTTCCAGCACGCGGTGGTCGACATGCCGATCTGTTCGGCCAGTTCGGCGTTCGACAGACGCGCATTTTTCTGCAGTGCACCGAGGATCTTGCGGTCCTGGCTGTCGAGCGTTTTCGGCGAGCGTTCACGTGTGGCCATGGCAAAAAGAATCTTCTACTGAAAACCGGGATTCTATCTGAACGACATTCCGGATTTGTGTCGGTTTGTGTGGAAAAGCGGAAGCCTTTTAATCCGGCCCCTTGATATATTTTTACCCATGCCTGCTGTCCGGCACGTTCCCCGCGACAACCCCTTCGCACCGGGACGCACAGCCGCAATCACGAGTTGCGGTGCCGGCCGGCAGGCATGCGATTCCCCGCCGTCCGCGCGCCTATCCGGCCGCGCGGCCTCGGCGCCCGTGATCCTGTTCCTGCCCTACCCGTCATGTCGTTCAGGCTTTACCTGTCGTTTCTCGCGGCTTCCGCCGTTCTCGTCTACGCCCCCGGCCCCGTCAACCTCCTCACCATGAACCAGGCGCTACGCGCCGGCTGGCGCCGCGCGCTGCCGTGCGTCTGGGGCGGCACGCTCGCCGTGCTGCTGCAACTCGCGCTGACCGCGCTGTGCCTGAATTCGCTCGTGCATCTCGACGAGCGCGCGCTGACCGTGCTGCGCTGGGCCGGCGCGGCCTACCTCGTCTGGCTCGGCTGCAAGCAATGGCTCAGCCGCACGCCGGCCGGCGCACCCGCCGCCTCGGCCGGCCCGGCCGGACCGGCCACGCCGGACACCGACTCGCACCGCGCGCTGTTCTGGCGCGGCGTGGCAACCTCGGGCCTCAATCCGAAGACGCTGCTGTTCTTCCCGTCATTCTTCCCGCAGTTCATCAGCCCCAACGCCGACTGGAACCTGAACCAGCAGTACCTGCTGCTCGCGGCGACGTTCGCGGTGCTGTTCGCGGGCGGCGTCGCGTCGATGGCGCTGTTCTCGCACCGGCTGAGCCGCGCGCTGCAGCGGCCCGCGCGGATGCGCGCGATGAACCGCGTGACGGGTGGCCTGCTCGTCGGCATGGGCGCGATCATGGTCGGCTGGAACTGAACGCGGCCGGGCGGCCGGCTTCATCGCGGCCGCCGCAACGCCCCTCGAAAAAGCAGCCGAGCGCCGAATGCTTTAGGGTAGCGGCTGTTTCGTTGGACATGCCCGGCCAGCCGGGCGACTGGATGAAGCTTCTCACTTCCCGCCTGCGGCGCCTGTTCGCGCCGATCGGCCTGCACTGGTATCTCGCTCTCCTCCTCGCGCTCGACGCGCTCATGGTGCTGCGCCCCGTCGTCGAGCATGCCCGGCTCGGCGTGCATCACGCGTGGCTCGCCGATGCGCTGAACCTCGTCGACAACGCCGGGCTCGTCGTGTTGCCGCAAGTGGTCGTCGCGGCCGGCCTCGCGACGATGGCCATCGGCATCGTGCTGCGCGCCCGCGTCGCGTGGGTGCTGTCGATCCTGCTGCTGGTCGCGGCCGCCGCGATCAGCGTGCTCGGCGGCTATCGCAGCCACGCGGTGTTCGTCTATACGGCCGTGCTGGCCGTCGCGCTGCTGTACTACTGGCGGCACTTCGACCGCGCGAGCGTCGCCGCGAGCAGCCTGTTCGCGTTGCTGAGCATCGTGTCGCTGCTGATCTACGCGACCTTCGGCGTGCTGTATCTCGGCGACGAATTCACGCCGCCCGTCCACGATCTCGCCACGGCCGTCTATTTCTCGATCGTGTCGATGTCGACGGTGGGCTACGGCGACATCGTCCCGCACGCGCCGACCGCCCGCCTGTTCACCGCGTCGGTGATCGTGCTCGGCATCACGGTGTTCGCGACGTCGATCAGCGCGGTCGTCGGGCCCGTGATCGGCGGCAATCTGAAACGGATCGTCAAGGGAGGCATTTCGAACGTGATCCGCAAGCATCATTACCTGATCGTCGGCGCGACACCCGTCGCGCATGCCGTGCACGACGGGCTGCGCAAGCGCGGCTACGCGGTGACCGTCGTCGTGCCGGCCGGCGTCGAGCACAACTATCCGGCCGCGACCGACCTGATCGTCGGCGATGCGACCGACCACGCGGTGCTGGAACGCGCCGGCGCGGCGACCGCGCGTGCGGTGCTCGCGCTGCGCTCCGACGATGCCGAAAACGCGTTCATCATCCTCGCGATCCGCGAGATCGCATCGTCGGTGCGCACGGTCGCGCTCGTGAACCAGCAGCGCAACCTCGAACGGCTGCGCCTGCTGAAGCCCGACATGGTGTTTTCGCCGCAGCAGCTGGCGGGCGAACTGCTGGCCAGCACGCTCAACGACGAACCCGTCGACAAGTCGCTGATCTCGCACCTGCTGTTCGGCACGGCCGACGCCGCATGACCGTGTGACCCGGTGCCCCGGATTGGCCGGTGCGCGCCCGGTACAATCGCGCGATGTCCGAATTGCTCACTTACGGCGGCCTGTTCGCCGTGTCGATGGTCGCCGCGACCCTGTTTCCGCTCCAGTCCGAAGCCGTGCTCGCCGGCCTGCTGCTCGCCGGGCGCGAACCCGTGTGGGCGCTGGTGCTCGTCGCGAGCATCGGCAACGTCGCCGGCTCCGTGATCAACTGGGCGCTCGGGCGCGGCATCGAGCACTTCCGCGAACGCCGGTGGTTTCCCGTCAAGCCCGCCGCACTTGCACGCGCCGAGCGCTGGTATGCGCGCTACGGCCGCTGGTCGCTGCTGCTGAGCTGGGCGCCCGTGATCGGCGATCCGCTGACGATGATCGCCGGTGTGCTGCGCGAGCCGCTGCCGTCGTTCCTCGCGATCGTGACCGTCGCGAAAGTCGCGCGGTATCTCGCGATCGCGTGGCTCGTGACGCACTGACACCCGCTTCTCTTCGCCCATCCGCGCAACGTCAGCGCCGGCCGGCGCCGCCATCGACCACGCGCCGCTAAAGATTTCGCCGAAGTTGCCGTATTAACCGGTCGACTAGCGGTGACGCGTGCGTTCCGCCTCCTCTCCCTCCCCACTCAGGATGTTCCATGAGATTGACTCAATTGGGCCGGGTGAGCGTCGGCGCGCGTCTCGCGGCGCTGGCGTGCGCACTCGTCGCCGTGCTGTTTACCGTGTTCGCGTGGACGCTCGCTCATTTCGCCGGCCAGCAGCTGGCTGAAGAAGCCCACATGCGGATCGTCGACAAGGAACAGTCGATCCGCGCGATGGTCGACCTGTTCGACAAGGCGCTGTCGGCCGAAGCCAACCGCTCGATGTCGCTGTTCGCGAGCTTCCTGCCGCCCGATTTCTCGCTCGACCCGACGCGTACCGTCGACATCGGCGGCGTCGCCGCGCCGACCCTGCTCGCGGGCGGCCAGCCGCTCGACCTCGACTATTCGATTCCCGACCAGTTCCTGAAGAAAAGCGGCGCGATCGCGACGATCTTCGCGCGCGACGGCGACGATTTCGTGCGCATCACGACATCGCTGAAGAAGCAGGACGGCGCGCGTGCCGTCGGGACGAAACTCGACCGTGCCGGCCCCGCGTACGCACCGCTCGTCGCCGGACGCAGCTACACGGGCCTCGCGAAGCTGTTCGGCCGGCCGTACATCACGCAGTACAAGCCGGTGACCGATGCGACCGGCCGCGTGATCGGCGCGCTGTTCGTCGGCCTCGACATCGGCGCCGAGCTCAAGCTCGTCGAGGACGGCATCCGCTCGCTGAAGATCGGCGACAACGGCTACTACTTCGTGCTCGATGCGTCGCAGGGCCCGTCGCGCGGCACCTTCGTCGTGCATCCGGATGCCGACGGCCAGCGGGCCGACGACACGCGCGCGCCGTACGCGCAGATGCTCGCAACCGGCCAGGGGCGGCTCGCGTACACGTCGACCGACCCGGCCGCGCACGACGGCGGCCCGACCGCGAAATTCGTGTCGTTCACGACGATTCCGCAGTGGCAGTGGCTCGTCGGCGGCATCGCGCTCGACGACGAACTGCTCGCCACCATGCGCGCCACCCGCAACCGCTTCCTGATGATCGGCGCGGTGCTCGTCGCGGCGTTCGCGACGCTGTTCGTCATCGTGGTGCGCCGCGTCGTGAGCCGGCCGCTCGATGCGGCGGCACGGGCGTCCGAACGCTATGCGGCGGGCGATCTCAGCGTGCGCATCCGCGATGGCGCGGCCACCCGCGGCCAGGCCGGCGACGACGAGATCGGCCGGCTCGTGCAGGCGGTCGACGGGATCGGCGACGGCCTCGCGCGGATCGTCGCGCAGGTGCGCAACAGCTCCGCGGACATCGCGCGCGGCACGGTCGACATTGCCGCCGGCAGCAGCGACATCGCCGCGCGGATCGCGACGCAGGCGAGCAGCGTCGAACAGACGGCCGCCAGCATGGAACAGATCACCGCCGCCGTGCAGCAGAGTGCCGAGCACGCGGCGCAAGCCAATGCGCTGGTCGCGGACGCGTCGGCCGCCGCGACGAACGGCGACGCCGCGGTGCAGCGCGTGGTCGCGACGATGGACGACATCGGCCGCGCAACGCGCCGGATCGCCGAGATCACGGGCGCGATCGAAGGCATCGCGTTCCAGACCAACATCCTGGCGCTGAACGCGGCCGTCGAGGCCGCGCGCGCGGGCGAACACGGCAAGGGCTTCGCGGTGGTCGCGGCCGAGGTGCGCGCGCTCGCGCAGCGCAGCGCGGCCGCGGTCAAGGAGATCGACGCGCTGAGCGCCGAATCGTCGACGACCGTCGAACAGGGCTACCGGATCGCGGAGGCCGCACGCGGCACGATGCGCGACATCGTCGCGCGCGTCGACCAGGTCCGCACGCTGATCGGCGAGATCAGCGCCGCGTCGCGCGAACAGTCGACCGGTATCGAGCAGGTGAACCTGGCCGTCACGCAGATCGGCGACGCGACGCAGCAGAACGCGATGCTGATCTCGGATGCCGAACGCGCGGCCGTCGCGCTGCGCGACCAGGCTGCGCATCTGTCGGACGCGGTCAGCGTGTTCCGGCTCGAACGGAAGGCGTGACGGAGAACGGCCGGCCCATCGCCTACTTCTTGTCGTCGCCCGCCAGATCGATCGCCTTGTCCGACCCCACCGCATTGCGCAGCTGGAACTTCTGGATCTTGCCGGTCGACGTCTTCGGCAGTTCGCCGAACCGCACGGCCTTCGGCACCTTGAAGCCCGCGAGCAGCGCCTTGCAATGCGCGACGATCTCCGCCTCGGTCACGCTCGCGCCTTCGCGCAGCTCGACGAACGCGCACGGCACCTCGCCCCACTTCGGGTCGGGCATCGCGACGACGGCCGCGACCGCCACCGCGGGATGCCGGTACAGCGCATCCTCGACCTCGATGCTCGAGATGTTCTCGCCGCCCGAGATGATGATGTCCTTCTTGCGATCCTTGATCCGGATATAGCCGTCCGGCATCAGCACCGCGAGATCGCCGGTATGGAACCAGCCGCCGTGGAACGCGTCGTCGGTCGCCTTCGGGTTCTTCAGGTAGCCCTTCATGCAGATGTTGCCGCGGAACATGATCTCGCCGAGCGTCTCGCCGTCGGCCGGCACCGGCGCCATCGTGTCGGGATCGAGCACCGTCGCGCCCGCCTCCAGGTGATAGCGCACGCCCTGGCGCGCGTTGAGCCGCGCGCGCTCGTCGTCGCTCAGTGCCTCCCAGTGCGACTGCTTCGCGCAGACGGTCGCCGGGCCGTAGACCTCGGTCAGTCCGTACACGTGCAGCAGGTCGAAGCCGATCTCCTTCATCTTCGCGATCACGGCCGGCGCGGGCGCCGCGCCCGCGACCATCGCGTGCACCGTGTGGTCGATGCCTTCACGGAATTCGGCCGGTGCGTTCGCGATCGCGCTCTGCACGATCGGCGCGCCGCAATAGTGCGTGATGCGTTCGCGGCGGATCAGGTCGAACACCGTCTTCGCATCGAACTTGCGCAGGCAGACGTTCACGCCCGCGCGCGCCGCGACGGCCCACGGGAAGCACCAGCCGTTGCAGTGGAACATCGGCAGCGTCCACAGGTAGACGGCGTGCTTCGGCATGTCCCATTCGAGGAGGTTGCTGACGGCCGCGAGATACGCGCCGCGATGGTGGTAGACGACGCCCTTCGGGTCGCCGGTCGTGCCGGACGTGTAGTTCAGCGCGATCGCCTCCCATTCGTCGGCGGGCGGCGTCCACGCGTAGTCGGCGTCGCCGCTCGCGACGAGCGCCTCGTAGTCGGTCGCGCCCGCGAAGCGCGCGGGATCGGCCGGCATCGCATCGGCCACGCTGACGATCTTCAGGCCCGGCACCTCGAGCGCCGCGCGATGCGCGAACTCCGCGTATTCGGTGTCGACGATCAGCACCTTCGCCTCGCCATGACGCAGCATGAACAGCACCGACGACACGTCGAGCCGCGTGTTGATCGTGTTCAGCACCGCGCCGGCCATCGGCACGCCGAAGTGCGCCTCGACCATCGCCGGAATGTTCGGCAGCATCGCCGCGACCGTGTCGCCGCGCTCGACGCCGAGCCGCGCGAGCGCGCTCGCCAGTTGCTTCGCGCGCGTGTAGGTCTCGCCCCACGTGCGGCGCACGTCGCCGTGCACGATCGCGAGGCGCTCGCCGTAGACTTCGGCCGTCCTGACCAGGAAGTCGATCGGGGTGAGCGGCACGTAATTCGCGTCGCGGCGGCCGAGCCCGGCCTCGAACATCTGCGTCATGATCCTGTCTCCCGTGTCCTGTCGACCGGGGCGCATCCACCCCGGATCGTTTTGATGTGGTTCAATTGCCGACAGCCTAACGGGCACTATTGTGAGCGGTCTGTCATCGAAACGACAGAGTGCCTTTCACGCGCTGCGCGTTATCCCTATCCTCGCAAACCCGCACCCATGCACGACCCTCTCGTTGCCTCGCCCGACGCGCCCGCCGCCCCGGCCGACACCCTTTCCGAACCGGGCCCGCTGCCGGCGCTGGCCACGCTGTTCGGCCAGTGCGCGTGGTTCCGCACGCTCGCGCCCGAGCACCAGGCGCTCGTGCTCGCGCAGTCGCGCGTCGAGCAGTGCGAGGCCGGCGATGTGATCGCCCATCGGCTCGCGCCATCCGAATACTGGATCGGCGTGCACCGCGGGCTGCTGAAGCTCGCGATCTTCAATGCGTCCGGGCGCGGCTGCACGTTCTCCGGCGTGCCGTCGGGCGGCTGGTTCGGCGAAGGCAGCGTGATCAAGCGCGAGCTGCGCAAGTACGAGGTCGTCGCGATCCAGCGCTCGACCGTGCTGTTCGTGCCGGTCGACACGTTCCACGCGTTGCTCGACACGAGCCTGCCGTTCACGCGTTTCGTGATCCACCAGTTGAACAACCGGATGGGCGAATTCATCGCGTCGATCCAGAACAGCCGGCTGCTCGACGTCGATGCGCGCGTCGCGCAGGCGCTCGCCCAACTCTTCAACCCAGACCTGTACCCGGACACCGGCCCGTCGCTGTCGATCTCGCAGGAGGAACTGGGGATGCTCGTCGGCGTATCGCGACAGCGCATCAACCAGGCGCTGCAGCAGCTCGAGAAGCTTGGTGCGCTGCGGCTCGCGTACAACCAGATCGACGTCGTCGATCTCGGGGCGCTCGCGCGTGTCGGGATGGAGCAGATCTGAGCGCGGGCCGATGAACGGAATCGCCATCGAAGCAGCGCGCCCATCCGGTATCGCGACCGTTTTCCGGCCGTCGCGCCGCGCGGCGTTTCCTCTGCTGAATCGGCAATCGGCCGCCCCGCCCCGACCTGACAATTCCGCCAGTTTCGCGACAGTAACCCGTTCCACGCCGACGCCTATCATTCGGGTGCCCTTTACCCACGCCTGATCACCGCCCGTCCCGCTGCCTCCATGTGGATCGTCAATCTCGCGCTCAAGCGCCCCTACACGTTCATCGTGATGGCCATCATGATCGTGCTGGCCACCCCGCTTGCGCTGATGCGCACGCCGGTCGACGTGCTGCCCGCGATCAACATTCCCGTGATCAGCGTCATCTGGAATTACAGCGGCTTCTCCGCGACCGAGATGACGAACCGCATCACGTCCGTGCATGAGCGGATCCTGACGACGACCGTCAACAACATCCAGCACGTCGAATCGACGTCGTTGCCCGGCATCGCGGTCGTGAAGGTGTTCCTGCAGCCGGGCGCGAACGTGCAGACGGCGATCGCGCAGACGGTCTCGTCCGCGCAGGCGATCGTGCGGCAGATGCCGCAAGGCGCGACGCCGCCGCTCGTGATCACCTATTCGGCGTCGAGCATCCCGGTGATCCAGCTCGGGCTGTCGAGCAAGACGCTCAGCGAACAGTCGCTCGCCGACATCGCGCTCAACTTCCTGCGCCCGCAGCTGATCACGGTGCCGGGCGTGCAGATCCCGTTCCCGTACGGCGGCCGCACGCGCGTGGTCGCGATCGACCTCGATCCGCAAGCGCTGCAGGCGAAGGGGCTCACGCCCGCCGACATCGTCAACGCGGTCAACGCGCAGAACCTCGTGCTGCCGACCGGCACCGCGAAGATGGGCCAGACCGAATACCGGATTGACACGAACGCCTCGGCCGACACCGTCGCCGACATCAGCAGCCTGCCGGTCCAGACCATCAACGGCGCGACCACCTACCTGCGCGAGGTGGCGTCGGTGCGCGACGGCTTCGCGCCGCAGACCAACGTCGTGCGCCAGAACGGCCAGCGCGGCGTGCTCATCTCGATCCTGAAAAGCGGCGATGCGTCGACGCTCAAGGTCGTGTCGGACCTGAAGGCGCTGCTGCCGAAGGTGATCCCGACGCTGCCCGAAGGGCTCACGATCACGCCGCTGTTCGACCAGTCGGTGTTCGTCAACGCGGCCGTCCAGGGTGTGATCCACGAGGCGCTGATCGCCGCCGTGCTGACCGCGATGATGATCCTGCTGTTCCTGGGCAACTGGCGCAGCACGCTGATCATCGCGATCTCGATTCCGCTGTCGATCTTCACGTCGCTGATCGCGCTGTCCGCGCTCGGCGAGACCATCAACATCATGACGCTCGGCGGGCTCGCGCTCGCGGTCGGGATCCTGGTGGACGATGCAACGGTGACGATCGAGAACATCGAGCGGCACCTGCATCTCGGCACGAACCTGCACGACGCGATCCTCGAAGGCGCCGGCGAGATCGCGGTGCCCGCGTTCGTGTCGACGCTGTGCATCTGTATCGTGTTCGTGCCGATGTTCTTCCTGACGGGCGTCGCGCGCTTCCTGTTCGTGCCGCTCGCGGAAGCGGTCGTGTTCGCGATGCTCGCGTCGTACGTGCTGTCGCGCACGCTGGTGCCGACGCTCGCGATGCTGCTGTTCCGCGCGCAGCAGGCGGGCACCGGCGCCGGCCATGCGACGTCACGCTTCGCGCGCATCCATCATGCGTTCAACGCGGCGTTCGAGCGGCTGCGCGCGTGGTACATCGTGCTGCTCAGCATCCTGCTGGTGCGCCGCCGCTTCTACGCGATGTGCTTCCTCGGCTTCTGCGTGCTGTCGACGGGCCTCGTGTTCGTGCTCGGCCGCGACTTCTTCCCGAATGCGGATTCCGGCAACATCCGGCTGCACATGCGCGCGCCGACCGGCTACCGGATCGAGGAAACCGCGCGCCTCGCCGACCAGGTCGAGCGCGTGATCCGCCAAACCGTGCCGCCTGACGAACTCGGCGCGATCGTCGACAACCTCGGCCTGCCGGTGAGCGGCATCAACCTGTCGTACAGCAACGCGGGCACGATCGGCACGCTCGACGGCGAGCTGCTGATCGCGCTGAAGCCCGGCCACCGCGCGACCCAGCACTACGTGCAGACGCTGCGCCAAGTGCTGCCCGAGCGCTTCCCGGGCGTCGAGTTCTTCTTCCAGCCGTCGGACATCATCACGCAGATCCTCAACTTCGGCCAACCGGCCGCGATCGACCTGCAGGTGCTCGGCAACGATCTCGCGAGTAACATGACTATCGCGAGCAGCCTGATGAAAAAGGTCAGGCAAATCCCCGGCGCCGTCGACGTGCACGTGCTGCAACGTAACGACGAACCGACCCTGCTGGCCGACATGGACCGTACGCGCATGCAGCAGCTCAATCTCTCCGCGCAGAACGTCGCGCAGAACATGCTGATCTCGCTGTCCGGCAGTTCTCAGACCACGCCGTCGTTCTGGATCAACCCGCGCACCGGGGTCCAGTACCCGCTGCAGATCCAGACCCCGCAATACAACATTTCGTCGGTCGACGACCTGCTCGGCACGCCGATCTCGGCGAGCGGCCGCACGGGCATGCCGCTGCAACTGCTCGGCAACCTCGTGCAGGTGCGCAGCACCGCGAACCCGGCCGTGATCACGCACTACAACATCCGCCCGGCGATCGACGTGTACGTGAGTGTCGAAGGCCGCGACCTCGGCGCGGTGGCCGGCGAGATCGACCGCATCGTGTCCGGTGCGCGCGCGACGCTGCCGCGCGGCACCGAGCTGACGATGCGCGGCCAGATCGAGACGATGCGCACGTCGTATATCGGCCTCGGCGCGGGCGTCGCGATGGCGATCGTGCTGGTCTACCTGCTGATCGTCGTCAATTTCCAGTCGTGGCTCGACCCGCTGATCATCATCAGCGCGATGCCGGCCGCGCTCGCCGGCATCGTCTGGATGCTGTTCATCACCGGCACGCACCTGAGCGTGCCCGCGCTGACGGGCGCGATCATGACGGTGGGCGTCGCGACCGCGAACAGCATCCTGGTCGTGTCGTTCGCGCGCCAGCGCCTCGCGGACGGCGCGCCGCCGCTCACGGCCGCGCTGGAAGCCGGCGCGACACGGATCCGGCCGGTGCTGATGACGGCGCTCGCGATGATCATCGGGATGGTGCCGATGGCGCTCGGCCTCGGCGAAGGCGCCGAGCAGAATGCGCCGCTCGGCCGCGCGGTGATCGGCGGGCTGCTGTTCGCGACCGTGTCGACCCTGCTGTTCGTGCCGCTGGTGTTCGGCGGCGTGCATGCGCGGCTGGCCCGCCGGCGTGCGCGCCAGGCCGGCCACTGACTTTCGTCCCACTACCCGGTTGATTTGGTTGAATTCATGGAAGAGAAACATCACAGCGCGGTCGGCATCCAGGTGGACGAACACGGCATGCACCTGCCGACACGGTCGTCGGTGTCGCGACGCGGGAAAATCGTCCTGGTCGTGATCGGCGTGCTGCTGGCCGCCGGCGCGGCGCGCACGGTCGTCGTCAACGTGCTGAACCACAACCGGCTCGACGCGGTCGCCGAGCAGAACACGCGCCAGTACGTGACCGTCGCGCATCCGGTCGATGCGGCCACCGGCGGCAAGCTGACGCTGCCCGGCACGCTGCGCGGTTTCGTCGAGGCGCCGATCTACGCCCGCGCGAGCGGCTACGTGCTGCGCTGGCAGGCCGACATCGGCGCGCACGTGAAGCAGGGCCAGACGCTTGCCGAACTCGACACGCCCGAGCTGAACCAGGAACTCGCGCAGGCCACCGCGCAGCGCCAGCAGGCGCAAGCCGCGCTCGCGCTCGCGAAGACGTCGTTCGACCGCGCGCAGCAATTGCGCCAGCGCGATGCCGTCTCGCAGCAGGAACTCGACGACCGGCAAGGCGCGTTCAACCAGGGCACCGCGAACCTCGCGGCGGCCGATGCGAACATGCGCCGCCTCACCGAGCTGAAAGGCTTCCAGCGGATCGCCGCGCCGATCGACGGGATCGTCACGCAGCGCAACGTCGACGTGGGCGATCTCGTCAGCTCCGGCAACGCGGGCCGCTCGCTGTTCACGGTCGTGCAGGCCGACCGGCTGCGCCTCTACGTGCAGGTGCCGCAGGCGTACGCGCAGCAGGTGAAGGTCGGCCAGCACGTGAGCGTCGCGCAGGCCGAGCTGCCGGGCCGGACCTTCGACGGGACGGTCACGCGCACGTCCGAGGCGATCGACGTCGCGACGCGCTCGCTGCAGATCGAGATCACGCTGCCGAACCCGGACGGCAAGCTGCTGCCCGGCGCGTACGTGCAGGCGACGTTGCCGATGACGCCGGTCGGCCGCCTGCAGGTGCCGGCCAATACGTTGCTGTTCCGCGCCGAGGGCCCGACGGTCGCCACCGTCGATGCGAACGGCCGGGTGCGGCTGAAGCAGGTGACGGTCGTGCGCACGATCGGGCAGACGCTCGAAGTCGACGGCCCGCTCACGCCGAACGACCGCCTGGTCACGAACCCGAGCGACGCGCTCGCGAACGGCGACCCGGTGATCGTCACGGCGCCGGCCGCGAAGCCGGCCTCCGGCGCCGCGGAGGCGAAGTCGTGATCGCGCTGCGCGTCCGCCGGCGGCCTGCCGCCGTCTCCATCACGTCGGTTGCGCTGGCCGCCGCGCTCGCCGGCTGCACGGTCGGCCCCGATTACAGACGGCCCGCTGTCGACACGCCGGCCGCGTGGCGGCTCGACCCGGCGGATGCGTACTGGCATCCGGCCGCGCCGGCCCGCGCGCCGCTCGACCCGGCATGGTGGACCGCGTTCGGCGATCCGCAGCTCGATGCGCTGGAAGCCGACGCGCTGCGCAACAACCAGAACCTGAAAGCCGTCGCCGCGCGCTACGACCAGGCGAAGGCGACCCTCGCGTCGGTCGCGTCGGCGCAGTATCCGGCCGTCGGCCTGAACGCGAGCGGCCAGCGCTTCAAGATCTCCGCCGACCGGCCGCAGACCAACTACGCGACGAAAAGCATGTCGACCGTGCAGAACGAGATCCAGGTCGGCGCGGCCGTCAGCTACGAACTCGACCTGTTCGGCCGCGTGCGGCGCAGCGTCGAATCGGCGCAGGCGACCACCGCGCAGGCCGGCGACGATTTCGCGAACGCGCGCCTGGTGCTGACCGCCAATCTCGCGTCGAGCTATTTCGCGCTGCGCGAATTCGACACCGAGATCGACGTCGTCAAGCGCTCGATCGACCTCCAGCAGAAGGCGCTCGACTACGTGAGCGCGCGCCACGACCTCGGTGCGGTGTCGGGCCTCGACCTGCTGCAGCAGCGCGCGCAGCTCGACGCAACGCGCACGCAGGCGCAGTTGCTGCTCCAGCAGCGCGTGCAGGTCGAGACCGCGATCGCGACGCTGGTCGGCACGCCGGCCCCCGCGTTCTCGATCGCGCCGCGCGTCGTGCCGATCAACGCGCCGGCGCTGCCGACCGGTCTGCCGAGCGACGTGCTGCAGCGGCGCCCCGACGTCGCGTCGGCCGAGCGCGCGATGGCCGCCGCGAATGCGCAGATCGGCGTCGCGCGCGCCGCGTATTTCCCGCGCATCACGCTGTCGCCCGATATCGGCTGGGACGCGACGCGCTTCGCCGGCCTGTTCACCGTGCCGGCGTTGCTGTGGTCGGTCGGCGGGTCGCTCAGCCAGCCGCTGTTCGAAGGCGGCAAGCTGAAGGCCGGCGTCGATTTCGCGCAGGCCGGCTATGTCGCCGCGCAGGCCAGCTACCGGCAGACCGTACTCACCGCGTTCCAGGAGGTGCAGAATGCGGTCACGGGACTGTCGGTGCTCGCCGACGCCGCGCAGCAGGCCGCCGCGGCCGTCGACGACGCGCGCAAGCTCGTGTCGCTCGCGCAGGATCGCTACGCGGGCGGCCTGACGCCGTTCATCGACGTGCTGACGGCCCAGCAGCAATTGCTGACGAGCGAGCGGCAGGCCGTGCAGATCCAGGGCCAGCGCGCGGCGCTCGTCGTGTTTCTCGCGAAGGCGCTGGGCGGCGGCTGGGATGGCCAAGCCGCGGGCGACCCCGCGCCGGCCGAGGTCGCCACGGCAGCGCCGGTGCCAGCCCCGGCCGCGGCGCGCCCCAGCCCTTAACCGGATTACCCGGACAACGGATTCGAACATGAAAGTCCTGATCGTCGAAGACGAACCGAAAGTCGTTGAATACCTGAAGAGCGGCCTGACCGAGGAAGGCTGGGTCGTCGACACCGCGCTCGACGGCGAGGACGGCGCGTGGAAAGCCGTCGAATTCGACTACGACGTGGTCGTGCTCGACGTGATGCTGCCGAAGCTGGACGGCTTCGGCGTGCTGCGTGCACTGCGCGCGCAGAAGCAGACGCCCGTCATCATGCTGACCGCGCGCGACCGCGTCGACGACCGCGTGCGGGGCTTGCGCGGCGGCGCCGACGACTACCTGACCAAGCCGTTTTCGTTCCTCGAGCTGATCGAGCGGCTGCGCGCGCTGACGCGCCGCGCCCGCGTGCAGGAATCGACGCTGATCTCGATCGGCGACCTGCGCGTCGACCTGATCGGCCGCCGTGCCACGCGCGACGGCACGCGCCTTGACCTGACCGCGCAGGAATTCCAGCTGCTCGGCGTGCTCGCGCGGCGCAGCGGCGAGGTGCTGTCGAAGACGACCATCGCCGAACTCGTGTGGGACGTGAACTTCGACAGCAACGCGAACGTCGTCGAAACGGCGATCAAGCGCCTGCGCGCGAAACTCGACGGCCCGTTCACCGACAAGCTGCTGCACACGATCCGCGGCATGGGCTACGTGCTCGAGGCGCGCGAGGACGGCGACACCGAGAGGCCGGCATGAAACGCTCGATCGTCCTGCGGCTGTCGGCGATGTTCGGCATCGTGTCGCTGCTCGTGTTCACGCTGGTGGGCTGCGGGCTGTTCGTGATGATGGAGCGCCAGCTGTTCGCCGAGCTGCGCGCGACGCTCGATACGCGCACCAAGGTCGCCGAGATGATCGTGTCGCATGCGACCACGGCCATGCGCGGGCGTCTCATGCAGGAAAAGCTCGCCGACCTCGAACCGCCCGACGGCTCGACGCACTACCAGGTCGACAGCCCGAATCCGGATTTCCGCTTCGGCACGCCCGTCGACGGCGTGCCCGTCGGCGCACCGTTCGGCGCGTTCCAGCGTTATGCGTTGAACCACAGCACCTACGACGTGATGACGAAGACCGTCATGGTGGCCGGCAACGGCGAGCGGCCGACGCTGAAGCTGATCGTCGCCAGCTCGTGCGAGCGCACGCAGCGGATGCTGCGCCGCTTCGGCTGGACGCTCGCCGGGCTGATCACGATCGCCACGATCATCACGTTGCTGCTGAGCCGCGCGGTGGCCCGCTTCGGGCTCGCGCCGCTCGACCGGCTGTCGCAGGACGCCTCGGCGATCAGCCTCGCGAACCGCCGCCAGCGGCTGCAGACCGACGCGCTGCCGCCCGAGCTGCGCGACCTCGCCACGTCGTTCAACGGTGCGCTCGACCGCATCCAGCAAACCTACGCGCGGCTCGAGGCGTTCAACGCGGACGTCGCGCACGAGCTGCGCACGCCGGTCAGCATCCTGATCGGCCAGACCCAGGTCGCGCTGACCAGCCGCGACCGCACGGTCGAGCGGATGGAGCGGACGCTGCAGTCGAACCTCGAGGAATTCGAGCGGCTGCGCGTGATCATCAACGACATGCTGTTCCTGTCGCGCAGCGACCGCGGCGAACGCGCGACCGACCTGAAGGACGTGTCGCTCGCCGACGAAGTGCGGCGCATGCTCGACTTCCTCGAAATCCCGCTCGACGAAGCGCAGTTGCGCGCCGAGCTGCACGGCGATGCGCGCGCAGCCGTCGATCCGTCGCTGTTCCGCCGTGCGATGACGAACCTGCTGATCAACGCGATCCAGCATTCGGCGCCCGGCGCGACTGTCAGCGTGACGATCGTGCGTCGCGACACGCTCGTCGAAATGTCCGTCGCGAACCCCGGCGAGCCGATCGACCCGGCGCGGCGTTCGCACGTGTTCGAGCGCTTCTACCGGCTCGAGGAAGCCCGCGCGAACAGCAAGGAGAACCACGGGCTCGGGCTGTCGATCGTCAAGGCCGTCGCCGAGATGCACGGCGGCAGCGTATTCGTCGCGTGCTCGGGCGGCATCAATACGTTCGGCTTCTCGGTCTCGACGAAACCCTGCGCCGGGGGCCCGCTGCCCCCGGCCGACCGGCACGAGACCCGGCCGGCGCACGCGCCGAGCGCGCTGCACTGACGGCGGCCGCGCGGCCGCCCGACGAGGGCAGTTTTCTTCAATACGGGCCCGCGCGGCGCCCGTAGTCTCGATGCGACTTTCGACCTTTCGCATGGAGACACCCAATGAGCATGCTGGTTTCGATGGCCGCGTTCGCGCTCGCCTCGTCGATCACCCCCGGCCCCGTCAACATCGTCGCGCTCAGTGCCGGCGCCCGCCACGGCCTCGGCGCGAGCCTGCGCTATGCGGCCGGCGCGACGCTCGGCTTCGTCGCGCTGTTCCTGCTGATCGGCCTCGGGCTGCACGCGGCGCTCGCGCGCTGGCCGGTGCTGACCACTGTCACGCAATGGTCGGGGATCGCGTTCCTGCTGTATATGGCGCTGCGGCTCGCGCTCGACGACGGCCGGCTGTCGGCCGACCCGGACGTGGCCGGCCCGTCGGCGGCGGCCGGCGCGGCGATGCAATGGCTGAATCCGAAGGCGTGGCTCGCGTGCGTGGCCGCGATGGGCGCTTATGCGGCCGATGGCGACCGCACGCAGGTCTGGCAGTTCGCCGCGCTGTATCTGGTGATCTGTTTCGCGTCGATCGCGTGCTGGTCGTATGCGGGCGCGTCGCTGCGGCACCGGCTCGCGAACACGCGGCACATGCGCGTGTTCAACCGGCTGATGGCGCTGCTGCTCGCGGGCAGCGCACTCTTCCTGCTCGACGTGTAGCGCTTGCCGTTCAGCTCGTCGCGCTGCGGTACTGACCGGGCGTCGCCGCCGCGATCCGCCGGAACGCGCGCTGGAAATGCGCCTGGTCGGCGAAGCCCGCGTCCAGCGCGACGTCGGCGATCGGCCGGCCGCGGCGCAGCTCCGTGCGGCCGTACTGCACGCGGCGATCGATCAGGAACGCATGCGGCGTCATCCCGTAGCGGGCGTTGAACGCGCGGATCAGGTATGACGGCGACAGATCGGCCGCCGCGCAGATCGCATCGAGCGTGACGCCCTCGCGGCAATGCGCGGCGATGTAGTCGGCCGCGCGCGCGAGCCGGGTGTTGTCGTCCCCGGCGCGCGGGCCGGGCAGGTCGCGATCGAGCGCGCCGTGCAGCGCCGTGAAGAACTCGACCGCCGCGCTCTCCTTGCCGAGCGGATCGACGCCGGGTGCGACGAGCGTGCGGTAGAAGCCGCCAAATTGCGCGAACAGGTCGTGCCGCTCCGTCAACTTCTGCGAAAAGCCGTGAAAATCGCTGTTCGGATCGCGGCCCAGCGCATGCTGAAGCCGCGCGAGCCACGGCACGTCGACATAGACCATCCGGTACGCCCATGCGTCGGGGCCGTACGGATTGCACGCATGCACCTGTTCCGGATCGATGATCACGAGCACGCCGCGCCCGACGTGCGCGTTCGTCGGGCCGTTCACGTACGTGCTCGTGCCGCCGACGATCGCGCCCACCGAAAACGTGTCGTGCGTGTGCTTCGCGTAACAGATCGCGCGGCCGTCGTCGACGGTGCGCGCCTCGATGAACGGCAGCGCGGCGTCACGCCAGAACGGCGACGGGACGACGGATCGGTTGGCGGTACGGCTCACGCGGCGGGCTCCCGGTTCGGATGGCGAACGCTCACCGTACAAGACTGTGCGGCGCCGCGCAACCGGATCGGCGGATTGCAGCTTCAATACCGGATCGCGCCGTTTCGCCTAAGCTTTGAATTCCGTCCGCCGCGGCACTCGCAGCGATTCCGTTCATTCCTCTCCCGTCACGCACATGCATATCGATCTGAAAGGCAAGACCGCGGTCGTCACCGCCTCCACCGCCGGCATCGGGCTCGCGATCGCCGAAGGGCTCGCACGCGCCGGCGCGCGCGTCGTCGTCAATGGCCGCAGCGATGCATCGGTGCAGTCCGCGCTCAAACACCTGCGCGCCGCCCTCCCCGATGCAGACTTCGACGGCGTCGCGGCCGACCTGTCCGATGCCGCCGGCGTTGCGCGCGTCACGCAGCACACGAGCGCGGCCGACATCCTCGTCAACAATGCGGGCATCTACGGCCTGAAGGCGTTCTTCGACATCGACGACGCCGAATGGGAACATTACTTCCAGATGAACGTGATGTCCGGCGTGCGCCTCGCGCGGCATTACCTGAAGGGGATGATCGAACGCAATGCCGGGCGCATCGTGTTCATTTCGTCGGAATCGGGCCTGAACATCCCGGTCGACATGATTCACTACGGTTTCACGAAAACCGCGCAGCTGTCGATCGCCCGCGGCCTTGCGAAGCTCGCGGCCGGCACGAACGTGACGGTCAACTCGGTGCTGCCGGGGCCGACGATGTCGGACGGCGTGCGGGCGCTGCTGAAGGAAACGGCCGACGAAACCGGCCGCAGTGTCGAGGACGTGGCCGTGGATTTCGTGCGCAACCACCGCTCGAGCTCGATCATCCAGCGGCCGGCGACGCCGGAGGAAGTCGCGAACCTGGTGGTCTACGTGTGCTCGCCGCTCGCGTCGGCGACGACGGGCGCCGCGTTGCGGGTGGACGGCGGCGTGGTCGACACGATCGCCTGACGGCAGGCGGGCACGGCCGCCGCCGCGCTAGCGCGACGCGGCCTTGCCCGGCTGGAGCGTGCCCTTGCGGTCGGCGTTCATGCAGGAATCGAAGCCGTATTGCGTGACGACGCCGGCCCGGTCGAACACGACGAAATACTCGCGGTGATCGTTGCCGTGCTCGATGAAGTAGTTGTAGCAGACACCGTTGCCGCTGCGGACCATCCAGACACTGCGCGGATTGCCGGCGGCCCGGACGACATCGGCGCGCGTCGCGCCGTGCCGCGACGCGGCCCTCGCGAGCGGCGTGCGCGAATACGAGAATGGCAGCCACGCGTCGAACCACGCGCAACCGTGCAACATCAGGCAGCTGGCGGCCAGCGACAGCGTCGCTGCGGGACGGGACATCGTAATCAATCGCATGCTTGGTGAAATCTGCTGCGCCATGCCGGCGTGATCGAAAGCGCCATGCTACTCGACCTTTGGGTCCGGATCGAAAAGAAATGTAGAGATCTTTATCCGAATCCTTGCATTGCATGCTCCGGCACCCGCCTGATCGGCGTCCGTCGTGGCGGCCGATGCGCGCGTGAACACGCATCGGTACCGCCGCTTCATGCCGCCGCCCCGGCGCGCAGCGTCATGCAATCCACTCGGCCCACAGCATCGTCAGCACCGTCATCAGCGCGGGGCCGACGAACAGCCCGATCAGGCCGAACGTCTCGGCGCCGCCGAGAATGCCGAACAGCACGAGCAGGAACGGCAGCCGCGCGGAACTGCCGATCAGCACCGGCCGCACGAAGTGCTCGGCGACGAACACGACGACGAACCCGAGCACGGCCACGACGATGGCCCACATGGTCGCGCCCTGCACGAACAGCCAGAGCGCGGCGCCGCAGAACACGACGGGCGCGCAGAACGGCAGCATCGCGGCGATGGCCGTGACGAGGCCGAGCAGCGCCGCATGCGGGACGCCGGCCAGCGCATACGCGATACCGAGCAGCGCGCCCTCGCCGAGCCCGACGACGACGAGCCCCGTCACCGTGCCGAACACGGCCGCGACCATCCGCTCGATCAGCTCCGCGCCGCTGCGCCCGAACGCGCGCCGTGCGCCCTGCAGCAGCGCCCCCGACAGCTTGTGGCCGGCGCGCAGGATCACGAACAGCGTGACGAGCATGAAGCCGAATTCGAGCAGCGCGTGCGCGAGCTTGGTGCCGAACTGCCGGCCGAACGCGAGGAATTTCTCGCTGTTGACGCCGTGCATCGCGGTGGCCGCATGCAGCGGATGGGCGAGGTTGGCCTGCCACCATTCGGTGATCTGCGCCGCGCCGTAAGGCAGCCGGGCAACCACGTCCGGCACCGGGATGCCGTTGTCCTGGATCGTGCGCAGCCACTCGCGCAGGTCATGCACCTGGCCGATCGCCTGGGTCGCCGCGACGGCCACCGGCAGCACGACCAGCAACGAGATCGCCGCCGTGATGACGAGCGCGATGAGTGTCGGGCGGTTGCGGAACAGCCGGTGCGATTCGAAGCGCTTCAGCATCGGCCACATCGCGATAGCGATCACGCAGGCCCACGCGATGGCGGGAATGAAATCGCGGATCACCCACAGCGCGATCACCAGCAGTGCCGCAACCAGCACGGCGCGGGAAACCTGCTGCGTGCGCGGCCGTGCGGTGGGCTCGGGAGACGACGGGACATGTGCGCCCATGGCACCTCTGTCGAAATGAAAAAAATGGCGGTTCGCGCAGGCAACCGGCCTGCGCGAACCGCCATTCTATCCATCGGCGCCGGATCGGCGGCGCATGGGATGCGCGCGCCGCCCCGGTGCCGCGCCCGCTCAGGCCACCTTGTCGGCGCTCCGGTAACGCTCGAGCCAGTGCGCGTACGGTGCGGGCAGCGTCCACGACGGACGCTCGACGCCGAGTTGCTTGGCCGCGTAGTACGGCCAGTGCGGGTCGGCCAGATGCGCGCGGCCGACCATCACGAGATCGAGCTGCTCCTCAGCCACCACGCGGTTCGCGAGTTGCGGCGTGTCGATCCCCCACGCGGACGACACCGGCAGCCCGGCCTCGCGGCGCACGCGTTCGGCGATCGGCGCGAGGAACGCCGGGCCCCACGGGATCTGCGCGTCGGGTGTCGAGAAACCGATCGACACGCTCAGCATGTCGAGCCCTTCCCGCTTCAGCCGCTGCGTGAGCGCGATCGACTCGGCGAGCGTCTCCTCGTCGCGGCCGTCGTACTCGATCACGCCGAAGCGCGCGGTCAACGGCAGATGCTCCGGCCACACCTTGCGCACGGCCGCCAGCGTCTCGACGAGGAAGCGGCCACGGTTCTCGGCCGAGCCGCCGTATTCGTCGTCGCGCTGGTTCGCATGCACCGAGAAGAAGCTCTGGCCGAGATAGCCGTGCGCGAAGTGCAGTTCGAGCCATTCGAAGCCCAGGTCGCGCGCGCGCTTCGCCGCCGCAACGAAGTCGGCCTGCACGCGTGCGATGTCGTCGCGCGTCATCGCGCGCGGCGTCTTCGGCAGGTGCGCGCCGAACGGCACGGCCGACGGCGCGATGGTTTGCCAGCCGCGCGGATCGCCGTCGGCGATATGGTCGTCGCCTTCCCACGGACGGTTCGCGCTCGCCTTGCGGCCCGCGTGCGCGATCTGGAGGCCGGGCACCGCGCCGGCCGCCTTGATCGCCGCGACCGACGGCGCGAACGCTTCGGCCTGCGCATCGTTCCACAGCCCCGCGCAGCCCGGCGTGATGCGCCCTTCCGGCGACACCGCCGTCGCCTCGGCGATCACGAGGCCCGCACCGCCACGCGCGATGCCGGCCAGATGCACGTGATGCCAGTCGTTGACGACGCCGTCCTCGGCGACGTACTGGCACATCGGCGGCACCGCGATGCGGTTGCGCAGCGTGACATCCTTGAGTTTGAACGGTTCGAACAGGGCAGACATCCACGGCTCCTTTGCTTGGTTCTGCAAAACGACGGGAAACGCGTCGTGCAACCTGCACGACGGATCGATTCAGGCCGTCGACGGGCCGGCCTGCGCCCGGCGACGGATACGGGGATGGCGCCGGCCCGGCCGGCGCCCTGGGCTCAACGGCGGCCGAGCTGCGCGAGCAGCGCCTCGGCGGCAGGCTCCGACGACGCGGGGTTCTGCCCCGTGATCAGCAGCCCGTCGGTGACGACATGCGGCGCCCAGTCGGCGCTGCGCTCGAACTCCGCGCCGTTGGTCTTCAGCATGTCCTCGACGAGGAACGGCACGACTTCCGTCAGTTCGACAGCCGCTTCCTCGCTGTTGGTGAAGCCCGTCACACGCTTGCCGCGCACGACCGATTCGCCGGTCTGCGGATTCTTCACGTGACGCAGCACGCCCGGCGCGTGGCACACCGCCGCGACCGGCTTGCCGGCCGCCAGCGCGCGCTCGATCAGGCCGATCGAATGCAGATCCTCGGCGAGATCCCACAGCGGGCCATGGCCGCCCGGGTAGAACACGGCGTCGTAGTCGTCCACGGACACGTCGGCCAGCTTGCGCGTCGACGCGAGTTCAGCCTTGGCCGCCGCATCGGCGTCGAAGCGGCGCGTCGCGTCGGTCTGGGCCGTCGGGTCATTGCTTTTCGGGTCGAGCGGCGGCTGGCCGCCCTTCGGCGACGCGAGCGTCAGCTCGACGCCCGCGTCCTTGAACGTGTAGTACGGCGCGGCCAGTTCCTCGAGCCAGAAGCCGGTCTTCTTGCCGGTGTCGCCGAGCGTGTCGTGCGAGGTCAGGACAACCAGAATCTTCATGATCGGACACTCCTTCGAAAAATGGATGACGGGAACGGGGCCGCTCGGCCGGCAAATCCGGCCGGTGGGCGCGGCACGCCTGTGGGTTAGTCAGCTGTGACGCGTCAACGTGCGACCCGTGTATCCGAATGCGGCTTGCGCATATTAGACCAGTCGTCTAGAACAATTCGAAATGAAACGACGGCGTCTTGCTGCACCACCAGCATCGCAGCGCGAAATGGCATTCAAATGGCATTTTCGCGTCTTCGTTGCCTGCGCCGCGGACGTCGTCGCATTCATGGGAACGGATGATAGCCCCGGATTAGACCGGTCGTCTAGTAACCCCTGCCTTCGTCATGGCCTTTTCGGTGCCGCGCGATCCGCCGGCACCTGCCGTCGCTCGCGCCCCTCACCCGCGCCGCCGCGGCTAGCCGCGCAACGGACCGTCCGTGTCACCCGCCTCGATCGCCGGTGCTTCGAGCCGCTGCTCGCGAACCCCGTCGCCCAGCAGCCGCAGCATCAGTTCCGCCAGTGCGCGCCCCGACGCGTGGCCGGTCGGCTGCACGACCGCCGTCACGCGATACGGATGCGCGAGGTTCGGCGGCACGCCGTCGTAGACGATCAGCGACATGTCCTCGCCCAGGCGCAGCCCGCTGTCCACGAGCGCCCGAAACGCGCCGCCGCCCGCGATATTGTTGTCGACCAGCAGCGCCGTCGGCCGCTCGGTGCGCGCGAGCAGCGCCCGCGCCGCCTGCCACCCGCCGTCGTGCGTAAATGGACACTCGACCATCAGCGCCGGATCCGGCTCGACACCGGCTTCGCGCAGGGCCGTCAGATAGCCTGCACGGCGCTGCGCGGCGAAATTCAGCGCCAGCGGCGCGCTGATCATCGCAATGCGCCGGTGCCCGAACGCCGTCAGCCGACGCACCGCGTCCCGCGCGCCGGCCTCGTTGTCGAAATCGAACCACGCATACGGCTCGGCCACCTGCGTCCGGCCGTAGGCCACGTACGGAAACGCGCTCGCCTGCAGGTACGCGATGCGCGGATCGTCGACCCGTGTGCGCGCGACGATCAGCCCGTCGACGAGCTTGCCGTCGACGATGCGCCGATAGGTGTCCAGTTCCGCGTTCGGTCGCGCCGACGCGATGATGAAATCGAGATTGCGTTCCGCGAGCCGCTCGGTGATGCCCGCGACAACCTCGCCGAAACGCGGATCGCCGAGATCGCCCGCGCCGAACGGATAGACGATCCCGATCACGTCCGCCCGCCCGGTCGCGAGCCGGCGCGCGGTCGGATCCGCCACATAGCCCATTTCCCGCGCGGCCCGCGCCACGCGCTCGCGCGTCGCCTCGCTGACGTCGTCGTAACCGTTCAGCGCGCGGCTGACCGTCGTCCGCGACAGCCCGAGCGCGTCCGAGAGCGCCTTCAGATTCACCTTCACCGTCGTTCCTCGCATTCGCCGATCCGCCCGGCCGCCCGACGTGCGGGACGCGCCGACCGGGTAATTATTTCCAATTGGTAACGATTACCGTCAAATAAATATCTTTTGCGTTCCAAACCGGTTTGAAATAGCATCCAAACCGGTTTGGACATCGATGCCCACTCAGCCGTTCACTTTCACTTTCCCAGGAAACGACGACGAGATGACATACTTTCCCCTTTTCCGCCCGATCGCGACCAAACGTTTGCTGCTCGCTGGCGGCGCACTCGCCGCCTTCGCGTCCGTCGCGCATGCGCAGTCCAGCGGCACGGGCGCGCCCCTGCCCACGCCCCATACGCAGCAGGCCTACGATCCCGAGGGCAACTTCACGATGCGCTGGACGCGAGCGGACATCCGCCAGATCGTCGCGCAGTCGCATACCGCCGGTGCCGACAAGAACTCGCTGCCGCAAGCGCTGACGATGCCGGACATCCCGCAGGATTTCCCGCTGATCAACTCGAACGTGTGGGTGTGGGACACATGGCCGCTGGCCGACCTGCGCGCGAACCAGCTCAGCTACAAGGGCTGGGAGGTGATCTTCTCGCTCACCGCCGATCCGCATGCGGGCTACACGTTCGACGACCGTCACGTCCATGCGCGCATCGGCTTCTTCTACCGTCGCGCGGGCATCCCCGCATCGCAGCGCCCCGCGAACGGCGGCTGGACCTGGGGCGGCCACCTGTTCCCCGACGGCGCAAGCGCCAAGGTGTTCGGCACCGCGCCGATGACCAACAACGCCGAATGGTCGGGATCCGCGCGGCTCACGCACGGCGACAACGTCAGCCTCTACTACACCGCGACGTCGTTCAACCGCTCGGCGCCCGGCGGCGCCGACATCACGCCGCCGCAGGCGATCATCACGCGCGCCGACGGTCACATCCACGCCGACGCCACGCACGTCTGGTTCTCCGGCTTCGACGATCACAAGGCGCTGCTGCAACCGGACGGCAACTACTACCAGTCCGGCCAGCAGAACACCTACTTCTCGTTTCGTGACCCGTTCGTGTTCACCGATCCCGCGCACCCGGGCAAGACCTACATGGTCTTCGAGGGCAACACGGGCGGCCCGCGCGGCGCACGCACCTGCACCAACGCGGATCTCGGCTACGCGCCGAACGATCCGTACAAGGAAGATCTCAACGCGGTGATGAATTCGGGCGCAGTGTATCAAAAGGCCAATGTCGGCCTGGCGATCGCGACGAACCCGCAATTGACCGAGTGGAAGTTCCTGCCGCCGATTCTGTCCGCGAACTGCGTCGACGACCAGACCGAGCGCCCGCAGATCTACCTGAAGGACGGCAAGTACTACCTGTTCACGATCAGCCACCGCACGACGATGGCGGCCGGCGTCGACGGGCCGGACGGCGTGTACGGCTTCGTCGGCAACGGCATCCGCAGCGACTTCCTGCCGCTGAACGGCGGCAGCGGCCTCGTGCTCGGCAACCCGACGGACTTCTCCGCGCCGGCCGGCGCGCCGTATTCGCAGGATCCGAACCAGAATCCGCGTGAATTCCAGTCGTATTCGCACTACGTGATGCCGGGCGGGCTCGTCGAGTCGTTCATCGATGCGATCGGCCCGCGCCGCGGCGGCACGCTCGCGCCGACGGTGAAGGTCAACATCAACGGCACGTCGACGGCGGTCGACCGCACCTATGGACGCGGCGGACTCGGCGGCTACGGCGACATTCCCGCGAACCTGCCCGCGACCGGTGGCGGCAACAGCCAGGGCAATCAGGATAACCAACAATAACGCACGCTGGTAGAGGCACGGGGTTAAGGAGGCGCGTATCGCGCGTGTCGCGTGCGCGCCTCCTCTTTTTTCTTCCATCCATCGCGCACACCGCCGTTGAAAGCGGTTGTGCCCTCCTTTCCCGCTTTGCACGGCGGAGCACGGGACCCCGCATGATATCGACGTCTTTCCGCTTTTCCGTCCGGGTCGCCCGGTTGCTGCTCGCCTGCGTGGCCTGCGCCCAGGTCGCTGCCGCGCCTTGCCACGCACCGGCCGAACATGACACGCCGCAATGGCGGCCCGCGCTCCACTACACGCCGCAGCGCAACTGGATGAACGACCCGAACGGGCTCGTCTACGACAACGGCCGCTATCACCTGTTCTATCAATACAATCCGCTCGGCCGCGACTGGGGCAACATGTCGTGGGGCCACGCGACGAGCACCGACCTCGTCCACTGGCGCGAGCAGCCGGTCGCGATGCGCGCGAACGCGACGGAGGAAATCTTCTCCGGCTCGATCGTCGCCGACACGCTCAACACGTCCGGCCTCGGCAAGCCGGGCCACACGCCGCTCGTCGCGCTTTATACGAGCGTGTACAAGGCAGGCTCCGGTCACGCGCCGGGCGTCCAGGCGCAGTCGCTGGCGTACAGCCTCGATCAAGGCGCGACCTGGCAGCCGTACGCACGCAATCCGGTGCTGACGCTCGATCCGGAATCGAAGCAATTTCGCGATCCGAAAGTGTCGTGGTATGCGCCGGGCGGCTACTGGCTGATGACGACGGTCGTCGCCGACGCGCACGTCGTGAAGCTCTATCGCTCGGACGACCTGATCCACTGGAATTTCCTGAGCAACTTCACGCGGCCGGGCGTGCCGCACGACGGCGCGCTGTGGGAAATGCCCGACCTCGTGCCGCTGCCGCTCGATGGCGACCCCGCCCGCATCCGGTGGGTCATGATCGTCAACGTCAATCCGTGGTCGATCGCCGGCGGCTCCGGCGCGATGTACTTCGTCGGCGACTTCGACGGCCGCACGTTTACACCGGACCGCATTGCGCCCGCCGGCTCCGATCCCGCGCAATTCCGCTGGGTCGACCATGGCGCGGACTTCTACGCAGCCGGCACCTTCTCGGGCGCGCCCGGCTCACGGCCGGTCGCGATCGCGTGGATGAGCAACTGGGATTACGCGGCGAAAGCGCCGACCGCGCCGTGGCGCGGCGCGACGACCCTGCCGCGCGAACTGTCGCTGAAAACGATCGACGGCGAACCGACGCTCGTGGTCGCGCCGGCCGCCGCATTCGACGCCTGGGCGGACGGCAGGCCCGCCGTGCATGAAGGCGATCTCGCGGTCGATTCCACGACACGTGCGCTGTCGGCCGCGACGCGCGGCGTCATCCAGCGCATCACGGTCACGCTCGCGCCGCAGCACGCGGCGCGTGCCGGCCTGATCGTCCGGCGCTCGGCGGATGGCTCGGTCGGCACCCGGATCGTGTACGACACGGCAAAGCGCACGCTGACGCTCGACCGCTCGCAGTCCGGCGAAACCAATTTCGCCGACACGTTCAGCAAAGAGCACATCGTGGACCTGCCGCTCGAGCACGGGCAGTTGCGGCTCGAGATCGTCGTCGATCACGGTTCGGTGGAAGTGTTCGCGAACGGCGGCCGTGTCGCGCTCACCGACCTGATCTTCCCGCCGCTCGATGCGGACCGCGTCGCCGTATTTGCCGAACACGGCCGCGCGACGTTCTCCGGGCTCACGGTGACGCAGCTCGAAGCTGGTGGTGACAGCCACAACGCCTGTGCGGCGCGATAGATGCGATGGGCGGGCGGCCATCGGTCCTGCATGTGACGGGGGCTGTCCGCCCGGCATCACGCCGGCCGGTTGCAGCCCCCGCCTGAGCCCCACCGATCAGAGCAAGCCCATCCCGCCCGACGCGATGATCTCGGCGCCGACGATGAACGCGGATTCCGGCGCGCTGAGGTGCAGCACCGTCGACGCGATCTCGTCCGGCGTGCCGAACCGGCCGACCGGGACGAGGCCCTTGATCTTCTCTGCCGTTTCGTCGAGCGTGGCCGCGTCAAATCCGAGCTTGCCGTAGAGCGGCGTCTGCACGGGCCCGGGGCTCACGACGTTCACGCGCACGCCGTGCGGCAGCAACTCCGCCGACAGCGTCTTCGCGAACGAATTGACGGCCGCCTTGCTCGCCGCATACACCGACGAGCCGGGCATCCCGATGTGCGCGTTGATCGAGCCGTTGATCACGATCGACGCGCCGCGGTTCAGCAGCGGCACCAGCGACTGGATCTGGAAATACGCGCCCTTCACGTTGGTGTTGAACACGAGATCCCACATGGCCTCGTCGCTGTCGGCGAACGGCGCGAGCTTCGCGACGCCCGCGTTGATGAACACGGCGTCGAGCCGCGCCCCCGCCGACGCGATCGCATCAGCCAGCGCGCGGGCCGACGCGACGCTGCCGGCCTCGTTGCGGATCGCGAGCGCGCCTTCACCGAGCGTTTGCCGCGCGGCCTCGAGCGTCTGCGCATCGCGCCCGGTGATGATGACGCGCGCGCCTTCTGCCGCGAATGCCTTGGCGGCTGCCAGGCCGATACCGCTGTTGCCACCCGTGACGAGGACCGTCTTTCCTTCGAAGCGTTGCATGATGTTCTCCTGTGAACCGGTGAGTTGACCGTGAACACAGGATGCGCGCCGCGCCCGGTCATGCCGTACGACGGGCGTGACGAACATGTTCGAAAATATCGAACATGTTTGGGCGGATGGGATACGAACGCTCTGTTCCGTGCCGTGCTGTTCCGCGCCGCGTCAGCCGGCCACGTCGATGCCGTCGAGCAGGCGCTGCGCGAGCCGCGGTTCGCGCAATTGCTCGAGCCACCATTGCAGCGCGCGGCCGTCCCGGTCGCCGTGCCATGCGACATACAGCAGGTTCGGCTCGCGCGGATCGGCCGTCTGTTTTTCCACGAGTTCGCCGCGCGCGAGCAGCGACGCCACGCGCCGGCGCGGCACCCAGCCGACGCCGAGCCCGTCGCGCTGCGCGAGGATCTTCGCGCGCATCGACGGCACCGCCAGCACGGCCTGCCCGCCGAGCAGGCCATACGCGCGGCCGGCCGCGCGCCGCGACGAATCGGCGACGACGACGGCCCGGTGCGCGCCGATCGCGTCCCGCGTCAGCGCGCCGCTCACGGTGGCCAGCGGATGGCGCGGCGACACCGCGAACACCCACTCCATCGCGCCCAGCTCGAACCACTTGAAACCGGGAATCGCCGGCGGCTCGTTGGTCGCGCCGATCACCAGGTCCGCGCGCCCGTCGCGCAGCGCTTCCCAGGTCCCGCCGAGCACTTCGTGCGTGAAACGCAGCGACACGCCCGAGTCGAGCGCATCGAACGCGCGGACGACCGGCAGCAGCGTGTCGAACTCCAGCACTTCGTCGCTGACGATCCACAGCCGGTCTTCCCAGCCGCTCGCGACCTGCCGCACGCGCTGCGTCAGCCGCGCGACGTCCAGCGCCAGCCGCGCCGCTTCGTCGGTCAGCAACTGGCCGGCCGGCGTGAGCTGCAGCCGGTAGCCGCGGCGGTCGAACAGCAGCGCGTCGAAGCGCGTTTCGAGCTGGCGCGCCGCGTGCGACACCGTCGACGGCGCCTTGCCGAGCCGCGCGGCCGCGCGCGACAGGCTGCCGGTGGCGCGGATCGCGTCGAGCAGCGCAAGTTCGTCTTCGGACAGCATGGGCACGCTCCGGTGTGGGGTTGTCGTGGATCTGTCGTGGATCGTAAGGCAGCGGCGGGCCGAGGTCCAATCGCGCGACCGGGCCGCGTCGTCTGGCGATGCCCGTCACCCCTGACGAATGCCGCCGGGCCAGCGTTGCACGATGCACAGGTTCGCCGGCCGCCCGCGTCGCCCTGCCGGGATGCCTTGCACCGTGCGGCCGGTTCGTGCATCGAGCGAAACCCGCGAAGCCGTCACGCCGCGCGGAACCGCCCATTCTTTCGTCGCCTCCGGTATGCTGATCGGCACGAAATTTCGGCTATCGAGGTAACCACTGCGATGGACATCGCGATCCGCATCGAAGGCCGTCACGACCTGACGGGGCAGATCTTCCGGCAACTGCGCACCGCGATCGTCGACGGGCGGCTCGCCGGCGGCGCGCGGCTGCCGTCGACGCGCGACCTCGCGAAACAGCTCGGCGTATCGCGCAAGACGACGCTCGACGCGTTCGAGCGTCTCGTCGCCGAGGGCTACCTGAATACGCGCGCGGGTGACGGCACGTTCGTCGCCGACGGCCTCGCGCGCGTGCCGCACGCCGCGGCCATGTCGGCGCCCTCCCTCGTCGAATACACGCCGCGCATCGACGCGGTCGACGCGCGTGCGCTGTGGGACGACCTGCCCGACGCGCTCGCGATGCCCACGCCGCAGGACACACCGGGCTTCGACTTCCGCGGCGGCGTGACCGACAAGGCGCTGTTCCCGTTCGACGCGTGGCGGCGCTGCCTGCATCACGCGCTGCGCCAGCAGATGCGCGGCCCCGCCCGGTACCACGACCCGGCCGGCGATCCGCAATTGCGCGGCGCGATCGCGCGCTACGTCGCGTTCAGCCGCGCGGTCGCGTGCGGCTGGGACGACGTGCTCGTCACGCAAGGCGCGCAACAGGCGCTCGACCTGATTGCCCGCGTCGTCGTGCGGCCGGGCGATGTGGTGGCGGTCGAGGATCCCGGCTATCCGCCCGCCCGCGCCGCGTTCGCGTCGCTCGGCGCGACGGTGATCGGCGTGCCGGTCGACGCGCAGGGGCTGGTGACGGAACGGCTGCCCGACGACGCGCGCCTCGTCTACGTGACGCCGTCGCATCAGTTCCCGCTCGGGATGCCGATGACGCTGGACCGGCGCGTCGCGCTGCTCGAATGGGCGCAGCGCCGCCGCGCGGTGATCATCGAGGACGACTACGACGGCGAGTTCCGGTTCGAAGGCCGGCCGGTGGAATCGCTGAAGAGCCTCGACCGCACGGGCCTCGTCGCGTATGTCGGCACGTTTTCGAAGACGATCTTTCCGGAGCTGCGGATCGGCTACGCGATTCCGCCGCGCGCGCTGCGCGGCGCGCTGACCAAGGCGAAGCAGATCGTCGACTGGCACACCTGCACGCTGACGCAGGCGGCGCTCGCGCGCTTCATGCTCGAAGGCGATTTCGCGCGGCACCTGAAGCGCGTGCAGAAGCACTACGACGCGCGCCGCAAGATGCTGATCGCGCATCTGCGCGGCGAACTCGCGCCGTGGTTCGACGCGATCGTGCCGACCGCCGGCATCCACCTGGCGGCCTACCTGAAGCCGGGGCTCGACGAAGCGGCGCTGGTCCGCGCGGCCCGCGCGCAGGACATCGGCCTGTACGGCATCTCGGCGTTCCACGTCGGCGTGCCGGTCCGCGCGGGGCTGCTGTTCGGCTATGGCGGGATCGACACGCCGCGCATCGACACGGCGCTCGCAACGCTGGCCGGCCTGCTGGGTTCGGACGCCATTGGCGGCTCGGCACTGGTTACCTGAATTTACCGGAAATTGGCCATTCAAGCAGGCCAGCATGCGTCCTAAAGTAGGTCCTGTCGCGCCACCGTGCGCTCCAACCGAAAAGGACCTGCCATGCAACCGCGCCTGAACTTCTACGCCGCCAGCCCGAATGCGATCAAGGTGATGCGCAACGCCGAGGAATTCCTCGCGAAGAGCTCGATCGAAAAGCCGCTCGCCGAACTCGTCCGCCTGCGTGCCTCGCAGATCAACGGCTGCGCGTTCTGCGTCGACATGCACACGACCGACGCGCGCAACGGCGGCGAAACCGACCGCCGCCTGGCCACCGTCGTCACGTGGCGCGAGACGCCGTTCTTCACCGAGCGCGAACGCGCGGCGCTGGAATGGACCGAGGCGCTGACGCTGGTCGCCAGCAACCACGTGCCCGACGCCGTCTGGGAAGCCGTGAAGCCGCACTTCACCGACGAGGAGCTGTTCGACCTGTCGATGCTGATCGCGACGATCAACTCGTGGAACCGCTTCGCGATCGCGTTCCGCAAGATGCCCGAGTAAGGAGACGACGATGAGGGATGCCACGCTCCGTCGCGCCGCCCTGTGCGCCTCGCTCGCGGCCGGCGTCGCGCTGCTGCCGGCCGCTGCCCGGGCGCACGACACCGGCGACAACGTGCACACGATCCTGCAGCAGGCCGTGCCCGAAGCGCCCGGCAAGCTCGCGGTCGTCGCGACCGTCGACTACGCGCCCGGCCAGGCGTCCGAAGCCCATCGGCACCTCGGCTCGGTGTTCGCGGTCGTGTCGAAAGGCGAAGTGCTGTCGCAGGTGAACGGCGGCCCGCTGCACCGCTACCGCGCCGGCGAAGGCTGGTACGAGGCGCCCGGCTCGCGCCACCCGGTGTCGCGCAACGCGAGCGCGACCGAGCCCGCTCAGCTCGTCGTATTCGGGTTGACCGGCGAACACGTGCCGCTGACGTCGCCGATCGATCAGTAACCGCTCACCGGGGGCGTGCGATCGTCCAGGCGCGCGCCCCGCTTCGCGACCGGTTTTCCATACCGTGGGGCCGCCACGCCTCCCGTTTCTCCATTAGCTGCTCCCTACACTCCGCCACCGGCTTGCCGTACCGCGCCGCGTCACGTCGCCTCCTCGCTCGCCCGCGTCCCCCTTCGACGCTCGCCTGATCGCGATCATCTCGGGCGGAAACCCTTCCTTGAAATTAACTAACTCATCAATTAGCGTCGATTTCATGAACGCGAAATCCACCGTCGCCAGGCCGCGCGGGCGCCGCCCGTCGGTCGACGATTTCGACCTGCGCGACCACATGCTCGACGTCGCGATGCAGCTGTTCGCCGAACGCGGGATCGCCGCGACGACCGTCGCGCAGATCGCCGCCGCCGCCGGCGTCACGTCGGCGATGGTCCACTACTACTTCACGAATCGCGAGCAGTTGCTCGACGCGATCGTCGAGGAACGGCTCGCGCAGGTCATCGCGTTCGTGTGGCGACCGACCGAGCCGCAAATCGAAAACGATCCGTTCGCGCTCGTCGCCGAACTCGTCGACCGCTTCTTCGACGTCACGCACCGCATGCCATGGCTGCCGTCGATCTGGCTGCGCGAGATCGTCCACGAAGGCGGATTGCTGCGCGAACGGATGGTCCGGCGCATTCCGCTCGAACATGTCGGGCGCTTCGCCGAACGCATCCGCGGCGCGCAGCAGGCCGGCACGCTGAACCCGGCGCTCGAACCGGCGTTCCTGTTCCATTCGATCATCGCACTGGTGATGCTGCCGCTCGCGACCGCAAAGCTGTGGCAAAGCGCGCGCGGCGGCCTGCCGCCGATCGACCGCGACGTGCTGCACCGGCACGTCCGCGCGCTGCTCGGGTCGGGCATGCAGCCGCCGGCCGCCGCGCCGCGCGCACGGGCCCGCTCGCCCTCGCCGCGGAGGCCGTCGTGAACGCGCCCCGCGCGCGGTCGCTCGCGCTGGCCGCCGCCGTCGCCGCCGTCGCGCTGCTCGCCGGTTGCGAACGCCGGGAGAACAACGGCACGACCTACCAGGGCTACGTCGAAGGCGAATTCGTGTACCTGTCGTCGTCGCAATCGGGCACGCTGACGCAGTTGTCGGTCGCGCGCGGCCAGCCCCTCGCCGCCGGCACGCCGGCCTTCTCGCTCGAAGCCGTCAGCGAAACGGCCGCGCTGCTGCAGGCGCAGCACCAGCTCGCGGCCGCCCGCGCGCAGCTCGCCGACCTGCAGACGGGCAAGCGCCCGCCGGAAATCGCGGTCACGCAGGCGCAGCTCGCGCAGTCCACCGCGCAGGCCGCGCGGGCCGCCGCGCAACTCGCGCGCGACGAAAGCCAGTACGCCGCCGGCGGCCTGTCGAAACAGCAGCTCGACGATTCGCGCACGTCCGCGCAAACGACCGCCGCGCAAATGCGCGAACTGCGGAAACAGGTCGACGTCGCGCGCCTGCCGGGCCGCGCGCAGCAGGTCGCCGCGCAGGCCGCGCAGGTCGACGCCGCGCAGGCGGCGGTCGCCGAGGCGCAATGGAAGCTCGACCAGAAGCGCGTCGCCGCGCCCGCCGCCGGACGCGTGTACGACACGCTGTACCGCGTCGGCGAATGGGTGCAGGCCGGCAATCCGGTCGTGCAGATGCTGCCGCCGCAAAACCTGAAGGTGCGCTTCTTCGTGCCGGAGGCCGCGATCGCCTCGCTCGCGCCGGGGCGCACGGTCGCGATTCACTGCGACGGCTGTGCGGCGGACGTGCCCGCACGCATCACCTACGTGTCGAACGAGGCCGAATACACGCCGCCCGTGATCTACAGCAACGAAAGCCGGACCAAGCTCGTGTTCATGATCGAGGCGCGCCCGGCCGTCGGCGACGCGCCGAAGCTCCATCCGGGCCAGCCCGTCGCCGTGAGGGTGCCATGAGCGCGCCGCCCGCACCGTACGCGATCGACGTCGATCGCCTGAACAAGCATTTCGGCGACAAGCACGTCGTGAAGGACGTGTCGCTGCGCGTCGCGCGCGGCGAGATCTTCGGCTTTCTCGGGCCGAACGGCAGCGGCAAGACCACGTCGATCCGGATGATGTGCGGGCTGCTCACGCCCGACTCGGGCAGCGGCACCTGCCTCGGCTACGACATCGTGCGCGACAGCGCGCAGATCAAGCGGCGCGTCGGCTACATGACGCAGCGCTTCTCGTACTGGGAGGACCTGTCGATTCGCGAGAACCTCGACTTCGTCGCGCGCGTGTACGGGATGCCCGACCGCAAGGCGGCCGTCGCGCGCGCCCTCGACGGGCTCGGCCTCGCGAGCCGCGCGGACCAGCTCACGGGCGCGCTGTCGGGCGGCTGGAAGCAGCGCCTCGCGCTGGCCGCCTGCATGCTGCACGAGCCGGCGCTATTGCTGCTCGATGAACCGACGGCCGGCGTCGATCCGGCCGCACGCCGCGACTTCTGGGAAGAACTGCACCGGCTGGCCGCGCAAGGGATCTCGGTGCTCGTCAGCACGCACTACATGGACGAGGCCGAGCGCTGCCACAAGCTGGCGTACATCGCATACGGCGAGCTGCTCGCGCAGGGGACGTCGGCGGAGATCGTCGCGTCGCAGGGGCTCGTGACCCGCGCGATCACCGGTGCGCATCTGAGCGAACTGTCCGCGCGGCTGCGCACGATGCCGGGCGTCGACCAGACGGTCGTGTTCGGCTCGGCGCTGCACGTGAGCGGCCGCGATCAGGCGCGGCTCGACGCGACGCTCGCGCAGGTCGCGGCGCAAGCCGACGGGTCTGCCGCGCTGCAGGTCGCACCGATCGACACCGCGCTCGAGGACGTCTTCATCTACATGATGGGCCGCGCATCCGGGCCGCCCGGCGGAGCGTCGTCATGAACGCGTGGGCGCGCCTGCGCGACGCGTTTTCGGTCGCCCGCTGGTGGAGCATCGTGCTGAAGGAATTCCTGCAGCTGCGGCGCGACCGCGTGACGTTCGCGATGATCGTCGGCGTGCCGATCATCCAGCTCACGCTGTTCGGCTTCGCGATCAACACCGATCCGAAGCACCTGCCCACCGCGGTGATCGTCGCGGATGCGAGCCCGTTCGCGCGCAGCTTCATCGCCGCGATGCGCAATTCCGCGTACTTCGACATCGTCGAGACGCTGCCCGACGAGGCGGCCGGCCGGCATGCGCTCGCCCGCGGCGACGTGCAGTTCGTGCTAAGCGTGCCGGCAGATTTCTCGCGACGGCTGCTGCGCGGCGAACGTCCGTCGCTGCTCGTCGAGGCGGACGCGACCGATCCCGTCGCGACCGCGTCGGCGATCGGCGCGCTGCCGGGCCTCGTGCAGCCCGTCGCCGACAAGGACCTGACGGGCCCGCTCGCCCACCTGAACGGCCGCCCGGCCGCATTCGACGTCGTGCTGCACCGGCTGTACAACCCCGAGGGCATCACGCAGTACAACGTCGTGCCGGGGCTGATGGGCGTGATCCTGACGATGACGATGGTAATGATGACGGGCCTCGCGATCACGCGCGAACGCGAGCGCGGCACGATGGAGAACCTGCTCGCGACGCCCGTGCGGCCGCTCGAGGTGATGACGGGCAAGATCATCCCGTACGTGCTGATCGGGCTGATCCAGGTGTCGATCATCGTCGCCGCAGCGCGCTTCGTGTTCGACGTGCCGTTCGTCGGCGGCGTGTTCGCGATCTACCTGTCCGCGTTGCTGTTCATCGCGGCGAACCTGACGGTCGGCATCACGCTGTCGTCGCTCGCGCAGAACCAGTTGCAGGCGATGCAGCTCGCGGTGTTCTACTTCCTGCCGAACATCCTGCTGTCGGGCTTCATGTTCCCGTTCGCCGGGATGCCGAAGTGGGCGCAGTTCATCGGCAACCTGCTGCCGCTCACTTACTTCAACCGCCTCGTGCGCGGCATCCTGCTGAAAGGCAACGGCTGGAGCGACCTGTGGCCGTCGGTGTGGCCGGTCGCGCTGTTCACCGTCGTCGTGATGGGCGTCGCGCTGCGCTTCTACCGACGTACGCTCGACTAGGCGCGACACGATGAAACCGGCTTCGCGTCGCTCCTTCCACGTCGACCCTGCTGCTCGCGGCTGTGCGCTGGCTGCCGCGCTGCTCGTCGCGGGATGCGCGGTCGGGCCGGATTTCCACGCGCCGGATGCGCCGGCCACGCAACACTACACGCGCGGCGAGCCGCCCGCGACGACGGTCGCCACTGCCGCCCCGACTGGCGACGCGCAGATGTTCGCATCGGCCGCGCATACGCCGCGGCACTGGTGGACGCAGTTCGGCTCCGAACCGCTGAACCGGCTCGTCGATACCGCGTGGCACAACAGCCCGACGCTTGCCGAGGCCCGCGCGCGACTCGACGAAGCGCGGCAGAACCATGCGGCCGAAGCCGGCGCGACGATGTTGCCGAAAGTCGATGCGAGCCTGTCGGCCACGCGCGAGCAGGTCAATACAACCGCGTTCGGCCTGCCCGCCAACGTGCCCAGCCCAGGGCCGTTCACGCTGTATGACGCGTCGGTGAGCGTGTCGTATGTACTCGACGTGTTCGGCGGCAACCGGCGCGCGCTCGAAGCGTTGCGCGCACAGGTCGACTACCAGTCGTACACGCTCGACGCGGCGCGCCTGACGCTCGCGGGAAATATCGTCGCGACCACGATCCTGCGCGCGTCGCTCGCGCAACAGGTCGCGCTCACGCGGCAACTGATCGATGCGCAGGCGCGGCAGTTGCGCATCGTCGAAATGCGTTTCGCGGCGGGCGGCGTTTCGCAGGCCGACGTGCATGCGCAACGCGCACTGCTCGCGCAGACGCGGGCGTCGCTGCCAGCGCTCGAGGCCCGCCTCGCGCAGGCCGGCCACCGGCTCGCGATCCTGCTCGGCGTGCCGCCGTCCGATGCCGTGCTGCCCGACCTCTCCCTCGATGCGCTCGCGCTGCCGCGCACGCTGCCCGTTGCGCTGCCGTCGACGCTCGCGCGCGAACGCCCCGACATCCGCGCGGCCGAAGCCATGCTGCACCGGGCGAGCGCGAACGTCGGCGTGGCCACCGCGAACCTGTATCCGCGCTTGTCGATTTCGGCGGGAATCGGCTCGGAGCGCACGCGCATCGCGGATCTCTTGAGCGGGCTCAACGTGTGGAATGTCGGCCTCGGGCTGACGCAACCGCTCTTTCATGGCGGTGAACTGCGCGCGAAGAAACGTGCGGCCGAAGCGGCGTACGAAGCGGCGTTCGCGAGCTACCGTGAAACCGTGCTCGAGGCGCTGCAGCAGGTGGCCGACGCAATGCGCGCGGTCGAGCACGACGCGGCGACATTGCAGGCGAGAGACATCGCCGCGCAGGAAGCGGCGGCCAGCAACCGGATTGCCGGCGACCGTTACGCGGCGGGCGGGATCAGCACGTTCGACCTGCTCGACGCGCAGCGGCAGGCGCTGCAGACGGCGCTCGACCGGACGCGCGCGCAGGCCGACCGGCTCGCCGATACGGCGGCGCTGTTTCAGGCGCTGGCGGGAAGCTGGACGGATGACGCGGCGGAGTGATCGGATGGACGACATTGGCACCGGCCGGATGCTGCCGTCTGCACGCCGGGCACCGCATGAGCGGTGCGCTTGTCTGGCGCGGCTTTCGTCGCCGTCCTCATCCGGTCGATGCCGGCCGGCGACGGCACCGGAATACACTTAATACGTACCGCAAACAAAAAACCGGCCCGAAGGCCGGTTCTTCAACCGCATACCGTAAGCGGCGCTCACGCGCCGCGCGGCATTTAGAAGCGGTGGATCAGGCCGACGCCGAGGCCGATCTGGTTCTGCTTCGAACCTGCGCCCACGCCGTCGCCGATGGACGTCGTTGCAGCGATGATGCCGCTCTTGCCGAGCGTGTTGCCGCTGGCGTGCTGGTAAGCCTCAACTGCGTACAGGCCCGTGCGCTTCGACAGGCTGTAGTACTGCGACAGCGTGACCTGGTGGTACTTGGCCGAGCTGGTGATGCCGTTCGACTGCGTTGCCGCCGTGTACGAGTAGCCCGCTGCGAAGTCCCACTGAGCGGCTGCCTTCCAGTGCAGCACGGCGCCTGCCGTGTTGAAGATGGCCGTGTTGCGGAACGCCGAACCCGTGCCCGGCGTGTACTGGACGTTCGAGTACGATGCCGAAATGTCCCATGCCGGCGTGAACTGGTAGCCCGCCGTCACGGCGATACGCTGTTGCGATTGCGCCGTGGCATAGCCGTTGTTGATCGACGAGACAGCCGGCTGGTTGCCGTCGCCCGTTGCCGTCAGGCCGTTCTGGACCGTCGAGTTCGCGCCCCACACGCCGCCGCCGAGCGTCGCGTTGTTGACCTTCTGGTAGCCGACCGCGATGCCTGCCGGGCCGTTCAGGTACTGGATCGCCGCGCTCCACGTCGAGCCGCGGTTCGTCGCGCCTGCGACGCCGCCGAACGAGTACGAACCGCCGACCGTGAAGCCGTAGAACTTCGGCGACATGTAGACGAGCGAGTTGTTCGCACGGTAGCTCGTATCCAGCGAGTCGATATCGCCCGGGTGCGCGCCGTAGTAGCCGGTCAGCCAGGTCGTCGGGCTGTACGGCGACAGCAGCGTGTAGTACGCGGTGTACTGGCGGCCGGCCGTCAGCGTACCGTACGTGCTGTTGGTCAGGCCAACCCACGCCTGACGCGTGAAGATGCCGTTGGTCCACTGCGACGAGCCGTTAGCCGTGTTGACGCCGGCTTCCAACTGGAAAATCGCCTTCGTGCCGCCGCCGAGATCTTCGCTGCCCTTCAGGCCGAAGCGGCTGCCTGCCCACACGCCGGTGGACATTTGCACCTTCGAGTGACCACCCGTGGTCGCGCCGACGGCCGACGAGTTGTTCTGCCAAGCCAGACCGTTGTCGACGATACCGTACAGGGTCACGCTGCTCTGGGCGTGGGCGGCGGTAGCGGCTGCGAGACCGACTGCCGTCATGGCGAAAGCGACGCGCTTTTTCATTGATTCTCCGTCCTCAAAGAATGATTTCTTTTCTGGTGTGGTTTTATGACTGACACATGTGCGAGTACATGCCGACGGGATTCTGACGGATTACCGATTATTTCCCAACACGCGCAGTCGGTCATCGTATGATCGACGCAACGCAGGGGTTCACCAAGCGGTTACATAACACCTGAAAACGCTTACGCGGCGGGCTTTTCCGGCATTTCCCGGTGAAAACCCTAGCTTTACATTTTTACGGGTGCAACGCGTCCGTCGGATGTCGTCAGATGCCTTCGGCAACATACGTCTTACCAATGCGCGACCGTGACTGACACCACGATTCACGCCGCCGCGAAGGATCGCTGACGTTCATGACACCCACGTTTCGCGAAACGAAATAATGAAAACGTTTTTAGTCGAGACGTGAAGAGGCGAACTGTGATGGCCCGGCGAACGCGGGCCGAGGGGCGATGCCGGCACCTGTCGCGCCGGCATCGTTCAGTGCGAATCAGCGCGTGGCCGGCTGCGCGAGATGCGCGCTCACGGCATCGGCGAGCGCGGTCAGGCGCGCGCGAATCGCGGCGTTCGAGCCGACCAGCGCGAGCGACGACGCCATGATCCGGTAGACGCGCTTTCTCGGCACCTTGGCCGGCTTTGCCGGATCGAGCCATGCATCGTTGCCGGCCAGCAACTCGAGCGTTTCGAGGCCGATCATGATCGGCCACAGGCACGCGAGCCGCAGCCGCACGAAGCGGCGCGGGATCGCGAGCGTATACAGGCACGCGTCGCGATACTGGTCGAGCGTCACGCGCAGCAGGTCGACGAGCACGCCGCGCGCGCGCGCCGACGCATCGGGCGCCATCAGGTCGGCAACGCCGAGCCCGTGCGCACCCAGCACGTCGTCGGGCAGGTAACACCGGCCGATGCGCAGGTCCTTCCCGCAGTCGCGCAGGATGTTGGTCATCTGCAGCGCCTTGCCGAAACGGATGCCCTTCTCGCACATGTCCGGCAGGTTCCAGCCGCGCGCGGCCGGCGTGTGCATGCCCGTCATGTCGGTCCAGAACTCGCCCACGCAGCCGGCCACGAGATACGTGTAGCGGTCGAGTTCGCCGCGCGTCGGCAGCGACACGACACGCCCCGACTGCTCGTCGGGGAACGTGCGCAGGTCGAATACCATCCCCGCCGTCAGCGTTGCGACGACCTTGCGGATCGAGGCGCGGTCGGCGTCCGGCTGCGTGCGCAGCAGCGCGAGCATCGGCTCGATCGAGCCGAGCAGCACGTGCTCGTGCGAATCGGTCTGCATCCGCGTCACGTCCTCGAGCGCCCGCGACAGCGCGACGCCGTCGCCGAGCCGCTCGACCTCGTCGCGCAGGTCGGTCAGCAACGCGGCCCGGCGATCGGGTGCGACGAGCGCCGTATCGGCAATCGTGTCGGCCGCGCGCGCAAGCAGGTACGCCAGGCCGACCGGGTCGCGCATGCCGTCGGGCAGCACGCGCAGCGTCAGGTAGAAGGAGCGGGAAACGTTCTTCAGCAGGTCGCCGAGCAGGAAAGCGGAATCGGTTCGAGTCGTCATGGGTCGGGAAAAATCGGCCGGCGCGGGCCCCGGACGCACACGGGCGCCGGGCGCCCGCGCCGGCCCGCGAGTCGCCGCATCGTCGCGCCAGGCGGGCGTCGGCCCCGGCGCGTCGATGCAAAATTCCCGCAAGTTTAGTGCATCCGGCGCGCAGCCTGCCCGAGACGGCCGGAATACCCCACACGCCAGACTGCGGTCAACCGCCCTGCCGCCGGCATCGCACCCCAAAAATAGAGAACGGAAAGGCACGAGTAATACATATGTAATTATTCGGTGCGACGATCGCGTCCCATTCGACTCCGTGCGACACGCCGCGACGGCCTCACCGCCGGATCGATCGCCCCTTTCCGACTCTCGTTTCGAAGGTTCATCGACATGCTCTTCAAGCGCCCGACCTCCCTGCGCTACGTCCCGTTCGCCTGTGCCGCCGCGTTCCTGCTCGCCGCGTGCGGTGGTGACGACGACGTCGCGTCCGATCCCACCCAGCCGATTTCCGCGAAGGTCCAGGTGGTCGGCCATCGCGGCGCGAGCGCGCTGCGCCCCGAACATACGCTCGCGTCGTACCGCAAGGCGATCGAGGACGGCGCGGACGTGATCGAGCCCGACCTCGTGTCGACCCGCGACGGCGTGCTCGTCGCACGACACGAGAACGAGATCTCGGGCACGACGAACGTGTCGACGCTGCCGCAGTTCGCGAGCCGCAAGGCGACCAAGACGATCGACGGCGCGGAACTGACGGGCTGGTTCACCGAGGATTTCACGCTCGCCGAGCTGAAGACGCTGCGCGCCCGCGAACGCATTCCGCAGGTGCGCCCCGCGAACACCGCGTACAACGACCAGTTCGAGATCCCGACCTTTGACGAGATCGTCGCGCTCGCGAAGCAGATGTCCGCGCAGACCGGCCGCACGATCCACCTGTATCCGGAAACCAAGCATCCGACCTACTTCCAGTCGATCGGCCTGCCGCTCGAGGACCGTCTCGTCGATGCACTGCTGAAGGATTCGTACACGGCGCGCACGGCGACCGTCTACATCCAGTCGTTCGAGGTCGCGAACCTGAAGACGATCCGCAACCGGATCAAGTCGAGCCAGCCGAACTGGAAGCTCGTGCAGCTGATGGACGAAGCCGGCCAGCGCCCATACGACTTCGTGAAGGCGAACGACAAGCGCACCTACGGCGACCTGTCGACGCGCGACGGCATGCGCGAGATCGCGACCTATGCGAACGGCGTCGGCCCGTACAAGACGTCGATCATCGCGGTCGCCGCGGACGGCACGCTGCAGCAGCCGACGCCGTACGTGCGCTACGCGCACGAGGCCGGCCTCGTCGTGCATCCGTACACGTTCCGTCCGGAGAACAACTTCCTGCCCGCGTCGCTGAAGGATGGCGGCACGCCGGCCACGCGCAACCCGGCCGGCTCGGTGCGCGAGATCCAGGCGTACCTGCGCGCGGGCATCGACGGTTTCTTCACCGACGATCCGGCCGTCGGCCGCACGGCCGTCGATACGTTCAAGCGCTGACCTGCGCGCTGACCGGGCGCGATGCATGACGCACGACGCGCCGCGCCCGGTCGCGCCGCATCGGTCAGATCACGTTGAAGTGATGCGTGCCGTCCCGCTTCAACTGATCGACCAGTCCGTACTCCCAGTCGAGATACGCCTGCATCGCGGCCGCCGCGTTGTCGGTGCCTTCGTACGGGCGCCGGTAGCGGTCGACGCGCGGTGAGGCCAGATGCGTCTCGCCGCTTTCGAGCGGCAGCCCGGCGTCGATCCATGCGGCCGTGCCGCCGGCGAGCACCGAGATGTCGGCCGAAGCCGGCAGCAGCGCGCGGGCGTCGTCCGCCGCGAACCGCGCCAGCAGGCTCGACCCGCACGTGAACACATAGCGCTTCGCGGGCGGAATCGCCGCGAGCGCATCGCGCAACTGCGCACGCACCGCGAACCACGCACCCGGGATATGCCGCTTCACGTAGTTCGCGCTGGCCGTCACGTCGACGATCGCCAGCTCGCCCGGCGCGGCCTCCTTCAGCCAGCCCGCGAGCGTCGCGGGCGACACTTCCGCCACGGCCGGCGTCGCCGGCACGTCGCGCGGCGGCTGGCCGCGCTCGCCGAACTTCGCCGTGCCGTCCTCCGGTTCGACCACCCGCACGTCCCAGCCCATCTGCGCGAGCCACGACGCGGTCATGTCGGCGCGCACGCCGTCATCGTCGGCGAGCACGACCCGCGCGCCGCGCACGGCCGCGTGATGGTCGGTCTCCTGCACGAGCTGGCCGCCCGGCGTACTGAGGAAGCCCGGCAGATGGCCGGCTTCATATTCCTCCGGCGTGCGTACGTCGAAGCGGTACAGCGTGCGGCCCGGCGCGTCGAGCGCGGCGACATCCGCGAGCGCGATGCGCGGCACGCCCGCGCGTTCGGCCACCGCGCGCGCCGCCCGGCGTGCGTCGGCACGCTGCGTCGCGTCGATGTCGTCCGGAAAGCGTCGCGCGGCGCCGCGTTCGAGCGTCTGGCCCGCGAGCGTCCAGCCGATCGTGCCGTTGCGCAGCGCGGCGACCGGATTCGGCAGCCCCGCGTTGACGAGCGACTGCGTGCCGATGATGCTGCGCGTGCGGCCCGCGCAGTTGACGATCACCTGCGTCGCCGGGTTCGGCGCGAGCGCGCGCACGCGCAGCACGAGCTCCGCGCCCGGCACGCTCGTCGACGTCGGGATGTTCATCGTCTGGTATTCGTCGAAACGGCGCGCGTCGACGATCACGACATCGGCCTTCGCGTCGATCAGCGCCTGCACCTCCTGCGCGGACAGCGACGGCGTATGCCGCTCGGCCTCGACCCATTCGCCGAACGACTTGCTCGGCACGTTCACGTCGATGAACAGTTCGCCGCCCGCGGCGAGCCAGCCCGCGAGGCCGCCGTCAAGCAGCCGCACGTCGGTGTAGCCGAGCTGCGCGAGCTTGGCGGCCGCGCGCGGCGCGAGATCCTCGCCGCCCGCTTCGCCGAACACGACGATCGGCGTATCGCGGCGCGGAATCCGCGTCCACGCGTCGAGTTCGAGTTTCGACAGCGGAAAGTTGGCCGCCCACAGCGGGTGGCCCTGCGCGTACGGATCTTCCTCGCGTACGTCGATCAGCGCGATCTCGTCGCGGGCCAGCAGGCGGGCGCGCACGTCCTGGTACGACGCGACGGGAAAGCGGGAGGTGGAGTCGGCGGATTGCGTCACGGTGTCTCTGTCTTGATTGAATGCGTTGAAGTCGGTGAAAAAAGCGGAACGGATGAATCTCGGGCCTGCCGGCGCGTCCCGGCAACCGGCCGCGCCCACGGGCGTTGCGTCAGGCATCAGGCATTCGAATAACCCGACACGAAAGGCTTCACGGTACCGTCGTCGAGGAACACCGCGCGCTCGACCTTGCCGATGTTCGCGCCGTACACATGGATGCTGATCGATACCTGATCGTCGAACGCGTTGGTCACGCGATGGACGTCGCCGATGCGCGGCGACACGGCCTCGATTTCGCCCGGCCGCAGCCGTACGGCGTCGCCCGCCGGCTCGGGCCGGCCCGCCGCGTCGAACCGGTACGGCTGCGAGAACTCGCCGCCGCGCAGCATCCCGATCAGCCCCCACACCGTGTGGTTGTGAATCGGCGTCGTCTGGCCCGGCCCCCACACGAAGCTGACGACCGAGAACCGCTCGTCCGGGTCGAGATACAGCAGGTACTGCCGATAGCGCGCGGGGTCGGGCTGCGCGAATGCGTCGGGCAACCAGTCGTCGTGTTCGACGAGCGCGGCGAGCAGCGCGCCGCCTTCGTCGAGGATGCGCGCCTCGTTCGCGCCGGACGCGAGCAACGCGCCCAGACCGTCGACGAACGGCCGCAGCGGCGTCTGATGCAACGAAAGCGTACTCATCGGCTGACTCCTCGAATATGATGCCGAATATGATGGATCGTCATGATGCACCCGAAAGACCATGCAGAACAAACATGAAAATTAGCGATATCGACGCTTTTGCAGCGGTCGTCCGCTGCCAGACCCTGAGCCAGGCCGCGGCCGAGCTCGGGATGACGCAGCCCGCGATCACGCGGCGCGTCCAGAATCTCGAGGAAGCGCTCGGCGTGATCCTGCTCGATCGCAACACCAAGCCGCCGCGCCCGACCGACATCGGCCGACGGGTGTTCGAGCAGTGTCGCGCGATCCTGCGCGAGGTCGATGCGCTGCGCGAGCTGACGGCCGGCGAGCAGCCGCCTGCCGGCGAATTCCGGATCGGGCTCACGCAAGGCCTCGGCGAGCTGATGCTGCCCGCGCTGATCGCCGAGCTCGCCGCGCAGTGGCCCGCGCTCGCGACGCAGGTCACGACCGCCTGGGGCGGCATGCTCGTCGAGCGCGTCGCCCGGCGTGAACTCGATGCGGCGCTCGTGTTCCTCGCGCGCGAAATGGTGCTGCCGGCGCAGGTCGAAGGCGAACGGCTGCTGGCCACGCGGCTCGTCGCGGTCGGCCGCAAGGGCGACTGGCCGCGCCGCAGCTACCGGCTCGCCGATTGCCACGCGCGCGGCTGGGTGCTCAATCCGGACGGCTGCGGTTTTCGTGCGGGCTTGCGGCGCGCGCTCGACGCGCAGGGCCTGCCGATGCCGGTCACGCTCGACACCTACGGCCGCGACCTGCAGTTGCAGAGCGTCGCGAACGGCTTCGGCATCGGGCTGATGCCGCTGCCGCTCGTCGAAGGCAGCCCGCTGCGCGATGCGCTCGACATCGTGCCGCTCGCCGATTTCAAGCCGCAGATCGATCTGTGGCTGCTGCGCCGGCACGATGCGGCCCGCTTCGACGCGCCGCTCGCCGCCGTTGCCGCGCATGCGCGCACCGCGTTCGCGTTGCCGGAGCAGGCGCACGGCAAGGCTGCCTGACCGGATCGGGCGGCGAAGGCGTCGCGCCGCCCGATTGGCGCCCGCGCCCGCCCGGCTCCCATCACGCATCGTTGCGGCCGCGTTCGGTCTCGTTGACCGACGCCCCGCTCGTCTCCGTTTCGCCTTTCGTTTCGCCCTTCGCTGCGCGCTTCGTCTCACTCCGGCTCGCCGCTTCGAGCGCCGCACGCCCCGCTGCCACCGCGATCGCATCGTCCTGCGGCGTATGCACGCGGCTGCACAGCACGTCGCGATAGTGGCGTTCGAGCGGATTGGCGCGGCTCAGCCCGTGATTGCCCGACAGCTTCAATGCCTGCTCGACCACGCGGATCGCGTGCTCGGTCACGGTTCGCTTGACGAGGCCGCTCGTCGTGACCGTCGGTGCCGTGCCCGCATCGGTGCGCGCGATGTGATCGTCGAGCAGCACACGGTTCGCATGCAGCCAGCCCTCGATTTCGCCGACCGCTTCCTGCACGCGCGGCAGCGTCGCCAGCGGCGCGCCCAGCCCGCTCGGCGCACGCGTCGTCGCGAACCCGACCAGCCAGTCGCGCGACGCACGCGCCACCGCGTCGTACAGGCTGCCGAGCAACGCGACCATCCACGCCTGCTGGTCGGCCTGCGCGTCGGCATCCGCATGGGTCGCGGCCGACACGGCCCATGCGTCCGGTGCGCGTACGTCGACCGCGTGATCGGCCGGCAGCCGCACGTCGTCGAACACGACCTCATGGCTGCCTGACGCACGCAGGCCGAGGTGATTCCAGCTTTCGATCACGCGGATGCGATCGCCGTCCGCATCGCGGTCACGCGGCACCAGAAACACGCCGACTCGCGGCACCGGCTCGTCGGTGCGCGCCCACACGGCCAGCCAGCGCAGCGCCGGAATCCCGGTGCTGTACAGCTTGTGGCCGGACAATCGCCAGCCGTCGCCGTCGCGCCGTGCAATGGTTTCCGGCAGGCCGCCGCGCGACGGCGAGCCGAGCGCGGGCTCGACGCGCAGCGCGTTGATCAATGCCCCTTCGGTGACCGCGCTGTCGAATACCGCCCGCCGGACCTGCGCCGGCCAGCGGTTGTCGGCGCGGCCGAGCGCGCGATGCTGCAGGTAGGTCATCGTCAGCACCAGCGCGGTCGCCGGGTCGGCGCTCGCGACGGCAGCCACGATCCGGCTCGCCTGCGCGAGCGTCGCACCGGCGCCGCCATGCTCGCGCGGCACGACCTGCGCGATCAGCCCCGCGCGATGCAGCCGCGCGAAGTTCTCGTGCGGAAAACGGCCGTCAGCGTCGTTGCGGGCCGCGTCGGCGGCCAGCTCCGGCGCGAGGCGGTCGAGCAGCGCGGCGACGCGGGCGCCGTCGGCGTCGACATCGTCAGTGGACAGCAGGCGCAGCGAACGCGGCTGCGGCGCTGGCGAGGAAGCGGCAAGGCTGGCGGACATCGAGACGGATTCCCTGGGCAATACGCAAAGTAATACGGACCGGCGGCAATAGCGGCAATCGATCGCCACGCGGCGCGGTTTCTGATGAAGCCGGCGATCCGGAACGCGCGGCGCCGGATGCGCTGGCGCCCGCGCGCCCGATCTTTCGTGAGCCCACAGCGTATGCGCAGCGCACCCCCGCCCAAACCATGCAAATCTGATATTCAATTCGGGATTGATTATTTCCGTTTCGCATGATCCCGGCGTTAACCTGCGCTCCATTCCTGCCCGGCCATGCGCCGGGACGTCCCTGCACCGGAGACCCAGATGAGCGTCGAATTCATCGGCATGATTCAGAGCCAGAAGCAGTCGGAAATCCATCCGCCGTCCGGCCCCGTCGTCGATCCCGATTACGTGCGCGATTTTGCGCGCGCCCACGAGACGGCCGGCTTCGACCGGATTCTCGTGCCGCACCACTCGACCGGCCCGTCGGCGACGCTGACGATCGCGTTCGCCGCGGCCGCGACCGAGCGCATTCACTTCATGCTCGCGCATCGCCCGGGTTTCACCGCGCCGACGCTCGCCGCGCGGCAGATCGCGACGCTCGACCAGTTCAGCCGCGGCCGGCTCGCCGTGCACTTCATTTCCGGCGGCTCGGACAGCGAACAACAGCGCGACGGCGATTTCCTCGATCACGACGCGCGCTATGCGCGCACCGACGAATACCTCGGCATCCTCCGACGAATCTGGACCGAAGCGCAGCCGTTCGATCACGACGGTGCGCACTACCGATTCAAGCAGGGCTTTTCGGAAGTGAAGCCGTTCCAGCAGCCGCATGTGCCGATCTATTTCGGCGGCGCATCGGAAGCGGCGCTCGAAGTGGCCGGCAAGCACGCGGACGTCTACGCGCTGTGGGGCGAATCGCTCGACCAGGTGCGCGACCTGACCACACGCGTGCGCGCCGAAGCCGCGAAGCACGGCCGGCAGGTGCGCTTCTCCGTGTCGTTCCGCCCGATCCTCGCCGCGACCGAGGACGAAGCGTGGGCACGCGCGCATCGCATCCTCGACGAAACGCGCCGGCTGCGCGAAGCGGCCGGCCTGGGCGCCGGCGGCCCGCAGCAGAGCGAAGGCGCGCGCCGCCTGCTCGCCGCGGCCGAACGCGGCTCGCGCGTCGACAAGCGGCTGTGGACCGAGATCGCGAAGCTCACCGGCGCACGCTCGAATTCGACGGCGCTCGTCGGCACGCCCGAACAGGTCGCCGATGCGCTGCTCGACTACTACGACCTCGGCGTCACGACGTTCCTGATCCGCGGCTTCGATCCGCTGGAAGACGCGATCGACTACGGCCGCGAACTGATTCCGCGCGTGCGCAGCGCCGTCGCCGCCCGCGACGCGGCACGCCGCGCAGCCTGAGCCCAACGAAGCCTATTGGAGCCATCCGCCATCATGTCCGCCGTCCTTGCCTCGCCCGTCCGCACCGCATCGGGTCTCGAACTCGCCGAAGCGCCGCGCCAGCATTTCTGGTTCGATCCGCCGGCACCGCGCATCGACGTCGCCGCCGAGCGCCGTCACCGCCAGGAACGGCTCGCGGGCGCATTCCGCCTGTTCGCCCGCTTCGGCTTCGCGCAGGGGCTCGCCGGCCACATCACCGCACGCGACCCCGAGCTGCCCGACCACTTCTGGGTGAATCCGCTCGGCGTGCATTTCTCGCAGATCAAGGTGTCCGACCTGCTGCTCGTCAACGCACGCGGCGAAACCGCGATCGGCACGCGGCCGCTGAACAAGGCCGCGTTCGCGATCCATGCGGCGATCCACGAAGCGCATCCGCACATCGTCGCCGCCGCGCATACGCACTCGACATACGGCAAGGCGTGGTCGACGCTCGGCCGCCTGCTCGATCCGCTCACGCAGGATGCCTGCGTGTTCTACGAAGACCACGCGCTGTTCGACGACTTCACGGGGATGGTCGTCGACACGAGCGAAGGCGCGCGGATCGCGGACGTGCTCGCGAAGCCGGACGGCACCACGCACAAGGGCGCGATCCTGAAGAACCACGGGATCCTGAGCGCCGGCCCGACGGTCGAGGCCGCTGCGTGGTGGTACATCGCGCTCGACAACGCCGCGCACACGCAGTTGCTGGCCGAGGCGGCCGGCACGCCGCAGCCGATCGATCGCGCGACCGCGCGCCACACGCACGGCCAGATCGGCGGCCCCGAGGGTGCGCTGCATGCATTCGACAGCCTGTTCGCGCGCGTCGTCGCCGAAGAACCCGACCTGCTCGACTGAGCAACATTCCGCACGACCGGAGACCAGCCCTCATGACCCGAACCACCGCACCCGCACCCGTGCCCGACGACGCGCACGACGACAAGCGCCGCAAGCTGCTGCGCGCCGCCGGCGCCGTCGCGCTCACCGCGCCCGCGATCACGCTGGGCCGCAAGGCCTGGTCCGCGCCGCCGCTGAAGAAGCTCACGTTCGCGTGGAACCAGAACGCGTTCTGCCTGACGCCGATCGTCGTCGCGCAGGAGCGCGGCTTCTTCGAGAAGAACGGCCTGAAGGTCGATCTGATCAACTACAGCGGCTCGACCGATCAGTTGCTCGAATCGATCGCGACCGGCAAGGCCGATGCGGCGGTCGGGATGATTCACCGCTGGCTGAAGCCGCTCGAAGCCGGTTTCGACGTGAAGATCATCGGCAGCTCGCACGGCGGCTGCGTGCGGCTCGTCGGCGCGAAGGCGGCCGGCGTGACGACGCTGCAGGCGCTGAAGGGCAAGACGGTCGGCGTCAGCGACCTGGCTGCGCCCGGCAAGCATTTCTTCTCGATCCTGCTCGCGAAGAACGGGATCGATCCCGAACGCGACATCACGTGGCGGCAGTATCCGGCCGACCTGCTCGGCGTCGCGGTCGACAAGGGCGAGATCCACGCGATCGCCGACGGCGACCCGAACCTCTATCTGCTCGAGAAGCGCAGCAACGGCGCATACACCGAGCTGGCGACGAATCTGTCCGGCGAATACGCGCGCAAGGTGTGCTGCGTGATCGGCGCGCGCGGTGACCTCGTGCGCAACGACCGTCCGTCGGCCGCCGCGCTCGCGCGCTCGATCGTGCAGGCCACCGAATTCACGCACGACAACCCGAACGAAGCCGCGAAGGTGTTCGCGAAGTATTCGCCGAAGATCAACCCCGAGGACTTGCGCAAGCTCTACGCGACGCTCACCTACAATCACCACCCGACCAACGTCGACCTGCAGCAGGAAATCGCGTTCTACGCGGACGACTTCCGCCGCATCAGCGTGCTGAAGAAGAGCACCGACCCGCAGCGCTTCGCGCAGCAGGTCTATGCGAACGTGCTGGGGTGACGCGATGTCGACGATCGAACACGCTGCTCCCGCACGCTCCGCTTCAGGCGCTTCCGGCGCTTCCGGCGCTTCCGGCGCCAGTACCACCGCATCGTCGGCACGTGTCGCCTGCACGGCCTGCGAAGCGACGCTGGCCGCCGAAGCCCGTCGCGCGCGTACCTGGCCGACCGGCATCGCCGCCGCGCTCGCATGGGGCGTGCTCGGCGCCCTCACGCGACTGTGGCCGAACCGCGTCGTCGGTTTCAGCGACTGGGCGTACACCGACGAATTCGCCGTCGGCGCGTGGACGATCGCCGCGCTGTTGCTCGCCGCCGCGACGCTCGGCCATCTCGTCCCCGCGACACGCAAGCGGCTCGCGCGCGTGCGCCCGGCCGGCCCGTGGCTCGTCGCGCTGCCGCTCGTGCTCGCCGCGTGGGAAATCGTCACAGCTAAAACCGGCTGGCTGCCGACGCCGTTCTTCGCGCCGCCGCAGGCGCTGATCGAGGTCTACGTCGACGACTGGCCACGCCTGCTGGGCAGCGCCGGCAACACGCTGAAGCTGCTCGCGCTCGGCTTTGCGTATGGCGTCGCGGTCGGTTTCGCGGTCGGCGTGTCGATCGGCTGGTCGCGCCGGATCGGCTACTGGGTGCATCCGGTGTTGCGCGTGCTCGGCCCCGTGCCGGCCACCGCGCTGCTGCCGCTCACGTTCTACTTCTTCCCGTCGAGCTATTCCGCGGCCGCGTTCCTGATCGCGCTCGCAACCGGCTTCCCGGTCGCCGTGCTCACGTGGTCGGGCGTCGCGAGCGTCAACAAGCAGTATTACGACGTCGCGCGCACGCTCGGCGCGAACGCGCGCTTCCTCGTGCTGCGCGTCGCGATTCCGGCCGCGCTGCCGCACGTGTTCGTCGGCATCTTCATGGGGCTGAGCGCGTCGTTCACGGTGCTGGTCGTCGCCGAGATGATGGGCGTCAAGTCGGGGCTCGGCTGGTACCTGAGCTGGGCGCAGGGCTGGGCATCGTACGTGAACATGTATGCGGCGCTGATCGTGATGGCGCTGCTGTTTTCCGGGCTGATCGCGCTGCTGTTCGCGGTGCGCGACCGCGTGCTCGCCTGGCAGAAAGGAACCGTCAAATGGTGAGCGCCGCCGTACTCGAATCGTCCGTTGCATCGTCCGTTGCCGCTGCGCCCGCCGTCACGGCGGCGCGCGGCGCGCGCATCGACATCCGCCGCGTGAGCCATGCGTTCGACGGCCCCGGCGGCGCGCTGCCGGTGCTCGACGACGTCACGCTGTCGGTCGCGGCCGGTGAATTCGTCGCGCTGCTCGGCCCGAGCGGTTGCGGAAAATCGACGCTGCTGCGCCTCGTCGCGGGCCTCGACGCCGCGCGGCAAGGCACGATCGCGCAAGACGGCGTGCCGATCGAGCAACCCGATCCGTCGCGCATCGTCGTGTTCCAGGATCCGACGCTGTACCCGTGGCGGCGCGTGCGCGCGAACGTCGCGCTCGGCCTCGAGGCGCGCGGCGTGGCACGCACCGCGCAGCATCGCGTCGACGATGCGCTCGCGCGCGTCGGGCTGCAGGAATTCGCGAACGTGTTCCCGCATCAGTTGTCCGGCGGGATGGCGCAGCGGGTCGCGCTGGCCCGTGCACTCGTCAACGATCCGCACCTGCTGATTCTCGACGAGCCGCTCGGCAAGCTCGATTCCCTGACGCGGCTGACGATGCAGGCCGAGCTCACCGCGCTGTGGCAACGCGACGGCTTCTCCGCGCTGCTCGTCACGCACGATGTCGAGGAAGCGCTGTTCCTCGCGCAGCGCGTGATCGTGTTCGGGCCGCGCCCCGCGCGGATCGTCGCCGAGTTGCACGTCGACCTGCCCTATCCGCGCCATCGCGGCGACCCGCGCCTCGCCGAACTGCGTCACGACGCGCTGCGGCATCTCGGGCTCGATGCGAGCTGGTAGATGCGCGGTACCGTTCGACGAAGGGCCGCCGCGCGGCGCGGCCGTAGCCGATGAACGCGCCGACGTTCGCCGACTGGGCGCTCCTGTTTCTGCAAGGGCTGTATCGCGCGCAAATCGCGCTGGCGCGCGTGCTGCATGCGATCGGGCTGACGGGCGACGCCGATGGTCAAGCCGCGTGGCCATGGGCCCATCGCATCGCGCTCGAAACGCTGCGCATCGACGCGGGACTCACGCGGCAGCTTGCGTTCGCCGTGGCGGCGACGGCGCTGGCGGTCGTGCTCGCGGGCATCGCGCTGGCGTCGCGCAAGTGGCGTGTCGTATCGGCAGTCGCCGCGCTGGCCGTTGCGTGGTTCGCGCCGTGGCCGCCGTCGTCGCTGTGGCTCTCGCCTGCCGTACCGACGAGTTTCCAGCGCGATCCCGCGCCGTTTTCCGTATCGAACGTGATGCACGGCGCGCATCTGTATGCGCAGCATTGCGCGGCGTGCCACGGCGCGGACGGACGCGGCGAAGGGCCGCTCGCGGCCACGCTCCCGCACTGGCCGCCGACCTTCGCCGGCGCGCTGCTCGCCCGACGTCTCGACGGCGAGCTGTTCTGGCGCGTACGCCACGGCACGCGCGACGAACACAGCGCGTCGACGATGCCCGGCTTCACCGCGACGCTCGGCCCCCAGGACACCTGGGCCGTGCTCGACTACCTGAAAGCGCTCGCCGCGGGCAGCGGCGCGCAGGCGGAAGGCGCGTGGCCCGTGCCCGTTCCGCTGCCGGCGCTCGACGTGCGCTGCGGCGCCGCTGCACCCCAGCCGCTCGAGCGCTGGCGCGACGGCCAGCGCGTGCGCATCGTCGCGCTCGCGCCGGGCGCGACGCCGCCGCCGGAAGACGCGCGCTGGCAAACCTTGCTCGTCACGGCACACGGCGCGCCCGTGGCGCAGGCGACCGGCGCCGCGCGAGCCGATTGCGTCGCGTCGACGCCCGATGCGTGGCGCGCATTCGCGACGATCGCCGGCGTGGCGCCCGATGCGCTCGGTGGCACGCAGCTCCTCGCCGATCGGCGCGGCTGGCTGCGGGCGCGCGCGTTGCCGGGCAGCGCCGGCTGGTCGGATGCCGACCTGCTGTGCCGATCGGACGCCACCGCACGACCGGCCGTGCCGGCAGCGACCGGCGATCCGCTGACTGCGCTGCTGCTGCGCGTCGACACGGAGCCCGTACGCGATGTGCAGGCCGGGCTTCCGCATTGATTGAATCCCTGAACTTCTCTTCCGACCGAGCTTCACGATGAATCCGACCCGACGCCATTTCCTCGCACAAGCGAGCGCTCTCGCCACGATCGCCGCAGCCCCGGCCGCCCTGCGCGCACAATCGGGCACGCGGCCGCTGCTGCGCGCCGGCGACCAGAAAGGCGGGCTGCGTGCGCTGCTCGAAGCGGCCGGCGAACTGAACGGCCTGGCGTACGACATCGCGTGGACCGAGTTCCCGGCCGCCGCGCCGCTCGCCGAAGCGCTGAACGCGGCCGCCGTCGACTGTGGCCCGATCGGCGATGCGCCGGTGATCTTCGCACTCGCGTCGGGCGCACGCATCAAGGTGATCGGCGCGAACCGTTCCGACCCGTACGGCACGGCGGTGCTCGTGCAGCCCGACGCGGCGCTGAAAGGCGCGGCCGACCTGAAGGGCAAGCGCATCGGCACCACGCGCGGCTCGATCGGCCATTTCGTCACGCTGAAGGCTCTCGATGCAGCGGGCCTGCCGCCCGACGCCGTGTCGTTCCGCTTCCTGCCGCCGGCCGACACGATGCTTGCGCTCGCAACCGGTTCGATCGACGCGTGGGCGACCTGGGAGCCCTATACCGCGCTCGCCGAAACGAGCGGCCGCGCGCGCGTGCTCGTCAATGGCCGCGGACTGTGGTCGGGCCTCAGCTACCTCGCGGCGACCGACGCAGCGATCGCGTCGAAGCGCGACGTGCTGCACGATTTCCTGCGGCGCGTCGTCCGCGCGCAGACCTGGTCGTACCGCCATGTCGATGCGTATTCCGCCGCACTCGCGCGCATCATCGGCATTCCGCCGGCGGCCGCGAAGCTGCAGTTCGAGCGCCGCCACACGCGCTGGCTGCCGATCGACGCGACGGTCGTCGCGGAGCAACAACGCACGGCCGACTTCTACCTGAAAGCCGGACTGCTGCGCCAGCCGCTCGACGTGCGCACGACGTTCGACCCGGGCTTCCCGCTCGCCTGACCGGCCGCGCGACGGCGCGCAGCCGCCCGAACGGCTTCGGCATGATCTGGCACAATCGCAGTCTCGCCATTCGCCTTCAGCCAGCGTCATGCCAGCCATCGCCGAACTCTTCGTCTACCCGATCAAATCCTGCGCCGGCATCGCGTTGTCGCGCGCGCAACTGCTCGAAACGGGCCTGGCGTACGACCGCCACTGGCTGATCACCGACCCGGCCGGGCAGATGATCACGCAGCGCACGCACCCGCGCCTCGCGCTGATCCGCACCGCGCTCGACAGCGATGCGCTCGTGCTGAACGCGCCGGGCATGCGCGAGATCCGCACGCCGCTCGACGGCGACGTATCGCCCGCCACGCCGAAAATGGCCGCGACCGTATGGCGCGACACCGTCGACGCGATCGACACGGGCACCGAAACGGCCGCGTGGCTCACCGAATTCCTCGGCACGCCCACGAAGCTCGCGCGCTTCGGGCCCGACGCGCGTCGCGGCTGCAACCGCACATGGACCGGCGAGATCGATACGCACACGCAGTTCGCGGACGGTTACCCGCTGCTCGTGATCGGCCAGTCGTCGCTCGACGACCTGAATGCGCGGCTCGCCGCGAAGGGCGCGCCGGCGATCCCGATGAATCGCTTCCGCCCGAATATCGTCGTGTCGGATCTCGACGCGTTCGAAGAGGATTTCGTCGAACATCTCGACACGGAAGGCGCGACGCCCGTGCGGCTGCGCCTCGTGAAGCCGTGCACGCGCTGCCCGATGCCGACGATCGATCAGGCCACCGGCGCGCCCGATCCGGCGTGGCCGCACGAACCGACCGACACGATGCAGACCTATCGCGCGAACCCGAACTTCAACGGCGAGCTGACGTTCGGCATCAATGCGATCGTCGTCGAAGGCGCGGGCGCGTGGCTCGAAGTCGGCCAGTCGCTGGAAGCGGAGATCGGATTCGGCGATTGAGCCGGGCAGGCGGAACCGCTCGCCCCTTTCACCGCCGGGAAGCCGCGGCTCACAGCCACCGCTTCCCGCATCGCCGATCGCCATCACGCAGCGCGCGGCGCTGCGTCGTTCGCCGCCGGCAGCCAGATCGTCACGACCAACCCGCCACCGGCCGCATCGGCCAGCGTCACGCTGCCCTGGTGCACACGTGCGATCTCGCGCACGATCGACAGCCCGAGCCCCGTCCCTTCGACCGTCTGCGTCTTGCTGCCGCGATGGAAGCGCTCGAACACCGCGTCGCGTTCGTCCGCCGGAATGCCCGGCCCGTTGTCGATGACGTCGAGCCGCGCGTGCTCGCCGTCGCGCGATACGCGCACCGTGATCACCGCGCGATCACCCGCATAACGGATCGCGTTGTCGATCAGGTTGCCGATCATCTCGCCGAGCAGGTCGGACTGCCCGTGCACGTCAAGGTCGGCCTCGTGCTCGAAACCGAGATCGATGTCGCGCGCGCGGGCGACCGGCGACCAGTCGAGCGTCACGCTGCGCGCGAGCCGGTGCAGCGCGACCGGCTTGTGCGCGACCGCATGGCCGCTGTCCGAATCGAGCCGTGACAGCGACAGCAGTTGCTGCACGATCTTCGCGGCCTGCCGCACCGCACCGTTCGCACGCCGCAGGTGCCCGTTCGCGCGCGGCTGCTCGTCGGGCCGCAACGCGAGTTCGACGCCCGCCTGCACGGCCGCGAGCGGCGTCTTCAGTTGATGGGCCGCGTCCGCGAAGAAGCGGCGCCGCGCGACCTGCATCCGCTGCGTGCGGCCGATGTACTGGTTGATCGACTCGACGAGCGGCGCGAGTTCGCTCGGCACCGCACCGGTATCGAGCGGCGTCGTATCGTCCTCGCTGCGCGCGGCGACCGTCGCCGACAGCCGGTTCAGCGGCCGCAGCCCGCGCCCGACGCCGAGCCACACGATGCCGAGCGCCAGCACGACGAGCAATCCTTCCTGCAGCAGCGACCCCACCAGGATCTCGCGCGCGAGCGCTTGTCGCGCCTCGATCGTCTCGCCGACCATCACCCACACGATGCGCGACTGCGCGGTCGGCACGTCGTGCACCGGGATGCGCAGCGCGGCCATCCGCAACTGCTCGCCGCGATACACGACGTCGTAGTAACGCGTGACGAACAGCGCGCCGTCGCCTGCGTCGCGCCCTTGCGGCAGCGGCAGGTCCGGGTAGCCGGTGATCGTGTGGCCGTTGTCCTCGCGGATCAGGTAGTAGACCTTGCCGCCGTCGCTCGATTCGAGCATTTCGAGCGCGAGATACGGCAGGTCGACCTCGATCTCGCCGTCGTTGAGCCGCACGCCTTCGCGGATCGACTTCAGCGACGACGACAGCGTGCGGTCGAACGCGACGTGCGCGGCGCTCATCGCGCGCTGGTACGTGAGCCACGAGTCGAGCGCGAGCAGGCCGAGCAGCGGCAGCAGCAACCACAGCGCGACCTGCGCGCGCAGGTTCGGGCGGGTCACTCGGCCCCCCGCCAGGCCGCCCATAGGGACACGGCGGCGCATGCACGGCGCACCGCTCCGCGCCCGCACGGTCGGCCGTGAATGGCGTGCGTGTCGTTGGCGCGCCGTGAGCGTGTCGATCCGGCATGGCGCGTCAACGCGCCCACCCGTTCCGCGCAAAGATCGTGAGCCCGGCGGCGGTTCATTCAGCCGTCTCCGCCTTCGCTTCCAGCAGATAACCGAGCCCGCGCAGCGTGACGATCGCGACTCCTGCGTTCTCGAGCTTCTTGCGCAGCCGGTACACGTAGATCTCGATCGCATCGGCGTTCACCGACTCGTCGAGCCCGAAGATCTTCTCCGACAGCGTTTCCTTGTTGATCGCGCGGCCGTTGCGCAGGATCAGCACCTCGAGCACCGAACGCTCACGCGGCGTGAGCGGCAGCGGCTCGCCCGCGAGATGGAAGCTGCGGTCGATACTGTCATACGAAAGCGGCCCGCATTCGACCCGCGAATGCTCGTGGCCGAGGCTGCGGCGGATCAGCGCGCGGGCGCGCGCCTCCAGTTCGGTCAGTTCGAATGGCTTCGCGAGGTAGTCGTCGGCGCCGAGATCGAGCCCCTTCACGCGATCCTCGACCGAGCCGTGCGCGGTCAGGATCAGCACCGGGACCGGATTGCGGCGCGCGCGCAGCCGCCGCAGCACTTCCAGCCCGTCGAGCTTCGGCAGCCCGAGATCGAGAATCACCAGCGCGTAATCCTGCGTGCGCAGCACGTGGTCGGCGGCCTCGCCGTCCGCCATGTGGTCGACCGCGAAGCGCGCCGCGCTTAGCGCATCGTTCAGCGACTGGGCGAGGTTCGGATTGTCTTCGACGAGCAGCACACGCATGGGGATTCCGGTAAGGTCAGCGACAGGCCGCTACATTACATGATCCTTTCCATCGCGACGCCTCGCGGAAACACGGGTTGCGCCGTCGGCTCGGGCGCACGTCGGCCGGCCCGGCCGACCGTCGCTCAGCGCTCGGCGGCGGGCCGGTTGCGCGTCGCGAAGCGCGAACTTTCGCCTGCCCGGCGCCGCTCGCGCAGGCCGACCGCCACCGCCAGGAACGCGACGCTCGCACCGGCCGTGACGACGATCATCGGGCGCGCGGTGCCGTCCGACAGCCACGCCAGCACGCCGCCGCACGCGGCGGTGATCGCCATCTGGATAAAGAAGAACAGCCCGGACGCCGTCCCCGCGATCGTCGTGTACGGCTGCATCACCGCGAACTGGCAGGCCGGAATCGCGATCCCGACGGTGATCATCACGAAGAACATCGGGACGACCAGCGCCGCGACCGCCGTCGGCGCGATCACACCGCCGATCCACAACACGGCGGCGCCCGCCAGATTGACGCCCGCCGCCGCCGCGATGACCGAATCGGTCTTCCAGCGCGTGCCGGTCCGCGCGAACAGGTTCGAACCGATCAGGTAGCCGAGCACGGTCAGGCCGAAGATCGCCGCATACACGGGGCCGGATACGCCGCGTTGCCGCTGGAACAACGTCGACGATTCCGCGATGAACGGGTAGTACGTGCAGTACGCGAAACTGATGGCGAGCGAGTAGCGCAGGAACCTGCGCTCGCGCAGCAGGCCCGCGTACGTCCGCAGAAGCCCCGCGCCCGGCGCCGGCCGCGCGTTGCGTTCGCGCGTCTCCGGCAGGTAGCGCAGCACCATCGCCGTTGCGACCAGCCCGCCCGCTGCCAGCAGCCCGAACACGCCGCGCCAGCCGAGCCATTCGGCCACCGCACTGCCGGCCAGCGGCGCAATCACCGGCGACAGCGCCATGCCGGCCGAGATGCGGCCCAGCATCGTGGCCTGCATCGCGGTCGGGAAGCGCTCGCGCACGATCACCCGCCCGATCACCGTTCCGCTGCAGCCGCCCAACGCCTGGAAGATGCGCGCGGCGACGATCGCCGTGACGCTGGTCGACCACGCGCAGGCAACGCTCGCGACCACGTAGAGGCAGAGACCGCCGAGCAGGACGGGACGGCGGCCATAGCGATCGGACAACGGCCCCGACGCCAGCATCGACAGCGCGTAGCCGACCATGTACAGGGTGAGCGTGAGCTGCAACTGGGCATCGGTGCCGTGCAGCGCATCCGCCATCGCCGGCAGCGACGGCAGGTACGCATCGATCGTGACCCGCGGCAGGCACACGACGAGCATCAACAGGAGCAGCCAGCCCCACTGGGGTAATGAACGCGTTTTCATGCGGTGAGCTCGCCTCCGGTCGGATTGATGGGGTCGACAGCAATCTAAGGTCAAAGTGATATAAGCTGAAGGGCCATTAAATCCTTGACTGAATAGACCACTATGCCGCGAGGCAAAGCCGCGATTCCGCTTGATCTGCCGTGCCCGGCCGGGCTGTCCGCGGGCAGTCCGCAGTCGAAGCAGGAGTGCATCGCCGACGCGCTGCGCGACGCGATCCTGAAGCGCCTGCTGCCCGGCGACAGCCCGCTGCCGTCGAGCCGCACCCTCGCCGCGCGCTGGGGCGTCGCCCGGGGAACCGTCGAAGCGGCGTACGACCGGCTGTGCTCCGAGGGCTACATCGCCCGCACGCAAGGGTCGGGGTCGCGGGTATGCGCGGTGGTGCCGGACAGCTATCTGCGCGCGGCGGCGCAATCGCGCGACACCCACCTTCCCCCATCCGTCGCACACCCCGCACCGGCACGCACGACCGAAGCCCCCGCGCCGGAACAAGGCGTGCGCCCGGGCGTGCCGTTCGTCGCGCGGCTTGCCGATCCCGGCCTGCTGCCGATGCAGCAATGGAAGAAGGCGCTCGGGGCCAGCCTGCTTGCCGCGACCGCGCACGACCTCGGGGCCACGCCGGCGCAAGGCGTCGAAAGCCTGCGCGACGAAATCGCCGCGTACCTGCGGGAATACCGCGGCATCCCGTGCGACGCCGGCGACATCTTCATCACGACCGGCATCCGCCATTCGATCGATCTCGTCGCGCGCACGCTGCTCGCGCCCGGCGCGACGGTGCTGATGGAGGATCCCGGCTATGCGTCGGCGTGGCAGATCTTCACGATCGCGGGCGCGACCGTGATCGACGTGCCGGTCGATCGGGAAGGCATCGACACGGCATCGCTGGACCGCTATCCCGATGCGCGCGCGGCCTACGTGACGCCCGCCCATCAGGCGCCGCTCGGCGTGACGATGTCGGTGTCGCGCCGGCTCGAACTGCTCGACTGGGCGCAGCGCACCCGCGCATGGATCATCGAGGACGACTACGACGGCGAATTCAGCTACCAGACCGCCCCGCTGCCTGCGCTGAAATCACTCGACGCGTGCGATCGCGTGATCTACTGCGGGTCGTTCAACAAGACGCTGTTCTCGGGGCTGCGCATCGGCTTCATGGTCGTGCCCGCGGAACTGCGGCCGGCTCTGTCGGCCGTGTGGCATGCGACCGCGCGCTCGGTCGGCGTGGCGCCGCAGCTGGCGCTGGCCCGCTTCATCGCGCACGGCGATTTTGCGAAGCACCTGCGCGCCGCGCGTCACGCGTACCGCCAGCGGCGCGACCTCGTGCTCGACCAGTTGGCGAAACACGCGGGCGGGCGGTACACGGTGTCCGGCGAGCACGCGGGCTTTCATTTCGTGCTGTGGCTGCCGCCCGGGATGGACGACGCGACGTATGTCGCGCAAGCCCAGGCGGACGGCGTCGAATTGCAGCCGATCCGCGGATTCTGTCGAAGCGCCCGGTGCGAAGCGGGCGTCGTCGTCGGGTATTCCGCGCTGACGGCCGCGCACGCGCGGCATGGCGGCCGGCTGCTCGGCAAGCTGCTCGCGCAACCCGCCTAGCCGCGCCCGTCATCGTTGCCGCGCCCCGCGGCAACCCGCCGCTCCCCCTTGTCCGACCGTGCCGCACGCTGCAAAACGCGCGGCCGCCGCCGCTTCGACCTCGGGAAATCCATGACATGAACGACACGATTGTGAACAGAAATGAAAGCGGGCTGAAAGTGCACCGCAATTAACATCCGCTCCACTCGAACAACACCTAGACGTAACTGGAGGAAGACATGCCGTTTGCACCGAAGCACCTCGCCGCCGCGCTGGCGGTCGTTCTGGGCACTGCCGCCGGCAGCGCCGCCGCGCAGGTTCCGGCCGGGTATCCGGGGAGCTACCAGGGCGTCATCGACGCCGCGAAGAAGGAAGGCAAGCTGATCGTCTACTCGACGACCGACACGGGCCTCGTGCGTCCGCTGATCAAGGACTTCGAAAGCCTGTACGGCGTGAAGGTCGAGTACAACGACATGAACAGCACCGAGCTGTACAACCGCTACATCAGCGAGAACGCGGCGAGCAGCACCAGCGCCGACGTGCTGTGGAGCTCGGCGATGGACCTGCAGGTCAAGCTCGTCAACGACGGCCTGATGGCGTCGTACGACTCCCCCGAAAGCGCGAACCTGCCGCAATGGGCGCAGTACCAGAAGCAGGCCTACGGCACGACGTTCGAGCCGCTCGCGATCGTCTACAACAAGCGCCTGATCCCCGAGAACGAAGTGCCGAAGACGCGCGCCGAGCTGATCAAGCTGCTCGCGTCGCAACCGGACAAGTTCAAGGGCAAGCTCACGACGTACGACGTCGAGAAATCCGGCGTCGGCTTCAACGCGCTGACGCAGGACGCGCACCTGAACGAGAAGGTCACGTGGGAACTCGTGAAGGCGATCGGCGCGACCGGCCCGAAGCTGCAGTCGAGCACCGGCGCGATGATGGAGCGCATCTCGTCGGGCGAGAACCTGATCGGCTACAACATCTTCGGATCGTACGCGTACGCGAAGGCAAAGAAGGACAAGTCGATCGGCTACGTGTTTCCGAAGGACTACACACAGATCGTGAGCCGCCTCACCACCATCTCGAAGAAAGCGAAGAATCCGAACGCCGCGAAGCTGTGGGTCGACTACCTGCTGTCGAAACGCGGCCAGACGCTGATCGCGAACCAGGCCAACCTGTACGCGATCCGCACGGACGTGACCGGCGAAACGTCGGCCGCGGGCCTCACGAAGGAACTCGGCGATTCGCTGAAGCCGATCCAGATCGGCACCGGCCTGCTCGTCTATCTGGATCAGTCGAAGCGGCTCGCGTTCCTGAAGCAATGGCAGCAGGCGATCAAGGGCTGATCCGCTGATCGGCTTCGGCCGGCCAATGGCCGCCCGCCACGTCGCGCGGGCGGCCCCTTCCCCATACCGACTTCCTAGAGGCGGCCATCCGGATGGCCGCAGGGGCAAACTCATGCTTTCAACCAGCACACGCGGATCGGTGCCTGCCGTTCCGCCCGCCACCGGCCCGCGCGATGCGATTCCCGCGCTGCCGGTCAGCAGCCTGCAGCCGCTCGCCGGCATGCTGCGCTGGATCGTCGTCGCGGTACTGACCATCGCGGTCGCGCTGCCGCTCGGCTTCATCCTGTTCCAGAGCCTGCTGTCCGCGCCGTTCTTCGATGCGAACAAGACGCTCGGCATCGACGGCTTCCGTTTCGTCTTCAGCGATCCCGATTTCTGGTCGGCCGTGAAGAACTCGTTCATCATCGCCGGCGGGATGCTGTTCATCTCGATCCCGCTCGGCGGCGTCCTCGCGTTCCTGATGGTGCGCACCGACCTGCCCGGCCGCCGCTGGCTCGAACCGCTGCTGCTCACGCCCGTGTTCGTGTCGCCGATGGTGCTCGCGTTCGGCTACGTGGTCGCGGCCGGCCCGGTCGGCTTCTACTCGGTGTGGTTCAAGGCACTGTTCGGGGTGCAAAGCGTGCCCTGGAACGTGTACTCGGTCTTCGCGATCACGGTGATCGTCGGCCTCACGCACGTGCCGCACGTGTACCTGTACTCGTCGGCCGCGCTGCGCAACCTCGGCTCGGATGTCGAGGAAGCCGCGCGCGTGACGGGCGCCCGCCCGTTCCGCGTCGCGCTCGACGTGAGCCTGCCGATGACGATGCCCGCGCTGCTGTTCGCCGGCGTGCTGGTGTTCTTCCTCGGCTTCGAGGTGTTCGGGCTGCCGCTCGTGCTCGGCGATCCGGAAGGCCACCTCGTGCTCGCGACCTACCTGTACAAGCTGACCAACAAGCTCGGCGTGCCGTCGTATCACCTGATGGCCGCGGTCGCGGTGTGCATCGTCGCGATCACGTTCCCGCTCGTGCTGCTGCAGCGCCGCCTGCTGAAGACCGCGAACCGCTTCGTCACCGTGAAGGGCAAGGCCGGCCGCGCGACGGTGCTGCCGCTCGGCGTATGGCGCTGGGTCGCGCTCGCGATCGTCGCGCTGTGGCTGATGCTGACCGTGATCGTGCCGATCTCGGGCATCGTGCTGCGCGCGTTCGTGACCAACTGGGGCGAAGGCGTCGCGCTCGCCGACGTGCTCACGCTGTCGAACTTCATCGAACTGTTCGAGCAGGACAACCTGGTGCGCGCGATCGTCAATACGCTCGGCGTCGGCGTGATCGGCGGCGCGCTCGCGATCGGCTTCTACTCGCTCGTCGCGTTCGCCGGCCACCGCCGCCCCGACTGGGCCACCAAGCTGCTCGACTACCTCGTGCTGCTGCCGCGCGCGGTGCCCGGCCTGCTCGCCGGTCTCGCGTTCCTGTGGATCTTCCTGTTCGTCCCCGGCCTGCGCGAGCTGAAGAACTCGATGTGGAGCATCTGGATCGCGTACACGGTCGTGTGGCTCGCGTACGGGATGCGGCTCATCCAGAGCGCGCTGCTGCAGGTCGGCCCCGAGCTCGAGGAAGCCGGCCGCAGCGTCGGCGCGACGCGCAGCCGCGTGTCGCTCGACGTGACGCTGCCGCTCGTGCGTTTCGGCCTGCTCGCCGCGTGGCTCCTGATCTTCATGATCTTCGAGCGCGAATACTCGACGGCCGTCTACCTGCTGTCGCCCGGCACCGAAGTGATCGGCGCGCTGCTCGTGTCGCTGTGGGCGACCGGCGCCGTCGACCAGGTCGCCGCGCTTTCTGTCATCAACATTGCGATGGTCGGCGCCGGTCTCGGCGTGGCCCTGCGTTTCGGAGTGAAACTTCATGGATAAGCTCATCGTCGACGACCTGCACCTCAGCTACGGCACCCATCCGATCCTCAAGGGCGTGTCGTTCGAACTGAAGGCCGGCGAAGTCGTGTGCCTGCTCGGCGCGTCGGGCAGCGGCAAGACCACGCTGCTGCGCGCGGTGGCCGGCCTCGAACAGCCGTCCGACGGCCGCATCCAGCTCGACGACCGCGTGTTCTTCGACGGCGCGCAGCGCGTCGACCTGCCCGTCGAGCAGCGCTCGCTCGGGCTCGTGTTCCAGTCGTACGCGCTGTGGCCGCACCGTACCGTCGCCGACAACGTCGGCTACGGGCTGAAGCTGCGCCGCGTCGCGCCGGCCGAACAGAAGCGCCGCGTGCAGTCCGCGCTCGACCAGCTCGGCCTCGGCCATCTCGCGGAACGCTTCCCGCATCAGCTGTCGGGCGGCCAGCAGCAGCGCGTCGCGATTGCGCGCGCGCTCGTCTACAACCCGCCGGTGATCCTGCTCGACGAACCGCTGTCGAACCTCGACGCCAAGCTGCGCGAGGAAGCGCGCGCATGGCTGCGCGAGCTGATCGTATCGCTCGGGCTGTCGGCCCTGTGCGTGACGCACGACCAGACCGAAGCGATGGCGATGTCCGACCGCATCCTGCTGCTGCGCAACGGTCGCATCGAGCAGGAAGGCACGCCGGCCGAGCTGTACGGCGCGCCGCGCTCGCTGTATACGGCCGAGTTCATGGGCAGCAACAACCGGATCGACGCGCGCGTCGCGGCCATTGACGGCGAACGCGTGACGCTCGCCGGCGACGGCTGGGAACTGCAGGCGCTCGCCCGCGACACCTTCGCGCCGGGCCAGGACGCGCAGGCCGTGATCCGCCTCGAGCGTGTGCAGGTCGCCGACGGCCCGGGTGCGAACCGGCTGCAGGCCGACCTCGTCACGTCGATGTATCTCGGCGACCGCTGGGAATACCTGTTCCATTGCGGCGAGATGCGCCTGCGCGCATTCGGTCACGTGCCGCGCGCAGCGGGCAAGCACTGGATCGAATTCCCGGCCAACGACTGCTGGGCGTTCGCGAAAGCGGGCTGACCCCGTCGCGGCGGCCCACGCGCCGCCGCGCATGCATTCGCGCACACATCCCTTCGCGCCCCGCATCGGCGCGACGCGTACCCGTTTTCTGTTTCAACCCGCCCACAAAAACCAAGGAGACGCCGTCAAAATGAAGTCACGCGCAGAACGTTCCATTCGAACAGTAGTCCTCACCAGTTTGGCCGCGGCAGTCTGTATCGCCGTGCCGGCCGCGCACGCGCAGTCGTCGGTCACGATCTACGGGATCATGGACGCCGGCATCGAGTTCGCGAACCACGCGGCGCCGGAAGGCGGCAATTCCGTCAAGCTCAAGTCGGGCAACAAGAACACGTCGCGGTGGGGCTTGCGCGGCGTCGAGGATCTCGGCGGCGGGCTGAAGGCGGTGTTCCGGCTGGAAAGCGGGATCGACCTCGCGAACGGCGCGTCCGACGACGGCCCCGACTCGATCTTCGCGCGCCGCGCGACGGTCGGCCTGAAAAGCAAATGGGGCGAACTGACGCTCGGCCGCAACTTCACCGTCACGTACGACTACATGATGCCGTTCGACCCGATGGGTTATTCGCAGAACTACTCGTGGGCCTCGTCGTCGATGGCGACCGGCGGGCGCAAGGACGGCATGTTCACGCGCTCGTCGAATGCGGTGCGCTACGACGGTGAATTCAACGGCTTCAAGTTCGGCGCGTTGTACGGCTTCGGCAACGTGCCGGGCAGCATGAAGACCAGCTCGAAATACGACTTCGCGGCCGGCTACGAAACAGGCCCGTTCGCCGCGGTGGTCGCGTTCGACCGGCAGAACGGCGCGGCCGACAGCGTCACGCCGGCCGATGCGGTCAACTATATCCAGGGCATCCATGCCGGCCTGAGCTACGACTTCGGCAACCTGAAGACGATGGCCGGCTACCGCAACTACAAGCGCACGTATCGCACGAGCGCCGCGAACCAGTTGAGCGACATGTACTGGGTCGGCGGCTCGTATCAGTTCACGCCGACGTTCTCGCTGATCGGCGCCGTGTATCACCAGAACATCAAGGGCGGCACGGATGCCGATCCGACGCTCGTGTCGATGCGCGCGCAATACGCGCTGTCGAAGCGCACGGTGCTGTACGCAGCCGGTGCATTCGCGATCGGGCAGCATGGGCAGAAGGTCGGTGTATCGCGCGATGTCAACGGGTACGGCACCACGCAGGTCGGGGTGACGGCCGGGATTCAGCAGCGGTTCTGAGTCTCATGCGGCGGATGGCGGCGCGCGCGTTGCGTCGCTGCGCCGCGTCGCCCGTTCGCTCGCGACGGGCCACCGTTCCCTTGTTTGTTGCACGAAGCGTGCTCGCCGTACCCATCGGTATCGTGAAGAGATCACGTGCGTGAACGGTGCCCGCCGTGCGTTCGGCCACGCGGTGCACCGCCGCTTCTTCATCTGCCCTCGTCCATCGTGAACACCGATCGCACGAGGCTGCTCGTATCGCCCCAATGCACGCCGACGTCCGCCAGCGGCACTACCCGCGTCTCGATTGCCAGGCCCGCCGGCCCGGCCGCGTCGAATACGCCGCGCACCGAGGCCAGCAGGCGCGGCAACGGCACACTGCCGAGGCCGCTGCCCATCAGCTCGATGGCGGTCGCCCGCAGCACCGCGCCCGGCAGCAGCACATCCGCGCCGCCGATCGAACCGATCTGCACGAAGCGCAGCCGGCGGCCTTCGGGCGTCGCCTTCGCCGCAGCAACCAGCAGCGTCTGCGCGCTGGCACCCCACAAATAGTCGAGCACAACGTCTACGCCTGCGCGAAAGTGTGGCTCGAGCGCACGCGCCAGATGCGCGTCGTCCTGCTGCAGCGACACGACGGCATCCGCGCCCGCGTTCAGCAATGCCTGCAGCGCAGCCGCGTTGCGGCCGGTCGCGATCACCTTCGCCGCGCCGAGATGCTTCGCGATCCGCACCGCCAGCCGCCCCGACGTACCGGTCGCGCCGTTGACGAGCACCGTCTCGCCCGCGACGAGCCGGGCGCGCTCGGTCAGCGCGGCCCACGACGACATCCCGGGAATCGCGATCGCCGCGGCCGTGATGTCGTCGAGCGCGTCGGGCAACGGCACGCACCGCGTATCGGGCACGATCGTGCACTCGGCCATCGCGCCGAACGGTGCGGGCGCGCCGAAGAAATAGACGCGCTGCCCGTCATCGAGGCGGCCCACGCCGTCGACGCCGACGACGAACGGATAACGCCATTCCGACGAGTAATGCGTACCGGACGCCCGCCCCTGCGCGATCCGGCTCAGCGCGGACGCCGTCACGTCGATCAGGCGATGGCCCGGCATCGCGCGCGGTGCTTCGAAATCCATATGGACGGGACGCTCGCCGGCGCCCGTCACGACTGCTGCTTTCATGGTGACTCCTTGAATCGGGATACTCGATCGACAGTTCCCGCGCGTGTCAATGCGCTTCGAGCCACGCGCGCAGCGTGGGATCGCGTACGTCCAGCACGTCGAACAGGCCAAGTGCGCGCAACGCGGGCAACGCGTCGATCGTGTCGGCTTCCGCGCGCGCCCGGTCGGCAGGCGCGGCGTTCGGGTCGGTCAGCACTCGCGCGTTGACCAGGAACGCGCCGACGGTGCCCTTGCGGATCGTCGTTCCGCCGGCCTCGATCCGGTCGGCATGGTCGGGAAGCATCTGTTCGGCTCGCATCGTGTCGTACTCCGGTTGTCATCGATGGATGCAGTGTAGGCGTGCGAATCCGGCCGATCTCCGGTATAACGGCCATTCGATACCGCTATCCGGCCATGTCCGATCCACTCCTGCCCGCCCGATTCGTCACGTCCGACGACGGCCCGTTCGTCGTCGCGGCCGTCCTGTCGCAACGCGATCCGCGCGTGACGCCATCCCACTCGCACGCGCGCGGCCAGCTCGTCGGCGCGCTGAGCGGGCTGCTGACGATCGGTCTCGACGATCAGGACTGGGTCGTGCCGGCGATCCATGCGATCTGGATTCCGCCGCATTGCCGGCATTCGCTGCGCTCGTTCGGGCCGATTTCCGGCTGGTCGGCGTTCGTTGCCGAAGCACGCTGCGCGGCGCTGCCGGATACGCCGCGCGCGATCCGCACGACGCCGCTGCTGCGCGAGGCCGTGCAGCGCGCGGCGAGTTGGGAGGGGTCGGCGCTGGATGCCGCTCAAACGCGGATCGCCGACGTGATCCTCGATGAAATCGCGTCGTCGGAAGTCGAGGCGCTGGGGCTGGTGCGGCCGCAAGATCCGCGGCTGATGAAGATCACCGATGCGCTTGCCGCCGATCTAGCGGACAACCGGCGGCTGGAGGAATGGGCCGAATGGGCCGGCATCAGTGCGCGGACGATGAGCCGCCGCTTCGTCGCGGAGACGGGGCTGACGTTCGCGCAGTGGCGTCAGCAGGCCAGGCTGCTGCGGGCGCTGGAGCGCATTGCCGACGGTGTGCCCGTGACGACGATCGCGCTCGATCTTGGGTACGACAACGTGAGCGCGTTCATCGACATGTTCCGGCGCGCGTTGGGGACGACGCCGGGGAGGTATATGGCGCTTACGACGCGTGACACCAGGGATGGCAGAATTCAGTCATAGCCCATGCAGCTCATCTTCGGATCAAAGACTTTGGCACGCCCCTCGCTCCACACCTGCTTCGCTTCGCCAGGACGACCGGCCTTCGGCATGCATGTCGGCTATTGGATCAGGCTCATTTGCCCGCCTCCTGATTCAACGCCTTCTCCACCTTTTCGTGCAGTTGCCGGTCGTATGCCTCGGCCGCTTTGTCGCGCTCGCGCAGCGCCTGCATCTGCGCGTTCGCCGTGGCGTCGAGCACACCCTGAACGACATACGGATCGTTGCTGGCCGGCTTGTCCAACGAACTGCCGTCGTCGACGCGGACGCGAATCCGATCGTCCTCGAGGAACTGCACCACGAAGTTGTACTGCGTGGATCCATACGGCGGCACTTTTGCCACGGCTTCGAGCCATTGGTCGCCGCTACGGTCGTTGGCGTCGTATGGGTGCGAGTCACGCTCCCAACGCACGTGCACCGTCATACCGTCGCGCCACTTCTCCGGCACATAGACGCAGCACGATTCGGAGCCACCACCACTCGGTTCCCCGGTCTTGCCAACCGGTGCGATATTCGGACCTCCCCCGCTTCGACCTTCGGCATCCGTGATGGAGAAACTTCCAACCCCATACGATGCGTAATTCAATCCGCTGACCGACGCCGGATTCTCGACCGCGCTGGCGGCAGGCGCCACCGGCGCGGCCACGCCTGCCTGCGACGTCCTAATGGCAGCCGGCCACCAGCACGCCCAACGAGAGCGCAGCCAGAAGCCGCACCGGCATGGCTGAAGGTCGCGCCCTGCGGCGCATCGGAACATTTTTCATTGGGCGAATCAACTTGCTTCCTCGAACTGCTTTCTGATCGGCATAGACCCGATGGGACTTGTCGCGCGTTCGAACCCTCATCGTGTGCGCGGCGCTGCTCTTGGCCGCCTCGTCGGCTAAGTGACCGCCTTCGCGGTATTGATCAGCGTTTGTATATCGCCGTTCCATTTGGGGAGCGGCGCTGGCGGCAAGGGCAATATCTTGTCCAGGTTGGGAAGCTTCAATCGCCCATCGTAAAGTTTCAAGATATCGACGAATTTGCCATAGCGTCGAGCACGTACTTTGTCGACATGGCCGACCAGGTTGGTGCCATTGTCGAGGTCCATCCCGTCAAATTCCGCAGCAAGGCTATCGGCACATTTGGCGCTTCCCAGCTTGACGCCTTCATGCAAGACGTTCAGTGCACGGCGTTTTGCCTCGAGCGTATTGGGACGGGCGTAGATCAACCCCAGTTTCTCTGCCGCATCGCCATACCCCTGTGCCAGCGCACATTCGAGCATCCTGGTTCCCACCGCCTGGTTGGCCCAAAAACCCTCGCCGGGATTGTCGTAAGACGCGGCCAGCTTGTAGCCAAGGAAAGCCATCGCGGCCGGACTCCCCATATCGGCTGCTCGCTGGAAAAATGCGTACGCCGTCCTGGCACCGCCGCCCTTGACCACTCCGTCGAGGTGATATATGCCCATCCGGTCGTATGCATCGGGAATTTCGAGCCTCATGGCCCTCTCGACCCACTGAATCGCAGCTTCAGGATCGTGTTCCGGTACGCCGGAACGATTGCTCAAAATCAGCGACGCCAGGTTGAGCATCGCCTTCCAGTGGTTTCTTCCGGCCGCCTGTAGATAGAGCTGATACACCTTGGCATAGTCGATGTTGTCGGCGGGTATGGCCGGATCGTCCAATGTCAACGCTTGCTGAAACCATATTTCCGCCTGCGGATCAACTGGAGACACCCGTTGTGCCTCAACTACGCAGGTGAAGTCTTTTCGATGTGGATCGAAGAGCGGCAGTTTTTCGTCACGTGGGAGATCAGACGTCGCAGTGGTCCACTGATGATCGACGGAAGTCAGGATGCCTGCATGCGCCGCCGAGACGAGCAGTAAAGCGGCGAGCGAGAAGCGCAACGCATCAATCAAAAATTTCATGTGCGGCCCGACTCGTCAGCGCCACCGATACCGTCACCATTTGACACGGAGACCGAACGGGACGACATCGTGGTCGACGAACAGCGCTCGGTGCTCAAGTCGGGACGGTTGCGCAAGAGGTTACGCTTCCACTCGTTATGAATATGCGCGCTCCAGCGAGCCCGGAAGCATCCACTCAACGCCAGCCGCATCAGAAAATCGCGAAGCGGCGCGGGATAAAGCACACAGGCATCGTAGACGGCCGTGAATGGCGAACTCGTCATTCGTAACCCATCCGCAGCTCCTGAGCCTGCCTGCTCAACTCATCCATTGCGTCGGCACTCGCTTGATCGCGCTCTGCCTTGTAGTGCATCAGATCGGAAAAACGCACACGCCGATGCTTGCCCGTCCGGTGATACGGCAGTGCATTCGATTCAAGCAGCTTGATCAAGTGCGGGCGAGAAACATTGAGCAAATCCGCCGCTTCCTGAGTAGTCAATTCCGCGTGAACCGGTACGACCTTGACCGCGTTGCCGTCGGCCAGCTCCTCGAGAATATCCACCAACAGCCGAAGTGCGGACGTCGGGAGTTCAACCTGATGCGCGCGATTCTCGTCGTCAAAGATCTGAATGCGCTGCGTATCGGTTCGCGTCGCGAGATACGCAGCCAATATGCGCTGCCCTTCGACAGCCGCCTGCATCTCGCGCTCGACAGGCAAGATCACGTCGGGTGTCGTGGGATGGGGCATCGCGCTGTCCAATCGAGGGTTGCAGAAGTGCATCATCTTATTCGAAATAAACGGAAATCGTAATATTCGAAACACGATATCGCCCCAATTACGCGAATGAAACCCCACTTGACTCAATACGTCCCATTCCCCTTCTTCACGGCCTGCTCCCCCTTCCCCTTGAACTGCGCAGCCAACCGCTCCGCCCCCCTCGCCAGCAGCGTCGTATCGACACCGACCGCGACGAACAACGCCCCCGCCTCCAGATAGCGCCGCGCGGCCGCCTCATCGGCGCTCAGAATGCCCGGCGCCTTGCCAGCGGCCTTGATCGTCCGGATCGCGCCATCGATTGCCGCCTGCACATCCGGATGTCCCGGATTGCCGAGATGCCCGAGATCAGCCGCGAGATCCGCCGGCCCGATGAACACACCGTCCACACCTTCGACCCGCGCAATCGTCTCGATCGCGTCGAGCCCCGCCCGCGTCTCGACCTGCACGAGCACGGCCATCTCGTCGTTCGCGCGATGCAGGTAGTCACCGACGCGATTCCACCGCGACGCACGCGCCAGCGCACTGCCCACGCCACGAATCCCGTGCGGCGGATAACGCGTCGCCGCCACCGCCGCGCGCGCCTCGTCGGCGCTCTGCACCATCGGCACGAGCAATGTCTGCGCCCCAAGGTCGAGCACCTGCTTGACGATCACCGGATCGTTCCACGGCACGCGCACGACCGGATGCGACGGATACGGCGCGATCGCCTGCAGTTGCGCGAGGATCGTCGGCACCGTGTTCGGCGCATGCTCGCCGTCGATCAGCAGCCAGTCGAAACCGGCGCCCGCGACCACTTCGGCGCTGTACGGATTCGCGAGCCCGAGCCACAGCCCGATCTGCGCATCGCCGCGTGCCAGCGCGGCCTTGAAGACATTCGAAGGAATCTGCATCGCTCGCTCACCTCACTCGAAGTAGCACTGGATCGTCCCGAGCGGGCCGTAGTCGACGCTGAACGTATCGCCCGGCCGCGCCGCGCACGGCCGCGTGAACGAGCCGCCGAGCACGATCTGCCCCGGCTCCAGCGCGACATCGAAGCGCGCCAGCCGGTTCGCGAGCCACGCGACGCCGTTCGCCGGATGGTTCAGCACGCCGGCCGCGACGCCCGTTTCCTCGACCACGCCATTACGCGACATGATCGCCGCGACCCAGCGCAGGTCGACGTCCTGCGGTTTCACCGGCCGCCCGCCGATCACGACGCCCGCGTTCGCCGCGTTGTCGGCGATCGTGTCGAACACCTTGCGCGGCCGCTTCGTGTCGGGGTCGATCGACTGGCTGCGCGCGTCGATGATCTCGAGCGCCGGCACCACATAGTCGACCGCGTCGTACACGTCGAAGATCGTGCAGTCCGGGCCGGTGAGCCGCTTGCCGAGCACGAACGCGAGCTCGACCTCGACGCGCGGCACGATGAAGCGGCCGGTGGGAATCGTGCCGCCGTCGGCGAAGAACATGTCGTCGAGCAGCGCGCCGTAGTCGGGCTCGTCGATCTGCGACGTGTTCTGCATCGCCTTCGACGTCAGGCCGATCTTGTGGCCCTTCAGCGTGCGGCCTTCCGCGAGCTTGAGGGCGACCCACGTGCGCTGGATCGCATACGCGTCGTCGATCGTGATGTCGGGATGGTCGAGCGAGATCTGGCGGATCTGCTTGCGCTCGCGCTCGGCGTCGTGCAGGCGCTGCGCGAGCTGGTCGATGATGGCGGGTTCGAGCATGGTCGGATCGGGAATGGGGTTCAGCCGGCCCGCTTGTAGCGGGCGTGAATGTTGTTGTGCTTGTACGAGCCGCTTTCGCTGAACTCGGTCAGTTCCATCGACAGCGCCAGGTAGCGTTTCGCGTATAACTCCGCGAAATGCGCGTTGATCGCGTCGAACAGTGCGTCGCACGCGGCCTTTTTCTGCTCGTCGGTACGGCCCGAGCCGATCTTGAGCGTCACGTGGACGAACGCGTCGTCCTCCGTGCCGTCGGCCACGCAATAGTCCTGCAGCTCGATCGCGCGCGAGCGGATGCCGCCCGTCGGGAACACGCCGCCCTGTGCGATCAGCGTGGCGTTGATCGTGCGCAGCAGCGCGGGAATGCGCGCGTCGTCGCGAATGTTCGCGGTGTATTCGACGACGATGTGTGGCATGGCGGGTCTCCTGTCGAAGGCGTGGCGCAGCGCTCAGGCGAGCGGAAAGATCGCATTGATCTGCCCGGTGCCCGAACTCGCGAAATAGTCGGTGACGATCTCGACGGGCTTGTCGTAGCGATCCCAGCCGAGCAAGCCGAGCAGCATCGCGGTGTCGTGCATCCCGCCTTCGCCGTGGCAATGCGTGTTGTACTCGGGCAGCATCGCGCAGAAGGTCTTGAAGTCCCCCTGCTTCCACAGCTCGACCACCCGCAGGTCGACCTGCCGGAAGAATTCGCGGCTGATCTCGTGGATCGACTCCTCGGGGCTGCCGTTGTCGTTGAAGCGGTGCGACAGCGACCCGCTCGCGAGAAACGCGACGTTCGAATCGCTCTTCTCGATCGCTTGGAGCAGCGCCTCGCCGAAGCGCCGGCTTTCGTCGAGCTGATGCCACATGCACCAGCCGGCGATCGACACGACCTTGAAGTGCTGGTCGGCGTTCATGTAGCGCATCGGCACCAGCGTGCCGTATTCGAGTTCGAGGCTGTCGATCTCGTGCGCGCGGGTCGCGATCCCGCGCTCGGTGGCCGTCTCGGCGATCAGCCGGCCGAGCGCCGGGTTGCCTGGATACGCGTACTGCATGTCGCGGATGAAATGCGGCAGCTCGTTGCTCGTGTACGTGCCCGAGAACTGCGCATTGCAGTTCACGTGATAGCCGGCGTTGACGAGCCAGTGCACGTCCGACACGACGATCGTGTCGACGCCGAGCGCGCGGCAGCGCTCGCCGATCAGTTGATGGCCGCGGATCGCCGCTTCGCGGCAGCCGTGATGCCTGCCGGGCAGTTCCGACAGGTACATCGACGGCACGTGCGTGATTTTCGCGGCGAGGGACAGTTTGCCCATCGTTCAAGTCTCCTGTCGGCCGGAGTTAGCGCTTTAGCGCTTACTCCGGCCCCATGCTCGGCCGGCGTGCCGGCCAAGGAATCATTTGTGCTGCCGACGACCGTCGCCCGTTACACGCCCCAGCGCGGAATGTGGTGCGAACCCATCGAGATGCACACGTTCTTGATCTCCGCGAACACCTCGAAACTGTATTCGCCGCCCTCTCGTCCGGTGCCCGACTCCTTCACGCCGCCGAACGGCTGGCGCAGGTCGCGCACGTTCTGGCTGTTCACGAACACCATCCCGGCCTCGATGCCGCGTGCGAGGCGATGCACCTTGCCGACATCCTGCGTCCAGATGTACGAGGCGAGCCCGTAGGACGTGTCGTTCGCGAGCCGCAGCCCTTCTTCCTCGTCCTCGAACGGGATCAGGCACGCGACCGGCCCGAAGATCTCTTCTTGCGCGACGCGCATCCGGTTGTCGACGTCGGCCAGCACGGTCGGCCGCACGAAGTTGCCGTTGCGCAGATGGTCGGGCAGGCCCGCCGGCTTGTCCGCGCCGCCCGCGACCACGCGCGCGCCTTCCTGCTCGCCGATGCGGATATAGCCCGTCACCTTCTCCCAGTGCTGGCGCGTGATCATCGCGCCGAGATTCGTGGCCGGATCGGACGGATCGCCAACGATCAGGTTGTTCGCGCGGCGCGCGAATTCCTGCACGAAGCGGTCGTAGATCGTGCGCTGCACGAAGATCCGCGAGCCGGCCGTGCAGCGTTCGCCGTTGATCGAGAAAATCGTGAACAGCGACGCATCGAGCGCGCGATCGAAATCGGCATCGTCGAAGATCAGCACCGGCGACTTGCCGCCAAGCTCCATCGAATACTTCTTGAGACCCGCACGCTCCATGATCCGCTTGCCGGTGACCGTGCCGCCGGTGAACGACACCGCGCGCACGTCCGGGTGGCGCACGAGTGCATCGCCAGCCGTCGCGCCATAGCCCTGCACGACGTTCAGGACGCCCGGCGGAATGCCGGCTTCGAGCGCGAGGCGGCCGAGCTGGTCCGCCGTCAGCGGCGACAGTTCCGACATCTTCAGCACGGCCGTGTTGCCGAGCGCGAGACACGGCGCCGTCTTCCACGTCGCGGTCATGAACGGCACGTTCCACGGCGACACCAGCGCACACACGCCGACCGGCTGGTACAGCGTGTAGTTCAGCATCTGGTCGTCGACCGGATAGGTGCGGCCGTTCATCTGCACGCACACTTCCGCGAAGAAGTTGAAGTTCTCCGACGCGCGCGGAATCAGCTGCTTGCTCGTCTGCGCGATCGGCAGGCCGGTGTCCTGCGTCTCCAGCGCCGCGAGCATCGGCACGTTCTTCTCGATCAGCTCGCCGAGCTTGCGCATCAGCTTCGCGCGCTCCTTGGCGGGCGTGTTCGCCCATTTCGGGAACGCTTCCTTCGCGGCGCGCACGGCCGCGTCGACTTCGGCCTCGCCGCCCGATGCGACGTCGGTGATGACCTCGCCGGTCGCGGGATTCAGCGTCGTGAACGTCTCGCGGCTCTCGACTTCGCGGCCGTCGATCCAGTGCTTGATGGTCATGCTCTCTCCTTGGGCGACGGGCTCAGCCGGCGCGATAGTAGTCTGCTTCGCCGACGATCGTGTTCACGAGCCGGCCAATCCCTTCGATCTCGGTCACGACCTCGTCGCCCGGCTTCGTGTCCGCCAGCCCCTCGGGCGTGCCGGTCAGGATCAGGTCGCCCGGCGAGAGCGTCATGAAGCCGCTGATGTGCTCGATCAGCGCGGGCACGTCGAAGATCATGTCGCGCGTGCTGCCGCGCTGCGTCTCCTGGCCGTTCACCGTCGTGCGCAGCGTCAGGTCGCCCGCATCGCCGATCTCGTCGCGGCTGACGAACCACGGCCCGAGCGGCGTGCAGGTGTCGCGGTTCTTCACGCGCAGGTTCGGGCGGTAGTAGTTCTCGAGATAGTCGCGGATCGCGTAGTCGTTCGCGACCGTATAGCCGGCCACGTAGTCGAGCGCCTGCGCGCGGCTCACGTTGCGCGCGGGCCGGCCGATCACGACGGCCAGCTCGCACTCGTAATGCATGTGGGTGGCATCCGCCGGGCGCACGGTGCACGACCGGTGGCCGATGAACGTGTTCGGCCCCTTCAGGAAGATCAGCGGCTCGCTCGGCGCGTTGAACGCGAGTTCCTTCGCGTGGTCGGCGTAGTTGAGGCCGAGCGCGAACGTCGTGCGCGGCGCGACGGGCGGCAGCCATTCGACCGCCTCTTCCGCGACGACGCGCCCCGTATCGAGGCGGATCGCACCGTCGCCGGCCGGTTCGGCCGCATGCAGTGCGCCGTTGTAGATGACGCGTGCGGTTTTCATCGTGCTTCCTCCGCGATCAGCGTGTGTCGCAACGTGCCGATGCCGGCGGCCGAAATCTCGATCGTGCTGCCCGCGCGGGCGCGCGGTGCGCCGCCGGCAACGCCGAGCAGCAGGACATCGCCCGCGTCGAAGGACATGAAGGCCGTCACGTCGGCGATCAGCTCGCGCACGGGGCGAATCAGCGTGGCCGTCGACGCAGACACGGCTACGTCGCCGTCGATCCGCACGGTCAGGCCGATCGCGTCGACCTCGCCCAGCGCAGAGGCCGGCACGATCGCCGGGCCCAGCGGGCAGAAACCATCGCGGCACTTGAAGCGCACGGCCGGACGGTAGTAATCGGGATGCGGCACCGACACATCGCTTGCGAGCGTGAAGCCGTGCACATAGTCGAGCGCCCGTTCGGCCGGCACGCGCGTCGCTCGGCGAGCAAACACGACGGCCACCGATGCGCCGATCTCCAGCGCGTCGACACCGGCAGGCACGATGACGGCCGCGCCGTCGCTCGCATGCGTGTTGGCGGGCTTGATGTACAGGATCGGCGCCTGCGGCGGGCGGCCGTAAGGCGGTGCGTTCACGGCATCGCCGAGCGCGTCGAGCGCCGCGCGCTCGTTGAGCAGCGCACCGTAGACGGTACCGATGGCGACCGGCAACGGCGGCGCCGCGGCGGTCGTGCAAGACAGCTCCATGCGTCATTCCCCTGCCGCGCGTCGCGGCGCATCGTCAATAGTTAATATCTTAAGTAAACAATCGAACGCTGGCAACCTCGATTACCCTGATAGGCGAAATTCACTACCCGCGGCTGTTAAGATTGATGCGTCCCCGTCCTCTGCTCTCCCCGATGAACCGTACGCTCGACCACCGCAACCTGGCCATGCTGCTGCTCGAGGCCCGCGAAACGCTGATGGGTCTGTTTCGCCCCATTCTCAAGGAATTCGCGCTGACCGAACAGCAATGGCGGATCATCCGCGTGCTCGACGGCGAACCGGCGCAGGCGCTCGAAGCGGGACAGATCGCGCGGCGCTGCTGCATCCTGAGCCCGAGCCTGACCGGCGTGCTGGAACGGATGGAGCGCGACGGCCTGATCACGCGCACGCGCGCGCAGGAAGATCAGCGCCGGCTGCTGGTCAGCCTGACACCGCAAAGCAGGAAACTGGTCACGGAAATCGGTCCGCGGATCGACGAGCAGTACCGGCAGCTCGAATCGCGGTTCGGCCAGGACGGCCTCGAAGACATCTACCGCGCGCTCGACCGGCTCATCGAGCTCGGCGGCAACACGTGAAAACGGCGCCCGTTCCCGCCCACCGCGGGAACGGGCGCCGGTGCGGCGCGGGTGATCAGTGCACCGTGCCGCGGATCAGCTCGGTCACGGCCACGCCGCGCGACGTGCGCATGCATTCTTCGACGTAGTCGATGAACGGCAGCGGCTCGAAATCGATTTCGTCGCGCACGCGGCGGTTGTCGAACACGCGATCGACCGTCGCGAATTCCCCGCAGCGCTGCAGTGCCCGGCCGATCACGCGTTCGAGTGCCGGATCGGTCCGCCCCAGCACATCGCGCACCACGAGCGGCAACTCGGCCGGCGCACACGCCGCGTAGCGCGGCGCGCCCGTCATCCCCGCCGCCTCGTCCATCGCACGCACGATCTGCGCGACCTGCGGCGCCTCGTCGCCGGCCGACACGTGATACAGGTCGTGCGCGAGCGTCGGCTTGACGGCCAGCAGCATCGTCGCGCGCGCCACGTCGTCCACCGACACGATGTCGATGCGCGTCATCGGCCGCGCGGTGAAGCGGCGCGCGGCATGCGCGAGCCGGAACATCCAGAACGAATTCGGCGCGGGCCGCGTACCGAGCACCGTGTGGCCGACCACATGCGACGGCCGCACCACGACGAGCGGCAGCCCGAGCGCCCGCAGCCGCTGCTCGGTCTCGGCCTTCGCATGCAGGTAGTCCGCCGCGAGCACCGCACCCGGCAGGCCTTCTTCGTCGCGCGCGACGTCGTTCGCCGCAGCGGCCGTGGCTTCTTCCTGCACGATCCCGCCGCGGCCCGCATGCGCATAGGCCGTGCCGACGTACACGAAGCGCTGCAGGCGCGGCGCCCGGGCGAAGCGCTCGGCGAAGCGCACCGCATCGGCGATGTCGGCGCGCAGGTGCGCGCCGTCGGCCGGCGACGCATGGCCCGCGCAATGAATCACGTGCGTCGCGGCGGCGAGGCGCGGCGCGTCGGCGCCCTGCCACACGTCGCCGAGCGCACCGACGATCACGTTCGCATCGGTCAGGCGCGACGCCCAGTACGGCGCCAACCCCGCGCGCAGCGCCGCTTCGCGCAGCCGCGCGACGGCGTGGCCGCGATCCTGCGCACGCACGACGCAGACGATGCGGTCGAGCAGCCCCGCATTGACGAGCGCCGTCAGTACGGTACTGCCGATGAAGCCGGTTGCGCCGGTCAGCACCAGCCGCCCGACGTTCGCCGCCGCGACCGGTGCGCTGGCCGGCGACACGAGGCTCGTCCGCCAGTTGAGCGACAACGCGGTTTTCCAGATCAGCACGATAGTCTCCTTCGAAGAGTCGGCCGGGCGGCGCGACGCCCGCGGTTGCGGGTTGCGCACGGCTCACCGGCCGGGCCGGGGCCTGACGCGCGCCCCGGCAGTCCCGATCGGGCGTGCGGCCCGCGATCGCGTCGATCGCGTCTCTGGCACGAGGCGGCGGCAGCCGCCGAGGACGGGCGTCCGCGGCACTGGATCGGGAAGATCTCAGTGTGGGGCCCGACCGCAGGCAAGTCTGTCCCGAAAGTTTCGTGAAAGTGTGCCGATTTGTATGGGATTGTCGGAGTGTGTCGTACCGGGCGCGCCGTCAACCTGCCGCAACATCCGATCGGCCCGCGTTCCGACGGTGCGGCGCCCCGGTCGGCCCGGTTTCCCCGGCGGGTCGTGCGCGACAGATCGACGCGCCTCGCGGCCATGTCATCCCATGTCTCGATGATCGGCCGCCCCCCATCGGCACCGCGATCGCCGGCACGCATGTGTTTGCGCGTACTGGGCCGGAATTACCATGAATCGTCAGACGTCGTTCCATCTGAAATCGCAATGGACTCAATATGAATTTATTGCGGATTATCACTTGCGTTTCACGCCAGTCTATCTAGACTGGTCAAGTCAAAACGGTCGAATGTGTCATTTTTTTAGGAGACGATCACAATGCGCCTCACCATTCGGATTAATGGCAGCGAATCGGCAACCCGGCACGCCTTCGCGGTACTGTGGGTCGATACCGACGAGGGCCTGTGGTCGCGCGAGGCACATCAGGGCATGGATCTTCCGACCTGGGGCAAGGTCCGCGACGTCGAGGGCGCAATGGCGCTCTGCGCGGCCGACAGCGGGAATGCCGTGTGCCAGTTGAAGGGACTGTCGTTCGGTGCGACGCAGCGCGAACAGGGCCCCGCGGTGCTCGCCGGCAATCATCCCGGCGCGTGGCGACTGCAGGCTGTCGATCGTTGCACGAGCGAGCCGGAATACCGGGAATTCATTTCCGTCGCCCGATAGAAATAATCGATGTAATTCGTCTGCGGTTTTCGGGTTTATTCCGGTTTCAGCGATATTCATTTCGATATTCAGCATTAACGGCGCCCCACTTCGGGGCGTTTTCATTTTCCGGCTTAAAGAAATAACCACGGGCCGGTCAATTGATCGCACACCGGGGAGGATCGGCCTCGATCCGTACCGGAAATCCCCCACCCGCCCGTTCTGCACGTCGCAAGTCACCCGAGTTTCATCGTCACCTGCTTCGGGAAAATGTCGCTCCCTCCCCCTTTTCCACCCGGTGTCAGCGCGCCGATACACGCTTTTTCTCGGGGCCGGAACATACTTTCCCCACACGGCGTTTACTCATTTATTACAATCGCATTATTCAGACTGACTCGCCGCCCTCGGGCGGCCCGACCCGGCCATTGCATGAGCGTGAAAAAGAAGACCCACCCCGCCGATCCGTACGCGGCCGCGACCAAGCATCCGATGCTTGCGTCGCGCCTGCCGATGTGGCGCTCGAAGCTGATCGTGATCATCGTGTTCCTCGCGTTCGCCGCGCTGATCGGCCGCGCCTTCTGGGTGCAGGTCGCGAACAAGGAGTTCTACGTCGGCCAGGGTCAGAAACGCTACCAGCGCACGATCGAGCTCGACGCGACGCGCGGGCGCATCGTCGACCGCAACGGCGCGATGCTTGCCGTCAGCCTGTCGACCTATGAAATCTGGGCGAACCCGAAACAGGTCGCCGACACCGATTACCCGCAGATCTCGAAGCTGCTCGACATGCCGCTCGTCGAGGTCAAGCGGCGTCTCGGCAACGACAAGACGTTCGTGCTGCTCAAGCGGCAGGTCGACGCGGACACCGCGGGCAAGCTCGACAAGCTCGCGATCGACGGCGTCACGCAGATCGCCGATTCGAAGCGTTTCTACCCGGAAGGCGAATCGGCCGCGCACGTGGTCGGCTTCACGAACGTCGAGGACAAGGGGCAGGAAGGCGTCGAGCTCGCGGCGAATGCGCGCCTGGTGGGCACGTCCGGGCAGCGCGAGGTGATCCGCGACCGGCTCGGCCGCATCGTGTCGGATACGCGCCCGCTCGTCCCGGCGCAGCACGGCGCGACGATCGAACTGACGATCGACCGCCGCATCCAGCAGCTCGCGTTCAGCCAGCTCAAGGCGGCCGTGGTCGAGAACAACGCGGTGGCCGGCAGCGTCGTGGTGCTCGACGCGCAGAACGGCGAGATTCTCGCGCTCGCGAACTATCCGACCTTCGACCCGAACGATCGCGCGCGCCTCACCGGCCAGCAGTTGCGCAACCGCGCGGTGATCGACACGTTCGAGCCGGGCTCGACGATCAAGCCGCTCGTCGTCGCGCTGTCGATCGACGAGCGCAAGGTCACGCCGAACACGATCATCAACACGTCGCCGGGCACCTACAAGATCGGCCCGGCCGTGATCCACGACACGTCGAACCACGGGTCGCTGACGGTGTCGCAGGCGCTGCAGAAGTCGAGCAACGTCGCGCTCGCGAAGCTCGCGCTGAACCTGCCTGCCGAAACGATCTGGAACAAATACCAGGAATACGGAATCGGCCGCGCACCGGAACTCACGTTCCCGGGCGTCGCGTCGGGCCGGCTGCGCGGCTACAAGCGCTGGCGGCCGATCGAGCAGGCGACGATGGCGTACGGCTACGGCCTGTCGATGTCGCTGCTGCAGATCGCGCAGACCTACACGGCCTATGCAGGCGACGGCACGCTGCACCCGGTGTCGCTGCTGAAGAACGGCACCGACCAGCAGACGATCGACGCGCATCGCGGCCACCGCGTGACGTCGCCGCAAACGGCCGCGGCGATCCGCTCGATGCTCGAGATGGCGGTCGGCGAAGGCGGCACGGGGCGCCGCGCGCGCGTCGACGGCTACCGGATCGGCGGCAAGACGGGTACCGCGCGCAAGCAGGTCGGCGCGACCTATGCGAAGGGCAAGTACCGCGCGCTGTTCGCCGGGATGGCGCCGATGAGCAACCCGCGCCTGATCGTCGCGGTGATGATCGACGAGCCGCGCGGCAAGGGCTACTACGGCGGCACGGTGGCCGGCCCGGTGTTCGCGTCGGTCACGAGCGGCTCGCTGCAGCTGCTCGGCGTGCCGCCCGACGCGCCGGTCGAGCCCGAGAAGGCGCCGCCGGCGAAGGCCGTTGCGCCGCAAAAGACGGTGGCTGCACCGAAAGCGGCGGCAACCCAGGCCAAGACAGCCGCGGCGCCGAAAGCCGCCGCATCGCTGAAGACTGCCTCGCCATCGAGCGCGCCGGCGCAGGCAAACACGGCGGCGGGTTGATCGGCGCTGCCCGCGCGACGCGCCGCCGTCCCGGCGCGCGCGTCACGCCCCGACAGCCTCGTCGCCGCCTCAGACCTACCCGTCATCGGGCACCGTCCCACTTTCCAGGAACGCCGCGCATCATTTGAGCGTTCCCGCCGCTACTCCCTACCAATTTTTCACGCCTCGGCCCACCCGGGCCGCCGCGCCCTGCCCGGTACGCGGCACGATGCCGCGTGCCGTCAATGTGCAGCGGCCGCGGCCGGCTTCGTCATCCTGCCGAGCACGTGCTCGGTCATCCCGCGCGCGAGTTCGGTCTCGCCCATGAACACCGTGCCGATCCCCTCGCTCGACAGCAGCGCGGCCTCGTCGCCGCTGTTCGTGCACAGCACGACCTCGAGCGCCGGATTCAAGGTGCGCGAGATCTCGACGATCTGCCGCACGTCGAACACGTCGGGCAGCGTGACGACCAGCATCCCGGCGCGCGCGATGTGCGCCTGCACGAGCACGATCGGCTCGATCGCGTCGCCCGACACGGCGGCGACGCCGTCCTCACGCAGTTTCTCGACGAGCTCGCGATTCTGTTCGACGACGACATACGCGATGCCGCGCTCGTCCAGCGCGTGCGCGATTCGGGTACCGACCTTGCCGTAGCCGACGATCACGACCTGCCCGGTCAGGTGCGTCTGCGGCGTCGACATCGGCAGCGCGGCGAGCGGATCGTCGCGCGCCTCGAGCTTGCGCGCGAACGCCGAATGCTTGCGAATCCACGCGAGCGCCGGATCGATCATCGCGAACAGCAGCGTGTTCATCGCGATCGAGATCAGCGCGACGGCCAGAATCAGGCTCTGCCCCTCGGCCGACAGCAGCCCCAGCGCACGGCCGAGCCCGGCGAGGATGAACGAGAACTCGCCGATCTGCGCGAGCCCCGCACCGACCGTCAGCGCGGTATTCAGCGGATAGCGGAACGCGATCACGAGCGCGACTGCCGCGAGCGTCTTGCCGATCACCACGATCGCGGCGACCTCGATCACGTGCAGCGGCTCCGCGAGCAGGATCTTCGGGTCGAACAGCATCCCGACCGAAATGAAGAACAGCACCGAGAACGCATCGCGCAGCGGCAGCGTCTCGTCGGCCGCGCGCCGGCTGAATTCCGACTCGCGCATCATCATCCCGGCGAAGAACGCGCCGAGCGCGAACGACACGTCGAACAGCTTCGCCGCGCCGAATGCGATGCCGACCGCGGCCGCGATCATGCACAGCGTGAACAGCTCGCGCGAGCCGGTGCGCGCGACGAGCCACAGAATGCGCGGAAACACGCGCTTGCCGACCACCAGCATCAATGCGATGAACGCCGCGACCTTCAGCATCGTGACGCCGAGCGTGCCCCACACGCTGCCGCCGGCCGCCTGCGCGTCGCCGGGCGGCGTGCCGCCGAGCAGCCCCGCGACGGGCGGCAGTAGCACCAGCACGAGCACCATCACGAGATCCTCGACGACGAGCCAGCCGACCGCGATGCGCCCGTTGACCGTCTCGACCAGCCCCCGCCCTTCGAGCGCACGCAGCAGCACCACCGTGCTCGCGACCGACAGCGCGAGCCCGAACACGAGCGCCGCGCCGACGCTCCAGCCCCAGGTGAGCGCGAGCCCGCCGCCGAGCAGCGTGGCCACCGTAATCTGGACGATCGCGCCGGGCAGCGCGATCTTGCGCACCGCGAGCAGATCGCCGAGCGAGAAATGCAGGCCGACGCCGAACATCAGCAGCATCACGCCGACTTCGGCGAGCTGCTGCGCGAGCGACAGGTCGCCGACGAAGCCGGGCGTGCCGGGGCCGATCACGATCCCGGCGAGCAAATAGCCGACGAGCGGCGGCATTTTCAACAGCGACGCGAAATAACCGAAGACCATCGCGAGACCGAAACCGGCCGCGAGCAACGCAATCAGGCTGACGTCATGAGGCATCCCCCCTCCCGAAGTTCTTGTAACTATTTAGTAAGGTTCAAGAACGAAAGGATAAGGGATGAGGCGGAAAAATGGCGCGCCGCCGCGAAAATTTCACGCATTGGCGCGCCTTTGCGGGGTGCAACCCCGGCGAAACAAAAGGCGCCGCGCGGAGACGGCGGCGCCTTGCAGCACATCCGACAGGCGGGGCCGGCGCCCCGCCGCCCCGTCAGCGCGACGCTTGCGGGAACCGCGCGCCCGGCGGCGGTTCGGGCCGGGTCGACGGCACGCTCTTGCGCACCTTCGCGACCTGCGCGGCCGTCACGGCAGCCCCCGTGTTGCCCCAGCTCGTGCGCACGAAGTTGGACACGTCCGCGACTTCCTGGTCCGACAGGCGCCAGCCGAACGGCGGCATCGTGAACGTCGACGGCGCGGTGCGCGTGCCCTGCAGTGCGCTGCCTTCCAGCACGACGTGGATCAGCGACGTCGGATCGTCGCCCTGCACGACCGGGTTGCCGGCGAGCGCCGGGAACACGCGCGTGTAGCCATGGCCGTCGCTGCGGTGGCACGCCATGCAGTTGTCGCGATAAACGGCCGCGCCCGGCTTGCTCGCGTCGCCGGTCTGCAGCGCCTTCGCGGCCGCCGCGTCGTACACGTGCGGCTGCTCGCCCTGCACGCGCGGCGGCAGCGTCTTCAGGTAGCGCGCGATCGCGTTCAGGTCGTCGTCGGTCATGTGCTGCATGCTGTGGCCGACCACGTCCGTCATCCCGCCGAACGCGGCCGTGCGCAGCGTGCGGCCCGTCTTCAGGAACTGCACGATCTCGGTTTCCGTCCACGTGCCGAGGCCCGTGCGCGGCTCGCCGCGCAGGCTCGTCGGCACCCAGCCGTCGATCGCCGCGCCGCCGGCCAGGAAGTCCGGGCCGTCCGCGTCGGTCAGCCCGCGCTCCTGCATGGTCGGCGCGCGCGGCGTATGGCACGCGCCGCAGTGGCCGAGACCCTGCACGAGATACGCACCGCGCGCGACCACCGGATCGGTGTATGGCACCGCGTCGAACGGCTTCGGGGTCGGCGCGAACATCTTGCGCCAGATCCCGAGCGGCCAGCGCATCGACAGCGGCCACACGATGTCGACCGCGCGGTTCTCGTGCTCGACGGGCGCGACGCCGTGCATGAAGTACGCGTACAGCGCCTTCATGTCGTCGTCGGTCAGGCGCGCGTAGGACGGGAACGGCATGGCCGGATACATCGTGTCGCCGTTCTTGCGCACGCCTTCGCGCACGGCGCGCGTGAAGTCCTCGACCGTCCAGCCGCCCAGGCCCGTTTTCGGATCCGGCGTGATGTTCGTCGAGTAGATCCCGCCGATCGGCGTGTCGAATTTCAGCCCGCCCGCGAACGGCTTGCCGCCGCTCGCGGTGTGGCACGCGATGCAGTCGCCTGCCCGCGCGAGATATTCGCCGCGCTTGATCAAGGCCGCGTCGGCGGATTGGGCCGCGGGTGCGGCCGCCGGGCCGGAAGCCGCCGCGGGAGTGGCGGGCTGCGCGAACGCCATCGAGCCTGCGCAGCCGAACGCGGCCCAGGCCGCACCGGCCGCCAGCGCGCGCGACATCCGGCGCGCGACGTTGTGGTTCATCGTCCTCTTCATGCGGTCACCAGCGGGGCGGGATTTTTCAGGTATTGCTCGCGGATCGCACGTGCCGACCAGTAGGCCAGCGCCGCGATGATCCCGGTCGGGTTGTAGCCGATGCCCTGCGGCAGCGCCGATGCGCCCATCACGAACACGTTGTGCACGTCCCAGCACTGCAGGTAGCGGTTCAGCACGCTCGTCTTCGGGTCGGTGCCCATGATCGCGCCGCCGACGAGGTGGGTCGTCTGGTACGCGCGCGAATCGAAGTGCTTGCCGAACTCGCGCGTCGACACGCTGATCGCCTTCGGCCCCATCGCCTCCGCGATCTTCTTCATCTGCCCGGTCACGTACTGCGCCATCTTGATGTCGTTGTCCTTCCAGTCGAACGTCATCCGCAGCAGCGGCTGGCCGTACGAATCGCGATAGGTCGGATCGAGGTCGAGATACACGTCGCGGTACGACATGTTGGTGCCGTGCGCGTCCATCGAGATCGTGTGCGCGTAGTTGTCCTTGACCGCCTTCTTCCACGCCGAGCCCCACTGCGGCGTACCGGGCGGCGTCGCGATGCCGCTGATCGGCTTCACGCCGGCCTGGTTCACCCACAGCGGCGAGCCGCCGACGAATCCGAGCGGGCCGTGGTCGAAGTTGTCCGCGTTGAAATCGTCCACCGCGACGCCGTTGCCGCCCGCGCCGATGAACGGATTCGTGTAGGTATCCTTGTCGAAGAACGCCTTGATCGTCGACAGGTTCTGGTACGCGAAATTGCGGCCCACGACGCCTTCGCCCGAGATCGGGTCATACGGCTTGCCGATGCCCGACAGCAGCAGTAGGTGCACGTTGTGGTACTGGAACGCGGCCACGATCACGAGATCCGCCGGCTGGTGCACTTCACGCCCGGCCGGATCGACGTAGGTCACGCCCGTCGCGCGCTTCTTCGTATCGTCGAGGTCGACGCGCAGCACGTGGCACTTCGAGCGCAGCTCGAAGTTCGGCGCCTGCTTCAGCGCGGGCAGAATGTTCAGGTTCGGCGACGCCTTCGAGTACATGTAGCACGCGTAGCCGCTGCAGTAGCCGCAGAAGTTGCACGGGCCCATCTGCACGCCGTACGGGTTCGTGTACGGCCCCGACGTGTTCGCCGACGGCAGCCGATACGGATGCAGGCCGAGCGACTTCGCCGCGTCGGAGAAGCGCTGCGCCGAATAGGTATTGAGCTGCGCGGGCAGCGGGAAGTTGTCGCTGCGGTTCGCCTCGAACACGTTGCCGTCGCCGACCACCTTGCCGCCGACCTTGTACGCCTGCCCCGACGTGCCGAACACCTTCTCCGCGAAGTCGAAATGCGGCTCGAGCTCCTCGTAGGTCACGCCCGTGTCCTGGATCGTCATCCCTTCGGGGATGAACTTCTTGCCGTAGCGCTCTTCATAGTGGCTGCGCAGGCGCAGCTCTTCCGGCGTGATCCGGAAATGCACGCCCGACCAGTGCAGCCCCGCGCCGCCCACGCCTTCGCCCGGCAGGAACGCGGCGAGCTGCCGGTACGGCAGCGCGGTGTCCTGCAGGCCGTGGCGGATCGACACGGTCGTCTTCGACAGGTCGAGGAACAGCTTCTTGCGGATGTTGTAGGTCAGCTCGTCGATCGTGTTCGGATACGCGCCGTCCGGATAGGTGTCGCGATACTCGCCACGCTCGAGCGCGACGACGTTCAGGCCCGCTTCGGTCAGTTCCTTCGCGAGAATCGCGCCGGTCCAGCCGAAGCCGACGATCACCGCATCGACATGCGGTTTTTTCTCTGCGGCCATCAGCTGCGCTCCCCGTTGATCGAGACGGGGCCGTACGGATACGACTTGCCGTTCTGGTTGACGAAATCCATGAAGTCCGCGCGCGCGCCCGGAAAGCCGATCATCTTCCACGCGGCCATGTCGTGATTGCCGCCATGCACCGGATCACAGAAGTAACCTTCACGCGTGTTCTGCAGCAACTGGCCGAAGAACACGCCGGGCGGCACGTCGTCGATCTGCGCGCCGCCCTTCTCCAGCGCGCCGAGCACGGTGTCGCGCGTCGGCGCGTCGAGATCCGCGAATGCCTTGCCGTGGGTCTTCTCGCAATAGCGGTTGACCGCCGCGATACCGAGCCGGTAGATGTCGCGCGGCACCAGCTTCAGCTGGTAGCCGAGCTCGGGCACGCCTTGCTGGAACGGCCCCTGCATGTACCAGGTGGCGCCGTGCGCATACGGCGTCTCCATCTGGCGGTCGATGAATTCGGGCACGCCCGATTCGAGCGCACCGGGCCCTTCGGCGTCGGCCGGAATCAGCCGGTCGACGGCGGCCTGGACGAACGCCCATTCCTTCGCATCGAAGAAGGTCGGCTTGTACGGCGCGCGTTCGGCACTGGCCGATGCACCGGGCGCGTTGCCGGTCGTCGCGGAAGGCGACGACGAACGCAGGTCGCAGCCGGCGACCGACGCGATCGGCACGAGCGCGACCGACGTGCGCAGGAAACGGCGGCGCGAGTTGGGTTTGTCAGGTGGCGTGGACATGGTCGGATGTTGATCGTTGGGGATCGGGACCCGGACGCGCGCACTCCGCATGCGGCATGTCCGGCATGGCAGCCATGCCGCATGCGGCTGGCCGTCCTGTTCTTTCGTCTGTTGCGAACAACCTCGCTGCAGGCGCCGCCCGTGCCATGCACGGCAGCGCCTTCAAGCAGCCGCGCATCGCGCCAATTCAGGTTGCGCTGCACGGATCGGCTTCTTCGCGAGCCTTATCGTCTGACAAATACCGGCAATTGCCCGCATCTGCTCCTCATCGCTCATGACCCTCATTCAACTTAGACGCCGCGTTTGCCGACAGCAAGCGCAACGTGCACGACCCTCTTTCGGGCCCGGCGACGAGTGTCGCGAATTATAAATGGAACCGGTTCCATTGAGTGTCGTATCAATGCAATTCAATGCATCGAAAATCGCAACAATTGAAAAATCCGGGAGTCGGAATCGACAAGGATCGCGGGAATACCGACTGACGCGGGCGTCAGGTAGACGATTGTTGTGTGGCGCGCTGCGCCGAAGGCTGTCTCTTTCCTGCTACGCGGGGTACCCGGGCGTACTTTTTTGCGCGGTGCTCTGGTAGCCTCCGCGTCTCATGAAACCACACAAGAAGAATGAACTGCCGGCGACCGACGCGACCGGCATCAGCCGATATCTCAGCTACCTGCTGCGCCACGCGCCGCAGTCGATCGGGCTGCAACTCGACCCGGAAGGCTGGGCCGACATCGACGCACTGCTTTCCGGCGCTGCTCGCCAGGGGCACCACCTCGATCGTGCGACGCTCGAAACCGTCTGCGCGATTAACGACAAGCAACGCTTCGCCCTCTCCGACGACGGCCGTCGCATCCGTGCGGTGCAAGGCCATTCGACGCCCGTCGTGCAGCGCCGCTATCCTACCGCGCAGCCGCCCGAGCGCCTGTATCACGGCACGGCGACGCGCTTCCTGGATTCGATTCGGGTGCAAGGGCTGAAACCCGGCGCCCGTCATCACGTGCATCTGTCGCCGGACATCCGGACGGCGCTGGCCGTCGGCACGCGCTACGGCGTGCCCGTGATACTCGAGGTCGATGCGCAGCGCATGCATCGGCAAGGCCACACGTTCTTCGTCGCGGAAAACGGCGTATGGCTGACCGACACCGTGCCGGCGGCATTCCTCAAAGAGATGGACGGGCCCGCGCGCTGAGACGCGCGCTCACCACGGCCAGAACATCGACGCGATGGACAGCGCCAGCGCCGCGCAAAGCGGCGAGTAATACAGCGTGTCCATGCGTGCGAAACGCGAGCCGCGAATCCGCTTGAAGAAGCCGACGTAACGGAAATCGCCGACGGCCCGCACCGCGAAGATCAGTGCGAACGCAACGACCGCGAACGAGATCGTGCCGGGATACGCGTTCGGCCCCAGCCAGCCGGCACGCGCGGCAACCACGCACGCGCCGCCCAGCAACGCCACCGCGACCGCAAGCGTGCCGATGGCAGTCGGCCGCAATAGCGGCTCGCCGTCCTGCTCCGGAATGGCCGCCCCCTTGCCGCGCCGCCCGCCCAACGCCCAGTAGACGTGAACGAGCGCGATTGCGCAAAGCGTCGGCACGCTGAAATACGCTCCGGTCATGTTGGTCAGTGCCCTCGTGTCGTTGTCTCGTTATCGCGATGTGTTGCCGGCGACGTTCCGGCGCGCGGCCTCGGTCCGAGCCACACGTGACGATACCGAAACCCGGCACCACGTGCATTGCGACCTCCGGTCGCAACCTGCCACCCGCCACCCGCGACAGCGCATGTTGCGATGCAGTGCGCGCGCCGGTGCACGCGATCCGGCCGCTTGACTTCCCTCCGCGCACTACTACCCTGATATTCCAGTACTGCGGTCGATACGCTCCTGCATGATCGGCCGCACGGGCAACGTTCGCCGCATGGCGCACCTGCACGACAACGATAACGAAGGCCATGGAGGCAACTCATGCTGATCGGTGTGCCGAAAGAGATCAAGAACCACGAATATCGCGTGGGCCTCACGCCGGCCGGCGCCCGCGAACTGACGCGGCATGGCCATCGCGTATTGGTGCAGCGCGGCGCGGGCACGGCGATCGGCCTGCTCGACAACGACTACACGGCCGCGGGCGCAGCGCTCTGCGACGGCGCCGACGAAGTTTTCGCGCGCGCCGACATGATCATCAAGGTCAAGGAGCCGCAGCCGGCGGAATGCGCGATGCTGCGGCGCGGCCAGATCCTCTACACGTACCTGCATCTCGCACCCGATCCCGACCAGGCGGCCGCGCTCGTGAAGTCCGGCGCCGTCTGCATCGCGTACGAAACCGTGACGGGCCCCGGTGGCGGCCTGCCGCTGCTCGCGCCGATGAGCGAGGTGGCCGGGCGCATGTCGATCCAGGTCGCGGCGACTCATCTCGAAAGCCCGCGCGGCGGGCGTGGCCTGCTGATGGCCGGGGTGCCCGGCGTGCCGTCCGCGCACGTCGTCGTGCTCGGCGCGGGCGTGGTGGGCACCGGCGCCCTGCAGATGGCGGTCGGCCTCGGCGCACGCGTCACCGTGCTCGATACCAACGTGAACCGGCTGCGCCAGCTCGACCTCGTCTTCGCCAACCGGATCGCGACCGTCTGCTCGAATGCACACACGATCGACGAAGCCGTGCGCGACGCCGACGTCGTGATCGGCGCCGTGCTGGTGCCGGGCGCATCGGCGCCGCGGCTCGTCACGCGCGACATGATCGCGACGATGCGCACGGGAGCGGTCGTCGTCGACGTCGCGATCGACCAGGGCGGCTGCTTCGAGACTTCGCATGCGACGACGCACGCGGACCCGACCTTCGTCGTCGACGGCGTCGTGCACTACTGCGTCGCGAACATGCCCGGCGCAGTCGCGCGCACGTCGACCTTCGCGCTCAACAACGCGACGCTCACCCATGCGCTCGCGCTCGCCGACAAGGGCTGGAAGCAGGCGATGACCGACGATCCGCATCTGCGCGCGGGCCTGAACGTATGCGACGGACACATCACGTACGAAGCCGTCGCGCTCGCGCTCGGCCTGCCCTATGTGCCGGCGGCCGGCGTACTGGCATGACGTGACCACATTCATGACCGGCCAGCCGCTGACGGCACACGCCGCCGGCTGCGTTCACGCGCCCTTCGCGCCGCCGCTGCGCTTCGACGCGCCGCCCGCTCCCATCGTGCGTGCAAGCAGCGGCCGCAATTGCGCGAGCGTGCGCGTGTTCAGCACGTCGGGCCGCGTGAGCCAGCCCCGTCGCGCCTGATCGACGCCGTACGCAAGATTGTCGAGTTCGTCCGCACTGCACGCATCCGAGCCGATCGCCACCGGCACGCCGGCCTTCGCGGCCTCGCGGCACCAGACGTCCGGCAGGTCGAGCCGCCGCGGCTGCGCATCGAGTTCGACGAAGCAACCGCGCGCCGCGGCGTGCGCGATCACGCGCGGCACATCGAGTTCGCAAGCATCGCGCTCGCCGAACACGCGGCCCGTCGGGTGCGCGAGAATCGTGAAATGCGGATGATCCATCGCGCGCAGCATGCGCGCGGTCTGTGCGTCGCGCGACAGCTCGAAGCCGTCGCGTACCACGCCGACCACGAGATCGAGCCGGCCGAGCATCGCATCGGGCACATCGAGGCTGCCGTCCTCTCGAATGCCGGCCTCCACGCCCTTGAGCAGCACCAAATCGTCGAACGACGCGTTGAGACGATCGATCTCGTCGAGCTGCCGGGCAAGCCAGTCGAAGTCGCTGCGGCTGCCGCCGGCATGCGGCGCCCGGTCGGTGATGGCCAGGTACGCGAACCCGCGTGCGCGTGCCGCATCGGCCATCGCACGCAGGCTGTCGCGGCCGGCCGACGCGTCGGTATGCGCATGCAGGTCGCCGCGCACGTGCTTGCGCTCGACCAGTGCCGGCAGCGTGCCCGCCCGCGCGGCCTCGATCTCGCCGCGATCCTCGCGCAACTCGGGCGGCACGTCGTGCAACCCGATCGCCGCATAGACCGACGCCTCGGTCGCGCCGGCAATCCGTTCGTCGCCGCGAAACACGCCGTACTCGTTGATCTTCAGCCCGCCGGCCTGCGCGATCCTGCGCAACGCGATGTTGTGCGCTTTCGATCCGGTGAAATAGACGAGCGCCGCGCCGAACGCGTCGGCATCGACGACGCGCAGGTCGACCTGCAACCCGCTGGCGAGCACGACGCTCGACTTCGTCTTGCCGTGCGCGAGCACGCGCGCGACCTCGCCATGGCCGACGAACGCGTCGGCGACAGCCACCGGATCACGTGCGGTGACGAGGATGTCGAGATCGCCGACCGTCTCGCGGCGGCGGCGAAAGCTGCCGGCCGGCACGGCGTTGCCGACGCCCGCGATCGCGCGCAGGCGTTCGAGCAGCGGCTGCAGCGCGTGCACCGCATCCGGCAGCAGGAAGCGTTGAGGTTCGCGCTTCAGCCGGTCGTCGATCGCTTCGAGCAGATGCGCTTCGGTTTTCGCGCCGAAGCCCGGCAACTCGCGCACGTGCCCGCTCTTCGCTTCCGCGCGAAGCTGCTCGAGCGAATCGACGTGCAGTGCGTCATGGAGCGCCTTCACACGCTTCGCGCCGAGCCCCGGCACGTCAAGCAGCTCGACGATCGCGCCCGGCAACGCGTGACGCAGCGTTTGCTGCAGTTCGCAGGTGCCGGTCGCGGCAATCTCGCGCAGCTTCGACGCGAGATCGGGCCCGATCGACGGAATCTTCCCGAGATCGTCGCCGTTCGCGATCATCGTCGGGATATCGCGCCCGTAGTCGGCAATCGTCCGTGCTGCGTTGCGATAGGCACGCACCCGGAACGGATTGGCGCCCTGGATCTCGAGCATGTCGGCGATCTCGGCGAACACCGCCGCACACTCGGCATTGTGGATCGGCATGATCGGCGTGGCTCCCTTCCACGTGGATGGCGCCGCGCGCGTGCGCGACAGCGTCTGCCCGCCCGGCGCCGCATGCTGACGCCGCCGGGTGCCCGTTCATCATCGTACGCCGGCCGCGCCGCGCGTGCAGCGCCGTGATGGCGACGATGACAGCGTCAGAGGGAGGCGCGCGGTGTCGTGGCGTAGTGCCGCTCGTAGATCGACTGGCAATGCGTGCAGCGTTCGGCGGCCGGGCGCGCCAGCAGGCGCTCGTAGCCGACCGAGCCGTCGCAGTCGATGCACTCGCCGTAGCTGCCGTCGCGCATTCGCTGCTGGGCACGGCCGATCGCGCGCAGCTCGGTCAGTTTCATGCCGATCAACGCATGATCGACGTCGACGAACAGATCCGCATTGGCCTCGTCGCCCTCGTCCGGCGCCGCGCCGGCGAGGTCTGCGTAGGACTCCGACGCGCGCTGGTCTTCGCTCGCGCGGATCTCCGCACGCAACGTCTGCTCGCTCTCGTTCAGCCGCTGTTTCAGCGTCTGCCGTTGTTGTGGGTCGAGCGACATGGCCGTCTCTCCTGTTCCGGGTTCCGCGCGGAGCATGGCGGCGCGCGGTGTCGCGCCGGTGCGCGGCGGGCCGGCGTCACCGCCTGCCACCGTGTCCGGATGGGCGCCCGGCGACACGAAGAGCGCCGGACGCATTCGACGCAGGATAAACCCATTGAACACGCGTGTGTTGACCGGAATCAGCGTGTCGGTCAGGCAGCGGCAGCCGTGCGGAAACTGGGGCCGGACGCGTAATCCGGACCCGCGGTGCGCGCTCGGACACTCGGCGGCACGACCGCAGCGCAGCAATTTTCCGCACGGCTACAACGCTTCGTCCGCGCGCACGAACCGGCATTACGCCGTCGGGACGATCGCTCGCGCGGCGCCGCCTCGATCTTTCGTGATCCTCAGAATGCATTGCGCCCGATGAAGCCGCGCACGACCGTCAACAGGATGATCTTCATGTCGAACCAGAAGCTCCAGTTCTGCATGTAGAACAGATCGAACTTCACGCGTGCTGCCATCGCCTCGACCTTGCGCGTTTCACCGCGATAGCCGTTCACCTGCGCCCATCCGGTGATGCCGGGCCGCACGCGGTAGCGGTACATGTAGCAGTCGATCAATTGCCGATAGAGGTCGTCGTGTTCGATCGCGTGCGGGCGCGGCCCGACCACCGACATCTGTCCGAACAGCACGTTGAAGAACTGCGGCAGTTCGTCGAGCGACGTACGCCGCAGGAACGCGCCGACGCGCGTGATGCGCGAATCGTTGCGCGACGCCTGCTGCAGCACGCCCGGCTGGGCGCGATGCACGCGCATGGTCCGGAACTTGAGAATGTCGAACTCCCGGCCGTCGACACCCTTGCGGCGCTGCCTGAACAGCACGGGCCCCGGTGACGACAGCTTGACCGCGATCGCCAGCATCGACAGCAGCGGCAGCAACGGAATCAGCACGCCGAATGCGAACAGCCGGTCGAACGCGAACTTCGCCCACAGCTCCGGCGCCGAACGCGGCGTGGTCGCGAGGTTGATGGCGGGCATGCCGAGCACGTCGGTCGCCGAGCGATCGACCACCGCCATCTGCCGCACGTCGGGCAACAGCCGCAGTTCCACGAACTCGTCGCGCAACTCGCGCACGATGCGCTGGATCCGCCACTCGTGCGACATCGGCAGCGTGAGCCAGACCTCGTCGATGTCGCCGCCGCGAATCAGGTCACGCAATACGCTCCAGTCGTCGATTACCGGCACGCCGCCGATGCCGCCGATGCCGCCGGTGGCGCCGGTAGCAGCCGGTGCGTCGTCGTCGAATACGCATGCGGCCACGAACGGGCCGTTCGGCGCGAGCTGCATCCTCTCGACCGCGACACGCCCATATGCCGTTGCGCCCACGACCGCGACGCGGCGCTGCCGCGCGCGCGGGTCGTCACGCGTCAGCGCGAGCGCCAGCAGCGCGGCACGGCCGAGCAGCAACGCAGCATCGCCGGCCAGCACCGTCCGCACGATCCAGCGTGTCGTGATCGTGCCGCCGCGATTCATGATCCACATCGCGGCGGTGACCGTCAGCACGCTCGCGCAGACGAGCGCCACCATCGTCTGCGTCAGTGCATGCGTGCCGCCTTGCGGCGCCACGCTGCCGCGCACGGTGCGCAGGTAGCGCGGCAGCAAGGCCACGGTCAGCACGCACAGCAGCGCGATCGCGCCGCGCTGCGCGTCGGACAGCGCGTGCCACGCGAGGCCCGACGCCGCCTGCGCCGCGAGCGCGCCTGCCAGCACGAGCGTGGCGTCGATAACTGCGATCACAGAACGCCGCATCGAATTCGTCCCACCGGACTTCGATTGCATCGTCATGCACCATGTGCCGGGAACCCGCGATGCACGTCCGGCATGCGCGGCCGAACCGGTGTCGGCCTCGCCGTCTCGCGCGTGCCGAGCAGCCTGCGATAGTCCTCGCGGATCAGGTTGTAGCATTCACACGCGTGATGTTCGAGGCCGTCGCGGTCGAGCACCGTGATACGGCCGCGGCGCTGCCGGATCAGCCCGGCTTCCTGCAGGTTGCCCGCCGCTTCCGTCACGCCTTCGCGGCGCACGCCGAGCATGTTCGCGATCGTCTGCTGCGTGACGGCCAGTTCGTCGCCGTCGATGCGGTCATGCGCAAGCAGCAGCCAGCGACTGAGCTGCTCGCTGACCGAGTGATGCCGGTTGCACAGCGCGCTGCGCGAGATCTGCGCCATCACCGCCTGGCAGTAGTTGAGCAGCAGCCGATAGGTTTCCGGCGAGCGCTCGAATTCGGCGCGCATCACGCAGCTCGGCACGCGATAAGCCATCCCGCCGATGCGGACCTCGACCCGTTGCGACGCCGCGGCGCCGCCGACCATCGTCGCGAGGCCGACCACCCCCTCGCGGCCGACCTGCGCCACCTCGACCATCGCACCGTCCTCCATCAGATGCTGCACCGACATCATCGACGTCGTCGGGAAATGCACGTGGCGCATCGGCTCGCCGACCCGGTCGAGCATCCCGGCCTTGATCCTGACCAGTTCGAGATGAGGTGCGATGGTGCGGATGCTGTCCTCCGGGAGGGCATCGAGGATGGCGTTCGCCGAGTAGCTCGAGTGAAGATGAAGCATGTCTGTATCCCTTTTATTGTCCGCGCCGCCTGCAGCCGCGTGCACGGAACTCGTTATCGCGATGCGCGCCCGGGACTGACCGTGGTTGCGGCCCACAACCCTGATTCCGACTGACCGTCGGCTTATCGCCGCCGGATCGAGTCGGCCGTCCCGTTTCGACACGCCAGCCCGAATAAGCGATTTACGTGCCAATACATGCCCATCCTTAATATATGAATCACGCCTGATTTAGATCGACCGAATAACCGGCCAAGAAACAAAAAAAGCGTCTCATTTCCGGACACTCTTCCCGATGGTGGACACTGCGGGCAATTTGACTGATCATTCACCTGCCTCGAGCCGAGGCAGCCGCACCGGTGCTGCACGGCTTGTCGCTCATATACTTACAGTCTATTTTCAATTGTTTCCATGACGTGCCCGGATAGCACTCCGGTATGGCATCGCGCCTCACACGGTTGTTTGAAACTGTCTCAAATCTGAATCGGCACACTAATTTTCGCCTCTGTCATCCACCGCACAATTCTCACGCAACCGCATGATTTATATAGACATTCTTGAAATAGCAATTTATTTGTCAAAAAATGTTCAATGCCCATCTGGCACTTTTCCCGTGCGATGCGCCCCTCCCGGCAGATTGATTCACGGTCGACATGGAATGAATGCCCGAGGTCGCATTCAACTTCCGGATGATTAATTTCACGGAAATGAGTCATTAAATCCGGATCACGTTTACATGCGCCAAAATCGTCAAACTTTGTGAAATGACGTAATATGCAATTGATCGATTTCAATGGCGTGCTAGCCTTTTCGCCAGTATCGTCACTCCATTTTTGACGAACACAAGTCCGCACGATCGTGCGAATTCCCAATTCCCGGGATATCGCCGCGACGACGCGTGACCGCCACCCTACGAGGATGCGCCGTGACTCACCAGGCCCCGGATACCGTCGCGTACGCGAACGGCATGATCGAGCTTTCCCACAGCTTCGACGCGAACCGCTTTCTCGCGGCCATCGACCGCGACGAGCGCGCGACGCTGGCCCCCCACCTTCAACTCGTCCACCTGAAATCCGGGCAAGTGCTCTGCGAGCCCGGCGAAATGCTCGCGGCGGTCTACCTGCCCGTCACGACCGCGATTTCGCTGCAGTACGTGTCGTCCGGCGGCATGACGCTGGAAGTCGCGGAGATCGGCAGCGAGAGCGTGGTGTGCGACGACGTGATCGGCGGCAGCGGCCGGATGCCCTGCCGCGCCGTGGCCTGCCGCGACGGCTTCGTCTACCGGCTCGACCGGCGCGTGTTCGCCGCCGCGTTCGACGCATCGCCGGTGATCCGCCATCTCGTGTTCGTCTGCGTGCGGCTGCTGATGGCGCAGGTCTCGCAGATCACGTTCTGCAGCCGTCATCACGTGCTCAAACATCAGTTATGCAGATGGTTCCTGCTCGCGTACGACCGGACCCGCAGCATTGAGATCCAGGTGACGCACAGCATGCTGGCGCAGATGCTCGGCGTGCGGCGCGAAACGGTCACCGATGCCGCCGGCGAAATCCAGAAGCTGGGCCTGATCCGCCAGTACCGGAGCTCGATCGAGCTCGCCGACCTCGACGGCCTCGAAAAAATGTCGTGCGGCTGCCGCGCGATCGTGCGCGACGAGATGAAGCGCATCCTGTCGGCCGATTCGGGCGTGCCGGCCGCGTCGCGCGCCTGATCGGCGTGCCGCATCAGGACGGGACGCAGCGTCGCGTGCCGTCCGGTGCCTGCCGGGTCAGCTGTTTGTAGGGTGGCGAACAGAACACCGTGTCTGCCAATGGTCTACTGATGCCGGACTGCCGGGGGGACGTCAGCGCGTGTCGCGCGTCTGCCCGAGCGGACGACACCACGCACGCCGGAGCAGCACGTGAAAAACGAAATCAGAACCATCCTGAAACACGTCGCCCATCTCGAAGCCGCGATCGATTCGATCGGCGACGGGGACGACCTCTACGACGCGGGCCTTTCGTCACTCGACACGATCCAGCTGATGCTCGCGATCGAGAAGCAATTCAACATCGAGATTCCCGACGAGATGCTGAACCGCAACCTGTTCCGCAGCATCGACGCGCTCGCGGACACGATCACCACGCTGCAACGCACCGAGCATTCAGCATGAGCGCGCCGCTTCCCGAACTCGCGGCCGACAGCGATGCGCGTCGGCTCGACGAGGCCGCGCATGCCGTCGCACAGATCGCCGCGCAGCACGCGGACGCGGTCGACCGCGACGCGCGCTGCCCCGTCGAGGCGATCGAGGCGATGCGCGCGCGCCGCCTGCTCGGCGCGATGGTGCCGACCCATCTCGGCGGCGCGGGCGCGTCGCTGGAAGACATCGCGTCGGCCTGCTCGATCCTCGGCCAGGCCTGTGCGTCGTCGGCGATGGTGTTCGCGATGCACCAGATCCAGGTCGCCTGCATCGTCGATCACGCCGCCGGCCAGGGCTGGCACAAGCTGTTCCTGCAACAGCTCGTGCGCCACCAGTGGTTGCTCGCATCAGCCACGTCGGAAGACGGCGTGGGCGGCAACCTGCGCGCGAGCCAGTGCGCACTCGAAATCGACGGTGGCGGCTTCCGTTTGCACAAATCCGCGCCGACGATCTCGTACGGCGACTACGCGGACGGCATTCTCGCCACCGCGCGACGCGATGCGGATGCGCCGGCTTCCGAGCAGGTGCTCGTCACGCTGCTGCGCGACGGCTACACGCTCACGCGCCGCGGCGAATGGGACACGCTCGGCATGCGCGGCACGTGCAGCAACGGCTTCGTGCTGGATGCGCAGGGCGCCGCCGTGCAATGCCTGCCGGTGCCGTTCGCGACGATCGCCGAGGAAACGATGGTGCCGGTCTCGCACATCCTGTGGGCCGCGGTGTGGATCGGCGTGGCCGGCGACGCATTCCATCGCGCGCACCAGTTCTTCCGCGCGCAGGCACGCCAGACCGACGGCGCACCTTCGCCCGCCGCGCGGCGCATCGCCGAATCGCTTGCACTGATGCAGGCGATGCAGGCCCGCGTCGACAACGTGCTGCGCCTTCACGCGAATGCGTCGGCCCGTTCGTGGTCGGCCGGCATGGCCTGGGCCGCCGAAATCAATACGCTGAAGACCTACGTGTCGGAGACGGCCCTCGAAGTCGCGCACCAGGCGATGATGATCTGCGGGATGGCCGGCTACAAGCAAGGCACGCCCTTCAGTATCGGCCGCCACATTCGCGACCTGCACGCGGCGCCGCTGATGATCAGCAACGACCGCATTGCCGCCAACACTGCGAGCCTGTTGCTCGCGCTGCGTCCTGCGACGCTGGAGAAACATACGTGAACGATCGCCTCGCCGTGCCCGCCGCCTCCCCCGCCGACGCCCCGCTCGACCGCGCGGGCGTCAACCCGCTGCGCGACGAACTGATCGACGCGGGCCTGCTGGTCTCGACCGGCATCCAGGGCCTGTTCGGCCGCAGCGAGCGATTCGAGCGCGTGGTCGAAGCGCTCGACGCGTTCGTCACGCGCATCGGTGCCGACCAGCAGGCCGAAGTGCTGCGCTTCCCGCCGGCCATGAGCCGCACCGAGTTCGAGCGCAGCGAATACATGAAGAGCTTCCCGCAGCTGGCGGGCAGCGTGCATGCGTTCTGCGGCGACGAACGCCAGCATCAGCGCGTGCTGCAATGCCTCGATCGCGGCGACGACTGGACCGAGAACCAGAAGCCGACCTACGTCGTGATGACACCGGCCGCGTGCTACCCCGTCTATCCGGTCGTCGCACGCGCGGGCGCGCTGCCCGCCGACGGCCGGATCGTCGACGTGTTCTCGTACTGCTTCCGTCACGAACCGTCGCTCGACCCGACCCGCATGCAGTTGTTCCGGATGCGCGAGTACGTGCGGATCGGCACGCCCGAGCAGATCGTCTCGTTCCGCGAGACGTGGATCGAACGCGGCACGAAGATGATCGACGCGCTGCGCCTGCCGAATGCGATCGATCTCGCGAACGACCCGTTCTTCGGGCGCGGCGGCAAGATCGTCGCGGACAGCCAGCGCGAGCAGAACCTGAAGTTCGAGCTGCTGATCCCGATCGAGCACGACGATCGCCAGACCGCGTGCCTGAGCTTCAACTACCACATGGACCATTTCGGGCTGCTGTGGGACATCCGCACCGCGACGGGCGACGTCGCGCACACGGGCTGCGTCGGCTTCGGCCTCGAACGGCTCACGCTCGCGCTGTTCCGCCACCACGGCTTCGATATCGACGCGTGGCCGCAAGCGGTCCGCGACGTGCTGTGGGGGACGCGATGAGGTTCGTGTCCCGCGACGGCGAAGACGCGTCGTTCGAGAGCGTGCGCCACCGCGCCCGCCACTACCGGCCGCACCCGCTGCACAGCCAGGCGATGGTCTGGAAGCAGACCAACTGCTATGTCGACATGTGGCTCGAGGTGCTCCGGTGGTGGGGTCTCAATCCGTACGCGGCGCTGCCGTTTACGATCGCGCTCGACTTCGAGGGCGATCAGTTCACGTTCTTCAAGTTTCCGCTCGACGAGCTGGAGCGGCTCTACGGGATCGTCGTGCAGGAACATTCGATCTACGAGCCGCTCGACCAACACATCGAGACGCAGGTCGCGCGCGGCCACCTGATGATCGTCGAGGTCGACGCGTGGTTCCTGCCCGATACGCGCGGCAGCAGCTACCGCACGCAGCATACGAAGACGACGATCGGCATCGACGCGATCGACCGCGCGAACCGCCAGATCGGCTACTTCCACAACAGCGGCTATTACGTGGCCGAGGATTTCGACTACAACGGGCTCGTCGGCGGCAACTCGCCGATGACGCTGCCGCCGTACGTCGAATGCGCGAAACGACGCTTTACGCCGCTTGACGAACGCGCGCTCTGCGAGGCCTCGCTCGCCGCGTTGCAGCGCCACCTGCGGCGCCTGCCGACCGTCGATCCGATCGCGGCGTTCCGCCGGCAGTTGCAGACCGACGCACAACGCCTCGCGCAGGCGCCGCTCGAACATTTCCATGCATACTCGTTCAATTCGGTGCGGCAGCTCGGCGCGAATTTCGAACTGTTCGGCCACTATGCGCGCTGGCTGCAGGCGAGCGGCTGCATCGGCCCGTTCGCCGAGATTCGCGCCGCGTGCGAGCGCATCGCGTCCGAAGCGATGGTGCTGGAATTCCGGCTCGCGCGCGCATGCGCACGCGGCAAGGAGGAGCGCGGCGACTCGACGCTCGAGGCGATCGAGGCCGCGTATGTCGACGTCGTCGCGTGCGCGCGGCAGATCTGCGCGCCGTTGCGGCACGTGACGCCCGCACGCTACGACACGGCGCCCGTGTCGGTCATGCGGTGACGCGCGCGCGCGCCCTGCCCGCGTGGTCGATGCTGGCGACGGCCGCAGGCGCCGTTCGGGAACCGCGCGACCTCCCGGCCGGCCACGGCGGCTGGATCGCGGCGCCGGTGCCCGGCACGGTCGCGCAGGCGCTCGCGCTGGCCGGCCGGCTCGACGAAGCCGCATCGCTCGACGAGCGCGACCACTGGTACCGCGTCGAGCTGCGTGGGCGCGGGCCGCGCATCCTGCGCTTTCACGGCCTCGCGACGCTCGCACAGGCCTGGCTCGACGACACGCCGATTCACGGCTCGGACAGCATGTTCGTCGCGCACGACGTGCCGGTATCGCTCGACGGCATGCACCGGCTGACCCTCTGTTTCCGCGCGCTCGCGCCGCACCTGCGCGACGCGCGCGCACCGCGCCGCGCGCGCTGGCGCACGCGGCTCGCCGAGCCGGCCGGGCTGCGCACGATCCGCACGTCGCTGTTCGGGCACATGCCCGGCTGGTTTCCGCCGTATGTGCCCACCGGCCCGTGGCGGCCCGTCGACGTGCTCGATCCGGCCGACGGGCCCGTTCTGGCCAACTGCAAACTGCAGGCGCGTGTCGAAGGCGACACGGGCTGGCTTGACGCGGAACTGACGTTCGCCGCGCCGCTGCCCGATACGTTCGCAGCGCGGCTGTCGTGCGGCGAACATCATGCGACGCTCGAACGTGACGGCGCCGACCGGCTGCGTGCGCACGTCGCGATACCGAACGTGCGTCGCTGGTGGCCGCATACGCACGGCGAACCGTCGCTCTACGACGTTGTGCTGCATATCGGCGATGCGCGCCGGCCGCTCGGCTCGACCGGTTTCCGCACGATCGAGATCGATTCCGGCGCCGACGGCAAGGGTTTCGGACTGCGCATCAACGGCGTGCCCGTGTTCGCGCGCGGCGCATGCTGGAGCAGCGCCGCGCCGCTCGCGCTCCACGCGGGCGACGCGACCTACGGCCGCCTGCTCGGGCTCGCACGCGACGCCGGCTTCAACATGATCCGCGTCGGCGGCACCATGACCTACGAGGCCGATGCCTTTCACGCGTGGTGCGACCGGCTCGGGCTGCTGGTCTGGCAGGACTTCGGTTTCGCGAACTTCGATTACGCGCTCGACGATCCCACGTTCGCGGCCAACGTCGATCGCGAAGCGACCCAGTTCCTCTCGCGTCACGGCGCTTCGCCGTCGCTTGCGGTGCTGTGCGGCGGCAGCGAGATCGCGCAACAGGCCGCGATGTCGGGGCTCGGGCCGAAGCAGCGCTTCCTCGAACTGACGGCCGACCGGCTGGCCGGCCACGCGGCCGCGCTCCGTCCCGATGTCCCGTACGTGCCCGATTCGCCCGACGGCGGCGTACTGCCGTTCACGCCGCGCGAACGCGTGTCGCACTACTACGGCGTCGGTGCGTACCTGCGTCCGCTCGACGACGCGCGCCGCGCGGACGTGCGCTTTGCGAGCGAATGCCTCGCGTTCGCGAACGTCCCGTGCGACGCGACACTCGCCGAACTCGGCTGGCCCGGCGTGCACGAGCCGCGCTGGAAGGCGGCCGTGCCGCGCGACCCCGGCACGTCGTGGGATTTCGACGATATCCGCGACCACTATTTGCAGACGCTGTACGACGTTGTGCCGGACCGGCTGCGGCGCGAGGATCCGGCGCGCTATGTCGAGCTGTCGCGTGCGGTGGTCGCGGACGTGATGCGCGAGACGTTTTCCGAATGGCGCCGCACCGGCTCGCGTTGCGCCGGCGCGCTCGTGTGGCAGTTCCAGGACGTGATGCCGGGCGCCGGATGGGGCGTGATCGACGCCGCCCACCGGCCGAAATCGGCATGGTATGCGCTGCGCCAGGTGCTGCAGCCGATCCAGGTGCTCCTCGTCGACGAAGGGCTGAACGGGCTCGACGTGCACGTCGTCAACGAGCGCCCGGCGCCGCTGTCGGCGTCAATCGAGCTGGTCGCGCTGCGCGACGGCCGTACGCCGGTCGCGCGGGCCGGCTGCCCGGTGCGGATCGCCGCGCACGACACGGTGCGGCTCGGCTCGGCCGAGTTGCTCGGCCGCTTCTTCGACTGGACCTATGCATACCGTTTCGGCCCGTGCGAACACGATACGGTCGTCGCGACCCTGCGTGCCGACGACGGCACGCTGCTGTCGCAGGCGTTCCATTTTGTGTCGCGCACGCATCCGGCCGTGCTGGCGCGTCGCGAACTCGGGATCGAGGCATGCGTGTCGCGCACCGGCGAGACCTGGCACGTCGACGTCGACACGCGACACGTCGCGCGCCATGTGCAGATCGACGCGCCGGGATTCATGCCAGGCGACGACTGGTTCCATCTCGCGCCCGGCACGCCGGCGCGCATCGCGCTCGTTCCATTGCGCATCGACGGGAAGCCTGTGGCGGCCGACGACAACGCCCCGCCCGCGGTGGAAATCCGTGCCGTGAACGCCGCGCGCGCGGTGCGAGCCACGCAGGCCGGCTGACCCGACGCTCGCGGCCACCGCGAGCGTCGGGTCGCCCTGTATCAATCGGACGAGCCCGTCCCGCGCGGCCGCTCGATACCGTACGCCTCCATCCAGCGATACAGCGTCGCGCGCGACACGCCGAGTTCGCGCGCCGAAGCGGCAACGCGCCCGCGCGTTCGCAGCAACGCGGTTTCGATCGCCTCGCGCTCGATCGACTTGCGGATGTCGGCCACCGACGGCGACGCCGCATCGAGACAGTATTCGAGCTCGAGGTCACGCGCGGTGATCAGGCGCCCCTCCGTCATCACGACCGCACGGCGCACGCGGTTGATCAGCTCGCGGACATTGCCCGGCCAGTCGTGCTTGTAGAGCGCGGTAATCGCATCCGTCGAGAACCCGCGCACGCGATGGCGCGCATCGCCGCGGAAGCGTTCGAGCATGTGGTGCGCGAGCAGTTCGATGTCCTTGCCGCGCGCGCGCAGCGGCGGCTGGTCGATGCGCATCACGCACAGACGGTGGAACAGGTCGGCGCGAAAGCGTCCTTCTTCCATCGCATCGCGCAGGTCGACGTGCGTCGCCGACACGATCCGGACATCGACCGGCACCGGTTCGCTGCCGCCAAGTCGGTGAATCGAGCGTTCCTGCAGAAACCGCAGCAGGCTCGCCTGGCTCTCGTGCGGCAGGTCGCCGATCTCGTCGAGCAGCAGCGTGCCGCCGTTCGCGGCTTCGACGTAGCCGATCTTGCGCGCGTTCGCGCCGGTAAACGCGCCGCGCTCATAGCCGAACAGTTCCGATTGCAGCAGATGCGGCGGAATCGCACCGCAGTTGACCGCGACGAACGGGCCGTTGCGCCGCGCCGAATGGCGATGGATCGCGACGGCCGTAAGTTCCTTGCCGGTTCCCGTTTCGCCGAACACGAACACTGGTGCGTCGGTGCGTGCGAAACGCCGCACCGTATCGAACAGCCGCAGCATCGCGCTGCAGGTGCCGACGATGCCCTTTTCCTCCGATTCGAGCTGTTCGCGATCGCGCGCGAACAGGCATTCCATGCCGTAGGCATGGCCGACCGTATCGGCAATCCGCTGATGCGACGCCGGTAACGTCACGTAGTCGAAGCAGTAGTCGCGCAACAGCGCGCGCACGTTCGGCGAGGTGGTCTGGCCGACATCCACGAGCGCCACCCACACGACATCGCGCATCGACGCGCAGGTCGACGCGATGTTGCCGATCGCATCGGCATGACCGCCGCTCAGGTCGAGAATGCCGCAGGTAATTTCGCCGGACGTGTCGCGCAGCTCGCTCGCATGCGCGACGACCGACACCTTCCAGTCGCGGCGCGACAATTCCTTTCGCAGCATCACGGACGGCGATTGCGTCCAGTAAATCAGCGGACGCTGCCCGTTACCGCTCCCCACGCCGGCGCTCTTATCGCGCGTTATTGGCATATTCATAACGAACCATCATTTTCTGCACTCCGCGAACCGTTCGCGTGCGCGGCGGCAGGCGGCGCATGGCCGCCTTTCCGCGCTGCGTTTCCGCAGCCTTGGCGAAGATCGAAACTGCACACGGCGAGAACCCCCGGAGATCGAGCCGGATATCATCCGGTCCCGTTGTCATCGAACTCGAACGGAACGCGCGGCTACGGGAGCCACGACATTCCGGCTTTGAAGCAACCCGCCGCCAGGCGGGGCACGTCGGCAAACCAAAACCCGTCCGCATGGGCATTGCGTCGTACACGGCAAGCGCGCCGATGCTGAACCGGCGGGCCGCCAAACCGCGCCCGGATTGACTGCCCCATTTCAACCGCACCTGAATTTACACCCCGTTTCGGGCCGGTTTTGTTAGCAAAAGATAAACCTGAATCAAGCGGTTACGGGGCCGGCCGTTCCGCACCGCCCCCTTTTTGAACACTGAGATTTGATTATCTATGACCTTTCCCGTCAATCAGTGGCAAATACTACTTTTCCGCAAGATTGATACCGTCGATTACCCGCAACTTCCGTCGAAATCTCCTTAAAGTGGCGGCACCGTATCCGTCGCACCACATAATCGCGCCCGCCCCCGGATAGCCCGATCCCATTGCGCCGGCGCGAGAGCCATCCGGCCGTTACACGTCGTAATCACGCCGTAATCAACGGCATCGCGCCACGCTGGCGCTTTTCGCGCGAATCGCCGCCGGCGAGCTCGAACTTCAGGGGGCCGGCACGCGCGTCTCGCGGCGCAGCATGATGGCCATTCCCGCGCGACCGGACAACCCCGTGGTTCGACCGGATGCAGGCCCGCGACAGGTCACGACGGTCGTGCATGCACGCGGGCGGCAGCGTGCCGACGATGCGGTACGCGAGCGGTCCGTCGTCGGCCGCGCGCAATCCTCGGTCCCGCGCCCCGCTGCCTCGTTCGCGTGCGATGCGGACCAGTCGCGCTTCATTGCAGCGAGCCACGATGAATCAATTATGAAAAGCCAGCGGCACGGACGATGTGTGCTGTCGCACATTGCGACGCTCGCCCGTCGCGCACACCGCCCCGCAGCCCGCGCCGGACCGGCGAATCCGGAGCGTGAGTACGCTGTCGAACAGACCGCAGGACCGCGCATCCGGATGATGAAGATCGCCACGTCGCACGGAACGATCGCGTCCGTGCAGCGCGGCGTGCCGAAGGCATCACGCGAGGACAGCATCATGGAATGGCATTGTTGTGAATTCGAACATCTGAGCGCCGTCGATCTCTATGCAATCCTGCGCGCGCGCAACGCCGTGCTGGTGGTCGAGGACGCCCACACGCATCTCGACATCGACGGCAAGGACGCAGGCGCGCTGCACGTCTATGCGAGCGTGAGCGACGGCGACACGACGGAAGTCGCCGCCTACGCGCGCATCCTGCCCGGCGACGACATCGATCCGGACGTCGTGATCGACAAGGTGCTGACGAGCGAAAGCTGCCGCGATGACGAGACGCTCGAACGTTTGATCGGGCGCGCACTCACCGCCGCGCAGGCCGCATGGCCGGACACCGCGGTGCGCATGCACGTCCCCGCGCCGCGTCAGGCGTTCTACAAACGGTTCGGATTCCGCAAAGCCTACGGCCCGTATCTCGAACAAGGGGCGCCGTTCGTCGGCCTGGTCCGGCCGGCCGACCGTACGGCCGGTGCGCTGCGTCACCTGCTGTCGCGCGCCGTTTCGTTCTCGCGCGACGACGATACGCGCGCCGACGGCCGCCCTCACGCCCGGCTGCCCGCCGATACCGGAGCGAACCGATGACCCGCGCCCTTCACCCGGTTCCCGAACCCGATCTGCCGAGCATCCTGCCGGTGATTCTCGCCGGCGGTTCCGGCACGCGGCTGTGGCCGTTGTCGCGCGAGCAGTATCCGAAGCAGCTGATCGAGCTGGTCTCGAACGAGTCGCCGCTGTCGGCGACGGCGCGCCGCCTGAACGGCATCGCGAACGCGTCGCTCGGCGACACGCTGCTACTCGTATGCGGCGAACAACATCGCTTCATGAGCGCCGAGCAGGTACACGGCCGCTCGGTGCCTGCCCGCATCCTGCTGGAGCCCGCGGCGCGCAACACGGCGCCCGCGCTGACGCTGGCCGCGCTCGACGCGAACGCGCTCGCGAACGATCCTGTCCTCGCCGTGATGCCGGCCGATCACGTGATCGCGGATGTCGCCGCGTTCCAGGACGCGGTCGCGCGCGCGGCGCGTTATGCGCAGGAAGGCGCGATCGTCACGCTCGGCGTGCTGCCGCGCCGCGCGGAGACGGGCTACGGCTACATCCAGGTCGGCGAGCCGCGCTCGGGCCGCCACGGCAGCCACGGCGGCTACGCGATCGGACGCTTCGTCGAAAAACCCGATGCGACGCTCGCCGAGCGTTACCTGCAATCGGGCGATTACTGGTGGAACAGCGGGATCTTCGTCACGCGCGCATCGGTCTGGCTGAAGGCGATCGGCGCGCTCGCACCGGACATCCATGCCGCCTGCGACAGCGCGTGGCGCGCGGGCGTCGCCGACGATCCGTTCTTCCGGGTCGATGCGGCCGCCTTCGACGCGTGCCCATCGGATTCGATCGACTATGCGGTGATGGAGCGCCTCGCGGAACACGCCGAACTCGGCATCGAAGGCATTGTGGTGCCGCTCGCGGCCGGCTGGTCGGACGTCGGCACGTGGGACGCGATCTGGGAAATCATGCCGAAGGACGATCACGGCAACGTCGCGCGCGGCCCGATCGTCTTCGAGGATACGCAGGACAGCCTCGTGCGTTCGGAAGGCCGCCTCGTCGCGTGCGTCGGGATGAAGGACGTCGTCGTGATCGAGACGGCCGATGCGGTGCTGGTCGCGAACAAGCACGACGTGCAGCGCGTGAAGAACATCGTCGCGCGCCTGAAGAGCGACCAGCGCCCGCAGGTGAGCGAGCACCGCAAGGTGCAGCGGCCGTGGGGCCATTACGATTCGATTGACCTCGGCGAGCGCTTCCAGGTGAAGCGGATCGTGGTCGAACCCGGCAAGCAGCTGTCGCTGCAGATGCACTATCACCGCGCCGAGCACTGGATCGTCGTGCGCGGCACCGCGAAGGTGACGCGCGGCGCCGAGACGTTCCTGCTGTGCGAGAACGAATCGACATACATCGCCGTCGGCGAAGTGCATCGACTCGAGAATCCCGGCCGGATTCCGCTCGAAATCATCGAGGTTCAATCGGGCAACTATCTCGGCGAGGACGATATCGTGCGGTTCGAGGATCAGTACGGGCGGGCAGTCGTCGGGACCGCGCAGCAGCCCCCGTCGCTCGCCTCGCGCGAACCGCACGAGGAAGCCGCGGAACGCGACGTCATCCGGTAAGGGCATGCGGGTTGCGACGGCGTGTGCGACGCCAACACCCGCCGCCGCGCGAACAACCGGCGGCCCACGCAACACCTGATCAGTGGGGGCCGCCTTGCGGCCAGCGCGGCCGCCTGACGGACTCGCGCACGCGCGGCAACAACGACGTATCCGCGCCGATCGCATCGCCTGCCGCCGACAGCGGCTGAAGCGCGGCGCCGGCACACGGCGTGCCCTTCGCCTGCTGTCCCGATGCCCCCACCTGCCGGCCGGCCGCGCAAGCGTGCGCAGGGTCGATCCGGACCGGCATTCCGCCGATCCCCGACAGTTGATTGTCCGCGAGACGCACGCCCGACACGTTTCCCCACAGGCGAATGCCGTCGAATCGCGCATGCGACACGCGATTACCGATCACGGTCACGCGCGACACCGAACCCGACCACGTGCTGACCTCGATCGCCGCCTGCTGCGTGACCGGGCGAGCATCGGCCCGATCCGTCGCCGTCTGGATATCCGCGATCGAATTACCCTCGATGCGGATGTCGGACGAGCCGGCAGTGCGATTGCTGTCTTCCTGAGCGACGAGAATGCCGGAACTCACCTGTACGTTGCGCACGACGTTGTTCGAGATGGTGACCTCCGCACCGCCGACCACCGTGATGCCCCGCCCCCACGGATTGCCCTCCAGCGAGTTGCCGGTAATCAGCACGTTGCGCGTCAGCACGCCTTCCGCCTGATAACTCACCACGGCGATCATGTCGTCGCCGGTGCCGCGAACGACATTGCCCTGCACCAGCACGTTGCGCGTGCCGTGCGTCATGTGAATGCCATCCGCCAGCGTCGACAGCACCTCGTTGCCGACGATCGCGACGTCCGCGCCGCCGAACACGAAGATCCCGCCGCCCGCGCCACCGTCGATGACGTTGTCGAGCACCTGCACACCGCGCCCCGTCACCTCGACCTTCGACGACTCCGGCGTCGTGAGGCGTGTCGTGCCGGCTCCGGTGAGCCGGAAGCCGACGAGCGTCGTACCGTCGCCGCTCATCTCGATCGTCTGGTCGCCGGGGGTGGTCGCGATCAGCGTCGCGCCGTAGCCCGACAACACCACATGCCGCTGCCGCACGACCAGCGACCGGCCGACCACATACCGGCCCGGCGCGAACACCAGCCGCTGGCCCGGCTGCAACGCGTCCAGCGCATGTTGCAGCATGTCGGCCTGATCGGCCGCGTCTGCAGCGGGACGAACGACCGCATCCGGTACAGTCGCATGAAGCGCCCCAGGCACGGACGTGCCGGATGCCGCCGCGGCACTGCCCGGCCAAGCCAGCCCGCCTGCCGCGCACATGGCGGCGAGCGCTGCGCGCGCGAGAAACGTGCCATGTGATCTACGCATATCGAGTCGACTCCCTGGAATGACTTCGAACGTGCCGGCACGCGCATCCGAATCGCTGCATGCCGACCGAGTTGCCCACCGACGATACCGTCGACGCGACGGCATGCTACGGTCGATTGGACCATTCGAACCCGCCGCGTTTCAGTGCGTCAACAGACCAATACACCCTGCCTGCGCGGTGTATCCGGCTTGCGGTTGACGCGTCATCGCGCTTTCGACGAAGCGAATCGCGCAACGGTAGGCTCGCGAACCGAATGCCGATCGACGACGCGTATCATGGCCGCCATGCGACGCGACCGTGCTCCGGGGCCCGCACCCTGCGCGCCGGGCACCCGGATCGTCCGCACTTCGCTCGTCCGGAATCCGTTCATGACCACCCTGACCATCGCAATCTGCAACTACAACCACGGCGCGTACCTGCGCGATGCGATCGATTCGGCGCTCGCACAAAGCGCGCACGGCGTCCCCGTGCTGGTCGTCGACGACGGTTCCACCGACGATTCGCGCGACATCATTCGCTCGTACGGCGAGCGCGTGACGGCGGTGTTCCAGGAGAATCGCGGCCAGGTCGCCGCATACAACCGCGCGATCGAGCATGTCACGACGCGCTACGTGATCCTGCTCGACGCCGACGACCTGCTCTATGCCGACGCCGCGGCCCGCGTGCTGGCCGCATTCGCTTCCGGCGACTTCGTGAAGGTGCATTTCCGGCTCGACGTGATCGCACGGGACGGTGCGGTGACCGGGGCCAGCGTACCGCAGTCGGCCGTCGACACCGATTGCGGCCGCCTGTTGCGCGCGGGCTGGCTGTACCCGTCGCCGCCCGCATCGGGCAACGCGTATCGGGTCGACGCGCTCAAGCGCATCTTTCCGGTGCCGGTCACCCCGGACAATCTGCACGGTGCGGATTTCTACGCGATCTACGGTATCGCGTTGCTCGGCGCCGTGCACATGATCGATGCAACGCTCGGCGGCTATCGCGTCCACCAGCAGCCGGGGATGCGCCTGCCCGCCGACACGCCGGCGCTTGCGCTCACCAACTCCGAAGACGCCGCGACGGGCGCGCTGAAAGCCGAACGCCGGTGGGCGACGCTGCGCATGCTCGCCGCCACGCGGCTGCACGAAGCATTGCCGATCGCGCCGCTCGACTTCGCGATCGAGAAGGCCCGCTTCGCCAGCACGCTCTATCACGCCCCACTCGTGCGGCGCTGGCGCTGGTTCCTGTGCGAATCCGGACGCTACTGGCAAACCGTGCTGCGCAACCCGTTCTGGGGCGTTGCCAAGAAAGCGGCCGTAGCCGGGCTGTCGCTCGCATGCTTGCTGCCGTCGGCAACGCTCAGCAACCGCGCGATTCGCTATATCTCCAATCCGCTCGCGCGCGTGCGCAAATCGTCGGGCCATCACGCCGACGCGCGATAGCGTCGCCGAATCGCGCATTCGGTAAGCCATCGCACCCAGTGGGTCGCGCATGCGCTGCACAATGATCCGGACCAGTGGATTCACGCGCACTGACCGGACTTCGTCGTTGTCTCGGCTCCAGTCGTCGTAGTCGAACGCCGGTTTCGATGTTCGGAGGAATCGCGCCTGCACGTATGTCGCGGCATGGATTCCTCACGCTGCATCGTGTCCGGCGCCCTGCGGCAACGTCGACTCGGCATTTCATCGGCGGAAACCATCACGCTGCAACGTCGGCGCAAACCAGCGACTGTGACAGCAGGATCCAATGGCCGCGACTGCCATGCATTTATCAATCAGGAATGCATAGTTTCACGAACCGGATATCGAGACCGCGAGATTCGCAGGCGACTCATCGTCACGACGTGCGATGAGTGTGCGAGCGAATCGCTGGACCCACAGATGACCCAACAAAAGATCGTTCATATCGCCGAAGCATTCGGTGGCGGCGTGCTTTCGATGCTGACCCATCTCGCCAACCATGCCGCAGCGTCCGGCGTCGACGTGACGGTTCTGCACTCGATCCGATCGGAAACCCCGACCGATTTTTCGACGCTGTTCCTGCCCGGCGTGAAGCTCGTGTACGTCGACATGGCGCGCGAGGTGAGCGTCAGACAGGATCTGCAGAGCGTGCGTGCGCTGGTCCTGAACCTGCGCGACTGCAGGCCGACCGCGATTCACCTGCACTCGTCGAAGGCCGGCGTACTGGGGCGAATCGCCGCCCGGATCGCCGCCCCGAACGCGAAGGTGCTCTACTCGCCGCACGGACTCTCGTTCCTGCGTCGCGACGTGTCGCGCATGAAGCAGTACGCCTATCTGAGCTTCGAACGCATCGCGGCGCACATCGGCGGCACCATCGTCGCGTGCTCGGGCAGCGAGCTCGCCGAGATCAGGGCAAAGGTCCGGGCGAAATCGACGGTCCTGGTGGAAAACGGTGTCGATGTGGCGGAGATCCCGCCGCGTCGAATGCGCGACGATCGCAAAGTCGTCATCGGGATGAGCGGTCGGGCGTCGTACCAGAAGAATCATCAAGCCTTCGTGCGACTCGCCGACCTGCTGCACGACGCGGACGTCGAGTTTCTCTGGATCGGCGGCAACGCGGCCGAGATTCCGGATTCCGCCCAGCGCGGAGCCGTCGTCTGCAGCGGCTGGATACCCCGCGCACGTGCGCTCGCGCTGACGTCGGAACTGGACATCTACGTCCAGACTTCCCGCTGGGAAGGCATGCCGGTCGCGCTGATCGAAGCGCAGGTCGCCGGCATACCGGCCGTGGTGACGGACGTCGTGGGCAATCGCGACGTGGTGATTCACGGCGTGACCGGCTACGTCGCGTCGAACGCTGCCGAGATGGCCGCGTATCTGACGACGCTGCGCGACGACCGGCAGCTTCGCGAGCAAATGGGCGCGGCAGCCCGAAAACGGGCGATTCAGCGGTTTTCGATGAACGCGATTTTCCGGCAGTGGAATGCGCTCTACGGACTCGATACCGAGGAGCTGCGGGTCGACACGCGCGACTTCAAGCCGGTCGCACCGGATCACGTCAAAGCCTGATTCCGATTTCGATATCTTCTTGTTGACATGATCACTTTCAATAAACCGAAGCAACTCGTCTATAACGGCCGCTTCACCACGCAGAAGACGACCGGCGTGCAGCGCGTCGCGCGCGAGCTGATCGCCGCATTGATCAAGTTTCAGCCGCAGGATCCGGTGACCGTGCTGGTGCCTCCGCAGCCCGGCGTCGAGGTCAGCGGCGCCAGGACGGTCAAGGTCGGCTTTTACAAGGGCGTGGTCTGGGAGCAGTTGGTGCTCCCGTTATTCGCTCGCCGAGGCCGCATCGTCAATCTCAGCAATTCGGCATCCGTTTTCATCGGCAACCAGATCATCTACATGCACGATGCGGCAGTGTTCGACACGCCTGCGCACTTCTCACGCCCGTTTCGCGTGTGGTACCGGATCATGTTCTGGATCCTCGCGCGAACCTCCGTATGCGTGCTGACCAACTCCTATTTCTCACGGGATCGCCTCGCGCATCACTGCGGCGTGTCCGCGGAGAAGATCAGCGTCGTGCCGCTCGGTGCGGATCATCTCGATGCGCTGGAAGCGGACACGAGCGTGCTCGACAAGCATGCGCTGACGCCCGGCCGCTTCGTGCTCGCGGTCAGCAGCATGAATCCGACCAAGAACTTCGGGCGGCTGATCGCGGCTTTCCGGCAGATCGACGATCCTTCGGTCGATCTCGTCATCGTCGGCATGCAGAACACCACCGTATTCGGCAAGCAGGATCCTCTGTCGGCCGCCGAACCGAACATCAAGTACGTCGGCTACATCAGCGACGAGCAATTGAAGGCGCTGTATCAGAACGCGGCGTGCTTCCTGTATCCGTCGATCTACGAAGGCTTCGGCATACCGCCTCTCGAGGCGATGCGCTGCGGCTGTCCGGCAGTCGTCGGCAAATCGGCCGCGCTGCCGGAAGTCTGTGCCGATGCGGCCCTGTACTGCGATCCGTATTCCCAGGACGACATCGCACGGAAATTGCGGACCCTGCTCGATTCGGCCGAACTCAGGGCCGAGCTCAAGCGCAAGGGAAGCCTGCACGCGGAGAAATATCGCTGGCGCCGAAGCGCCGAGATGATGACGGAGATCTTCGACGGGCTGTAAGCGCGACTCCCGCCATCCCGCATTCCCGCATTCCCGCACGCCGGCGCCGCAACGACGCCGGCGTGCGCCGCGCGCGGCGCCCGTTACCCGGCGTTGACCGGGTTGCCGGTCGCGGCCCGGTGATTTCCGAACATGCGCTTGCCCAGATACGACCTGATCGGTTCTTCGACGAATTTCGCCAGGATGGCGGCGGACACGATCGAAAGAAACGCAGCTAGCATCGCAGTTCGGACAATGTGGATGTCGGCCTGTGGTGCATACGCGAACACCAGCCTGCCGATCGGATAGTGCACGCAATAAAGCGGATACGAGATCCAGCCGAGGAACGCGCTGAGCCTTGCAATCGCCTTGCCGCTAGGCGCGAGCATGGCCCCCCGGTAAACCAGTGCGGGGGCGACGAACAGCAGGATCGCAACCGAATACATCCCCTTGATCGACGACGGAAACGCGACGACCACCAGGAAAACGACAAACAGCATGTAGTCGTTCTTCACCAGCCCGCCGATGAACCAATGCGGCTTCGCCGGAAGATTCGCGTCGTACATCTTGCCGATCGCGATTCCCAACAAGAACCCGTAGCCCACCCTGAAGAAGCCGCCGAAGAAGTTATCCGCCGCCCACCCCTGGCTCATCAGGATCGCCAGCTTGTCGTTATCGAGGCTGGCGAGGAACCCGTATACGAGGAATGCGACGAGACAGGCGTAGGCCCATCTCGACAGATTGCGCGCGCTCATCCTGATTGCCACGATCAGGATGACGCTCGCGAACATCTCGAAGAACAGCGACCAGGCAGGCGGGTTCAGCGGGAATACGCCGGGATCGTTGACGGACGGCAAGCTGTGATTCGCCGCGCCGACGAAACCCGACACCGAAAAGCGACCGAGGTACGGAACGAGAAAAAGATTCTGGCCGGTGGCGGCCACCAGGTTGCCCGACGAGAACCGGGCCGACGAATTGGCCTGCATGACGATGAGGCTGGCGAAGCCGATCGCGAACCCGATGAAAATCATCGGGTACAGGCGTATCAACCTGCGCTTCAGATACTCGCCACGCCATGCGTCCTGGCGCAGCCTTTCACCGTAGGAGTACGCAAGAATGAACCCGCTCAACATGAAAAACATGTCGACGGAAAGATAGGCGCCCTGCAGGATCGTGCTCGATAGTTCCTGCAGGAAATGCATGAACATCACGCTGATGGCAGCGATGCCCCGCAAGCCGTCCAGGATTTCGAACTTCTGCTTGTGACTGGCCATGAAAGTGAGTGGCTCCGGGAAATATCGATCTTGCAGGTTCGGCACGCGTCGGCGCGCACTTGCACGGGTCCGGCAACCCGGCACCCTGCGATCGCCGTACCGCCGACGCGGATCAGAAAGTCTTGTAGACGATGTCCGGCGCGGGCGAATCGGAAATGACCAGCACCAGCACGGTCACGACCGCCAATACCGTGCACCACGAGGTCCGGGCGTAACGCGACAGGAACAGTCCGGCCATGCCGCCTTGCGTCACACGCGTATATACCGCGTCGAGCACGGCAAGCGTCACCGTCGCGCCGACGAATACCATCAGCCACACGAGCGCGACGAGTACCGGGCCGAGCGTGGTCGCGATGGTCTGGATTTCGCTCCAGGTCGACCAGAACCACAACAGGCTGAATGCGAAGAACGTAAACGTCAGCCCACGCGCGCAATGGGTGTAGAGCGGCGTGTTGCACAGCGCGACGTACCGTTTCTTGCCAAGCCATTTGGTCATGCGGATCTGATACAGCTTGTTGATGCTGACGCCCCCGCCCTGCAGGACACCGAAGAACAGGAACATCGACGTCTGCCCGTGCCAGGCGCCGACCAGGAAGAACGTCACGAAGAACGCGACGACACCCAGATACGGCTCCAGTGAGCGCGACGGAAAGCGACGCATGAGCGCCATCAGCAGCGGGTTGTAGACGTAGGTCTTGAGCCAGCCGGAGAGCGTGATGTGCCAGCGGCTCCAGAATCCGATGAAGTTGGTCGACGAGAACGGCCGGTCGAAATTCTCCGGCAGCGAGATCCCGAAGAAGCGCGCGACACCGACGACCGTGTCCGTGTAGCCGGAGAAGTTGAAATACAGATAGACCGGGTAGATCGCAGCGATCGTCAGCCCGGTCAGAATGCGCTCGCCGAGCGGTTGCGCCGGCGACAGCTGCGCAAGCGCCTGATGATGGACGTGCGACAACGCCACCGACACGATCGCCACCTTGAAGAATCCCACGATGATGCGCTCGAGCGCGACGCCGTAGTCGATGGCATCCGGCCCCGGCCGCTCGTTCGTCTGCGTCACGCTGTAATCCTGAAAGCGTTGAATCGGCCCCGACACGATCGACGTGAAGTTGAGCACGTAATTCAGATACACCACCGGCGTCACGCGAACCGGCAGGCCCGGACTGCGAGCGTCGATGATGAGGTGGAGCATCCGGAAAAAGATGTACGACACGCCGATCGTCGCGTAAGGGTGCGACAGCAGCAACGCGGACGGCACGAACGTATAGCGTTTGAGCCAGAAGAACAGCGCGATCACGATCGCGAGGATCGGTGCGAACGCCGCCAGCCACTGCTTCGTCTGCATGCCCCGGACGCTCAGATAGCCGACGAGCAGGAAAGCGGCGAACGGAATCCACGCGATCGGATCGCGGGAAAACGTGGCCAGGAACAGCAGGTTGACGACGAGAAACACCGCGTTTTGCCAGGTCAGCGAGCGAGACAGGTTGAAGATCAGCGCGGCGACGGCTGCAAAGGCGAAGAACTGGAAGGATGGAATATTCATCGGGCGGCCTGGATACGGTTCGAAACGATGGCGGCGGCATGCGCCGCCAGATTCAATGTGATCCGCATGCCGACAACGCGGGCGACCCGCCGGCGGTAAGCGCCGTCACCATGCTTTGCGCGACGACGCGCGCGCCGGCGGCGTTCAGATGGTTGTCGACCGGATAGTAGTAATCGGCCGGGTTCGCCGACTGCTTCAGGCTCGAGGCCAGGTCGATGTAGCGCATGCCGCGCTTCGCGGCGATTTCGGCCATCGCGCGATCGAGCGCCCACGGATCGATCCCGCTCGGCAGCGATTTCGCGGCCAGGAGCCCCGCCTGCGTGCGCTGCGGAATCAGCATCAGCGCCACCGGCACGCCTGTCGCGCGAAACCTGTCCGCGACCGTGGCGGCCACCTTGTCGAACGTCTCGAGCCGCTCGCGCCAGGCGGTCGAAAATGGCGGGCGAAGGAAATCGGCCTTGTCGCCGTATTTCAGATACATCGGCACCTGAATGTCCGGATTTTCGAACATATAGTGCTGCGCGACGGCAATGGCACGGCTCCCGCTCAGCCAGCCCTTGGCACGCGCCATCAGGTCGCTGCGCGGTTCCGGCGCCGCGGTGGCCGCGGGCGCATCCGCGACGTCGGGCAAGTTGATCTTTTCCAGATCGAACGGCGCGACCGTGAGCACCGCTGCATCCGGCTGCAAGGCGAGCGCCGGCCCGATCCGGTTCAGCACCTTGCGGAACGGCAGTTCGTAGACACCGAGATTCTGGACCTCGACCGGCGCGCCGCACATCCTGCTCAAATCCTGTTCCGCCAGCGCCGCGAACGATTGGTCATACGGGAGGCTCGTGCCTTCGGCAAACGACGTGCCGAGCAACGCCACGCGGCGCGTTCCGGCCGGCTTCGGCCCGCAACCCTCGGTCGAGCGGAAACCGCACGCGTTGTAGTGATAAGCGATCCACGGCGTTTCCGGGGTCTTGACCGTCATCGTGCAATTCGGAACGTTGCGCATGCCCTCCGCCGCATCGGCTACATGACATTCGCCCCCGCGCGTCCCCGCGCTCCAGATCGCCCTCGTCACGCATTCGGCGGCGACGAACAGGCAGATCACCGTCGCCACGACGATCAACGGCAGCAATACATAGTCCCGGCGCGGCAGCCGGCGAGAAACCGCGACGTCATCCGTCTCGCGAAACGACGTGAGTGGTACGGTGTTTTTCATGGTTCAGGCGGCAGCCATCGTATCGAAACCCGCCCGCGTCACGGCGAAGTGACCGGGCGCGATCTCGCGGTCGCTGGCCATTTCCCAGACCGTCGTGCCGTCCGGCTCTTCGCGCACGGCTTCGAAACCGAGCTTCGCATAATGATCCCTGACCAGCGCATTGCGGTCGGTCGGGACATAACGCCCGATCACGCGCGTGACATCGCGCTGGCGCGCATGCTGCAGCACTTCGCGCAACACCATCTGCTCGACCTGGCGCCCGAGCACGCGGCAGCTCATCAACCACGAATCGATCTGCCAGGTACTCGGCGCCTGTTCGTCGGGCCGGCAAATCACGACCGAGATCATGCCGTTGTCGCCGAACGTATCCGTCAGGCGAACCTGCAGCGTAAAAACCCGCCCGTCGCCTTCGAGCGCCTGGATCTCCGCGTCGGTATAGCGGCGCGTCGTCAAATTGAACTGGTTCGACTTGTTGATCAACTGAACGATGCGGGCCCGTCCGGTATCGTCGAACGGTGCGAAATCGATCTTCATGTCGAGCGATCGCAAGTACGCATCCATGTCGCCGGCCTGACTGCGTAGCGCCACGCGGCGCGCATTGTCCTGGTACATGTCCGCGCGCTTCCGATCTTCCGGCAAGAATGCGAGGGACTCGAAATAGCCCGCGGCGGCCAGGGTTCGCGCGTACAGCGACGGATCATCGGGCAACTCGGGAACGGCGACTTCGGGCAACGTCGTACGGACCAGATTGCGCTCGACCGGATTGTCGTCGAGGAACACCATCGCATCGATACCGAGCGACAGTTCGTCGGCAATCGCGCGAATATTGGTCGCCTTGTCGTTCCAGTTGGCCTGAAACACCGCGAAGTGTTGCTCGCGCAACAGCATTTCAGGGTGTTTTTGAAACGGCAGACGCGCCGTATCGTCATTGTTCTTCGACGACACCGCGAGCACGATGCCGCGTGCTCTCAGCGAAAGCGCGAGCTGCTGCACCGCGAGATGGGCTTCACCGACCGCATCGCCCTGCGCCACCTTGATGCCTTCGAGCAAGTCGTCGCCGATCACCCCGCCCCACAGGGTATTGTCGAGATCGAGTACCAGCACGCGCCGGCTCTTGCCGCGCGCCGCGCCGAGCAGCCGGCCCACGTGATCCGCATACAGCGGCACATAGTCGCCGGCAAACGGATACTTGGCCAGATTCCATTGCGCGGGCGAATGCCAGTTCGCGACGCCGACCGTCCCCGCGACATGTGCAACGTCGAACAGGATGTCGTTCGATTCCGCCACACGCTGCGCAAGTGCTCGATTGAAACGTTCGACGAGATTGAGCGGCGTGCCGGCAATCAGTGCATCCCGGTTGCCGAACAGCGTGTCGGACGGCGGCGCGAGCGTCTGGACGATCGACAGCGCGTTGCCGTGCTGCCTGAAGCCGGCGCGCAGTGCATCGATCTGATCCAGCGCCGCAGCCACGCCGTGCTGCGCCGCTTCCTCGTCGCCCGGTTGTGCGTTCAGCGGCAGCCCGCGGTAGTCCAGGGCCACCAGCACGGCATCGACTTGCGCGCGATTGATCGTCGAATCCGGCGCCAGGGCTTCCTGCATGACCTGCCCGTAGTGTCCCGACACGATCTCCAGCGCAACGCCATGACGCGCGGCGCTGGCCACGAGCGGCAACACGAGATGATCGAGCGTGCCGTTGCCGACCAGCCCGAGCCGGAACGGCGTAAGCGGCGCAAGCGTGCGCCCCGCGCGCTGCAAGGCGACGATCGCGCGCCCGAGCTTGATCAACTGATTTTCGCCGAGCGCGCAGCTGGCCAGTTGGCGTACGCGACTGCCCAATCCGGCAGCCGGATCATCGTGGATCGATTCGCCGAGCTCGCGGCAGCGCGCGGAGAAATCGACAGGCGGGCGCGGCAACCAGGCCAGCGCGGTGTACAAATCATCTTTCATCGGACGGCGCTCTCGGCGAAGCGGGTTCTGGACGGGAAATGCGAGCCGACGCGCGTCATGCGGCGTGGCGCTTGCTGATCAGGTCTGCAAATTCACCGACGTTCTTCAGGCCTGAAATATCGGCGGCGGCAAGCTTGATTCCGAACGCACGCTCGACGCTCAGAACCAGACGGATATGCGACAGGCTGTCCCAGCCGTCGACGTCGGCGGCGGTCAGTTGAGGCGTTGCCACCAGCTCGTCGTCGTCGAATACGTCCCGCAACACATCGGTCAACTTGGCATAGACGGCAGATTGGCTCACGGCGAAGGCATCCTTTGACGTAGGGAAAAATGAACGATGCGATGTGCGTGGTCGAAGTCGTTCTCGCGCACGTCATCGCATTGCATCGGTCAGCGGTCCGTGGCAGCACGACAACCTCGACCATCGTACAAATGCTAGCCCGGCGATCGAATCATTAACGTGCGAAAAGCTACTTTTCCGGGAGACTGCACGGCTCGAATGCGGGTTTCGACTCCCGGGCGGAATGTCGAGCGGGTGCGCAGCCGCCCCGCCGCTTCGCGCGCGGCAGGCGCCGCGACGCGGGACCGAACGTCAACGGGGTATCAGCCGCGTTCGCGCTGCGATACGCCGCGAACCCGGCCGTCGTTCCACACGTCGGCGCGACCGCGTGCGCCTCACGGCGCGGCAGGACGGGTGAGCGGCGCGACCGATGCCGGTCGCTTGACGAAATAGCGGAACACGACGATCAGCAAGACGATCGGCACGAAATTCCGTCCGCTGAACAAATTCGGAATTCGAAGAATTTCCATGATCGAAACGAAGAGCACGGCATGCGCGCAACACCAGAACCCCGCTCCGCTCCGCCAGCCTGCGTAGCTCCGTCCGAACACCCAGCCGAGGACAACCGCATCGAGCAGCCCGAACCAGCCCCATTCGTAAAAGTGAACGAAGATCCCCGACGGATTATTGAATTCCGGGTCGGCGTAGCTGTTCAGGAACACGGTGATGCTGTCGGTCGAATCGAGCCACGGCTCCAACGGCGCACCGATGATCGGAAAATGCAGCAGCCAGTCGAAGGTGAACATCGGATGACCGCTGTCCCACCCGAGCACGCTCAGTATCCCCGCACCGTTGTTCAGCGCCGTCGAGTAATACAAGCCGAGACGTTCGATCGCGAAATCGAAAATGTTGTCGTAGACGGTGACGTAATAGGCCTCCCACGACCGGTTGTACTCGTTCGCGATGAAGAGCCCGAACAGCAACGGAATCGCGGCGTACGGCCCGAGCGTCAGCAGCCGCGAGAACCGGCCGCGAAGCCGGAACCGCACGATCATGAGCACGCACGGCAGCGCCACCTCGATCAACGCGAGCCGCTCGGCAAAGATGAAGCTGCGCAGCAGCGTCAGCACCGCGAGCACGCCGAGGTAAACCTTGTAGCGGTTCATGCCCTTGACCGGTGTCTTGAACACGTAGAAATACAGCACGACGTACGGCGCGGCTGCCTGGGTGAACGAGCTCAGGCCCGTGAAGTGCCCTTTCTGCTCGAGCATGACATACGCGTTCGCTTCGCCGTGCAGGAACGCCAGCACCAACGCCGGACGCGCGAGAATCCCGCCCAGCAGCATCAGATTGCCGAACATCGCGAGCACGAACACGAAATCGAGTACGCCGGGGAGCAACTCGGCGGGGGCGGCCGGCGGCCCCCGGCGCGACTGCGCCTCGGTCGTCGCCAGCCACGCCGTCGCCACGACCACCAGCAGGAACAATGCGCCGACCCAGGCGTAATAGCCGTCGAAGTAGAGCCGCGCAATCGATTTCTGATTGACCAGCAGACTCAATGACAACATCCCGTACAACGGCAGGATGAAGATCAGCACGAGCCGGGCGGGGTCTTCCCACCAGTAACCCGTGTAAGCACCTGCCTCGCGACGGACACGCGCCGCCTTGCGTGCCGTCGCCCCGCTCTGTCGCGGACGGGGCCTGCCTTCGCCCACGCCACGCGGTCTCATGAAGCACGTTCCATCTGTTGTCGCGACACCGCCATTCCATTGGCGGTCGCCGCGGCCTGATGCGTATTCGTATCCGTATAGCCGTAGTCGTACCGACCCGGCGCGCCCTGGTAATCGTTCAGGATCACGCCGCGCACATCGATATGCGCGTGCTCGAGCCGTCGCGCGCTTTCGTCGAGCTCCGTCAGCGTCGTCACGCCGCTACGCGCGACGAGGAACACCGTGCCCGCCAGACGCCCCAGCACCAGCGCATCGGCGACCGGCAGCAACGGCGGGCCGTCGAGCACCACCATGTCGTAGCGCGACGCGAGCTGCCCGATCAATTCGGCGAACGCGGGCTGCAGCAGCAGTTCGCCCGGATCGGGAACGACGCTGCCCATCGCGATGAAATCGAGGCCCGGTGTGACGCCGCGCTTGATTGCCTCGTCGAGCGCATGGGTGCCCGCCACCACGTCCGACAACCCCGGCGCGCGGCTATAGCGGAACCGGTCGTGCAGCGAACCCTTGCGCAGATCGGCGTCGATCAGCAGGACCCGCCGTTTCGCGGCACCGGCGAGCGACGCGATATTCGCAGCGACGAACGACTTGCCGACGCCCGTCGTCGGCCCGGAGATCAGCACGACCGGATTCGATGCGGCCGGCATCGCCAATTGCAGCGACGCGCGCAGACCGCGCAGGCTTTCGAGCGCGGCGTCCTGCGCGCCGACCGGCGCAATCGATGCGCGCGGACCGGGCCGGCCGGCCTTTGTCCGCAGTTCCGCGGCCGCAGCGATCGCGCTGTGCGGGACGGTCGCGAACACCGGCAGCCCCGTCGCCCATTCGATTTCCTCCGCGTCGCCGATCGTGCCGACGACGCGCTGCCGGGCGATCACGATCGCCGCGCCAGCCAGCAGGCCCACCACCAGGAGACCGACCACCGCAACCCCGCGATGCGGACCGATCGGCTGCTCGGCGATCTTCGCCGTATCGACGATCCGCACGGTGCCGGTCTTGCTGGCACGTGCGAGGACCATCTGCTGGCGCGTATTGAGCAGGTTCGTGTACAGCGCGGTATCCACGGCCACGTCGCGCTGCAGTTGCAGCACGCCCTGCTCCACGGTCGGCAACTGCTGGATCTGCTTGCGCGTCGTGTCGAGCGTACGCTGCGCATCGGCGAGCTGCGCATCAACGGCCGCAACCGCCGGATGCTTCGGCATGAAGCGCGTCATCAGTTCCTCACGCCGCTGCTGCAGCGTCTGCACGCGCGTCTCGATGTCGACCGCCTGTTGACGCAATGCCAGCGCTTCGTCGCTCGTATTGACCGTCCCGTGCGATGCGCGGAATGCGTTGAAGCGGTTTTCCGCCACCTCCAGCTGGGCCTTCAACTGCGGCAACTGGCCGTCCATATAGCGGATCAGCTTGTCGGCCGCCTCGGACTTGCGTTGCGTGTTCTGCGCCAGATACGCGTCGCCGATCGCGTTCAGCACGCGGCTGTCCTGCACGGGATCGGTGCCGTCGAGCGTCACGCCAACCATGTTCGACTGCTTGCCGCGCTCCGAGATCAGCGCGTTCTTCTGCAGCCACGTGGACGCCTCCTCGTCGCTGTAACGCGTCAGGTCGAAGCGTGCGCCGGGCTTGCCGGCCACGCCGCGCACGAACACGTCGATCGCGCCCTCCGGTGTCTCGACGTGCAACGGCTGGCCGATACGACCCTGCCACATCGGCCCTTTCCGGCCGAAGATGCCGGTGCGCTGCAGCGTATAGGCGCCGTCATCGCCGACGGTCAACGCGAAGCGCTTGCCGAGCAGTCGTTTCGGCACGTCGAAGGTCGGCACGTCGATGCGTTCGGTGCCGTACACGTATCCGCCCGGCAACGGCGACGACAACCCGTCGGCGGCATTCACGAACCGCCAGCCGATCAGCGGCAGGTAATGCGGTCGAACGTCGAGCGCGAGGTTGGTGCTGTCGATCGCGCGATCGAGCACCGCGCGGGATTTCAGCACCTCGATCTCCGTCGATGCATCCGTCTTCAGATCGAACACCGACGATGGATCGCCAGGCGGCGACGTCTGCTTCGAGTCGGTCTGGCTTTGCTCGACCTGGAACAGGATGTCGGAGCGGTAGACGGGGGCCGCGCACAGCGCATACAGGCCTCCGGCAATCGCGCCCGCAAGCGCGGTGCAAAGGATCAGGCGCCGGCCGCCATACAGCACGCTCCAGTAGCGGCGTACCGAATGGGACGGCCGCGGAATGCGCCCGCTGTGCGAGTCAGGCAGGGTCGAAGTATTCATACAGCCTCAGTCCTGTATGGCGCGACGCACCGTCGCGGTCACAAAATCCGCCGCGAGCATCACGGCGAAATGGCCTTCGCCGTCAGCGCACCTTGCGCGGACGATGGAATCAGCAGGTTCACGACGCGGCTCCAGCGCACGAGCGACGACGCATCGACGAACACGACGTCGCGCCGCTCGAGCGGAAACTGGTCGGCGAGCGCGAACGACGCGGGCGAGCTGCCGTCGAGGTGGTACACCCGCGGACGGTTGTCCGGGCCACGGCGCACGACGAACACCTGGCGCGCGTCGGACGTGTACTGACTTACGCCGCCCGTGTCGCCGAGCGCCTCGCCGAGGCTCATCCGGCCGTCGGTCAATGTCAGCGTCGCGGGTCGCGACACCTCGCCGAGCACGAACACCTTCGCGTCGCTCGCCGCGCGCACGCGCACGAGATCGCCGTCGCGCAACAGGATGTTCGACGGATTCACGCCCGCCGAGATCAATGCGGGCAGGCTCACGTTTACGGTCTTGTCGCCGCGCGTCACCGAAACCTGCGAGCGGTCTGCCGTCGGGGTGAAACCGCCCGCACGGTCGATCGCCTCGGGCAGCGTCATCGGCATGTCGTTGACGATCTGCAGACCCGGCGTGCGCACCTCGCCGTCGAGATAGACGCGCTTGCTGCGGTAGCTCTGCACGCGTAGCGAGAGCTGCGGCTTGCGCACGTATTCGCCGAGCCGCTTCATCAGCAGCGCGCCTGCCTGTGCCTCGGTCAACCCGGCCACGTGAACGAGGCCCGCGTAAGCGAACTGCACGTTGCCGTTCGCGTCGACCGTATAGCCCGTCGCGACCGAGCTGGCGCCGACCCCGTCGCCGCCACCGACCGTCTGCGTCGTCGGCAGGTTCAACTCCGGGTGGTCCCATACGACGATGCCCAGCACATCGCCAGGGCCGATCGTGTACGGCATCGGCTTGCCGAACAGCTGGCGGATTTCCGCGTCGACGTTGGCCGGCCGCCCCGCATGGTGTTGCGCGACGAAGGCCGGCGTGATCTCGATCAGATCCTCGCTCGACACGTTCTGCACGCCGTCGAGGCCGCCCGATCCCGATGCGTCGGCGCTCACGCGCGCATTCGAGTCGCGCTCGGCCGGCGGGTGATAAGTCATGCCGGGCGACAGCGCGCATGCGCTCAGTGCGCACGCGGCGGCCGCGATCGCCAGGCGCGACTGCCACGGTGCGCGACGGGCGTCGGCCCGACGGGGCCTCGGCGTGCCGAGCGTCGATTCCGGTTGCGTGGTGATTGACATGATGTCCTTCCAAAACTGTGCGGTAACCCGCCGAACGCGGCGAATTCCGGCATTACGCTTGCCCAGCGCGGCTCGCATTGCATCGCCGCACCGCCCTCTTCACCGCACGTCACTCCATACGATTCGTCATGAACTTCTCTTCATCGCTTTCGTCGTTCGTCTGCATCGTGTCGGCCGGGTTCGTCTGTGCCGCCGGTGCGCAGACGCTGTCCAGCAGCCCCGCCGACACTCCGTCCCTTGCGTCGTCGACGCTACCGGGCCTGGTGCCGCCACAACGTTCGGCGCAAGCGGCGGTCGCACGCGCGGCCGCCGAACCTGCCGCGCCCGCGTCCGCGGCTGCCGCACCCGCGCTCACGCGTTCCGCCGCGAGCGCCGCCGTCCAGCCCGACCCGCGCGCCCACAGCACGTTGCGCCGGCCGCTCGTCCCGGCGCGCCCGCATCGCGCGCAGGTGGCCAGTACACCGGCCGACGACGTATGGGGCAGCAACACGTTGTACGCATCGCCCTACGCGAAATCACCCTATGACGCGCCAGCCGAGCCGGACTGAAGCACCCGCCGGTCATGCCTCGGCATGACCGCGCATGCATCGATAAGGGATTGGACACCACGGCAAACGGCGCGTCTGTGAGCAACCTCACCGAACGCCCATCTTCATACGCGGGCGCGATCGCACCCCAACGCGCCGCTGCATGCAACGCATGCGGCACAGCGCACGTCACGGCCTGCCGACCGACACGCTCCCGTACGACCCTGCGGCCGCGTCGAGCGTGGCAGGATCGGCGACGCGCACGACCGACCTCGCCGAATCACGGCCGAGTGCCTGCATGCACAGCCCGATCACGATGTCCGTGCCGACCGCGCCGTACACCGCGTGATCGACCTGCGGCTCGAGATGCAGTCGCACGTGACGCGAGTGCCTGAACGCGCGCTCGATCGCACCGAAGTGGCGCCGCACGTCGTCGATGCCGGGATCGAGCGCGCCGTACACCAGCGTCGTCCGGACATTGCGTTGTGCCAGCACGTGCATCACGCCGCGTGGTGTGCCGGCGCGCGGCTTCCAGCCGAAGCGCGCGGCGGCCTCTTTCAACGGCACGCTGACCCGCGCGATCGCATTGGCGGCGACGGCCGCCACGATCGGCCGCAAATCGCGCCGTTCGCGCACGAGGCCCTTCCACTTTTTCCAGTCGCGCACCGATAGCCAGTAGCCGCGCACCGAATTGTTCCGCTGCTTCTGCACCGCCTCCAGCGAGAGCCCGGCCGGCCACACGAAACGCGCCAGGTTGATCGCGATCACGCCGCCGAGCGACGGCGTCTTCACGGCCGCATGCAATGCCGCATAGGCGCCCGAACAGATGCCGGTTGCGATCACCTCCGGGTAGCCGAGTGCACGCAGCCAGTCGGCGGCGGCGGCCACGTCGTCGCTCGACTGCGGTGAATACACGACCGGCGCCTGGTCGTCGGGCGCGGCAACCCCGCTGTCGCCCACGCCATGCACGTCGATCCTCAGCGTCGTCACGCCGGCGCGTGCGAGCGTCCGCGCGAGGCGCACGCTGAAGCGCCCTTCTCCGCTGCGCGGATTCGTCGACGTGTTCGCGATCACGAGTGCCGGCGCGACGGGATTTGCCGGCCCCGTATCGGCGGGACGGCACAGCACGCCGACCACCCGGTCCGGCCCTACCGCGACGACCTGCTCGGTCATGTCCGTCATGTCGAGCGCGACAGCCGACTCGCCATTCCATGACGGATCCAGCGGCCGCGCGGGGTCGATGCGAGTCGCCACGTGCGGTGCCCGTTCGGCGATCCAGTTGACGAGCGTGTCGATCGCGTCGAGCGGCAAGCGCGAGCGCGTGCCGTCCAGCATCGTCGTCGACCATTCGCGGAACGAGTCGGTCGCCACGTCGACGCCGCGAGCGAGCAGTGCATCGCGCAACGCAGGGCCGTCCCCCTGATCGGGATCGATCAGCAGCATCGCGCCGGGCAACGTCGCTGCATCGCGCACGACGTCGCACAAATCGACCGCCTTCAGCGCATCGACGAAATCGTCGGGAAAGCGGTGCCCGAGCACGTTCATGCACGGTTCGTCGCGATGTGCGGCACGAATGGCCGGCGACGTGATGTCGAGCCACTGCCGATGCACGAACGACATCTCGCGGAGGTACGCACGCCCACGCACGACGGGCGCGAACGCCGCCAATGCGTCGACGCGCGGCGACGGGCGCTGGCCGTTGCCTGCGGCGGCCAGCATCGCGACCAGCGCGCCCGCACGGATTCCGACGAGCGTTAGCGACGCGACACCGACCTGGTCGCGCAGCATGTCGATCGCATCGTGAATGCTGTCGATGCACGCGGCATACCGACCGGCATCGAGATCGTCGCCCGCGGAGTCACCGCTGCACGGATAGTTGAATCGCAACACCGTGACACCGTTACTGGCAAGGCGCTCGGCGATCGCCCGCATGAACTTGTGCGTCCACGATGCCTCGTGGCCCAATGCTTCGCACAGGACCACCCCTTGTGTCGTCTGTCCCTCGTGCAGCCACCCCACGCAGCTGCCGAACGTAATCGGCTTCAATCGGTACTCCTCGGATCGGTATTTTTATCGGACGCGGACGCGTGTTCCGGCGGCTCCACCGAAATGAGCGATTCCACGATCGTGCGACTGCTCGGCGAACACACGGCGGCGCCCCCGTCCGCGCCCCTGCGCGGCCCGCCCTGTTTCGTCCGTTGCCCTGCCCGCATGCCCGCGGGAGGTGATGTTGTGTGCCTGACACGCCGTCACGGTCTGCGCCGGGAACCCGTGCGCCGTGAACCAAAACTGTGCACTCGATTAAAGCACCCGGTTCGAGCGTCCTTCGGTGCGCCAGCTTACAAATGGATTCGTCACTGTCGCGATCCGACGACGCGCGACGGCGTGCGCGGTGTCGGGATCCACGCATGCCGCGCGCACGGCATCCGCGAACGGTAGGCTCGCGAACACAGTCGTCTCGTGCCGCCGGTATCATGGCCGCCATACGATGATGTGGCCGTGCCCGGCGACGCCGGACGCGCCACCCACCCATGCATCCGGGTCAGCGCCGACCGGCTGCACACGCGCACCGCGGCCCCATGCCGCCGCACCGCGACACCCACGGCGCCGACCGAGCGAATGTCTAACCTCAAGAAGAACTTCCTGCTGCTGCTGACGTTGCAGATTTCGATGTACGCGGTGCCGCTGCTGATCGCACCGCTGCTGACGCACGCACTGGGGCCTGAAGGCTACGGCCAACTCGCGTTCTCGCTCGCGGTCATCGCCTACCTGACCAACTGCACGAGCTACAGCTTCGACCTGACCGCCACGCCGCGCATCGCGCTCGCCCGCGACGACCGCGCGGAGCGCTCCCGTATCTTCTGGGCGACGTTGTACGCACAGATCGGCATCGCCATGATCTGCTTCATCGTGCTGGTCGCGCTGACTTTCCTGTTCAAGCGCTTCGGCGAGGACCGCGATCTGCTACTGATCGGTTTCGGCATGGTGGCCGGCGTGGCGTTCACGCCAGGCTGGTATTTCCAGGGCATGGAGAAACTGCGCGCGCTGAGCGTGATCCTGTTCATCGGCCGCATCCTGAGCCTGCCCGCGATGTTCGCGCTCGTGCACAGCCCGGCGGACATCGACCGCGCGATGATCGTCAACGCAGCCGTCCCGACGCTATCCGCGATCGTGCTGGCCATCTACCTGTATGCGCAGCGCGAAATCGACTTCATTCGCGTGGAGTTCTCCGACGTCGCGGAATCGCTGAAAGGCGGCTGGCAGGTGTTCCTCGCGTCGACGTCCATCGCGTTCTATGCGTCGACCAACACCGTGCTGCTCGGCTTCGTATCGGGCAATGTCGCGGCAGGCTACTTCGCCGCCGGCGACAAGCTGATCCGTGCGGCGCTCAGCATGCTGCAACCGCTGAAGGCCGCCACCTATCCGCGCATCAACTACCTGATGCGGCACGCGCGCAACGATGCGTTCTCGTTCCTGCGCAAGCTGTTCGTCGTGCAGGTTGCGATGGTGCTCGGCATCTCGCTCGTGATCTTCTTCGGCGCGCCGCTCGCCGTGCGCATCCTGTATGGCCCTTCGTACGAACCGACGGTCCAGGTGCTGCGCTGGATGGCCTTCATTCCGTTCATGGCCGGCATGACCGACCTGTTCGGCGTGCAGACGATGCTGCCGCTCGGGATGAAGTCCGCATTCACGCGCATCCTGATGTCATCGGGCGTTCTGAACATCGTGCTGGTACCCGTGCTCGCAAAGTACTTCGCCGAGCTGGGCGCAGCCGCCGCCGTGCTGACGGCCGAGGCGGCGGTCGCCGCGGCACTCGCCACCGTCGTCTATCGCGCCGGGATTCCGCTTCCCGGCAGTCCGCTCGCACGACGCGGCTAGCGCGAGGTGGCCGGCATCCGACGGTGCTCCGTTCGATGCGCGCGCAACGAACCGCACCGTGCGACCACGCGCCTCCTGATTGCCCGCCGCCTCCGCACGCTCGCACACGGGTACTTCTTACTCCTCCGCGCACGCTCGATCGGGAACGATGACCGTCTTTCCGCCCCGCTACGCGCCCCTACGAAATAAAGATCACACGTATCGGTAGAAACACCGATGCTGTAGTCAAACTACATTTGTACGATTGGTCGCTGCAGAGAATCGCTACATCCGATTCGGCAGCGTCGGGCGGTCCGCGTCGCCGTCCTCGATGTTCGATCGGGCCCAACCGGCCGTAACGATTCCCCGCCTGGCCCGGCATGCCGACGCGCAACCACCCAGCATCGCCAGCCAATTGCGTCCGGTGCGAATCCACCGGACGTGCGCAGCTCCAGACATCATCCGAACAACCGGCAATACGATCATGGAGAGCAACATGCGGGACACACTCTGGCCGGCCGTCGTGCTGGCAGCGACCCTCTGCACCACCGCCTATGCGGGCGACGCCGATTTCAACGCGCAGGGCGACGCGACCGATGCATTCGCGTCGGCTGCGGCGGTTCGGCGCGCTGACCTGCTCGTGCGCAAGATGACGCTCGACGAAAAACTTCAATTCATTCATTCGCAATACGAAATGTCAAAAGTGCCGGGCGGCGGCGCCGGCTACATCCAGGGTGTGCCGCGCCTCGGCATTCCCGACCTGAACATGGTCGATTCGGCGACGGGTTCCGGCAGCACGTCGCAGGCCAGCACGACGTTCCCCGCGACGATCGCCGTCGCCGCGAGCTGGGATCGCCGCCTGTCGTACGACTACGGCAAGCAGGTCGCGATCCAGTTGCGCGCGCAAGGATTCGGCATGGGCCTCGCCGGCGGCACCAACCTCGCGCGCGAACCGCGCGGCGGCCGCCTGTTCGAGTATCTCGGCGAGGATCCGCTGCTGGCCGGCGACCTGCTCGCCGAACGCACGCTGGCCACGCAACGGCAGAAAGTCATCGCGACCATCAAGCACTACGCCGGCAACGAGCAGGAGCACGGCCGGATGGGCGGCAACACGCAGATCGACGAACGCACGCTGCGCGAGCTGTACCTGCTGCCGTTCGAGATCGCCGCGAAGCGCGGCCGGCCCGGCAGCGTGATGTGCAGCTACAACCGCCTGAACGGCACCTATGCGTGCGAGAACCCCCATCTGCTGAACGACGTGCTGAAGAACGAATGGGGCTTCCAGGGCCAGGTGCAGTCCGACTGGGGCGCCACGCACAGCACCGCCGCCGCGATCAACGCCGGGCTCGACGAGGAGGAAGACGTCGGGCCGAGCGTGTACCTGACGCCGGCGGCGGTCAAGCAGGCGATCGCGAACGGCTCGGTGTCGACCGCGCGCCTCGACGACATGGTGCGCCGTAAGCTCGCGGTGATGATCCGCGTCGGCGTGATGGACGATCCGGCCAAGGGCGGCGGCACGATCGATTTCGCGGCCGGCAACCGATTCGCGCAGGCCGCTTCCGAGCAGTCGATCGTGCTGCTGAAGAACGACGGCAACCAGTTGCCGCTCGCCGCGTCGTCGCTGTCGCGTATCGCCGTGATCGGCGGCCATGCCGATGCGGCCGTGCTGTCGGGCGGCGGCTCGGGCAACACGCGCGACCCCGTATCGGGATCGTTCGCGGGTTGCGGCGGCCTGACGTTCGGGTCATCGACGGGATGCAGCTGGTGGCGCAATCCGTGGCTGAAGGTGGACGTGCCGATCGTCGCGGCGATCCGTGCGCTCGCACCGGCCGCGCAGGTCACGTATGCCGGCAACAGCGATCAGCAGTCGCCGTTCCGCGCGTACACGCAGCAGGAGATCGACCAGGCCGCGGCACTCGCGGGCCGCTCGGACGTCGCGATCGTCGTGGTCGCGCAGCCGGCCGGCGAGGATTTCGGTGATCTCCAGAGCCTGAGCCTCGCGAACCCGTCGAACCAGGATGCCCTCGTCGAAGCCGTCGCGCGCGCGAATCCGCACACGATCGTCGTCGTCCAGAGCGGCAACCCGGTGCTGATGCCGTGGAAGGACCGGGTCTCCGCGATCGTCGAGGCGTGGTATCCGGGCGAAGCCGGCGGCAAGGCGATCGCGAACGTGCTGTTCGGCGCGGTCAATCCGTCCGGCAAGCTGCCCGTCACGTTCCCCGCGCGCGATCAGGATTCGCCGGCCTGGGGGCAAAACGGTGCGTTCGACAACGATCCCGTCTATGCGGAAAAGCTGAACATGGGCTATCGCTGGTATGACGCGCACAACATCAAGCCGATGTTCGAGTTCGGCTACGGGCTGTCGTACACGCACTTCGCGTATTCGGGGCTGTCGGTGTCGAAGCAATGGGACGGATCGCTGAGCGTCGCGTTCACGGTGCGTAACGACGGGCGCGTTGCCGGCGCGGAAACGCCGCAGGTCTATCTCGGCGTGCCGTACAAGGACGAGCCGCCGAAGCGGCTGGTCGGCTGGGAGAAGATCCGGCTGAATCCGGGCGAGGCGCGGCGTGTGCACGTGACCGTGTCGCCGCGGATGCAGAGTGTGTGGGATACGTCGCGTAACGGCTGGCGCGTGGTGCCGGGCGGGACGGTGTACGTCGGTGCATCGTCGCGGGATATCCGGTTGCAGGGGCACTGAGCGGTAGAGGAAGAACGGAAGCGCCGCGTGCGTCGTGCGCGGCGCTTCCGTATTCACTCATCCGCAAACGCGCACCTCACCGGAACAACAGCGCCAGCACCGTCGCGAGCGCGGCAATCGCGGCGATCCCCGCCGCCATCCCGGCCAGATGCGCGGCGATCACCAGGCCGGCCGGCAATCGCGCGGATGCCGGGCCGCAGGCCCCACCCGCCGGCCCGGCCCGCGATCGGAACGCAGCGCCGGCCATCACACCCCGCTCCCTTCGAGCGTATCGAGCAACGGCCTGGCCAGATGCAAAACCTGGTACACCGTGCCCGCGCCGCCGTCATCCCGCTCCTGCTCCGATACGAGCACGCGCGTCAGCCGCCAGCGCAGCGGATCGAGGCTGACGGCGGCCGCAACCGTACCCTGCCGCGCCGCCACGTCGCGATTGCGCTCGACCTCCTGTGCCAGCGTCGCATCGAGGTCGGCGTCCGCCGGAATGTCGATGGCTTCCAGCCGCACGAAGCGTCCCGTCGACGCACTGCCCTTGCGCGCATCGAGCGCGACCTGCACATCGATCGGCGCGCGTCCGAAACTGTCCGTCACGACCCGATAGCGGCCGTCCGTGACGAACCCCGCGAACGCCTGTTCATTGCGCCACAGATAAAGCGACGCATAGCCGTTTTCCGTCGCACCGTAGCGGCCCGCCTCGCGCAGCAGAAACCCCTTGAACACGAGATCCGGCGTGTCGTCCCAGAGCCTGCCGCGCTCGCGCACGCGATTGCGAATGATATCGAGGTCGTAGTCCGCCGGCAGGCGGTGCACGTAGTACGCGGTCAGCATGATCGACTCCTGGGATTGACAAGGGAGATTCCGAACGGCTTGAGAACAGCGTAGAAGACCTTGAATCATTTGAAAAGACGATGGCAGAATATTTCAATGATTCGTTTTATTAATGGATGAGTGCGTGATGAAAACGCTCGACATCGAAGCCGTGCAGGCGTTCGTGCTGACCGCCGACCTCAAGAGCTTCACGCGGGCCGCCGAGGCGATGGACACGACGCAGTCCGCCGTGAGCCTGAAGATCAAGCGACTTGAAGACGGCCTCGGCCGCCGTTTGCTGGAACGCACGCCGCGGCAGGTTCGCCTGTCGGCCGACGGCACCGCGTTCCTGGAACCCGCGCGCGAGCTCGTAGCGGCTCACCAGGGTGCGGTCGGCGCGTTCGGCGCCGGCCAGCGGCGGCTGGTGATCGGCGTGAGCCATCATGCCGTCGGCGCCGATCTGCCGATGCTGCTTCGGCGCATGAGCGAAGCGGAACCCGGGCTCGTGCTGGAGATCCGGGTCGCCGCGTCGCGCGACGTGCTCGATGCGTTCGATCGCGGCCAGCTCGATGCCGCCGTCGCGCTACAGCACGACAGCCGGCGGCTCGATGGGGAAACCCTGCTGTCGGCGTCGTTCGGCTGGATGGCCGCGACCGATTTCGAATACCATCCGCCGCAACCGCTGCGGCTCGCGACGCAGGCCGAGCCGTGCAGCGTGCGCCACATGGCGATCGGCGCGCTGGACGAAGCCGGTGTCGCGTGGACTGAAGTGTTCGTCGGCGGCGGCGTGGCGACGATCGGCGCGGCGGTGTCCGCGGGGCTGGCCGTCGCCGCGCTCGGGCATCGCGTGGCGCCCGTCGGGACGGTCGACGTGGGCGCGCGATACGGGCTGCCGCCCTTGCCGGCGCGCGACGTGGTGCTCTACTCGAACCTGACCGATGCGCGGGCCCGGCAAGCGCTGCGCACGCTGGGCGCGGCGCTGCGGTCGTCGGTCGGCGCGCGGTGATAGCGCGCTTGAACCATCGGAGAAAAAATTGGAACGGCCGCTGCCGCACCATGCACAGTGGCACTTCGCCATTCCGCATCCGGCACCTCACCCGGATCGGGCCCTGACGGCATCGAAAGGCTTCGACGCGCGCCACGGTAATATTCAATCTTCAGGCTGGCCACTGCCTGCGCGGCCAGCACCCAAAGAACCGACACCCATCATCACCTTGATTTCCCTACACTTTCCCCGTCGCGACGCATGATGTACTCGCTCGCCACCACCTACATCCGGGAACTCGAGATCCGCAAGAGCCGCTTCATCGCCTACGCGATTCCCGTCGAAGACCGCGACGCCGCGATGCAGGCACTGCAACGCCTGCGTGACGAACATCCAGCCGCCACGCACGTGTGCTGGGCATTGCTGGCGGGCGGCCAGTCGGGGATGTCGGACGACGGCGAGCCGTCCGGCACGGCGGGCCGGCCGATCCTGGAAGTGCTGCGCCATCACGATCTCGACGGTGTGCTTGGCGCGGTCGTCCGTTACTACGGCGGCGTGAAGCTCGGCGCGGGCGGGCTGGTGCGCGCGTACACCGATGCAATCGCGTCGGCGCTGCTCGATGCCGAGCGCGTCGAGCGCATCCGCTACACGCGGCTCGCCATCGAGATCGGCTATCCCGAGGAGGCGCGCGTGCGCCGCTGGATCGAACAGGCCGGTTATGAACTGGTGGACAGCGCGTACGGGATGACGGTCAAGCTCGTGATCAAGCTGCCCGAGACCGCCGACGCGAACGCGCGGACCGAGTTGTTCGACCTGACGCAAGGGCGATCAGGCTTTCCCGATCTGTGACGCGCGGCAACCGGCCGCCCCGTCGTTCCTGCTGCCGGCAAATTCCGCCGAAAAATCAGATACGTCCGATAGAAAAACCGCACGCTGCCACTTAATCTCACCGGGTTCCCGGCGACTCGCGCCGCATACGTTTTATCCGCAGGCCGGCACAGGCAGCACGCAACCGCCACCGGCCGAGTCGGCACGCCAGGGCCGGGTGTGCCGCCGTGCGGTTCGTCACGCGTCGCCAATAATCAAAATTCAGCTACGGGATAACGGACGCATGCATCAAGTGCAGACACTGCAAGCCCAGCTTGCGGAACTCGATCGGCGCATCAAGGCGGCGCGGAGCCGCGAACGCAATGCGGTGCTGGCGCAGGTACGCGAACTCGTCACGAGCTACGCGCTGACCGCGCGGGAAATCTTCGGGCAGGGTTACAGCGATCGCGCGAAGCTGTTCACCGTCGGCGTGAAGTATCGCGACCCGGCAACCGGCGCGACATGGAGCGGCCGCGGCCGTGCACCCGCATGGATCGTCGGGCGCGACCGCACCGCGTTCCTGATCCGGGAGTAATGCGCGCCGCGTGGCGCGGCGCGTCCCTTCATCGCATCGAATCCGCGCCGGCCGCTCAGTACGTGTCCGGCACGATCATGTTGTCCGGCACCGGTCGACGGATGTAATCCTCGTGATGCTCGCGCGGCGGCAGGTCGATCGGTGCGTGCGGCACCTCGTGATACGGCACCTGTTGCAGCAGGTGGTGAATGCAGTTCAGCCGCGCGCGCTTCTTGTCGACGGCCTGCACGACCCACCACGGCGCTTCCGGAATGTGCGTGCGCTGCAGCATCTCTTCCTTCGCGGCGGTGTAGGCTTCCCAGCGGCGGCGGCTCTCGAGGTCCATCGGGCTCAGCTTCCACTGCTTGAGCGGATCCTCGATCCGGCTCTGGAAGCGCACTTCCTGCTCGTGATCGGTGATCGAGAACCAGTACTTGACGATCTGGATCCCGCTACGCACCAGCATCTTTTCGAACTCGGGCACCGAACGGAAAAACTCCTCGTATTCCTCGTCGGTACAGAAGTTCATCACGCGCTCGACGCCCGCGCGGTTGTACCAGCTGCGGTCGAACAGCACGATCTCGCCGCCGGCCGGCAGATGCGCGACATAGCGCTGGAAATACCATTGCGTGCGTTCGCGGTTGTTCGGCGCCGGGAGCGCCGCCACGCGGCATACGCGCGGGTTCAGCCGCTGCGTGATGCGCTTGATCGCACCGCCCTTGCCGGCCGCGTCGCGCCCCTCGAAAATGACGACGAGCCGGTGCCCGGTGCTCACGACCCAGTCCTGCAGCTTCACGAGCTCGCCCTGCAGCCGGAACAGCTCGCGGAAATACTCCTTGCGCGCCTCGCGGCGCTCCTGCGAAAACAGCAGGTCGTCGCTGTCGTCGAAGCGGCGATCGTCGAGCTCCATCTCGAGCTCTTCGTCGTAGGCGTCGACCAGATCTTCCTCGAAACGGCGCTGGCGCGCCTCCATCGATTCCATATCGGTGCGGTCGTCGGTCTCGGTGCGGGTATCGTTGTCGCCCATGGGGCCTCCTTCCATCATTGACGCAGCCAAACGCTGACATTATCTCAGTGTCGCGCGTCAAATTCATGAAAAAAGGGCCGGCGCGCCGGTCAGAAGCGGAACGCGAGCAGCACGCTGGCCAGCACGGGGTTCGCGGAAATATCGAACGTGTTCGATGCGAGTTGCCGATTCGGCTGGTCGATGTCCAGCGTAATCTTCGTCCGTAACGGGATATAGGTCACCATGCCGGTGATCCAGAACTGGCGCGTGATCTGGTAGCTCGCGCCGACGGTGAACACCGGCTCCCACACGCTCTTCACCTTGGCCGACACATTGGTCTTGCCCGACAGCAGCAGGTCGCCGCCGGCGTCCCAGATCCGCTGGAACAGCGACGGGTCGAGCAGCAGCGACTGCAGGCTGCCGATGTCCGCGCCCGCCGCGAGCAGCCCGCCGAGCGACGCGAGCTTGCGCTGGAACACGGGATTCAGGTTCGTGTTCGTGAAGCGCGTATAGCTGATGCCGATGCCCGCAAACGGGCGGAACCGATCCTCGCGCTCGCCGAGGTAGTACTTGAACACGACGGAGCCGAGCCACGCGCGCGTGGTCGCGAGCGGGTTGCTTTGCGTATTCGCGAGGTCGATCAGCGGAAAGCGCCCCTGGACGCCGGAAAAGATCCGGTCGAGCGGCAACGCGATGCTGCCGTGCCCGCGCAGCGTCAGCACCGGCGGAATGCCCGCGCCGAGTTCGGCCGCCCAGTTCTCCGAGAAAAAGTGGGTGAACGTGAAAGCCAGCGTGTTCGTATTGCTGAGCGACAGGCTCGAACCCCGGTTCTGGAAGCTGTTCAGCCCGAGTGCGTCCGTGTGCGTCGTCACCGGCGTCGATCGGCCGGTCGTGCCGACGAAGTGCCAGCCGAGGCCGACCATGTTGCGGTCGTCGCCCATCAGCTGCGTCAGCAGCGGCGGCGCCTGGGCGGCCGGCAGATCGGGCAGCCGCGACGGGTCGATCGGATGCAGTTCGTACGGCATCCGGTCGGCGTGGACGACACCGCCCGCCGGTGCGTCATCCGCCGTTGCATCGCGTGTCGCGGCCGGCTCGCAGCCGCCGGCCGAGCCGTTGTCGTCGAAGCCGATGCCGTCCGCGCCGTCGTCGCGTGTGGCCGCGCATGCGCGCCCCGCCCCGCGGGTCCGCTGACCGAGCGTGATCTTGCGTGCCGTGAACGGTACGGCATCGGCTGGCGACACATCGACCGACTCGCCGCGGCCGCTGCGGGCCGGCCCCGGATCAGTCGCCCACGCACTCGCATCGAACCCGTCCGCGTCGCCGCCCGGCCAGAAGCCGATTCCGTCCGCGCCGGCCTGCCAGCGTGGCGCAGCGTCGCCGTCCGGCTGCGGCGCGCCGTGCGCGGCGGCCGCGCACGCGAACAGCGTCGCGCCGAGCCAGCGCGACAGCGGACGCACCGTGCCCGGCCGCGCGCGGCGGCGGTCCTTGTCCCGGCTCGCCATCGGCTCAGGCCGGCACGCCGAACAGGCGCTGACGGATGCGGTATAGCGGCTCGAACAGCCATTCGAGCAGGCTGCGCCGCTCCAGCACGATGTCGGCCTTCAGCATCATCCCGGCGCGCAGTGACAGCGGCCGCCCTTCGAATGCCGGCGTGCGGTCGGCCAGCTCGACCCAGGTCTTGAAGTAGGTCTGCGGCGCGGCGGCATCGCCCGGCAGGTTCAGCTCCTTCGCCGAAAACGCGACCGGCGAGATCGACAGCACCTTGCCGCGATACGTGCCGAACTTCTCGACCGGATAGCTGGCGTACGCCACCTTCACTTCCTGCCCCTTCTTCACGAAGCCGGCCTTCGACGACGGAATGTAGACCTCGGCGATCAGCCCGTCCGCCTTCGCGGGCAGGATCTCGACGACGCGCGTACCCGGCGGGTCGATCACGCCGCCCTGCACGACGTCGAGCCGCACGATCTGCCCGTCGGCCGGCGCGTACAGCACCTGGTTCACGTTCTCGTCGATGTTGTATTCCTTCGCGTTCAGCTCCTCCTGCTTGATCTTCAGTTCCGCGTTCGCACCGTCGTACTTGCTCTGCATCGTGTCGAGGTCGCCGCGCAGCTTCATCGCGTTCTTCGCGAGTTCTGCGCGGCGCAGCAGCAGATCCTGGTACGCCTGCCCGGCCTGCAGGTACTGCGTGTTGACCTGGTTGTACTGCTCGAGCGTCACGACCTGTTCGTCGAGCAGCTGCTTCACGCGTGCGCGCCGTTCGCCGTACTCGTCGACGATGCGTTTCTGGTCCTGGATCTGCCGGTCGATCAGCCCGCGGCTTTCACCCTGCGCGGCGATCTGCTGGTTGATCTGCTGCACCGACGACTTGTATTCGAGCCGCGCCGCGTCGATCTGCTGCGTGACCTCGACGCGCTGCCGGTCGAGCGCGGCGCGCAGCCCCTGCACGTTGTTCGCCTGGCTCACGAAGCTCGTGTCGCGCGTCACCGCGAGCAGCCGCTGGCCGGCCTTCACGTGCTGGTCCTTGCCGACGTAGACGTCGCGCACGGCCCAGCCCGGCGGCGCGCTGACGCCGATCAGCCCCGAGCGCGGCGTCAGCATCCCCGATACGCTCTCGGTGTTCGCATAGCTCAGCTCGACGAGCGCGGTCACGAACATCACGAACATCGCAAGCGACAGGTAGCAGAAGAACCGCATCGACACCGGCACGTCGACGACGCCGTGGATCACGGTGCCGAAGGTCGTGCCGCGCGCGAGCTTGCGCGACGGCTTCTGTTCTCGAAGGGCGGAATTCCAGGTCGGCATGGGGCGGGCTCGTCAGGAGCGACGCCGCGCGGCCGCATCGAGCAGCGGCGCCGGCATCAGGTAAGGCGTGAAGTGTTCCCAGAAATGCCACTGCTCGGGCTGGCGCACGAGCGCCTGCTCGAGCCGGTCGACGATGCGCTGGTGCGTCGCGCGCACGGGCGACGCGTCGTCGTCCGCACCGAGCATCGGTGCGAGCGGGCTGGCCGCGAGCTCGGTGAAATGCACTGCGCAGCGATCGCGGAACGGCACGCCGGTCGCATACGCGACGAGCAGCGGAATCCCCTGCTCGACCGCGAGCTTCACGCCGCCACCGGCCATCCGCACCCAGCGGCCACCGAGCCGGCAGCGGTTGGTCTTGCCGAACTTGCCGTGCAGGTCGGAGAACAGCAGGAATACCGGCGCCTCGCGCCGCAGGCTCGTGATCAGCCGGCGCAGATGCACGCGCTCCTCGATGTCGATGAACTCGACTTCGCCGGCGCCGTATTCGGCGACGAGGCGCAGTGCATCGTCGAAGAACGCGCCGGGCGCATCGCGGTGCAGGATCACCATCAGCTTGCGGTCGTCGGGAATCATGAAGCGCAGCTTCGTGACGAACAGCATCAGGTTGCCGAAGTGCAGCCCCGCGAGCATCAGCGGGCCGCCGCGCGCGAGCGCCGCCTGCAGTTGCGCGTCGCCGTCGCACGCCATTCCATCGATCATCGACTTCATCGATTCAAGGCTGTGCGACCGCAGCTTGAGCCCCGCGAACTCCGCTTCGAACAGCTCGCGCACGATCGCCGCCGCCACTTCCCGCACGCGCCGCGGATCGTCGTTCAGGTGCGTGCCCAGCATGAACGCGACCGCACGCTCGATCGACTCGCGAATGCACGGAAAGCAGCGCAGGCATGCGCCCGAGCACCAGCGCATCAGCCGCAGCCCGCGCGCGGGCGACGTGCGCAGCGCGACGGCGCGCACCGCGCGGCGCACCAGGAACGCGTACGAGAACGGATTGAGCAGAAAGAGTCGCCCGAGCATCATCGCGTCTCCTCGGCCGAACGCCACGCGTCGGTCACATCGGTCAATACGCCGTCCTGCATCTCGTAGATCCGGTCGACCCTCGACAGGATCGACGCGTCGTGCGTGACGAGCACGATCGTGCACGGCAGCGTCAGCACGTTGCGGCAGATCTCGTGGGTCGTCGCCTGGTCGAGGTTCGACGAAAATTCGTCGAGGATCAGCAGGCGCGGCTCGCAATACAGCGCGCGTGCGATCAGGAGCCGCTGCATCTGGCCGGCCGACAGGAACTTCTGCGTATCGCCGAGCGGCGTGTCGTAGCGATGGTCGAGCCGCTCGATCTCGTCGTGAATGCACGCGAGCTTCGCCGCATCGAACATCGCGCCGATCCGCGGCGCGGGCGCAAAGTTCGTGATGTTGTCGCGGATCGTCCCGCGAAACAGCTGGTCGGACTGCGTGACGGCCGCGAGATGCTTGCGGTACTGCCGCAGGTTCACTTCCGCGAGATCCACACCGCCGACGAACAGCGTGCCGGGCTCGGGCCGCACGAGCCCGCAGATCAGGTTCAGCAGCGTCGTCTTGCCGCTGCCGGTGCGGCCGACGATCGCGATCTTGCCGCCCGCCGGCACGTCGAGCGCGATGTCGCGCAGGATCGGGCGGTTGCCGCCCTTCGGCGTGTACGACAGCGCGCGGATCGCCAGCGCGCCGTCGAAACCGTCGATCGGCCGCACGACCGCGTCCGGCGCGGGCTCCTCCGTCCCGGTCTGCAGCACGTCCGCGACGCGGTCCATGTGCACCTGCAACACCTTGCGGCGCACGTAGAGCTGGATCGAGTCGATGAACTTGTCGGCGAACAGGTTCTTGTACTGGATGAACGCGTAGATCACGCCGATCGTGCTCTGCCCATGCATCACGAGCCACGCGCCGTACGTGACGATCACGAGCTGCTCGACGTGCACGATCCCCTTCGAGATCGCATCGAACAGCAGCTGCAGCCGCTCCTGCTGGCGCATCGCCTGCAGCTTCTGCGTGAACGCGTTCACCCACAGGCTGCTGCGCGCGGTCTCGGCCGACAGCAGCTTGATCGAGTGCGCGGAGCGAATGTTCTCGATCAGCAGCGCGTCGGCCTCGGCGCCGCGCGTAAGGATCTGCGACATCGCGTCCTGCAACTGCGGCTGGATCGCGAGCCGGCTCAGCGCAAACAGCACCATCCCCGCGAGACTGATGCCAGCCAGCACCGGGCTGTAGTACAGCATAAGCACGAGCGTCAGCGTGCAGGTGACGATATTGAGCAGCGCGCCGACCAGCCCATCGACGAGAAAGCGCCCGACCTCCGACACCGACGACACGCGCGAGATCGAATCGCCGGTGTTGTGGAACAGGAAATAGCCGATCGGCAGCCGCGCGAGATGCCCGACCATGTTCGCCGACAACTGCTGCGACACGATGTTGCGCAGGTAGCTCTTGATGTTGCCGACGAGGTTCGCATACAGCGTGTCGAACAGGAACACGATCGCGAACAGGATCGTCAGCAGGTACAGGATGTCGACGTCGGTCTTCTTCAGCGCTTCGTCGATCGTCAGCTGTACGTACGACGGGCCGAGCAGCAGCAGGAGCTGCGCGGCGACGCCGCCCGCGATGCCGATCGCGAGGCTCTTGCGGATGCCGGTCAGCCCTTCGAGGTAGTCGCGCAGCCGGATCCGGTCGGCCTGCCCCGCCCGCGTGAAGCCGATGTCCGGATTCAGCTCGAGCGCGTAGCCGGTGATGTGCGTGAGCGCCTGCGCGAGCGGCAGCTTCGTCTCGCCGAGCGCGGGATCGACGATGTGCACGCTGCCGTAGCCGACCTTCGTCAGCACGACATAGTGGTTCATCCCCCAGTGCAGGATGCACGGCGTCTTGAGCGCGTCGAGTTCGCCCGCGTCGAACTGCAGCCCGCGTGCGCGCAGGCCGAGATCGTTCGCGATCTCCATCAGGTCGAAGAACGACAGCCCGGAATCGATCCGCACCGGATAGCGGTTGCGCAGCGTGCGCAACGTGGTTTCGCGCCCGTGCCACGACGCGATCATCGCGAGGCAGGCCAGGCCGCACTCCGTCACCTCGTCCTGCAGGATCGGACGGACTTTACGCGTATTGAAGAGCATGGTCGGGCACCCGGGGCGCGACGACGCGCCGCCCGGGCCTGCCGCTAGCGGGCCCGTGGCGGGTCGTGCGCGATACGCATGGGCGCAGCCGGCACGCTGCCGGCTGCGACGGAAGATCGGTGTTACCGGCTGCTGGGCGGGCCGCTCAGCGCGACGAGCCGAGCGACATCCGGAACTGTTCGACGGCGCGGGTCTGGTACTGGGTCATCAGGCCCTGGAGCGTGGTCCCGATCGACTGGTTGACGAGATCGACCGTATAGGCGGCCGAATTGGAGTAAAGCGACGCGCCGCCGCGAATCTGGCGGGCCTGTTCTTCCGTGATGTCTCGCATTTGTTGTGGCCTTTATATTGTCGGAATGCCCGCCACCGTCAGCCAATTGCAATCTCAATGGCCGTCAACTTTATTACGGGGATAATCCGGCACTCCTGCCTCCTGATAATCGCCCGAACCGAAAATAATGCATTCCGGATTCGCTTTATTTCCACTGCGGCGATCGATTCTTTTCCTTCTGTTTCGCAGCATTTCGCGCGGGGGGCGCCTCCCCGCGCACGGCGGTTACTTGCCGGTGTTATTGAACGTCTTCGGGTTCTGCAGGTAATTGCCGAGGCTCGGCAGGAACTGGCCGAGCGCGGTCACCACCGGCGCGGCGTCAACAGCGAGGCTACCCAGCGAGCTGATCGCACCGCCGCCATGCACATTCCTGACCTGTTCCGTCGTCATGACCTTCATCATTCTCTCCTCGTAAAAAATAAAGATGACGCAAAGAACCTTCATTGAAAGACAAACGGCTTTTAATCCCTAGCGACTTGTTAATCTAATAATCACTGCGATTACGAGCCGAAATCAGGCTATCATGCGAGCGCATCGGAATTCAATGGAGGACACACTCTTACAGTGGTGTTTTCCGATGCACCACGATTGACAGGCATTCACGCTGTTTGAATTTCAATTTCAATACGTTTAAATCCCGCCGCACTGCGTTGCGGCACGGGCAGGAGACGGAGACGGCCATGTTTGAAACGAGGCGCGCGAATCGCGGATCAGCAACGCGGAATGCGGGTAATTCCCTATCAAGTTTTTCGACTAGGTGGAATCCCCGACTTGCAACCATGACATTGTTCGCTGTAACGATAGCCGGCGTGTCCGCGAACGCGCACGCGTTCTGCCTCGACACCGCGTTCCAGTACGCGGTCGTGCACGATCCGCGCTACCTGCAGGCACGCAGCGAATACGACGCGGCCCGCCAGAAATTCCCCGAAGCGCGCGCGCAGATGCTGCCGCAGGCCGCCGCGCAACTCGAATGGGGACGCTACGGGACGCACGCGAACCTGTTCGGCATCGACGTCAGCGGATCGAGCAATGCCGCATACGGTTCCGCGCAGGTCACGCAGGCGCTGTTCAACGTGCCCTACCTGTACGACATGCGGCGCGCGACCGAGTACGAGGAATCGGCGAAACAGAAGCTCGAGGTGGCGCGGCAGGACCTGATCCTGCGCGTCGCGAACGCGTGCTTCGACCTGCTGAGCGCGCGCGAGAAACTGCAGTCGGCCGACGACGAAGTGAACGCGCTCACCCGGCTCGAAAGCGATACGCGACGCATGGCGCAGCTCGGGATGAAGACGATCGGCGATACGGCGGAAATCGAGGCGCGCCGCAGCCTCGCGCAATCCGACGAAGCCCTCGCGCAAACCGACGTCGACGCACGCTGCGCGCGCTACGAGACGCTGCTCGGTTCGACGATCGATTTCTCGCGCTGGCCGCGGCTCGCGATGCGCGGGTCGTCGCCGCGCATTCCGTCGGGCGACTACGCACCGCAGGACAACCCGGCGTACCGGCAGGCGTATCGCGACGTCCAGGTCGCGCGGCTCGCTGCGAAGCGCGTCAGCGCCGAGCACTTGCCGACCGTCGACCTGTTCGCGTCGTATTCGCGAGGGCTCAACCCGAACCTGCGCGGGCTCACCGACCGCTCCGACTTCCATCAGAGCGCGGTCGGCGTGCAGGTGACGATTCCGATCTTCTCCGGCGGCAGCGTGTACTACCGGCAGGTGGAAGCCGAACACGTGACCGAGCAATACCGCAACCGGCTGCGCGAGGTCGAGGAGCAACTGGGCACCGATCATCGCGAGGCGCTGTCCGCGCTCGAATCGGTCGGCAAGCGCATCCGCGCGCTGCAGCAGTCGCTGCAGGCCGCGCGGCTCGCGTACGATTCGTCGATGAAGGCGCACCAGGTCGGCTACAGCACGACGTACGAAACGCTGAACCTGCGCCGTGATATCTCGGGCATCCGGCAGAAGCTGTTCGACAGCTATCTCGACGCGCTGAAGCTGCAGCTGAAGCTGAAAAGCGTGCTGGGTACGCTCGACGAACAGTCGCTGATCGCGGTGGACAGCTTCCTCGAAAGCAACGCGGCGAGCGACCGGAGTTGAGCGCGGTGCGAGCCTGGTCGCCGCCCATCAGTCCGGCGGCGGCAACACGACCGTGTCCTCCGGCCCGAGCACGCGCCCGTCCTGCGAACGCAGCTCCAGTTTCCTGACCGGCAAACCGCTCTTCCGGTCGACGAGCAGCACGTGTGCCTCGTCCGGTTCGAAGAAGAAATCCTCGCCCCACTGCCGCAGCGCGACGAGCAGCGGAAACAGGCCGCGCCCTTTCTCGGTCAGCACGTATTCGTGATGCGCACCACCGTCCGCGGCCGGCACGATGTCCATGATCCCGTGCGCGACCAGATTGCGCAGACGCGCGGCCAGGATGTTCTTGGCCAGCCCGAGATTCTTCTGGAATTCGCCGAAGCGGCGCAGCCCGTCGAACGCGTCGCGGACGATCAGCAGCGACCACCAGTCGCCGATCGCGTCCAGCGGGCGGGCAACGCCGCAGGGGGATTCCTCGTGCGTGGTTCGTCTGTTCATCGTTGCATGGGGCGATGCCGTTCCCGGTATGCGGGTGAAACGGCGATCGTTTTCGGTGAAATGAATGGTTGCAATATAAAACTCGTCGAACGAAAGATCAATCGCCCGGCGCCCGACTGTTCGCGATCGCCGAATGGAATGGCCGATTCGGGCCAGATTGGCACTTCAACTCCTATTTCCAGCCGACAAATTCCGGCACTGCTCCTTTCCGATGCGTCATCACGCGCCCACGGCTCGGTCATTCGGTGGCTATCGAGGCAATCTTTTTGGTTGCAACTTGCAACCCGATATCCTACGCTTGGATTCGGTTTCAATTTGAAACCAAACTTTCCGACTATCCGAAGGAGCGTTCGATGATCCGGTCCGATGCCACGTTCAACGGCACCTTTCCATTCGCCCCGCATTTCGACGACGCATCCGGCTTCCGGATGCACTACGTGGACGAGGGTCCGCACGACGGCGAAACCCTCCTTTGCCTGCATGGCGAACCCACGTGGGGTTATCTGTTCCGCCATCTGATTGCCGCGCTGAGTCCGACGCACCGCGTCGTCGTCCCCGATCACATGGGCTTCGGCAAAAGCGCGACGCCGCAGGACCGCAGCTACTGGCTGCAGGACCATATCGACAACCTGGAGCGCTTCGTGCTCGCGCGCGGCCTCGATCGCATCACGCTCGTGATGCACGACTTCGGCGGCCCGGTCGGCATGGGGCTGGCCGCGCGGCATCCGGACCGCATCCGGCGGATCGTGTCCGCGAACGGGCCGACGCCGTTCGGCCAACCCGATCTGGTCGAACGCCTGAACGCGAACGGTCGCACTGCGCCGTGGTTCCAGTGGATCGCACGCGCGGCGGCGGACGATACGCTGGAGACGGTGCTCGGCCAGCTCGGCTTCAATATCCTGAGCACGCTGAAGCTGAACGGGTTCGAAAATCACGCGGTGATCAACGACACGTGGATCGCCGCATACGGTGCGCCGTTCGCGCAGCCGGAGGACTGCGTCGGCGCGATCGGATGGGCCCGCGGGTTTGCCGCTGGCGCGCACCGGTTCGAGGAACCCGATGCGGCGGCGCTGCGCGCGATACGCGACAAGCCCGCGCTCGCGATCTGGGGAGACGCCGACCGAACGCTCGGCGCCGAACACTTCCTGCCGCTCTTCACGGCACTGTTTCCGTCCGCCCCCGTCGAACGGCTAGCGGGCGTCGGGCACTACTGCTTCGAGGATGCGCCCGACGTCATTGCGACACGCATCGCTGAATTCATCCGGGCCACCGGTTGAGTGCGTTCCGCAGCCGGCGGCACGACGCCCGGCTGCGGAACACGGCGTGCGCGGCCGCCTTCGCCACCGCGCACGCACCGCTTCACGTCAGTGGATGATCCGCGTCACGCCACGCCCGCGCGGATCGGCCATCGCCTCCGGCGTCTTGCCGTCGATCTTGATCACCTGGATGTCGCCGCTGAAATCCTGCCCCTTCAGCGTATAGCCACGCGCCTCGATCTGCTTCGCGAGTTCGCCTTCGATCGGGTGGTACGGCTCCCAGAAGATCGTGTTCGGCGGCAGCAGCTGGTGATGGAAGCGCATCGCGCCGACGGCCTCCTTCAACGGCATCTTGAAGTCGTAGATGTTGTTGATCACCTGGAAGATCGACGTGAAGATTCGCGAGCCGCCCGGCGTGCCGATCACGAGCGACACCTTGCCGTCCTTGGTCATGATCGTCGGCGACATCGACGACAGCGGGCGCTTCTTCGGTTCGATCGCGTTCGCATCGCTGCCGACCACGCCGAACATGTTCGCGACGCCCGGCTTCGCGGAGAAGTCGTCCATCTCGTCGTTCAGCACGATGCCCGTGCCGTCGGCGATCACGCCCGAGCCGAAATAGCCGTTGATCGTGTACGTGTTCGACACCGCGTTGCCCCACTTGTCGACCACCGAGAAGTGCGTCGTTTCAGCCTTCTCCGGCATCGTCGTGCCGAGGCCCGGCTGCACGCTCTTCGTATCCGACGGCTCCTTCGGGTTGACCTCGCCCGCCCGCTTCGCGATGTACTTATCGTCGGTCAGCTGCGCGATCGGCACCTTGTAGAAATCCGGATCGCCGAGATACTGCGCACGATCGGCGAACACGCGCTTCTCGATTTCCGCGACGAGGTGGATGTACTGCGGCGAGTTGAGCTTCACGCCCTCGAAGTCCTGCTTGAGGTCGGCCTTCATCTTCAGCAGCTGCACGAGGCCGATGCCGCCCGAGCTCGGAGGCGGCGCGGTGATCACGTCATAGCCGTTCCACTTCGCCTGCACCGGCTGGCGCCATACCGCGCGATACTGCGCGAGATCCTCGGTGGTGATCAGCCCGTTGCCGTCGCCGGTCTTCATCGACGCGGCGATCAGCTCGGCCGTCTTGCCCTTGTAGAAACCTTCCGCGCCGTCGTTCGCGATGCGCGTGAGCACGTCGGCGAGATCCGGCTGCTTGAAGTTCACGCCCGCCTTCAGCCCGGAGAAATACTTGTCGAAGTTGGTCTTGCCGCCGAACTCCTTCGATGCGTCGACGCCGCGCTGTGCGAGCTGCTCGTCGACGACGAAGCCGTCACGCGCATAGTGGATCGCCGGCGCGAGCACCTGCTTCCACTTCAGCTTGCCGAAGCGCTTCTGCGCTTCCCACATGCCCGCGACCGTGCCCGGCACGCCGACCGCGCGCGGGCCGTACAGGCTCATGCCCTTGACGACGTTGCCGTCCTTGTCGAGATACATGTCCTTCGTCGCGGCAAGCGGCGCGCGCTCGCGGTAGTCGATGAAGTACGGCTTGCCGTCCTTGTAGATCGTCATGAAGCCGCCGCCGCCGATGTTGCCGGCTTCCGGATACGTGACGGCGAGCGTGAACGCGATCGCGACGGCCGCGTCGATCGCGTTGCCGCCTTCCTTGAAGATCCGCTCCGCGGCATCCGCGCTGTACTTGTCGGCCACCGCGACCGCCGAACTCGTCAGGATGGCCGGCTGCGGCCCCTTCGCATAGACGGGCGCGTTCGGCAGGAAGCCGATGCCGGCCACCGTCGCGAGCACGACAGCGGATGATTTGAAGCGATTCAGCGTAGTCATTGCACGTCCCCCATATGGATCTCCTTCAGGCAGGAAAAGCACCTGTTCCGCTCATGGCCGCCGGCGCGCCGACGGCCATCTCCGGTTTCGTAGTATAGGGGGACAAAAAGGGTCGAACACGGGGCGTGCAACGAAAGCGCATTGTTATCTGCCCTCGGTCATGCCGCGGCTTCTGAACATGCATGCAGATCGGTCGAAATTGCACACGGTGCGCGTCTGACGTGTACGTCCGCGGCACCCGTCATCACGCAACGCACAAAAAACCGAAAGTTGCGAACTGCGTGGAAAGCCGCGCGGCACGTGCAAAAAAATCTGCAAACGTCCCTCCCGCTGCATGGGCCGATCTGCGAAGATAGCGCCCCGCTTTCGCGGTGCATCATTTTTCGCGCACGCATCGCTTCACGTTTCTCCGTCTCGCTTCCTATGGCATCACACAATGCGCATCATGCGTCCGGCTTCGCGGCCGGTGTCGCCGCAGCCGTCCTCGTCGCACAAACCGGCGCGACCGGCCCGTGGCATTCGAGCCTGTTCGCCGCGTTCGCGGCCGGCGTCGCGGGCGGCACCGCGCCCGACTGGCTCGAAGTCGCATGGTGGAGCCGCAAGCGCCGCCTGTGGATCACGCATCGCACCGTCACGCACTGGGGCATCGGCTGGATCGCGCTGCTGGCGCTCGGGTGGCACGGGCTCATCCATCATCCGCATCCGCTGTGGGCCGCGCCGCTGTTCGGCTTCGCCTGCGGCGGCGTGATGCACCTGCTCGCCGACTGGCCGAACCCGCTCGGCGTGCCGTGGATCTGGCGGCGTCACTCGCTCAACCTGTGGAAGAGCGGGCGTTGCGACCTGATCGTCGTGGCCGCCGCCTGGGGCGGCACGCTGTGGCTCGCGCAGTCGCTGTGCTCGCGTGCACCGCTGCTCGAGCACTGGCTCGGCTGGCTCAATCGCGTTTGATTGCAATTCGACGCAATTCGGCACGCGATCGGCGTGCCGACACGCATGCAACTTTCCGTTCGTTGAAAGTGCGGTGACGGCCCCCATCTGAAGCGGAATCGTCGCCACACGTGCCCGGCGCGCACGCGCGACGTCTGGCACACTGACGATTCGATTCGCACCCGCGCCCTCCGCGCGCTTGCACCCCATTTCAACGCTCCGATGGACGTCACCACTACCCGCCCTGCCGCCAGTGCGCTCGACGTGTTCCACCCGGCCGTCGCCGCGTGGTTCCGGCGCACGTTCACCGCGCCCACCGGCGCGCAGGCGCTCGCGTGGCCGCACATCAAGGCCGGCCGATCGACGCTCGTTGCGGCACCGACCGGCTCCGGCAAGACGCTCACCGCCTTCCTGTGTGCACTCGACGATCTGGTGCGCGATGCGCTGGCGCACGACGGCACGCTGCCCGACGCAACGCTCGTCGTGTACGTGTCGCCGCTGAAGGCGCTGTCGAACGACATCCACGTGAACCTCGATGCGCCGCTGGCCGGCATCGCCGAATCGCTCGCGCAACTCGGCTTGCCGGTGCCGGCGATCCGCACCGCCGTGCGCACCGGCGACACGACGCAAGCCGAGCGCGCCGCGCTGCGCAAGCGCGCGCCGCACATCCTCGTGACGACGCCCGAGTCGCTGTACGTGCTGCTGTCGTCCACGTCGGGGCGACAAATGCTGTCGAACGTGCGCTCGGTCATCGTCGACGAAATCCATGCGCTCGCGTCATCGAAGCGCGGCAGCCATCTCGCGTTGTCGCTCGAACGTCTCGACGCGCTGGCCGGCCGTGCGCTGCCGCGTATCGGACTGTCGGCGACGCAAAAACCGATCGATGCGGTCGCGCGCTTCCTGGTCGGCGGCCCGGCTGACGCGCCGCGCGACTGCACGATCATCGACACGGGCCACACGCGCGAGCGCGACCTCGCGCTCGAACTGCCGAACGTGCCGCTCGAACCCGTGATGGCAACCGACGTGTGGGAACAGGTGTACGACCGCATCGCCGGCCTCGCAGCCGCGCATCGCACGACGCTGGTGTTCGTCAACACGCGGCGCACCGCCGAGCGCATGGCGCGCCATCTCGCCGACCGGCTCGGCAAGGAAGCGATCGCAGCGCATCACGGCAGTCTCGCGAAGGAGCACCGCTTCGACGCCGAGCAGCGCCTGAAGCGCGGCGAACTGAAACTGCTCGTCGCCACGGCATCACTTGAACTCGGCATCGATATCGGCGACGTCGATCTCGTCTGCCAGGTCGGCTCGCCGCGCGGGATCGCACCGTTCCTGCAGCGCGTCGGCCGCTCCGGGCACCATGTCGGCGGCGTGCCGAAGGGCCGGCTGTTCCCGCTGTCGCGCGACGAGCTCGTCGAATGCGCGGCGCTGCTCGATTGCGTGCAGCGCGGCGAGCTCGACACGCTGCGCATTCCCGAAGCGCCGCTCGACGTGCTCGCGCAGCAGATCGTCGCCGAAGTGGCGTGCGCGGAGTGGCAGGAGGACGCGCTGTACGCGAGCTTCACGCGCGCGGCGCCGTATGCGCGGCTGACGCGCGAGCGCTTCGACGAAGTGATGAAGATGCTCGCCGAAGGCTTCACGAGCCGGCGCGGCGTGCGCGGCGCCTACCTGCATCGCGACGTGGTCGGCGGCACCGTGCGCGGGCGCCGCAACGCGATGATGACCGCCACGACGTCGGGCGGCACGATCCCCGACATGGCCGATTACGCGGTGCTGCTTGAACCGCAGGGCATCCAGGTCGGCACGGTCAACGAGGATTTCGCGATCGAGAGCCTGGCCGGCGACGTGTTCCAGCTGGGCAACCAGTCGTACCGGATCATTCGCGTGGAAACGGGCCGCGTGCGGGTGGAGGATGCGCAGGGGCAGTCGCCGAACATCCCGTTCTGGCTCGGCGAGGCGCCGGGGCGCAGCGACGAATTGTCGGCGGCGGTCGGCCGGCTGCGCGCGCGGCTCGACGGACTGTTCGCCGACGGCGAGCGGCAAGGGCACGCCCGAGGCGGTGAACGCACTGACGACGATATCCGCGGGAAGACGACGGCTGAAACAAAGGCGACGACCAAAGCCAAGACCAAAGGCGGTGCAAAATCGACGCGACGCGTTGAAGCCGAAGCCGAAGCCGAAGCCGAAGCCGAAGCCGAAGCCGAAGCCGAAGCCGAAGCCGAAGCCGCGATCAGTGTACGAAACGACGTCTCCCGTGCCACTGCCAGCCCGGCCGACAGCCGGCTCGCGCCGGCGTTGCGCTGGCTCGTCGACGATCTGCACCTGTCGCCCGACGCCGCGCACCAGATCGCCGACTATCTCGCGCGCACGCGCGCCGCGCTCGGCGCGTTGCCGACGCAGGACACGCTCGTGATGGAGCGCTTCTTCGACGAATCGGGCGGCACGCAGCTCGTGATCCATTCGCCGTTCGGCAGCCGCATCAACCGCGCGTGGGGGCTCGCGCTGCGCAAGCGCTTCTGCCGCAGTTTCAACTTCGAACTGCAGGCGGCCGCGACCGACGACGCGATCATCCTGTCGCTGTCGCTCGCGCACAGCTTCGCGCTCGACGAAGTGTGGCGCTACCTGCGTTCGGCGAGCGCCGAGCACGTGCTGGTGCAGGCCCTGCTCGACGCGCCGATGTTCGGCGTGCGCTGGCGCTGGAACGCGACCACCGCGCTCGCATTGCCGCGCTTCACCGGCGGCAAGCGCACCGCGCCGCAACTGCAGCGGATGAAGAGCGACGACCTGCTCGCGACCGTGTTCCCCGATCAGGTCGCGTGCCTCGAGAACATCGTCGGCGAGCGCGAGATCCCGCATCACCCGCTCGTCGACCAGACGCTCGACGACTGCCTGCACGACGCGATGGACACCGAGGGCTGGCTTGCGCTGCTGCGCCGGATCGAAAGCGGCGCGATCGAGCTCGTCGCGCGCGACCTGCCCGCGCCGTCGCCGCTCGCGGCCGAGATCCTGAACGCGAAACCCTACGCGTTCCTCGACGATGCACCGCTCGAGGAACGCCGCACGCAGGCCGTGCAGTCGCGCCGCTGGAGCGATCCCGAATCGACCGACGATCTCGGCGCGCTCGACGCCGACGCGATCGCTGCCGTGCGCGACGAAGCCTGGCCGCTCGTGCGCGACGCCGACGAAATGCACGACGCGCTGCTCACGCTCGCGTGCATCGCCGACAGCGAAGCACGCCAGCACGAAGGCTGGCTCGACCGGCTCGCGGAACTCGCCGAACACCGCCGTGCGACGAAACTCGTGACACCCGGCGACGCCGCGCTATGGGTGCCGGTCGAACGACTCGTGTGCGTGCGTGCACTGCATCCCGACGCACGCATCGTGCCGGCGCTCAAGGTGCCGGCCGCGTGCGCGCAGCCGTGGGAATCGGACGCCGCACTCGTCGACGTGATCCGCGCGCGGCTCACCGGCTTCGGGCCGCTTGCACTCGACGCGATCGCGGCACCGCTCGGCCTGCCGCCTGCGTCGATCGCGACGGCACTCGCGGCGCTGGAGCGCGAAGGCTATGTGATGCGCGGCCGGTTCACGCCGGGCGCGACGACGGACGAATGGTGCGAACGCCATCTGCTTGCGCGCATTCATCGCTATACGGTGAAGCGCCTGCGCCGCGAGATCGAGCCGGTCGAGCGCGCCGATTTCATGCGCTTCCTGTTCCATTGGCAACACCTGACGCCGGACACGCGCGGCACGGGCCGCGACGCTCTCGCGGCCGTGGTCGAACAGCTCGAAGGCTACGAGGCCGCGGCAAGCGCCTGGGAAGACGCGCTGCTGCCCGCGCGGCTCACCGACTACATGGCGGGTGGGCTCGACGAGCTGTGCCGCTCGGGCAAGCTCGTTTGGACACGCATCGGCGCGCCGGCGCGCGCAGCCGGCACACCCGTGAAGACGACGCCGATCGTGCTGCTGCCGCGCCGCCACCTCTCGGCCTGGCAGGCGCTGCGCGATCCCGATGCGCAACCGGCGCTGTCCGCGCGGGCCACGCAGGTACGCGACGCCCTCGCCGCGCATGGCGCGATGTTCTTCGATGCGCTGCTCGACGACCTGCACATGCTGCCCGTCGAACTCGAACAGGCGCTCGGCGAACTCGTGTCGGCCGGCCTCGTGAATGCGGACAGCTACGCGGGCCTGCGTGCGCTGTTGAAGCCCGCCGTCAAGCGCAGCGCGACCTATGCGCCACGCACCCGGCGCGGCGGTGCGCTGATCGGCGGGATGGATGACGCGGGCCGCTGGGCACTCGTGCAACGTCATGCGCCGCCGGCCGATGCGCCCGCACCGAAACGCGGCCAGGCCGCGACCGACCCCGACGCGCTCGAACACATCGCCTGGACGCTGCTGCGCCGCTACGGCGTCGTGTTCTGGCGGCTGCTCGAACGCGAAGCCGACTGGCTGCCGAGCTGGCGTGAACTCGTGCGGGTACTGCAGCGCCTCGAAGCGCGCGGCGAGATTCGCGGCGGACGCTTCGTCGCCGGGCTCGCGGGCGAACAGTTCGCGTTGCCCGAAGCGATTCCGATCCTGCGCGAAATGCGGCGGCAACCCGGTGACGGACAGTACGTGTGCGTGACGGGCGCCGATCCGCTGAATCTTGCCGGCACGCTGCTGCCCGGCGACAAGGTGCCGGCGCTGGCCGGCAATCGCGTGCTGTTCCGCGACGGCGTGCCCGTCGCCTCGCTGGTTTCGGGCGCGTTCCACTACGCCCCCGAGCTGTCGCCCGCCGCGCGCGAGGATGCCCGCCTGCGGCTCGCACGCCACTGCTGACATCGGCTGACACACGACACCGCACGGACTACTGATCGCCGGGCCGCGCTGCCGCCGTCGTTCGGGTAGCATCGAACGATTTTCCGCGCGAGCGCCCGCGCTCGAACACAACAAGACTTCCGGAGACTGCCGTCCATGCCCTCGCATGTCGAATCGCCCGCCGCTCATCACGCGGGTTCGCTGACGATTTTCCAGGGCGCCGCGCTCTATATCGGCGCGGTGCTCGGCACCGGCGTGATCGCGCTGCCCGCACTGGCCGCCGAGGTGGCGGGGCCGGCCTCGCTACTTGCCTGGGCGGCGTTGGTCGTGCTGTCCGGGCCGCTCGCGGCCACCTTCGCCGCACTCGGCGCGCGCTATCCCGACGCAGGCGGCGTCTCGACCTACGCGCGGCGCGCATTCGGGCCGAAAGCCGCTGCGATCGTCGGATGGTGCTTCTACTTCGCGGTACCGGCCGGCGCACCGGCCGCCGCCATGTTCGGCGGCGCATACGTCGCGGCCGTCACGGGCGGCGGGCACACGACGGTCATCGTCACCGCTGCCGCGCTGATCGCGACCGTGTCGGCCGCGAATGCATTCGGCGTCACGGTTTCGGGCCGCATGCAGCTCGTGCTGTCGGCACTGCTCGTCACGCTGCTGCTCGCCGCGGTGCTCGCCTCCGCGCCGCATGCACGCACCGCGAACCTGCATCCGTTCGCGCCGCACGGCTGGCTCGCGGTCGGCCAGGCTGCCGCGCTGCTCGTGTGGAGTTTCGCCGGCTGGGAAGCGATCACGCATCTCGCGGCCGAATTCCGCCGGCCCGCGCACGACATGCCGCGCTCGGCGGGAATCGCGGTCGTGGTGGTCGGGTTTCTGTATCTGTCGGTTGCTGCCGCGAGCGTGACGGTGCTCGGGCCGTCCGCGGGCGGATCGGGTGCGCCACTCGCCGAACTGATCGCGGGCAGCATCGGCGGCCATGCGCAGGTGCTGGCCGCCGCAGCCGCCCTGTTGCTCACGCTCGGTACGATGAACGCGTATTTCGCGGGCGCGGCCAAGCTCGGCGCGGCGCTCGGGCGCGACGGCGCATTGCCCGCGTGGCTCGCGCAGGGCAGCCAGGTCGGCGGCGTCCCGCGTCGCAGCCTCGGCGTGATCGCCCTGCTCGCCGTGGTCGCACTCGCTGCGACGACGCTGTCGGACGTCGGGCCGAAGCCGCTCGTGCTCGTCACCTCCGGGTGCTTCGTGATGGTGTACGGGCTCGGCGCGGCCGCCGCGCTGAAACTGCTGCCGCGCGGCGGCATCGCACACCGTTGCGCATGGATTTCGCTGGTCGCGGTGGCCGGGCTGTTCCTGACGACCGGCTGGTACATCCTGTGCCCGCTGCTGCTCGCGGGCGGGGCGCTGCTCTATCTGCAGGTGGCCGGGCCGCGTCAGTGACCCGGCAGCTGCGCGCGGGGTCGACACGCGCCTGCTTGCGGCGACGCGCGGGCTGACATCACCGAACCGCTGGCCGGATTGCCGGCCACGCCGCCGCGTGCATCATGCGTAGGGGCGCAGCCTCGGCCGCCGCCGATGCTGCGCGCCCGTCAGGCGGGCACCAGCTCGAAGCTGAGCCGTTTGCCGAGCGCGGTGGCCGCGCTCGCGAGCGTCGCCAGCGTGAGGCTCGTGTCGGTTTCGTCGAGCAGGCGGTTGAGCGCGGCGCGGCTGGTTTTCATCCGTGCGGCCATCGCGGTTTTCGTGATCTGCTGCGCCTTCATTTCCTGGCCGATCTGCCACGCGATCACGCGCTTGATCGCGGTGGCGGTGGCCGCCTCGAGATTGCCGTCCTCCTCGAGGAAGGTATCGAAATCGCTGCCGATATGCGGATTGTTCGTGGTCGTCATGGGTACTCCAGTGCATGGCGTTGCCGGCGGCCTGACCGTCGAAGACGGCGTGTTCCGGCGCAACCGGGGAATTCAGATGGCGCGCATCAGCGCTTTCAGGCGCGCGACGGTGACATCGAGATCGTCCGACGGCGTGGCCCGCGACTGCTTGAAGAAGCCGTGCAGCAGGACCATCGTGTCGCCGACGACCGTAAACAGCACGCGGGCGCTCCGCCCCGGCAACATCACGCGGATCTCCCACAGATCCTGCGCCATCTTCCGAACCAGCGGCATGCCGAGCGGCCAGCCGAGTTGAACGGTCTTGATCTCTTCGCCGATCGCCCTTCGCTCCGCTTGCCCGAGCGCCTTCAGCCATTCGCGCACCGGCTCGTTGCCACGGGCCGTCTGGAAGAACCGCACGCCGAGCGTGACCTGGATCTGCTGTCTCGTCATCGTCCTGACACCAATCGTACCAAAATCGGTACGATATGCCAAGCACCCCGCAGCCGGCTACTGACCGGATGGCCAATCCGGCAGCCGGGAACGGCGGGCGGTCCGCCGGCTCAATCGTCGCGACGAGCCGGCTTGCGCGCCGCGCGTGGCGCCCCGCGTTCACGCGTCTCGCCGAACCGCGACCGCGCGATGTCGCGCACGGCGTCGATCAGCGTCCGCGCGACCGGCGACGGCTGCGCATCGGTGCGCAGCACCAGCCCGACCGGCTCGTCGGTGCCCGCCGACGGCAGCGGCAGGCGTGCCAGCGCCCCGGCCGACAGGTCGTATTCGGCCGCATAGAGCGGCACGAACCAGACTGCGTCGTTTTCGAGTGCCAGCGCACGCGCGACCGACACCGACAGCACCTCGATGAACGAATCCAGCGGCGGCACGCCGCAAGCGCCAAGCAGCTGCTCGGCCGACTGGCGGATCAGCGTGCCGAACGGCGGCAGCACGACCGGATAGCGCGCAAGCTCGGCCGCCGGCGCCGCATTCGAGAGCAGCGGATGCCCGGCGCGCACGACGGCAACGAGCGGCTCGTTGTACAACTGCTCGAACGCGAGCCCGATCATCCGCTCCGGCTCCGACAGCCGCCCGATCGCGCACTCGATCGCGCCGGACTTCAGGCGCTCGAGCAGATCGGCGTTCGCGGCCGTCGCGATCCGCACGACGACGCGCGGCCAGCGCTCCGCGAGCGCCTTCATCAACGCGGGCGCGAGCGATGCCGCGACGGTCGGCAGCATGCCGATTTCCAGCGTCGCCGCGGCGGCCCCGCCTTCGCGCGCAAGCAGCCCGACACCCTGCCGCAGCGCCAGCACGCACGCGTTCGCGTGCGGCATGAACAGTTGCGCCTCGCGGGTCGGCTGCGCGCCCTGCCGGCCGCGCTCGAACAGCTTCACGCCGAGGATCGCCTCCAGTTCGGCGATCGTCTTCGACACGGCCGGCTGTGTGATCGACAGGCTTTCGGCTGCCTTCTGCACGCCGCCCAGCTGCGCGACCGCGAGAAAGCACTGCAGATGCCGGAACTTGACGCGGCCGTCCGCGATACGGTTATTCATAACAGGTGGTTATGCGATTGACAATGAAATGCCATTTTGCATAACTTTCCGGATAGCCCCAAGCGCTCGACGAGACGTCACGCGTCACGCGTTGCGCCGCAGTGCCTGGAAACCGGCCGGCTCCCACATCCGCTTCGCGATCAGCAAGCTGGTGCCGCGCTTCTGCGCGAGCGGTGCCGACGACGATTCCGCATGCAGCGCGGCCGCCTTGCTGCGCAGCCGGCGCAATTCCAGTTCGAGCTCGGCGGAAGCAGCCTCCGTCAGCATCCCCTGCGAGAACGTCATCGTCTCGCCTTCGCCGTCGAAGCGGCTGTCGAGGAAATCGCCGAGCGCGTGCGCATGGAAGTAACGGCGGATCGGCCCGCCCGGCAGCCAGTCGAAATCGCGCGCGACGCGCACGCGAATCCGGTCGCCCGGCAACAGCGCGACGACGTTCATCCGGTCGAGCATCAGCAGGTATTTCACGCACTCGGCCTTCGTCACCTGATAGGCCGACACGATGTCCTGCACCGTCCAGTAGTTGATCGCGCAGACGGCGACGAGCAACAGCTTGTCGTCGGACACGAGCAGCGCCTCCTGCTGCTCGGTCAGCACGTGCAGCCTCGGCGCCGATGCGGACGCCTCCTGCACGAGCTCGGCCAGCGTATAGCCGAGCAGCTGGGCGATCTCCACGACGCGCTCCAGCGTGAAGCGGCTGCTGGCGAACAGCCGCTTCACGCTGGTCTCGGAAACGTCGAGCGCACGTGCGACGTCGCGGTAGGTCATGCCCTGCGCCTTCAGCTGGCGCTTCAGCATGTCGATGAGTTGGGCAGTCTCGGTCATTTTGGTATCGAAAAGTGATGCTCTAGGTCAGATATTAGGCTACCTGCGCTCGCTGATGAACACATTCGGATACTTGTCTGCATAATCCGCTCCGTGCTGTCACTGAACGACGGAGCCGACATGACCACCCGAACCGACACCGCTGCCTACGAATCGCATCACCCCGCCCCGCGCGATGCCCGCGACACGGATCGCACGATGCCGCTCGCCACGGTCCGCACGCTGGCCGCCAGCGCGCACGTCGGGGATCTCGTGTTCATCCGCGTGCCGGCGAATGCGCCGCGCGACGCGGCAGGCGCGACGGGTGCGTGGGCCAATCGCTTCGGCATCGTCGTCGACACGTCGGGCGACGAGCCCGTGATCGCCGAATCCGCGTTGGCGTGGACGAAGCTCACGCCGCTGTCGCGCTTCGTCGCCCGTACCGACGGCGGACGCATCGCGCTGGCCCGTCGCGTCGCGGCGCCGACCGCCGATGCGCAGCGCCAGGTGCACGCAATCGCCGAACAACGGATCGACGCCCTGCTCGGCAACCGCTTCAACCTGCGGACGCGGCGCGGGTTCTGCGCGCGCTACGTGAGCGACGTGCTCGGTGCCGACCGGGATGCGACGCCGGCCGCACTGCTGCGCAGCGGCACCCTGTCACTCGAATTCGACGGGATCGTGTTCGATCCCGGCCGCCCGTCATAACAGGCGCTCAGGGAGACCGGATAACAACAAGAACGACAACACAAAAAAGCGGCGACGGGCTGGCTGGAGGGCCGTGCACGGGGTCGTCACCGACGACGCGAAGCCCGATCGCTTTTTCCGCCGGACAGGCATCCTGTCCGGCGGAATTTTCATTGGCGCATCGAACATAACGAACAGTTATGCGATTTGCTAAAAAAGGTCATTTTGCATAACTTTCCGGATTGGCTACAGTCGTGCCATCCACTTCGCGAAAGACCTATCAGGAGACGCCCCGATGGATTCCCCCACGATCCTCACGCCGCGCGACTGGCCGTCGCATCCGGCCTATATCCACCCCGAGTACCGTTCGTCCGTGAAGCGCGGCCCGACGCGCCCGCTGATCCCGCTGAAGGAGAAGCTCCGCGACCAGTACGCGCCCGTCTACGGCGCCGAAGATCTCGGCGCGCTCGACCATGACCTGACGAAGAACGCCGTGAAGAACGGCGAGCCGCTCGGCGAGCGCATGGTCGTCACCGGCCGCGTGCTCGACGAAGGCGGCAAGCCCGTGCGCAACACGCTCGTCGAGGTATGGCAGGCGAACGCGGCCGGCCGCTACGTGCACAAGGTCGACCAGCACGACGCGCCGCTCGACCCGAACTTCCTCGGCGCGGGCCGTTGCCTGACCGACGACGAAGGCCGCTACCGCTTCCTGACGATCAAGCCCGGCGCATACCCGTGGGGCAACCATCCGAACGCGTGGCGCCCGAATCACATCCACTTCTCGCTGTTCGGCGATTACTTCGGCTCGCGTCTCGTCACGCAGATGTACTTCCCCGGCGACCCGCTGCTCGCGTACGACCCGATCTTCCAGGGCACGCCCGAGGCCGCACGCGATCGCCTGATCTCGCGCTTCTCGATGGACATCACCGAAGAAGGCTATGCGCTCGGCTACGAATTCGACATCGTGCTGCGCGGCCGCGACGCTACCCCGATGGAGCGCTGAACCATGACGACGCTGAAGCAAACCCCTTCGCAGACGGTCGGCCCGTACTTCGCGTACGGCCTGTGCCCGCAGCAATACGACTACGACCTGAAGAGCCTGTTCACGCCGACGATCGCCGCGGCACACGCCGAAGGCGAACACGTGCTGCTGGTCGGCCAGGTGTTCGACGGTGACGGCAACGTCGTCGGCGACGCGGTGCTCGAGTTCACGCAGGTGGACGGCGCGGGCCGCTACCCCACGTCGCGCGACGACATCGCGAAATCCGGCTTCACGGGCTTCGCGCGGGTCGGCACCGGCACCGATGCGCAGCAGCGCTTCGTCGTCGAGACGGTGAAGCCGGGCCGCCTCGCCGCCGGCGAAGCGCCGCACATCAACGTGACCGTGATGATGCGCGGGATCCTCACTCATGCATTCACGCGCGTGTACTTCGACGACGAAGCCGCCGCAAACGCAGCCGACCCCGTGCTGAACGCGGTGCCGGCCGAACGCCGCGCGACGCTCGTCGCGAAACGCGACGCGCAGCCGGGTCGCCCGGTCGTCTACCGCTTCGACATCCGCATGCAGGGGCCGGACGAAACCGTGTTCTTCGACGTGTGACGCGCGGGCCGGCTCACGCCGGCTTCGCCCGCTACCGCACCGCCGCGTGGCGCGATACCGACAGGCATCGCGCCACGCGGCGTTTTTCATGGTCCGTCGTCATCATTCGATGCTGCGGTGCAGCGTGCCATATCGCGGGTGCCGACGGCCTTGCCACGGGCCTCCTGCCCCTGCATCGAACGCGCGATTGAAACGCATGCTGCGACAGCACACAAGTCACCAGTCCGACACGATATCGTTTGCGCGTTATGCGGCGTATTCTTCGCTATCCGCAACGCTTCAATGAGATTGAATCGAAACAGGAAACAATTACGCATGTCATGCGCGACACCGCCCGGCAGGCTGGGCGCGCATTTTTTCTGACCGAGTGCCTTTAAACGCGTCTGACCGAAGTTGGCAGGCGCGTATTTTTTGGCGGCGGCCGGCACACCGGCGTGGCGTGCGTCACTTCGTTCCGGTCAGCGCCGAATCTCCAGATAGCGGCTCGGCGTATCACCCAGAATGCGGCGAAACGCCGACGTGAACGCGCTGGCGCTCGCATACCCGAGATCGAGCGCGACCCGCGTCACCGGCTGCCCGCCGCTCAGGCGCGCGATCGCCGCGAGCATGCACACCTGCTGGCGCCATACGGCAAAACTCACGCCCGTCTGCGCACGGAACTGCCGTGTGAACGTGCGGCGGCTCAGGCCCGCGTCCGCGGCGACCTGGTCGAGATCGGCCGCGATCGACGGCGAGGCGAGCAGGTGCCGGCACACCTTCGCCAGCCGTGCGTCGGCCGGCAGCGGCGCATGCAGCGACAGGCGCGGCATCGTCGCGATTTCCGCGACCAGCAGCGCCATCAGCTTGCCCGCGCGCCCGTCGACGTCGTACAGGGCCGGCAAGTCGATCGCATCGTCGATCAGTTGCCGCAGCAGCGCCGATACGCCATACACACCGCACTGCTCGGGCAGGCCCGCCTCCTGCGCGGCGGCGCCGGACACGAACGTGTTGAGCATCGTGACCGGCCCGGTCATCGTCATTTCGTGCCGCACGCCGGCCGGCACCCAGCACGCGCGCTGCGGCGGCACCAGCCAGCGTCCGTGCGGCGTCGACACGCTGATCGTGCCGCGCGACGCGAACGCGAATTGCCCGCGCCCGTGCGCGTGTTCCGGAAACGTCGTGCCCGCCGCATAGTCATTCGCGGTCACGACCACGCTCCGGGGAATGTTTTCGTAGGGATCTAGCAGCGTATTTCTCACGGCCCGAATTCCATCATCAATGACCCGATATCGAAGGCGGGTCTCCTTCGCGCGATCTACGATCCGCTCCACCCTTGCGCGACCTGACGGCCGCAAGACCCGTCGGCCTGATCGGCCGGATTACCACTGCATCGGAGCGGACATGCCGAATACGTTTCATCGCGTGGGGGACGGCCCCCACCCTGTTCTTGTACTGCCCGGCTGGTTCGGCGACGCCCACGCGTTCGAACCCGTCGAAGCGTGGCTGTCGCGCAAGCACTTCAGCTATGTATTCATGGACTACCGAGGCTACGGCCGCATGCGCGACGCAGCGGGCCACTACACGATCGACGAGATCGCCGCCGACGCGCTCGCGCTGGCCGACACGCTCGATTTCGCGACCTTCAGCATCGTCGGCCATTCGATGGGTGCGATGGCGGCCGAGAAAGTCGCCGTCATCGCGCCCGGGCGCGTGCGCGCGCTGGTGCCGATCACGCCCGTGCCGTGCGGCGGCCTGCCGTTCGACGCGGAGAAACGTGCGCTATTCGAGCGCGCCGCCGACCACGTCGCCGATCGCCGGACCATCATCGATCGCAGCACCGGCGGCCGGCTGCCCGCATCCTGGGTCGAGTGGAAAGCGGCGTATTCGGCAGCCCGTTCTTCGTCGTCGGCGTTCGGCGCGTACTTCCGCGCGTGGGCCGATACGGATTTCGGCGACGAGATCGCCGGCATCCATCCGGTGAAAGTGCTGATCGGCGAGCACGATCCGGCGTTCGACGCGACACTGATGGCCCGCACCTACCTGCGGCGTTATCCGCTCGCCACCGTCGACGTGCTGCGCAATGCAGGCCACTACCCGATGAACGAGACGCCGCTCGCGTTCGTCGCCGCGATGGAAGCGTTCCTGCTCGCCGTGACGGCGCACCCCGTCGGCAACCCCTGACGACGCGCGGCGCGCAAGGAGCATGGCGGTCATGCGCATCACCGCAGCATGAACGACATCGCCGACAAGCTGTTCAGCGTGCGCACCACATGCTCGACCGAAGGCCCGTCGAAGCGCAGCGTCACCGCATCGACGCGCTCCAGCGACGGCAGCACGCAGAACAGGTCGGCCTGCGCCGCCGTCTGCACGCGCAGCGTGCACGCGGCCGGCGCGGGCCGATGGGCGCCGGCGCGCACGCCTGCCGACAGTGCGTGCGCAACCGCTTCGCGCGCCGCCGCTGCGATCCGCGCACATGACGCGGCGGGCGTGAGCGTATCGCCGCTCGACGCGCCGCCGGCCGTCTTGACCGTCTCGAAATGCGCATCCGGAAACAGCGGCCGCGTTTCCTCCGCGAACACGTCGTCGCCCGTGGCCAGCGCGACGTGCGCGCCGTATTCGCGCGCCAGCGCGCCGTACAGCCCGGCTTCGCCGAGTTCGACGCCGTTCAGCCATACCTGCGTGAACGCAAAGCTGTTGATCGTGTGCGCGAGCACGCCGCGCGTCTGCGATTTCGCGTGATAGCCGATCATGAACACGAGATCGGGCTGCTGCTCGAGGCCCGTCATCATTCCGAGCGTGCGCGGCTTGCCGAGGACGACACGCGCACGCGCATCGAGCCCGTCGGGCAGCAGGTTGCGGAAACCGCCGTGCGAATCGTTGACCCACACCGCCTGCGCACCGCCCATGAACGCGCCTTCGATCGCCGCGTTCGCCTCGGCGGTCATCCAGCGGCGCGCGCGCTCGTATTCCGGATTGCCGGCGCGCGTCTGCTCGATGGCGAATACGCCGGCGACGCCTTCGATGTCGGTCGAAATCAGGATCTTCATGACTGGGTAAGACGTCCTTCGTGGCCTTCGTTGAACAGGCGATCGAGATCGGGCACCGCATCGCGCAGCGATTGCCGCACGTGGCCGTCGCGCCCGGCCACCGTCACGGCCTGCAGCAGCGCGTCGGCGATCGCATGCTCGACGCTTTCGGCCGCGGCCATGAACAGCGGATCGAGCGCCGCATCGGCGACGAGGGCCGGCAGCGCGAGGGTCGATGCGTCGTGCGCGATCGTGTAGGCGGTGGAGAAGGCGAGCGCGATGTCGCCGCTGCCGTGCCCGTAGACCGAGCCCGTGCGGGCCAGCCCCGCCCCGGCGCGGCGCGCGAGCCGCGACAGTTGCCGCGCATCGAGCGGCGCGTCGGTCGCCAGCAACAGGATGATCGATCCTTGCTCCGGCGGCGCCGCATGTGCGGCCCCGGCCGCACGCCGTTGCGCGACGATGCGCCCGACCGGCACGCCGCCGAGCGTCAGCATCGGCAGCCGGCCGAAATTCGCGAGCACGAGTGCGCCGACCGTATAGGGCCGCCCGGCCGCGACGGCGACGCGCGATGCCGAACCGATCCCGCCCTTCAGGTCGAAGCTCGACATCCCGCGCCCCGCGCCCACCGCGCCGCGTGCGACGTCACGCGATGCCGCGCGGCACGCGTCGTCGTAATGCGCGGGCGTGACCGCGAACGCCTGGATATCGTTCAGATAGCCGTCGTTGCACTCGAACACGAGCGGGTTGACGGTCGACCAGTCGCGGCCGATCTGCGGATTCGCCGCGATCGCCGCGCGAATCTGCGCCTGCGCGAGCGCGCCGACGCCGAACGTATTGGTCAGCGCGATCGGCGTCTCGAGCGTGCCGAGTTCGTCGACCTGCACGAGCCCGACGCTCTTGCCGAAGCCGTTGATCACCGCCGCCCCGGCCGGCACCTTGCTGCGGTACACGTCGCCCGGATGCGGCTTCACGACGGTCACGCCCGTTTGCACGTTGCCCGCATCGAGCGTGCAATGGCCGACCGTCACGCCGGGCACGTCGGCGATCGTGCCGCGCGGCCCGGACGGCAGCATCGCCGTCCACATCGGTGCATCGCGCATCAGCGGCGCTCCAGCTTCGGATCGAGCGCGTCGCGCAGCCCGTCGCCGAGCAGGTTGAACGCGAGCACGGTCAGGAAGATCGCCAGGCTCGGGAAGATCGCGATGTGCGGCGCCGTCACCATGTCCGCGCGCGCCTCGTTGAGCATCGCGCCCCACTCCGGCGTCGGCGGCTGCGCGCCGAGCCCGAGGAACGACAGGCTCGCGGCCGTGATGATCGACGTGCCGATCCGCATCGTGAAGTAGACGACGACCGACGACACGGTGCCCGGCAGGATGTGCCGCATGATGATCGTCCAGTCCGACGCGCCGATGCTGCGCGCGGCCTCGACGTAGGTCATGTGCTTGAGCATCAGCGTGTTGCCGCGCACGAGCCGCGCGAACGCCGGGATGCTGAAGATCGCGACCGCGCAGATCACGTTGACCATCCCGTTGCCGAGGATCGCCACCACGCCGATCGCGAGCAGGATGCCCGGGAACGCGAACAGCACGTCGGCCACGCGCATCGTGATGCGGTCCCACCAGCCTTCGTAGTAGCCGGCGAGCAGACCGAAGAACGTGCCGATCACCGCGCCGAGCGCGACCGAGAAGAAGCCGGCGGCGAGCGAGATGCGCGTGCCCGTGATGATCCGGCTGAAGATGTCGCGGCCGAGCGAGTCGACGCCGAACCAGTGCACGGCCGACGGCCCCGCGTTCAGCGCGTCGTAGTCGAAATAGTTCTCCGGATCGAACGGCACGATGTGCGGGCCGACGAACGCCAGCACGACGAGCGCCAGCACGAAGCCGCCCGCGACGAGCGCGACGGTCTGCTTGCGGAACTTGCGCCAGAATTCGCGCCACGGCGTGCGGATCGCGGCGGGTGCGGCCGGCGCCGCGGTCTGGACTGTCGCGTTCATGCGCGCCTCACTTGAACCGGATGGTCGGGTTGATGACCGCGTACAGTACGTCGACGGTCAGGTTGATCAGGATGAACTCGAGCGAAAACAGCAACACGATCGCCTGGATCACCGGGTAGTCGCGCATCGTTACCGCGTCGACGAGCAGGCGGCCGAGCCCCGGCCAGTTGAACACGACCTCGACGACGATCGAGCCGCCGAGCAGGAAGCCGAACTGCAGCCCCATCATCGTGACGACCGGGATCATCGCGTTGCGCAGGCAGTGCTTGAGCACCACCATCGGCTCGTGCACGCCTTTCGCACGCGCGGTGCGCACGAAATCCTCGTTCAGCACCTCGACGAACGACGCGCGCGTGAAGCGCGCCATCACGGCCGCGACCGCGGCGCCGAGCGTCAGCGACGGCAGCACGTAGCTCTTCCACGAACCGTCCGGCACGACCGGCAGCCAGCCGAGCTTCACCGAGAAGACTTCCATCAGCAGCATGCCGAGCGCGAACGCGGGAAACGAGATGCCCGACACCGCGAGCGTCATGCCGAGGCGATCCGGCCAGCGGTTGCGCCACACTGCCGACGCAATGCCGATCGCCATCCCGAAGGCCGTCGCCCACACCATGCTGACGAGCGTCAGCATCAGCGTCGGCATGAAGCGCTCGCCGATCTCGGTCGAGACCGGCCGCTTGCTGCGCGTCGACATGCCGAAGTCGCCGTGCGCGATCTTCGTGAAGAAGTTCACGAACTGCGCGGGCAGCGGGCGGTCGAGCCCGAGATCGGCACGCACGAGCGCGATCGTCGCGTCGTCGGCTTCGGGGCCGGCCGCGAGCCGCGCCGGATCGCCCGGCAGCAGGTGGACGAACAGGAACACCAGCACCGCGACGATCGCGAGCGTGGGCAGCAGGCCGAACAGGCGTTTGACGAGAAAATTCAGCATGGGGCACCGATCGAATCAGCGTGCCGGCAGCTTGCGCCGCCGGCACCGCATGGCGGACGAACCGCCGTCATCACCACTGTCATTTCAGCGAGATTTCGTCGAAGTTGAACGAACCGTCCGGCATCACGTACGCACCCTGCAGCCGCTTGCTGCGCGCATAGACGATCTTCTCCTGCACGAGGAAGATCCACGGTGCGTCGGTCCAGATCTGCTTCTGCGCATCGGCGTAGAGGTCGGTCTTCTTCGCGCGATCGACCGTCTCGAGCGCCTTCGTCAGATCGCCGTCGACCGTGTCGTTCTTGTAGTACGCGGTGTTGACGAGCTTCGGCGGCGCCGACGCACCGGCGAGCAGCGGCGTGATCGCCCAGTTCGCCTCACCCGTCGACGACGACCAGCCGATGTAGTACATCCGCACCGGCGCCTTCGCCGGATCGGGCGCGCTCTCGACCTTCGCGACCCGCTCGCCGGCCTCCAGCGCCTGCACCTGCACCTTCACGCCGACCTGCGCGAGCTGCTGCTGCACGAACTGGATCGCCTTCTGCGACGTCGAGTTGTTATACGCGGACCACAGCGTCGTCTCGAAGCCGTTCGGATAGCCTGCCTCCTTCAGCAGCGCGCGCGCCTTCGTCGGGTCGTACGGCCACGGGCCCAGCTTCGTCGCATAGTCGACGCCCTGCGGCACCACGCCGGTGGACGGCGTCGCGAAGCCGGAGAACGCGACCTTCGCGAGCGCTTCCTTGTTCACCGCGTAGTTCAGCGCCTGGCGCACCTTCGGGTTGTCGAACGGTTTCTGCAGCATGTTCAGCGACACGTAGCGCTGCACGATCGACGGCCGCTCCACGATGTCGACCTTCGGGTTGCCCTTCAGGTCGACCGCCTGCTCGAACGGGATGCGGAACGCGAAATCGGCTTCGCCCGTCTTGATCAGCGCGGCACGCGTGTTGTTGTCGACCACCGGCTTCCAGTCGATCGCGTCGATCTTCGGATAGCCCTTCTTCCAGTAGCCGGCGAACTTCTTCACCTTCAGGTCGTCGGTCTGCTTCCATTCGACGAATTCGAACGGGCCGGTGCCGACCGGATGCAGCGCGATGTCGCGGCCCCACTTCTTCAGCGCGGCCGGCGAGATCATCACGGCCGACGGGTGCGCGAGCGTGTTGATCAGCGCCGAGAACGGCTCGCGCAGCGTGATCTTCACCGTGTACGGATCGACCACTTCGGTCTTCTCGATCACGCGGAACATGTTGTAGCGCTTCAGGTGGTTCGCCGGATCGGTCACGCGGTCGAAGTTCGCCTTCACGGCCGCCGCGTTGAAATCGGTGCCGTCGTGGAACTTGACGCCCTGGCGCAGCTTGATCGTGTACGTCTTCGCATCGGGGCTCGCGTCGTAGCTCGTCGCCAGCACGTTGACGAGCTTCATGTCCTTGTCGAAGCCGAACAGCCCCTGGTAGAACGACTTGACGACGGCCTGCGACACCGTGTCGTTCGCGTCGTACGGGTCCATCGTCGTGAACGTCGAATCCACCGCCATCACCGCGGTCTGCTGCGCGAACGCGGGCACCGCGGCCGACAGCGCGAACGCGCCGGCAAGCGCGACGAAACACGCGCGCGGACGAAACATCGGGAACGGATGCTGCTTGGTCATGTTGCTGGGCTCCTATCGGTGAATCGGTGACGCCTCACGGGCGTTTCGGTTTCGACTTCCTGCACGCTCGCGCATCGCCGTGGCGACGCATTGCTTCAGTACGCGCCGCCGACGCGATGCGTCGCGACGTAATGATCGGGGCCGACCGCGACGAGCGGCGCGACGGCGGGCTCGTCGCCGACCGCGCGGATCGGGCTCGGGATTTCGTCGGCCGCCAGCTGGCGCGGCGCATGCCTGCGTGCCGGATCGGCCACCGGCACCGCGCTCATCAGCTTCTTCGTGTACGGGTGCTGCGGCGCCTCGAACACCGCGCGGCGCGGGCCGATCTCGACGATCTGGCCGAGGTACATCACCGCGACGCGATGGCTGATGCGCTCGACCACCGCCATGTCGTGCGAGATGAACAGATACGCGACGCCGAGCTCGCGCTGCAGGTCGAGCATCAGGTTGACGATCTGTGCCTGCACCGACACGTCGAGCGCCGACACCGATTCGTCGGCGATCACGACCTTCGGGTTCAGCGCAAGCGCGCGCGCGATCGCGATCCGCTGGCGCTGGCCGCCCGAGAATTCGTGCGGATAGCGGCGCGCGGCCTCGGGCGGCAGGCCGACCTTGTCGAGCAGCCAGTCGACGCGCGCCTGCGCTTCGCGGCCGCTCGCGACGCCGTGCACGAGCAGCGGCTCCATGATCGAAAAGCCGACGGTCAGGCGCGGGTTCAGCGACGCGAACGGATCCTGGAAGATGAACTGGATGTTCCGGCGCAGCGCCTGCAGGTCCGGGCCTTTCAGCGCACTGATGTCGCGGCCGTCGAACTCGATCGAGCCGCTCTGCGATTCGACGAGGCGCAGCAGCGAGCGGCCGGTGGTCGACTTGCCGCAGCCCGATTCGCCGACCAGCGCGAGCGTCTCGCCCGCGCGCAGCTCGAAGCTCACCCGTTCCACCGCATGCACGTATTGCGACACGCGGCCGAACACACCGCTCTTCACCGGGAAGCGCGTCACGAGATCGCGCACGCGCAGGATCGGCGACGCGGACTGATCGACGGGCGGCTGCGCATCGTCGTTCGCCGCGGGGGCGGGCGACGCAGCCGGCGCCGCCGTGCTCGCGCCCTCCACCTTCAGCAGCGGGAATTTCTCGGGCGCATCGGTGCCCTGCATCGAGCCGAGTTTCGGCACGGCCGCGAGCAACGCGCGCGTGTAGCGATGCTCCGGCGCCGCGAAGATGCGATCCGACTCGCCCTCCTCGACCTTCTCGCCGCGATACATCACGAGCACGCGGTCGGCCACTTCGGCCACCACGCCCATGTCGTGCGTGATGAAGATCACGCCCATGTTCATCTCGTCCTGCAGCCCGCGCACCAGTTGCAGGATCTGCGCCTGGATCGTCACGTCGAGCGCGGTCGTCGGCTCGTCGGCGATCAGCAGCGACGGCCGGCACGACAGCGCCATCGCGATCATCACGCGCTGCCGCATCCCGCCCGACAACTGGTGCGGATAGCGCGCGAACACGCGGCGCGCCTCCGGAATGCGCACGAGTTCGAGCAGCCGCAGGGTTTCCGCGCGCGCTTCCGACAGGCTTTTCGACTGGTGCAGCGCGATCGCCTCGCTGATCTGGTCGCCGACCGTGAACACCGGGTTCAGCGACGTCATCGGCTCCTGGAAGATCATCGCGATGTCCGCGCCGCGAATGCCGCGCATCGTCGCGCCGCTGGCCTGCGCGAGATCGACAATCGCACCGCCGCGCCGGCGGAACGCGATCCGGCCGTTCGTGATCGCGCCGCCGCCGTGCTCGACGAGCCGCATCAGCGCAAGCGACGTGACCGACTTGCCCGAGCCCGATTCACCGACGATCGCGAGCGTCTCGCCGCGGTCGACGTGAAACGACACGTTGCGTACCGCGTCGAACGTCGCGCCTTCGCGGCGGAACGTGACCGACAGGTCGTCGACGGCCACCACGCGCTGCTCGGGCAGCACCAGGCCGGACGGGTTACGGCTCGAAGTCATCGTGGGTCTCCTCCTCGTGCGGGCCGGGATCAGGCCGTGTCGTCGTCGCGATAGATGCCGACCACCGGCGCTTCGCCGACGCGCGCATAGCCGCGGTACATCCCTTCGGTGTTGAACGGCATCGCGACGTTGCCCTGCGCATCGACCGCGATGATCCCGCCGCGGCCTGCGAGGCGCGGCAGCTTGTTCATCACGACGTCGTGCGCGGCATCGGCGAGCGATGCGCCGCGATACGCGATCTGCGCGGCCACGTCGTGTGCGGTCGCGAGCCGGATGAACATCTCGCCGGTGCCCGTCGACGACACCGCGCAAGTTGCGTCGTCCGCATAGCAGCCCGCGCCGATGATCGGCGAATCGCCGACACGCCCCGGCTGCTTGTTCGTAATGCCGCCCGTCGACGTCGCCGCCGCGATGTGGCCGTGCTGGTCGCATGCGACCGCGCCGACCGTGCCGTGCTTGCGGTCCGGGTCGAGCGGTTCGGCCGGCTGCTGCAGTTGCTGTGATGCGCCGAACGTGAACGTCGCCGCGTCGTGGTCGAGCATGGCGCCCGCCGCTGCGCGCGCCTTGACCCACTGCGCGTGACGCGCCTCGGTGTGGAAGTAATCCGGTTCCGCGAGTTCGAGCCCCTGCGCGGCCGCGAACGCATCGGCGCCCTCACCGGCGAACAGCACGTGCTCGCTCGCTTCCATCACGCGCCGCGCGGCCAGCACCGGATTGCGCACGCGCGTCGCGCAGCAGATCGCGCCAGCACCGAGCGTCGCGCCGTCCATCACCGCCGCGTCGAGTTCGTGCTTGCCCTCCGCCGTATAGACGGCGCCGCGTCCTGCGTTGAACAGCGGGCAATCCTCGAGCATCCGCACCGCGACGGTGACGGCGTCGAGCGCGCTGCCGCCGTCGGCCAGCACCTGCTGCGCGGCCGTCAGGATGGCGGTCAGTTCGGCACGGTACTGACGTTCGGTGTCGGAATCCATCGCCTCGCGCAGGATCGTGCCTGCGCCGCCGTGAATCGCAACGATCGCGGGTGAAGTCATGTTTTTTTCGGACGGTGAGTAGAAGGGTTGGCGGCCGGTGGCGTCGCTTGCGGCTGGATGAGCCACGGCAGCAGGAATTCGGTCATCTCGGCGGCGGATTTCGCGGACCGGTGCGTGCGCAGCGCGACCGCGTCGATCAGCGCCTCGATCATCGCGAGCACGGCCGCTTCCGACGTCGCCGCGAAGCGCCGCTCGGCCTTGACGTACAGGTTCAGCGACGCGATCGGCGCAAGCGGCGATTGCGGGCCGTCGGAGATGCCCAGCACGCGCGCACCGCGCGCCGCCGCGCGGCGGGCCAGTTCGATGGTGTCCTTCACGTAGCGCGGAAACGCGAGCGCGATCACGAGATCGCGCGAGTCGGCCGTGTACAGCCGCCGCGCCGCGTGCGACGGGCCGCCGAGCAACGCGAGCGACTGCACGTTGTCATGGCAGACGGACAACCCGTGCTCCATCAGCCCGGTGAGAAACGCGCTCGACCCCGCGCCGAGAATCAGCACGCGCCGCGCGCCGACGATCGCCTCGACCGCGGCCTCGACATCGGCTGCGTCCAGTTGCGCACGCGTGTTCTCGATGTTCGCGACGGCCTGGTCGAATACCGCGTCGATCCACGCGGCGCCGCGTACGCCGGGCTCCTGCTCCTGCGCGGAACGCAGCCGCTCGACCGGCCCGAGCGTCGCCTCGAAGCCACGCACGAGCGCCGCGCGCATCGCCGGATAGCCGTCGAAACCGAGCGCCTTCGCGAAGCGGTTCGCGGTCGCGATCGACGCGTTCACGGCCTGCGCGAGTTCGTCGATGCGCATCGTCGCCGCGCGGAACGGATTCGCGAGCACGAACTCGCCCATGCGGCGGTGGATCGGCGTCATCAACGGCATCGCCGACGCAATCCGCTCGGCGATCGCGGGTTCGTCGTGACTGGCGTCGGGCGGAACGAGAGGCGTCATGCGAAGGGTTGTTGCAAGGATGATGAAAATGAATTTACACAACTCCCGCCTCGAAAAGAAATAAATTTTCATCAGGATTCGTCACGCCGCGCCCCGCGCCTTTCGCTCACCCGATGCGCGCACTGCCCCGCCGCACGGGCCTTCGCGCGTGATCGCCGTGCGTTGCCAAGCACGCTGTGTGGCCGTGCTCCTCGGGAAAACCCCGAGCAAGTTCGTTCGAATGCATTTTCACGTTGACCGGATTCGAATTCGAACATAGGATGCTCGAAAATGATCAGTCGTCAGATAACGTCGCAGCTCGACGACGACAAAATGTTCGTTCGAATACCGTATTTTCGATATAAGCCGGCATAACCCGCTCCAATCAAGATCGGACATCGTACGAATAAAACGAATAAGCCATCCCGGGCGGATGGCCCTTACGGATCGGCGGGCGCTGGGCGCCCGCCCCTCTGACAGGAGACAGCAGTGAAGACAGTCAAGGCATTGCGCTGGTGGATCATCGTGCTCGTATGTCTCGGCACGATCCTCAACTACCTCGCACGGAACTCCCTCGCGGTGCTCGCCCCCGAGCTGAAGCAGGTCTTTTCGATCTCGACGCAGCAATATTCGTACATCGTCGGCGCGTTCCAGATCGGTTACACGATCATGCAGCCCGTGTGCGGCTTCGTCGTCGACCTGATCGGGCTACGGCTCGGGTTCGCGCTGTTCGCGATGCTGTGGTCGATCGTCGGCGTCGCGCACGGCTTCGCGTCGGGCTGGCTGTCGCTCGGCATCCTGCGCGGCTTTCTCGGCCTGTTCGAAGCCGCCGCGATTCCGTCCGGGATGAAGGCGGTCGCCGAATGGTTTCCCGATCGCGAGAAATCCGTCGCGGTCGGCTATTTCAACGCGGGCACGTCGCTCGGCGCCGCGATCGCGCCGCCGCTCGTCGTGTTCCTGTCGATGCGGTTCGGCTGGCAGGCCGCGTTCATGGCCACCGGCGCGCTCGGCTTCGTGTGGGCCGCGCTCTGGTATGCGCAGTACCGGTCGCCGGCCGATCATCCGCGCATCACGCCGCAGGAACGTGCGCTGATCCGCAACGGCCAGGCGACGATGCCGCCCGTGTCGAAGCGCCGCATTCGCGACGTCGTCACCGCGCGGCGCTTCTGGGCCATCGCGCTGCCGCGCTTCTTCGCCGAGCCCGCGTGGCAGACCTTCAGCTTCTGGATTCCGCTCTATCTCGCGACCGAGCGCCACATGGAACTCAAGCAGATCGCGATCTTCGCGTGGATGCCGTTTCTCGCGGCCGACCTCGGCGGCATCGCGGGCGGCTACCTGTCGCCGTATCTCGCGAAACGGTTCAAGCTGCCGCTCGTGTGGTCACGCGTTGCCGGCGTCGCGCTCGGCGCGGTGCTGATGCTCGGTCCCGCGATGATCGGGCTCGTCGCGTCGCCGTACATGGCCATCGCGCTGTTCTGCGTCGGCGGCTTCGCGCACCAGATGATCTCCGCACTCGTCAACACGCTGTCGGCCGACGTGTTCGATCCCGAGGAAGTCGGCACCGCGAGCGGCTTCGCCGGAATGGCCGCGTGGATCGGCGGGCTCGGCTTCTCGCTGCTGGTCGGCGCGCTCGCCGACAAGATCGGCTATGCGCCGCTGTTCGCGTGCCTCGGCCTGTTCGACATCATCGGCGTCACGCTGCTCGCGATGCTGATCCGCGGGCAGTCGAAGCAGGAACGCCTGCTCGCCCGGCACGCCTGACCTTCGCCCTTACCAGGAATCGCATTCATGACTTCGCTTCTTCATCCGCCCGTGTTCCGCGTCGCCGGCCAGCACGCGAACCGTGTGCTGCTCGCGTCCGAGGCGGGCGCAACCGTCGAGATCTTCGTGCTCGAGGATGACATCGTACGGGTGCGCGTGCTGCCCGACGCGACGGCGCGCAACCCGCGCACGTGGTCGATCGCGCCGGGCCTCGACGACGTGCCGCTCGACGGGCGCGACCGCCTCGACTTGAGCGGCTTCGCGCTGCCCTCCTTTACCCTCGTCGAAGACGATGAGAGCATGTGCATCGAGACCGTACAGATCCGGCTCGCGGTGCGCCGGCAAGGCGGCCATTGCACGTGGTCGATGCGCGGCGCGGACGGCACCTGGCGCGTCTCACTCGCCGACCGTGCGACGCAGGCGTACAACTTCGGCTGGTGGGACGATCGCGCGTATCACTACGTCGCCCGCGAGCGCGGCGACAAGGTGTTCGGTCTCGGCGAACGTGCGGGCGACCTCGACCGCACCGGCGCGCGCTTCGAGATGCGCAACATCGACGCGATGGGCTACAGCGCGAAGCACACCGACCCGCTGTACAAGCACATTCCGTTCTACATCACCTGGTCGCCCGCAGCGTGCCAGGGGTTCGGGCTGTTCTACGACACGCTGTCGGACTGCGCGTTCGACATGGGCCGCGAGCTCGACAACTATCACGGCCCGTACCGCTATTTCGTCGCCGAGCACGGCGATCTCGACTACTACTTCATCGCGTCGCCCGACACGCCGCTCGCCGCTGCGCGGCGCTTCACGTGGCTCACCGGGCGCCCCGCGCGCACGCCGAAATGGGGGCTCGGCTATTCGGGCTCGACGATGCGCTACACCGATGCGCCGGACGCGCAGCAGCAGATGAACCAGTTCGTCGAGCAATGCGACACGCACGACATCCTGTGCGATTCGTTCCACCTGTCGTCGGGCTATACGTCGATCGGTGCGAAGCGCTACGTGTTCAACTGGAACCGCGACAAGTTTCCCGACGCGAAGGGCTTCGTGAAGCATTACCGCGACCATGGCATCCGCCTGTGCGCGAACATCAAGCCGTGCCTGCTGCGCGACCATCCCGCATTCGAAGAGGCGGCCAGGCGCGGGCTGCTGATCCGCTCGGCGTCCGGCGAGCCCGCATGGGTGCAGTTCTGGGACGAAGTCGGCGCGTATCTCGACTTCACGCAGCCCGACGCGTATCGCTGGTGGCGCGAGCAGGTCACGTCGGCGCTGCTCGAATACGGGATCGAGTCGACCTGGAACGACAATAACGAGTACGAGATCTGGTCGCCCGACGCGATCGCGCACGGTTTCGGCCAGCCGTATCCCGTGCGTGAAGCGAAGGTGCTGCAGACGATGCTGATGATGCGCGCGTCGCGCGACGCGCAGCGCGCGCATGCGCCGGCGCGGCGGCCGTTCCTCGTGTCGCGCTCCGGCGGCGCCGGCATGCAGCGCTACGTGCAGACCTGGTCCGGCGACAACTATACGTCGTGGGAAACCCTGCGCTACAACCTGAAGATGGGCCTCGGGCTCGCGCTGTCGGGCGTGTCGAACATCGGTCACGACATCGGCGGCTTCTCCGGGCCCGCGCCGTCGCCGGAACTGCTGCTGCGCTGGGTGCAGTTCGGCCTCTTCATGCCGCGCTTCAGCATCCACTCGTGGAACGACGACGGCACCGTCAACGAACCGTGGATGTATCCGGAGATCACCGCGCAGATCGCGTCGCTGATCAAGCAGCGCTACCGGCTGCTGCCCTACCTCTATCACCTGCTGTGGCTGTCGACGACGCGCTACGAACCCGTGCTGCGGCCGACCTTCGCCGATTTCCCCGGCGATGCGCGCTGCTACGACGAATGTGACGACATGATGCTCGGCGACGCGCTGCTCGTCGCGCCGGTCGTCGATCCCGGCCTGACGGCGCGCACCGTCTATCTGCCGTCGGGCGCGCGCTGGTTGTGCTGCGCGAGCGCGCAAGCGTTCAACGGCGGCGCGAGCGTGACGCTGCCCGCGCCGCTCGACACGCCGGTGATGCTGCTGCGCGAGGGCCGCGTGCTGCCGCTGAACGTCGCGGAACAGCATTTCGGCGCGCGTGCCGACACGCGCGGCTTCCTCGTTGCGCCGCGCATCGAGGACGGTGTCGCGTACGGCGAATGCGTCGAGGACGATGGCGAGACGGAAGCATGGCGCGACGGCGAATACGGGCTGTGGCGCATCGAGACCGGCCGCGAAGCGTCGGGCGCGCTCGGCGTATCGGTGCGCTGGGACGGCCGCCCCGCACGCCCGGCCGACCGCGTCGAGATCCTGTTGCCCGCGTCGCTGCAAGGCTCGGTCGCCGTGCGCGGCGCGCGCGTCGAGCAGGATGCGCAGGATGGCGCGTGGCGCCGCCTCGTCGTCGCATTCGACAGCTGAACCGCGTCACCCGCGCAAGACGGGCCGTTCACGCGGCCCGCCGCCCGCCACAGAGGAGGCAACCGAGCCTCCCGCCCCCCTTGAAAAGATGAAGAGATCTGGAGATCGTCAATGAAAGCACCCGTCAATCGCTATGCAATCCTGATTTTATCGGCTGCATCGCTCGGCACGACCGCCGCCCACGCGCAGAGCAGCGTGACGCTGTACGGTGTCGTCGACGATTCGCTCGCGTACGTGAACAACCAGCAGGGCCACTCGAACGTCTACATGCGCGACGGCAACCTGTATGCGTCGAAGTTCGGGCTGCGCGGTGACGAGGATCTCGGCGGCGGCACGCATGCGATCTTCGACCTGCAGTCCGGCTTCAACCTGAACAACGGCGCGCAATCCGCCGCCGGCCTGATCTTCAATCGCCAGGCGTTCGTCGGCCTGCGCAACGATCACTACGGCACGATGACGGCCGGCCGCCAGTACACGCCCTACTTCCTGTTCGTCGGCCCGTACGCGTCGAGCAGCTGGCTGACCGGCGCGACGGGCGCGCATCCGGGTGACATCGACGGCCTCGACACGACGACACGCGTGAACAACTCGGTCACCTATACGTCGCCGACCTTCGCCGGGCTGACCGCCAGCGCGATGTATGCCTTCGGCGGCATTGCCGGCGCGACCGGCAAGGGCAACACGTTCAGCGCCGCGCTGCGTTATGCGAACGGGCCGATCGGCGTCGCGGCCGGCTACCTGCGCATCAACAGCTCGGGCTCGTCGGCGGGCTTCCTGAATCCGGCGACCGCCGCGTCGGGCAGCTTCGCGGTGTCGGTGCTGAACCAGGGCTACCTGACCGCGAAGGCCGTCGAGCAGGTCGCGGCGGCCGGCAACTACACGCTCGGCGACCTGACGATGGGTCTCAACTACTCAAACGTGAAGTACCTGCCCGGCAACGGCTCCGCGTTCACGGACACGGCCGTGTTCAACACCTACGGCGCGCTCGCCGCGTACCGCTTCACGCCGGTATTCTCGGTGGCCGGCGCGTTCGCGTACACGCTCGCGTCGAAGGCGAACGGCATCAACAGTGCGGCCCGCTACCAGCAGTATTCGCTGAAGGAGTCGTACAGCCTGTCGAAGCGCACGACGCTCTATGCGCTGCAGGCGTACACGCATTCGAGCGGGCAGACGCTCGGTGCGCAAGGCGCGGGCCACGTGATCGACGCGGCACCGATCGTCGGCGATTCGCAGCAGCTCACGCCGTCGACGACGCGCGGCCAGTTCGTCGGCATGGCCGGGATCGCCGTCACGTTCTGAACCCTCGCGGCAGCGCTTTCGGCGCGCTGCCCCTGCCCCGGACGACACGCGCATTTCCCGCATTCCACGCGCGCCGTCCGGGCGCCCGATAAACGTCCGCCACGGCGTTTGCCGCGCCCCGTCCGCCCGCCGGGCGAACCTCCCGGGTTTTCTCGATCCTCCCAATACCTTACAATTCGTCAGGTTCACCTCTTCTGCATGCCCCCTTCTTGCAGTCCTGACACCGCGGTACACTCGACGCACGCCGTATCAGGGTCCGACGCGCGACACGCGCGCCGGGCGGCGTCGCGCCTCGTTGCGCCCACAACTGGATGCCAGCCATGCCAGATTCCCGTCCCTCGCCCCGCACGACGTTCAAGCCGCAGGTCGTCCTGCCCGCGCTCGCGGTCATCGGCGCACTGCTCGTCGTGTGCGCACTGCACCCGAGCGAAGCCGGCGCGCTGTTCTCCGCCGGCCAGCAATGGGTCATCGCACGCTTCGACTGGTTCTACGTGCTCGCCGTCACCGGCTTCCTCGTGTTTCTCGTGCTGATCGCCGCCAGCGACTTCGGCAACATCCGGCTCGGCCCCGACGACGCCGAACCCGAATTCAGCTTCGTGTCGTGGACGGCGATGCTGTTCGCGGCCGGCATGGGTATCGGCCTGATGTATTTCGGCGTCGGCGAGCCGATGCAGCACTTCCTGAAGCCGCCGACCGTCGACCCCGGCACGCCCGCCGCCGCACGCGAGGCGATGCTGATGACGTTCTTCCACTGGGGCTTCCACGCGTGGGCGATCTACGGGTTGATGGGGCTCGTGCTCGCGTATTTCGGCTTCCGCTACAACCTGCCGCTGACGCTGCGCTCGGGGCTGTATCCGGTGCTGCGCGAGCGCATCAACGGCTGGATCGGCCACACGGTCGACGCGTTCGCGCTGGTCGGCACGGTCGCCGGCATCGCGACGACGCTCGGCTACGGCGTGATGCAGATCAGCGCCGGCCTGCACACGGTCGTGGGCTGGGACACCAGCGGCAACGCGTTCCGCATCGGGCTCGTCGTGCTGGTCGTGCTGCTCGCGGGTGCTTCCGCCGCGAGTGGCCTCGACAAGGGCGTGCGGCGGCTGTCCGAGCTGAACCTGCTGCTCGCGTTCCTGTTGCTCGCGTTCGTGGTCGTCGCGGGACCGACGTCGTTCCTGCTGCGCGCGCTCGGCGACAACATCGGCCAGTACCTGTCGCATCTCGTCGACCTGTCGTTCCGCACCTATGCGTACGCGTCGCCGCGCGAGGAAGGCTGGTTCGGCGGCTGGACGATCCTTTATTGGGCATGGTGGGTATCGTGGTCGCCGTTCGTCGGCATGTTCATCGCGCGCATCTCGCGTGGCCGCACGATCCGCCAGTTCGTGATCGGCGTGCTGCTCGTGCCGACCGCGTTCAATCTCGTGTGGATGACCGTGTTCGGCAACAGCGCGATCTGGCTCGATACGCACGGCGCGGCCGGCGCGCTAGCGCAGACGGCCACCAACGTCGACGCGCTGCTGTTCCGCTTCTTCGATTTCCTGCCGCTGTCGCAAGGGCTGTCGATCGTCGCGATCGTGCTGATCGCGGTGTTCTTCGTCACGTCCGCCGATTCGGGCGCGTTCGTGCTCGACCAGATCGCGACGCGCGGCAACGCGCACTCGCCCGTGTGGCAACGGCTGTTCTGGGCCGCGCTGCTCGGCGTGACGGCCGCGGTGCTGCTCGTCGCCGGCGGGCTCGGCGCGTTGCAGGCGATGACGCTGATCGCCGCGCTTCCGGTGGCGATCATCATGCTCGCGCTCTGCTACGGGCTGTGGCGCGGGCTCGCGGCCGACCGCGCGCACTATTCGCAGGACATCGCGCCCGCGACGAGCTTCTGGACCGGCCAGCACTGGCGCCACCGCCTGACGCACATCCTGCGGCAGACGACCGAAGCCGAAGCGCGCCAGTTCGTCGCCGAGACGGTCGAGCCCGCGTTGCGCAAGGTCGCCGACGAGCTGCGCGCGAGCGGCGTCGATGCGAACGTGCAGCGCGACAGCGACGATGCCGTGCGGCTCACCGTGCCGACCGCCGACCACCGCGATTTCGTGTACGGCGTGCGCGTGACGGTGAAATCCGCTGCCGCGTTCCTGGTGCGCGAGGCAGCCGAGCCGGAAGCGGAACGGGCCCACGTGTACGGGATCGTCACGTTCTTCGAGGACGGGCGGCTCGGCTACGACGTCGAATACCTGCGCGGCGACGAAGTGATTGCCGATGTGCTGCGCCAGTACGAACGCTACGTGTCGCTCGCGGCCGACAAGCGCACGCATCTGCTGAGCCGCGCGCCGGGACATGCGACGGAGGCCGAATGAGCTCCGCCCTTGCCATGCCGTGGCGGTTCGCCATCCTCGATGGAGCGGCACGATGACCGGACTCCTGCAAAGCCGCGCCTCCGACGTCATCGCGCTCGGCACGCTCGCCGTGCTCTATCTCGGCGGCGCCGGCATCGCGCTGTGGCGAATCCGGGCCGCGGCGCCGCGCGGCAAGGTCTACTGGATCGTCTGCGCGGCGCTGCTCGCCGGCGGCGCCATCGCGATGGGCGTCAACCTGTCGCCGGTGCCGGATACCGGGAACATGCCGCCCGGATTTGCGCTCGGCGTCGAAGCCGTGCTGCTCGGTCTCGCCCTGGTCGCCGGCGGATGCGCGTGGTTGATGTTGCGCGCGCGGCGACACTGACGCGCGTGCGTCACGCGGCCCGGCTTCGTCCCGCGCGAACGGCCACGCGCGGGGCGAACCGGCCGGCCCTTCGTTGACCTGCCTCGTTACCGCAACGCATTACGCGGACGGTGCCCGCGCCGTCACGAGCCAGCATGCCGCGTCGAAGCGCACATCGGCACCCTCCACGTAACGCGCGAACGCGGCACGCATCGTGTCGACCACGCGCCGCCGGGTCGCCTCGTCCACCTCCAGCAACGCCAGCCCGACCGGGCCCAGCCGCGAGATGTAGTCGTCCAGCGCGGAAGCAGGCAGCGCGCACGCCAGATCGACCGGCTCGATCGCGATGTCCGCCCAGCCGCTATCCGACAGCACCGACGCAACGCGCTGCCGGTCGCCGAACGCGAATTGCCCCGGCGCGCCGGGCCGCCGGGCGGGCAGGTTCGGCAGCAACGGCGCGGCGGCCCGCTCGGCGATCGTCATGAACGGATTGTCGGCCGCGCTGCGCCATGCGATGAACCGCATCTGCGCATTCGGCCGTGCCGCATGCCGCAGATTCTCAAAAGCACGAACCGGATCGTCGAAGAACATCACGCCCAGGCGCGACACGATCAGGTCGACGCTCGCGGGCTCGAACGCGTGGGTCTGCACATCCGCGCGCACGAAACGGGCGTGAACGCCGCTGCGTTCGGCGCGCGCCTGCGCGGCGTCGATCATCCGGGCCGAGATATCGATGCCCGTGCATTGCGCGTCCGCCGCGAGCCGCCGCGCAATCGCGAGCGTGACCGCGCCCGTGCCGCAGCCGACGTCGAGCACGCTGCGCGCGGACGACGTGGCCGCCGCATCCACGAGCAACTTTTCCAGCGGCTCGAACATCCGGTCGATCGGCGCCTGCGTGTCGACCCACGCGCGCCCCGACGGGCCGTTCCAGAGCGCGGATTGTTCGTCATTGGGCAGGCTGGTTTCCATCGTCGATTCCCCTTCTGGCTCATTGATCGTGCCTCGCACTTTGCTGCTTCAAGCCGGCTTGAGGTCAAGCCCCCGGGCCGTGCTCAAGCGCCCTGTCGCGCCCGGTTTTTTCATATTTCTTACATTCGCGCTGCGTATCGTTGACGACTTTCCTACGGTGCCTCCCATGCGACGACTCCTCACGCGCGCGCTGCTCGTGCGCTGCGCCCCCCTTGCTGCCCTCGCCGCGCTGTCGGCGTGCTCGAACCACATCGATTCGCCGGCCGATCCGGCGAGCGCATCGGCCAACGTCCAGGCCGCATGGGTCGAGATCGGCGAGTCGAACCAGGCGATCGCGCGCGTCATCACGAACTACACACCCGCGTCGGCCGGCGATCCGCTGTGCCCGCAACTGACCGTCGACGGCAAGCTGTCGCGCATGGCCGTGCGCGCGGGCGCCGCTACCCTTGCCCAGCGGCCCACCGCCAGCGATCCGTCCGATTCGAAGCCGTCGAGCTTCCCGGTGTCCGTCTGCGAGATGACGCTACCGGCCGGCGCGCAGGCGGCGAGCGTCGCGGGCCGCACGCTGCCGCTGCCGAAGGCGCAGCCGCAACGCATCGCGATCATCGCCGATACCGGCTGCCGCATGAAGAAAGCCGACAACGCGTGGCAGGCGTGCAACGACGCGACGGTGTGGCCGTTCGACACGATCGCGGCCAGCGTCGCGAAGCTGTCGCCCGACCTCGTGATGCACATCGGCGACTACCACTATCGCGAGAACGCGTGCCCGCCGGACATCGCCGGCTGTAAGGACAGCCCGTGGGGCTATGGCTGGGATACGTGGCAGGCCGACCTGTTCCGCCCGGCCGCGCCGCTGCTCGCGAAGGCGCCATGGGTCGTCGTGCGCGGCAACCACGAGGAGTGCGCGCGGGCGGGCCAGGGCTGGTTCCGCTTCCTCGATCCGCGCCCGTATTCGGCCGCGCGCTCGTGCGACGATCCGGCCAACGACAACAACGCGAACTATTCGGAACCCTATGCGGTGTCGCTCGGCGGCGGCTCGCAGGTGATCGTGTTCGACACCGCGAAGGTCGGCCGCACGCCGCTCAAGACGACCGACGCGCAATTCGGCATCTACCAGAAGCAGTTCCAGACGGTCGCCGCGCTCGCGTCGAAGGCCGGCATGACGACGACGATCTTCACGAACCACCATCCGATCCTCGCGTTCGCGCCGATCGCCGGCAGCACGCCCGCGCCGGGCAACCTCGCGCTGCAGTCGGTGATGTCGAGCCTCAACGCGCAGGCGTACTACCCGCCCGGCGTGCACGTCGCGCTGCACGGGCACGTGCACGACTTCCAGGCAATCAACTTCTCGTCCGGGCATCCGGCGACGATCGTGTCCGGCAACGGCGGCGACAATCTCGACGTCGCGCTGCCCGACCCGTTCCCGGCCGGCCTGACGCCCGCACCGGGCGCCGTGATCGAACGGCTGTCGCACAACAACAGCTTCGGCTTCCTGATCATGGAACGTCGCGCCGCCCCGGCGACCGGCTGGGTGTTCCACGCGTATTCGGCGGCCGGCAAGCTGCTCGCGTCGTGCGACCAGTCGGGCACGACGCTCGCCTGCGACAAGACGGGGTTCATTGCGCCGTGAGTGAAGGGGTTCGATGTGACGGCCGCCATGCGGGCGGCCTGCAAACGCTGCGCACGCTAGCCACGGCGGTCGTATTCACCGGCCTGACGCTCGCGGCTCACGCCGCGCCGGCCGAAACGGTCCTGCTCCCCGGCGCGCCGCCTTCGCGAGTGGTCGACACGATCGGCAACGGCACGCCGCAGGTGACGGGCAAGATCGATGCGGCGACCGCCCGCTTCGCGCCCGACCCGACGCTCGTCGCGCTCGGCCGCCGGATCTTCTTCGATCCGCGGCTGTCCGAGCCGCGCGGCATGTCGTGCGCGGGCTGCCACGATCCGGGCCGCGCGTTCGCGCCGACGCTGTCGGCCGCCTCGCTCGCGGGGCCCGGTGTGCCGGAAGGCAGCCGGCCCGGGCGTTTCAGCCAGCGCAACGCGCCGTCGCTGCTCTATGTGCGTTACGTGCCGCGCCGCCACTTCTACCAGGATGACGACGCACCCGCGCCGTCGCCGTTCGGCGGCCTGTTCAGCGATGGCCGCGCGGATACGCTCGCCGAGCAGATCCGCGGGCCGCTGTTCGATCCGAACGAGATGAACAACCGGTCGCCCGCCGCGCTGCTGCGCAAGGTCGACGCGACCGAACTCGCGCCCGATCTCGCCGCACGTTTCGGCGCGCCGGTGCGGCGCGATCCCGAGCAACTGGTGCATGCGATGGGCCTGGCCGTCGAGGCCTATCTGCAGAGCGACGAGATGGCGCCGTTCACGTCGCGTTTCGATGTTTTCCTGCGCACGCGCAAGCCACTCGCGCCGGCCGAAATGCGCGGCCTCGCGCTGTTCCGGAATCCCGACAAGGGCAACTGCATGAGCTGCCATACGCTGTCGGAGACGTCGAGCCGCCCGGAGCGTTCGCTCTTCACCGATTTCGGCTACGACGCGATCGCGGTGCCGCGCAACCGCGCGCTGCCGGCGAACCGCGATCCGCGCCATTTCGACAACGGGCTGTGCGACACCGCACGTCGGCTGCGCTGGCCCGAGCCGACGCAATGGTGCGGCTACCTGCGCACGCCGGGGCTGCGCAACGTCGCGGTCAAGCAGACGTTCATGCACAACGGCGTGTTCACGACGCTGCGCGACGCGGTCGCGTTCTACAACACGCGCTCGACCGACCCGGGCTTCTGGTATCACGGGGCCAGAACGTTCGACGACGTGCCGGCCGCCTACCGCGGCAACATCAACATCAACTCGACGCCGATGAACCGTCGGCCGGGCACGCCACCCGCACTGAGCGACGCGGAAATCGACGACATCGTCGCGTTCCTCGGCACGCTGACTGACGCGCGCTACACGAAGGTTGCGGCTCCTGTGGCGCCCGCCGCTCCTGCTGGCCGGATCACGCGAACCACCGTACCGGCTCGCTGACCCTGGCCGAACGGCCAGCCGCATGCGCACCCGCTTGCGGTCACCGCAAACACTGGTTATATTTACAGTACTGTATTTATGAACAGTGAGGTGCGCGATGGAACATCTGGTCCGTATCGTCAACGAAGCTGATCGCCAAGTGCTGGCGTGGCTCCGCGCTCAGGTCGGTGATGCCCGCGTCGAGCGCGCGGCTCGCCAGCTCGGGCATACGCGCAAGCCCTTCCCGTCCGCCGTATGCCGGTATCTGGGCATGAGCGCACCGGCCACGCTGCGCCAGGCCGAACGGCCGCGCGCCGCTCGCGATTTCTCGGTCGGCGATCGTTACCTGTCGTTGATCCGCCAGCACCTCGCCACGCACTCGGCCAGCCGATGAAATGGCGGCGGCTGGCCGCGTCGGTGGCCCGGAAAGCCGGAGGGCCTGCGAATTCGCTGGCCCGGCCGGCCGACACCATGCTTACGTGGCCGCGGTGGCTTCCCGTACGAGGCGGCCGAGCGTTTCAAATGCCGCTTCGTGCGCCGCATCGGACACGCGCGTGCAAGCGCGCCGGATATAGCCGTCGAAGCGGTCGAAGCGGTCGAAGCGGTCGGAATTCGAGAAGATCGAGCCGGGCGCGATCCTGACTCCGTGCGCGAGCGCGGCGTCGAACAGCGCCTCGGAGCGCATGCCGTCCGGCAGCGCGATCCACAGCAGCATCCCGCCCGGCGGCTGGTTCATCCGGGTTCCGGCCGGGAAATGCCGCGCAATCGCATCGATCGTCACGTCGCGCTGCACGCGCAATCGCCGCACCCTGCCTGGCACGCGGCGGCCCCGACATCACCGCACACCCCTGCGCCGCTCGACCCACTCGAACACCGCCATCCCGGCCAGCATCGCGACGACGAACACGATCCCCTTCGCGGACCCGAAGCCGATCGACACGATCGCGGGCCCCGGGCAGAACCCGGCGATCCCCCAGCCGATGCCGAACACCGCACTTCCGGCAACCAGCCGCACGGTGATCGCACGCACGGCCGGCAACTGCATCGGCAAGCCGAGCCACGTCCGCGTCCGGTGCTTCGCCCAGGCGAACGCGAACACGGCCACGCCCGTCGCGCCGGCCATCACGAACGCGAGCGACGGATCCCAGCGGCCCGCCAGGTCGAGAAAACCGAGCACCTTCTGCGGATTGGCCATGCCCGACACGATGAGGCCGGTGCCGAACAGCAGCCCCGCCAGAAACGCGAATCCTGCCTGCATGTCAGCCTCCCAGCACGTGCCGTCGCACGAAGACGGTCGCGAAGCCTGCGACCATGAAGACTACCGTCGCGACCACCGAGCGCAACGCACCGCGCGACATCCCGCACACGCCGTGGCCGCTCGTGCAACCGCCCGCATAGCGCGTGCCGACGCCGACCAGCAGCCCGGCCGCCACCAGTTCGACCCAGCCTGCATCGACAAGCGGCGTCATACGATTCCCTGCGACGTACATCACAAGCGGCGCGGCGATCAGCCCGGCGACGAACGCAGCGCGCCAGTCGCGCTCGCCCGCGCGTGCCGTGAGCAGACCGCCGACGATGCCGCTGATGCCGGCAATCCGGCCGTTGAACGCGACGAGCCACACGGCCGCGAGCCCGATCAGGACGCCGCCGGCCAGCGACAGCCACGGCGTGAAATGAAGCGCATCAAGCTGCATCGCGCCGCCCCTTCGCGGCCGGGCCGCAGAACTGTTCGTACAACACGCCCATCACCGCGATCGCGGCCGGGCTGTCGAGCGAATAGTGGATGTTCTTGCCCTCGCGGCGCGTGCGAACCAGCGCGTTGTCCCGCAACACGCCGAGCTGCTGCGACAGGGTCGGCTGGCGGATATCCAGCGCCGTCTCGAGATCGCTGACGCACCGCTCGCCTTGCGACAGTTCGCAGAGCAGCAGCAGCCGGTCGGGATTCGACATCACCTTGAGCAGCGCGCAGGCCGATTCGGCAGCCGCACGCATCGGGTCGGGTTCCGGCAACCCGGTGGAAAGATCGTCGTTCATCGGCGCAGGGACACAATTAAAGAATCAATATTATATTGATTTATATAATGATGTTCCCCGCGGTTTACCGGGAGAGGCAGGCGGCCTTGCCCCCTCCTTCGCTCAGGCCTGCTTGCCCGCCATCGCCTTCGCGGCAGTTACGCGCGTCGAATCGGCGCGAACCACACCGAGCGCCAGCACCGCCATCCCCGCGATCACGCACGGCACCGCGACGACGGCGAACGCTGTCGACAACGGCACGCCCATCGCGAGCATCGCGCCGCCCGCCATCGATCCGACGACCGAGCCGGCACGGCCGATCCCGTTCGCCCAGCTCACGCCGGTGGTGCGGCACTCGGTCGGATAGAACGCGGCCGACAACGCGTTCGCGCCGACCTGAGAACCCGACACGCAAAAGCCGGCCGCGAACACGGCGAGCGCGGCGCCCCACGGCGATGCGGCAAACACACCGATCGCGGCGACGAACACACCGGCCGCCGCATAGCTGCAGGCCAGTACACGATGCGGATCGAAACGGTCCATCAAGCCGCCGAGGACGATCGCGCCGAGCGTGCCGCCGATCTGGAACATCGCGGTGACGCGTGCGGCCGTCTGCAGCGTCGCGCCGGTCGTGCGCAGCAGCGTCGGCAGCCAGCTCGACAGCAGGTAGATCACGAGCAGGCTCATGAAGAACGTGAGCCACAGCAGCAGCGTGCCGCGCAGCAGGTCGGCACCGAACAGGCGGCCAAGCGGCGACCCGGCCGGCTTGCCGTCGGGCGCGATGAACGACGCATTCGCAAGATGCGGATCGGGTGCGATGCGCCCCAGCATCGCCGCGATCCGTTCGCGCGCCGCACCTGCGTTGACGAGATAGCGCACCGATTCCGGCAGCCGCCACGCGAGCACCGGCAGCAGCAACAACGGCGCGGCCCCGCCGACGACGAGCACCGCGCGCCAGCCGTGGTGTTCGATCAACGACGCAGCCGCGAGCCCGCCGAGCGCGGAGCCGATCGTGAAGCCGCAGAACATCGTCGTCACCAGCAGCGAACGGCGCCGCGCCGGGCAGTATTCGGACGTGAGCGTGATCGCATTGGGCATCGCGCCACCGAGCCCGAGCCCGGTCACGAAGCGCCACGCGATCAGCTCGGTCAGGCCGCCCGCGCTCGCCGACGCGGCGCTCGCGATGCCGAAGCACGCCACGCAGGCGAGCAGCAGCCGCTTGCGGCCGAACCGGTCGCCGAACGGCCCGAACACGAGCGCGCCGGCCATCAACCCGGCGAGCCCCGCGCCGAACACCGGTGCGAGCTGCGCGGGCGACAGCCCCCATTCCGCGCGGATGACGGGGGCGATGAACCCGATCGATGCGGTATCGAAACCGTCGATCGCGACGATCAGAAAGCACAGGACGACGATCGCGGCCTGAAACGGCGCCACGCGATGCCGGTTGATCCATTCGCTGACGTCGATGGACAGCGTATCGGCCATGATGATGTCTCCTCCAGGAAGGCGGTCGCGCGTCGTGTCGTTGAAATGCGCGCCGCCGGAATCGGCCAACCGCGCCGCGTTACGCGACGGACTTCAGGCAATCCTCCGCGCGCCAGCCGTGCAGCCAGTCGAGCGCGTCGTAGAACTGCGCCTGCGTGCGGCCGACCCAGAGGCCGTTGCGCACCTGCCGCTCGACGCCCTTAGCGTGATAGATCCGCCCCATCTCGCGCGCCGAATACAGCACGCGCGCGGTGCGCGGAATCCGCACACGTTCATACAGCGCGAACGCGGCCTCGAAGTCGCCATCGGTCCGGGCGACGGCCGCACCGAGCGTCACCGCGTCCTCGAGCGCCTGGCACGCGCCCTGCGCGATGTATTGCGTCATCGGATGCGCGGCGTCGCCGAGCACCGTCGCGCGGCCTTCGCTCCAGCGTTCGACCGGATCGCGATCGGCGGTCGCCCAGCGCTTCCACGACGTCGGCCGGTCGAGCATCTGCTTCGGCAGCGGATGGACGCCGTCGAAGTACGACAGCACTTCTTCCTTGCTGCCCTCGCGCACGCCCCAGGTTTCCTGCTCGCGGCTGTGGAACGTGACGACGAGGTTGTACTGCCGCCCGCCGCGCAGCGGGTAGTGGACGAGATGGCAATGCGGGCCGGCCCACACGACCGGCGCATTGATCTGCAGGTCCTGCGGCATGTTGTCGACGTCGACCACCGCGCGATACACGACGTGGCCCGTCACGCGATGCGCGTCGCCGATCAGCGCTTGACGGATCGCGGATTTCACGCCGTCGCAGCCGATCACCGCATCCGCGCTATAACGTTCGCCGTGCTGGTCGGTCACGGTCACGCCGTTGCCGTCCTGCTCGAAGCCGCACACCTGCGTGCTCGTCCGGAATTCGATCAGCGGATGATCCTTGACCGCCTCGTAGATCGACAGGTGAATGTCCGCGCGATGAATCACCGCATACGGATTGCCGAAGCGCTCGCGGTACGCGGCGCCCGTATCGACACGCGCCACCTCGCGCGCATCGACCGCATCCATCAGTTGCAGCCAGTCGGTGAACACCGCCCGGCCGCGCGCGGCCTCGCCGACACCCAGCGCGTCGAGCGCGTTGAATGCGTTCGCCGCGAGCTGGATTCCCGCGCCGATCTCGCCGATCCGGTCGGCCTGTTCGAGCAGCTTCACGCGGATGCCCTGGCGCGCGAGCGCGAGCGCCGTCGCGAGCCCGCCGATGCCGCCGCCGATCACCAGCACGCGCCGGCCGTTGTGTTGTGTCTCGCCCATGTCTGTCTCCTGCTTCGTGTTACGCGACGTAATCCGGTTGTCGCTGCGGCTGCGCCGCCTCGAACGCCGGCTCGTGCCGCGCGTGTTCATATACCGCGAGGCTGCGCGGATACGCGCTCAAGTCGCAATCCATCCGCAACGCGTTCGCGACCTGCGGCACGAGGCATACGTCGGCGAGCGTCGGCGTGTCGCCGAAGCACCACGGGCCGTCGTCCGCGCGCGCGAGCAGCCGCTCGACGGCGGCCATCCCTTCCGCGATCCAGTGCCGGTACCACGCGGTCTTCTGCTGCGGCGTGACCTTCAACTCGGTGTCGAGATAGCGCAGCACGCGCAGGTTGTTGACCGGATGGATGTCGCATGCGATCAGCGTCGCGAGTTCCAGCACGCGCGCACGATGGTGCGGTTCGAGCGGAATCAGTCGAGGCGTCGGCTGGATCTGGTCGAGGTAATCGAGGATCGCGAGCGACTGCCCGAGACGAAAATCCCCATCGACCAGCGCCGGCACCGCGGCCGACGGGTTCACGTTCGCGACGTACGCCGCCTCGCGATGCTCGCCGGTGCGGATGTTCACCGGCAGCGTGTCGTACGGCAGCCCTTTCAGCGCGAGCGCGATGCGCACCCGGTAGGACGTCGAACTGTTGAAGAAGCTATGCAGTTGCACGATGTCGCCTTTCGATGAAGATGCGTCAGACCACGCGCACGGTCAGCTCGCCGAGCCGTTCGACGCCAACCTTCATCACGTCGCCCGCGACCACCGCGCCGACGCCTTCCGGCGTGCCCGTGAAGATCACGTCGCCCGGTTCGAGGCGGAAGAACTTCGACAGGTCGGCCACCGTTTCCGCGACCGACCAGATCAGGTGCGACACGTCGCTCTTCTGCTTCGTCGCATCGTTGACGGTCAGCCACAGGCCGCCCTGTTCGAAGTGACCGACGTCGCTCGCCGGATGCACGGGCCCGACCGGCGCCGAGCGGTCGAATGCCTTGCCGATTTCCCACGGTCGGCCCATCTCGCGCATCTTCATCTGCAGGTCGCGGCGCGTCATGTCGAGGCCGACCGCGTAGCCCCACACGTGTTCGAGCGCGTGCTCGAGCGGGATGTCCGAACCGCCCTTGCCGATCACCGCGACAAGCTCGGCTTCGTAGTGATAGTTCTGCGTCTGCGACGGATAGGCGAGGTCGAGCGTGTCGCCGTACGCGACCGGCACGATCGAGTCGGCCGGCTTGCAGAAGAAGAACGGCGGCTCGCGATCGGGATCGAAGCCCATTTCACGTGCATGGGCCGCGTAGTTGCGACCGACGCAATACACACGGCGTACCGCGAACTGCGCGTCGCTGCCGGCAACGGGGAGCGCCACGGGCGCTTCGGGCGGGAAAACGAAAGTCATGAATGGCTCCAGCGTCAATACGAATGAAGGGGCGCGCCGCCGCAGCGACGCACGGGAAACGGGAAACGAATCGTCGAAACCGGCCGGCGTCAGTCGCGCGCTTCGCGCAGCAGGTTCAGCGCGGACAGCACAGGCCGGTCGGAATAGCTGAACAGCACGCTGTCGGACGACGCAGACAGCCGCACCGGCGCCCACGACGGCGCGACGAAGATGTCGTGCGGCTCGAAATCGAATGCAACGCCGCCGATATGCGCGGTGCCGCGGCCTTCGACGACGCAGTAGATCGTCGCGTCGGTGCTGCGGTACGTGCGGCCGTCGAAACCGGCAGGCAGGAACTGCATGAAGGTCGCGATCGTCGGCATCGGCCAGCCGCCCGTCGCGGGGTTGACGTAGCGCAGCTTCACGCCGTCCCACGCGTCGAGCTCGCCGTTCCGGTACAGCGCGTCGAGCGCTTCGCGGGTGCGGGCATACGGGTAGCTGAACACCGGCGACGTCGGATCGCTCACGCGATGCCGCACCGGCACCATGTTGTGACCGAAGCGCGCGAAGCTGTCGCCTTCCGGGCGATTCACCGGCTGCACGGCTTCCGGGTAGTTCTCCGCGAAGCCTGCGTCGAGATTCGCGAGCAGCGGGATGTCGAGCCCGTCGAGCCATACGACCGGCTCGCCGCCCGCTTCCTCCGACGGGTTGCCGTGGTCATGCCAAGCCCACGACGGCGTGATGATGAAGTCGCCCGGATGCATCGTCGTGCGTTCGCCGTTCACGGCCGTCCACGCGCCACGCCCTTCGACGATGAAGCGCAGCGCCGACTGCGTGTGCCGGTGGCTTGGCGCGATCTCGCCCGGCAGGATCAGCTGCAGGCCCGCGTACAGGGTCGGCGTCATGCTCGACTTGCCGGGCAGCCCCGGGTTCTCCAGCACCAGCACCCGGCGCACGGCTTCTTCCGCGCTGATCACGCTGCCGGCCTGCATCACGAGGTCGCGCACCTGCGCGTACTTCCAGATCGCGGCCTGCGCGGCCGGCTGCGGAGTTTTCGGCACGAGGTTGTGCAGCGATTCCCACAGCGGCGCCAGGCGTTGCTCGGCGATCCGTGCGTAGTAGGCGGCGCGCGACGCGTCCGGGTGGGTCGTCATGATGTCTCCTTGGAGTCGGCCGATCGGCGTCGGCGCTATGTCGGGGCGGGAACCGTGCTGCAGTCCGTTAGTGGATTTATATTCGACCAAGACATACCCGGTAAAATGGTCAAATCATCTGATCCATATGTTTCTGGATATACCTACTCGCGACGAGGCATGCGATGGACTGGACCTACCGGCTGCGCCTGCGGCATCTGCAGGTACTGTTGAGCCTTGCCGGCACCGGCAATCTGAGCCAGTCGGCGGTCGCGCTCGCCACCACGCAGCCCGCGCTGTCGAAATGGCTGAAGGAACTGGAAGAGGATGTCGGGCTGCCGCTGTTCGAACGGCATGCGCGCGGCCTGCGGCCGACGCCGTACGGCGAAGCGCTGATCGAGCATGCGCGCCGCGTCGAAGCGCAGCTCGACGTCGCACGTGACGACATGGCTGCGCTGCGGGAAGGCGGCAGCGGCCTCGTGACGATCGGCACGTCCGGCGTGGCGGCGGCCGACACGGTGCCGCTCGCGGTGTCGCAGTTGCTGAAACGGATGCCGCGAGCGCAGGTGCGGATGACCGAAAGCACGATGAACCAGCTGATGCCGCAGCTCGCACGCAGCGAACTGGATATCGTCGTGGGCCGCTCGGGGTCGACCTCCGTCGATCCGCTGCTGCATGCCGAAGCGCTGTATGTCGATCCGGTCGTGTTCGTCGCGCGGCCCGGCCACGCGCTCGCCGGTGCAACGTCGGTCGGCTGGGACGACGTGCTCGCCTACTCGTGGATCGTGTGGCCGTCGGGCACGCCCGTGCACAACGCGCTGGAGGCCGCGCTGTCGGCCGCCGGCCGCGTGCGGCCGCCGCACTGCGTCGAATCGAATTCGTCGATCCTCAACCTCACGCTGCTGAACAACACCGACCTGCTCGGCGTGGCATCGCACCGCGCTGCGCAGCGCTTCGCGCAATTGAACGCGATCCGGATCCTGCCGATGCAGCTCGAGGGCCAGGGCGCGGTGTCGATGTACTGGCACCCCGACAGCGCGAATCGCGCGGCCGTGGCCGCGACGATCGAGTGCCTGCGCGCCTGTGCGGCGCCGCAGGTCGGCGGATGGGAGAAAGTGAAGGTGGAATGAATGGCGCGGCCCGGTGTCAACCGGGCCGTGTTGCCGTGTTGCCGTGTTGCCGTGTTGCCGTGTTGCCGTGTTGCCGTGTTGCCGTGTTGCCGTGTTGCCGTGTTGCCGTGTTGCCGTGTTGCCGTGTTGCCGTGTTGCCGTGTTGCCGTGTTGCCGTGGTGCCGTGGTGCCGTGGTGCCGTGGTGCCGTGGTGCCGTGGTGCCGTGGTGCCGTGGTGCCGTGGTGCCGTGGTGCCGCGACGCGTCACGCGCCGTCGCAGGATGCCGTGCCGTCCAGCATCAACGTACCGACCCGCGCGGGCACGAGCGGCGTACGCGGCATCGGCGGCGTCCAGCCGAACAGCGCCTGCGCAGCCGCGCTACACACGCGCCCCTGACACGCGCCCATCCCGCAACGTGACTGCAGTTTCGCGGCCGTCCAGCCCGGTGCTTGCGCGACGGCGTCGAAACGCACGTCCTCGCAACGGCACAGCAACGTGTCGGCCCGCGCGAGCCGGCGGATCGGTTCGCGGATCGCGAAACGCTCGCGTACGGCATCGGCAAACACCTGCCAGTGCGCTCGTTGCGTAACCAGCGCGGCCAACTGCGCGGTCTGCCCGGTCGCCGCCAAACCGGCGATTTCGCCTTCGACCATCGCCAGTTCGCTGCCGCCGACGCCCGTGCACTCACCCGCCGCAAAAAACCCATCGCGGCTCGTGCGCTGGTGCACATCGACCGCCACCGCGCCATCGTCGATCCGGCAGCCGAGATGACTGGGCAGCACGGTGTTCGGCACGAGGCCGAAGCCGCACGCGAGCCGGTCGCAGTCGACGTCGAACTCGCGATCGCCCTGACGAATCCGCACGCGTTCGAGCCGCTTGTCGCCGAACGCCTCGACGACATGCGCATCAGGCCGATAGGCGGCGGTGACGAGCTTCGCGGCCTGCGCGAGCTTCGACGGCCAGCGCCACAGCCCTGCCCCGAAACCGGCCACGTCGCCCCATGCGGCCTGTTCGAGCACGTGCGACACGCGCGCGCCAGCCTGACGGGCCGTCGCCGCGCTCGCCAGCAGCAGCGGCCCGCTGCCCGCGATCACCGTGCGCTGCCCGCGCACGTCGAGGCCGTACTTGATCAACGCCTGCAAGCCGCCCGCGCCGGTGACACCCGGCAGCGTCCAGCCCGGAAACGGCAACAGCAGCTCGCGTGCGCCGCAGCAGAGAATCAGCGTGCGGAAATCGAGCAACAGCCCGCGTTCGTCGTCTTCGAGCAGCAGCGTGCCCGGCTGCGTTTCGGCGACGATGCGCGTCGCCGCGAGATGCGTGACGTTCGGCTGCCGCAATACGGCGAGCCGCTCGGCGGCGGCCGGCGTCGGCATCGCCGCCGCGCCTTGCCGCCAGATCTGCCCGCCCGCCCGCGGGTTGTCGTCGACGATCGCAACCGTCGCACCACTGCGTGCGGCGGCCCGCGCGGCCGACAGCCCGGCCGGCCCCGCGCCGACGATCGCGACGTCGACGCTCAATCGTTCCTGTTTCATCGCGTGCGCTCCACCTGCATTCCGTCGCGGCACAGCGTCTGGCAGGCCAGCCGGCGACGGCCATCGATCGTCATCCTGCACTCCTGGCAGATTCCCATCCCGCAAAACGGCGCACGCGCCGCACCCGTGCACGACACGCGCGTCGTGTCGTCGCCGCTCGCCGCGACGGCGGCCGCGACGGTCGCGCCGTCGGCCACCGTCAGCGCGCGGCCGTCCAGATGAATGATCATGTCAGCCTCCGCCGGGCCGCCCCAAGGAGGCTGACCGCCCCCGCGGGGGGCAGCGAACGATGAGAGCGTGGGGGTCGTTTCATCTCAGCCTCCGCCGGGCCGCCGCTGCGAGGGGCGCCGTGCATGGGACGGGAGTCAGCTCTGAAGCGCCAACACCGGTCGACAGCGAACGAAGAGAGCGTGGGGGTCGTTTCATGTCAGCACTCCGGCTACGAGGGACGCGCTCAGAAAGCGTCCCGGCAAATACGGTTCGATATCGATGGGCGGCCGTTCGCCGGCCATCAGCGCCGCGACGAGCCGCGCGCTGCCCGGCGCGGTCGTCACGCCGAGCCCTTCATGCCCGACCGCGAGCCACACGCCCGGCCGCGCCGGATGCTCGCCGAGCAGCGGCAGCCCGTCGGGGCTCGCGGAACGGAAGCCCGTCCATGCGCGGATCCCGTTCAGGTCGGCCAGGTCCGGCAGATAACCCACCGCGCGGCGCAGCATGCGCGCGAGCACGGGCGGGTCGACTTGCGCGTCCTCGGTGTCGAACTGGCGCGACGAACCGATCAGCAACTGGCCGGTCGGCCGCGGCTGCACGTTGAACGCGACCGACGTGCCGTCGCTCGCATGCGCGCTCGCCGCATAGCCCAGCTCGACGAGCTGGTGCGACACCTGGCCGGGATAGCGGTCGGTGATCAGCAGATGGCCCTTTTTCGGGCGCAGCGGCAACTCGGGCAGCAGCGTGCGCGCGGCGACGCCGTTCGCGACGACCACCCGCTCCGCGCGCAGCGTGTCGCCGCTCGCGAGCGTCACGCTCGGGCCGTCGACCGCGACGGCCCGGTCGCGCCGCAACGTGATGCGCGGCGCGCGCTGCAGCAGCCAGTTCGCGGTGACGGGCGCATAGAGGATCGCGTCGCCGGGAATCTTCAGAGCACCGCCGAGGCCCGCGCGCAGCATCGGCTCCAGCCGCGCGAGCGTCGCCGCGTCGATCAGCTCGCCCGCCACGCCATGCGCGGCCAGCGTCGCCTGCTTCGCGCGCGCCAGATCCATTTCGTGCGCATCGGCGGCGAGCCACAACGTGCCGCAGTTGCGGTACGCGCACCCTTCCGGCATCTCGCCGCTCAGCGCGCGCCACAGTTCGATCGAGTAATGGCTGAGCGCGAGTTCGGCCGCGTTGTCGTCCATTGCGACGAGATGCCCCATGCCCGCGCCGGTTGCCCCGCCGCTCGCGTCGTCGACGACGAGCACGCGCAGCCCGCGCTGCGCGAGTTCGTGCGCGCACGCCGCGCCGACGATGCCGGCGCCGATCACGACGACATCCGTCTTCGTGTCGCTCACGGCGCAATACCCCAGCCGAATGGATCGTCTTCCTCGATCAGCAGCGTCGCTTCCGCGCTCAGGTGCGCGCTGCCGCGAATCGTCGGCACGATGCCGCCGTCGGCCACTTCGTAGCTCGCCTGGAACACGCTGCCGATCACGCTCGCCTGCCGCCAAACGGTGCCCGGTTCGAGCTTGCCGTCGGCCGCGAGGCACGCAAGCTTCGCGCTCGTGCCGGTGCCGCACGGTGAGCGGTCGTACGCGAGGCCCGGGCACAGCACGAAGCTGCGGCTGTCGTGCTCGGGATCGTCGGCGAACAGCTCGATATGGTCTATCTCGCCGCCGTTCGCGCCGGTGATGCCCGCGCGTTCGAGCCCTTCGCGCACGGCCGACGCATACGCGGTGAGCGCCGCGACGTTGTCGCCGGCAACGCGCTGCCCATGGTCGCTGATCAGGAAGAACCAGTTGCCGCCCCACGCGACGTCGCCCTTCACGGGGCCGTAACCCGGCACGTCGAGCGCGACGCCCTTCGCATGGCGATACGCAGGCACGTTGCGCACGCTGACCGACAGGTCGTCGTGCAGGGTCGCCTCGACGGTGCCGACGGGCGTCTCGATCCGGTGCACGCCGGGCGCGATGCGCCCCATATGGTGCAGCGTACGCACGACACCGATCGTGCCGTGCCCGCACATCCCGAGATAGCCGCTATTGTTGAAGAAGATCACGCCGGCCGCCGCCTCGGGCGACACGGGTTCGCACAGCAGCGCACCGACCAGCACGTCGCTGCCGCGCGGTTCGAGAATGCAGGCGGTGCGGTAGCGGTCGTGCTCGCGCGCGAGCACGTCGCGGCGCTCGGCCATGGTGCCGCTGCCGAGCGCGGGGAAACCGGACACGACGAGCCGAGTGGGTTCGCCGCCCGTGTGCGAATCGATGATCTGGATGCGCTTCATCATGAGCTGTCCGAAGTGGGGAAAGGAGCACAGCTTCCTCCGTCGCGCGTCCGCCCGCTTGTGGCTTTTCGATGAGGACGACGACGAAATCGGCATAGTGCGAAGCGCCCTTCCCGCGCCGTCCGGCCGCTGTGCCGATTTCGTCATTTTGCTCCGCGATACGACTCAAGCGTGATGGGCATTTGCGCGGCGATACTGGTTGCCACACCGACACCTGTCGGCCGACCGATACAAACACGTAGGAGATTGAAGTGAGCCGAAACGCCATTCAGTGGACCGGGGTTTTCCCGGCCGTCAGCACCCAGTTCAAGCCGGACTTTTCCCTCGACATCGATGCCACGCACCGCGTGGTGAAGAACCTGGTGAACGACGGCGTATCGGGCCTCGTGGTCTGCGGCACGGTCGGCGAGAACACGTCGCTGTCGACGAGCGAGAAGCTCCAGGTGATCGAGGCCGCACGCGACGCGGCCGGCGGCAAGATTCCGGTGATCGCCGGCATCGCCGAATTCACGACCGAATTCGCGCGCAACACGGTGCGTGAGGCGCAGCGCGTCGGTGTCGACGGCGTGATGGTGATGCCCGCCCTCGTCTACTCGGCGAAGCCGCACGAAACCGCCGCGCACTTCCGCGCGGTCGCAACCAGCACCGACCTGCCGGTGATGGTCTACAACAACCCGCCGATCTACAAGAACGACGTGACGCCCGACGTGCTGATCGCCCTGCAGGATTGCGAGAACATCGTCTGCTTCAAGGATTCGTCGGGCGATACGCGCCGTTTCATCGACCTGCGCAACGCCGTCGGCGATCGCTTCGTGCTGTTCGCGGGCCTCGACGACGTCGTGGTCGAGAGCATCGCCGTCGGCGCCGAAGGCTGGGTGTCGGGCATGTCGAACGCGTTCCCGAAGGAAGGCGAGACGCTGTTCCGCCTCGCGAAGCAGAAGCGCTTCGACGAAGCGCTCGCGCTGTATCGCTGGTTCATGCCGCTGCTGCACCTCGACGCGCGCCCCGACCTCGTGCAGTGCATCAAGCTGTGCGAAGAGCTGGTCGGCCGCGGCAGCGCGATCACGCGCCCGCCGCGCCTCGCGCTGCAGGGCGACACGCTCGCGGAAGTGAAGGCCATCGTCGCGAAGGCGCTCGAAACGCGCCCGGCGCTGCCCGACGTCGGTCTCTGACCGACTTCCCCTGCGGCGGCACGCGGGCTTTCCCCCTGCGCGCCGCCGTCTTCGGTCCGGCATGGCCTGCGGGCCCGTTCATACCGGCGCCCGAGCGCGCCGCGCGTGAACGCCCCGCAGCCCGCCCCGGTCGTTCGAACCGGGCGACGCCGGCCGGCAGGCTGGCGCCGCTGCTCCGTCGGAGCGCGGCGCACCTCGAGCCTGTGCCGACATTCCTCCAGGAGACACGCCCATGCCAGGCCAAGGCAACGCTCACCCGTCTGTCCCGCTTTCCCGTTCCGCGCACCCCGACGCGGGTCACGGCAAGTTCAAGAAACAGCTGTCGCTGACCGATCTCACGTTCATCGGTCTCGGCGCCATTTTCGGTTCGGGGTGGCTGTTCGCCGCGAGTCACGTGTCGACGATCGCGGGCCCGGCCGGCATCTTCTCGTGGCTGCTCGGCGGCTTCGCGGTGCTGCTGCTCGGCATCGTCTACTGCGAACTCGGCGCCGCGCTGCCGCGCGCGGGCGGCGTGGTCCGCTACCCGGTGTTCTCGCACGGCCCGCTGCTCGGCTACCTGATGGGCTTCATCACGCTGATCGCCTTTTCGAGCCTGATCGCGATCGAAGTCGTCGCCGCGCGCCAGTATGCGGCCGCGTGGTTTCCGGGCCTGACCGTCGCAGGATCGAGCGACCCGACCACGCTCGGCTGGCTCGTGCAGGCCGCGTTGCTGGGCTTCTTCTTTTACCTGAACTATTCGAGCGTGAAGACGTTCGCGAAGGCGAACAACATCATCAGCCTCTTCAAGTTCATCGTGCCGCTGGCGGTGATCGCCGTGCTGTTCACGTTCTTCAAGCCCGCGAACCTGACGATCCAGGGCTTCGCGCCGTTCGGTATGCCAGGCATCGAGATGGCCGTGTCCGCCGGCGGCATCATCTTCGCGTACCTCGGGCTCACGCCGATCGTGTCGGTCGCGAGCGAGGTGCGCAATCCGCAGCGCACGATCCCGATCGCGCTGATCCTGTCGATCCTGCTGTCGACGCTGATCTACGTGCTGCTGCAGCTCGCGTTCATCGGCAGCATCCCCACCGACATGCTCGCCGCCGGCTGGCACGACGTGAGCAAGGCGTTCTCGCTGCCGTACCGCGACATCGCGCTGGCGCTCGGCGTCGGCTGGCTCGCGGTGATGGTCGTCGCCGACGCGATGATCTCGCCGAGCGGCTGCGGCAACATCTACATGAACGCGACGCCGCGCGTGGTCTACGGCTGGGCGAAGACGGGCACGTTCTTCAAGGTGTTCACGCGCGTCGACGAAGCATCGGGCATTCCGCGCGCGGGCCTGTGGCTCACGTTCGGCCTCGCGATCTTCTGGACGCTGCCGTTCCCGTCGTGGGAAGCGCTGATCAACATCGTGTCGGCCGCGCTGGTGCTGAGCTATGCGGTCGCACCGGTGTCGGTCGCCGCACTCCGCCGCACCGCGCCGGACCTCCCCCGGCCGTTCCGCGCGAGCGCGTTCGGCATCACCGGCCCCGCATCGTTCGTGATCGCCGCGCTGATCGTCTACTGGTCGGGCTGGAGCACGGTGTCCTGGCTGCTCGGCCTGCAGATCGTGATGTTCGTGATCTATCTCGCGTGCCGTCGCTGGGTGCCGACCGCGCACCTGAGCCTCGCCGAGCAGGTGCGCTCGTCCGCGTGGCTGATCGCGTTCTATGCCGCGATGATCGTGCTGTCGTATCTCGGCGGCTTCGGCGGCACGGGCCAGCTTGCCCATCCGTACGACACGGTCGTCGTCGCGGCCGTCGCGCTCGTCATCTACTACTGGGGCGCGAATACAGGCGTGCGCTCGGAGAAGCTGCAACTCGACGACGACGAGGACTGACGCACTCGCTCCTTTTCCCATGATCCCTTCGGCCGGGCGCTCCACGCCCGGCTCCTGTCTTTTTCCGAGGAAAACCATGCAACTCACAGGTCAGCTCCTGATCGGCCCGTCCGCCGTCGCCGGACAGAACGGCACCCTCCACGCGATCGCCGCCGCCACCGGCGAACGGCTCGAACCCGCCTTCGGCGGTGCGAGCCTGCACGACCTGGAAACGGCCTGCGCGCTCGCCGACGACGCCTTCGACACCTATCGCGAAACGTCGCTCGAAGCCCGCGCCGCGTTTCTCGACGCGATCGGCCGCCACATCACGGCGCTCGGTGACGACCTGATCGAGCGCTGCGTCATCGAAACGGGCCTGCCGCGCGCGCGCATCGAAGGCGAGCGCGGCCGCACGGTCGGCCAGCTCGCGCTGTTCGCGTCGCTCGTGCGCGACGGCGCCTTTCTCGACGCGCGCATCGATCCGGCGCGCCCCGAGCGCAAGCCGCTGCCGCGCGTCGACCTGCGCCTGCGCAACGTCGCGGTCGGGCCCGTCGCCGTGTTCGGTGCGTCGAATTTCCCGCTCGCGTTCTCGGTCGCCGGCGGCGATACCGCGTCGGCGCTCGCGGCCGGCTGCCCGGTGATCGTCAAGGCGCATTCGGCACATCCGGGCACCTCGGAACTCGTCGGCCGCGCGATCCAGCAAGCCGCGCGTGAATGCGGGATGCCGGCCGGCGTGTTCTCGCTGCTGTTCGACGCGTCGCGCGAGATCGGCCAGGCGCTCGTCGCCGATCCGCGCATCAAGGCCGTCGGCTTCACCGGCTCGCGCCGCGGCGGCGTCGCGCTGATGCACATCGCGGCCGCGCGCCCCGAGCCGATTCCCGTCTATGCGGAAATGAGCTCGATCAATCCCGTGCTGCTGTTTCCCGCCGCGCTCGACGCGCGCCACGATGCGATCGCGCCGCAGTTCGTCGCGTCGCTCACGCTCGGCGCCGGTCAGTTCTGCACGAACCCGGGCCTCGTGCTCGCCGTCGACGGGCCCGCGCTGCGCGCGTTCGAGGAAACGGCCGCCGCCGCGGTGCGTGCCGCGCCCGCGCAAACGATGCTGACGCCGCCCATCCACGCCAGCTACGAACAGGGCGTCGCGGCGCTGCGCGATCACGCGGCCGTCGAGCTGCTCGCACAAGGCGCCGAAGGCAACCGCCTGCAGGCCCGCGCGGCGCTGCTCGCGACCTCGGCCGACGCGTTCGTCGCGCATCCCGAATTGCGAGAAGAAGTGTTCGGCCCCGCTTCGCTGATCGTGCGTTGCCCGGACGCCGACACGCTGCATCGCGTGCTGAAGTCGCTCGAAGGCCAGCTGACGATCGCGGCACACCTCGCCGATGGCGACGCGCCGCTGTTCGCCGCGCTGCGCCCGCTGCTCGAGCGCAAGGCCGGCCGCATTCTCGTCAACGGCTTCGGCACGGGTGTCGAGGTCGGCCATGCGATGGTGCACGGCGGCCCGTTCCCGGCCACGTCCGATACGCGCACGACGTCCGTCGGCGCGCGCGCGATCGAGCGCTTCCTGCGCCCGGTGTCGTATCAGGACCTGCCTGATGCGCTGCTGCCGGACGCGATCCGCAACGGCAATCCGCTGAACGTGCCGCAACGTATCGACGGCGTGCCCGCGCCGCGGGAGGCGTGAGATGACCGCATCCACCGACGAAATCGTCCTGTCGCTCGATGACGTCCACGCGCTCGCGCTGCGCGTGCTGACGCACAACGGCATGTCCGACGCGCATGCGCGTGCCATCGCCAACGTGATCACGCAGGGCCAGCGCGACGAATGCCATTCGCATGGCGTGTACCGGCTGCTCGTCTGCGTGCGTTCGCTGAAGAAAGGCAAGGTCGATCCGCAAGCCGTGCCGACGCTGCGCCGGCTGTCGTCGTCGATCGTCTCGGTCGACGCACATCGCGGCTTTTCGCTGCTGAGCTTCGAGACCGGCCTGCCGGTGCTCGTCGAGATGGCGAAGCAGCACGGCATCGCCGCGATGACGATCAACCACTGCTACCACTTCTCCGCGCTGTGGCCGGAGGTCGAGGCCATCGCGGCCGAGGGGCTGGTCGGCATCGCGATGAACCCGAGCCATAGCTGGGTTGCACCGGAAGGCGGCAAGGAGCCGGTGTTCGGCACGAACCCGATCGCGTTCGCATGGCCGCGCCCGGGCGGTGTGCCGTTCGTGTTCGATTTCGCGACGAGTGCGATCGCGCGCGGCGACATCGAGCTGCATGCGAAGCAAGGCAAGGCGATCCCGCCGGAATGGGCGATCGACGCCGACGGCCGGCCGACCACCGATCCCAAAGCCGCGCTGCAGGGCGCGATGCGCACGTTCGGCGGCCACAAGGGTTCGGCGCTCGCGGCGATGGTCGAACTGCTCGGCGGCGCGCTGATCGGCGACATGACGAGCCGGGAATCGATGGACTTCGACGAAGGCGTCGGCGCGACGCCGTGCCACGGCGAGCTCGTGATCGCATTCGACCCGAAGGTGTTCCTCGGCGACGATCTCGACACGGGGCTCGCGCGCGGCGAACGGATGTTCGAATCGATCGTCGCGCAGGGTGCGCGGCTGCCGTCGCAACGCCGCTTCGACGCCCGCGCGCGCAGCATCGCGAACGGCGTGCGGATTCCGAAGGCGCTGTACGACGAGATCCTGACGCTGCTCGACTGACGCGCGATCGAGCGGCGCGGCTTCGTCGTCGGCAAGACGGGCGATGAAGCCGCTGCTGGGCTCCGCTGGCGATGGCCGGCTTCCGGCTTCGCGTGCTCCCGCCATTCCGTCTTCGCGCCGCGCTTTGTTCGGTTCTTTCGGCCTGTGCGCCCACGCGCTGCCCGCCGCGCCCCACCCGCGCCGGTCGGCCTTGCCCGCCGGCGCCGCGCGCCCGGCGGCTGTGGGATAATCACGAAGTTTGCCCAGGGCGCAGCTCAAGAGGTTGTTCGCACGGGCGCGAGAGAGGCCTTTATTCCCCGTGCCTCCACCCTTTTCCCGCGATATTTCTTCAGCAACGACCATGCCCACTTACCGTTCCAAAACCTCCACCGCTGGCCGCAACATGGCAGGGGCGCGCTCGCTCTGGCGCGCCACCGGCATGAAAGACGACGATTTCTCGAAGCCGATCATCGCGGTCGTCAACTCGTTCACGCAGTTCGTGCCGGGGCACGTGCACCTGAAGGATCTCGGCCAGCTCGTCGCGCGCGAGATCGAGGCGGCCGGCGGCGTCGCGAAGGAATTCAACACGATCGCGGTCGACGACGGCATCGCGATGGGCCACGACGGCATGCTGTATTCGCTGCCGAGCCGCGACATCATCGCCGACTCGGTCGAATACATGGTGAACGCGCACTGCGCGGACGCGATGGTCTGCATCTCGAACTGCGACAAGATCACGCCGGGGATGCTGATGGCCGCGATGCGCCTCAACATCCCGGTGATCTTCGTGTCGGGCGGCCCGATGGAAGCGGGCAAGACGCGCCTCGCGAACCCGGTCACCAAGGCCATCGAGGTGAAGAAGCTCGACCTCGTCGACGCGATGGTGATCGCGGTCGACCCGTCGTATTCCGACGCCGAAGTCGCCGAAGTCGAACGCTCGGCCTGCCCGACCTGCGGTTCGTGCTCGGGCATGTTCACCGCGAACTCGATGAACTGCCTGACCGAAGCCCTCGGCCTGTCGCTGCCCGGCAACGGCACGGTGGTGGCCACCCACGCCGACCGCGAGCAACTGTTCAAGCGCGCCGGCCGTCGCATCGTCGAACTCACCCGCCAGCACTACGAGCAGGACGACGAACGCGTGCTGCCGCGCTCGGTGGGCTTCAAGGCATTCGAGAACGCGATGACGCTCGACATCGCGATGGGCGGTTCGACCAACACGATCCTGCACCTGCTGGCGATCGCGCAGGAAGCCGGCATCGACTTCACGATGAAGGACATCGACCGCCTGTCGCGCGTCGTGCCGCAGCTGTGCAAGGTCGCGCCGAACACGAACAAGTACCACATCGAGGACGTGCACCGCGCAGGCGGCATCATGGCGATCCTCGGCGAGCTCGACCGCGCCGGCAAGCTGCACACCGACGTGCCGACCGTGCACGCGCCGTCGCTGAAGGACGCGCTCGACCAGTGGGACATCGTCCGCACGCAGGACGACGCGGTCCGCACGTTCTACCAGGCCGGCCCGGCCGGGATCCCGACGCAGGTCGCGTTCAGCCAGAACACGCGCTGGCCGAGCCTCGACCTCGATCGCGCCGAAGGCTGCATCCGCTCGTACGAGCATGCGTTCTCGAAGGAAGGCGGCCTCGCCGTGCTGACGGGCAACATCGCGGTCGACGGCTGCGTGGTGAAGACGGCCGGCGTCGACGAGAGCATCCTCGTGTTCGAAGGCACGGCACACGTGACCGAATCGCAGGATGAGGCAGTCGACAACATCCTGAACGACAAGGTCAAGGCCGGCGACGTGGTGATCGTGCGCTACGAAGGCCCGAAGGGCGGCCCCGGCATGCAGGAAATGCTCTACCCGACCAGCTACATCAAGTCGAAGGGCCTCGGCAAGGCATGCGCGCTGCTGACGGACGGCCGCTTCTCGGGCGGTACGTCGGGCCTCTCGATCGGCCATTGCTCGCCGGAAGCGGCAGCGGGCGGCGCGATTGGCCTCGTGCGCGACGGCGACAAGATCCGCATCGACATCCCGAACCGCACGATCGACGTGCTGGTGTCGGACGAGGAACTGGCGCGCCGCCGCGAAGAGCAGAACGCCAAGGGCTGGAAGCCGGCGCAGCCGCGTCCGCGCAAGGTGTCCGCTGCGCTGAAGGCCTACGCGAAGCTGGTCATGTCCGCCGACAAGGGTGCGGTGCGCGACCTGTCGCTGCTCGACGACTGATTGGGGTAGCAACTAGCAAGGCCGGCTGCTTGTAACACGTAGCCGGTCAGGCTGCGGGCCGTCGCCCGCTCGCCCGATCCAGAAGCCGCTCTCCGGAGCGGCTTTTTTTCGTCCTGCGCCGACCCAATGCATCGGCATCGTCAGTGACGGAGTTCTTCCGGGCCGCCGCCTCCGCCACCACCGTGGCTTCCGCCGCCGTTCCCGCCGCCTTGCGGCCGCCCACCGCCGCCACCCCAACCACCGCCCGGGTGCACTGGTACCGGCATCGAACGGCCCTCACCGCCCGGCGCGGGAGGCGGACGCATGACGGCGGCCGGTGGCGGATGCATGACGGCCTGCGGCGGCGCTGCCGGACGCGGATTGCCGGCTGCACCCGGCATCGGCGCAGGCGCGGGTGCCGGCGCAGGCGCAGCCGGCGGCGGCGTGCGAATCGCGCCGTTCCAGCCGCCGCGTGCAGCGGACGGCCGCGCGTCATGCACGGGCGGCGGTCCGCCCGGTGCGGCCTGCGGCGGCCCACCCGGTTGCGGGCGCCCCTGTCCCGGCGGCGCGCCGCCCGGGCCGAGCCGCGGTTCCGCTCGGTGTTCCCACCGATCGCGGTCATGGAACCAGGGGCGGTGACGGTAGTAGCGATCCCAGTACGCACCGATCGCGAACCCCGTGATCGGCACGCCGACGATCGCGCCATATTCGAGCAGCGGCGCATAACCGCCCTGGTACGGATAGTCGATCAGTTGCGCGTCGATCCAGCCGCGCACGCCCGGCAGCGCGACGTCGCACCACGTGTAGTCGCTCAGGCAGCCGAACACGTCCAGCGCGGTGCCCGGCGGAATCTGCGCGACGACCGGATAGTCGGGCGCGGGCCCGGCGAACAGTTCGGCCGGCGAATTCGTGTAGCCGGTGCTCTGTGCCTGTGTAATATCCGGCGCGGCCGCCAGGCCGAGCAGGACGACGCACAGGCTACGGACAATCGTGTTCCTCATGATGCTCTCCCGCGCGGTGCCGCCGCGCGCCGGTCAGTGCCGATGCCCGCCCCAGCCGCCGCCCCAGTGGCCGCCGCCCCACGGACGATGCCCGTACCCGCCGCGTCCACGCCAGCCGCCGCCCCATCCGCCCCAGAAGCCGACCGAGATCGCCGGTGCGCCCCAGCCGTACCAGCCCGGGTAATACGCGGGGGCATAGTACGGATACGGATAGGGATACGGTGGCGGATAGGCCGGCGCGACGTAGACGGGCGCCGGATCGACCACCGGCGGCGCGACCGCCGCCGCAGCCGGGCCCGGCGCAGTGGTGGCCGGCGCAGCCGGCGTGACGGGAATCTCGCGCTGCGTCAGCGTGGCCGGCGCCGGTGTGTAGTACGGCGCATAGCCATACGGACTCGTGTAATAACAGCCGCCGAGGGCCAGCGTCGTCAATGCGAATACCGCATACCTCGCGGCAGGAATTGGGGTCATCGGTTGCTCCGGCAGAATCCACGCGTCGCCGCCAGGCGCGCGCCTGACTCTAGCTTACGTCCCCTGCAGATTTCCGCTCGGTCTGATCGGTTACTTTTTGTTTCCTGCACCGGACGGGCGCGCGGGCACGCCGCATGCTGGCACGTCTGCCGCACCCGCGTTGAAGTTCGCGCAAATGCCCTCAACTTGAACGATGTCAGGCTGGCCGGCGCGGACGGGGTTCGCGAGCAACCGGCGGCCCGAAACCAGCGGACTTCGGCCCGCCCAGACAGGAACGCGGCTCACGCCGCCATCGACATGACTACGCCACGGCCCACTCCCCGGGCGGACACGCCGCTCGATCCGATCATCCAGTTGCTGGCGCTCGCCGGCGAACAGGGTTATCTGACCCACGCCGACCTCGTCGACGCGCTGCCGCCCGAAAGCGACAGCCCCGACGCGCTCGACGTCGTGCGCGCCGCGCTCGCCGACATCGGCATCGCCGTGCTCGACGAGCCGGCCGCGCCTGCACCGTTCGCCGGTTCGGCGCCGGTCGACGTCGATCGCGATGCGCTCGACGAAGGCCGCGCGATGCTCGGCGACCTCGCACGCGGCACGAGCGCGTCGACCGATCCGCTCGCCCTCTACATGCGCCGCATGCAGGCGGTGCCGCTGCTCACGCGCGAAGGAGAAATCGTGCTGGCGCGCGAGATCGAGACGGGCCGCCACCAGATCCTGCACGCGCTCGCCGGCTATCCGGCGGCGGTGGACGCGCTGCTCGCGCGTCATCGCGCCCCGGCTTCGACCCGCGCAGCCGGGTCGTCCGACGACGACGCCGGCGACACGCCTGCGCCCGCCAGCTACGACGCGCTGCAGGCGGCCGTCGCGGCCTTGCGCGGCGCATTGCACGCGCACGGCTACCGTTCAGACGAATACCGTGACGCACGCAACCACGTCGCCGCCCTGCTCGGCTCGATCGCGTGGGTCGCACCGGCCGTCGACGACGCGAGCGGCGTCGTGCGCACGCTCGTGTCCGCGCCGCATCGCGCCGCGGCGGGCGAAGCCGCCTGCTTCGACACGGTCGCGCGGCGGGCACTCGCCGCGGCGCTGGCAGACGGCCAGCAGAAAGTGCACGACGCCACGCGCGCGATGCTCGAGGCGAACCTGCGGCTCGTGCTGTCGATCGCGCGCAAGTACATGAACCGCGGCGTCGACCTGCCCGATCTCGTGCAGGACGGCAGTCTCGGCCTGATGCGCGCGATCGAGAAATTCGAATACCGGCGCGGGTTCAAGTTCTCGACCTATGCGACCTGGTGGATCCGCCAGGCGATCGCGCGCGCGGTCGCGGATCGCGCCCGCACGATCCGCGTGCCCGTGCACGTCGGCGACCAGTACCAGCGGGTGCAGCGGCATGCGCTGCGTTTTCGGCAGCGCACGGGCCGCCGGGCGACGCCGGCCGACCTCGCCGCCGAAACCGGCCTCGACGAGGACAAGCTGCGCGCGGTGCTCGCGCTGCCTGCCGAGCCCGTGTCGCTCGACGCGCCGCTGCCCGACGCGGACACCGGCCTCGTCGAGCTGATCGAGGACCAGGCGTCGGCCAGCCCGTTCGAGCAACTGGCCGACACGCGGATGCGCGAATGCGTGAGGTCGCTGCTCCGGTCGGTCACGCCGGCCGAGGCCGACGTGCTGCGCCGGCGGTTCGGGCTCGGCGGCGCCGAGCCTGACACCTACGACGCGATCGCGCAGGACGCGGGCATGTCGCGCGAACGCGTGCGGCAGATCGAGAAGCGGGCGCTCGCCGCGTTGCGCACGGCCGCCGAGGCCGAAAACGCGCAGTCGTTCCTCGACGCGTGACCGCCTCACGCGACGCACGGTCGTGCCGCTTTCCGGCACGACCGTGCGCGTCGAACCTGTGCTACGTTTGCCATTGACGTGCGTCAAGTTTTCTTCATCGCGTGTCGTGACAATGATGAAAGGCCGACCGGCGCATCGTTCGCCGTGTCCATTCCGTTTGTGCTTCCCCGGGTCCCTCGCCATGCAGACGACCGTCAGCCAAACGTTCGAGGAAAACCGGCATATCGCGGCCTGCCTGCGCGAGGCGGCGCAGCGGCTGGCTGACCAGGGCGCGAATCCGTACCGGGTCGCCGCGTACCGCGCGTCGGCCGAGACGGTCGACGCGCTCGACCTCGACATCCGCTCCCTGTTCGAATCCGGTGGCGTCGATGCGCTCGGGATGCTGCCCGAGGTCGGCACGGGCGTCGCCCAGGCGATTGCCGAGCTGCTGGTGACGGGGCGCTGGCGCCAGCTCGACCGGCTGTGCGGCGACGCCGAACGCACCTCCGCGTTCGAAGCGGTGCCGGGCATCGGCCACGCGCTCGCGCTGCGCATTCACGACCTGCTGCACATCGATACGCTCGAGGAACTCGAACGCGCGGCCCGCAACGGCCAGCTCGAAACGATCTCGGGCGTCGGCCCGCGGCGCGCGGCCGGCATCCGCGCCGCGCTCGACGACGTGCTGAGCCGCCGCCGGCGCTGGCAGGGCCACGTGCAGGACGCCGGCCGCGGCACGGAGCCGCCCGTCGAACTGCTGCTCTACATCGACCGCCTGTACCGCAACAAGGCCGCCGCCGGCGTGTTGCCGACGCCTGGCGTCGTACAACGCGTCACCGCGCATCGGCGCCCGAATGCGGACGACTACGTGCCGCTTCCCGTGATGCACATGACCAAGGGCGGCTGGCATTTCACCGCGCTGTGCCTGCATGCCGCGATGCGCACGCCGGAGGCGTCCCGCCCGACGGACTGGGTCTCGCTCTATTTCTACGACGCCCTGCAACGCGAGCATCAGCGGACCGTCTTCACCGAAACGTACGGCTCGCTCGTCGGCAAGCGCATCGTGCGCGGGCGCGAGCAGGAATGCCGCGTGTACTACGCGGGATGACTCAGTCGTCGCCGGTTTCGTCGACGTCGAACGGGACGTCGAGCACCGACGCGACTTCGCGACATGCATGGGTGAGCACGCGCGATCGGCGGCCGGAATAATCTGCCGCGAGATAGAACCAGGTCGAATGCGGCCCGCAATCGTCTTGACTGTTCCGTTTCGGTACGTCGAACCAGAACTTCACCATGTAGCCGCCCTTCCAGCGAACCGGAATCACCTGCGTGAGCTGCATTCTCGTGATTGCACCGTGGCGGAACCGGATGGTGTCGTCACCGACGCGGAACCCCGACCACGCGCCGTCGTTCGACACGAACACGGTCAGCATTTCGTCCGGCAGCACGACGGTCGGGGCGTCTTCCTGGGCCAGCTCGGCCGTCGACACCATCGCCGCCCTCGAACCGTCGCGCCCCGTCTCGACATCCACGTACGCTTCGATCGTCCGCTTCGCCTTGTCGTAGAAACTGCGCGTGACGTCGGACCGCACGGCGTCGGCGATCAGCACCAGTTGCTTGAATCGTGCACGCTCGCCGTATCGAAACGGCACATCGGGTGCGTCGCCGGGCTCGTCAGCCAGTTCGTCCTCCAGACTATCGGTCCGTACAGGCGGAGCGGCCATGACAGGCGGCTCAATGCCTCCGCGCCGCCGAGTCACCCAATCGATTCCCAACGCCAGCAGCACTTGCGGCGTCACCATCACGACGGCCACCGTCGCGAGCCCGGCGAGCACCCCGAAATGCGGCGCGACCCGCGATGCCGCATACGCGGCAGGAAACACAAGCAAAATCCACACGCTGCAACCCCGTTGTTCCAGTTTGCGATGTCTGGTACCGCATGACTCCGCGCATCACCCTGCCATCGGCCAACCCGCCGATGCATACTCGCCGCCTACGCACCCTCCGTCTTCGTGCGGCGGGCCGGATGGCGATGCGCGGCGATCCGCAGCAGCTTCTGGAACGACGGGCATTCGAGATGGTTCGATGCCGGGCACACGGCCGCATGCCGCAACGCATCGCGCACGGCGCCGAGACGGCGGATCGTGCGGTCGAGTTCGTCGGCCTTGCCGTCGAGCTTCGCGCGATCGATCGCAGGCAGGCCGTCCGTGCCGACCATCGCGAGGATGTCGTCGAGCGAAAAGCCGGCCTCGCGGCCCAGTGCGATCAGCGCCAGGCGCTCCAGCACCGACTCGTCGTATTGCCGCCGCAGCCCGTGGCGGCCGATCGGGACGATCAGCCCCTTTTCCTCGTAGTAGCGCAGCGTCGACGCGGGCAATCCCGAGCGTCGCGCCACCTCTGCAATGTCCAGCCTGCTCATGCTTGACCTCAAGTGAACTTGAGGTTGCAAGATAGTCGTTCGACTCGATGAAGACAAGCCCGGATCGCCATGAAACCGTTGAAACCACGCCGTATTCCGCTGCACCGCGCGGCCTGTTCCCTTCTCTGCGGAGGGACGCGATGAGCCTGCCCGACGTCCTGCCCGACCTGCTGCTGATCGGCACGGGCGCCACGCTCGTGATGGATCTGTGGACACTGTTCCGGCGGCGTGCATTCGGCATTCCGTCGCTCGACTATGCGCTGGTCGGCCGCTGGATCGGCCACATGATGCACGGCCGGTTCCGGCATGCGTCGATCGGCGCCGCGGCGCCCGTGCCGGGCGAACGTGCGCTCGGCTGGGTCGCGCATTACGCGATCGGCATCGCGTTCGCGGCGCTGCCTCTCCTGATCGCCGGCCCGGCGTGGATCGACGCGCCGACCCCGCTCCCCGCGCTAGTCGCCGGCCTCGCCAGCGTCGTCGCACCGTTCTTCGTGATGCAGCCCGCGTTCGGTTTCGGCATCGCGGCGTCGCGCACGCCGAACCCGGGCGTCGCGCGCCGGCGCAGTCTCATCACGCATCTGTCCTACGGTGTGGGGCTTTATCTGGCTGCGTACACGCTCGCGGCACTGGCCCGTTGAGCAGATGGACTTCCGGAGGCCGTAACAGCTAGCGTCGGCTCAACCGAGCCGACGTCGATACCCACGCAAGCGCTTCGTCGAACATGGCGAGCGTATCGTCTCGTGTGCCAGCCGGACGACGGCCACGCCGGGCATCGGCACCCGCGCAACGGCGATGACAACGCCGCGTGCCGGCATGCGGGCAAACGCGGCGTGCTCGCGCGCTGCCGCCCGGTGCTTTCAAGTCGTTCATCCGGCCCGCCCGAATGGCGGGCGACCTCACTCCCCGCCGCAATCGATCAGGTTGTGGCGCACGCGCCCGAGCAGCCGCACCAGCGTGTCGCGCTCGTCGGGCGTGAAGCCGCGCAACCCGTCGTCGGCGACGGTGTCACCCACTTCGAGCATCTGCGGAAAGATCTCGCGCGACTTGTCGGTCAGCCGGATCACGAATGCGCGGCGGTCGTCGTCGTTCGCGATGCGCTCGATCCAGCCATAACTTTCCATCCGGTCGAGCAACCGCGTGAGCGAGATCGGCGCGATCTCGAGCCATTCGGCGAGCCGCGCCTGATTCATCTCGCCCTTCCACGTCAGGTACGCGAGCACGCGGCTTTGCGCCCGGGTCAGCCCGATGCGCTTCGCGCGCCGGTCGAACAGGCGTCCGTTCAGGCGGGCGACATCGGCGATCAGATAGCCGATCCGGTTCTCGTAAGTCTTGTCCATCCGGCGATTATAGGGGTCAAGCCGGCCATGCCTCAGCGATAAGCGGATATATAATAAGCGTGCTTATAATTCCAGCCATACCGGATCGCCGCCCACGGCGACCGCCCCGTGGAGACACCCGCTTGAACCCCGCCGCCGACGCCCCCGCCTCGCCCGCCCTGAACCGGCCGATGCTGACCCTGTCGATCATGCTCGCCACGCTGATCCAGACCCTCGACAGCACGATCGCGAACGTCGCGCTGCCGCACATGCAGGGCACGCTGTCCGCGTCGCAGGACGAGATCACGTGGGTGCTGACCTCGTATATCGTCGCCGCGGCGATCGCGACCCCGCTCACCGGCTGGCTGTCCGACCGGCTCAGCGTGAAACGGCTGCTGATCGTGTCGATCGCGGGCTTCACGGTCGCGTCGGCGCTGTGCGGGCTGTCCGAGACGCTCGTGCAGATCGTTGGCGCGCGCCTGCTGCAGGGCGTATTCGGCGCCGCGCTGGTGCCGCTGTCGCAGTCGATCCTGCTCGACATCAATCCGCGCGAGAAACAAGGCCAGGCGATGGCGATCTGGGGAATGGGCGTGATGGTCGGCCCGATCCTCGGCCCGACGCTCGGCGGCTGGCTCACCGACAGCTACAACTGGCGCTGGGTGTTCTTCATCAACGTGCCGATCGGCGCGTTCGCGCTCGCCGGCGTGATGACCTTCCTGCCCGCACGCGCGCCGCGCCCGCACGTGAAGTTCGACGCGTTCGGCTTCGCGACGCTGGCGCTCGCGATCGGCGCGTTCCAGGCGATGCTCGACCGCGGCGAACAACTCGACTGGTTCGGCTCGTACGAGATCCGCATCGAGGCGATCGTCGCGGCACTCAGCTTCGCGTTCTTCCTCGTGCATACGGCGACCGTCGGCAAGGCGTCGTTCTTCAAGTCGGAACTGCTGCGCGACCCGAACTTCGCGACGGGCACGCTGTTCATCTTCGTGGTCGGCGCGGTGCTGTACGCGACCCGCGCGCTGCTGCCGCCGATGCTGCAGAACCTGATGGGCTACCCGGTCGCGACGACGGGCCTCGTCACCGCGCCAAGCGGCGCCGGCACGATGATCGCGATGCTGTTCGTCGGCAGGCTGCTGAAATACGTGGATGCGCGGATGCTGCTGCTCGCGGGACTGGCGATTTCCGCGCTCGCGCTCTGGCAGATGATGCAGTACACGGTCGTGCTGTCCGAAGCGGACATCGTGTGGCCGGGCGTGGTGCAGGGCTTCGGGCTGGGGCTCGTGTTCGTGCCGCTGAGCGCGCTGTCGTTCTCGACGCTGCCGCCCGACCTGCGTGCGGACGGCACGGCCACCTACAGCCTGATGCGCAACATCGGCAGCAGTATCGGCATCTCGATCGTGCAGACGCTGATGACGCGCAACACGCAGGTCGCGCATGCCGACCTCGCGACCCACATCACGCCGTTCAACCCGGCCGTGCAGGCGATGGTCGGCAGCCGCGTCGACATCGCGCTGCTCGACCGCACGATCAACCAGCAGGCGTCGATGATCGCGTACCTGAACGACTTCAAGCTGATGTTCGTCGCGACGCTGCTGATGATTCCGCTGTTGCTGCTGATCCGCCCGCCGCAGAAGGCGGCGAGCGTGGAAATCGCGCACGCGGCGATGGATTGACGGGCGCACGCGCGGCGCGCGCCCGCTTCGCTCCGCGTCAGGCCTTCATCGTGCCCGTGCGCACATAGCGCTCGTGCCACGACAGCGCCTCGGCGAGCAGGTGCGGCGTGTGCTTGCCGAAGCTTTCGCGCGACGCACGCTCGAAGTAATCCTCGAGCATCGGCCGGTAGTCGGGATGCGCGCAGGTCGCGATGACCTTGCGTGCGCGCTGCTTCGGCGACAGGCCGCGCAAGTCCGCGAGACCCTGCTCGGTGACGACCACCGCGACGTCGTGCTCGGTGTGATCGACGTGGCTCGCCATCGGCACGATCCGCGAGATCGCACCGCCCTTCGCGGTGCTCGCAGACATGAAGCACGACAGGTAGCCGTTGCGCGCGAAGTCGCCCGAGCCGCCGATGCCGTTCTGGATCTTCGTGCCCATCACGTGCGTCGAGTTCACGTTGCCGTAGATGTCGGCCTCGATCATCCCGTTCATCGCGATGCAGCCGAGCCGGCGCACGAGCTCCGGATGGTTGCTGATCTCCTGCGGGCGCAGCACGATCTTCTCGCGGAACGTCGCGATTTCGTCGGCGAAGCGCTGCACGGCGGCCGGGCTCAGCGACAGCGCGGTGGCCGACGCAAAGCTCAACGTGCCGTCCTGCAGCAGATCGAGCATGCCGTCCTGGATCACTTCGGTGTACGCGGTCAGGTTCGAGAAGCCGGCCGAGCTGAGCTCAGCGAGTACCGCGTTCGTGATGTTGCCGACGCCCGACTGCAGCGGCAGCAGGTTTTCCGGCAGGCGGCCGCGCTTCACTTCATGGCGCAGGAAGTCGATCAGTTGCAGCGCGATCTGCTTGGACGTCGCGTCCGGCGCGGAGAACGCGTTGCTGCGGTCCGGCGCGTCGGTCTCGACGATCGCGACGATCTTGTCGGCCGGGCAGCGCAGGTACGGCTCGCCGATCCGGTCGTCGCTCTTCGTCAGCGGAATCGGCTTGCGGTGCGGCGGCAGCGCGGTGCCGTAATAGACGTCGTGCATCCCGTCGAGGCCGAGCGGCTGGCGCGAGTTGACCTCGAGGATCACGTGCTTCGCGCGTTCGAGCCAGGTCTTGTTGTTGCCGATCGACGCGGACGGAATCAGCAGCCCGTCCTCGCGGATACCCGCGACTTCGACGATCGCGACATCGAGATCGCCGTACAGCCCGAACCAGGCGTACTGCGCGACATGGCTCAGGTGGACGTCCTGGTAGTCGACTTCGCCGCCGTTGATCTTGTCGCGCAACGTCGGGTCGGACTGGTACGGCAGGCGCATCGAGATGCCGTTGGTGCGGGCGAGCGCGCCGTCGAGTTCCGGCGCGGTCGACGCGCCCGTCAGCACGTTGATCCGGAAGTCCTCGCCGCGCGTGTGCGCCGCGTCGATGTGGGCGGCAAGCGCGGCCGGGACGGCCTTCGGATAGCCTGAGCCCGTGAAGCCGCTCATGGCGACGGTCATGCCGGGACGGATCAGCGCGGCGGCTTCGTCGGCGGTGCGGACGAGCGAACGCAGGGCGGGAGCGAGGATGCGTGATGAAGACATGGCTGGTTTCTGACGCTTGGGGTCTGTCGTTGACGTCGCGGGGGGTGTCTCCTGAGCGACATGAAGCCCTTGGGGCCGCGAGGGGCGGCCGGCACCACAGGCACGGTCGGAGTATCGCAGAGGCCATCGCCGCAAAATGTCCGCTAAATGCAAAAGATCCTTGCCGGATTTGCCGGGTATCGAACGACCGTTCTGTGACAGGCGTGCCGTTTAAATCGGATGCACACGAAAGGTGCGCGAAAGCATCGGGCAGAACGACCGGTCGCCGATCGACAACTCACGCGCATCAATCGACGAATTTCCACTGCGCTTTATCGCCTGCGGATCGGCAATGACCGACGCCCGTCCGGCGCGGCCAATTGTCGCCCGATGCGGCTTGTCCCGACCTGACGCACGTCAAGCTCGCACGCGCCGCGCGACGCGCGGCGGGAAGCGCGAAAAGCACCGCCGCACCGGCCTGTGAGGCCCGTCCGTCCTTGACAGTCGCGCGTTGCGAACCACACTGGAATACGGATGCCGCCGCCCCGTCTGGCCGCCCTTTCGCGCACGCTTTTTTCGGCCGGCCGATCGCCGCAAGACGCGGTAACACTCCCTCATGTCAGGACATTGATCGAATAAAAAGCACCAAATTACAATTCCGTATATATTTCGCCGATGGACCAAAGAAAAACCGCCACACGTTCCGAACCGCCCCTGCCGCGCACCTGGGATGCGCGGCTGGCGCGCTCGCTTGTCCGACCGCTCGTCGACACGCCCGTCACCCCGAATCACCTCACTACCGTTCGCCTGCTGATCGGCCTCGCCGGCGCCTGGTGCCTCGCGCACGGCGGCTTCGGCTGGAGCAATGCAGGCGCGTTCCTGATCGTGCTGTCGAACTTCGTCGACCACACCGATGGCGAGCTCGCACGCATCAGCGGGAAATCCAGCAAGATCGGTCATTTTTACGACCTCGCGGCAGACGCGCTCGTCACGGTCGCGCTGTTCGTCAGCATGGGCGTCGGCATCGTCGCCCAGGGCGGCCAGATGGCTGCGTCGCCGGTGCTGCTCGGCGCGGTGGCCGGCGCGGCCGTCGCGCTGATCTTCTTCCTGCGCATGCGGATCGAATCGTTCGCCGGCAAGGCCGGCACCAAGCAGGCATTCGCCGGCGGCTTCGAGACCGAAGACGTGCTGTACCTGCTGCCGCTCGTGACGCTGTTCGACGGCGTCGAGCCGTTCCTGCTCGCGGCGTCGATCGGCGCCCCGCTGTTCGCGGCGTGGGTCGTGTTCGACTGGTGGCGCATCGTTCGGCGCGGCAACGTTTCGCAGAACCCTACTGAAATCCAGGCTTCCAAATGACTCCTAGCACGCGCGACGACTCCGTGCTGAGCCCGGCACGCCCCGCGCCCGTGCGCGCGGCCGCGGCCGACCCCGATCGCACCGTGGCCGACCGTGTCGGCCAGCTCGACCTCGACCGCCTGCGCGGCGACTACACGCGCCAGGGCTCGTTCCTTTATCTCGACACCTTCCTGCCGGCCGACGCGCACGCGAAACTGGCCGACGCCGCCCGCGCGCTGCAGGCCGGCCTGAACCGCAATTACCTGCCCGGCCACAAGCAGGGCGGCAGCGTCAGCCGTCATACGATCGACGAGCAGGCGCCGTACATCGCCGAGCTGTATCGCTCGAAGGCACTGATCTCGTTCCTCGAGAAAGTCACGGGCGACAAGCTGATGCTGTCGCCGGACGACGATCCGCACGCGTACGCGCTGTATTACTACACGAAGCCCGGCGACCACATCGGCTGGCACTACGACACGTCGTACTACGACGGCCGCCGCTACACGCTGCTGATCGGCGTGATCGACGAATCGTCGTGCCGGCTCGACTACGAGCTGCACACACGCAATCCGGACGTAGCCGACGAACCGGGTTCCGTGCAGATCGCCGACGGCGGCATCGTGCTGTTCGACGGCGACAAGCTGCGCCACCGCATCACGCCGCTCGGCCAGAACGAGATGCGCGTGTCGCTCACGTTCGAATACGTGACGAACCCCGGCATGCGGCCGTGGAAGCGCTTCATCTCGAACATGAAGGACGCGATCGCGTATTTCGGTTTCCGCCAGGTGTTCAAGCAACTGGCGACGCGACGCACGAGCGGGTCATGACACGCGCGGGCCTCATCCTGCTGTCCCTCGGGACCGCACTCTTCATCGCACTGCTGGCCTGGCAGGGCGTCGGCGCCGTGGCGTCCACGTTCCTCGCGGCCGGCTGGGGGCTCGCGCTCGTCGCGGCGTTCCACGTCGTGCCGCTCGCGATCGACGCGGTCGCGATCTCCGTGATGTTCCGCCCCGGCCAGCCGGGCGCCGAGCTCGGCAACGCGCTGCGCGCGCGCTGGGTCGGCGAATCGGTGAACAGCCTGCTGCCCGCCGGGCAGATCGGCGGCCCCGTGCTGATGGTGCGCCACCTCGCGCAGCGCGGCACGCGGATGGCCGACGCGGCGGCAGCCGTCACGGTCAGCACGACGATGCAGGCGCTCGCGCAGATGGCGTTCGCGCTGATCGGCATCGCCGCGTTCAGCCTGTATGCGACGCACGAATCGGTCGCGCACCTGCGCACGCCCGCGCTGATCGCCACCGGCGTGCTCGGCGCCCTCGCCATCGGGTTCTATGCGGCGCAGCGGCGCGGGCTGTTCGGCCGCGGCCTGCGCCTCGCGTCGAAGCTGCTCGGCCCGCGCGACTGGTCGTCGCTGGCCACCCGCGCCGATGCGATCGACGACGCGGTCGGCGCGCTGTACCGCGATCGTGCGAAAGTCGCGAAGACGTTCGCATTGAGTCTCGTCGGCTGGATCGTCGGCACCGCCGAAGTGTGGCTCGCGCTGCACTTCCTCGGGCATCCGGTGAGCTGGCTCGACGCGCTGCTGCTCGAGAGCGTCGGCCAGGCCATTCGTGGCGCGGCCTTCGCGATCCCGGGCTCGCTCGGCGCGCAGGAAGGCGGCTACCTGCTGCTCGCGCCGCTGGTCGGACTGCCGCCCGACGCGGCGCTCGCGCTGTCGCTTGCGAAACGCGCGCGCGAACTCGCGCTCGGCCTGCCCGGCCTGCTCTATCTGCATTTCAGTGAAAGAAACTGGCAGCGGCGCCGTGCGCCGCAGCCGCTCGCCGACTGATCGTTCAGATCCGCCGGCTTTTTGGTTGGAGAACCCATGCGAGCCATCATTCTTGCGGCAGGCCTCGGCTTGCGCCTGCAACAACCGCCCGAGGCGCAGTTCCCGAAGTGCCTGCTGCGCTTCGACGACGTGTCGCTGCTCGAGCGCCATCTGCGCGTACTCGATGCCGCGGGCGTCGACGAGATCGTGCTCGGGCTGGGCTTCCAGCACGAGAAGGTCGAGCAGGAATTGAAGCGTCTCGGCCGCCAGGCCGAGATCGTGATCAACGACCGCTACGACCTCGGCAGCGTGCTGACCGTGCATACCGTCGCCGAGGCGATGACGCGCGGCGGCGACGTGCTGCTGATGGACGCCGACGTGCTGTATGACGAGAACATCCTGCACGCGCTGGTGGCCGATTCCGACAAGGCGGTCGACCGCCTGCTGATCGATCGCGACTTCGAGGCCGGCGACGAGCCCGTCAAGCTGTGCCTGAAGAACGGCGTGCCGGTCGAGCTGCGCAAGCAGCTCGCAGTCGACCTCGACTACGACACGATCGGCGAATCGGTCGGCTTCTTCCGCTTCACCGAAGGCACCGCGCGCCGCCTCGCGACGATCGTCGCGGGCTACGTCGACAGCGGCCGCGCGAACATGCCGCACGAAGAAGCCGTGCGCGACCTGCTGCTCGAAGGCGGTCACTCGTTCGACGTCGCCGACGTCACCGGCTCGCCGTGGATCGAGATCGACTTCCCGAACGACGTCGCTCGCGCCACGCAAGAAATCCTCCCCCTGATTCAACGCACCACCGCAGGAGTCGCACGATGAACGCACGCGAACCCAACTTCACCGAATCGCGCAGCGCACGCCTGCGCCGCATGCTCGTCAGCAGCGACCTCGAATTCCTGATGGAAGCGCACAACGGCCTGTCCGCGCGGATCGTCCGCGAAGCCGGCTTCAAGGGCATCTGGGCATCGGGCCTCGCGATCTCCGCGCAATTCGGCGTGCGTGACAACAACGAGGCGAGCTGGACCCAGGTCGTCGACGTGCTCGAATTCATGGCGGACGCGAGCGACCTGCCGATCCTGCTCGACGGCGACACCGGCTACGGCAACTTCAACAACGTGCGCCGCCTCGTGAAGAAGCTCGAGCAGCGCGGCATCGCGGGCGTCTGCATCGAAGACAAACAGTTTCCGAAGACCAACAGCTTCATCGGCGGCGAGCGCCAGCCGCTCGCGGAAATCGACGAGTTCTGCGGCAAGATCAAGGCCGGCAAGGATTCGCAGACCGATCCCGACTTCTCGATCGTCGCGCGTGTCGAAGCGCTGATCGCCGGCTGGGGCATGGACGAGGCGCTGCGCCGCGCGAACGCGTACGCGGAAGCCGGCGCCGACGCGATCCTGATCCACAGCAAGCTGTCGCGCCCGGACGAGATCCTGCAGTTCGCGCGCGAATGGAGCGGCAAGGCGCCGCTCGTGATCGTGCCGACCAAGTACTACAGCACGCCGACCGATGTGTTCCGCCAGGCCGGCATCAGCACCGTGATCTGGGCGAACCACCTGATCCGCGCGTCGGCCTCCGCGATGCAGGCGACCGCACGCGAGATCCACGAGAGCGAAACGCTGATCAACGTCGAAGACCGCGTAGCATCGGTCAACGAGATCTTCCGCCTGCAGGACGCCGACGAATACTCGGCGGCCGAGCGTATCTACCTGTCGTCGTCGTCGCGCGCGTCGAACGCGGCGATCGTGCTGGCTGCCAGCCGCGGCAAGGGCCTCGAAGCCGTGACCGAAGACAAGCCGAAGGTCATGCTGCCGGTCGCCGGCAAGCCGCTGCTGCGCTGGCTCGTCGACGGCTTCAAGACGCACGGCGTGAACGACATCACCGTGGTCGGCGGCTATCGCGCCGATGCGATCGACACGTCGGGCATCAAGCTCGTCGTCAACGAACGCCATGCACAGACGGGCGAACTCGCGTCGCTCGCCTGCGCGGCCGACCGCCTGACCGGCGACACCGTGATCTCGTACGGCGACCTGCTGTTCCGCAGCTACATCGTGCGCGACCTCGCGGAGAGCGAGGCCGAGTTCAGCGTGGTGGTCGATTCGTCGCTCACCGAAACCAACCAGAGCGTGCGCGACTTCGCACTCTGCTCGGCTGAAGACGATCGCGGCCTGTTCGGCCAGAAGACGTACCTGCAACGCGTATCGAGCGACGTCGCCGCAGGCACGCCGCACGGCCGCTGGATCGGCCTGCTGAACGTGCGCGGCGCCGGTGTCGACCGCCTGAAGGCCATGCTCGCGACGCTGCAGGCGCGTCCTGATTTCGACACGCTCGACATCCCGTCGCTGCTCAACGAACTGATCGCCGCCGGCGAGAAGATCGAGGTGCAATACGTGCACGGCCACTGGCGCGGCGTCAACGATCTCGAGGACTTCCGCCGCGCGGGCGACTTCGCGCACGGCCAGACGCCGCTGTCCGAACCGGGTGCCGGCAACGGGGGCGCGCAATGATCGAAGCGGCCCAGTTCGTCGAGGCCGCGCGCGAGCGCGGTTTCGACTGGTACGCGGGCGTGCCCTGCTCGTACCTGACGCCGTTCATCAATTACGTGCTGCAGGACCCGACGCTGAATTACGTGTCGGCCGCGAACGAAGGCGACGCGGTCGCGCTGATCGCGGGCGCGACGCTCGGCGGCAAGCGCGGGATCGCGATGATGCAGAACTCGGGGCTCGGCAACGCGGTGAGCCCGCTCACGTCGCTTACGTGGACGTTCCGCCTGCCGCAGCTGCTGATCGTCACGTGGCGCGGCCAGCCGGGCGTGGCCGACGAGCCGCAGCACGCGCTGATGGGCCCGATCACGCCCGCGATGCTCGACACGATGGAGATCCCGTGGGAGACGTTCCCGACCGACCCCGAACAGGTCGGCCCGGCACTCGACCGCGCGATCGCGCACATGGACGCGACGGGCCGCCCGTACGCGCTCGTGATGCAGAAAGGCAGCGTCGCGCCGTATGAGCTGAAATCGAACCCGGCCGCGAAGCCGCGTGCGCATGTCGCCGCGCAAGCGTCGTCGCGCGCTGCATCGGCCGAAGCCTGGCCGACCCGCCAGGACGCGCTGCAGCGCGTGATTGCGCACACGCCGGTCGATTCGACCGTCGTGCTCGCGTCGACCGGCTTCTGCGGCCGCGAACTGTACGCAATCGACGATCGCCCGAACCAGCTGTACATGGTCGGCTCGATGGGCTGCGTCACGCCGATGGCGCTCGGTCTCGCGCTCGCACGCCCCGACCTGCGCGTGGTGGCGGTCGACGGCGACGGCGCCGCGCTGATGCGCATGGGCGTGTTCGCGACGCTCGGCACCTACGGCCCGGCCAACCTCACGCACGTGCTGCTCGACAACGGCGCGCACGAATCGACGGGTGGCCAGGCCACCGTGTCGCAACATGTTTCGTTCGCGGGCGTGGCTGCCGCGTGCGGGTATGCGTCGGCGGTCGAAGGCGATACGCTGGATGTGCTCGATACGGCGCTTGCTTCGTCGGCCGATGGTGCGCAGTTCGTGCGACTGGCAATCCGCACCGGCGTGCCCGACGGCCTGCCCCGCCCGACCGTCACGCCGGTCGAGGTCAAGACCCGTCTGATGCGGCACATCGGCGCCGCACAGACCGAAGCCCACGTTGAAGGAGCCCATTGATGCTGCTGCTGAACCCCGGCCCGGTCACGCTCACCGAACGCGTGCGCCGCAGCCTGCTGCAACCCGACCTGTGCCATCGCGAAAGCGAATTCTTCGATCTGCAGGATGAGGCGCGTGCGCGGCTCGTTGCTGCGTATGAGCTTGATCCGGCTGAGTGGACGGCCGTGCTGATGACCGGTTCGGGTACGGCCGCTGTCGAAAGCATGATCGCGGCGCTCGTGCCGAAGGACGGCAAGCTGCTCGTGATCGAGAACGGTGTTTATGGCGAGCGGATCACGCAGATCGCGACGCAGTATGGGATCGCGCATGATGTGCTCAAGCATGAGTGGATGCAGGCGCCGGATCTTGCGCAGATTGGTGCGAAGCTCGATGCGGGTGGTTACTCGCACGTCGCCGTGATCCATCACGAAACCACGACGGGCCGCTTGAACGACCTCGGCGCGATCGCGAAAGTCTGCCGCTCGCGCGGCGTGAAGATGCTCGTTGATGGTGTGAGCAGCTTTGGGGCGGAAGCGATCGATTTTACCGGTGGTGATATCGATGCTGTGGCTGCGACCGCGAACAAATGCCTGCATGGTGTGCCGGGCGCAGCGTTCGTGATCGTGCGTCGCAGTGCGCTCGCGAAGGCCGCAAGCCGTACGTACTACCTCGACCTCGGCCGTCTCGCGAAGCTGCAGGACCAGCGCAATACGCCCTTCACGCCTTCCGTGCATGCGTATTACGCGCTCGTCGAGGCGCTGCGCGAGTTTGACGAAGCCGGCGGCTGGCGTGCGCGGCATGCGCATTACAAGGCGCTCGCCGATCAGGCGCAAGCCGGGCTTGCGGCGCGCGGGATGCCGCTGGTGTTGCCGGAAGGTGAATCGTCGGTCGTGCTGCGTGCGTATCGGTTGCCGCAGGGTGTGACGTACGAAACGCTGCACGACGGGTTGAAGGCGCGCGGCTTCGTGATCTATGCGGGACAAGGCGGGTTGTCGAAGGAACTGTTCCGCATCTCGACGATGGGCGCGATTCAGGCGGCTGATGTTGAGCGGTTGCTGGAGGGGTTTACGGCACTGACGCGGTAAGCGTTATCCGCACCTCATCTACGAAAGGCCCGGGCAATGCTCCCGGGCCTTTTTTATTGTTCGCGATGCTCCGGCAAAGGCTGAACTCATTGACAACGTTCGGCTGGCAGCGGTGGCTGGCCGGTTGTCGACCCACATCGGCCGCGTGTATTTAACGGAATGGTGGCTGCTTTGGAGGTCTTCGAGACTTCGCGTCATCCCGATCGCATTCAGCCCTGAGGTGCCTCCAGCAGCACGTACCTGCGGGCGCGGCAATGCCAAATATCACCGGTCGATCCAGCGATCAATGTTGCGTTCAAGTCAACTGCGTGGACCGAGACGCGGTGCTTCTTCCAGTCTGGACCTACCCCCCGTCCATCAGTCAGTCGTTCAGCCTCTGGTCGATGCCGGACAATACCAAGCGTTTACCCCTACAATACATTTTATTTAATTCTAGATAATCTTTCTAGAAACGGGAGCCCAAGGAGCAGACGGGCCGCTCACCAGCGGCCACGCTCCCGACCATAACGCTACGGAATACTAATCAGTCTTTCCTCGGGTGATGGGCTGCTCTGACGAATACTCACATTCGGAAACGTCGCCAACGTCGCGACTTCGACAGGAGACGCCGCTTGCATTTTCAACAGCAACCCAGTTCAACAAGAGGCTAAGCATATGAAATCTCAACTCAAACCCGGCAACGCCGCGCTGACACTCGCCTGCGTTGCCATGGTCTACGGTCAAGCGGCTCTCGCGGACGTGATCGTGAAGATCGGCAGCGCCGAACCGCTGACCGGCAACATTGCTCACATGGGCCAGGATGCGGCCGATGGCGCCAAGCTCGCCGTCCAGCAGATCAACAAGGCCGGCAATCTGGTCATCGGCGGTCAAAAGGTCATCCTGGAGGTCGAGTCGCTGGATGACCAGGCCGATCCCAGGATCGGTACGAACGTCGCGCAGAAGCTGGTCGACGATGGCGTCGTGGCCGTGATCGGCCACCTGAACTCCGGCGTGTCCATCCCCGCGTCCAAAATCTACCGCGACAACGGCGTCACGCAGATCACGCCGGGCTCCACCAACCCGCAGTACACACTGCAAGGCTACAAGACCGCCTTCCGCGTGATCGGCACCGATGCCCAGCAGGGCCCCGCCCTCGCGAAATACGCCAAAAACCAGAAAGTCAAGACGGTCGCCATCGTCGACGACGCCACGGCCTACGGCCAGGGTCTTGCGGACCAGTTCGAGAAGACCGCCAAGGCCGAAGGCATCCAGGTGCTATCGCGCGATGCGACCAACGACAAGGCCACTGACTTCAAGGCCATCCTGACCAAGATCAAGTCCGAACGCCCCGACGCGATCATGTATGGCGGCGAGGACGCCACCGGCGGCCCCTTCGCCAAACAGGCCATGCAACTGGCCCTACGCGCCAGGATCCTGGCGGGCGACGGTGTCTGCACGACCGATTTGGCCAGGTTGGCCGGCGACGCCGCCGACAATCTGGTCTGTTCCGTCGCGGGCGGCGATCTGTCCGCGATGGCGGGCAGCGCTGCGTTCAGCAAGGAACTGAAGGCCGTGTACGGCCACGATCCAGTGGTCTACTCGCCGGTTGCGTACAGCGCCGTCTACGTGATCGTCGATGCGATGAAACGCGCCAACTCGATCACGCGCGCCGGCATCCTGTCCGCCATGCCCGCGACCAATCTGAACACGCTGATTGGCAATATCCGGTTCGACGAGCACGGCGACCTGAAGGACAGCACCATCTCCCTTTACAAGTACGTGAAAGGCAAGCGAACCCTGCTGGAAGTCGAGAAGATGTGAACGAGGCGGGGCCGACGCGGGCGCCTTCAAGCCCCCCGCGCCGGCCCCGCACCGGGCGCATCTTCGCCGAGATCGTTGAGTGGCCGCCGTCCGCGGATCAGCGCCCAGCCTTTCCGCTGCGAGTTGCACGACCAAGCTCCGCGATGAGCCGGATTCGTGCCTTTGATGCGTCCAGGCCGTCATAACCTGCCGTGGTCAGGCCGAGGTTGTGGGCGCGCTCATAGGCATATTTGGGTACGGCTGAATTGACCCGGAAACCCTGGGCACAGCGTGTCGATAGCACGACGGGGATATGCCGCGCGGCTTCGCTCAGGAATCTCTCCGACTGCGCCGAGAAACCCCCTGCCCCCTTGCCTGCCACGACGATACCGTCGAGTTCGGAGATAGCCGGCAAGCCGACGAGTGGCCCGAAGGTCTCCATGACGATCGCAACGCGGGCGCCGAGGTCGGATACATCGAGATCCGCGTAACTCTCGTCAACGGTTCCCGAACCTGTGAGCGTCACAATGTCGGCCTCGATGGAGCCGCGGATCGCTGTTTCCGGTCCGAAGGGCTGAATGGCCTGCGGCCATACCTTGACGATCGAGACCGGATCGAAAATCCGTCCCGCGAAGGCCACGAGAGCGCTCGCACCCTTCTGCATGGCCTGTGCCAGACGTCCGGAATCCGCCAGATTGCGCGGACCGTCGGCATTGGCATTGCCGCCGGGGATCGCCGCACCGGTCAAAACGACGGGCCGATCGCGATCAAAAAGCAGAGCGGCCGCATAGGCGACGTCTTCCATTGCGTCGGTGCCGCAGCACATGACGAAAGCTTCGCTCTCGCGATCCTGCCGCATGACGTCACGAGCGCGGCAAAGTGAGGCAAAAGTCAGATCGCAGCTATCGACAGGATCGATATCACGTCCGATCCAGTCTGCTTGACCGCTCGATACGATCAGATCACGCGCCAGTAGACGCTTGATCGTCCCATCACTCTGATAGCTTTCCGTGATGGTGCCGCCGCAATTCAGGAGTCCGATTTTCATGGAGGGAGCCTTTACGCAAGCGTATCGGGAATTTCCGCGTACATATCCGCGATGGCCTCGGCATTCTTGATACCCGTGCCCGTCAGCAGGACAACCGTTTCCTCTCGCGCCTCAATCGCCCCCAGTTGCGTGAGCCGATCAAATCCTGCAACCGCGGTCGCCGAAGTCAGCTCCGGCAGAAGGCCCAGTCGCGCAATCCGCCTGAGCGCGTCGACGATTGCTTCTTCCTCCACGGCCACAGTCGTACCGCCCGTCTCCCTGACAGCGTTGATCACTTGCGCCAGCCGCAGAGGATGGGCGATGGCCGTCCCCTCGGAGACCGTCTTTCGGACCTCGCGGGGAATGGGCGTCGTGACGCCCGCCTGAAAGCTGGCATCGATAGGAGAACAGTTCAATGGCTGGCATACGAAGAGCCTGGGCATTTTGTGAATCTGGCCCGCGCGCATCAGTTCCGAGAACGCCAAATAACAGCCGAGTACATTGCTGCCCGCGCCTGCAGGCATGACGATGTTGTCCGGCGCCTGGAAGTTGAGGTCCTCCCAGATCTCGTAGCCGACCGACTTGGTCCCTTCGAGGAAAAATGGCTGCCAATTGTGGCTGGCGTAGAAGATGCTCGCGGACTGCAGGACGGCCTCGTCCTCACACGCCTGTCGCGGGCCGTCGACCAGCTGTACCTCCGCCCCATAGGCTCGCATCTGGGCAATCTTCGCGGGCGACGCGTATGCGGGCGCCAGAATCTTCACGCGCACGGCGCCTGCAGCGCCATACGCCGCCACCGACGCTCCGCCGTTTCCCGAACTGTCCTCCAGAACGGACGCGATGCCTTGCTGCCGCAACATCGAGAGCATCACCGTCGTGCCGCGATCCTTGAAGCTGCTTGTGGGGCTGAACCACTCCAGCTTGAAATGCGGCCGGTGGTCGCCCCACGTCTTCTGGATCAACGGGGTGCATCCTTCCCCCATGGAGATGGGGGAGACGATCTCGACTGGAAGCGACGCGCGATAGCGCCATTGGGAGCGAACGTGTCGATCGATGTCGTCCCGGGAAATGCCAGCCTGCGGCGAGATCAGGAGCGGCCTGCGGTCGTCCGAACACCACCGAGGCGTGTCGAGAGGATAAGTAGTGCCGCTGAGCGGCTCGACATAGTGCGGTTTCAAGTTTTCCGCCTCCGCTTTGGCACCTACCGGATCGCTGCAAGAGCAAGACGATGACGGCTGGGACGTTGGGGGTGAAACACACGGCCCGCGCGCTGCCCATGCAGTTCGAAGGCCACGCGCACCGCCGCGATCACGGCGTCCGGCACGAGCAATTGAGCGACGACATGCTGGTCGACGAGAAGTCGCGTGGCGTCATTTGACATCGCTGTACACCGTTGCGCGCGAGACGCCCAGGTAGACGGCAATGGTGTCCATCGCCCGACGGACCTCGAGCAGGCCGGCCGCCTTGAGCTCCTTCAGGAGCGAGCGGCGGTCCTCCGGCTTGAGCGAGCGCGGTGTCGACGCCATGCGTGCGGCGAACTCGTCGATACGGGCGCGAATGAGATCCGCGCCAGCGGGGTCCAGCGATTCCCTGGCAGGCGCGGTGCCCTCGACCGCCATGAAGCTGCTCAGCATGTTCTGAAATCCCCGGAACAACGTGAGGTCGATATTCAGGCACAACGCGGCGATGTAGTCGCCTTTGGAGTCCTTGATACCGATGGAAGTGCTCTTCACCTGACGGCCGTCCGAGAACTGATTCGGATAGTTGGCGATGATCTGCTCGTAGGCGGCGTCCATGATCCGCGCAAGCCCCAATTCAGTGGCAGGCTGTCCGACTTCTCGACCTGACAGGTTGTTGTGGATCGCGAGCACCGCGTGCTCCGGGTCGAGGAGATCATGGACCACGACCTCGGTAAACGGGGCGAAGGTCCTGGCCAGCCCTTCGGCGACCTGTTTGAGCTGCCCCAGCAGTAGCTGCTGTTCGGGCGTCTTCTTCGGCATGTCGGGTCCAGTGATTTTCCTTGGCATGCCGGGCAGTTTGGCCACGTCAAGACGATTTGTCAAATTCAAAACAATTCGTCTAGATTAACATCCTGAACATGGCCGGAAGCAACGGCCGGTTCCTGGTTCTTGTCTTGATTACTGGCCCGATTCGTCTGCTGACCATACGGCCAGTTCATAGCCATCGGGATCAAGGAACTGGAAGCGCCGACCGCCAGGGAACGAGAAAATCTGACGGGTGATGGTGGCTCCCGCCGCCTCGATCCTTCGACGGGTTTCAACCAGATCGTCAGCGTAGAGAATGACTAACGGGCCGCCGGGCCGAACGGGCTCACCGGTCGTCAACCCGCCTGTGATCCGGCCGTCGCGAAACTCGGTATAGGTGGGACCATAATCCGTGAAGGTCCAGCCGAACACGCTGCCATAGAAGGCCTTGCTTCGTGCAATGCTGTTAACATTGAATTCGATGTTGTCGATCTGCCGGTCTTTCCCTCGAATGCTCATCCGTGCCACTTTCCTTGGTGTTTGTCGAGAATCGATTATAGGCACCGTGGCCACGCCCATGACGACGCGGGGTCGTTCTGAAGACGTTCGTTTCCGGCCGTTGAGCGATTTCCACGGCAATCCATAAAAAACCTCCCACATGACCCCGAGAATCGCTCGTTTTGTTCCGCTGCTGGCGCTCGCCGCGGCACCGTTCGCTCACGCTGGCGATAAGCAGTCCTGCAACGACGAAACCGTCACAGCCATCGCCCGCTGGGCCGGCATCGCAAGCGCACGCATCGCGACGCGCGACACGAACCGGCTCGTCGTCGCATCGGCATGCAAGGCCATGCCGAACGCGCCGGAAACGACGATCGCGGCCGTTGCGTTCGATTCGCTGCCCAAAAGCAAGAACCCCGACGAAAGCAGCAAGCTGCAGGTCGTCGCGCTCGTCGAAGGGAGCAAGGTCGTAGCGGCAGACCGTGCGGTGATCCAGGAGGACGCGGCGATACAGATCGGCGAGAACAGTTACCACATCGATACGGCGCCGTACCGACTGTCGCCGGATGTACGGGCATTCGGCGTCGTGTTCAGCAGTACCGCGCACGGACCGAGCTGCCCGGATGCCTACATGGAGAACGAACTGACACTGTGGATTCGCGAAGGCGCCCGTATCCGCCCCGTGTTTGGTACCAATCTCAATGGCTGGGTCGCCACCACCGGCACCGCGTGCGGCCCCGATACCAGCGACCTGCGCAGTGAGTCCGCCCGCATGACGATTGCGGTCGAGAAGACGTCGCACAACGGCTTTGCGGACCTGTCGATTACGGCACACGTCATGAACGCGGAAAGCAACGACGACAAACAACCGGACGCGGGAAAACGCACCGTGCGCACGGTCGTCAAATACGACGGCAAATCATACGGGAGCGATATGTACCGGGACTTCTGGTATTCGCCTGCCTCGAAGAAGCGATTCAAATGACGGTGACGCGAAGCCACGGTGAGTCCGCCCCACCCGCCTACTCCGCCACTTTCGCCCCGATCGCCTCACCCGAAGCCGGCATCCGCAGCGCATCGTCACGCACACGTCGCGCCTCGCGCGCCGAATAACGATCCTTCAATCGCAGGAACGGCTTCTCGACGAGGAAATAGCTGGCCGTCGCCGCCAGCAGCGCCCACACGATCCCAAGCGGAAACGCATGCGGAACCTGCAGATCCGGATTCGCAAACGGCTGCTGCCACAGATAAAGACTGAACGAGATCGTGCCGACGAACACAACCGGCCGCGCGCGCAACCACCGCGCACACCAGAATTCGCTGCGGAAATTCAGCACGACGATCACGATTGCGATCAGCGCGGCCTCGACCGTCACGCCATAGGTCGCATTCCAGAAACCGCCGAGTCGATGTTCGGCGAGCGGCATGCCGATCAGCACGATGACGATGATCGCGGTCACGATGCGCGTCTCGTTGCGCCACGTACGAATCCATGCCTCAAGCCGCTCGCGATTGAGCGACACATAACAGCCGATCAGGATCGGATCGACGCCCGTGTGCAGCATCATCCCGAGCTGCCCGCGCAGCGCAGGCGCAACGAAATACGTCACGGCGCGCACCAGCGGCACGACCAGAATCAACGCAGCCAGCCAGCGCGTGCCGCCGCGCCGCATCCCATGCACGAACAGGAGCGGCCAGAACCAGTAGAACTGTTCCTCGAGCGCGAGCGACCAGAAATGGCCGAGATACCACGCGCCGTCCGGATGCAGCGCGTTGTCGCCGGTCAGCCCGAACCACGCCGAGTAATTCCACAGGTGCAGCGCCGCATACAGCCACTGTCGTCGATCGACGTCGAACCAGCCGGCGAAGGCCACGATCGCGACCGCCGCGAGATACACGTAGCAGGCCGGCCAGATCCGCAGCGCGCGGCGCACGTAGAACGACGTCAGCGCGATGCCGCCCGTGCGCGCGAACTCGGCGCGCAATACGTTGGTGATCAGGAAGCCGCTGAGGACGAAGAAGATCAGCACGCCGAGCCGGCCGTCGGCGATCAGCCGCAACGGCGCGTACCAGCCCGTGTAGCCGCCGGGCAGCACGTGCTCGGCGTGCCCGACCACCACCATCGCGACCGCGACGGCGCGCAACCCGGTCAACTGCGTGACGCGATGGTTCATCGGCTGGTTTCCGTTGGCACGGTGGATGGGCAGCACGCCGGCGCCCCGCTTCGGCACGCCGCTATGCCGCCGCGATTTTGTATGAAAAATATCGGAATGAAATTGCTTCAAAAATCCCCGGGCCGACACCCGCGGCCGCGCACGCCGCAACGAGCCGACACCCGGGGCAGCGAATGGGCATAATGACAAGCTTTGTCCGGCGGCGGCCGGGTCGATGCCGACACAACGATTTTTGCGGCGGCGCAATATCCGTAGCCCCCGCCCGCACCCCGGCCCGCGCGTCGTCCGCCTCCTGCCGACCCTTACCCGGAGCCTGCCTGTGTACCCACCGATCGAACCTTACGCCCACGGCCACCTCGACACCGGCGACGGCCACCGCATCTACTGGGAGCGCTGCGGCAACCCGGCCGGCAAGCCCGCCGTATTCCTGCACGGCGGCCCCGGCGCCGGCTGCAGCCCCGACCACCGCCGCCTGTTCGATCCGGAGCGCTACGACATCCTGCTGTTCGACCAGCGCGGCTGCGGGCGCTCGACACCGCACGCCAGCCTCGAGAACAACACGACCTGGCATCTGGTCGCCGATATCGAACGCCTGCGCGAGATGGTCGGCGCGGAAAAGTGGCTCGTATTCGGCGGCTCGTGGGGCAGCGCGTTGTCGATCGCCTATGCGGAAACGCATCCCGAGCGCGTGAGCGCGCTGGTCGTGCGCGGCATCTTCACGATGCGTCGCGCGGAATTGCTGTGGTACTACCAGGAAGGCGCATCGTGGCTGTTCCCTGATCTATGGGAGGACTTCGTTGCGCCGATTCCGGAAGCCGAGCGCGGCGACCTGATGGCCGCCTACCATCGCCGGCTGACCGGCAACGACGAAGCCGCGAAGCTCGAAGCCGCGCGCGCGTGGAGCATCTGGGAAGGCCGCACGATCACGCTGCTGCCCGACCCCGCCCTCGCCGCGCACTTCGCGGACGGTCACTACGCACTCGCGTTCGCGCGGATCGAGAACCACTACTTCGTGAACCAGGGCTTCGTGGAGGAAGGCCAGTTGCTGCGCGACGCGCATCGCCTCGCCGGCATTCCGGGCGTGATCGTGCAGGGCCGCTATGACATCGCGACGCCTGCACGCACCGCGTGGGAGCTGTCCAAGGCGTGGCCTGACGCAACGTTCGAGATCGTGCCCGGCGCCGGGCATGCTTACAACGAGCCGGGGATTCTGGAAGCGCTGATCGCGGCGACGGACCGGTTCGCGGGCTAGCCGCGCGATATCAGGAAGTCGTTTCCCGGCGCGCCGAATCCGCAGGCGCGTCGGGATTCGCCCCCTGCTCCCAATCGCCGGGCCTGGGCGGCTTCGTCACGCGAATCAGCACCAGCGCAACGCAGAACGTCACGACCACGTAGACCATGATCGGCTGCCACGGAATGGCAACGGCCGTGCGTTGATACTCCTGCGGCATATGGCGAACCAGCGGCGTCGCGATCGACACATAGCCCGTCAGCATGCCCAGCATCGCGATCGCAGCCGTCATCAGCGACATGCCGCAACTCCACATGCGCCGCCCGCGCGGCGCGATGGCCGTGCCCAGGACCAGCGCGACTGCCGCCGCCTGCAGCAGATTCTTCGGCCGGATGTTCGGAATGAGGTAGGCGAAAGCGCCCGCATGCGCCGCCGCGTACGATATCGCCCAGTAATACAGGGCCGACGCCACGGCCAGCAGGCCGAAAGACACGAAATGCCGCACCGTCGAACCCGACGCGGCCTGCGGCAGGTGCAGGTAGTCGCTGCTGAGCCTGTTGTACATCAGCGCAAAGCCGATGATGCCGAACGGCAACCCGACGAGCACCGGGACCCACGTCGACAGCAGGAGCCACACGACACACGATACGCACCAGGTCGCTAGCGCCAGCGTGCGTCCCCAGCGGCGGCGCAACGCAAGCGCAACGTGACTGATCAGCCCCGCAACCGCCGACACGAACAGTGCGCACTGCAGCGCCCGGAACTGCCACGACCACGCCGAAAACGCATTCAGCGATCGCTCGTGCTGGACGAACAGCACGAACGGGACGAACTGCAGCAGCGATGTCAAGTTTTGCAGGATGCCGTGATACGCGATCACGCGAATCGTCGTATAGCGGCGGGAAGCAGGAATGGCAGCGCCTGTCGTGAGCATGGGCAGCGTCGAAAAGCCGGTCGGACCGGAAGCATACTCCTTTGATCCGTTCAGCCGCGCCGCTCGTGTGCCACATGTGCCGTCAAAGCGCCGCTTCGACGATCGCCTTGCCGCGGATCGCCCGCTCGACGAGCTGTTCGTCGCCGACCTTGCGGATCGCGTCGTCGAGCAATCCTTCCGGCGCTTCGGTCGCCACCTTCAGCAAGCCCGACAGCCCGCGCGCGTCGAGCACCACCAGCGTTTCCATCGAATCCGCGCGGCTCACGAGCACGCGGCGCCACGCCGGCCCCGCGCCGAAGCTCGCGCAGAGCGCAATCGTGTCGCTGCCGAGCGTGTAGTCGAAGTTCTTGATCATGGTCTGCCGCCGTTGCAGGGAAATGGCGACGCGCGACGGCGCGGCGCCGTGACGTCGACGCACCCGCGCGTGCCGCCGGTGCCCCGGATCGAGCCCGATCCGTTCGCCGGCATGATCATGCTAGGCGCGCAGTATTAACGAAGACTTAAAGCGCCGACGCGATCTCCGCAACGACCGATGAACCTGATGGGCGTCAAGCCCGCCGACCATCGCACTGACATACCTCACCACGAATAGCCCTGCATGCCGTAATCGGTATCGTGCCGGCGGCCCCACCACGGCAGGTAGGCATTGTTTCCGCCGCGCGCGCGGAACCAGTCCTTGTCGGGATCGATCGGCGTGAGCTTCGACGGTGGCCGGACAACGACCGCGACCGGGTGATCCGGATCGGTCGTGCCGGCGACGAGTGCGTTGCCGCCGAAGTGATTGATCCGGCCGATGGCGAGCGCGACGTCGGTCAATGCGCTGCCGGTTCCCATGTCACCGAGTAGGGCCGCCGTGTTGAAGGTCTGTTTGCGGTGGTCGTATTCGGGAAGGGTTTCGGTCAAGGTCTGTCCGAGCACGGCTAGACGTGACGATGATGCGTCGCTGCCCTTACCCGCGTCGTGAACGATGTAATGGAGATCCGGGACTGCGACGCCGGCGTTGCGTGCCGCTTGGTCGATGGTCGCCTTCCACGCCTGCACGGTGCGCGTCGTGCCGACCTTCGGCGGAAAATCATGCGTGTTGCCGGTTGCGGCCTTGCCGATCCAGGCGAGCGGTTCTCGCTCGGTGTTGAAGGCTGGGCCGGCGAGGAACAGCACGACAAGGTTCTCGTTGATCTGTGCATCCGTGGGCGGGAAGTTGGGTGCGTCCCAGTTCACTACCCAGACGGTCTCGTCGGGGTTCGCCTGCAGGTAGTCCAACGCGCTGTTCAGCGAGGTGAAGCCGGCGTTCGGCCCGCCTTGCGTGATCTGGACATCGGGAAGCGTGTTTCGGCTCCACATGGTTGGAAAATACGGATTGCCGATCGAAAACGTCTTTCGAATGGAGTCCCGCAAATAGCTTTGCGATTCGGACGCGTCAAGTCTTTCCGGAATCGCAAGCTCGACGCGGATGCCGGCCAGTTCGCGCCAGCCTTTCTTGTCATCAGGCTTGACCGTGTAGAAGTATTTCGCGTTGCTTGCATAGCGTGAGCGAAGCAGCAGCGGGAACTTGGTCATGTACTTACGATAGAAGCCTCTAAATGTTTCTGCACCTTCGTTGCCATATACCAGCGCGCCAATCGATTGAAGCGTTGTGAAGGACTTCGGATCGGTCCGTACCATGTCGTCGTTCTTGTTCGGAGACACGAGTCCCTGCGTCCACAACAATTGCCATTCGGTCGGGTAGTCCATGCGTTGCAATGGATTCAACCAGATCAAACCTGCAACTTGTGCCACGAACGGCTTCGCTACTTCTTCCGCGGACAGCACCGCATGAGTTACGGGTTCCGTAGCGGGTGCCGCGTGCGCTGACCGTGCCGTGGCCGTGGTGAACAGGAGCACCATGAGCGCAGCCAAGCTGGGCACGAATACAAATCGTTTCATCCAATCTCCTATTTCCAGTTGGGTCGGGTCCGGTTGCTCTACGTGAGCCATCAGCGAAGCCATGAGTACGGCTGCGATCATCCATGCAGCGACCGAAACAGCGGCACGTCGCGGCCATGTAGCGATCAGTGCTTTCATCTTGCTCTCCCGACGTTCAGATAGAACTGACCTTCCCGTTCATCCGTGATCGTGTCCGGCATCGTGCCTTCACTGCTCTCTGCATGTATCCAGTCGTGCATCGGAAGCTCGTCAAGCTCTCCGCGTACAAAGTACTCTGCGTATTTCTTGTTCGGGTTGCCGTCGGGAATACCGTCTCCCATCCGCCAATCGGCTTCAATCCGTAGTGCTTTCATTTGCTCGGGCGTCAGGTAGCACCGCCCGATCGCCACATCGTACGCAAGCGCCTTTTTCGCATGCTCCGGATTGGTCATCGTCGTGGAATGGTTCGTCGGGCTGTTGGTCGAGCCACGATCGAGCCAATCGACAATCTGTTGATCGCGCCATTCCTTGTAGCCCTCCGGCATTTCGCTCTTGCCGTCCTCGCCGATCACGTGGCCGTCGCCATCGAGCCATTCCGTATTCAGCGTTCGCCGCGCCTCCATCCGCATCAACGCGCGGTCCTCGTAACGCTGTCCGGCTTCGCTCTCTGCCGTGCCTTGCGCGACGCTGTCATTGTTCTTCGCCTCGTACTGATCGTAGGGATCGTCCGCGCGCTTGTCTGCCTCGCTCTTGCTTGCGTCGCGCCATGCGGCCGGCGGATCGTTGCCTTCGTTGAAGTCGCTGGTCGCATTGCCGTCCTTCGTTTCGATGCACTTGCCGAACCGCAACGCCTTCGGCGGGAACGGTTCGTCGAGTGCCGGCGCGTCCGCCACCACGGCCCAGCCCTCCGGCGGATTGGCGTTCACGCGGAACATATTCAATGTCGAGCTGATCTGGGTCACGAAAAACATGATCGGCGCGGATGCAAGCGTGGCCGCTATCCCGAACACGGACTCGTTTCCCTTGAGTGCACCGATGAGGTTGAATTTGGCAGGCGGTGAAGGCGGATACCAGAAGCCCGACGTCTTTCCCTTCTGTACATGCCGCCAGTCATCTTCCCAATACCAATATTTCTCCTGCACGCCGACGTGGAAGCCGGAGGCAAAGACGCGCTGCGTCAGCACGCCGGGGACGCTGATATCGTTCAGCTCGTTCTCGTCGATGCCGCGCCAGCCGATGCCTTGAACCGTGACGGCCGAAATCACCTGGTCGTGCGGACAGCAATACGCGGTGACGCGACCATACGTCGACCCGTTCAGGCCGTGGCGTACCCGATCCTCGTGTGCGGCATAAGACCGCTTGCTGGTCGGCGATACCCGTTCGTTCGCCATGTCTTCATCGATCTTGTCTGCGGGAAGTTCATAGGCCTTCCGCGTGCCGATGATCGACAGAAACTTGCCGAACGTTTTCGTGCGCGCGGCGTAGGTCTGCCGCCCGCGACGACCGCTGCCGTCCCTGGTCGCGCGTTGCGACCAGGTATCCATGAACGTATCGGATGGATTCGGGCCGTCTGCGCGCGCAAGACTGTACGGCGCATTCGCCAGCACGTAGGCGTCGGCCACGCAATGCCCGCTACGTCCCCACGGATCTTCGACGTCGGGCAGCGCATCGCCGAAGAAGGCCGCGGCAAGGCCCACGATGTTGCCCTGGCTATGGCACACGACGGTAATCGGCACGTCGGCCTGCATGCGGCGGATCGACTCGATCAACCTCGCAAGGCGCAACGCCGCGAGCACGCCATACGCGCGGGGCGGCGCGCGATACAGCGGTCGATTGGTCGGGTTGATCCCCTGGACGGTCAACCACCCGGCCGCGCGGTCGTCGAGGCCGCCGTGCCAGAGATCGGGCAGGCTCGCGCAACCGTTCGTGAACGGGCCGCCGCCCCAGTAGTCCTTCTCGTTCAGAAAGATCTTGTCGCCATACTCTTTCAGCTCTGCGGCGGTTGCCCGATAGCCCCACCGGAAATGAATGACCGGTGAAAACGACGGATCGGCCTTGACGTAGTTATCCGCAAGCAGCTTCGGGTTCAGAAAACCGTCCGGCGTCACGCTTTCCGTGTACTTCGCCGGCACCAACTGCCCGGCAGCAATGCCGCGATACTTCAGTTGATCGTCCAGCCGCCCGAGCCGGCGATTCAGGCCGTCGCACAATCCTTGCTCCGCCGCCTCGAACCATTCGCCTTCGGAATTCACACCATGGACGAAGATGACGATACCGGGCAACGGCATTTGCTTGATGCAGATCAGCCGAGTGTCTTTCGTCCACATCGACACCCCGTCGCCTCGGCCGACGACGATCGGTGGAGGCTTGCGTGGCGTTCCGGTGCTGTCCGACTCGGTGGCATCGATCAACCGTGCGACGGGTTCGTCTGTCGCCGATCGATGTTCGGGATAAAGCTGGGTCACCCTGGCTCCTGCGCGCGGTTTGGTGTTGTTCTGCCGTTCCGCCGCCAGTCATTCAAGCTGACGCGACGTGAACGCAGATGCGGATCATCGGAAATCCGCGCACCAGCGCACAAGTGCAGTTTTCTCTTTTCCTACAGAATTGAACTCGTCCGATTCAATCGAACGGAATGACACGTGACTTTCCGGTCATGTCTCACGGTCGAGTACGAAGTGTCTTCCGAGCCGCGCGCATGGACCGTCCGGTTCGCAGCCGTCACGAACGTACGCGCCTGCAGACACGCGATCAACAACCGACCGCTCCGATCGGCGAACCCGCGTCAAACGACATCGAGCGGCTCCACCGTCACCCCGACCTTCAGCTCCTGATCCGCGCCGCCGCCGCGAATCACGCCGCGCAACGGCGTCACGTCCGCATAGTCGCGGCCGATCGACAGCATCACGTAGTCGTCGCCCGGCGCGCGATCGTTGGTCGGGTCGAGCTGCAGCCAGCCGTTGTCCTCGGGCCATGCCGGGTCGTACACCTCGACCCATGCATGCGATGCGTCGGCGCCAATCAGCCTCGGCTGCCCGGGCGGCGGCTGCGTGAGCAGGTAGCCGCTCACGTAACGCGCGGCCAGCCCGAGCGAGCGCAGCGCGCCGATCATCACGTGCGCGAAATCCTGGCACACACCCTTGCGCAAGCGCAGCGCATCGAGCGCCGACGTCGTGATGTCGGTGCTATTCGGCGTATACGCAAAATCGGCATGCACGCGCCGCATCAGTTCCCACGCGGCCTGCACGAGCGGCCGTTGCGGCGTGAAGCTCGCGGCCGCATACGCGGCGAGTTCGGGATCGCACATGACATGCGGCGACGTGAACACGAATTCGCTCGCCGCGTCGTAAGGCTGCCCTGCGCGGAACCGCAAGCGGTCGCGCACGGCTTCCCACGCCATCGCCTGTTTCGCGTCGGGTTTCGCGATGGCGGGCGGCGGCTCGCCGCGCGCCCCGCGCGACCACACCGGCGGCGTCACGCGTACCGTGCTGCAACTGCGCACGAGCAGCGCATCGTGCGGCTGGTTCAACGCAAACGACGCGCGCGCGTTGCCGAATGCATCGATCTCGGTCCCGACCGATTCCGGCGCGGGGTCGATGTCGAGCGCGAACGACAGCACCTGCTGGCGCGGCGTGACGAGCGGCTGCAGGCGTGCCTGGTGCTGCGCCGATTCGACGCGCGCCGCGTAACGGTATTCGGTGTCGTGCGTGACGCGCAGCAACCGGCCGGGCGCACCGTCGGCCTTTGCGGCCGGCGCCGATGGCGGTGCCGATGCGTTCCGCGCATTGCCGGAACCGTGCGGCGCTTTCGCCGCGCCTTTCTTCGTCACCATAACGTCCTGCCCGCCTCGCGCACGTGGCTGAAATAGCGTTCGCCGATCCGGTTCGACAATTCCCATACTGCCTTCACCGTCGTGTCGAGCGCTTCGAGCAGCTTGTCGTGCCGGCCGCCGTCGGCGGTCTCGCACAGCTCGTGCAGCGACCACGCGGGGACGTCGGGAATCGTCTCGGCCAGCTCGGACAGCGCGTAGCCTTCGCTGCGCTCGACCTTCGTCAGCCGGCCGCGCAGCGCCTGCACGACCCAGCCGAGCGAGCGCGGATTGTCGGTATCGAGCACGACGAGCGACAGCAGCGGCGCGACGTCGAAGCCGCGCTGAAACCGCGAACGGAACGTGATCGTGCTGTCGAACAGTTCCAGCACGAGCTCGAAGCCGTCCTGCCGGTGCACCGCGCCTTCGTCGAAGGCCGCCTTCAGCACGCTGCACAGGAAGTCCAGCCGGTCGATCTGCCGGCCGATCGACAGCAAGCGCCAGCCGTCGTCGCGCGTCATGTTGTCGGTCTGCGCGCCCGTGATCGCGCCAAGCAGCAGGCCGAGGCGCTCCAGCAACTGCAGGGCCTCGTTGCCGATCTGCTCCTCGGCTTCCGGCAGGCCCGCGCTGTCCGCGAACAGTTGAGTCGCGTCGTCGATCAGCCGCCACTGATCGCTCGACAGTCGCTCGCGGATCGCGGCGGCCGCGCCACGCATGCCGAACAGGCAGGACGCAATGCCCGACGTGCGATCCGCGCCGCGCGTCAGCGACGTCGCGAGCGCGTGCTGGAACGCGCGCGGCGCATCGACGGCGTTCGGCGCGTCGGCCGCGATCAGGCCCGTGTCGCGGCACAACGTGTCGAGCAGTTCCAGGTGCGCGGGGCTGTCGACGTCGTCCTCGCCGCGCAGCCGTTCGAGCGCGGCACGCGCGAGGCGCATCAGGTTGGTTGCGCGTTCGGTATAACGGCCGAGCCAGAACAGGTTTTCAGCCGCACGACTCGCGATCGCGCGCGGGCGTTCGACGAGATCGTCGGGGCCGAGGTGCGTCTGCAGCAGCGTCGTCGAATCGACGATGCCTTCGGTCATCACCCACGTATCGACGGTGCTGCCGCCGCGCGGCATCGGCGCGTTGAACAGCGTGTCGCGCGTGCCGACCCGCGACAGCCCGCCGGGCAGGAGCCGCCAGCGCTGCGCACCGTCGGCAAGTGCGAACACGCGCAGCAGCACCGGCTTCGGCACGATGCGCGCGCCGCCGTTGCTGTCGGGTGCGTCGTGGCGCGGCCAGGTCGGCGCCTGCGACAGCGGCAGGTCGGCCTGCACCGTGTAGTGCTCGGGCCGCGCGAGAATCCGCGCGCGCCACTCGGCCAGCTGCGCCTGCGTGAGCCGCGCGCCGATCACCGGCTCGAATGCGCCGCCTTCCTGCACGTCCGGTGGATAGGATGCCTTGACGATGCCGCGCGCGAGCTGCGGCAGCGCGTCGTCGCACGCGGCCGCTTCACCGCACCACCACGAATGCACGGCCGGCAGCGTCAGCGTTTCGCCGAGCAGCCCTTCCGCCAGGCGCGGCATGAAGCCGAGCATCGCCGGTGATTCGAGAAAGCCCGAGCCCGGCGCGTTCGCGAGCAGCACGTTGCCCGCGCGCACGGCCTGCAGCAACCCCGGCACGCCGAGCATCGAATCGGTCCGCAGTTCGAGCGGATCGAGCCATGCATCGTCGACGCGCCGCAGGATGCCGTGCACCGGCTCGAGCCCGCTCAGCGTCTTCAGGAACACGCGGTTGTCGCGCGCGGTCAGGTCGCCGCCTTCGACGAGCGTGAGGCCGAGGTAGCGCGCGAGATACGCATGCTCGAAATAGGTCGCGCTGTGCGGCCCCGGTGTGAGCAGCACGATCCGCGAATTCTTGCGAGCCGGGCTGAGCGCCTGCATGCTCTGCAACAGCGCGCGGTACGCGGACGCGAGCCGCTGCACGCGCAGCCCGCGAAACCCGCGCGGAAAGAGCCGCGACACGATCAGGCGGTTTTCGAGGAGGTAGCCGAGGCCGGCCGCGCCCTGCGTGTGCTGCGCGACGATCCGCCACTGCCCGTCCGGGCCGCGCGCAAGGTCGAACGCGACGACGTGCAGCCAGGTATCGCCCGGCACGCGCGCGCCGCGCATCGCGCGCAGGTAGCCGGGATGCCCGGTGACGAGCGCGGGCGGCAGCAGCCCGCGTTCGAGGATCGTCTGCGGCCCGTACAGGTCGGCCAGTGTCGCGTTGAGCAGCCGCACGCGCTGCAGCACGCCGCGCTCGATCGCGACCCAGTCCTCGGGCGTGACGATCAGCGGCAGCAGGTCGAGCGACCACGGGCCGGCCGCGCCGTCGCCGGCGCGCTGCTCGTGCAGTTGATAGAACAGGCCGTTCTCGCGCATGCGCCGGTGCAGCGCGTCGGCGCGGCGATCGAGGTCGGCCACGCCGTCGCTGCCGATCGACGTGAAGAAGCTGCGCCACGCGGGCGCGAGCGCAGGCGCGTTCAGGCCGGCCGCGCTGCCGCGCAGTTCGTCGTAGCGGCCGGCGGCAGCCGGCGCCGCAAGCGCGGCGGCCAGTTCCGCGGCATCCGGCTGCGCGCCGGTATCGAAAAGCGTGGGCATCGCGTCGAGGGCGGCGAGATGATCGGTGTCAATGGGCGGCACGATGTCGTTCCGTCGTCAGGGCGCGGCCGCGCACGCGCGCCGCCACCCGGGCGGCGGGGCGCGGCGCGCGGCCGCAATCTGCCCGCATCCTAGCATTCCGGCGGGGCCGCCAGCGACCGAAACCGCCGGGTATCGCGAACCGCGCATCGTCATCCGCGTCGTCATCGTCCGGTCACGGCCGCCGCAGGTCGAGCGTGAACGGGAATTCGCGGCTCGGCGCGGCCGCCGCGACATCCATGCGCCCCGGCGTATGCCCCATCTCGACGAAGCGTGCAAGCCGGCGGCTCTCGGCTTCGTACGCATTGACCGGGAACGTCGCGTAGTTGCGCCCGCCCGGATGCGCGACGTGATAGCGGCAACCGCCGAGCGAGCGCTGCAGCCACGTATCGACGATGTCGAACGTGAGCGGCGCGTGCACGCCGAGGGTCGGATGCAGCGCGGACGGCGGCGACCACGCCTTGTAGCGCACGCCCGCGACGTATTCGCCGACGGTGCCGGTCGGCTGCAGCGGCAGCGCGCGGCCGTTGACCGTCACGACGTGCCGGTTGTCGTTCAGCCCCGTTACGCGCACTTCGAGCCGTTCGACCGACGAATCGACGTAGCGCACCGTGCCGCCGGGCGCGCCCTCCTCGCCCATCACGTGCCACGGCTCCAGCGCGCCCCGCAGCGACAGCTCCATGCCGTTCACCGCGATCTGGCCGAACAGCGGGAAGCGGAATTCGAAGTGCGGCGCAAACCACGCCGGATCGAACGCGAAGCCGGCGTCGCGCAGTTCGGTCAGCACGTCGTCGAAATCCATCTGAAGAAACGCGGGCAACATGAAGCGGTCATGCAGCGCGGTACCCCAGCGCGTGAGCGGCGTCGTGTACGGCGCAGCCCAGAAACGCGCGACCAGCGCGCGCAGCAGCAATTGCTGCACGATGCTCATCCGCGCATGCGGCGGCATCTCGAACGCGCGCAGTTCGAGCAGGCCGAGCCGGCCGGTCGACGAGTCCGGCGAATACAGCTTGTCGATGCAGAACTCGCTGCGGTGCGTGTTGCCGGTCACGTCGATCAGCAGGTTGCGCAGCACGCGGTCGACGAGCCACGGCGGCATGTCCTGCCCGAACAGCAGCTTGTTGCGCTGGATCTCGGCGAACGCGATGTCGAGCTCGTAGAGCTGGTCGTTGCGCGCCTCGTCGACACGCGGCGCCTGGCTCGTCGGCCCGATGAAGAGCCCGGAGAACAGGTAGGACAGCGACGGATGGTTGTGCCAGTACGCGATCAGGCTCGCGAGCAGGTCCGGGCGGCGCAGGAATGGGCTGTCGGCCGGCGTCGCGCCGCCGAGCACGAAGTGGTTGCCGCCGCCCGTGCCGACGTGGCGGCCGTCGACCATGAACTTCTCGCTGCACAGCCGCGACTGCCACGCGGCGTCGTACAGGAATTCGGTGTGATCGACGAGTTCGTCGAAGTTGCTGGCCGGATGAATGTTCACCTCGATCACGCCGGGATCGGGCGTCACCTGCAGCAGCTTCAGCCGCGCGTCGCGCGGCGGCGGATAGCCTTCCAGGACGAGCTTCACGCCCAGCGCATGCGCGGTCAGCTCGATCGCGCCGAGCAGCTCGAGATAATCCTCGAGCGCGGCGAGCGGCGGCATGAACAGGTACAGGATGCCGTTGCGCACTTCGACGCACAGCGCAGTGCGCGTGATCCATGCGGCCGATTCGAAGCGCTCGGGCTGGCGACCCGGGTCGCGCGCGGCCGGCCGGCCGTTGCCGGCCGTGCCGTCGTCGCGCCACTGCATCACGGTCTGCGCGGATGCCTCGCGATGCACGCCGGACAGGTAGCGCGGCGCATCGGCCGGCCCTGCGTAGCGCGCGCGGATCGCGGCGGCATCCGGCAGCGCGTCACGCGGCGCGAACGGGTCGCGCTCGACGAGGTACGGATAGTCGGCGCGGCTCGCCCACGGTAGCGAATCGAGCGGCAGCCGATAGCCCATCGGCGAATCGCCGGGCATGAGGTACATCCGCTCGTCGCGGAAGAACCACGGGCCCGTCTGCCAGCGCGGGCCGTCGAGGCCGGGCGCAGCTTCCGTACGCTTGACCGGCAGCACGTAGCCGACCACGCTGTCGAGCTGCTGCTCGAACACCTTGCGCAGCCGCGCGCGTTCGAGCTCGTCGTCGAGACGCGAATCGAACGGGTCGACGTTGACCGGCAGCCGGCGCTCGCGCCACAGGTAGTACCAGACGTCCTCGTAGCCGGGCCGGATGAATTCGCCGGTCAGGTTCAGCCGCGCGGCGAGCGCGTCGATGAAGCGCTTCGCGTCGTCGGTCGTATACGCGGACGGCTCGCGCTCGTCGGCGAACAGCGACGGATCGTGCCATACGGGCTGGCCGTCCGCGCGCCAGAAGATCGACAGCGCCCAGCGCGGCAGTTGCTCGCCCGGGTACCACTTGCCCTGCCCGAAATGCAGGAAGCCGCCGTCGCCGTATTCCGCGCGCAGCCGCTGCACGAGTTCGGTTGCATAGCCGCGCTTGGTCGGGCCGAGCGCGTCGGTGTTCCACTCGGCGCCGTCGCGATCGTCGATCGACACGAAGGTCGGCTCGCCGCCCTGCGTGAGCCGCACGTCGCCGGCCGCCAGCGCGCCATCCACCTGCATGCCGAGCGCCAGCACGCCGTCCCATTGCGATTCCGTGTACGGCTTCGTCACGCGCGGCGATTCGTACACGCGCGTCACGGTCATCTCGTGCTCGAACGACACCTCGCACTCGTCGATCAGCCCCTCGACCGGCGCGGCGCTGGTCGGCTGCGGCGTGCAGGCCAGCGGAATGTGGCCCTCGCCGGCGAGCAGGCCCGAAGTCGGGTCGAAGCCGATCCAGCCGGCACCCGGCAGGTACACCTCGCACCACGCATGCAGGTCGGTGAAGTCGACCGACGTGCCGCTCGGGCCGTCGAGCGATTTCACATCGGGCGTGAGCTGGATCAGGTAGCCCGACACGAAGCGCGCGGCGATGCCGAGATGGCGGCACAGCTGCACGAGCAGCCATGCGCTGTCGCGGCACGAGCCCGAGGCCAGTTCGAGCGTCTGCTCGGGCGTCTGCACGCCCGGCTCCATCCGCACGAGATAGCCGATGTCGTGCTGCAGTTGCTGGTTCAGCGCGACGAGGAAGTTCACGGTGCCGGCCGGCGTGCGGTCGACGCCGTCGAGATACGCGCGGAACAGCGGCGACGCGCTCGTCTGCGGATCGCACACGAGATACGGCGCGAGCTCGGTCTTCAGCGCGTCGTCATAGCTGAACGGGTACTGCTCCGCGCTGGCTTCGAGGAAGAAGTCGAACGGGTTGTACACCGACATCTCGGCGACGAGATCGATCGTGATCTCGAAGTGCTCGGTGCGCTCCGGAAACACGAGCCGCGCGAGATAGTTCGAGAACGGGTCCTGCTGCCAGTTGATGAAGTGCTGCGCGGGCTCGACCGTCATCGAATACGCGAGGATCGGCGTCCGGCAGTGCGGCGCGGGCCGCAGGCGCACGACCTGCGGGCCGAGGTTGACGAGCCGGTCGTAGCGATAGCGGGTGGTGTGATGCAGCGCGACGTGGATGGACATGGGAGCTCGGTTCGGGTTGGGCCAGCCGCGCGCCGCGTCGCGCTCGATGCGACGCGGCACCCCGGCCTGGCGGATTCGGCGAAAACGTGCGCGAGGTCAGACGAGCTCGGGCGTCTGCACGACGCTGATCTCGACACCGACGGCCGTCGCGCCGAGCCCCGTCACCGGCTGCGCGTCGCGATAGTCGAGGCCGACCGCGATGCGCACGTAGCGCTCGTCCGGGCAGCGATTCATGAACGGATCGAACCCGACCCAGCCGAGCCCTTCCACATACGCCTCGGCCCACGCATGGCCGGCCGGCTGCTGCGTCAGCCCGGCCGCCTGCGACTGCGCGCCGTGCGCCGGCTGCGGCATTCCCTGCGACTGCGATTGCGACTGGGACTGGGACTGTGACTGCGACTGCGCCGCATGCGACGCGCCGAGCACCTGCTGCATGCCCTCGCCGCTCTGCAGCGCGAGCGCTTCTTCCTGCTCGACGTCGCCCGCGTTCTGCTTCGCGTCGGCGATGCGTTGCATCGCGCTGTCCGCCAGCACGTAGCCCGAGATATAGCGCGCGGGAATCTTCAGCACGCGCGCGGCCGCGATGAACGCATGCGCATGGTCGCGGCTCGTGCCCTCGCCGCTTTGCAGCGCGGTTTCCGCGTCGACGGGGGCGTCGGCGGCCAGGTTCGGTGCATACGCGATGCGGTCGTGCACTTCCGTCATCAGCCAGTGCAGCGCGTCGAGGCTGTGCGGCTCGATCGGCAGCGCTTGCGCCAGCGCACGCACGGTGTCGCCGGCCTTCGTCAGCGCCGTTTCGCGCTCGAAGATCCACGGCGGCGCATAGCCTTCAGGATGACCGAGTATGCCCGCGCGGTCCTGCGTCTCGACGACGCCGGCCGCGATGACGACGATCTCGGCCTTCGCGCCGCGGTCGTGCCGCACGAGGTCGATCCGGTTGCCGAGCCCGTCGGCATAGGACAGCGACGGCTCGACGCCGTCGATCGTGACCTGCCACGCGCGCACCGTCTGCCCGGGGCCCGACTGCGGGCGCAGCCGCAGCCGTTGCAGCGCATGGGTGGCTTGATCGTCGAACTGATAACGCGAGATGTGTCGGATGGCGAGTCGCATGGCAAGTCTCAGTCGAAGTTGTAAGCCTGGGCGATTTCGAGCCCGAGGCTGTTGTTGCGGCCGATGAAGTCGGTCAGGAACTCGTGCAGGCCACTCTTGAAGATCCGCTCGACCGAGGTGTCGGACAGCATTTGCAGGATCTTCGTGGCCGTGTCGTGACACGGGTGTGTCACACCGTAATCCTTTGCGAGCAGGTTCAGGCTCGACACGACGCGCCCGTAGCAATAACGCAGCGAACGCGGCATGCGGCCGTTCAGGATCAGGTAGTCGGCGATGTTCATCGGCTTGTACTGCACGTCGTACACCCAGCGGTACGAACGGTGCGCGGCGACGCAGCGCAGGATCGTCTCCCACTGGTAGTTGTCGAGGATCGTGCCGACGTGCGACACCGACGGCAGCAGCAGGTGGTATTTCACGTCGATGATCCGCGCGGTGTTGTCGGCGCGCTCGACGAACGCGCCGATCTGCGCGAAATCGAAGATCTCGTTGCGCAGCATCGTGCTGTAGAAACTGCCGAGGATCAGCGCGGTTTCGCGCTTCACCTGGTCGAGCACGGCCGGCAGTTCGCTCTCCGGCACCGGCTGCGCGAGCGCGCGGCGCAACGCGAGCCACGCGCCGTTCACGCTCTCCCATGCCTCGCGGGTGAGCGCCGTGCGCACCATCCGCGCGTTCGAGCGCGCGGCGTCGATGCACGACAGCACGCTCGACGGGTTGTCGCGGTCGCGCAGCAGGTAGTCGGTCACGGTATCGGCCGCATACGCGTCGTATTTCTGCCGGTAGCCGTCGTCCGTGCCCGAGCTGACGAGCACCGACGACCATTCGGCCGGCGCGTCGGACGTGCGCGTGAGCGCCATCCGCAGCCCGGCATCGACGATGCGCGCGATGTTCTCCGCGCGCTCGATATAGCGGTACATCCAGTAGAGACCGCTTGCAGTACGTCCCAGAAGCATCTCGTGTCCACTCCGTCTTCGTTCGGTTGGCGCCCCGGTCGCGGGGCGCGCGGTCGCGTCCGGCTCAGTCGGCCAGCACCCAGGTGTCCTTGGTGCCGCCGCCCTGGCTCGAGTTGACGACGAGCGATCCCTCCTTCAGCGCGACGCGCGTCAGCCCACCCGGCGTGATGCGGATGCGATCCGACACCAGCACGAACGGCCGCAGGTCGACGTGGCGCGGCGCGAGGCCGGCTTCGGTCAGGATCGGCGTCGTGGACAGCGCGAGCGTCGGCTGCGCGATGTAGTTCGCGGGGCGCGCGCGCAGCTTCGCGGCAAAGGCTTCGAGCTCGGCTTTCGACGCGCACGGCCCGACCAGCATCCCGTAGCCGCCCGAGCCGTGCACTTCCTTCACGACCAGTTCGTCGAGATGGTCGAGCACGTATTTCAGGCTGTCGGCCTCGCCGCAGCGCCAGGTCGGCACGTTCTCCAGCAGCGCCTTGCGGCCCGTGTAGAACTCGACGATCTCCGGCATGTACGAGTAGATCGCCTTGTCGTCGGCGATGCCGGTGCCGGGCGCGTTCGCGATCGTGATGTTGCCCGCGCGGTACACGTCCATGATCCCCGCGACGCCGAGCACCGAATCGGGGCGGAACGTGAGCGGATCGAGGAACGCGTCGTCGACGCGGCGATACAGCACGTCGATCGGCTGGAAGCCTTCGGTCGTGCGCATCGCGACGCGACCGTCGATCACCTGCAGGTCGCTGCCCTCGACGAGATGCACGCCCATCTGGTCGGCGAGGAACGAATGTTCGTAGTACGCGGAATTGTGGATGCCGGGCGTGAGCACGGCGACGGTCGGGTTGTCGGCGTTGCCGCCCGGCGGGCACACGGCCGCGAGCGACTGGCGCAGCATCTGCGGATAAGTCTCGACCGGGCGCACCTTCACCTGCTGGAACAGCTCCGGGAAGAGCTGCATCATCGTCTCGCGGTTTTCCAGCATGTACGACACGCCGGACGGCGTGCGCGCGTTGTCCTCCAGCACATAGAATTCGTTCTCGCCGGTGCGCACGATGTCCACGCCGATGATGTGCGTGTAAACGTTGCCGGGCGGCCGGAAATCGATCATTTCCGGGATGAACGCTTCGTTGTGCGCGATCAGGTGCTTCGGCACGATGCCCGCGCGCACGATTTCCTGGCGGTGGTAGATGTCGTCGAGGAACGCGTTGAGCGCCATCACGCGCTGCTCGATGCCGAGCGACAGCCGGCTCCATTCGGCGCCCGAGATGATGCGCGGGACGATGTCGAACGGAATCAGCCGCTCGGCGGCCTCCGCGTCGCCGTAGACGGCGAACGTGATGCCCGTCTTGCGGAACACGCCTTCCGCGTCGTAGGCCTTCTGGGCGAGGCTCGCGGGATTCTGCGTGTCGAGCCACTGCTTCAGGCGCGCGTAGGGCGCCCTTACCATGTCGCCGGATTGCAGCATTTCATCGAATGGCTTCATCGATCTTTTCTCCATCGATCGTTTTCCCCGGCATTGCGCATGCCGGACCGGCGTAATGAATGCTTTGCAAGGAACGTGCCTTGCGCGATCCCCTCGATATCCCCCCGTTTTTGCGCCGCGCCGGGCACGCCCGCGCGGCATTGCGCACCATCACGGTGCAGCGCCCGACGCGACGGGCGACGACGGTGCGTCGCCGGCGCGCACGGTTCATGCTGCGCCGCGTCTTTCGAACATAGTTCCCCCGCGTGTCACGAATGTGCAATCTGCACTGCACAAAAAAAACGGCCCGCCTGCGCATCGGACCACCGGAACGAAAGGACGAGAAGGCGGGCCGGCACGCGCACGGCGCAACCGGCCCTGGGGGAAGTACCGTCTGCGGCCGCACCGGCAGTTCGACGCGATGAACTGTCCGGTTAAGCCGGGTCCGGCACCTCAACGCTATGCAGCCGTAATCCCGCCGACAACGCCCATGCATATTTCGACTGACACCCATCGAAAAAAAACATCGGGTCGAGCGGCGCGAGGCGCGGTACGCTAGAACGTTCGTGCAGCAAACGGTGCCGCCGCCTTTCAGGCGCCCGACTATAAAAAGCGAAGATCGAAATGGAAGCAAAGTGGCTGGAAGATTTCCTGAGCCTTGCGGATACCAAGAGCTTTTCCCGGGCCGCGCGTAACCGGCACCTCACGCAATCGGCATTCAGCAGACGAATAGCGGCACTCGAAACCTGGATGGACGCGAAGCTGGTGGACCGGAGCATCAACCCGATCACGCTCACGCCAGCCGGCCAGATGTTCCGCGGGCTCGCCGCGGACATCCTGCGCAGCATGTATGCGGCGCGCAATCTCGTGAACGGCTACGACCAGTTCGCGGCCAGCGACCAGGTCGTGCGTTTCGCGGTGGCCCACACGCTCGTCTTCACGCTGTTTCCCGAATGGCTCAAGCAGCTCAACGGCGAGGTCGGCCACGTCACCGCACGCGTCAACGCGGTGAACGTGCCGGAAGGCGTGCAGCAGCTCGTCGAAGGGGAATGCGACCTGCTGCTCGGCTATCACCATCCGCAGCTGCCGATCGTGCTCGACCCGAATCACTTCCCGTTCGTCAGCCTCGGCGTCGAGCGGATCCTGCCCGTGTCGACACCCGATGCGCGCGGCAAGCCCGTGTTCCAGTTGCCGGGCACCCCCGATGCACCGCTGCCGCTGCTCGCGTATTCGTCGGGCGCGTTTCTCGGCAACATCGTCGAGATGCTGCTGCTGAATGCCACCGAGCCGTACGTGCTGCACCGCTGCTTCGAGACGCACATGTCCGAGGCCCTGAAGGGCATGGTCGTGGCCGGGCACGGGATCGGCTGGCTGCCGGAAAGCTGCGTCGCGAAGGAACTCGCGGAAGGCACGCTCGTGTGCGCAGGTTCCGGCGACTGGATCACCGAGCTCGAAATCCGCCTGTACCGATCGGCCCGCAAGCGCGGGCTCGCGGCCGAGCAACTGTGGACCTACATCATGAACCGGCCGCGCACGGCGGTCGACGGTGCAGCCGGCGCGGCCGAACCCGCGGCCGCACCGGCGATGCGCATCGCCCGGCGCAGCGCGGGCGGCAGCCGCTGATCGCCGCGTTCGCGTCGTTCCCGCGGACGACGCGAACGCAAGCACGGTTGGCGACAATCCGGTGTGCGCATCCATTCGCGCCGCGTCGCTTCCCGGATTACACGCCCCGCTTTCCGGTAGCAAGCAACGATCCCGCTTTAGCCTGAAAAATGACCGTGCCGGACGCGTAATCGATATCAGATGATTCGCAATCGTTTGCATCCCGTGGATGAACTTTTTACGTCCGGCATTGCACATCGGCATTTTCCGTCTGATTATCAGGACAGAAATACCCTGTTACAGAACAAATTAAAAGTTTCGATTTACCTGTAACAATCTAAAATACCAACAACGCCTCCCCCGCATTTCATATCGTGCGACCTGTATCTGGATCGATTTCAATTTTTCCGGAACACAGCCGCAAAAATTCCTTTTATCAGTCGTTATTTTTCGGCACGAATGGCGATACGTCCGACGTGATTCAATGCGTGGCGGATCATCGCTACCGACTAGCAATATTCATATTCGGCAATATCGACTTTCTTCATAGTTAATGGAATCATACGAATCCGTCGCAATCCTATTTAAATAGGATATTTAACGTCGTCCCATTCAGGCCACACGCGGTTGTTGGTTCAAAGTCCATCGTGTATCAATAGCGTGTCGCAAAAAGAACGTTGGCAAATCTGACTCGGAATAAATGCTCGCCATTGATTCCGGACGGGAGGTTGCAATGTCTTCCTCGTTTCGACAGCATGCTCGCCCTTTGCTGAGCGTCTTCATCTGCGCGCTCAGCATGAATGCGATGGCCCAGACGCTCGCGTCCCAGCCGTCCGCGTCCGCGCCCGCCCCTGCATCCGGCCCGGGTGCGGATCGCTACGTCATTTCGTATATCTGCGGCGATGCGCGGATCGACGGTACGGCACCGCTACCGCCCGACGGACGGCCGTACAACCTGGGCGTGTCGTTTGCTTCAGCCAAGACGGGGCAGCCGCTCGCCAACGTCCAGGTGCGCCTGCGGCGACATGGCCGCGTGCTCGTCGAATTCAATGCATCGGGGTCGCGTTGCCTGTTCAGCGTGCCCGATGCGAGCTACCGGGTCGAAGGAACCTATCAGGGCGCGACCCAGTTCGCGATCGTCGAAACGGGTGCGCTGACCACGCAGTTGAAATGGTGAGCGCCACCTGAGCGAACCGCATCACGTCTTACACCACAACGTATCGAATCGAGGAGACATGAATGACTCGTGCAGAACGACAGGACGGCTCGCCCGCCCACCAGCCGAAACCCTCCTGGGGTCCTGGAAAGAACGCGGCGCTCAGCTTCGCCGCATTCGCCGCGATCTTCGGCCTCTTCGCGTACGCCGAACGGGACACGACGGTCGGCCATGCGAGCGTGACGCACGACATCTCCGGCGCGATCGGAACCGCCGTCGGGAAAACCCGCAACGCGATCATGGCCCTTGCCTCGCACGCACCCGCAACGGGCACGTCCGGAACATCGGCCGAGCCCGGGGCAGCGTCGACACGCACGCCGGCCTCGCCGCCCGCGCCGCCGTCGCAGGTTGCGTCGACGTCGGCCGCGCCCGAGGTATCCACCGTGCCGCCCGTCTCGCTCGCGGTCGAACCGAAAGCCGCGCGGCAGCCCGCCCCCCAAGCCGTCGTGAAACAGCGGCAGTCGGCGCATGCGCCGCCCGTGACGCTCGCGGCCGGTACGCATGCGGCATCGGCCAACGGTCGCGCCGCCACGCGGCACGGCGCCGCGCACCGTGCGCAGCGTGCCGAAGCGCTGGCCGGCACGAGCAGGCGCATGGACTTCGCGCCCAAGCCCCGGCCGGACGGCAGCGACACCATGCGCATGCAGACGGCCAGCATCATGCACGCGGAGCTGGAAAGCGCGCGTGCGCTGGCGAAGGCGCGCTCGTGCGCGGTGATCGACGAATGGGACTGCGTGGAACAAAACGCGAGCCGGGCACTCGCGATCGACCCCAAGAACAGCGAATCGCGTGCATTGCTCGGTCAGGCGATCCGCAACCGGCTGTAAGTCGGGTCCGCATCGCCGGGCACTCGCAGCCCGGCCGCGCGACGTGCGACGACGTGCGTCGTCACACGGACAACCGACGTGATCGTGTCAATAGGAGGACACCTCGTGGACAACAATCGGAAACAACAATGCACCACCGTCGCTCCGTCCAACCGACGGCTCCTCCTGCATGCGCCGCTGGTGTTGCTGCTCGTCGCGTCCGGCCCCTGCTTCTCCGCCGACGGCGATCCGGAAACGGGCCGCGTCAACGAATTCGCCGGGACCCACGGCGCCCCGGACGCGGTGCCGCGCGGTGGGCAGCCGATGGTCGTGTCGATCCAGATTGCCCAGGCCGAGGTGGCCCCGCCCCCTCATGAGCCGACGCCGATCGCGCGGGCGTCGGATGCGTCGATGCAGATCGCGCAGGCATCGACCCCGCAGCAGCCGACCCTGCCGACCACGGTCGTGGTGGAACCGGAGGCGCCGCCATCGAGCGCCGCCGCGCCGGGTGCACGTTCGCCGGAGACGGTGAACACGCCGGCACCGGTCGCGCAGACATCGACCGCGCCGATGCTGCTTGCGCAGGCCGAGAACGCCCGCCCGCCCGAAGCACCGACGCCTGCCGCCTCGACGGCGTCCGACGCGTCCGCATCCCCTTCGCCGGCGCCGGTCGCGCCGCCTTCGGACACCCCGCCGAAGATCGAACGACCCGCACCCGCCATGCCGCCGCTTGCGCCGACGCAAACCGCGCAGGTCTCCGGCACCCCGATGCCGAATTCGCCCGCGCCCGTTCCCCAGATGCCGGGCTCGCCGCCGCCGTCGTCCCCGGCGCCGAACTCGCAAACGCCCGGCGCCCAGCTGCCCGGCGAGCCGACACAGCGATCGCAGGGCCCGGACGTCGAAACACCGAATGCCCAGGCGCCGAATCTGCGTACCGCCGACGTCGAGACCGTGCGCAACGACGTGTTCGGCCTCGCGGCGAGCGGCGGCGCGGTCAAGGCGCTCGACGAAGCGAAGGCCCGCCCCGATGCGTTCTCCGCCGTCGACATCGCGCAACTGGAAGAACTGTCGATTCGCCAGCAGGTGCGCGGCGGCCGCGACAAGTCGCGCTCGATGACGAGCCCCGACCGCTTCGACGGGATCGACAACGCGCTGCGCGCGGCAGACGACCTCGACAAGCGGATACCGGCCACGCCCGAGTACACGCCGGTCAGGACTGCGCTCGCGGGCGACCGGACGATCGCCCTTGCGGCACGCGGCGACATGAAGCAGGCCGTCGCGACGTTCGAGACGATTCCGTCCAACGCGGAAATCTCGATCGACGCGCTGGCAGCCGTGGGCGACGCCTACCTGTACCTGAGCGAACCGGTCAAGGCGAATGCCGTGTACCAGCGCGCACTGAAGCAGGCGACCGCGTCACCGACGGATCGCGCGACCCGCGGCTTCCAGTACGGCGAGCGCACGCGTCCGATCGAACTGCGCGAAGGGCTGTTCTGGTCGTACGTCGACCAGGGACGCGCGGCGGACGCAAAGCAGGCGCTCGACGACATGGGCGCGACGCTTCCGCCGGCCAAGCAGGTGACCAACGTCGGTCCCGGAGAAAGCGACTATCTGCGCTACTACCGGCTGCGTGCGCAATACCTGATCTTCACGGGTCACCCCGATGAAGGGATCGCCGCACTCGAAGAGCTCGAGAAGGAGGTGCCGTTCAACGCGGAGGTGCGCGCCGCGCATGCCGACGCGGTGTCCGGCCAGGCGCATCCGCGCCAGGCGATCGCGATGTATCGCGCGTCGCTGACCGACCACCCCGACAGCGTCGAGATGCTCGCGGGCCTCGGTCGCGCATCGCTCACGGCAGACGACTACGCGACCGCGAAGTACGTCGACCAGACGCTGGACAACACGTTCCCGGACAGCGGCGCCGTGCGGGGCTTCAAGCGCGACTACAACGCGTACCGCAGCCCGGTGTTCACCACCGACCTGAGCTTCGAGCACGGCAACAGCGCACTGGCCGACAACAGTTTCACGTCGGACAGCTACCTCTATTCGCAACCGTTCGGCGACAACTGGCGGGTCTTCGCGCACACGTTCTACGGCCATGCGCAAACCGACGGCGGCAGCGTCAGCCGCACGCGCACGGGCATCGGCGGCGACTACCGGCACGGGCCGCTCACCGTGCTGGGCGAAGTCACGCGCTCGCTCGGCGGGGACGGACGCACGGGCGGCCGCGGATCGATCGCGTACGCGCTGAACGACTACTGGACGGTCAGCGGCGGGCTCGACTCCAACGACAACTCACTGCCGTGGAAGGCGTACGCCGCGCACATCTGGGGCCGCTCGGCGAACGTGTCGGTGGTGTATCGCCAGAACGACCGTCGCGAGGTCAAGCTGAGCTACGGCGTGAGCCGCTACAGCGATTCGAACTTCCACCAGGAGATCACGGCGACCGCCACGCAGCGCGTGTACACGACCGCCACCCAGCAGGTCAACGTATCGCTGGATCTCGGCACCAGCAGCAACACGCGCAAGGACGCGCCCTACTTCAGCCCGGGCCGCGACTACGCGGCCGCGGCGACCGTCATGCACCAGTTGACGCTGTGGAAGAAGGGCGACATGGGGCTGCAGCAGCGCGTCTCGGTGTCCGGCGGCATGTACAACGAGCGCGGCTTCGGCACCAGCGCCCTGTGGAGCGCGCGCCTCGAGCACGCGTGGACCTTCAAGCACGACATCACGCTGAGTTACGGCGTGGAGGTCAGCAGCCACGCGTACGACGGCCAGCGCGAACGCTCCGAAACCGGCTTCATGTCGGTCAACCTGCCGTTCTAGCAAGGAGATCGAGCAATGCTGCAATCCAGACGGACCTTCATGTGCGGATGCATGGGCGCATTTGCCGCCTGTTCGCTGTTTCCGGGCGTGACCAATGCCAGGATGATCGACCTGCTTCCGCCGTCCGATCCGGCCGACGGCAAGACGTTTCGCGTGATCTGCATGCATGACGTGCGCGACAACCTGATGGCGTCGTTCAACTCCGGTACGGCGATGGTCGACGCGTTCGCCGTCGATACCGGCACGCTGACCGCCATCTTCTCGTGGCTGCAGACCAACAACTATCACACCATCACGGTCAAGCAGATCGAGGAGTCGCGGCACGGCGGCAAGCCACTGCCGCCGCGCTCGGTGCTGCTCACGTTCGACGACGGCTTTCGCAGCCACTACACGAAAGTGCTGCCGCTGCTCGAGCGCTTCAAGTATCCGGCGGTGATGGGCCTCGTCACCGCGTGGATCGACACCCCGCCGGATACGCCGATCCGCATCAGCGACAAGGTTCAGGTGCCGCGCGACTATTTCCTGTCGTGGGACGAGGTGAAGAAGCTCGGCCAGTCGCCGTTCGTCGAGCTCGGTTGCCACACCCACAACCTCCATCACGGCGCGGTCGCGAATCCGCAGGGCAACGAATTGCCGGCGACCACGTCGCATCTCTACCTGCAAGACCAGAAACGCTATGAAACCGACGCCGAATTCCACGCACGCGTGCACGACGACCTGCAGACTTGCGTGCGGCAGATCCGCGAACGCACGGGCATCGTCGCACGGTCGATGGTGTGGCCATACGGCGCGGAAAACCAGCCGGTGCGCCAGATCTCGACGTCGCTCGGGATGGACATCCAGTTCAGTCTCGATGCCGGCCCGAATACGCCGGACGTGCCGCTGGACCGGCTGCGGCGGATCCTGATGGTGTACGACATCGACATCGGCGGGTTCGAGCGCTCGATGCGCGAGCCGGCGTCGAACCGCGGCGACGTCGACGTGCCCGAACGCATCGTGCAGGTCGACCTGGACCAGGTCTACGATCCGGACCCCGCGCGGCAGGAAGCGAATCTCGGCAAGCTGATCGAGCGCATCTACCGGATGCAGCCGAAATCGGTGTACCTGCAGGCGTATGCGGACCCGAAAGGCACCGGCGTGGCCGAATCCGTGTATTTCCCGAACCGGCACCTGCCGATGCGCTCCGACCTGTTCTCGCGTGCCGCGTGGCAGCTCAACACGCGCGCCAACGTGCAGGTGTATGCCTGGATGCCGGTGCTCGCGTTCCGGCCGCCGGCCGACAAGCTGCGCGGGCTCGAGGCCGTGAGCGCCTACGGCGGCGCGCCGGCGCGCGAGAACGGCACGCGCACGTTCCGGCTGAGCCCGTTCGATCCGGATGCGCGGCTGATGATCCAGCAGGTCTACGAGGATCTCAGCAAGCACGCATCGTTCAGCGGCATCCTGTTCAGCGACGACGCGGTGCTCGACGACTACGAGGATGCGGGCCGGCACGCGCTGCGCATCTATTCGCAGTGGGGGCTGCCGGCCGACGTCGGCAAGATCCGCGAGAACCCCGACCTGCTGAAGCGCTGGACGCGCCAGAAGTCGCGCTACCTGATCGACCTGACCAAGCAGCTGGAACAGATCGTGCTGGCCCACCAGAACGTGGGCGACGTGCTGACCGCGCGCAACATCTTCGCGATGCCGGTGCTCAAGCCCGAATCGGAAGCGTGGTACGCGCAGAACTACGACGATTTCCTCGCGACCTACGACTACGTCGCGCTGATGGCGATGCCGTACATGGAGCAGGCGAAGGATCCCCAAGGCTGGCTGGACCAGCTCGTGAAAGCCGTGCACGCGAAGCAGCGCGGGCTGCAGCGCACCGTGTTCGAACTGCAGTCGTACGACTGGCACGCACAGAAGCCGGTGCCGGCCAGCACGCTGCTCGCGCAGATGCGACGGCTGCGCAGCGAAGGCGCGGTGAATTTCGGCTACTACCCGGACAACTTCCTGAACGGGCAGCCGGAACTCGACGCGATGCGCGACGTGATGTCGCTGAAGTCCCGCCTCGACCCAACCTCGATCAACGCGCTGATGCAACAACATACGCAGGGGACGAAGACGCCATGACCACCCACAGCATCATCCAGCGCCTGCAGGATTTCGTCTTCTACTACCCGTTCTTCATGTCGTACCTGTGGATGATCGGCGGCGTCGTGCACTACTTCCTGCTCGAGGAAGGCCGCGAGCTGTCCACGCGAACGATCGCGTCGAGCGGCATTCCGAAGATCTCGATCGTCGTGCCCTGCTTCAACGAAGCCGCGAACGCGCGCAGCGTGATCAGCCACCTGGACCGGATGCAGTATCCGAACTACGACATCATCGCGGTCAACGACGGCAGCCAGGATCGCACCGGCGAGATCCTCAACGAGCTGGCCGTCGAGATCCCGCGGTTGCTCGTGATCCATCACGCGCGCAACGAAGGCAAGGCGGTCGGGCTCACGACCGCGGCGGCCGTGTCGAACGCGGAATACCTGCTGTGCATCGACGGCGATGCGCTGCTCGCGCATGACGCGATCGGCTGGATGCTCGAGCATTTCCTGACCGATCCGGGCGTCGGCGCCGTGACCGGCAACCCGCGCATCCGCACGCGCACGTCACTGCTCGGCCGCATGCAGGTCGGCGAATTCTCGTCGATCGTCGGGCTGATCAAGCGCACGCAGCAGGTGTACGGCCGCATCTTCACGGTATCCGGCGTGATCACGATGTTCCGCAAGACCGCGCTCGCCGACGTCGGCTACTGGAGCTCGGACATGCTGACCGAGGACATCGACATCAGCTGGAAGCTGCAGTGCCGCGACTGGCGCGTCGTGTACGAGCCGCACGCACTGAGCTGGATCCTGATGCCCGAGACGGTGAAGGGCCTGTACCGGCAGCGGCTGCGCTGGTCGAAGGGCGGCATCCAGGTGCTGATGAAGTACGCGGGCACGCTCGCGCGGCCGACGCAAATGATGATGTGGCCGCTGTTCGCCGAGTACCTGATCGGCATCGCATGGGCGTACTCGATGACGTTCATCCTGCTGCTCGCGCTCATCAATGTCGTGTACCCGCTGCCGCAAGACTGGCACGTATCGGTCGTGCCGCACTGGCACGGCATGCTGCTGGTCGCCACCTGCATCCTGCAACTGATCATCGGCAGCATGATCGATCGTCGTTACGACGAAAAACTCCTGATGTATTTCCTGGACACCATCTGGTATCCCGTCGCCTTCTGGCTGATCAGCATGATCACCACCGTCGTCGCCCTGCCGGCCATCGTGCTGCGGGGCCGAGGCAAGCGGGCCGTATGGGTCAGCCCCGACCGAGGCATTCAACATGAAGAACGCGCCGATTATTGACCTTTCCCTGCGCGCACCGCGCGAACTGATCGCCGAGCGCGGTCGCATCATCGGGTCCGTGCTGACCGTCTGGTTCCGGCTCTTGCGGCCGGCGCTGGTGGGGGCCGTGTGGGCATCGATCTGCATCTACACGTACCGCTATCTGCTGCCGTTCAATCCGGCCGAGATGCCGATCGAGCAGATGGTGTTCTACGCGACCAGCATCGCGCTCATCGCGGGCACCATCGTCATGTGGCTGATCGCCGGACGCGTCGTGCATCCGCTGGCCTACCGGCTGCGCGTGTCGAAGATACTGCGACGCTCGGCCAGCGCGAAGGTGCGCTCGGTGCCGCCGACCGTGCTGGCAAGCGCCCGCCGGCGCGGCGCGCGGCGCACGACGCGCATTCTCGTCGCGTCGCACGACGCGAACGGCTCGATTTCCGACATCGAATGGGTAGCCCACGCGGGGCCGCAGCCCCGCGAGTAGGTCAGCGGAGATGCGTCGCTGCGCACGGGGATGTCATTCGTGCGACGCGGCGTCACTCCAGATACCGCGCTGCCGCACTTTGCCGGCAGCCCGGCAACCTTTGTGGACGAGGTGAAACATGTGCGGAATCGTCGGAGCAAGCGGCCTGAACAATCAAGTGCCGCAACTGGTCAATGCGCTGAGCAGGCTCGAGTATCGCGGCTACGATTCGTGCGGCATTGCCGTACAGGACGAAGGCCGGCTGCGCAGTGAACGCACGTTGCGGCGCGTGACCGACCTGCAGGCCCGCGTGCTGACGCTGGGCCTCGAAGCGCAGACCTGCATCGCGCATACGCGCTGGGCAACCCACGGCGCACCATCCGAAATGAACGCGCATCCGATCATGTCGGGCGACACGATCGCGGTCGTGCACAACGGCATCATCGAGAACCACGACGCGCTGCGCGTGGAACTGCGGGAGCGCGGCTACACGTTTCGCGGCCAGACCGACACCGAGGTGATCGCGCACCTGATCCACAGCCTCTATCGCGACGACCTGTTCGACGCGATCGTGCGCGCCGTCAAGCGGCTGCACGGCGCGTACGCGATCGCGGTGCTGAGTGCGAAAGAGCCGCAGCGCCTCGTCGCCGCGCGCGCCGGCTCGCCGCTCGTGATCGGCATCGGCGCCGAGCAGAACTACCTCGCGTCGGACTGCGCGGCGCTCGGCGACCTGACCGACCGCTTCGTCTACCTGGAAGACGGCGACGTCGCGCTGATCACGCCGGACCGGATCGCCGTGGTCGACTCGGGCGGGCACGAGGCCCAGCGCCCGCTGTGCCATGTGAAGGCGCGCGAAGGCGACGCCGCGCTCGGCCCGTACCAGCATTTCATGCAGAAGGAGATCTTCGAGCAGCCGAAGGCGATCGCCAGCACGCTCGACGGCATCGACACGATTTCGCCGGCGTTGTTCGACGCGACCGACGGCACGCGCGCGCTGCTGTCGAGAGTGAGGAACGTGCTGCTGCTCGGCTGCGGCACCAGCTACTACGCGGGGCTGACCGCGAAGTACTGGCTGGAGGCCATCGCGGGCGTGCCCGCCCAGGTCGAGATCGCCAGCGAATTCCGCTACCGCGAGACGGTGGCCGATCCGCGCACGCTCGTCGTCGGCATTTCGCAATCGGGCGAGACGGCCGACACGATCGGCGCGATCGAGCAGGCGCGCGACATGGGCCAGGAACTGTCGATGGCGATCTGCAACGTGGCGACCAGCACGATCGCGCGCAACGCGCCGCTGCGGTTCCTGACGCGGGCCGGCATCGAGCTCGGCGTCGCGTCGACCAAGGCGTTCACGACGCAGCTCGTCGCGCTGTTCGTGCTGACGCTGACGCTCGCGCAGCTGCGCGGCCGGCTCGACGCGAAGCAGGTCGCGCTGCACCTGAAGCAGCTGCATGCGCTGCCCGAGCGCATCGGCCACGCACTCGCGCTCGAAACGCAGATCATGGGCTGGGCCACGAAGTTCGCACGTACCGAGAACGCGCTGTTCCTCGGGCGCGGCATTCATTTCCCGATCGCGATGGAAGGGGCGCTGAAGCTCAAGGAGGTGTCGTACATCCACGCGGAAGGCTATGCGGCCGGCGAACTGAAGCACGGCCCGCTCGCGCTCGTCACGAGCGCGATGCCGGTCGTCACGATCGCGCCGGACGACCGCCTGTTCCAGAAGCTGAAATCCAACATGGCCGAAGTACGCGCGCGCGGCGGACGGCTCTACGTGCTGGCCGGCGACCAGCTCGGGATCGACGCCGACCGCGACACGCACCTGATCCGCGTGCGCGAATCGGGCGACGTGCTGTCGCCGATCGTCAACGTGATTCCGCTGCAGCTGCTCGCCTATCACGTCGGTTGCGCGCGCGGCGCCGACGTCGACAAGCCGCGCAACCTCGCGAAATCGGTAACCGTCGAATGAAGGGTCGAACGCGCCCGGCACAGGCGGTCGCGCAGTGCGTCGCGGCCGCGCTGTGCGGCGCATGCGGCATCGTCACGGCGATGCCGCCCGCCTTCGCCGCCACGCCGGTCGTGCATACGGTCACCGTGCAGGGCGCCCCTTCATCTCGCCCGGCCGTCGATCCGCGCAGCTTCATGCACGGCATCGGCGTGGCCGACGCCGGCAACGGCAAGCGCTGGGTGTTCTTCAGCAGCTCAGGTGTCGTGCCGCGCGGCGCGATGCGCGGCGGCAGCTGGCCGCATGACGTGTACGTCGGCGAATGGCTGCCCGGCAAGCCGAACCTGCTGCACGTCCGCACGTTCATCAACCGCCCCGAGGCGCAGGAGCCCGTGTCGATCGCGCAGAACGCGCGCGGCGACATCTTCGTCACGTTCGAGGACGGCTGGAACGCGCCGCAGGAAGTCAGCCAGCGCTACGGCGTCTACCGCCGCGACCTGAAGCCGATCAAGCCCTATCCGAACGACGTCGAATCGGGCGGCCACTCGGGGCATGTCGCCACGGCGGCCGACCGCTTCGTCGTGTTCTATTCGGCCGACTGGATCGACGGCGGCGGCGTCGACAACCTCGGCACCGGCAACGGCGTGTACGTGAAAACCTACGACGCGGCCGGGCGCGTGCTGAACCATGTCGCGGTCGTGCCGCACCGCCGCGAGTGGTGGCCCATCGTCGCGGGCTCGCCGCACACCGCGCTGCTCGTGTGGCAGAAATACATCGAGGGCAGCACGGACGCGACGCTCGAATACGCGATGTTCGACCCGGTCACGGCGAAGCTGGACAAGCTGGGGACGCTGAACGACGCGATCCAGTACTACGTGTATTCGTCGGCTTACGTGCCGGAGATCGACCGCTTCATCGTCGTCACGACGACGGCGGACGATCGCGGCGTCGCGATGCTGATCGCGCCGGACGGCCGCCGCACGGCGACGCTCGACTGCCTGCCGGCGTCGGTGCGCGAATCCGGCATCGGGGTGTCCGGCACGCATGCGTACGTACCGAGCCGCGACGGGCGGTTGCTGACGCTGGCGCTCGGGCCGGCGGACATTTCGGTGAGCGGCGTGCAGCGTTCGCCGATTCCGTGGGGTTTGACCGGTATCGCCGGCTTCCCTGGGAGCGGCACCGCGATGCATTTCGTGTCGCTGACGCCGTCGGGCACGCGCGAAGCCGATTTCGACCCGGCCCGGGAAACGCCGATGCCGAAGAGCGCCGTGCCTTGTTCGAGTCATTGACAGTGGCTCTGTAGCGCGATCGCCGTGGACGCGGCGGGCCGGCATGCTCTCACCCCGGGCCGGGCCGTCGCCCCGCCTCTTCCGCTCCTTCCGCTCCTTCCGCTCCTTCCGCTCCTTCCGCTCCTTCCGCTCCTTCCGCTCCTTCCGCTCCTTCCGCTCCTTCCGCTCCTTCCGCTCCTTCCGCTCCTTCGGGCTCAATCCACGCCGCGTGATGCCACATCCTTCCCTCTCACGACCCGACCGCCAGGCGCGCTGCCGCCAGCCGGTCCGATCATGACCGCCCCCCCTTCCCGCGCCGCAGTCGCCAGCGCCGCGCGTACCGGATAGACTGTCGCCCGATTCCTTCCATCGGCCGCGGCGTCCGCCTCCTGTCGCCGCCGGAACGCCCTTTCCCGGAGAACGAATGCTGAAGCGCCGGTGGTTTTCGCTTTTGCTGCTGACGGTTTGCCTGATCGGACAACGCGCGTCGGCCCAGTCCGCGCTTGAACTCGAGACCGACGGCACGGCCCGCGCCCTCACCCGGCAGACGCTGCTCGCGCGCCCCGATGCCGCCGACATCCACGTGCCGCGCGACATCGCGTACGGCCGGCCGATGACGTTCCGCGCGGTGCCGTTCGCCGCGCTGCTCGGCGACAGGCTGCCGGCCGACGGCGTGCTCGAAACCCGTGCCGCCGACGGCTTCGCCGCGCAACTGCCGCTGGATCTCGTGCGCCGCCGCACGCCGGCCGGCGCCGTTCCGTGGCTCGCGATCGAGGATCCGGCGCATCCGTGGCCGAAGCTGCCCGGCAAGCAGGTCAGCGCCGGGCCGTTCTACCTGGTCTGGCTCGGGCCGGACGCGTCGTCGGTACGCGGCGAGCAGTGGCCGTACCAGATCGTGCGTGTCACGATCGAGTCGTCGCCGCTCGCGCGCTGGCCGTCGCTCGCGGTCGATGCCGCGCTGCCTGCAAACGACCCGGCTCGCGCGGGCCAGCACCTGTTCGTCACGCAATGCCTCGCGTGCCACCGCCTCGACGGCGCGGGCAGCAGCCACGCCGGCCCCGACCTGAACACGCCGATGAACCCGGTCGACTACTTCCAGCCGGCCGCGCTGCGCCGCTATATCCGCAACCCTGCGTCGGTGCGCGACTGGCCGGGCCGCAGCATGCCGGCGTTTCCGCCCGACCAGCTGAGCGACCGCGAGCTCGACCAGATCATCGCGTATCTCGCTTATATGGCGCGGCGCAAGGCCGCCCAGTAACGCGCGGCTGAATCGAATGACTCGAGGAACGTTGATGACGTCAGGCGATACGCTGTTCACCATCGCACCGATCGATGCCGCGCAGACGCACCCGCTGCGCGCGATGATCCTGCTGAATGGCGATCTGGATGCGAGCGCGCTGGCCGGTGATCTTGCGCCGACGACGCTGCACGTCGGCGTACGCGACGCGTCGGGCATCGTCGCCGTTGCATCGCTCTGCGAGGAGCTGCGCGAAGACGATCCTGCGCGACCGGCATGGCGGCTGCGCGGGATGGCTGTCCACCCTACCGTGCGCGGCTTGGGCTTCGGGCGCGTGCTGGTGCAGGTTTGCGTGAGGCACGCGCAAGCGCGTGGGGCCGCGCTCGTGTGGTGCACGGCACGCGAGACCGCGTACCGGTTCTATGAAAAGCTCGGCTTCACGGCCGATGACGCGACGATCACGATGCCGGGGCGCACCGATACGGCGTTCCATGTGATGCGGCGGTATATCGATCGGCAATCGCCGGCGGGCTGACGCGAACCGCACGTTCGCGTGGTCAGGTGGAAAGCGACGCAGCCCGGCCTGGAGGGCACCCTCCCGCCGGACCGTCGCCGTCACACTCGGATTCAGGCTTCCTGCGCGCTCCGCAGCACCGCACGCAACAGCACGTCGGCGCCCGCCGCCGCCCATTCGGGCGTAATCGCTTCGGCTTCGTTGTGGCTCAGCCCGTCGACGCACGGCACGAAGATCATCCCCGTCGGCGCGACGCGCGCGACATAGCACGCGTCATGACCGGCGCCGGACACGATATCCATGTGCGACAGCCCGAGCGCCTGCGCCGCCTCACGCACCGTGTCGATGCAGCGCGGCGCGAACGGAATCGGCGCATACGTGAAGATCTGCTCGATCTGCGCACCGAGGCCCGTTTCGTCGGCCACCCGTGCAAGTTCCGCGCGCAGCGCCGCGTCGAGCTCGTCGAGCACCGCGTCATCGGGATGACGGAATTCGACGGTGAAGAAGCACCCGCCCGGCACGGTATTACGCGAGTTCGGCCGCGCCTCGATCATCCCGACCGTTGCCCGCGCGTACGGCGCGTAACGGCGGCCGAGCACTTCGACGAACGAGATCATCCGCGCGGCGCCGACCAGCGCATCGCGGCGGAATTCCATCGGCGTCGTGCCCGCATGTGCGTCGACACCGGTGAGCGTCACCTCGTACCAGCGCTGCCCCTGCCCGGCCGTGACGACGCCGATCGTCTTGCCGGCCCGTTCGAGAATCGCGCCCTGTTCGATATGCAGCTCGTACGCCGCATGCACCGGATAGCCGCCGACAGGCTCGGCACCCGCGTAGCCGATCCGCGCCAGTTCCTCGCCGATCGTCCTGCCTGCGCCATCGGTGCGCGACAGCCCGTATTCGAGCGTGTAGACGCCCGAGAACACGCCGGCCGACACCATCGCCGGCGCGAAGCGCGAGCCTTCCTCGTTGGTCCAGATCACGACGTCGATCGGGCGCTCGGTCTCGATGCCCGCGTCGTTCAGCGCGCGCACGACCTCGAGCCCGCCGAGCACGCCGTAGATGCCGTCGTAGCGGCCGCCCGTCGGCTGCGAATCGGCGTGCGAGCCGGTCATGACGGGCGCGGCGTCGGGGTTGCGCCCCGCGCGGCGCGCGAACACGTTGCCCATCCGGTCCACGCGCACCGTGCAGCCGGCGTCTTGCGCCCATTGCACGAACAGGTCGCGCGACTCGCGATCGAGATCGGTCAGCGCGAGGCGGCAGACGCCGCCCTTCGGCGTCGCGCCGATCTGCGCCATCCGGTCGAGCGACGCCCACAGGCGGTCGCCGTCGACGCGCGGCGCGCTCACGCTTTCGGCAATCGTGTTGTCGTCACGCATCGCCATTCTCCGGCGCCGCTTGCAGCGCGTAACGGAAATCGCAGCGCTTGCCGCCCTGCATGATCGTGCTCGTCCGCGTGAGCGCGATGTCCGGCGCATAGCCCTGGATGAAATAGCTGTCGCGCGCGCAGCTCAGCAGGTGCCCGATCTCGCCGAGCCCCATCGCGTGATACATCTCCGCGTAGCTGCAGCGATGCACGTCGTAGTCGTAATGCGCGTCGTCCGCGCGCCGCACCTCGACGTCGAGCGCATCGTCCTTCTCCCACAGCACCTGCAGCGCGATGAACGACTTCACGCTCGTGCCATCCGGTTCCTGTGCGGCGAACGTGCGGCCGGCGTCCACTGCCGCGCCGCGCACGGCTTCCGCGATCACGGCCTGCGCGCGCTCGGCGCCGAACTCGCGCTTCATGATCTCGTAGATCGGCTTGATGATTTCCGCTTCGATGCGGCGCCGCGCGAGGATCCCGAGGCGCGTGTCCTCGGGGGCGGCGGCGGATGTCTGGGTGGCTTCGGTCATGGGGATCGTCTTGGTTGTCTTGTTGTGTGTTACTTGGCTACGGTGCGCGAGCCGCCGAGCACGTCGACGACGCTCCACTTGCCGCCGCGCACCTGGTAGATCGTGAAGGCCGGGTCCTTCAGGTTGCCTTCGTTGTCGAACGCGATCCGCCCCGTCACGCCGGGCCGGTCGATCGCACGCACCGCCGCGACCAGTTTCGCCGGCTGCGTCGTACCGGCTTTCTGCGCGGCAGCGATCAGCGTGGCGGCCGCGTCGTACGCGAACGGCGCATGCAGCTCGATCGGCGCGCGGAAGCGCGCCTGGTATTGCGTATCGAACGCCTTGCCGCCCGGCATCCGGTCGAGCGGCAGGCCCGGTTCAAGCGCGGTCACGCCGTCGCCGTCCTTGCCGGCCAGCGACAGGAAGGTCTGGCTTACGAAGCCGCCCGCGCCGAGCAGCGGCGCGTTCACGCCGAGCTGGCGCATCCGGCGCGAGATCGGCGCGGCCTGCGCATCGAGGCCGCCGAAGAACACGAGATCCGCGCGCTTGCCCTTGATCGCGGTCAGCACGCCGCTGAAGTCGGTCGTCTTGTCGTTCACGTACTGGCGATCGACGATCGTGCCGCCGTTCGCCTGCACGCCCTTGATGAACTGGTCGGCCAGGCCCGAGCCGAACGACGTGCGATCGTCGATCACCGCGATGCGCTTCGCCTTCAGCGTCTTCACCGCATACGCGCCGGTGAAATTGCCGCCCGCATCGTCGTGACCCATGATGCGGAAGGCGGTCGTGTAACCCTGCTGCGTGTATTGATGGCCGGTGGACGCCGGTGCGATCTGCGGGATGCCCGCATCGCGGTAGACGCGCGACGCCGGCACGCTGCAGCCCGTGTTCCAGTGGCCGACGACGCCGATCACGTGCTGGTCGACAAGCTGCTGCGCGACCGCGACGGCCGTGCGCGGATCGGATTGATCATCGGCCGCGACGAGCTTGTAGACGACCGGCTTGCCGCCGATGGTCGGATGCTTCGCGTTCGCGTCGTCGATCGCGAGTTGCGCGCCGTTCTGCAGATCCTTGCCGATCCGCGCGGAAGGGCCGGTGAGCGGCGCGGCGAGACCGATCAGGACGGTCTGCGGCGCGGATTGTGCGAACGCGGGAACGGAGGCGACCAGGGCGGCCGCCGAGAATGCGAGGCTGGCGTGGAGAAAGGCGATTTTCATGTGTGGGGGATCAGCAAATCGAATCAAAACATGAAAAATATTAAATATTCGGCACCCAAACCCCAAATACCCAATTGTTGGATGCTTATACCGTTCCCGACACATTAACCTACATCACTGTAAATACAGGGTATTTTCATGTTGTCGCTTACCCTGATTTTTCGATAAAATTCGACACATGAAAAATATCGAACAATTACCGCACGATCCACCGCTGCGCGCGGTGCGTGCGTTCGAAGCTTTCGCGCGCCTCGGGTCGGTCACCGCGGCGGCGGGCGAGCTCGACATCACGCCGTCGGCGGTCAGCCATCAGCTGCAACTGCTCGAAGCATTCATCCAGACGCCGCTGACCGTGCGCGAGGGTCGGCTGCTCGCGCTCACCGACGAAGGCCGCGACTACTACCGCTCGATCAGCGCCGCGTTCTCGGTGCTGCGCAGCGCGACGCGCTTCGTGCGCGACCGCTCGTCGCTGCGGCAAATCACCGTCAGCCTGATTCCGCTGCTCGGCATCGGCTGGTTCATTCCGCGGCTGCATGCGTTCCTGGCCGATAACACGGACGTCGACGTGACGGTGTTGTACGCGCATCACCGCAACTACCGCAGCGACGCATCGGACCTGTCGATCCGCTTCGGCACCGGCGACTGGCCCGGCTACCGCTGCGAGCGGCTGCTGCCGGGCGCGATGGTGCCGATGTGCAGCCCGTCGTTCCTGAAGCGCCACGGGCCGTTCCGCACGCCGGCCGATCTCGCGCGTGCCCCGCTCGTGCACGACGAGGATCGCAGCACGTGGGTCAACTGGCTGCAGGGCGCGGGTGTCAAGCACGTGTCGCATGCGGTCGGGCCGATGTTCGAGGACGGCCAGCTCACGCTGAGCGCCGCGCGCGCGGATCTCGGCGCGGCCTTGCTGCGCGCGCCGCTGGTCGAGCGCGAGCTGGCGAATGGCGAGCTCGTGAAGCTGTTCGATCACGCGCTCGACGACGGGCGCGATTACTACCTGTGCACGCGCGAGGACGCGGACATGCCGGACGGGGCCAGGCGGCTGGCGGAGTGGTTGAGGAAGATGGCGGGGATTTGAGCGGAGCGCCTTACCGCCTCACCCCACCCGAGCCTTGCGCGACCTCAACGGCACATATATGATATACATATCGTATATCGGAGGCTGCCATGAGCCGGATTCTGGTTGATCTATCGAACGGCCAACTCGACGAGTTGGCCGCCATCGTCGAGACTGAGCGTCGTCCCCGCGCCGCCATCATCCGCGACGCGATCGATGCCTACATCGCCCTGCACAAGCGTCCGCTCGCGGACGACGTCTTCGGTCTCTGGAAAGATCGCACGGTCGATGGGCTCGCTTATCAGGAAGAACTGCGCTCGGAATGGTAAAGACTCTCTTCGACACCAACATCCTGATCGATTATCTGGGCGGCGTGGAATCCGCCCGCACGGAACTCGGCCGCTATGACTATCGAGCGATCAGCGCGATCTCGTGGATGGAGGTTCTGGTCGGCACGTCCTCACATAATGAAGCCGCGATGCGCGCTTGGCTGTCGTCGTTCGATGTCATCGCGCTCGACGAAGCAGTTGCCAATCGTGCCGCGACCATTCGCCAGGAACGCCGCATACGCCTGCCCGACGCGATCGTCTGGGCATCGGCACAAGTGAACGGACTGTTGCTCGTTTCGCGCAACACAAAAGACTTCCCAGCCACCGAACCCGGCGTTCGCGTGCCATACCAGATCTGAATCGATGGGCGCGGTTGCGCGCCCTCTCCCCGCCGCGCCCCATCCAACCGCATTCGACGATACCTCCCCCGTCTAGAAGGCACCGGATAATCGCCGGCACATCACACCGCCCCTCACTCTCGCCCATATCGGACGGGGACCTCGCCCGTCCAACGCTTCAAAATTGCCGCTCCGCACACCCCACCCAATCAAGGGCCGGAAGCAGATAGAAATTCCTGATGCCCCGGATTGAAACAAGCAATTTCACAAGCTCAGGGTGAACCCGGATACTGGGAACACTTCATCAACACCACCGCAAAGGAACTCGCAAGATGCCGATCATCAACACCCAAATCAAGCCGTTCAAGGCAACCGCATACCACAACGGCGATTTCGTGCCCGTCTCGGAAGAGAACTTCAAGGGCAAGTGGTCCGTCGTCGTGTTCTACCCGGCCGACTTCACCTTCGTCTGCCCGACCGAGCTGGGCGACCTCGCCGACCGTTACGCGGAATTCCAGAAGCTGGGTGTCGAAATCTACGGCGTGTCGACCGACACGCACTTCACGCACAAGGCATGGCACGACACGTCGGACACGATCGGCAAGATCAAGTACCCGATGATCGGCGACCCGACGCTCACGCTGTCGCGCAACTTCGACGTGCTGATCGAGGAAGAAGGGATGGCCCTGCGCGGCACGTTCGTGATCAACCCGGAAGGCGAGATCAAGCTGTGCGAAATCCACGACAACGGCATCGGCCGTGACGCAGGCGAACTGCTGCGCAAGGTGCAGGCGGCGCAATACATCGCGGCGCACCCGGGTGAAGTGTGCCCGGCCAAGTGGACGCCGGGTGCGGAAACGCTGACCCCGTCGCTCGACCTGATCGGCAAGATCTGACGATCACGCCGCGCGCCTCGCACGAGGCGCGCGAGCCTCCCGATGACGGGCCGCCGCGGCATGCGGCCCGCGCCCTCCTCCGGCACGACGTGCCCGACCAGAATCATTAATACGGAATCCGAAACGCCATGCTCGACGCCAATCTAAAGAACCAACTCAAAGCGTACCTCGAAAAGATCACGCGCCCGATCGAACTCGTCGCCTCGCTCGACGACAGCGCGAAATCGCAGGAACTGCTGGCGCTGCTGAACGAGATTGCGTCGCTGACGGATCGCGTGACCGTGTCCGAACGCCGCGACGATGCCGAGCGCAAGCCGTCGTTCTCGATCGGCGAGCCCGGCAAGCCGGCCGGCATCCGCTTCGCCGGCATCCCGATGGGCCATGAATTCACGTCGCTCGTACTCGCGCTGCTGCAGACGGGCGGCCATCCGATCAAGCTCGACGACGACGTGATCGAACAGATCCGCGCGCTCGACGGCGACTACGCGTTCGAGACGTATTTCTCGCTGTCGTGCCAGAACTGCCCGGAAGTCGTGCAGGCGCTGAACGTGATGTCGCTGATCAACCCGCGCATCCGTCACGTCGCGATCGACGGTGCGCTGTTCCAGGGCGAAGTCGAGTCGCGCCAGATCATGGCCGTGCCGACGATGTTCCTGAACGGCGCCTCGTTCGGCCAGGGCCGCAGCAGCGTGAAGGAAATCCTCGCGAAGCTCGATACGGGCGCCAGCGCACGGGCCGCGAAGTCGCTCGAGACCAAGCCGGTGTTCGATACGCTGATCGTCGGCGGCGGCCCGGCAGGCGCGGCGGCCGCGATCTACTCGGCGCGCAAGGGCATTGCGACGGGTGTCGTGGCCGAGCGTTTCGGCGGCCAGGTGCTCGACACGATGGCGATCGAGAACTTCGTGTCGGTGCAGGAAACCGAAGGGCCGAAGTTCGCGACCGCGCTCGAACAGCACGTGAAGCAGTACGACGTCGACATCATGGACGTGCAGCGCGCCGATGCGCTGATTCCGGGCGACGTGCACCAGATCCGCCTCGCGAACGGCGCGGTGCTCAAGGCGAAGACAATCATCCTCGCGACCGGCGCGCGCTGGCGCGAAATCAACGTGCCGGGCGAGCGCGAATACCGCAACCGCGGTGTGGCGTACTGCCCGCACTGCGACGGCCCGCTGTTCAAGGGCAAGCGTGTCGCGGTGGTCGGCGGCGGCAACTCGGGTGTCGAGGCCGCGATCGACCTCGCCGGCATCGTGAAGGAAGTCACGCTGATCGAATACGGCGCGCAACTGCGTGCGGACGAAGTGCTGCAGCGCAAGCTGCGCAGCCTGCCGAACGTGACGATCGTCACGCAGGCGCAAACGACCGAGCTGACCGGCGACGGCAGCAAGCTGAACGGGCTCGTCTACAAGGATCTGCGCTCGGGCGACACGCAGCGCATCGATCTGGAAGGCGTGTTCGTGCAGATCGGCCTCGTGCCGAACACCGAATGGCTGAAGGGTACGGTCGAACTGTCGAAGCACGGCGAGATCGTCGTCGATGCGCGTGGCGCGACGTCGGTACCGGGCGTGTTCGCGGCCGGCGACGTGACGACGGTGCCGTTCAAGCAGATCGTGATCGCCGTGGGAGAAGGCGCGAAGGCATCGCTCGGTGCGTTCGACCACCTGATCCGGCAGGACGTGGCGCCGGTGGCAACCGCTCAGCCGCAGGCCGAGGAAGCGGTCGCCGCGTAACGCGCGTCAGCCCGTCGGCACAACAGTTTGTCTCTCTTGGCCCCGCATGCTTTGGTCGGCGTGCGGGGCTCTTTTTATGCCGAGAGCGTTCGCTGTTACTTGGTCGCGGTCGTGCCGCCGTCCGCCGGCATGGGCGCCGTCGACTTGAAGCTGCTCGACTGCCTGACCAGTTGCTCGGTCATCGCGGCGGCAACCGGATTCGCGCCCGATGACGAACTGCCCTGCCGGGTTGAACCGCCGCCCGATGACATCGACGGCATCGACGACATCGACGGCGGCGGCAATGACGGGTCGAGTTTCGCCGATTCCCTGACGAGCGCGGCCGTCTCCGGCGTTTCGGATTTCGTTGCGGAGGGGGCTGCAGCCGCGTGGCGTTCGAGGCCGTCGCGCTTGCGCGACGCGCGTTGCGTGACCTGCGCGGGGGCGGGTGCCGGAGCGGCCTGCTGCACGGGTTTGGCGGCTGGCGGCGGTGCCGATGGGGTCGAATCCTGCGCATCGACGGTCACGACGTTGACCTTCGGCGGCGGTGCGCTCGGCTTCGTCACCGGCTGCGGCTTGTCGCTGACAACCGGCACGGCTGGCGCTGCGTCGACGCGCGCGGTGGCGGCCGGCGCAGCAGGCGCCGGTGCGGGGGGCGGCGGCGCGACAGCCGCCTGTTTCGGTGCCATCGCGGCGGCCGGGGCCGGCGGCGCGATGGTGCCCTGCACGGCGTGATCGTTGCCCGCGGGCGCCGCGGCAACGGGCGCGGCCGAATCGCCGATGCCGGCATCTTCGATCGCGCGGTGATCCGCACGCAGGAGCATCACGTAGGCAGTGCCGGCGGCGGCTACCAGGAGCCCACCGGCGATCATCAAGGTCTTGCGGGTACTCGTCATGCTTGCTCACCGCTCATATCGACGTGAACAAGCCATCATACCCGGCGATCGGCCGTCGATCCCGCACGAATACATTTGGTTGCATTGTGCCGGAACAGGTCGGCAAACCGTTCGTCAGACGTATCGCCTGCGCTGCTCCGGCACGATCAACGCACGGGCATCACTCCGGAAACGGCAATTCGGTCTGCCCTTCCGCGCGCATGCCGAACGTGTTCAGCGTCATCGCGACGAGCGCGTAGTAGCCGAGCAATGCAACGAGATTGACGACGACCTCGTGGCCGAAGCGCGCTTGCGCCCGTGCGAACGTCGCGTCGCTCACGCGCCGCGTGTCGTACAGCTCGCTCGCGAACGCATGGATCAGCGCATCGTCGTCCGACTCGAATGCGGGCGCGACGCCGCGCCGGATCGCGTCGGCCGTCGCGGCCGGCACGCCCGCGTCGAGTGCGATCGGATAATGGATGTGCCACTCGGCCTGCGAGCGCCAGCGCGCGGCCGTCACGAGAATCGCGAGTTCCGACAGGCGCAGCGGCAGGCCCGTGCGATAGCGGCAGAACGCGCCGAGCTTCTGCGCATGTTGCGCCAGCTCGGGGCTCGCGATCCAGCCGAGAAACGGCCCGTTCAGGTTGCCGCGCGGGCCGCTGAGAATGTCGGCCAGCACGGCCTTCTGTTCATCGGTGGCCGATGCGGGATCGAACGGAGGCAATCTGTTGGTCATGGCGAACTCCTGACAAGGTTCGACAAATGCGGTCACGCGCCGGCCGACGCAAGCGCCGCGCCGATCGCGCCCGACAGCCGCTCGACGATCGTATCGATCTGCTGCGCGGTGCAAATGAACGGCGGCGCGACCAGGATGTGGTCGCCGTGAACGCCATCGATCGTCCCGCCCATCGGATACACCATCAGGCCGCGCTGCATCGCTTCGCGCTTGACCGCCGCATGCAGCTTCAGCGCCGGATCGAACGTCGCCTTGCTGTCGCGATCGCGCACGAGCTCGACGCCGACGAACAGCCCGCGGCCGCGCACGTCGCCGATATGCGGATGCGCGCCGTAATGCTCGCGCAACGTCGCGCGCAGTTGTTCGCCGCGCGCCTTCACGTTGTCGAGCAGTTTCTCCTCGGCGATCACGCGCTGCACTTCGAGCGCGGCCGCGCATGCGGTCGCATGGCCCAGGTACGTGTGCCCGTGCTGGAAGAAACCCGAGCCGTCGACGATCGTCCGGTAGATGCGGTCGCTGACGAGCGTCGCGCCGATCGGCTGGTAGCCCGCGCCGAGCCCTTTCGCGATCGTCAGCAGGTCGGGCGCGACGCCGTCTTCGTCGCACGCGTACAGGTAGCCGGTGCGGCCCATCCCCGACATGATCTCGTCGAGGATCAGCAGCACGCCGTACTTGTCGCACACCGCGCGAATCTTCTTCAGGTACGTGCGCACCGGCGGCACCGCGCCGGCCGTTGCGCCCACCACCGTCTCCGCGACGAACGCCGCGACGTTGGCCGCGCCGAGTTCGACGATCTTCTGCTCGAGTTCGTCCGCCAGGCGTTGCGCATACGCTTCGTCGGTTTCACCCGCCTGCTGGTCTCGATACGCATAACACGGGCTCACGTGGTGCGCCTCGATCAGCAGCGGCAGGAACGGCTCGCGCCGCCACGCATTGCCGCCGATCGCGAGCGCGCCGAGCGTATTGCCGTGATAGCTCTGGCGTCGCGCGATGAAATGGCGGCGCTGCGGCTCGCCCTTCTCGACGAAATACTGGCGTGCGAGCTTCAGCGCGGCCTCGACCGCCTCGGAGCCGCCCGACACGAAATACACGTGTTCGAGGCCGGCCGGCGCGGCGTCGACGAGCCGGTCGGCCAGTTCCTCGGCCACGTCGGTGGTGAAGAACGATGTGTGCGCGTACGCCAGTTGCTGCGCCTGCCGCTTGATCGCGTCGATCACGCGCTGGTTGCTGTGACCGAGACACGAAACGGCCGCGCCGCCGCACGCGTCGATATAGCGTTTGCCGGTCGCGTCGATGATCTCGATGCCGTCGCCTGCGACGGCAACGGGCAAGGTGGCGCGCGGAGCGCGATGGAAAACGGTCGTCATGCGTTGCCTCATGGATCAGGACGCGTCGTGCGCGCGTCCGGACGGCACGATGCGCGTCGCGAAACGCTGCGTGCCGTGTTGGTGAAGAGTGAAATCGATCGATGCCGCGCCGATCGCGAACACGGCGGTGGCCAGCGTGTTCTCGTCGTCGGGGTCGGCCGGATCGTCGCGGTAGATCGGCAGCCCTTGCGGCGCGCGATCGCCGAGTACGCGCAGCAGCGCGGCTTCGTCGATCGCGTCGATGGCGGGCGTGAGCGCGTCGACGCGGCGCTGGCGGTCGGCCGACGATTGCGTGACGATCTGCGCTTGCGCGTCGCAGCCGGGATGCACGAGATGGTTCGCATGCCCCGCGAGCCGCGCGACGTCGATCACCGAACAGCGCGCGACGCTCGCCTCGATGCTGAGCAGCCGCGCATCGCCGGTCGCGCCCAGCGTGTGATGAAAGCCGCTCGCGCGCGCATGGCCGCGCAGCACGTCGGCCGCCGCGTCGAGCGACGTGGCATCGAGCACGGCGCGCGCGAGGATCATGCGCGGCACGCCCGCTGCCGGCGTGCGGATCCGCAGGTTGTTGATCGCCTGCGCGATACCCGCGCGGTTCGCCGCAAAGGTATGGCCCGGCAGCGAACCGGGGTAATAGAAGCTGATGAAGCCCGGCTTGCCCGCCGGCTGCACGTCGACGAGCAGGCAGCGCTCGCGCAGGTACGGATCGCCGTCCTCGTTGTGCGCGATCCAGCGCGTGCCGTCCGCGTCGCGCGCGGCAAGCGTCGTGCAGCCGTCCGGCGCGTTGTGGATCAACTCGCCGCGGCAGTTCCACAAGAAGATGTCCTCGGCCGGCCAGCCGACACCGGCCGCGATCCCGTCCAGTTCCGCAACGAGATCCGGATACGCGGCCAGCGCAGCCAGCCGCAGCGCGGCGACGAACGGATGGCCGCGCCAGCGGCGCACGGCCTGCCACGCGCTGCTCTGCTGCATGTATTCGTCGAACACGGGGCGGGCGAGCTCGCCGAGGCGCACGCCGATGTCGAACGGCGCGCCGGCGATGACGGGGGAAAGGGAAAGTGGCATGTCGGTATTTCGGTTTCGTTCAGGACACGTGTTTCAGGAATTCCTTCAGGCGCGGGGTCGGCGGCCGGTCGATCAGCTCGACCGGATGGCCGTCCTCGGCAATCCCGCCCTGATCCATGAACAGCAGCCGTGTGCCGACCCGCTTCGCGAAGCCGATCTCGTGCGTGACGACGATCATCGTCATCCCTTCGGTCGCAAGATCCTGCATCACTTTCAGCACTTCGTGGCGCAATTCCGGATCGAGCGCCGACGTCGGCTCGTCGAACAGCATCAGCCGCGGGCGGATCGCAAGCGCACGCGCAATCGCGACGCGCTGCTGCTGGCCGCCCGACAGCTCCGACGGGTAATGATTCGCGCGCGATTCGAGGCCGACCTTGTCGAGCAGTGCCATCGCCTGGTCGCGCGCGTCGGCACGTGACGCGCCGCGCACCTGCATCGGCCCGAACATCACGTTCTCGAGCGCGGTCATTTGCGGGAACAGGTTGAACTGCTGGAACACCATGCCGGCTTCGAGCCGGATGTTGCGGATCGTCGTCGCGTTGCCGCGCACGCTCTGGCCGTCGACGAGCAGCTCGCCGCCGGTGATTTTCTCGAGCGCGTTGATACAGCGCAGCATCGTCGATTTGCCCGAGCCCGACGGGCCGACCACGACGACCACCTCGCCCGCGTCGATCTTCAGGTCGATGTTCTTCAGCACCGGCACGTGGCCGAAGCTCTTCGACACGTTCTGGAATTCGATCATGCTCATAGAATCCTCATGCGCTTTTCGACGAGCCGCAGCGTCAACGTCATGGCGCCGGTCAGCAACAGGTAGATGACAGCCACGGCGGACCAGATCTCGACCGCCTGGAAATTGCCCGCGATGATTTCCTGTCCCTTGCGCGTCAGCTCGCCGACACCGATCACGATGAACAGCGACGTGTCCTTCAGGCTCACGATGCACTGGTTGCCGAGCGGCGGAATCAGCCGCCGGAACGCGAGCGGCCCGACCACCTTCAGCAGCACGCGCGGCATCGACAGGCCCATCGCGAGCCCCGCTTCCGTCAGCCCCTTCGGGATCGACAGCAGCGCGCCGCGCACCACTTCCGCGAGATACGCGCCGGAATTCACCGTGATCGCGATAATCGCAGCCGTCAGGCCGTCGATGCGGATATGCGCGAGCAGCGGCAGCGCGAAATACAGGAACATCACCTGCACGACGATCGGCGTGCCGCGGATCAATTCAATATAAACCTGGGCGAGCACGTTCATCGCCTTCGGTCCGTATGCGCGGAACATGCCCGCGACCATCCCGACGATGAAGCCGCCCACCAGCCCGAAAAATGCGATGAACACCGTCAACCGGACCCCGTCCATCAGGTCCGGCAACGCCGCCCAGATCGCCGACCAATCGAAATTCACTTGTCGCTCCCCGTTCGAATCAAGACCGGCGCGGCCGTCCGGCCGCGCACTGTTGCGGCGTCACGCTCACATCTTCGGCGGTTCGGCGCCGAACCACTTCTTGTAGATCTGCGCGTAGCGGCCGTCGGCCCGGATCTTCACGAGCGATGCATTGACCTTCGGCACGAGCGGGCTGCCCTTCGGGAAACCCATGCCGTACTTGTCGCCGCTGACCGGCTGGCCCGCGACCTTCACCTTGCCCTTGCCTTCGTTGTTCACGAAAAACAGCACGTTCGGCGTGTCGTGCATCGCCGCGTCGACCCGGCCGGCCTCGAGCGCGAGGTACGCCTGGTCGATGTTCGGGAACTGACGGATCTCCTTCGGCTTCAGGTGCGCCTTGATCCAGTCGATCGTCGCGGTGCCGGTTTTCGCGGCGATCACCTTGCCGTTCAGGTCGTCGATCGACTTGATCGTCGTGTTGCCCGTTTGCACCATCGCCGCGAGGCCGCTGTCGTAGTACGGCGCGGAGAAGTCGATCGCCTTCTTGCGCTCCTCCTTGATCGTCATGCCCGACAGCGCGACGTCGATGTTCTGCGTCTGCAGCGCCGGGATCAGGCCCGCGAAATCCATCGGCTGGATCGTGTATTTCCAGCCCTGGTCCTTCGCGATCTCCGCCCACAGGTCGAGATCGAAGCCGACGTACTTGTCGCCCTGCTTGAACTCGAACGGCATGAACGACGTGTCGGTGCCGACGACGAGCGTCTTGGTATCCGCGTGCGCGAGGCTGGCGCCGAGCGCGGCAACGACCGCGACGGCTTTCAGGAAGGAACGGCGACTCATGGTTTCTCTCCGCATGGTTGAGCGATGTGACCGGCCAGGCGGCCGGCGGAACGACGACATCAAGCCGCACCGCAACATGCGATGTCGAATTAGACCTTAGTGCAACAAGTGTTGTCAATTGCGATACTACGACAACAAAAAAGTCCGCAACGGGGAAATGCATCGAGACAAACCCGCGGCGCGCTGGGCGGATAAATCGGAGGAAAGGGCGTGTGGCCCGGCGGGGGGGAGCGGTCGCGCCGGATCGTGCTGCGCCGGCCGTAGGCGGTGTCTGACGAGCAGTGCGCGGTGGCTGTGGACTGGCCGGGAGGGTTTGCCGTCAAGGGCATCACGCGCCAGAGGAGGATGGCGGCGGCGATCGGCGCCGACTGCTGTCGCCCGTGCGCTGGTCAGCCCATTGGCCGCCCGTTTGTCAGCACCGATCATCGGCGCTTCGACGCGCGGCGCGTTGCCGGTGCGGCCGCCCTCCCGCGACGCCGGCAATCGCCGGCGCGGTTCAACGCGTGTTGCGGAAAGCGCGCGGCCCTGCCGGCCGGCCGCGCGCCTCCGATGCAGCGTCGCTTACGCCGCCACCCCGCTCGCCTGATGCGACACGAGCCGCGCATACGCGCCCTGCCGCGCCATCAAGTCGGCATGCCGTCCGGCCTCGATCACGCTGCCGTGCTCCATCACGAGGATCAGGTCGGCGTTGCGCACGGTCGACAGCCGGTGCGCGATGATGATCGACGTGCGCTGCGTCATCAGGTCTTCCAGTGCCGCGCGGATCTGCTGCTCGCTGATCGTGTCCAGATGGGACGTCGCTTCGTCGAGGATCAGCACCGGCGCATCCTTCAGGAACGCACGCGCAATCGCGACACGCTGGCGCTGGCCGCCCGACAGCTGCACGCCGCGCTCGCCGACGCGCGTCGCGAGCCCGTCCGGCAGCCGCGCGACGAAGTCGCCGAGCGCCGCATGGTCGATCGCGCGCTGCACGTCCGCGTCGGACGCGTCGCTCGCGGCGAGCCGGATGTTCGCTTCGAGCGTGTCGTTGAACAGGTAGGTATCCTGCGCAACCAGCGCGATGTGCTGGCGCAGGTCGTCGAGCCGCAGGTCGCGCAGATCGACGCCGCCGAGCGTCACGCGGCCCTGCTGCGGATCCCAGAAGCGCAGCAGCAGGCTCGCGACCGTCGACTTGCCCGCGCCCGATGCGCCGACCAGCGCGACCGTGCTGCCGGGCGGCACGTCGAAGCTCACGCGATCGATCGCGGGCACGCTGCGGCCCGGGTACGTGAAGGACGTGGCCTCGAAACGCACCGCCGGATCGGCAGGCATCGCATGGGTGCCGTCCGTCACCGGCACCGGCTCCTTCTCCAGCGCACGCAAGCGGCGCGTCGATGCGATCGTATCGGCGAGCTGGCGCGCGACCTGGCCGATTTCGGCCACCGGCATGAACGCGGCCACGGCGACCAGCACCAGCAGCGGCAACGACTCGCGCGGAAACCAGCCGCGTGCGCACAGCAGCGCGCCGAGCGCCGCGACGACCAGCCCGCCGAGCCCGCTCGCGATTTCCAGCGCGGCACTTTGCGCCGACAAATCGTCGAGCAGCTTTGCGCGCTGGTTGCGGTACGCATCGACTTCGGCCACGAACGCTGCGCGCCGGCGCGCGACGGCCTGGAACGCGGTCAGCTCCGCGAGCCCCTGGATCGTTTCGGTCAGGTGCGCGCCGAGCTGGCCGAGCGCTTCACGTGCGCCGGTGCCGAGCCGGTCGACGTCGCGCCGCGCCAGCACCGGCGCGAGCCCGGCCCACAGCAGGAACGGCAGCAGCGCGAGCGCGAGCGGCCACGCAACCGACGCGAGCAGCACCAGCACGGCGGCCGGCACGAGCACCGCGACGAACGCGGGCGCCAGCGTGTGCGCATAGAAATACTCGACGGTCTCGACGTCCTGTGTCGCAAGCGACACGAGGTCGCCCGAACGGCGACGCAGCAGCCCGGCCGGCGCGAGGCGTTCCAGCGTCGCGAACAGCGCGATGCGCATTTCCGCGAGCAGCCGGTACGCCATGTCGTGCGCGAGCCACGATTCGAGCCAGTGCAGCACGGCCGCTACCGGCGCGATCACGAGCAGCGCGGTGACGAGCGCCGGGCTCACGTGGCCGCCCGGCACCGCACCGACCACCAGCGCGCCGATCACGCCGACGCCGATGAAGGCGAGCACGCGGCCGATCCCGAACAGCACCGTCAGCACGACCTTGCCCGTCCACGGGCGCACGAAGCGCAGCAGCGTCCGCAGGGTTTCCGGCCAGCCGATCTCCGCCGCATCGTCGTTCAACGGCCGCACCTGCGGGCCCGACGACGCGCGCGCGGTCGCGCCGGCCGTTGCCGCCACGCCGACCGATTCGGCGACCGCTTCCAGTTGCGGCCCCATCAGCCGGCGATACGGGCCGTCGCGCGCGATCAGCGCCGCGTGCGTCCCTTCGTCGACCACCTGCCCCTGGTCGAGCACCAGGATGCGGTCGGCGCCGATCACGCTGGACAGCCGGTGCGCGAGCACGAGCGTGGTCCGCCCGCGCGTGAGCCGGTCGAGCGCCTGCTGGATCAGCGCTTCGTTCTCCGCGTCGACCGACGACAGCGCCTCGTCGAGCAGCAGGATCGGCGCATCGCGCAGCAGCGCGCGGGCAATCGCGAGGCGCTGGCGCTGGCCGCCCGACAGCATGAGCCCGCGTTCGCCGATGCGCGTCGCATAGCCGTCGGGCAGCGCCGAGATGAAATCGTGCGCGTTGGCGGCACGCGCGGCGGCGATCATGTCCGCGTCGCTCGCGTCGGGGCGGCCGAGCCGCAGGTTGTCGGCCACGCTGCCGTCGAACAGCGTCGCATCCTGCGCGACGACCGCGATCATCTCGCGCACCTGGCCGGCATCGAGCGTGCGCACGTCCTGGCCGCCGATGCGGATCGCGCCGCCCTGCGCATCGTGCTGGCGCAGCAGCAGGCGCACGATGGTCGACTTGCCCGCACCGCTCGGCCCGACGATCGCCACCGTCTCGCCTTCGCGCACCGAGAAGCTCAGCGCCGCATGCGCGTCCGCGCGGCGCCCCGGATACGCGAAGCTGACGGCGTCGAACGCGATCTCCGGCCGCAGGCCCGTGACGCGCGGCGCGTCGGTGGCCGGTGCGTGACGCTCCGCGTCGAGCAGCGCGTGGATCGCATTCGCCGCCGACTGGCCGATCATCCCCTGGTGCAGCACGGCACGCAGGTCGCGCAGCGGCCGGAAGATTTCGCTGCCGGCCATCAGCACGATCAGCAGCGCCTCGAGGCTCATGTCGCCGTGCCGCACGCGCCACGCGCCGACCGCGATCGCGGCGGCCGCGCCGAGGCCGGTGCCGAGATCGGTGAAGAGCCGCGTCAGCAGGCCGAGCGCGAGCACCCAGAACGTACTGTCGGACAGCGCGCGCGCCTTCGCGGCCAGCTTCGCGCCGAATGCCGTGCTTTGCCCGAACGCCTTCAGCGTCGGCAGGCCTTGCACCGCGTCGAGAAACTCCTCGCCGAACGCCTTGAAGGCGGCCGAGCGTGCGAGCGCCGCGCGCTTGTCGGCGCGATGCACGAGTTGCGGCAGCGCGAGCGTGACGAGCGCCGCGACCAGCAGGATCGCGGCCGTCGGCACGTCCCACCACGCGAGCACCGCGAAGATCATCACCGGCGCGCACGCGGCGATCACGAGCTGCGGCAAATAGGTGCCGAAAAAGGTCTGCAGTTGCTCGACGCCATCGACGACGGCCAGCATCACGCCGCCCGTGCGTTCGCCGCTGAACCACGCGGGGCCGAGTGCGGCGATCCGGTCGAACAGCCGCGCGCGCAACGTGGCCTGCACGCGCCCGGCCGTGTGCTGCGCGAGCACCGTGCGGCGATGGTCGAGCCACGCGCGCAGCAGCACGCAGGCCGCCGTGGCAACGACGGCTTCGCTGATACTGCGTGCCGGCGCGCCGGAAAAGACCAGCGCCAGCACGCGGCCGAGAAAGACGAAACGCAGGATCCCGACACCCATCGCGAGCAGGCCGAGCGCGACGGCGGCGGCCACCCGCCAGCGCAGTCCCGCCATCATTGCCCATAGTCGTCGGTCGAAATACATGAAGCCCTCCGGTGGTGTCCGATGATGTTTTTTCTTGACCGGATCGAGGCTACCCGCGCCACCCGTGCGCGGCAAAAGATGATTTTTCAACGGGTGTTGAGTCAACTACAATACCCCGCATGTCGCACCTCCCTCCCCTCAGCGCATTGCGAGCTTTCGAGGCGGCCGTCCGCCTCGGCGGGTTCGCGCGCGCGGCGGCGGAGCTGAACGTGTCGACGAGTGCGGTCAGTCACCAGATTCGCGCGCTCGAGGAATCGCTCGGCGCGCGGCTGCTCGAACGCAGCACGGGGCTCGGCGGCATCAGCCTCACGCCGGCCGGCGCACGCCTGCTGCCGGCCGTCAGCGATGCGCTGTCGCGGCTGACCGACGCCTGTGCCGAGATTCGCGGCACCGCGCAACGGCTCACCGTATCCGCCAACGCGCCGTTTTCGGCGATGTGGCTCGCACGCCGCCTCGCGGAATTCTCGTCGCTTCATCCCGATACACCGCTGCACGCCGTCGTGCTCGACGACGAACCGGATTTCGCGCGCAGCGGCGTCGATCTGGCGATCGTGCACGTGCCCGCGCACCGGCTGCAGGCCGACGACGACATCCTGCTGCAGGAAACGGTGTTCCCGGTATGCAGCCCCGAACTGCATCCGTATGCGTCCGTGAACGTGTGCCGCTCCCGGCTGCTGCAGGAGATGCACGAGCACAGCCCCGAGATCGACTGGCGCAACTGGTCCACGGAGTTCGGCCTGCCCGGCGACTTCGAGACGAAGATCGTCCGCTACAGCAGTTTCAGCCAGGTCATCGGCGCGGCGGTCGGCGGCGCGGGCATCGCGCTCGGCCGCGCGCCGCTGATCGAGCCCGAGTTGCGCAGCGGGCGCCTCGTGCCACTGAGGCCGGGCCTCGAACGCGCCGCGTCGTGGCGCTTCGTGCTGCGCCGCAACCCGTCGACGCGGCACCGGCTGCTCGATCCCCTGATCGCGTTCCTGCGCCGCGAAGCGGAAGCAGACTCGAACGCAGCGCCGATCGCGGGACCGATCGTTGCGCCCGCATCCAACGACAGCCGCGTGCGCGGCACGGGCGGCGCGACCGGCAAGTAACGCGCCGGCCTCGCCCGCATGCGCCGCTTACGGCGCAGCGAAGAACAACGCCACCACGCACGCCATCCCGCCGAACCACACGAGCGAACGCAGCGACGCCCAGTTCAGCAGGTACATCAGCATATAGACGACACGGATCGCGACGAACGCCATCGCCAGCTGGTCGACGCGATGCACGTTCGCGCCGTTGTGCCATGCCACCACCAGCGCGGCCGTGAACAGCGCAAGCGCCTCCCATGCGTTCTGGTGCGCGGCTTGCGCGCGAGCGCGCCAGCCTTCGAGCTTCGCCAGGTAGTCGCGCGGCGCGCGGTTGTCGTAGCCCTTGCGGGCCTTCGCGAGAAACGTCATCGAGAACGGCAACAGCGCCACGATGAACAGGCACAGCTGGGACGTCGTCATCAAAAGTCTCCTCCTTTATGATTACATTGATCAATGACAAGATCGCCGAGAGCTTAGCATTGCGTCGTGCTGTTCGCGCACCGGTTTTCTAGACGGGAGACTCGGCTGCACGGCCCGCCGGCAGCCGCAACGCGGCCTGGTTCGACACCAAAATTTCCACCAAATCATCGACAAAAACGTTAATTAAAACTGGTCGAACACCAATAAGATAGCGTTCAACACTGGCCCGGCGCGTTGTCGCGCCAGGCCGCCGAACCCGCGCCGCCGCGCGCGCCGAACGACATCCGATCCGAGACATCGCCATGCCCCGTCCCATCGTCGCCCATATCCGCCCCGACGCCGTCCGCCACAACCTCGACTTCATCCGCCGCACCGCCGCGCAATCGCGCGTGTGGGCCGTGGTCAAGGCCAATGCGTACGGTCACGGCATCGAGCGGATCTACCCGGGCCTGGCCGCCGCCGACGGCATCGCGCTGCTCGATCTCGACGAAGCCGTGCGCGTGCGCGAACTCGGCTGGGACAAGCCCGTGCTGCTGCTCGAAGGGATCTTCGAGCCGGCCGACGTCGAGCTGGCCGATCGCCACCGCCTGACGGTGGCCGTGCACTGCGACGAGCAGCTCGACCTGCTGATCGCGGCGAAGCCGCAGCTGCCGATCGACATCCAGCTCAAGATGAACTCCGGGATGAACCGGCTCGGCTATCGCCCCGCCGTTTTCCGGGCCGCGTGGGAGCGCGCGGCGAGCGCGCCGTCGATCGGCAAGATCACGCTGATGATGCATTTCGCGAACGCCGACGAAGGCGAAGTGGACTGGCAGCTCGACCAGTTCGATGCGACCACCGCGGGGATTCCGGGCGAGCGCTCGACGTCGAATTCGGCCGCCGTGCTGTGGCATCCGCGCGCGCACCGCGACTGGGTGCGGCCCGGCACGATCCTGTACGGTGCGTCGCCGACGGGTGCGGCGCGGGGTATCGCCGACACGCCGCTGATGCCCGCGATGACGCTGACGAGCAAGATCATCGGTGTGCAGACGCTGTCGCCGGAAGAGACCGTCGGCTACGGCCGCCGCTTCACGGCCGACCGGCCGATGCGGATCGGCGTCGTCGCGTGCGGCTATGCGGACGGCTATCCGCGCCACGCACCGACCGGCACGCCGATCGCGGTGGACGGCGTGATGACGCGCGTCGTCGGCCGCGTGTCGATGGACATGCTGACGGTCGACCTGACGCCGTGCCCGAACGCGGGCATCGGGTCGCCTGTCGAGCTGTGGGGCGACCAGGTGAAGGTGGATGACGTGGCGGAAGCCAGCGGCACGATCGGCTACGAGCTGATGTGCGCGCTCGCGCGCCGTGTGCCGGTCGTGATCGTGCCGCCGGGTGCGTCGAGCGAACAGCCGACGCTGCGGACCGGGAGCTACGGGCGCTGACCGGCTTGGATGCGGCGGCGCACGCGCTGTTGCGTCGCCTGACGTGCGCTTCGGTTGCTGGTCGCCTCGGGCGGCCCGTTTGCTTTTCCGTGCGAGCGAATGGCGTGGGTGACGGCCCTTCCGCGTCGCTCGCCGCACTCCGCTAATAACGCACTACGAACGCCACGTCGGCTTGCGCTTCTCGAGGAACGCGTCGATCCCTTCGCCGGCATCCTCTTCCATCATGTTGCGCGCCATCACGTCGCCCGCATACGCATAGGCTTCGTCGAGCGGCAACTCGCGCTGGCGATAGAACATCAGCTTGCCGACCCGCACCGCGGCCGGGCTCTTCGCGACGATCTCCGCGACCTTGCGTGCAACGGCCGCGTCGAGCGCATCCTCGGGCACGGCCTCGTTGACGAGGCCCCATGCGGCGGCCGTTGCCGCATCGACGAAGCGCCCGGTCACGAGCATGTCGAATGCGCGCTTCGCCGTGACGTTGCGGCTCAATGCGACAGCCGGCGTCGAACAGAACAGCCCGACGTTGATGCCCGATACCGCGAAGCGCGCGGTATCGGCCGCGATCGCCAGGTCGCACGCGGCGACGAGCTGGCAGCCGGCGGCCGTCGCGATGCCGTGCACGCGCGCGATCACCGGCACCGGTAACGCGCGCATCGCGAGCATCACGCGGCTGCACTGGGCGAACAGCGTGCGGTAGTAATCGAGTTCGGGCTGGCTGCGCATCTGCCGCAGGTCGTGGCCCGCGCAGAACGCCTTGCCTTCCGCGGCCAGCACGACGCAGCGCACGTGCGGATCGGCCGCCAGCGACTCGAACGCATCGTGCAGGCTCGCCAGCATCGCTTCGGACAGTGCATTGAATTGCTGCGGACGGTTCAGCCGCAGCGTGACGAGGCCGTCGTGCGCGTCGCGCAACAGGATTGGCTCGGCAGTGTCTTGATCGGATTTCATGATGTTCCGCTCGATGGGGTTCGGCAGGATTCGATGCGGCGCGAACGCGCGGCGATGATGCGTGCACGTTCACGGCACCGTGATGATGAAATGCTCCTCCACATTCCGTGCGACGTCCAGTCGGGGTGCAGCAGGCTCACTCGGTCACGTCCGCTTGCGCCCGCCGCGCCACGCGCGCACGCCCGAGCGCAGTTGACTGGCGCCGACGAGGAAAAAGACGGCGCCCATCCCGCCGAAGGTCAGTACGCCCCCCCAGATCGCACCGAACGTATTCATCCGCGCCGTCATATGGGGCGCATCGGGTGCGTAGCGCACCTCGACCGTTGCGCCCTCCTCCACGCTGACCTCGCCGCCTTGCGGATATTCGACGTGCTCGCCCGCGAGCGTCGTGAACGCGATCTCCGGATGATGCGGGCCCGCGTTCAGCTTGATGACCCGCCCCGGCACGACGACCGACGTCCGCAGGAATTCGCGCGTCGACTGCGCGTACAGGGCAGCGCCGATCAGCAGGCACGTACCGACGATGGTAAAGACGACGCCCTTCGCGATCAGCGTTTCCGTCTGCTGCGCGTCGGTGCGACCGGATCCGGACACCATTGCGCTCACCTCAAGGTCGCGACTGCTGGAACGACACGTCGATCTTCGACTTCGTCTTGCAGCGGTACATCACCCCGCGCCCCGTTTCGTCGGTCACACCTTCGTACGGGCCGTTGCAGCCGGTGATCTTGTACGTCGCGAACGGAATGCGCTTGCCGTCCTGCGGCCGGACCAGCACCGGGATGCGCCCCGTCGGGCCGTCGCCGATCGTGCGGACGAGCACCATGCGAGCCGCATCGATCGGCGCAGCGGAGCGCATGTAGGCCGTGCGCCCTTGTGCGTCGGTCGATCCTTCGACTTCGAGTTCCCGGTTGTCCTGGGCCGCGCTCGTGTACAGCGCGAACGCATAGCGCGTGTTCGGCAGCGGCTGCTTCGTCGCGGGATCGTGCAGCACGAAATAGCACCCGTTGACGCCCTTCCCGGCCGTCACCAGCCCGTCGGCCTGCGTGGCGTTGCACGTGTATGACGAACCGCTGCTGACGGCAGCCTGTTGGGCATTCGGCTGCCCGGTGGTGTTCGCGCATCCGCCTGCCAGCGCGGCCATCAGCGTTACGCATGCGCCGCGCACGAGCGCCGCCCGATCGATCTTGATTGTCATGGGAAGGTGTCCCGTTCCTGATTGTTGTGGATGCCGTGCGTGCCGCGCAGGTCGCGCAGGTCGCGCAGGTCGCGCAGGCACGCCGCCCTCGGCATCCGGCAGGATACGGAGATCGCGGCGCGCTGTAAATTGCGCGCGCGTCGCGCCGGCCACGCCGCGCGGCTACCCGCCGCTCGCGACGCGCGCGATCGTCTGCCGCAGCCAGATGTGCGCGGCGTCGCCGTGCCGGCGCGCGTGCCAGTGCTGCGCGAACTCGAACGAATCGATCGGGAACGGCGGCTCGAACACGCGCAGCCGCGCATCGTCGCGCACGCGGTCGAGGTTGCGCCGCGCGACGGTCAGCACGAGGTCGGTGTCGGCGATCAGGTCGTTCGCCACACCCCAGAACGGCAGGATCACCGCGATGTGCCGCTCGCGCCGCAGCCGCGCCAGCGCGCGATCGACCTCGTTGTCCATCCCGTCGCGCATCGCGACGAGCGCATGCGGCCGCGCGAGCCACGCATCGAGCGCGAGTTCGCCGCGGCGCGGCAGGCGGCTTGCATCGGCCACGCACGCGAACGACTCGACGAACAGCGGTTGCGCGTGCAGGTCGCGCTGCATCGCGGGCAACACGCCGAGCGCGAGATCGACCTCGCCGTCCATCAGCTGCATCCGCATCGCCTCGCGGGTGGCCTGCGACACGATCAGCTCGATGCCCGGCGCGTCGGCGCGCAACGTCTTCACGAGCGCCGGCAGCACGATCCGCGCGCCGTAGTCGGACATCGCGATGCGAAACACGCGCGTGGCCGCGGACGGATCGAACGCCGGCGGCTCGATCAGCGCGCCGAGCCGGCCAAGGACGTCGTTCAGCGGCTCGACCAGTTCGTTCGCACGTGCGGTGAGTTCGAGCCGGCCCGCGCGCCGCACGAGCAACGGATCGCCGAAGATGTCGCGCAGCCGCGCGAGCGCATGGCTCACGGCCGGCTGACTGCGGTGCAGCCGCACGGCGGCACGCGAGATGTGTTTTTCGCTCAGCAACACATGCAGCGTCACGAGCAGGTTCAGGTCGATGCGGGCCAGATTATTCATGAAAGGAATATGAAGCATCCGAAGAACGAATTTCCATTCGTGATCTTAATGGACAACAATCATTTCAACATCCTTTCACGACCGACCAAGATGACGACTTCCCTGTCCTTCGCCACCCTTCCGCTCGCCGTCGCGGCCTTCGTCGCCGGTGCGCTCGTGCCGCTGCAAGGCGGCAGCAATGCCGCGCTCGGGCGCACGCTCGGCCACCCGCTGTGGGCGAGCGTCGCGTCGCTGACGGTGAGCCTGCTCGCGGTGCTGCCCGTGCTGCTGGCGACGCGTGCGAACGCGCCGCTCGTCGGCGACGCGCTGCAGCGCCCGCTGTGGATGTGGCTCGGCGGCCTCGCGGGCGTGATCTACATCACGCTCGCGCTGATCCTGACGCCGCGGCTCGGCGCGACGACCTTCATCGTCTGCGTCGTCGCCGGGCAAATGCTCGCGTCGCTGCTGATCGACCACTACGGGCTGATGGGGCTCGCGCAGCGGCTTGCGACCCCCGGCCGCATCGCGGGCGTCGCGCTGATCTTCGCTGGGATGATCGTCGTGCAATGGCAGACGCCCGCACCACGCGTGCCGGCCGCCACCGGCGACGCGGCGGCCGCGCAACCCGAACCGCAACGCTGAGCGCGCGGGCGGGCGCGGGTGCGCCGCCCCCCGACGGGCGTCAGCCCGCGAGCTTCTTCAGCGCGTCGAGCACCGCTTCGCCCTTGAACGGCTTCACGATCCAGCCCTTCACGCCGGCGGCCTTGCCGCGCTCCTTCATCGCCGGGCTGCTTTCGGTCGTCAGCATCACGACGTTGACCGTCGAGTTCGCCAGCTCGCCGCGGATCTTCTCGACCATCGTCAGGCCGTCCATGTTCGGCATGTTCACGTCGCTGATCACGAGGCGCACGCCGGGCGTTGCCTTGAGCTTCGCGAGCCCGTCCTTGCCGTCGACGGCCGTCGCGACGTCGAGCCCGTGATTGCGCAGGAAGCCCGCGACTTCGTCGCGCACCGTGCCCGAATCGTCGACCACCAGAATCTTTGCCATGTCGTATTCCCCTTCCTTTCCTTGTTGCTGACTTCAGTCTTCAAAACAGTTCGAGTTCACCCGATTCGACCATCGGCCCCACGTCCTGCACCGATTCGCGGAAATCCTCCGGCGACCAGCTGAGGCTGAACACGAAGCGCTGGTCGAGGCAGACGGAGCGCCCCGATGCCGGGTCGGTCATCCGGTACTTGAAGCAGAGCTGCGGGCAATCGCCGCCGAACGAGATGAACTTCTGCTTGTGATTGACGACGAGCGGCACCTGCACCGGATGGCGCGCCAGCGCCTCGGCGTCGCCGAGATAGCGGTTCTTGAACGCGCCCCACACGAGGTTGGTCAGCTCGCCGAGCACGCTGTTCACGTCGCGGAAATCCGGCGCGCGGCCGGCCTCGCGCGTGCCGCCGAGCATGTCGAGCAGCGGCTGCTCGCTCGTCTGCAGCAGCATGTAGCCGCGGCACCATGCGCTTTCGAGCGCGATCAGGCTGAACACTTCGCCGAAGATGATCTGGTCGCGCACGATGCACGGCGTTTCGTGCTCGATCGTCATGCCCGGGAACAGGCTGTCGATGCGCGTCTCCGTGATCTCCGAGATGCCGCGCACGAGTGCGTTCGGGTAGTCGCGGCCGAACAGGTATTCGTCGATCGCGCGCTTGAGCGGCGTCATGTCGTCCGCGACGTAGGCCGCGCACGCGACGCGCGCGAGCGCCTCCGGCAACCCGTCGCGCGACGCGAGCGATTCGCGGCGCAGGATGATCGGCAATTCGGGGCGCAGCGCATCGATCTGCGTCGCGATGATCGCGCTCTCGGCCGGCGAACCGCCGTAATCCTCGGCCAGCAGGATCGCGCCGAGGTCGATGTTCGAGCGCAGCACCTTCAGCAACCGGCTGCGCCGCACGGTCAGGCCGACCAGGTTGTGCTCGTCGCAGAAACGCTTGATCGCGTCGGCGTGCGCGCGACTGTCGTCGAGTACGAGCACCTTGCTGACGGGTTTGTCCAGGGTCATCTCAAGGTTTCCTAATGATCTGTCAGGGTCGGTCAGAACAGTTCGAGCTCGCCGCCGGTATCCACCGTGGCCGTCTCCGGCACATGGAAATCGACCGGCGCGTTCGCGCACACGCACAACGTCGCGCCGACCCGCACGTCGCCGTCGAGCGTCAGGTCGTAGGCGGCCACGTGATCCGGCGCCAGCGCGGGCAGGTAGTCGATGCTCGATCCGCTCAGCAGATAAGGCGTCGACATCCCCAGGTCGGGAAACGGCACGGTCAGCGCCTGGTTGATCGCGCCGCAGCACAGGTTCGCGACTTCCATGAACGCTTCGGGCAACGGCCGCTGGCTGCTCGTGCCCGCCGTCGCGCCGGCGAAACGGCGGCGCGTCGCGTCGTCGTCGCTGAAGCGCAGCGCGAGCAGCAGGCGGAAATGCAGCGCCGAGATCGTCAGCACCGCGACATGCTCGGGCACCTTCGGCTTCGTGCGCGACCTCGCGGGCGCGTGGTCCTGCCCATCATGTGCGTGGCCGGCAGCCGGCCGGATGTCGCACGCGCCGCCGGATGCGAGCCGCGTGCGCGCCGCATCGAAAAAGATCCGTTCGAAGCCGGCTTTCGCCTGCGCGCTGATCACGCCGCGCCTCCTTCGATCCGCGCGTGCAGTTGCCCGGCCAGCGTCTCGACGGTCGCGAGCGCGGCCGTGATCATCTTGCCGCCGGCCTGGATGTCCTGGAACGTCGCGGCCGTCACGAGATCGTTGCGGTTCAGGCTGTCGCGATAGCTGTTCGACAATTGCTGCGAGCGCGCGGCCAGCCCGCGCACCTCGCTCGCGACGATCGAGAAGCCGCGCCCGGCCGCGCCGGCGCGCGCGGCCTCGATCGACGCGTTCAGCGACACGATCGACACGTGCGCGACGATCGCCGACAGCTCCTGGTTCTTCGCGCGCATGTCCTGGTTCTGCGTGGTCAGCGAGATCATCTGCTCGTGCCAGCGCTCGAACGTGCCGGCGAGCCCGCGCAGGCGCGCGGCTTCATCGGCGATCTTCATCGCGTGCTGCGCGAGCGCCGCGCGATCGGCCGACAGCGCCTGCACGGCGTCGCGCTGCGAGCCGGCGGCGGACGTCTCGCGCGCCAGCGCATCCTCGAGCTGCGCCTCGCGCTGCGCCCATGCATCGGCCGCCTCCGCATGCGCCGACGCGACGTCGGCGACGCGCGCGTCGGCTGCGTCGAGCGCGCCGCGCAACTGCGCCGCATCGCGCTCGTGCGCCGCGACGAGCCGCGTGCGCGTCACGCGAAACACCACCACCGCCACGATGGCGACGACGACACCGCCCGCCAGTGCGGCGGCCATCTGGATCATCCACGCCTGCCCGATCACGTCGTCACTCCGCCGCGCCGATGTCCGCGCTGCGCGCACGTTCGTGCACGACGCCCTGGGCGGCACCGTCCGCCGCGAAGCGGGCCGGCAGCGACACGATCGTCTCGAACGCGCGATACGGCGCGCCGACGCGATCGTCGGTGAAGCGCAGCGCGATGTCGCCGCCGTCGCGCTTCAGGAAGTTGCGCACCGCGTCCATGCCGACGCCGCGCCCCGACACTTCGGTCACCGTGCTCGCGGTCGAGAAACCCGGCCGGAAGATCAGCTCGGCCACCTCGTCGTCGGACAGCGCCGCGTCGTGGCCGGCATCGATCCAGCCGCGCTCGCGCGCGATGCCGCGAATCCGGTCGAGCGCGAGGCCGCGGCCGTCGTCGCTCAGCACGAACCACAGCTCGCCGCCGCCCACGCCGACGGCGATATCGATCGTGCCGGACGCCGCCTTGCCGGCCGCGCGCCGCTCGTCGGACGATTCGATCCCGTGGTCCATCGAATTGCGCAGCAGGTGCATGAACACGTTCTTCAGCGTCGCGGCGATTTCGCTGCGCACGCGGTGGCCGTGGCTGTCGATATGCACGACCGGCGCCGGCTTGCCGAGTTCGGCCGCGAGCGACGGCAGCGACTCGATCACGCCGCCGAGCGCATCGCCGATGCCCTGCGTGCCGAGCTGGCTCAACATGCGGCGCACGGCGTCGCGCGCCGCGTGCCAGTCGGACGCGTTCGCCGGATCGGCACCGTCGAGCACGCGCAGGCTCTCGCTGATGTGCGCGCGTTCGACCATCAGGAAGTCGGCGCCCTGCACCGCTTCGCCGCTGCGGCCGAGCGTGACCGCGTTGATCGTCGCGTAGTGCTCGACCGCGTCGCGCACGCGGGCCAGGTCGTCCATCAGCGCGTCGCGGTTCCACTCCGGGCCGCCGTCCGCGCGGCGCAGCGAGTCGTACGCCTGCTCCGCCTCGTGGACGATGTTGGTCAGGTGCTGGAGGCTGTACGTGCGCGCATTGCCCTTGATCGTGTGCATGTTGCGGAACAGCGCCGCGACGATCGAGTGATCGGCGCGCTCGTGCTGGCGGATCATCCGCTCGTTCTCGCTGAGGAAGCCCTTCGCGCTGTGGACGAAGTCGTGGAACTTGTCCTGGCTGATCGACAGAATCTCGCCGATCATTTCGAGGCGGCGCTGCTGCTCGCCGGCCTGCGCGGTCAGCTCGCGAATCTCGGTCACGTCGCGCACGCACAGCATCAGGCGCACGACCGTGTCGGTCTCGTCGGTGATCGCCGACCAGCTCAGGTCGAGCCACTTGTCGCGGCCGTCCGGCATCCGCTTCGCGACTTCGTTCACGAGCAGGTGCTCGTTGAACGCGAAGTTCATGCTGTCTTCGCCGAGGCATGCGTGCACGGCCGCATCGACCTGCGAGCGCGCGTCGGAACCGATGTTCGAGTCGTCGAACACGAGCGCCATCAGGTCGCGGCCCGCGATGTCGCTCGTCTCGAAGATGGTTTCGAGGTACGCCGAATACTCCGCATGCACGACGCCGCCTTCGACGACGGTCAGGATCCCCTGCTGCATATTCTGCAGCATCGCCTGGATGTCGGCCGTCTTCTGCTTGAGCTGCGCCGAGTTCTCCTGGATCTTCTCGATCATCCCGTTGAACGCGACGATCGAATGGCCGATTTCGTCCATCCGGCCCACCGGCACGCGGCGCGTGAAATCCTGGCTCGTCGCGATCTCGCTCATCGCCGTCTGCATCCCGATCAGCGGGCGCGTGATCTGGCGATACAGCAGCAGGCCCAGTGCGGTCAGCAGCACGATCACCGTGCCGGCGACGCCCGCGATCGCGGTCGCCGTGGTCGACAGCATCCCGTTCAGCGCGCTGATCGCGTCGTCCTTCTGGCGGTTCTTCTCGACGCGCAGCGTGTCGACGATGCTTTCGAGTTCGTCGCGATACTGCGCGACGTTCGCGAACAGGTACGCCTGCGCCATCTCGGGCTTGCCGTCGGCCTTCATCTTCACGGTGTCGTCGATTGCCGCGAAATAGTTCGTGGCGCTCTCCTTCGCCTGCGAGACGAGCCCGACCTGCGCCTGGCCGACCGCCGACTTCGCCTGCACGTCGAGCGCGGCGCGCAGCGCGCCCTGCTTCGCCTTCAGCTCGTCGCGCGCCTGCGCGGCGGTGTTCGCGTCGGGCGCATAGACGAGCGTCATCGTCGCGATCTGGATGTTCTTCACATCGGCGACGAGATCCGCGGACGCGAGCGCGCTCGGCACGATTCCCTGGGTGACCTGGCGTACCTCGGACGCGCTCTTGCGGGTCTGGTACACGGCATAGATGCCGATCGCGGACAGCGCGAAGAACGTCAGGACGACTAGCAGCGTAATGCGATGACGGATGGTCATGAGTACAGCTCCCCGCAGCGATCCGGCTTCGATCGCCGTTTGGTCTATTGAAAGAATGTGAGCGCCGAATTATCGGGGATGGTGTATGACGCTCCGATGACCGAAAATCATTCATTCATTGATAAAAATGAAATGAATAATTGTGACGAAAGCGCCCTAAAGATTTGCCGGGATCTGCCGTTAACCTCCTGCCACAAGGCTTCGATCGGCGATCCTGCGCGGCCCGGAAATTCCAGGTTCGGATATTTTATTTTTATTTATTTAATCCGCGAATTAGCCGCAATCGGGCTTTCGTAAAACGTTTGCGCATTATCGACGAATTCAGTCGAATTCGCGATTTTTTATTACCGTGGCGTAATTCCACGGACGGATGAAAACGATTCCGCCCGCCCGGGGCCCGCGATGCGATGGACTGCATCGGGGGCCCCGGCGCGGGCGTGAGCGACTAACGATAGGTCAGTGGCTGCTGGCGCGCGTCGCCCCCAGCCCCGTTTCCGAACGCACCTGCTGCGCGGCGAACGCGCCCTTCTCCGCCTTCGCGCGCAGGCTCGTGTCGAGCACCGAGAACAGCCACACGCCGACGAAGCCGATGGTCATCGAGAACAACGCGGGCGACGTGTACGGGAACCACGCCGAACCCTTCGGATAACCGAGCGTCGCCTCCCACACCGACGGCGACACGATCGTCAGCCCCACCGACGAGACCAGCCCGAGGAAGCCGCCGATGACCGCGCCGCGCGTGGTGCAGCCCTTCCACATCATCGACAGGAACAGCACCGGGAAATTGGCCGATGCCGCCACGGCAAACGCCAGCGACACCATGAACGCGACGTTCTGCTTCTCGAACGCGATGCCCAGCAGCACGGCGATCACGCCGAGCACCAGCGTCGTGATGCGCGACACCTTCAGCTCGTCGGCACTGTTGGCCTTGCCGTTCTTGAAGACGGTCGCGTAGAGATCGTGCGACACCGCGGACGCGCCCGACAGCGTGAGCCCGGCCACCACCGCCAGGATCGTCGCGAACGCCACGGCCGAGATGAAGCCGTAGAACACGTCGCCGCCCACCGTCTTGGCCACCAGCACCGCGGCCATGTTGGCCGTGCCCGCGCCGCCCTTGATCACGCCCTTGGCCACGTCGGCCAGTTCCGGATTGGTCAGTACCAGCGTGATCGCACCGAAACCGATGATGAAGATCAGCACGTAGAAGTAGCCGATCCACGTGGTGGCCCAGAACACGGATTTCCGCGCTTCCTTCGCATCCGGCACCGTGAAGAAGCGCATCAGGATGTGCGGCAGGCCGGCGGTGCCGAACATCAGCGCCATGCCGAACGAGATGGCCGAGATCGGATCCTTGATGAACCCGCCCGGCGACATCACCGACAGCCCGATCCGCGTCGCGTCGTCCGGCGCCTTGCCGGCATTCGCGGCGATCGCGGTCTTGACTTCCACGGCATGGGCGAACAGCGCTTCCGGGCTGAAGCCGTATTGCGCGAGCACCATGATCGCCATGAAGGTCACGCCCGCGAGCAGCATGCACGCCTTGATGATCTGCACCCAGGTGGTGGCCGTCATGCCGCCGAACAGCACGTAGACCATCATCAGCGCGCCGACGATGACGACCGCCACCCAGTAGTCGAGACCGAACAGCAGCTTGATGAGCTGCCCCGCGCCCACCATCTGCGCGATCAGGTAGAACGCCACCACCACCAGCGTGCCGATCGCGGCGAAGCTGCGAATCGGCCCCTGCTCGAAGCGATAGCCCGCGACGTCGGCGAAGGTGAACTTGCCGAGGTTGCGCAGCCGCTCGGCCATCAGGAACGTGATGATCGGCCAGCCGACCAGGAAGCCGATCGAGTAGATCAGGCCGTCGTAGCCCGACGTCATCACCGCCGCGGAAATGCCGAGGAAGGATGCCGCCGACATGTAGTCGCCCGAGATCGCGAGGCCGTTCTGGAACCCGGTAATGCCGCCGCCGGCCGTGTAGAAATCCGCCGCGGAACGCGTGCGCGACGCCGCCCACTTGGTGATCCACAACGTCCCGGCCACGAACAGTGCGAACAGGACGATGGCCGTGGTGTTGGTGGCCTGCTTGGCGGTCTGCCCGACATCGCCGCCGCCCGCGACGGCCACGCCGCACACGCCCACGGCCAGCAGCGCGACCAGCGCCATCGAAAGTGTCTTCTTCATTGGGCGACGTCCTGCAGGATGTCCTGCGTCAGTTGATCGTATTCGTTGTTCGCGCGGCGCACGTAGATGCCGGTGATGACGACGGTGAACACGATCACCGCCATGCCGACCGGTACGCCGACGCTCGTCACGCCGGTGCTCACCGGCTTCGCGAGGAACGACTTGTCGAATGCGATCAGTGCGATGTAGCCGTAGTACACGATCAGCATCAGCACGGTCAGGCAGATACCGAGCGTGTTGCGCCGTCGCTTGAGCTGCGCATACTTCGGATGCGCTTCGATTTTTTTCACCAACCCATCATGCATCGCCTGTCTCCTAGTTTGCTTTTTGAATGAGTTCGGCGATTCTGAACAGCGAAGCTGACTGCGCGCTTACTCGGTCTTTCGCGAGTGCACTATGGTTTTCCCTAGCGGAACGGGCGTAGCGCCGCTGTCGGAAGCGAAATGCTTGATGGATGTACGCGGCCATGCACGGGGCGCGCCGTCACGTCGACGTCAGTTCGGCACCGCGACGCGGGTTGGCCCGGATGCAATAGTTCGATCGTTCTCGACCGGCGGATGGTCGCGCGCCGCGTCGCTCATGGATCGAGCGCGCCGCCCGACCACCCCGCCGACGGACGCGAACCCGTCAGCTTCAGCGCGACGTCGCCCTGCGCGACCAGCCGCTCGCGATTGCGCGTGACGATGCGTCCGGCCTGCGGCGCGACCAGCACGTGCTCGCTGCCGGGCACGCCCGGATGCGCGACGATCCGCGCGATGCGTTCGCCCGCGGCGACCGTCGCACCGAGTTCGCGTTCGTACACGAGCACGCCCGATACCGGCGCGAGCACCGTCTCCATGTGCGCGATCGGCACGGCCTCGCCGTGCCAGTCGTGCGCGCCGGCAGGCTCCGCGATCACGCCGCGGCCGCGCAGGAACGCCAGCACGCCGTCGGCATCGCGCTCGGCGAGCGCATCGGATACGTCGGATTGCCCGCGCAGCTCGACCGTTGCGACGAGCCGTTCGCGCAGGCCGCCGTTGCGCGCCCAGTGCGCGGCGATCGCACCTTCGAACGCGCCGTCGTCGTCCTCGTCCCACAGAATCGCGACGTCGACGCCGAGCGCCGCCGCGAGATCGCGGCTGGCCGGCCACATTTCGCGCTGCACGTACAGATACGGCAGCGCCTCGGAGTCGGTATGCAGGTCGAGCACGATATCGGCGCCGCACGCGGCGTCGAACAGCGCGCGCTGCCAGGCGGCGAATGTCGTCGCGGGCCGGCGCGCCGCGGCCGATTCATGGAAATGCCGGTTGAAATTGCGCTGCGTTGCATCGTGGAAGCGGCCGAGCAGCCGCCCTTGCCGGAACTGCGCGAGCCCGAGCGGGTTCGCCTGCGGCACCACCGTCACCGTGCCGCGCAGCATGCCGCGATCGTGCGCCGCGCACAGCTGCGGGAGCAAGCGGTGCAGCACGAGCATGCCGGCGATCTCGTCCGCATGCACGCCGGCCTGCAGATGCACGCACGGCCCGTCGCCGCCCGACAGCCGCCACGCGCGGATCGCGAGCGGCTGCCCGCCGTCGCCGGGCACCTGCCAGGTCAGCGCCTCGATCATCGTCCGTCCTCCTTCGGGTTCGGCTCGCCCATCACGACACCGCGCGCGAATCCGCGCCAAGGCTCGCGACGAATGCCGCAATGCGCTCGCATGCGTCGGCCAGCTTCGCATCGTCGACGACGAAGCCGAAGCGCACGAAGCCGGATGCGGTATCGCCGAACGCGCTCGCGTCGAGCAGCGCGACCTGCTTCGCGCGGAACAATCCCCACGTGAACGCGTGCGCGTCGAGCCCCGTGCCGCGCACGTCGACCATCATGAACATGCCGGCTTCCGGCAGCAGGCAACGCAGCCCCGGCACGTCGCGCAGGCGCGCGTAGGCCAGGTCGCGGCGGCGCCGGTACAGCTCGCGCATGTCCGCGACGATCGCGGCCTTGTTGTCGAGCGCGGTGACGGCCGCCTGCTGGATGAAGCCCGGCAGCCCGTACAGCATGCACAGCGCGAGCCGCTCCGCGTGCTCGATCAGCTCGGCCGGGCCGATCGCCCAGCCAACCCGCCAGCCGGGCATCGCGTGCGATTTCGACAGGCTGCCGATCGTCACCGTGCGTTCGGCCATCCCCGGCAGCGACGCGATGCTGACCAGGTCGCGCTCGAACGTCAGTTCCGCATAGACCTCGTCGGACACGACCCACAGATCGCGCTCGCAGGCGAGCCGCGCGATGCGTTCGAGATCGGCACGCGGCAGCACGACGCCGGTCGGGTTGCACGGCGTCGCGAAGAAGATCGCCTTCGTGCGCGGCGTCACGGCCGCTTCGAGCGCGTCGAAGTCGAGATGAAAGCCGCGCGACGCATCGACCGGCACCGGCACGAGCGTCGCACCCGACGCGCGCACGCTGGCTTCGTACGTCAGATACATCGGCTCCGGCACGATCACCTCGTCGCCCGCCTCGCACAGGCACATCGCCATCGCGAACAGCGCGTTCTGCGCGCCGGCCGTCACGATCACGTGCTCGGCACCGACCGCCTGCCCGGACGCCTTCGCATGCTCGCGCGCGATCGCCGTGCGCAGTTCGGCGCGGCCCCGTACTTCGCTGTAGTGCGTATCGCCGCCGCGCAGCGCGGCGACCGCACGCTCGACGATGATCTCCGGCGTCGGAAAGTCGGGATCGCCGACACTCAGGATGATCGCCGGCTCGCCCGCCGCGACGGCCGCCTGTGCCGCGTAATGAATGTCCCATGCAGTCGTGCGCTTGCCCTGCAGGCGATCGACCAGCTTCGAATAGTTCATGCGTTCTCCGTCGCGCGGCGTCCGAGCGGCCGCCGCTTCTTCAAGGGTTCGTTCACCGCGGCATGCGTACCGGCACACGCCGCTCGAGCCGGCCAAACGCGCGTTCGATCACGAACGCGAGCACGACATAGATCACGGCGATCGCCAGCAGCGGCTCGTAGGTCCGCAGTGTCTGCGCGCGAATGTAGTTCGCGGCGCCGAGCACGTCCATCACCGCGACCGTCGACGCGAGCGCGGTCGATTTCAGCAGCATCACCGTCTCGCCCGCGAGCGTCGGCAGCAGGATCTGGATCGCACGCGGCAGCCACACGCGCCGCGCGATCATCGACGGGCGCATCCCCATCGCGCGCGCCGCCTCGATCTCGCCCTTCGGTACGCCGCGCAGGCCCGCGCGCAGTACCTCGCCGACATACGCGCCGACGCTGATCACCAGCGCGAACGCGACATACCAGAAACCGTCGCGCAGGAACGGCCACAGCACGCTGTCGCGCAGCGCGGGCCAGCCGGCGAACAGCGAGCCGACGCCGTAGTAGATCAGGTAGATCTGCACGAGCAGCGGCGTGCCGCGTATCACTTCGGTGAACGCCTTGCTGACGCGCGCGACGACCGGGTTGCCCGACAGCCGCGCGAACGCGACGACGATCGCGAGCGCGAAGCCGAACACGGCCGAGATGACGAGCAGCTTGACGGTGGTCAGCACGCCGAGCAGCAGCAGCGATCCGTAGGAAGACAGTACGCTCAGATCCATGACGTTGATCCGGTTCGGTCAAAAAATACGTGAGAAGACCCGGCGCGGCTCACGATGCCGGCATCCAGCGGCCGAAACGCCGCTCGATCTCGCGGAACAGCATGCCGGACAGCGACGTGATCGCGAAGTACACGGCCGCGACCATCAGGTAGTAGTGCATGTACTCGCGCGTCGACCCGGCCGCCTGCTTCGCGGTGTAGAGCAGCTCGCTGTAGCCGACCACGCTGATCAGCGCACTGTCTTTCACGAGGATCAGCCACAGGTTCGTGAAGCCGGCCAGCGCATACGGCGCCATCGCCGGCAGCGTCACACGGCGGAACACGAGCGACGGCGGCGCGCCGAACGCGCGCGCCGCCTCGATCTGCCCGTACGGGATCGCGAGGATCGCACCGCGGATGATCTCGGCCGCATACGCGCCCTGCACGATGCCGAGCACGATCACGGCCGCCGCGAAGCCGTTGACCGCGACCGGCCCGGCACCGATCGCCGTCATCAGCAGGTTGATCGCGTCGGTGCCCGCGTAATAGAGCAGCAGGATCAGCAGCAGCTCGGGCACCGCGCGGCACAGCGTCGTGTAGCCCTGCGCGAGCCGCTCCAGCACCCGCACGCCGGACAGCTTCGCGGCCGCACCCAGCAGCCCGAGCACGATGCCGACGACGAACGCGCCGAGCGAAATCTCGAGCGTCACGCCCGCGCCCTGCAAGAGCGCGACGCCCCAGCCGTCCGGGTCCATGCCCAGGTAGCTCACCCATCCCCAACCGTCCATGCCGCCCCCTCGTCCGTGCGTGACGCCCGTGTGCGCTCGATCAGTGCGGCCAGAGGTCGATCGGGAAATACTTCTTCGCGATCTGCGCGTACTTGCCCGATGCATGCAGTTGCTCGAGCGCCTGGTCCATCTGCTGCTTGAGCGGTGCATCGGCCTTGCGCATCCCCGCGCCGACACCGTAGCCGAAGACCGCCGGGTCCATCTTCACGCTGCCGGGGCCCTTCAGCTCGAACGCGGAACCGTCCTTCGACTTCAGGAAATCGAGAATGCCGAGCTGGTCGAGATACATCGTGTCGATGCGGCCGGCGACGAGGTCGGCGTTGCAGTCATCCTGCGTGTTGTACAGGCGCACCGTCGCGGTCTTGCCGTAGGCCATCTTGATGAACTCGGCGTTCGCGGTCGAACCCTGCACGCCGATCACCTTGCCCTTCAGCCCGTCCGGCGTCAGCGTGAGCTTCTGGTTCTTCGCTCCGACGAAGGTGCCCGGCGTCTCGTAGTACGGCCGCGAGAACGCGATCACCTTCTGGCGCTCCGGCGTGATCGACATCGAGTTGAAGATCACGTCGATCTTGTCGCTGAGCAGCGCCGGGATGATGCCGTCCCACGCGACTTCCTTGATCTCGCACTTCGCCTTCATCTGGTCGCACAGCGCGCGGATCAGATCGGCCTCGAAGCCGCTCCACTGGCCCGTCGGGCTCTTCATCAGGAACGGCGGATACGGCTCGGCCGCGACCCCGAAGCGCAGCACGCCCGACGACGCGTGCGCGGAACCGAACGGCGCGAGCGCCGCGAGGACGAGACTCAACAGGCACAGCAGACTGCGTACGACACGTTTCATGGTCGGACTCCTTGCGGGAAAGATAGGGATCGGGGCAGCCGCCCGTACTGGCACGCGCGGGCCGCGCCCGCGGTTCAGTGGCGTTGCCGATGCGCGTTGACGAACTGGCGGCAGCGTTCGCTCTGCGGCGCGTCGAAGATCTCGGCCGGCGTGCCGCTCTCCTCCACGCGCCCTTCGTGCAGGAACAGCACCCTGTTCGACACGTCGCGCGCGAACGCCATTTCGTGCGTGACGAGAATCATCGTGCGGCCTTCGCACGCGAGATCGCGAATCACCTTCAGCACTTCGCCGACGCGTTCGGGATCGAGCGCGGACGTCGGCTCGTCGAACAGCATCACCCTGGGCCGCATCGCCAGCGCGCGCGCAATCGCGACGCGCTGCTGCTGGCCGCCGGACAGGAACGCGGGATAGACGTTGCGCTTGTCGGCAAGGCCGACGCGTTCGAGCAGCTGCTCGGCGCGCGCGATCGCTTCGGCGCGCGGTTCGCGCAGCACGTGCACGGGCATCTCGATCACGTTCTCGAGCACCGTGCGGTGCGCCCACAGGTTGAAGCTCTGGAACACCATCCCGAGCCGCGTGCGAATGCGCTCGACCTGGCGCGGATCGGTCGGCACCGTGCGGCCCTTGCGGTCGACCTTCAGGCCGATCTCCTCGCCGTCGACCACGATGCGTCCGCGGGTGGGCGTCTCCAGCAGGTTGATGCAGCGAAGCAGCGTGCTCTTGCCCGAGCCGCTCGCGCCGATCAGCGAGATCACTTCGCCTTCGCGCGCGCTCAGCGACACGCCCTTCAACACCTCCAGCTCGCCGAACCGCTTGTGCAGATCCGTCACCTGCACGCGCTCGTCGACGGCCGCCTTCACGCTCTCCACCCGCGCCAACATGCTGTCTCCTGTGTCGAATTCTCATGCCCGTCCCGTGCGGGACCGCGGCGTCTTGTTGAATGGCCGACCAACCTCATGCGGAGTCGAGTATAGGCGCTGTTGAACGGTGGTTCAACAGATTTCAATCATCCTGGAGCAAGGGTTTTCGCGGGTTCCACGCTGCTTTCGATGGTGTAATTGAACAAGCGTCCGACACTCCCCTATAATCGGTGCCATGACGATTCCGTAAGGTCACCCCGTGAAAAAGACTCCTGGCAGCGCACCGGTTCCGGCCCGCAGCCGCGGCATCCGCGAAACGCCCGCGGTGCGGCAGCAATCGATCATCGACGCGACGATGCGCTGTATCGCGCGCTACAGCTATTCGGAAACCACGATCGACCGCATCTGCGCGGAAGCGAAGGTGTCGCGCGGGCTGATCAACCATCACTTCCAGTCGAAAGACGAGCTGATGGCGCAGACCTACAAGCGGCTCGCGTCCGACCTGCTCGACGTGTCGCGCGCGGCCGCCGCGAACGCGACCGGCCCCGAGGACAAGCTCGACGCGATCATCAAGGTGTGTTTCGCCGCGCCGGTGTTCGCGCCGAAGAACGTGAAGGTGTGGCTCGGCTTCTGGAGTGTCGCGCATAGCGACCCGGTGATCCGCAAGGCACACAAGGAGCTGTACGCCGGCTACCGGCAAGCCCTGAAGAAGCTGTTCGACCAGATCGCGGAAGTGCGCGGCGGGACCGTCGACAGCGATCTCGCCGCGCTGACGCTGACGGCCGTGATCGACGGGTTCTGGCTCGAGCTCGCGCGCGACCCGACGTCCTTTACCGCGGCAGACGCGCTGGCGAGCTGCCTGCGCGTCGTCGATACGTTCCTGCCGCCGCCGAAGACGGCCCGCAAGCGCGCGTAACGCGGCGCGCCGGCGACCTGACGCATCATCGCCGCCGGCAACCCGGCGGCGCACCCGACGGCCTCGCATCGCGAGGCCGTTCGCGTTTTCAGCACGCGCGAATCTCGATCAGATACGGCGCGTCATGCGCCGCCGCCTCGCTGAGCGCCCCGACCAGTGAAGCACCCTCGTCGACGCGCTGCGCGCCCCATCCGTACGCCCGTGCGATCGCGACGAAATCCGGCGTATGCAGATCCACGCCGACCGGCTCGACGCCGCCGTCGACCATCGCGCGCTTGATTTCCCCGTATCCACCGTTGTTCAGCAGCACGACGATCACGCGCGCACGGTGTTGCACCGCGGTGCCGAGCTCCCCAAGCGTGTACTGGAATCCGCCATCGCCGGCGAGGCAGACCACCGGCCGCGACGCATCGCCGAGGCTCGCGCCGACGGCGGCCGGCAGCCCGTAGCCGAGCGAGCCGAACCCGACCGACGCGTTGAACCAGCTGCGCGGGCGCGGCGCCGCGAAGCCGACGTTGCCCGCGTAGACGATGCGCGTCGAATCCCCGACGATCGCCGCATCGGGCAGCGTGTCGCGCACGCTGTCGAGCAGCGCGAGATCGCGGCACATTTCGTCATTCAGTTCCTGTCGCGCCGCCGCACGGCACTTCGTTGCGCGTTCGACGCCGTCGCGATCCGCACGGGCGCCCGCGTCGCCGGGCCATACGCGCCGCAGCGCGCGCAGGGTTTCGCCGACGTCGCCGAGCAACGGCAGCGCGGGCACCGCATTGCGGCACAGCTGCTGGGGATCGATGTCGATCCGCACGAGCGGCGCGGGCATCGAGAAACTGCGCGTCGCATACAGGTCGTAATCGGTCGGCCCGAGCTCGGTGCCGAGCGCGACGATCAGGTCGCTGTCGCGCATCAGGGCGCGCACCGCGTCGCTCGACGCCGACCACGCGATGCCGAGCGGATGCGCGGGCGGCAGCACGCCGCGCCCGTTGATCGTCATCACGACCGGCGCATCGAGTGCTTCGGCGAGCCACCGCACGTCGTCGGACGCGTCGAGCGCGCCGCCGCCCGCCAGGATCAGCGGCGCGCGCGCGGCAGCCGCCTGCGCGCGCAGCGCGTCGATGCCGTCGGCCGATGCGGGACCGGGTGCGATGCGCGGCGGCGCCGCCGGCACCGGCGGCAACGTGTCGGCCGGCGCCGCGAGCACGTCGAGCGGGATCTGGATATGCACCGGGCGCGGCCGGCCGCCCGAGAACACCGCGAACGCGCGCGCGATCGCCTGCGGCAGTGCGTCGGCGCGCGGCACCGTATAGCTGAACGCGGCGACATTCTCCGCGAACGCATGCTGGTCGGGCAGTTCGTGCAGATGGCCGTTGCCCGAGCCGATATCGCCGGACGCGTTGACGCTCGAGATCACCAGCATCGGAATCGAATCCGCAAACGCCTGCGCCATCGACGTCGCGATGTTCGTCATCCCGGGGCCGGTGATCACGAAGCACACGCCGGGCTTGCCGGTCGCGCGCGCATAGCCGTCCGCCATGAAGCCGAGGCCCTGCTCATGGCGCGCACTCACGTGACGCAGCGTACTGCCGGCCAGCCCGCGGTACAGCTCGATCGTGTGCACGCCGGGAATGCCGAACACCGTATCGACGCCGTACGCGGCGAGCAGGTCGACGAGATACATGCCAACTGTTTTCATTTGTCTTCCATCGTTCAGGACAGGTTTCTGGATCATTCGCCGGGCGGCGAAGCCATCAGTGCGCGAGCCCCGGCAGCAGTTCGCGTACGCCTTGCGCGAGCATCTGGAACGCGATCGCGGTCAGCACGATCCCCGACAGCCGCTCGACGAGGGTCCTGCCGATCTCGCCGAGCCGCCGGCACCACGACGCCGAGCACGCATACGTGAGCCCGATCACGCCCGCGTGCAGCACGCAGGCCGCGCTCAGCGCGAGCAGGTCGGACGGCGTATGAAAGCGCGTCGCGGTCGTGATCACGAGCGACATCACCGCGCTGCCGATCGACAGCGGGAAGATCAGCGGCACCGCGATGTAGGTGCGCCACTGCGCATATTCGAGCCGCCGCTCCCCGCCGCTGCGTTCGTCGTTGGCCGTGCCGCGCATCATCGGAATCGACCACAGGCACAGCACGAGGCCGCCCGTCAGCGTCAGCGCACCGAGCGTCAGGCCGAGCATGCGCAGCAGGAACTGGCCGCCCCAGACCGCGCCGACCATCAGCGCCGCGATCCACGCGAACAGCCTGAATGCGATCTGCCGCTGCGTCACGTCGGGAAAATGCCCGGTGACGGCCGCGTACATCGGGATCGCGACCGGCGGACAGAACAGCGTCAGCAGGCCGGTCAGGAACAGCAGCACGTCGCTCGACGTCAGGGTCATTGCTCGAACTCTCAAGCGGTCGGATGGTTGAGACGCGTATCGGCATCGCGGCCGGGTGTCGCGATCAGTCCTGCGCGGCTTCCTGCGGCGCGCGCTCGCGCCGCCGCATGTCGCCGTCGAAATCGTCGAGCGTCGGGAACGCCATCGGTTCGAGCCGGTCGAGCCGCGCCAGGTAGTCGCCGTACCGATCGAGCACGGCCGCGCGCTCGGCATCGCCGATATACGGCACGTGATAGCCGACGAACGACGGCAGCACGTCGAAGCCCGCATAGCCGAGCGTGCCGCGCAGCACGTGGCGCAGCATCAGGTCCATTTCGCCATGCACACCATCCGCGCCGAACATGTAGTCGCGGCCGCCGCACGTATAGGCGAGCAGCGCGCGCTTGCCGCGCATCCCGCCGCGATCGTAGAAGCGCACACCGCCGTACACCTTGCCCGACACGAGCACGCGGTCGATCCAGCCCTTCATGATCGCCGGCACCGAGCACCAGAACAGCGGGAAGCTCAGGATCAGCAAGTCGCATGCGGCGAGCTTGTCGAGTTCCGCGGCGATGTCCGGCGCGATCGCGTGCGCGGCGACGTTCTCGCGCTGCTCGAGCGCGTAGACGAGATAGTCGGGGTGCTTGCGCACGCCGAAATCGGCCGCGCTCGCCACCGGATTCCACTGCATCGCGTACAGGTCGGACACCGTCACGGTGTGCCCCTGCGCTTCGAGCGTACTCACCGCGCGGTGCAGCATCGACGTGGTGAACGACTGCGGCTCGGGATGGGCGTGGACGATCAGGACTTTCATGAGGCGATTTTTCTCCGCAACGTAACGTTGAAGGGTTGAACTCACACGGCCCCGGCCGCGCGCTTGCGCAGCAGCGACAGGCCGATCGCGACGCAGGTCGCGACGAGCAGCAGCGTGGACACCGACGCGATCGCCGGGTCGACGTTCTCGCGCATCCCGTCCCACATGCGGCGCGGCAGCGTGTACACGCTCCGGCTCGAGATGAACAGCGTGACGACCAGCTCGTCCCACGACAGGATGAATGCGAACACCGCCGCCGACAGCACGCCCGGCCGGATCGACGGCAGGATCACGTAGCGCAGCGTCTGCGCGAGGTTCGCGCCGAGGCTGCGCGACGCCTGTTCGATCCGCAGGCCGACCGTCGCGAGCGACGCGGACACGGCCACCACCACGTAAGGCACCGACAGCACGACGTGCGACAGGATCACTGCCGGCAGGCTGTCGAGCATCCCGAGCTCGCCCCACAGCCGATAGAACGCGAGCGCCGACACGATCGGCGGCACGATCAGCGGAAACAGGATCACGCCGCGCACGAACTCGCCGCGCCGCGACGCGACCTTCCACAGGCCGATCGCGCACAGCGTGCCGAGCGTGACCGAGATCGCCGACGACGCCAGCGCGATCAGCCCGCTTTGCAGGAAGCTCGACACCCAGCCGTCGTCGTCGAGCAGCACGCCGTAGTGCCGCAACGACAGCGCGCCGTCCGGCATCGACAGGTAGTCGCTCGGCGTCAGCGACACGGGCACCGACACGAGCAGCGGCAGCATCAGGAACAGGATCGCGGCCCATGCGACACCGACCACCAGCGCGCGCCCTGCGGTCATTCGATTCTTCATCGGTTCGTCCTCCGTTCGAATCAGCGCGCGCCGAAAAGCTCGCGCAGGTCGACGAAACGCGCGAGCAGCGCGAGCGCGGCCAGGATCGACGCCAGCAGCAGCGACGCGAGCGCCGCCCCGCTGCCCCAGTTCACGAGCTGCAGGATCTGCGTGCTGATGTACTCGGCGATCATCACCGTGCGGCCGCCGCCGAGAATCACCGGCGTCACGTAGAAGCCGAGCGAGAAGATGAACACGAGGATCGCCGCGCCGACGATGCCCGGCCGCGTCTGCGGGAAATACACCTTGCGGAACGTGACGAACGCGCCCGCGCCGAGCCCCTGCGACGCCCGCGCGAGCTGCGGGTCGATGCCCTTCATGTTCGCGTACAGCGGCAGCACCGCATACGGAATCATGAAGTGGATCATCCCGATCACGACGCCGATCTCGTTGCGCATCAGCGGCAGCGGCGCGTCGATCAACCCGACGCGCATCAGCAGCGTGTTGACGAGCCCCTGCTCGCCGAGCAGGAACAGCCACGAGAACGCACGCACCAGCACCGACGCCCAGAACGGCACGAGCAGCCCGAACATCAGCGCCATCCGCTGACGCGGGCCGACGTGCGCCATCGCATAGGCGATCGCGTAGCCGAGCGCGACCGAAAACACCGTGGTGACCGCGCACACGCGCAGCGTCGTCCACAGCACGCGGTGCACGCCATGGTTGTCCAGCAGCCGCGCGTAGTTCGTCAGGCCGGGCGCCGGCACCGTGAAGCCGAGCCACAGCACGCGCACGAGCGGAACCACGTACAGCACGATCAGCACCGCGAGCAGCGGCACGACGAGCAGCCAGTAGCGGTCGGCCTTCGCGCGGCCTAGCGGGACCGCGCCCGCGGCGGGAGGAGACAGGGTAGTCATGGCGTCACGCTCACGAGGCGGCGGATCAGGACGACATCAGGTCGGTGTACTGCGCGAGCGTCGCTTCGTAATGCTGCGCCCACCATTCGGGATTCACCTTGCACTGCTTCGCCCAGTTCTCGGGCGTGCCGGGATTGTCGGCGCGCAGCGCCTGCGGCACCGCGGCCGTCGCGGCCGGCGTCACCGGCCCGTTGCCGAGCAGCGACAGCAGGCGCACCTGCGGCTCGACACCCTGCACGAACTTGATGAACTGCCACACGGCATCGCCCGACGGGTTGTTCTTCGGCACGCCCCACACGTCGCACGACGCGAGCCCCTGCTCCCACGTATAGCGGAACCGGCCGTTGCTCTCGCGCTGGATCACGTTCGCGCGCGTATGCCAGATGCACGCCATGCTGACTTCGCCGTTGCGCAGCAGTTGCAGGCTGTCCGCACCCGAATCCCACAGCAGCACGTTCGAGCGCAGCTCCTTGAGTTTCTTCAGCGCGCGCGGCACGTCGATCGGGTAGACCTTGTCCTTGTCGACGCCATCGGCCATCAGCGCGGCTTCGAGCGCGCCGCCCATCCATTTCCACAGCCCGCGCTTGCCCGGAAACTTGCCGACGTTCCAGAAATCGGCCCAGTTCTTCGGCGGATTCGCGCCGAACTTGCGCGCGTCGTAGACGAGCACGTAGCTCAGCAGGTACGACGGCACGCCGAAATCCGACCCGAGCCCCGGCAGTGTGTTGCGGCCCACGACCGAATAATCGATCGGCCGCAGGAAGCCCTGCTTGCCGAGCTTGATCGCCGCGAAGCCGTCGAGATCCATCACGTCCCAGATCACGTTCCTGTTCTCGACCATTGCCTTGATCTTGCCGTCCTCCGGCGACGAGTCGTAACCCATCCTGATCCCGCTCGCCTTCGTGAACGGGTCCATGTATGCGGAGCGGAACGCCGAACGCGCTTCGCCGCCCCATGCGCTGAGCACGATTTCCTTCGGGTTCGACGCCAGCGCGTCTTTCGCGCCGAGCGACAGCAGCGTCGGCGCGATGCCGGCGGCCGCGCACAGCCGCAGGAAATCGCGGCGGCGTTGCGACGTCGCGGGTTGAAGGTCGCGCGCTTGGTCGAGCAGGTCCTGCAGATGGCGCTTCGTCATGGTGTCTCCTCCAGGCTGGGCAGCGCCCGCACGCATCTCGGCGTTGTCGGGCACGGGGAATCGGCCGGCGACGACGGCAGCCGCCGCGTCGCGCGGGATGCAGCGTTCGCCGCGTCAGTCGGCCGCGATCCGGCAGGTCGCGTCGCGCTCCCACTGCACGAACACGTCCATGCCGGTGCGCGGCGACGCGAGCCCTCGCCACGCAGGCACGTCCGCCGTCATGCAGCCGAGCGCCGACGTCTCGATCTCGAAGCGGTACGACGAACCGAAATAGCTCCAATGACGGATGCGGCCGGCCACTTCGTTGTGCGCGCCGCCGCACGACGTCGCGGACACGGCGACCTTCTCGGGGCGCAGCGCGAACAGCAGCGTGTCGTCGGTTCGCGCGCCGCACGCGGGCGCGACGAACCGCGTATCGCCGACGCGATAGTGCGTGGTGTCCGCATCGCCGCCGACTGCGACGCCTTCGATGAAGTTGCTCTTGCCGAGGAAGTCCGCGACGAAGCGGTTCGCCGGCTGCTCGTACAGCCCGTCCGGCGTGCCGATCTGTTCGAGCCGGCCGTCGCGCATGATCGCGATCCGGTCCGACATCGACAGCGCTTCCTCCTGGTCGTGCGTGACGAACAGGAACGTTGCCCCGAGCCGTTCGTGCAGCGCCTTCAGTTCGACCTGCACCTCGCCGCGCAGCTTGCGGTCGAGCGCGCCGAGCGGTTCGTCGAGCAGCACGAGATCGGGATCGAACACCAGCGCGCGCGCGATCGCGACGCGTTGCTGCTGGCCACCCGACAACTGGCGCGGCAGCCGATCCGCGAGAGGGCCGAGCCGCACGAGATCGAGCGCGGCCTTCACGCGCTTCACCGCGTCGGGCCCCTTCTGCTTGCGCACCATCAGCGGATACGCGACGTTCTGTTCGACCGTCATGTGCGGAAACAGCGCATAGCCCTGGAACACCATCCCGAAGTTGCGCTTCTCCGGCGGCAACGCGACGATGCTGCGGCCGCCCACGCGCAGGTCGCCGGTGGTCGGATGCTCGAAGCCCGCGACGATCGTCAGCAACGTCGTCTTGCCGGAACCCGACGGCCCGAGGATCGTCAGGAATTCGCCGCGCGGAATCTCGATCGACGTTTCCCGCAACGCATGCACGCTGCCGTAGCGCTTCGACACGCGATCGATCTGCAGGCCTGCGCCGCTCGCGATGCGCTCCGCCGACGCGGTGCGTGCCGCATGCGCCCCGGCTCTTCCCTCCTCCACACCCGCCGACGTCTCCATCACCACGCTCATCGTGTGTCTCCTGGTCGACTCACAATTGGGTTGAACGTTCATTTAACAGAACTTATACTATGCCGAAATGCGGTCCGCAAGTAGCGGCGACCCTTGCCGGCTCTGACACACCCCGACACACAACAACCAGGAGACAGTGATCAGCATGAGCATCGAGGACATCCGAATCGAACGGCACGACGGCGTCGTGACCCTTCGACTGAACCGCCCGGCGAAGCGCAATTCGCTCGCGCGGCCGCATCTCGACTTTCTTCGCGAGACGCTCGACGCGCTCGCGAACGATCCGGCGGTGCGCTGCGTCGTGCTGACCGGCACCGGCAGCGCATTCTGCGCGGGCGCGGACGTCGACGAGTGGGCCGAGGCCGAGCGCAACGGCGAACTCGACACCTACGGGTGGACCGAACGCGCGCACCGTTTCGTGCAGGCGCTCGCCGCGTTTCCGCGCCCCACGATCGCCGCGCTGAACGGCTCGACGGTCGGCGCGGGCACCGACATCGGCTTTGCGTGCGACTTCCGCATCGCGAGCACGGCCGCGACGCTGCGCTGCGGGTATACGGGCATGGGCTACAGCCCCGACATGGGCGGAAGCTGGTTCCTGCCGCGCCTCGCGCGCCCCGACGTCGTGCGCCGTTTCGTCTTCCTGAACGAACGCTGGAACGCGCAGGATGCGCTCGCGGCCGGGCTCGTGTCCAAAGTCGTCGACGCCGATGCGTTCGCGGAGCATGTCGCCGCGTTCGCCGCGCGGCTCGCTCAAGGGCCGAGCGTCGCGTTCGGCCATACCAAGGCACTGCTTGCGCAGTCGCTCACGCATACCCTTGCCGAGCAACTGCGCGGCGAGTTGGCGGCCGGCGTCGCTTGCGGTCACAGCGAGGACGGCCGGGAAGCGCTTCGCGCGTCGGTCGAAGGTCGCGCCCCCCATTTTATCGGGAGATGATTGATGGATTTTTCGCTGACCCAAGAGCAGGACATGCTGGTGACGTCGCTGCGTCAGTTCGTCGAGAAGGAACTGCAGCCGCATGAATTCGCAGTCGATCGCGCGGACGACGTGCCGGCCGAACTCGCCGATTCGATCCGCCGCAAGTCGCTCGAGCTTGGCTTCTACGCGTTCAACATGCCCGAGAGCGCCGGCGGCCCGGGCCTCGACTACGTGACGCAGGCGCTGGTCGAGCGCGAGCTCGGCCGCACGAGCTGGGCGCTGCACGTGTTCGTCGCGCGGCCCAGCAAGATCCTGATGGCATGCAAGGGCGACCAGATCGAGCGCTACCTGAAGCCGGCCGTGCGCGGCGAGCGCGTCGACTGCTTCGCGCTGACCGAGCCGGGCGCCGGCTCCGACGCGATGGGCATCCGCACGCGCGCGGTGCGCGACGGCGACGACTACGTGATCAACGGCAGCAAGCACTTCATCAGCCACGCGGATACGGCCGACTTCGTGATCCTGTTCGCCGTCACCGGCGAGGAGGAAGTGCGCGGCCAGAAGCGCAAGCGCGTGACCTGCTTCCTGATCGACAAGGACACGCCGGGCATGACCGTGCGGCGCGGCCCGCACTGCACGAGCCTGCGCGGCTACCACCAGTCGGAGATCTTCCTGTCCGACTGCCGCGTGAGCGCCGCGCAGATCCTCGGCGAAGAGCATCGCGGCTTCGAGCTCGCGAACGACTGGCTCACCGCCGGCCGCGTGATGGTGGCCGCGAACAACATCGGCCGCGCGCAGCGCGCGTTCGAGATGGCCGCCGAATGGGCCGCGACGCGCCATCAGTTCGGCAAGCGCATCGGCGATTTCCAGGGCACGTCGTTCAAGCTCGCCGACATGCAGACCGAGATTCGCGCGGCGGAACTCGTCACGCTCTATACCGCGCAGAAGCTCGACCAGGGCACGATGACCGACGGCGACGCCGCGCTCGCGAAACTGCTGGCCACCGAGACACTCGGCCGCGTGACCGATCACGCGGTGCAGATCTACGGCGGCATGGGGTTGATGGACGAACTGCCGATCGAGCGCTTCTGGCGCGATGCGCGCATCGAGCGCATCTGGGAAGGCACGTCCGAGATCCAGCGCCACATCCTGTCCAAGGAAATCCTCCGACGCTACAGCTGACGCGAATCGTCGCGCCGGCGCGCAAGCCGGCGCGCGTTCCGAAAGGACCATCATGACCTCTTCCCCTGAAGTCAGGGATCGCCGTGCCGACGCCGCGGCCAACCTGCGCCGGCTGCTCGAGCCGGCCAGCATCGCGTTCGTCGGCGGGCGCGGCATCGCGGGCGCCGTGCAGCGCTGTCGCCACTACGGCTATGCCGGCGACATCTGGCTCGTCAATCCGAACCATGCCGAGATCGACGGCGTGCCCTGCCATGCCAGCGTCGCCGACCTGCCCGCCGCGCCCGATGCCGTGTTCGTCGCAGTCCCCGCGCGGCAAGCGATCGACGTCGTGCGCGCGCTCGCCGAACGCGGCGCCGGCGGCGCGATCGTGTACGCGTCGGGTTTCTCCGAAACCGGGGCCGACGGCGCCGCGCTGCAGCAGGCGCTCGTCGACGCCGCCGGCGACATGGCCGTACTCGGGCCCAACTGCTACGGGTTGATCAACGGCCTGAACGGCAGCGCGCTGTGGCCGGTCGCGCACGGCGCGCCGCGCGTCGAATCGGGCGTCGCGGTGATCACGCAAAGCGGCAACCTCGCGTACAACCTGTCGATGAGCGCACGCTCGGTGCCGTTCGCATACCTGGCGAGCGTCGGCAACCAGGCGTCGGTCGACATCGCGCGCCTCGTCGATGCCTTCGTCGACGATCCGCGCATCCGCGCGATCGGCGTGCATCTCGAAGGATTGAAGGACGTGCGCGCGTTCAGCGAGGCCGCCGCCCGCGCGCTCGCGCGCGGCGTGCCGATCATCGCGCTGAAGAGCGGGACCTCGGCGCTCGGCGCGCAGCTCGCGATCAGCCACACGAGTTCGCTCGCGGGCTCGGACGCGCTGTACGACGCACTGTTCCGGCGGCTCGGCGTGATCCGCGTGAAGGACCCGGTCGGCCTCGTCGAAACGCTGAAGCTGCTCGCGATCGCCGGTGTGCCCGAGCGCCGCACGCTCGCCGCGCTGGCGACGTCCGGCGGCGATGCGGGGCTCGTCGCGGATCTCGGCGACGCGCAGGGCATCGCGTTCCCGCCGGTCGGCGACGCCGGGCGCCACGCGCTCGGCAACGTGCTGCCCGCGTACGCGACGATCGCGAACCCGCTCGATTTCACGACGACACCGTGGGGCGATCCGGACAAGATGCGCGCGTGCTGCGACGCGCTGCTCGCCGACCGGCCCGGCGCGGCCGCGATGATTCTCGACTATCCGCAGGAAGCGACCGGCGAGCGACCGCTGTGCGACATCGCGGCAAACGCGTTCGCGGCCTCCGCGCGCCAGCACGGCGTGGTCGGCGCGGTCATCTCGGTGTTTCCCGACCTCACGCCGCCCGATCACGCCGCACGCATGGCCTCGGCCGGCATCGCGCCGCTGCAGGGGCTCGCCGACGGGATCGACGCAATCGGCGCGGCGATGACCTACGGCGAGACGCGCCGCCGCGTGCTCGACGCCGATGCGCTCAACGCGCTGCCGGTACTGCGGGCCGGCAACGGCGGCGGCAGTCACGGCGCCACGACGCTGCACGACGAATGGGCGAGCAAGCGGATGCTGGCCGCGCACGGGCTCGACGTACCGTCAGCGGAATGCGTCGCGCCCGCCGATGCCCCGGCCGCCGCGCAGCGGCTCGGGTTTCCGGTCTGCGTGAAAGTGGTCAGCGATCGCCTGCCGCACAAGACCGAGGCCGGCGCGGTCGCGCTGAAGCTCGCGTCGCCCGAAGCCGTCGCCGCCGCGGTCGAGCGGATGACCGAACAGGTCGCGCGCTACGCGCCGGACGTGCGGGTCGAGCGCATCCTCGTCGAGAAGATGGCCGACGCGCCGCTGCTCGAACTGATCGTCGGCGTGAAGCGCGAGCCGAATTTCGGTCTAGCGCTCGTGCTCGGCGCCGGCGGCGTGCTGGTCGAGCTGATCCGCGACACCGCGACACTCCTGCTGCCGGTGCGTGAAAGCGACGTGCGCGACGCCCTGCTCGGGCTGAAGCTCGGCCCGCTGCTGACCGGCTATCGCGGACGGCCGAAGGCCGATCTCGATGCGGTGGTGGCGAACGTGATGGCGATCGCACGCTTCGCGCAGGCACACGCCGACACGCTCGTCGAACTCGACGTCAATCCGCTGCTGGTGATGGAATGCGGCGCGGTGGCCGTCGATGCGCTGGTGAGGCTCGACGCCTGACACCCGCCGGCCCGCTCATGCATCGCCCGAGCGGGCCGGCGGCAACCGTGCGCGGGTCTTCGCCGCAGTGCGTTCAGTGACGCTCGCCGAGCGTGCCGTCTGTGCTCACGTCATCGTCGCCGGGCGCGTTGCGCAGCACGGCGACGACGCCCCCTTCGACGCAGGCCCGGGCCGGGCCGTGCGGTAGAAGCGATCAGAAGTTGTGCCGCATGCCGATGCGCGCGGCGGCTTGCGTGCGGCTCGTCGACGGCGTGAAGCTGTAGCCGATCACCGCATCGACGCCGTTCGACGCGCGCATCCAGTCGACGCCCGCATAGACGTCGGTGCGCTTGGACAGTGCGTAATGCGTGCCGAGCGCGACTTCGTGCCAGTGATGGCCTTCGAACGTCGTGTACTGGTAGCCCGCGACGAGCGACAGCGCCGGGGTCGCCTGGTACAGGCCGCCCGCCTCGTACACGCGCATCGTCGACGATTGCCCGTAGCCCTTGAACGTCGTGTTGCTGAAATCCGCGTTGAGCGTCAGCTTGCCGAGCGTGTACGACGCGCCGATCCCGAAGATCGACTGCGAGTCGATCGAGAACGGCGTCGAATCGTGCAGGTCGGTGACGGCGCCCGTCGCCGGATCGACGGTCGCGACCGTCTGTCCGAGCATCGTCCTCACGCCCATCTGCGCATACGGATCGAGCGCCGCGAGCCGGCGCGGCGCGTTGAGCCGCGTATAGTTGCCGCCTGCCGAGAAATCGCCGTGCGTGTAGCTCGCGCCCAGGCTCCACGCACTGCCGTCGTGGAAGCTGCCCGCATCGTTGCTGAACGAATACATGCCACCGACCACGAGCCCGTGGAAACTGTTGCTGACGAACTTCACCGCGTTCTGCAGCCGGTCGCCGCTCTGACGGTCGAAGTCGCCCAGGTGCACGCCGTAGCCGCTGCCGAACGCGCTGACGTTGTAGTTCGCGGTGAAATCGAATGCAAAGTCGTACTGGTTGCCGAACGTCAGCGTGCCCCAGTCATTGCCCAGCCCCACGTACGCCTGCCGCCCGAACATCGCGCCGCCCTGGTTCAGCTTGCCGGTGCCGAGCCGGAACCCGTTCTCGAGCTTGAACACGGCCTTGTTGCCGCCGCCGAGATCCTCCGTGCCCATCAGGCCGACGCGGTTGCCGTACGACACGCCGTCGTCGAACAGGTACGCATGCGCGCCGCCCGTATTGTTCACGTAGGTGATGCCGCCGTCGATGATCCCGTACAGCGATACGCTGCTCTGGGCGTGTGCGTAGCCGTGGACCATCACCGACATCATGCCGGCCAGCAGGAAGCGCTTCTTCATTTTCGGTGTCTCCGGTTTCCGCGCGAGGCGGATCGATTTTTCGTTGTGCGTATCGTGCAGATGCGCCGCCCGCCCTGCTTCGCTTCGGCATCGCGGCGCTGGCGAGTATAGGTTCCGTTGAATGAATGTTCAATTAATTGAGCGATGAATCCGCACCGGTGTTTACACGCATCGGCGATCTCTTTATTGAAAAAACGTTCAACCCGTCATAACATCGACCGGCAGCCCCCGCGGACGACGTGCGGGCCCGTTCCGAACCCTGGAGTGCACTGGATGACGACCCACCTCAGCCCCGCCGCCGAGCCGCGCCTGCGCTCGGCCTACGAAGGACAGAAGGCGCGTCCGTACGACCCCGCCGCACCGATCGCGACGCCCCTCGAACTGCATCGCTGCACCGTGCAGCCCGAGTGGGTCGATTACAACGGCCACATGAGCGAATCGTGCTATCTGCTCGTGTTCGGCGACAGCAGCGATGCGTTCTTCCGCTACTTCGGCATCGACGACGACTATCGCGAGGCCGGCTGCTCGATTTACTCGGCGGAAACGCATATCCGCCACCTGCGCGAAGCGATGCTCGGCGAACCGCTCAGGCTCACGGTGCGGCTGCTCGACATGGACGACCGGCGGCTGCACGTGTTTCATTCGATGCACCATGCGACGACGGGGGCGCCACTCGCGACCGGCGAGCAACTGCTGACCCACGTCGACATGCGCGCGAAACGCTCCGCGCCGTTCCCGGCCGCGATCCGCCGGCATCTCGACGCGATTCACGCCGAACATGCGCGCGCGCCGCACGAGCCGCATGCGGGCCGCGCGATCGCGATCCGCCGCCCGACGCCCGCTTCACGCTGATCTCGCCGACCCACGACGGAGTGTTCTCATGCAGACGAACGACACCTGGCGCACGCGCGCCAGCCAGCTCGACATCGAATCCCGCGCATTCGTGGACGGTAGGTTCCGCGACGCGCACGACGGCGCCACCTTCGCCTGCACGAGCCCGATCGACGGCCGTGCGCTCGCGCAGGTCGCGCATTGCCGGCAGGCCGACGCCGACCTCGCGGTCGCGGCCGCGCGGCGCGCATTCGAAAGCGGTGCGTGGCGTGACGCGTCGCCGCGCGAACGCAAGCGCGTGATGCTGCGCTGGGCCGCGCTGATCCGCGAGCACGCGGACGATCTCGCGCTGCTCGAAACGCTCGACACCGGCAAGCCGATCGGCGACACGACCACGATCGACATCCCGTCGACCGCCTACTGCGCCGAGTGGTTCGCCGAAGCGATCGACAAGACGGGCGGCGAAGTCGCGCCGGCCGACGCGCATCTCGTCGGGCTCGTCACGCGCGAGCCGATCGGCGTGGTCGCGGCGGTCGTGCCATGGAATTTCCCCGCGATGATCGCGATGTGGAAATGCGCGCCGGCGCTCGCGGCCGGCAACAGCGTCGTGCTGAAGCCGTCGGAGAAATCGCCGCTCAGTGCGCTGCGACTCGCCGCGCTGGCCGCGCAGGCCGGGCTGCCGGCCGGCGTGCTGAACGTGCTGCCGGGCTTCGGCGATGCGGGCGAAGCGCTCGCGCGGCATCCGGACGTCGACTGCATCGCATTCACCGGCTCGACCGCGGTTGGCCACAAGGTCATGCGCTGCGCGGCCGATTCGAACCTGAAGCGCGTGTGGCTCGAACTCGGCGGCAAGTCGCCGCAGATCGTGCTGCCCGACTGTCCGGACCTCGAACGCGCGGCGCGCACCGTCGCGCATGCGGTGTTCTACAACACCGGGCAGATGTGTACGGCGGGTTCCCGTTTGCTCGTCCATCGCGCGATCCGTGACGAACTCGTCGCGCGCGTGCTCGCGATCGCCCCCGAGTACGCGCCCGGCGATCCGCTGTCGCCCGCTACGCGCATGGGCAGCCTGATCGATGCCGCGCAGGTCGAACGCGTGCTCGGCTACGTCGACGCGGGCCGCGACGAGGCGACGTTGCTCGCGGGCGGCAAGCGTGCGCGCGCCGGGAGCGGCGGCCAGTACGTCGAACCGACCGTGTTCGACTGCCCGCGTGCCGACGCGCGGATCGTGCGCGAGGAGATTTTCGGGCCGGTGCTGGCGGTCACGACGTTCGACGACCTCGATACGGCCATCGCGCACGCGAACGACACGCGCTACGGGCTGGCGGCATCGGTATGGACGGCCAACCTGACGACCGCGCACGAAACCGCGCGCCGGCTGCGGGCCGGCACGGTGTGGGTGAACGGCTACGAGGAAACCGACGACATGAACTTCCCGTTCGGCGGCTTCAAGGAATCGGGCAACGGGCGCGACAACTCGCTGCACGCGCTGGAGAAATATACGGAGTTGAAATCGACGGTGATTCGGTTGCGGTGAGGTCCGGGCGGCGCGCGCCCGCGGGACGAATCCGCTCCCGTTGCGGCATGACCGTCATGCGATCAGTTTTCACGCGCCTCGGCGAGCCAATCCTCGACCTGTAACCCCGGGACTCGCGCAAACTCGCGCATGTTATGCGTGACGAGCACCAGACGCCGAGCGCGTGCCTGCCCTGCGATCAACGCATCGTACGGACCGATCGGGGTGCCCGCCGCAGTCAGATGCGCACGAATCTCGCCGGCGTGCTGAGCATCTTCGACATCGAACGACACCACCTCGAACTGAAGTGCCTCGACACGTGCCACGTTCGCAGCCGCTCTGTGGCTCTTGTAGGCGCCGTAATAGAGTTCATGCGCGACGATCGCCGGCATGCCGAAATCTGCTGGCTGATACGTGCGCAGCCGGGCCAGCATGGCCGGCTCGCCTTTCAGGATGGCGATTACGGCATGGGTATCCAGCAGAAATTTCATTCAAATACGTCCGGATCCGGGCGGTCCTGAGCGGCAGGCTCGGTCGTGGCGGCGGCTTCGAAATCGGCGTCGACCGGGCCGATCAGCGGCGTGAGCCATGCCCAGTCTTGCGGCACCGGCTCGAGAATCACGGACGAACCGTGGCGACGAATCCGGACCTCGGTCGTGTCGAAGCGGAAATCCTTCGGCAGACGGACAGCCTGCGATCCGCCATGCTTGAAAATCTTGGCAGTATCCATCCTCGCCCCTCGCGTATCTACGAAATGTATCTACTTTAACCACTCCGCGCGCTGATGACGAGTCACCCGATCGGTATATGAACAACGAGCAACGTGGCGTCGCGGAACACCCGATTCATTCCTGTCTGGAAACAATCAATCGCACGCCAGCGATTCACGTCACCGCGCGCACGCCCTAGACTGTCGCATCGCTCCCCTTTCCGGACCCCACGCCATGACCGACGTCCTGCCGCTGACCACCGATCCCGAGTCGGGCCTCCAGTACCGGCTGCGCCCGGCCACCGGCCGCCCCGCTGCCCGCCTGTTGCTGCTGCATGGCGTCGGCGGCAACGAAACCAACCTGCTGAATCTGGCCGACGTCATCGATCCGCGCATCGAGATCGCCTTCCTGCGCGCCCCGCTCGCGTTCGGCCCCGACCAGCACGCGTGGTTTCCGGTGCGCTTCGGCCCGAACGGCCCCGAAATCGACGCGGCCCGCGCGGACGCGAGCCGACTCAAGCTGATCACGCTGCTCCGCAGCTTCCGTGGCAACGATGACGCAGGCACCGCGTTGCCGACGGTGATTGCCGGCTTCAGCCAGGGCGGCATCATGAGCGCGAGCGTCGGCCTCACGTCGCCGCAGGACGTCACCGCATTTGCAGTGCTGTGCGGGCGCATCCTGCCCGAAATCGATCCGCTGATCGCGCCGCGCGATGCCCTTCGCCCGCTCCATGCGCTGATCGTGCACGGCCGCGCCGACGACAAGCTGCCCGTCGCGTGGGCCGACACCGCCGACGCAAAACTCACGGCCCTCGGCGTCGCGCACGAAACGCGGCTGTACGCGGCCGGCCACGAGCTGACCGCGGAGATGGCCGGCGATTTCGGCCGCTGGGTCGGCGAACGCACCGGATTGAACTGACCGTCACGAGGCGCCGGGGCGCCGGCCGCGAACGACCCGGCGCGCCCGGCGCATACCGTCTTCAGGCGCCCCGCACCGGATCGGCAACGGCGCGCGTGGCCGAAGATGCAAGCGCATCCGCCGCCTGCTCCCGCGCCGCGCCACGCTTCGCGAGCTTCCAGCCGATCACCAGGGCGAGCACGACAACCGGAATCGTCGCGATGGTCCACGTGCCGCCCGGATAGTCGAAGGCCATCAGCACCAGCACGCCGACGAGGAAGGCCAGCGTGAGCCACGACGTGAACGGCGCGCCGGGCATCCGGAACGACACCGCCTTCAGCTCGCCGCGATCGACCGCACGACGGAACAGGATCTGGCACATGACGATGAAGCCCCACGTCGTGATGATCCCGAGCGACGCCATGTTCAGCACGATCTCGAATGCCTGCGCCGGCACGATGTAGTTCAGCGGCACACCGATCGCATTGATCGCGACCGTGATCAGGATCCCACCGTACGGCACGCCGCGTGCGTTCATCCGCGACACGAAGCGCGGCGCCGATCCGCCCATCGCGAGCGAGCGCAGCACGCGCCCGGTCGAATAGAGGCCGGAGTTCAGGCTCGACAGCGCGGCGGTCAGCACCACGACGTTCATCACGGTGCCGACGTACGGCACGCCGAGCTTGCTGAAGAACGTCACGAACGGGCTTTCGTGCGCGCTGTACGCCGTCCACGGCAGCAGCATCGTCAACAGCACGACCGAGCCGACGTAGAACAGCGCGATGCGCCACATCACGCTGTTGATGGCTTTCGGCAAGACCTTGCGCGCATCGGCCGTCTCGCCCGCCGCGACGCCGACGAGCTCGATGCTCGCGTAGGCAAACACGACGCCCTGCACGATCAGCACGGCCGGCAGGATGCCGTGCGGGAAGATCCCGCCGTGATCCGCGACCAGGTGAAGCCCCGGCATCTGCCCGGCGACCGGATGGCCGCTCGCGAGAAACACGGCGCCGACCGCGAGGAACACCGCGAGCGTCCCCACCTTGACGAGCGAGAACCAGAACTCCATCTCGCCGAACACCTTCACGCCGATCATGTTCATCACCGACACGATTCCGAGCGCGCCGAGCGCGAACACCCACTGCGGCACGTCCGTGAACACGGCCCAGTACTTCATGTAGATCGCGACCGCGGTGATGTCAACGATGCCGGTGGTCGCCCAGTTCAGGTAGTACATCCAGCCCGCGACGAACGAGGCGCGTTCGCCCATGAACTCCCGTGCATACGACACGAAGCTGCCGCTGGTCGGCCGGTGCATCACGAGCTCGCCGAGCGCGCGCATGATCAGGAACGCGAACACGCCGCAGACGAGGTAGACGAGCGCGAGCGCCGGCCCCGCGTGCTGCAGGCGCCCGCCCGCACCGAGAAAGAGGCCGGTGCCGATCGCGCCGCCCATCGCGATCATCTGCACGTGCCGGGGCTTCAACTGCTTCGCATAGCCGGCTTCGTGCGACGCGAACATCGCATCCGGGTCGGCATGTCGGGAATCCGCGCCGCCGGCCGGATCGGCCGGGCGCTCGCTGCTGTGGGTCATCGTGAGTCTCCGTTGTTTCTTGATGTGTCGCGCCCCGCGCGGGGGCGCGTCGGATGCAGTCGCATGCAAGCCGCCGGCGTCACGCACCGACGGCCTGCGCAGCCGGCGTCAAAGCACGCGCGGCCGGATCAGTGCTTCGGGTTGCAGCGCTTCCTCGACCTGCGCAGCGGTCATCCACTCGCGCTCCAGCACGACCTCGCGGATCGACTTGCCGGTCGCGTGCGCTTCGGCCGCCACGGCGGTCGCGCGCTTGTAGCCGATGTACGGGTTCAGCGCGGTCGCGAGCGCGACCGAGCGCTCCATCGTTTCGCGCAGCCGTTCGGGGTTCGCGGTGATCCCGCTCACGCACCGCTGCGCGAGCGTCGTGCAGGCGGCCGTCAGGTGGCTGAAGCTGCGGAACAGCGCGCTGGCGATCACCGGCTCGAACGCGTTCAACTGAAGCTGTCCGGCCTCGGCCGCGAAGGTCACGGTCAGGTCGTTGCCGAACACCTCGAAGGCAACCTGGTTGACGACTTCCGGGATCACCGGATTGACCTTGCCGGGCATGATCGACGAGCCGGCCTGCACGGGCGGCAGGTTGATCTCGCCGAACCCCGCGCGCGGGCCGCTCGACAGCAGCCGCAGGTCGTTGCAGATCTTCGACAGCTTCACGGCGATCCGCTTGAGCACGCCCGACACCTGCACGAACGCGCCGCAATCCTGGGTCGCTTCGATCAGGTTCGGCGCGGTGCTCAGGTCGAGCCCGGTAATGCGCCGCAGCGCCGCGAGCGCCTTCTCCGCGTACTGCGGATGCGCGGTGATCCCCGTGCCGATCGCGGTCGCGCCGAGGTTGATCTCGCGAATCAGCCAGCCGGCTTCCTGCAGGCGCGCGATGTCTTCCGTCAGCATCACCGCGTAGGTCGAGAATTCCTGGCCGAGCGTCATCGGCACCGCGTCCTGCAGCTGCGTGCGGCCGAGCTTCAGCAAGCCGGCGAACGCGTCGGCCCGCTCCGCGAACGCATCGCGCAGGCGCGCCATCGCTTCGAGCAGGTGCTCGACCGCGAAGCAGGTCGCCACGCGAATCGCGGTCGGATAGACGTCGTTGGTGCTCTGCGCGAGGTTCACGTGCTCGTTCGGATGCAGGTATTCGTACTGCCCGCGCGCGTAGCCCATGATTTCGAGCGCGCGGTTGCAGATCACCTCGTTCGCGTTCATGTTGGTCGACGTGCCGGCCCCGCCCTGGATGATGTCGACGACGAACTGGTCGTGCAGGCGCCCTTCGCGGATCTCGACGCACGCGGCGGCGATCGCATCGCGGTACGGCCGCGGCAGCAGCCCGAGCTCGCAGTTCGCGTCGGCCGCGGCCTCCTTCACCGCGGCGAGCGCCATCACGAAGTAAGGCAGCGACGCGATGGTGCGGCCCGAAATGTCGAAATTCTCCTTCGCGCGCAGCGTATGGACGCCGTAGTAGGCCTCGTTCGGGATGCTTCGCTTACCTAAAAGATCCGCTTCGACGCGGAAGCCGTTTTGTGTCATCGTGCCCCTCCTGGATGTCTCGTGCCGCTCGTCGTGCGCCGCTTCCCGACGCGACGGGTTCGCATTCTATGCCTTTGCAAAAACAAGCTCACTTCTGTATTATCGAAAGCGGTTTTGCGTGGCACGCAACAATGAGAATCGGATGAAAAAAGGCGCGAGGGAAACCGGCATCGATCACATGGGCGCGATGCGCGCGTTCGTCAGGGTGGTCGAAACGGGGAGTTTTTCGGCGGTCGCCAAGGAGATGCACGTGTCGACGTCCACCGTCGCACGCAAGGTCACGGCCATCGAGGAGGCGCTCGGCGTCGCGCTGCTGCACCGCTCCACGCATAGCGTGACGCTCACCGAAGCCGGCCACATCTACCTGGAACGCGCCGTCACGCTGATCGCCGATCTCGACGACACCTTGCGCGTGGTCGCCGAGCTGAATGCGCAGCCGAGCGGCCCGCTGAAGCTCACCGCGCCGGTGGCGTTCGGCCGCCGCCATCTCGCACCGCTGGTCGCGCCGTTCCTCGCGCGCTACCCGACGATCCAGCTCGACGTGCGGCTCACCGACAACCACAACGACCTCGTGGCCGGCGGCTTCGATCTCGACATTCACGAAGGCGAGAACTACCTGGACAACCTCGTCGTCCACCGCCTGTCGCGCAACGACAGCATCCTGTGCGCGACGCCCGGCTATCTCGACCGCTGCGGGCGCCCGGCCACGCCCGACGACCTCAAGCAACACAACTGCCTGCGCTACGTGCATCCGGAAGGCGATCCGCGCTGGGATCTCGTGAACGGCGACGCGCATCACAGCGTGCTGCCGGCCGGCAACCTCGTCACCGACCATTCGGAGCTGCTGCTCGAAGCGACCTGCGCGGGGCTCGGCATCGCGGAGTTCGAGATCTGGCTGGTGCGCGACCTGCTCGCGAGCGGGCGGCTCGAAGCCGTGCTGCCGCGCTACCGGCTGCAGAACCGGCTGACCGGCGAATACATCTACATCGCGTATCTGGCGAACCGGCGCAGCTCGGCGAAGCTGCGCGTGCTGAAGGACTTTCTCGCGGAACACCTCGCGCATATCGGCGAGTTGTCGGCGCTGGAGCTGACGAAGATTCGCGGCGCGAGCGTGTAGCGCACGCGCCCTGGGTCGGGTTCGCGCCGCTGCGCACGGCCCGCGTCGCGGACCACCGGCAGCAGCGCATCCGCGCCGTTCAGGCCGATCAAGCCGCCTGCAATTCGAACGGGAACGTGGCGTGCCCGATCTCGACACCCTGCGTGTTGAGCATCCGCGGCCGATGAAAGCCGGCCAGCGGCGCGCGCTGCTCGGCCGTGCCGATCTGCAGCCGCTCGAGCAGTTCGCTGACGACCATGTAGAGCACGTCGAGATTGCCGTCCTCGATCTTCACCGAGATGCCGAGCGCGCCATCGGCGCCCAGCGCCCGCGTGCGCTCGGACGCCCGCACGCCGATCCCGTAGCACGCATCGGCGCCGAGCTTGCCGACCACCTGCCCGCCGAACGCGTTCATCAGCACCGTGCAATAGCGCCCTTCGCCGGCAACCAGCTCCGGATACGCGGTCATCGCATGATGAATGCGCGCCAGCGCGCGGACGCGATCGGTGATTGCGTCACCGCCCGCTTCCACCGTATCCGCCCCGTCGGCCAGCGATGCGTAAAGCCGCGCGAGCCGGTCCAGCGAAAACGCCGGTGTCGGCAGGTTGCACCCGTCGATGCCCCACTCGACCTCGTCGTCGCGCAGCCCGCACGCATCGGCCACCACGTGCTTCACGCGCACCTGCATCGGATGCTCGGGGAGGTGGTAATCGGCGATCGCGGCGCCGATCGCCTGCGCGCCGGCCAGCATCCCGACGTGCTTGCCCGAGCAGTTGCTGCACACGCCGGTCGGCGTGTAGTCGCGCTTGATCCACGCGCGGTACACCGCGTCCGACAACGGCGGATGGCCGCCGCAACGCAAGTCCGATTCGTGCGCGGCGACCTTGGCGAGCATCGCGCGCGTGCGTTCGATGTGCCGGTCCTCGCTGCTGTGCGATGCGCACATCAGCGCGATGTCCGCATCGTCGAAGCCGAAGCGCTCGGGCGCGCCCGTCTCGAGCACCGACAGCGCCTGCGCCGGCTTGGCCGCCGAGCGCGCGAGCGTCATCCGGAACGGATCGCCGAACCGGGCCAGCAGCCGGCCGCGTGCATCGACCACCGCCACATGGGCGACGTGCGTGTTCTCGATCGCATCGCCTCGGTACGTGACGACTGCTGCGCGTTGGGTGTCCATCTTGTGTTGTCTCCATGCTCGGGGCCAGCTTGCCGGGGCCCGTCCAACCGGTACGGCAGTGTATCGAGTCGTCGCCGCCGCGCACGGCCGGGTGATGGAAAGTGGTGTTGCACGCCACGCAAAGGCAATCCGCCCCCCACGAAAGCCCGACCAAATTAGTACAAAAACCATTCGATCGTTTACAGAATTAGTACCAATCCGTACAATTGCGACCGCAAACGCGAATCATACGCATTTACATTGACGTTTTCCGATGTGCCGTGCGGCCCGCCCGGCATCGAGAAGACGCACCTGCTCACCGAACCTTCTGCTGCCTCTCGATATGCCCGCCCAGTTCAAGACGAGGCCTCGCGCCCTCGTGTCGGCGCTGACCTGCTCCGTGTTCCTGACCCCGCTGCTCGCTTCCGCCGAAACCGCCCCTGCTCCCGCACCCGCCGCCGGCCAGCCGGCCCCGTCCGCCGACGTGCGGGCGACGCTGCCGACGATCAATGTTCAGTCGACCGCGCCGTCGGACATGCAGGTGAAACGTTCGCCGTCGTACAAGTTCACCGCGCCGCTGCTCGACACGCCGCGCTCGGTCACGGTGATCCCCGAGCAACTCATCAAGGAAAAGAACGTCACGTCGTTCGCGGACGCGCTGCGCTCGGTGCCGGGCATCACGTTCCTCGGCGGCGATGCGGCCGCGAACCCGTCGGCCGATCGCCCGGTGATCCGCGGCTTCGAATCGCGCAACTCGATCTTCGTCGACGGGATGCGCGACTCGGGGTTGCAGAACCGCGAAACGTTCGCGGTCGAGCAGATCAGCGTGATCAAGGGCCCGGATTCGGTCTACGCGGGCCGCGGCTCGGTGGGCGGCAGCATCGACATCGTCACGAAGACGCCGAAGAACGACAACTTCATCAACAGCAGCATCGGCTTCGGCACAGACGGCTACAAGCGCGCGACGGTCGACGCGAACCACAAGATCAACGACACGACTGCCGTGCGCCTGAACGTGATGGGTCACGACGCGAACCAGGCCGGCCGCAACGACGTGTACAACAAGCGCTGGGGCGTCGCGCCGTCGATCGTGTTCGGGCTGAATACGCCGACCACGGTCACGGTCAGCTACTACCACATGAACTCGTACGACATGCCGGACTTCAGCGTGCCGTTCCGCGCGTCGGGCGGCACGCCGGTGCCGACCGATCGCGGGCAGTTCTTCGGGCTGAACACGCGCGACTACCGCTACGGGCAGACCGACACCGCCCAGGTGCGCGTCGAGCACAAGCTCAACGACGACTGGAAGCTGAAGAACACGACGATGTTCGGCCGCTCGACGCTCGATTACGTGGCGACGAACCCGCAGATCTCAACCAAGTACCCCGACCGACTCGGCATGCAGGCAAAGAGCGGCAAGTACGCGACCAACGGTGTCGCCAACCAGACCGAGATTACCGGCCGAGCAAATCTGTTCGGCATGCAGCACACGATGACCGCTGGTGTGGAGTTCAGTCAGGAGCAGAACCGCTACGAGGGGTATCTCGTCTCGGACGCTTCAGGCACGAACCTCCGCTCGGGAGACATCTGCGTCACATCGCCAGCGTTCTGTGCACCAATCTCTGGCGGATGGAATCCAAACATGCCGTGGACCGGCAATATCGTGCTGAATGGAGACAAGGGCTTCCCCGGCGCGACGACGAACACCCGTACGACCACCGCGTCAGCGTACATCTTCGACACGGTGAAACTGACCGAACAATGGTTGTTCAATGCAGGTTTGCGCTTCGACCGCTACGATACGACGGCCAAACAGGCCGGCGTCGCCGACCTGTCAAACACGTCAAATCTGTTCAGTTACCAGTTTGGTCTCGTGTACAAACCCGTCCGCAATGTCAGCCTCTACGCATCCTATGGCACGTCGTCGAACCCACCCGGTTCGAACGGTGGCCTTGGCGGCGGAACTGATCAGCTCACGGCAAACACGCTGAACCTGTCGCCGGAACGCACGCGAAACATCGAAATCGGAGCGAAGTGGGACGTGCTGGATGAGCAACTTTCGTTGACCTCTGCACTCTTTGACACCGAGAAAAACAACGCTCAAGTCCCCGATGGGCTCGGTCGCCAGGTTAATGCCGGCAAACAGCGTGTTCGCGGCGCGGAATTCGGTTTCGCGGGCAACTTGACGCCGAAGTGGCACGTGTTCGGCGGCTACTCGTACCTGAACGCGATCACGACCGATGCCGGCCCCGGCAGCCCGGGCGCATCGGGCCTGCCGATGGTGATGGTGCCGAAGCACAACTTCACGCTGTGGACGAGCTACGACGTGATGCCGAAGCTCACGCTCGGCGCGGGTGCGACGGTGATGAGCCAGACCTATGCGTCGGTGTCGGCGACGACGAAGAAATGGACGCCCGGCTACGCACGCTTCGACGCGGCTGCGACGTGGCGCGTGAACAAGACGATGGACGTGCAGCTCAACGTGCAGAACCTGTTCGACAAGAAGTATTACGCGAGCGCGTATCCGATCTACGCGACGTGGGCGCCGGGCCGTTCGGCGATGGTCACGCTCAACTTCTATCAGTAACGCGGTTGGCGGCGGGCGGGCGCGATGCGCCCTTCCCCGCCGCGCTCACCACGGCAGCGAATACGTCTTCACGTTCGTGAAGCTCTTCATCGCTTCCTGCACGCCTTCCTTGTAGCCCAACCCCGAATCCTTCAGGCCGCCGAACGGCGTCACTTCGAGCCGGTAGCCCGGCACGTCACGCACGTTCACGCTGCCGACTTCCAGCTCGGTGATGAAGCGCGTGATGTGGTCGAAGCGGTTCGTGCAGACCGACGACGACAGGGCATAGTCGGTGCTGTTCGACATCCGGATCGCGTCGTCGATGTCGCGAAAGCGCATGATCGGCGACACGGGGCCGAAGGTTTCGTACTTCACGAGCGGCATGTCGGGCGTCATGCGATCGATCACCGTCGGCGAATACAGCGCGCCGCTGCGGACGTTGCCGACCAGTAGCCGCGCCCCGCGTGCAATTGCGTCATTCACCTGCTTCTCGCAGAACTTCGCGGCGGCCTCGTCGATCACCGTGCCCATGTCGACCGACGGATCGGCCGGATTGCCGTACGACCACGCACGCGTTTTCTCGACCACCAGCTCCGTGAAGCGATCGGCCACCGACTCGTGCACGAGCATCCGCTTGATCGCCGTGCAGCGCTGCCCCGAGTTTTTATATGAACCCGACACCGCGAGCGTGCTCGCTTCGTCGAGATCGGCGTCTTCCATCACGATGATCGGATCGTTGCCGCCGAGTTCGAGCACCGCGCGGCGGTAGCCCATCCGCGACGCGATCGATTTGCCGATCGACACACCGCCCGTGAACGTAATGAGGTCGATCGCCGGGTTCGTGATCAGCTCGTCGGCAATCTCCTTCGGGTCGCCGGTGAGCACTTGCAGCATCTGCGGCGGCAACCCGGCTTCATACAGGATGTCCGCGAACAGGTAGCACGACAGCGGCACCTTCTCCGACGGCTTCACCACGATCCGGTTGTTGGTGCCCACCGACGGCACGATCTTGTGCGCGACCTGGTTCATCGGGTGATTGAACGGCGTGATCGCGGAAATCACGCCGAGCAGCGGATCGCGCTGCGTGTACACGCGGCGCTTCTTGCCGTGCGGGGTCAGGTCGCACGAGAAGATCTGCCCGTCGTCCTTCAGCACTTCACCCGCGCCGAACGTCAGCACGTCGGCCACGCGGCCGGCTTCGTACGTCGAATCCTTGATGCACAGACCAGACTCGGCCGTGATCAGCGCTGCAATCTCGGCGGTGCGCGAACGCACGATGTCGGCCGCGCGGCGCAGGATCGTCGCTCGATCGTAACGTGTGAGCGTCGGCCGGTAAGCGCGTGCGACCGCGAAGGCACGCCGCACGTCGTCCAGCGTCGCCTTCGGCACGGTGCCGACCAGCGTGCCGTCGTACGGGTTGCGCACGTCGATGACCGCGTCGCGCCACACGCGCTGCCCGTCGATGCGCAGCGCTTCGTGCCGCACGTCGGATGCGGGAATCGGCTTCAGGACCGTGCTCATGTCGTCTCCGTCTTGGTGCAGCGTGATCTTGGTCACGCTGTCGGTTAGCGCACCACCACCAGCCCTTCGTATTCGAGGCAGCGGCACAGCGTCGCCCAGGCCGGCGTATCGGGCCATTCACGCGCGCGGGCATCGATGCGGATCGGCCGCCCGAATTCGCGCGACGCGCACGCCAGCAGCGTGTGCGCGATGCCGCTGCGCCGATACGCGGGTTCGACGTACAGCCGCGTGAGCGACGGCGATCGCACGGCATCGCCACTGTGGTCGTCGATATCGAGTTCGCCGATCGCCTCGTCGTCGCGATACGCGACCGCCGTCGCGCGTGCGTCGTCGAACACGATGCGGATCACGCGCTCGCAGCGATCCCTGAACACGACGACGTGCATGGCGCGCCTCTCCTTGGCAACACGTTGCAGGCGAACGCGATGCGCGCACGCCTCCCTGCGCCCGCGAACCGGGGACTAATCCGGATCGTCCAGCGGCGACGGTTTGAGTATCGTCTTGCCACGTCGGCGCGCAGTAGTGCCAGACGGCACCTTTCATTGAGTCCACATCCGCGGCGCGGCGCGCGTATTCTCGCGACATCGCGCCCCTCGCGGGCCGCACGCACGCCACGCGCACCGCCTCGCGTTTCCCGTATCGATCACAGGAGGAAGCATGCCGAGTCGTACCCCGACCGCCTTATGGGCCCAGCAGTTCCGGCGGTCGTCGGCGTCGAGCCTGCAGGACCAGATCCGGCGGATGCTCGTGGCCGCGATCCTCGACGGCCAGCTCGCGCCCGATGCCGCGCTGCCGTCGAGCCGCGAGCTCGCCGACCAGCTCGGCGTCGCGCGCAACACCGTCGTGCTCGCGTACCAGATGCTCGTCGAAGAGGGCTACCTGATCTCGCGCGAACGCAGCGGGCACTTCGTGAACCCGAAGATGCTCGAGGGCGTGCCCGGCTTCGCGGCCGCCAAGCCCGCCGCGCAGCCCGGCGGCGGCGACGACACGCCGGGCCGCCCCGCATGGGACAAGCGCATCGCACATCCGCCGTCGAGGCAGCGCAACATCGTGAAGCCCGCGAACTGGCAGCATTACGAATATCCGTTCATCTACGGGCAGTTCGACCAGTCGCTGTTTCCGACCAACGACTGGCGCGAATGCTGCCTGAAGGCGCTGTCGGTGATGGAGATCCGCAACTGGGCGCCCGACCTGATCGAGCGCGACGACGAATCGCTGATCCAGCAGATCCGCACGCGCGTGCTGCCACGGCGCGGCGTGTTCGCGATGCCCGACGAGATCGTCGTCACGAACGGCTGCCAGCAGGCGCTGTACCTGATCGCGGACCTGCTGTGCGGCAAGCACACCACGGTCGGCTTCGAGAACCCCGGCTATCCGGACGCGCGCAACATCTTCGAGAACCGCAACGCACGGCTCTTGCCGCTGCCCGTCGACGGCCACGGGATCGCACCCGACGCGCTCGGCGCAACGCTCTCGCGCTGCGACTACGTGTACGTGACGCCGAGCCACCAGTGCCCGACCACCGCGACGATGCCGGTCGAACGCCGCCGCGCGCTGCTCGATTGCGCGCAGCAGCATGACTTCGTGATCATCGAGGACGACTACGAGAGCGAGAACACGTTCTCCGGCACGCCGCATCCGGCGCTGAAGAGCCTCGACACGGCCGACCGCGTGATCTACGTCGGCAGCCTGTCGAAGACATTCGCGCCGGGGCTGCGGCTCGGCTACGTGGTCGGGCCGCGCGAGCTGATCCGCGAACTGCGCGCGCTGCGGCGGCTGATGGTGCGCCACCCGGTTGCGTATATCCAGCGCGCGTTCGCGACCTTTCTCGCGCTCGGCCATCACGACGCGCTGCTGCGCCGGCTCGCGCATGCTTACAGCGAGCGCTCGCAGGCGTTGATGGCCGCGCTCGATGCGCATCTGCCGGAAGCGCGGTACGTGCCGGTGACGGGCGGTGCATCGTGCTGGGTCGAGGGCCCGCCGTGGCTCGATGCGACGCGCCTCGCCGCCGATGCACAGGAAGCCGGCATCCTGATCGAGCCGGGCAGCGTGTTCTTCATGAACGATGAAGGCGATGCGCGGCGCTGCTTCCGGATGGGGTTTTCTGCGATCCCGCTCGAGCGGATCGAGCCGGGTGTGAGAGCGCTCGCACAATGCGTGCGTACGCAACGTCCGGTGGCCTGACCACACGTGAACAGGCATCGTGCGCCGGCGCGGCGCAGTCACCCGGGAGCACGAGCGTTGTGCGTGCTGCAGCTGGCAAACCCGTTTCAACGATCGGCCGTGAGTCATCCTGCAGAGTGACTCACGGCCGCGCGCTTGCGGACCGCCTCGTCGGGTATCGATGAATCGCAGACGTGAACGCAAGATGCATCGATTCGACCGGCAGGCCATATCCGCTGCTTCATCGGACACCGCGTGCATCGCTCACGCTTGCACACCGCTACAGTGCGGCTTCAACACACGATCGCCTGGATTGTTTTCGTTTCGATTCGTTTAGTAAATCCAATAAAAACATTACAACTCTCCAAATCCGATTGACAACGGATTCATCCAAATCCTAGTGTTACGACGCTGAAAGACGGCAACAATCCACGACGAACCGACGGTTCGATCGATTGGACTGCCGATGAAAAAATGCATGGATAACCGGAGGGGGCGATCATGATTCGATTCACGACGCTCGCGGCAATCCTGGCCGCGGCGTGCGCGTTGAGCGGGTGCGGAGGCGGTGACGGCAGCGACGGAACTGCGGCGTCGGCATTGGCGGCACGCCCGTCGGACGCCGCGGCCGATACGACCAATCTCGATGACAACCGCAACCTGTCGTTGACACAGTACGTCGATCCGCTGATCGGCACGCTCGCGAGCAATTCGCCGAACCCGGTGCCGGCGGGACAGGCCGGCAGCGTCGAACCGGCCGCCGGCCTGCCGTCGGGCATGGTGCAGTGGGCGCCCGACACCAACACCACGCCGGCGCCGAGCAACAGCCAGGAGCCGAACTCGCCCGCCGGCTACTACTACGACATCCACTCGATCCAGGGCTTCAGCCTGACGCACATGCCGGGCGCCGGCTGCAGCGGCAACAACGGCGAATTTCCGGTCATGCCGACCACCGACCCGACGCAGCTCTCGCCAACCTTCAGTCATGCGAATGAAACGGCCAGGCCCGGCTACTATTCCGTACTGCTCGACTCGCAGATCAAGGTGGAGCTGACCGCCACCCTGCGCACCGGCTTCGGCCAGTTCGCGTACCCGGCCGGCAAACCCGCGCTGCTGGTACTCGACGCGACCCGCACCAACACCAAGACCTCGACCACCGGCGCCATCACGCAGGTTTCCGGCAGCGCCATTTCCGGCAGCACGATCGGCGGCGGCTTCTGCGGCAACTCGGTGCCGGTACCCGTCTACTTCTACGCCGCCTTCGACCAGGCTTTTACGTCGGCGTCGATTACGCACGGCGTGGCCCAACTGGGTTTCCGCCCGGGCCAGACGGTCAGGATGAAGATCGGCCTCTCCTACGTCAGCGTCGCCAACGCGAAAGCCAACCTCGACGCGGAAAATCGCGGCTGGGACTTCGCAGGTGTCCGCACGCAGGCCGATCGCATCTGGAATGATCGCCTCAACAGCATCCGCGTGGCGGGCGGCACGCTCGACGCGAAGAAAAAGTTCTACACGGCGCTGTATCACGCGCTGTGGGCACCCAGCATCTTCAGTGACGTGAACGGCCAGTACATCGGCTTCGACAACACCGTGCATCAGGTCGCCAAGGGCCAGCAGGCCCAGTATTCGTCGTTCTCGGGCTGGGACATCTACCGCTCGCTGATCCAGCTGAAGTCGATCCTCAATCCGTCCGAGACCAGCGACATGATCCAGTCGCTGATCAACGACGCGGATCAATGCGGCGCGATTCCGCACTGGGTCAACGACAACGTCGAGGACGGCGTGATGCCGGGCGACGCCGGTTCGCTGATCGTCTCGAACGCCTATGCGTTCGGCGCGCGGCGCTTCGATACGCGGTCCGCGCTGCAGCACATGGTGAAGATGGCGAACATCCCCGGCACGGCCTGCAACAACGTGACCACCAACGGCGGCCGCGCGAGCTACCTGCAGACCGGCTACATCACCAACGGCGAGTGGGGGCAGGCTTCGTCCACGCTCGAATACACGAGCAGCGATTTCGCGATCTCGCGCTTCGCCGGGGCGCTCGGCGATACCGCCACGCAGCGCATGCTGCTGAGCCGCTCGGCCTACTGGCAGAACCTGCTCGACACCACGCTGACGCCGCCGCTGATCGCGGCGCGCCAGTCGAACGGCGCGTGGATTCCCGAGACGCCGAGCAGCGGCGACAACTACGTGGAAGGCAATGCCGAGCAGTACACGTGGATGGTGCCGTACAACGGCGCCGGCCTGTTCACACAGCTGGGCGGCAATGCGGCGGTGACGTCGCGGCTCGACCAGTTCTTCACGGTGCTCAATGCGGGCCTGAGCCTGCCCAACTTCTACATGGGCAACGAGCCGACCTTCGAGGTGCCCTGGCTCTACAACTGGGCCGGGCAGCCGTCGGGCACGCAGCGCGTGGTGCAGCAGATCCTCGCCAGCGCGTTCGGCACCGGCCCCGACGGCTTGCCGGGCAACGACGACCTCGGCGCCGTGTCGGGCTGGTATGTGTGGGGCGCGCTGGGCCTGTATCCGCAGATCCCCGGCGTGGCGGGCCTGGCGATCGGCAGTCCGCAGTTCCCGCAGATCGACGTCCGGCTCGGCAACGGTCGCACGTGGCGGATTCGTGCCGAAGGTGCACCCGCGTCCAGCTATGTGCAGTCGCTGTCGATCAACGGTCGCGCGCACGATGTGCCGTGGGTCGCCTACGACGACATCGCGAACGGCGCGACGCTGCACTTCGCGATGGGCAGCGCGCCGTCGCAATGGGGCAGCCGGAAGCAGCCGCCGTCGTTCGGCGTGCCGGTGGCGGTCAACGCGATCGACAGCTACAACAATCGCGGCTTCAGCGCGGACGGCGCGACCAATGCCGACGGCCAGGGCGCGGACTTCGACGGCAGCCTGTTCAGCTACTCGCTGAATGCGCTGGCAGCGGCGGGCGTGCAGCCCGGCAAGCCGTTCGCGGTGGCCGGCGCGAGCGTCGCGGTGGCGGGTGGGCCGCTCTCGCTCGACAACACCGTGACCGTCGGCCAGACCGTGATGCTGCCGCCGGGATCGGCCGGCACCGGCGTGGTGGTGCTCGGCTCGGCCAACAATGGCCCGAGCAGCGGCACGGCTCAGCTGAATTTTGCGGATGGATCGAGTCAGGCTGTGACGCTGGCTTTCGACGACTGGACGCTGAATGGCGGCAGCGCGCATGCCAGCGCGGCGATCGCCGTCACGATGGCGTACCGCAATTCGGGCAGCGGCCAGCAGGACAACGTCAAGACCTATATCTTCGCGCAGAAGATTCCGGTGCCGCTCGGCAAGGTGGTGACGAGCATCGTGCTGCCGCGGCAGGTGAGCGCCGGCAAGATGCATGTGTTCGGGATCGGGATGGCGGCGTCTTGATGTCCGCATGACCGGCGGGGATGCATCGGGCACTCCGATGTATCCCCTCGTCGGCCGGCGCTGCTGCCGTGCGGTTTCCGCACGCCGTGACTCATCGTGCAACAGCGACGGATTCGCGACACTCCCCTGCGGCTGATCTTTTTGCCCATTGATCCGCACCGGTGATTTCTGTCGATGCGCGTCAACGAACCCGCCGTCGGGCAGCCACCGGGCGCCGGTAGCCGGGCGCACCGGCCCGGCTTCTCCCGCTGGCCCAAGCGAATCCCCCCCACTGGCGCTACCGCCAATAACAAGCGCTCACTAACGTGTCGATACCGCGTGCCGCATGCGCGCCAGCGCCTTGCGCACCGCCCACCATTCGACAGGAGACACGTTATGACAGATACGCTCACCGGCCCCGTCACGGCCGCCACGCTCGCGGCATTTTCCGACGCCTTCAACCGGCACGACGCCAATGCGTTGATGGGCTTCATGACCGAGGACTGCGTGTTCGACGCGGCCGGCGGCCCCGACATCCACGGCACGCGCTTCGTCGGCCGTGACGCGGTACGCGCCGCGTTCGAAGCCGTGTTCAAGACCTTCCCCGACGCGCACTGGGGCCACGGCCGCCACACCGTCGCCGGCGAGCGCGGCGTCTCCGAATGGGTGTTCACGGGCACGCACGCCGAAGGCTGGCGCATCGAGGCCGAAGGCTGCGACCTGTTCGAATTCCGCGACGGATTGATCGCCGTCAAGCGTGCCTTCCGCAAGGAACGGCCGAAGCAGCCGGCCTGAGCGCACCGCCCAGGCCACCGTGCCCGGCGCGCATTTTGAAACGAATCGATTCATTTCATTCCACATTTCCCGGCAGCGGGCGGAATGACTTGACCGGCCTTCCCCAGCAAATAGCATCTGGAACGAGACGTTCCGTTAATTGAACAATCGGAGACAACCCATGAGCGAACAATCCACTTCCCTGCGTGCATCGGCTAACGGTCCGCAGGACATGACGCCGTCCGAAGCCTTCGTCGAGACCCTCGCGGCCAACGGCGTGACCGACATGTTCGGCATCATGGGCTCCGCGTTCATGGATGCGATGGACATCTTCGCGCCGGCCGGCATCCGCCTGATTCCTGTCGTGCACGAGCAGGGCGCGGGCCACATGGCCGACGGCTATGCGCGCGTATCGGGCCGCCACGGCGTCGTGATCGGCCAGAACGGCCCCGGCATCAGCAACTGCGTGACGGCGATCGCGGCCGCGTACTGGGCGCATAGCCCGGTCGTGATCGTCACGCCGGAAGCCGGCACGATGGGCATCGGCCTCGGCGGTTTCCAGGAAGCGAACCAGCTGCCGATGTTCCAGGAATTCACGAAATACCAGGGCCACGTCACGCACCCGGCGCGGATGGCCGAATTCACCGCGCGCTGCTTCGACCGCGCGCAGGCCGAGATGGGCCCGACCCAGCTGAACATCCCGCGCGACTATTTCTACGGCAAGGTCAAGGTCGAGATTCCGCAACCGCGCCGGCTCGATCGCGGCGCCGGCGGCGAACAGAGCCTCGACGACGCAGCCGCACTGATCGCGCAGGCGAAATTCCCGGTGATCATCTCGGGCGGCGGCGTCGTGATGGCCGACGCGATCGAGGAATGCAAGGCGCTCGCCGAACGGCTCGGTGCGCCGGTCGTCAACAGCTACCTGCACAACGACTCGTTCCCGGCGAACCATCCGCTGTGGTGCGGCCCGCTCGGCTACCAGGGCTCGAAAGCGGCGATGAAGCTGCTGTCGCGCGCGGACGTCGTGATCGCGCTCGGCTCGCGCCTCGGGCCGTTCGGCACGCTGCCGCAGCACGGGATGGACTACTGGCCGAAGGACGCGAAGATCATCCAGATCGACGCCGATCACAAGATGCTCGGCCTCGTGAAGAAGATCTCGGTCGGCATCTGCGGCGACGCGAAGGCCGCGGCGGTCGCGCTCACGCAACGCCTCGAAGGTCGCACGCTCGCGTGCGACGGCTCGCGCGGCGAGCGCGCCGACCAGATCGCGACCGAGAAGGCCGCGTGGGAAAAGGAACTCGACGACTGGACGCACGAGCGCGACGCGTACAGCCTCGACATGATCGAGGAGCAGAAGCACGAGAAGCCGTTCAGCGGCGGCCAGTACCTGCATCCGCGCCAGGTGCTGCGCGAGCTCGAGAAGGCGATGCCCGAGGACGTGATGGTGTCGACCGACATCGGCAACATCAACTCGGTCGCGAACAGCTACCTGCGCTTCAACAAGCCGCGCAGCTTCTTCGCGGCGATGAGCTGGGGCAACTGCGGCTATGCGTTCCCGACGATCATCGGCGCGAAGGTCGCCGCGCCGCACCGCCCGGCCGTGTCGTATGCGGGCGACGGCGCGTGGGGCATGAGCCTGATGGAAACGATGACCTGCGTGCGCCACAACATCCCGGTCACGGCCGTCGTGTTCCACAACCGTCAATGGGGCGCGGAGAAGAAGAACCAGGTCGACTTCTACAACCGCCGCTTCGTCGCCGGTGAACTCGACAACCAGAGCTTCGCGGCAATCGCGCGGGCGATGGGTGCGGAAGGGATCACGGTCGACCGCCTCGAGGATGTCGGCCCGGCGCTCAAGCGCGCGATCGACATGCAGATGAACGAAGGCAAGACGACGATCATCGAGATCATGTGCACGCGCGAACTCGGCGACCCGTTCCGTCGCGATGCGCTGTCGAAGCCGGTGCGCATGCTCGACAAGTACAAGGACTACGTGTAACGCCGCGTCGCCGACGCACCCCGTTGCCGGCCGCGCGCCCCTCTCGCGCGGCCGGCCCTCCGGCCGGACGCCGTGCCCCGTGCGGGCCGCCGCATCCGGCCGTTTTTTCTTTTCTTACCCGAGCGAACGATGAAAGCCCTCGACCGCATTCTCGACGCCGCGCGCCGCCAGCCGATGCGCATCGCACTGTGCGAAGCCGACGATCCGCGCGTGCTGCAGGCCGCCGCGCGCGCGACGCGCGACGGCATCGCCCGCATCGTGCTGGTCGGCAACCGTGCGGCCATTCACGCGGCGGCCGCGCGCGACGCGATCGATCTCGACGGCATGACGCTCGTCGATCCGGCCACCGCCACGCAACGCGACGCCTATGCCGACACGCTGCACGCGCTGCGCAAGAGCAAGGGCATGACGGCCGATGCCGCGCGCGACGCGGTGCTCGACCCGCTCTGCCACGCGAACCTGATGGTGCGGCTCGGCGATGCGGACGGCTCGGTCGCGGGCGCCGTGCATGCGACGGCCGACGTCGTGCGCGCGGCAATCCAGCTGATCGGCGTCGATCCGGCGTTCCGGATCGTGTCGAGCTTCTTCCTGATGATGCTGTGCGAGCCGTTTCACACGATCAAGGGCGGGCTGATCTTCTCCGACTGCGCGCTGGTCGTCGATCCGGACGCCGATCAACTCGCCGAGATCGCGATGGCTGCCGCCGACAGCGCGCACGCGCTGCTCGGCGAGGCGCCGCGCGTGGCGATGCTGTCGTTCTCGACGAGCGGTAGCGCGCATCACGCGGCGGTCGACAAGGTGACGGCCGCGACCGCGCACGTGCGCGAACTCCGCCCCACCCTCGCGATCGACGGCGACGTGCAGCTCGACGCGGCGATCGTTGCCGAAATCGCCGAGCGCAAGATCGCGCATTCACAGGTGGGCGGCCACGCGAACGTGCTCGTGTTCCCGAGCCTCGAAGCCGGCAACATCGGCTACAAGCTCGCCGAACGGATCGGCCGCGCGAAGGCCGTCGGCCCGCTGCTGCAAGGGCTGCGCCGCCCCGCGAACGACCTGTCGCGCGGCTGCAGCGCCGACGACGTGTATCACGTGATCGCGGCGACCACCGTGCAGGCGCAGGCGGCCGCGCAGCGCGCCGCAACCGGCGAGGCCGCACACGCATGACAGCCGACAAACTGGCGATCCTGATCGCGGTGATCGGCGCCGGCAGCTATTTCCAGACCGTCACCGGGTTCGGGCTCGGGATGATCGTGATGGGCGCGACGAGCGGCTTCGGGCTCGCGCCGCTTGCCACCGTCGCCACGCTGATGAGCGTCGTGTCGCTCGCGAACGGCGCGACCGCACTGCCCGGCCGGCTGCATCACATCGACTGGCGCGCGGTCGGCGCGGCGACGCTCGGCATCCTGCCGTCGGTCGTCGCGGGCGTGCTGCTGCTTGAATGCCTGAGCCGATCGGCGGCTGACCTGCTGCAACTGATCCTCGGCGCGGTCGTGCTGTACGGCGGCCTGAGCGCGGCGCTGCGCCCGACGCCGCTCACCGAGCGCTCGGACAACCGCAGCTTCTTCGTCAGCGGCCTGTTCGGCGGCTTGCTGAGCGGGATGTTCGGCGTGTCGGGGCCGCCGCTGATCTTCCAGTTCTACCGGCAGCCGCTGACGCTCGTGCAGATCCGCTGCGCGCTGATCGTGCTGTTCACGACGACCTCGGCCACGCGCGTGCTGTACAGCGCATGCGAAGGCCAGCTCGATCGCGACATCTGGCTGCTGGCCGCGATCGCGACGCCGGTCGTGATGCTGACGACGGTGGCCGCGCGCCAGTACCCGCCGCCGCTGTCGCCGGTCGCGCTGCGCCGGCTTGCGTTCGGCGTGCTGATGGCGATCGGTATCGGGCTGATCGCGACGTCGCTGCCGCCGCTGCTGCATCGCGCTTGATGTCGCGCGGCACGCGCCGCGTCGAACCGCCTTGTTCCCGGCGATCGATTCGGACTCGACGCATCCGCGTCGAATGCAGTCACCCGCGTCACCGCCGCGCGCCGATCCATCCGGCGATTTCAACGAGCCGCTTCATGTCCGGCGCCGACGCAAGATCGATCGCCAGCCGGTGCCGGTAATACGGGCCGAGATCGAGCCCGACACCCAACCCGAGCACTTCGACGCGGCCCGCCGACTCCTGGCGCGCAACCACCTGCTTCAGGTGGTTATCGAGGTAGAACGGATCGTTCGCGAGCGCCGTCGCGCCGTCCATCGGGCTGCCGTCGGAGATCACAACAAGGATCTTGCGCGCCTCCGGCCGCGCCGCGAGCCGCGCGCACGCCCATTCGACCGCTTCGCCGTCCACACCTTCGCGGAACAGATCAGCCTTGAACAGCGCGGCAATGCCCGTGCGCGCATGCCGCCAGCGGGTATCCGCGTCCTTGAACACCAGGTGGCCGGTTTCGTTGAGCCGGCCCGGATGGCGCGGCTTGCCGCGCGCGAGCCAGTCCTGCCGCGCACGGCCGCCGTTCCAGGCGAGCGTCGTGAAGCCGAGCACTTCGGTTGCGAGACCGGCGGCGTCGCCCGCGCGGGCCAGCGTGTCGACCATCAGCGCGACGCCGTCGATCCACGTCTTCATCGACCCCGAGCAGTCGATCAGGAACGCGAGCGCGCAGTCGGCATGCGGCCGCACGCGTTCGAGCCGGAACAACCGCCGTTCGGCCGGCGAGCTGACGAGTTGCGCGAGCCGGCGGCCGTCGAGGCGGCCATGCTCCTCGCCGAACGACCAGCCGTCGGCTTGCGGCACGACGAGCGCCGCGCGCAGCACACGCGCGAGCCGCGTGACGTTGATCCGCTGCGCGGCGACCTGGGCGTCGAGCCGGTCGCGATACTCGCGCAGCAGTGCCGCGCGGATCTGCGCGGCCGGTCGAAGCTCGCGATCGTAGCGCGTCGTGTATGCACGGTAGACGGCGTCGCCGCCTTGCAGCACGACGCTGTCGCCCGTCTCCACGAGTGCCGGCATATCGATGCCCGTCTCGTCGAAATCGACCCAGAGCGAGAAATTCGTCAGTGCATCGTCCTGCTCGCGTGCGTCTTCCGTCTCCGTTTCCACGACGGCTGCACGCGCATCGCGGATCATCGCCGCAATGCACTTCGCGAGCGCGAGTGCATGTTCCGCAAAGGCGCGCTGATCGTGCCGGCACCGCTTGAGCCCGGCAAGCTGCACGCCGATCTCGGGCACGATCGCCGCGCGCGATGCTTCGATCAGGTCTTCCGTCTCTTCGAGCACGGGCCAGCCCGTCAGCCGCGACCATGCGATCTGCGCGACCGTGTACACGAGAATCCCGACATGCGTATCGGCCTGCCCCGACCGGTGAAACGCGCGTGACCAGGTCTCGAAGCGATGACGCAGATTCTGCACGACACCCCGCATGGCTGGCGGCGCCAGCGACTCACAGCGCAGTTGCTCGAGCATCTCGAACAGCACGCGTTCGACCGGATCGTCGCCGGACAACGCGCGATGCAGGTCCGCATCGGAATGCAGGATGCGCAGCGCGGCACCGTCGGCCGCGCCGCGCCATGACGCGAGATCGTCGTCGGCGGCCTGCGCGCGCAGGTGCGGTGCATGGATCGGCAACGGCCGCAGGTCGCGGCACACGCGGCCCGCGCGGTAATGCAGCGCCGCGTCACGCGTCAGCGCGCGTACCGTCGACGCACCCAGCGCTTCGCGCGCCGACGCGCGGCGCGCGGCGTCGCGATCGGCGCTCACCGCCCTGCCCCCGGCTCGCCGCCGCCGGCCCGCGACGCAACCGCCAGCTCCTCGCCGAAACAGCGCTGGTAATACTCGGCGACGACCGGCCGCTCCGCGTCGTCGCACTTGTTCAGGAACGTGAGCCGGAACGCGAGCGCCGGATCGCGGAAGATCTGGCAGTTCTCGGCCCAGTTGATCACCGTGCGCGGCGACATCAGCGTCGACAGGTCGCCGGTCGCGAAGCCGTTGCGCGTCAGTTCCGCGAGGCTCACCATCGATTCGAGCAGCGGGCGGCCGGCTTCGTCCGCGAGTTCCGGCACGCGCGCCCGCACGATGCCGATCTCCTCGTCGCGCGGCAGGTAGTCGAGCGTCGCGACCACGTTCCAGCGGTCCATCTGCGCGTGGTTGAGCATCTGCGTGCCGTGGTAAAGCCCGTTCAGGTTGCCGAGCCCGACCGTGTTCGCGGTCGCGAACAGCCGGAACGACGGATGCGGGTGAATCACGCGGTTCTGGTCGAGCAGCGTGAACTTGCCGTCGCGCTCCAGAATCCGCTGGATCACGAACATCACGTCGGGCCGCCCCGCGTCGTATTCGTCGAAAATCAGCGCAACCGGGCGCTGCAATGCCCACGGCACGATTCCTTCCTGGAATTCGGTCACCTGCACGTCGTCGCGCACGACGATCGCATCCTTGCCGACGAGGTCGAGCCGGCTGATGTGGCCGTCGAGGTTCACGCGCACGCACGGCCAGTTCAGCCGTGCCGCGACCTGTTCGATATGCGTCGACTTGCCGGTGCCGTGCATCCCCTGCACGAGCACGCGGCGGTTGCGTGCGAAGCCCGCGAGGATCGCGAGCGTGACGTCCGGGTTGAAACGGTATGCATCGTCGATATCGGGTACGTGATCGTCGCGCGTGCTGAACGCGGGCACCATCAGGTCCGAATCGAACCCGAACCGTTCGCGGACCGACACCATGCAGTCCGGCTTGTTCGCCACCCCATCCATTGCGTTGCGCTCCTGTCGTTGCTGTCGTTGCTGGCCGCGCGGGCATCGATCTTCGCGCCCGCGCCGGTCGCGTTTATGGAACGATTCGTTCCGTCGCTGAAAATGCGTGCCGGGTTGCCGCGCCCACTGCCCCACGCGGCCGGCCTGCCGGGCCGTTCGGTACAATGGCCGTCATCCAGTTTCCGGAACGCCTGCCATGCTGCCCGCGGATACGCCCACGCTGCGCGCCTTCGCGCTGCTCGAACATCTCGTCCAGGCCGGCGACGCCGTGTCGCTCGCCGATCTCGTGCGTGAAGTCGATATCCCGAAGGCGTCGCTGCACCGGATGCTCGCGTCGCTCGAAGCCGGCGGCCTCGTGATCCGCGAGCCGGGCCGCAAGAACGCGTATGCGATCGGCCCGCGCCTCGCGCGGCTCGGCACCGGCGTGATGCTGCATGCGGGCGCGCGCCGGCTGCGCCACGCGATCCTCGAACGGCTCGTCGCCGATCTCGGCGAAACCTGCAACCTCACCGCGCTGCACGACACGGAAGTCGTCTATCTCGACCGCGTCGAAGCCGACTGGCCGCTGCGGCTCGACCTGAAGCCCGGCTCGCGCGTGCCCGCGCATTGCAGCGCCAGCGGCAAGCTGCTGCTGGCGCTGCTGCCGCGCGACGAACGCGCCGCGCTGGTGCGCGCACTGGCGCTGCCGCGCTACACGCCGAACACGATCTCGGACCCCGAGCTGCTCGAGGCCGAACTCGACCGCACCGCGCACAAGGGCGTCGCGATCGACAACGAGGAATTCGTCGCGGGCATCGTGTGCATCGCGGCGCCGATCGTCGGCGACGACGGCGCGTGCATCGCCGCGGTCGCCGTGCATGCACCTGTGTCGCGCGCACCGCTGTCGCGGCTGCTCGACCACGTGCCGCGTTTGCAGGAAGCGGCCCGCGCGCTCGCGGACACGTTCTAGTTCCCTCACGGCGTGGCGGCGCACGCGCAACGTCATGACGCGCGCTGGTAGTAGAGGTTCTGCGGATGCCGCGCATCCGCGAAGAAGAACCAGCGTTCCGCGACCAGCCCCGCATACTGGATCACGAACGCCGCGCCAAGCGCGACGGCGGCCGCGACCGACGTCGGCGCGAGCGCGCCCGCGCCGGTCAGCACGAACGGCACCGCGAATGCGCCGATCAGGAAGCCGGCCTTCACCGCGCGCAGCGTGCCGTTGCCCTGCCCGTGAAAGAATTCCCGCGTATTGAACGCGCTGGCCGTGAAGCCGCGCGATTTCTGCTCGACCTTGTCGCTGCGGATCCCGGTCGCGCTCTGCACGGTCGACTTCGGCCGCAGCCGCGCATTGCGTGCGAGCGACGCGAGCCGCGCCACGCCGCCCGCGAGCGTCAGCACGCAGGCAGCCACCGCAAGCCGGCCGACCAGCGCCGGCGCGAGCCACGCGGCGCACGCCGTCGCCAGCGTGCAGCCGGACGCGCAGCCGAGCAGCACGAAGTTCACGAGCGTCAGCGGGCTTGCCCATTCCTGCAGGAAGCGCAGGCACGCGTAGATCATCGCGGTGCACACGAACAGCGCAACGCTCGCGAGCGCGCCCACCGCGCCGATCCGCAACGTGCCCGGCCAGCCGAACAGGTGCGCCGCGCCATATGCGAACGCACACGCGAGAAACACCGGCAGCGCGATGCATTCGCGTGACAGCCACGACGTGCGCCACATCGCGATCGCACGCCACGCGCGTTCGGGGTGGCCGAGATGGAAGAACGACGCCAGCAGGCCGAGTGCGCCGAGCGAGACCGACAGCGCGGCGCCGGTCACGTAGAACGACGCGGCAATATCGACGCCTGCCGCGCGCGCCAGTGCCTCGACGATCACGAGCGTCAGCAACAGACCCTGCGCGGCACCGCACAGCGTGGTGAGGAAAACGACCGAAAAAGCTGGGCGCATGGGGACTCCGTTTTTTAGACTATGAGTAAGGGGCTGCGCGTTCAGCGCTGAGTCGCGAGCGACACGAGATCGATGTCGCCGCGTGCCGCGCGAGCCTCGAATGAATCGTCTTCGCCGATGCCGTTCGATGCACTGCCGCACCCGCCGCTACTTCCGCACCCGCACGATGCTTCAGTCTTCACGCGCGGCAGGTAATGGTTCGATGGCCGCGTGCCCCATTCGGGCATCAGCTGATAGCCGCCGCGTTCGCGGATCGCGCGCGACACGTCCGACTCCGGATCGTGCACGTCGCCGAACAGTCGCGCCGACGTCGGGCACGCGAGCACACAGGCCGGCTTGCGGTCGCGTTCGGGCAGCGCCTGGTTGTCGATGCGGTCCGCGCACAGCGTGCACTTCGTCATCTCCTTGCGGCCTTCGTCGAGCTCGCGCGCGCCGTACGGGCACGCCCACGCGCAGTACTTGCAGCCGATGCACTTGTCGTAGTCGACCAGCACGATCCCGTCCGACTTGCGCTTGTAGCTCGCGCCGGTCGGGCATACCGGCACGCACGGCGGATCCTCGCAGTGCAGGCACGACTTCGGGAAATGGATCGTGTCGGTCATCGGGAACACGCCCGCTTCGTACGTCTGCACGCGGTTGAAGAACGTGCCGGACGGATCGTCGTCGTACGGGCGCATATCCGCGAGACTGCCGGCTTCGCCCGACGTGTTCCATTCCTTGCAGCTCGTCACGCAGGCATGGCAGCCGACGCACACGTTCAGGTCGATGACGAGGGCCATCTGGGTCATGGTGGTGCTCCTTCGATCAGCGATCTTCAGACTTCGGGCCGGCGGACGCCGCGCGCCGCAGCCGCGCGGCGAATGCACCGGTTCCCGCGAAATACGCCTGCACGCGCTGCAGCACGCGCGGCGTGCCCGGCAGCGCCGGCATCGGCGCGAACTGCGGCAAGGTCGTCGCCGCATCGGCTTCGGCCGGATAGATCCGCACCTGCACGTCGTACCAGCCGGCCTGCCCCGTGATCGGATCGGAGTTCGACATCCGCGCACCGCCGCGCGCCGCATCCGGCAGCTCGTCGGTGATCACGTGGTTCAACAGGAAGCCGCGCTGCGACTCGCCCGCCTGCGGCCCGAGGTTCCACGCGCCGGCCGCCTTGCCGATCGCGTTCCAGGTCCATACGGTGCCGGGCTCGACCGCCTCGCTGTAGCGCGCGCGGCACCGCACCTTGCCCCACGGCGATTCGACGTAGATCCACGCGCCGTCGTCGATCTGCTGCGCGGCGGCCGTGACCGGGTTCACGAACAGGTGGTTCTCGCCATGGATCTGCCGCAGCCACGCATTCTGCGAATCCCACGAGTGATACATCGCCATCGGCCGCTGCGTGATCGCCGCGAGCGGATAGCGGCCCGCATCGGTCAGCCCGCTTTCGAGCGACCGATGCCAGAACGGCAGCGGATCGAAATAGCGCGCGATGCGCTCGCGCAGATGGTCCGGCGGCTGGCGGCCCGACGTGCGGCCTTGCGCGGCGAGCCGGAATTTCTGCATCACGTCCGAGTAGAGCTGGATCACGATCGGCACGCCGAACTTGCGCATCCCGTTGTCGACCGCCCACTGCATGTACGGGCCGTTGCAGTTGCGCATGTACTGCAGCGGCTCCGGCAGCCGGTGGTGGTACACGCAGTTGTTCTCCGCGTAGCGCTTCCACTGGTCGGGGTTCGGTTCGCCGACGACCGCCTTGTCGCCGTCCTTGCCGCGCCAGCCGATCAGGAAGCCGGTGCCGGAATCGGGCGCGGTCTGGAAATTGATGACGAAATCCGGATAGTCGCGAAACTTGCGTTGCCCGTCCGCGGTCGTGAAGGCCGGAAACTTCAGCCGGCTCGCGAGTTCGATCAGCACTTCCTGGAACGGCTTGCATTCGCCGGTCGGCGGCACGACCGGCACGCGCACCGAGTCGACCGGCCCGTCGAATTCGGAGATCGGCCGGTCGAGCACCGACATCACGTCGTGCCGTTCGAGGTAGGTCGTGTCGGGCAGGATCAGGTCGGCGAACGCCGTCATCTCCGACGCGAACGCATCGCACACGACGAGGAACGGGATCCGGTATTCGCCGTCGTCGCGCTTGTCGACCAGCATCTTGCGCACTTCCGTCGTATTCATCGACGAATTCCACGCCATGTTGGCCATGAAGATCAGCAGCGTGTCGATCGGATAGGGATCGCCGCGCCACGCATTGGTGATCACCGAATGCATGAGCCCGTGCACCGCGAGCGGGTATTCCCACGAGAACGCCTTGTCGAGCCGCGCGGGCGTGCCGTCCGGATGGACGAACAGATCCTCGGGGCCCGCGGGCCAGCCGAGCGGGCCGGTGGCGAGCGGCGTGTTCGGCCTGATCTGCGCCGGGTCGTTCGGCGGTTTCGCCGACGGCGGCACCGCGCGCGGATACGGCGCCTTGTGCCGGAAGCCGCCCGGCCGGTCGATCGTGCCGAGCAGCGACATCAGCACGGCAAGCGCGCGGATCGTCTGGAAGCCGTTCGAATGCGCGGCGAGCCCGCGCATCGCATGGAACGCGATCGGCGCGCCCTTCACCGAATCGTGTTCCTTGCCCCATGAATCCGTCCAGCGCACCGGCAGCGCGATCGCGTGGTCGCGCGCGACCGTCTCCATCTCGCGCGCCAGGCGGCGGATCGTGTCGGCCGCGATGCCGGTGATGTCGGCTGCCCATTCGGGCGTGCATTCGGCCACCTGTTCGCGCAGCAGCGTGAACGACGGCGCGACGGGCGTGCCGTCGTCGAGCGTATAGCGGCCGTCGAGCGCGGGCGCCGCGCCTTCCGTGTGATGCAGCACCGCGCGGTTCGTCTTCGTGTCCCACCACATCCGGTTCTGCGGATACAGCGCGTTGACCTCCGGCGCGCCGGCGTCGCGCACGAACAGCCCGAACGTGTCGGCGCCGTCGCGCTGGTCGATCAGCTCCGCCGCGTTCGTGAAGCGCGACACGAATTCGAGGTCGAACGCGTCGCGCGCGATCAGTTCGTGCATCAGCGCCATGAACAGCGCGCCATCGGTGCCGGGGCGAATCGGAATCCATTCGTCGGCGATCGCCGCGTAGCCGGTGCGCACCGGATTGATCGCAATGAAGCGGCCGCCCGCGCGCTTGAACTTGCCGAGCGCGATCTTCAGCGGATTCGAATGGTGGTCCTCCGCGGTGCCGATCATGAAGAACAGCTTCGCGTTGTCGAGATCGGGCCCGCCGAATTCCCAGAACGAGCCGCCGATCGTGTAGATCATCCCGGCCGCCATGTTCGCCGAGCAGAACCCGCCATGCGCCGCATAGTTCGGCGTACCGAACTGTTTCGCGAACAGGCCGGTGAGCGCCTGCATCTGGTCGCGGCCGGTGAACAGCGCAAAGCGCTTCGGGTCGGTGGCGCGCAGGTGCGCGAGACGCTTTTCGAGCACGTCGAACGCGACCTCCCACGACACCGGCTCGAACTGCGCGTCGCCGCGCTCGGCGCCCGGCTTGCGCATCAGCGGCTGCGTGAGCCGCGCGGGCGAATACTGCTTCATGATTCCGGACGAACCTTTCGCGCAGATGACGCCCTGGTTCAGCGGATGCGCGGGATTGCCGTCGATATAGCGCACCTCGCCGTCGCGCAGGTGCACGCGGATGCCGCAGCGGCACGCGCACATGTAGCACGTCGTCGTCTTGATCTCGGCCTGCTCGTCCCGCTCGCGTGCCCGATGTTCCATCGTCTGTCCTCGTTCGCGGATTCGCGGATGAGGGCGCGCCCGGCGGGCGCACCCGTGAATCGGTTCATCCATGCTATGCCGGCACGCGGCCGACATAAAGTCGCATCCTCTGATCGGTGCTATCGGTCGGCCCGATAGTTGCGCCGATAGTTGCCCCGGTCATCCATCGGCTCGGGCCGGCAGCCGCATGCACGAAGGCCCGGCACGCGGGCCGGGCCTTCGGCGTCAGGCGTTAGCGCGCATTACCCGGCATCAACGCGGCGGATAGGCGAGCAGTTCGCTGTCGTCGAGATGCTCGCGGCGGCTGCGGCGCGTGAGCCCGTAGGCGACGACCAGTACGCCGAGGCTGGCGACACCGAGCCACAGCGGCTTGCGCTGGTCGGGGATGAACGCCATCGCGACGAGGATGCCGACCATCCCGATGATCGCGACCCAGGTGAGGTACGGATACGCCCACATCTTGACGCGCAGCTTGCTGGCGGCCACCGGGTCGAGGCGCTTGCGCAGGCGCAGTTGCGAGAACGCGATCAGCACGTACACGAACAGCGCGACGGTGCCGTACGAATTGACGAGGAACGCGAACACGGTATCGGGCGACACGTACGACATCACCACCGACACGTAGCCGAACACCGTGCCAAGCAGGATCGCGCGCACCGGCACGCCGCGCTTGTTGACCTTCGCGAGCGCGGCCGGCGCGTCGCCGTGGCGGGTCAGCGCGAACAGCATCCGCGACGCCGCATAGAGGCCCGAGTTGAGCGCGGACAGCACGGCCGTCAGCACGATCGCGTTCATCACGTTGGCGGCAGCCGGCAGGCCCATCACTTCGAGTGCGCTCACGTACGGCGTGGCCATCTGATGCGAGTTCCACGGCACCAGCGCCACGACGAGCGCGACCGAGCCGACGTAGAACACCAGCACGCGCGTGATCACCGAATTGGTGGCCTTCGCAACCGCTTTCGCCGGTTCCTTCGCCTCGGCCGCCGCGATCGTGACGATCTCGGCGCCGAAGTAGAAGCCGGTCGCCGCGACCGCCCCGCTCATCACCGGCCCGATGCCGAGCGGCATGAAGCCGCCGTGGCCGAGCAGCGTCGGCAGCACCGACGTCGTGTGCATCGACGAGGGCCACAGGCCGAGCACGTAGAGGCCGCCGAGGAACAGGAACACCATGATCGCGCCGACCTTGATCGACGAGAACCAGAACTCGAACTCGCCGTAGCTGCCGACCGAGATCAGGTTCGTGAGCGTCAGCACGACCAGCAGCGCGAGGCTGATGATCCATGCGGGCGTATCGGGTAGCCAGAACTGGATCAGCTTGGCGCCGGCCACCGCTTCGAGCGCGACGACGATCACCCAGAAATACCAGTACATCCAGCCGGTCAGGAAGCCCGCCATCTTGCCGGGCCCGCGCCAGTTGCCGAACGCGAGCCGCGCGTACTCGTAGAACGAACCGACGGCCGGCATCGCGCATGCCATCTCGCCGAGCATCCGCATCACGAGCACGACGAGCCCGCCCGTGATCAGGAACGACAGGATCGCGGCCGGCCCGGTCTGCTGAATCACCACGCCGCTGCCGACGAACAGCCCGGCACCGATCACGCCGCCAAGCGCGATCATCGTCATGTGGCGCTGCTTGAGCCCACACTTCAGGTCACTCTGATTCGAGGGTTGCATGTCTTCTCCATATCCAGTTGTCCGGACGCCGCCCGCACACCACCATCGGGTGAGCGCGGGCGCCGCCGGCGACGGCGCGTGCAGGGGCGCCTGCAGCCCCGGCCGCACGGATTTCTATTGCTTTTATTGTGTTCGACAGCCCGGCGCGCGTTGTGTCACGCCGGGCGATATGCACTACGTTCAGGGCTTTTCGTCGTTCCTGAAGTAAGACAGGTAGAGCATCCGTTGCCCGAGGCGCCGGAACGGCGCGAACGGGTGGCCAGGCAGCGGCGACGTGAAGATCGGCAGCGTCTGGCGTGCGCCCTTCCCCGCGATCTGCTCGGCCAGCCGGCGGCCGGCCTGCTGCGAGTACGACACGCCGTTGCCGCCGTAGCCGAGCGCGTAGTACACCGACTGCCGCGGGTCGGGCTGGCACACGCGCGGCATCATGTCGTGGCTCACGTCGACCCAGCCCCACCATGAGTAGTCGATCTCCACGCCGCGCAGCGCGGGAAACTTGCGCGCCATCCCGTCCTTCAGCAATTCGAAGTGACGCGGGTTCGGCGCATCGTCACCGGTGATCGCGCTGCGGCTGCCGATCTGCAAGCGGCGATCCGGCAGGAAACGGTAGTAGAAGCGCAGCGTACGCGTGTCGGTCAGCACCTGCGTCGTGCGGAAATTGCACGCGTCGATCTCCGCGTCGGTGAGCGGGCGCGTGACCATCGAATTCGACAGGATCGGCATCACCTTGCTGCGCAGCGACGGATGCAGCGTCTGCGCGGTATACGCACCGGTCGCGATGCCGACCGCGCGGGCCCGCACGACGCCGCCGGGCGTGCGCAGGTGGTGCATGCCGTCGATCGTCTCGAAGCCGAGCACCGGGCTGCTCGTATGCACCTTCGCGCCGGCTTCGCGCGCGAGGCGCAGGTAGCCGAACGCGAGCTTCAGCGCGTGGATGCCGATGCCTTCCGGCTCGTGCAGCGCGCCGGCCGCTTCGTGGTCGTTGATGAATTCGCGGCGGAAGGTTTCGGCGCTCAGCAGTTCGGACGGATAGCCGAACACGTCCTTCCACACCTTCGCCTCGGCTGCGAGCTTGGCCATGATGCGCGGACGATGCGCGATCAGGAAATGGCCGCCCGGCTGCGGGTCGCAGTCGATTTCCGCCACGAGCGACTTGAAGTTCTCGAAGCCTTCGAGGATCTCGTCGTGCATCTTCAGCGCGACGTCCTTGCCCCAGCGCTCGATCCACTGCGAGCGCGACAGCCGGCCCGATGCGTTCTGCCCCTGCCCGCCGTTGCGGCTGCTGCAGCCCCAGCTCGTGCGGTTGGCTTCCAGCACGACGGCCTTGATGCCGTGGTCCCGCGCGAGGCACAGCGCGGTCGCGAGGCCCGTGTAGCCGGCGCCGATGATCGCGACGTCGACATCGAGATCGCGCGTCACGGGGCCGTCGTCGGGCGGCGGGGTGCCGGCCGTCGCGACCCAGTAGGTCGGCGCGTACTGCCGGCCGCACCCGGGCCCCGGCGACACGAGCGGATCGTAGGTCGGGTCGTAACGCGTGTCGTTCGGCCGGCCGCCGTTGAAACCGCTCGCGGTGCGTTCGATGGAAGGGGTCGACATGCTCAGACCTCCGACGCGGGCTGGCCTGCCACGCCGCAACGGGCGCGCGAGGCGATTCGACTGACTGATGCGGGGCGCACGCTCGCCGCACGGGCGAATGCTGCCGACTGCCTGTTGGTCATGCCTGTCTCCTGATCGTTCTCTTCGGGTCGATCGTGTGCAGATGCTTCAATGCGGCGATCTGTCGAGGAAAGTGTAGGCAGGCCGATTTGTCGCAGGTAGGGCCAGTCGACCGGATTCGCTTGGACCAGCGTGTGGGCGGCCGAATGGCGGGCAGCCGGTGGTGGGTCGCGATCGGCAAGGGGTGCGGCGCGGGCCTGTCACCACCGGGAAATCGATCAGCCGGCAGCATCGGACGACCTGCTGACGGCAACGGTCAGCGGCGTTGGCGTGGGCATGGGCGTTGGCGTAGCCGTGGCCGTCGTCGTGGGCTCGGGTGTCGGCTCAGGTGTGGGCACGGCACCGACCGACGACCGCCCCGCCGATACGACCCCGCGCCCCACCCCACCCGCTGTCACATCGCCCGCACCGCGACGCCGTCCACGCCGCCGCGCTTCTCGATCGCCCGCGCGGACACGATCGACAGGAGTGCAGACAACATCACGTAAACCCCGACGAGCCACGGCGCCCCGCCGTTCACGCGCAGCAGCGCGGTCGCGACGATCGGCGTGAGCCCGCTCGCGAAGATGCCCGACACCTGGTAGACGAACGAAATCCCCGTGTAACGCACGTTCGCGTCGAACAGCTCCGCGAACAGCGCGGCTTCCGGCCCGTACGCCATCGCGTAGAAGATCCCGAACGGGATCACCAGCGCGAGCCACACGGCGAGCAGGTGGGTCGACTGCGTCTGCAACAGCCAAAACGCGGGCAGCACCGACAGCCCGCACAGCGTCGCGCCCCACCGGTACACGCGCGCACGGCCGAGCCGGTCGGACAGCCCGCCGAACACCGGGATGAACACGCACATCACGACGGCCGCGCTCATCACGCCGAGCAGCGCGTCGCCGCGCGAGATCGACAGGTTGCGCGTCATGTAGCCGATCGAGAACACCGCGAACACGTTGAAGAACACGCCGTCGATATAACGCGCGCCCATCCCGAGCAGGATCGCCCGACGATAGTTGGCGAGCAGCTCGACGACCGGCAGCTTCGTATCGCGCCGCTGGCGCTTGAGCGCGACGAACTCGGGCGTATCGGCAACCCGCGTGCGGATGTAGAAGCCGACCGCCACCAGCAGCAGCGACGCCGCGAACGCGACGCGCCAGCCCCACGCGAGAAAGGCGGCGTCCGACAGCGCACGCGACAGCGCCGCGACCACGCCGGCCGCGAGGCACAGCCCGATCGCGAGCCCGATCTGCGGCAGGCTCGCATACAGCCCGCGCCGGTGCGGCGGCGCGTACTCGTAGCCTTGACATCCTCCCCCGCCTGAAGACGGGGGATTCCTGCCGCGTCTGAAACGATAATGCTTATCTCAGATCGCCTCGGCGGGTTCCTGCTTCATCGAGCGGCCCGACTGCACCGGCTCTCCACGGGCTGCAACGCGGTGTCCCCGCGCCAGAATGTTCAGAGCGCCGACGACATCGGCGTTCTCCTCGTAACTGCATTCGACACAGGCGAATTTTTCCTGCGTGGTCCGGTTATCCGCACTCACGTATCCACAAGCCGGACACGTCCGGCTTGTATTCGCGGGCGGCACCGCCACCAGCCAGCCGCCATTCCAGGCCAGCTTGTATTCCAACTGCCGCCTGAACTCGAACCACCCTTGGTCGAGGATGGCCTTATTCAGACCGGACTTGGCCCGCACGTTCTTGCCAGGCGCATCGGTGCTGCCCGCCGCCGACCTGGACATATTCCGAACCTGCAAGTCCTCGATACACACCATCGCGTGGTTTTTGCTGATCGTGGTCGTGGCCTTGTGCAGGTAGTCGCGGCGAGCATTGCCGATGCGCGTATGGATACGCTGGACTCTGGCCTTGGCTTTTTTCCAGTTATTGCTGAACTTGACCTTGCGGCTCATCGCACGTTGGCATCGACGCAGACGAGCCTCATGTTTCTTGAAACTGTTGAGCGGTGTGAGAAACGTGCCGTCGCTCATCGTGGCGAAGCGGGCAATGCCAACATCGATGCCGATCACGCTGGTGGCATCGGGCACCGGCTGCTCGACCTCGCGCTCGGTCTGAATCGAGACACACCACTTGCCCGCGTTGAAGCTGACCGTTGCGTTGCGCAGTTCGCCAAGCACGGGACGCGACAGCCTCAGCCGCATCCAGCCCAGCTTGGGCAGGAAAATGCGCCCATTGGGCTGGTCGAGCTTGAATTGCTTGGGGTCCGGGTAGCGAAAACTGTCGCGCTGGCCGCGCTTCTTGAACTTCGGAAACGCCCCTCGCTTGGCGAAGAAGTTCTTGTAGGCCCGCTCCATGTCCTTGAGGGCGTGTTGCAACGGGTGAACGGGGGCATCCTTGAGCCATGGCGTTTCGCCTCCGTTACGCCACTCCGTCAGATGCTTGGCCATTGCTACGTAGCCAATGAACTTGCCGCCCGCCTCGTAGTTCTCCTTCTGCAACGCCAGTGCCTTGTTGTAAACGAACCGGCACGATCCGGCGAAGCGGCGCATATCGCGCTGCTGCTCGCCGTTCGGCATCAGTTCGAACTTGAAGGCCTGGAGTCGTCGCATCGGACGATTGTATGTCCGGCCCACAAGAGCGAGTCAAGCCATTCGACGTGGTCGCTATTACGTCTTTCAAGTGCTACTCGAGCATTCGTAAAAGGTTGTGGGGCGGCGCGCTGGGGTCTCCGTCATATTTCGTCGGAAGTTGTGGCGAAGCGCATGTCGAAATCGTTCGCAAATACATCGACCAACAGAAAACGCCCCACCCGCCGCCCGAAAGGACCCCTACGGCGTCCGCGCTATCGTTCCCCGCCCTGAAGGACGAGGTTTAACGCGCATTCAGATCAGCACCGCGCCGCCCCACTCGCCGCCCGGGCCGATGCCCTGCAGCACGCGCAGCGTCAGCAGCAGCACCGGCGCCCACATGCCGATCTGCGCGTAGGTCGACACGAACGCGTCGCCGGCCGGAAAGTACTGCTTGTCGAACACGATGCCGGCGACCACGCCGTACAGGAAAAAGTCGTACCACTCGACGGTCGCGCCGATCACGCTGGCCGCGGCCACGCGTCGGACGACCCGGGAATCGATTGCCATGCGAGCTTCTCCAGGTAAGGATGCGCCGCAACCTGCCCCGGCGCCGTACCGGCGGGGGCATCGATGAACGCGCGGCGGCCGTCCGGGCGCAGGCGCACGGGCCACGCGGGTGATGCGTGGGCGACGCCCTACGCGAGCGCCTCGGCGGCCGGCGCGACGCTGTGGCCGCGATCGGCCGCGCGCGCGTCCTCGAGGATCATGTCGGACGCCTTCTCGGCGACCATCACGATCGGCACGTTGGTATTGCCCGATACGAGGGTCGGCATGATCGAGCAGTCGACCACGCGCAACCCGCGCGTGCCGTACACGCGCAGCCGCTCGTCGACGACCGCGAGCGGATCGCTCGCGACGCCCATTTTCGCGGTGCCGGACGGATGGAAGATCGTCTGCCCGTATTCCCGGCAGAACTCGAGCAGCTCGTCGTCAGTCTGCGCGTCCGCGCCCGGCCGCACCTCGCGCTTCATCAGCGGCGCCATCGGCTCGGTGGCCGCGACGCGGCGCGCGAAGCGCACGCCGGCCACCGTCGTGCGGCGGTCGCGCTCGGTGTCGAGATAGTTCGGCTGGATCGACGGCGCGTCGCGCGCATCGTCGGTGCGGATGCGCACGGTGCCGCGCGATTCGGGCCGCAGCTGGCAGATCGAATACGTGCAGCCGGGAAACGGATGCACGCTGCCGCCGGCCGAATCGGCCGACAGCGTCGAGAAATGGAACTGGATGTCCGGCGTCGCCGATTCGTCCGGCAGCGCACGGCAGAACATCCCGCCCTGGTTGATGCCGATCGCGAGCGGGCCGCCGCGGAACAGCGCCCACTGCAGCCCCATCTTCGCGCGACCGATCCACGAGTGCAGTTCGTCATTGGTCGTGATCGGCTTCGTCACTTCATAGATCAGACGAATCTGCAGGTGATCCTGCAGGTTCTCGCCGACGCCCGCGCGATCGGCGACGACCGGAATCCCGTGCCGGTTCAAGAGCGCGGCCGGCCCGACGCCCGACACCTGCAGCAGTTGCGGCGATTGCAGCGCGCCGGCCGCGAGAATCACCTCGCGCAGCGCGCGCACCTCATGCACCTTGCCATGCTGGACGTACCGCACGCCGGACGCCTGCGCGCCGTCGAACAGCACCTTCAGCGCCTGCGCATCGGTTTCGACATGCAGGTTCGGCCGCCCGCGCGCGGGCTTCAGGTACGCCACCGCCGTCGAGCAGCGCAGCCCGTTGCGCGTGGTGAGCTGGTAATAGCCGACGCCTTCCTGGTCACCCGTGTTGAAATCGTCGACCGTGCGCACGCCGAACCGGTTCGACGCGGCCACGAACGCATCGACGAGTTCGTGCCGCTGCCGAATCGCGGACGCCCACAGCGGGCCGCCGGTGCCGCGCGTGGGCCCGTCGCCCAGCGTGTTGTGTTCGAGCTTGCGGAAATACGGCAGGCACTCGCGCCAGCTCCAGCCGCGATTGCCGAGTGCGGCCCAATGGTCGTAGTCCTGCTGCTGCCCGCGCACGTAGATCAGCCCGTTGATCGAGCTGCAGCCGCCGAGCGTGCGGCCGCGCGGCCAGTACAGGCGGCGGTTGTGCATGTTCGGATCGGGATCGGTATGGAAGCCCCAGTTGTACACGGGATGAAACATCGTCTTGCCGTACCCGATCGGCACGTGGATCCACATGTAGCGGTCGGCGGGGCCCGCTTCCAGCAGGCACACCGTATGGCGGCCGCCGTCGGACAGCCGGTTGGCGAGGACGCAACCGGCCGATCCCGCGCCGACCACGACATAGTCGAAGCTGCGTGTCATTCGTGTCTCCGTTCCGGGGTTTTGGAAAAATCCGGTATGTTTCGTCCAAATTTATTGAGCACACGGAACGCATACAAGCCGATTTATTGTCCACGCCGCGAATGTGGTACAAAAACCGTTCAATTCGTTTCATTTCCCTCGCACACACCATGCCGGGACGCACGCCGATCCCGACGGAGGAGACACATGCGCGAAACCGCCCCCGCGCCGCCCGATGGCGCGCCCGCCGACGACGCGCGCGTCCTGCGCGCGCTCGCGGTGCTCGAAGCGCTCGCGTCGGCCGGTCAGCCCTACACGCTGTCGCAGCTCGCCGCGCGGCTGCATATCCCGAAGGCGACGCTGCTGCGCCTGATCGAATCGCTCGAAACGCGCGGCTACGTGATCCACATGCCCGACTCGCGCGGCCACGATCGCGGCATCGCGCTGGGCCCGCGCGCCGCGCAGTTCGCGCTCGCGGCGCTGTCGAACAACACCTTCACGCGCGGCTGCCGCTCGGTGCTGCGCTCGCTCGTCGACGTGCTTGGCGAAACCTGCAACCTCACCGCGCTCGACGGCGACACGGTGCTGTACGTCGAACGCGTCGAGACGACCGAGCCGCTACGGCTCGAGATGCGGCCCGGCATGCGCGTGCCGCTGCATTGCACGGCGAGCGGCAAGCTGTTCCTGTCGCAGCTGAATGCGCTGGAGCGCAACGCGATGCTCGCGCGGCTCACGCTGAAGAAGATGACCTACCGGACGCTGACCGATGCGCAGTTGCTCGCGGCCGAGCTCGACCGGCTCGCCGCGCGCGGCGTCGGGATCGACAACGAGGAATTCGTGCGCGGGATGGTGGCGGTTGCAGTGCCGGTGAAGGAGGCAGCAAGCGGTCGCGTGCTCGCGGCGCTCGCCGTGCATGCGCCGACCGCGCGCGCGACGCTCAACGACCTGCTGGAGAACGTGCCGAAGATGCGGGAAGCGGCGACGCGGCTCGCGCCGCTGCTGCATGCGGCTGAGGGTGCGCCGCCGGGTTGATGCGGCCGCGCGCGGTCGCACCGCTATGCCGCCACACGTTCACGCGAGGTGGTAGCGCAGCCAGAAAGTTTCGCGGCAGGCGTTGTCGAACGTCATCCGCGTCGGGCCGATCGCATGCGCATCGGGATGGCAGAGCACGTCGTAGTCGATCCAGCATTCCGCGCACAGCAGGTCGGACGGCGCGCGGTCCTGCTCGACCGAGCGACGCACGATCGCGCCGTTGTCGAAGCGGTATTCGGTTTCGTCGCGCGTGACTTCGACGTCGTCGTCGGTCCAGCGGTCGTGCGACGTCGTGTGCGACACGATCGACACGGGGCCCGAGAGTCCGTGGATCGCGGCGACGTAGGAAATAAGCTTGTCCATGGCGAGGCGGCAAGGAAACAGATGGCCGCATCGCGCAACGCATGCTCTGCGATACGGCCCGAGCGGCGAGTATAGCCGCGCGCCGAAGACCTTGCCGCCGGCGGGGTTTCGCGCGCTACGCCTCCAGCGCCAGCAACGCGAACGTCGCGAGCCAGTGCTCGCCCATGTAGTCGCCGGCCACGTGCGCGAGTGCGCTCGCGAGATGCCGGTCGGCCGCGTCGAGCAGCTTCGCGCGCCGCGCATCGCCTTCCGGCAGCGCCCCGGCCAGCGCACGCTGGCACCACGCGCGGCTCAGGTTCAGCCCGTCGAGGTGCGCGATCTTGCCGTCGCTGCGATCACTGACCGTCGCCGGCTCGAACAGCGTCGCCGGCTCGCCGCGCGCGAGATCGGGCAGGAAGCGCGCGAACCAGCCGTCGAATTCGGCAGCCGGCAGCACGCGCCGCATCAGCTCCGCCTCCATCAGCGCGGGCGACAGGAATTCGTCGCCCGACGGCTCCCACGCCTGGCATGCGACATCGTTCAGGTGCCAGCGCTTCGCGGTATCGACGATCAGCGCCGCGAGCCCGTCGCGCTGCGTGTCGCGCGCGAAGTCGAGCGTGAGCGCCAGCGCGAACGCGGTGTTGAAGTGCGTGCCGACGCGCAGCGGATAGGTCGCTTTCGGCAGGAAGGTCTCGAAGCGCGACACGAACAGGTCGGTCAGCGGCGCCATCGTCTTCGCCCAGCGCGCGGCCTGCGGCATCGCCCCCTTCAGCGCGAGCCGCTCCAGTTGCGCGGACAGCGCGAGCAGCCACGCCCAGCCGTACGGCCGCTCGAAACCGGCGTTGTGCGGCCGCGCGAGATACGCGCGCTCGCCGGCGACGTTCGCGTCGGTGAAGTGCGCGTCGACGATCGCGACGATGCGTTCGGCCTCCGGCAATGCCGGATAGCGTTCGAGCACGCGCAGCACGAGCCAGTAGCCGTGCACGCACGAGTGCCAGTCGTAGCTGCCGTAGAAGATCGGGTGCAGCGCGCGCGGCCCCTGCACGTCGTGCGGACCTTCGAGCGAATGCGTGAGCTTGTTCGGATATTCGCGGGTCAGGTGCGCGAGCGCGAGCGACGCGAATTTCGAGGCGAGTTCGGGGGTCAGTCGGTCGGTCATGGGGATCTCGTCAGAAGCGGAATGCGAACGCGTACATCAGCAGCGTGTTCACGGCGAGCAGCAGCAAGGCCGTCGGCCACTGGACCTTGATCACGCCATTCTTGTCCTTCAGTTCGAGCAGCGCCGCCGGCACGATGTTGAAGTTCGCGGCCATCGGCGTCATCAGCGTACCGCAGAAGCCGCTCAGCATCCCGATCGCGCCGACGATCGCCGGGTTGCCGTGGAACTGGTGGACGATCAGCGGCAGGCCGATGCCGGCCGTCATCACGGGGAACGCGGCGAAGCCGTTGCCCATGATCATCGTGAACAACGCCATGCCGACCGTGTAGGCCGCGACCACCGCGAACGGCGAATCGATCGGCACCCACGCCTTCACGAGCCCCGACACCACGCCGCCGACACCGGCCACGGCGAACAGCGCGCCGAGCGCCGCGAGCATCTGCGGCAGGATCGCGGCCCAGCCGACCGCGTCCATCGTGTGGCGTGCCTCCTTCACCGCATGCACGGGCGAATCGCGCAGCATCGCGAGCGCGACGGCGAACGCGACGAGCGTGCCGAGCACGAGCGAGATCAGCGTCACGCTCTTCTGCTCGACGAACGGCACGAGCTTCAACGCGAACGTGCCGATCAGCGTGACGACCGGAATCAGCAGCGCGGGCAGGAACAATTTGTTGCCGAAACGCTGCGCGAGCGTCTCGCGCCGCACGGCCGCCGCTTCCCCGGCTTCGTCGGACGTGCCGCGCCCGAGCTTGCCCGAACCGGCGATCACCGCGAGCGCGATCGCGAGGCAGCCCGTCACGAAATGCGGCAGCAGCGCGCCGAACAGGAACGTGAGCGCGTAGATCGCCCAGAACGCGAAATTGACGATGCGGCGCGGGTTCGTGCGATCGGTCAGGTTGAAGAAGGCGAACGCGGCGAACATCAGCCCCGCGAGCGTGTACAGCGATTCGAGGCCGATCATCGCGCGCCCTCCTGCGCCACCAGGCCGAAGCCGCGCGTGAGCCGGCGGTCGAGCAGCGCGAGGCGCGTGCAGTGGATCAGGAGTGCGGCGATCGCGGTCGGGATCGCCCACACCGACAGGTGCAGCGGCTCGATGGCGATGCCGTTCTGTTCGAGAAAGCCCTTGATCAGCAGGATCGACTGGATCGCGATGAAGATGTCCTCGCCGAAGAACACGGCGACGTTGTCGGCGCCCGATGCATGCGCGCGGATCTGCTGGCGCACCGATTCGGGCAGCTCGCCATGCCGGTTGACCGCGGCGGCCTCGGCCATCGGCGCGATCAGCGGCCGCACCATCTGCGCATGGCCGCCGAGCGACGTGAGACCGAGCGCGGCCGTCGCCTGGCGCAGCACGAAGTACAGCATCAGCACGCGGCCCGTGGTCGCCGCCTGCACGCGCGAGATCATCCGCTTCGCCTGCTCCTTGAGCCCGTTGCGCTCGAGCAGCGCGATCACCGGCAGCGTCAGCCAGATGAGCCCCATGTAGCGGTTTTCGGTGAACGCCTTGCCGAACGCGCTGACGATGTCGACGAGATTCAGCCCGCCCGCCAGCCCCGTCGCGAGCCCCGCGATCGTGACCACCAGCAGCGCATTGAAGCGCAGCGCAAAACCGATCACGACGATCGGCACCCCAATCAGCACCAGCATTGCTCCTCCTTGTGTCGAATGCACGGCGCCTTGGCAACGCGCCGCCTGCCCGGTTTGGACCGGGCTCTGACGGCGCAATCTAACACGAGACTTTATCGACAAAAAGTCGACAATTTACTGCTCCGGGTAAACGTTGAAGTGTGCGAACGCCGTGCCCGGGCCAGGTGTCGGTGGAGTTTCATCGGAGGAAACGGGGGACGCGAACGCGCCGGTTGCGGCACGCGCGTCAGCGCCCCGGTCGGCGGCATGCAGCGGCCCGCCGCGCGTGGCGGAGCCCCGGTGCGCCGACTACACTGGAAAGCATCGGCAACGGACGGGAGAGCCGCCATGATTGACGTATTCCAGACCATCGGCAGCCGCGCGTTCTCCGCTCATCTGGCGAAGGACGGGATGGTGACGCTGATGGAGCAACGCCATGAGGTCGATCGCGTGACGCTCGCGACCGCGTATGCCGCGCTCGTCGAGGAGTCCGAGCAGGAAGCCGACCTGCTCGACGCGACCGTCGAAGGCATGATGCGCGCGTTGATCCAGGGGTACGCGCGCAGCCATTGACGGTGCGGCCCTCGCCCGTCGAAGCGGATGACGGGCGGGCGCGGGCGCTACGCGGCCGGCGTACCGGCGCCCATGTCGAACCACCGGCCCGCGCGCAGTTGCCGGTAGTCGGCCTGTGTGAAGATCCTCAGCAGGTTCGCGACCGCGCCGTTGCTGGCGCGGTCGAGTTCCGTCATGAACGCTTCGACCTCGTCGCGGCCGGCAAACAGGATCGTGCGAAAGTAGCGTTCGCGTTCCGCGTCGGACAGGTTCGTTGCGCGCAGCTGGTACGGATGGTGAAGCGCCGCGAACAGGAAGTAAAAGCGCTCGGCGTCGTCGCACAGCACGCGCACCGCGTCCGGATCGACCGGAAAATCGCGGTGGAACGACGCATGCCCGCTCTCGATGGGGATCCGGTACAGCAAGCGGCCGTCGTGCTCGGTCACGACCGGCGCGTACGGATCGCGGCTGACCAGCAGGGTATCGGGCACGGTCATCCGGCATTCTCCCCCGTCATTATTATCGAAGCCGCCACGGTAACATGCCGGCTTGCGCGGCCGGTCGTGCCGAAACCGCCGGACCGGCATGCGCGGGCCGACCCGGCTCCCCTGCTGTCGGCAAACACCGCGTCGTCATAGAGGAAACGCACTGAAACGGCACCATGCGCGAATTTTTCGATTGCCGCCGCCCGCGCCGCATGACAGCATGCGGGCGTCGCCAACCCAAAAGAATGCCGTGCCGTCCGGCCGCCGATGCCGTCCGGCGGCGCCGAACAGGCAGCCCCTTCCATGAACCCGGCCCACCTCCAACACTACGAACCGACCGGAGAATTCCGCTTGTGAACATCGGCATCGTCAACGACCTCCCGCTTGCCGTCGAGGCGATGCGCCGCGCGATCGCGCGCCGGCCCGAGCACCGCGTGCTGTGGGTCGCGACCGACGGCGCGCAAGCCGTCGAGCTGTGCGCCGCGCAGCCGCCCGACGTCGTGCTGATGGACCTGATCATGCCGAAATTCGACGGGATCGAAGCGACGCGGCGGATCATGCGATCCGAACGACCGTGCGCGATCCTGATCGTGACGAGCTGCATCGGCGCGAATGCCTGGCGCGTGTTCGAGGCAATGGGCGCCGGCGCGCTCGACGCGGTCGATACGCCGCGGCTCGGCGACGGCGCGGCCGGCGACACGACCCGCCTGCTGCTCGCGAAGATCGACCAGATCGGCCGCCTGCTCGACGCGCCCGGCGGCACGCGCGTCGCCGGCACGGCCTCCCGCGCCGGCGGCGGCCCGCTGGTCGCGATCGGCGCATCGGCCGGCGGCCCCGGCGCGCTCGCGTCGGTGCTCGGCGGCCTGCCGGCCGATTTCAGCGCCCCGATCGTGATCGTCCAGCACGTCGACCGCGCGTTCGCCGAAGGCATGGCGCAATGGCTCGACGGCCAGACACCGCTCGCCGTGCGCGTCGCGCGCGAAGGCGACCGCCCGCAGCCGGGCGTCGCGCTGCTCGCCGCGACCGACGACCACCTGCGCATCACCCGTGCCGGCACGCTCGAATACACGCGCGAGCCGGCCGCCACGCCGTATCGCCCGTCGGTCGACGTGTTCTTCAACAGCCTGACCGAGCACTGGCCCGGCCGCGTGATCGGCGTGCTGCTCACCGGCATGGGCCGCGACGGCGCGATCGGCCTGAAGGCGCTGCGGATGAAGGGCTACCATACGATCGCGCAGGACGAGGCGACGAGCGCCGTCTACGGCATGCCGAAAGCGGCCGCGACACTCGGCGCGGCGCGCGCGATCCTGCCGCTCGGGCGCATCGCGGGCGAGCTGGCGGCGCTCGCGAAAATCTGAGCCCGACGATGAACACGCGCAACACCCATGCCTGCTCCTGCAACAACCGCAACAACCCGCGTCGATCATGACCATTGACCTGACTCGCCCGCCAGGCGGCCCCTATACGCCGCCCGTCGACGTGCCGGCGATGGTGCTGCTGGTCGATGACCAGACGATCGTCGCGGAAGCCGTGCGGCGTGCGCTCGTCGACGAGGAAGGCATCGATTTCCACTACTGCCCACGTTCGGACGACGCGATGGCCACCGCGATCGAGACGCGGCCGACCGTGATCCTGCAGGACCTCGTGATGCCCGGCACCGACGGGCTGAGCCTCGTGAAGGCGTACCGCGCGAATCCGGCGACGCGCGACGTGCCGATCATCGTGCTGTCGACGCAGGAAGAGCCCGTGATCAAGAGCGCCGCGTTCGCGGCCGGCGCGAACGACTACCTCGTGAAGCTGCCCGACCGCATCGAGCTCGTCGCGCGGGTGCGCTACCACTCGCGCTCGTACATGAACCTGCTGCAGCGCGACGAGGCCTACCGCGCGCTGCGGCAATCGCAGCAGCAGTTGCTCGAAGCCAATCTCGAGCTGCGGCGCCTCACGCATTCCGACGGCCTGACCGGGCTGTCGAACCGGCGCTATCTCGACGAATACCTCGCCGCGGAATGGCGGCGCGGCACGCGCGAGCGCAGCGAACTGTCGCTGCTGATGATCGACGTCGACAACTTCAAGCTGTACAACGACACGTACGGCCACGTGTCGGGCGACAGCGTGCTCAAGCAGATCGCGTCGACCATCGAGCGCTGCCTCGGCCAGTCGGGCGATCTCGCCGCGCGTTTCGGCGGCGAGGAATTCGCGGTCGTGATGCCGGCCACGTCGCCGGGCGCCGCGCGGCTGCTCGGCGAGAAGATCCGCCTCGCGGTCGAGGCGCTGCGGCTGCGGCACGCGCATTCGTCGACGGGCAACACCGTGACGATCAGCATCGGCGGCGCGAGCATCGTGCCGATGCCCGGCCTGCCGACGACGCTGCTGATCGAAGCGGCCGACCGTGCGCTCTATCGCGCGAAGCACGCAGGCAAGAACCGCGTCGAGATCGATGCGACGCCGACGGCGCCGGTCCCCGGCGGGTTCGGCGGGCCGCCCGTCGACTGAGCGCCGAACGCCGAACGCGCGTCGCGCTCACACGGCGCCGAGCCGGCGCGCGTAGTCGCTCGGGTCCAGCGGCCGGCTGAACAGATAGCCCTGCTGCATGTCGCAGCCGATCTGCTGCAGGAACCACGATTGCGCCTGCGTCTCGACCCCTTCGGCCGTGACCTTCATCCCGAGCGAATGCGCCATCGCGACCACGGCCTGCGTGATCGCCACCGAGTCGTGATGATCGGGCACGCCCGACACGAACGAGCGGTCGACCTTCAGGTTGTGCAGCGGAAAGCGCTTCAGGTACGCGAGCGATGAATAGCCGGTGCCGAAATCGTCGACCGAGATTCGCACGTTCATGTCCGTGAGCGCCTCGAGCATCGGCAGCACGGTTTCCGTGTCGTTCATCAGCAGTCCTTCGGTAATCTCGAGTTCGAGCGCGGACGGATCGAGCCGGGTCTGCGCGAGGCAGCGACCGACCGATTCGACGAGCCCTTCGTGAAACTGCCGCGGCGACAGGTTGACGGCCAGCATCAGGTCGGGCGCGATCGTGCGGCGCCATTCGGCCGCCTGCCGGCACGCGGTTTCGAGCACCCACTGGCCGATCGCGACGATCAGCCCCGTATCTTCCGCGACCGGAATGAACTCCGCCGGCGACATCGGCCCGAGCTCGGGGCTCGTCCAGCGCAACAGCGCCTCGGCGCCGACCGTGCGGCCGCTGCGCGCGTCGACGACGGGCTGATACGCGAGCCGCAGCATGTCCGACGACAGCGCACGCCGCAGCGACTGCTCGATCGCGAAGCGGCGCTGCAGCCGCAGGTTGAGCTGCGCGGTGAAGAACGTGAAGTGGTTGCGGCCGCGCTGCTTCGCGTCATACATCGCCGAATCGGCATTGCGCATCAGCGTGACGGCATCGTCGCCGTCGCGCGGCGCGACGCTGATCCCGATCGACACGCCGAGCCAGTATTCGTTGTTCGCGATCGCGAACGGCTTCGCGATCGCGTCGATCACCTCGCGCGCGAGCACCGCGAGCCGGTCGGGATCGTCGCAGTCGTCGACGAGGATCACGAACTCGTCGCCGCCGACCCGCGTCAGCGCGTACTGGCCGCCGCCGCACGCCGCGAGCCGCGCGGCCACGCTGCGCAGCAGCGCGTCGCCGGCGTCGTGGCCGGCCGTGTCGTTGACCTTCTTGAAACCGACGAGATCGATGAACAGGATCGCGACGCGTGCGGGCCCGCCCGCCGCATCGTGTCCGCCGAACAGCTCGCGCATGCGGTCGCCGAGCCAGCGGCGGTTGTAGAGGCCCGTCAGCGCATCGCGCGTCGCCAGGTAGCGCAACTGCTGCTGCGCTTCGCGCACGGGGCCGATGTCGTTGAACGACACGAGCACCGAATCGGCCTGCGTCTCTCCCGGCCTCACGATCGGCACCGCGTTGCCGCGCACCCAGATGATGTCGCCGTCCGCCAGGCCGAAGCCGACCGTGTAGCCGAGCATCGGCGTGGCCGTCTCGAGCGCGCGCCGGCTCGGCCAGTCGTCGGGCGCGATCGGCGTGCCGTCCTCGTGCAGCTTGCGCAGGATCACCGTCGACAGCCGGCGGCCGACGAGGTCGCCCCTCACGCGCATCATCCGGTTCGCACTCGGGTTGCTCGCGATGACGATGCCGTCGCGCGACACCACGAGGATCCCTTCGTTCAGGCTGTTGACCACGAGCCGATGATGTTCCTCGCTGCGCGCGAGCTGTCGCGCGATCCGGTCCTGGTGCACCGCGAGGCCGACGCTGTTGCCGATGTCGCGCAACAGTTCGGTTTCCTCGTCGCCCGGCCGGCGCGGCGTGCGGTAATAGACGGCGAACGCGCCGAGCACGACGCCCGCTTCGTCGAGGAACGGCACCGACCAGCACGCGCGCAAGCCCAGCGGCAATGCGACGGCCCGGTAGTCGGCCCACAGGGGATCGGTTTCGATGTCTTCGACGACGACCATCCGGCGCAGGTACATCGCCGTGCCGCACGAGCCGGCCGCAGGCCCGATCGACGCGCCTTCGATCGCCGCGCTGTACCGCACGGGCAGCGATGGCGCGGCACCGACGTGCACGTGCACGCCGTCGGTGTCGAGCAGCAGGATCGTGCACGACGCGCCGTCGCCGAGCAACGCCTCGGCGCGCCGGCAGACCTCGACGAGCAGCTCCGGCAGCGGTGTGTTGCGCGTGATCAGCCTCAGCACGCTTTGCTCGGATGCGAGCACTTCCGCCGCGAGCCCGAGACTGTAACGAGAACTTTGCGGTTCGGTATTCAAATTGAATCCTGCCGTCTGTCCGATCGGGTCTGATGCGCCCGATTCGTTTTCGATCCTTCGTGCCGTATTTCGCTCCGGGTTTACGCCGATGCCCGGTGCGCCCCGTATTGCGCGCGGTGCCAACACGCGCCGAAATACATTTAACACCAATCCGTGACAAGCGGCGCATCCACGTGCATCAGGGGTTACGCGTGGTCGGCACGGCGGTTGCCGCCGGCAGTCAGCTCGCCGAAAGACTTGCGCACGGCGCGACAACCCGGGGCAACGCCGCGCGTGGTGCGCGGCGAGCATGCAAACCGTTCGTCAGATTGTGGCGGCGCCCGGCTCCGTTCGCCTTCATGCCACCGCGCCGGGCTCCATGCGCGTCACGGCCTTCAATGCATCGATCGCGGCCGCGACCGACACGCCCGCGGGTGCCGAATACAGCGCGCCGACCGTGTCCGGCATCGTCGACAGCTTCAGCGGCAACCGGCCGACCCGCTCCCCTGCGCGCACGGCCAGCTCGAACGCGCGGGCCGACTGCACGAACAGGCAAGGCGACTGCCCGGCCACCATGCGGTTGGTCTGCCATGACACCGATTCCATCAGCACGGGCGGTGGCGGCAAGCCCGCATTCGCGAACTCGGCGTCCAGCGCCGTGCGCGCGGGCGACCCGAGCGGCGGCGCGATCCACGGGAACGCGGCCGCGTCGCGCCAGCCGATCCGCGCGCGCCTGAGCAGCGGATGGCGCGGCCCGCACACGACGATCATGTCGTCGCGATACAGCGGCGCGACGTCGAGCCCCGCGCTCAGCGCCGATGCGTCGAGCCGGCACACGAGCAGGTCGAGCTCGTGGCGCTGCGCCTGCGCGAGCATCCGGTCGAGCGTGTCCTCGCGCACGTTGAGCTGCACCGCGCGGCCGGCTTCCCGCAGCCACGCCAGCGCGCCCGGAATCAGTTGCGGCGCCATGTTCGGCAGCAGGCCGATCGACACCGGGCGGCCGGTGCCGGTACGCAACGCGTCGAACGCGGGCGCGACGCCGCGCATGTCGGTCAACACGCGGCCGATGCATTCGAGCAGCGCATCGCCGTAGACGGTCGGCGCGACGCGCCGCGACGTGCGTTCGAACAGCGGCAGGCCGAGCGCGTCCTCGAGCTCGCGCAGCCATTTCGACAACGCGGGCTGCGTGATCGACGCGGCCTCGGCCGTGCGCGCGAAGCTGCGTGTGCGCCCGAGCGAGTCGAGCGTTTCCATGTCGCGCACGCGCAGCCGGCGCAGCGCCTGCGCGATGCGCTGCTCGTGGGCCGGCGCGCCGGGCGGCGCGAGCGGTTCCGGCCGCGTGCGGCGGGCCGGGCCGCGTGGATCGTAGGTCACGGGCGCCTCCGTCATTCATATTCGTCAGGTTATCAATCGACCCTGATCTTTCATCGATCGATACATGATCCTGCCGCATAGTCGTCCGCATGAAAACCCCCGGCACGAGCCGGCATGACCAGGAGACAGCCGACGTGAAAGACGATCAGGACACCCCCGCCGCCGAACCCACCCCGCGGCGCCAGTTCCTCAAGCGGGCCGGCGCGGCAGTCGCGGCGGCCGGCTTCGGCGCCGACGCGCTGGCCGCGAGCGCGCCGCCGGCCGCCCCGGTCACCCCGGTCGCCGCCGGCGCGGGCGTCGATCCCGCGCCCGCGTTCCACGGCGCGACGACCGCGCCCGCCGCGCCGCCCGCCGGCTACAACATCCTGTTCATCCTGACCGACCAGGAGCGCCACTTCGATCGCTGGCCGTTCCCGGTGCCGGGCCGCGAAGCGCTGCGGCGAGACGGCATCACGTTCATGCACCACCAGATCGCCGCCTGCGTGTGCTCGCCGTCGCGCTCGACGGTCTACACCGGGCAGCACATCCAGCACACCGGCGTGCTCGACAACGCGGGCGTGCCCTGGCAGAAGGACATGTCGCCGGACGTGCGCACCGTTGGTCACATGCTGCGCGATGCCGGCTACTACGCCGCGTATCTCGGCAAGTGGCACCTGAGCGCGTCGATGCACGAAACCGCGAGCCCGTATACGGCACCCGTGGCCGACTACAACCGCACGATCCGGTCGTACGGCTTCGACGACTATTTCGGCGTGGGCGACCTGATCGGGATGGTGCGCGGCGGCTACCAGTACGACGGGATCACGGCCGAGGCGGCGGTGAGCTGGATGCGCAACCACGCGCCGCGTCTCGCGAAGGAAGGCAAGCCGTGGTTCCTCGCGGTGAACCTGGTGAACCCGCACGACGCGATGTTCGTGAAGACCGACACGAACGGCTCGACAGTGCAGGACGCGAACCACCCGATGCTCGGCAACGCGCCGCCGCCGAACGACGCGCTGTATCGCACGTCATGGCACGACGTGCCGCTCGCGGCTTCGCGGCGGCAGCCCTACGACGAGCCGGGGCGGCCGCCGGCGCACGGAATGTTCAACGCCGCGCATGCGAACCTGGTCGGACGCTATCCGTTCACCGACGAACGCCTGCGCATCTATCAGGACAACTACTTCAACTGCGTACGCGACTGCGACACGCATGTCGTGCGCCTGCTGCAATCGCTGCAGTCGCTCGGCCTCGACGAACGCACGATCGTCGTGATGACGGCCGACCACGGCGATCACATCGGCGCGCACCAGCTCGTCGGCAAGGGCGCGACCGCGTACCAGCCGCAGAACCACGTGCCGCTCGTGATCCGCCATCCCGCGTATCCGGGCGGCATGCAGTGCGATGCGCTGACGTCGCACATCGACATCGCGCCGACGCTGCTCGGGCTCACCGGTCTCGACGATGCGCGGCTCGCGTCGATTCGCGGCAGCGCGCTGAAGGGGCACGACCTCACGCGCTGGCTCGCGAAGCCGGCCGACGCGAAGCTGCACGCGGCGCGCGATGCCACGCTGTTCAACTACGCGATGCTGCTCTACTACGACAGCGAATGGATGCTGAAGGAACTGGGCACGATGCGCCAGAAAGGCGTGCCCGAGGACGAGCTGCTGCGCCGCGCGCTCGCGCAGCAGCCCGATTTCCGGTTGCGCGGCACGATCCGCAGCGTGTTCGACGGCCGCTACCGGTTCACGCGCTATTTCTCGCCGCTCGAATTCAACCGGCCGACGACGATGGAGGGCTTGTTCGCGCGCAACGACGTCGAGCTGTTCGATATCGCGAGCGATCCGGGCGAGATGCGCAATCTCGCGATGGACCGGAAAAAGCACGGCGAGCTGCTGCTCGCGATGAACGCCCGCCTGAACGACCTGATCGCGAGCGAGGTAGGCGACGACAGTCCCGACGTCATGCCGATCCGCGACGGCAAGGTGCAGGTGCAGATCCGCAAGTGGCATTGAAGGCGGCCGGCTTTCTTCCGAACCGGGCAATCATCGGACGATTCCGCGTCCCGTGACCCCCTGCCGTACGGTCGCGCCATGCGCGCCGTACGCGGGGCGTCTCTTTTCGTCATCGCTCAAGACAGGTAAGCATCGAGTAAGCATGACGCCCTACAGTGTGCTGATTCTCCAGGACGGATCATCGCGGCGAGCGTGCGCTTCGCCCGGGTCCAGGCAACATGAAGGGAAACGGCATGCAGAACCGGCCAGCGTTGAGCTATGTGTGTGCGAAACATCCCGACGGACGCCGGTCGAACTGGCAACCGCCCGCGAGCTGGAAACGGCAGCTGGCGACGCCGTCGCGCGGCGTCGTCGCGATCGATCACTACATCGCGAATGCGTCGGAGGTGATCGATCTCGAGACGACCGAGCCCGTCTTCACGCTGCACTTGCGTGCACCGACGGGACTGGAGATGCGCACCGACGGCAACGGCTGGGCCGCGCATGTGATGCGCACGCCGTTGACCTACGTGCCGCCCGGCTTCGCGTGTTCCAGCCGCTGGTCGAACGACATCGAGTGGCTCGCCGTCCACTTCGACGTGGCCTGGCTGTCGCGCTCCGGCCTGCTGGCCAGCACGCCGACCGTGCCGGCCGTGCCCCGCTTCGACGTAAGCGACGATCTGCTCGTGCAGATCATCCGGAGCATCCATGAAGATGCGGTCGCGGGGATGCCGTCGGGGCCGACCTACGTCGAAACCCTCGGCGCGGCCGCGCTCGGCCGCATGTCGTATCTCGAGTCGACACGCAAGGCGCGTGAGTACACGCATGCGCAGGGCATGCGACGGGCCGTCGAGTACATCCGCGACAACTTCCGCGATCCGCTGACGCTCGTGACGCTGGCCGAAGCGGTCGACTACCCCGGCGACCTGTATTCGTTCATCCGGAACTTCAAGAAGGCCAACGGGATGACGCCGCATCAGTACATCGTCGAAACCCGGCTGCAGGCCGCCCGCGACCTGATCGAACGCGGACGATGCGATGTGACCGAGGCCGCGCTCGCATGCGGCTTTTCGACCACCAGCCACTTCTCCGCAACCTTCCGCAAACGGTGGGGATGCTCGCCGTCCGAGCTCAAGCCGCGTGCCGCGAACGTCACGCGAGCGGCAGCGACAGGATCCACAGGCCGCTGATCGTCAGCGCGATCGTCAGCACCAGCATCGGCAACTGGTTGAGCACCACGGTGCCGGCCAGCACGCGATGACGGACGGCGATCGCGTGCGTGACGACCACGCTCAGCACATGGCCCGCGAGAATCAGCAGGACCTGCGCGTGCCAAATGGTGCCGACGTTGATCAGGAGCGCGGTCGGCGCGACCTGCGCCGGTTCGATCGACAGCAGGTTCCAGCCGATGCCGAGCGGATCGGACAGCAGTGAAACGACCTGCCGCCCCTGATCGATGAACAGCGTGAAGTAGTGGCACACGTTGTAGAACAGCGCGATCGGCAACAGCAACAGGCAGAACTGCCGCGCAAACGTGCTGCCATCCAGCCCCGAACGCGCCCCCGCCGCGCCGAGCGTGCAGAAGCCCCGGAACAGCCCATGGTAGGCCAGCCCGACCGCGGCAAAGGTCGCCCACTGCCCGGCGAGCACGAGGTCTCCCGCAATCGCGTAGTTGTTCTTGAGCGCCGGCAACGCCGCGACGATCAGCGGATAGATGCCGCGCCAGAAGAAGGTGTTCCAGACGGCCGTATCGCGCAGGCCGTCGTAGGCCGTCGACGACAACATGAACGACAGGAAGATCACGACGCTGGTGTGGAACGGCGGCTCCGCGGCCATCGCGGCGACCGGATTCCTCAGCCTGATGCCGATTTCGCGCGCCGACCCGCGACGCCATTCGATTGGCGACAGTCGCGCGCACAATCCGCACAGGATGCCGAATGCATCGAAATGCCTGAGCCACACGTCGCGGCCGAAGCAGAATGAACCGGCCAGTGCGTAGATTGCATAGCCGGCAAGAAACAGGCTGGCGTCTCGCGGCCGTGCCGCGCCGAACAGCTCCAGCGCGATCAGGGCCACATACACGAACAGCGCGGGGTACGACGCAAGGCCACGCGGATAGCGATACCGGCCCCGGTCGATTGCCGGGACGCAGCGCGCCGCGATCCGCAACATCAATGCGAATGGATTCGTGAACGCATAGAGGTCGCCGAACACCGCGCTGACATAGATCGACCCCAGGTAGAACCAGAGCCAGAATCCCGACATGCCGAGATTGACGAACGGGTTCTGGGTGCCGAAGAGGCCAGACACGATCAGCAGGACGACGAAGCTCAGGCTGACGGCCTGCCACGCGGCGAGCGCCATGGCCGGTATCCGCCATGCCCGCCGCGATCGGGTCACCGGCGCGCGCGCGCCCGAGCCCGACGCGAACGCCAGGATCATGAAGGACACCACGAGCGTGCCGGTGGCCGCGTATGCATAGAGCCACAACGGCACCGGCAGGTAGTAGGGAATATTCCACGCATGCGCATCGGCACCGATCGGCGCGCAGGCTAGCAGCGCCGCAGCCCCCGCGACCCGCCACGCGTTACGGCGCGGTACGTGGCGGCTGGCCGGGTGAGTCGCATGAGATTCGAAGTCGTCGTGCATGTCAGTAATCGGATGACGCAATCAGTCCCGTGACCTTCCAGCCGGCCCCGCTTCCCTGCTCCGACACCACGCCGATCGTGTCGTACGGCGCATCGAGCAGCTTGATCAACGCGACGGCGCGCTTGTTGCCGTCCGCCGAATCGGGCAGCGGAAACACCAGGAACGGCAGGATCGGCGACGGCTTGTCGCCCTCCACGATGAGTGGCAACACCGCATCGTTCAACGACTTGAAGACCGCGAACGACGCACGGTTGCGCAAGATCGCGCTGGCGCTTGCCGTCGGCTGCGACGGGGTTCCGATGGCGAGATAGGCACCGTGATCCCGCAAGCGCCAGCCGGTCAATTGCTCGACCAGCGCGCCGTCGGGCTTGCCGGCGCGGCCGGCAGCCAGTGCGGGCAGCCAGCGCCTGTCCACCGGCGACGTCGTGACCCAGTCGCTGAAGAAGCGCGCGTAGAAATCGGCGAGCCCCTTGTCGACGTCGGGTTGCGCGCCCGGCGAGGGCGGCTTCGGCACGTCGCGCCGGCCGTGCCAGCGGACCGCCTGCCAGGCGGGCCCGTCAGGCAGGCTCGTGCCGTCGAGAAACGATGTGTCCTTCACGCCATTCGCGACGAACCAGCCCGCTTTCGCGTGCTTGGTCCGCGCGTCGATGAAACCGGCAAGCATCGGCCGGACCTGCTCCCACGGCAGCGCATTTCTCGACGCGCCGTTGATCTTCGGATAACGAATCATCTGGAGATACGTCGACTTCGCCATCGCCTCCGTATCGACGGGCCAACGCCAGGTCATCTCGGCGGCGTGGCCGGCCGGACCACCGCGCTCGACTGGCGCGGCCATCGCCAGACCGGCGTCGCATTCGATCCCATAGCGGCGCCAGTCGGGTGCGGACGGCGTACCCTGGTGCGCCCACGCATCCTGCAGCGCATGCAGCGCCCGGCCGAACTCACCCAACATGATTCCCGCGTTGCGCCCTTCCGCACGCCGTAGCGCGGTTTCGACCAACGACCGCGACGCCGGGCCGTCCGGCACCACGCGACGGGCTGTGGCAGCGGCCGGCACCCGCGTCTCGCCCGGATAGTGGGCCGCCTGGGCATCCTGAGCATCGGGCGCGAAGCGCGACAGGCACGCGAACTGCAGCGGCGACGTCATGTATTCGATCGAGCCGGCATCCAGCCGCTGGTCGGCGAGCGCAATCGCATCGGCCTCGCCGGGCGCGAACCCCGCCTGCCGCGCGAGCCAGAACGTGAGGCCGAAGTGCACGTCCGCTTCGAACCCCGAGCACGTCAGCGGCATCGCAAGCGCCGCCAGCAGGGCCAGCCCGGCCACGCCCGGATTGCTCCGGGCGCGGCCTCGCAGGCCTGCCCTGCCGGTAGCGCCCCCCTCGCGCGACTGTCCGCGCGCAACCCGTGTGCTACGCATCAATTGCCGATCTCCGTTGCTTTCGTGCTTTCAGGGAACGGCCACGCGCCGTTCTCGAACGACAGCACGAGCAGGCCGTTGTCCTGGCACGCCGTGGTCAGCAGGTGGCGGTCGAAGTCGAAATCGAGACGCGACGCACACCAGTCCGGGCCGCCCGGGCGGTACTGGCCGAACATCAGGTGCGCGGAACCGGCGCCGGGCGACTTTGCCGAAGGCGGGTTGTAGTACGCAATTTCCTTGGGCTTCGCCGGATCGCGAATGTCGAACACACGCACGCCGGAGTTGAAGTAGCTGCACGCGAGCGCCGTGGCGTTCTGCCGGTTGTCGACGCTGCAGTAGTGCGACCCGTACGTGAACGTGGAAAGACCGAGAATGTCGGGCATCACCTTGCTGCAGTTCTGCACCGCATGCGTTTCGAGCCGCAGCTCGGACACGAGCTTGGGCGCCGCCTCGTTCGACATGTCGTAGATATGGCCCAGCGGGAATGGCGTCATCCCCGCATTGCACGCGGCCTTCACGCCTGCCGCACCCGGATCCTGGATTCCGCCCGAGCCGCCTTCATCCACTTCGACCAGATAGGGCTTGCCGCCCACCATGAACGGAATCGTATGCTGGCCCGCACTGCCGTCGCGCACCGGCACCGTCGCGATCCGGTGCATCTGCGCATTCGGGCGCCGGCTCTGCACTTCGCTGGTGTCGATGACGAAGAACCCGTTGTCGCCGTTCGAGTTCGCGTTGTCCAGCGGCGGTGCACCCGCCCCGGCCGCCGCGCCCGTGTTGCCGAGGCCGATGAAGTATGCGCGGTTGCCGTCCTGGCTCACCGACAGCCCGTGCGGAACCGCCCCGAAGCCCAGGTCGGCCATCGTGATCGCAGAAATCAGCTTAGGCCGCGTCGGGATCGTCACGTCGACCGCATAGTAGGACTTCGAATAGGCGCCGCCGATGTAATACGTGAAGCCGTCCGGGGAAAAACCGCCTTCATGGCCCATCGGCCTGGCACTCGGGAGAATGCCGCCGTCGGCGCCCGTGCCGATCGGTACGCTCGCGAGCAGTTGCGGGCGCGTGCAGTCGGTCGCTACGTCGTACAGGTCGACTTCGGGGCCGGCGCCGCCGCCGAGCCCGTTATCGGCGGCGAGAATCCCGCGCGCGACGTTCACGCGCAGCGATTCCCACGGATCGATCATCGCCGTGGACGTCAGCGAACTCACCCGCACCGGCTTGGCCGGATCGGTGATGTCGATCACCGGCACCCCAGGGTTCACGCGCGGCGGTGCATCGGGGTTGTTGAAGGCCGGTGTGGCGCCCATCGTCGCATGGTAGAAGCAGGTCTTGCCCTGCCGGTCGGTGTAGGTCGCCGCCGACCACGACGCGCCTTCGCCCTGCACCTGGCTGACGCGCTTCAGGTTGCAGTTGAAGCCGCCGAACCCGGACTGGCGCAGCGCGGCGGGCACCTGCCCTTGCAGCGCCGTCTCGGGCGTATCGCCGGGGCTGCAGCCGGGCACGCGCGGCACGACGTAGTCGGCCACCGATACGGCGGGCGTCGCGCTCGTCGTGACGTTGTCGTCTCCGCCGCAGCCGGCGAGCATGAGTGTGCCGAGCGATAACGCGATCGCCAGGCGATTCAGTGCGTGCATCTTTGCCTCCTCCTGTTTCGAACTTCGTTTCGAATTTCGTTCCGTTCCGTCTTTATCGTTAGTTATCCGGATAGATCTCGATGACGGCCACCTCGATCTGCTCGCCGGTCCGGCTGTGAAAGTGCAGCGAAAAGCGCCCGGTGATCCCGACCGGGAGAATGTCCATCGACTGATCGGTTCCGGATGTGCAGGCCGCAAGCGCACCCGGGATTTCATGCGCCATCAGCACGCCCGCCTCGCGCGAACGCACGCGGATATGCGCCGGCACGCCTTCGCGAATCGCGATCACGGATCGCTCCCAGGGTGCCCTGTCCCGATCGACGTCGACGGAAAAAACCTGTTGATCCGGGGGGCGTGTCGACGCGTGCGACAGATGTCGTGCCACACCGTAGGCGAACACCAGCGCCGACACGGTCGAGATCAACGCGACGAGTCGACGCCGCGGTCGCGGATTCCTCTCCTCCATGGCGACGCTCCGTTTCGTCGGCAGGCGTGCCGCGCCGTATCGTCGCGGCGCTCAGCCGTTCGACGAATGGTAGAGAGCGGTTGGGTGCAGCGATATCTGCTTATTGCGGGTTGTCGGAAAATTGCGTCCGGAGTAACCCGAGCCGGGGCGGCCGGGCAAGGTTGCACGCCGGATTCGGGAATCGCCACACGAGAATCTCGCGAGCCGAGGACGCACGACGGGCGATTCGCGCGCGTCGATGCCGGGCGGTTCGATCTCACGCCGCAACCGGGGCGACGGCCTCGATGCGATAAAAGCGCGACGGGATGCACCGGCCGCCTCGGCGCGCCCGGCGGCAACACGCCGAACGCGGCCGCCGCGCGTCAATCCCTGCGGATGTGTTCGGCCAGGAAGTCGATCAACAGACGCACGCGCGGCAGCAGCCCGCGCCGCGACGGAAACACCGCGTGGATCACGCCGCCCTTCGGCGCCCATCCGGGCAGCACGTCGACCAGCGTGCCGTTGCGCAGGTCGTCCTCGACGACCATGCACGGCAGTTGCACGATGCCGACGCCGTGAATCGCCGCATCGCGCAGCGCATGCAGATCGTCGGTAATGAAGCGCGGGTGATGGCGCAATGGCACCTGCTCGCCGTTCGGCCCGACCAGTTGCCACACGTGATGCCGCGCCGGCCCCCAGTCGAGGCTCGGCACGCCAGCGAGTTCGGCGGGATCCGACGGCGCGGCGCGCCCGCCCAGCCAGTGCGGCGCAGCCACCAGCCGCTGCGGGCTGTCGCCGAGGATGCGCATCACGAGATCGCTGTCCTCCAGCGGCGGAAAGCGCACGCGCAACGCAAGGTCGATGCCTTCGCTCAACAGGTCGACGCGCCGATTCGTCGCCTCGAGATGGACCTGCACCTGCGGATGAATCGCCATGAAGCGTGCGATCAGTTCGCTCACCCGGTATTCGAGCAGCGCGGTCGGGCAGCTCACGCGGACGATGCCTCGCGGCTCCGCGTGCCGGCGCTCGATCACCTCGCGCGCCGCCTCGGCTTCGACCAGCACGGCGAGGCACCGCTCGTAGAATTCGCGCCCGGTCTCCGTCACCGTGAACCGGCGCGTCGTGCGCTGCAGCAGCCGCACGTCGTATTGCGCCTCCAGTGCCGCGATGCGCCGGCTCAGCGTCGATTTCGGCACGTCCAGCGCGCGCCCCGCCTGCGTGAACCCGCCGTGTTCGACCACCTTCACGAAGTAGTAGAGGTCGTTCAGGTCATCCATGATTGTTCCACTCATAGAACATTGACGGCATTTTAACGGACTGGAACGCCGTTTGTTGCACGAATAGCATCTTGATTCGACGTGTATCGCGGTCGTCGCAGTGGCCCGGACGGTTTCCGTCCGGCCCCTCTGCCGCCCCGGCCCGTCGGCACTCCCCTTCACTTCCTGCACTGTCTCTGGAGGCAACCATGGCAAGCGAACCGATTCGCGACCCCGCGAACGACCACCTGCTCACCCCGCAGAATGCGGCGTTCATCGTCATCGATTACCAGCCGGTCCAGGTGAACTCCATCGCGTCGATGGATCGCCAGCTGCTGATCAACAACATCGTCGGCGCGTCGAAGGCGGCCGTCGCGTACGGCCTGCCGATCGTCCACTCGACCGTCAACGTGAAGACCGGCCTGAACAAGCCGCCGATCCCGCAACTGCGCGCGGCGCTGGAAGGCCATCCGACCTACGACCGCACGAGCATCAATTCGTGGGAAGACGTCGAGTTCCGCCAGGCCGTCGAGGCGACCGGCCGCAAGAAGCTGATCATGACCGCGCTGTGGACCGAAGCGTGCCTGACGTTCCCGGCGCTCGACGCGCTGAAGGCCGGCTACGAGGTGTATGTGGTCGTCGACGCGGTGGGCGGCACGTCGGTTGCCGCGCACGACGCGGCGCTGCGCCGCATCGAGCAGGCCGGCGGCCGGATGATCAGCGTCGCGCAGCTGTTCTGCGAGTGGCAGCGCGACTGGGCGCGCAGCGCCACCGTGCCGGCCTTCATCGACCTGTTCATCGAAACCGGCGGCACGGCAGGCATCCAGTTCTCGTACGACAAGAGCTGACCGGGCTGCACGGCCGGCCAAACCGCCTTTCCGTATCCGTGATTCAATGACGATCGAACCGGCGTCGCGCAGTCGGGCGGCACGGCGATTCGCCACCTCATCGATCGACCCTCACTGGATCACCATGACGAACCCTGCCGAAATCAAGGCGCTCGTTTTCGATGTCTTCGGAACGATCGTCGACTGGAGAAGCGGCGTCGCACGCGGCGCCGCCGCGTTCCTCGACCGCTATGCCCCCGCGCTCGACCCGCTCGAATTCGCCGATGCATGGCGGGCCGAATATTCGCCGTCGATGGAAGAAATCCGCAGCGGACGCCGCCGCTACGTGCGGCTCGACGTCCTGCACCGCGAGAACCTGGTCCGCACGCTCGACCGCTACGGGATCGACGACGTGCCCGACGCCGACATCGACGCGCTCAACCTCGCGTGGCACAGCCTCGACCCGTGGCCCGACGCCGTCGCGGCGCTGCAACGGCTGAAGCGACGCTTCATCATCGCGCCGCTGTCGAACGGCAACATCCGGCTGATGGTCGACGTCGCGAAACGCGCGGGGCTGCCGTGGGATGCGATTCTCGGTGCGGAGGTGGTTCGCGCGTACAAGCCGTCGCCGCAGGTCTATAGCGATACGGTCGAGATTCTCGGCGTCGAACCGCCCGAGCTGTGCCTGGTCGCCGCGCACAACGGCGATCTCGCGGCCGCGCGCCGGCAGGGACTGTCGACCGCGTTCGTGCTGCGGCCGACCGAACACGGCCCGGGCCAGACGACCGACCTGAAAGCCGATGATGCGTGGGACTTCGACGTCAGGGATCTGAACGAACTCGCGGACCGGCTCGAGTGCCCGGGTTGAAAACCGGGTGCCGGTGCGCGATCGCGGGGTGGCCAGCGGCTCGTCGAGCGCCGGCGCCCAAGGCCTAGCGCGCCGGCGCCATCTCGGCCGCCCGCCCCTGCGCCGCCATCGCGAGGCGCCGCCAGTTGCGGGCCGCATACCGGTGCGCCTGCTGCAACGCGAACCACAACCCGATCTGCCGAACCGGCTTGAAGAGGCCGCGTGCGCTGAACACGGTGCGCCGTTCGACGCGGGTCCTGCCGCCCTCGATCGGCGTCAGCGTGAATTCGTCCTCGAGCAGGCCGACCCAGTCGCGGCACCACACCGTCGACGCCACCATCCGGTAACGCAGCCGGCGAGGCTCGTCGAGCACGAGAATCCGCTGGTCGATGGTGCCGCGATCGGTCGTGCACTGCCGCGTGTTGCCGACGGCCGGCACGCCTTCGAGCACGCGGCAACTGACCGGCTTCGGCACGCCGAGGCGGAACAGCAACGGCCGCGTGTCGTCCATCCGGGCATGGAGAAAATGCGGCCAGACATGCTCGGGCCGGCAATCGAACGTCCACTGCGAATGAATTTCCACGACCGTCTCCTGGCGGCTGTCGGTGCGGCCATGATGGCATGATAGGCCCTATGTCCCAGCGAATCTTAGCGACGCGGACACCCGCCGTCAGTAGTTCCGCGCAGCAGCCGCACATAGTAAATCCATAGTGCAGTCTCCCATCGCAGCTTGCCCTAGTCCTCGCGACAGGTCAGCCAACAACATTGCGTGATGTCGTCGGCATTCAGTACGGACCATCTTCAGCCACGGAAATGCTTCGATGCATGGTCGTATCACGAGTACCTTCGAACTACGGCTGGCGCGAACTGACTACCAAACGATCTGATCAAACACTAGAGCGGTGAAGCGCATCCCTTGGTTACGCTGATCCGTGACGAAGGTATATAGATGCAGATCCAGCAGCAGCAAAAGGGCACGTATCGACTTGAAGAGCCACCGACACGTCCCTATTGCTCACAAATGAAAAGACACCGAGATTTAGCCCAAAATCTGCTGAGCCCAACGAAGCCAAACCTGAAGCGAAGTGCCATAACGCAGTTTCGACGCATCTGATAGTTTGCTCCCTCGCAATACCGCGACGAACTCGCCGAGATGAACAGGCGACGTTTCCGGCCGCTCATCAAGAGCACGCCAAACCGCCGTAATCGTTGGTTGAACAGCGACCTTCGATGCAAGCCACTTTTCCACACCATGGCGCGGCGGATTCTCAATAAATGAAAGAACATTCGCCGCCGGTATTAAATTCAAAGCACGCAGAACATACAAGGAATTACGATCGGTAGCAGACGGAGTTTCTCCTTTTTGCAAACGAGAAATAAAATCAAGCACTCTCTGAGGTGGCGCCTCACCAATAAAAATACGAGAACGACTTCTTCGAGGCTGAGAAACAACCTCCGCAAGACGCTTTGGGATTGGAATATCAGGCGTGTGCTCAACATTATCAACACTAGTACTTATAAGCTTAAAAGCCTCGAGCCATCTTACAAATAATTTCGTGTATGTAAGCCATGTTTTTTCCGCAAAATCAGACCCCAGAAATACGTCCTTCATTATTTCCGCAATCTGAGACTCGCTCACCTTAAATCCCGGACCATGTACCACAACGAGCCGCCTCAGTACTTCATGATTAAGAAGAAATCGATGAATAGCCCCACATACAGCAGCCTCGCCATCTTGAAGCAACTCAATTTTCCCCTCCTTCCTGAGACGTTCAGCATTTCCAATCATCACCAAATCGCGTGCGACGTTATCAGCCGTCCCTGCACCAATCTTCAGTCGTCGCTCAAGAGTTGATTGAGTAATTCTCCTCTTCTCAAGAAGAGCCTGCAGCGCCTGCTTGTATGACGAAACATGCGTTCTCGGAATATACCTAATTGGAATAAAAGGAACCCGCTCCGTCAAAACATAATCACGAAAAATATCCCAATAAAGTATTAATTTTGTTGCATTTCTTATAATTAACCGCTTGTCGATCAGCCGCTTTACAGTATCGCCATCAAATGTATTCTCTATCTGAAAAAACTCAGCAGGTGACTCGAGAGCAATTCTTCTCAAACAGGCATGCTCATTTGCATTAAGCCCCGACAAATCCTTTTTAAAAAGCTCCTCGACATTTAGAGCTTTATTCAAAATATCGGACTGAGCCGCATTTCCCTTTACCAGCACCTGAAACACATGGATGCACAGTTTTTTCAATAGCCACGGATAGCCCTAACAATGATCCGAGAGCATCCTTTTCAACTGCGCATTAATAGGATTTTTCAGTTGTTTTGAAAATTTATTCAACGCGTTCGTAACCTCGGCCGCACTGAATGGAGAGAGCTCAATTTCGTACCGTCGATCTGCCAAATTATGCCACGTATGGTATGCCGGATGATCTTGCGGGACAGTCCCATCGGTCTTCCATGAGAAGCCAAGAACAACATTCTCCGCCAGCGCATCAACGGCATAGCTTAGACTTTGCACACTTCCAAACAAATCCTCGAGCTCAACTTTAGTCGTAACCTCCTCGAACTGATCAAAAAACAATATAATTATTTTTTGCTCGGACTTAAGAACCTCCAGTGCACGCCGAATTGACGCCTCAGAAAAAACACCAGAAGAACTACCAAAAGTCACCGGCTCATCAAACTCAAAAAAACCATCCTCGATGGCGCTATCAAAACATTTTTTTAACGCCAATTCAGCGTAGCGACCCGATACCGCAGTACGACAATCAACGGGATAAAGATAAAACCTACTCCCTTTGTTTTTATCACGACACCTTTCACGCAACTTATTTAAAAATGAGCTCTTCCCCCAACCCGACGGAGACTTTATAGCAATCAATCGGCTTGACGCCGTTCCTCGACGAACGGAATCAAAGAAATTCATCGCATCATTTTGTGCCATCTCCCGCCCAACAAAATCAACAGGGCGCGCAGGCCTGTAGTCCGACCAATCAACGGCCATCGGGACCGGAACTATATTATCAAACTCATCCTTAATAACATCAACGCTTGAAACGAGTTTAGACAGACGCTTCGAAGTAAGTTCTCGAATAACCTCCAAACTCTCGAAAGTTGAATTTACCTTCGCAAGCGAATCAAGAACCTTCCCATCAGTCACCAAAGCCCCATCTTCAGCATGGAAATAGGCAACTTTCTGCGGAATTCCGGCAGAAGCATGGACGATCGGAATGGCCCAAAATCTACCGACATTTGAAATGAGGAGCGTTACTTCTTCCGAGTACCGATACTCCTGAGGAAGATTAATCGCTCGAGGATCAACGCAACGCCCACTTTGTATAAGCAATTGAGCCATTTGTTCAGATGTGTACACCTGAAGACGTCGTCGCTCCTCTGGAGGGCGCGATTGCCTCTTCTCAATGATGCCTTTAGCATCCTTCCCGAGCTCGGAAGTTGTCATCAACCATCCGGCCTGCACATCCTGGATATCGACATTACCGAGCAATTTAGCAAGCACTTCGGCGCTAATTGTTTTGTCCCGATACGCTTTACATTCAACAAACACCTTTTCACCAGTGTTTTTGTGCGTAGCCAACAAATCAACTTCAGCGCCCGTTAAACGAATTTCTTGGATGACACTGTGGTTCTGCGTCTCCAAAACCTCTCGCCCTAAGTCTTCGAGAAGCCGTCCTTGTTCTGTAGTGGAAGTCTTTTCATCTACAGCGATCTCTGTTCGTACCTTCACGCTCGCCCCGTTAAGTAAGTCCATATTCTGTAATTTTCATAAAATCCCTACGAACACTGTGCAACACTCTGAAGCGCATTGTCAATAATTCATATGCCTATGTCGAATGATCCATCACGGCTATCGGAGTTCTACGTTCTTTAACGCGCGGCTGACGGTTAGATATCCGTGAGACCTACGATCGCTTCTCTACATGTATCAGCGAACAGAAATCTGTTGGTTTAGTCCTCCAACAAACCTCAGCCTCCCCGACTCCCCCGACAGCAGCGCGCGATTCGCGTCCGCCGCCGCGCGCAGGTAATCCCACAGCGCGGTCACGCGCCGCAGCTTGCGCAGATCCTCGCGGCAGGTCAGCCAGAAGCACCGCGTGACGACCACGTCGTCCGGCAGCACCGGCACCAGCGCCGGCTGCGTGGCCGCCATGAAACACGGCAGGATCGCGAGCCCGCCGCCCTGCAGCGCCGCGAAATACTGCGCGATCACGCTCGTCGTGCGCAGCCCGGCCGTCGCGCCCGGCACCGCGCGGTCCAGGTACAGCAATTCGTTGCTGAACGCGAGATCGTCGACGTAGCTGATGAACGCGTGCCGCGCGAGATCGTCCGTGCAGGTGATCGGATCATGGTTCGCGAGATAGTCGCGCGTCGCATAGAGCCGCAACTGGTAGTCGCACAGCTTGGTGACCACGTAAGGCCCGCGCTCGGGCCGCTCGAGCGTGATCGCGAGGTCGGCCTCGCGCTTGGGCAGGTTGACGAAATGCGGCACCGGCAGCAGGTCGACCGTCACGTGCGGATGCTCGGCGCGAAACTGCGCGAGCTGCGGCGCGAGAAAAAAGCAGCCGAACCCTTCCGTCGACCCGATCCGCACATGGCCCGACAGCGCCTCGCCCGTGTTCGCGACCTGGTCGCACGCGGACTGCACGGTCGTCTCCATCGCGTCCGCATACGCGACGAGCCGCTGCCCTTCGGCCGTCAGCGTGAAGCCGCCGGAGCGCGACTTGTCGAACAGCAGCGTGCCCATCGCGGCCTCGAGCGCGCGGATGCGCCGCGCGACGGTCGTGTAGTCGACGCCCAGCCGCTTCGCGGCGCCGCTTGCGCGCTGCGTGCGCGCGACTTCGAGGAAAAAGCGCAGGTCGTCCCAGTTCAGGTTGCCGGAAACCGGCTCGGTGGCGTGTCGCATCGGCGGGAAAAAAAGGGGCTGGAGTCTCCGGGCCGGCCGTCGATATGCATAAATGCACATCCAACCGGCTTCTTTATCGGTACATGATGAATCTGCGCATAACTATACTCGACCGTGACCTGCGGACCACGAGCCGCGGCACCACCACGGAGACACCATGCAGACCCGATCCACCCTCGATGAGCATGCGACAGTCGCGGCGCCGGCGCCCGCGCGCACCGCGAAGCACTACCTGCTGGCCGGCTGGGCCAGCATGGCCGGCACCACGATCGAGTGGTACGACTTCTTCCTCTACGGCACCGCCGCCGCCCTCGTCTTCAACCGCATCTTCTTCCCGTCGCTGGACCCGGTCGTCGGCACGCTGGCCGCGTTCGGCACGTTCGCGGTCGGCTTCATCGGCCGGCCGATGGGCGGCATCGTGTTCGGCCACTTCGGCGACCGCATCGGCCGCAAGTCGATGCTGATGATCACGCTGCTGCTGATGGGCGTGCCGAGCATGATCATCGGGCTGATCCCGTCGTACGACCGCATCGGCTACTGGGCCGCCGCGCTGCTGATCGCGATGCGCTTCCTGCAGGGGATGGCCGTCGGCGGCGAATGGGGCGGCGCGGTGCTGATGGCCGTCGAACACGCGCCGAAGGGCCGCAAGGGGCTGTTCGGCAGCCTGCCGCAGACGGGCGTCGGGCTCGGCCTGATCCTGTCGTCGGTCGCGATGGCCGCGGTGGCCGCGCTGCCGGAAGCCGACATGCTGTCGTGGGGCTGGCGCGTGCCGTTCCTCGCGAGCATCGCGCTCGTCGGCCTCGGCTGGTTCATCCGCGCGAAGGTGCCCGAGTCGCCCGACTTCGAGAAGATGCAGCGCCAGGGCAAGGCCGAGAAGTCGCCGGTGACGGCCGCGCTGCGCCGCCATCCGCGCGAGGTGCTGACGATCGTCGGCGCGCGCGCCGCCGAGAACACCTGGTTCTACATGGTCGTCACGTTCGCGCTCGCCTACGCGACGCAGCAACTGCAGCTGCCGAAGGCCGAGATGCTGCACGCGATCACGGCCGGCGCGGCGCTGTCGCTCGTCACGATGCCGCTGTGCGGCCACCTGAGCGACCGCATCGGCCAGCGCCGGATGTTCGCGATCGGCCTCGTGCTGATGTGCGCGTTCGCCGCGCCGTTCTTCATGATGCTCGGCACGCAGCAGGTGTCGTACGCGTGGTGGGCGATCGTGCTCGGCCTCGGCGTCGTGTTCCCGATCCTCTATGCGCCGGAATCGCTGCTGTTCGCGCAGCAGTTCCCCGCGGAAATCCGCTACAGCGGCATCTCGCTGTCGGTGCAGCTCGCCGGCGTGATCGGCGGCGGCTTCGCGCCGATGATCGCGACGTCGCTGCTCAAGGCCGGCGGCGGCCAGCCGCATTACGTGATCGCGTACCTCGTCGGCTTCGGCGTGTTCGCGCTCATGTGTACGGCGTTGATGCGACCGGCACGCGCGTGAGCACGCCGGCCGGCATTCGATCGATTTCAGTTCAGCCTGCTTGCGCCGCGCATCCACGCGCGGCGCAAGCAGACACCCTTTCATCGTCACACCGCTTTACGGAGACATCCATGAACGCCGCAGTTCCCCAGACCACCCTCGCCCTGCCCACCGCCAAGCTGCTGATCGACGGCGCATTCGTCGAATCGCAAAGCGCCGAATGGGGCGACATCGTCAACCCGGCGACGCAGGACGTGATCGGCCGCGTGCCGTTTGCGACGCTCGACGAGGTCGATGCCGCGATCGCGTCCGCGCAGCGCGCGTTCCAGACCTGGAAGACGACGCCGATCGGCGCGCGGCTGCGCATCATGCTGAAGTTCCAGGATCTCGTGCGCCGCAATCTCGAACGGATCGCGCACACGCTGACGGCCGAGCAAGGCAAGACGCTGCCCGACGCGCAGGGCGACATCTTCCGCGGCCTCGAAGTGGTCGAGCACGCGTGCTCGATCGGCACGCTGCAGCAGGGCGAATTCGCGGAGAACGTCGCGGGCGGCGTCGACACCTACACGCTGCGCCAGCCGATCGGCGTGTGCGCGGGCATCACGCCGTTCAACTTCCCCGGCATGATCCCGCTGTGGATGTTCCCGATGGCGATCGTGTGCGGCAACACGTTCGTGCTGAAGCCGTCGGAGCAGGACCCGCTGTCGACGATGCAGCTCGTCGAACTCGCGATCGAGGCCGGCGTGCCGCAAGGTGTGCTGAACGTCGTGCACGGCGGCAAGACGGTGGTCGACCGCCTCTGCACGCATCCGGACATCAAGGCGATCTCGTTCGTCGGCTCGACGCGCGTCGGCACGCACGTGTACAACCTCGGCAGCCAGCACGGCAAGCGCGTGCAGTCGATGATGGGCGCGAAGAACCACGCGGTCGTGCTGCCCGATGCGCACCGCGAGCAGTCGATCAACGCGCTCGTCGGCGCGGGCTTCGGCGCGGCCGGCCAGCGCTGCATGGCGACGTCGGTCGTCGTGCTGGTCGGCAAGGCGCGCGACTGGCTGCCCGAACTCGTCGAGAAGGCGAAGGCGCTGAAGATCAATGCGGGCGCGGAAGCCGGCACGGACGTCGGGCCGGTCGTGTCGAAGGCCGCGAAGGAACGCATCCTGTCGCTGATCGACGAAGGCGTGAAGGCCGGCGCGAAACTCGAACTCGACGGCCGCAACGTGAAGGTGCCCGGCTACGAGCAGGGCAACTTCGTCGGCCCGACGATCTTCTCGGGCGTGACGACCGACATGTCGATCTACACGGAAGAAATCTTCGGGCCGGTGGTGGTCGTGCTCGAAGCCGACACGCTCGATGAAGCGATCGCGCTCGTCAACCGCAACCCGATGGGCAACGGCGTGGGCCTGTTCACGCAGAGCGGCGCGGCCGCACGCAAGTTCCAGAACGAGATCGACATCGGCCAGGTCGGCATCAACATCCCGATCCCGGTGCCGGTGCCCTACTTCAGCTTCACCGGCTCGCGCGGCTCGAAGCTCGGCGATCTCGGCCCGTACGGCAAGCAGGTCGTGCAGTTCTATACGCAGACGAAGACGGTCACCGCGCGCTGGTTCGACGACGACGCGACGGCCGGCGGCGTGAACACGACGATCGCGCTGCGCTGACCCCGGGAGCCTGCACATGGAAATTGCATTCATCGGACTCGGCAACATGGGCGGCCCGATGGCCGCCAACCTGCTGAAAGCCGGCCACGCGCTGACGGTGTTCGACCTCGACGCGCACGCGGTCGACGTCGCGGTGCGCGCCGGCGCGACGGCCGCCGGCTCGCCGCGCGAAGCGGCCGCGCGCGGCGCCATCGTGATCACGATGCTGCCGGCCGCGCAGCACGTGCGTGCGGTCTACCTCGGCGACGACGGCGTGCTGGCCGGCGCACGCGCCGACGCTGCGCTGATCGACTGCAGCACGATCGATCCGGGCACCGTGCGCGCGGTGGCCGAGGCCGCCGCGCAGCGCGGCTTCCCGCTCGCCGACGCGCCCGTGTCGGGCGGCACGGGCGGCGCGCTGGCCGGCACGCTGACCTTCATGGTCGGCGCGGACGCCGCGCTGTTCGAGCGCATCCGCCCCGTGCTGCTCGACATGGGCAGGAACGTCGTGCAGTGCGGCGGCACGGGCACCGGGCAGATCGCGAAGATCTGCAACAACCTGCTGCTCGGGATCTCGATGATGGGCGTGTCGGAAGCGATGGCGCTCGGCGCGGCGCTCGGGATCGATCCGGCCGTGCTGGCCGGCATCATCAATACGTCGACCGGCCGCTGCTGGAGCTCGGACGCGTACAACCCGTATCCGGGCGTGAGCGACACCGCGCCGGCCGCGCGCGGCTACGCGGGAGGGTTCGCGGCGAACCTGATGCTGAAGGATCTCGGGCTCGCGACCGAAGCGGCGCGCAGCGCCCACCAGCCGGTGTGGATGGGCGCGCTCGCGCAGCAGCTCTATCAGTCGATGAGCCAGCAGGGGCTCGGCACGCTCGACTTCTCCGCGTGCGTGAAGCTGTACGAAGCGCAGCCGGCGTAACCGCCGCCGCCCGCACCGGACGTGCGTCGACCCGCGATGTGCCTGAACGGCATCGCGGGTCGTTTTGCATGCGGGGGAAGGAAAACGTGCGGCACGGACTCGGCGTCAACGCCGCCGGTCGCTCAACCGCGCGGGTTCGACGCCGTCTCGAAGGTCGGATGGCACTCGAACGCAAGTTCGGAGCGCGCGCCGACACGGCTGCCGCTGGTCAGCGATTCCTGCTTCATGCTCGCGCGCATGCCGCGCTGCGTGCAATAGTTGGTGGCTTCGTCGACGGCCTTCGTATGGGCATCGGCCCACGTCGTCGACACGCCGACCGTGCGCGTCGTCACGGTATAGACGTTCGGGTTCGACGTCGCGGTCACGTCGGAAGCGGTCGAACACGCGGCGAGCAAGCATACGGCAGCCGCGACGGTCAACCATCGCAAGGTTCGAAAGGATACTGGAATGGACATGGGGGGGCAGGCGCGCGCCGTTCGACGCGCATTGAGCAACATAGGCGACAGTATGCCTGCTCGATCGCCGGAGATCATGCCCCTTTCAGTGAACACATTGTTTCGAATGGTTAAACGATGATGAAAATGGGGCAATATTTCCGCCCCCGTTCCGGGCCAGATCGCGTCAGCGGGTAGTTTTGCCCGGTCGCCCGCCTGCCGCAGCCCCGTTGCCCGTTGCCTGGCGGCCGATCAGTGTGCAACTTCCTGCCGGATTCGTGCCGACGCCTCCGCCAGGTTCCGCCACGCCGGCTGCCCCGGCGCGTAGCGCGCGCGGATATACGCGGCCAGCTCGGCCATCTGCCGGTCGTCGAATGCATCGCCGAAGCCCGGCATGTAGCCGAGTTCGCCGGTGGCCGGCTGGTCGATCCCGTGATGCAGCACGCGCAGCAGGTTGTCCGGCGCGGCCTGGCTGACGCTCGTGTTGAGCCCCATCAGCGGGCGTACGCCGAAATGCCCGACGCCGCCCGATTCCGCATGACACACCGCACACGCGGCGTCGAACGCCCGGCGACCGTTCTCGAGGCCGAGCGTCGCGACGGCTTCCGCGCCGCGCGCCTGCCGGGCGGCCGCGTCGGCGGCGGCCGCTGCGTCGACGGGCGGCGACAGCGATGCGAGATAGTGCGCGATCGCCTGGACGTCGGCCTCCGGCAGCGCCGCGAGCCCTGCGACGACGGGCGCCATCGGCCCGGCCGCGACGCCATGCTGCGCGGAGAAGCCCGTGCGCAGGTAGTCGAACAGCGCACCTTCGGTCCACGGCACCGGCGAAGCCGGCGACGCGACGAGCGGCGGCGCGACCCAACCCTCGGCCTCGCCGCCCGACAGGTACGCAACACCACCCTTCTCCGCACCCAGCGCGTTGCGCGGCGTATGACACGCGCCGCAGTGCCCGGCGCCGTCGACCAGATACTTGCCGCGATTCCACGTCGCGGAGCGTGCCGGGTCCGGCGCGAACGGCCGCGCATCGTGAAACAGCCAGTTCCAGCCGGCGACGAGGCGCCGCTGGTCGAGCGGGAACGGCAGCTTCGTCTTCGGCGGCACGTGTTTCACCGGCGGTTGCGACATCAGGTACGCATAGAGCGCGAGCAAATCAGGCTCGCTCAGCTTCGCGAACGCCGTGTACGGGAACGCCGGGTACAGGTGCGTGCCGTCGCGCGAGATGCCTTCGCGCATCGCGCGCGCGAACGCCGGATACGACCACGTGCCGATGCCGGTGTCCGGATCGGGCGTGAGGTTCGTCGTGTAGATCGTGCCGAACGGCGTATCGAGTGCAAGGCCGCCCGCGTTGGTCGCGCCGCCGGGCGCCGTGTGGCACACCGCGCAATCGCCGGCGAGCGCGACCAGGCGGCCGCGCTCGAGCGTCGCCGCGCTCCACATCGCGCCGTCCGCGCCGCCGGGCGCAACGGGTGCGATCGACGTGGGGCCCGGCAGGATCGCGCAGGCCAGGCCGATCAGCCCGCCGACCACCCCGCCCACGCCGCCGCCGGCCAGCCAGCGGCGCCAGCGCGATGCGCGACGCGGGTCGCGGCGCCCCGCTTCCGCGGAATCGGCCGGCACCGGTCGCGCAAGCGCCGCGCGAATGCGCTCGGCGTCGAACGGCGGTGCGCGAAACCGCACGCCCGTCGCGTCGTACAGTGCGTTCGCGATCGCCGCCGCCGCGGGCGCCGCCGCCTGCTCGATCCGGCGCGCGTCGTGCACGGACAGCTCGCCGTGCGCGCGATCGGCCGTGTCCGTGTCGCCGAACGCAATCAGTTCATGAGCGATCGCATCCGGCTGCGCACCCATGCCGGTTTCGTCGTGCGCGGGCCGCGCGGACAGGCGCGCGCCCATCACGCGCGAAATCGCCGCCTCGATCTGCCATGCGGGCAAGCCGGCCATCGACGCGTCGCCCGGTGCGCCGGCACCCTGCCCGGCCACGACGCGCCGCACCGCGACGTCGCCCGTCGCACGGTCGACCTCGAGATCCACGACCCATGCGGACCAGCGCGCATCGCCGTCGCCCGTCGCGTCGATGGCCGCCGGTGGGTTGCCGGAAGGCGCTGCGGCGCCATCGAAAGCGAAGCCGCGCCCGCTCAGGCGCGCATGAGCATCCGGGGCGACCGCGGCCGGTGCGCCCCATGCCGCACGCTCGCTGACCATCCGGATGATCTCGCGCGGCCCGGCGTCCCGCGCCGCATCGAGATGCTGCAGGCGCAACGCGACCGGGTCGCGCCGCAACGCGCCCGCGAGTTCGTCGACGAAGGATTCGCGCGCGAACACGTGGGCGTGCCCGGGAATCGTATGACCGGCATCGGCGAGTTCGATCGACGTCTGCGTGTGCCGGTAGACGAACGGCTCGGTCGGGCCAGTATCCGCGCGTTCGGTCTGCGCACCATGCGGCGCGTGACGATCGTCCGGGGCCGCCTGCGCGCGATAGCGCCAGGTCGTCATGCGCCCGTCGGCCGCGGTCCGCGTTTCGACGTCGAGCGATACCTGCGCGTCTGCGTGTGTATCGCCGATCGGCCAGGTGTAGCGCGCGTGGTGTGCGCGCAAGGTATCGGCGCCCACTTCATCGTGCGGCTCGGGGCCCGTCACGCACGCCGACTCGACGGGCAAACCCGCGTCAGGCTTCATCGCCGCCTCGCAGGTAGCGTGCCGCGCGATGCACGGCCCGGATGATTTCCAGGTGCGTGCCGCAGCGGCAAAGATTGAAGCGCAACGCATCGCGGATCGCCGCATCGTCCGGCGCGGGATGGCGGTCGAGCAGCGCCTTCGTGCTCATGATCATCCCGTTCAGGCAATAGCCGCACTGCGCGGCCTGCTCGTCGATGAACGCGCGCTGGATCGGATGCGGCGCGTCGTGCGACCCGAGCCCTTCCAGCGTCGTGACGTCGCGCCCGCTCGCGGCGGCGGCCGGCACGACGCACGAACGCGTGGCCTGCCCGTCGACCAGCACCGTGCATGCGCCGCACTGCCCGAGCCCGCAACCGTACTTCGGGCCGTTGAGCGCGCAGTCGTTGCGCAGGACCAGCAGCAGCGGCGCGTCGGGCGCGGCCTCGACGAAGGTGTGCGGCGTGCCGTTCACGCGAAACGCCAGCGGCCGCGACGGAGAAGCGGGATGGGACATGAAGGGATCCGGAATGCGGCGGGCAACCGGCAGCGGGCACTGCCGCCGGCGCGCGCCTGACATATAACACGCCGAAAAACACACGGTCCGGCGCATCGTCGCGCGCGACGCCGACGGCGCAGCACAGGCCGGTGCGGGCATCGCGTACGCGTCAGGCCACGGCCGCGACGCTGTTGCGCGACGGCGAAACGAGCGGCACGTCGAACACGTCGTAGCCGAACACCCACGACGGATCCTCGTTCGTGCGCAGCCACGTGTTGTTGTGCGACACGAGCTGCACCTTCGACGCACGCGCCGCGCGATTCGCCTCGTACAGCGCGAACGCACCCGCGTAGTCGCCGACGCCGACTTCATCGAGGCAGCGCGCGAGCATCGCGGCATCCTCGATCGCCATCGCGGCGCCCTGCGCCATGTGCGGTTTCATCGGATGGCACGCGTCGCCGAGCAGCACGAGGCGGCCGCGGCTCCACAACGGCAGCGGATCGCGCTCGAGCAGCGGCCACTTGGTGATCGACGGCGACACGTCGATCAGGTGCTGGATGTCGGCGTGGAAACCCGCGAACGCCTCGCGCATTTCGTCACGGCTGCTGTCGACCATCGACACGCCTTCGGGCCATTCGGCCTGCGGCACGCCGGTCACGTAGTAATACTCGTCACGCTTCTCGGTCACGTAGTAGACCATCATGTGGCGATCCTCCGACCACCACTTCACGCACATGTCGTACGGCTTGTTGCCGAGCAGCGACGCCGGGAACACCGCGCGGTGCGCGACGTAGCCCGTATAGCGCGGCGGTTCCGCGCCGAGCAGGTGCTCGCGGATCCGCGAATTCACGCCGTCCGCGCCGATCACGATGTCGGCCGTCTCGACGCTGCCGTCGGTGAACGTCAGGCGCACCGCGTCGCCGGTGTCCTCCACCGCCGCGAGCCGCTTGCCGAAGCGGATCGTGCCGGGCGTCACCGCCTGCGTCATCAACGCATGGAAATCGCCGCGATGCACGGTCAGGTAGCGCGCGCCGTAGGCCTTGCGCGCGTAGTCGCCGAGCGGGATCTGCGCGAGCACGTCGGCCGTCTGCCAGTCGCGGCTGTACCAGTAATCCGGATGCGAACCCATCGTCTCCAGCGCGTCCTCGCAGCCGATGCGCCGCATGATCTTCATCACGTTCGGGCCGAGGTGGATGCCCGCGCCGAGGCGCGAGAACGCCGGCGCCTGCTCGTACAGCGCGACGTCGTAGCCGCCGCGCTGCAGCAGCGCCGCGGCGGCTGTGCCGCCGAGACCGGCGCCGATGATTGCGATACGGGGTGTGCTCATGCGGATCTCCTGATCGTGGGCCCGTGGCCGAACGCGGCGCGAGAACGGGCGGATTGAATGGCGTTTATGTAGCGTACACACTCAATTTATTCAGGACAAGCGGATTGTCTTCAACGACAACGGCATTCGGGAAAACACCAATAACTCCATGAATATCCGCACCACAAAGCAATACACGCAAGATCGACGTCATTTTGATCCATTGCCATTTTCAAATGTACACACTAGACTTTGCTCGACATCCGGCGATCCCGCACCCGCGTGTCGCCCCACCCTTACCGACACGGAGCCTTCCGTCATGAGCAAGACCTACCGCATCGGCCAGATCGTGCCGAGTTCCAACACGACAATGGAAACCGAGATTCCCGCGATGCTGCGGCTGCGCGAAGCGATCCGCCCCGAGCGCTTCACGTATCACTCGAGCCGGATGCGGATGAAGAAGGTCGTCAAGGAAGAACTCGCAGCGATGGACGCCGAATCCGACCGCTGCGCGGTGGAACTGAGCGACGCGCGCGTCGACGTGCTCGGCTACGCGTGCCTGGTCGCGATCATGGCGATGGGGCACGGCTATCACCGCGTGTCGCAGGCGCGCCTGACGAAGCACACGGCGGACAACGGCGCGCAGGCGCCGGTGCTGACGAGCGCGGGCGCGCTCGTCGACGCGCTGAAGGTGATCGGCGCGAAGCGGATCGTCGTCGTCGCGCCGTACATGCTGCCGCTGACCGAACTCGTGGTCGACTACATCCGCAACGAAGGCTTTGACGTGCTTGCGTACCGCGCGCTGGAGATCCCCGACAACCTCGACGTCGGCCGCCACGACCCGGCGCGCCTGCCCGACATCGTGAAGACGCTGCCGTACCAGGACGCCGATGCGATCGTGCTGTCCGCGTGCGTGCAGATGCCGTCGCTGCCGGCCGTCGCGAAGGTCGAGGCGATGACGGGCAAGCCCGTGATCACGGCCGCGATCGCGACGACCTACGCGATGCTGCGCGAGCTCGACCTCGAGCCGATCGTGCCCGGCGCCGGCGCGCTGCTGTCCGGCGCGTACTGAGCGCGCCCCTTTCGACGGAGTCCCTTCATGCCCTCGACTTTCCTGTATGGCGCGAACATCCGCGCGAACGGCATCCGCCAGCACTACCTGCGCTACGGCGGCGCGACCGGCGCGCGCGCTTCGCGACCGGCGATCGTGCTGATTCCCGGCATCACGAGCCCCGCGATCACGTGGGGTTTCGTCGGCGAAGTATTCGGCGCGGCGTTCGATACCTACGTGCTCGACGTGCGCGGCCGCGGGCTGTCCGACGCGTCGCCGTCGCTCGACTACAGCCTCGACGCACAGGCCGACGACGTCGCGGCGCTCGTCGCCGCGCTCGGCCTGCCGCGCACCAGCCTCGTCGGCCATTCGATGGGCGCGCGGATCGCCGCGCGCGCCGCGCGGCGCGGCATCCACGGGCTCGAATCGGTCGTGCTCGTCGATCCGCCCGTGTCGGGCCCGAACCGCCGCGACTATCCGGGCAAGCTGCCGTGGTACATCGACTCGATGGCGCTCGCGCGCGCCGGCACCGACGCCGAAGGCATGCGCGCGTTCTGCCCGACCTGGACCGACGCCGAGCTGCAGTTGCGCGCCGAATGGCTGCATACCTGCGACGAGCGCGCGGTGCGCGCGTCGTACGAAGGCTTTCATACCGACGATTTCCACGCGGACGCCGCGCAACTGGCCGTGCCGTCGCTGCTGATCACGGCCGAGCGCGGCGACGTGGTGCGCGACGACGATGTCGCCGAACTGCAGCGCGCGACGCCGTCGATGCGGCACGTGCACGTGCCCGACGCCGGCCACATGATTCCGTGGGACAACGCAGCGGGCTTCTACGCGGCGTTCGGCGACTTCCTCGGCGCGCCGCTCGCGGCCTGACCCTGACCTCACTTCCCCTCACGCCTTTACCGGAGCCGACGATGCCAGTCAGCGATTCCCAACTGATCGACGCGTGGAAGCAGGTGCTCACGCTGTCGCGCCTCGAACCGGGCCAGACCGTCACGATCCTGACGAGCGCGGCCACCCATCCGCAGACGCTGTCGTGCGCGCTGATCGCGACGCAAACGATGGGCGCGATCGTCAACCGCCTCGACCTGCCGCCGGTGAACGGCGACAAGGCGTTCAGCCGCGACCCGCTCGCCTATCTCGGCACGACGCCGCTGACCGGCAACAAGGCCGCGATCGCCGCGCTGCGCGAGAGCGACCTCGTGCTCGACCTGATGACGCTGCTGTTCTCGCACGAGCAGCACGAGATCCTCAAATCCGGCACGAAAATCCTGCTCGCGGTCGAGCCGCCCGAAGTGCTCGTGCGGATGGTGCCGACGCTGGCCGACCGCACGCGCGTGCTCGCCGCGGCGAAACGGATCGCCGCCGCCCACGAGATGCGCGTGACGTCGGCGGCCGGCACCGCGCTCGTGTGCCCGCTCGGCGAGTTCCCGCCGACGGCCGAATATGGCTTCGTCGACGCGCCGGGCCGCTGGGACCACTGGCCGAGCGGCTTCGCGCTGACCTACCCGAACGACCGCACCGCGCGCGGCACGATCGTGATCGACCGCGGCGACATCCTGCTGCCGCAGAAGCACTACGTGCGCGAACCGATCGCGCTGACCGTCGAAGGCGGCTATGCGACGCGCATCGAAGGCGGCGTCGACGCCGACCTGCTGCGCGACTACATGGAGACCTTCGCCGACCCCGAAGGCTATGCGATCTCGCATATCGGCTGGGGGCTGCAGCCGCGTGCGCGCTGGTCGACGCTCGGGCTGTACGACCGCGAGGCGACGATCGGCATGGACGCGCGTGCGTTCGAGGGCAACTTCCTGTTCTCGCTCGGTCCGAACAACGAAGGCGGCGGCAACCGCACGACCACCTGCCATATCGACATCCCGCTGCGCCGCTGCACCGTAGAACTCGACGGCGCGACCGTCGTGCGCGACGGCCGCGTGACCGACCAACCCGCCTGACCGACGAGCCCCCGACACCATGAACGATCTTTCCCGTCACGCCGAAGCGAACGTCTATCGCCAGCAGGGCTTCGGCACGCCGCTACCGCCGCACGGCAACATCGGCCTGCTGATCGTCGACTTCGTGGTCGGCTTCGCCGATCCCGCGACGTTCGGCGGCGGCAACATCGCGCCGGCGATCGCGCGCACGACGCGTGCGCTCGCGCTCGCGCGCGAACGCGGCTGGCCGGTCGCGCACAGCCGCATCGTGTACGCGGACGACGGCAGCGACGACAACGTGTTCTCGCTGAAGGTGCCCGGCATGGCGACGCTGACCGAGCACCACCCGAACAGCGCGATCGTGCCGGAGCTCACGCCCGCGCCCGGCGAGCTCGTCGTGCGCAAGACGGTGCCGTCGGCATTCTTCGGCACGCAACTGGCGCCGTGGCTCGCGCAGCGCGCGGTGCAGACGCTGCTCGTCGCGGGCGCCGTGACGAGCGGCTGCGTGCGCGCAAGCGTCGTCGACGCGATGTCGCACGGGTTCCGCCCGCTCGTGCTGGCCGACTGTGTCGGCGATCGCGCGATCGCGCCGCACGACGCGAACCTGTTCGACATGCAGCAGAAATACGCGGCGGTGATGCCGCTCGACGATGCGATCGCGGCGATCGATGCGGTGCAGGCACGCGCACGCTGAATCGTCACGGCAGGCCGGCGGCTTGAACAGCCGACGCCCGCCCGCGCGATTGACGCTGCGCTTTTGGCGACCTAGATTGGGGGCGCGCGCACTCGCGACGGTCACCGTCATGGCTCTCGACGCACACCGCGAACAGGACGCCCGGACCGCCGGCCGCCTCGCGCCGCGTACGCTGCATCCGGCCGCGCGCCGTCTCTCCCTCGACAGGATCCTTCATCCGTGAACCGCTCCGAACTGCTCGCGCGCAACGGCTGCCTCACCGTGATCCGGCCGCCCGCGCCGCCCGTCAAGCCGGCACCCGGCCAGCCGGGCAGCCTGTCGTCCTACGTGCCGGCGCTGCCGGAAGTATTCGTCGCGATCCTCGACGACGGCCGCATCCTCGCGTTCAACGGCCACGTCGATCTCGGCACCGGCATCCGCACGTCGCTCGCGCAGATCGTCGCCGAGGAGCTCGATGTGCCGGCCGCGCGCGTGACGATGGTGCTCGGCGACACGGCCGCGACACCGAACCAGGGCCCGACCATCGCGAGCGCGACGATCCAGATTTCCGCGACGCCGCTGCGCTGTGCGGCCGCGCAGGCGCGCGATGCGTTGCTGGCGCTTGCCGCCGAACGGTTCAATGTCGACGCGGCGCAACTGCGGATCGACGACGCGACGATCTCGGCGAACGGGCAAACGGCCACGTTCGCCGCGCTCGTCGCCGCGCACCGGATCGCGCTGACGCTGGACCTGAACACCCGCACGAAAGATCCCGCCCTGTACCGGATCGTCGGCAAGTCGTCGCCGCGCGTCGACCTGCCCGCGAAGGCAACCGGCCAGCTCACGTTCGTGCACGACATGCGCGTGCCGGGCATGCTGCACGGCCGCGTCGTGCGGCCGCCCTATGCGGGGCATGACAGCGGTTCGTTCGTCGGGGGGGCGCTGATCGACGTCGATCGCGCATCGGTGGCCGACGTGCCGGGGCTCGTGGCCGTCGTCGCGATCGGCGATTTCGTCGGCGTGGTGGCCGAGCGTGAAGAACACGCGATCCGCGCGGCGCGCCAGTTGCGCGTGACATGGCGTCCGCTCCCCGCGCTGCCGCCGCTCGACGAACCGTCTGCCGCGATCGCCGCCGCGCCGGCCAAACGCCGCGTGCTGCTCGACGAAGGCGACGTCGACGCGGCGCGAGCGCAGCCCGACACGATCACGCTGTCGCGCACCTACGCATGGCCGTTCCAGATGCACGGCTCGATCGGCCCGTCCTGCGCGCTCGCCGACTATCGCGAGCCGGGCAACGGCCGAATCACCGTGTGGTCCGGCACGCAGAATCCCGTTTCGCTACGTTACGACCTCGCGACACTCGTCGCGCGCGACGAAGCCGATTTCGACGTGGTGCGGATGGAAGCGGCCGGCTGCTACGGCCGCAACGGCGCGGACGACGTGTGCGGCGACGCGCTGCTGCTGTCGCGCACGGTCGGCCGCCCTGTGCGTGTGCAACTGTCGCGCGCGGACGAACATCTGTGGGAACCGAAAGGCGCGGGCCAGCTGATGCAGGTGACCGGCACCGTCACGCGCGATGGCCGCCTGCTCGGCTACGACTTCACGACGCGCTATCCGTCGAACGACGCGCCGCTGCTCGCGGCGCTGCTGACCGGCACGATCGCGCCCGCGCCGCGCGTGTTCGAGATGGGCGACCGCACGGCCGTGTCGCCGTACGCGAGCCCGCATCGCCGCTTCGTCTGCGAGGATCTTGCCCCGCTCGTGCGTGCGTCGTGGCTGCGCGGCGTGTCGGCATTGCCGAACTCGTTCGCGCATGATGCGTTCGCCGACGAATGCGCGGCGCTGACCGGCGTCGACCCGCTTGCGTTCCGGCTGCGCCACCTGCAGGACACGCGCGCGACCGAACTGCTGCAGGCCGTGGCCGATCGCGCGGGCTGGACGCCACGCGTGCGGCGCACGCCGCATGATGAACCCGAGCCGTCGCGGCTGGTGCGCGGCCGCGGGATCGCCTACGCGCGCTACGTGCACAGCCGCTTCCCCGGCTTCGGCGCGGCGTGGTCGGCATGGGTCGTCGACCTGAGCGTCGATCGCGTGTCGGGCGAGATCCGCATCGAACGCGTCACGGTCGGCCAGGACACGGGCACGATGATCAACCCCGACGGCGTGCGCCACCAGATCCACGGCAACGTGATCCAGGTATTGAGCCGCACGCTGAAGGAGCGCGTGCGCTTCGCCGACGGCAAGGTCGCGTCGCGCGAATGGGCGAGCTATCCGATCCTGACCTTCGCGGAAGTGCCCGACGTCGATGTGGTGCTGATGCCGAGGCAAGGCGAGCCGCCGCTCGGCGCGGGAGAATCGGCGTCGGTGCCGGGCCCGGCCGCCGTCGCAAACGCGTTGTTCGATGCGACCGGCGTGCGGTTCTACGCGCCGCCGTTTACGCCGGAGACGGTCCGGGCCGCGTTACGCGACGCGGGGCGGTTGATGACGGCCGACGCGGCTGGCGCGCAAGTGGCAACCACCGGCACGGCTTAGAGGCTGCAGACTTCATCACTGAATCGAGCCCGCCGACAGAAGGGCATGACTGCCGTCCCGCGCGCGACACGCATCACGCGTCGCCGTCTTCTTCCATCATCTTGCGCAGCAGGAACTGCAACGCGACCCGCTCGCCCGGATTGAGCGCGCCATACGTGCGCTCCGTCACCTGCCGCGCGAACGGCACCGTGCGGTCGATCAGCGCGAGGCCGGTCGCGGTGGCGCGCACGATCAGCTTGCGGCCGTCGTTCGGATCGGGCAGCACCTCGATCAGCGCACGCGCCTTCAGCCGGTCGACCACGCCGCGAATCGTCGCCTGGTCGATCGCGGTCGCCTTGACGATGTCGTTCAGCGAGCACCCCTGGCGCTCCTTGACCGCGCACAGCGTGACGAACTGCGCGGCCGTGAGATCCGAATCGGGGATCGCTTCCTGGAAGATCGACACGTGCCGCTGATACGCGCGGCGCAGCAGGTGGCCGACCTGATCGTGAAAGTCGTAGGAATCCTTCGAAGACGCCATGAAAGTGCAGGCCCGCGCCGCATGTAAGGGAAAGACAAGCAGTGTACACCCTCAATTTGGCACGACCGGCAGCCGGGGGCCGCTTCATTGCGGTGCATCAGGATTCGCGGCACTCGGCGCGCCGCGTGCCTGGCGATCGCCTGACCGCTGCGCGTTGTCCGCAGAGTACCGCGCAGCGACGGCAGGCAATGCGCGTTCGAATCCGCTGCCGCGCACGTGCTTGCGTGCATCGGCAGACTTTCGTGCACACGCTGTATTTTTAAGCGCATACGCACGAATTTTGTGCATGACCTTGCGCGTTGGCGCCCTCTTTAAAAACGCGTTCATTTCCCCAAAAAACCTCATCAAACACGCGGCTTTTCTCACGCAAACGCTTGCCTTCGCGCGGCCGGAATCATGCCTGTGCGCTTCGGTATTTTCTAGTGTGTACGCTATTTAATTGCCGTGATATACAGACTCCAGAGCGCAGCGGAGCGTCCGCTCGCGTCGATCGGCCACCCATTCATCCGTCACATTCGAACAGGGGCAATCCCATGTCTACCGCACACCCGAGCGCCGCCGTTTCCCCCGACGGCGCGCTGCACGGCAATCTCTATCGCAAGGTCACGCTGCGCCTGATTACCCTCTTCTGCCTGTGCTACTTCGCGGCCTATCTCGACCGCATCAACATCGGGCTCGCGAAACTCCAGATGCTCGACGCGCTGAAGTTCAGCGATACGGTGTACGGGCTCGGCGCCGGCCTGTTCTTCGCCGGCTACATCCTGTTCGAAGTCCCGAGCAACCTGGTGTTGCAACGCGTCGGCGCGAAGCTGTGGATCGCGCGGATCATGATCACGTGGGGCCTGCTGTCGGGTGCGACGATGTTCGTGCACACGCCGATGCAGTTCTACGTCGTGCGCTTCCTGCTCGGCGCGGCCGAGGCCGGCTTCCTGCCCGGCGTGCTGCTGTACCTGACGCAGTGGTATCCCGATGCGCGCCGCGCGCGGATCGTCGCGCTGTTCATGGTCGGGCTGCCGCTGTCGAGCATGATCGGCAGCCCGATCTCCGGGTGGATCATGCGCGCGTTCGACGGCACGCACGGGCTCGGCGGCTGGCAGTGGCTGTTCCTGCTCGAAGCGCTGCCGTCGGTGCTGCTCGGCTTCGCGGTGCTGCGCTGGCTGCCCAACAACATCGAATCCGCGCCGTGGCTGAACGCCGACGAGAAGCACGCGTTGCGCGCGAACCTCGACGCCGATCCGTCCGGCAACAAGAGCCATGCGCTCGGCAAGGCGTTCTCCGATCCGAAGGTATGGGCGCTCGGCCTGATCGACCTGTGCGTGCTGCTCGGCCTCTATGCGGTGAGCTTCTGGCTGCCGACGATCCTGCGCGACACGGGCGTCAAGGATGCGTATCACATCGGCTGGCTGATGGTGATCCCGAATGCCGCGGCCGTGCTCGCCACGCTGTACTGCGGCGCCAGTTCCGACCGGGCGCGCGAACGCCGCTGGCATATCGTCGTGCCGTTCATGGTGTCGGCCGTCGCGCTGGCGATCGCGGCCTCGTCGTCGCACGGCACGTTCGGCACGGTATTGCTGTTCTCGCTGATCAACGCGGGCGCGGCCGCCGCGATGCCGGTCGTCTGGGCACTGCCGTCGACGTTCCTGAAGGGCTCGGCCGCCGCCGGCGGGATCGCGTTCGCGTGCTCGATCGCCAACCTCGGCGGGTTCGGCAGCACCTACTTCATCGGCTGGCTGCGCGACACGTTCCATTCGCAAAGCGCGGGGCTGTACGGTTTCGCCGCGTGCATGGTGGTGGGCTGCGCCCTCGCGCTCGCCTATCCGGCCCGGCTCGTGAACCGCTGACGCAGCGCGTCGCGCGCGCGACGCGGTCATTTTTACAACCGGCAACCGCGTCGAGCGCGCGGTTCGCCCCACGCCCCTCCCACCCCGCGCACGCCGCCCCGCCGGCGCGTGCGCGCCGCCCGCCGTCGCTTCCGCCCCCTTCCCGACGCCGTTCGCCGCACAGGCACATCGCTTGCGTCATCCACGCGCCCGCCGCTCCGGCGGACGGCATCCTTCCTTCAATCGGCGCTGCGCACCGCGCGACCCTTCGCGCGGCGATCCCGCATCGCAAGCAGGTTCCCTGAACGAGAGGACAACATGAAATCAATACGAACGCTGGTCGCCCTTTGCTCGGTCGTTTCCGTGCTCGCAGCGTGCGGCGGCGGCGACGACGCCGGGACCGAACTCGGCATCTCGAAGCCGCAGGCGCGCTTCATCAACGCGGTGCCGGCCGGCCCGAACCTCGACTACTACCTGAACGCGAAGCTCGACCAGGGCGGTATCGCGTACAAGGGCGTGACGCGCTATCACGACGTCGACTCGGGCACGCAGAACGCGAGCTACGACGTCTCCGGCACGACGACGACCATCGCCGCGCAATCGTTCAGCGCGGCAAACGGCCATCACTACACGACGATCGCGCTGCCGAGCACGACGTCGCTGATCTCCGTGATCGACGATCCGTACGCCAAGGGCCTGCTGTCCGACAAGGCGCGCGTGCGCAGCTTCAACGCGTCGCCGAACGCGCAGAACGTCGACGTGTACGTCGTCCCGCCCGGCACCGACATCACGACGCAAAGCCCGACGCTCGCGGGTACGGCTTACCAGAACGCGGTGCCGGCATCGACGCAGGATTCGATCTACCTGAACGGCGGCAGCTACCAGGTGATCGTCACGACGGCCGGCAGCAAGACGCCGATCCTCAAGACCGCGCCGGTCACCATCAACAACAACGCCGACTGGCTGCTGCTGACGATCCCGTCGGGCGGGGTCGGCGACGTGACGCCGAACGATATCCACGTGCTGGTTGCGCAGGGCAACGACGCCGATGCGTCCGCGCAGGAACTCGGCCCGCAATAAGGACCGCGCATGATGGCGGCGGCCGGCGCGATCGTGCCGCCCGCCGCCTCGTCCCGTCACGTGGTCAGTCGTTCCGCTCCAGGACGATCACATGCTCGGCGCGCGTGCTGTCGCCGTGCTCGACGTCGACATCGCCGACATGGCGTACGCGCCAGCCCGGCCGCGTCGCGATCTGCGGCATGTTGCCGGACGGACGGCTCTCGATCCCGCCGAGCCCTTCGTCGGGCGTCTCGACCGCTTCGTCGAGCGACGCGTTCGAATAAATCACGTTGTCGTGCCACTTCGACGCGCCCGCGGCGGCTTCCATGCCCTTGCCGTCGACGTCGACCGTGTTGTCGGTCATCGCCATGTTCGCGTTGTCGAGCGTCGGGATCCGCGCGGCCGCTCGCCGCACGGGGTCGTCGCTGTCGGGCGCCTGCGTGCCGCGCTCGATCGGCGGCAGGCCGGTCGGCATTTTCCCGGCAATCTTCTCGGGGGTCAGCGGACGCTGCGCGACCTGCGCCGCCTGGGTTGCCGCATCAGGCATGTCGCCGGCCGCCGGCGTCTTCACCGGGCTCTTCTCGATCTGTTCCCGCTGCTGTTCCGGGGTCGGGTTCGATTCCGCGTTCTGCATTGCACCTCCTTGTCCGGCCGGCGCGCGCCGGCATCAGGGCTGCCGCCGCCGGTCCGGGAATCGCTACAACGGTCCTTGCAAATCTTTCATGGGCTTGGCCCGACGTACACGTCTCCAGGCGCACGTGCCAGACCGGCACGGCACCCTTCATCCGGACGGCGCGCCCGCGCGCAGCCGGCACGACGTCCGCCCCACGCGTCAGACACGCGTCAGCCGCGCGTCAGCCGCCGCTCGCGCCGCCCGGCGCGGAAGCCGCGCCCGGCGTGCTCGCGCCGCTGTCGCCGCTGCTGCCGGCCGCCCCGCTACTCGGCGTACCCGATGGCGCGGTGGACGGTGCGGCCGACATGCCGCCCGTGGCGCTCGATTCCGAGCTTGCGCCACCGTTCTCGCTCTTCTTCTGGCAGCCCGCACCTGCCGCCAGGCCCGCAATCAGGATGCCGGCGAAGACGGCTCGCGATACATGTCGAAGTGAATATCGCTGCATGACACCTCCGCTGATGTCGATGTGGATGGAACCCGCAGGCGCGCAATTCGCGTGCCGCGCCGGGCCGCCGCAGCCGCGCGCTTCCATTCATTTTCCAAATGACGCCCAGCCGAATATTTAATTTCCCATCGCCTTGCGGGCCTTCCATACTCGCGAACAAATCCGAGACATAACGTCCACGGCGGCCGTGCCGGCGCAGCGTTCCCACGCAGCCGGTTTCGCGCCCCGCACATGGAAGGAGACAACGGCGTGCAACTGGAAGCCACCCACCGCCCGGGCATCGTGCTCGGCGCGGACGACGCATCGCATCGAACCGATTCGGCCACGCGCGACCCCGCGCTGAGCCCGCGGCTGCACAACGCCGACCTCGCGCCGACCAAGGCCGAGGGCCGGACGTGGGGCCGCTACAGCATCTTTGCGCTGTGGACCAACGACGTGCACAACATCGCGAACTACTCGTTCGCGATCGGGCTGTTCGCGCTCGGCCTGTCGGGCTGGCAGATGCTCGCATCGCTCGCGATCGGCGCGGTGCTCGTCTACTGCTTCATGAACCTCACCGGCTACATGGGCCAGAAGACCGGCGTGCCGTTCCCGGTGATCAGCCGGATGAGCTTCGGCATCTACGGCGCGCTGCTGCCCGCGATGATCCGCGCGGTGATCGCGATCGCATGGTTCGGAATCCAGACCTATCTCGCGTCGGTCGTGCTGCGCGTGCTGCTCACCGCGATCTGGCCGGGCCTCGCCGCCTTCGACCAGAACGCGATCTTCGGGCTGTCGACGCTCGGCTGGGTCACGTTCGTCGCGATCTGGCTCGTGCAGATCGGCATCCTCACGTACGGGATGGAAATGGTCCGCAAGTACGAGGGGCTCGCCGGTCCGGTGATCCTCGTCACGACGCTGTCGCTCGCCGCATGGATGGTCAGCCGCACCGGCGGCCATCTCGCGATGTCGATCGGCAAGCCGCTGACCGGCTTCAGGATGTGGACGGAGATCTTCGCGGGCGGCTCGCTGTGGCTCGCGATCTACGGCACGCTGGTGCTCAACTTCTGCGATTTCGCGCGCTCGTCGCCGAGCGCGAAGACGGTGCGCGTGGGCAACTTCTGGGGCCTGCCGGTCAACATCCTCGTGTTCGCGACGATCAGCTTCGTGCTCGCCGGCGCGCAGTTCAAGCTGAACGGCCACATCATCCACAGCCCGACGGAGATCATCGCGACGGTGCCGAACAAGCTGTTCCTCGTGCTCGGCTGCCTCGCGTTCCTGATCGTGACGGTCGCGGTGAACATCATGGCGAACTTCGTCGCGCCGGCCTTCGTGCTGACGAGCCTCGCGCCGCATCGCCTGTCGTTCCGCCGCGCGGGCCTGATCAGCGCGACGATCGCCGTGCTGATCCTGCCGTGGAACCTGTACAACAGCCCGATCGTGATCGTCTACTTCCTGTCCGGCCTCGGCGCGCTGCTCGGCCCGCTGTACGGGATCATCACGGTCGACTACTGGCTCGTGCGCAAGCAGCGCGTGAACGTGCCCGACCTCTATACCGAGGCGCCGACCGGCGCCTACTTCTACACGCGCGGCGTGAACCGCAAGGCGCTCGCGGCGCTGGTGCCGTCCGCGCTGATCTCGATCACGCTCGCCGTCGTGCCGGCCTTCAGCGCGATGACGCCGTTCTCGTGGCTGCTCGGCGCGGCCATCGCGGGCAGCGTGTACTGGCTGCTGGCCGATCGCAACCGGCACTACGAGGCACGTTCGGGCGAATCCATCGCGGTCGCCTGCACCCAACACTGACACACCTGCATACGGAGTCGCAATGAGGATCCTGGTAGTCAACGTCAACACGACCGAGTCGATCACCGACGCGATCGCCGCGCAGGCGCAGGCCGCCGCGTCGCCGGGCACGGAGATCGTCGGGCTGACGCCCCACTTCGGCGCGGAGTCGATCGAAGGCAACTTCGAGAGCTACCTCGCGGCGATCGCCGTGATGGATCGCGTGATGCGCTACGACGAGCCGTACGACGCGGTGATTCAGGCCGGCTACGGCGAACATGGCCGCGAAGGCCTGCAGGAACTGCTGACGGTGCCGGTCGTCGACATCACCGAAGCGGCCGCGAGCGTCGCGATGCTGCTGGGCCATCGCTACTCGGTCGTCACGACGCTCGACCGCACGGTGCCGCTGATCGAGGATCGCCTGAAGCTCGCCGGGCTCGACGCACGCTGTGCGTCGGTGCGTGCAAGCGGCCTCGCGGTGCTCGAGCTCGAGGAGAATCCGGCCCGCGCGATCGAGTCGATCGTCGGCCAGGCGCAGCGCGCGGTGCAGGACGATCACGCGGAAGTGATCTGCCTCGGCTGCGGCGGAATGGCCGGCCTCGACCGGCAGATCGAGGAATGCACGGGCGTGCCGGTCGTCGACGGCGTCTCGGCCGCGGTGGCGCTCGCCGAGTCGCTGGTGCGCCTGAAGCTGAAGACGTCGAAAGTCCGCACGTACGCGCCGCCGCGCCCGAAGCGGATCGTCGGCTGGCCGGGCACCTTCGCACAATGACGCGGCGCCGGCCCGCTGCTGCGTCGCACTCGCGCATCGGGGCGCCGGGAGGCGAATCGGCATGCGGGACCCGCTAGACCCTAACGCCCTGCCCCGCGACGCGTCCGACGCCGCGGGCGCGCTCGACGTGCTCGATGCGCGGCTGATGCGCATCCTGCTCGTGCTGCTGACCGAGCGCACCGTGTCGCGTGCGGCCGTGCGCCTGAACATGTCGCAGCCGGCCACCAGCGCCGCGCTCAAGCGCCTGCGCACGCTGCTCGGCGATCCGCTGCTGGTGCGCAGCCGCTACGGGATGGTGCCGACCGAATTCGGCGCGCGGCTGATCGAACCGTTGCGCAACGCGCTGCGCGTGATCGACTTCATCCGCATCCAGCAGCCGAGGTTCGACGCGCGCACGTCGGTGCGCACCTACCGGATCGGCTGCCCCGACTACCTGAACGTGCTGTTCGTGCCGAAGCTCGTCGCGCTGTTCCGCGAACGCGCGCCGGACGCGCAACTCGTGTTCCATCCGCTCGGCGACGGCTTCGACGACGAGCGCGCGCTGGCCGACGGCGAGCTCGACATCGTGATCGACAATCGCCCGGCGCGCGCGTCGCGGTTCCGGCAGGACGACCTGTTCGACGATCGCGTCGTGTGCCTGATGCGCGCGACCCATCCGCTCGCGCGGCGCGGCGCGATGACGTCGGCCGAGTTTGCCGACGCGCCGCAGCTGTGCCCGACACCGTCGTGGCTCGAGGCGTCCGGCGCGATCGACAGGCAGCTCGAACGCGTGGGCCTGCAGCGGCGGATCGTCGTCACGCTGCCGCACTTCGAACTCGCCGCGCATGCGCTCGTGCGCACCGACATGCTGCTGACCACCACGTACCGGCTCGCGCGGCACTACGCGAAGCTGCTGCCGCTCGCCGCCGTCGCGCTGCCGGCCGAACCGCCGGACATCGTGTACCGGATGACCTGGAACGAATCGGGCGAGTGCGTCGAGGGCGTGCGCTGGTTGCGCGGGCTGATCGCGGAAGCGACGCGTGCGTGGCTCGATGCCGAGGCGATGCAACCGGCGGTGGCGGCGGTGGCCGCCGGTGCAGTCGTGGACGTGAACGCACGAAATGGCACACCGGTCTCGGCCGATACCCCCGAACCCGCGCGACGCACGCGCCGCAGGCAGGCGACGCATTGCCATGCATCGCACCCTCGGCGTGTCCCCCATGCGGCACGCATCCACCGCCTCGCGACGAAGTCGCATTGACGCGCGTCATACGCAAGCCGGAGCGATCCTCGCAGTCGCGGCAAGTCAGACCCGTCCTATTTACCCGGTCCGCACCGAATCGTCAGAATGACGCCTCAAACCTTGGCGGATGGCGATCTGCATCGCGGACGCCCGCCGTCGCCCCCTATCGAGGAAAACCGCATGAAGAAGACACTCGTTGCGCTGGCCGTTCCGGTCGCGCTGCTCGCAAGTACCGGCGCATTCGCCGATACGCAAGACTGCGCGACGCGCATCCAGGCGTTGCACACGCAGATCGACAACGCGAAGCGGTTCGGCAACGCGCCACAGGCGATGCGCCAGCAAGCCGCGCTCGACCAGGTCAAGGCCCACTGCACGGACGCCGGCCAGCTCGCGCGCGCCGAACGCAAGGTCGCCGACAAGCAGCGGGATCTCCAGCGCGCGCAGGACGACGTGCACGAAGCGCAGGCACGCGTCCATGAAGCCGAAGCGCTCGGCGATGCGAAGAAGCTGGGCAAGGCGCAGCGCAAGCTCGACGACAAGCAGGCCAAGCTGCGCAGCGCAACACGCGACCTGCACGATGCGCAGATCGATCGCGATGCGCTGAAGGGCTGAAGGGCCGACGTGATGCGTTGAAAGGACGGGCCGCGTCAGACGTGCCGCGCCAGCGCGAGCAACACCGACAGCGACGCGATCGACCCGAGCGTCGACAACAGGATCGTGCGCGACGTCACCTGCGCTTCACGCCCGTAGAACTCGGCCAGCATGTACGGCCCGGTACCCGTGGGCAACGCGGCGAGCACGACCGCGATCTGCGCGAGCACCGGCGGCAGCGCGAACACGCGCACGCCAAGCCACCACGCGAGCGCGGGCTGCACGAACAGCTTCACCGCCGTCAGTGCGAGGCTGCCCCGCGGTGCGGCGCCGGACACTTCGCGCTTCTCCGCGAGAAACAGCCCGAGGCTGACGAGCGCACACGGGCTCGCGGCCGCACCGAGCAGCTTCAGGAAGGTATCGACCGGCGCACCGAGCGGCACCTGCGCGGCCGACACGCAAACGCCGGCCAGCGGCGCGACGATCAGCGGGTTGCGCAGCAGCGCGCCGACCACTTTCCACATCAGCCGCAACGGTGCGCGATCGCGCTGCAGCCCGACCTCGATCAGCACGATCGCGCCGGCGAACAGCACGCACGCCACGAGGATGGTCGCGATCGTGGTCGGTGTGAGGCTGTCGGTGCCGAATGCGAGCAGGCACAGCGGGAAGCCGAGATAGCCGGTATTCGGATACGACGCGGCGATTGCATCGATGCTCGCATCGGCGAGCCCGCGCCCCGCGAACAGGCGCCACGCGAGCACGCCGACGAATACGAGCGCGCAGGTCAGCGCGAACGTGGCAACGAAAGCCGGCTGATACAGCTGGTGCCACGATGCATGCGCCATGATCTGGAACAGCAGCGCGGGCAGCGCGAGCCACACGACGAAGCGGTTGAGTTCCGAGGCCGCGGCCGGCCCAAGCACCCCGCGCCGGCGGCACAGGAACCCTGCCGCGATCAGCCCGAACACGGGCAACAGAATCTCGATCGTCGCTGACATCTTGAACACGCTGCGTGAAACCGGAACGCGCCAGCTTAATGGTTCCGCCGGGTCGCGTCCAATGCGCGGCGCGAGCCGCCCCGGGCGTCACGCGCCGTCGCGCATCGGTTGCACAAGCAACTTGTAGGCCACGACGGCGGCGGCGAGCGCGAGCCCGCCGCTCACCGTCAGCGCATCGGCGAACCCGCTCGCGAACGCGACCGGCGCCGCCTGCGCGAGCACACCGGCGGCCGACGGCGGCACACGCTCGAGCGCCCGCGCCAGGTCGCCGGCCAGCAGGCTCGACATGAACTGTGCATCGGCGAATGCGCGCAGGCCGGGCGCGGCGGACAGCAACCGGTCGAGCCGCGCCTGCGTGCTCGCCGCCAGCACCGCGCCGAGCACGCCGACGGCCGTCACGATCGCCGAGAAGCGCGTCGTCGTGCTGATGCCCGATGCCATGCCGGTGCGGTTCGGCGGCACGCACGCCATGATCGCCTTTTGCGTGTCGCCGTTCATGATGCCCGCGCCGCAGCCCGTCACGAACATGCCGAGCGCGACGAGCCGGTAGTCGCCGCTGGCCGTCAGCGCCGCGGTCGCGAGGTTGCCCGCGCCGATCAGCGCGAGCCCGCCCGCCAGCACGCCGCCGGACGACACGCGCGCGGCCAGCGCCGCGCCGAGCGACGGCCCGGCGATCATCGCGAATGCAAACGGCAGCATCCCGAGCCCCGCGTCGATCGCCGACATCCCGAACGCGTTCTGCAGGTACAGCGGCAGGAACGTCATCATCACCTGCGCGCACGCCGCATAGCCGAACATCGCGAGCACAGCGCCGACGAAGCGCGGCTGGCGGAACAGCGCGAGATCGATCATCGGCCGCGCCTGCCAGCGCTCCGCGCCGATGAACGCCGCGACGAGCGCGGCGGCCAGCGCGAGCCGGCCGAGCGTCGCGGCCGACAGCCAGCCGTGCGACGGCGCGCCGATCAAGGCCGCGATCGCGCACGCGAGCGCCGCGCCGAACAGCAGGCTGCCGGCCGCGTCCACGCGCTTCGCGTGCGGATCGCGCGACTCGTCGATCGCGACACGCGCACCGGCCGCCAGCAGCAGGCAGACGGGCAGGTTCAGCAGGAACACCCAGCGCCAGCCGATCCATTGCGTGATCGCGCCGCCGACGAGCGGCGCGATGGCTGTCGCGATCCCCATGCACATGCCCCAGATCGCCCACGCGCGCGCCCGTTCGCGCCCGTCCGGAAAACGGTTCGCGATCACGGCGAGCGCGGCCGTCAGCAGCAGCGCGGCGCCGCCGCCCTTCACCGCCCGCGCGGCGATCAGCCAGCCGGCCGTCGGCGCGACGCCGCAGCCGAGCGACGCGAGAAAGAACAGCGCGAGCCCCGTGAAGAGCATCCGCTTGCGCCCGAAGCGGTCGGCGAGCCCGCCGGCCGGCAGCAGGCAAGCGGCGAACGCGGTCATGTACGCGCTCACGACCCATTCGATCTCGGCGAAGCTCGCATGGAAACCGCGCGCGATGCTCGGCAGCGACACGGCGACGACGTTCGTGTCGAGCACGATCAGCGAGCAGGTGGCGGACGCGACGGCGAGCGTCGCGGCGGCGGGCAGGCGGGCGCCCGTGCGCGGGGCGGCAGCCGCGCCTGCGCGCGACGCCGGGGAAGGCTGGGACATCGGCTACTCCGGAACAGGATCGACGAGCCGTATGCTAGGCTTGGCCCGTATTGCCTGTCATTGACACGCCGACGCTGTTTTATTGACGAAAATTGCAATCATGGACCGGCTCGAATTCCGCCACGTACGCGCGTTCCTCAGCGTCGCGCAGCACCTGCACTTCGCCCGCGCGGCCGAAGCGCTCGACATGGCGCCGCCCGCGCTCACGCGGCAGATCCAGGAGGCCGAACGCGTGCTCGGCGTGCGCCTCTTTCACCGGTCGCGCCGCGCGGTCACGCTGAGCGCGGCCGGCGAGGCCTATCTCGCCGAGGCACGCGCCGCGGTCGAACACCTGCAGCGCGGCCGCGAACTCGCTGCGTTGGCCGAGCGCGGCGAGCTTGGCCGGATCGAGATCGGCTACGTGTCGTCGGCCGTCTATTCGAGCACGCTGCAGCGCACCGTCGGCGCGTTTCGTGACGCGCACCCGCGCATCGAGCTGAACCTGCGCGAAGTGCCGATGGACGACGTCGCGAACCAGCTCGACACGGGCCGGCTCGACCTCGCGTACGTGCGCCCGCCGCTGCCGCTGCCCGGCGGCCTGCGGGTCGTCACGCTGCAGCGCGACGTGTTCGTCGCCGCCGTGCCGGCCGGGTCACGCTACGCGTCGATGTCGGCCATTCGCGCGGCCGACCTCGCCGACGCGCGCTTCGCGGTGCCCGAACAGGAGCGCGGCACGCTCGACGTCGCGCGCCGCGGCCGCTTCGCACCGCTGATCGCCGCCCGCCCGGGCGGCCTGCTCGCGGTGCTCGCGTGCGTGTCCGTGAACGGCTGGGTGGCGGTGATTCCCGATGCGCTCGCCGGCTGCGTGTCGCTGCCGGGCGTCGTGTACCGGCCGATCGCCGGCAAGCCGATCACGTCGGAACTGGCGCTTGCGCACCGGCGCTTCGAAAAGGCGCCGGCGGTGCGCGCGTTCCTGCGGACGGTTCCGTCGGCCGCGTAAGCCCCGCCTCGACGCCCGCATGCGGCGCGGGCGGCGATGTCGGCCGTCGCCACACGAATATGCATTGCACGATTCGATGTTTGTCGGCCGGAAACCGATTCCGTAACCTGCCCGGCAGCCGCGCCGCCTGCGCGCGGATCACCGAGGACACCCCGCCGATGAATCCCGCCTCCGCCCCGCCGCGCCGCCGCGTGCTGCAGCGTCTTGCCGCCCTCGCCGCCGCGCCGCTCGCCGGCGCCATCGCACGGCCCGCCCAGGCGGCCGGCGCCGACCTGTCGGGCGTGACGCTCGTGCTCGGCGACCAGGCCGGCGGCCTGCGCGCGCTCGCGGAAGCCGCGCACGTGCTCGACGGCACGCCGTACCGGTTCCGCTGGGCCAATTTCCAGGGTGCCGCGCCGCTGTTCGAGGCGCAGCGCGCGGGCGCGATCGATCTCGCGCCGGCCGGCGACCTGCCCGTGCTGACCGCCGCGCTCGGCGACCCGTCGTTGCGGATCGTCGCGACGCGCGTCGGCTCGCCGACGTCGCTCGGCATCGTCGTGCAGCCCGATTCGCCGGTCCGCACCGTCGCCGACCTGAAAGGGCAAACCGTCGTCGTGTCGTCCGCTCGCGGCAGCATCTCGCAGTACCAGTTGTACGGCGCGCTGCGCGAACACGGCCTCGCGCCGCGCGATGTCGACGTGCGCTTCGTGCTGCCCGTCGATGCGTTCGCCGCGTTCGAGGCGAAGCGGATCGGCATCTGGGCGACGTTCGATCCGTACTACGGGCATGCGGTCCGGCGCGGCGCGCGCATCGTCCGCGACGGCAGCGGCATCAATTCCGGGCTGGCGTTCCTGACGTCGCCGGTCGAGACGCTCGACGATCGCGCGAAGCGCGCGGCGCTCGCCGACGTGCTGGCGCGGCTCGCCCGCGCGGGCCAATGGGCGCTCGCGCATCCGGCCGACTATGCGAGCGTCTATGCGTCGCTCACGCGCCTGCCGCCCGACGCGGCCACCGACATCGCGCGACGGGCCGCGCTCGCGCAGCGCAGCCTCAGCGGCGCGGACATCGACGTGCTGCAGCGTGTCGCCGACCGCGCGGCGGCCGACGCGATCCTGCCGCGGCGCGTCGATGTCGCATCGATCGCGATCCGGAGCGTATCGGCCTGAACGATGACGCGCGTGGCCGCGTTCAACGTGGGCGCGCCATATCGAGGTCACCGACCGTCGACGCGACGAGCGTGCGCATCGCGGCGACCAGCAGCGCCGGGCCGGACTGGTTGAACGTGCAACGCTCGCCCGCGGCCGGCACGGCCCGGTGCAGCACGGCCCGCCACGGGCCGCGCCCGCCGTCGCGCTCGAATCCGGCGAACGGCAAGCGCTCGACGATCGGGCCGCCGTCCGTCCACGACGTCGACGGCGCGAACGGCGTCGGCACATCGCCCGCCGTGCGAATCGACGTACAACCGGATGCATCGGCGCGCGGGGCGTCGTGGCCTTCCGCGACCGCGACCCAGTAAGCCGGTCGCCGCGCGTCGCGCCGGGCAATCACGCACCAAGTCGCGCTCGCGCGGCACAACGCCGCCGGCCTCAACGTCCGGCCAGTCGACCTGGCGTCCGCGCGCGCATTGCCGCGCCGGCATCGATTCGTGTTACGAATCCCCGATTCCTGCCTACAATGTTCAGAACGCCAGTCGTCCGGCCTGCCGCCGGCGACGACCGGATCCATACGGCGCAGCGCAGGCCGGATCTCTCGGGGGACGTATGTCCGCGCATGCCAGAAAACCACTGGTCTCGCTCGTCGTGCCGTTCCATGACGAGGAAGAAGCCATCGACGCGTTCTTTGCCACGACGCTGCCGATCCTCGAATCGGTCGAGTCGGTCCGTTTCGAGATCGTCTGCATCAACGACGGCAGCCGCGACGACACGCTCGGCCGGCTGATCGACGTCGCCGCCGGCGACCCGCGCGTGCGCATCGTCGATCTCACCCGGCGCTTCGGCAAGGAAGCCGCGCTCACCGCCGGCATCGACGAAGCCGCCGGCACCGCCGTGATCCTGATCGACGCCGACCTGCAGGACCCGCCCGCGCTGATCCCCGCGATGGTCGAGCGCTGGCTCGCCGGCGCCGAGGTCGTCGCCGCGAAGCGCACCGACCGCAGGTGCGATCCGCTGATGCAGCGCGTGGCCGCCGCGCTCTACTACCGCGTGCACAACCACCTTTCCGAAGTCGAGATGCCCGAAAACGTCGGCGATTTCCGCCTGATGGATCGCCAGGTCGTCGACGCGCTGCGCGCGCTGCCCGAGCGGCGGCGCTTCATGAAAGGCCTGTTCGCGTGGGTCGGCTATCGCATCGAGCTCATCGAATACACGCGCGCGCCGCGCAGCGGCGGCCGCTCCAAATTCTCCGGATGGCGCCGCTGGAACTTCGCGCTCGAAGGCATCACCAGCTTCAGCACCGTGCCGCTGCGCGTGTGGACCTACATCGGCCTTGCGTTCGCCGCGCTGTCGTTCGTCTACGGCGCCTTCATCGTCATGCGCACGCTGCTGTTCGGCAACCCCGTGCACGGCTACGCGTCGCTGATCTCCGTGATGCTGTTCATCGGCGGCATCCAGCTGATCGGCATCGGCGTGATCGGCGAATACCTCGGCCGTATCTATCACGAATCCAAGCAGCGACCGGTCTATCTCGTGCGGCGGCGCTATCACGCGCAGCGGGACGCCGCCGCGCATCCGGCGTCACAGCTGCTGCAGTTTCCGCTCAAGCGCACGCACGCGGCCCGCCGCCGAACGTCGCAGCCCGCCGCGACCGGCCACGGCGCCGCGCGGAAAGCGTCCATCAAGTAACCGCGCGCACGACGCATGGATCTCCCCCGACAAGCGATACGATCGGCGGTCCCTCCCGTCCGCGCATGGCTGACACCCCGGCGCGTCGTCGCGTACAGCGCGGTCGCGCTCGCGTGCTACGCGCTGTTCGTCGCGATCTGGATCGCCGTCGTCCGTCACGCGCCCGCCACCGCGCCGTCGCGCCCGGGCCCCGACTACGCGGTGTTCTGGTCGGCGTCGTACGTGATGCTGCACGGCTCGCCGTGGCAAGCGTACGATCTGCCGACCTTCTCGCGGCTGGCGGCCGAGCTGTTCCCGCAGTTCCGCCGCGAAGACCTCGTCGCGTGGCTGTACCCGCCCACCAACCTGCTGCTCGTAACGCCGCTGGCGCTGCTGCCCTATGCGATCGGCTATCCGCTGTTCGTCGCGTTCGGCATCGTCGTGTTCGGATTCGCCGCAGCGCGCGTATCGGGGCTCGGCGCGCTCCCCGGGTTGCGGCGCGTCGGCGCGTTCGCGCTGCTCGCCGCCCCGTGCGTGTTCGTCACCGGGATGTTCGGGCAGAACGCGTTCCTCACCGCGTCGTGCGCGGCGCTGGCCGTCTGCTGGGCCGACCGTCGGCCGATGTGGGCCGGCCTTTGCATCGGCCTGCTGTCGGCGAAGCCGCAGATGGCGCTGCTGTTCCCGTTCGTGCTGGTCGCCACGCGCGCCTGGCGCACGATCGCGTGGGCCGCGCTCGCCACCGCCGCGTTCACCGCATTGAGCATCCTGATCTGCGGCGTCGAATCGCTTCGCCTGTTCGTCGCCGGCACGGCGCTCGCGCGCACGCTCCTCCTCGAGCAAGGCATCGTGTTCTGGCTCGCGTCGCCGGCGCCGTTCGCCGCGCTCCGCCTCGCGGGCCTGCCGCCTGGCGCCGCGTATGCAGGGCAAGCGTGCATCGCGGCGCTGGCGATCGCCGCCGCCTGCATCGTGTGGACACGCTCACGCGACGTCCGCTTGCGTGCGGCGGTGCTGGCCGTCGCCACGCTCGCGGCGAACCCGTACGTGTGGCACTACGAGCTCGCCTGGCTCGGCATCGCGATCGCGTGCCTGCTGGCGATCGGCTGGCAGGACGGCTGGCTGCGCGGCGAGCAGACCGCGATCGCGCTCATGTGGCTGCTGCCGGCCGTCGAATACCTGAACCCGTGGCTGCAAGGGCCGCAGATCGGCCCGGTCGTGACGCTGTTCGCGCTCCTCGTGCTGCTGCGCCGCGCCGGCCCGGAGGCTCAGAACGCGAGCCGCGGCGGCACGTAGATGCCGTAGTACGGCCCGACGCCGGTCGCGACGCCGGTCATCTTCACGCCGGCGACGAAATGGCCCTGGATGTACTTGTATGTGCCGCCCAGCGACACGTCGATATGGAACGGCGCGAACGCGACGATCGGCACGGAGGTGCTGGTCGCCGTCTGCGTGACGACCGGCAGCACCACCGTCGCGCCGACCGGCACCGACGTATAGAGCGTCGCCTTCACGCCGGTCGCGAGATTGATGGTGTCGCCGATGTTGAGCGTCGTCGGATTGCCGGTTGTCATCAGGCCGCCCATCGTCGTCGTGTCGGTCGCGCTCGACTGGAACGACGTCCACTGCCCACCCATGCACAGCAGGCCGTAGACCTGGCCGTTCGTGATCGAGAATTCGAACGGCTGGCCCGTCAGCGGATTGATCAGCGGCTGGTTGGTCGACGCGTTCCAGTACAGGTTGTACACGCACTGGTCGATCGCGACCGGAAACAGCCCGCCGGCCCCGACCCCGCCCGGCGCCGCCAGCACCGCCACGGCGGTCGCGCTGTCGGATGCGCCGGGGATCCCCAGCAGCCCGCCGAGCAGCAGCGGAATCGAGCCGCCGTTCACGCCGGGCGCGCGCGACACGGTGACCTGCACCGCCGGCACGTCGTACTGGCCCGGCGTGATGGTCGTCGGCTGCATGGAGGCGGGGTTGCGCGTCACGTTCCAGTATCCGGTGGTCACCGTGCCGGTCGACAGCGCCGCGCCGGCCGCCGAGTGCTGCGCGATCACCCCATTCGCCGCCGGCGCGGCCTGCGACCAGTTCACCGCGCCGCCGCTCGGCGACATCATCGCATCGGCCCCCGCGAGCGCGGCCGCGTCGGCCGCGTTCTGCAACTGGTTGTTCACCGTGATGACCCACGCGATGTCGATCGCCAGCGCGCCGAACGACAGCAGCGGAATCAGGAACAGCAGGAAGAACAGCGCGACCGAACCGCGCTGCCGTTCGGCGCCGACGGGTGGCGTGGCGGTCACGTCATTCATAGAGCATCACCGACGTCGCCGAGACCGTCACCGGGCCGGTGAGCGCGCTGAACGCGGAGCCCAGCACGAGCCCCGAATACGTGTAGGTCACCGTCACCGTCAGCGCGGTGCCCGACGTCGTGCCGTTCGCCTGCGTCACGGTCACCGCCGGTGTCGTCGCCGCGCCGCCGGTGATCAGGCTGTTCTGCATCGCGGTCTGCGCGATGTTCGCGATCTGCGTCGTGGTCAGCATCGGCACGCGCAGCATGACGCCGGCGCGCGCCGCCTCGCGGCTCGCGTTCGTGATGACGGCCTTGTCGCACAGGAGCAGGCTCGTGTCGATGATGCCGATCAGCACCATCAGCAGGAACGGCAGCATCAGCACGAACTCGAGGGACACGACGCCGCGCGCGTGGCGGGCGCCCATCGCCCCGCGTGTCATTTTGCGGCCCCCGCACCCGGTGGTACGACACCCGGCTCCAGCGCCGCGCCGGACAGCGGCGGCGGGCTACCGGCCCCGCCGACCACCCCGGCACCCCCGCGCGACGCCAGCCGCGCGCGCACCGCCTGGTAGAAGCGCAGGTTGTCGGCCACCGCCGACGCGGGCAACTCCGCGGACAGCAGCTTCTTCGCCGAATCGGTGTTGCCGAGCACGCCGTACGCGAACGCGAGGTTCTGGCGCGCCTGCCACGGCGCGGACGGCAGCCCCGCGACGTCGAGCAGCACGTTCACGCCTTCGCGCGGCCGGTTGCTCAGCACGAGCGACAGCCCGAGGTCGACGCGCAGCCCCTGCGCGTCAGGATGCGCGCGCAGCGCGTCGCGATACACGACCTGCGCATCCGCATGACGCCCCTGCAGGTCGAGCACGGTGCCGAGCCCCTCCGCCGCGAGCGGATGGTTCGGCTGCGCGGCGAGCAGGTCGCGGTAGCGCTGCGCGGCTTCATCGAGGCGCCGCTGCCGCAACGCGACGCGCGCGAGCCCGAGCTGCGGGCCGAGTTCCGCGGGTGCCTGCCGCTGCGCTTCGTCATAGAGAATCCGCGCGCGCTCCAGGTCGCCCGCGCGGTAGTTGACGTCGCCGAGCCCGAGGCGCGCCGCGAGCGAATCGGGATGCTTCGCGAGCACCTTCTCGTACAGCGTCGACGCGAGATCGACGTTGCCGCCGGCCAGTGCACTGTCGGCGATGCGCAGTTCGGCCTGCGGGTCGTCGCTCTTGTGCGACAGCACCGGCCGCGTCTGGACGCCCGGCGCGCCGCAGCCGCCGGCCAGCACCGGCAGCACGGCCGCGAGCGCGAACGCGCGTATGACGGATCGTGTCATCTGAACACCTCGAGCAGGCGAATCGCCGCCGGGCCCGCCGCGATCAGGCAGACCGTCGGCAGGATGAACAGCATCATCGGCAGCGTGATCTTCGGCGCAAGCTTCGCGGCGCGTTCCTCGAGCGCGACGATCTGCTCGGTGCGCTCGGTGCGCGACAGCGTGCGCAGCGCCTGCGTGATCGGCGTGCCGAACCGCTGCGACTGCGTCAGCGTCGTCGCGAGCGAGCGCGCCGACGTGAAATCGACACGCATCGCGAAATGCGCGAGCGTCGCGGACACGTCGCCGCTCAGCGTCAGCTCGTCCGCGCATACGGTCAGCTCGTCGGCGAGCGGCGGGCAGATGCGCGCCAGTTCGTGCGCGACGCGCCGGATGCCCGACGCGAGACTGTTGCCGGCCATCGTGCAGATCACCAGCAGGTCCAGCGCATCGGGAAAGCACGCGGCGATGATCCGGCGCCGCCGCCGGATCATCACGCCGAGCACGTATTCAGGCACGATCACGCCGATCACGAAGGCGGCGATCATCGCCAGCGCGCGGATCACGAAGTATTCGCCGAAGCGCGGAATCAGCGGGCTGAACACGATCGCGCCGCACGCGAACAGCACGCCGCAGCTCAGCTTGATCCCGATCATCACCGACGCCGCGCGGCGCTCGCGAAAGCCCGCGCGCGTCAGCTGCAGGCCGAGCTTCACGCGCTGCATCGGGTCGAGCACCGGCAACCGTTCGCCCAGCTGCGCGAGCCGGCGCGTGAGATCCAGCCGGACGCCGCCCGGCTGCAGCCACCCCGCCATCGATGCCGGCGGATGCTGGCCGGCAGCCTGCCGCACGCGCGCGGCGATCCGTTGGCGGGTGCCGCCGCCGGGCGTGGCGAGCGCCACCGCGACACAGCCGAGCAACAACAGCAACTCGAGGCCACGGGCAGCCAGTATCGACATCGTCATCGCGCGGTATCCAGTTTCGAGATCTTGCGGATCACCAGCAGGCCGACCGTCAGCAACCCGGCCGCGATCGTCAGCATCGTGTGTCCCGGGTGCGTCGTGAACAGCAGCATCACGTAATCGCGGTTCACGAGGAACAGCGCGCCGATCATCACGAACGGCACCGCCGAAATGATGTTCGTCGTGATGCGCCCTTCGGCGGTCAGCGCGCGCGTCTTCAGGCGGATGTCGCGACGCGTGCGGATGATGCTCGACAGCTCGTCGAGCGTTTCGCCGAGGCTGCCGCCGGTCTCGCGTTGCAGCAGCAGGTAGACGGTGAAGAACGAGAAGTCCGCGATCATCAGCCGGTCGGCCGCCTGCGTCAGCACGTCCTTGAGATCCGCGCCGACGCGCAGGCTGTCGCCCATCGAGCGGAACGTCGCGCGCACCGGCTCGGCCGCGCCGTCGCCGACCATGCTGATCGCCTGCGTGACCGGAATGCCCGCGCGCACGGCCCGCACGATCACGTCGATCGCGTCCGGGAACGCTTCGAGAAAACGAATCCGGAAGCGCTCGACCAGCGCACGGTAGCTGGCGCGCATCGTGACCAGCGGCAACCCGACGTAGATCAGCGGACGCAGGATGCCCGGCGGCCCGATCAGCTTCACCGCGACGATCGCAACGATTGCGCCGGCGATCGTGCTCGCGACGACGATCCGCACGCCGCCCTTGCCGCCGACCGCGCGCACGCGCGTCACGCGGCGCTGCAGCCACGCGCGCAGGCGGCCCTGGCGGCGCTCGAGGTTGAACAGCGCGACCCCGGGCGTGGCGGAGGCGAGCCCGTCGCGCCCGGCGAGCGACGGCGACAGCCGGCGCATCCGCGCGCGGATGCGCTGGGCCGGCGTGCGGCTCGCGCGATCGAACCACGACGACAGCACAAGCCCGATCGCGAGGATCATCACGAACGCGCCCACCGCGAACAGGTCGGCGGCCCTCATTGCCGGAACACCTCGGTGAGCGCATCCTCGACGCCGTAGTACGCGGCGCGCGCCGCGAATGACGGCCGCAACGGCGACGCCTCGAACACGCCCTTCACCGCGTCGCGCGTCGTGTCGCCTTCCTGGCGGAACGCGAACAGATCCTGCGTGATCACCACCTCGCCTTCCATCCCGACGATCTCGGTGATCCGCGTGACGCGCCGCACGCCGTCGCGCATCCGCTCGATCTGCACGAACAGGTGCACGGCGCTCGCGATCTGGCGCCGGATCGACAGCAGCTGCAGGTTCGCGTTCGCCATCATGACCATGCTCTCGAGCCGGCTGATCGCATCGCGCGGCGAATTCGCGTGGATCGTCGTCATCGAGCCGTCGTGCCCCGTGTTCATCGCCTGCAGCACGTCGAACGCCTCGGGGCCGCGAATCTCGCCGAGGATGATGCGGTCGGGCCGCATCCGCAGCGCGTTGCGCACGAGATCGCGCTGCGAGATCCCGCCGAGCCCCTCGGTATTCTCCGGCCGCGTCTCGAGGCTCACGACGTGCGGCTGCAGCAACTGCAGCTCGGCCGCATCCTCGATCGTCACGATCCGTTCGTGCTGCTCGATGTGCTGCGACAGCGCGTTGAGCAACGTCGTCTTGCCCGAGCCGGTGCCGCCCGAGATCACGATGTTCAGCCGGCACGCGCACGCGACCTTGAGCACCTGCAGCATCGGATGTGAAATGTTGCCCTGCTGCGCCATCCGCGCGAGCGTGATGTCGCGCTTCGCGAACTTGCGGATCGAGATCGACGGGCCGCGCATCGCGATCGGCGGCAGCACGACGTTCACGCGGCTGCCGTCGGCGAGCCGCGCATCGACCATCGGGCTGCTCTCGTCGACGCGGCGCCCCACCGCCGCCGCGATCCGCTGCGCGACGCTCGCCACATGCGCGTCGTCGCGGAACTTCAGCGACGTGAGCTCGAGCCGGCCCGCGCGCTCGACGTAGACCTGGTCGGGCCCGTTGACGAGGATGTCGGTGACCGAATCGTCGGCAAGCAGCGGCTCGATCGGCCCGACGCCGAACATGTCGTTCAGGATCGCGTCGATGATCAGCACCTGCTCGCCGGCCGTGATCTTCAGCCGCTCGCGCTCGACCGTATGCGCGGCCACCTGCTCGATGCCCGCGCGCACTTCGTCGCGCGTCTTCATCAGCGCCGCCGACATGTTCATCGACGCGAACACCGCGCTGCGGATCGCGTCGAACTTGCTCGACCGGATCAGCGCCTCGTGGGTGTCGGCCGCCACGGGTGTACGGGCCGGTGTCGGTGCAGGCGTGTCCGCCGCGGTCGGAGCCGGGGCCGATGGCGCGGCCTCGCGCGCCACGGCGGGCGTCGCGGCCGGTGGCTCGGCCGGCACAGGATCCGCCGGCGGCCGGTTGCGGGTGCCGAACGTCACGTTCCCTTCCTCCACTTGACGAGCCGCGCATACCACGGCTCGGCGACGGCCATCGGCTCGCCGGTGATGCCGTTCGCGAGCTGCCGGATCTGGTCCAGGAAGCCGTTGCGCTTCGCGCCTTCGATCGGCTCGCCGAGGTTCTCGGCAACGGCGAGCGTCTGCGGCTCGTGCGGCAGCTCGTGCAGCGTCGCGCCGCCGAACGCCGCCTCGAAATCGACCGGCTCGACGCGGCCCGCGACCGGGGCAAGCGGGTTGTTCAGCACCATCGACAGCAGCCGCTCGCCGGGCAGTTCCCGCACGAAGCGCACGAGCCGCGCGGCTTCGTACGCGGCGTGCACCGAACGGTCGACCACGACGTGGACGAGATCGGACGCCACGAGCGCGTCCTCGAGCAGCTTGCCGGCGCCGCTGCCGACGTCGAACAGCACGTAGTGGAAACGGTCCTTCAGCATGTCGACCAGGCGCGCGACGGCCTGGTCGCCCAGCGTGACGTCGGCGCCGTAGGCCAGCTCGGCGGACAGCACGTGCAGCCGGTCGCCCTTCGTCACGAACATGCGCTCGAACAACGCGTCGTCGGGACGCTGCCCCATGTTCAGCAACTCGATCAGCCCGTTGTTGCTGGACAGCCCCAACATCGAGTTCGCGCCGCCGCCATGCAGGTTCAGGTCGACGTAGGCCACCCGGCGGCGCTTCTCGCTCGCCAGGAAGCGCGCGAGGCTCACCGTGATCGTGGTCGCGCCGACGCCGCCGCGCGCGCCGACGAAGCTCACGACCTTGCCGGTGCGCGCCTGCACGACCGATTCCGTCGCGGTCAGCGCACGCCGCATCAACTCGACGGTCAGCGGCTTGACGATGTAGTCCTGCACGCCGATGCCGAGCAGGTTGCGAAACAGCCCGACGTCGTTCTGCGTGCCGATCGCGATGACGCGCACCGACGGGTCGCACACGTCGGCGAGCCGCATCAGGTCCGACACCGGCAGCACCGAATCGGACACGTCGATGACGAGCTGGCGCGGCGAACGCTCGTACTGCTGCAGCAGCCCGATCGCATCGTCGCAGGTGCCAAGCTGCAGCTGGGTGCGCGTGATCGCCAGCTCCTGCGTGACGCGGCGTATCACGTCCTCGCTGCCCGAATCGGCGACGACCGCGACGAGATCGGCCGCGCCCGCGGACGCGGCGCGCCGGGTGTGCTGACGGTCGAGGAGGTTCATGGGCGGCATCGTGATGGCATCCGGGCGATCAATGGCTGGGCGAGCCGGTCGTCTGCGTCTTGCCGGGCGTCGGCTGCTTCACGCGATCCTCGACGTAGCGGCGCACCGCGTCGGCGGCCGTCTGCGCATCCGCGCCGCCGTACGGCACGGGCGCGACGAGATCCTCCGGCCGCGCGAGCATCGCCGCGAGGTTCGAATAGGTCGCGCAGCCGAACGGCACGCCGGGCCGCGCGTACCCCGCGTCGACGAGATGCGACGGCTGCATCAGCTTCGCGCAATCGGGCGCCACCGCGTGCGCGCCGTCGAAGCCGATCGACCGCGCATCGGGCAGGTTGACCGGCGGCGGCGCCGACAGGCAGCCCGCACACACCAGCGGCAGGAGTGCGGCAACGATCGATCGGGTTCGCATGTGCGCCTCCGGTTCAGTACACGAAGCCCGCGGCGCCGACGAGGCGCGGCGTGTCGCCCGACAGCAGGTCGAGCCCGAGGTTGCGCTGCACCGCGAACTCCAGGTCGCTGCTCGGCCGCGCGACGGTGTCGATCGCCTGCTCGAGCTGGCCGGGCCCGGTCGGCTGCACGACGTACGGCGTGACGATCACGACCACCTCGGTCTTGTTGTCCTGGAAGTTCTTCGACGAAAACAGCCGGCCGATGATCGGCAGCCGGCCGAGCCCCGGAATCTGCGACACGGTGTCGGCCGTCTGGCTCTGCAGCAGCCCGCCGATCGCGAAGCTCTGCCCGCTCGACAGCTCGACCGTCGTGTCGACGCGCCGCACCGTGAGCGCCGGCACCTTGATGCTGCCCGTCGTCACGCTGTTGCTCGGATCGACCTCACTGACTTCCGGGCGCACCTTGAGGCTGATGCGGTTGTCGGCGAGCACGGTCGGCGTGAAGTCGAGCGACACGCCGAACGGCTTGTACTCGACCGTGATCACGCCGGTGTTGCCGGTCTGCGCAACCGGAACGGGAATCTCGCCGCCCGCGAGGAAGCTCGCGGTCTCGCCGGACATCGCGGTGAGGTTCGGTTCGGCGAGCATCGTGATCAAGCCCTCCTGGTCGAGTGCGTCGAGCACCACGTCGATCGACCAGCGCCCCGCGCGGAACCCGCCGAGCACCGAGAAGGCGCCCGTCGGCGACAGGTTGAACAGGCCGTTCGTCGGATCGAACAGCGTGCGCCCGTTGAGCAGCCCGCCGACGAAGTTGCCGGCGCCGCCCAGCGAGCTCCAGTTGATGCCGAGCTGCTGCGTGATGTTGCGGCTCACCTCGGTCACCCGCACGCGCAGGTTCACCTGGATCGGGCGCGACAGCGTGAGCCGGTTCACGATCTTTTCCTTGTCGTGCAGGTACGGCGTGAGCGACTGCATCACGGCGTCCGCGTCGGCCGCGCTCGGCACCTTGCCCGACACCATCAGCGAGCCCGGCGCGCCGGACACCGACAGCTTCAGCTGCGGAAAGCGGCTGTCGAGCACGCCCTGCAGCGACGCCGTGTCGACCTGCACGATCACCGTCTTGCGCAGGATCGGGCGATGGTTCGCGCCGAGCGCGATCAGCGTGGTGGTGCCCGCCTTCTTGCCGAACACGAACACGGTGCGCGGGGACGGCACCTGGATGTCCGCGATCGACGGATCGGCGACGAACATCGCGGCCGCGGGTTCAGGCAGCGACAGCAGTTCCCCCTTGCCGGTCGCAATCGACAGCGCCGCGCCCGCGTCCGGCGCGCGTGCGACCTGCGCCAACGCGCTCCCGGACGCGACGATGCAGGCCAGGCCCCCGATAGCGATCCAACGAACCATGCGCACCATGCGTGTTCCCGTCAAATGCCGGCCGCCGGGCGGCCGGCCCGAATCGTCAATCCGTCACTGCGCCGCCATTGCCGGCGGTTGCGCAGTCGTCTCCGCCGCGACATTCGCGCCGCCCGTCGTCGTGGGCATTGCAGGCACTGCAGGCATCGCCGGCCACGCCGGCAGCCCGGCCGGCAGCGGCGGCAGGCCCGGCGTGCCGGTGCCGCCGCCACGCGATCCGTCGTCGACCGACGAACCGCGATAGATCACGACCGCGTTGCTCCGCCACGCCGGCCGCGCGCCCGACTCCGGCCTGGCGGACGGTTCGCGTGCGGCCTCGCGGGCCGCGCGCGACACGTCGCCGGCCCACACGGGCTGCGTATCGGGCTCCTGCGCGTCGCCGCCTGCCGGCTGCCGCCGGTCGCTCGTCGCGAAACTGCGCAGCGCGAGCGACAGCGAGCCGAGGCGGGTCGCCACCAGCACGACCTGCGCGGTGCGCGGCGCGACCTCGAGCGTGACCGTGCGGGCGCGGGCGGTCGCATCCGGTGCGCTCGCGGGCGCCTTCGCGCGCTGGAATTCGGAGCCGACCGCGAGCACGCGCGCACGCCGCACCACGGTCTCCGCTTCGAACGTGCCGGGCGACGTCGCCGAGCCGCCGATCTGCTGCGTCAGCAACACGTCGACGAAGTCGCCCGGCTGGATCAGCCCCGCGTTGCCGGACACGTCGTCGACCGGCACCGAAATCGCGCGCATGCCGGGCTGCAGCGCGGCCGCGAGAAAATCCGGCGCGCCGGCCGGTATCACGTTCTCGACACGAATCGGTGCGCCCGCGCCGACGTGGTTGCGCAGCAGCGCGCCCTTCAGGTCCGCGCCCGGCTGCGACTCGACGAATGCGCCGGCCGGCACCTGCGCGCGCGGCATGCGCTTCCACGCGAGATCGTTGTCGCGCAGCAGCAGCCCTTCCGGCAAATCGGCGGCGGCGACCCGCACGCGCGCCTGATCCGTTTCGGCGGGCACCGACGGCGTCGACGCGGCGACGTACAGCTCGCGCAGGATGAACGCACCGATGCCGGCGGCAACGACGAGCACGGCCAGTCTCAGCGGTTTGGGCATGGCGGCGTGCGTCCCCCCGGCTAGGTAAGCGAAACCGTGTATGGAAACGACGCCCAGACGGCCAGCGTGCCGCCGAGCGCGAGCGCGACGCCGTACGGCACGCCGCGCGCGGCGACCGCGCGAACCGGCGCTGCGCGCCACGGCCGCGCCGCCAGCAACGCGACGCCGCACAGCGCACCGCCCGCCCCGACGGCCATCAGCACCGGAAACGCCAGTGCCGGGCCGGCCCACAGGAATACCGCCGCCGCCAGCTTGACGTCGCCTCCGCCGATCCAGCCCGCGTGGCGCATGCCGCCGAACAGCAGCAGCATCGCCGCCCCGGTCGCGACATGGCCGGCCAGCGGCGCGAGCCCGTCGCGCGCGAACACGGCCGCGACGAAATACAGCGTCGCGAACGCGAGCACCGCGCGATTGGACAGGCGCCGGTCGCGCAGATCCTGCGCGGCGAGCGAGGCCAGCAACACCGTGGCCACCGACTGCACGAGCGTGAGCATGGGAGAGCCGTCCGTCGACACGCCCCGGCCGGACACGTTCTACCGCTGCGGATCCCGGTGTTCGTCGGTGGCGCGCGGGTTCAGGGGATCAGATCAGGCTCGTCACCTTGTTGATCAGTGTCGTGAACACGCTCGGCAGGCCGCCGCTGGTGCTGCTGAGGATCACGCCGACCGCCGCGAGCGCGACCACGACGATGCCGGCCAGCACGGCGTATTCGAGCGAGCTGACGCCACGTTCGTCACGCAGCAGGGACTTGACGTATTGCAGCATGGCAACCTCCGTGTAACGGGGTCGGTGACCGACCGTTGAACGCAAAGATGCTCCGTTGCTCCGGCGGTTGCGCAGGGCCTTCGCCCGTTGCGATGCATGCGCGCGACCCTGGCACGAGGTCGCCCGCATCCCCCGGAATCCTCTCGACGACTGCAACACGCGGCGTGCAAACGACATCTTCGATCGTTGCGTGCCTGCATCCGTTGTGCGGTCTTCCCGCACGATGCAACCGCGCTGATTCGTCTAGGGTATAGACAATTTTTCAGGCGAATTCAAATTATTTGGCGTCGGATGCATTTATGGATTTCATCGTGCAACGATGAATTCCATACCATCCATTTACGGTCATTTTTTCTCGCATGACAGCGAATGGTTCGTCGATCGGAACGCGCATGCCGACTATTTCAGCGCGTGAATTTCCGCCCCGGTTTCCATTCGATTTATCGGCATGCCGGGCCGCACCGCATGCGCGCGTCTGGCCACGCCCGCCTTGCCGTCCCGGCGTGCATGACGGACTCGCATCGCATGTCGCTGACTACCTGCCCCCGTTTTTAGGCCCGGATTCGGCAAGTGATCGTCGCGCGAATCCACCCGCGTGTTCAATGCGACTTTCCAATCGGCAATTTCATGATGCCGCTTCCGGCTTCAATCGACTTGATTGGAATCCTGATTGAATGTCAGATGCATGTGAATGCCGTTCTCATCCGGATGGAATGAATCGCCCGGCGCACCAACCCGGAAAACGGCGATAAGCATAGTTCAAATCGTTTCTTGTCCGGCCCCGGGCCGTCATCGAGAATGCGCCGACGGGCTGAGGCCCGGTGTCGCTCCTCCCAACGTTCCGGACCCATCGATTCATGCTTCCACTGCGCCTGCTTCGCTCGCTGCTGATCGCGTCCCTCATTGCGTTGCCGGCCGCCGCCGCGCACGCCGACAAGCCCGCCACCATCCGCATCGGTGTCGCCCAGCAAGGCGCCGGCGATCCGCCGACGTTCGGCGGCTCGAGTGCGGCCACCGCGCAGTTGCAGCAGCTGGTCGAAAAGGAGTTCGCGGCCGACGGCATCAAGGTCGAATGGCTGTTCTTCAAGGGCGCGGGGCCGGCCGTCAACGAGGCGATCGCCAACAAGGCGCTCGACTTCGCGTACCAGGGCGACCTGCCCGCCGTGCTCGCGCGGGCGAACGGGATCAAGACGCGCCTGCTGCTCGCCGCGAGCGTGCGCTCGGGCGTCAAGATCGCGGTGCCGCCCGACTCCCCCATCCGCTCGATCAAGGACCTGAAGGATCGCCGCGTGTCGATCTTCCGCGGCACGAACCTGCAGCTCGTAGCCGACAACGCGCTCGCGAAGAACGGCCTCGGCGAACGCGACCTGCGCGTGATCAATCTCGACGCCGCGAGCTCGCTCGCCGCGCTCGCGTCGAAGGGCATCGATGCGTCGGTGGGCGATTACCAGCTGTACAAGCTGCGCGACGCGGGGCTCGCGAAGATCATCTACGAATCGCAGAACGACGGCCCGCAACTCACGCGCCAGACTCACCTGCTCGTGCTCGACGAGTTCGAGCGCGCGCATCCGGACATCGTGCAGCGCGTCGTCACCGCTGTCGTGAAGGGCGCGCAATGGTCGTCCGACGAAGCGAACCGCGACGCGTTGTTCAAGCTGTGGGCGAAAAGCGGCGTGCCTGTGTCGTCGTGGCAGGCCGACTATGCGAACCAGCGCCTGAAGGACCGCCTGTCGCCGCTGATCGATCCGTTCTTCGTCGCGCGCTACAAGTCCGTCGCGCAGGATGCGCTGGCGCTGAAGCTGATCCGCCAGCCGGTCGACGTCGATGGCTGGTTCGAGCCGAAGTATCTCGACAATGCGCTGCGCACGCTGAAGCTCGAAAGCTACTGGCCACGCTACGACGCGGCCGGCAAGCCGCTTTCCTGACCCGGACCCGCCACGATGAGCGACACCGCGTTTTCCATTCCGTCATCCGGGCGCCACGCGCTCGCCGCGCCGCCGCACCGTGCGGCGGCCGTGAAGCGGTGGTCGTGGCGGCTCGCGCCGTGGCTGCTGCCTGCACTGCTGTTCGTGCTGTGGAGCATCGGCAGCGCGCGCGGCTGGATCGCGCCGCAGATCCTGCCGCCGCCCGAACGCGTGTTCGACGCACTCAAGGATCTCGCGACGAGCGGCGACCTCGTGCGCCACACGCTGATCAGCCTGCAGCGCGTGCTGGTCGGCTTCGCCGCCGGCACGCTGCTCGGCTTCGCGACCGGCGTCGCGCTCGGCCTGTCGCGCACGCTGGAAGCCTACGTGCTGCCGAGCTTCAATGCGCTCGTGCAAATTCCGGTGCTCGGCTGGCTGCCGTTCCTGCTGCTGCTCGTCGGTGTCGGCGAACCGCTCAAGTACCTGCTGATCGCGCATGCGGCGCTCGTCCCCGTCACGCTGAGCACGTTGCAAGGGTTTCGCCAGACGCCGCCCGCGCTCGACGAAGTCGCCAGCGTATTCGGCTACACGCGGCGGCAACGCATCGTGCACGTCGTGCTGCCCGCCGCGATCCCGACGCTCGCGACCGGCGTGCGGCTCGCGTTCACGAAGTCGTGGCTCGCGCTCGTCGTCGTCGAGCTCGTCGCGTCGTCCGAAGGGCTCGGCTACCTGATCGTGTACGGCCGCCAGCTGTTCCAGCTCGACCTCGTGATGGCGGCCGTGATCGTCGTCGGCGCGGTCGGCCTGCTGATCAACCGGCTGCTCGATGCACTCGAAGCGCGCTTGCGCCGCGGCGTGCCGTCCGCGTTCCGCGGCTGAAGCGCCGCCCCTGCCCGCGCAATCGAAGGAGCCCCACCGTTGACGTATCCTGCTGCCGCGCCTGACACCAACCCGCCCGCCACCGCGACCGCCCGTCGCCTGCGCGCCCCCGACTGGCGCGGCTTCGTGCTGCCGCTCGTCGCGTTCGCGCTGTGGTGGGCAATCGCTTCCGCGCACCTCGTGAGCAGCGGGCTGCTCGTCGGCCCCGCCGACGTGTTGCGCACCGCATGGGCGCAAGCCACGAGCGGCGCACTCGGCCGCGCGCTGTCCGCGTCGCTCGCGCGTGAAGCGTGCGGCTTCGTGCTCGGCGCGATGGGCGGGCTGCTGCTCGGCGCCGTGCTCGGGCTGTCGCGCGTCGCCGCACGCATGGTCGGCCCGAGCTTCGACACGTTCAAGCAGGTCTCGCTGTTCGCGTGGATTCCGCTGATTTCCGTGTGGTTCGGCCTCGGCGACGTCGCCAAGGTCGTGTTCCTGTCGCTCGCCGCGCTGCTGCCCGTCGCCGCGCACACCTGCGACGGCATTCACGCGGTGCCGCGCGCGTATGTCGACGTCGCCCGTGCGCTGCGCTACTCGCGGCTCCAGCTCGTGCGCTACGTGATCCTGCCGGCCGCGCTGCCGTCGATCTTCACCGGGCTGTATCTCGGCCTGATCTATTCGTGGCTCGCGACGCTCGGCGCCGAATACCTGCTGGTCGCCGGCAGCGGGATCGGCAACACGCTGATCGACGGCAGCGAACAGTTCCGGATGGATCTCGTGCTGTTCGGGATCATCGTCGTCGGCGTGACCGGCTGGGCGCTGAACGCGATCGCGCGGGCGATCGAGCGCAAGGTGCTGGCCCGGCGCGGCGACCTGACGCGCTGATCGCCGTTTCCTTTCTCGTCACCCTCTTTCTCGCACCGCCATGACGACCCTCGCCTCCGATTCGCTCGACATCCTCCACGTGAGCAAGCACTACGCGCAACGCGGCGCCGCGCTCGCCGTACTCGACGACGTGTCGCTGCACGTGCGCGCCGGTGAATTCGTCACGATCGTCGGCTCGAGCGGTTGCGGCAAGTCGACGCTGCTGCGGCTGATCGCCGGGCTCGATACCGATTACGCGGGCGAGATCCGGGCCGGTGCCGAACGCGTGCGCGACACGTCGCTGCAGCGCGGAATCGTGTTCCAGGATCACCGGCTGTTCCCGTGGCTGACCGTCGCGCAGAACATCGAGGCCGCGCTGCGCAACGCGCCGCTCGACGCGGCCGCGAAGCGGCGCGCGGTTGCCGATCACGTCGCGCTCGTCGGGCTGAACGGCTTCGAGCACGCGTATCCGAACCAGCTGTCGGGCGGGATGGCGCAGCGCGTCGCGATCGCGCGCGGCCTCGTGAACCGCCCGCGCGTGCTGCTGCTCGACGAACCGTTCGGCGCGCTCGACGCGCAGACACGCGCGCGGATGCAGAACGAACTGCTGCGCATCTGGGAACAGGAGCGCATCACGATGATCCTCGTCACGCACGACGTCGACGAAGCCGTGTATCTCGGCGACCGCGTCGTGACGATGGCGCCGCGCCCGGGCCGCATCGAACGCATCGTCGATGTCGCGTTGCCGCGCCCGCGCCGGCGTGATTCGCCGGAATTCGCGCGATTGCGCGACACCGTGCTCGCCGATTTCGACGACCACGAACCGCCGGGCCACGATCGCCCGGGCGGTAAGCGCATCGACACGCCGCGCCCGCACCGGATCGGCGAATGGCGGCTTGCGTGGTAGCACGCATGCCGCACCGCATTGCTCAGCATGACGACGCATATCGATCATCGCTGCGCACACGCTAAGGTTGTGACGATTCATCGGTTCCGATTGCGCGCGGTCCCTGCTTGAATGGAGACTCGACCGACCCGACTCCAGGAGACTCCCGATGTCCGAAGTCCAGCACGCCGCTCACCCGTCTTCGCATGCTTCGCACGCCGCGCCGCGCACGGCCGCCACGCCGCTCCAGCTTCGCCAGGTCGCCGGCCGGATCGGCGCCGAGATCGCCGGCGTGCGCCTGTCGGGCACGCTCGACGACGCGACGTTCGATGCGATCCAGGCCGCGCTGCTGCGCCACAAGGTGCTGTTCTTCCGTGGCCAGCAGCATCTCGACGACACCGCGCAGGAAGCGTTCGCACGCCGCTTCGGCAAAACCGTCGCGCACCCGACCGTGCCGTCCGTCGACGGCAGCACAGCCCTGCTCGAACTCGATTCCGCGCACGGCGCGCGCGCCAATTCGTGGCACACCGACGTGACCTTCGTCGATGCGTACCCGAAGATCTCGATCCTGCGTGCTGTCGTGATTCCGCCGTTCGGCGGCGACACCGTGTGGGCCAACACGGCCGCCGCGTACACGAACCTGCCCGACCCGCTGCGCGCGCTCGCCGACACGCTGTGGGCGCTGCATACCAACGCGTACGACTACGCGTCGACGCACGTGCATGCCGACGATACGCAACTGAAGCGCTACCGCGAAGTGTTCACGTCGACCGTCTACGAAACCGAGCACCCGGTCGTGCGCGTCCATCCGGAAACCGGCGAACGCACGCTCGTGCTCGGGCATTTCGTGCAGCGGCTCAAGGGGCTGTCGGCGCAGGATTCCGCGCACCTGCTGCAGGTGTTCCATGAACACGTGACGCGTCTCGAGAACACCGTGCGCTGGAACTGGCAGGAAGGCGACGTCGCGATCTGGGACAACCGCGCGACGCAGCACTACGCGATCAACGACTACGGCGATGCGCGCCGCGTCGTGCGCCGCGCGACCGTGCACGGCGACGTGCCGGTCGGCATCGACGGCCGCCAGAGCGTCGTGCTGAAGGGGCCGGGCGCGACGCTGCAGTAACGCCCGCGTCGCGCGGCGGCGGCGCTCCGTGCGCCGCCGCGCCTGCCCCCGCTTTCCGCTACCGGACACCGACCATGCCCTTCCCGCCTCCGGACCGACGCTTGCACGCGCAACGATGTCGGCCCTCCGCCCCCTCCACTTCCGCCAGGAGCGTCGCATGAGCGCCCTACTCGAACCCGCCGCCCAGCCGGTCGACGTGATTCCGCTGTCCGCCCATATCGGCGCGGAAATCCGCGGCGTCGACCTCACGCAACCGTTGACCACGCCGCAGATCGCGGCGATCCGCGCCGCGCTGCTGAAATGGCGCGTCATCTTCTTTCGCGAGCAATTCCTCACGCACGAGCAGCATGTCGCGTTCTCCGCGCAGTTCGGCGAACCGACGGTCGGCCACCCGGTGTTCGGGCACGTCGACGGGCATCCGGCCGTCTACTCGATCGCGAAGCATCGCAAGGCGACGCGCTTCGAAGGCGAACCGGTGCGCCGCCCGTGGACCGGCTGGCACACCGATGTGACGGCCGCCGTGAACCCGCCGTGGGCGTCGATCCTGCGCGGCGTGACGATCCCGCCGTACGGCGGCGACACGCACTGGACGAACCTCGTGCGGGCGTACGAAACGCTGTCGGCGCCGCTGCGCGGCTTCGTCGACGGCCTGCGCGGCATTCACCGCTTCACGCCGCCGGCCGGCGCGCGCGCCACCGGTGCGTTCGACGACGCGGTCGAGCGCCGCCCGCTCGTCACCGAGCACCCGCTCGTGCGCGTGCATCCGGAGACCGGCGAACGCGCGCTGTACGTGAGCCCGAGCTTCCTGAAATCGATCGTCGGGCTGACGCCGCGCGAGAGCCAGGCGCTGCTCGAACTGCTGTGGGAGCACGTGACACGGCCGGAATTCACGATCCGCTTCAAGTGGGAACCGCGCAGCATCGCGTTCTGGGACAACCGCGCGACCGCCCACCTCGCGCCGGTCGACATCTTCGATCTCGACTTCGATCGCCAGCTGTATCGCACGACGCTCATCGGCGACGTGCCGGTCGGCCCCGACGGCCGGCCGTCGGTCGCGCTCGAAGGCTCGCCGGTCGAAGCCGCGGCGGCGGTCGCGCTCAACTGAACTGAACCGCTCTGCCGGCAGCCGGCGCGCACTGCATCGCGCCGGCCTTTCCCGGTTCGTGCCCCACCGCGCGGACGACAGCACCGTCCGCGCGGCCCGCCCGTCAATCCAGCCAGACCCCGTCGAAGCGATGCCCGCCGAGCGGCGAGAACGTCAGCCCGTGCACGCGCTTGGACACCGGCAGCGACACGATCGACGTCGCGATCGGCGTGAACGGCACCTGGTCCTTGAACACGACCTGCGCCTGCTCGTACAGCGCCGTGCGCTTTGCGACATCCCCATTGGAACGCGCCGCGTCCACCAGCTTCTCGAAATCCTGGTTGCACCACTTCGCGAGATTGCTGCCGTGCACCGCGTCGCAGCCGAGCAGCGTGCCGAGCCAGTTGTCGGGGTCGCCGTTGTCGCCCGACCAGCCGTACAGGATCGCGTCGTGCTGCCCGTCGTGCTTCGCGCGGCGGTTGTATTCGCCCCATTCGTAGCTGACGATCTTCGCGCGCACGCCGATCTTCGCCCAGTCCTGCTGGATCAGCTGCGCCATCAACTGCGCATTCGGGTTGTACGGGCGCTGCACGGGCATCGCCCACAGCGTCAGGTCGAAGCCGTTCGGGAAGCCGGCCTGCGCGAGCAGCGCCTTCGCGGCCGCCGGGTCGCGCGGCGCATCCTTCAGCCGCGGGTTGTACGACCATTGCGCGGGCGGCATCGGGTTCGTCGCGATCGTCGCGTCGCCGTTGAACACGGTCTTTATGATCGCCGACTTGTCGATCGCGATGTCGAGCGCGCGCCGCACGTCGACGCGATCGAGCGGCGCATGCTGCGTGTTGTACGCGACGAAGCCGACGTTGAAACCCACCCCCGAGAACAACGTCAGCTTCGGGTCGCGCCGCACCGTGTCGAGATCGGCCGGCCGCGGAAACGCCGATACCTGGCATTCGCCGGCCACCAGCTTCTGCAGGCGCGCGGCCGGATCGGGCGTGATCGCGAACACGAGGCGCGCGAGCTTCACGTCGTCCGGTTTCCAGTAGTCGGGATTCGCGTCGTAGCGGATCAGCGCGTCCTTCTGGTACGTGCGCAGCAGGAACGGCCCCGTGCCCACCGGGAACTGGTTGATGTCGGCCTCGCGATGGCGCGCCGCGAGCTGCGACGCATACTCGGCCGACAGGATCGACGCGAACGCCATCGCGAGATTGCGCACGAACACGACGTCGGGTGTCTTCAGCACGAAGCGCACCGTGTAGTCGTCGACCTTGTCGATGCGCTCGACGTTGCGGTCGAAGCCGAGGTCGCTGAAATACGGGAAGCTGACCGGATAGGCCTTGCGGAACGGATCGTCGGGATCGAGCATCCGGTGGAACGTGAAGACGACGTCGTCGGCCTGGAACGGCCGCGTCGGCTTGAACCACGCGGTGGTCTGGAATTTCACGTCGCGCCGCAGATGGAACGTGATCGTGCGCTGGTCGGGCGACACGTCCCAGCGCGTCGCGAGCGCCGGCTCGAGATCGAGCGTGCCGCGCTTGAACTGCACGAGCCCGTTGTAGACCGGGTACGTGCTCGCATCGAAATCGGTGCTCGTCGTATGCTGGCCCGGATCGAAGCCCGCCGGGCTGCCTTCGGTGCAATACACGAGCGTCTTGCCGGACGGCGCGGCAAGCGCGTGCGTGGCCGCGCCGGCGAGCAGCAGCGACGCCGCGAGACAACGCAGGGCGATCGCGGCATGGGGGACGCCACGCGCACGACGCGCGGCTGACGAAACGAAAGCTTTCTTCATGGTGACGGATTCAGGAAAGAGCTGTCATGAAAATGACGACGGCCGATCTTCGCGCGCCTCCCGCCGATCGCTTACCAATTAATTTCGCGTTGCTTATCGTCGTGGCTGCATCCCGCTGCCCGTGCATGAAAACGTCCACGCGAGCGCCGGGCGGCCGTCTCGCGCCGCCGTCTTCCGGCCCCCTGCAGACTCGCCCGAAATGGCGCATCGTATCGGCTGGCCAACGCCGGCACCGGCGCGCCGGGATTCGCCCGACGCCGCCGCGCCGCCGATTCCAGGAGGACACACGATGCCTGTCAGCTCCGAAACGTCTGCTCGCCCGGTGAAGACGCCGGGCCCCGATCACCCGATCACGGTCGAACTGCATCAGCGGCGCGTCGTGGTCAAGGCGGCCGGCAGGGTCGTCGCGGATACGCGCCGCGCGCTGGCGCTGCGCGAAGCCGCCTACCCGGCGGTGTTCTATATCCCGCGCGAGGACGCCGACCTGACGCTGCTGCAACGCACCAACCACGCGACGTACTGTCCGTACAAGGGCGACGCCGCCTATTACTCGATCCCGGTCGGCGGCGAGCGCGCCGTGAATGCCGTCTGGACCTACGAGGCGCCCTATCCGGCCGTCGACGCGATCCGCGGGCACCTCGCGTTCTATCCGGATCGCGTCGATTCGATCGAGGAAAGCCCGGCCGGCTCCGATTGAGGGTCGTGACAGCCGTTCATCGAACGCCCGGCGGCTGCGTGTGCACGCGTGCGAACTCGCCGGCCCGGCGGGCCGTGCCGGCGGGTTCGCGTGCCGATCACCGGCCCGAACCCGTCCACCTGGTTCGCCGCTGATTTGCATATGCGGATTCGTTGGTTGGCCGCCGGCCTGCGCGGCCGTATCGTCCTGAATCCGGCGCGGGCCGGCCCGTTGCGCGCAGCGCCCGCATCGGGCCCGCCCTGCGCCGGCCGCGCCGTCTTTAGCGCGCGGCCCGTGAACCCGCACGCAGGACGCCTCGATGAACGACACACCGCACGCAGACGTTGAACCGACACCGGCGAACCCGCATCGCCGCCAGTGGCTGCAAGGCGCGGCCGCCGGGCTGGCCGGGCTCGCGCTCGGCCCGCTCGCCGGCCTGCCGGCTCATGCGCAAGACAGCGGCACGCGGCTGCGCGTCGGTTTCCAGAAATACGGCAACTTCGTCGTGCTCAAGGCGCGCGGCACGCTGGAGAAACGGCTCGCGAGCCAGGGCGTCACCGTGCAGTGGCTCGAATTTCCGGCCGGCCCGCAATTGCTCGAGGGCCTGAACGCCGGCGCGATCGACGTCGGCACGGTCGGCGAGACGCCGCCGATCTTCGCGCAGGCGGGCGGCGTCGATTTCGTCTACATCGGCAACGAGCCGCCCGCGCCGCAGGGCGAGGCGATCGTCGTGCTGCCCGATTCGCCGATCCGCAACGTCGCGCAGCTGCGCGGCAAGAAGGTCGCGTTCAACAAGGGTTCGAACGTCCATTACCTGCTCGTGAAGGCGCTCGAACATGCGGGGCTCACGTATGCCGACATCCAGCCGATCTACCTGACGCCCGCCGACGCACGCGCCGCGTTCGTGCAGCGCAACGTCGATGCATGGGTGATCTGGGATCCGTACCTGGCCGCCGCCGAACGGCAGATCGGCGCGCGCGTGATCGCGAACGGCGAAGGGCTCGTGCGCAATACGCAGTACTACCTCGCCGCACGCAAATACGCGGCGGCCCACCCGCAGGTCATACGCGCGCTGCTCGATGAAGTCGACGCGGTCGACCGCTGGGCGCGCGACCATGTGCCCGAAGTCGCCACGCAACTGTCGCCGCTCGTCGGCCTCGATGCGCCGACGCTCGAAGTCGCGCTCAAGCGCGCCGGCTACGGCGTGCAGCCGATCAGCGACGCGACGCTCGCGTATCAGCAGAACATCGCGGATTCATTCAGCGCGCTGAAGCTGATTCCGGGCAAGCTGTCGGTCGCGAGCGCACGCTGACGCGCGGCGCGGTACGCGTGATTCAGCGTGCGGGTGCCGCGCCGATGCGCCGCCATTCGTCGTAGTCGGTGACCAGACCTGCTTCGTCGACCGCGATATCGGCCGCATACGTGCCGCTTTCGTAGCGGTACACGCGCTCCGCCGTACGCGTATAGCGTTGCTCGCCCCGCACGAACGCGACATCCGGAAAGCGCAGCCACGCGGTGTGGATCACCGCCGCTTCGCCGTCGGCCAGCCTGAGCCGCCGGATCGGCAGCGTATTCGTCGACGGGCTGAAGCCGAGATCGAGGTCGGTCGCGCCCGCGAGCGCCGGGACGTCGACGCCGTCGATCGTCCATCGCCCTGCGTCACGGCGGATATCCCACTGCCGCGGCGGCTGCGTGCCGCCCCACTGCGTGATGCTTGCCGAGCGCGTGAGCCAGTCGGCGTCGCATGCGATCGCGTAATCGATGCGAAACGGCGAGCCGTCGACCGCACCCGACACCGATCCCGACAGATCGATTCCCGTGCGCGACTCGACGAGCCGGCACCATTCGGCTGCCTGCCACGTCTGCACGATCTGCCATGCGACGCAGCGCGTGCGCACTGCGTCATCCTGTTGCGTCATGTCGTCGTCTCCCGTCGATCGCACGGATGCCGATTGTCCCCCATCGCACCGGCGAACACACGCGGCTTCGCCAACCGATGGTCAGTATCGGTTCGTCGCGCACCATCGGGCGGCCCTGCTTTGATACCATCCGTCGATCGGCATCAACCGGAACCGGACAAGGGGCGCGACTTCATGGATTTGCTGGCGACGATGCGCATCTACGTGAGGGTCGTCGAGCGCGGCACGATGTCCGGCGCGGCGCGCGATCTCGACATGGGCCAGCCGGCCGTCAGCGAGCGCATCGAGCGGCTCGAGAAGCATCTCGGCACACGGCTGCTGTTGCGCAGTGCCCGCACCCTCACGTGCACCGAAGAAGGCCGGATCTTCTACGAACGCAGCAAGGAACTGCTCGAAGCGGCCGACGACGCGGTCGCATCGGTGTCGAAGACGGAGAACGCACTCGACGGCACGATCCGGCTCGCGGCGCCGCAATGCATCGGCGAGGTCGTGCTGCCGGGTGTGCTGATGCATGTCCGCAGCGCGTATCCGAACCTGCACATCGACCTGGTCCTGAACGACGACATCGTCGATCCGGTCACGGAAGGCGTCGACATCTCGATCCGCGTCGGCCAGCTCGGCGACGGCGGGTTCGTCGCGCATCCGGTCGGCGCGGTCGGCCGCCGGCTCGTTGCCGCGCCGTCGTATCTCGAGCGGCACGGCCCGATCGACACGGCGGCCGATCTCGCGAACCATCCGTTCGTCCGTGTGAAAGGCGTCTTCGCGAGTGAACGACTGCCGCTGCGGCGCGACGGCGACGCGCTCGACTACGCGCGCATCCGCACGATCATGACGACGAGCCACTGGCGCCCGATGTTCGACACGATCGTGGCCGGCGGCGGCATCGGCGTGGTCCAGCAGCCGGCCTGCGCCGACGCGCTCGCGGCCGGCACGCTCGTCGAGCTCCTGCCGCACTACGTGATTCCCGATTTCGCGCTCAACGTGCTCGTGCATGCGCAGCGGCCGCTGCCGCCGCGCGTGCGGGCCGTCGTCGACCTGCTGAAGCAGGACCTCCCGCCGCTGCTGGCCCGCCCTGCCCGATAACGGCGGCGCGCGCCGCCCCCGTCACGCCTGCAGCGACTTCCCCGGCTCCTTCACGTGGGCATCGACTTCCATCTGGTAGAAGCGCGCGCTGACGAAGCCGAACAGCGTCCAGCCCAGGAACACGCACAGGCCGCCGAGCATCAGCGCCTGCTCGCCCGAGCTGAACAGCGCATAGAAGCTATACGCGGTCGCCACCATCGCGATCACGTTGGTCAGCAGCGCCTTCGCCGGCGGCACCTTCGCGACCTTCTGGATCGTGATCAGCGCAGCCATCGACATCACGTAAGGCACGAGATTCGTGACGACCGCTAGATCGACGATCTTCTGGAACTGGCTGCTCAGCTCCGGGCTGATCGTCATCAGCGCCAGCGCGACCTGCGCGACCAGCAGGATCACCATCCCGACGATCGGCGTGCCGGTGCGCGTCGCACGCGCGAACACCGGCAGGAAGTAGCCGACGTCCGCCGAGCTCTTGAACACCTGCGCGACCGTGAACTGCCAGCCGAGCAGCGAGCCGATGCACGCGATCACCATCAGCGCGGTGACGATCGTGCCGACCGTCGGCGTGAACATCGTCGCGAACGCGATGCCGAACGGCGCATTCGACTTCGCGAGGAGCGCGTTGGGCACGATCCCCGCGATCACGTTGGTCGACACGATGTAGAAGATCGCCGACGCGATCGTGCCGCCGAGCACGGCGATCGGCACGTTACGCTCCGGGTTCTCCACGGCGTCCGAGTTCGCGCACGCCGATTCGAGCCCGAGGAACGCCCACAGCGTCACCGCGATCGAGCTGCCGACGGCCGGCCCGAACGGCAGGTTGTTAGGATTCCATGCGGCGCCCCAGGTCGCGCCGCTGAACCAGAACCAGCCGATCAGTGACACGACGACGACCGGAATGATCACGCCCCACACCGTCACCGCGCCGATCCGGCCGGTGATGCGCGAGCCGCCGAAGTTCGCGACCGTCGTCAGCACGAGCAGGAAGATCGTCCACAGGCCGGTCTGCAGCGGCGACAGCGTCGCGTCGAACAGCACGGTGCCGTAGCCGACCGCCGTGACGCCGATCGCGACGTTGGCGATCACGAGCGACAGCCCGTACGTGTAGTTCGCCATGTAGTTGCCGGCCTTGCCGAACGCGTATTCCGCGTAGCCGCCCATCCCGCCCGGCTTGCGGCTCAGCATCCCGCAGCGCGCGAACGCATAGGCCAGCGCGAGCGAGCCGCCGGCCGTGACGATCCACGACAGCAGCGAGATCGTGCCGACCTGCGCGAGCTTCGACGGCAGCAGGATGATGCCGGAGCCCATCATGTTGACCGCCGTGAGGATGGTCAGCTGCCAGACGTTCATCCGGTTCTTCGGCGCGGCCGCGGCGGCCGCGTCGGACATGCGCGCTGTGTTTTCCATGATGTCGATCCCTCGATGTAAGGCCGTTGCGCGGCCGGTCGCGCGTTCAGGCCGTCAGGCAATACACGCGGTACGTGCCGTCCTCGACTTCCACGCCGTGCGTATCGTGCGCGAAGCCCGGGAAGCGCCGGTCGTACGCTTCGAGCGCCTTCAGGTAACCGAGCACCGGGCCGTCCGCCGGCCCCGCGTTCTCGCCCGGCATCAACAGCGGAATGCCCGGCGGATACGGCACGACGCCGGTGGCGACCGTGCGTCCGGCCAGTTCCTCGAGCGTGACCTGCTCGACGCGGCCCTGCACCAGATGCTCGTACGCGCGCACCGGGCTCATCTCCGGCTTCGGCAGGATCGAGAACGCCTCCGACATCAACCGCGTCGTGCCGAGCTGCTCCATCGCCGCGAACATCGTGTCGGCCAGGTCCTTCAGGCCCATGCCCGCATAGCGCGAGCCATGCGCCTTCGCGAGCGACGGAATCGCCATGTCGAGCGGCAGGTTCGCGTCGTAGTCGCGCTTGAAGTCGCACAGCGCGCTGACGAGCGAGCCCCACTTGCCCTTCGTGATGCCGATCGAGAACAGGAACAGGATCGTGAAGTCGGTGGTTTTCTCGACGACGATCCCGCGCGCATCGAGATACGCGGTCACGACGCTCGCCGGAATGCCGACCGGCATCAGGCCGCCGGCCGGCGCGACGCCCGGCGTGACGATCGACACCTTGATCGGATCGAGCATGCAGTAGCCGTCCTCGATATTGCCGAAGCCGTGCCATTGCGCGCCGGGGCGCAGCACCCAGCACGACGGGTCGCTCGCGAGCAGCTCGGGCGACGCGTCGTGGAACGGCAGCGTGCGGCCGGTGCGCGTCTCGAGCACGGTGTCGGGCTGCCAGCACTCGAAGAACCAGTCGCCCTTCGCGCCGAACTCGCTGTTCATCCGCGCGATCATCTGCCGGAACGCGACGGCCTCCTCGATCGACTCGTGCGTGAGCGCCGCGCCGCCGGGGCCGTCCATCATCGCGGCCGCGACGTCGTTCGACGCGATGATCGCGTAGTTCGGCGACGTCGACGCGTGCATCATGAATGTTTCGTTGAACTGGCCATGCGGAATCGGGTTGCGGCCGTCGCGCACGTGGATGTACGACGCCTGCGACAGCGCGGTCAGCAGCTTGTGCGTCGACTGCGTCGCGAACACCGTGGGGCGGTCCGCACGATGGTCGCGCGGGTCGCCGTGCATCGCATGGCGATCGCGGTAGATCGGGTTGAAACGCGCGTAGCCGTACCACGCTTCGTCGAAATGCAGCCGATCGACGCTCGCGCCGAGCAACTCCTCGACGCGCGCGACGTTGTAGCACAGGCCGTCGTACGTCGAGTTCGTGACGATCGCGTGCTTCGGCTGGCGGTCGGCGAGCCCGGCCGTCAGCGGGTTCGACGTGATCGCCTCGCGGATCGCCGCCTGCGTGAGGCGATCCGACGCGATCGGCCCGATGATCCCGTAGCGGTTACGGGTCGGCACGAGGTAGGTCGGGATCGCGCCCGACATCGTCATCGCGTGCTCGGCCGACTTGTGGCAGTTGCGGTCGCACAGCGCGATCTGGTCGCGGCTCACGCTCGCCATCAGGATGATGCGGTTCGACGTCGACGAGCCGTTCGTCACGTGATACGTGCGATGCGCGCCGAACACGCGCGCCGCGTAGCGCTCGCTTTCGCCGATCGGGCCCGAGTGGTCGAGCAGCGAGCCGAGCTCGCCGACCGAGATCGACAGGTCGGAACGGAACAGCGCTTCACCGAAGTATTCGAAGAACGCGCGGCCGACCGGCGATTTGAGGAAGCCCGTGCCGCCCGTGTGGCCGGGCGTATGCCATGAGTATTCATAGACGCGCGAGAATTTCGCGAGCGCGCCGAACATCGGCGGCAACACGGTGGCGCGATAGCGTTCGATCGCCGCATGGATGCGCCCGCCGATGAAGTCGGCCGTGTCCTCGAGCAGCCACACGAAATCGTCGACCTGCCCCATCACCCTGGACGGCACCGACGATGCGACGCTGCGGTCGGCCAGCAGGAAGATCGGCACGTTGGCGTTGCGATGCCGGATCGCATCGACCACGGCCTCGGACGGCCCGTGGCCGTCCACGCCGAGATCCCAGTCGAGCAGCACGCACTGGATCGACGGATCGGAACGGATCAGCATGATCGCGTCGTCGGCCGAGGTGGCCGTGAGCACGTCGATATCGCGCTGCACGAGCTCCGCGCTCAGCGTGCGGACCGCACGCCCGGTCGCGGTTTCCTGCGTGATCTCGTCATCGACCAATAACGCGCGCATGCCGAGACGACGAATGCCACCGACGGACGTATTCATGTTGCTGCCCTCGTTGTTCCGATGCTTCGTTGGGTTCAATTCGTCTCACGAGCACGCGGACAGCAGGCCACGGGCAGCGGCATGAGACGCTCGCAAATCCGGTTTGATTCGCCATCCAATTCGGAGCCGACTATGCCATAGATGCCTTTTGATGAAAAGCAGACGAATCGGCGAAACGGTCGAACGTTTTCAAATCGCCTTTCACAATCGGTTCATTTTGATGTGCATTGCAGCACGCCGATTCCCGATTATTGGAGCGGTTTCGCCCACCAATCGGATTGGCGATTCCGGTCGATTGAATTCGCCGGGTTTTGTTGCTACGATCGGCTGCGCCGTGCATTGACCGGCGGCGGCTGCGCCGCGCCGCGCAAGGCTTCTTCGTGCGGCGCGCCATTCGGCATTCAGCATTCGCGGGAGCGTTTCAATCGGCTGCAGCGCGTGTCGGATGACGCGGATTGTGCGCCCGTGCGAATGCGGATCTCGTTTTCCGCACATTGACGGGAGAGTTCGCGTGAGCCTGTTGAAAATCGCAGTCGAGCCGGCGCTGATTGGCGCCTTCCTCACCACGCACGAACAGGTCGACGTATTCCAGACCGATTTCACGAATATCGCGGCCATCGTCGTCGGAATCGATTCGGCGCAACAGGTGCTTGAAACCGTCGAAAGAACCGGATTCGCGATTCCGTTTTTCGTCGCGGTCGAGCCCGACCAGGAAGTGCCGCCGTCGATCCTGCCGAGCGCGAGCGGCGTGATCCAGCTCCGCCACGGCGGACGCCACTACTACGGCCGGCAGATCTCCGCCGCCGCCGACATCTACAGCGAGAACCTGCTGCCGCCGTTCTTCAAGGTGATGCGCGAATACGTGCAGCGCGGCTATGTCGAATTCGACTGCCCCGGCCACCAGGGCGGGCAGTTTTTCTCGAATCACCCGCTCGGCCGGATGTTCTTCGACTTCTTCGGCGAGACGATCTTTCGCGCCGACCTCTGCAACGCCGATGTCCGGCTCGGCGACCTGCTGATCCACGAAGGCCCCGCGCTGGAAGCGCAGCGCAATGCCGCGCGGATCTACAACGCAGACAAGACGTACTTCGTGCTGAACGGCACATCGACGTCGAACAAGGTCGTCACGAGCGCGCTGCTCGCGCCCGACGATCTCGTGCTGTTCGATCGCAACAACCACAAGTCGGTGCACCTCGGCGCGCTCGTGCTGTCGGGCGCGCGGCCGGTCTACCTCGAGACCGCGCGCAACGCGTGGGGCCTCATCGGCGGCGTCGACAGCGCGGCGCTCGACGAAACGCGCATTCGCGACGCGATCCGCGACGTCGCACCGGAGCGCGCCGGCCTGCCGCGCCCGTTCCGGCTCGCGGTGATCCAGCTCGGCACCTACGACGGCACGATCTACAATGCGCGCGAGATCGTCGACCGGATCGGGCATCTGTGCGACTACATCCTGTTCGATTCGGCGTGGGTCGGCTACGAGCAGTTCATCCCGATGATGCAGGACTGCTCGCCGCTGATGCTCACGCTCGGCCCCGACGATCCCGGCATCTTCGTCACGCAGTCGGTGCACAAGCAGCAGGCCGGTTTCTCGCAGACGTCGCAGATCCACAAGAAGGACAGCCACATCGAAGGCCAGAAGCGCTTCTGCGATCACCGGCGCTTCAACAACGCGTACATGATCCATGCGTCGACGAGCCCGTTCTACCCGATGTTCGCCGCGCTCGACGTCAACGCGCAGATGCATGCGGGCCCGGCCGGCAAGCGCCTGTGGCGCGACTGCGTCGCGCATGGCGTCGACGCGCGCAAGCTGCTGCTGAAGACCTGCCGCCAGATCCGACCGTTCGTTCCCCAGACTATCGACGGCCGCCCGTGGGCCGACTACCCGACCGAGCAGATCGTCGACGACCTGCGCTTCTTCCGCTTTCATCCGGCCGACACGTGGCACGGCTTCGAAGGCTATGCGGACGACCAGTATTTCGTCGACCCGTGCAAGCTGCTGCTGACGACGCCCGGCATCGATCGCGACACGCATGAATACGCGGCTTTCGGTGCGCCGGCGCCGATCCTGGCGCGCTACCTGCGCGAGCACGGCGTCGTGCCCGAGAAGGCCGACCTGTACACGATCCTGTTCCTGCTCACGCCTTCCGAAAGTTTCGGCAAGCTGCAGCATCTGGTCGCGCATCTCGCGCAGTTCGAACGCCATCTCGACCAGGACACGCCGCTGCGCGAAGCGATTCCATCGCTGTGCGAAGCGTATCCCGAGCTGTACGGCAACATGCGCCTGCGGCAGCTGTGCCAGCGGATGCACGACTTCTATCGCAGCCACGACATGAAGCATCTGCAGAAGCTGATGTTCCGGCGTGCGCAGTTCCCGAAGCAGGCGATGCTGCCGCAGGCCGCGAACGCCGAGCTGATCCGCAACAACGTCGAGCTCGTCACGCTCGATCGCATCGAAGGCCGGATCGCGACGGAAGGCGCGCTGCCCTATCCGCCCGGCATCTTCTGCGTGGTGCCCGGCGAACGGTGGGGCGGCCCGGCGCTCGACTACTTCCGTGCGCTCGAAGCCGGGATCAACGCGCTGCCGGGTTTCGAGCCGGAAATCCAGGGCGTCTATCTGCAAACGCGGCCGGACGGCACGAAGCAGGCTTCGGCGTACGTGGTGGCGGCCGGTGCCGACGCGTCTACCGCGTAACGGCGGCCTGGCGGGCATGCTCGGCGTTTCTACCGGGCTGCAGCACGGCATCGGCGCGGGCGCAAGCGCCCACACTTGCGCACCGCCTGACCGTGCGGTACCGTCCTGCTTTCCGGGATAACCGAAGCCTCGCCTCGAAACCCATCCGTCGATTCGTTCCGATGCGGCCCGCCCCCTGCCCGGCGCTGCCGCGTCGCGCGTACAGGAGGGGGTTCCGTTGGACGTTCGCATCTATCTGCTGGCCGCCGCCGTGTTCCTGGCCGGTGTCGCCGAAAACATCTGCGTCGGCATCCTGCCGGCCATCGCCGCCGGCCTGCACGTGTCGATCGCCGCCGCCGGCCAGCTCACCACGATCTTCTCCGCCGTCTTCGCGCTGGCCGCGCTCGTCGCGGCGGCCTGCGTCGCACGTATCGAGCGGCGCACCGCACTGCTCGCGTCGCTCGGCGTGTTCGCGGCCGCGAACCTGGGCGCCGCGACCAGCCCCGGCTATGCGAGCCTGTTTGCCGCACGCGTGCTGATGGCCGCGAGCTGCGCGACGCTGATTCTCGTCGCGACGCGATTCGCAGCCGAGCTCGCGCCGGCGTCGCAACGCGGCCGCGCGATCGGCATCGTGTTCATGGGCATCAGCGCCTCGCTCGTGCTCGGCGTGCCGATCGGGATGCGGATCGCCGACTGGGCCGGCTGGCGCGCGGTGTTCGTGTCGATCGCGGTGCCTGCGCTGCCGCTCGCGATCTGGCTTGGCCGGCGATTGCCGCGCATGGCGCCGTCCGCTGTCATCGCTGCCGCGGATGCAGCAGGCACGCCGTCATATCGCGCGGTGCTCGCGCACCCGCGGCTGATGGCCGCGCAGCTCGTCTCCATCGCGATGATCGGCGGACATTTCACGCTGTTCGCGTATCTCACGCCGTATCTGCAGGCCGTGCTGTCACCCGGCGCGGCCGCGCTCGAAGGGTTGTACGTCGCGTTTGGAATCGCCGGCGTGACCGGCGCATGGCTGGGCGGACTCTTCTCGGACCGGCTCGGCGCGTCGCGCGCGCTGTGGGCATGCCCGGCCGTGTTTCTCGTCGCGATGGCCGTGCTGCCGGCGGCCGGTATATCGCCGCTCGCGTTCGTACCCGCGATGATGCTGTGGGGCGGCATCAGCTGGTCGATCTCGCCGATCGTGCAGAACTTCCTGATCCACACCGTGCCGTCACTGGCCGATGCAAGCGTCGGCATCAACGTGTCGGCCATGCATGCGGGTGTCGCACTCGGCTCGGCGCTCGGCGGCGTGCTCGTCGAACGCGACGCGCTGCGCGTCACGCCGTGGGCCGGATGCGGGCTCGTGGCCGTGGCGCTCGCATGCGCATGCATCGCGGCATGGCCCGCGCGGCAGGCCGCGAGCGCACCGTGAATGCATGACGGGCGGCGCGACGCGCCTGCCGCCTCACCACGCCTGCCGGTAGATCTCCAGCGCGTCGGCCTCCGTCACCTCGCGCGGATTGTTCACGAGCAGGCGCGTCTGCAGCATCGCATCCGACGCCATCCTCGGCAGGTCGCCTTCCCCGATGCCGACCTCGCGCAGCGTGCGCGGAATGCCCGTCGCGACGATCAGCCGGTCGATCTCGGCGATCAGCGCGTGCGTGCGCGCTTCATCGCTGCCCGCCGCCGACGGCGCGACGATCGCCGCGAGTTCCGCATACAGCGGCGCGGCGGCCGGCGCGTTGAAACGCAGCACGTGCGGCAGCACGAGCGCATTCGACAGCCCGTGCGGCACATGGAAGATCCCGCCGACCGGATAGGCCAGCGCGTGCACGGCCGCGACCGGTGCATTCGCGAACGCCTGCCCCGCGAACATCGCGCCGACCAGCATCGCCTCGCGCGCGTGACGGTTCCGGCCGTCGTCGCACGCCGTGAGCAGGTTGCGCGACAGCAGCGTCAGCGCGTGCACGGCCAGCATGTCGGATATGGGGTTCTTCAGCCGCGCGGACGTGTAGGCCTCGATCGCATGCACCATCGCGTCGATGCCCGTCGCGGCCGTGGCCGCACGCGGCAGGCCGAGCGTCAGTTCGGCGTCGAGGATCGCGACGTCCGCGAACAGGTGCGGCGACACGACGCCCATCTTGCGCGCCTCGCCGACCGTGACGATCGACACGGCAGTCACTTCGGAGCCGGTGCCGGCCGTCGTCGGCATCTGCACGAGCGGCAGCCGCGCGCTCGTGACCTTGTCGACGCCGTACATGTCGGCCAGCGCCTGCTGCCCCGGCGCGAGCACCGCGATCAGCTTCGCGACGTCCATCGACGATCCGCCGCCCAGGCCGAGCACGATCTCCGCATCGGCCGCGACGGCCCTCTCGGTCGCTTCCAGCACCACGTGTTCGGGCGGATCGGCGATCACGTCGTCGATCACGGTGACCTGCCAGCCGTGCGCAGCGAGGCTCTCCAGCGCGGGCGCGAGTACGCCGCTGCGATGCAGGAACGCGTCGGTGACGACACAGAGCCGCACGAGCGCCGGAAAGCGTTCGCGCAACCATGCACCGAGCTGGCGCGCGGCGCCGAATTCAACGACCTGCGTCGGAACGGTACGGAATTGAAACGGGTTCATCGGGCGCCTCCCGGTGGCGTCGCCGTGCCGGTGCCCGGCTGCACCATGTAGCTGGACACTTCGCGGCGATCGAGCAACGGAATGATCGCGCCGAACCCGATCCGCTGGAAATGCGGCGTTTCCCGATGCACGTCGAGGCCGTCCGCGTCGCGGTAGCGTTCGAGGATCACGATGTGGTCGGGGTCCTCCGGCGACCGGAAATACGCGTAGTCGAGATTCTTCGGCTCGGCGCGCGTCAGGGGCGCGAGCTCCGCGAGCAATGCGACCACGCGGTCGCCATTGCCGGGCTTGGCGTGGAAATGCGCGATGACCTGCAGGTAAGGTTCGTTCATGTTGCGCTCCGGGTTCGAGGGGGGCCGTCACGACGACGGGTCAAAATTCCACCATGCGCTGTCGCTCGTCGACACCGCGACTGCACCGTGCCGCCTCGCGCTGCGCACGTCTTCCGCGTTGCCGACGAAGCCCGACGCGACGATCGGCGGCAACGCCTGCCGGTCGGCCTCGCTCAGGTGCGCGAGCATCGGCGCCGGCATCAGCTGCACGAGGTTCGGATCGCTCTGCTCGATCGCCTTTACACTGCGCGGCCAGGTCGAGCGGTCGGTCACGAATACCTTCTGCATCGTGATCAGCCCTGCGCGGTTCGCACGCTGGATCGTCGCGACGCGCGTGGAGACGAGGCTCGCGACGCCGATATCGGCCAGATATTCGACGCCGCCCTTGTCTTGCGACAGCCCGTCGCAACTGTCGATGTTGACGATCACGAACTTGCCGGCCCGGGCGAGCGCCACGACCACCGCCTGCAGCCGGCGCAGATCGACGTTCGCGACGATGCCGACCTCGGCCGCACTGTCGATGAAGCTGTCCGCCTGCTCGACGCCGTACAGCGTGGCGATGACGGGATGACGGGCGAGGCGCGCGCCCAGCGACTTGTCCATGGCGTTTACCGGTCGACTCGCGGGCCGGTCTCGTCGCCGAGGCCGAGCTTGCCGGGGTTGAGAATATGTTTCGGATCGAGCGCGCGCTTCACCGTCTGCAGCACCGGGAATGCCGAGCCCAGCGAATCGCGCAGGTACGGCGAACGCAGCAGCCCGACGCCGTGGTGATGACTCAACGTCGCATTGTATTGGATCAGCACCGCGTTCGCCGCGTCCCACGCCGCGCGGTACCACGCGGCCCGCTCGGCCACCGCGACATCGCCGCGCAACGAGAAATACAGGCACGCGCCGTCCGCGTAGGCATGCGACTGGTGCGCGGATCCGGCCAGCGTTCCGGGCACGGCCTGCAGCGCGGCCACCACGTCGCGATAGATCGCCGCGAGGTCGCGCCAGCGGCCGCACATCTCCAGCGTGTCGGCGACGAAGCCCGGGCTGCGCGTGAAGCCTTCCGCGCTCTTGCCGGTCAGGTAGCGCGTGTCGAGCCACTTCTCGAAGATCGCGTCGCCGTCGAGCCTCCGTCCGCTTTCCTCGCAGGTGCGCGCGCTGACCGCCATCACCGCGTCGACGATCTCCCGCGTGCCTTCGTCGGCGATCAACAGCACGTTCGTATCGGGCAGGCCGAACTGCACGCCGCTTTCGAGTTCATCGTAGAGCCGCAGCGCGGCCGGGTTCGCGCCGCGCTGCAGGATCTCGCGGCACGCGTCGAGGCCGGCCGCGAACGTGTCGAAGCCGTACGCGATCGCGCGGCCGTAGTCGGGCAGCCGATGCAGCTTCAGGCGCGCGCGCACGATGATGCCGAGCGTGCCCTCGCTGCCGATGAACAGTTGCTGCAGATCCGGGCCGACCGCCGCGCGTGAATGGCCGCCGAGCGTGACCAGACTGCCGTCCGCGAGTACCACGTCCATCCCGAACACCATGTCCTCGATCTTGCCGTAGCGCGTCGACAGCTGCCCCGCGCCGCGGCACGCGATCCAGCCGCCCACCGTGCTGATCCCGAACGACGACGGCCAGTGCCCCATCGTCAGCCCGTGTTCGCGCTGCAGCGTTTCCTCGAACACGTCGCCGAACATCCCCGCCTCGACGTCGACGATCTGGCTCTCGGTGTCGACGCCGATCAGCCGGTTCAGCCCGCACACATCGAGCACGATGCCGCCGCGCACCGGCAGCGCCGCGCCCGTCACGTTGCTGCGGCCGGCCGACGCCGTCACCGGAATCGTCGCCGCATGCGCAATGCGCATCACGGCCTGCACCTGCTCGACCGTCGACACGCGCACGACGACCGCGTGCGGCGTCGCCGGCCGGCCACCCGTCTCGGCGACCATCGACGCGGCCCACCAGTCGCGCGTCCACGCGATGACGTCGGCCGGCTGCGCCAGCACCTCGTCGGCCACCGCCCGCAGCGCATCGACCTGCTGCGGCGACACCGTGACCGGGGCCCGCTGCATGCCTGCCTCGACGGGCGCGCTGCCTGCCGCCGGCAGGTTCAGCGAGTATGGCGGCGGCGTGTGCGCGCCGACGACGTAGTTGCCGCGGTTGTAGCCGCGCTTGATGGCTTCCTTGCTGATCATCCGTTATCTCCCATGAGGATGGACTTTTCGAGGGCGACGGCGGCGACGTAGTCGCGCACCTGGCTGGCGACGGCCGCATCGGACAGGCCGAGCTCCGCCTTGAGGATTGCTCCGACGCGCGGTGCGGCGCGCGCTGACGCATCGCGCGCCATCAGCCGCGCGCGGGTGCGCCGCGACAGCACGTCATCGATGCTGCGCGCGAATTCGTGACGCACCGCGTAGAGCACTTCCGCTTCGCTGTACGGCAACCCTTCGACGATCGGCGCGAGCAGCGACGGCGCCGCATCGGCGAGGTCGCCGACGAAGCGCGCCTCGGTGCCGTAGCGTTCGCCGAGATGCGCGGCGAGCCCGCCCGAGGCGACGATCGCCTGCGGGTCATAGCCGGCCGCGCCGAGCAGGTATGCCGATTTCGTGCGGCAGCGCGTGCGGCGGCCGAGCAGCTTGCCGACCGTATCGATCGTCTGCTCGGCCATGTGCCGCGACGTCGTCAGCTTGCCGCCGACGATCGTCACGAGCCCGTCGGGCGCGACGTGGATCTCGTGATTGCGCTTCATCTCGATCGTCTTGCCGCCGGGCGGCCCGACGAGCGGCCGGCAGCCGGCGATGCTGCCCACCACGTCGTCCGCATTCAGGTCGACTTTCAACGCGGAACGCGCGCCTTCGAGCAGGAAATCGAGTTCCTGCCGCGTGCAATGCACGTCGTCGAGATCGCCGTCGTAGTCTTCGTCGGTCGTGCCGAGATACGACACGTTGCCCCAGCGCGTGATCGTCGCGCGGCGGTTGCGGCCCGGCACGGGGATCGTCACCGTGCAGTCGTTGCGGATCTTCAGCCACGGGATCGCGACGTGCACGCCCTTCGCGGGCCGCACCTGCAACGCGGCCGTGTCGCCCTTGCGCGCGCCGGTCCAGTCGCGCAGCCAGACGCCCGTCGCCATCACGACCACGCGCGCACGCACGCGCCGCTCGCGGCCGTCGGCATGCACGATCGCGCCGTCGACCTTGCCGTGGCCATCGCGCGTCAGCTCGACCACGCGCGCATGGTTCGCCACGGCCGCACCGTGAAACGCGGCCGTGCGCACGAGGTTCAGCGTCAGGCGCGCATCGTCGACGCGCGCATCGAAGTACAGGAAGCCGCCGGTCAGGTACGTTTCGTTGAAGGTCGGGCAATGCGACAGGACCTCGGCCTTCGTCAGCTTCTGGTGCAGGATGCCCTCGCGCCAGCCGCCGGCGATGTCGTAGGTCCACAGCAGGCTTTCGAAGGCTTTCGCGAGACGCGCGTCGAACACGCCTTCGCGCTCCATCACCGGGAACAGGAACGGCAGCCGCTGCACGAGATGGCGGGCGTTGCGCCGCAGCCGCTGCCGCTCGAGCAGCGAATGACGCACGAGCCCGAGATTGCCCTGTTCGATGTAGCGCAGCCCGCCGTGCACCATCTTCGACGATTTCGACGACGTGCCCGATGCGAAATCGCTCTTTTCGACGAGCGCGACGCGCAGCCCGCGCAGGCTCGCGTCGAACGCCGCATACGCGCCCGTCACGCCGCCCCCGACGATCAGCACGTCGAACGTGTCCGTCTCGAGTCGCGCCAGATGGTCGTCGCGGTTCACGCGCAGCGGCTCGGTGCCCGTCATGCCGGCCCGGTCCGTCTGGGGTTTTCTGGATGGCAAAAACATCATGCTGGTCGTTCTCCGTGCTCACGCATGAGCGAAATCGGCCGCGTGCGCGAGCTCGGATGCGATCCGCGCATGCCAGGCCGCGCGCCGGCGCTGCCGGCTGTCCGCGTCGATCGAGGGTTCGAAAACGGCGTCGGTGACGAGCGTCGCGCGGGCCGCGTCGAGCGAATCCCACAGCAGCCCCGACGCACCCGCGAGAAACGCCGCGCCGCGCAGGCTCGCGCGATCGCCTTCGCGCATCCGCCGCACGGGTACACCGCTCACGTCGGCCTGGATCTGCAGCAGCGTGTCGCTGCCCGCGAGGCCGCCGCCGACGATCAGCTCCGAGACGTCGGCCCGCGCGACGGCCTGGTTGGCCTCCATGCACGACGCGACCGAATGCGCGATGCCTTCGAGCACTGCGTACGCCACCTCGGCCTGCGTCGTTGCGATCGAGATGCCCGACAGCAGTGCACGCGCGTTCGGCTCCATCCGCGGCACGCGCAGGCCGGTGAGCGCCGGCACGAACGTCACGCCGCGTGCCGATTGCACCGTGCCGGCCAGCGCGCTGATCTGCGCGGGATCGTCGAACCAGCGCAGTTTTTCGCAGACCCAGCGCAACGCCGAGCCGGTCGTCGCGACGAAGGTTTCGAGCGAGTAATGCGACACGCCGCCATGCCGCCGCGCCGTCATCGCCAGCGTGCCGTCGTGCGCGTGACCGGGTTGCGCGTGCGATCCGGCGTCCGGGCGCGCCGTGCCGGTCAGCAAGTCGACGAAGCTGCCGGTGCCGTGCACGCACATCGCCTGGCCGCGCTCGACGCAGCCGAGACCGACGGCGCCCGCGAACTGGTCGCCCGCACACGCGAGGATCGGCACGTCGATACCGAGCAGGTCTTCGCGCGTACGGCCGAACGCGTCGGCATCCTCGCGCAGCGCGGGCAACAACGCGTGCGGAAAGCCCAGCGCGTCGAGCCACGATTCGAAATAGCGATGCTCGCCGAGCAGGTACGCGCTGGCGGAGGTGGCGTTGGTCGGTGTCGTCACGCACTCGCGCGCCTCCGACAGGTGCCACAGCAGCCACGTATCGATCGTGCCGAACGCGAGACAGCCGGCGCGATGCGCATCGGCAACGGCCTGCGACGTACGCATCTGATGCACGGCCCACAGATACGGCGAACGCACGCCTGCCGGCCGGCCGACCTGCGGCACGAGCACGCGATCCCAGTCGGCCGCGAGACGGTCGAGCTCGGCGGCATGACGCGTGTCCTGCCAGACCATCGCGGGCACGAGCGCGCGTCCGGTCCGCGTATCCCACAGCACGGCCGTCGCGCGCTGCGTCGCGAGCGCCAGCGCGACGACGCGTACGCCCAGTCGCTGCGCTTGCGCGAGCGTGGCGCGGCAGACCGCGAGCGTCTTGTCGAGGATGGCATTCGCATCCTGTTCGACGACGCCCGGCCGCGGGCTGTCGACCGACAGCGGCAGGTATTCAAGGCACGACACGTGCCCACTCGCGTCGACAAGCGCGGCACGTGTGCCGGACGTGCCTTCGTCGATGGCGAGAATGACGTTTCGGGAATCGGTCATCGCGGCGTTTTCTCGATGGCGGGGTTCAGGTAGGCCGACGTGACGCGTGCATCGTCGCCGAAGTGCGGCGCGTCGGGTTCGTTGTCGGGATTGATCGTCGTGCGCGTCGGATCCCAGCGGATCGCAAAGCAGATCGCACTCGCGACGCACGGCACGATCGCCAGGATCAGGAACGTGTGTTCGAGGCCGTAGCGCGCACGAAACAGCGGGAAGACCAGCAGGCCGAGCGCCGCGCCGATCGAGCCGAGCGCGCCGACGATGCCGTTCGCACCCGCGCGCAGCTCGCCGCGAAACGACAGCGACGACAGGCTCTTGCCGTTCGCGCCGGGGCCGGCCGAGTGGAACAGGATGAACAGCGACGGCACGACCACCGACAGCCACAGCGGCATGCGCGCATGGAACAGCCCGAGCACGACCAGCATCGCGCACACCGCCGCGAAGCCGATCGCGGACGCGCGGCGCAGGCCGACCCGGCGGCCGACCGTCGACGACGAAAAGCCGCCGACGATCCCGAACAGGTTGAACACGAGCGCGCCGAGCGTCGCGTATACGAAGTCCTTGCCGAACAGCGCGGCACTGATCAGCGGCAAATACCAACCGATCGCGAAATACTCGATCGATTGACCGATCTGGACGGTCGCGGCCAGGATCGTGCGTGGCAGGTAGACACCGCGAAAGATCAGCAGCACGTTCGCGAAGCCGCGCGTCGCCGGATTGACGATCGGCGTGCGTTCATGCGCGGGCGCGGCAACGAATGCCTGCCCGTAGATGCGCGTCATCGCGCGGGCCGCGTCGTCGAGACGCTCCTTGCGCGCGAGCCAGATCGGGCTTTCGACGAGGAATGCGCATTGCAGCGCGAGGATCGCAGCGCCGAACACCGCGGTGGCCGCCACCGAGTAACGCCAGATCGAATCGCCGACCTGCCATGCGTGAAACAGCAGCGCGAGCAGCAGGTTCAGGCAGACGGCCGTGTACCACATGCCCTGCCACGTATTGAGCCGGCTCTTCAGGCGGCCCGGCGTGAATTCCGCGAGCATCGCCATCGCGATCGCGAAATCGATCCCGTACGCCATCCCGACGAAGAAGCGGCCAGCGAGAATCGTGTTGAAATCCGGTGCGAATACCACCAGCAGCGCACCGATCACCGACAGCAGCTTCGCGGCGATCAGTGGCCGCACGCGCCCCCACCGGTCGGCCATCCAGCCGCCGATCGGGTTGAACGCGATCGCGACCCACGACGCAAACGACGTCATCCACGCGACCTGCGCGGCCGACAGATGCAATTCGTGCGTCATCGGCCCGAGGCCGGCGCTCAATGCCGAGTTGGAAAATGCGTCGAGAAACAGCCCGCCGAGCGACAGCCACCAGACGAGTCCCGCCCTGCCCGCGATACCGGGGCGCGTGTCGAGAAAGGAGATGACGTCTTCAATGCCATGAAGCTTGACCGCGATCGTTTGCACAATCGGCCTCCGTATATTTGTTCTGTAAGAGGCTCGACATTGCAGATGCGATCGACGCATGGAGAGACCATCTTACAGATAGTCTCTTATCTAGATCTGCCGGGGCAATTTACGGCGCCGGACGCGGGCATGTCAAGCGCATCCGGTTGTGCGACGCAGCGATTCTAGTTGCGCTCGCAACCATATCGGTAGTTTCCCGGGGACGGTGAATCCGCTCGTGGCGGCCGCGCCTTCCGGTGTCAGTTCGCGGTCACCACGGCACCGTCCGCCCCAGATAGTCGAGATATTCGAGCCCCGGGCGCACGCGCTTTGCGATCAGCACGTCGACGAGACTCGGCACGCTTTCCTCGATCGTCAGGCGCGCATCCGGCCCACCGAGTTCCGTGCGGACCCAGCCGGGCGCCATCAGCACCATCGCACGCCGCGTATCGGCCTGGCGCACCGCGAAGCTGCGCATGAACTGGTTCAGTGCGGCCTTGCTGCCGCGATAGACCTCGCGCATCCCGCTGACGTTGTTCGCGACGCTGCCCTGCCCCGACGACATCGCACCGATCAGGCCATCGTCGGTCACGAGATCCTGCAGCGTCTCGATCACACGCATCGGCGCCAGCGCATTCGTGATCATCACGCGCACGAACTCGTCGGTCGTCACTTCGCCGATCGTTTCGGTGGGCTCGTTCGTCGTGCCCGCGTTCACGAACAGCATGTCGAAGCGCCGGCCCGCCAGCCGCTCGCGCAGCGCGGCCAGTTGCACCGGTTCGCAAATGTCGAGCGTCTCGATGTCGAGCCGGCCGTCGAACCGGTCGGCGAGTTCGTGCAGCTTCGTGCGTCCCGATCCTGCGCGCACGGTGCCCGTTACGCGCCAGCCTTTGTCCAGGAACGCCTCCGCCATCGCGAGCCCGAGGCCGCGCGAGGCCGCGACGAGCAGGAGCGCAGGGACGTTTCGGTTCGATTCAGTGGATTGCATGGTTTCCGCCTTTGCCGGGTTTCGTCATGCAGCCACTATAGGTGTGCACCACGAAAGGCGCCAGACGCACCCGATTCAACTTGTAGTTGCATCCAACGCCATGTCAAATCGCACGGAAGCGTATCCTGTCGCCATGGAAGACATCGACCTGAACCTCGTCACCGCGCTCGACGTGCTGCTGTCGGAAGGCAGCGTGACCGGCGCCGCGCGCCGGCTTGGCCTGAGCACATCGGCAATGAGCCGCACGCTCACGCGGCTGCGGATGGCCACCGCCGATCCGTTGCTCGTGCGCGCCGGGCGCAAGCTCGTGCCGACACCGCACGCCGCCGCGTTGCGCGACCGCGTGCATGCGATCGCCAGCGATGCGCGCGCGGTGCTGCGGCCGGCGACGGCCGACGTGGACATGGCGACGCACGCCTCCACGTTCACCGTCCGCGCGGCCGCCTCGTTCATGGAAATGCTGTCCGGCCCGGTGGTCGCCGCACTCGGCGAAATCGCGCCGCAGGTGCGCATCCGCTTCGTCCCGAAGCCCGACCGCGATCCGCAAGCGTTGCGCGACGGCACCGTCGACCTGGAAATCGGCAAACGCGGCGACGATGCCCCCGAGTTGCACACCCGCATGCTGTTTCACGACTGGCACGTCGCCGTGGCGCGCGCCGGGCACCCGCTGTTCGCATCGGGCCGGATCACGCCCGCGCGCTATGCGGCCTGCCGTCACGTGATCGCGTCGCAGCTGGGCGATTTCGGCGGTCCGGCTGACGACTCGACCAACAAGGCCGGCTCGAACCACTCCGTACAGGTCGTCGTACCGGGCTACCCCGATGCGATGCGGGTCGCGGCCAGCACCGACCTGATCGCGCTCCTGCCGCGCTCGAGCCTCGGCAACGCGTTCTCGCCGGGGCTCACGGAAGCCCTCGGGCTGCGCAGCTTCGAGATCCCGGTGCGCCTGCCCGAGATCCTCGTGTCCGCGCTATGGCATCCGCGCATGCACGGCGACCCCGTGCACCGTCGCCTGCGCGATGCGGTCATCGCCGTCTGCCAGCGCGCGTATCCGGACGGCCGCGCGCCGCGCCCACCGGCACGTCGCACCGGCACGCGCGCGGCAGGCTGAGGCACGGCTCAGACCAGCCGCCCGCCACCATCGATGTGCAGGATCTCGCCATTCATGAAGCCGTTGCCCAGCAGGAACGCGATCGCTTCCCCCACTTCATCGGCGCGCCCAACGCGGCCGCCGGGCAATGCCGCCGCCGCGCCCGCGAGGATCGCATCGCGCGCTTCCGAACCGAACGCGTCGTAAAGCGGCGTCTCGACGAAGCCGGGCGCGACGACGTTCACGCGAATCGGCTTCAGTTCCAGCGCGAGCGACTGCGCCAGCGCCTCGACCCCGCGCACGGCGGCAGCAATGACCGACGTGCCCTGCGCGGCCGGACGATCCGACAGTTGCCCGCCGGTCAGCACGATCGAGCCGGTCGCGGGCATCAGCGGCAACGCAGCGCGGATCGCGTAGACCGGCCCGGCGATACGCTCCTGCCACGCGGCGAGCAGGAGATCGGGATCGGTCTCGTTCAGCTTGCCGGCAATGAACCGGCCGGCCGTGACGACCAGGTGATCGACGCGCGTGATCGTGTCGAATACGGCCTGCACGGCATGGCGGTCCGCGATGTCGGCCACCGCGACGCGCGCGCCGCCGATCGCCTGTGCGGCGGATTCGAGTTTCGCGCGGGCCCGGCCGACCAGCGTGACACTGGCGCCTTTTGCCTTCGCGGCGGCCGCGGCCTCGAGGCCGATTCCGGAACTCCCGCCGAATACCACGACGTGCGCACCGTCCAGTGCCGAAGATTGCGTTGCCTCGTTCATGTCGACTCCTCATCAGGGATTGAAGGTTCGCGAACGTTAGGTCATTCTCCATTGCGCAGGAATATGGGAGACTTGAATAAGGGTCATGCCATAAAGGAATGAGATGGATTCGCTGCGATCCATGCGTGTGTTCGTCCGCGCGATCGAGCTCGGCAATTTCTCGGCGGTCGCGCGGGAGGAAGGCACCGGCCAGCCGACGATCAGCAAGATCGTCGCCGCATTCGAGAAGGAACTGGGTGTTCGCCTGCTCGAACGCTCGACCACGAGCCTCGCGCCCACCGACGAAGGCCGCCGGTTCTACGATCGCTGCAAGCGCGTGATCGACGAATACGCGAGCGCGGTGGCCGAGGTGCGCGGGCAAACGGTGCGGCCGGTCGGCAAGCTGGTCGTCAATGCGCCGCTGGGGCTGGGCGAGCTGAGACTGAACGCGCTCGTGCTCGAATTCCTCGCCGCGTGGCCGGAGATCGAGGTCGAGCTCCAATTGACCGACCGCGTGATCGACCTCGTCGAAGAAGGCGTCGATGTCGCCATTCGCCTCGGCCAGCTGCTGCCGCCGGATGCCGTGGCGCGCCACATCGCGTCGTCGCCGCGCCTGCTGGTCGCCACGCCGGCGTACGTGGCGCGGGCGCCGAAGCTCCGCCAGCCGGACGACCTCGCGAAGCACGAGTATGTCGGCTACGCGCGCGCGGACATCGGCAACGAACTGGCCTTCGCGCGCGGCGACGAGCAAGTCGTCGTTCCGGTGCGCGGCCGGTATCGCGTGAACAGTTCGATGGCGCTGCGGGAATGCTTCCTGGCCGGGAACGCGGTGGGCAGCGGGCCGGCGTGGCTCGTTCAGGACCTGATCGACAGCGGCCAGCTCGTCCGGTTGCTGCCGAAGTGGGACATGGTGCCACCGCATGCGCTGCACCTCGTCTATGCGTCGCGCCGGTATCTGCCGCTGCGGACCCGCACGTTCCTGCAGTTCATGGAGCAGCGGATTCCCGAGCTGCCCGGGTTCCATGCGATTACCGCCCCGACCCGCACCCCGACCGCGCCCGCACCGCGGCGGGCCCGCTAGTCGACGCTCGCCGCGGCCACGGCCGGCCCGGGCACCGATCCGCCACCGTTTTCCCGATCCGCCGAATCCCCGCTATTGCAGCGGTGCCGGCGGGCCGTTCGGCTAAAATGCCGCACTTTCCACCTTGTCCGGCCCGCTCGCCATGCAACCCGCCTCCCCCGCCCAACCCGCCGCCCACGGCGCCGACGCCGCAGATTCGGCCCGCGACCTCGTCTACGGCCCGAACGACCGGCCGGCGCCGATGGTCGCCTTCGTCGCCGCGCTGCAGCACCTGCTGGCGATCATCGTGCCGATCGTCACGCCCGGCCTGCTGATCTGCCAGGCGCTCGGCGTGTCCAGCCGCGATACGACCCTGATCGTGTCGATGTCGCTGGTGATTTCCGGCATCGCCACCTTCGTCCAGTGCAAGCGCTTCGGCCCGCTGGGCGCCGGCCTGCTGATCGTCCAGGGCACGAGCTTCAACTTCGTCGGCCCGCTGATCGCCGGCGGCAGCCTGATGGTCAAGCAAGGCACGCCGGTCGAGACCGTGATGGCCGCGATCTTCGGCGTCGTGATTGCCGGGTCGTTCGTCGAGATGGGCGTGTCGCGCATCCTGCCGTTCGTGAAGCGCCTGATCACGCCGCTCGTCACCGGCATCGTCGTGCTGCTGATCGGCCTCACGCTGATCAAGGTCGGCCTGATCAGCATGGGCGGCGGCTATGGCGCGATGGCCAAGGGCACCTTCGCGAGCGCGGAGAACCTGACGCTGTCCGGCCTCGTGCTCGGCACGATCATCCTGCTGAACCGCGTGCCGATCGTGTGGGTGCGCAGCACCGCGCTCGTCATCGCACTCGTGATCGGCTATCTCGCGGCCGCGTTCCTCGGCCGCCTCGATTTCACCGGCATGCACCAGGCCGCGCTGTTCCAGGTCCCGACGCCGCTGCACTTCGGCATCGGCTTCTCATGGGCGCTGTTCGTGCCGATGCTGATCATCTACCTCGTCACGTCGCTCGAGGCGATCGGCGACGTCACGGCCACCAGCAAGATCTCGAACGAGCCGGTCGAAGGCCCGGTGTGGATGCAACGGATCAAGGGCGGCGTGCTCGTGAACGGCGCGAACTCGCTGCTGGCCGGCGTGTTCAACACGTTCCCGAGCTCGGTGTTCGCGCAGAACAACGGCGTGATCCAGATCACCGGCGTCGCCAGCCGCTACGTCGGCATCTGGATCGCGGGGATGCTCGTGGTGCTCGGCCTGTTCCCGGTCGTCGCCGGCGTGCTGCAGGCCGTGCCGGAGCCCGTGCTCGGCGGCGCGGCGATGGTGATGTTCGGCGCGGTGGCCGCATCGGGCATCAACATCCTCGCCGGCGTCCATCTCGATCGTCGCGCACTGCTGATCATCGCGGTGTCGCTCGCGCTCGGCCTCGGCGTGTCGCAAGTGCCGGACATCCTCAACAGCCTGCCGCACGCGCTGAAGAACGTGCTGGAATCGGGCGTGGCAACGGGCGGCATCTGCGCGCTCGTGATGAACTGGTTCCTGCCGGAAAAGAAGTAACGGCGCGACGCCTGACCGGCGCCCCCGCAAGCCGCGCTCCCGGTGCATCGGGCGCGCGGCTTTTTTCATGGCGGACGAGTATGTCCCGTCCGCGTTGCCCGGGATCGGCGCGCCACGCACGCGCCAATCACTCAGTTCATGCGGGCCGCCTGCTCCGTCAATCCGATGAGCCAGCGCAGGCCGCTATCCCCCTGATGCGCGGTCTTCCACAACGCACTGACCTGATGCATCGGCGTATCGAACGGCAACGGGCTGATGCGCAAGCCCAGGCTACGGCTCCAGATCCGGGCGATATAGTCGGGCACCGTCACCAGCACCGGATTGTCGCGCGCGATGAAAGGCTGGGTCGCAAAGTGAGGATTGGAAAATATCACGCGCCGTTGCTTGCCCAGCGACGCCAGCCGCTCGTCGATGAATCCATGCAGCTCGCCCTTGAACGAAGTCAGCGCATGCGGATACGCCAGAAACTCGCGCAAGCTCAGCGATTCGCCTCGCGGCCGGATCAGCTTCGGGTTGTAGAGGCAGACAAAGCGCCAGTCGAGCAGAATGCGCTGCTGTTGCCATGGCGCGCACTCGTTGAACACCCCCAACGCAATCTCGATCCCGTTTCGTTCAAACATGCTGGAGACGCGGTGGCAGTCGGTATCCAGGGAGATGAGCTTCACGCCCGGCGCCTCGGCGGAAAGCATCTTCAACAACGCGGGAAACAACGTGACCGCTATCGCTTCTGACACACCGATGCGGAAGGTCCGGCTGGCGTTTCGGGCATCGAACGGTTGCCCCGCCCGCATGGTCTCGTGAAGACCGATCAGCAGCGCGTCGATCTGCCGGGAAAGCTCCAGCGCGCGTGGGGTCGGCTCCATGCCCGACCGGCCGCGCACGAACAACTCGTCGCCAAACGCCGCCCGGAGTCGTTTCAGCGCCCCGCTCACCGCGGGCTGACCAAGAAACAACCGCTCCGCCGCACGCGTGACGTGGCGCTCCTGCATGAGTGCATGGAAGACGAGCAGCAGATTGAGATCGAATCGACGAAGATCATTCTCAATGATGGAAGTCATCATCGCAAACAATTGGAGTGATAGTCGGTCAAGCATGCATGCTATCTCCAGGCGCTGCAACAACCGTAGCGCAAACACCGGGGAAGGCAATGCACAACGACACTGGCAGGGTGGTGGTACTGGGCGGCTCGTCCGGCATCGGCCTCGCGACCGTCCGGCGACTGGCCGGCGCCGGCTACGACGTGATCGCCACGGGACGCGATGCGGACAAGTTGCAGGCCGCGACGGCATCGATCGACGGATCGGTGCGTATCGACGCGTTTGACGGGGCACAGCGCGAGCAATTGGAGCGCTTCTTCGCGAGCGCCGGGAGCATCGACCACCTGGTGATCGCATTGAGTGGCGGCGACGGAGCCGGCCCTTTCAGGGAACTCGATCTGGGCAGCCTGCGGCGCGGCTTCGACGCGAAGTTCTGGCCACATGTCCAGGCGGCGCAGGCGGCCCTGCCGACCTTGCGCAGCGGGGGCAGCATCACCTTCGTCACCGCCATTTCCGCGCGCGTCGCCAACCCGGGTACCAGCGGCCTGGCCGCGATCAATGCCGCCATCGAGGCAATGGTGCCGGTACTGGCCCGCGAACTGGCGCCAACCCGGGTCAACGCGGTCTCGCCCGGCGTGGTGAAGACGCCGTGGTGGAACGGCCTACCCGACGACGCCCGGCAAGCCTTCTTCGAGCAACACGCAAGCGCATTGCCCGTGGGACGCATCGGCGAGCCCGACGACGTCGCGCAGGCCATCGCCTTCCTGATCGGAAATGGCTACACCACGGGCAGCGTCATCGAGTGCGACGGCGGCCTGCATCTCCTGTGATCGGGAGAAGCGGGTTCAGCCGCCGGCGCCGCGACGTCATGAAAGGCACCCTGCCGTACGAACTGATTGAACGACATCCGGATTGCAACCTCCCGCGCGACCGCAACCCGGGCACGTGACTCGTTGTTTCGACCACAACTCGAAGGAGAAAACCGCCTATGTCCAGGCAACTGTTCATCAACCTGCCGGTGCGGGACCTGTCAAAGGCGACGGCGTTCTACACCGCCATCGGCGCCAGCATGAATCCGCAGTTCAGTGACGACACGAGTTCCTGCATGGTGCTGTCGGACACGCTCTTCGTCATGCTCATGACGCATGAAAAATGGGCGCGCTTCACGAAGAAGCCGATCGTCGATTCCCGGCGCGAAAGCGAGGTCATGCTCGCGCTCAGCGCCGACGATCGCGAGAGCGTGGACAGGCTGACCGACATTGCGGGCGCGCATGGCGGCAAGGCAGACGTCAACGCCCGGCAGGATCTCGGCTTCATGTACGGTCGAAGCTTCGAAGACCCCGACGGACATATCTGGGAAGTGATGTTCGTCGACATGTCCCGCATCGAGGGATAACGTCGCCCGATTCGAAGCGAAGGGCGAGCCATCGCACACTTCATGCCGACGTCCCGCCCCCTGGGCGCGGACGACCGGGCGCCGGCCGGGCACGGATTCGAATCTGCGAAACGCAGGGGCGGCCTGGCCGGAGACTCGACGGTGACGATCGATCGTCAAACCACGTCAGACCCGCTTTGCCGATCGATCCGCGATGGTTAGAATTGCTTCATGCCTCAAACCCCCGCCCCCACCAACGCCCCCGAAGCGAGCACCGTCCCGGTCAAGGAACGTGCGACCATCGTCTGCTACCGCGGTGAGAAAGTCTTGCTCGTTGCCCGTGCGGCGTCGCGCTGGGCCCTTCCCGGCGGCACGATCAAGCGCGGGGAAACGCCGCTCGAAGCCGCACATCGCGAGTTATCCGAAGAAACCGGCATGACCGGCCAGCATCTCGTCTACTCGATGCAGTTCACCGGCCTCGCGAAGATCCATCACGTGTTCTTCGCCGAAGTCGGCCCGGACCAGACGCCGCAAGCGAACAACGAGATCGAGAAATGCAAGTGGTTTCCGATCGACAGCGTCGACGGGTTGCGCGCCAGCATTCCGACGAAGCGCATCGTCGAACTCGTTTATCAACACGAAATCAGCAAGACGTAGCCCGCGACGGACGTGCGTATTCGCGAGCCGGCAAACCGGCCCGGATCATCCTGGGTGGATCAGCAGCACATGAGCGCTCAGTGCGGACGCCTTCTTCGCAACTCGTGTGTGGCATAGACGACCAGGAAGATGCCCAGCATCGCAATACCGGACGCCATGAAGTCGTTCGCGCTTCCCGAGCTTTGCAGGGACGTCGGGAAAATGCCGAGACTCAATCCTGCACCAGCAAGAAGCAGTCCTGCAGCCACGCCCCAGATCGGTCCGGCGGTCTTGTCGATTTTATTTTTCATACAGCACCCGTCTACAGTCATTACCTGAACGGTATCGGCAAGGGACGCCGCGTCTACCTTCAGTGATTCGACTATAGCCCGAAAAAAAATCGCAAACTTTTAGTGCTTTTCCCGATCAAGTTTTGGCGAATGCAATCGCCGGTGCTGTCGTGCAATTGCACGTTGATTGAAGCGTGTCGGGTCGACAAGATGAAACGGGGTGGCGGAAGGCAGCAGGAGTTGAAGTAACCGGCCCGGACACGACGCCTCAGTGATCGAACCAGCCTGAGAGGTGTTCGGAATGGCCCGTTACGTGCGCAATCCAAGCACGCCGAGGTAGGCGTCGAGCGAGCGCTGCACTGACTCGGCCACCAGGCGCGTGATGCCGCTGTAGTCGCCGGTCGTGCACGCCTCGTCCAGCGTATCGTAGTAAGCCAGCCGGTCTTCCTTGCGAATGACCGCTGGCGGATAGCCAGACTTCATCAGTTCGAAATTGAGTAGCAGCCGCCCCGTTCTTCCATTGCCATCGACAAACGGATGGATTTTCACAAACCGCGTATGCAGTTCGGCAGCCCGCGCCACCGGATGCATTGCTCCCGCCTGCGTATCCCAATCGATGAGCGCGGCCATTTCAGCCGGCAAATGCAGGAAATCCGGGGGCGTCGTGCTTGCGCCTGCGATCACGACGTTCTCCCGGCGATATCTGCCGGCCTCGCCGTCGTCGATCCCCTTCAATACCAGCCCGTGGATATTCCGGATCTGCCATTCGGACAGCGTCTCCTGCTTGCCGACGATTTCTTCGACATAGAGAATCGCGTCGCGATGATTGGTGGCCTCGAAATGCTCGCGCAGCGACTTTCCGCCGACCGTAATGCCTTCGAGTACGACCTTCGTTTCCCGCAACGTCAGCGTGTTGCCTTCGATCGCATTCGAATGATAAGTCCACTCCAGCATCAGCTTTTCGCGCAAAGACGCCAGCGTGTGCGGCGGAAGCGGACGCGCCGCGTCCAGCTTTGCCTTGTCGGCATCGACGGCTTCCAGCAGAAGCGATACGGACGAATCCATGAAATCACCAAAATCGACCAATGCGCGCCATTTTACTCCGCGTCGGGAATGGCGAATGGCGGAAGGCAGCAGGAGTCGAACCTACCCGGGAGTGTCTGACACCCCCAACTGGATTTGAAGTCCAGCCGTACCACCGGATACGAATGCCTTCCGTGGGGAAAAGAACCCAAAGAACAACGAGCGCCTACGCCTGAATACCCGCCCAACCGCTGTCAGGCCGCAGGAGGTGAAGATCGCGGTGGAAGCGAGTATACCCAACCCGGTCGAAGAACTCGAGAATCTGGATCGCGCGCTTGCGGCCGAGCCCCGTCGCATCGCGGAACGTCGCGGCATCGAGCCCGCCGGCGCGCAACGGCGCGAGATGCGCGACCAGTTCCGCCAGTTCGCGCACCACACCCGCGTGATAGAACAGGTCGCGCACGACCTGGTGCACGTCACCGCGCCGCGCGAGCTTGCGCAGCAACGCGCGCACCGCGTCCTCGGCCGCGCCCGTGTCACGGGCCAGGTCGCGCACCCACGGCGGATCGAAGCGCCCCGCGTGAATCAGCGGCAGCAGTTGCTGCGCCAGCGCCTCCTCGCGCGGCTCGAGGCTTACCGAATGCGACGGCAGGTGCAGCCACGGCCCGCTTCGCGCGACTTCGCCGCCGGCCACCAGCACATCGACGAGCGCGCGCCACAGCGCATCGCCGGCGAGCGGCGCTGACATCCGCCGCAACCGCGCGGCGTCGAGCCCCTGCTCGTCGGGCATGCGCTCGTGATACGCGCGCAGCGTATCGATCGCCCGCGTCTGCAGTGCGCGCCAGTGCGCCCGGGCAATCACCGCGCCGTCGTTCGACGCGGCGTCGCGCGGCCCGATCGCCAGCGCGTCTTCCGGCAAGGCCAGCGCATTCGGCGCGAAACCCGTCAGATGCGTGAGCATCGCGCGCGGGATGCCGAGCGGCGCCTGCGCGAGCAGCGCATCGAGGCGGCCCGCGTCGAGCCATTCGGCCAGCGCGTCGAGCCATGCGCGGCGCGCAGGCGTACGACGCTTGCGCGCCGGCCCGAACGGATCGAGCACGCGGCCGCCGCCGACCGTGCGCGTCGCCTGCGGATTGCGGACGATGAACCGGTCGCCCGGCAGCGCAAACACCGGCTCGTCGAATACGAGTTGCACGCGCATGCGCTGGCCGGCCGCGAGCGTATCGCCGTCGAGCAGCGCGACATGCGCGACGCGATGCAGCGTGCCGAGATGCACGTGCAGCGGCGCCCAGTGCGTCAGCGTGAGCCCCGCATCCACGAGCAGCGTCAGCTCGACGTCGAGACGCGGCGAGGTCGCGACGAGCCGCGCATCGGCGACGGTGTCGCCTCGCTCGACATCGGCCTTGTCGACCCCGGCCAGATTCAGCGCGCAACGCTCGCCCGCGCGGCCGGCCTCGACCGGCCGGTTCTGCGCGTGGATGCTGCGCACGCGCGCCGCGCCGCCCGTGCGCACGATCGCGAGCGTGTCGCCGGTCGCGACGCGGCCCGCGAACGCGGTGCCCGTCACGACGGTACCCTGCCCCGCGAGCGTGAACACGCGATCGACCGCGAGCCGGAACAGCCCGTCGTCGCGGCGGGCGCGCCACGCGATCGCCGCGTCAGCCAGGTAACGCTTCAACGCGGCGACGCCCGGATCGTCCGCAGCCGTCGCACGCGTTTCGAAAATCGGCACGCCGGCCAGCGTGGAGTCGTTCAGCCACGTGGCGATCTCGTCACGCACTTCGGCCACGCGTGCGGCATCGACGCGATCGCACTTCGTCAGCGCGACGGCGCCATGCGTGACGCCGAGCAATTGCAGGATCGCGAGATGCTCGCGCGTCTGCGGCATCACGCCGTCGTCGGCGGCAATCACGAGCAGCGCGAAGTCGATCCCGCATGCGCCGGCCGCCATCGTATGAATCAGCTTCTCGTGGCCCGGCACGTCGATCAGGCCGAGCACGTCGCCGTTGTCGAGCGGCGTATACGCGTAACCGAGCTCGATCGAGATGCCGCGCGCCTTCTCTTCCTTCAGGCGATCGGTATCGACGCCCGTCAGCGCGCGCACCAGCGTCGTCTTGCCGTGGTCGATGTGCCCCGCGGTACCGACGATCATGCAGCCGGCCCCGCGAGCGGCACGCATTGCGCGACGAACACCGCCTCGTCGGCGGCTTCGAGGCAGCGCAGGTCGAGCCGCAGCGCATTGTCGGCGACGCGGCCGATCACCGGGCGCGGCCATTCGCGCAGCCGTTTCTCGAGCTGCGCCAGTGCACGGCCGCCGCGCTTGCCGTCCGCCGTGCGTACGACGAGCCCGGCGCTCGGCAACTGGTCGACCGGCAGCGCGCCGCTGCCGATCTGGCTGAACATCGGCTCGACCGTCACGTCGAAACCGCTGCCGAGCGCGGCCTGCAGCGCCGGACGCACGCGTTCGGCGGCCTCGGCGATCTCGCGCTGCGGGCGCGTCAGCAGCCGCAGCGTCGTGAGCCGGTCGCGCAGGAACTCGGGCGACTGGTAGAGGCGCAGCACCGGCTCGAGCGCCGCGAGCGTCAGCTTGCCGACACGCAGCGCGCGCTTGAGCGGATGTTTCTTGATCTTCGCGATCAGCGCGCGATCGCCGACGATCAGGCCGGCCTGCGGCCCGCCGAGCAGCTTGTCGCCGCTGAACGTGACAACGTTTGCGCCGGCGGCGACGGTTTCCTGCACGGTCGTCTCGTGCGGCAGGCCCCATTGCGACAGGTCAGCGAGCGTGCCGCTGCCGAGATCGACGGCCACCGGCAGCCCGTGCTCGCGCGCGAGCGGCGCGAGTTCGGCGAGCGTCGCCTCCTTCGTGAAGCCGCTGATCGCGTAGTTGCTGCAATGCACCTTCATCAGCAGCGCGGTGCGCGGGCCGATGGCTTCCGCGTAGTCGCGCAGATGGGTGCGGTTGGTGGTGCCGACCTCGCGCATCCTGGCGCCCGCGCGGCTCATGATGTCGGGAATGCGGAATGCTCCGCCGATCTCGACCAGCTCGCCGCGCGACACGACGACTTCCCGTTTCGTCGCCAGCGCCGACAGCGCCAGCAGCACGGCCGCCGCGTTGTTGTTGACGACGGTCGCGGCTTCCGCGCCCGTCAGTTCGCACAGCAGATCGTCGATCAGGTCGTCGCGATCGCCGCGGCGGCCCGTGGCGAGATCGAATTCGAGGTTGACTGGCCGCGTCAGCACGTCGACCACCGCGCGCACCGCGTCGTCGGGCAACAGAGCGCGCCCGAGGTTCGTGTGCAGCACGGTGCCGGTCAGGTTGAACACGGCGCGCACCGCGCCCGCGCTCTGCGCGGCCAGCGTGCGCGCGACGGCCGCGGCGATGCGCGGCTCGTCGAGCGGCTCGGCCGCCGCCGGATCGTGTTGCGCGGCGGTACGCCAGCGTTCGAGCTCGGCACGCACGGCGTTCAGCACGCGCGTGCGGCCGTAGTCCGCGATGAGCGGTTGCAGCGGCGCCGACGACAGCACGCGCTCCACGGACGGCACGCGCGCCAGTACCGCATTCAGTTCATTCACACCGGGTTCGGTCACGTCGTTGTGGCTCCAGTCTCATGCTTCGCAGCGGGCCGGCGCCGGTGCTCGCGCACCGTCCCCCCCGGCCCGTGCCGTCAATTCGCGTCCCGCGAGACATCCGGCCACAGCAGCGGGTTCGGTGAACTGCGCTGGTAGCCGGCTTCGTTCATCAGCAGGTCGAGCGTGAGACTCGCGAGATCGTCCGCCAGCGGCTCGAACTCGTAGTCCTTGTCCTGATAGCCGATCTTGCGATAGGTCTTGCACTCGTCGCACGATTCGGCCTTGACCGCTTCGCTGCCGCCTTCGATCCCGTGATAGGCGATGCCTTTCGTCGAATCGCAGTGCGAGCACTTCGTGCGCACCATGTGCCACTCGGTCGTGCACAGCCCGCATTGCAGGAAACGGTAGCCCTGGTACTGGCCGCCGACCCGCACGACGCTCGCGACCGGATGCGTGCCGCACACGGGGCACAGCCCCGGCTGGTCGAGATACGGGACGTCGGCCGGCGGAACGCGGCTGGCGAGGTCCGTCCAGACCACCTGCAGCGCGGCCATCAGGAACGGCGCGATGGCCGGGTCGACTTCGGCGAAACGCAGCGCGAGGATCGCGTCGGCTTGCGCGTCGAGTTCGGCGGGCGCCATCAGGCGCAGCCGGTCGAGCAGCTTCGCGAGCTGCGGGTTGACGAGCCCGGCGCCTTCGACGCGGTCGAGCAGTTCGTACAGCACGGCGCGCCAGCGCGGATCGCGCTCGCCGTCGAGCGCCGGCACGAGCGGCATCGAATGCTCCTGCGCACGCGCGATCGCTTCCTTCGACGGCAGCGGCAGTTCGAGCGTTTGCAGCGTCGCGTGCTGCGCATCGGCGACGGTGGCCATCAGCCGCAGGTAGCCGCTGATCGGGTTCAGGTCGGCCAGCTTGCGCAGCCGCGCGGCGCGCGCCGAGAACGCGGTGGCGCGCTCCGGCAGGCGAAAGCGCGGGATGGCCGAATGATCGAGGGTCGAGATCTCGGTCGGTTCGAGGATGCGTTGTGTCACAAAAATATCTTCCAAAAAACAAGCGCCGACGCATCGGCGCTTTCGGGCGGTTCCGGCGAAGGAGCGGAGCAGCCCGCCGCGATTCGGCGAGCCGCCCCGCTCCGGTGCGTTATTTCACGCTTTCACGGAACCACTTCGGGTGATGCTTGCGAGCCCAGCCCAGCGTGACGGTGCCGCGCACCATCGCGCCGATCGAGCCCTTCACCCACAACGCCGCGTAAATGTGCACGATGATGCTCGCGATCAGCACGAAGGCCGCCACGGCATGCACGACAGCGGCCGCGCGGATCACCCCGATCGGGAAGTAGAACGAGAAGTAGCGCCGCCAGATCACGACTCCCGACAGCAGGAGCAGCAGCAGGCACGCGACCAACGTAAAGAATAGCAGCTTCTGCCCGGCGTTATAGCGCCCGACCGGCGGCAGCTTGTCTTCCTGGTTGGTCAGCACGTCGCCGATCTGCTTGAGCCACTGGCGATCGTCCGCGTCGAGCGCGTTGTGGTGCCAGAAGCGCACCACCAGGATCGCGAACGACACGAACATCACGAGGCCGACGAACGGATGCAGGATCCGCGTCCACTGGCCGCCGCCGAACAGCGCGGTCAGCCAGAACATCGACGGATGAAACAGCGCGAGCCCGGACAGCGCGAGCAGCACGAACGTGATCGCGGTGATCCAGTGGTTCGTGCGCTCGTTCGCCGAGTAGCGGACGATCAGGTTGGGGTCGTCGTGGTTCATTTCGCGTCCTCCTTGATGCGTCGCGCCTCGTCGCGCGCGGCCTGTTCCTCTTCGTCGCTCACCTCGTTCGGACCGACCCGGACATAGTGGAAGAACCCGGCAAGCGCGGTCAGCGCGATGCCGGCCACCGCGAGCGGTTTCGCGATCCCCTTCCACAGCTTCACCATCGGGCTGATCGACGGGTTGTCGGGCAGCCCGTGGTACAGCGACGGCTTGTCCGCGTGGTGCAGCACGTACATCACGTGCGTGCCGCCGACGCCCTGCGGGTCGTACAGCCCCGCATGCTCGAAGCCGCGCTCCTTCAGGTCCTCGATCCGCTCGGCCGCGTGCTGCTTCATGTCCTCCTTGGTGCCGAACACGATCGCGCCCGTCGGGCAGGTCTTCACGCAGGCCGGTTCCTGGCCGACCGCGACGCGGTCGGAACAGAGCGTGCACTTGTATGCGCGATGATCCTTCTTCGAGATCCGCGGGACGTTGAACGGGCAGCCGGTCACGCAATAGCCGCAACCGATGCAGTTCTCCTCGTGGAAATCGACGATCCCGTTGTTGTACTGCACGATCGCGCCCGGCGACGGACACGCCTTCAGGCAGCCCGGATCCTCGCAGTGCATGCAGCCGTCCTTGCGGATCAGCCACTCGAGGTCACCGGCCGGGTTCTCGTATTCGGAGAACCGCATCACCGTCCACGAATGCTCGGTCAGGTCGGCCGGGTTGTCGTACACGCCGACGTTGGTGCCGACCTCGTCACGCAGGTCGTTCCACTCCATGCATGCCGTCTGGCATGCCTTGCAGCCGATGCACTTCGATACGTCGATCAGCTTCGCGACACTCCCGGTCACCGGTTCGCGCACCGTGGGCGGTGGCGTCGTGGTGGCCGAGACGCGCTTGATATCCAGCGGTTGCAATGCCATCTCTTTCCCCTTACGCCTTTTCGACCTTCACCAGGAACGACTTGAATTCCGGTGTATAGGAGTTGCCGTCACCCACGGACGGAGTCAGGGTATTGGCGAGATAGCCGGGCTTCGTCAGACCCTTGAAGCCCCAGTGCAACGGGACGCCGACCGTCTGGACCTTCTTGCCGTCGACCGTCAGCGGCTTGATCCGCTTCGTGACGAGGGCGACCGCGATGATGTAGCCGCGCTTGGACGACACCTTCACGCGCTCGCCATGCGCAACGCCGACTTCCTTCGCGAGGTCTTCGCCGATCTCGACGAATTGCTCGGGCTGGATGATCGAGTTCAGCCGTGCATGCTTGGTCCAGTAGTGGAAGTGCTCGGTGAGCCGGTACGTCGTCGCCACGTGCGGAAACTCCGCCACCTTGCCGAACGACGCGCGGTCGTCCGGGAACACGCGGGCAGCCGGGTTGTTCAGCGCCTGCGGGTTGTTCGGGTGCAGCGGGTTCGCGTCGAGCGGCGTCTCGAACGGCTCGTAGTGCTCGGGGAACGGACCTTCGTTCATCCCCGCCCGGGCGAAGAAGCGTGCGACACCTTCCGGGTTCATGATGAACGGCCCCATCCCGTTTTCGGGCGATTCGTCCGCCTTGAAGTCGGGAATGTCGGCCCCCTTCCACGCGCTGCCGTTCCAGCCGATCAGCTTGCGGGTCGGGTCGAACGGCTTGCCGGCAACGTCACACGACGCGCGGTTGTACAGGATCCGCCGGTTCGCCGGCCAGGCCCACGCCCAGTTCAGCGTCTGGCCGATGCCGGTCGGGTCAGAGTTGTCGCGCCGCCCCATCTGGTTGCCGGCCTGCGTCCAGGCACCGCAGAAGATCCAGCAGCCGCTCGCGGTCGTGCCGTCGTCCTTCAACTGCGCGAACGCGGCCAGCTGCTCGCCCTTCTTCACGAGCGTCTTGGTCGGATCCTTCGGATCGGGCAGATCGGCGAGCGCCTTGCCGTTGAACTCCATCGCGAGCTCTTCGGGCGTCGGGCTTTCCGGGTTCGCGTACGGCCAGGTCAGGTTGACGATCGGATCCGGATACTTGCCGCCGTCCGTCTGGTACATCTTGCGCATGCGCAGGAACAGCCCCGACATGATCTCGAGGTCGCTGCGCGCCTCGCCCGGCGGCTCCGCGCCCTTCCAGTGCCATTGCAGCACGCGGCTCGAACTCACGAGCGAACCGTTTTCCTCCGCGAAGCACGTGGTCGGCAGACGGAACACCTCGGTCTGGATCTTCGACGAATCGACGTCGTTGTAGTCGCCGTGATGCTTCCAGAACTCGGAGGTTTCGGTGGCGAGCGGATCCATGATCACGAGCCACTTCAGCTTCGCGAGCCCGGCCGCCGTCTTCACCTTCGACGGCGACGCCGCAAGCGGGTTGAAGCCCTGGCAGATGTAGCCGTTCATCTTGCCGGCATTCATCAGCTCGATCACCTGCAGCAGGTCGTACTGCTTGTCCAGCTTCGGCAGGTAGTCGTAGCCCCAGTTGTTCTCGGCGGTCGCCGCATCGCCCCACCACGACTTCATGAAGCTCACGTGGAAGGCCTTGTAGTTCTTCCAGTAGCTCAACTGGTTCGGCCGCAGCGGCAGCTGCACGCGCTTCTTGATGTAGCCGTCGAAATCCTGCTCGGCCTGCATCGGCAGCGTCATGTAGCCCGGCAGCAGGTTCGACATCAGCCCGAGGTCGGTCAACCCCTGGATGTTCGAGTGGCCGCGCAGCGCGTTCATCCCGCCGCCGGCGATGCCGATGTTGCCGAGCAGCAGCTGCACCATCGCACCGGTGCGGATGATCTGCGCGCCGATCGAGTGGTGCGTCCAGCCGAGCGCGTACAGCACCGTGCCGGCGCGGCCGGGAACGGCGGTGGTCGCGAGCATCTCGCACACCTTCAGGAATTTCTCCTTCGGCGTGCCGCACGTCTGCTGGACCATGTCCGGCGTATAGCGCGCGTAGTGCTGCTTCAGCAGGTTGTAAACACAGCGCGGATGCTGCAGCGTCGGGTCGACCTTCACGAAGCCGTCGTCGCCGCGTTCGTAGTCCCAGCTCGATTTGTCCGGGTACGCGTGCTTCTCCGCGTCGTAGCCGGAATAGATGCCGTCGTTGAACGCGAAATCCTCGCGCACGATGAACGAGAAGTCCGTGTAGTTCTTCACGTACTCATGCTGGATCTTGTCGTTCGTCAGCAGATAGTTGATGACGCCGCCCAGGAAGACGATGTCGGTGCCGGTGCGGATCGGCGCGTAGTAGTCGGCCACCGAGGCCGTACGCGTAAAGCGCGGGTCGACGACGATCAGCCGCGCCTTGCGGTGCGCCTTCGCCTCCGTTACCCACTTGAAACCGCACGGATGGGCCTCGGCTGCATTGCCGCCCATCACGAGAATCACGTCCGCGTTCTTGATGTCGACCCAATGGTTCGTCATCGCTCCACGGCCAAACGTCGGGGCAAGACCTGCCACCGTCGGGCCATGTCAGACACGCGCCTGATTGTCGAATGCGAGCATCCCGAGACTGCGGATGGTCTTGTGCGTCAGGTAGCCGACCTCGTTGCTGCCCGCCGACGCGGCCAGCATGCCGGTGGTCAGCCATCGGTTGACCTTCGCACCGTCTTCCGCCGTCTCGACGAAGTTCGCGTCGCGGTCGGCCTTCATCAGCTTCGCGATGCGGTCGAGCGCGTCATTCCACGAAATCGGTTCCCACTTGTCCGAGCCGGGCGCACGATACTCGGGATGCGTCAGGCGGTTCGGGCTATGGATGAAGTCGATCAGGCTCGCGCCCTTCGGGCACAGCGTGCCGCGATTGACGGGATGGTCGGGATCGCCTTCGATGTGGATGATGCTCGGCCGGGCGTTTTTCGCGCCGTCTCCGAGGCTGTACATCAGGATGCCGCAACCCACTGAACAGTAAGGACAGGTGTTGCGCGTTTCGACGGTGCGCGCCAGCTTGTACTGTCGGACTTCGGCAAGCGCTTCGGACGGAGAGAAGCCCATCAGGGCTAGACTCGATCCGGCAAGCGACGTAGCCGTCACCTTCAGGAACTGGCGCCGGGACATTTGTAGCATGGCTGGTCTCGGCGTTATTGTGGGGGTGAGGAAACTGAAAGGAATTATAGACAGTTCGCGCAACTATGTTCGAATCTTCGGATCAATACTGAATTGTCTGATTACCAACGATGATCCGCGTTCCCCGCGCCACCGAACCGTCATGAAACGACAGATCACCTCCGAAGCCACCCGTCTCGCGCAAGAACAGGCCAACTGGGCCCTCACCGCGTTCAAGCGCTTCTCGTCCGACCGCTGCTCCGCGATGGCCGCGGGCATCGCCTTTTTCTCCGCGTTCTCGCTCGCGCCGATGCTCGTGATGGTGATTGCCGTGGCCGGCTGGTTCTACGGCGACGATGCCGCGCGCGGCCAGGTGTTCGAACAGGCGCACCAGCTGATCGGCGACGACGCGGCGGCCAGCATCCAGACGATCGTGCAGAACGCGCACCGCGCGGGCGAGCGCGGCGGCCTGGCCACCCTGATCTCGTTCGCCGCGCTCGCGATCGGCGCGTCGGCCACCTTCGCGTCGCTCAGCGCCGCGCTCAGCGTGATCTGGCCGGCCACCGAGAACCGCTGGTCGAGCATGCTCGGGCTCGTGCGCGTGCGGCTGATCTCGTTCGGGCTCGTGCTCGGCGTCGCGTTCCTGCTGATCGTGTCGCTCGTGCTCGACACCGCGATCACGTTCGTCGGCACCTGGCTGCTGGGCAATTCGCCGTACGTGATCGTCACGAACCTCGTGCAGTTCTTCGTCGGCATCGCGGTGCTCGCGGGCGCGTTCGCGTCGCTGATGAAGTTCCTGCCCGATGCGCGCGTCGCCTGGCGTGACGCCGCGATCGGCGGCATCGTGTCCGCGATCCTGTTCTCCGGCGGCAAGAAGCTGTTCGCGCTGTACCTTGCGCGTGCGGGCACCGCAAGTGCATTCGGCGCAGCCGGATCGTTCGCGGTCCTGCTGATGTGGCTGTACTTCTCCGCGATCGTGCTGCTGCTCGGCGCGGAATTCGCGGCCGCCCGCGGCAACGCGCATCGGCTCCCAAGTACCGCCGCGCCGAGCGCTTCCGCGCAAACCGATCGCCCCGGCGATCGCGCGCACGACGACTGAGGCGCCGCTTGCGCAACATCGCGGCACGCCCCCGCACACGCGTCTGCCCTTTGCAACCACGCTGCCCGCGCGCATTCGCGCGGCGTTGACACGTTCTTTGCATGCGTGCGCATTCGTTGCCGCAACCGCAAACGTTTGCACGCTTCCGTTTCGGTGCGCGGACGGGCTGAAACAGGCTTCCTGCCGCGATGCGCATCAACTAGTGAAACAATCGCATCGCAGCAATTGTCAACTTTTTCAAAAACAGAAACAGTCGTTGATGTACTTGATATATATGGACTTTTTCTCGCTGTTACCTTTTCGAGACACTTTATTTTTTAAGCTTTCTTGCGTCGATGGCACTGAGCTATTCTCCAATCCGCAACAAAAAACGATGAATCACTTGCGTGGAGATACTCAACGATGAAGAAACTCGCTCTCTCGACCCTCTCGCTCGCCCTGCTGGGCGCCGCTGGCGCTGCTCACGCTCAATCGAGCGTGACGCTGTACGGCGTGATCGATACGTCGATCACCTATGTTCACGGTAACGACGGTCAAGGTAACAATTCGTGGTCGATGGGTAGCGGCAACCTGCAAGGTAGCCGCTTCGGCCTGAAGGGTTCGGAAGACCTCGGTGGCGGCCTGAAGGCGATCTTCCAGTTGGAAAACGGCTTCAACTCGGCATCGGGTGCACTGGGCCAGGGCGGCCGCATGTTCGGTCGCCAGGCTTTCGTCGGCCTGCAAAGCGACCAGTACGGTACGCTGACGCTGGGCCGCCAGTACGACCCGCTGGTCGACCTGGTCCAGGCAGTCACGGCTGACAACTACTTCGGCAGCGTGTTCGCCACGCCGGGCGACGTCGACAACAACGACAACAGCCTGCGCGTCAGCAACGCGATCAAGTACACGTCGCCGGTCTGGGGCGGCCTCCAGTTCGAAGGCATGTACGCACTCGGCGGTGTCGCCGGCGCAACGGGCAAGGGTCAGACGTGGGCCGCAGCTGCAGCCTACAACAACGGCCCCCTCGGCCTGGCTGCCGGTTACTTCCACGCCAACAACTCGGCTCCGCTGAGCACCGCAGGCGTGCGCACCGGCTGGGCCGGCACGTCGGACGCGATCTTCGACGGTTCGGGCGCGTTCATCAACAACGCCTACACGTCGTCGTCGTCGATCGGTATCGCTCAAGTGGCTGGCCAGTATGCATTCGGCCCGGTGACGTTCGGCCTCGGCTACAGCAACGCGCAGTACAAGGCGGACGCGAACTCGGCATTCGGCACGAACCAGAAGTACAACACGGGTCGCGCATTCGTCACGTACCAGGCATCGGCACCGCTGCTGCTCGGCCTCGGCTACATCTACACGAAGGGTAGCGGCCAGACCGACGCCAAGTACCATCAGGTTTCGCTCGGCGCCGACTACTCGCTGTCGAAGCGTACCGACGTCTACCTGGTTGGCGCATATCAGCACGCAAGCGGCAAGAACGCCGACGGCAGCGATGCGCAAGCGTCGGTCGGCTCGTACGGCATCGCCGGCAAGAGCTCGCAGGAAATCGTCGCACTCGGCCTGCGTCACAAGTTCTAAGAAGTACGTTTCCGGCGTGCATGGCGTCTCCGACGCCTTGCCGCCGACCTGGAAAGCCAGCCCCGGTTTCGGCCGCGGCTGGCTTTTTTTCGTCCGTCTCCCGCGTGCCGGCAGCGCCCGCACGGGCCGGGAACGGGAACCCGGGCCCCGACCCACGCCCGCCGGCCAGCAGCGGCGCCTGGCGGCTGCCAAGCGCCGGGAACACCGTTTGCGAAGCGCCGCGCCGGTCGCCATCCGTCCGCCGAGCGACTACCATCCGCACTGCCGGCACCGCTCGTCCGGTGCGATCGCAATGTGCCGAAGCGTGTCGATTTCGGCAATCGTCATCCGTCGTCTCGACGGCGGCACGCGGTTCGCGCATCGCCCCATTCATACAGGAGATACGCCATGACGATTCAGAAGATCACGCCTTTCCTCTGGTACGCGGCGGAAGCGGAAGAAGCCGCCGCCTTCTATGCGGGCATCTTTCCGGATTCGCGCGTCGTGCGCGTCACGACGGTGCCCGGCACCGACGGCACGCGGATGGTCGAGTTCGAGCTGTGCGGGCAACCGTTCTTCGCGATGAGCCACCCGCGCACCGACACGTTCAACCACGCGATCTCGCTGCTGGTCAGCTGCGCCGACCAGGCGGAACTCGACCGCTACTGGCATGCCCTGCTCGACAACGGCGGCACGGCCGACGCCTGCGGCTGGCTGAGAGACCGCTACGGCGTGTCGTGGCAAATCGTTCCGGAAACGCTGATCCCGATGGTGTCCGACCGGGACACGGTCAAGGCCACGCGCGTGGCCGCCGCGATGATGCAGATGATCAAGCTCGACGACGCCGCATTGAAGGCCGCCTACGCCGGCACGGCGGGCTGATGAAGCAGCATGTCGCACGGCGCATGCGCGATGACGCGCCGGGTCGCCGACAGGCATCCGGCTCGACCGCATGCGCGTGCGACTGCCGCGCCATTGCCGATGATCTTCATCGGCGTCGCCCCCAAGCCGGCCACGCGCGCGGCATCCGCCGCTACGTCGACAGCATCGACTCGACCGTTCGCCGCGCGTAGCCGATGAATGCGGCAAGGGGTTCGCCCGACAGGATCGCCGCGTCCTCCTCGCCGCCGAGATAGGCGGCACGCGCCGCCGCGACAACCGGCCGGTAGGCTTGCGGCAAGCGTTCCAGAACCCATGTCGCCGCGACGTCCTTCGGCGCGATCCTGCCGGTCGCGGCGCCGTACCAGATGCGCGCGAGCGCGAGCACCACGTTGCACGCGTCGCCGCGCCAGTCTGATTCGGCATTCCATTGCGCGACCGTCGCCAGCAGCGCGGCGACAAAATCCCGTGCGGGCACTTGCTCGAAAAGCGCCGCCGCCGGCAGGCCAACCAGCACGACACTGTGCTGCCGCACCTTCGTCAACAGGATCGCCAGATCGTGATCGACACGCGCCGGTTCGACGATGCCGGCCTCGAGGTCGTGACGCAGCCACTCGCCGAACTGAAGTTCGCGACGCGCCGGATGACGCCACGGCACGACCGCATCGTGCGCGACGACAGTCACTTCCAGTGCGCGCATGCCGCCGGCGCGACCAGGCGGCACCGACACGGCCAGCAAGTCGAGCATCAGTGCGTGCCGTGTCGATTCGTCCGGCCGGGTCGACACTGTCACCAGCAGGTCGACGTCACTGCGCGGCTTCAGTCCGCCGTCGAGCGCCGATCCGAACAGGTGGATTGCCGTGAGCGTCGCGCCGAGATGCCGCTCGATCGTGTCGCACGCGGCGCCGACCTGGGCGGCGATTTCGTCGGGAATGCATTCAGTCACGATGCACGTGCCTCGCGATGCGCACGCAACCGGCACAGCGCACGCGACGGGCAGCGGCGGATCTGCTGCAAGCGCGCGGAGGATTGCCGTTCGTCATCGCGCGTGCGCGGCGCATCTTCCGTCGTGCGTCACGCGTCGAACCGGCCTTCCGCCATTTCGCTGCTTCGCTGCTTCGCTGCCGCGCGATTTGCGCAGCGCAATAAAAATCCCCGCACGCTTTCGCGTGCGGGGATCGTCGGACATCGCAGCGGCTGCCGATATGCATTCGGCAGCCACTGCGCAGCATTACGCTGCCGCGTCCTTCAGCTTCTTCAGCGCACGTGCCTTCACGCGCACGCTGGCCGGCTTCGCCGGGAACCAACGCTCTTCGCCCGTGAACGGATCCTTGCCGAAGCGCTTCTTCTTCGCCGGCACGACTTGCGCCGTGATCTTCAGCAGACCCGGCAGCGTGAACTCGCCCGCGCCCTTCTTGTGGACCGAGCCCAGCACGACGTTCTCGAGTGCGACGAGCACTGCCTTGACAGCCTTCACTTCGACAGCTGCGCGCTCAGCGATGTGCGTTGCGAGCGATGCCTTCGTGAACTTGTCCTTCAGCGGCGTCGGAGCGGCCGGTGCCGCCTTCGCGACGACCTTCTTGGCCACTACTTTCTTCGCGGGCGCAGCCTTTTTGGCAGCCACTTTCTTGGTGGCCGGTGCGGCAGCCTTCTTGGCCACCTTTTTTGCGGAAGTCGCCATGTTTCTCCTACCAGGTGTGGTCGTTGGATACACGAAGCGTGCAACGCGCGCGCTTCAACGCCGGATTCTACAAGCGCCTTGACGCTTCGTGCAGTACTTTTATGCGTTTTCGCGGGGTTTCCCGCAGGTTTTTTTGCATGCGACCGATTTCATCGACGCTCCAGCATCAAAAAACGCCTTCACGTAGGCACCCGAATGCGAATTACGTTCGATATTTGCGCACCTATACTGGGCTCGCTCAATGCCCGGATGCCTCCATGCGCGAAGCCAGATACGTCAAAGGACTCGACGGCCTGCGAGCCCTCGCCGTCATCCTCGTTTTCCTGTCCCACAAGGGCCACGTCCTTGCCGTCGACGTCGGCAAGCTTGGCGTGTGGACGTTTTTCCTCATCAGCGGATTCCTGATCGTCGGCGAGCTGCATCGCAACCGCCAGGCGGTCGAGCGCGACACCATGACGCGTCGCCACGCGCTCGCGCTGTTCCTCGCGAAACGCGCGCTGCGAATCTTTCCCGTCTATTACCTGCTGCTCGCCGCGCTCGCGATCGCGCACGCGCTGTTCTACCAGCGCGGCGTCAATCTCGGGCTCGCGTGGCACGCGGCGTTCCTGTCGAATTACTGGATCGGCGCCGTCAAGGACGGCTGGCCAGGCTCCACGTCGCACTTCTGGAGCCTCGCGGTTGAACAGCAGTTCTATCTGATCGCACCGCTCGCGCTGCTCGCGGTGCCCGCCGCGCGACACGTCGCGCTCGGCATCGGAGCCATCGCACTGTGCGCGCTCGCGCATCTCGCGCTCTACCTGTGCGACGCGTCGCCGGTGCTGATCTATGCGTTTTCCCCGTGGAATTTCGCGCTGATCGCGCTCGGCGGCGTCGGCGCGATGGCGCTCGCCGATCGCGGAGCGGCCGCCGTGCGCCGCGTTCCGCCCGGCTGGCTCGGCGCGGCCGGCGTCGTGTTCTTCCTCGTGCTGCCTGCCTGCACGCCCCTGCCCGACGCGATCGCGGGGCTCGCGGATCTCGGCCTGTCCGCATCGCTCGGCGCGCTGCTGCTGTGGATCGTCAGCGAACCCGAGCATCCGGTCGTGGCGCTGCTCGACTGGGCGCCGCTCGCCTATCTCGGCACGATCAGCTACGGCTTCTACCTGTTCCACAACCTGATTCCGGCGCGTTTCGGCGTGCTGCCGGCGCACGTCGGGCACGTGGCCATCCCTGAAATCGTCCGCGACACGCTACCCGAGATGCTGCAGTTCGCGCTCGCCGTGCTGCTCGCGCACCTGTCCTGGCGCTATCTGGAAAAGCGGCTGCTCGATTTCAAGAAGCCGGTCGCCGCGATGCTGGCCCGGTATTTCGTCGCACGGCCGAGCACGTCGGCGCGTTGAACACGGCACGTTCGCGGCAACGGTTGAGCGGGGAAGCGGTGCTTCACGCCACACCCCGGCGCTGACGCTCAACACTCGAGCCGTCGCGTCATCGACCGGCGCCGGCAAAAACGATGCGGTCACGAACGTCGATGCGCATCGCGCAATCGAACCGCCGATCCTGTGATCCGGGCGCCCGTCGCGGCACCGGTTTCAGCCGTGACGTCCGCTCTCGTCGGCGCGCCCCGCTCCGCACGCCACCCCGATCCTGAAGCCGGTCCGCCACGACACGCACCCCGACCGCACGCACGGCGATCGTGCACTGGTGCACCCGCACACGCAAAAAAGCCCCGGCGCGCGAGCGGCCGGGGCCAACGGAACAACCACCACCTGAAACAACGGAGCGCGCGGCTGCTTAGGCGACAGCAGCCAGCGCGGGCAAGCAGGTACGCAGGTAGGCCTCGAATTCGCGGCTCACTTCCGGATGCTGGAGCGCGAGTTCGACGGTGGCCTTGAGATAGCCGATCTTGCTGCCGCAGTCGAAGCGCGTGCCGTAGTAGCGATACGCGAGCACCTGCTCGTTCGCGAGCAGCGACTGAACCGCGTCGGTCAGCTGCAGCTCGCCGCCGGCGCCCGGCTTGAGCTTGCGCAGGTGATCGAAGATCGTCGGCATGAACACGTAGCGGCCGACCACGCCGAGATTCGACGGCGCATCTTCCGGCGCCGGCTTCTCGATGATGCCCGACAGCTTGATGATGTCCTCTTCCCATTCGCGGCCCTCGACGACACCGTACGAACGGCTGTCCTCGCGCGGGATCGTCTCGACCCCGATCACCGAGCTGTGATAGTGGTCGAACACGTCGACGAGCTGCTTGAGCACCGGCTGTTCGCCGTGCAGCAGGTCGTCCGCGAGGATCACCGCGAACGGCTCGCCGTGCACCAGCTTCTCCGCGCACAGCACCGCGTGGCCGAGGCCGAGCGCTTCCGGCTGGCGCACGTAGAAGCAGTTCACGTGGCTCGGCTTGATGCCGCGCACCAGTTCGAGCAGCTTTTCCTTGCCGCGCGCCTCGAGCTCGGCCTCGATCTCGTAGGACTTGTCGAAGTGATCCTCGATCGCGCGCTTGCTGCGGCCGGTGACGAAGATCATCTCGGTGATACCTGCGTTGATCGCTTCCTCGACCGCGTACTGGATCAGCGGCTTGTCGACGACGGGCAACATTTCCTTCGGGCTCGCCTTCGTTGCCGGGAGGAACCGCGTGCCGAGACCGGCGACGGGGAACACGGCCTTGGTGACTTTCAACATGTTCGCATCCTGATTGCGTTGACTGCGCCGCGTCGACCAGCGACCCGGCGCGATTGTGTTCCGAACGGCATATCGAGAATCGACGGTACTGCCAATTCGACTCCGCTCATTTTCGATATGGACTGATTGCCCAATGATTCCGGAAAAAATATAATCCTTTCAACCCGGTCGATATTGCCGAACCGAGTGCCGAGGCAGAAACAAATTACCGATTTTCCAGATACAAATTCTTACGATTCAAATTCCTCGATATAGGGCACGCCGCCCCGTTCGAGACCCGGGCGAATCGGTTCGTTCTTCAGCGCCTCACGGTACGCCGACAGCACGGCCATGACCAGCAGTACTGCAGCGCTCGCGATCCAATGCATGTCCATCTTGCCGCTCCTTGCATCAATCAACTGGAGCTTCAAACTATCAGAAAAAAATCGGTAAATAATTGACCCGCCTCGCGGAACCGCTTTCTGATCGCGATAAAACCATGATGTGGAATTGCGATATTTCCCGGCGAGATTTTTTTATTCATTGATCGAATTCTTGCGCATTACGATTGGATGAAACTTCCCGTCCATCCGTCGCAAGGAATCGAATCGCATGCAAGCTTTCAGCGGATCGTCTCTGACCGCGCCGCCCGTCGCCGATCACAAGGAACACGTGATCGACGCGATGCGCGGCTTCGCGGCGCTGCTCGTCGCCTATTTCCACTGCCGCCAGGTCGTCTGGGTCGGCATGCAAAGCTTCCATCACGCTTACGGCCATGCGCTCACCCCGAGCGCGATCGCCGGCTACCTGACCTTCCCGTTCGCGTGGGGCTCCGCCGGCGTGCCGATCTTCTTCGTGATCAGCGGCTACTGCATCCATCGCAACGCGGCGCTCAAGCTCGCGGCCGATCCCGCGTACCGGCTCGACGCGCCGAACTTCTGGGTGCGCCGGTTCGCGCGCATCTACCCGGTGCTGCTCGCCGCGCTGCTGTTTACGCTCGCCCTCGACTCGGTCAGCCTGCAGATCGAGCCCGTCAGCCACAAGATCCGCGACGTCGGCCTCGTCGCGTTCCTCGTGAACCTGTTCTCGCTGCAGGGCGTTGCCGGCTACACATACGGGTCGAACGGCGCGCTGTGGACGCTGTCGCTCGAAGTGCAGTTCTACGCGATCTACCCGCTGCTGTTCGCGATCCGCCGGCGCATCGGCATGCCGGCGGTCGTGGCCGCGGTCGCGCTCGTCAACGTCGCGTCGGCGTGGCTGCTTGAACGGCACGACCTGCAGTTCTTCACGTCGTACTGGCTGTCCTGGACGATCGGCGCGTGGATCGCCGACGTGCGCGCGCAGCCGGCCCGCGGCGCGGCCGCCGTGCCGTCGCGCGCGTGGTACGGCGCGGCCGCCGTGCTGCTGGCCGCCGGCTGCGGCGCGTTCCATTTCGGCCAGTACGGCGCGTTCCAGCTGTGGTCGGCCGGCTTCGCGTGCTTCCTGTACCGCGCGCTTGCCCGTCCGCCGCGCCCGACGCCGCCGCTGCGCGTGCTGAGCTGGTTCGGCGACTTCAGCTACTCGCTGTACCTGATCCACCTGCCGCTGTTCGTCTGCCTCGGCTCGGTGCTGTTCCATTCCGAGCTGCAGCTGTCGATCTGGCCGTCGTTCGCGTTCATGGCCGCCGCGATCCCGGTCGCGTATGTGTTCTACCGGATGTTCGAACGGCCCGCGATGACGTGGTCGGCCAGCTTCAAGCCGGCTCGCCCCGCTCGGGTCGTGACGCCGGCGCCCGAACGGGCTGTTTGATCCGGCCGGAACGCTTTCCCGAGCCCTCGCGCGGCGGTGCGCTGCGCGGGGGCTTTTTCATGGCCTGAGCGCGCCGGCATACCGGGTTGGCGGGGGGTGGGTAGCCTTCGGGCGTCGGGCCGCGCTACGGCCCGCATGAGCCGCCCTCGACCGCCTTTCACCATCGGGACTGCCTGGGCGCGGCCTTCTGGCGTCACGTTCTGGCGTCACCTTCTGGCGCCGCCTTCTCGCGTCGCCAACCACGCCGTCCCAATCAACGACCGGCCAAGCACGCCCCACGCGGCGCACAACAACCTGCCCACCACCCGCCCGACAAAGGCCCCCTACGCTGAAACACAAAGCCCCCACGCAGCACACCGCCGCATGAGGGCCCGTTTCCCGCCGGCTCGCGCCGCTTACCGCTTCTTCGCCTTCGCGGCCTTCGCCGTATCCGCGAGGATCTTCTCGACCCGCTCCACGTAGGTTTCGGTGCCGAACCGGCGCACCGCCGTCGCTCGCCCGCTCGCGACGAGCCGCTCGCGCAGCGCGCCGTCGCGCTTCAGCGTAGCCAGCGCGTCGGCCAGCGCGGCCGCGTCGCCCGGCGCGCAGAGCAGCCCGTTGTCGCCGTCCTCGATGATCTCGACGACGCCGCCCGCACGGGCCGCGACGACCGGCCGGCGCGCGAGCATCCCCTCGACAATCACGCGCCCGAACGGCTCGGGCGTGATCGACGTGTGCGCGACGACGTCGACCGCCGTCATGCAGGCGGCCACGTCGCGCTGGAACCCGAGGAAATGCACGCGCTCGTCCATCCCGTGCCGCGCGACGTATTCGTGCAGCTGCGCCGCGTATTCGTCCTCGCCGAACAGCGGCGCGCCGACCAGCACCACGTGCATGTCGGGATGCCGCGCGGAGGCTTCCAGCAGCACGTGCTGCCCTTTCCAGTGCGCGAGGCGGCTGAACGAACCGACGAGCCACGCGTTTTCGGGCAACCCGAGGCGCGTGCGCAGCGCGGCCTGGCTGACGCCTTCCAGCGCGTCGAACGGCTCGGCCGAAATGCCGTTGAACACGACGTCGACGTGCTGCGGCGTGAAGCCCGTCAACGTCCGGAACGCCTGCGCGGACGCATCGGAGTTCGCGATCACGCGCGTGACGCCGAGCCGCGCGCAGTACTTGATGGCCATCAACTGCTTGCTGCCGAAATGGTCGGTGCTGACGATGTCGCGCAGGTGCCACACCACCGGCTTGCGCGCGAGCCGCCCGGCCAGCGCGGCGACCACCATCGCGCGCTGCGTGTTCGCGTAGATCACCTCGGCGCGGCGTGCGCGGCGCGCGACGTCGCGCACCAGCCGCACGAGCTGCTTCAACGCGCCGGCCGATACGCCGCCCTGCTTGCGCACGCCCGCGAGCGCGCCCTGGTCGACCACGTCGACGCGCGCGCCGATCTCGTCGAGCGCCGCGCGGAACGGGCCGTCGTCGAACAGCAGGACATCGGCGTTCGCGCGCATGTGCTTCATGATCTCGAGCAGCGACAGCTCGGCGCCGCCGAGCACGCCGCTCTGGTCGAGCACGAGCGTCGCCGGGCCGCGCGCGGCCGGCATCGGCGCGATCGCCGTACCGCGCTGCGCGGTCGAGCCGGGCAGCGCCGCCTCCACGTAGTCGAGGAAGCGCCGCCGGAACGTATCGGCGGAAAACCGCTCCGCGTTCGTGCGGCAGGCGGTCGGCGTGAAGCGCTGCGGCGCACGCTCGAAATCGTCGACGGCCGCGACGATCGCGTGCGGCGTCTGTTCGTCGAAAAAGAGCCCGGTCGGGTTCAGGTCCGATTGCGGGTCGAGCACGGTTTCGAGCGCGCCGCCCTTGCCGTACGCGATCACCGGCGTGCCGCACGCCTGCGCCTCGACCACCGAGATCCCGAAATCCTCCTCGGCCGCGAACACGAACGCCTTCGCGCGCCGCATCCGGTCGTGCAGCACCGCGAACGGCTGGTAGCCCATGATCTCGACGTTCGGGCCCGCCTTCGCGCGGATCTTCTGCATCTCGGGGCCGTCGCCGATCACGACGAGCTTGCGCTCGGGCGTGCGCGAAAAGGCTTCGACGATCAGGTCGATCTTCTTGTACGGCACCATCCGCGACGCGGTCAGGTAGAAATCCTCCTTCTCCGCGTTCAGCGAAAACGCGTCGACGTCGACCGGCGGGAAGATCACCGCCGCGTCGCGGTGGTAGACCTTCTTGATGCGCCGGGCGATGAACGCGGAGTTCGCGACGAAACCGTCCACCGCGTTCGCGGTGCGCGTGTCCCAGTTGCGGATGTAATGCAGGATCATCCGCGCGAGCAGCGACTTCGGCCCGTGCGTGAGGTTCGACTGTTCCAGATACTGGTGCTGCAGATCCCACGCATAGCGGATCGGCGAATGCACGTAGCTGATATGCACCTGGTCGGGCCCCGTCAGCACGCCCTTCGCGACCGCGTGGCTGCTCGAGATCACCAGGTCGTACTCGGACACGTCGAGCTGCTCGATCGCGAGCGGCATCAGCGGCAGGTAGCTGCGGTACTTGGTGCGCGCGAACGGCAGCTTCTGGATGAACGACGTCGTCACCGGCTTGCCGCGCACGAACGCGCGATCGTCGAGGAAGTCGACGAGACTGAACAGGTCCGCGTCGGGAAAGCACGCGACGATCTGCTCGAGCACGCGTTCGGCTCCGGCATAGGTGACGAGCCAGTCGTGGACGATCGCCACGCGCAGCGCGCGCGTCGGATGGCGCGCGCTGGCCCGTTCGGCCGGCAGCGCCCGGCGCAGCGCGGCGGCGTCGCCCGCTTCGGCCACGGCCGCATCGGCGGTGGCGAGATTCAATACGGCGTGTTCCGCCAGATCGCGATTCATACTGTTCTCCTCGCATTGAGACGGACGAACAAGTCGCGCACTAGCGCACGCAACCCCGGTGTCATCGTGAGCGACCACGCAACATTCAACAGCAGCACGACCGCGCACATGCCGATCGACTCGACGAGCCCCGGCCACGCCTGCGCCAGGAACAGGCTTGCGAGCAGGAAGGCCAGGTGCGCGAGCATGTCGAGCACGATCGCGCGCATCCGGATCGCCGACAGGTACAGCAGCACGCCGTAGTCGACGAGTGCGCGCGCCGCGACGACCACCGCCGCGCCGATCAGCCCGAAGTGATGAATGCCGAACCACAGGCCGCCGACGAAGAACGGCATCTCGACGAGCCCGGCGAACGCCGCGCGGGCCGGGTTGACCTGCGACTGGATCAGGATCCGCGTGACGCTCGCCTGGCCGACGAGCCACACGCTGATCACCAGCACGCGGCCGACCGGCGCCGAATGCGCGGCGAGATCCGCGCCCACCCACAGCGTGAGGAACGGCGCGAGCGCGAAGATCGCGACGATGCCGACCGGCGTGAACACGCCGTTCAGGAATTCGAGCGACTGGCGCGCGAGCGTGTCCGCATGGTCGCGGCCCACCGCCGACAGGCGCGGGAACAGCGTGCGCACGAGCGCGTTCGGCAGCATGTTCAGGCGCGTGACGAGGTTCTGCGGCACCGTGTAGTAGGTGACGAACTTCGCGCCCATGCCGGCGCCGAGCATCACGCGGTCGAGCGTGTCGGCGATCATGCTCGTCGTACTCGCGATCAGCATCCAGCCGCCGAAGTTGAACAGCCCTTTCGCGGTGCCCCACTGCGGCGGATCGATGCGCCGGATCCCGAGCACCTTGATGCTGGCCTGGCCGAGCATCACCGCCGCGATCAGCCGCGCGACGACCGCCGCGGCGAGCACCGTCTGCAGGTTCGGCGCGATCCACCACGCGGCGCCGAGCGGCAGCAGCTGGAACAGGAACGTGCCGATCGTCTGGTTCGTGTTGAACACGCCGAAGCGTTCGGCGCCGTTGATCGCGCCGGCGAACACCCACGACACGTTCGCCAGCGGAATCGCGAGCGCGAGCCACGGCAGCGCGAGATACACCTCGTGCTGCATCGCCGCCGACACCTTCGTGAAGTACGCGGTGTAGACGAACGCACCGAAATAGATCAGCAGCCCGCCGACGATGCCGGTGCCGAGGTTCAGCCAGAACGCGCTCCAGAACACGCGCGCGCTTTCGTCGGCGTTGCCGCTCGCGAGCGCCTTCGAGATGTGGTTCTGCGCGGCCATGCTCATCCCGAGATCGAGGATCCCGAAATAGCCGATCAGCGTCCACACGAGGCTGACGACGCCGTAGCGTTCGACGCCGAGCGCGTGGATATAGGCGGGCACCGTCACCAGCGACACGAAGGTCGGCAGGATCAGCCCGATGAAGTTGATCGAAACGTTCTTGAGTATGCCTTTGTCCATGCTTCTGCCTTGTGTGACGTCGCCCGTCACGGTTTCCAGCGATACATCAGCACCTTGCCGCGTGCGTCTTCCTCGACGAACACGAGGTACTCGCCGTTCTCGCGCCGGAACGCGCTGATGCCGAACGGCACGTCGACCCAGCCGGACGCCTTGCCGACCTCGGCGCCCGGGCTCATCACGCCCACTTCCTTGCCGGTTTCCTTGTCGTACACGTGGATCTTGCCGACCGGCTCCACCCCGAACAGGTAGCGGCCCTCGGCCGTGAGCCCGATCAGGTCGAAGATCGGCTTCGCGTCGAGCTGCCACGGCAGCGCGACCTGGTAACGCACGACCGGCGAGCCCGTCGACCACTTGTCGAAGCGGATCAGCACGCGCCCCACTTCCTTGTTGATGCCCGGCTGCGGCGGCGCGTCGGCCGTGTAGCCGGTCACGTACAGCGTGTCGGTCTGCGGCTCGTAGATCGCGCGGCGCAACTGCGTGAACGGCTGCGGCATCGGATAGGTCGTGACCTTGTCGTACGAGTAGATCGGGTTGCCGGCCTTGTCGACGCCGCCGTATTGGAAGCGGTGGATGCCGCGCACGTCGCTGGTGCGCCAGATGTCGCCCTTCGTGTCGACCCACCAGCCCCAGCCGCCCGCCTTCGCCTTGCCCGTCGTGTTGATTTCGGCCTCGTCGGCATCGATCCGGCCGTTGCCGTTCGCGTCGCGCCACAGCCAGTCGCCGCCCGGCGGCTTGTTCGGCACCTTGTCGACCGGTCGCGCACGCCCCGCGATCAGGCCCGACGGAATCGCGACCTCGCCGTCGCGCTTCGCGTCGAAGCGGTAGATCTTCAGGTGATCGGCGTACATGTCGGTCAGGTACAGGAACGTGCGGCCGTCGAGGCGCCGTGCGAACGGCATGCCGGGATACTGGTCCGTGTGGAACACGGGATCGTCCGGATACTTGAAGCGGTTCGACAGGAAACCGACGTATTTCCAGTCCTGGCCCGGCGGCTTCGACAGGTCGAGTTCGAAGCGCTTGTTGCCCGTGTACACGCTGTTCGGCCGCGCCGGGTCGAGCCACGCGCCGTCGACGAACAGCAGCCCCTGCACCTGCCAGCGCTGCTTGCCGTCCGGCGTGTAGCTTTCGAGCACCGCGCCGAGCCCCGCGCCGATCGTGTCGTGGCGCGGCCCGATGCCGTTCATCGACACGTAGATGTTGCCCGCGCGGTCGACCCCGACGCCCGTCAGCCCGTTGAAGCGCTGCGGCCCCGGCCGGCCCGGCACCGGGCCCGCGAAGATGCCGCCGCGCTCGCCGAGCGTGCCCGACGGCGCATAACCCTTGCCGCCTTTCGAGAAGATCAGGATCTGCTGGCGCGGCCCGTTGTCCGCCACCAGCACGCGCCCTTTCGCGTCGACGGCCACGTCCACCGCGTCGGTGCCTTCCGGCAGCGCGGGCGCGTCGTCGAGCTTGCGGCCGTCCGCGCGCACGTGCACGAGGTGCGCGGGCCCGTTGAGCGTATCGGTGAGCAGCCACAGCGTGCCGTCGCCCGCGAGTGCGAGGCGGCCCGGCTCGTGCGCGCTCCACGTGCCCTTCTGCTGCATGGTCTCCGCGTCGTACACGTTCACCGCGTCGCGCGACGGATTCGTCGCGAACAGCGTCTTGTCGTCGGCTGCGAGGCCGCCGACTTCCGCCTTCTGCTCGCCCACTTCCGAGCGCGCGGGCGCCGCGACCTCGTTCATCATCATGAAGCTCGCGGCCATCCGCGCGCGGCCGGTGTCCGCGCGGCCGCCCGGCGCGACCTGCGGCGCCGCGCGGAACGGCGCGGGCTGCTTCAGGTCGCCGATCGTGCGACGCGAGATGCCGAACCACTGCTTGCCCTTGTCCGGCCAGATGCCGGGCGACTGCAGGTGGCCGCGCTCGTTGCCGACACCGATCGCGACATACGCGTACTTGCTGTTCACCGCGATCGCGCTGCCGCCGAGGTTGCCCCAGCCGTGCGTGCCGCCGGCGAAGCCGAGCATCTTCCCGTCCTGGTAGACGCTCGCCTCGGCCCCGCTCTCGTCCCACGGCGCATTCGTATACACCTTGCCTTCAGGCGTCACCGCGATCGCGCGGATGTCGATCTGCGTCCAGCTGCCGTCGCCATAGCCGAACGTATTGCCGATCCACGACGTCGTCGCGGGCAACACCGTTTCGGCCGGTGCGGCGCTCGTCAGCAGCGTCACGCATACCGTCATGCCTACCAGAATCAGACGTCGCAATGCGCTTCTCCATACTTGATGCAACAGCGGCCGGGCCGCCGCAAGGACTGCCGCCGGCGCACCCTGTCGCTAAATGGGTTTCAAACGTCGCGATGCAGGTTACAAGCAAAAATAATCACAAGAAATTTGGAAATATTTGGGGATGTTTCCGCGTGAAATATCGAACCGGAACAGAGCCGAAAAGGCGCCCGAAAGCGGCAATAACGACCGCCCTTCGGTTTCCGCCCCGTAGAAAATGCCGCCTTCCACCGCCTGACGGGGCCGCCCGGGCGCCGACCTTTCATCCCGCGACAGGAATAATCGGCATTTGGATATTTGCCGTCAGATAAATGACGCGCGTTTTTTTGCCGATTTCTTTTCCCTAGAATCGATTTCGATTCGATATTTCATTTAATGGCATGCATTACGTTCACGTTTACGCATCGGATGTGCGACACGCCCCGGCTCACGTCGCGCGTCGCGAAGGAGCGGCGCGATGACGGGCATCTCGCGACCCTCAGACCTCACCCCGCCGCAACACGGCCGCATCGTGCAGCTCGACGGGCTGCGCGCGATCGCGGTGGGCGCCGTGTTCCTGCAGCACGCGCTGAAGGCGCCGCTCTGGATGGGCGTCGACCTGTTCTTCGTGCTGAGCGGGCTGCTGATCACCGGCATCCTGCTCGATCGCAAGGCGCGCGGGCAGTCGTACTTCAGCCACTTCTACGCACGCCGCGTGCGTCGCATCCTGCCGCCGTACGTGCTGCTGCTGGTGGTGTCGACGATCCTGTTCGGCGCAGGCTGGCTGCCGCACTGGCCGTGGTTCGCGTTCTTCTCGACCAACATCGGGCTGTCGCTCGGCAGCATCGGCCATGACAGCCTGAACGTGCTGTGGTCGCTCGCGGTCGAGGAGCAGTTCTATATCTTCTGGCCGTTCGTGGTGCTGTGGTGCTCGGAGCGCGCGCTGCTGTGGGTCGCCGCCGCGCTGATCGTCGCGGCCCCCGTGCTGCGCGCGATCGCGACGCCGTGGTTCGACTCGTTCTGGCCGATCTACTACCTGACGCCGTTCCGCATGGACCTGCTCGCCGCGGGCGCGCTGCTCGCGATCGTGCTGCGCCGCGACCGGCGCGCGCTCGAGCCGTTCTATCCGCTCGCGATCGTCGGCGCGCTCGTGTCGCTCGCGATCCTCGGCTGGCTGCACCTGTCGTTCCCGCGCTTTCGCGCCGCGAACACGCCGCTGTCGAATGCCGCGCTCTACAGCATCTCGCTGCTGCTGTGCACGTCGATCGTCGTGATCGCGCTGCGCGGCCGCGGCCTCGTGCAGCGCGTGCTGACGAACCCGATGCTCGTCTACGTCGGCACCGTCAGCTACACCGTGTACCTGATCCACCTCAGCGTGCTGTATGCGCTGTGGCCGCTGCACCTTAACCGCTTCGTCACGGCCGCGCTGGCACTCGCGATCACGCTCGCGTACGCGACCGTGAGCTGGTACGGCTTCGAACGGCGCCTGACGCGCGGCCCCGCACGCCGCGCGCTGCCGGCCGCCGCCGGCACGACCGCCTGAATTTCATCATCCATCGTTTCTACCAGGACAACGTCATGAGCCAAACTCGCAAGAAGGCCATCATCACCGGGATCTCGGGGCAAGACGGCGCCTACCTGACCAAGCTGCTGCTCGACAAGGGCTATGAAGTCACCGGTACCTACCGCCGCACCAGCTCGGTGAATTTCTGGCGCATCGCCGAGCTCGGCGTCGACACGCACCCGAACCTCACGCTCGTCGAGCACGACCTGACCGACGCCGGCTCGAGCCTGCGCCTGCTCGAACGCACGCAGCCCGACGAGCTGTACAACCTCGCCGCGCAGAGCTTCGTCGGCGTGTCGTTCGACCAGCCGGCGACGACCGCCGAAGTGACGGGCCTGGGTCCGCTGAACCTGCTCGAGGCGATCCGCGTCGTGAGCCCGAAGACGCGCTTCTACCAGGCGTCGACCTCCGAGATGTTCGGCAAGGTGCAGTCGATTCCGCAGACGGAAGCGACCTCGTTCTATCCGCGCAGCCCGTACGGCGTCGCGAAGCTGTACGCGCACTGGATGACGGTGAACTACCGCGAGTCGTACGGCCTGTTCGGCAGCAGCGGCATCCTGTTCAACCACGAGTCGCCGCTGCGCGGCCGCGAGTTCGTCACGCGCAAGATCACCGACACCATCGCGAAGATCAAGCTCGGCAAGGCGACCCGCCTCGAGCTCGGCAACCTCGACGCGAAGCGCGACTGGGGCTTCGCGCTCGAGTACGTCGAAGGCATGTGGCGCATGCTGCAGGCCGACGAACCCGATACCTATGTGCTGGCAACCAACCGCACCGAGACCGTACGCGATTTCGTGCGGATGGCGTTCGCGGCGGCCGGCTACCAGATCGAATGGACCGGCAAGGGCGAGCAGGAACGCGGCCTCGACGCGGCGACCGGCAACGTGCTCGTGGAAGTGAATCCGAAGTTCTACCGCCCTGCCGAGGTCGACCTGCTGATCGGCTGCGCGGACAAGGCCAAAGCCAAACTCGGCTGGGAACCGAAGACGACGCTCGAACAACTTTGCCAGATGATGGTCGAAGCGGATTTGACGCGGAATCAACACCATGACACGTTCTGAAGCCGGACGCCCGTCGCGCCGTGCATTCGTCACCGGCCTGACGGGCTTCACCGGCCGCTACATGGCCGAACGCCTGCAGGCGGCCGGCTATGAGGTCTGGGGCACGGTCGCGCCCGGCACGGCACGGCCCGACGATCCGGCTTTCGCGCACTGCACGCTGCTGCCCGTCGACCTGCTCGATGCGGATGCGATGCGCGCGGCGGCCGCCGACGCGCGGCCCGATGCGGTCGTGCATCTCGCCGCGCGCGCGCACGTCGCGCAGGACGAGCCGTCGCAGACTTACGCGGTCAACATCGTCGGCACGCGCAACCTGCTGGCCGCGCTCGCGGGCCTCGACCGACGCCCGTCGGCCGTGCTGCTCGCCAGCAGCGCGAATATCTACGGCAACTCGACGGCCGGCGTGCTCGACGAAACCGTCGCCCCGGCCCCGGCGAACGACTACGCGGTCAGCAAGCTCGCGATGGAATACGCGGCGAAGCTGTGGGCCGACCGGCTGCCGATCGTGATCGCGCGGCCGTTCAACTACACGGGCGTCGGCCAGAGCGATGCCTACCTGCTGCCGAAGCTCGTCGCGCACTACGCGCGCAACGCACCGCGCATCTCGCTCGGCAATCTCGACGTGAGCCGCGATTTCTCCGACGTGCGCGACGTGACGGCCGCGTACCTGAAGCTGGTCGAGGCCGCACCGGCCGGCGAGACGTTCAACGTCTGCTCCGAGCGCGCGTATTCGCTGAAGGAAGTGCTGGCGATGCTGTCGCGCATCGCCGGTTACGTGATCGACGTGACGATCGATCCGCGTTTCGTGCGGCACAACGAGGTGAAGCGCCTGAGCGGGTCGCGCGACAAGCTGCGGCGCGCGGTGGGCGAGCTGCCCGTCACGCCGCTCGACGAAACGCTGCGATGGATGGTGGAGGCGATGCGCAACGACGCGCATGCGGACGGGCATCCCGCCGGGTAAGCCGGGCGATTTGCATCGACACCAAAACGAAGGGCCGGTCACGCAAGCGACCGGCCCTTCGTCCATGCGTCACGTCAAATCACGTCACGACATGCGTGACGTGCCGCGTTCAGCCTTCCAGCCCGCGCGCGAGATCCTTGCGCAGGTCGCCTGCGTCTTCGAGGCCGACCGACAAGCGGATCAACCCTTCGCTGATCCCTGCTGCCGCACGCGCTTCCGGCGTGATGCGGCCGTGCGTGGTCGTCGCCGGATGGGTGATCGTCGTGCGCGTATCGCCGAGGTTGCCGGTGATCGAGATCAGCTTCGTGTTGTCGATCACGCGCCACGCATTCGCGCGCTGCTGCTCGGGCGTGTCCCCCTTCAGCTCGAACGACAGGATCGCGCCGCCCGCCTTCTGCTGACGCTTCGCGAGTTCGTGCTGCGGGTGCGATTCGAGGCCCGGGTGAAACACGCGCGCAACCGCCGGATGCGAATCGAGCCAGCGTGCGATTTCCAGCGCATTCGCCGATTGCTTCTCGACGCGCAGCGACAGCGTCTCCATCCCCTTCAGCAGCACCCACGCGTTGAACGCCGACAGCGTCGGGCCCGCGCTGCGCACGAACGGGAACACCTTGCCCATGATGAATTCCTTCGAGCCGACCAGCGCGCCGCCGAGCACGCGGCCCTGCCCGTCGAGGAATTTCGTCGCCGAGTGCATCACGACATCCGCGCCGAGCTTCAGCGGCTGCTGCAGCACCGGGCTGCAGAAACAGTTGTCGACGACGAACAGCGCGTTCGACGCCTTCGCGATCTTGCCGATCGCCTCGATGTCGGCCAGTTCGGTCAGCGGGTTCGACGGCGTCTCGAGGAAGAACATCTTCGTTTCCGGGCGCACCGCTTCCTGCCATGCGTTCAGGTCGGTCGGGTCGACGAAGGTCGTCGTGATCCCGAACTTGCTGAAGATCTGCGAGAACATCCCGAGCGTCGAGCCGAACAGGCTGCGCGAGCTGACGAGGTGGTCGCCGGCCTGCAGCGCGGCCATCACGACCGACATGATCGCGGCCATCCCCGACGCCGTCGCGATGCACGCCTCGCCGCCCTCGAGCGCCGCGAGACGCTCCTGGAACATCGTGACGGTCGGGTTCGTGAAGCGCGAATAGGTGAAGTAGTCTTCCGAATTCGCGAAGCGCTCGGCCGCGTCGGCCGCGCTCTGGAAGCAGAAGCTCGACGTGAGGAACAGCGCTTCCGAGTGCTCGTTGAAGTCGCTGCGCAGCGTGCCCGCGCGCACGGCAAGCGTGTCGAAGTTGAGGGAGTCGTCCATGTTCCGTTTTCCGTATTCGATGGTCGCGCGGGTGGCGCGAACCCAGTCAAAACCAGGCCAAAACAAAAAGCCCGCTATGCGTCGGCATCAGCGGGCTTCGGTGCGGTACGACAGCGATCGACTCGGGCCGGTTGCCACCGGCCTTCGCTTTAGCTGTTTTGGGAAGTCGCCCCGCGTCCGCAAGCTGATATCAAATCGACGCATGGCGACATCCTATCACGCTTCGTCAAAAGCGTGCGCCGGTGTCACTCGACCGACAACTGCAGGTTCATCTGCGAGCGTTCGGTGTCGCCGGCCGTGTCGCGATCGGCCTGCGATGCCGGCGTGAGGCGCGCGCGCTCGATCGCATCGAGATACTCGGGCGTCACGTCGCCGGTGATGTAGTTGCCGTCGAAGCACGACGCCTCGAAGCGTTCGAGCTTCGGGTTGATGTCGCGCACCGCGCGGCGCAGATCGTCGACGTCCTGATAGATCAGGTGGTCGGCGCCGATGATCTTCGCGACTTCTTCGTCGGTGCGGCCATGCGCGACCAGTTCGCCGCGCGTCGGCATGTCGATGCCGTACACGTTCGGGAACTTCACGGGCGGCGCGGCCGACGCGAAGATCACCGACTTCGCGCCCGCATCGCGCGCCATCTGCACGATTTCATGCGAGGTCGTGCCGCGCACGATCGAATCGTCGACGATCAGCACGTTCTTGTCCTTGAACTCGATGCTCATCGCATTGAGCTTCTGGCGCACCGACTTCTTGCGCACGGCCTGGCCCGGCATGATGAAGGTACGGCCGACGTAACGGTTCTTGAAGAAGCCTTCGCGATACTCGACGCCGAGCTTCGCGGCGACCTGCATCGCAGCCGGGCGCGACGAATCGGGAATCGGCATCACGACGTCGATCGGCACGTTCGGCAGCTCGCGCTTGATCTTCTCGGCGAGATAGTCGCCCATGCGCAGGCGCACGTTGTAGACCGGCACGCCATCGAGACACGAATCCGGGCGCGCGAGGTACACGTATTCGAACATGCACGGATTCAGCGTCGGCTGCTCCGCGCACTGCTGGCTGTGGAAGTTGCCGGCCGGATCGATGAAGATCGCTTCGCCCGGCTGCACGTCGCGGACGAATTCGAAACCGATGCCTTCGACGGCCACCGACTCCGATGCGACCATCCATTCGGTGCCGTTTTCGGTCTCGAGCTTGCCGATGCACAGCGGGCGGATGCCGAACGGATCGCGGAACGCGAGCAGGCCGTAGCCGGCGATCAGCGACACGATCGCGTACGAACCCTGCAGGCGGCGATGCACGCCCGACACGGCCTTGAACACCGAGGCCGGATCGAGCTCGAGGCCCGTGGTCGACAGTTGCAGCTCGTGTGCGAACACGTTGAGCAGCACTTCGCTGTCGGAATTGGTGTTGATGTGCCGGCGGTCGATCCGGAACATCTCGTCCTTCAGTTGCTGCCAGTTCGTCAGGTTGCCGTTGTGCGCGAGGATGATCCCGAACGGCGCGTTCACGTAGAACGGTTGCGCCTCGGCTTCGCTCGACGCCGAGCCGGCGGTCGGGTAGCGCACCTGGCCGATGCCGTAGGTGCCGGGCAGGCTGCGCATGTTGCGCGTGCGGAACACGTCGCGCACCATGCCGTTCGCCTTGTACATGTGGAAATTGCTGCCGTCCGCCGTCGCGATGCCCGCCGCGTCCTGACCGCGATGCTGCAGCAGCAGCAGGCTGTCATAGATCAGCTGGTTGACCGGGGATTGGGAGATAACGCCTACGATGCCGCACATGGCATGTCCTTCAGAATGACAAAATCGGTTCCGTCCTGCCCGGCCGCGTCGTCACACGCGTACGTACTGGGCCATGCCGTCGGGCAGGAGCTGCTTCAGCTCGTGCACGCCCTGTTCGGCGAAAGGACGCAATAGCGCATTGCGCCAGAATTCCTGTTTGGGCAGTTCGGTCAGCCCCGCCGCCGCGACCAGCAGCACCACCAGCACGCAGCCGCGGACGAGCCCGAACATCATGCCCAGCGAGCGGTCGACGCCGCCCAGGCCACTCGCCTGCGCGATCCGCGACAGCAGCGCGTTCGCCACGCCGGCGACCAGCACCACGCCGATCACGACCAACGCGAAGGCGATCACCCACTGCGTCAGCGCACCACCCGGCCAGTTCGCCGGGATATACGGCACGACCAGTCCGACGTAGCGGCCCGCGATCACGATCGCCGCGATCCAGCCGATCAGCCCGAAAATCTCGGACACGAAACCGCGCCACGCGCCACGCAGCGCAGACAACGCGATCACCGCCAATACAGCGTAGTCGAAAGCCGTCAGCATCGTGCGTTACTGCGTCAGACCGGCTTCGCGCACCTTCGCGATCGCGGCGGAAGCCGCCGCACGATCCGCGAACGGGCCCGCACGCAACAGTGTAGCCGTGCTGCCGTCTGCCTGCTTGCGATGCTCGACATATGCGGGCACACCCGCCGATTTCAATTTGGTGGCCCACGACCGGGCCGTCGCGTCGTCCTTGAACGAACCGAGTTGCACCGCGAAACGCGCACCGGCCGGCGACGACGGCGACGAAGCGTCGCTGCTGTCCGGGCTGGCGGCGTCGGCATGCGCGACGGCCGCGGGCGCGGGCGCAGGCTTCGGCGCGGCCGGCTTCGCCACGGGGGCGGCCGGTTTCGGCGCGGGCTTCGGCGGCGTCACGCTCGCCGTGGTCGTGGTATCGGGTTTCGCGGCCGGCTTGTCGGCATCCTTCGGCGCGGGCGCCGGTGCAGCCGCAACGGCGACATCGGATGCCGGCGGTTCGTCGTGCGCGACGCCTGCCTGCACGTCGGACGCGTCATCGTCGCGCGGTGCGACCGCCTGGTGCGCGGGCCGGTTCGGAATGTCGATGGCGATGTCGTCCGTGACCGGCTTCGGGTGCGAGTCGAGCACCATCGGCAACACGATCACGGCGGCGACGACGAGCGCGATCGCGCCGACGAGGCGACGGCGCGCGCGTTGCTTTTCTGGAAGGGTCGGATCGAGGAGCAGCGCGTCCGATTCCGGACGCTCGGTGCGGCGCGAGCGTCGCTCGACGCGTTCAGTGGTGCGCTCCGTGCGCACGTTCCGGGAGGTCCCGGTGCGACCGCCGCGCCGCGGGGGCGCGTCGTCGTCTTTCTTGCCGAACGAGAAAATTCCCATGAATGGCTGAGTCCGAAACTGCCCGTCAGTCAGTGTTGCTGCGATTTACGGTAGGCCAGCACGCCGGCAACCGTATGGAAACTGCCGAAAACCACGATTCTATCATTCTCGGATGCTCTTTTTAGTGCATCGCGAAACGCTTCGGCAGGCGACGTGTAACGCGTGACGCTCGAATCGGGCCCCTCCTCCACGCCGGCCTTGCGCAGCGCGGCTTCGAGCTGCTCCGCGGAGGCCGCGCGCGGCAGCGGCAGGTCGGTCACGCACCAGTGGTCGATCTCGCCCTTCAGGTGCTGCAGCACGCCGTCGATGTCCTTGTCGTGCATCGCGCCGAACACCGCGTACGTGTACGGGAAGAAGCCCATGTTGCCGAGGTTCTGCTCGAGCACGGCCGACGCATGCGGGTTGTGCGCGACGTCGAGCACGATCGCCGGCTTGCCGGGCAGCACCTGGAAGCGCCCCGGCAGCTCGACGTTCGCAAGGCCGAGCCGGATGTCCTGCGCGGACACCGGCAGCACCGGACGCAGCGCTTCGAGCGCGGCGAGCGCGGCCGACGCATTGATCAGCTGATTCGCCCCGCGCAGCGCCGGGTACGCAAGCGCCGGATAGCGCTTCTCGCGGCCGAGGTAGCTCCACTGCTGGCGCTCCGCGCCTGCCTGCGCCTCGTAGCGGAAATCGCGGCCGACCAGCCACAGGTCGGCGCCGATCGCTTCGGCGTGGTCGATCAGCGTTTGCGGCGCGGCCGGATCGCCGCAGATCGCCGGCTTGCCGGCGCGGAAGATCCCGGCCTTCTCGAACGCGATCTTCTCGCGCGTGTCGCCGAGGTATTCGGTGTGGTCGATGTCGATGCTCGTGACGATCGCGCAATCGGTATCGATGATGTTGACCGCATCGAGCCGGCCGCCGAGGCCGACTTCGAGGATCACCGCGTCGAGCCCGCGCGAGGCGAACAGGTGCAGGATCGCGAGCGTCGTGAATTCGAAGTACGTGAGCGACACCGGCTCGGACAGCGACGTGCGCGCGGCTTCGACGGCCTCGAAGTGCGGCAGCAGTTCGTCATCGGTGACGTTCTGCCCGTTCACGCGCGCACGCTCGTTGAATTCGAGCAGGTGCGGCGACGTGTGGCAGCCGACCTTGTAGCCGGCGCGCACGAGGATCGTCTCGAGGAACGCGCAGGTCGAGCCCTTGCCGTTCGTGCCGCCGACGGTGATGACGGGGCACGCGAATTCGAGCTGCAGCGCCGCCTTGACCTGCCCGATGCGGGTCAGGCCCATGTCGATGCCGACCGGGTGCGCGCGTTCGAGATGCGAAAGCCACGCGTCGAGAGTGGGAAAAGTGCTCATCGGTTCAAATCTGGATCGGGGCCGCCACTACGCCAAAAAACGAAGCGCGTCGCCTGACGCTGAAGCCAGGCGACGCGCAGTGTTCACAACCTCGCGCCGGTCAGGCCAGCGCGTCGGCCGGTTGCCGCTGCAGCAGCGCGAGCAGCTGGGCGATCTCGTCGCGCATCTTGCGACGGTCGACGATCATGTCGATCGCGCCCGTCTTCAGCAGGAATTCGGCGCGCTGGAAGCCTTCCGGCAGCTTCTCGCGAACCGTCTGCTCGATCACGCGCGGGCCGGCGAAGCCGATCAGCGCCTTCGGTTCGGCGATCACGACGTCGCCGAGGAAGGCGAAGCTCGCCGACACGCCGCCCATCGTCGGGTCGGTCAGCACCGAAATGAACGGCAGCTTGGCTTCCGACAGCTTGGTCAGCATCGCGGTGGTTTTCGCCATCTGCATCAGCGACAGCAGGCTTTCCTGCATCCGCGCACCGCCCGAAGCGGTGAAGCAGATGAACGGCACTTGCTGTTCCAGCGCGTTCTGCGCGCCGCGTACGAAGCGCTCGCCGACCACCGAGCCCATCGAGCCGCCCATGAACGAGAACTCGAAGCAGGCCGCGACCACCGGCAGCGTGTGGATCGCACCGCCCATCACGACCATCGCGTCGGTTTCGCCCGTATCGTCCATCGCTTCCTTCAGACGATCGGGGTACTTGCGGCTGTCCTTGAACTTCAGCGTGTCGACCGGCACGATTTCCTGGCCGATCTCGTAACGGCCTTCCGGATCGAGCAGCCCGTCGAGGCGCTCACGCGCACCGATGCGCATGTGGTGATCGCACTTCGGGCACACGTGCAGGTTCGCGTCCACGTCGTTGCGGTACAGCACGGCCTCGCAGGACGGGCATTTGACCCACAGGCCTTCCGGAATGCCCTTGCGGCTTTTCGGGTCGGTCTGCTTGATCTTCGGCGGCAACAGTTTGTCGAGCCAGCTCATCGTATGGTTTCCTGTTCCGTGGCGGGGCGGGCCAACCGGCCCGCTCCCGCTTCCTGTGTTGTGTTTATCGCGCCGTCTTGCCCGCGCCGTCCAGGGCGGCACGCAGCTCGGCAATGAACGTCTTCAGCGCGGCGGCGGCACCCTCCGGCGCAGCGCTTTCGAGCAGCTGCACGAGGCGGCTGCCGATCACGACGGCGTCCGACACCTCGGCCACCGCGCGCGCCGTTTCGGCGTCGCGGATACCGAAGCCGACGCCGACCGGAACCGGCACGCGCGACTTGATGGCCGGGATTTTACCCGCAATGCTCGAAACATCCAGATTTCCTGCACCGGTCACGCCCTTGAGCGACACGTAATACACGTAGCCGCTCGCGATCTTGCCGACGTCGGCGATGCGTTCGTCGGTCGACGTGGGCGCGAGCAGGAAGATCGGATCGATCTGCGCGGCGCGCATTTTCTCGGCGAATACGCCCGCCTCTTCCGGCGGATAGTCGACGACGAGCACGCCGTCGACCCCGGCCGCCTGTGCTTCGGCCGCGAACGTGTCGACGCCCATCCGCTCGATCGGGTTCGCATAGCCCATCAGCACGACGGGGGTTTTGGGGTCGGTTTCGCGAAAGCGCTTCACGTCGGCGAGCACGCTCGTCAGCGTGACGCCGCGCGCGAGCGCGCGTTCCGACGAGCGCTGGATCACGGGGCCGTCGGCCATCGGGTCCGAGAACGGCACGCCGAGTTCGATCACGTCCGCGCCGCCTTCGGCGAGCGCGTGCATGAATTCGACGGTTTTGGCCGGATCGGGGTCGCCGGCCGTGATGAACGGGATCAGGCCCTTACGGCCTTGTTCGGCGAGCGCGGCGAAGGTCTGCTGAATACGGGACATGGCAATTTTCCTGTGTCGATCCGGAGTTTGCGCTTTAGCGCTTACTCCGGTCCCATACAAAGTATGCGTTGCGTTCGGCGATGCGGCGGCGCGATTCACGCGCACGCCGGCGCGGCAAGCGCGTTCACGCGCTCGTGCGCGATCGCACAATAGCTTTCGTTGATCTCGTAGCCGACGAAGTCGCGCCCCTGCCGTGCGCAGGCCACCGCGGTCGTGCCGCTGCCCATGAACGGATCGAGCACGCGGCCGCCCGGCGGGCAGCTTGCGAGCACCATCCGCTCGATGATTTCCAGCGGCTTCTGGGTCGGATGATCGACGCGCTCCGCGTGCTGCCGATGCAGGCGCGAGACCGACCAGACGTCCTTCGGGTTGTAGCCCATCTCCAGCCACTTGCTGCCTTCGAACAGCTTGCGCGAGCGGGCCTTCTTCGTATCGGCGTCGTACGGGATGCGGACCGGATCGAGATCGAAGTAATACGCCTTGGAAACCGCGAAAAAGCCGATGTTGTCGTGCACCGACGTGAAACGGCGCGTCGTGCCGCCCATGCTCGGCACGCGCCGGTCCCAGATGATCTCGTTGACCATCGTGAGTTGCGTCTTCAGGAAGCTGAAGATTTCCGGCGCGTACTGCCACGTGCAGAAGATGTACATCGACCCGCTCGGCTTCAGCTTCGGAATCGCGAGCTCGAGCCACTCGCGCGTCCACGCGAGAAAGTCGTCGCCCGAACGCTTGTCCGAGTCGTTGCCGTAGTCCTTGCCGAGCCCGTACGGCGGATCGGCGACGATCAGGTCGATCGACGCGTCCGGCAGGTGCGCGGCATGGGTCAGGAAATCGCGGTTATGCAGTTCGATACCGGACGGCAGCGCGCGCGGCACGGCAGCGGCGGGCGGAACCGCCCCCGCCTCGCTCGCGGCACCGCCGCCCGGTTCTTCGATCAGGTCACGCATCGGTCGGGGTCAGAGCTCGATGCCCGATCGCTCGGCGACCGTGTGCATGTCCTTGTCGCCGCGGCCCGACAGGTTGACGAGCAGGATCTTGTCCTTCGGCAACGTCGGCGCGAGCTTCACGCCATACGCGATCGCGTGGCTCGACTCGAGCGCGGGAATGATCCCCTCGATCCGGCAGCAGTCGTGGAACGCCGTCAGCGCTTCCTCGTCGGTGATGCCGACGTACTGCGCCCGGCCGCTGTCCTTCAGCCACGCGTGCTCGGGGCCGACGCCCGGATAGTCGAGGCCCGCCGACACCGAATGCGTCTCGATGATCTGGCCGTTGTCGTCCTGCAGCAGGTAGGTCCGGTTGCCGTGCAGCACGCCCGGGCTGCCGGCGATCAGCGACGCCGCGTGATGGCCCGTGTCGAGGCCGTCGCCGGCTGCTTCGACGCCGATCAGCTGCACCGAGGTGTCGTCGATGTACGGATAGAAGATGCCCATTGCGTTCGAACCGCCGCCCACGCAGGCGATCACGGCGTCAGGCTGCCGGCCGGCGAGTTCGGGCATCTGCACCTTGCACTCGTCGCCGATCACGCGCTGGAAGTCGCGCACCATCATCGGGTACGGGTGCGGGCCCGCGACCGTGCCGATGATGTAGAACGTGTTCTCGATGTTCGTGACCCAGTCGCGCATCGCTTCGTTCAGCGCGTCCTTCAGCGTGCGCGAACCCGATTCGACCGGCACGACCGTCGCGCCGAGCAGCTTCATCCGGTAGACGTTCGCGGCCTGGCGGCGCACGTCTTCCGAACCCATGTAGACGACGCACTCCATCCCGAAGCGCGCGCAGATCGTCGCGGTCGCGACGCCGTGCTGGCCGGCGCCCGTCTCGGCGATCACGCGCTTCTTGCCCATGCGCTTCGCGAGCAGCGCCTGGCCGATCACGTTGTTGATCTTGTGCGCGCCGGTGTGGTTCAGGTCTTCGCGCTTCAGGTAGATCTGCGCGCCGCCGAGCGTCTCGCTCCAGCGCTGCGCGTGATAGATCGGCGACGGGCGGCCGACGAAATGCTTCAGCTCGCGCTCGAATTCGGCGACGAAATCGGGATCGTTCTGGAATTTTTCATACGCCGCGCGCAGTTCGTCCAGCGCGTGAATCAGCGTCTCGGCGACGAACGTGCCGCCATACGGGCCGAAATGGCCGCGATCATCAGGAAGGTTGTACATGGTGTCTCTCTCGATCGGTCGGCGCGCCCCGCTTTCGAGGCCGCACCGGCTTGCATCACCCGGCGTCCGCTTCGCGCACCGCGCGTACGAACGCCGCCATCCGGGCGTGATCCTTCACGCCCTTCGCGCCCTCCACTTCGATGCCACTCGAGACATCGACAGCAAACGGGCGCAACTGGCGAATCGCATCACCGACGTTTTGCGCGCTCAAGCCACCACTCAAAACGGCCCGATGCGCGAGCTCTGCGGGAATAAGAGACCAATCGAAGACCTTGCCGCTACCACCGTAATCCGGCACCAGGGTGTCGAACAGGAGGCCGCGCGCTTTCGAATAATGAAGCCCCGATTCTACCAAATCGGCCGATTGCGTCGAGGGGCCCACGCGCACCGCGCGCAGCCACGGCAGGCGTGCCGCGCGGCCAAGTGCGTCGCACTGATCGGGCGTCTCGTCGCCATGGAACTGCAGCAGCGTGAGCGGCACGTCGCGCACGACGGCCTCGATCTCGGCCTCGGTCGCGTTCACGAACAGCCCGACCACCGACACGAACGGCGGCGCGAGGCGTGCCAGCTCCGCCGCCTGCGCGATCGACACCGCGCGCGGGCTCTTCGGATAGAACACGAGGCCGATCGCATCGGCGCCGAGCGCGGCCGCGTGCAGCACGTCGTCGGGCTTCGACAGCCCGCACAGCTTGATGCGCGTGCGCGGCGGCAGGCCGGCCGCGGCGGGAATCGAGGAAGACACGGCGTGATCCGTCATGATTGCGGGTCCAGATCGGCCCAGACGCTGCTCCACGGCACACTGCCGAGCTGCGCGGGCGGGACGGCGAATTCCGCCGGGTAGCCGACGTGGGCGAGATACAGCCCGTCGGCCATGAACGTGGGCGCCGCAAGCTTGCGATCGCGCCCGGCGAGCACGTCGGCGAGCCAGTCGGCCGGATAGCGGCCGCGACCGACCGCGACGAGGCAGCCCATCAGGTTGCGCACCATGTGGTGCAGGAACGCGTTGGCGCGGAACCGGAAATGGATGAAATGGCCCACGCGCCGCACGTCGATCTGATACAGGTGTTTGACCGGCGTCTTCGACTGGCATTCCGACGACCGGAACGACGAGAAGTCATGCTCGCCGATCAGATGCGCGGCGGCTGCGCGCATCGCGTCGTCGTCGAGCGGCGTATGGATCCAGCCCGCGCGCCCCGCCAGCATCGGCGAGCGCACGGGATGCACGTACAGCGTGTAGTAATAGGTGCGCTCGAACGCCGAGAAACGCGCGTGGAACGTGTCCGGCATCGGCTTCGCCCATTGCACCGCCACGGTCGGCGGCAGGAACGCGTTGGTGCCGCGCACCCACGAGAAAACCTCCCGATCGAGGTCGGTATCGAAGTGCACGACCTGCCCGAGCCCGTGCACGCCCGTGTCGGTGCGCCCGGCCACCGTCGTATGCAGCGGCACGCGCGCGAACTCGGCCAGTGCGTGCTCGAGCCGATCCTGCACGGTCTTGCCGTGCGGCTGCGCCTGCCAGCCGCAGAACGCCGCGCCGTCGTACTGGATGCCGAGCGCGATCCGCATCACGCCTCGTCCGCCAGTTTCGCGAGCAGCGCGCGCGCATCGTCGCGCGTCGCGGCGTCATTCGCGTCGACCACTTCCTGCAGCAGCGTCCGCGCGCCGGACAGGTCGCCCAGCTCGACATATTCGGACGCGAGGTCGAGCTTGTTGCGCGCGATGCGGGCGAGTTCGTCCGGCGTCAGCGCCGGCAACGCAGCGCCCGGCGCGGACGGCAGGTCGAGATCGAAATCAAGCTTCAGCGCGCCGAACTGCGCGCCGCCGAGCGGCGGCAGCGACGACGTCGCGAACGGGCTGCCCGCCTGGGTTGCCGGCGTCGCTGCGTCCGGATCCCAATCGAACTCGTCGTCCTGATCGGCCGGATGTTCCGGGGCCGGATCGGTCGAGCCAATCGGGAGACGCTGTGCGGCTTGACCGTTAGTTGCGATTTTATCGGTGTCGGACTGCCCTGCTTGCGCAGCCGGCTCATCCGCCGCCAGCGACGGCTCGTCCGGCGTGCGCGGCGGCAGCGGCATGTCGAGGCTGCTGAGCGCGCTGATCGCGTTCTGCATCAGCGCCGCGTGCTGCGCATCTGTGGCCGCGGGTGCGGTCGGCGTTTCCACCTGCGTCGCTACCCGTGTCTCCACCGACGTCTCGATCGGCGTCTCTGACGACGTTTCGACCGGCGTTTCGGCCGCGTCCTTTTCGATCGGCTCGGCATCGTGCGAAACCGGAGCCGTCTCGCTCGCGGGCGGCACTGCCGCGTGTGCGGTCGGCAATTCAGGCTGCTCGACATGCGGCTTCGCCACATCCGACGACGGCGACAGATCCGTATCCGGTGTCTCGACCGGCTCCGCCGCTGCGGCAGTCGCCGCGGCAAGGTTCAGGTCGGAAGCGGCATCACGCGCGACCGGCATCTCGGGCCGGATCGGCAGTTCCGGTTCGACGGACGGCGCGGCTTCGGCTTGCGCAGCGGCAGCCGCCACCGTGACTCCGCCCGCTGCCGTGGCGGCAGCCAACGTGTCCGTCCCCGCATCGTCCGTGCGTCGGCTCTTCCTGCGCTTGCGCCACGCGAAACCTGCCGCGAGGACGATCACGGCCGCACCGGCCACCGCGGCCGGACGCCAGTCCATCTGCTCGTTACTGCGCGCAGGTGTCACCACCGGCGCGGCCGGCTGCGCGGGCACCGATACCGATGCCGGCTGCACTGCGCTGGCAGCAACGCCGGATGCCGCTTCGCCGGTCGTCGACGCAGCCGCAGCCGCAGCCGCGGACGCGCCCGCATCGCTCGCGGCCGGACGCGGCGCGACAGGTGCCGGTGCCGGCTTGAGCTCGTTCGTCGTGGCCGGCTTGCCGATACCGTGCTTCTGCAATTCCATCAGCACGCGGTTCTTCAGCGCCAGCAGTTGCTGCAGGCTCGACGGCCGCGGCTGCGACGCGCCCGTGACCGGTGCCGCGCCAGCCGGTTCGTTCATGCCCGGAACCTGGCTGCCCGACACAGGCGGGGTCACGGCCCCGCTCGCGGACGACGGCACTGACTGGATCGTGCCGCTCCACACATGCGGACCGCTTGCACCGGTCACGGGTGCCGCCGGCTGCATGCTTTCGACAGCCGATGCGCCGTGGGCAGCCGAAGTACCGACCGATGCCGAAGCACCGACGGATGCCGACGCACCGGCGGCCGTCGCGACGCTCGCACCGCTGACAGGCGCCGCATGCACGGCCGGCGCCACCGGCGCGGATTGCACGGTCGACCCCGGATGCGGTGCGGACGCACCATGCTGCGCGACTGCCGTGCCGCCCGATGCGGCGGCGGGTGCGGACGCTGCCGCCGCACCGGACGCACCGGACGCACCGGATGCAGCGGATGCAGCGGCCGGCACGACTGCCGCGCCTGTCGCATCGAGCGCCGGCACGGTCAGCGTCGCGCCGACTTTCAGGCGGCTCGCGTCGCGCTTCATGAACGCCTGCGGATTGGCGTCGAATAGCGCGCGGCCGGCGCGCGCGAGCACCCCGGGATCGCGCGACTGCGTAGCCGCCTTCGCGATGTCGTTCAGCGACTGGCCCGGCTGGACCGTCACGGTAAGCGGCGCTGCGCCGTCGGCAGCGGATGCCGGCAGTTCGCCGGTGCCGGCCGCCCAGGCCGATGCGGTTGCGCCGAGCGCCAGGATCGCCAGCGCGCCACGCACGGCGCGCGACAGACGGGACTGACGCGGAAACAAGGAAATTCGGGACATCGTTGGCTCTATCGCCGCGCGCGGGCGCGGCTCGGATTCGCGGTTGAAAGCGTCAATAAGGTTGCCGCAGAAATGCAAAAGCGTCGCGTGGAACGCGACGCTTTCGGCGGGTCTGTGCGTCGTAACCGCGTAGTTTACTTCACGTGATCAGGTTCGGGCCGAATTCATCGCCGACGGGCGCAACCGATTGCGTGCGCGCGTCGGGACATCCCGCGATCGCGCCGCGTGGATGTCCGGTTGCGCACGCTGCGACCCGCGCCCACGATCGACCAGAAGTGCGCCTCGCTCAGAGGCAAAGCCATCCGGCCGCATCGCCCGCCGAACGCATATCACATGCCTTTGCTCACTCAACGATGCGATCCGCACAACCCAAGGGACAACACGGAATCACGACCAGAGAATCAGGTACGTTTGCTCAATAATTCGCGCTGCTTGCCGTTAAGGGATTAACAAGCGCCAATCAAAATAAATCCAGTCGGCCACCACCCCATTCAAATGAATTTCAATTGATTGATAAGAGGCCAATTCCCCTCTCTGATCATCGAATTGAACATCCCTGCCGCCACCCCCCCATCCCACAAGGCTTTCCAGCCTCGTCGAAGCTTCATTTCTCATACGAAATCAATCATTTCGACATCAATTCAATTTCATTACACAAAATTACACAGATCAAATAATTGCCGTCGCTACGATCGTCCTCAAACAAGAATCGGCGCAGTTCGACCATCGCGCCCGCACCCGCCGGAACAGCGGGAACGCGGTCGGCCTGGCTGACGCCGTGAGGTGCCAGGGGGGCATCGCGCAGTCGCACGACTGCATTTACTCACCAGCTCGTTACGGGGATCGAACATGGGCTATCAACAGGGCTTGAGCGGGTTGGCCGGCGCGGCGAACCATCTCGACGTGATCGGCAACAACATCGCGAACGCGAACACGGTTGGCTACAAGCAGGGTCGCGCGAACTTCGCCGACATGTACGCGAACTCGGTCGCGACGTCGACCAACACGCAGATCGGCATCGGCACGCGGCTCACGTCGGTGCAGCAACAATTCGGCCAGGGGACGATCAACACGACGAAGTCGTCGCTCGACATCGCGATCAACGGCAACGGCTTCTTCCAGATGTCGAACAACGGCGTGACGACGTACTCGCGTGACGGCGTATTCCACCGCGACAAGAGCGGCGCCATCGTCGACGCGCAGAACCGCAACCTGATGGGCTATGCGGCAGGGCAGGGCGGCGCGATCAACACCGCGGCGACCGTGCCGCTGCAAGCGCCGACCACCAACATCGCGCCGCAGGCGACGACGAAGGTCACCGGCCAGTTCAACCTGAACTCGCAGGACAAGGTGCCGGCCAAGACGCCGTTCAACGCGGGCGACAACACCACGTACAACTACAATTCGTCGATCCAGGTGTACGACACGCTCGGTGGCTCGCAACAGGTGTCGATGTATTTCGCGAAGAACGCGGCAGGTACCTGGCAGGCCTACGCGGGCGTGCAGGGCCAGACGCCGACGAATCTCGGCACCGTCACGTTCGACGCATCGGGCCGGATCAGCTCGACGACGTCGGCCGCAACCGGCCAGCCGACGCCGAGCCTCGGCCAGTTCGCGTTCTCGATCCCCAACGCGTCGGGCGGCGCCAATCCGCAAAACCTGACGCTCGACCTGACCGGCACGACGCAGTTCGGCGGGAAAAGCGGCGTGAACAACCTCGCACAGGATGGCTTCGCGAGCGGCACGCTGACGACGTTCTCGATCGGCACCGACGGCAAGCTCACCGGCAATTACTCGAACGGCCAGAGCGCGGTGCTCGGCCTGATCGCGCTCGCGAACTTCAACAACCCGAACGGGCTCGAGAACATCGGCGGCAACCAGTATGTGGAAACCACCGCGTCGGGCGTGCCGCAGATCTCCGCGCCGGGCAGCACGAACCACGGCACGCTGCAGGGGAGCGCGCTGGAAAACTCGAACGTCAACCTGACGACCGAGCTCGTGAACCTGATCAAGGCGCAGCGCGATTACCAGGCCAACGCGCAGACGATCAAGACCCAGCAGGCCGTCGACCAGACGCTCCTGAACATGCGCTGACCCGCACATGAAAAACGCGCCGCGCCCGCCTTGATATCGTCAAGGCCGACACGGCGCGCAATCTTGTGCACCGCGGCCCGCATCTCGCGGGCCGGACACGCCACTTACTTGTCGAGCAGGATGCGCAGCATGCGGCGCAGCGGCTCGGCCGCGCCCCACAGCAGCTGGTCGCCGACCGTGAACGCCGACAGGTATTCACCGCCCATCGCGAGCTTGCGCAGGCGGCCGACCGGCACCGTCAGCGTGCCCGTGACGTTCGCCGGCGACAGGTCGCGCATCGACGCTTCACGCTCGTTCGGCACGACCTTCACCCAGTCGTTCGCCGATGCGAGGATGCCGTTGATCTCGTCGAGCGGCACGTCCTTGTTCAGCTTGATCGTCAGTGCCTGCGAGTGGCAGCGCATTGCGCCGATTCGCACGCACAGGCCGTCGACCGGGATCGAACCCGGCTCGCCCATCGCCGGCTTGCCGAGGATCTTGTTGGTTTCCGCGCCGCCCTTCCACTCTTCCTTTGACATCCCGTTACCGAGATCCTTGTCGATCCACGGGATCAGCGAGCCGGCGAGCGGCACGCCGAAGTTGCTCGTCGGCATCGCGTCGCTGTTCATCGCGGCCAGCACGCGGCGGTCGATGTCGAGGATCGCGGAAGCCGGATCGGCGAGCTGCGCCTGAACCGCGCCGTTCAGCGTGCCCATCTGCGCCAGCAGCTCGCGCATGTTCTGCGCGCCCGCGCCCGATGCGGCCTGGTAGGTCATCGCCGTCATCCAGTCGACGAGGTTCTCGCGGAACAGGCCGCCGAGCGCCATCAGCATCAGGCTGACCGTGCAGTTGCCGCCGATGAAATTCTTCTGGCCCTTGACCAGCGCGTCCTTGATCACGTCGAGGTTGACCGGATCGAGGATGATGACCGCGTCGTCCTTCATCCGCAGCGACGATGCCGCATCGATCCAGTAGCCGTTCCAGCCGGCCGCGCGCAGCTTCGGGAACACGTCGTTCGTGTAGTCGCCGCCCTGGCACGTGATGATCACGTCGCACTTCTTCAGCTCGTCGACGTTGGTCGCGTCCTTGAGCGTAGTCTCGTTTTTCGCGAACGACGGCGCTTTGCCGCCCGTGTTGCTGGTGCTGAAAAACACCGGTTCGATCAGGTCGAAATCGCCCTCTTCCTGCATGCGCTGCATCAGGACGCTGCCGACCATGCCGCGCCAACCTACGAGACCTACGTTCATGACTAACCCTTTGATGGAGCTTCCCCGCCATTCCGTCCCCGGTGTGACCGCGCGGGGAAATAGGCGGGCACGACGGACGATCAGCGTTTAATGATCGTTTTCGTGGTAATGGTTTTCGTGATGACGATGGCGCGCGCACCCGCACGGGCTGTGTTGCCGTGGAGTTTCAAGACCGGGGAGATCAGGGAAAGATGCGCCATCGTTCGAGTCTACACAAAGCCGGTGGCCCGCACAACGGCCAACCGCATGCGAACCGGCCGATTTCGCGGCCTGTTCGCGCCCTTTCTACATGATCGCGTTACAGCGCCGCGACCACCGCGTCGCCCATCGCCGTCGTGCCGACCTGCTGGCAACCCGGCGTCGCGATATCGCCCGTGCGGTAGCCCTGTTCGAGCACCGTTTTCACCGCACGCTCGATGCGATCGGCCTGCTCCGCGCGATTCAACGAGTAGCGCAGCATCATCGCGGCCGACAGGATCGTCGCGAGCGGATTCGCGATGCCCTTGCCCGCGATGTCCGGCGCCGAACCGTGCGACGGCTCGTACAGGCCCTTGTTGTTCTTGTCGAGCGACGCCGACGGCAGCATGCCGATCGAGCCCGTCAGCATCGACGCTTCATCCGACAGGATGTCGCCGAACATGTTGCCGGTGACGATCACGTCGAACTGCTTCGGCGCCTTCGCGAGCTGCATCGCCGCGTTGTCGACGTACATGTGCGACAGCTCGACGTCCGCGTATTCCTTCGACACGTCGATCATGATGTCGCGCCAGAACTGCGACGTCTCGAGCACGTTCGCCTTGTCGACCGACAGCAGCTTCTTCGCGCGCTTGCGGGCCGCCTGGAACGCGACGTGCGCAATGCGGCGCACCTCCGGTTCCGAATAGCGCATCGTGTCGAAGCCTTCGCGCTCGCCCGCGAACAGGCCGTCCGGTGCGGCGCGCACGCCGCGCGGCTGGCCGAAGTAGATGTCGCCGTTCAGTTCGCGCACGATCAGGATGTCGAGGCCCGCGACCAGCTCGGGCTTCAGCGGCGAGGCATCGACGAGCTGCGGATAGCAGATCGCCGGGCGGAAGTTCGCGAACAGCTCGAGGTGCTTGCGCAGCCCGAGGATCGCCTGCTCGGGGCGCAGCGCGCGCTCGAGCGAGTCGTACTTCCAGTCGCCCACGGCGCCGAACAGGATCGCGTCGGCTTCCTTCGCGAGCGTCAGCGTCGCGTCGGGCAGCGGATGGCCGCTTGCCTCGTAGCCCGCGCCGCCGACCGGCGCCTGTTCGAGTTCGAACTTCTCGTCGAGTGCGTTCAGCACCTTCACCGCTTCATTGACGATTTCCGGACCGATGCCGTCGCCGGGCAGCACTGCAATCTTCATGCGAAATTCCTGACTGGGTAGGTTTTTATGGAGGCAGGCCGGCGAACGCGCCGCCGGCGCGCCCGCCCGAAAGGCGATCTCAGCCGACCAGCTTGGTGTTGAGCCACGGCTGCTTCACGAGACGCTCGGCCTCGAACTGGCGGATCTTGTCCGCGTGGCGCAGCGTGAGGCCGATGTCGTCGAAGCCGTTCAGCAGGCAGTACTTGCGGAACGCCGCGATCTCGAACGGATACTCGCGGCCGTCGCCCGTGCGCACGACTTGCGCGTCGAGGTCGACCGTGACTTCGAAACCGTTGAACGCGACCGTCTCGTTGAACAGGTGATCGACCTGCTGCTCGGTCAGCACGATCGGCAGCAGGCCGTTCTTGTAGCAGTTGTTGAAGAAAATATCGGCGAAGCTCGGCGCGATGATCGCGCGGAAGCCGTACTGTTGCAGCGCCCACGGCGCATGCTCGCGCGAGCTGCCGCAGCCGAAGTTCTTGCGCGCGAGCAGCACGGATGCGCCCTGGTAGCGCGGCTGGTTCAGCACGAAGTCGGGATTCAGCGGGCGCTTCGAGTTGTCCTGGCCCGGCTCGCCGTGATCGAGATAACGCCATTCGTCGAACGCGTTCGGACCGAAGCCGGTGCGCTTGATCGACTTCAGGAACTGCTTCGGGATGATCGCGTCGGTGTCGACGTTTTCGCGATCGAGCGGCGCCACGACGCCGGTATGCACAGTGAATTTTTCCATGATCCGTCTATCCGGTTGAAGGGCCGGCGTTCAGCCGGCGCACATCGACAAATTCTCGGTGGGGGACGTCACTCCGCGGCGCGCTTCAGCGCGCTGCCGGCAGCGTTGACGTCCTGCCCGAAGCCCTGGACGGTATTGCAGCCCGCGAGGCTGAAGCCCAACCCTGCGAGCGCCAGCACGGCAACCAGCCGCGCAATGATTTTCGATGCCGTCACGCGTCACCCCAGCTGGCGAATGTCGACGAAATGGCCTTCGATGGCCGCGGCCGCCGCCATCGCGGGGCTCACGAGGTGCGTGCGACCGCCCGCGCCCTGCCGGCCTTCGAAGTTGCGGTTCGACGTCGACGCGCAGCGCTCGCCCGGCTCGAGCCGGTCGGCATTCATCGCGAGGCACATCGAGCAGCCCGGCTCGCGCCATTCGAAGCCGGCGTCCGTGAACACCTTGTCGAGCCCTTCGCGCTCGGCCTGTGCCTTCACGAGGCCCGAGCCCGGCACGACCATCGCGAGCCGCACGTTCGACGCGACGCGACGGTTCAGCTTCTTCACGACATACGCGGCTGCGCGGATGTCTTCGATTCGCGCGTTCGTGCACGAGCCGATGAAGATCTTGTCGACCTTGATCGATTCGATCGGCGTGTTCGGCTCGAGCGCCATGTACGCCAGCGCACGCTCCATCGCATCGCGCTTGACCGGATCCTTCTCGCGCTCGGGATCGGGCACGCGGCCGTCGATCGACGTGACCATTTCCGGCGACGTGCCCCACGTGACCTGCGGGACGATTTCGGCGGCGTTCAGCTCGACCACGCGATCGAACTGCGCGCCGTCGTCCGACTTGAACTGGCGCCAGTATTCGACGGCCTGGTTCCATTCCGCGCCGGTCGGCACGAACGGGCGGCCCAACAGGTAGTCGATCGTCGTGTCGTCGACGGCAACCATGCCGGCGCGCGCACCGGCCTCGATCGCCATGTTGCAGACGGTCATGCGGCCTTCCATCGTCAGCGCGCGGATCGTCGAGCCGCCGAATTCGATCGCGTAGCCCGTGCCGCCGGCCGTGCCGATCTTGCCGATGATCGCGAGCACGATGTCCTTCGCGGTACAACCGCGCGGCAGCGTGCCCTCGACCTTCACGAGCATGTTCTTGCTCTTCTTCTGCAGCAGGGTTTGCGTGGCGAGCACGTGCTCGACTTCCGACGTGCCGATGCCGTGCGCGAGCGCACCGAACGCGCCGTGCGTCGACGTATGCGAATCGCCGCACACGATCGTCATGCCCGGCAGCGTCGCGCCCTGTTCCGGCCCGATGATGTGGACGATGCCCTGGCGCACGTCGTTCATCTTGAACTGCGTGATGCCGAACGCATCGCAGTTCGCGTCGAGCGTGTCGACCTGGAGCTTCGAGACGGGATCGGCGATGCCGTGGCTGCGATCGGTGGTCGGCACGTTGTGGTCCGACACGGCCAGGTTCGCGCTGATGCGCCACACCGGACGCTGCGCCATCTTCAGCCCTTCGAACGCCTGCGGGCTCGTGACTTCATGCAGCAGCTGACGGTCGATGTAGAGCAGGGTCGTGCCGTCTTCCTCGGTGTGGACCACGTGGGTGTTCCACAGTTTGTCGTAGAGAGTCTGTGCCATGGGTATGCGGGGTCGTTGTGACTACAAGCCTTGCGGATGTGATCGATTATGCCACGCAAAATCGGCCCATGGAGTACCACGATAACGGAAAAAGTGAATAAAAACAGTGAGTTGGGTGGTACACACGATACCCGGATAAGCATTACCCGGCAACGCGGACACCACGGCGCGGTGGCCACGGCCGCCACCGCGCTGCGCATGTCACGGCGACACGCGAAAGGACGTGACGATTCCGGAATGGAAGAGGTTGATGAACGGGAGTTTCCGCGAACGTCCGGCAGCCTCAGCCGTTCGGGTATTCGCGGTTGATCAGGTCGAGCCGCAGCATGCCCAGTTGCACGCCGACGTTGCTCAGCAGGTAGAGATCGCGGCGCCGCAATGCCGGCATCTGCGCGGACGCGTCGTAAAGCGACGGCAGCGCCAGGCCCGCCGGCACCGCGGCCTGCATCCCCGTGGCATTCGACACGCGCACGGCAAGCGACGCCTGATCCGCATGGGTGACGACACCGACGTTGCCGAGTGCCGCAGCCGAGCCGGCCTGCTTGACGATCGCGGCAGCGACGCCGTCCGGCGTCGGTATCGGGCTGCCGGCGGCCAGGGCCGGGGTCGCGATCGACGTCACGCCGGCCGTCAGCCCGTATTTCGACGCGAGCACGCTCGCGACTTCCTGCTGCGCGAAGATCCGCACGGCAACCTTCTGGTGCAGCAGGAACACGGCGTCGGCAATCGCCTCGTTCACCGGGCCCGGCACCGGCGCGGCACCGGTCGCCGCCGCGGCGCGACTGCCGAAGCTGAAGGCGGCAATCGTGTTGATGGCCGTGGTCTGGACGGTCGGCGGCAGCCACGAGAAAAACGGTTCGAACAGGTAGCCGGTCTCGTCGGTGGCGGCGGCGCGGTCGGTCAGTTCATTCGTCAGCTTGCCGAGCATCTGGCGTTGCAGTTCGGCGTCTGAAACAGGCGCGTCGCTCGCGAAGGCCGGCGCACTGGCGGCACCGGTCGCGGCCAGCGCGGAAGCGGAAGCGGAAGCGGAAACGGAAGCGAGAAAATGGCGGCGGGTCTGCATGGTCATCGGAATCGGGAAAGAGAAAGTGCGTCAGCCCTTCGGGAACGCCTGCATCGTCGCGCCGATCGCGCGGCCGAGCATCTGCGCATACATGTCGTGCACGAGGTACAGGCTGCGGTTACGCGTCCACGGCTGGCCCGACTGCGGGTCGTAAAGCGTCGGCAACGACACCTCGGCAACCGCGGCCGCCTTCATGCCCGCCTGTTGCGAGGTCTGGATGCAGCGCTTCGCGTGATCCCGATGACCGACCACCGCGACGCTGCCCATCGCGGCCGCGCCGCCCGCGCGCGACACGGCCTCGGCGGCCACGCCGGCCGTGCTGAGGTACACGATCGTGCCGTCGCTCGCGATCACGGGCTCGATCGACGACAGCACGTCGGTGCCCATCCCGTATTTCGACACGAGAAAGCGCGCAATCTCCCACTGCGCGTAGACCTTGACCGGTTTCAGTTGCCGAATGCGGTAGACGGCGTCCGCGAGCGCTTCATTGACGGGCCCCGGATCGGGCAGCGCGGACTGGTTGCCGCCCGTGCTCGACGTATTGCCGCTTGCCGCGTTCGGGCGATTGCCGAAGCTGTATGCGACGATCGCGCCGGCCTGGGCCGCCGGCATCGACGGCAAGTCCCAGGTAAAGCCGACGTCGGTCAGCGCCGGCTGGATCGCGCCGACCGTCGCGGCATCGCCGAGCTGCGCATTCAGCTTCGCGGACATTTGCGCGGCCAGCGCCGCGTCGGTAACGGGTGCCGACGTGACGTCGTCGCCACCGCACGCGCTCAGCAGCGGCGCCGCCGCGACGGCCGGCGCGGCGGCCAGGAATTTTCTGCGTGAAGCAGCCAGCGGATTCAGTTTCATAAGAAATACGAAATGATGTGAATGGCGTCGACGGGTTACCTCGGTGTCGCGTTCACGGTCACGGGAAAGGGCAATCGGGCGAGTCGCGCAGGTGGGCGACGGACGGCAGTGCCGCAGCGCGGATCGAATCACTGCGTCGCTGTCGATTGACGAGGCCGGATCGTAGTCGTCGTTTATTAAATTGCGGTGAAGCTCGCGATGGAATCCGCGCAATCGCATCGTCGTTTCACGGATGGACACCGGTGTTTCATGTATGGCGAGTGCCCGCGTGACTCGTTCCACGGATGGCGATCGCGCGTCCCGCGCGCCGTATGACGCCCCGGCATTTCGCGCTACGATGGCACGACCCGTATGGCCCGATCCCCATGATCCAGACCCGGAGCCCCCGCCATGAAGCTCGGCCTGAACGAATCGCTCGCCCGCCTCGACGATGAAGGCACGCTGTTCACGACGCTGTTTCGCCACGGCACGCTCGACGTCGAGCTGTACCGGCCGCGCATCGAGGACAAGCAGAAGCCGCATACGCGCGACGAGGCCTACGCAATCGCCACGGGCACGTCGCACTTCGTCGTCGACGGGCGCGAATGCGAAGTCGCGGCCGGTGACGTGCTATTCGTCCCGGCACACGCCGAACACCGCTTCATCGGCTTCTCCGACGACTTCTCGACGTGGGTGTTCTTCTACGGCCCCGAAGGCGGCGAGCGCGGCGCGTAACGCACGCACGACGCACGCGGCACTTTTCCTGCGATCGCCTAGACTGTCTATTCGCAGCGGGTGGCACGCGACGCGTGGCCGCCCGGTCGTCACGATGCCAGCGGCAGCCGGTTCAACGAACGGGAAGACAGCATGCGATACGAACTGTATTACTGGCCCGAGATCCAGGGCCGGGGCGAGTACGTGCGGCTCGCGCTCGAAGCGGCCGAAGCCGATTATGTCGACGTCGCGCGTGAATCGGGGCGCGGCATGGGCGTGCCGGCAATGATGCGGATGATGGACAACTCGAAGGCGGAATGCGTGCCGTTCGCGCCGCCGTTCCTGAAGGCCGGCGACGTCGTCATCGGGCAGACCGCGAACATCCTGCTGTTTCTCGGCGCGCGGCTGGGGCTCGCGCCCGCCGACGAAGCCGGTCGGCTGTGGGTGCACCAGCTTCAGTTGACCGTCGCCGATTTCGTCACCGAGATCCACGACACGCACCATCCGATCGCAAGCGGCCTCTACTACGAGGATCAGCAGGCGGAAGCCGCCGAGCGTGCAGCCGATTTCCTCGAAAACCGGCTGCCGAAATTCCTCGGCTACTTCGAGCGTGTACTCGAACAGAATCCGCACAAGAGCGGCTACCTCGCCGGCAACGCACTCAGCTATGCGGACCTGTCGTTGTTCCAGTTGATCGAGGGCCTGCGCTACGCGTTTCCGAAAGCGATGAAGCGTGAGGAGCGGAAGATCGCGGCGCTGGTCGCACTGCACGACCGCGTTGCACTGCATCCGCCTGTCGCGCTCTATCTCGAGTCGGAACGCCGCATCCCGTTCAACGACATGGGCATCTTCCGGCACTATCCGGAGCTGGACAAGTAACGCCGGCACGGCATCCGCACCGCTTCTTGCAAACTGGCGGATGCCCCCTACCCCTACCCCCTGCTCACGCGGCGACCGGCGTCTCGTGCAGATGACGCCACACGATCAGCCCATCCGCCTCGCGCCGGAACACGGCCGTCGAGCGCCGCACCGTGCGCCGGCCTTGCGCGTCGGTCTGCGTCTCGCGATAACCGATCGTCGCGCCATCGGACCATACGGCGAGCCCGCGCAACTCGTCGATGTCGATCACCAGCCCCGGCCGCGCGCCGTGCCCGTGTGAAAACAGCGCATCGACGCCCGCGTAATCGAGCACCGTACCCGACATCGTGATCATCGAAAAACCCGGCGAGAAGCGCGCCATCAGTATCGCGAGCCGCTCGGGGCCGGCACGGCCGGACAACCAGCACTCGATGTCGACGATGGTGTCGACGACTTCCTTGAAATACGGATTCGGCAGATTCATAACGCTCTCAGGTTCTCAGGAATGGGATGAAACGGGTTGCGCGACCGGCGCATGGTGCGCGGGAAGCCGCGCGATCAGGCCGAGCGGCAGCAACGTCAACACGACCGCCAGCCCGAAGCACCAGCGGTACGGTGCAAGCGACGGGCCGCCCGCATCGAGCGCCAGCAACGCATTGAGCGCGCTGCCGAGCGCGGCCACGCCGACACAAAAACTCAACTGCCGGTTGATGTTCCACAGCGCGCTCGCGTCGCCCATCCGGTCGGCCGGCACCTCGACGAACGCCGCGCTCTGCGACGTGCTCGTGCATAGGCTCGCCCCGAACCCCATCGCCGCGAACGCCGCGATGCGCACGGCTTCGACGCTGGCCCACGGCGTCGCGAGCAACGCGACGCCGACGCAATCGATCGCGATGCCGCACGTGAACAGCGGCTTCGCGCCGTGGCGCGGAAAACAGCGGCGCGTGGTCGCGATCGCGAAGAACGCCGCGATCGCCCACGGCAGCATCAGCGCGCCGGCATGCGCGGCGCTCAATCCGAGCGCATTCTGCAGATAGAGCGACGCGACGAGGTTGACCCCGGTAAAGATGCCCGGCACGCACAGATAGACCACCACGCCGGCCCTCAGCAGCGGCTGCGCAAGCAGGCGCAGGTCGACCACCGGTGCCACGGCCCGACGCGCATGCACCGCATAGCCGGCGCCTGCCGCGACGGCCACCACCAGCATCGCCAGCGGGAATGCCGCGCCGCCGGGCTGCCCCGCGGCGGTCAGCCCGAGCAGCAACGCGACGAGCGCCGCCGCACTCAGCCCGAGCCCCGGCCAGTCGAGCCGCGGCGGCCGGTCACGCGCACCGTCGCGCGGCAGCCACGCGAACGCGAGCGCGCAGGTCGCGGCCGCGATCGGCAACATCGCGAAGAAGATCGCGCGCCACGACCCGCGATCGACGATGGCCCCGCCGATCGCAGGCGACAACGCGGGCACCAGCAGCGCGACCATCATCACGATCGACGTGAGCCGCGCCCGCGCCTGCGGCGGATACGCGCGATAGGCCATCGTCTGCCCGACCGGGATCAGCAGCCCGCCGCCGAGCCCCTGGACCAGCCGCCATGCGAGCAGCGCCCCGATCGAAGGCGACGCGCCGACGCCCGCACTGCCGAGCCCGAACAGCAGCAACGATGCGGCGAACACGCGCCGCTCGCCGCAGCGGCGCGCGAGCCACGCGCCGAACGGAATCACGACGGTCAGGCCGAGCACGTACGTGTTGCCGACCCACGCAAGCTGCGCGACCGATGCGTGCAGTTCGCGCTGCAGCGCCGGATACGCGGCGTTCAGCATGAACATGTTCGCGAGATCGATCGCGAAGCCGAGCAGGTAGACGATGGCAATTCTGGAGCGGTCTGGCATGGCGGCGGAAACATCATGAAGCGCCGCAGTGTAGAAGCCGGCACGCGCATCGGTAAGCGGCCGGATTCGACGGGTCCCGTCGAAATTTTTTGACAATCGGCTCGGACCGCGACAGTGTCGCGCGTCCGTTGCAACGCGCCGCACGCCGCACGGGTGCCGCACATTCGGGTACCCTTCGAGCAATCCAATGCATAGACAGGACCCCCGCCCCGACCATGGTGAGCCTCGATCGTTTTGCCGTCTTCCGTGCCGTGGTCGAGGCCGGTTCGTTCACGGCCGCCGCCACCGCGCTGAACCAGGCGCGGGCAGCCGTCAGCTTCAACGTGAAGCAGCTCGAAGCCGAGCTCGGCGTCACGCTGCTCACGCGGACGACCCGGCGCGTCGAGCTGACCGACGCCGGCGAGCGCTTCTACCAGCGCTGCCTGCGCGTGCTCGAAGAAGCCGAAGGCGCGATCGACGAGGTGCGCGGCGAGCATGGCGGCATGCAGGGCATCCTGCGCGTGACGTCGACGGTCGAGTATGCGGCGCGCGTCCTCGCACCGATGCTGCATGCGTTCACCGCGCGGCATCCCGCGTTGCGGGTGCGGCTCGAAACGCACACGTCGCAGGCCGATCTCGTGCGCGACCGCTTCGACGTCGCGATCCGGCTCGGGCGCCACGAGCACTTTCTCGACCTGCCCTATCGCGGTGTCTGCCTCGCCACCTGCGACGTGCTCGCCGTGATGGCGCCCGACCTGCCCGCGAAGGCCGGGCTCCCGCCGCCGGCGTCACCCGGCGATCTGGCCCGCCTGCCGCAGCTCGGCCACAGCCGGCTCGAGCGAATCGCCGAATGGACGCTCACCGATCGCGCGGGCAACGAACATGCGTTTCGACCGGCGACGAAGCCTCACGTCGTCGTCGACAACGCATCGGTGTTGAGCGAACTGGCGCGCCAGGGCAGCGGCGTCGCGCTGCTGCCGGAATGGCTCGTGCGCGACGATCTCGAAAGCGGCGCACTGGTCGATGCACTGCCCGCGTTCCGGTTTCCGCAGCAGAACGTCTACGCGCTGTACGTCGCGACGCGGCACGTGCCGCAGAAAGTGCGCGCGTGGGTGGATTTCATGAAAGCGCAGTTGCAGCACGTTCACTGAGCGCGGCTTGCGCGCGTCACCCGCCGCGCGCAGGGCGCCGTATCGGAGCCGGCCGTAAAGCACATCCGGCGCCCGTTACCGCGCTTTCAGGACCAGGCAGTCAGTGCGACTGCCCGTGCTGCGTGGCCGCTGCATCGACGGCTTCGACCGAACGCGTCAGCCACGGCCCGATGTCCATCTCCTCGTAGCGCACGAGCCGGCTCTTGCGCGCACGGCGATACGCCCACCAGATCGCGACGAACAGCGGAATCCACACGTAGATCGACAGCACTTCCATCCAGTCGATGCGGGCCGCGAAGAACGCCTGGTAATCCTGCCCGAGCGAGATCACGATGCAGATCGCGATCGCGAACAGCGGCCCGAACGGGAACCATTTCGCGCGGTACGGCAGCTGATCGAGCCGGTAGCCCTGCTTCAGGAACCCCTTGCGGAACCGGTAATGGCAGACCGCGATGCCGAGCCACGCGATGAAGCCGGTGATGCCGACCGTATTCAGCAGCCACAGATAGATGCTCTGGTTGTTGGTCAGCGACGTGAGGAAGCACAGCCCGCCGACGGCCATCGTCGCGTACAGCGCGTTGCGCGGCACGCCGCCCGGCGACAGCGTCGCGAACATCGCCGGCGCGCGCCCTTCCGCCGCGAGGTTGTACAGCATCCGCGTCGCCGCGTAAGTCCCGGAGTTGCCGGCCGACAGCACGGCCGTCAGGATCACGAGATTCATCGCGCCGGCCGCGAGCCGGAAGCCCGCATGGCTGAACACCAGCGTGAACGGGCTCACGCCGATGTCGGTCACGTCGCTCTTCAGCAGGTTCGGGTCCGTGTACGGCACCAGCAGCCCGATCACGAAAATCGCGAACACGTAGAACAGCATGATCCGCCAAAAGATCTGCTTCACCGCACGCGGGATCGTCTTGCGCGGGTTTTCCGATTCGCCGGCCGTGATCCCGACCAGCTCGGTGCCGAGAAACGAGAAGCCCGCGATCAGCGCGACGCTCATCATCGCGTGCACACCACCGACGAACGGCGCGTCGCCCGTCGTGAAGTTGCGCAAGCCGACCGGATGCCCGTTCCCGATCAGGCCGGCCGCGATCAGCAACCCGGCCGCGATGAACGCGACCACGGTGACCACCTTGATCAGCGAGAACCAGTATTCCGATTCGCCGAAACCGCGCACCGACAGCGTATTCAGCAGGAAGATCAGCACGAGGAATCCGGCGCCCCACCAGATGCCGGGTACGGTTGGAAACCAGTAGCGCATCACGATCTGCGCGGCGACCAGCTCGATCGCGATCGTCACGGCCCAGCTGTACCAGTAGGTCCAGCCGAGCGCGACGCCGAAGCCTTCGTCGACGTACTTCTCGCCGTAGATCGCGAACGAGCCCGATACCGGCATCAGCGCGGCCATCTCGCCGAGGCCCGTGACGACGAAGTACACCATCAGCCCGATCGCGATATACGCGGCGATCGCCCCGCCCGGCCCCGCCTGGGCGACCGACGCCCCCGACGCGACGAACAACCCCGTGCCGATCGAGCCGCCAATCGCGATCATCGCGATGTGGCGGCCCTGCAGACGGCGCTTCAGCGTCGTTCCGGACGGTGCGGGCGTCTCCGCTGCCGCTTGCAAAGCATCCATAGTGTTCACCCTGATTGGATTCAGGCCTGACGATTTGATTCGGAATGCAAATCGTCAGGCCGGGTCATTCGCGTCGGAGCCGGCCCTTCCCGGCCGGCCGCATCACACGACGCTGCGCTTGATCGCCTGCAGTTCGGCCGTCGTCACGATCTTCTCGATCCGGAACCGCGGGCTTTCCAGCCACAGGTTCGCGATCCGCCGGTACTCGTCGAGATCCTCGCACGCGAGCCGCACGAGAAAATCGAACGTGCCGCTGACGAGCCAGCAATCGAGCACCGCCGGATTCGCCCGCATTTCGTCCTCGAACGGCGCCTGCGAACGCCCGTGGTCGGCCAGCGTGATCTGCGCGATCACGACGATCGGCTTGGTCGCGCGCGGCGCCTTGATCACCGCGCGGTACCCTTCGATCACCCCAAGCGCCTCGAGCCGCTCCACGCGCGCCTGGCACGGCCGCGGCGTGAGGTTCACGAGCTCGGACAGCTTCCGGTAGGAAATCCGCCCGTCGGTGCGCAGGATGTCGAGGATCCGGAGATCGATCTTGTCGAGCTGCATCTTCTTGTCGGTCATCCGCGTTCGCTCCGGTCGGGTCGTGGCTGGTGCGCGGAACGTCTCCGGTTCCGCGCGGGGGCCACATTATCCGGCCGAAGCGGCCGCGCGCCAATCGGCTAGAACCGCAGCGACAGGCAGGTCAGGCCGCCGTCCATCTTGCGGAACTCGCTCGTATCGATCACGTGCAGCGGCAGCCCGAGCGACGCGATCGCATCGTGCACGCGCGGGTAGCCGGCCGGCGTGATCAGCGTGCCGTTCACGCGCAGCGTGTTGCCCGCGTATTCGTCGGCGGCCGAGATCGTGATCCGGCGATAGTCAGCGAAGGCCGGATGCGCGGCCAGCGCTTCGGTGACGAGCAGCGTGTCGTCGCCGAGCGCGTTGACGACCGACTTGAGATGCAGGCCGGCGCCCACCGGCACCGCGACGACGGAATAGCCGTAGCGCGACACGAGCGCGTCGAATGCGGCGATGCCGTCGGCGTCGGTACGGCCCGTCAGGCCGATGTAGAAACGCTTGCCGACCTGCATCACGTCACCGCCGTCGAGCCGGCCCGCCTGCATCGGCAGCAGGTCGCGATGCGCGGCCAGCGCCGCTTCGATGTGCACCGTCTCGCCGCGCCGCGCCGGCGCACCGGGGCGCGTGATTACCGCGAATTCGGGCGTCACGACCGCGGTGTCCTCGACGAAGTGCGAATCGGGGAATGCCTCCAGCGGCGGCAGTTCGGTCAGCGCGACGCCGAGCGTGCGCAGCGCGTCGCAATACGCGTGGAACTGGGTGAGCGTCTTGTCGTAATCGGGCGCGCCGAGTTCGGCGGTGGTCAGGCCCGCGCCACAGGACGGCGCGGGGCGGCGAACGATCGCTTGCGTGAATTGCATCGACTCCTCCATGGTCAGCGCCGCACCCGTGCGTCACACGGGGCGGCTGCGTTGTGTCCGGACCATTATCGGAAGCCAAATTGCGCAATTCGCGTCGATTTCGGCTGCGCCGACAGCCGATTGCGTCGAATTGCGCGCGGCGCGCAGCGGATTCGGCAGCCCGCCGTTCGCCGCCCGGCGAGCCGTCGCTTTCACGGGCGGCACGCTGGCTACTCGCCCGCCCCGAACCCCATCTGCGAACGGCCGAGCGCCGTGAGATCGCCCTCCCCGCCCCGCTCGTCGAATTCGACCTCGAAATGATCGGCCGGAAAATCGGGCGGGCTTTCGCCGCGCAGGAACGCAGCCCGCTGGCGCTGCAGGTACGCGTCGTTCTTCGCGCAACCGGGCGCGGCGGCGATGTACATCACGTTGCTGTCGCCATTGCCGCGATGCGCATCCTCGACCGCGTGCACGACGTCGCCGTGCCAGAACACCGCGTCGCCCGGCTCCATGTGCGGGATCGGCACCAGTGCGTCGAGCAGCAGCGCGTGCCATTCGGGCCGGATCGACAGCGCGCGGCCCGGACGCGCGCCGCACAGGTCGTCGTCGGCCACGTCGTCCTGCAGCGCACGCAGCACGACGTAGGCCATCGCGTTCGCCACCGGGATCAACTGCAGCGTGCCGTCGCCAGGCCCCTGCGGCGTCAGCGCGGTCCAGCCCTGGAAGGTGCGGAACATCGAGCACACGGCCGGCGACGGAATCTCCTCGACGTCGGGACGGAACGCCGCGTCGAACGGGTCGTAATCGCGCCAGCGGCCGGCCAGCACGTGACGGTAGACCCGGCGGAAATTCGCGCCGAGCCAGCGTTCGACCGAACCGCCATCGACATGCGGCGACAGCCCGAGCGACGTCGAGCCGGGCGGGCGGCGACGAATCCGGTCCGCATAGGCCGGCACCTGGTCGGGATCGAAGTGCGTGCGGCCGCCGTCCGTGTGCCGCCACAGCCGGTTCAGGAACACGCGCGCTTGAGTCAGCGCCGGCGACTGGCGGGCAGCCACCTGCGGCTTCGACCAGTAGACGCCGTAGATCTGCGGCTTGCCCGACGCGAGGTTGCCGAAATAACGGTCCTCGGCACGTGCGTGCAGCCGGTCGGTGAAGCGGTTCGCGTCCAGGTACGCGCCGATCTCGTCGTTCCAGTCGCGCGCCTGCTGCGCGTCGAACACGCCGCGGATCGCGACCGCGCCGTGGGTGCGGATCGCGGCGATCGTCTGCGGATCGACGGTTCCCTGCGCGATGTCCGCGAACGGCACCACCGGAATCACGTCATGGCCATTCGCATGCGCGCGGCGAATCGCGTCGACCTGCCGCGCGATGTCGCCCTCCAGTTCGCGGAACGTGGCCGCATAACCGGGCAGGTCGGCGCGCAGCGCCCGTTTTGCCGTGCGGATCGCGGCTGGCAGATCGTCAATCGTCAGGTGCATCGCTGTCTCCTCGCTGAATCGCGTTTTGATGAGCACTCAGCGTACGGCCTCCGCACGGCAGCCATCGACACTATCCAGCCAACAATCGATACAATCCGGACAACCGCGCTTTACTCGGGACGATGGCAGACCACGCACAGCTTGTTGCCGTCCGGATCGCGGAAATAGGCGCCGTAGTAGTCGCGGTGATAGTCCGGCCGCAGGGCCGGCGGCCCTTCGCAGGTGCCGCCGTGGCGCAGCGCGAGCGCGTGGCAGCGATCGACGTGCGCGCGGGTCGGCGCAACGAATGCGATCGTGTGGCCATTGCCCGGCTCGGGCGCGCGGCCGTCGAGCGGGTGGCCGAAGAAGAACAGCGGCCGGTCGGTGTCGGCCGGCATCCAGCCCGACCAGCCGTCCGGCTCGCGGAATTTCAGGCGCAGCCCGAGTTCCGCGAACAGCGGCGCGTAGAAATCGTAGGCGCGCGCGGTGTCGGCCACCCCGACGCAAACATGTGAAAACATGGCATCGCTCCGTCGTGACGATCGCTCACGATCATGCCACGGTGCGATGCCGGCTCTCCCCCGGAGGCCGCAATGAAACCGCAGTACGAGCACGTGACGTTCGCCCCCGGCTGTTCGATCCGCGTGTATCACCGTCAGCTCGCGCGCATCCCGTTCGAATGGCATCGCCATCCCGAATACGAACTGACGCTGACGCTCAACAGCCGCGGCCGGCGCTTCATCGGCGATCACGTCGCGCACTACGCGGACGACGATCTGGTGCTCGTGCCGCCCAACCTGCCGCATACGTGGTCGTCGAATGCACGCATCGATCGCGATGCGCCTGAAGTCGCGCTCGTCATCTGGTTCGACGGCGACTGGGCGCGGCGTCTGGCCGACTGTTGCCCCGAATACGCACCGCTGCGCTCGCTGTTGCGGCGTGCCGCACCGGGCTTGCGCTTCGGCACGGACGCGGCCCGCGCGATGCGCGCACGGCTGCCGCAGTTGCTCGATCCGTCGCCGCGCACCCGGCTCGCGGCCGCGCTCGACACGCTCGCCCATCTCGCGGACGCCGGTGGCGAACCGCTCGCCACCGCGCACGCGTACGACCGCGCCGACGGCACGGCATCGCACGCCGATGCGGCCGCCCCCGAAGCCGAACGCCTCGATCGCGTGCTCGACGCGATCGACCGGCACTTCCACGAACCGCTGCGCGTCGACACGCTCGCCGCCGCTGCGCACATGTCCGAACGCACGCTGCAGCGCCTGTTCGTCCGGCATCTCGGCGAAAGTGTCGGCCGCTATGTGCAGCGGCTGCGGCTCGCGCACGCGTGCCGTCATCTCGTCGGCACCGACTGGCCGATCGCGACCGTGGCCGCGCGCTGCGGCATTCCGAATGTCGCGAACTTCAACCGCCAGTTCCTCGCCGCACGCGGGATGACGCCCGGCGCATACCGGCAGTTCTTCGTGCAGCACGGCCACGCACCCGATGACGACGCGCCCGCACTCGACACGCGCCCGCCGTCGCTGGAGCACCGCGCCGGATCGGGCGAACCGCGGCCGCACAAATGAAAACACCCCGACGGAATGACCCGTCGGGGTGTCGTGGCGTTGCGATCGCCCGACGCGAGCGGCCTGCCGGCCGTTCGCGCCGCACACGACTTAACGTGCGTTGAGCGGCTTCGCTTCGCGCGGCGTATCGCCGATGAACAGCTGACGCGGACGGCCGATCTTCTGCTCCGGATCGCCGATCATTTCGTTCCACTGTGCGATCCAGCCGACCGTACGTGCCATTGCGAAGATACACGTGAACATCGACGTCGGGATGCCCAGCGCGCGCTGGACGATGCCCGAGTAGAAGTCGACGTTCGGGTACAGCTTGCGCGACACGAAGTATTCGTCTTCCAGCGCGATCTTCTCGAGCTGCATCGCGAGCTTGAACAGCGGGTCGTCGTGCAGGCCCAGTTCGTTCAGCACTTCGTAGCACGTTTCGCGCATCAGCTTCGCACGCGGGTCGTAGTTCTTGTACACGCGGTGACCGAAGCCCATCAGCTTCACGCCCGAATTCTTGTCCTTCACCTGCTTGATGAATTCGGGGATGTTGTCCGGCGAACCGATCTGCTCGAGCATGTTCAGCGCGGCTTCGTTCGCACCACCGTGCGCCGGGCCCCACAGACAGGCGATACCGGCAGCGATACAGGCGAACGGGTTCGCGCCCGACGAGCCGGCCAGGCGGACGGTCGACGTCGATGCGTTCTGCTCGTGGTCGGCGTGCAGGATCAGGATGCGGTCGAGTGCGCGGACGAGCACGTCGTTGACCTTGTACTCTTCGCACGGGTTCGAGAACATCATGTGCATGAAGTTCGCGCTGTACGACAGCGAGTTCTTCGGATACACGAACGGCTGGCCGATGCTGTACTTGTACGCCATCGCGACGAGCGTCGGCAGCTTCGCGATCATGCGGATCGCCGACACTTCACGGTGACGCGGATCGTTGATGTCGAGCGAGTCGTGGTAGAACGCCGACAGCGCGCCGACCGCAGCGACCAGGATCGCCATCGGGTGCGCGTCGCGACGGAAGCCACGGAAGAAGAAGTGCATCTGCTCGTGCACCATCGTGTGCTTCGTGACGGTGTCGACGAATTCCTTCTTCTGCGCTGCGTTCGGCAGTTCGCCCTTCAGCAGCAGGTAGCAGCTTTCGAGGAAGTCGGCGTTTTGCGCGAGGTTGTCGATCGGGTAGCCGCGGTACAGCAGCTCGCCCTTGTCGCCGTCGATGTACGTGATCGCCGAATTACAAGCTGCCGTCGACATGAAGCCCGGGTCGTACGTGAACTTGCCGGTCTGGCCGTACAGCTTGCGGATGTCGATCACGTCCGGGCCCATCGTGCCCTTGTAGATCGGCAGTTCGACGCTCGGCGAGTTGTCGCTGAACGATAGCGTGGCTTTAACATCAGACGGAGTCATGGCACATCCTCAATCGAAATAAAGAAACGGGATTCGATAACGGGCACAACGCGTTACACCTTGGCGTTACACGTTGCGCAGCATCTCCAACAGCCGGTGAATATCCGGGCTGTCTAGGTCGCCTTCTGGTTCCTTGCGCGCGAGGAGCAAGTCCATCAGGTCGTTGTCGCTCAGATCGAGCAGGCGCGACAACGCGCCTACGTCTGCATCGGTGAGGTCATGCTCGTATCTGCTGAAGAAACGCTCGAAAATGATGTCGTTTTCCAGCAGACCCCGCCGCGCACGCCAGCGAAGGCGTGCGCGACGGTGCGGGTCGGATTGATGCGAATCGCTCATCTCAACCTTAAACAGCGCGGCGAACCATCAGTTCCTTGATCTTGCCGATCGCCTTCGTCGGGTTCAGGCCCTTCGGGCAAACGTCGACGCAGTTCATGATCGTGTGGCAACGGAACAGGCGGTACGGGTCTTCCAGGTTGTCGAGACGCTCGCCGGTGGCCGTGTCGCGGCTGTCCGCGATGAAGCGGTAAGCCTGCAGCAGGCCGGCCGGGCCGACGAACTTGTCCGGGTTCCACCAGAAGCTCGGGCACGACGTCGAGCAGCTCGCGCACAGAATGCACTCGTACACGCCGTCGAGCTCGTCGCGCTCTTCCGGCGACTGGAGGCGTTCCTTCTCCGGCGGCGGCGCGTCGTTGATCAGGTACGGCTTGATCGAGTGGTACTGGTTGAAGAAGTGCGTCATGTCGACGATCAGGTCACGCACGACGGGCAGGCCCGGCAGCGGACGCAGCACGATCTTCTGCGGCAGGTCGTTCAGGTTCGTCAGGCACGCGAGACCGTTCTTGCCGTTGATGTTCATCGCGTCCGAACCGCACACGCCTTCACGGCACGACCGGCGGAACGACAGCGTCTCGTCCACGGCCTTCAGCTTGACCAGTGCGTCGAGCAGCATGCGCTCGTGCTCGAGCTCCAGCTCGTACGTCTGCATGCGCGGCGCTGCGTCCTTGTCCGGATCGTAGCGGTAGACTTCAAAAATGCGTTTTGCCATTTCGGATTCCTTTGACTCGGCTTAGAACGTGCGCGGCTTCGGCGGCACGGATTCGACCGTCAGCGGCTTCATTTGAACCGGCTTGTAGTCGAGGCGATCGCCTTCGCTGTACCACAGCGTGTGGCGCAGCCAGTTCTCGTCGTCGCGGTGTTCGTAGTCGCTGTGGGCGTGTGCGCCACGGCTTTCCTTGCGCGCTTCCGCCGACACCATCGTTGCGCGAGCAACTTCGATCAGGTTCTCCAGCTCGAGCGCTTCGACGCGCGCGGTGTTGAACACCTTCGACTTGTCCTTCAGGTGGATGTTTTCCACGCGCGCCGCCAGGCCGGCCATCTGCTCGACGCCTTCCTTCAGCAGTTCCGACGTGCGGAACACGCCTGCGTGCTTCTGCATCGTCGAGCGGATGTCGTTCGCGACGTCCTGCGTATATTCACCCGAGGTCGACTTGTCGAGCTTCGCCAGGCGTGCCAGCGAGAATTCGCCCGCATCGGCCGGCAGCGGCTTGTGTTCCTTCTGGTTCTTCACGTGCTCGACGATGTGGTTGCCGGCCGCACGGCCGAACACCACGAGGTCCAGCAGCGAGTTCGTGCCGAGGCGGTTCGCGCCGTGCACGGACACGCACGAGCATTCGCCCACTGCGTAGAAGCCGTTGACCGGATCCTTGTGACCGCGCGACGTGCCGACGACCTGACCGTGGATGTTGGTCGGGATGCCGCCCATCTGGTAGTGGATCGTCGGGACGACCGGGATCGGTTCCTTGATCGCGTCGACGTTCGCGAACTTCAGCGCGATTTCGCGGATCGACGGCAGACGCTTCATGATCGTCTCGGCGCCGATGTGCGACAGGTCGAGCAGCACGTGATCCTTGTTCGGACCCACGCCGCGACCTTCCTTGATTTCCTGGTCCATCGAACGCGACACGAAGTCACGCGGCGCCAGATCCTTCAGCGTCGGCGCGTAGCGCTCCATGAAACGCTCGCCGTTCGCGTTGCGCAGGATACCGCCTTCGCCGCGCACGCCTTCGGTGATCAGCACGCCCGCGCCGGCCACGCCGGTCGGGTGGAACTGCCAGAACTCCATGTCCTGCAGCGCGATGCCCGAACGCGCAGCCATGCCGAGGCCGTCGCCGGTGTTGATGAACGCGTTGGTCGATGCCGCGAAGATCCGGCCTGCGCCGCCCGTCGCGAACAGCGTCGTCTTGCCTTCCATGATGTAGACGTCACCCGTCTCCATCTCGAGAGCCGTCACGCCGAGCACGTCGCCTTCCGCGTCGCGGATCAGGTCGAGCGCCATCCATTCGACGAAGAACTGCGTCTTCGCTTCGACGTTCTGCTGGTACAGCGTGTGCAGCAGCGCGTGACCGGTACGGTCGGCGGCCGCGCAGGCGCGCTGGACCGGCTTCTCGCCGTAGTTCGCGGTGTGGCCGCCGAACGGGCGCTGGTAGATCGTGCCGTCCGCGTTACGGTCGAACGGCATGCCGAAGTGCTCGAGTTCGTACACGACGTTCGGCGCTTCACGGCACATGAATTCGATCGCGTCCTGGTCGCCGAGCCAGTCGGAGCCCTTGATCGTGTCGTAGAAGTGGAAGTGCCAGTTGTCTTCGCTCATGTTGCCGAGCGACGCACCGATACCGCCCTGCGCGGCCACCGTGTGCGAACGGGTCGGGAACACCTTCGACAGCACGCCGACCGACAGGCCCGCGCGCGACAGTTGCAGCGCCGCGCGCAAGCCGGAGCCGCCCGCGCCGACGATCACTACGTCAAACTTGCGGCGCGGGAGATTAGTTTTGATTGCAGCCATTCTTTACACTCTCCAGAGAATCTGCGCGGCGTAGCCCGCACATGCGAGCAGCCAGACGATGGTCAGCGATTGCAGCAGCAGGCGCACACCGACGGGCTTCACGTAGTCCATCCAGATGTCGCGCACGCCGACCCATGCGTGGTAGAAGAGGGAAAGCAGCATCACGAAGGTCGCGAGCTTCATCCATTGCGCGGCGAAGATCGATGCCCAGCCTTCGTACGAGAAATCGTGCGCGCCGAAGAACAGGACGAGCAGAATGACCGTGTAGACCGCCATGATCGTGGCGGTGATGCGCTGCGCAAGCCAGTCGCGCAGGCCGTAATGAGCGCCGACGACGAGGCGCTTCGAGCCGATTCGGTTATTGGCTGCCATTTTCTTAGAATGCTCCGAACAGTTTGAGTGCCATGGCGATCGTCAGCGCGATCGAGACGACAAAGACGACGACTGCCGTCCGCTTGCCGCCTTCCTTCGTGACGGCGTCGTGGTTGACGTCCATCAGCAGGTGGCGAATGCCGGCGCAGAAATGGTGGAAGAAGGCCCACGACAGTGCGAGGACGATCAGCTTGACGATGATGTTGGAGAGGAAAGCCTTGAAGACTTCGAAGCTGAGCTCGGACGTGAGGCTCTGGTCGAAGAGGAACAGCAGGAACGGCAGGAACAAGAACAGCAGCGCGCCGCTGACTCGATGGAGAATCGACAATATCGCTGCCAGCGGCATGCGATATTTCATCGTGATATCGCCGAATCCGATGTTCCGGTATTCCGGCCTCGGCTTTCTTACTGCATCAGTCATGCTAGACCCCTACTATGTTGTCACACTAATCCGCGATTTTAGCGCCTTTTTATATCGCGCTGCAGCGAAAGTCTGCTCTGGATAGTTGCGCGAACAAGAACAAAGGCGGCCCGAAACGTGCTTCGCGAACGTGGGGAACGCGAACGCACTCGGCTTGAGCCGATACACCGTCAACTCAAGTCATTCTGATAGTAGTACCCGGTTGTGACATACCAGCCGCGACGCACTTCCACCGGCCGGTCTCCGTATGTATAGGACACACGCTCGACCGACAGCAAAGGGAAACCCGCCGGCACGTGCAGCAGGTCGGCCACCGCCGGCTCCGCCGCGACCGCGCGGATCTTTTCCGTCGCGCGGATCATCCGCGTGCCGAACTCCGTCTCGAACATCGCGTAGAGCGGCCCCTTGTACTCGCTCAGCCGCTCGAACGTGAGCCCGCGGAACATCGCGCCCGGCAGCCAGATCTCGTCGAGCACCGTCACTTCGTTCTCGAACTCCAGCAGGCGGCGCACCTGGACGACCGGATCGGCCGGCTTCAGGTCGAGTTGCCGCGCGATCTCGGCCGGCGCGCGCAGGCGCCGGCATTCGAGCAGGCGGCTCACGTGCGGATGCTCGGCACCGTCGTCGGCCAGCAGCCGCAGGAAGCGGAACTGCGCGCGATCTTCGTTGTGCGTTGCAACAAAAGTGCCCTTGCCCTGCCGCCGGACCACGAGGTTTTCGGCGGCCAGCTCATCGATCGCCTTGCGGACGGTGCCCTGGCTGACCTTGTAGCGGGCCGCGAGCTCCACCTCGCTCGGGATGATCTCGCCCGGCTTCCACTCGCCGGTTTCGAGACTTTGCGTGATCAATGACTTAATCTGCTGGTATAACGGGCTGAACGTCGGCGACGGAGCCGCCGCGGGCGAAGGTGCGGGATCGCTCGCGCCCGGCTGCCCTGGGCCGCCTGCGCCGGTCTGATTCGCGGTATTCGCCTGGTTCGATGTCATGGCGCGCATTTCATCACAAACCGCACTTTTAAGTCCACTCAATTTCCGCAAAACATCTGTCTTATATAAGACATATGATACCGTTTGACTTTGAGCCGGACGGCTCCTACACTCCGGGTCGAGCAAGGGTTCGCGGGTGCAAAAGCGCGTCCCCGGCTACGTGCCACGGCCGTCTCCAGGTTCACCGCGTCTGCCATCGCGAGTCCTCCGCCCTGCTTCAATGCAACACTCAGCACAACGCGCATAGAATGGCGTTTTCGCGAGTGTCCAACGCTTCACCCGTCCTGGAGATTTTCAATGGCTAAGCCCGCAAAGCGCGTTGCCGTCACCGGCGCCGCAGGTCAAATCGCTTACTCCCTGCTGTTCCGCATCGCGAACGGCGACCTGCTCGGCAAGGACCAGCCGGTCATCCTGCAACTGCTCGACCTCCCGCAAGCCCAAGGCGCCGTCAAGGGCGTCGTGATGGAACTCGACGATTGCGCGTTCCCGCTGCTGTCGGGCGTCGTGATCACCGACGATCCGAAGGTCGCATTCAAGGATGCCGACGTCGCACTGCTGGTCGGCGCACGTCCGCGCTCGAAGGGCATGGAGCGCAAGGACCTGCTGTCGGCCAACGCGGAGATCTTCACGGTTCAGGGCGCCGCGCTGAACGAAGTCGCGAGCCGCGACGTGAAGGTGCTGGTCGTCGGCAACCCGGCGAACACGAACGCCTACATCGCGATGAAGTCGGCACCGGATCTGCCGAAGAAGAACTTCACGGCCATGCTGCGCCTCGACCACAACCGCGCGCTGTCGCAGCTCGCAGCGAAGTCGGGCAAGCCGGTCGCATCGATCGAGAAGCTCGCCGTGTGGGGCAACCACTCGCCGACGATGTACCCCGACTTCCGCTTCGCGACCGCCGAAGGCGAATCGCTGCTGAAGCTGATCAACGACGACGTGTGGAACCGCGACACGTTCATCCCGACCGTCGGCAAGCGCGGCGCGGCGATCATCGAAGCGCGCGGCCTGTCGTCGGCAGCGTCGGCAGCGAACGCGGCGATCGACCACGTGCGTGACTGGGTCCTCGGCACGAACGGCAAGTGGGTCACGATGGGCATCCCGTCGGACGGCTCGTACGGCATCCCCGAAGACATCATCTACGGCGTGCCGGTCACCTGCGAAAACGGCGAGTACAAGCGCGTCGAAGGCCTGGAAATCGACGCGTTCTCGCGCGAGAAGATGGACGGCACGCTGGCCGAGCTGCTCGAAGAGCGCGATGGCGTCGCCCACCTGCTGAAGAACTAAGCATCAAGCACTCGCCGGGCGGCCCTCGGGCAGCCCGGTTTCGGCCCGGGCCGGCATGCCGCCGGCCCGGCCGACCGATCCGATCCGCGCACGTTTTGCCGCCCCGCGCTTGCCGCGCACCGGCCCAGAACGCACCCGAATCCGATTTTCTCCACGTTGACCCGCTTCCCTGACGTAGACGAGATGGCCGCGCTCACTCCCGCACAAGTGCTGTACGACGGGGCGTCCCCGCCCGCGATCCTGCCCTGCTGCGATCATTACGCGGGCAGCGAAAAGCTGATGCGCAAGTCGCTCGCGCTGCAGGCCGAGCTGGGCCCCGTGTTCGACATCACGCTCGACTGCGAAGACGGCGCCGCCGTCGGCCAGGAAGCCGCGCATGCGGCACTCGTCACCGACATCCTCGGCAGCGACGAGAACCGCTTCGGCCGCGTCGGCGTCCGCATCCACGACTTTTCCCACCCGCACTGGCGCGACGACGTACGCATCGTGCTGCGTGCGGCGCGTGCCCCCGCCTACATCACGCTCCCGAAGATCGCCAGCGCCGCCGATGCCGCCGAAATGACCGCATTCATCGAAGGCACGCGCCGCGAGCTCGGCATCGCGCAGCCGATTCCCGTCGACGTGCTGGTCGAGACGCACGGCGCGCTCGCGCAGGCGGCGGCCCTCGCCGCGCTGCCGACGGTCGGCACGCTGAGCTTCGGGCTGATGGATTTCGTCTCCGCGCACCACGGCGCGATTCCCGATTCCGCGATGCGCTCGCCCGGCCAGTTCGAGCACCCGCTCGTGCGCCGCGCGAAGCTGGAAATCGCCGCGGCCTGCCACGCACACGGCAAGACGCCGTCGCACAACGTGACGACCGAGGTGCGCGACATGAGCGTCGTCGCCGCCGATGCGCGCCGCGCGCGCGACGAATTCGCGTTCACGCGGATGTGGAGCATCCACCCCGCGCAGATCCGCCCGATCGTCGACGCATTCGCGCCGCGCACCGACGAGGTCGCGCTGGCCGCCGAGATCCTGCTGGCCGCGCAGGCCGCCGACTGGGGCCCGACGCGCCACGGTGATACGCTGCACGATCGCGCGAGTTACCGCTATTACTGGTCGGTGCTGCGCCGCGCACGGGCCACCGGCCAGCCCGTGCCGGCCGAGGCCGCGCCGCTGTTCGGCCCGGCCGCCGAGGGCAGCGCGCGGTAAGCGCGCGCCGCCGGCCGATACACGAGTTTCATGCATTCGACGAGGCGCGAACCGGATAGAGGTTTGCGAAACGACAAAAAACGTAACGGAGCCCGAAAACCTGATATACACGCGGCCAAATAGGTGAAAATAGCGGCCGCTGCGCGCTTTCGGGGCGCGTGCAGTTTCAAACCGGCCGGCGGCGCAGATTGCCGGCCCTTGTCAACTGATTATCGAAAGGTTCTGACTCCATGAAGAAACTCCTGATCGCTACCGCCATCGGCGCCTTGTCCGCCACGATGCTGGTGTCGGCTCCGAGCGCGTTTGCCCAGGGTACGACCACGACGACCGCGAAGAAGGCAGCGGCCAAGCGCCCGGCGCCGGCCAAGCGCATCATCCCGCGCAGCAAGAAGGCGCAGGCACGTGCCGCGGCGAAGGTCGATCCGGTACCGGACGGCGCAGTCAAGTGGTCCTGCAAGGAAGGTCTGTCGTTCGACCTCGCCGGTGACATGAAGCGCGACCAGGTCGTCACGGTTCACTGGGCGAAGAAGAACTACAAGCTGCCGCGTCAGGCCACGACAACGGGCGCCGACACGTTCTACGATCCGGCCGCGGGCTTCAAGCTGGTCGTGATCCCGAGCAAGGCGATGCTGTTCTCCGACGCGAACGGCGGCGAACGCCTCGCGGACGAATGCGTGACGCCGGAAATGGCGCAAGGCACGCCGGCACCGACGCAGTCGAACGAGCTGAAGCCGGCAACGAACTAAGCGCGTTCCCATCGGCCCCTCGATGTCCGCCCCGGTCTCCAACGTCCGCCCTGCTCCGGATACGGTACTCGTCGATATCGTCGACTACGTGCTGAATGCCGGCATCGACAGCGCGCTCGCGCTGGAGACGGCGCGTCATTGCCTGATCGACACGCTCGGATGCGGACTCGAGGCGCTCTCCTACCCTGCCTGCACCAAGCTGCTCGGCCCCGTCGTGCCCGGCACGATCGTGCCGAACGGCGCGAAGGTGCCCGGCACGTCCTTCCAGCTCGATCCCGTGCAGGCCGCCTTCGGCATCGGCGCGATGATCCGCTGGCTGGACTTCAACGACACCTGGCTCGCCGCCGAATGGGGTCATCCGTCCGACAACCTCGGCGGGATCCTGGCGACGGCCGACTGGCTTTCCCGCACGGCCGTCGCGGCCGGCCGCAAGCCGCTCACGATGCGCGACGTGCTGGTCGCGATGATCCAGGCCCACGAGATCCAGGGCTGCCTCGCGCTCGAGAATTCGTTCAATGCGGTCGGGCTCGACCACGTGCTGCTCGTGAAGGTCGCGTCGACGGCCGTCGTCGGCCGGCTGCTCGGGCTCACGCGCGACGAGCTGATCAACGCGGTGTCCAACGCGTTCGTCGACGGCCACGCGCTGCGCACCTACCGCCACGCGCCGAACACCGGCTCGCGCAAGTCCTGGGCGGCCGGCGACGCAACCTCCCGCGCGGTGCGCCTCGCGCTGATCGCGAAAACGGGTGAAATGGGCTACCCGTCGGCGCTCACCGCCAAGACCTGGGGCTTCTACGACGTGCTGTTCGACGGCAAGCCGTTCCGCTTCCAGCGCCCGTACGGCACGTACGTGATGGAAAACGTGCTGTTCAAGATCGCGTTCCCCGCCGAATTCCACGCGCAAACGGCCGCCGAGGCCGCGCTGCAGCTGCACGCGCAGCTCGCCGCCGCGGGCCGCACGACCGACGACATCAGCCGGATCACGATCCGCACGCACGCGGCCGCGATCCGCATCATCGACAAGCAGGGCCCGCTCGCCAATCCGGCCGACCGTGACCACTGCATCCAGTACATGGTCGCCGTGCCGCTGCTGTATGGCCGGCTGACCGCGGCCGACTACGAAGATTCGGCCGCCGCCGATCCCCGCATCGACGCGCTGCGCGCGAAGACCGTGTGCGTCGAGGATCCGCAGTTCACGCAGGATTACCACGACCCGGACAAGCGCTCGATCGCGAATGCACTGACGATCGAGTTCACGGACGGGTCGAAGCTTGCCGAGGTGGCGGTCGAATACCCGCTCGGCCACCGGCGGCGCCGGGCCGAAGGCGTCCCGCTCCTGGTCGAGAAGTTCAGGACCAACCTTGCCCGCCGCTTCCCGGCCAAGCAGCAACAAGCGATTCTCGACGTGTCGCTGGACCAGGCAAAGCTCGAAGCAATGCCGGTCGATGAGTACGTCGACTTGTATGTGATATAGCCGTCAGATACAGGACTCTTTGTTTCCTAGCCTTAAACCCAGGAAAATCACCATGGCCCACAATCTCCACAAGACCCTCAAGGAATTCGACAGCGGTTCCGGCAAAGGCAAGTTCTACTCGCTGCCGCAGCTCGGCAAGGAACTGAAGACGAAGATCGAACGCCTGCCGGTGTCGATCCGTATCGTGCTCGAGTCCGTGCTGCGCAACTACGACGGCAAGAAAATCACCGAAGAGCACATCCAGCAGCTCGCGAACTGGAAGCCGAACGACAAGCGCGTCGACGAGATTCCGTTCGTGGTGTCGCGCGTCGTGCTGCAGGACTTCACGGGCGTGCCGCTGCTCGCCGACATCGCGGCCATGCGCGGCGTCGCGGAGCGTACCGGCAAGAACCCGAAGAAGATCGAGCCGCTGGTCCCGGTCGATCTCGTCGTCGATCACTCGGTGCAGATCGACTACTTCCGCCAGAAGGACGCGCTCGACCTGAACATGAAACTGGAATTCCAGCGCAACAACGAGCGCTACCAGTTCATGAAGTGGGGCATGCAGGCATTCGACACGTTCAAGGTCGTGCCGCCGGGCGTCGGCATCGTCCACCAGGTGAACCTGGAATACCTCGCGCGCGGCGTCCACAAGAAGGCGGACGGCGGCGACACCGTGTACTACCCGGACACCCTCGTCGGCACGGACAGCCACACGACGATGATCAACGGCATCGGCGTGGTCGGCTGGGGCGTGGGCGGCATCGAGGCTGAAGCCGGCATGCTCGGCCAACCGGTGTACTTCCTGACGCCGGACGTCGTCGGCGTCGAGCTGAAGGGCAAGCTGCGCGAAGGCGTGACGGCCACCGACCTGGTGCTGACGATCACCGAAATGCTGCGCAAGGAGAAGGTCGTCGGCAAGTTCGTCGAGTTCTTCGGCGAAGGCACGAAGTCGCTGTCGCTGCCGGACCGCGCGACGATCGGCAACATGGCGCCCGAATACGGCGCGACGATGGGCTTCTTCCCGGTCGACGAGAAGACGATCGAGTACTTCGAAGGCACGGGCCGCACGAAGGCCGAAATCGCCGCGTTCGAAAACTACTTCAAGGCGCAGAAGCTGTTCGGCATTCCGAAGGCCGGCGACATCGACTACACGAAGGTCGTGACGCTCGATCTGACGACGGTCGCGCCGTCGCTGGCCGGCCCGAAGCGCCCGCAAGACCGCATCGAGATCGGCCACGTCAAGTCGACGTTCACCGACCTGTTCTCGAAGCCGGTCGCGGAAAACGGCTTCGCGAAGAAGGCGGAAGACCTCGGCGCGCAATACACGACGAGCAACGGCGTCGACGTGAAGAACGGCGACATCCTGATCGCCGCGATCACGTCGTGCACGAACACGTCGAACCCGAGCGTGCTGCTGGCCGCCGGCCTGCTCGCGAAGAAGGCGGTCGAGGCCGGCCTCACGGTCGATCCGAAGATCAAGACCTCGCTCGCGCCGGGATCGCGCATCGTCACCGAGTACCTGACGAAGACGGGCCTGCTGCCCTACCTGTCGAAGCTCGGTTTCGAAGTCGCGGCCTACGGCTGCACGACCTGTATCGGCAACGCGGGCGACCTGACGCCGGAACTGAACGAAGCGATCACGAAGAACGACATCGTCGCGGCAGCCGTGCTGTCGGGCAACCGTAACTTCGAAGCGCGGATCCACCCGAACATCCGCGCGAACTTCCTCGCGTCGCCGCCGCTGGTCGTCGCCTACGCGATCGCCGGCAACATCACGCGCGACCTGATGACCGAACCGGTCGGCAAGGGCAAGGGCGGCCGCGACATCTACCTCGGCGACATCTGGCCGACGAGCGAAGAAATCCACGCGCTGCTCAAGTTCGCGCTCGACCCGAAGAAGTTCGAGGACAACTACTCGAAGCTGACCAAGAAGGGCGACCTCTGGAGCAAGATCGAGGGCGAATCGGGCCAGGTCTACGACTGGCCGAAGTCGACGTACATCGCCGAGCCGCCGTTCTTCGGCAACGACTTCTCGATGGAACCGGCTGCATCGATCCCGACGGTCAAGGGCGCGCGCGCACTGGGCATCTTCGGTGACTCGGTCACGACCGACCACATCAGCCCGGCAGGCTCGATCAAGGAAGACTCGCCGGCAGGCAAGTGGCTGAAGGAGAACGGCGTGCAGAAGGCCGACTTCAACAGCTACGGCTCGCGCCGCGGCAACCACGACGTGATGATGCGCGGCACGTTCGCGAACGTCCGGATCAAGAACCTGATGATCCCGCCGAAGGCAGACGGCACGCGCGTCGAAGGTGGCCTGACGATCCACCAGCCGAGCGGCGAACAGCAATCGATCTACGATGCAGCGATGCAGTACGTTGCCGCCGATACGCCGACGGTCGTGTTCGCCGGCGAAGAGTACGGCACGGGCTCGTCGCGCGACTGGGCCGCGAAGGGCACGCAACTGCTCGGCGTGAAGGCCGTGATCGCACGCAGCTTCGAGCGCATCCACCGCTCGAACCTGGTCGGCATGGGCGTGCTGCCGCTGCAGTTCAAGGGCGCGGACAGCGTCCAGTCGCTCGGCATCACCGGTGAAGAAACGTACGACATCGAAGGCCTCGGCGACGACTTCAAGCCGCAGCAGGACGTCACGCTCGTGATCCACCGCAAGAACGGCGAATCGCAGCGCGTGCCGGTGCTGCTGCGCATCGATACGCCGATCGAAGTCGACTACTACAAGCACGGCGGGATCCTGCCGTTCGTGCTGCGCTCGCTGCTCGCAGCGTAAGCGCCCTGCACCTTGCAGGTGCCGCAGCCGCCTCGCGGGCGGTTGCGGCCGATTTGGATGCCCGACCTCGTGTCGGGCTTTTTTTTGCCTGCGCTACGCTGCGTGACCGGTCGTGCGGCGCGTCATGCCGCCTTGGCGGCCCGCGCCTTCGTGCCTGCGCCCACTCGCCGGGTGTTCTTCTTCAGATGCGTGCGGTTGTAGTCGATCGCCGCTCGCACCAGGTTCTTCAGCGCCCGCTTGTCGAGCTTGTCGCCTTCGAAGAAATCGATCGCGCGCCGCGCATTGCCGTCGAGGCCATCGTTGAACAGCTTGTCGGGATCGGGCAACTGCGCGCCGTGCATGAAGGTCAGCTTCACCTTACCCTTGTGCGCGTTCGCCACCGCAATCATCCCGTCGCACGACCATACGGGGCTGCCCATCCATTTCCATTCCTCGACGATGCCCGCTTGAGCGTCGAGGATCGTCTGGCGCAGGTCGGCGAAGGTCTTGCCGCGCCAGTCGGCGATGCCGGCGATCAGCGCGTCGATACGCTCCGACGGCGTGAGGTCGGTTGGGCTCATGCGCGGGCCTCCGTGCCTTCGTCGGGGCGTGCCAGCACCTGTTCGAGCGAGTCGAAGAAGCGGACCCAGCCGTGCTGCGCGCCGCGGTACGCCTGCTCCTGGTCGGGACGGAAGCCGACCTGCTCCATCCGCAGGTGCGTGCCGCGCGGCGTCGGCGTGAGCGTCCACGTGACGACGCTTTCGAGGCCGTATGCCGCCCACGTATAGGACAACGCATGCGGCGGCTCGATCGTCAGGACCGTGCAGTCGACCGAGCCCCAGTCCGCACGGAAGCTGAAGGCACGGCCCGCGACGGGCTCGAAGTCGCTCTTCATCAGCCACGCCTCGATCAGGTGCGGTTGCGTGAGCGCGCGCCAGATCTTCTCCGGCGGATGAGGCAGCTCCCGGTCGACGACGACGGAGCGCGTTTCGGTGGTGGCCTGGTTCATTACTGATCCATCCTTTTCAGAAGATCTTCGAGGGCATCGAACCGGGTCTGCCAGAAGCCGGCCATCTGGCTCGTCCAGTCGATCAACGGGGCCAGCGCTTGAGGCTGCGCGCTGTAGTGCGTCTGCCGGCCTTCGTGGCGGTCGCTCACGAGCCCGGCCAGCTTCAGGACGCCCAGATGCTTCGAGACGGCCGGCTGCGAGACGCCCGCATGGGCCGTCAGCGCGGCAACCGTCAGCTCGCCGTCCGCGCACAGCCGCTCGAAGAGCGCGCGGCGCGTGGGATCGGCAAGTGTCCTGAAAAGCATGTCGTGTGCGTTCTGCATGTCCAAATCCATAACCCGATGGTTATGAATTGAAGCATATCCGCTGATCGACGCACGTCAAGGCGGAATTTCGCGAACGACGCCCGCGCGATCTTGCGCGGGCCGGCTGTCCGCCGCGCCGGGGTGTCCACGCCCCGAATTCGAGCCTTTCCTCTAATCCGCAATTGCCGCATGCGATCCGAAAGTCGCCTGCAAGACTGCCGGAAGCACCGTTCCACAGTTCGGGAAACGTTTGCGGTCGAGCGACCCCATTTTTGTGCACGCGCGAATCCGTTCCTGCCGTGTCGCTGCGTTTGACCACATAGTGCGACGCGGCACGCGACACCGACTGGTCGCGCGCGATGCGTTCACGCGGCGATCCGCTCCGCGATCGCGCACGTTCCGGCGTCGCGACGAGCGACTCGTGCGTGCGAGCGTCGCGCCTTGCTGCGCGGCCGTATCGCGAACCGGTTCCGCTCGCCGCTGCCGCAATTCGCTTACGCGCATGACGCAGCACATGCGTGCACCCGCGCCGATGTCAGAACTGACAGCTATGGAAAATGGCAGCTACCCGAACGACAGCGACGCCCTACGCTCGTCACCGCTCGCGGCCCCACAAGGGCCGGGGGTTCCAGTAACGTCGCCTCTCCTAAAAAAGGACTCCCGATGAAAAGGAACACCTGGTTTGCCCTTCCCCTTCCGTCGCCCCGCCGCCTCGCGTGCGTGGCACCGTTCGTGTTCGCCGCCGCCGCGGCGCATGCGACGACGGATTGGGTCGATACGCATACGAAGGCCTTTCTGACCGGCCCGCAGTTGATGGCGCGCAGCGCGGCGCCGTCGCTCGAACTGGCAGGCGGTGAAACGACCAACGTCGTCGTCAGCCTGAAACTGCGCAACGCCGCGCAGCTCAAGCAACTGGCGCGCGACGTGAACCGGCCCGGCAGCGCGCATTACCGCCAGTACCTCACGCACGAGCAGTTCCTCGCCAACTACGCGCCGACCGATGCGCAGGTCAAGTCGGTCGTCGACTATCTGCACAAGAGCGGCTTCGTGAACGTCGAGGTTGCGCCGAACCGCCTGCTGGTCTCCGCCAGCGGCACGGCCGCCACCGTGAAGACCGCATTCAACACGTCGCTCGTGCACTTCGACTACGCGGGTCACTCGGGCTTCGCGAACACGTCGACTGCGCAGGTGCCGCGCGCGCTCGGCGACGTCGTCGGCTCGGTGCTCGGGCTGCAGAGCGTCGCACATGCGCGGCCGCTGCTGCGCATCGGCAACGTGTCGAAGCCGCTGGCGCTTGCAGCCGGCACGGCGACCGGCCACTATCCGAAGGAATTCCCGGGCCTCTACAACGCAACCGGCGTGCCGACCGCAGCCGGCGTCACCGTCGGCATCATCACGATCGGCGGCGTGTCGCAGACGCTGCAGGACCTGAAGCAGTTCACGTCGAGCAACGGTTACGGCACGGTGTCGACGCAGACCATCAAGACCAACGGCTCGGGCGGCAGCTACACCGACGACCAGGACGGCCAGGGCGAGTGGGATCTCGACAGCCAGTCGATCGTCGGCTCGGCCGGCGGCCAGGTCGGCAAGCTCGTGTTCTACATGGCCGACCTCAATGCGAGCGGCAACACGGGCCTCACGCAGGCGTTCAACCGCGCCGTGTCGGACAACACCGCGAAGGTGATCAACGTATCGCTCGGCTGGTGCGAGACCGACGCGAACGCGGACGGCACGCTCGACGCCGAGGAACAGATCTTCACGACCGCCGCGGCGCAAGGCCAGACGTTCTCCGTTTCGTCGGGCGACGAAGGTGTGTACGAGTGCAACAACCGCGGCTATCCGGACGGCTCGAACTACACGGTGTCTTGGCCCGCATCGTCGCCGCACGTGCTCGCGATCGGCGGCACGACGCTCTACACGACGTCGTCGGGGGCGTTCTCGAGCGAGACGGTGTGGAACGAAGGGCTCGACGGCAACGGCAAGCTGTGGGCGACGGGCGGCGGCGTCAGCACGATCCTGCCCGCGCCGTCGTGGCAATCGGGCAGCAACCGCCAGTTGCCGGACGTCTCGTTCGACGCCGCGCAAAGCACGGGTGCGTACATCTACAACTACGGCCAGTTGCAGCAGATCGGCGGCACGAGCCTCGCCGCGCCGATCTTCACCGGCCTCTGGGCGCGCCTGCTCGCAGCGAACGGCACGGGCCTCGGCTTCCCGGCCGGCAAGTTCTACGCCGACATTCCGTCGAACCCGTCGCTCGTGCGCTACGACGTGGTGTCGGGGAACAACGGCTATCAGGGGTATGGCTACAACGCAGGCACCGGCTGGGATTACACGACCGGCTTCGGCAGCCTGAACATCGCGAACCTCAACCAGCTGATCAAGTCGGGCGGGTTCTAAGCGAAGCGTGAAGGCCGGCGCGTGGCGGTGGTTCGTTGCGCGCCGGCTCGAAATTTTCCCGCGATGGTCGTTCGGCCATCGGCTTGCGCCGCAACCGCGCGCCACCCTACTCCGTCGCCTGCTCGCCCACGCGCTCCGAGGCGGCCGGCACACCGGCCCGATGCGACGGCGCAAAGAGCCGCAATCCGCTCGCGACACTCGCGGCCCCGGCGAAGCCCGCGCCGAGCATCAGCGCGAGCGTCGGCCCGTGGCGTCCCGCGATCCCGAACGACAGCGCGACGAGCGCCGCGCCCGTCGCCTGCCCGATCAGCCGCGCGGTCGCGATGATCCCGCTCGCGCCGCCGCTGCGCTCGGGCGGTGCGCTCGACATCAGCGCCTTCAGGTTCGGCGACTGAAAGAAACCGAAGCCGGCGCCGCACAGCATCATCCGCCAGCCGATGTCGATGACACCGGGCGCCGCCGGCAACGCGGCGAGCGACACCATGCCCGCGCTCAGCAACGCCAGACCGAACGCGCCGAGCAGGCCCGGCGGATAGCGATCCGACAAGCGCCCCGCGATGGGCGCGGCGAGCGCGACGATGACCGACCACGGCGTCATCAGGAACCCCGTCTCGACCGCGTTGCGATGCAGGACGGTTTCGAAATAGAACGGCAGCGACACGAACGCGAGCCCCTGCGCGGCAAACGCGCACACCGCGGTCAGCGCGGACAGCGTGAACACCGGCCGCCGAAACAGGTCGACCGGCAGCATCGGCGCCGGGTGCCCGGCCTGACGGCGGATCAGCAACCAGCCGAAGGTGAGCGCGACCGCCGCCGCCGCGAACACGATGGAAAGCGGCCCGCGCTGCGCGAATTCGCCGAGCGCGAAGATCAGCGACGCGAACGTGATCACGTTGAACAACGCCGCGACCGGATCGAACGCATGCTTGCCGCGCGCCGTCTGCGGCAGCGACGGAATCGCCACGGCAAGCGCGAACACGCCGAGCGGCACGTTCACCGCGAACAGCCACGGCCATGCGGCGACCGACAGGATCAGCGACGCGATGGTCGGCCCCACCGCGAACGACACGCCGACCACGAGCGCGTTGAAGCCGACGCCGCGCCCGAGCCGGTGCGCGGGAAACAGGCCGCGGATCAGCGCGACGTTCACGCTCATGATCGCGCTCGCGCCGAAGCCCTGCACGATCCGCGCGGCCGTCAGCATCGGCAGCGTCGACGCGAGCGAGCAGCCGAGCGACGCAACCGTGAACACCGCGAGCCCGGCGACATACACGCGCTTGTGGCCGACGATGTCGCCGAGCGACGCGAACGGCAGCAGCGTCGCGACCATCGCGAGCTGGTACGCGTTGATGATCCAGACGGACGCGGCCGGCGATGCATGCAGGTCGGCGGCGATCGCGGGCAGCGCGGTGTTCGCGATCGCGGTGTCGAGCGTCGCGAGCGCGACGGCCAGCAGCACGGCGGACATCGCACGCCAGTTGACGGCCGGCTCATGCGCGCCGGCGGGGGAAGCGAATTCGGACAAGATGAGGCTCGGCTGACGAGCGACGCGTTGCGCCGCGTCGCGGATTGGACTCGCGGCGGCGTTCCAGTCGCACCGCACGGAACGCGCGCCGCCGCGCCCCGTATTGTTGCAGAGCCGTATCGAACGTGCAGGCGGCCGCCTCGTCAGTCAGCGAAATGAAAGCAAATGCGTGGCCGCGCAGGATGCACGGCAACGCAGGCGCGCCGCGTCAGGTCACCGCGCGCCGCGCATTGCGACCGCGCAGCCATTCGAGCGCCAGCAGCAGGCTCGTCGAGAAGATGATCAGGATCGTTGCGAGCGCAGCGATCGTCGGGCTGATGTTCTCGCGGATACCGGTGAACATCTGGCGCGGCAGCGTCGTCTGGTCCGCGCCCGCGAGGAACAGCGTGACGACAACTTCGTCGAACGACGTCGCGAACGCGAACAGCGCGCCGGACATCACACCCGGTGCGATCACCGGCAGCGTCACGCGGAAGAACGTCGACACCGGATTCGCGCCGAGCGACAGGCTCGCGCGCACGAGGTTCTGGTTGAAGCCCTGCAGGGTTGCCGCCACCGTCGTCACGACAAACGGCACGCCGAGCGCCGCGTGGGCAGCGATCAGCCCCGTGTAGGTGTTCGCGAGCCCGAGCGGCGCGAAGAACAGGTACATGCCGACACCGACCACGACGACCGGCACGATCATCGGCGACAGCAGCACGGCCATCAGCAGCCCCTTGCCGCGGAAGTCGGCCTTCGTGAGACCGATCGCGGCAAGCGTGCCGAGCACGGTCGCGACGACGGTTGCCGACGGTGCGACGATGAAGCTGTTCTTCGCGGCCATCCGCCACTCGTCCGATGCGATCAGGTTCTCGTACCAGCGCATCGAGAAGCCCGGGATCGGATAGACGAGGAACGTGCTCGACGAAAACGACAGCGGCACGATCGCGAGCACCGGCAGGATCAGGTACAGCAGCGTCAGCACGACGAGCACGCGCAATGCGACGTACCACGCGCGCTCGACGAACGACATGTGCGGCGCGAACAGCGGCCTGGCGAGTTTCATGGTCGGATTCCCCTTCCCGTTTCGTTGCACGCGGCGCTCAGCCGAGGCTCACGTTGGTGCGCGTGAAGCGCCCGTACACCGCGTACAGCACGAGCGTCGCCGCGAGCAGCAGCCCGCCGAGCGCGCACGCCATGCCCCAGTTGATCGTCACGTTCGTGAAGTACGCGACGTAGTAGCTGACCATCTGGTCGTTCGGCCCGCCGAGCAGCGCCGGCGTGATGTAGTAGCCGATCGCGAGGATGAACACGAGCAGCGCGCCCGCGCCGACGCCCGGGTAGGTCTGCGGCACGTACACGCGCCAGAACGCGGCGAACGGATGGCTGCCGAGCGACACGGCCGCGCGCTGGTAGGTCGGCGGGATCGACTTCATCACGCTGTAGAGCGGCAGGATCATGAACGGCAGCAGGATGTGCGTCATCGAGATGTACACGCCGATGCGGTTGAACAGCAGCGTCAGCGGATGCGAGATCAGCCCGCTGCCGATCAGCGCCGTATTGATGAGCCCTTCGCTCTGCAGCAGCACGATCCATGCGGCGACGCGCACGAGCACCGACGTCCAGAACGGAATCAGCACGAGGATCATCACGAGGTTGGCACGCCGCTCCGACAGCGTCGAGATCCAGTACGCGAGCGGATAGCCGAGCAGCAGCGCGAACAGCGTGACGGCGACGCCGATCACGAACGTGCGGCCGAAGATCGCGAGATAGATCGACTGGTCGGGGTCGGCCTGCACGATGTGGCCGAAGCCGTCCTGCTTGTGGTCGAGCGCGGCGAGCAGGTAGAACGGCGAATACGCGCTGCCGTTCTTCGCGATCGCCTGCCAGTATGCGGCATCGCCCCAGCGCGCATCGAGCTCGACCAGCTTGTCACGCGTCTGCGCGGGTGTCAGTGCCGCGTCGTTGTCGCCCTTCAGCGGCATCGCGCGCGCCGTCTTCGCGACGAGCGAGCGATAGCCCGGAATCTCGGTGTTCAGCCGCCGCGCGAGCGCACCCATCGCCTCGCTGTCGGCCACCTTCGTCATGTCGGCCGCGAGCGCGACATACGCGGCGTCGGCCGGCGGCGCCTTGCGGTCCCAGCCCGACAGCGCCCTGACCGTGTTCGGCAGCGCTGCGGCGATCTCGGGGTTCTGCACCGCGCGCGTGAGCAGCGTGCCGATCGGCACGACGAAAATCAGCAGCAGAAAAATCGCGAGCGGCGCGACCAGCAGCAGTGCCATCGTGCGCTTGCGGGCCTCGGCGGCCTTCAGCTCGCGCTTGAGCGCGGCGTTCGACGGCGAGGAAGGCGCGATCGTCATCGTATTCAACGGTTCTCTCCGGCCGGGCACGATCCGGCGGAAGGCCGCGCGACACGATCGACGCGTCGCGCGGCCGGTTGCATCAGGATGCCTGAACGACGGTTACTTCGTCGCCCACGCGGCGAAACGCTGCTCGAGCTCGTCGCTGTGGTCGGTCCAGAAGCCGATGTCTTCCAGCACCGCGTTCTTGCCGTTGGCCGGCGAGTTCGGCAGGTTCGCGAGCGTCTTCGCGTCGAGCGACTTGATCGCCGCGATGTTCGTCGGGCCGTACGCGATGTGCTGCGCGTAGCCCTGCTGCGGCTTCGGCGTCAGCGTGTACGCGATGTACTGCTCGGCGAGCGCCTTGTTCGGCGAGCCCTTCGGAATCGCCCAGTAGTCGAGGTCGTAGATGCTGCCGTTCCACACGACCTTCAGGTTCTTGCCTTCCTTCTGCGCGGCGTCGATGCGGCCGTTGTACGCGGTCGACATCACGACGTCGCCGGCGACGAGGAACTGCGGCGGCTGCGCGCCCGCTTCCCACCACTGGATGTTCGGCTTCAGCTCGTCGAGCTTCTTGAACGCGCGGTCCTGGCCGGCCTTCGTGCCGAGCACCTTGTACACGTCCTTCGGCGCGACGCCGTCGGCCATCAGCGCGAATTCGAGGTTGTAGCGCGCGCCCTTGCGCATGCCGCGCTTGCCGGGGAATTTCTTCACGTTCCAGAAATCGGCCCAGCCGGTCGGCGCCGATTTCAGCTTGTCCGCGTTGTACGACAGCGCCGTCGACCAAACGAAGAAGCCGACGCCGCACACCTGCGGCGCTTCCGGAATCAGGTCGGATTTCTTCGCGATCTTCGACCAGTCGAGCTTCTCGTACAGGCCTTCGTCGCAGCCGCGGTTCAGGTCGCCCGATTCGACTTCGACCACGTCCCAGTTGACGTGCTTCGCCTCGACCATCGCCTTCACTTTCGCCTGCTCGCCGTTGTATTCGACGGCCGTGACCTTGTTGCCGGTCGCCTTCTCGAACGGCTGGTTGAACGCGGCCTTCTGTGCGTCGCCGTTCGCGCCGCCGAAGTTGACGACCGTGAGTTCGGCAGCCGATGCCGATGCGCCGACGACGGCGAGCGCCAATGCAAGCGCGGTGCGCCGTGCGGTAATGCGTGCTCGGTTCATGGTGGTTCCTCTCCTCTCGTGGTGGAAGTGGGCAGTTGTTGTTGACGACGTGCTACGGAAAATCGGGGAAACCCTGCTCAAGCGAACACGCGCAGGTGTTCGGGCGAGAACGCGAGCGCGACCGGTGCGCCGGGCGAGAACGCATCGAGCGCGCCGGTGCCGAGCGGCACCTTCACGAAGCATTCGTCCTGGCCGGGCAGCGCGCAGCGCATGCGCACGTGGTCGCCGAAATAGATGAGGCTGCGCGCCTCGCCGCTCAACTGGTTGGCGGCCGCGCCGTTCGCGTGCCCGTTCGCGCCGTGCGCGGCGAGGCTCATGCGTTCGGGGCGGATGCACGCGACGGCCGGCGCTCCCTCGGCCGCGTCGCCGATGCGGCGGCCGACGAGCTTCGTGCCGTCGTCGAGCCGGAATTCGCAGAATTCGCCGTCGACGCGCGCGATGGTGCCGCGCAGCCGGTTGCTGTCGCCGATGAAGTTCGCGACGAATTCGTTGCACGGCGATTCGTACAGGCGGTCCACGGTGTCGAGCTGCTGCACGATGCCCTTGTCGAACACGGCGACGCGATCGGACATCGTCAGCGCCTCGCCCTGGTCGTGCGTCACGTACACGAAGGTCACGCCGAGTTTTTCGTGCAGCGCCTTCAGTTCGTACTGCATGTGTTCGCGCAGCTGCTTGTCGAGCGCGCCGAGCGGCTCGTCCATCAGCACCAGCTTCGGCTCGAACACGAGCGCCCGCGCCAGCGCGATGCGCTGCTGCTGGCCGCCCGACAACTGCGCCGGGTAGCGCTTCGCGAAGCGCTCCATCTGCACCATCTTCAGCGCGTGCGCGACGCGTTCCGCGCGCTCGGCCGCCGGCAGCTTGCGCACGGTCAGCGGATACGCGACGTTCTGCTCGACCGTCAGGTGCGGAAACAGCGCGTAGTTCTGGAACACCATGCCGATGTTGCGCTTGTGCGGCGGCACGTTGTTCAGCAACTCGCCGTCGAGGCGGATCTCGCCGCCGGTCGGGAATTCGAAGCCGGCCAGCATCATCAGGCAGGTGGTCTTGCCCGAGCCCGACGGCCCGAGCAGCGTCAGGAATTCCCCGCGGTGGATATCGAGGTCGAGCGATTTGACGACCAGCGTTTCGCCGTCGTAGGTCTTCCGCACGCCGCGAAAGCTGACGATCACATCATCGGACTTCATCGTGGCTGTCCCCTTGCTTCGCGACAATTGATTTTGAGATGCGAGCCACTATACGGCGCCCACGGTTCTACAATAGGGAACCATTTCAATATTACTAGTAGGACCACTTTGGATACCGTGATCCTCGCCGACTGGCTCTCTGCCCGCCTCGACCGCAGCTCGCCCGAGCCGATGTACCGGCAGTTGCTGCAGCAGATGCAGCAGGCCATCCTGACCGGGGAATTGGGGCCAGGTACGAAGCTGCCGAGTTCGCGCACGCTCGCGGCCGACCTGTCGATCGCGCGCAATACCGTGCTGCACGTGTACGACCAGCTGACGGCCGAAGGCTACGTGCTGACGACCACCGGCAGCGGCACCTATGTGGCCGACACGCGGCCGGACGCCGCCGCGATCCACGTGCCGGGCGCCGCACCGCCGCCGTCGAGCGCCGATGAACCGCCGCTGCCGGACGCGCAGGGCGGCCTGTCGATGCGCGGCCGGCAACTGATCGAGCACGCGGGCGTGTCGCGGCGCCAGTGGGGTGCGTTCATGCCGGGCGTGCCGGACGTGTCGGAATTCCCGAGCCGGACGTGGAGCCGCCTGCAGGCGCGGCTGTGGAAGGAGGCGAATCCCGAGTTGCTGACCTATGCGCCGGGCGGCGGCTACCGGCCATTGCGGCGGGCGCTCGCCGATTACCTGCGCGTCGCGCGCTCGGTCAAATGCTCGCCGGACCAGGTGATCATCACGACGGGCATCCACCAGTCGATCGATCTCGCGGTGCGGCTGCTGTCCGACATCGGCGATCGCGCATGGGTCGAGGAGCCGTGCTACTGGGGCGTGCGCAGCGTATTGCAGGCGGCCGGCCTCACGCTGACGCCGGTGCCGGTCGACCAGGAAGGGCTCGACCCGCGTGCCAGCGACATGCAGCATCCGCCGCGGCTCGTGCTCGTCACGCCGTCGCATCAGTACCCGCTCGGGATGGTGATGAGCCTCGCGCGACGCCGGATGCTGCTCGAATACGCGCGCCAGCACCGCTGCTGGATCATCGAGGACGACTACGACAGCGAGTTCCGCTACGGCAGCCGCCCGCTCGCATCGCTGCAGGGGCTCGACGACGGCGGCCGCGTGATCTACGTCGGCAGCCTCGGCAAGATGCTGTTCCCGGGGCTGCGGATGGGCTACATGGTCGTGCCCGAGCATTTGGTCGACACGTTCCGCACCGGGCTGTCGGAGCTGTACCGCGAGGGCCAGCTGATGCAGCAGGCCGTGCTCGCCGAATTCATCATGGACGGCCACCTGACTTCGCACGTCAGACGAATGCGCACGCTGTACGGCGAGCGCCGGCAACTGATGATCGACGCGATCCGCGCGCGCTTCGGCGACGCGCTGCCCGTGATGGGCGACGAGGCAGGCCTGCATCTCGTGCTCGGCCTGCCCGACGCCTGCGACGATCGCGCGGTCACGCAGAGCGCGTTCGATGCGGGCGTGATCGTGCGCCCGCTCACCAGCTACTACAGCAGCCTCGACACTGCGCGGCGCGGCCTGCTGCTCGGCTATGCGTGCGTCCCGCACGAAGGCATCGGCCCCGCGTTCGACACGCTCGCGAATACCATCGAGCGACACCTGCCGCGGGACCTCACGCGCGCGGCATAGCGGCGCTCATGCGCCGCGCCGCCCGCGCTTCTCACCTTACCGCGCGCCGCCCGCCCCGCGATCGAGCGATGCCGCGCGCACGGCTTCGCCGGGCTTCGTGAACACGCGCTGCCGCAGCGCGGCGATCTGCGCGTCGCGATCCTGCGGCGACAGACCCGCCGACTCGATCTGCGCACGCTGCGCCGCATAGTCCGTATAGCGGCTTTGCCACGATGCGTCGTCCTGCTGCAGCTGCGCGACGCGCGCGGCGGCTTCGGCGCCGAGCGTCTGCGTCAGTTGCGCGCGCATCGCATCCGGCGTCGCCCCGCTCTTCTGCAATTGCGCGATCTGGTCGATCGCGGCGCGCTGCTTATCGATGCGCTGCTGCGCGGCGCGCTCGTCGGCCGGCATCTGCTGTTCGAGCGCCGCGAGTCGTTCGGCCTTCTGCGCATCCGTCAGCGTCCGATCCTGCGTGATCTTCAGCCGCGCGAGGTCGTAGCGCTGCCGCCACTGCTCCGCACCGAAAAACGGCTGGCTCCAGTCACCGAGCGTGCGATATGCAATCGATGCACGCTGGTCGAGCGCGAGCTGCAGCGCGCCGAGGTCGGACTTGTCGACCGCGCCGGCATCGCGCAGCTTCGCGAGTGCGTCGAGATACGCGCGATAGCGGTGCCATACGTCGAGCGCCTCGGCCTGCGCCACGGTGCCGTCGAGTTGCGCGGCAATCTCCCGCACGACGAACGCATCGAGCGCGGTCGCACTCAGGTCGCTCTGCGCGGTCAGGCAATAGTCGAAGAAATCGCGCACTGCACGCGACTTCGCGAGATGGCCGCCGGCATCGAGCGGCAACCGGGGCGCGCTGGAGCCGGCGAGCGACGGCGGCAGGCCCGCGCTTGCCGGCACGGCGGCCTGCGGCGGCGAAGCTGCCACGCTACCCACCGCCGCCCCCGCATCCGGCGACTCGCCGCCGGCGCCAGTCCCTCGATGCCAGCCCGCGCCGCTCCACATCGCCACACCGGCAATCGCCGCCAGCCCCACGACACCGTAGACCACGGCGCGCCGCGCCAGCGGCGCGCGTCCTTCACGTGCCGTCATCGATTACACGCCCGCCAGCTTCAGACGGTTCGCATGCGTGCGGATCACCGCGACCGGATCTTCCGCATACGCGCCGCGCACGCCGAGCAGCTGGTTGATCTCGTCGAGATGGTTCCACTTGTAGCTCGTGCTCAGCACCTTGCCGTACAGCGCACTGCACTTCGACACGACCCCGTCGTTCTGCCCGGAGCCGCGGTTGATCATCACCGTGCCCGTGCCGAGCAGCGCGAGCGTCGACAGATCGAGTGCGTTCGCCGGATCGACGACCGGAAGGGTGCTCGTGTCCGTGGCGCCCGTGACACCCAACACGGAGAGCGTCGGCTGGATCGCCGTGCCGGCCCACGAGTACAGCAGGTGCGTGTTGCCGCCGACGGTTTCGGTCGGCGCACCGGTCTGGCAACTGCCCGGCGCACCCAGGCCCGCACTCGGGTAGTTCTGGTTGTACGTGGCAGCGCGTGCGGTCGTCAGCGTCTGCAGTGCGGCGAGCGCGTCCTGGTTCGTGTTGTGGGTGCTGCTCGTCAGGATGCCGAACACATTGACGAACGCGGCGATCACCGATGACGAAAGTCCGGTCGGATCGTATGCAAGCACGTTCTGCACGAAGTCGGCGAACTCGGAGCCGCGATGCGGCGTGCCGATCGTCGTCACCGACGCGACGAGATCGGGCGCGACGGCCGCGACATAGCGCGACGAGAGGCCGCCCTGGCTGTGGCCGACGAGATTGACCTTGGTCGCGCCCGTCGCCGCGAGCACCGTCTTCACGTAAGCGAGCAACTGTTCGCCGCGCCCGTTCGGGCCGTCATCGCTCTGGAAACCCGACAGGTTCGCGACGTAGACGGTCGCACCGTTCTGCTGCAGGTCTGCCTGGATGCCGTACCAATAATCGAGCACGCCGGCGTACTTGTCGGTACCGGTCAACCCATGCACGAGGATGATCGGATAACGCGTCGCCGCGTAGCTATCGGCGGGCGCGGTCGCCGCCATCGCCGCGTGCGTCGTCGCGAGCGTCATTGCCGCAGTCGTCCCCGCGAACGGCGCGATGCTCATCGCGCATGCCACTGCCCCTGCCACCACCCTGGAACGCATCGTATTGGCCATGCATGTTCTCCTGATTATTGTGCTGCCGGTGCGAATGAAGCCGGATCGACACGCACTATGCGTCGCCAACATCGCGACCACCGTGTGCGTCGAATGCGGGAGTGAATCACGAGTCGCGAACGTTTGCGCCCTGACTAGACACGGTTCTCTAATCGGTTGACGCGCCCCGCCCGTTCGGGCGGGGCCGCGTTCATGCGTGCGCATGCTGCAACGCACACGCGCGATGCGTTACAGCTTCGCACTCACGCGCACCCACGCGGTCCGGCCCGGCTCCATCACCGGCGAGTTCGCCGGATAGCCGAAGCCCGCGTTGCCGGCGAGGTTCAGGTGCTCGGTGTAGGCCTTGTTCAGTACGTTGTCGACGCCGACCGAGATCTGCACGGTCTTGCTGACGTTGTATTGCGTATGCAGCGAGAGCACACCGAATCCGGCGCTCGGGCCGAAGTCCTTGCCGACCACGTTGCCCTCGTTCAGGGCATAGCGATGTTGCGGCGCAACGATGCGCCACAGCCCCCCTGCCGACCACGCACCCCGCGTGTATTCGAGCCCGATGCGCGCCTCGAGCGGCGGCATCTGCGGCAACGGATCGCCGGTTGCGACGTTGCGCCCCCACGCATACGCGAGCGACGTCTCGACGCGCAGCGGCGAAACCGGTTTCCACGACACGCCCGCTTCGCCACCCATGATCTGCGCGTTGACATTGGTTGCCTGCGTGGTCGGGCCCATCATGCCGGCTGCGTAGTTGAACAGGATGAAGTCCTGAACATAACCCGCATACGCCGACACCCACGCATCGAGCCGGTCGCTCTTGTATTGCGCGCCGATGTCGAGCTGCGTGGTCTTCTCCGGCTGCACCGCCGAGAATGCGTTGATCGAACCGGCCGGCCCGCGCTTCGCGGAAAACAGCTCCCAGTAGTCGGGATAGCGCTCCGTATGGCCGACGCCCGCGTACCACGTGACGGGCAGCGACGCGAGATCGCGCTCATAGCGGACGAAACCGCTCGGCAGCACGCGCGTGCGATCGTCGTCGAAGGTCGGGTTCGGCATGCGCTTCATCATGCCGCTCGTCGTCGCGCGCTTGTCGCGTGCGCTCGCATAGTCGACGCGCGCGCCGCCGATCACGCGCGACACGTCGCTCGCATACCACGTCAGCTCGCCGAACACGCCTGCGTTCCACATCGTCGCCTGCGCATCCCACGGCTTGTCGCCGTAGTTCTGCCGCCCCATCGCCGAGCGCGAGTCGAGCCGGTTCGATTGTGCATCGACGCCCGTCACGAGCTTGAAGTCGTCGGCAAGACGGAACGTCGCGGCCGCGCGCGCACCGAACGTGCGCCGCCGCACTTCCGACGCCATCCGCATCGGCATGCTGCTGGTCGGGTCCGGTTGCCGCAACGAATAGTTGTCCATCACGTGATCGGCTTCGTTGTAGTACACGCGCGCTTCGATCCGGTCGAGCACGTCGCCGAGATGCTGCTTGTCGAACGACAGGCCGAACGTCTCGCGGCGGAAATGCGCGCCGTCCATCCCGCGCCCCGCGTAGCGCGCATAGCCGTCGCCGGTGCCGGCGGTCAGCTCGACGCGTGTATGGTCGTCCGGCGTCCAGCCGAGCGCCGCATCGGCGTTCCACTTGTCCCACTGCGACGGCACGGTGTTGCCGTTACCGTCCTCGTAGTCCTGCGAATGCGCGTGGTTCGCGGTCACGCGGCCATAGACGTCCGGCGTGCCGGCCGTCACGTCGATGTTCTGGTCGTTGCGGCCGAACGACCCACCGACCAGACTGCCGTCGAAGCGCATGCCGGGCTTGTCGAAGCGCGGCGTCACGCGCTCGAACATCACGGTGCCGGCCGATGCGCCGGGGCCGTACAGCACCGTCTGCGGCCCCTTCACGACGGTGACCTTGTCATAGCTTTCCGGCGCGATATACGACGTCGGCGCGTCCATCCGGCCCGGACATGCGCCGAGCGTCGACATCCCGTTCGCCAGGATGTTCAGCCGCGAGCCGAACATCCCGCGCAGCACGAGGTCGCCGTTGGTGCCGCCGCTGCGGATCGACGTGAAACCGGGGATCGTTTTCAGGTAATCCGCGCCGTCGCTGGCGGGCAGCGGCTGACGCGGAGTCTTCGGATTGGTGACGACGACGAGCGGCGTCGACAGCGGCGATGCGACGACTTCGATGGCCGGCAGCGGCGCGGCCGTCTCGCCGGTCGGCGCGCCGGATGCGCGCGCCGTTTCGGCGGCCGCGGCGCTCGCGGCCAATGCGCCGACGGCGAGCGCGGGAACGGTGAGTTTTAGCACGCGCGGCATGCGCCGCGCACCGGCATTGCGTGACGCCCGCGGCGCACGCAACTGGAAAATGGTCATGATCGAAAGCCCGAGTGACGCCCTCCACGCGGCCTCGACGGGCCGCACGGATATCGGCGATGAATGGAACGGAAACAGCGCGTCAGGCGCGCTCGGGCGGGGCGCGCGGGTACGCGCGCGGATAGCGGCCGGCGCACGCCGCGACGGCAGGCGACGCGACGGCGGAAACGGAAACGACGGGAACGGAAGCGAGAGCCGCGGCGGCTGGCGCGCCGATCGCGGGGCTGTGCGCGAAGAAACCGCAGTAGCCGCACGCATCGAGATGCAGCGCATGATCGTGCATGCGGCCCGCATCGGGCGACGGGTGCGCGCCATGCTCCGTACTGCAGACGATTGCGTCGGGCGTGGCTGCCTGCGCGACGCGCCACTGCGACACCAGCGGCGCCGCGATCGCGAACCAGATCGCGAGCACGCCAAGCCAGGCGGTCAGGTGACGATGTCGGTGCAGCATGCTCGGCAACGAGTAAGCGGAATGTAAAAACAGCCGAGATGTTACAGAATGTTCAGCGCGATGGCCAGCGCGGATGGCGGTAAACGAACCGGGGGCGCATGGTTGTCAACACAACCAAGCGCCCCCGCCTGCTGCATGCTTGCGGAACGTGGCGTTCAGGGCGCCATGCGCCGCAGCACGTCGTCGCGCCGGATGAAATGATGGTAAAGCGCGGCCAGCGCGTGCAGGCCGATCACGAAGTAGAACGCGTTGCCGATCAGCTCGTGCGCTTCCTTGATCGTCGGCCGCAGCGCCTTGTCGGGGCCGAACAGCGTGAACGAGATGCCGAGCCAGTCGAGCGACACCGGCTTGCCGCCCAGGTTGATCATCATGATGCCGAGCAGCGGCTGCGCGATGATGAACACGTAGAGCGCGACATGCGCGAGCTTCGACAGCCAGCGCAGCAGCGCCGCTTGCGGAATGGCCTGCGGCACCCGGCTGACGGCTCGCCACAGCACGCGCAGCACCGACAGCACGAGCACGAGCGTGCCCGCGGTGAGATGCACGTTCATCCAGAACACCCGGCTGTCGCTGCCTTTCGGCCCGCGGATCTCGATGGCCAGATAGGCCAGCGCCACCAGCAGGAAGACGGCCCAGTGGAAGAAGATCGCGGGCGAGCTGTAGCGCGTCTGTTTCGCGAGGATGTTTCTCATGCTTCGTCTCGTGTTGTATGCGGGGATGGGCGCATGCAGCCACCGGCCGGCGCCCGGCAAAACTGCCCCGATTGTAGCCGCACGGGCGTCCGGTTTTGCACGACGCGCGCAAATATCCGACGAATCGTCCACGCAAGCCGCGCAGCGCAGCGCACCATATGGAAAGTCCGCATCGCGCGCCAGAACGGCTGTGGCACGATGAAGCTTTGGTGCGACGGCGCGCGGGCATCATGAGCAAGGCGTTCTTCGTTGCGGCCTATCGGCTGACCGCCGCGTTGCTCGCGGTATCCACCACGCTGCACAGCGTCGCCGACTACTGGCACCTGCCGGGCTTTCATCTCGGCAACTACCTCAGCTACTTCACGCAACTGAGCAGCCTCTACGCGGCCGCGATGCTCGCCGTCGGGCTCTGGCGCATCGCGCGCCCCGGCTCGGCCCGCTACGAATCGATGCGCGGCGCCGCGGTGCTGTATGTATTGATCACCGCAATCGTCTACGAACTCCTGCTCGCGCGGCTCGATGCGCTGCACCACGTCACGCCGGCGTTCAACAACTGGGTGCTGCACCGGATCGTGCCGCTCGTCGTGCTGTGCGACTGGCTGTATGTGGAGCCGCGCCTGCCGATCCCGCGGCGCAGCGCGTTCGCGTGGCTCGGCTTCCCGATCGTCTATCTCAGCTATACGCTCGTGCGCGGCTCATTCGAGAACTGGTATCCCTATCCGTTCGTCGATCCGCGGCCGCACGGCTACCTGCCGGTCGCGATCCAGTGTTCGCTGATCGCGCTGGGCGCGGTGGCGCTCGCAATGGGTATTCGCTGGCTCGGCAATCACGCGAGACCGTCCGGTGCGGTGACGCTCAGGAAAGGATGAAGGCGGGAGCGTGTGCGCCGCCCGGCGCACACGGGATGAAGCGGGCGATCAGCCGCCGTTGCGCGGCAGGAAGTTCATCGGGTCGACGACCTTGCCGTTCTGGCGGACTTCGAACTCGAACGTCGAACGGCCGCTCGCGTCGGTGCCCATTTCGGCGACCGGCTGGCCCTGGCGCACCGCGTCGCCTTCGTTGACGAGCAGCTTGCCGTTGTGTCCGTAGGCCGTGATGAGCCCGTTCTCATGCTTCAGGATCACGAGCGGCCCGTAGGCCTTGACGCCGGACCCGGCGTATACCACGCGCCCGGCCGCCGCGGCCCGCACCGAATGGTCGGGCCCGGACGCAGCGATCACGAGGCCGCGCGTCTTGCCGGCCGAGAACGGCGTCGCCACGACACCGGTGGCCGGCCAGGCGAGCGAGCCCGGCTGCGCGGCCGCCGCGGGCGGCTGCCCGAGCGACGTCGCGGCAGGCGGCGGCGCGACGCGCAGCACCTGGCCGGGATACACGGCATCGGTCGGCGCCATGTGGTTCCAGCTGGCCACGTCCTGGACGCGCTGCCCATAGGCGTTCGCGACGCCCGCGAGCGTATCGCCCGGATTCACGCGGTAATAGCCGGCGATCACGCCCGGCGTCGCGGCCGACGTGGGTGCCGGCTGGCGCGCCGGCTGCCAGCTGTCGGTCCACGGCGTCATCGTGCAGCCCGTCAGCGCGATGGCTGCGGCAACGAGCGCCGCCTGCGGCAGCCAGCGCGTCAGCGCATCGTGGATGGGAATAGTTTCTCTCAAGGGTCCTCCCGGATTTGCGTCGTTGCGCCGCCCACCGCCCCCCGGCGCGCGACGCACGATGTCCGGCCGAACGGCCGGATCAACCAGTATCCGACCGCGCTCGCGGCCGTCAGTTTCCACAGCGGGACGTGGGTGCGAATGGGCTCACCGGCCCCTTTTTCGCGTCGTCCCGACCGGCAAAGATACCATTTGTGGCGGTCAAGGCCGCGTCAGGTGCCTGATCCGGCAACAATCTTGCGGCGTCGCACCGGCGTGCCGGTGGCCTGCAAGCCGCGCCGCGCGGGCCGTCGGGCGGGCTGTGGCGGCGCTTCCGCTCGCCGCGCCGCCCTTGCGGGCAGTCTCGATCCCGTCACATTCTCCCCGTCGTTCGCCACCTATACTCGGTGATGCACTGCGCGATCCAACGACAACGAGGAGCATGACAATGAACAACGCGACGTTTCTTTCCGTGCAGCTCAACGCCGACGACTTCTCCGGTTCCAGCGGCCTGGTCGAATTGCTCAACCGGCACCTGCTGTTCGCGACCGACGTCGCCGAGGCGGCCGATGCGCTCGTCCAGCTGGCGAGCGTCGCGCATATGACCGGCGCCCCGCGCCACAGCGTCGAGCTGCCGATCCTCGCGATCGAGCGACTGCGCGATGCGCTCGACACGTTGAGCGGCTACGACGAAACGTGGCTGCAGGTGCTGGAACCGGCCGAAGTGCTGGTCCGGGATATCGGGCACCGCCGGCACGCGCTGCACTGAACTGAACTAGCGGCTGGCGCGATAGGCGCGCCGCCAATGAAAACAGCCCGCCGTTCCGCATGACGGAACGACGGGCTGTTTGTGCTTCCAGGGTCGGATCAGGCCGCCGAGGCGGCCGCACCATTAACGACCCTTGTAGATCGGGGCGTCGTCAGCGATACGCTTGACTTGCCAGCCGGTCTTGGCCTTGGCCGGCGCGCCGGATTCCTGCGCGGCAGCCGGTTGCGCGCCGTAGCCGGTCGTGTCGGCAGCGGCGACGTTCTGTTGCGGGTTCAGACGGGCTTCAGCAGCCTGGATGCCTTCCGGGTAGTTCGTACGGTCGCTGCCCAGCTTGTAGCCGGCCTGTTGCACGGCGACCAGGTCGGCCTTCACTTGTGCACGGGTGACGGGCGCGTTCTGTTGGGCGAACGAGACGGCGGGAACGGCGAGGACGGCAGCTGCGGCGAACGTTGCGATCAGCGATTTCATGATTACCTCCGGGATTTTTTTGCTCCGCCGCACACACCATGTCTGCAGCGATGGAACAGAGTTTAGTCCCGGCAACACCTAGGGAAAACCATGAAACGACGAAAACACTATTTCCCAGGAACCAACAATCCCGGCATCCGGTATCGAAAAACCCTATCGATAGAATAGATTTTCGCAACAATGCCGCCCTCGCCAGCCGGTTACGACCAGTTCGCGTGGAAGCTGCCCGGCTTGTCGGTACGCTCGAACGTGTGCGCGCCGAAGAAATCTCGCTGCGCCTGCACGAGGTTCGCCGGCAGCCGCTCGGAGCGGTAGCTGTCGAAATACGCGACCGCCGACGCGAACGCCGGTACCGGCACGCCGGCCTTCACCGCGGCGACCACGACGTCTCGCAGCGATGCCTGGTAATTCGCGGCGATGTCCTTGAAGTACGGGTCGAGCAGCAGGTTCGCGAGCGCCGAATCCTTCGCGTACGCGTCCGTGATCTTCTGCAGGAAGCGCGCGCGGATGATGCAGCCTGCACGGAAGATCTTCGCGATCGTCCCGAGATCGAGGTTCCAGCCGTACTCTTCCGACGCCGTGCGCAGTTGCGCGAAGCCCTGCGCGTACGAGATCACCTTGCTCAGGTACAGCGCGCGGCGCACCGCTTCGACGAACGCGGCGCGATCGCCTTCGAACGGCGCGGCGGCCGGGCCCGACAGGACCTTGCTGGCCGCGACGCGCTCGGTCTTCAGCGACGACAGCACGCGCGCGAACACCGATTCGGTGATCAGCGGCAGCGGCACGCCGAGATCCAGCGCATTCTGGCTCGTCCACTTGCCGGTGCCCTTCTGCGCGGCGCGATCGAGGATCACGTCGACCAGGTGCTTGCCGGTTTCCTCGTCCTTCTTGCTGAAGATCTTCGACGTGATCTCCATCAGGTAGCTGTCGAGCTCGCCCTGGTTCCACTCGGTGTACACCGCGCCGAGTTCGTCGTTGGTCAGGCCCGCGACGTCCTTCAGCACCGCATAGCTTTCGGCGATCAACTGCATGTCGCCGTATTCGATGCCGTTGTGGACCATCTTTACGTAATGGCCCGCACCGTCCGGGCCCATGTACGCGACGCACGGCTCGCCGTCCGACGGCGCCTTGGCGGCGATCTGCTTGAGGATCGGCTCGACGAGGTCGTATGCGTCACGCTGGCCGCCGGGCATGATCGACGGGCCGCGCAGCGCGCCCTCTTCGCCCCCCGACACGCCCGTGCCGATGAAGTGCAGGCCCGATTGCGCGAGCTCCTGGTTGCGGCGGATCGTGTCGGTGAAGTGCGTATTGCCGCCGTCGATCAGCACGTCGCCCTTCTCGAGCAGCGGCTTGAGCGACGCGATCGTCGCATCGGTCGCCTCGCCGGCCTTCACCATCATCAGGATCCGGCGCGGCGTTTCGAGCGACGCGACGAACTCCTCGAGCGTATAGGTCGGCACCAGATTGCGGCCGGGGAATTCGGCGATCAGTTCGTCGGTTTTCTCGCGGCTGCGGTTGTACACCGACACCGCGTAACCGCGGCTCTCGATATTGAGTGCGAGATTGCGGCCCATCACCGCGAGCCCGATCACACCGATTGCTTGTTTGCCCATTAGTCAATTCTCCGGAAAAAACGGGGCGCGACCCGAGCCGGGTCGCGCGCACAGGCGAAAGGATAGTGGAAACCCGGCGGCGATGCGCGCTTGCCTGTCATTGCTCCGTGTACGGCAGCCGCCGAAACACGACGCTCAGGTTGTTCGCCGGCATCTCGACCACCTCGATGCAGTCGAGCCCGCGATCGAGGCCGAGCGCGACGACGGTCTCGAGATCGCGCACGCCCCACGACGGGTCGCGGCCGCGCAGCTGCAGGTCGAACGCTTCGTTCGACGGCGCCGTATGCCGGCCCTCGCGGCGATACGGCCCGTACAGGAACAGCACGCCGCCCGGCCGCAGCAGGCGCGACGCACCCGCGAACAGCGCGTCGGTGCAGGCCCACGGCGAGATGTGAATCATGTTGATGCAGACGATGGCATCGAGCGTGTCGACCGGCCACGACGCGTCGCGCACGTCGAACGCGAGCGGCCCGGCAACGTTGGCGAGGCCGGCATGGGCAACCCACGCGGCGATCGAGCGCCGCGCCTGCGCATCGGGATCGCTCGGCTGCCAGTGCAGGCCCGGCAGCGCCTGCGCGAAGTGGACCGCGTGCTGCCCCGTGCCGCTCGCGATTTCGAGCACGCGGCCGCTCGCCGGCAGCACGCGGCGCAAGACGTCGAGGATCGGCCCGCGATTGCGTTCGGCCGCCGGCGCCGACAGCCGCGCGGACGGATCGGGCGAAGCGGTCGGATCGGTCACGATGCGTGCTCCCGTGCGTGGTTCGCGAGGCCCAGCCGCGCAGTCAGCGCGTCGAGCGCGGGTGCGCAGCGCGCCTCGACCTTCAGCGTCAGCATCGGATCGGCGCGCGTGTGGCCGAGATTGAGCGCGGCGACCGGCTTGTTCTGTGCCTGCGCCCACACGCAAAAGCGGTAGCCGGAATACACCATCAGCGACGAGCCGACGACCAGCAGCGCATCGGCCGCCTCGAGCGCCTGCGACGCGAGTGCCACGCGCTCGCGCGGCACGTTTTCGCCGAAGAACACGACCGCCGGCTTCAGCAGCCCGCCGCACGCGGGGCACGCCGGAATGCGGAACGTGTCGAGCGCGGCCCATTCGAGGTGCGCGTCGCCATCCGCGGCCGGCTCGGCCTGCGCGCCCAGCAGTTCGGGATTGTCGGCCTCGAGCATGACCTGGATCGTCGCGCGCGCATGATGCGCGCCGCAGCCGAGGCACGTGACGCCGTCGATGCCGCCATGCAGTTCAATCACGTCGCCGCTGCCCGCGCGCTGGTGCAGGCCGTCGACGTTCTGCGTGACAAGACGCTCGATCCGTCCCGCGCTGCCGAGCCGCGCCAGTGCCACGTGCGACCCGTTCGGCCGCGCGCGGCCGACGACGGGCCAGCCGATCATGCTGCGCGCCCAATAGCGCCGCCGCGCGGCATCGGAGCCGAGGAATTCGTGGAGCTGGATCGGCGGCGAGCGCATCCATTGGCCGTTGCGGTCGCGATAGCCGGGAATGCCGGAATCGGTGCTGATGCCCGCGCCGGTCAGCACCAGCAGGCGCGGATGTCGCTCGACGAACGTGTGCAGCGCATCGAGTGCGGCCGGATCGACGTCGGCGGTTGAGGGATCGTTCTGAGCTGTGTCGTTCATGTTGGCAACGCGTGATCGGGCGGGTCGGCAAGCCGTGCGCCCGCACGGGCGGCCAGACACGCCAGCACATGATACAGAACGCCGCGCGATCGGGCCGATGGCCCGCGTCGCACATCGGCGCACAAAAAAAGACGCCCATCCGCCACTCGGCGATGGGCGCTTCAACAATTGATCCATCGGGGTAGTGGATCAACTGACAGCACAATTTCGCGGCGTCCGCCCTGCTGCGGCGGGTGAACGCTTCCCCTGGACTCCATGTGTTCCGCGATGCCGAATGCATCGATGCGCTGCTGGCTTTCCGGTGCGTTCCGGTTCGGCCCCGTCGCGCCGCCGCAATGCACGGCACGCACACGCCTACGCCGCACGACGACTTGCGTTGCGCGCGGCAGATTGACGATCCGGGATCCGGGCCGGGCCATCCGCAGGCATTCACGGTTCATCCCCGACGGCCGACTGGCACCAGTCGGCCTCGTGCGTCATGCCTGCACGTCGTCGTTCAGAACAAACCCGATTGCTCGGATGGAACGGAAAGCCGCGCGCTCACGTCGCCTCGATAAACGGCGAAGCGAATGGCCCGGCAGGTCGGCGATTCATGTTTGCAACACGACACGTTGCGATTCGGTCTGTTTTCATTCTCTTGTCCCCGTCTCCGATACGTCCGACCCACTGAAGCGATCGCCGGACCGACTGCGTCCGCGACCGCGCTCACGGCCTGCACAGATATGCAAGGAGCGCACCATGCTTCACGCCGCAAGGCCGCGCGGGTCAAAACGGGGCCATCGACGCGCATCGCGCACCGGCAAGCAGCGCGAACGTTTCGAAACTGAAACGCCTGCGGGATCGGCGGGCGTCGGCCGGGCGAGCCGTCACGCCGCACCCGCCCGGCCCAGGCGGGCAGCGCGACGTTGCATCGGCGCGCGACCGTCGAACGGCTTACAATCGCCCCACAGTGCCGCATGACCCGGCGCGCGGCGCCGTCCTGGCCTTCCTCGCGCGGCACGCACCACCCGACCGGAGCCCACTACCCGACACATGCCTGACGCACACGACTGGCTGGATACCGACTACCGCACGCTGTTCCGCCTGCATCCGGATCGCCGGATCGAACGCGAGAACGATCCCGACTGCTCGCCCGGGCCGCGCTTCTGGCTCGGCCGAAGCGCGGACGGCAATCTGGCAGGCATACGCGCCGACGTGCCCACTGCTGTTGCAGACGAACTCGCGCACCTGGCCAGCGGCGAACCGCCGTTGGCGGACCACATGCAGCCCGCGCACCTCGATCGCTATCTCGCGCTGCTCGCCCCTGTTCCGCACTGGAATATCGGCCTCGTCTACCCGCTGCCGCACGCACTCGGTTTCGACACCGACGCGCGCGTCGCGCTGATCGACGGCGACAGCGACGCGGGCCGGCATCTGCTGCATGCGCTGTCCACGCACGGGATGCCCGAAGGCCTGTACTCGATGGGATTTCGAAGCGCCGCCGATCTGTGGGCGCCGTGGTGCGCGGCCGTCATCGATGGAGAAGTCGCGTCGGTCGCGTTTGCCGCGCGGCTGTCCGAAGCCGGTGCCGAACTCGGTCTCGCGACGGCCCCTGCATTTCGCGGGCGCGGGCTCGCGGCGGCGGTGACCGCGGCGTGGTCGCGGCTGCCGTCGCTTCAAACGCGCACGCTGTTCTACAGCACCGACAGCGACAACCGCGCGTCACGACGCGTGGCGTCGCGCCTCGGCCTCACGCTGCGTGGCACGACGCTGCGAGTGGCATAGCACTGGAGCCGGCGCGACCCCTCAACGAAAGGCGTCGATCACCTTGATGCGACGCTCGGTTTCGTTGACAAAGCAACTGTCGACCTCCACGAGCCCGAGCGTGCCGCCCGCATCGGGCTGCCGCGATTCGGCACACGCCGCGTCCCGCGCCTTGAGCCAGCGGCGCTCGTCGTTGCGCAGTCTCGCCTGCCCCTGCGCATCCAGGCTCGCCATCTTCGTCTTGTAGACCGCATTCAAGCGCTTGTCGGCTGCTTCGTATTTCAGTCCGAGGCAATTGCGGATGTCGGCCGTGTAGCCCGTTTCCTCGGCGGTCTTGCAAATAGCGGCGCGCTGCGCATCGTCCGCGAGCGCGTCCGACGCGACCGCGAACAGCATCGCGCTTGCCGCCAGACCGATCGCCATGTGTCGAAGCATGTTCATCCGGATTCGTTGTCTTCAATGACGGAAGGCCTCGATTATGCCCGGCCCGCTGCCCGCATGACCTGCGTTGCCTCGACGTCAACCGGTCACTGCGCATGCCATACCGGGCAACCGTCGTGCAAACACGCTAGCATTCGAACACGCAACGTCGCGCGTTCGCTTCGCGCTGCCTCCAAGGACTCGACATGACCACGCCCGCCCCTGCCCGCCCCGATGTCGCGCATCGCGTCTTTTCGGACGGACGGTTGTCGATCGGCCTCACGCTTCCACTGCTTCGCACCGGCCATATCGTCGCCGACTTCGACGAGCAGCTCGAACTCGCGGCGCTGGCCGACGCGCTCGGCTTTCGCGCACTGTGGATTCGCGACGTGCCGCTGAACAGCGCCGACTACCCCGATCCGGTCGGCCACCTCGACCCGTGGGTCCTGCTCGGCGCACTGGCGTCACGCACGCGCCGGATCGCGCTCGCCAGCGGCGCGATCGTGCTGCCGCTGCGTCATCCGCTGCATATCGCGAAAGGCGCGCTGTCGGTCGCGACGCTGTCGGGCGGCCGCTTCATCCTCGGGCTCGGCTCCGGCGACCGGCCGTCCGAATATGCAGCGTTCGGCGTCGACGCAGAGACGCGGCGCGACCGCTACCGCGCCCACTGGGACGTCGTCGCGGCCGCGCTCGGCGTGCCATCGCGCGTGGTGCCCGACGAAGCGCCGCCCGATGCGCCCGAATTCACGCTGCTGCCGCGCGGCGCCGACGCCGTGCCGATGCTGGCGGTCGGCTCGGGCGGACAAAGTGTCGACTGGATCGCGCGGCACTCGCTCGGCTGGATGACGTACCACCGCGATCCGGACACGCAGCGCGCACGCTATTCGATGTGGCGCGCGGCGGTCGACCGGCTCGCGACGCCCGCCTTTCGCGCGTTCGGCGTATCGATGCGGCTCGACCTCGTCGCGGATCCCGATGCGCCGGCTACCGCATTGCCGCTCGGCTATGCAACCGGACGCCGCGCATTGATCGACATCCTGCGGGACATGCACGCCGCGGGCACGCACCACGTCACGCTGAATCCGGGCTCGGACCGGCCCGTGCGCGAAGTCATCGAGGAAATCGCGGAACACGTCCTGCCGGTTTTTCACGACGAGCCCGCGTGATTCGGCAGGATTCCAGATTAATTCGACCCGGCGCGTGCGTGGCTCATCGTTGTCGACGAGCCGGCATTACAAATGTCTTACGCGTTGATCATTGAAACGCCCCAACCTGTCCGACGACCCGCGGTCCGCGTCGGACCCATGATTGCGCACACGCGCCGCAAACGCCCGCGCCGCGCCGGGTATGCCCGATTCGAATGATCGTCGACGGAACTATTCGGTTCCCATCGCAATCATGTTAACTTCCGTCCATCGTTCAGCCTGGCGGGCCGCGCGCCGATGCGCGCCCGCATGCCTACTCCATGCGACATTTCCTCCTCGGCTGGCTGCTGGCCGCCGTCGTCTCGGCCGCCCATGCGGCCGCTCCCGCCCCGGCCGCCGCGTCGGCCGCTTCCGCCACCGCGCCCGCGCTGACGCCGCAACAGGCGCAGCAGGCACTCAATGTGCTCGAAAATCCGCGCGATCGCGCGCAGGTCGAAACGACGCTGCGTGCGATCGCGGCCGTCGGCGCGTTGAGCGCGCCCGCGTTCGCGGCGAGCGATGCGGCTGCGGCCAGCGCCGCGTCGGCCGCCGCGGCCCCGGCGGCACTGACGTCGAACGGGCTCGCATCGATGCTCGTCCGGCAGGGATCGCGCTGGACCATCGAAATCGGCGGTGCGCTGAAGGAATCGCTGCACTCGCTGCTCGATGTCGGCTCGGTCGGCAGCTGGTGGCATGACAAGCTGGTGCGCGCCGACGAGCGCGCGGATCTTGCACACGCGCTGTGGATCATCATCGCCGTGCTCGTGCCCGCGCTCGTCGTCGAATGGTTCGCGAAGCGGCTGCTGCGACGTGCGCTGGCCGCAGTGGCCGCTCGGCGCGCCGACACGTCGCGCCGCACCGCGCCCGAGTCCGAGTCCGCGCCCGAGTCCGTTACACCCGACTCCGCGACGCTCGACGAAGACAACGCACCACCCGGCGCAGCCGCCCCGCCAGACGCTTCCAACGTCCCCGACGCCGCGCCCGCGTCGTCGCAAGGCCGCGGCCACGCGCGCCGCCACACCACGCTGCTGCACCGGATGCCGCGCGCGCTGGTCAGCCTTGCGTTACGGGCCGTACCGCTGCTCGTGTTCGTCGGCGTCGCGAGCCTGACGATGTCGGTGATCGGCGATGCGGGCGCCCCGGTCGAATCCGCGCTCGAAGCGCTGATCGACATCTACGTGATCTGCCGACTCGTCACGATCGTCAGCCGGCTGTTCTTCCAGCCCGATGCGCGGCAATTGCGGTTGCTGCACATCAGCGACGCATGGGCCGACTTCGCGCAACGCTCGATCGCGCGGATCGTGATCGTGGTCGGCGCCTGCACGGCCGCGGTCGAGATCGCCGCGAACTTCGGCCTCAGCGACGCCGGTCACGTCGCGCTGCTGAAAGCCGTCGCGCTCGTCGGGCACCTGATGGTCTCGGCGCTGATCCTCCAGTGCCGCCTGCCGGTCGCCGCGCGGATCCGCGCGGCCGGCGAGGATCGCCCGTCCTTCGCGATGATCGCCAACGCGCTCGCGGACGCATGGGCGCCCGTATCGGTCTTCATCGTGATGGCCCTGTGGTTCGTGTGGGCGCTCGACGTCCACAACGGCTACCGCGTGCTGATCACGCTCGGCGGCCGCTCGATCGCCGTGATGATCGGCATGCGGATCGTGTCGATCGTCGTGTTCGGCGCGCTCGCGCGGCTGTTCCAGGGCCGCGACGAAGATCGCACGATCGTCCATGCGCACGCGTACCGCTACTACCCGCTGCTGCGCCAGATCGTGTCGGGCGCGATCGGCATCGTGACCATCGTGCTGCTGCTGCAAATCTGGGGCGTACCGATCTTCCGCGCGTTCGAGACCGGCACGATCGGCCACCGGCTCGCGTCGGCGCTGGTGACGATCGCCATCGCGGCCATCGTCGCGCTCGTCGTGTGGGAAGCCGCGAACATCGCCATCGAGCGCCGCCTGCAGCGCTGGACGCGCGAAGGCAATCTCATGCGCGCGGCGCGGCTGCGCACGCTGCTGCCGATGCTGCGCACACTGCTGTTCGTGATGATCGCGCTCGTCGTCGTGCTGACGGGCCTCAGCCAGCTCGGTGTGAACGTCGGCCCGCTGCTTGCCGGCGCCAGCATCTTCGGTGTCGCGCTCGGGTTCGGCTCGCAGAAGCTCGTGCAGGATTTCATCACCGGGATCTTCCTGCTGATGGAAAACGCGATGCAGGTGGGCGACTGGGTCACGCTCGCCGGCGTGTCGGGCACGGTCGAGTACCTGTCGATCCGCACCGTGCGGCTGCGCGCCGGCGACGGGTCGTTGTACACGATTCCGTTCAGCTCGGTGACGACCGTCAACAATACGAATCGCGGACTCGGCAACGCGGCCGTCAAGATCAGCATTGCCTACGGCGAGGATATCGATCGCGCGATCGCGACGCTGAAGGAGATCGGTGCGGCCTTGCGCGACGATCCGAAGTACCGCGACGGCATCCTGTCGGACTTCAGCTACTGGGGTATCGACCAGGTCGACGGCGCGACGCTCGCGCTGGCCGGACAGATGCAATGCACGGACTCGACGCGCTGGAGCGTACAGCGTGAATTCAACCGGCGGATCGCGGAGACGTTCCGCGAACGCGGCATCCGGATCGCCAATCCGCAGCGCAGCGTCGTTGCGTACGCGGACGGATCGCGGCCGGTGGTCGATGACGAAAACGGCACCCACGGCGACAGCAGCCATGCTGCCGAAGTGACGGCCCGGCCGCCGTCGCCGGCCGCACCGGAGCGCAAGCCGGGTTGACCGGCCGGGGCCGACGGCGCGCCGCGTTCAACGCGCGGCGGGCTTGCTCCCGCGCCGCGGGCCTTTCGCGGCGGGCGTCGACGCCCCGGCCTTCGCCGTACGTTTCGCCGTCGCACCCGGCTCCCGCTTCGAGCCGGCTTCAGATTCGGCGGCCAATACGTCACGCTGCACGTGCCATTGCTGGAGCAGCACCCGCGTCTGCTCGGCAATCGTGTCGATCAGCAATTCCGCGCGCTCGCCTTCGAATGCCTCCCATTCGAGCAACTGCAGCGCCGAACGCTGCGCGATGTGGAACACCGTGATCTGCCCGAACAGGCTCAGTGCACGCAGGCGCGTGACGGGATCGTTGGCCGGCCGCCCCGAGATGCGGCCGATCAGCTCGGCGCTCACGTCGTTCAGCGGCTTGCGCATGCGCTTCATCAGGATTTCGCTCGCGCTCGCCGGCTCCTGGCCGCCTTGCTCGCGTGCAAAGAACATCCGCTGGTTCATCGTCTTCGGCGCCGTGAACATCCGGTCCGACAGCGCGCGCAGCAGCCCGACGAACGCATCGATCAGCACGTCGACGTCCGCGTCCGCATCGAGCATCGCCCACGCATGGCCGACCGCCGGCGCGAACACTTCCCAGCCGTGCTCCGCGATCGTCTCCACGCACGCGCGGTACACGCCTTCCTTGTTCTCGAAGTAGTACTGGAGCGCCGGCGCGTTCACGCCGGCCATCGCGGCGATCTCGCGTGTCGACGCCCCCGCGAACCCGCGCTCGCCGAACAGTTCGATCGCCGCCTCGATGATCCGCTGGCGCGTTTCGTCGCCGCGGGCGTAGCCGCCCGCCGACGTACGGCGCAGCTTCTTCGCTTCGTTCATGCCTTCCTCGTCATTCGATCGACCGACATTCTACTTGACACAATTTTATCAACTGGAATAATTCTTCCACTTGGAATAAATTGGATGCCAGCATGTCGACGCCGCAAGACCCGCCACAGAAAGCAGATCGTCAGGAAAACGGAACAACCCCGCGCAACGGCAACGGATCGAAACGGCGCATCCTGCTCGTCGTCGCCGTGCTCGCGGCGATCGGCGGCGCCGTCTGGCTCGGCCGCTGGTGGACGGTCGGCCGCTTCATCGAAAGCACCAACGACGCGTACCTGCAGGCGGACAGCATGACCGCCGCGCCGAAGGTCGCCGGCTACGTGACCGATGTGTACGTGCGCGACAACCAGGCCGTGAAGGCCGGCGATCCGCTCGTGCGGCTCGACGTCCGCCAGTACCAGGTCGCGCTCGCGCAGTCGCTTGCGACCGTCGATGCGCGCCGCGCCGACATCGCACGCGCCGAGGCCGACATCCGCCAGCAGCACGCGAATCTCGAACAGGCCGACGCACAGGCGAAGGTGTCGCGCATCAATGCGCAGCACGCCAGCGACGAATACACGCGCTATGCGCCGCTCGCCGCGACCGGCGCGGAAACGCGCGAACGCGTGGCCGACCTGAAGAGCACGCGCGATCAGGCGGCCGCGACGCTCGCCGCGAACAATGCGTCGATCGCGGCCGCCCGCACGCAGATCGCGTCGTACACTGCGCAGCTCCAGCAGGCGCGCGCGCAGCTCGAAGCCGCGCAGGCCAGCGCCGCACAGGCGCAGCTCGACCTCGACAACACGATCGTGCGCAGCACCCTCGCCGGCCGCGTCGGCGATCGCACCGTGCGCGTCGGTCAATACGTGCAGCCCGGCACGCGCCTGCTGACCGTCGTGCCCGTCGACTCGATCTACCTCGTCGCGAACTTCAAGGAAACGCAGATCGGCAACATGCGCATCGGCCAGCCCGTCGAATTGCACGTCGACGCGCTGCCGGACGACGCGCTGTCCGGCGTGGTCGACAGCTTCGCCCCCGGCACGGGCGCGCAATTCGCGCTGCTGCCGCCCGAGAATGCGACCGGCAACTTCACGAAGATCGTCCAGCGCGTGCCGGTGCGCATCCGCCTCGCCGCGGACGCCCGCGCGCAGCGCATGCTGCTGCCGGGGCTGTCGGTGACGGTCGACGTCGATACGCGCCCGACCCGCGACGAGACGCATCATGGCTGAACCGTCCGCCACGATGCCCATGCCGCCGCACGAAGGCCGTGCGAGCGTGACCGACTGGATCGCGGTCGCGGCCGGCGCGCTCGGCGCGCTGATGGCGACCCTCGACATCTCGATCACGAACTCCGCGCTGCCGCAGATTCAGGGTGAAATCGGCGCGACCGGCACCGAAGGCACGTGGATCTCGACCGGCTACCTGATGTCGGAGATCGTGATGATCCCGCTCGCCGCGTGGCTCACGCGCGTGTTCGGGCTGCGCAATTTCCTGCTGACGAACTCCGCGCTGTTCATTGCCTTCTCGATGATGTGCGGCTGGTCGCATTCGCTGCCGATGATGATCGCCGGCCGGATCGGCCAGGGCTTCACCGGCGGTGCGCTGATCCCGACTGCGCAAACCATCATCCGCACGCGGCTGCCGCTGTCGCAGTTGCCGGTCGGCATGACGCTGTTTGGCCTGATCGTGCTGCTCGGGCCGCTGTTCGGCCCCGTGCTCGGCGGCTGGCTCGCGGAGAACGTCAGCTGGAGCTGGTGCTTTTTCCTGAACCTGCCGGTGTGCCTGTTGCTGATGGCGTTGTTGATATTCGGGCTGCCGTCGGACCGCCCGCAATGGCATGCATTCCTGAACGCGGACTGGCTCGGGATCTTTGGTCTTGCGATCGGGCTGAGCTCGCTCACCGTCGTGCTCGAGGAAGGCCAGCGCGAGCGCTGGTTCGAATCGCAGATGATCGTCACGTTGAGCCTCGTGTCGCTTGCCGGAATGATCCTGATCGCGTTGTCGCAGATCTTTGCAAAGCGGCCGATCATGCGGCTGTCGCTGATGCGCAACCCGCGCTACGCGAGCGTGATCGTGATCGTGTCCGCGGTCGGTGCCGGGCTGTACGGCGTGTCCTACCTGCTACCGCAGTTCCTTGCGATCGTCGCCGGCTACAACGCGGAACAGGCAGGCGCGATCATGCTGCTGTCGGGGTTGCCCGCCTTCCTCGTGATGCCGATCCTGCCGCGCCTGCTCGGCAAGGTCGATTTCCGCATCCTCGTGATCTCGGGGCTGCTGCTGTTCTGCCTGAGCTGCATGCTCGACATCAGCCTGACCGCGCAGAGCGTCGGCCACGACTTCGTCTGGTCGCAACTGATTCGCGGCGTCGCGCAGATGCTCGCGATGATGCCGCTGAACCAGGCCTCGATGGCGGCCGTCGCACGCGAAGACTCGGGCGATGCGGCCGGGCTCTACAACATGGCACGCAATCTCGGCGGCTCGATCGGGCTCGCGATCATCGGCACCGTGATCGACCGGCGCACGACCTTCCATACGGCCGCGCTCCGCGAATCGGTGACGGCGAACTCGCTGATCGGGCAGGACCGGCTGTCGGCCTACGCGGCCAACTGGTTCTCGCACACCGGCGACCTCGCGTATTCGAACATGCGCGCGCTCGGACAATTGGCGCAGCAGATCCAGATCCAGGCCGTCGTGATGACCTATTCCGAAACCTTTTATCTGCTGGGCCTCGCGCTGCTTGCCTGCGTGCCGCTCGCGCTGCTGCTGAGAACGCCGCGCGGGCCGCAGCCGATGTCGTCCGGCCACTGAACCGTCTTACGCGATGAAACCCTTCTCCCTGCCCCGCCGCCCCGCGCTCACGCTGTGCGCGGCCGCGTGCCTGCTCGCCGGCTGCACGGTCGGCCCCGACTATCGCGGCGCGCCCGCCGCACCGGATGCGCCGACCTTCGTGCGCGCGCCGGCCACCGGCGTCGACCCCGCGGCGCCCGCGCCGAGCGCATGGTGGCACGCGCTCAACGATCGCCAGCTCGACGACCTGATCACCGCCGCGCTCGCGTACAACCCCGATCTGCACGCGGCACAAGCCCGCTTGCGCGCATCGCGCGCGCAGCTCGCGCAACAACGTGCGGCCCAGTTGCCGAAATCGTCGGCCACCGTCGCCGCCATCCGCACGCGCGAGCCGGACGTGAGCGCGCTCGGTTCGCTGCTGCCGTCGAACGGTTCGAGTCAATCGGGCGGCACCTCGCCGTCGCTGGGTGGCTCGGGCCCGCTGCAGCTCTATTCGGCAGGCTTCGACGCAACCTGGGAAATCGACCTGTTCGGCGGCACGCGCCGCGCGGTCGAAGCGGCATCTGCGCAAGCGGAAGCGGTCGACGCCGATCTCGCCGACACGCAGGTGTCGATCGCTGCCGAAGTCGCCAACGCGTACATCGACCTGCGCGATCAACAGCAGCGGCTTGCGCTCTCGCGGCGCACTGCCGAACTGCAGCAGAAGATGCTCGAACTCACGCAGCAGCGTCGCGCGCGTGGCGTTGCCGCCGATGCCGACATCGAACGCCTGACGACGCAAGTCGAAAACACGCGTGCATCGCTGATCCCGCTCGACGCGCAGGTGACGGAATCGCTCGACCGGCTCGCGATCCTGACGGGCCGCGCGCCCGGTGCGCTCGACGCCGCACTGTCGACATCGGATGCGCCGCTGCCGACGCTGCCCGGCAGCGTCGCGATCGGCGATCCGGCCACGCTACTGAAACAGCGCCCCGACATTCGCGCGGCCGAGCGCCGGCTCGCATCGAGCAATGCGCAGATCGGCGAGCACGTCGCCGATTATTTCCCGAAGGTGACGCTGCTCGGCGATCTCGGCTTCAGCGCGACGGACCCGGGCCACCTGTTCCGCAAGCAGAACTTCACCTGGGTCGGCGCGCCGTATCTGCAATGGAACATTCTCGACTTCGGGCGTACGCGCGGTGCGGTGCGCGCGGCCGAGGCATCGCGAGACGAGGCGGAAGCGAATTATCAGAAGGCGGTGCTGGGGGCCTTGCAGGACGCCAACACGGCATTGCAACGTTACGGGCACCAGCGCGAGCATGTCGTTGCGCTCACCAAGGTGCAGACGTCGGCCGTGCATTCCCGGTCGCTGATGGACGAGCGCTATCGCGCGGGCGTCGCATCGATGATCGACCTGCTCGATACGCAACGCGAAGCGTTGGCCGCGCAGCAGAACGTGATCGCCGGGCAGGCCGAGCTGATCAAGGACTACGTGTCGTTGCAGAAGAACCTCGGGCTCGGGTGGCAGGCAGGCGCGGGTTGATGCCGGGTTGATCGGTGCCGCACAGCCAGGTTTGTCGAGACTGCGGCGGCGCCGATGCTCTAGATGTGGATCGCAAGTCCAACGCGGCCGCGTTCGATGCTTGTGGATCGCTTCACGGCGCGTGACGCAAAAACTCATTGCGCGCGCAACAATATTCATCGCCAGCGCCGATGAGAACCGCACCCATGCCGCATCGACGCCGTCGCTATCGGAAACATATCGAATATCAATTAGCCAATCGTCTGACGATCTCTTCTAATTCAGTCGGCTTCCCCACCACCGATCGGATTCAAGGAGTTCCATCGTCATGTCCTCATCCTCCCATCGCGTGCTGAGACACGCAGTCGCCGCGATCTGCGTTGCACTTTCCGCGTCCCCCCATGCCGCCGAACTCACGCGAGACACGGGCGCCCCCGTCGGCGACAACGAGAATTCGCAGACGGCCGGCCCTGCCGGCCCCGTGCTCCTGCAAGACTCCGCTCTCATCGAGAAACTGCAGCGCTTCGATCGCGAACGCATTCCGGAACGGGTCGTGCATGCACGCGGCACCGGCGCATTCGGCGAGTTCGTGCCGACCGCCGACATCTCGAACCTGACGAAAGCGAAGGTCTTCACACCCGGCACCCGCACGCCCGTGTTCGTGCGCTTCTCCACCGTGATGGGCTATCGCGGCTCGCCAGAACAGGCGCGCGATCCGCGCGGTTTCGCGGTGAAGTTCTATACGCAACAGGGCAACTGGGACATGGTCGGCATCAACTGGCCAGTCTTCTTCATTCGCGACGGCATCAAGTTCCCCGACTTCGTTCACGCGAACAAGCCGAGCGCCGTGACCGGCGTGCAGGATCCGAACCTCGCATTCGACTTCTTCGCGCACACACCTGAAGCGACAAACATGCTGACGATGCTGTACACGAATGCGGGCATGCCCGATTCGTATCGTCACATGGACGGCTTCGCGGTGCACGCGTTCAAGTTCGTCAATGCGCACGGCGACGTGCACTACGTGAAGTTCCACTGGAAGAGCCAGCAAGGCGTGCATGGCCTGCGTCCGCAAGACATCAATGCATCGATCGGGCGCGACTGGAACATGATGACGAACGACCTGTACGGCGCGCTGAAGCAAGGCGACTTCCCGAAGTGGGATCTGTACGTGCAGGTGCTCACGCCGCAGGACCTGAACCGTTTCGACTTCGATGCGCTGGACGACACGAAGGTATGGACGGGCGTGCCCGAGCGCAAGATCGGCACGATGACGCTGAACCGCGTGCCCGACAACTACTTCGAGTCGACCGAGGAATCGGCGTTCGCGCCGTCGCGACTCGTGCCCGGCATCGAGCCGTCAGAAGACCGCATGCTGCAGGACCGGCTGTTCGCGTACGCCGACACGCAGATGTACCGGCTCGGCGCGAACTACATGGACCTGCCGATCAACCGGCCCGTCGTGCCGGTGGTCAACAACAACCAGGACGGCAAGATGAACGCCGGCGACCGCAAGGGCGAGGTGAACTACGAACCGTCGACGCTGCATGAACTCGCGCCGGATCCGCAATACAAGTCCGTGCGCATGACGCTCAACGGAACGACGCAGCAGGAAGCGATCCACAAGAAGCTGCGGTTCCGTCAGGCGGGCGAGTACTACCGCGGCCTGTCGCAGCAGGACAGGGACGACCTGATCACCGCGCTGTCCGGCGATCTTGGCAAGGTGACGAACGCGCACAACCAGTACGCGATGCTGTCGTACTTCTACAAGGCCGATGCCGACTACGGCACGCGTCTCGCGCAGGCCGTGCACGCCGACGTCGGGCAAGTGCAGGCGCTCGCCGCGAAGCTGAGCGAGAACTGATCCCGCGACTCCGGTCGCCGTCGACGTGCGGGGTTGCGCCGCGCACGTCGACCTTACCCACCCATCAGGACATCCTCATGCAATCCGAACGCCTGACGCGCGCGATCCGCTCCACCGCAACAGCCCTGGTGCTGGCCGCGCTCGCCGGTTGCGCGCACCTTCCCGACCAGCCGGCGTATGCGCCGGCCGACCCTGCCGCGCTGCGCCGCTACGACGGCGACTGGTTCGACGCTGCCCGCGTCGGCCGCGTCGACATCCTGCGCGCATTGCACGACGCCGGCTATCCCGTCGATGCCACCGACAGCCATGGCTTTACGGCCGTGATACTCGCGTCCTACGACGGCCAGCCCGCCGCGCTCGACTACCTGCTGTCGGCCGGCGCAAACGCATGCGCCGGCGACCGCCACGGCAACACGGCGCTGATGGGTGCCCTCTTCAAGAACGAACCCGACATCGCGCGGCGCCTGATCGACACGCCATGCCCGATCGACCAGACGAACGGCGCCGGGGAAACCGCGCTGGGATTCGCCACGCTGTTCAATCGATTCGACCTGATTCCGCTCCTCGTCGCGCGTGGCGCGAATCCGAATCATGTCGATCGGCGCGGTCAGTCGCTGCTGCAGCTCGCGCGGTCGCACGACAACACGGAAGCCGTGGACGCGCTGCGGCATGCAGGTGCGCGGCAGTAGCTTCATGCCCTGCTTCCTGATGCCCGCGTGCTCGCCTTGCTTCACCGCGACCCAGCGATTCGAGTCACGCCTCGAACACGATCGGCGAATTGCGCCCATTACGCATCAAACCGGAAATGATCGGCAATTCGCATTCCGCATTACTTTCTGTGGCGGCCTCGAATATTACAAAACACTGCCAATATTTTCAAAAACATTGCGCCTATTCGCTTTAATTTAGTTTCATATAATCAAAAAAAGTTTGACACCTCGCTTTCGTTCTTGATACCGTCCGATGCAAGCAATCTGACGAATTGCTCACTACGCAATCGCTTCCGCTCGACGTTTTTTCGCTTTCGCCGCACCGCAGTGCTCGCCGCCGGCCGCATCGTTCACGCGCCGACGCATGCAACATCCCGACGCATCTCATTGGACAACTGCCATCCGGCAGCGGGCCGAAGGATCGAATCAAATGAGCAGGACAACGAAACTGTTGCTCTAGCAACCCCGCCCGCGTCACGTCCGGCGCAGTTGCGTCGTATCGCGGCGCAGCCTTCCCGTTACCGCATTTTCCGTATTTCGCCCCCGGAGAAAAGACACCGTTCCGGACCGGGCGAAAGGCCCTGTCGCGTCCGTGCCATCCGCACGCATGCGACAGAAATCGGCGGTGCATGACCCGCACCGCTGTCGACCGTTGTTGTTCGTGCTGTTCGATGTTCAACCGGAGGGGTAATTCAAATGAATCAGGTTGCAGACAAGAATCAAAAGCACAATCGCTTCGTCAAACTCGCATTCGCCGCCGCGGCAGCCGCATCGTTCGGCATGGCGACCGCCCATGCCGCGCCTGCGGCCGGCTGGACGGAAACGCACACCAAGGGTTTCCTGCCGCTCGTGCAGCAGAGCGAAGCTGGTACGGCCGGCGCGCCCGCCGCGAGCACGGCCGCGGCTGCAGCAGCCGCCGTCGAGATGGCGCCGGGCGAGTCGGTGGACATCGTGCTCGGGCTGAACCTGCGCAACGAGGCGCAACTCGACCAGTTTCTGCACGACCTGCATACGCCTGGTTCGCCGCACTACCGGCAGTTCCTCACGCCGGCGCAGTTCGCGTCGCAATATGCGCCGACCGACCAGCAGGTCGCCTCGGTCGTTGCGCATTTGCGCAAGGCAGGCTTCGTGAACATCGTCGTCGCGCCGAACCGTCTGCTGATCTCCGCGTCCGGCACCGCGGCCACCATCAAGTCCGCGTTCCGCACGACGCTCAAGCGCTTCACGCGCAACGGCCGCAGCGTCTACGCGAATACCGACGCCGCGCAAGTGCCGAACGCGATCGGCGGCGTCGTGGGTTCGGTGCTGGGCCTGCAGAACGTCGAGCTGATGCACACGGGCGCGGGCAGCCAGCCGCAAGGCAACACCAGCAACCTGACGATTCCGGCCGGCGCATCGGCGGTGCCGCACAACCCGACCGAATTCTCGTCGATCTACGGCGGCGACGGCACGCCGACCGCGTCGCAGACCACCGTCGGCATCATCTCTGAAGGCGACCTGTCGCAGACGGTGAGCGACCTCAATACGTTCGCCGCAAACAACAGCCTCGGCACGATCAGCAGCAGCATCGTGAAGACGGGCCCGTCCGGCAGCGCGTACACCGACACCGACGGCACCGTCGAATGGAACCTCGACAGCCAGTCGATCGTCGGCGCGGCCGGCGGCAGCGTGAAGCAGGTCGTGTTCTACGTCGCGCCGTCGATGACGCTCACGGCGATCACCGCCGCGTACAACAAGGCCGTGACCGACAACGTCGCGAAGGTGATCAACGTGTCGCTCGGCGTGTGCGAATCGTCCGCGAACAGCACCGGCTCGCAGGCCACCGACGACACCATCTTCAAGCAGGCAGTCGCGCAGGGGCAGACCTTCTCGGTATCCGCCGGCGACCATGGCGCGTACGAATGTGCGAGCGGCACGCCGTCGCGCTCGACCTACACGGTGAGCGAGCCGGCAACATCGCCGTACGTGATCGCGGTGGGCGGCACGACGCTGTTCACCAATACGTCGACCAACGCGTACAACAGCGAGATCGTCTGGAACGACCCGAGCTGGCAGCCGGGCACCGTGTGGTCGACGGGCGGCGGGTACAGCAAGTACGAAGCCGCGCCGTCGTGGCAATCGTCGAGCCTCACGGGATCGACCAAGCGCGCACTGCCCGACGTCGGCTTCGACGCAGACCTGCGCACCGGCGCGATTCTCGTCGTCAACGGCCAGACGTCCGACACGCTGTGGGGCTCCGGCTACCTCAACAACGAAGGCGGCACGAGCCTCGCCGCGCCGATCTTCACGGGCATCTGGGCGCGCCTGCAGTCCGCCAACAACAATGCGCTCGGGTTCCCCGCGTCGAGCATCTACAAGTACTTCCCGAGCAACGCGGCACTGCTGCACGACGTCACGTCCGGTAACAACGGCAGCGGCACCTACGGCTACAAGGCGAAGGCCGGCTGGGACGCGACGACGGGCTTCGGCAGCGTGAACATCTCGAAGCTGAACACGTTCATCCAGAGCACGTCGGATTTCGCACGCTGATGGAAAGATGACCGCCCCGGTTCCGCATGCGCACCACAGCGCATATATGGAACGGGATGTGATCGCTTGAAAAACCCGCGAGGGCCGCAAGGCCTTCGCGGGTTTTTTGTATTCCGCGCGATCTCGAGGCGCAGCCTCCGGCGCGATGATGCCCTCGCCAACCTTGCAATCGTTGCGCAAGCAACTTTCATGTCCATTACCCGAGTAGTGCCGGCCCGCTTACGGACTGCAAGGTACACACTGTTACACAACGCGCAGACAACTTCCGCGCGTGTCGTGCGTTTAACTGGATATATCGATTCGTCGCGGGACAGCCCCCTGCGAGCACGACCCTGCCGCCGGCCCCGGCCGATGCCCCCGGAGCATGCGCTGACGGCCGCGGCACAGTGCTCAAGCCGATCGCGCGGCCCGCGTGCCTGCCAACGCCGACACAACCCCGAACGAACAACATGAACAACACACGTGCACAACGCCCCGTCAGAACGCTGATCGCATCGTCCCTCATCGTGTCGCTGCTCGGCCTCTCGGCCTGCAACAAGAACGGCGACAGCAGCGCCGCCACTCCGGCCAGCGACGCAAGCGCGGCCGCCGCGGCGCAGCCCGCCTCGACGCCCGTCGCCTACACGCCGCCGACTGCCGACCAGCTCTACCAGATGGTCGCGCCGATCGCACTGTTCCCTGACAAGCTCGTCGCGCTGGTGCTTGCGGGTGCAACCTACCCGGACCAGGTCACGGCCGCCAATAACTGGGTCATGCAGAATCCGTCGTTGAAGGGACAGCCACTCGCCACCGCCGCCGATACGCAGCCATGGGATCCGTCCGTCAAGGCATTGACCGCGTTCCCCGCGGTGCTGTCGCAGATGGCATCGAACCCGGCCTGGACCACCTCGCTCGGCCAGGCGTACTACAACGATCCGACCGACGTGATGAACGCGATCCAGGTGATGCGCCAGCGCGCGCAGACGTCCGGCCATCTGCGCTCGGGCGGCCAGATGCGGGTGACGCAAGTCGCGCAGGCCGCACCGACCGGTTATACGCCGGCTACCGACGCGCCCGCGGTCTATTCCGGGCCGGCGATCGTGCCGCCTCCCGCGCAGGCCATCGAGATCGAATCGGCACAGCCCGAGGTCGTCTATGTCCCGTCGTACAACCCGACGGTCGTCTACGGCGAGCCGGTTTCGGCCTACCCCGGCTACGTGTACCGGCCGCCTTCATACAGCACGGGGGAAGTCGTTGCCGCCGGCGTGATCACGTTCGGCGTCGGCATCGCCGTCGGCGCCGCGATCTTCGGGCACCACGACTGGGGCTGGCATGCATGGGGCATGAACTGGGGCGCACCGCGTCCGGAAGGCCCCGGCTGGAACGGCGGCTGGCAGCGCCCGGCCGTGGTGTACAACCACACCACGTACGTGTCGAAGTCAACCACCGTGATCAACAACATCACCAACATCCGCAACATGCGAATCACGAACAACTACGGCGGCAACGTCACCAACAATACGACGAACACGACGATCGAACGCAACACGATGCAGCCGGGCGCGGAACCGATGCGCGGGCAGGACATGGCGCAACACCCGGGCGCCGTGCCGATGACGATCCCGCACTTCGGCGCGAACGACGCGCGCGCCGGCGTGCGGCCGTCGCCCGGCGCGTTCGCACAGAACCGTGCGAACGAACCGCATACCGAAGCACCGGCGCAACATGCGCCCGGCGTGATGCGCGAGGAGCGGCAGCAGGCCATGCAGCAGGCGCACGCCGCGCAGGAAAATCGCGCGGCCGCCCAGCAACAGCAATTGCAGCAGCAACGTCGCAACGAGGCTCAGCAACAACGCGAAGCGATGCAACAGCACAACGCAGTACAGCAGCAACGCGAGGAAATGCAGCAACACAGCGCCGCAGAACAACAGCAGCGCGAGGCATTGCAGCAACACAATGCGGAGCAGCAACGGCAGCGCGAAGCCATGCAGCAACGCACCGAGACTCAGCAGCAAGTGCGTAAAGAGGCGCCACCGCACAACGAAGCGCAACCGCAGGAACACGCTGCAGCGCAGCCGCGGCAATCGGCCCCCGAGCACGCACCCGCACCGCATCCGCACCCTGCGGAGCCGCATCCGCCACACGAGACGCACGAGCATCGCACCGAGTGATATGCACGCCGTGACGGCAGCGCGGTATTCGCACTGCCGGCTGGCGAAACCGCATCTCGTTGCCGTGCGAACGCAGCTCGGCGCAACCTTCCGCGCGCCACCATTCTCAGCGAAACCGCACGGCCCTGCCGTGCAACTTACGCCTCCCAGTTCCTGACGTAATCCGGCACCGGTACGCTGCCCTCGGCATGGACCGGCGCACCGCGCGTCATCTTCAGCGGCAGGATCCCCGTCCAGACAGCGAACGCGAGATCTTCGTCCTTGTCGGACGGCATTGAGTCGCTGACCTTCACGGCTGCTTCCGCAAGCGCAATCCGCAGCACGCTGGTCGCGTTGATTTCCTTGTCGTTGCCGGGCCGCGCGTCATGCTTGCGACCGGGCGCGATCTTGTCCATCAATGCATCCAGCGCCGCCAGCTTGTCCGCACGGCCCTCCACCATCTCGAACCGCCCGTAGATCACCGCGGATCGATAATTCATCGAATGGTTGAAAGCCGATCTGGCCAACACGAGACCGTCCAGCAACGTCACCGCGACGGAGGCCGGCATGCCCGCCGCCAGCGCCTTGATCATCCGGCTGCCGTTCGACCCGTGAATATAGAGGTGATCGCCCCGTCTCCAGTGCGCGGTCGGGATGCAGTGCGTGTCCTCGCCCGAACCGAATGCGATGTGGCACACGTAGGCCTCGTCCACGATGCGATGAAGCGTCTCGCGACCGTGGCTTGCCAGTTCCGGCAGGCGGCGAATGGTAGTGCGGGACGTGGGGGAGATGACGGTCTGGTCTTTCATGTTTCGTTTTCCTGTTTGCACGCCCTGGCGCGCAGCGAGCGGCCCGCGTTTCGGCCAGGCGCAGGCACTCACTCGAAATATCTTTGCACTACGAAGTTAATAGAATTGAACGATACAGCTTTGCACGCGCGAATGACCGGTCGATCAGCCCATCGACAGTCTCTGGCCAAATCAATCAAAATACGCGCGCGGCTATCCGTGACGATCGCTGGACATGCCCGCGCACCGGCCGGCGCCACGGGAACGTGAACGATACGACGCGCGTCGCATCTTCAAAAGAACCAGCTCACCCAAAAATTCTGGAACCAGCCCATGGATCTCGCGCTGCTCGTCTCATCGCTTTCCAGACAGGACGGCACGACACGCCACAGCCAGCAGGAAGCCCTCTACCGGAGCCTGCGCAACATGCTGCTGGACGGGCACATCCCGCCCGGCACGCGGCTCGTATCGACGCGCGTGCTCGCGGCCGAGCTGGGCATCGCGCGCAACTCGGCGGTCTATGCGTACGAGCGCCTTGCCGAGGAAGGCTTCGTGGCGGCCACGCGCAACGGAACGATCACGCTATGGGACGGGTGCGGCCGTTCTGGCGCAGGGCCCGAACGCGGCCCGGCCCCGGTTCGATTGTCCGAGCGCGTACATGGGCTGGAGAACGCCGATCCCGAACCCGAACGCATGCTGCCGTTCGTTCCCGGCCTCCCTTCGCTCGATGAATTCCCCGTCGCCCAATGGCGCCGTTGCATCGAACGCGCGTGGAGAGTCATCCAGCCCGCTCAGCTCGCCTACGGCCCGGTCGAAGGGCTGCCCGAATTGCGGCGTGCCGTGGCCGCCTACATCCGGGTCTCGCGCGGCGTGCGCTGCGAAACAGGCCAGGTCTTCATCACCGACGGCACGCAAAGCAGCCTCGAACTGTGCGCGCGCATGCTGGCGAATCCTGGCGAATATGGCTGGCTCGAGAACCCCTGCTACAACGGCGCCCGAACCGCATTCCGGTCGACCGGGCTGGAGCTCGTGCCGATCGAGGTCGACCACGAAGGAATGGCACCAACCGACGAACAATGGCACACCCGGCCGCCCCGGCTGATCTATACGACACCGTCGCACCAGTACCCGCTCGGCGCGCTGATGAGCCCCAGTCGGCGCGCAGCGCTCGTCGAGCACGCACGTGCGTGCGGCGCGTGGATCATCGAGGACGATTACGATAGCGAGTTCCGCCACGGCGGCCAGCCGCTGCCCGCGATCCAGGGCCTCGATGCCGACGCACCGGTCTGCTATCTCGGCACCTTCAGCAAGACGATGTTTCCCGCCCTCCGGCTCGGCTTCATGGTGGTTCCGTCGATTCTGGTCGATCGCTTCACCCGCACGCTGCGCGAACTCGTCCATCGCGGCCACTCGGCCGATCAACTGGCGATGGCCGAATTCATCGACACCGGCCTCTTTGCACGACACCTGCGCAGGATGAGGACGCTGTACGCCGAGCGTCGGAGCAGCCTCGAAGCCGCACTCGCCCGCCACCTCGGCACCGTGCTGAGCGTTCGCGAAAGCCCGGGCGGCATGCATCTGTCGGCCGATCTCGCGATGCCGCTGCACGATACCGATGTCGCCCGCGCCGCAGCCGCGCATGGCCTGCTTCTTCAGCCGCTGAGCAGCTATCGGGTCAGCGACGGCCGGCCGTACAACGGCTTCGTGCTCGGATACTCGGGGCTGAGCGACACGACGATAGAGACCGCGACGAGGCAGCTCGCGGCCGTCATCGAGCAGCACGGCCGCACGGGTTCCTGAATGTCGCGCGCGGCATCGTCGCTCACAGTTGCGACTCGAGCGGAAACAGCCCGAGAAACCAGACTTCCATCCGCCGCGGGACCGAAACTTCCGGCTCGCGATCGACTTCCGTGACCTTCCCGTCCGAATCGGTCTGAATCCACTTGAGCCGCCCGTTGCCCGCCGGATCGGTTCTCAGCTCGACACGCCACGCAATTCGATCGAGCCGTCCGTCCAGATTGTCTGCCACTTGCGACGCAATCGCCGGACTCTCGCAGTAGACGCCGATCTCCGTATTGAGGTTCAGCGAGCGCGGATCGAGATTCATCGATCCGATGAAAATGCTCTTGCGGTCGAACACGTAGGTCTTCGCATGCAGCGATGCACGCGACGAGCCGATGATCACCTTCTTCGAAATGCTCTTGTCGCCCGACGGCCGCCGTTCGTAAAGCCGCACGCCGGCCGCCACGAGGTCGCTGCGGTATCGCCGGTAGCCTGCGTGCACGGCCGCCACGTCAGTCGACGCGAGCGAATTGGTCAGCACCGTCACACGTACGCCGCGCGCCGTGAGCGCGCGCAGCCGCGCGACGACCTCCTTGCCCGGCACGAAATACGGCGACACGATCAGCAAGTCATGCTCGGGCTGTAACGCGAGCGCCCGCAATTGCGGCATCAGGTGCCCGTCGCTGTCCTTCGGCGCGTGCGCGATCTTCGACGGATCGTCATACAGCACCGTCGCGTGACCCCACGACAGTTCCGTGCCTTCCCCGTGAACGATCCGGTCGAGCCGTTGCCTCGCCTCGAGCACGTACGGATTGTCCTCCATGGTCCTCAGGTAGTCGCGCAACCGTTCGCGCTCGCGGTCCAGCCCGCCCGGCGCCGCATCGTGCCCGACCAGCGCACTGATCGGATACGCGTACGGGGAATTCCAGAACGTGTCGAATTCGGTCGAGATGTTCTTCACGACCGGGCCATGGACGACGACGTCGAGATCGCCGAACTCCACCATCGACGATGCGCCGAAATACTCGTCGCCGATATTGCGGCCGCCGACGATCGCCGCCTGGTTGTCCGCGATCATCGCCTTGTTGTGCATGCGCCGGTTGACGCGCGAGAACTCGAACACCGTGCCGATCTTCTTGAACCGGCGCGTGGCGACCGGATTGAACAGCCGGATCTCGATGTTCGGATGCGAACTGATCTCGAGCAGCTTGCGATCGTCCGCGTTCGTGCCGAGATCGTCGAGCAGCGCACGCACGCGCACGCCGCGATCGGCCGCGCGAATGATCGCATCGGCCAGTTCGTGCCCGGTCAAGTCGTCATGCCAGATGTAGTACTGAAGATCGATCGAGCGGTCCGCGCGATCGGCGAGCAACACGCGCGCATCCAGCGCGTCGACCGGATCGGTCAGCAGATGAAACGCGTCCTGCCCCGGATGCGTACTGGCCTGCTGCTGGAACGCGACGCCCAGCCGCGTGTTGTCCGTATCGGTGTACGCGTGCGTCGGCGCGCGATCTGCCTGCGGCGGCAGGCTCGCGCATGCAACGAGCGCCAGCAACGAAAGAAGCGCACCCCACGAACGCAGCATGGTCATGATTGCCGTCCCACTCCCGGCCGAAGTCTGTTTGTTCTCGCCGCCGGATGGATCGCGGGGCTGTTTGGCTTGCCTTGGGCCGCAATCGGTATCGCGTGTGAAACGGCCGCGCTACAGCATACTTCGATTGACGGCGACGCGGCACCCTCTCGGTACTTTCCTGATCACGACATGGGTCACGCGCCCACGCAAAGAAAAACCCGCGACGCATGAAGCCATCGCGGGTTTTCGGCATGCCACGCGAACGCGCGCATGAAATCTGGTGGGCCCGGCGGGGTTCGAACCCGCGACCAATCGATTATGAGTCGACTGCTCTAACCGCTGAGCTACAAGCCCTGATGAGAAGCGAAGCGTGTCACACGCTGCCCCGACGACGAAGCCGGGCCGGCATTGTAACAACAAAGGAGAGAAACGCCACCGGCATCACGCGGATGCCGGCGGCGTTCGCAGGAGAGACGCTGGAAATCAGTTCCCTTCGAGGAACGACTTCAGCTTGTCGGAACGGCTCGGATGACGCAGCTTGCGCAGCGCCTTGGCCTCGATCTGACGGATCCGCTCACGCGTGACGTCGAACTGCTTGCCGACTTCCTCGAGCGTGTGATCGGTGCTCATCTCGATACCGAAGCGCATCCGCAGCACCTTCGCCTCGCGCGGCGTCAGCGAATCGAGCACGTCCTTCACGACGTCGCGCATGCTCGCATGCAGCGCGGCATCCGCCGGCGCGACCGTGTTGGTGTCCTCGATGAAGTCGCCGAGATGGGAATCGTCGTCGTCACCGATCGGCGTTTCCATCGAGATCGGCTCCTTCGCGATCTTCATGATCTTGCGGATCTTGTCTTCCGGCATCTCCATCTTCTCGGCGAGCGTTGCCGGATCCGGCTCGAGACCGGTTTCCTGCAGGATCTGCCGCGAGATGCGGTTCATCTTGTTGATCGTCTCGATCATGTGAACCGGAATACGGATCGTGCGCGCCTGGTCCGCGATCGAGCGCGTGATGGCCTGGCGGATCCACCACGTCGCATAGGTCGAGAACTTGTAGCCACGACGGTATTCGAACTTGTCCACCGCCTTCATCAGGCCGATGTTGCCTTCCTGGATCAGGTCGAGGAACTGCAGGCCGCGGTTCGTGTACTTCTTCGCGATCGAGATCACGAGACGCAGGTTCGCCTCGGTCATTTCGCGCTTCGCCTGGCGCGCCTTCAGTTCGCCGGCCGCCATCTGGCGGTTGGTTTCCTTCAGGTCCTTCAGCGGCAGCACGACGCGCGCCTGCAGGTCGAGCAGGCGCTGCTGCTGTTCGCGGATCGCCGGGATGTTACGCGACAGCACCGCGCTGTACGAATGGCCTTCGGCCATGATCTTCTCGGCCCAGTCGAGATCGGTCTCGCTGCCCGGGAAGCGCGCGATGAATTCCGAGCGCGGCATGCCGCACTTGTCGACGACGATGTGCAGGATCTGACGTTCGACCTGACGCACTTCGTCCACCTGCGCACGCAGCGTGTCGCACAGGCGTTCGACGGTACGCGCGGTGAAGCGGATCGTCATCAGTTCGGTCTGGATCGTTTCCTGCGCCTTCAGGTAGGCCTTCGACTTGTAGCCTTCCTTTTCGAATGCGCGGCGCATCTTGTCGAACCACTCGCTGATCTGCGAGAACTTCTCGAGCGACGCACGCTTGAGGGCTTCGAGCTGGGCGGCGTTGGCCGATGCCTGCGCGGCACCGTCATCTTCCTCCTCTTCCTCTTCTTCCTCTTCCTCTTCGGCTTCCTCGTCCTCGTTCTCGATGGCTTCCGCTTCCTTCGCGGAGAAGCCGTCGGTATCGGCGGAGTCCGAAGCATTCGGATCGAGCAGGCCGTCGACGAGCTCGTCGACGCGGATCTCTTCGTTCGCGACGCGTTCGGCCATCGCGAGGATGTCGGCAATCGTCGTCGGGCACGCGGAGATGGCCATCACCATGTGACGCAGGCCGTCCTCGATCCGCTTCGCGATCTCGATTTCGCCTTCGCGCGTGAGCAGCTCGACCGTGCCCATTTCACGCATGTACATCCGGACCGGATCGGTCGTGCGGCCGAATTCCGAATCGACGGTGGACAGCGCGACTTCCGCTTCCTCTTCGACTTCATCGTCCGACGACGCGGCGGGCGCGTTGTCGTTCAGGAGCAGCGTTTCCGCGTCCGGCGCCTGCTCGTAGACCGCCACGCCCATGTCGTTGAACGTGCCGATGATGCCTTCGAGGGCTTCGGTCTCGGTGAAGTTGTCCGGCAGGTGGTCGTTGATTTCGGCGTACGTCAGGAAGCCGCGCTCCTTGCCGAGCTTGATCAGCGCGCGCAGTTTCACGCGGCGCTCTTCGAGCTCCTCGGCCGTACCCGGCGTGCTCGTCGCGAACGCTTCCTTCAGTAGCGCCTTTTCCTTGGCGCGACGATCGCGCACCTTGGATTTGCCCGGGGCAGCCGCCGCTGCTGCGGGCTGCTCGTCGCTCTGATTTGCGTCGTCTTCGACGGATACTTCGTTCAGCTTTTTGGTCATGGAGTTCGCCGTACCGGCTATATCGACTCGCGGCTGCTGGACGACAGCCGGTTGAACCGTGGGTGCATGAGTAGTACGTACTGCCGTTTCGTCCGCGGCGGCAGTCGTGTCCCTTGCGCTTTTCGCACTTGCCCGCTTCGCCGCCGGCTTGGCCGGCCCGGAGTCGGGTCTGGCGGCAGCCCGTGTTCTGGCTGCCGGCGCCGGCGCAGCCTGAGCAGTGCCGGCCGCGGTTTTCTTTCCTGCCGGGGCTGACGTGGCTGAAGACGTTGTCCTGGTGGAAGAAGCAGACTTGGCCGCTGTGACCTTTTTGGTCGGCTCCGTCGAGCCCTTGCCTGTTGCTTTCTTTCCGCCTGTCGTCTTTGCCATCGCGATTCTCGCCTCTGCTTAGAAAACAAACCGCTGGAAACCTTATATTATAGCACGCTGGGGAGCCCTCTCTAAGCTCTCCAGCCGCCTACAGCCCGAGCCGACGCTTCATGTCGGTCCGCTGCTGGTTCAATTCCGTCAATTCGGCCAATTCCTCGGGTGTGAAGGTAGATTGCCGCGCCAGCCTGTCAAGCCGGTCGCAACAAGCGTCGTAACGCATCTTGAGCACCGCCGCCTGCAGTTCCTCCCCCGCGATCCGTTCCTGTTCACGCTGCCGCTCGGGCACCGTCTCGTCTTCCGGATTCTGTAACAGCAAGTCGCGGACGTTTTCATCATAGTCCAGAATTTCGCGGAAGATTTCCTCGTAAGTCGCTCCATTCGAGGACGTCCGCAGGACATCCGACAGCAGCCGGAACTCCGCGCCTTCGCCCAGCGCGCGCGCATGATCGACGACTTCCGCGAACAGCTCGCCGATGCGCGGCAATGCGCGCAGGGTCGCCAGCTGCTCATCGTCGAGCTGCGACGCGATGCGCGGATGCATCACCAGCGTGCGCAATGCACGCTTTTCACTGTCCGTCACGCGGCGCCGCTCGCTGCGCGGGGGCGCCTGGCGCGGCGGTGCCGCGATCCGCGTATCGACGTCGGACAGCGCCGCGACCTCTTCGAACGGGATATCGAGGCGGTCGGCGAACATGTGCATGATCTGCGCGCGCAACGCGTTCGCGGGCAGCGCCTGCAACAACGGCTTCGCATCGAACAGCGCCTTCGCGCGGCCTTCCGGCTGATCGAGCGCCTTGCCGGCAATTGCTTCGTTCAGCAAAAATTGCGACAGCGGCATCGCGCGCTCGACCTGCTCGGAGAACGCCGCCTCGCCGAACTCGCGCACATAGCTGTCCGGATCGTGCTCGGCCGGCAGAAAAAGGAACCGGATCGTGCGGTTGTCCCCCGCATGCGGCAGGCAGGCCTCGAGCGCTCGCCGGGCCGCGCGCCGCCCGGCCGAATCGCCGTCGAAGCTGAAAATGACCGTATCGGTCTGGCGCAGCAGCTTCTGCACGTGAATCGGCGTGCACGCGGTGCCGAGCGTCGCGACCGCGTTCGGGAACCCGAGCTGGGCGAGCGCGACGACGTCCATGTAGCCTTCGACGACCAGCACGTACTTGCGCTCGCGAATCGCGAGCCGCGCCTCGAACAGGCCGTACAGCTCACTGCCCTTGTTGAACAGCGGGGTTTCAGGCGAGTTCAGGTACTTCGGCTCGCCGCTGCCGAGCACGCGCCCGCCGAAGCCGATCACCTGGCCCTTCACATTGCGGATCGGGAACATGATCCGCTCGCGGAACCGGTCGTAGCGGCGCGCAACGCCCTGCGCATCGGTCTTCTCGCTGACGATCACGAGCCCCGACTCGACGAGCGACTCGTCGCGATAATCCGGGAACGCGGCCTCGAGGTTCTGCCAGCCGTCCGGCGCATAACCGAGCCCGAAGCGCGCGGCAATCTCGCCGGTCAGGCCCCGGTTCTTCAGGTACTGGATCGCGACGGTCGCGCCGCGCAACTGCTTGCGGTAGTAGTCACACGCGGCGGTCATCGCATCGGACAACGCAGTCGCGACCGATTTCGACACCGGCGCCGGATAGTCACCACCACCGCCGCCGCCCCCACCGCCGCCACGCATCGACGGCTCGTGCGGCACGGTCAGCCCGACGGACTGCGCGAGATCCTGCACGGCCTCCGGGAACGTGAGCCCCGCGTGTTCCATCAGGAAGCCGATCGCGGTGCCGTGCGCCCCGCAACCGAAGCAGTGATAGAACTGCTTGGTTGGACTAACGGTAAACGACGGGCTCTTCTCGTTGTGGAACGGGCACAGCCCCATGAAATTGGCGCCGCCCTTCTTGAGCTGCACGTACTTGCCCACCACGTCGACGATATCGACGCGGTTCAGCAAGTCCTGCAGGAACGAATGCGGAATCACCGTGGGATCGAGCGAAAAAAGACAATACGACACCCCGGCGCACGCACCGCGCACGCCGGGGAAACAGGTGTTACTTCGTGAGCGCGGCCTTGACCAGCGCGGAAATGGCCGTCATGTCGGCGCGGCCGGCGAGCTTGCCCTTCAGCACGCCCATCACCTTGCCCATGTCCTGCGGGCCGGCGGCGCCCGTCTGCGCGACCGCTGCCTGCACTTCGGCGGCCACCTCGGCCTCCGACAGCTGCTCGGGCATGTAGCCGCTCAGCACGACCAGTTCGGCCTGCTCCTTCGCGACGAGGTCGTCACGGCTGGCTGCCTGGAACTGGCTGATCGAATCCTTGCGCTGCTTGATCATCTTGTCGATCACGGCCGTGATGCCCGCATCGTCGAGGGTGATCTGATCGTCGACTTCGCGCTGCTTGATCGCGGCCATCAGCAGGCGAATCGTTGCCAGGCGCTCGCTGTCCTTCGCGCGCATCGCGGCCTTCATGTCTTCGCTGATCTGCTCTTTCAAACTCATCTTTCACCCGGGAAGGAAACGTGAATCCGACGCCCGCCAAGGGCGTCAACACAAAAACCCGCTTGGGACAATGTCTCAAGCGGGTTGCTCGAATCCGGCATCGGCGGCTCGCCCGATCGGTCGCACGATCATGCTCGATCTTTCGCGATCACCTGATCGCACGGAGTCGCCGGTGCGCCGCTCAGCGAACCGCGCGGCGCCCAATCGTTCAGTACAGCTTCTTCGGCAGTGTCTGGCTGCGGATGCGCTTGTAATGACGCTTCACTGCAGCAGCCTTCTTGCGCTTGCGCTCCGCGGTCGGCTTCTCGTAAAACTCGCGCGCACGAAGCTCGGTCAACAGACCATTCTTCTCGATCGTACGCTTGAAGCGACGCATTGCAACTTCGAACGGCTCGTTCTCTTTAACGCGAATGATCGTCATGATCCGACACGAATAAAGGTTTGCAGGGAAAGACTACCGAGTATAGCAGAGCGATTGTCTAAAGGCACGGGGCCCGGCCCCGCCAAAACGGCGTCGCCCCAGCCCCGTTAGGCGCCGCGCGCATACTCCGCCGCGGCCTGTCCGGCCGCCGTGCCGGACGCCCACGCCCACTGGAAGTTGTAGCCGCCGAGCCAGCCCGTCACGTCCACCGCCTCGCCAACGAAGAACAGCCCCGGTACGCGCGCGCTCATCATCGTCGCCGACGACAGGTCGCGCGTATCGACCCCACCCTTCGTCACTTCGGCCTTCTTGTAGCCCTCAGTGCCGTTCGGCGTCAGCGTCCAGCCGGACAGCGCGTCGCCGATCTGGCGCAGCGTCTTGTCGGGCAGGTCCGCGAGCCGCGCGTCGGCCGCGACGCGATGCGTGTCGAGCCACGCATGCGCGAGGCGCGACGGCACCCAGTCGGCGAGCAGCGAACCGATCTGGCGCTTCGACGTGCGCTTCGCGTCGAGCAGGTCGGCCACCGTGTCGCGCTGCGGCAACAGATCGACGCGAATCGGGTCGCCGGGCTGCCAGTAACTCGAGATCTGCAGGATCCCGGGCCCGGACAGGCCACGATGGGTCAGCAGCAGGTCCTCGACGAATTCGCCGCCGCGCTTCTTGTCGCCGGTCGATACGCGCACCTCGAGCGATACGCCGGACAACGCCGCGAACGGCTCCCAGTCCTGCTGCGCGAACGTCAACGGCACGAGCGCGGGCCGCGTATCGATGAGCTTGTGGCCGAACTGCTTGGCGATCCGGTAACCGAAGTCGGTCGCGCCGATCTTCGGGATCGACAGGCCGCCGGTCGCGATGATCAGTGCGCGCGCACCGATCGTCCCCGCCTGCTGCGTGTCGAGCGTGAAGCCGTCGGACGGCGCGTGGCGCACCGCGTCGACGACGACGGGCCGGCGCCACGCGATACCGCCCGCGTCGCACTCGTGCTTCAGCACGTCGATGATCGCGTCGCTGCCGTGGTCGCAAAAGAGCTGGCCCTTGTGCTTTTCGTGCCAGGTCACGTGATGGCGCTTGAGCAGCCCGAGGAAGTCGCGCGGCGTATAGCGCGCCAGCGCCGAGCGCGCGAAATGCGGATTCGACGACAGATAGTTGTCGGGGCCGGCGTACAGGTTCGTGAAGTTGCAGCGGCCGCCGCCCGAGATGCGGATCTTCTCGGCGAGCCGCGGCGCGTGATCGATCAGCACGACGCGGCGGCCGAGTTGCCCGGCCACCGCGGCGCTCATCATTCCGGCGGCGCCCGCGCCGATCACGGCGATGTCATAAGTTTCCATGGCGCGGATTGTACCTGCCCGGCATCCGGCCCGGGCCGCTGCCAGCGGGGGCAGGCCCTCGCCTGCTATACTTTCCGGTTACGTTGACCTTCCTGCGGCGCGCCCGATACGGCGTGCCCTGCCCGTACCCATGCTCGTTCTCGGCATCGAAAGCTCCTGTGACGAAACCGGCCTCGCGCTCTACGACACGCAGCGCGGCCTGCTCGCGCACGCGCTCCACTCGCAGATCGCCATGCACCGCGAATACGGCGGCGTCGTGCCCGAGCTCGCATCGCGCGACCACATCCGCCGCGCGCTGCCGCTGCTCGAGGAAGTGATGGCGCAAAGCGGCACGCGCCGCGACGACATCGACGCGATCGCGTTCACGCAGGGCCCCGGCCTCGCCGGCGCGCTGCTGGTCGGCGCGAGCATCGCGAATGCGCTCGCGCTCGCCTGGAACAAGCCGACCGTCGGCATCCACCACCTCGAAGGCCACCTGCTGTCGCCGCTGCTCGTCGACCAGCCGCCGCCGTTCCCGTTCGTCGCGCTGCTGGTGTCCGGCGGCCACACGCAGCTGATGCGCGTGACCGACGTCGGCGTGTACGAGACGCTCGGCGAAACGCTCGACGACGCGGCCGGCGAAGCATTCGACAAGACGGCCAAGCTGATCGGCCTTGGCTACCCCGGCGGCCCGGAAGTGTCGAAGCTCGCCGAAACCGGCACGCCGGGTGCGGTCGTGCTGCCGCGCCCGATGCTGCACTCTGGCGATCTCGACTTCAGCTTCAGCGGCCTGAAGACGGCCGTACTCACGCAGATGAAGAAGTTCGAAGCGGCGAAGCTCGAAGGTGAAGCACTCGAACGCGCGAAGGCCGACCTCGCGCGCGGCTTCGTCGACGCGGCCGTCGACGTGCTCGTCGCCAAGTCGCTCGCCGCGCTGAAGAAGACGAAGCTCAAGCGCCTCGTGGTCGCGGGCGGGGTCGGCGCGAACCGCCAGCTTCGCGCCGCGCTGTCGGCCGCGGCAGCCAAGCGCGGCTTCGACGTGCACTACCCCGATCTCGCGCTTTGCACCGACAACGGCGCGATGATCGCGCTGGCAGGCGCGTTGCGGCTCGGCCGCTGGCCCGAGCAGGCGAATGCCGACTACGCGTTCACGGTGAAGCCGCGCTGGGATCTCGCGTCGCTCGCGCGCTGAGCCGCGCCGCGCACGCGACGCAACGCCGCACCGGCAAACAGGAAGGCCGCTCAATTTTGAGCGGCCTTTCTTCATCGACGCGACAAAACGCCGCAGCGTTATGCAGCCAGTCGCTTGTCGCGTTCGATCAGCGCATACGCGCTGTGATTGTGGATCGACTCGAAGTTCTCGGCTTCGAGCACGTATGCCACCACACGCTCGTCCGCATCGAGACGCTGCGCGACGTCACGCACGAGATCCTCGACGAACTTCGGGTTCTCGTAAGCGCGCTCGGTGACGAACTTCTCGTCCGGACGCTTCAGCAGGCCCCACAGCTCGCACGACGCCTCTTCCTCGGCGATGCGGATCAGCGCCTCGACCGGCAGGTCGGCCGCGAGCTCCGCGTCGATCGTCACGTGCGAACGCTGGTTGTGCGCGCCGTACTGCGAGATCTTCTTCGAGCACGGGCACAGGCTCGTCACGGGCACGAGCACCTTCAGGAACAGGCGCGTATCGCCGTTGCGGCTTTCGCCCGCGAGCGTCACTTCATAATCGAGCAGGCTCTGCACGCCCGACACCGGCGCCGTCTTGTTCACGAAGTACGGGAACGTGACTTCGATGCGACCGGCTTCGGCTTCCAGCTTCTCGAGCATCGATGCGAGCATCGCGCGAAAACGCTCGACCGTCAGCGGTGCACGGTTCTCTTCGAGCAGCGCGACGAAGCGCGACATGTGCGTGCCCTTCTGGTCGGCCGGCAGGCGGACATCGAGGTTCCAGACACCGACGGTCGGCTGCACGTCGCCGCTTTCGGTGCACACCGTCAACGGATGCCGGACCGCCTTCACGCCCACACGCTGAATCGGAATCTGGCGGGTATCCACCGTGCTCTGCACGTCGGGCATCACGAAGGCGGGATTCATCTGGTTCATCTGTTACTCCGAGAAACCCCGCCACTGATGGCGGGAAGGAAAAGAGCGCCGTCGACAGACGACGTTCCATCGTTAGAATGACCGGCATGATTCTTGTCTATCGCTACCGGGTGAAATCGCTCAACGGACTGCTTAACAAGCAGAGCCGCGCGGTGAACTACGTCTGGAACTTCTGCAACGACACGCAAAAGCATGCGCTCAAGTGGCGCAAGAGGTGGCCGTCGGGATTTGATCTGAACGTGCTGACCACCGGTAGCAGCAAGGAACTCGGTATACACTCCGGCACGATCAACGCGACGTGCGAGCAATACGCGAAGTCGCGTAGCCAGCGCCGTCGGCCCTACCTGCGCTATCGCGGCAGGAAATCGCTCGGCTGGGTACCACTGAAGGGGCGTGATCTGAAACGCGAGGGCGACGCGTTCCGTTTCGCCGGCAACACTTTCCGCGTATTCAGCAGCCGCCCGCTTCCCGACGGCAAGGTCAAGGACGGAACCAACTTTGCGCAGGATGCGCGCGGCAACTGGTTCCTGAACATCGTGATTGAAATGCCCGATGTCCGGGCGCGCCCGATCGGTTCCGGTGTGAGTATCGATCTCGGCCTGAAAGATTTCGCCACACTTTCGACCGGCGAGAAGCTGCCCAATGACCAGTTCGGTCGACGCGCGGCGGAAAAGCTGGCGAAAGCGCAACGGGCGCGAAAGCACAAGCTGCATATCGCGAAGCTGCACGCCAAGGTGGCGAACGCCCGTGCCGATTTCCAACACAAGCTCGCGCTCGATCTGGTGCGGCGTTTCGATTACATCGCGGTCGGCAACGTGTCGGCCGCGAAGCTCGCCAGAACCAGGATGGCGAAGAGCGTCTACGACGCATCCTGGTCGTCTTTCCGAAACAGGCTCCGCTACAAAGCGATCGCGCACGGAGTCACGTTCGAGGAAGTCGACGAAAGCGGTTCTACCCAGTCCTGTTCGTCGTGCGGGTCGAAAGACAGCAAGACGCGGCCGAAAGGTATCGCAGGACTGCGAATAAGAGAGTGGACCTGCAGTGAATGTGGTGTCGTGCATGATCGCGATGTCAATGCGGCTCTGAACATTCTCCGATGCGGACGTGCATCGCCAGTCGTGGGAATCGCTCGCCTTTAGGCGGGGGAGGACGTCAACTTGTTCAATCCTTGTAAGCCGCGCGTTCGACGACGCGCACGCCGCGTCACGCGGCAGCCGGAAAAGCAACATGGGCCCGCAGGCCCATGTTTTCCGCATCAATGAAGACCGGTTGCGCCAGTCGCACCGACACCGCCCGCGGGCGGCGCCAGCTTATGCGACGCGCTTCGCCTGACCGGCGACGTCGGCCGCCGGATTCAGAAAGCGTTCGCGAATCGATTTCGCGATACCCGCGCCGTCGAGACCGCATTGCGACAGCAGCTTCGCGGGGTCGCCGTGATCGATGAACAGGTCAGGGAGACCCAATTGTAGTACGGGTCGGATAACCCCACTCTCCATCAGGGCTTCCACGCAGGCCGAGCCCGCGCCACCCATCACGCAGCCTTCCTCGACCGTGACGACGTAGTCATGCGTCTCGGCGAGTTCGCGCACGAGCGCCGCATCGATCGGCTTCACGAAGCGCATGTTCGCGACGGTTGCGTCGAGCTCCTCGGCCGCGGCGAGCGACGGCGCGACCATCGTGCCGAACGCGAGGATCGCGACGCGCTTGCCTTCCGGCTGCGACGTCTGGCGACGCACTTCACCCTTGCCGAGCGGGATCTCGGTGAATTCCTTCACCGTCGGCACGCCCGTGCCCGCGCCGCGCGGATAGCGCACTGCGGTCGGGTTCGGCTGCTGCAGCGCCGTGTGCAGCATCTGGCGGCATTCGTTCTCGTCGGACGCAGCCATGATCGTCATGTTCGGGATGCAGCGCATGAACGCGAGATCGTACGCGCCCGCGTGCGTCGCACCGTCCGCGCCGACGAGGCCCGCGCGGTCGATCGCGAACACGACCGGCAGGTTCTGCAGCGCGACGTCGTGGATCAGCTGGTCGTATGCACGCTGCAGGAACGTCGAGTAGATCGCGACGACCGGCTTGAGGCCTTCGGTTGCCATGCCGCCCGCGAACGTCACCGCGTGCTGCTCGGCGATGCCGACGTCGTAGTAGCGATCCTTGAAGCGCTTCTCGAACTCGACCATGCCCGAGCCTTCGCGCATCGCGGGCGTGATGCCGACGACGCGCGTATCGCGCTCGGCTTCGTCGCACAGCCACTCGCCGAACACCTGCGTGTACGTCTTCTTCGCGGGCGTGGTCGACGGCTTGATGCCTTCGGCCGGGTTGAACTTGCCGGGGCCGTGGTAGAGCACGGGATCGGCTTCGGCGAGCTTGTAGCCCTGGCCTTTCTTCGTCACCACGTGCAGGAACTGCGGGCCGCGCAGTTCGCGGATGTTCTGCAGCGTCGGGATCAGCGAATCGAGATCGTGACCGTCGATCGGGCCGATGTAGTTGAAGCCGAACTCCTCGAACAGGGTAGCCGGCACGACCATGCCCTTCGCGTGCTCTTCGAGCTTGCGGGCAAGTTCGAGCACCGGCGGCGCAACGCTCAGCACGCGCTCGACGCCTGCGCGCGCAGCCGCATAGAAGCGGCCCGACATCAGGCGTGCGAGATGGCGATTCAGCGCGCCGACCGGCGGCGAGATCGACATGTCGTTGTCGTTCAGGATCACGAGCACTTTCGCATCTTCCGACACGCCCGCGTTGTTCATCGCCTCGAACGCCATGCCGGCCGTCATCGCGCCGTCGCCGATCACGGCGATCGAGAAGCGGTCATCGCCGTTCAGCTGACTGCCGATCGCCATGCCGAGCGCGGCCGAGATCGACGTGCTCGAGTGCGCGGTGCCGAACGTGTCGTATTCGGACTCGCTGCGGCGCGGGAAGCCCGAGATGCCGTCCTGCTGGCGCAGCGAATGCATCTGGTCGCGGCGCCCCGTCAGGATCTTGTGCGGGTAGGTCTGGTGGCCCACGTCCCAGACGATCCGATCGTTCGGCGTGTTGAACACGTAGTGCAACGCGATCGTCAGCTCGACCGTCCCGAGGTTGGACGACAAATGGCCGCCCGTCTTCGACACGCTGTCGAGCACGAACGCGCGCAGTTCATCCGCGAGCGGTTGAAGTTGGCGACGATCGAGGCGGCGCAAATCCGCCGGGTCGTCGATGGTTTTCAGCAAGTCGTACATCGTCGTTCCATTGTAGGAAATCAAACGCGCCCGCATTCTGATGCACGCACCGTAGCATGTGCGCGGCGGCGGGCTTTCGCGTCAGCTGACCCGGTTCACTACCAGGTCGGCAAGTTCGGCCAGACGCTGTGCGCGCGCGCCGAACGGTTTCAGCGCGTCGTGCGCTTCGGCGCGCAGTTGTGCTGCGAGCTCGCGCGACGCGTCGAGGCCGAGGATCGATACATAGGTCGGCTTGTCATTCGCCGCATCCTTGCCGGCCGTCTTGCCGAGCGTCGCCGAATCGGTCGTGACGTCGAGAATGTCGTCGACGACCTGGAAGGCCAGACCCACGGCCCCCGCGTATACGTCGAGCGCCGCCATCGTTTCCGCGGACGGCGTCTCGCCGGCCAGCGCGCCCATCCGCACGGCCGCGCGCAGCAGTGCGCCCGTCTTCTTCCGGTGCATCGTCTCGAGCTGCTCGAGCGTCAGCTTGAGGCCGACGCTCGCCAGGTCGATCGCCTGCCCGCCGGCCATGCCGATCGAGCCGCTTGCGAGCGCCAGCTCGCGCACGAGCGCGGCCTGCTGCGCCGGCGACAGCGCGGCGGCATCGGTCAGCGCAACGAACGCCTGCGATTGCAGCGCGTCACCGACCAGCAGTGCCGTCGGCTCGTCGTACTGCACGTGCACGGTCGGCTTGCCGCGACGCAGCGCATCGTCGTCCATGCACGGCATGTCGTCGTGCACGAGCGAGTAGACGTGGATCATCTCCAGTGCCGCCGCCGCCGCGTTGCGGGCCGCTTCGGTCGCGCCGGTCAGTTCGCCTGCTGCATGGCACAGCAGCGGGCGAACGCGTTTGCCGCCGCCGAGGACCGCATAGCGCATCGCCTCGTGGAGTTTCTCCGGCACCGCGGTTTCAGCGGGCAAATAGTGGCCGAGTGCGTCCTCGACACGGTCAAGCACGGACCGCATCCATTGTTCGAATGTCATAGATCGTCGTCTTCGCCGTCCGTGGCGGCCGTTCCGGACGAAAGCGGCTTCAGCGTCGCGCCGTCGAGCACGCGAACCTGCTGCTCCACTTTCTCGAGCTGCTGTTGGCAAAACGCAACGAGGGTCGCACCGCGGCGATACGCCGTCAGTGAATCCTCGAGGCTCAACGCGCCGCCTTCCATCCGGGCAACCAGCGTCTCGAGTTCCGCGAGCGCCGTTTCGTAATTGTCCGGCAACGGTTCGGTACCATTGCCGGGCGGCGTGGCGCCTGGGGATGCGGTTTTCGCCATGGACGAGGGTGTCAAATTTCAAAACAAGTCGGACATTCTACGGCAAAAGAGAATTTTCCGACCTGCCGTCGTGGCACCCGGGTACATCTTCCGGCCCCACCTTCGACACACATTGTGCGCCTTCCGATTGTCGCCCGACAAAAAATTGACACAAATCAGGCACTTAATCCTAGCCTTGCGAGGCGAACCGGGTATAATTCCCCGTTTCCCTAAATCGATTTTTCGATGGTTGGGTTGTTCACTGCTTTCACGCTAACACCGGGAGTGGGAATGTCCAATCTGAGCGATGCGCTTCAGTTGAAGTCGGCTCACAGCCAGCTTCCAGTCACTGCATATTTCGATGAGGCGTTGCTCCAGCGCGAGATCGAAACCCTCTTCAAGAAAGGACCTCGTTACGTCGGGCACGAATTGATGGTGCCCGAGGCGGGGGATTATTTTGCGCTGCCGTCCGAGCAGGAAGGCCGCGTGCTGGTTCGCAACCAGGCGAACCAGATCGAACTGCTGTCGAACGTGTGCCGCCACCGGCAGGCGATCATGCTCAATGGGCGCGGCCACACGCAGAACATCGTGTGCCCGCTGCACCGCTGGACCTACGATCTGGAAGGCGAGTTGCTCGGCGCACCGCACTTCCCCGACAAACCGTGCCTGAACCTCGGCAAGAGCCCGCTGCAGAACTGGCAGGGGCTGCTGTTCGAGGCCGAGGGCCGGAATGTCGCGCGCGACCTCGCCAATCTCGGCACGAAGCATCACTTCGACTTCTCCGAGTACCTCTTCGATCACGTCGAAGTGCACGAGTGCGATTACAACTGGAAGACGTTCATCGAGGTCTATCTCGAGGATTACCACGTCGTCCCGTTCCACCCGGGCCTCGGCAGCTTCGTGTCGTGCGACGACCTCAAGTGGGAGTTCGGCGACTGGTACAGCGTGCAGACGGTCGGCGTGCACAACGCGCTCGCGAAACCGGGCAGCGCGACTTACCAGAAATGGCACGAGCAGGTGCTGAAGTTCCGCAACGGCGTGCCGCCGGAGTTCGGCGCGATCTGGATGGTCTACTACCCGGGCCTGATGATCGAGTGGTATCCGCACGTGCTCGTCGTATCGTGGCTGATTCCGCGAGGCCCGCAAAAGACGACCAACATCGTCGAGTTCTATTACCCCGAGGAAATCGCGCTGTTCGAACGCGAGTTCGTCGAGGCCGAACGCGCCGCCTACATGGAAACGGCCGTCGAGGACGACGAGATCGCGATGCGGATGGACGCAGGCCGCCATGCACTGATGGCACGCGGCGAGTCGCAGGTCGGTCCGTACCAGAGCCCGATGGAAGATGGCATGCAGCACTTCCACGAGTTCCTGCGCCGCCACCTCGGCGACATCTGATAACTGGTGCGGCGCTTTGACGCCGCACGGTATCCGGCAGACGAAAAGACGGGCTTCGGCCCGTCTTTTTTTGTTTAGACTTGGAATGTCAGGCCATTCGCACTCCAGGGAGCCGTCATGCCACACACTCACTACACCACGCTCATCTCCGCCGCCAATCTCGCCGAGCGCCTGGCGGCGGCGCCCGGCAGCGTCGCGCTGTTCGACTGCCGCTTCGATCTCGTCGATCCCGCCGCCGGCGAAGCCGCGTATGCGGCCGGCCATATCCCCGGCGCCCAGTATCTCCATCTCGACCGCGACCTGTCGGGCCGCAAGACGGGCACCAACGGCCGCCATCCGCTGCCGACCCGCGACGCACTCGCCACGCTGCTCGCGAGCCGCGGCCTCAAGCAAGGCCAGCAGGTCGTCGCGTACGACGCACAAGGCGGCGCCTATGCGGCGCGCCTGTGGTGGCTGCTGCGCTGGCTCGGGCATGATTCGGTTGCCGTGCTCGACGGCGGCCTGCAGGCCTGGGAAGCAGCCGGCCAGCCGCTGACGGCCGACGTACCGCACCCGCCAGCCGGTGATTTCCGTGCGGCCGCGCCGCTCGAATCGACAGTCGACGCGGCGGCCGTGCTCGCCAACGTGAACGCACCCACGCGTGTCGTGATCGATGCGCGCGCACCCGATCGCTACCGCGGCGAAAACGAAACGATCGATCGTGTGGGCGGCCACATCCCCGGCGCGCGCAACCGCTTCTTCAAGGACAACCTGACCGCCGACGGCCGCTTCAAGACCGGCCATGAACTGCGCGAGGCGTTTTCCGCCGTGCTGGCGGGCACCGAACCGAATCGCGTGATCCTGCAATGCGGCTCCGGTGTCACCGCATGCCACAACGCACTGGCGCTGGAAGTTGCGGGCCTGCACGGCGCATCGCTGTATCCGGGCTCGTGGAGCGAGTGGAGCGCGGACCCGTCGCGGCCGATCGCAACCGGCCCGACGCCGTAAGCGCCGGCGCGGCGCAGTCACAACGAAGCGGCGGCCCATGCCGCCGCTTGCCGTTTACATCACGCCGTACTTGCGGAGCCACGCGATCGCGCGCTTCCAGCTCTCCTCCGCGTCGGCCTTCACATAGCTCGGCCGGTAATCGGCAAAGAACGCGTGACCGGCATCCGGGTACACGACGATCTCCGATTCGCGCGCGAGCTTCGAATCGCTCGTCTGGATTGCCTTGCGCATGTCGGCGAGCGACGCCTGCGTGATGTTCGCATCCTTCTCGCCATACAGCCCGAGCACGGGAACCTTCAGCAACGATGCATGATCGACCGGGTTGAACGGCGTCATCTCGTCGGTCTTGCCTTCGACGAACCCGTACCATGCAACGGCCGCACGCACGTGCGGGTTGTGCTCCGCATACAGCCAGCTCTGGCGGCCGCCCCAACAGAACCCGACCACGCCGAGACGCGACAGGTCGCCGCCGTTCTTGCCGGCCCACGCGACGGTCGCATCGAGATCCTCGGTCACCTGCCGGTCCGGCACCTTGCTGACGATGTGCTCGACCAGATCCTTGATCGTCGGATACTTCTCCGCATTGCCCTGCCGCGCGAACAGGTCCGGCGCGATCGCGAGATAGCCGAGCTTCGCGAAGCGGCGGCAGACATCGGCGATGTGCGCGTGCACGCCGAAGATCTCGTGGATCACGATGACGACCGGCAGGTTCGTCTTGTCCTTCGGCTGCGCGCGATACGCGGGCACGCTCGCGTCGCCCGAGCGGATCTCGACGGTGTCGACGTCCAGCCCTTCGCTGTCGGTCGTGACCGTCTGCGCCGACACGGGCAGCACGGCCGCCGCGAAGGCACCGCCCAGCGCGGCCTGCATGAACTTGCGGCGCGAGAACGGAACGTGGGGAACCAGGCTGTCGACTTCGGGTTTCAACATGAATGCACTCCTCGATTGGGGGCCGCCGTCACGATCACGGACACGGCATGACGGGGCATCGCGCCGGCGCACGGCGCGGATGTCGCGGCGGTTGGCACCCCGCCGCGAACGGAAACCCGGACAAGATGCCCAATAATCCGTTGTCGCGTCAACTGTCGGATATGTAAGACTCGATTACGGCGTGTTGATTCGCCACGTCGAGCGTCGCGCCAAACACCGCGGGCGCCCCGTCGAATCGCGATGCAACAGGCCGCATGCCGATCGCCGTTGCGCGATCGGATGCTTGCCGATTGAAACGAAAAACACGCGGTCGATGTTGCCCGTCACACGCCGGCACGACAGCCCGGCTGCCCGCAAGGAACAACGGGCGGAGAACGACGCACGACCTGCGCGCGCCCCGCCCGCCTCTCGCGCGAACGCGCGCTCAGTGCAGCTTGACGCGCGGCAGCGTCGTGCGCCGCAGCCAGTGCGCGACCGTGTCGAGCATCATGCGCGGATAGCCGTGCAGCGCGGCGATATGCATCCGGTACAGCGACATGTACATGAAGCGCGCGAACAGCCCCTCGATCAGCATGTTGCCGCCGATCAGCCCGCCCATCAGGTTACCGACCGCGCTGAAATGGCCGAGCGACACGAGCGAGCCCAGGTCGCGATAGGTGAATTCGGGCAGCGGACGCCCATCGAGCCGGCAGCCGATTGCCTTCAGCAGGAAGCTCGCCTGCTGGTGCGCAGCCTGCGCGCGCGGCGGCACGTTGCGCTCGCTGCCGGGCCATGCGCATGCCGCACAATCGCCGAGCGCGAACACGTTGTCGTCGGTGAAGGTCTGCAGCGTGCGGCGCACGTCGAGCTGGCCGAGCTTGTTGACCTGGAGGCCATCGAGATTGGCGAGCACGGCCGGCGCCTTGATGCCCGCGGCCCAGACCGTCAGGTCGGCACGTATTGTCTTGCCGCTCGCCGTATGGACGGCCCCGGGCGCCACCTCGGTCACGCGCTCGGCGAGCATCAGCCGCACGCCGATCTTTTCGAGCAGTTCGGCCGTCGCCGACGACACGCGCTCCGGCAACGCCGGGAGGATCCGCGGCCCCGATTCGATCAGCACGATGCCGACGTCGTGCCGCGGGTCGAGCTTGTGCAGCCCGTAGGCCGACAACACCTGCGCGGTGTTGCGCAGCTCGGCGGACAGCTCGACGCCGGTCGCGCCGCCACCGACGATCGCGACCTGGATGCGCGGCTCGGCCGCCTCACCCGGCGCGGTCGGCGCCGGCGCCTGATGCTCGGCGCGCATGCACGCGGCGATCAGCCGCTTGCGGAAACGCTCGGCCTCGCCCACGGTATCGAGCGCGATCGCGTTTTCCGCCGCGCCCTGCACGCCAAAGAAGTGAGTCGTGCTGCCGATCGCGATCACGAGCGTGTCATATTCCAGCTCGCGCGCCGGCAACAACTCCTCGCCGTCGCTGTCGTTGACGGGCGACAGCGTGATGCGCTTCGCCGCGCGGTCGAGCCCAGTCAGCCCGCCCTGCTGGAACTCGAAGCCATGCCAGCGCGCCTGCGCCGCATATTCGAGCTCCTGCGTGAACGGGTCCATGCTGCCGGCCGCGACCTCGTGCAGCAGCGGTTTCCAGATGTGGGTCGGATTGCGGTCGACGAGCGTGACAAGCGCACGCGCAGAACGATTGCCGCGCGCGCCGTAACGGTCGCCGAGCCGCGTCGCCAGTTCCAGGCCGCCCGCGCCTCCACCTACGATGATGATCCGATGCATCTGTTCCCCCTTTGCGATTCGAAACTGCTGCCGCCGGACGATGCGAACGCGATGCATTCGCGCGACCCGGTGGATTAACCGGTTCGGACATCATCGATGTGCAGTTCGAAGCACTTCGATGCGCCCAACCCGGAACGCGGGGCGCGCATGCCCCCGTGTCAATGACATGCATTGTCCGGGAGCTTGCGCGTTGACCACAAGCAAACCATCTCGATATTCAGCATCCCTGCAACAATATGCCGCAGGAATCGGGAACCGCGCAACGGTGCGTCAGTGTGCCTCTTCCCAGTTCGCGCCGGCGCCCACTTCGGCCACCAGCGGCACCTTCAGCTTCGCCACGCCGCACATCATTTCGGGCAGTTTCTCGCGCACCAGCGACAGCTCGCCGTCGGGCACCTCGAGCACCAGTTCATCGTGCACCTGCATGATCATCCGCGACGCGAGCTTGTCGCGCGTGAGCCAGTCGTCCACCGCGATCATCGACAGCTTGATCAGGTCGGCCGCCGTGCCCTGCATCGGCGCATTGATGGCCGCGCGCTCCGCCGCCTGGCGGCGCGGGCCGTTGCCGCCGTTGATCTCGGGCAGCCACAGGCGGCGGCCGAAAACGGTTTCGACGTAGCCCTTCTCCTTCGCAACCGAGCGCGTGTCTTCCATGTACTGCGCGACACCCGGGTAGCGGGCGAAATAGCGGTCGATGTAGAGCTTCGCCGCATCGCGCGTGATGCCGAGGTTCGACGCGAGCCCGAACGCGCTCATCCCGTAGATGAGCCCGAAGTTGATCACCTTCGCAATCCGGCGCTGGTCGGAATTGACCTCCAGCGGCGTCACGCCGAACACCTCGGCGGCCGTCGCGCGGTGGATGTCCTCGCCCTGCGAGAACGCGCGCAGCAGCGACGCGTCACCCGAGATGTGCGCCATGATCCGCAGTTCGATCTGCGAATAATCGGCCGACACGATGCGGTGGCCCGGCGACGCGATGAACGCCTCGCGGATCCGCCGCCCCTCGGCCGTGCGCACCGGAATGTTCTGAAGATTCGGATCGTTCGATGCCAGGCGGCCCGTGACCGCGACGGCCTGCGCGTAGTTCGTGTGCACGCGGCCCGTTGACGGGTTCACCATGCGCGGCAGCTTGTCGGTATAGGTCGACTTCAGCTTCGACAGCCCGCGATGCTCGAGCAGCAGCTTCGGCAGCGGGTAGTCCTCGGCCAGCTTCTGCAGCACTTCTTCGTCGGTCGACGGTGCGCCGCTCGGCGTCTTTTTCACGACGGGCAACTGCAGCTTGTCGAAGAAGATCTGCCCGATCTGCTTCGGCGAGCCGAGATTGAATTCGCCGCCGGCCAGTTCGTACGCCTGCCCTTCGAGCTCGATCAGGCGCGTCGCGATTTCGGTGCTCTGCGCCTGCAGCAGCGCATCGTCGATCAGCACGCCCGTGCGCTCCATCTTGCGCAGCACGAGCGACACGGGCATCTCGATCTCGCGGTACACGTGCAAGAGGCCCGGTTCGCGCGCAACCTGCGGATACAGCGCGTGATGCAGTTGCAGCGTGATGTCCGCATCTTCGGCCGCGTATTCGGCGGCCTGCGTGAGCGCGACTTCGTCGAAGCCGATCTGCTTCGCGCCCTTGCCGGCCATGTCTTCGTACTTGATCGTCTTGACACCGAGATGACGCAGCGCAAGGCTGTCCATGTCGTGCGTGCGATGCGATTCGACCACGTACGATTCGAGCAGCGTGTCGTGCTCGATGCCGTTCAGCGCGATGTCGTAGTTCGCGAGCACCTGCGCGTCGTACTTCAGGTGCTGGCCGACCTTCTTGCGATCAGCCGATTCGAGCCACGGCTTCAGGCGCGCGAGCACTTCGTCGAGCGGAAGCTGTTCGGGCATGTCGGGGCCGCGATGCGCAACCGGCAGATACGCCGCCTTGCCCGGCTCGACCGAGAACGACAGGCCCACGAGCCGCGCGAGCATCGGGTCGAGCGCGGTCGTCTCGGTGTCGAATGCGGTGAGCTCGGCCGCGTCGATCTTCGCGAACCACGCGTCGAATTGCGCCCAGGTCTGGATCGTGTCGTATTCGCGCACGATGTCGGCCGCCACCACCGGCGCCGGCTCGCCTTCCGGCGCGTCGGCGCCGCCGCCTTCCGCCGGCGCGCTGTCGACTTCGCGCAGCCAGGTCTTGAAGCCGTAGCGCGCGAAGATGTCGCGCAGCAGGTCGCGCGCTTCGCCGTCGGTCTTCAACGACGCTTCGATCGATTCGAGATGCGGTGCGAGATCGCAGGCCGTCTCGACGGTCACGAGCTTGCGGCCGAGCGGCAGGAAGTCGAGCGCGCGGCGCAGGTTGTCGCCGACCACGCCCTTGATGTCGCCCGCATGCTCGATCACGCCGTCGAGGCTGTCGTACTGCGCCAGCCATTTCACGGCCGTCTTCGGCCCGCACTTCTCGACGCCCGGCACGTTGTCGACGGTGTCGCCGATCAATGCGAGGTAGTCGATGATGCGCTCCGGCGGCACGCCGAACTTCGCGATCACCCCGTCGCGGTCGAGCGTCTCGTTGGTCATCGTGTTGACGAGCGTGACGTGATCGGTGACGAGCTGCGCGAGATCCTTGTCGCCGGTCGACACGATCACGTTCATCCCGTGCCGCTCGGCTTCGCGCGCAAGCGTGCCGATCACGTCGTCGGCCTCGACGCCTTCGACCATCAGCAGCGGCCAGCCGAGCGCACGCACGGCGCCGTGGATCGGTTCGACCTGCAATGCGAGGTCGGGCGGCATCGACGGACGGTTTGCCTTATAGTCGGCATAAAGGTCGTCACGGAACGTCTTGCCCTTTGCATCGAACACGCAAGCGCTATACTCTGCACTGACTTCCTTGCGCATACGGCGCAGCATGTTGATGATTCCGTAGAGCGCTCCGGTCGGCTCCCCGCCAGGGCCACGCAAATCAGGCATCGCATGGTAAGCCCGATACAGATAGCTCGAACCGTCAACCAATAGCAGGGTCTTACCTTCCAGATTTCGTTCTTCAGGCATTATGAACAAGAGAAAAGTGATTCCGAGTCTGCGTTCGCTCGCAGATCAAGAACGCGCGACGGCCAAGAAGGCGCGCGCATCGTGGCAGATGTTCACGATTATGGCAGAGTTTATCGAGGCGACCGAGTACCTGTCGGAGATCCGCCCGGCTGTCAGCATCTACGGTTCTGCCCGCCTCAAACCCGATACGCCGCACTACAAGCTCGCCGCGCAGATCGCGCGCAAGCTGTCCGACGCCGGCTTCGCCGTGATCTCCGGCGGCGGCCCCGGAATCATGGAAGCGGCGAACAAGGGCGCGCATGCCGGCAAGGCGCCGTCGGTCGGCCTGAACATCGAGTTGCCGCACGAACAGGCCGGCAACCACTACCAGGACATCTCGCTGCGCTTCCGCCATTTCTTCACGCGCAAGGTCACGTTCGTGAAGAATTCGGATGCGGTGATCGTGATGCCGGGCGGCTTCGGCACGCTCGACGAACTATCGGAAGTGCTCACGCTGATCCAGACGAAGAAGTCGCGCCTCGTGCCGATCATTCTCGTCGGCAGCGAGTTCTGGAAGGGGCTGCTGCAGTGGTTCCGCGACCAGCTGATTCCGATGGGCCTCATCAATCCGGAAGACATGGATCTGATGCAGGTGATCGACGATCCCGACCAGGTGCTCGACGCGGTGCTCGCGTTCTACGAGGACAGCGGCGAGGAAGAAGGTTCGGACGATGAAGGCCATCCGCCGCGCCCCGAAGAAGACCGGATGTTCTACCTGTAATCCATCCATGACGACCGCCGGCCCGACGGCCGGCGCGCCCCTCCCGCGCGGCAGACGTGGCGATTCCGCCACCTGCCGCGTGTCACTTTGTAACGCGCCATTAATCGCGCTTCGTGGCCGCGCGCCACCGAATGTGAAATCCGCGCCGCCGGTGCCGTGCGACGCGCGCCATCATCCGCACACGCAGGCCGCCATTGTCAAATGACACGGCCCGACGCCCGCATCCGGCGCCTGCCGGCCGCAATCCTCCGTAACAACCCCGCCTCGCATTTTCCGTCGCGCGCCAGCACACTGCATGTGTCGGTGCGGCGTTCCCCCGGTGGAACGGTCCCCCTCGCTTCCATCGCGTCGCGCCGGCCTTTTATAACGACACCACGGAAAAGAACATGCAACGCTCGCTGATCGCCCTTGCCTTCGCCGGCCTCGGCCTTTCGCTGTCCGGCCTCGCCCACGCCGTCAATGTCGACGTCAACATCGGCACGCCCGCGCCGGTCGTCGTCGCGCCCGCGCCCGTCATGGTCGCCCCGGCACCCGCGGTGATCGTCGGCTGGCATGGCGACCGCTACTGGGACGGCCGCCGCTACTGGGAACGCCGCGAGTGGGACGACTATCAGCGTCATCGCGGCCACGGCGATCGCGGCTATCACTGCCCGCCGGGACACGCGAAGAAGGGTGAATGCTGAGCGCATGATCGCCGGGCCGTTCGGCCCGGGCACTGAAGCACTGGCAAAAAACAAAAGGCCGCACGCGAACCAACATTCGCGTGCGGCCTTTGCCGTTGCGGGTGCTGCGGCGCGGTGCCGTCGACGTTACTGGAACGCCACTTCCGCAAAGCTCCGCAGCTTCCGGCTATGCAGCTTGTCGAGCCCGTTCGTGCGCAGGATCTCCATTGCCTTCACGCCGATCTGCAGATGCTGGTCGACCTGCCCGCGATAGAACGTATCGGCCATGCCCGGCAGTTTCAGCTCGCCGTGCAGCGGCTTGTCCGAGACACACAGCAGCGTGCCGTACGGCACGCGGAAGCGGAAGCCGTTCGCGGCGATCGTCGCGCTTTCCATGTCGAGCGCGATCGCGCGGCTCTGCGACAGGCGCTGCACGGGTTCGCGATGGTCGCGCAGCTCCCAGTTGCGGTTGTCGACGCTCGCGACCGTGCCCGTGCGCATCACGCGCTTCAGTTCGACGCCATCAAGCTGCGTGACCTCGGCCACCCCGCGTTCGAGCGCGAGCTGCACTTCGGCCAGCGCCGGAATCGGCACCCACAGCGGCAGGTCGGCGTCGAGCACGTGATCCTCGCGCACGTAGCCGTGCGCGAGCACGTAGTCGCCGAGACGCTGCGTGTTGCGCAGCCCCGCGCAGTGGCCGAGCATCACCCACGCGTGCGGACGCAGCACCGCGATGTGATCGGTGATCGTCTTCGCGTTCGACGGGCCGACGCCGATGTTGACCATCGTGATCCCGCTGCCGTCCGCGCGCTTCAGGTGATACGCGGGCATCTGCGGCAGGCGCGGCGGCGCGTTGCCTTCGGCCGGCTCGCTGCCGAGGTTCGCGTTGTAGGTGACGACATCGCCCGGCTCGACGAACGCGCTGTACTGGCTGCGGTAGGCACGCACCTCGGGATCGTCGCTCTCGGTCATCACCGTGCGGCCCAGCTTCACGAACTCGTCGATGTAGAACTGGTAGTTCGTGTAGAGCACGTAGTTCTGGAAATGCGTGGGCGACGTCGCCGTGTAGTGGCGCAGCCGGTGCAGCGAGAAGTCGACGCGCGCGGCCGTGAACAGCGCGAGCGGATGCGGCTCTCCCGGCGCCGGCTCGAACGTGCCGTTGACGATGCGATCGTCGAGATACGACAGGTCGGGCGTGTCGAAGATGTCGCGCATCGCGAGCAGGCGGTCGCGGTCGAGCTCGCCCTCGAGATGGATGCCTTCCGGAAATGCGAAATGAATCGGAATCGGCTGCGACGACACGCCGATCTCGATCTTCACATGGTGGTTCTTCGCCAGCAGGCGCAGCTGCTCGCGATAGTAGTTCGCGAAGAGATCGGGGCGTGTGACCGTCGTCTCGAATACGCCGGGGCCCGCGACGAAACCGTACGAGCGGCGCGAATCGACGTGCGTGTTGACGTCGGTGCGGATCCGCACGAACGGGTAGCACGCGCGCACGTGCTCGGTAATCGATTCGTGGCGGCGATAGCGCGCGAATGCGTCGCGCAGGAAGCCCGTGTTCGTGTCGTAAATGGCGGACAGCCGCGCGACGGCGGCGATCGGATCGTCGAAAGCCTCGACCGACGGGCTTTCGGGCGTCAGCACACGGTGCCGGCGGCTCAAGTCGTTCTTCATTTTGATTACCTCGTCTGATCCGACGACATTACCACGGAACCCGGTCGCCTTTATGGCTGCCCCTACGCACGCGAGGGCCGGATGGGGCGCAGTATTTGCTAAAATCGGCGGGTTCACTGGAGACTCATCATGAAGCCGCTCATTCTCGTCGCCGCTGCCGCCGCGTTTGCCGCCGCCAGCGTCGCTTACGCCGCCGGCGGCACGCCTGACGCCGACGCGCAGGCCCGGGCCGAGGCCAACGAGGCCGCCGGCCTGCCCGATCTCCGCAAGATCAACCGGCCGGGCGCCGAAGTCACGTCGAAAGTCGACTTCGCCGACATCCGCCGCACGCCGAGCTTCCACGAAAAGAGCAAGAACGGCACCGAAGTCACCGAGTACCGCGATCGCGGCAAGCCGGTCGAGATCGACGTGAAGTCGAACTTCGGCACGCGCTACCAGATGAGCTCGACGCCCGACACGTCGCCGAAGCCGCACGACGCGGGCATCCCGATCACGCGCCTGCCGTCGCTGAACCTGCGCTACTGATTCCGTGGCGCGCGGCACCGAATGCCGCGCGCCGCCTCCCTTCACCTGATGTCGCGACGCACGCCGCCCGCGTGCCGACACCCTGACCTGACGCATCCCGCATGGCCGTTTTCACTGCTGTTTCCGACTCCGATCTCGCGCAATGGATGCGCCACTACGAACTGGGCGACGTGCTTGCGTTCCGCGGCATTCCGTCCGGTATCGAAAACAGCAACTTCTTCCTGACGACGACGCGCGGCGAGTACGTCCTCACGATCTTCGAAAAGCTCACGGCGCAGCAACTGCCGTTCTATCTCGACCTGATGCGCCATCTGGCCGGCCACGGCGTGCCGGTGCCGGATCCGATCCCGCGTGACGACGGCGCGCTGTTCGGCGAGCTGCACGGCAAGCCGGCCGCGATCGTCACGAAGCTCGACGGTTCGGCCGAACTGGCGCCGGGGGTCGAACACTGCATCGAGGTCGGGCAGATGCTCGCGCGCCTGCACCTCGCCGGCCGCGACTATCCGCGCACCCAGCCGAACCTGCGCAGCCTGCCGTGGTGGCGGGAAAACGTGCCGGCGATCGTGCCGTTCATCACGGATGAGCAGCGCGCGCTGCTGGAAGGCGAACTCGCGCACCAGGCCAGCTTCTTCGCGTCGGCCGACTACGCGGCGCTGCCGGCCGGGCCGTGCCATTGCGACCTGTTCCGCGACAACGTGCTGTTCGCGCACGCGGCGCCCGGCACCGGCCACGACGTGCGGCTCGGCGGTTTCTTCGACTTCTATTTCGCGGGCTGCGACAAGTGGCTGTTCGACGTCGCGGTCACGGTCAACGACTGGTGCGTCGACCTCGCGACCGGCGTGCTCGACGTCGCGCGCGCCGACGCGCTGCTGCGCGCGTACCAGACCGTGCGGCCGTTCACGGCCGAGGAGCGCCGCCACTGGAGCGACATGCTGCGCGCGGGCGCGTACCGCTTCTGGGTGTCGCGCCTGTACGACTTCTACCTGCCGCGCGCGGCCGAGATGCTCAAGCCGCACGACCCCGGCCATTTCGAACGCATCCTGCGCGAGCGTATCGCGCATACGCCCGCGCTTCCCGAGATCCACACCGCATGCAACTGATCGAAGTGCCCGCCAAAACGGGCTATGTCTGGTTCCGTCAAGGCGTCTGGCTGTTCCGCCGGAACCCGCTCGCGTTCATCACGCTGTTCTTCACGTACCTGCTGGCGATCACGCTGATATCGATGGTGCCCGTGATCGGCTCCGCGTTGCCGCTGGTATTCATTCCCGGCGTCGCGGTCGGCTTCATGGCCGCGTGCCGCGACACGGTGGCCGGCAAGCCCGTGATGCCGACGATCCTCGTCGACGGCTTCCGCTCGTACGGCACCGTCGCGACCCAGCGGCTGCTCGTGCTCGGCGTGCTCTACGTCGCGTCGATGGTGGTCGTGTTCGCCGCTTCGTCGTTCGTGGACGGCGGCGCGCTGTTCCACGTGATGATGGGCGCGGCCGACGAAGCCAGCACGACGCCGGAAGCGCTCGCCGCGCAAGGCACGCTCGGCGCGCTGTTCTTCGCGACGCTGCTGTACCTGCCGGTCGCGATGCTGTTCTGGTTCGCGCCGGTGCTGGTCGCGTGGCATGACGTCCCGCCCGCCAAGGCGCTGTTCTTCAGCGTCGTCAGCTGCTGGCGCAATCGCGGCGCGTTCGTCGTGTATGGCGTGCTGTGGTTCGCCGTCGCGCTCGGCACGTCGCTCGCGCTGTCGCTGCTGCTGCAGGCGCTCGGCGCCGGCGCCTATGCGCTGACGATCATGATGCCGGTGACGATCATCATCGTCACGATGCTGTACTGCTCGTTCTACGCGACCTATCGCGGCTGCTTCGGCGTACAGGAACCGGGCGCGACCACCACCACGTCGGGCCGCTGAAGTCTCTCCGGCCGGCGCGCGGCGCCGGCCCGCCGTTCTTCGCACCGGGTGGCCTCCCGGCGCCCTCGCCCTTCCCCCGCCTCCGGCAGCCCCGCTCGTCGCCGACCGCCCCTGTTCATCCCGATCTTTTGCGCGCAAAATAATTTGCGTACAAATTGTTCGCGCGTTCGCCGCGCCACCCGAATCATGGACCGCCTGCCTCCGCTGCCCCAGACACTCGACGAGCAACTCTGCTTCGCGCTCTACTCGACTTCGCACGCGATGACGAAGGCGTACAAGCCGCTGCTCGACAAGCTGTCGCTGACCTATCCCCAATATCTCGCGATGCTCGTGCTGTGGGAACGCGACGACATCGCCGTGAAGGACATCGCCGCGCGGCTCGACCTCGACCCCGCCACGGTCACGCCCCTGCTGAAGCGGCTGGAGGCGCTCGGCTACGTCGAGCGTGTGCGCAGCGCAGCCGACGAACGCATCGTGAACGTGCTTGTGACGCCGGAAGGCCGTGCGTTGAAGGAGCGCGCGCGCTCGGTGCCCGCCGATCTCTTTTGCGCGATGCAGCAATCGCCCGACTTCCTGATCAGGCTGCGCGCCGATCTTCAGCAGTTGCGCGACGCACTGTCGGCCGCCAACGAACGCTGACGGCCGAGCCTCGATCAACCGGCCCGACACTGTCGGGCCTTTTCTTCAAAAATTCGTTTGCACACAAATGATTTGTGTTCTATTGTTTGTGCGTGGCCGGCGACACCCCGTTCGACCGGGCCGCTTTTCCTCCCTTTTCCAGACAGGAGCTGCACGATGAACATTCTGTACAAGACCAGCGCCACGAGCACGGGTGGCCGCGACGGCCGCGCGGTATCCGCTGACAACAAGCTGGAAGTGAAGCTGGCCGCGCCGCGCGAACTCGGCGGCACGGGCGCGGAAGGCACGAATCCGGAGCAGCTGTTTGCCGCAGGTTACTCGGCCTGTTTCCTGAGCGCGATGAAATTCGTCGCCGGCCAGGACAAGAAGGCACTGCCGGCCGACACGCAGGTCACGGCGGAAGTCGGCATCGGCCCGAACGACGCAGGCGGCTTCGGGCTGGACGTCGAACTGCGCGTCTCGCTGCCGGGGTTCGACAAGGCCGACGCGCAAGCGCTGGTCGAAAAGGCGCACCACGTGTGCCCGTATTCGAACGCGACGCGCAACAACGTGCCGGTGCGCCTGACGGTCGTCTGACGCGACACAAAGCCTGCAATGCAAAAAGGGCGCGTGCGGCATGGTGCCGCACGCGCCCTTTTCTGCTGCGTGACTCGCCGGAGCGGCGGACCTGACTGCCCGCCCTGCGCTCGTTAGCGCGAACCGAACGTGTACGGGCGGTTCATCGCCGCTTCGCGATCGATCTTGCGCATGCGGAATTCGAGATCATAGATGTCGGTGGCTTCGGCCAGGTACGCGTCGGCGCGCTCTTTCGAGGCCTTTTCGGCGTTCTTGGTCAGCATCAGGAAGAGGTGGCTCAGCAGGTACATGGTTGATCTCGCAATCCAAAGGTTCTTTGACTAGGGTTTTCCCGAATTATAGGGAAAACCCTAGTCTTTGGCCAGCGTCGATCAGAAGGTGCGTCGTTAGGTCGCCACAGTGCGGCGCTGGGTTTCGAAAAAGGCCCAGATCATCGCGCTCGCATCGGGGCCGACCGCCGCGTGGAACGGCACGGCTTCGTCGCCGCCGGCCCACGCATGGTCGAGCCCTTTCACATGACAGAGCCGGACGACCGGCTCGCCGTCGCGGCAGACATCGGTGATCTGCGCGCCTGCGTCGCGCTTCTCGACCCGTTCGCCGCCACGCAACGCGCCGCGGCTGTCGGCCAGCCCGTTCAGGCGCATGAACTGCACCGTCAGCTGGTCGGCATTCTTCGGCGCGACCACGTGGTCACCGTCGCCCTGGACGACCAGCGCCGGCATGCCCGGATACGCGGCGGCATCGACCAGCGCGTCGACGGCCGCCGCCGGGTTCTGGCGCACGCCGCGCCGCATCACATCCATCGCGGTAATGCCCGAGGTCGCCTCGCCGAGCGCAGGGCCCGAATGCAGCGCCACCGCCGCGAAACGGTCCGGATGGTGCAGTGCGAGAAGCGACGCGAGACCCGCGCCGGCCGACAACCCCGCGACATAGACACGCGACGCGTCGAAACCGTGTTCGTCGACGAGCGCGTCGACGAGCGACGCCACCGCGTTCGCCTCGCCGCGGCCCGCGCGGTCGGTATCTTCATACCAGTGCCAGCAGCCGTGCGCGTGGGCGCGCAGCGACTGCTCCGGATACAGCACCGCAAAGCCGTGCGTGTCGGCCAGCAGGTTCATCCGCGTGCCTTGCACGAATTCGTCGACGGACTGCTGGCAGCCGTGCAGCATCACCACGAGCGGCATCGCGCCACGCCGGCGGCCGGGCGGCACATAAAGGCCGTATGCGAGATTCTGGACGAGGCGCCCGAGCGCGGGGGCCATCGGATGTTCGCCGCGCGTCCACTCGCCGGCCGCCCATGCGGCCGCGCGCGGTCGCACGCGCGATTCGCGCGGCGGGGACAGATCGGATACGGCGGCGGAGGCCGCAGCCTCGAGTGCATCGCGTGTGATGCGCTGCGCATCGCGCGCCGAGCGTTTGGCGGCCGGAGACAGCATGCGTTTCATGCCGCCCAGCCACACCTTGGTCAGACTTTTGGTCATCGATCGGGCTCGCAGTCAGGAAAAATAGGGGCACCACAGCGGATGCATCGTTCGTCTTTGTGCAATGCACCATAACATTGTTTCTCGGACTTTTCCTGCATGCGGATCGTTCCCGGCCGCGCAAAAAACGGGGCTCATGCGCACGCGGCGCTATACTGGGGCTTCGCCGCTTGTATCCGTTGTAGTCGTTCTTTCCGGCTCGCGCGTTGATTTAAGCATCCTCCCCGCCTTCGTTCGTCCCCTTCCCGATGTTTGACCTGTCGTCTCACCTGTGGATCATGATCACCGCGTTCGGCGGCGCCGGCCTGACCTTGCCGCTCGCGATCACGATCGCCGTCTGGCTGGCGCTCGGCTATTCGTGGCAGCGCGCGGCGGCGTGGCTCGGCGTGCTCGCGGCCGCGATCGGCGTGGTCGCGCTCACGAAGATCGCGTTCCTCGGCTGGGGGATCGGCATCCGCAAGTGGGATTTCACGGGGTTCAGCGGCCATGCGATGCTGTCGACGTCGGTCTATCCGGTCGCGATTTTCCTGGCGCTGATCCGCACCCGCACGCCGGTGCGACTCGCCGGCATCGCGCTCGGGCTCGCGGCCGGCGTCGCGGTCGGCGTGTCGCGCGTCGCGCTCGACGCCCATTCGCCGTCCGAATCGATCACCGGCTGCATCGTCGGCGCGATCGCCGCGATCGCGTTCATCGCCGGTTCGTGGCGCGCGGTGCCGCACCGCTGGTCGGTGCCCGCGGTCGTCGCGAGCCTCGCGCTCGTGACCGTGGCGCTGCACGGTATCACGGTGCCGTCACATCGCTGGGTCACCAAGGTGGCGCTGCAACTGTCGGGCCACGAGCGTCCGTTCGTCCGCGCGCGCTGGAAGGCCAACCCGAACTACCGCCCTGCTTCGCAGCCGTCGTCGCTGCAGCGCACCCAATCGTCGCCGCACACGCTCCGTACGTGACCGGCCATCCGGCCGTCGCGTTCGCCACTTTTCACGTCTGACCATTCCATGCGCGCCGTCGCATGAGCGGTATGTCGAGCGTTATAACCCGCCCTATATTACGATTACGGTTTCCACCCATTCAAAACGAATCCACCATGCGCTCAACCGTCCGTCCGCTTCGCCGCACCCTGCTTCGCCTGCTGCCGATCGCCACGCTTGCCGCTGCCGGTATCGCGTTCAGCGCGCCCGCTTCCGCGGCCGACGAACTGGTCGTGTCGGCCGCCGCCAGCCTGACGAACGCGTTCAAGGCCGTCGGTGACGCGTACGAGAAGCAGCATCCGGAGACCAAGGTGCTGTTCAACTTCGGCGCGTCGGACGTGCTGATGCAGCAGATCGCCAAGGGCGCGCCGGCCGACGTGTTCGCGTCGGCCGACCAGAAGGCGATGGATCGCGCGGCGGACGAAAAGGTGATCGTGCCCGCCACGCGTCGCGATTTCGCGGCGAACTCGCTCGTGCTGATCGTGCCGGCGGACAGCAAGGCCGCCGCGCCGACGGCGCTGAACGACCTGACCGCGCCCGGCGTGAAACGCATCGCGTATGGCGACCCGGCATCGGTGCCGGTCGGCCGCTACACGGAAGGCGCGCTGCGCGCGGCCGGCGTGTGGGATGCCGTCAGCGCGAAGGGCGTGCTGGCCGCCAACGTGCGCCAGAGCCTCGACTATGTCGCGCGCGGCGAAGTCGATGCGGGCTTCGTGTTCGGCACCGACGCCGCGATCATGCCGGGCCGCGTGAAGGTCGCGCTGACGGTGCCGACGAAGACGGCCATCACCTATCCGATCGCCGTGGTCAAGGACAGCCGCCACGCCGCGCAGGCGCAGTCGTTCATCGACTTCGTCGCGTCGCCGCAGGGCCAGGCCGTGCTGTCGACATTCGGCTTCAAGCCCGCGGGCAAGTGAGCGTAGCGCGATGCAAGACGCCTGGGTACCGCTGCTGCTGTCGTTGAAGGTTGCCGGCTGGGCAACCGCGCTCGACATCGTGCTCGGCGTCGCGGCCGCGTTCATGCTCGCGCGCTGGCGCTCGCCGCTGCGCGACGTCGTCGATTCCGTGCTGACGCTGCCGCTCGTGCTGCCGCCGACGGTACTCGGCTATTACCTGCTCGTGCTGCTCGGCCGACGCGGCGTGTTCGGCGCGTGGCTCGACACGCTCGGCATCGAGCTCGTCTTCACGTGGCAAGGCGCGGTGATCGCATCGATGGTCGTCGCGTTTCCATTGATCCTGAAGTCGGCACGGGCGGCGTTCGAAGGCGTGGATCCGCACCTCGAACGCGCGGCGCGCACGCTCGGGCTCGGCGAAGTCGCGGTGTTTTTCCGCGTGACGCTGCCGCTCGCCACGCGCGGCATTCTCGCGGGTGCGCTGCTCGCGTTCGCACGCGCGCTCGGCGAGTTCGGCGCAACGCTGATGATCGCGGGCAACCTGCCCGGCCGCACGCAGACGCTGTCGGTCGCGATCTACGCGGCCGTCCAGGCCGGCGACGACAATACGGCCAACTTCCTCGTGCTGGTGACGTCGATCACCTGCGTGCTCGTACTGCTCGCGACCGGCTGGCTCGTGCCGTCGCGTGCCCGGCGGGACCAGCTGACATGATGCGCTCGCCTCGTTCATCGTCTTTCGCCATTGAGCGGCTTCGACGGAGGCACGCATGAGCCTCGTCGTCGACATCCGCAAGACCTACGCGAACGCCGAGCGCCGCTTCACGCTCGACATGTCGTTCACGGCAACGACGCAGCGCGTCGTGCTGTTCGGGCCGTCCGGTGCGGGCAAGAGCATGACGCTGCAGGCGATCGCCGGCCTGCTGTCGCCCGACGAAGGCACGATCACGCTGAACGACGAACCGCTGTTCGACGCCGCTCGCCGCATCGACGTGCCGACCCGCGAGCGGCGCGTCGCGTACCTGTTCCAGGATTACGCGCTGTTTCCGCATCTGAACGTGCGCCAGAACATTGCATTCGGGCTCACGTCGGGGCTGCGCAACCCGCGCGCGAAGACGGTGCCGCCGGAAGTCGCGTACTGGCTGCAGGCGTTCGATCTCGAGGCGCTCGCGGGGCAGTATCCGTCGCAATTGTCGGGCGGGCAGAAACAGCGCGTCGCGCTGGCGCGCGCACTGGTCGCGCAACCGCGGATCCTGCTGCTCGACGAACCGTTCGCGGCGCTCGACGGCGCCATGCGCCAGCGCATGCGTCACGAGCTCGCCGAGTTGCAGGCGCGACTCGATATCCCGATGGTGCTGATCTCGCACGACCCCGACGACGTCGCCGCGTTCGGCGACCAGGTCGTGCAGTTGAGCGAAGGACGCGTGCAGGCGGCTCCGCCGCACGCCGAGTGGCCGACGCGCGTCACCTGAGCGCGCGAGGCCGTGGTCGTGGAGGCAGGTTGGAGCCTGAGAGGAGCCGCGCATAGCGGCATTTGCTGAAAGCGGAAACGAAACCGGTGCCGTGCAGGGCGCTGTGCGATGCCGGCTTCGCCCCGCCCGTCACACGATCGTCGATGCGCGCCGCCCGGCCTGCTTCGTCAGCCCGTCACCGCAAGAATCACGCTCGACGCCTTGAACAGCGCGATCGCCCGCTCGCCGGCGTCGAGTTGCAACGCCTCGACGCTGTCGTTGGTCACGACGGCCGTCAGCGTCCCGCCGCCGTCGAGCGCCAGCGTCACCTCGCTGTTCACCGCGCCCGCCGCGACGGTTTCCACGCTGCCGCGCAACTGGTTCCGTGCGGACACCTTCAACTCGGGTTCGCCATCGTCGACCGCGAGCACGACCCACGATGCCTTCACCAGCGCGCAGGCGTTCGCGCCGACCTGCAGGCCGAGCGCATCGGCGCTCTCGTGCGTCAGCACGGCAACGATCGGCTGCCCGCCGGGCAGCGTGAGCGTGACTTCGTCGTTGACGGTGCCGCGCACGATCGATGCGACCTTGCCGAACCACTGGTTGCGTGCGCTGGTCTTCATCCCGATCCGGCCGATCAGCGCCCAGTCGACGTCGAATCCGGCCACGGCCGCGCTTGCTGCCTCGATGAACCGGCGATGCTCGCGCTCGATCGTGCGGAACGCGGCGATCAGCGAAGTGGCGCGCGGCGTCAGCGTCGTGCCGCCGCCGCCCTTGCCGCCCGTCGAGCGCGCGACGAGCGGTTCGCCGGCCAGATTGTTCATCGTGTCGACCGCATCCCACGCGGCCTTGTAGCTGAGGCCGACGGCCTTCGCCGCGCGCGTGATCGAACCGGTGTCGCCGATCGCCGCGAGCAACGCGATGCGCGTGGCGCCGCCGAGCGTCTGTTCGCCGGCGCGCAGCCACAGCTCGCCGCCCAGTTCGAGCGGTTCGGCGGACGGGAAAGCATGCGGTGCGTCAGTCATCGGGATGCGTAGGGAAATCGGGCGGCCATTATAGTCAGCGCGTGCCGGTCAACCCGGCTTGCCGTCGAGCTTCGGCGGCCGCAGGCTGGCCAGCAGCGTCTCGGCGTCGCGCGCCGCGCGCTGCTCGAGCGCCGCGCCGTAGCCACGCACGAACCCGAGCTGGTACGGCGGCGCAGCCAATTTTTCGAGGTGCTGCAGCGCGACCATCGTGTCGTTCGCTTCGCCGAGCACGCTCTGCACGCGCGCGAGTGTCTTGACCGTGTCGGTGCGCGTGCGGCGCGACGCCAGCGACGCGAAGAATTCGAGCGCATAGCGCAGCCGCTTCGCATCGATCCGCACCTGATGGCGCGCGGCCGTGTCGAGCGACGTCAGCGACGGTGACGCGTACAGATGACCGAACAGCCGCCGCACGCGCTTCGTCGCGTGGCGCCGCAGCGAAGGCGCGTCGCCGTCTTCGGCCGACGGCAGCGCAAGCGAGCTCAGCCACTCGAGCCAGCCGAGCGTCAGCCGCGCATAGCGGGCCGAATGCAGCGCCTGGCGCAACTCGACCCGCGCGGCCGCGCACTGCGCGCGCGCGGCGTCGAGCGTACCGTTCCACTCGCCGTCGCCGCCGTCGGCCGCGATCAGCGCGGGCAGGCTTTCGGTCGCGAACACGTCCCAGTCGCGCACCGTGCCGAGCAGCGACGCAAGCCAGTGCAGGTCGACACCGAGCGTGTCGCGCCACTGGCGGTCGGCAAAGCGCGGGAAGAAGCGCATCAGCGTGCGCAGGCGGCGCAGCGCGACACGCATCTGGTGCACGAATTCGGGATCGTCATGCTCGAGCACCCCGCCCTCGTTGCCGAGCCACTGCGCGGTGATGTCGCCGGACAGCGCGAACAGTGCGGCGCGCTGCGTGCGCACGCCGGTCAGGTCGACGGGCTTGGCCTTGACGGGCCCGTCGGCGGCCGGCTCGGCCGCGCATGCGCGATCGATCACGCTCGTCAATTGCACGAAGGCGGGCCACGCGCCGCTCAATTCGCGCGCCGCGGCAAACAGCGCATGCAGCGCGGCGGTGCGCGCGGGCAGTGTCTCCCAGTCGGGCGCCGCAAGGCGCAGCTCGACGAAGCGACGCGGCGGCTCGCTGCCGCGATGCAGCGTGACGTCGTCGAGCGTCATCTCGACCACGACGCCGCCGTCGTCGGCCCAGCGCCCGCGCCGCCGTTCGCTGACGAGGCGCAGCGCCGAGGATTCCGGCTGCACGCTCGGGGACGGCGGCGCTGCGGCGTCGGGCGGGACGCCGTCCACTTCATCTGCCGGTGCATCGGCGGCGGCCGCAGCGGCCGCCTCGGGCACGGGCAGCGGCATCGCGACGGCGATGCCCGCGTGCTCCGCGTCGAACAGTTCGCGCGCCGTGACGCCCGGCGCAAATGCCGTCGTGCGCGACGCGACCACCCGCCTGCCGTGCGCATTCGACTCGACCCACGTCCACCAGCTCGCGCCGGGGCTCGACTCGGCCTCCTCGATCTGGCACGGCTCGATCGTCACGCGCTCATGGCCGCGGCGCATCCGGACCTGCGGGCAGATGCGCCACGCGCGCACGAGTTCGGCGCCGAAATCACGCTGCGCCCCCCGGGCGCGACTCGCGGCCTTGACCGGCCACCCTTCCAGCGACAGCGACAACACGATTTCCAGCACACGCGACATGGAGGCTCCTGCACATGAAGAATCGCCGGCGCATCATCCGCGCCGGCGTCGACCGTGAAGCTGCTTCCATAGTACACGTCGCCCAAATTCGCAGGCGACGATCTGGCCCTGTCGTGCTGTCGCAGGTCAAACGGCGTATTGCGCGAGGCCGTTGCCGAACGACCAGTCCTCCTTCAGCACCTCGACAAGACTGATGAATACGTCCTGCTGCCGCACACCCGGCTGCTGCGCGAGGTTGTCCGCGATCGCCCGGTACAGCGCCCGCTTTTGCTCGAGCGTACGCGTGTTGTTCGCGGTGATCTGGATTATCACGAGATCGTCGCTGCGTTCGATATCGAGGTAGTGACGACCGAACACGAAGTTCTCGGCCGCATGCTCGGTGACGACCATGAAGATGTCGTCCTCGGGCACGTTGAACGTGTGCATCAGCGCACGATGCACGCCGTCGACGAGCGCCGCACGATAAGCGGCCGGCTTGCCTTCGCGCACTGCGATACGGGTGAATGGCATGGTCCTGCTCCTGTCGGTGAAGTTGACGTTGAAGAACGGAAACACAGCGTCAGGTTAGGCGCGCCGAACTATAATGAACAGTCATCGATGAATATTTCATCCATTTCCATTGAAAATGAAAGTCCTTGATCTCGATGCGGTCCGCGCGTTCGTGCTGGTCGCCGATCTCGCCAGCTTCACGCGCGCCGCCGACGCGCTCGGCACCACCCAATCGGCCGTCAGCCTGAAGCTGAAGCGACTGGAGGCCCACCTCGGCAAGCCGCTGCTCGCGCGTACGCCGCGCGTCGTCAAGCTGGCCGCCGACGGCGAGAATTTCCTGCCGGCCGCCCGCGCGCTGCTCGATGCGCACGATCATGCGCTGGGCGCGATCTCGGCCGGGACGCACCGGCTGTCGCTCGGCGTCAGCGAGCACGTCGCGGTGCCCGACCTGCCGGCCGTGCTCACGAGCCTGCATCGGCAGGATCCGGGGTTGTCGCTCGAAATGCATCTCGGCACGTCGACGAACCTGCTCGCGCAATACGACGAACGCCGGTTCGATGCGGTGATCGTGCGGCACGAGCCGGGCGAAGACCCGCCGCGCGAAGACGGCACGCTGCTGTTTTCCGAACCGCTGGCCTGGCTCGCCGCGCCGGACTGGGTGCCGCGCGCGGGCGAGCCGCTGCCGCTCGCGGTGCTGGCCGGCCCGTGCGGCGTGCGGGCCGCCGCGCTGCGCGCGCTCGACCATGCGGGGCGGCCGTGGCGCGAGCGCTTTACGGGCGGCGGCGTGGCGGCGGTCACGGCCGCCGCCGCCGCGGGGCTCGCCGTCTGCCCGCTGGCGCGGCGGGTCGCGCCGCGCACGCTGGTCGACGTCGGCGCGAAATTCGGGCTGCCGCCGCTGCCGCTGTCGCAGGTCGTGCTGTATTCGCGCGTACGCGACGCACGTGCCGGCGCCGCATTGCGCAGGTTTGCCGACAGCCTTGCAATCTCGGCGTAAACTAACGGGTTTCGCCGCCCGCAATCTCCAGAAGAATTCCGATGACGCCCGACGCCCGCAAGCACCTCCGCGCCAACCTGCTGATGCTCGCCGCCGCCGCGATCTGGGGTTCGGCTTTCGTCGCCCAGCGCCTGAGTCTCGACGTGATCGGGCCGTTCCTGTTCACGGGGCTCCGTTTCCTGCTCGGCGCGCTGGTGCTGGTGCCGCTGCTGATGCTGAACACGGCGTCGCGCACGCAACTCGCGGCGATCCGCCGTGAGCCGACGCTGCTGCTGCCGGGCCTCGCGCTCGGCGGGCTGCTGGCGGTATCGATTTCGCTGCAGCAGATCGGCCTGCAGTACACGCGCATCGCCAACGCGGGCTTCATCAGCTCGCTGTACGTCGTGATCGTGCCGCTGATGGGCGTGTTCGCCCGTCACCGGATCGGCCCGGGCACGTGGTTCGGCGCGCTGCTCGCGGCGATCGGCCTGTATTTCCTCAGCATCAACGAGCAATTCTCGGTGCTGTACGGCGACTGGTTCCAGCTCGCCGGCGCCGTGATCATCGCCGCGCACGTGATGGCCGTCGGCCATTTCGCGAAGCGCCACAATCCGCTCGTGCTCGCGTTCATGCAGTTCGTCGTGTGCGGCGTGGCGTGCCTCGCGGTCGGCCTCGTCATCGAGCCGGTCAGCGGCACGATGCTGCGCAACGCGCTGCCGACGCTGCTGTACGGCGGCCTGCTGTCGGTCGGGGTCGGCTATACGATGCAGGTCGTCGCGCAACGCGACGCAGCGCCCGCGCACGCGGCCGTGATCTTCAGCATGGAAGGCGTGTTCGCGGCGATCGCCGGCTGGGCCGCGCTCGGCGAAACGCTGACGCTGCGCGCGCTCGTCGGCTGCGCGCTGATGCTGGCCGGCCTGCTCGCGTGCCAGCTGCTGCCGAACGGCGACGCCCGGAAAAAGGACGAAGACGCGCTGCCGGCGTGACACGCACCGTCCCTATAATGACGGTTCGCGTGACTTCCACGCCAACCGCTTCCGACAGGCCAGCTCCGTGACGTCCACTACCGTCGATCCCGCCGCCGACCTGCTGCGCGAACGCGCAGCGCATTACGCCACCCAGGCGGCGCTGTTCCTGCGCGACCAGGCGCTCTCCACCGCGTCGCACGACCTGCGCAGCCCGCTGAACGCGATGCATAGCTGGGCGTACGTGCTCGAGCGCCAGCTCGCCAACGCCGATCCGAACCTGCAGCGCGCGCTCGCGGGCATCCGCACGGGCATCGACCAGCAGGTTGCGCTGATCGACGACGTGCTCGACGCGCCGCGCGCCGAAACGCGCACGCTCGCCGTCAAGCCGCAGCCGTTCGCGCTGCGCGCGCTGCTCGACGACACGATCGCGCTCGCCCGTTTCGCGCTCGCCGACGCACGGCAGGTCGCGCTCGACGCGACGCTGCCGGACGGCGAACCGTCGCTGACCGCCGACCGCGAACGCATCGCACAGGCGCTCTGGACGATGCTCACCGCCGCGGTCGAAGCCAGCGCCGCCGGCAGCCGCGTGACGTTTGCGTGCACGCGCGACGGCCTGCAGTTCACCGCGCGCGCCACGTGCACCGTGAACGCCGACACGCTCGCCGATCCCGCGCAACCGCACGCATTCGAATCGTTCGCACGACGCGAGATGCTGCGCGAGCGCGACGCCAAGCGCGTCGCCTGGACGCTCGCGCTTTGCCAGCGCGTCGCGCTCGCACACGGCGGCACGTTCGCGCACGACGCGTTCGTCGACGGCGCCACGGCCACCCTCACGCTCTCCGTCCCCGGTGAGGCGCCGGTGTAAGCAATCGGCCGCACGACACATTACAAATTCCTTTCTGGCTCTATACTGACGGGCCTGTCATAACCGGAGTGTTTCTTTGTTACAGATCTTCGCGCTCATCGGCGCGTTGTTCCTGGTGGCCCTGAACGGGTTCTTCGTTGCGGCCGAATTCGGCCTCGTCAAACTGCGCGCCACGCGCGTCAAGACACTGGCCCGCAAGCACGGCCTGCGCGGCCGCATCCTCGGCATCGTGCACGGCCGGCTCGACGCGTATCTTTCCGCGTGCCAGCTCGGCATCACGCTTGCGTCGCTCGGCCTCGGCTGGGTCGGCGAACCGGCCTTCGCGCAACTGCTCGGCCCGCTGCTCGACCTGATCGGCGTGGAATCCGAACGCGTCGTGCACCTGATCTCGCTGGTGTTCGCGTTCTCGCTGATCTCGTTCCTGCACATCGTCGTCGGCGAGCTGGCGCCGAAATCGATGGCGATCCGCCAGCCGGAGAAGGTCGGCCTGTGGGTCGCGCTGCCGCTCTATGCGTTCTACTGGGCGATGTATCCGGCGATCTGGGTGCTCAACAACAGCGCCAACGCGGTGCTGCGGCTCGCGGGGCTGTCCGCCGACCACGGCAGCGACGCCCACTACTCGACCGACGAGCTGAAGCTGATCCTGCGCAGCCGCCGCAGCACGGCCGGCAACCCGGCCCAGCCGGCGCGCGGCACGTACAGCAATGACGAGTGGAACACGCTCGCGCATTCGCTCGACTTTTCGTCGATGACCGTGTCGGACCTGATGCGGCCGGCCCATGAAATGATCGGCCTGCGCCGCGACCTGCCGCTGCCCGACAACATGGAGATCGTCGCGCGACACCGCTTCAGCCGCTATCCGCTGTTCGAGGATGCGTCGCGCGAACAGGTGAGCGGGCTGATCCACCTGAAGGACCTGCTGCTCGCGCGTCACGCGGGTGCGGCGCTGGAAGACCTGTCGGACTACGTCCGCCCCGTGCAGTACGTGCGGCCCGACACGCCGGCGCTCGACCTGTTCCGCCGCTTCCGCAAGGGCGCGCCGCACTTCGCGCTGGTCGGCAACAAGGGCGAGAAGCCGATCGGCTTCCTGACGCTCGACAACCTGCTCGGCGCGCTGGTCGGCCAGATCCACGACGAGTTCCGCCAGGGCGACGCCGACTGGAGCCGCCTCGACGACGGCACGCTGATGGGCAAGGGCAGCCTGCCCGTCGTGTCGCTCGAACAGGCGCTCGGCATCGACATCGACGAAGGCCGTGCGGAATCGGTCGGCGGCCTCGTGATCCAGGCGCTCAGCGACCTGCCGACCGAAGGGCAGCGCGTGTCGTTCGACCGCTTCGACGTCGTCGTGAAAAAGATGAACGGGCCGCGCATCGTGCTCGTGCGCGTCTACCCGAAGATCTCGAAAGAGGCCGACGAATGACGGCCGCGCTGCGCCCCACGCGATGAACGCCACGCTGCCGCGCTGCTGCGTGATCACGCCGGAGCCGGCGTCCGCGTCGGCGGCCGATTGCGCGGCGTTCCTCGACCGGCTGTCGGCCGTGCTCGCGCGCGGCGAGACGCTCGTGCAACTGCGCGTGAAGTCGCTCGATGCAGCCGCGTTCGCGCGACTCGCCGTCGAAGCGCTCGCGCGCTGCGACGCGGCCGGCGCGCACCTGATGCTGAACGGGCCGATCGATGCGGCCGGCGTGATGCGGCTCGACGGCGCCGGCTGGCATCTCGACGGCACCGCGTTGCGCGCCGCCACGCAGCGGCCGTTGCCGGCCGGACGCTGGGTGTCCGCCGCCTGCCACACGCGCGACGACTTGCTGCTGGCCGCGCGCGCCGGCGCGGATTTCGTCACGCTGTCGCCCGTGTTGCCGACGCTCAGCCATCCCGGTGCGCCGACGCTCGGCTGGGCACAGTTCGGCGCGCTGGCCGCCGAGGCCGCCCTGCCCGTCTTCGCGCTCGGCGGCATGACACGTACCCACCTCGACGATGCACGCCGCCACGGCGCCTACGGCATCGCAGGCATTCGCGGGTTCTGGTAGTTCGGAGATTGCCCTGCGGTGCAGCCGGGCGCAGATGCGCCCGGCCGCTCAAACGCTTACCCGCTCACGTCGTCATGCGTTCAGGTTCGGACGCATGCCGCGCCAGGCGCCGTCATCGATACGACGCGCATCGTGCGTGAGCGCATACCGGTTGACGTCACCCGTCAGCCACGCGACGAGCGCATATGGCGGCAACACCCCTTCATCGACCCGGTCGCGCGCCCGTGCCGGCGTCTCGAACACGACCCGCCCTCTGGGCGCATCGAACGGCACCGCGTCGGGCGACAGGTTCAACGCGATCGTCAGCGTCTCGTCGTCGGCGAGCCGCCAGGATGCGAGCAGCGCGTCGGCATCGCCGTCGCCGTCCGACTTCAGCGCACGCGCCTCCTGCGGCCGGCAATCGGACAATCGCGGCGCGATCAGCTTCGCGCGCACCGCGAGCGCCGACTGCACGAAATGCGCGCGATCGGCATCGCGCGCGGTTTCGTCGAAGATCAACGGGATCTGCGGCGTGAGCAGCGACAGCGCAAGTGCGGCCAGACCGGCCGCCTGCCCGTGGTCGCCCTGTCCGCTGTCGCGCCACGCGCCATCGGACAGCACCAGCGACGTCAACGACAGCCCGCTGTCGGCAGCCATGCCTTCTCCCGACCCGGCCGGCTGGAATGCGGCCCCGGCCGCGGTCAGCGCGCGGGCGAGCGTGTGGATCGACTGGTGCATGGAAATGCCTTCGTGGGCCGACGTATCGCGCCCCGTCAGCCGATGCAGCGCGCGTTCGCCGCAGCCGTTCCACTGCGCATCGAAATGGGTATCGGCAAGATGCGCCGGATGCCGCTCGCTGCCGAGGACGAGATGGATCAGCCGGTCGGCCGGCACGGCCGCGCGCACACGATCCGCGATCTCGCGCAGCCACGACACGCCGATCCGGTCGGCCTCGCGCAGGCGCAGCCCGTCGCAACGGTACTCGTCGATCCAGTACAGCGCGTTGTCGCAGAAGAAATCGCAGACTTCCGGATGATCGAGCGCGAGCGGCGGCGCCTGGAGCGGATCGTCACGCGTATGGAAGAACGGCGCCGCGTAGTGGCGCAGCGCCTCGGTGCCGCTGCCGAAGCGCGCGTAATCGAGTTCCAGCAACACCGCGAGACCGTAGCCGTGCGCGTCGTCGATCAGCGCCTTCAGCGCGTCGGGGCCGCCTTCGGCCGCGAGCGGCGCGAACGGCAGGCTGTCGTGCGGCGACGCGAGCAGTTCCAGCGCGGTCACGCCGAGCCGCGCGAGTTGCGGCAGGCGCCGGCGCACGCCGTCGAAGCCGCCCACCGCGTGCGGGCGAATCGCATAGAGCGCGATGTCTTCCCATGCGCGCCCGTGCCAGAACGTGTTGCGCCACGTGAACGCGCGCGGATCGATGACCTCGCTCGGGCCGTTGAGCCCTTCGGGTTGCGAGCGCGACGCGGGATCGGGAATCGATACCGCATCGTCGAGGCGATAGCGATAAAGCGCACCCGCACCGCAATCGGCAAAGACTTCGAACCAGTTCGTGCCGGCCGCCGTCATCGGGACGAGCAACGGGCCGAAGCCGGTATCGAGTTCGAGCTGGACCTGCGTGCTGCCCGGCGCCCACACGCGAAAATGCGTGCGCGGCGTCGCGCAGAGCGCGCCACAGGGCTGGGCGCCGAACGGCAAGCAGTGAATGTAGTGCTGCGCATACGGATCGTGCGGACAATCGGACATCATGCGCTCCTCGTGCGTACCGAGCGGCATGGCCGCGCCAGCGGGGCGCGGCGCATAGGGGCCCGGCATGCGACGGCCAGGCGGGGGGAGAGAACCGAGTATGCGCCGGATTCGCTACCGCGATGCATCGCATCCGGACATTTTTAAATACGAATCGACCCCGGGGAAAACCCGCAATCCCGCCGGTCCCGACGAGTCGGGTAGCAGCCATACCGGAATGGCTGCTCGCCTTGTTGCACCGGCCGCGCACGCTTACGCTCTGCGCCATGCTCGCGGACACGACGTCCGCGCCCGACCCGAGGAACCCGCCATGTCGCTTCCCGCCAGCGCCGCCAAATTCGATCCGGCACGCGCGCACGAATACGCCGAGCAATCCCGCATCGCACTCGCCGGCTACGATGCCTGCCACGAACTCACCGCGTGCATGCTCGCGTCGGCGATCGCGGCGCCCGACGCGCGGATCCTCGTCGCGGGCGCGGGCGGCACCGGGCAGGAAATCTGCGTGGCGGCCGCGCTCGAGCCGGGCTGGCAGTTCACGGCCGTCGACCCGTCCGCGCCGATGCTCGCGCTCGCGCGCTCGAACGTCGAGGCCGCGGGTTTCGGCGCACGCACGGCGTTCGTCGAGGACGGTGTCGATGCGTTGCCCGACACGCCCGCGTTCGACGGCGCGACGCTGATCGGCGTGCTGCACCACGTCCCCGGCGACGCAGCGAAGGCGGCGCTGCTGCATGCGATCGCGCGGCGCCTGAAACCCGGCGCGCCGCTCGTGCTCGCCGGCAACCATCGCCGCTACGCGGACCACCCGCGCCTGCTCGACGCATGGCAGCAGCGCTGGCGCATGAAAGGTGCGACGCCCGACGCCGTGCGCGCGCAACTCGCGAAGATCCTGCAGGGCGCCGATCCGCCCGCGTCCGAGGAAGCGGTGTTCGGCCTGCTGCGCGATGCGGGCTTCGATGCGCCGCTGCGCTTTTTCGCGAGCCTGTTCTGGGGTGCGTGGATCGCGGTGCGGCGCGCGTGATGGCGCGGGGTGGCCGGCCAGGCGCGGTCGGCCAGACGCGGTCGGCCAGACGCCGTTCGTCACGGCGCGCAACGCGTTTCGCGTATGCGCCCTCCGCGCTGGGTATGATGTCGTTCCCGCCCCCACTCCCGGCGTCGACATGCTCACCGTCCATCACCTGAACAACTCGCGCTCGCAGCGCGTGCTCTGGCTGCTCGAAGAACTGGATGTGCCGTACGAGATCGTGCGCTACGCGCGCGATCCGAAGACGATGCTGGCGCCGCCCGAGTTGCGCGCGATCCATCCGCTCGGCAAGTCGCCGGTCGTCACCGACGACGGCCGCACGTACGCCGAATCGGGCGCGATCATCGAATACCTGGTCGAACGCTACGGCAACGGGCGCCTCGCGCCGCCGCCCGGCACGCCGGCGCGGCACGACTACACGTACTGGCTGCACTACGCGGAAGGGTCGGCGATGCCGCCGCTGCTGCTCAAGCTCGTCGCGCTGCGGATCGCGCACGCGCCGATGCCGTTCTTCGCCCGGCCGATCGCGCGCAAGATCGCCGACACGCTGCAGTCGAGCTTCGTCGATCCGCAGATCGCCCTGCATCTCGGGCATGTCGACGACACGTTGGGCCGCACCGGCTGGTTCGTCGGCGACGGTTTCAGCGCAGCCGACATCCAGATGAGCTTTCCGCTCGAAGCCGCGACCGCGCGCGGGGGCGGCAGCCGGTATCCCGCGATCGCGCGCTTTCTCGACGCGATCCACGCACGGCCCGCGTACCAGCGGGCGCTGGAACGCGGCGGCCCGTACGACCTGCTCAAGTAACGCTGCGAATGGCCGTGGCCTGCGTCAGCTCAGCAGGCCCGCCGCGACGTTGATCGACAGCCCGAGCACGGCCATGTTGAAGTAGAACGACAGGATCGACTGCGCGAGCACCGAGCGTCGCGCGGAACGGTTCGCCAGCGACACGTCGGCCGTCTGCGACGCGACCGCGAGCGTGAACGCGAAATACAGGAAATCCCAGTAATCGGGTTCGGGGTTCTTGTCCGGAAAGCGCAGCGCGCGATCGTTGCTCGGCGAGCCGTAATAGAGCCGCGCATAGTGCAGCGTGAAGATCGTCGGGATCAGGAACCACGCGCCGAACAGCGTCGCGCCCGTGATCGCGTAATGGCTGAGCCCCGCGCTGAAGCCGACGCTCTTGGCGGTCGCGAGTTCGATCGCGATCGCGGCGACGCTCGCGACGGTTGCAAGGCACACGACGGTCAGCACGGTCGTCGCGTTTTCATCCTCGCGGATCGCGATTTCGCGCACCTGGTGATGGTGCGCGGTAATCATGCGCACCCACATCAGCAAGAGATACAGCCAGATCGCGCAATCCCAGCCGATCAGCGCACGCACGGTCGGACGCAGCGAAAACGGCAGCAGCACCGCGCACAGCAAGCCGGCGACGAACGCCGCGACCATGCGCGGCCGGTTGCGTAATACCTGCGGATAAAGCGTCATCATGTGATTCCGAAAGCAAATGGAAAGGATTCGGCCGGCGCGCGGGACATACCGCCGCGCCGTACCGGCGGGTATTGCCCCGATTATCGTCATTCCATCGTGACGTGGCGATGGGGGCGCGAGCGCCTAAGATATTGGGATGACTGCCACCGCCCCCCTCTGCCACCATCCGGCGAACACGGTCGGCCGCGACTTCGTCGTCGGCGACCTGCACGGCTGCGTGGATGTGCTGCGCGCGCTGCTGCACGACATCCGCTTCGATCCGGCCCGCGACCGCCTGTTCTCGGTCGGCGACCTCGTCGACCGCGGCCCGGCCTCCGAAACCACGCTCGACCTGCTCGACCGCCCGTGGTGCCACGTCGTGCGCGGCAATCACGAGGAAGTGCTGAGCCTCGTGGCGCGCGGCAAGCTGTCGCCCGACGCGTGGCGCGGGATCGGCGGCGACTGGGGTGCCGACCTGCCGCCGGAACGGCTGCACGCGCATGCGGCACGCGTCGACGCGCTGCCGCTGGTGCGGGTGATCGGCGACGGCCCCGGGCGCTTCAACGTGCTGCATGCGGAATTCTTCGGCTCGGACGCCGATCTCGACACCGGCAGCTATGCGCACGACGTGCGCGAGCGGCTGATGTGGGGCCGCGATCTCGTCCAGGGGCTCGCCGATCCGGCGCGGCAGGCCGGGCTGTCGCTGACCTGCACCGGGCACACGCCGGTGCGCGCGCCACAGCGGATCGGCGCGCAGTGGTTCATCGACACGGGCGCGTTCGCACCGGCCGGGCGACTCACGCTCGCCGAGCCGCGCACCGGGCGCACCTGGTCGATGACGCAGGCCGAGGCACGCGAACGCCACGCGGGCGACTGGCCGCTGCCTTGAGGCGCCGACAGGGGCTGATAGGTACTGACGCCCGCGAGCGGCCCCTAGCCGACCTGGTTCAGTTCGAACACCGCATCGACGGCCGAGCCGTTCCAGTTGTATTCGAGGTAGGCCGCGTGATGGCAGTCGCGCAGCAGCGCGGTGCGGAACGCCGCCAGGCACTCGCCGCGCGGGTCGCGCACCGACGGATAGACGATCCCCGCACCGCCCGCATTGCGCACCGCGCGACCAAGCGCCTGCCCGGCGCTGTAATCGAGCGGATGCAGCAGCGCCGGATCGCGTTTCGGCCACGCGCGGATGTCGGCCACGTCGCCCTGCGCGATCACCGTATAGAGCCGCATTTGCTGGCGCATCGGCGGCTCCTTGGTCGCTTCCAGGAACAACGCGCTGTGATACCGCGTTTCGGCGATCGCCGTATCGCGCGAACGCGCGCAGTAGAACACGCCGTAGCTGCCGTCGGAAAAGCGGCTGCCCTGCGGATTCAGGTGCGTGAACGCGGCCATGATCGGCCCCCAGCCCTGCCCGTAGCGGCGCTCGGCGGGCGGCACGAGGTCCAGTGTGCCGACTTCGTTGCGGATGCGGTCGTTGGTCAGCGATTCGAGTGCGTAAAGCGCGTCGAAATCGTCCGCCGAGGCTACGCGGTCGAACAGGTTGATCGCCGGGAAACGGGTGGGGATCACGCGATAGGCTGGCGCCCAGTCGACCGCGGTCGTGGGCCATTGTTGTGCTTGGATCGGCATGGTCACGCCCAGCCACCTCGCATCGCGTCGAGATATTGCCGGACGGCGACCAGATCGCCGACGTTGCCGGCGAGCATCCGGTCGAGTGCGCGCTTGCCGCCGAACGGCGCCGCGTCGTTCGGCCGCTTGACCCACGCATCGGCCGCGGCCGGCTGCGGCAGCAGGATCTGCAGCGCCTTGTAGATGCCGAGCAACAGCGATAGCCGTTCGAGCGTATCGCGCGGCAGCCGCGCCGATTCCGGCGTGGCCTTCCACTTGAAGAACGTCGAACGGCCGGGCGACCCGAGCAGCACGATCTGCTCGTCGATCGTCAGTTCCCAGTCGCGTGCGATGTTGAAAAACGCGCGCAGGCCGGCCGCCGACATCTGCGCGACCGAGGCCTGCGGCGAGGCGGAGTGCGATTCATAAGCGGGCCGTGACATGATCGTTAGTCTCGAAACGAATTTACTAACAAGATTAGTCCATTTTCGTATTTTTGCAAGGGTCGAGACCCGCCGATCGATCCGCCCATCCGACAAAACGATATTTTTTGTCCATTCTGGACTCTGATTTTATTTTCTGCGTTAATGGCCGTGCGGACACCGCGCGCAGACGCGGTTCGTATCCGTGAAACCGTGTCGCACAGAAACCGGAAGCACCCCGCCAAGGAACGCACCATGAAGAGACTGATTGCCGCTGTTTCGATCGCCCTGCTCGCGGTATCCGCAGGCCCCGCCGTCGCGAAGGACTGGACCACGATCCGCTTCGGCACCGATGCCAGCTACGCGCCGTTCGAGTCGAAGGCGCCGGACGGCAAGCTCGTCGGCTTCGACATCGACCTCGGCAACGAGATCTGCGCGCGCCTGAAGGCGAAGTGCGTGTGGCTCGAGAACGATTTCGACGGGATGATTCCGGCGCTGAAGGCGAAGAAGTTCGATGCGGTGCTGTCGTCGATGTCGATTACGCCGCAGCGTGCGCAGCAGATCGGCTTCACGACGAAGATCTACAACCAGCCGACGCGGCTCGTCGTGAAGAAGGGCTCGCCGCTGCTGCCGACGGCCGAATCGCTGAAGGGCAAATCGATCGGCGTCGAACAGGGCACGACGCAGGAAACGTATGCGAAGGCGTACTGGGGCAAGCAAGGCGCGAACGTCGTGTCGTACCAGAACCAGGACGGCGTGTACGCGGACCTGACCTCGGGCCGCCTCGACGCGGCACTGCAGGATGAAGTGCAGGCGGCCATCGGGTTCCTGAAATCGCCGCGCGGCGCGAACTACTCGTTCGTCGGCCCCGAGCTCGTCGACGAGAAGGTGCTCGGCATCGGCGCCGGCATCGGGCTGCGCAAGGAGGACACCGACCTGAAGGCGAAGATCGACGGCGCCATCCTCGAGATGGTCAAGGACGGCACCTACAAGCGGCTCGCGTCCAAGTACTTCGACTTCGACATCTACGGCGGCTGAAACGGCGTCGCGCGCGTACGGGCGCCACACCCGTCGCGCGCGTCCGACCGCCCCTCCCCTCACCACCGGACGGCACCGGCGTAACGCCGTTTGCCGTCGCATCGAATGCTTCATCCGTCGCACACATCGCACGACGCTTCGCATTTCATTCGGATTGCAGATTGATCGTCCGCGGGGACGATGCCTCGCGCGAACGGATATCGTGCGGCTTCAGTCAGTAGGCGAAGACCGGGCGTCGAGGTACCGGCGCCCGTGTGCACATGCCCTTGCGAATCGGGTTCGCGTGCAGGAAAGTGCCGACCCGGCGCGGATGACCGGCAATCAACCGGATCCGCCTCGCACCGGGCGCGGAGAGATGGCCTGTCGATGCATGCCGGCCGGCTGCAAGAACGACGTTCGACCGGCGATGCTCCGAATCACTGCGATCGCGGCCTGCCGGCCGCGGCGTGTGGCGATCGATCATTTTTCTTCCCCGTATCAATCTGATGGTTGTTCCGGCAACCGGACTCGACCGGTGCCCCGACGATCAGGCGACGACACTCCGTGCTCGCCGGAACGCAGCTGTCGTGCCGCGCGCCGTCGCCGCATCCCCGCGGACTGTGTCCTGGCCGGTACTGACAGGGTTCGCTGCCGAACCGGACGGACCGTGCATCGTCGACTTTCGCACGCCCACTGTCGCAAGGAGCGGGCCAGCGTCGCGCGAGCCCGTCCGGACAAGGGGTTGACCGGGCAGCGTGGTGGCCGGAACGGGTGCGAAAGGCGGGAAGTTACGAAACTGAAACACGCGGCGCGCGGACTGCAGCTGGCTGCGTCGCAGCCCTGCCTTGCCGGATAAGGCTGAACAATGCAGCGCGACATTTTTACCGACGGGTGCCGGCCGTTCACCCCGATTTCCCGCGCCAATTTGCGTGACCGTCGAGGCGAAAATGTTTCATGCGCTTTACATGGCGCAGGCGGCACGGGAGCCGCAGGTTGTCCGCGCATCCATCGGCCGGCGGCATCGCTATACTGCGAAACCGGCGCGCGTCATGTTTGCGCCGGCGCCCTCACGACACCGCCCACACGCCGCCCCATCACCCGAACGACCGCACCCGATGATCCGCACCCTCTATACCGCCGAACGCGCCAGGCTGATTCGCTTCGGGGTGTCGGGCGTCGGTTCGACCGCGCTGCATGCGCTGATCGCGGCCGCGATGTTCGCGCTGTTCGACGCGACGCCGGTAAGCGCGAACGCGATCGCGTTCGCGTGCTCGACCGCGTTCTCGTATCTCGCCAACACGCTGTGGAGTTTTTCGTCGCCGGTGACGTGGGGCAACTTCGTGCGCTTTCTCGCCGTCGCGCTGGCCGGCCTCGGCATGACGATGCTGCTGGCGCACGCCACCGAAACGCTCGGCCTCGCCCGCGCGTGGAGCATCGTCGCGGTCGTGCTGTGCGTGCCGCCGGTCACGTTCGTGCTGCACCGGCTCTGGACCTATCGCTGAAGCGGCTCACGCGTCACGCATGCGCCGCTCAGCCGACCCGCTGATGCCCCGCGTCGCCGGACGGCGCGCCGTCGTGCCCGCCGTTGTCGCCGTTCCCGCCGTTGTTGTCGTGATCGTTCAGCCCGTGCTCGATCATCATCCGGTAGAGCGTCACGCGTGAAATGCCGAGTTCGGCCGCGGCCTTGTTGATGCGGTGATCGTTGCGCAGCAGCGCATTCTCGATCGCGGTGCGCTCGGCGAGCGCCCGCGCCTGTTCGAGCGTCACGGGTTCGGTTTCGCCCGGCGTCTCGAGCCCGAGATCGTGCGGCGTCAGCAGCCGGCTTTCGGCCATCACGATCGCGCGCCGCACGCGGTTGATCAGCTCGCGCACGTTGCCCGGCCATTCATAGCGGCGCATCGCGTCGAGCGCGGCCGACGTGAAGCCGCTGATCTTGCGGCCGCTGTCGGACTTGAATTTCTGCAGCACGTAGTGCGCGAGGATGTCGATATCCTTGCCGCGTGCGCGCAGCGGCGGCTCGTGGATACGCAGCACGCACAGACGGTGATAAAGGTCCGCGCGGAAGCGCCCGGCCTCGACCGCGCCGTCGAGGTCGACGTGAGTGGCCGAGATGATCCGTACGTCGACCGGAATCGATTCCTGCCCGCCGAGCCGCTCGATCTTCCCTTCCTGCAGGAAGCGCAGCAGGCTCGCCTGGCTTTCGACCGGCATGTCGCCGATTTCGTCGAGAAACAGCGTGCCGCCGTTCGCCGATTCGATCCGGCCCGCGCGCCGCTGGTTCGCGCCGGTGAACGCGCCGCGCTCGTAGCCGAACAGTTCCGACTGCAGCAGGTGATGCGGAATCGCGCCGCAATTGATCGCGACGAACGGCCCCTTGCCGCGACCGGAGCGCTCGTGAATCGCGAGCGCCGTCAGCTCCTTGCCAGTGCCCGACTCGCCGGAGATGAACACGCTCGCGTCGGTCTTCGCGACCTTGCGGATCGTGCTGAACAGCTGCTGCATCGCCTCGCAGTTGCCGATCATCCCGTGTTCGCCGATCGACGCCGCGTAGGCCGCGCCATCGACGCGATCGAGCGCGGCCATCCCGCGCGCATGGCCGAGCACGTGCGAAATCCATTCGTAGGGCAACGGAAGGGTCACGTAATCGAAGCAATAGCTGCGGATCATTTCACGCACCGCGGGGCTGATCGTGATGCCGGCCTGCGCGATGGAAATCCAGCCGATCGACGGCTGGCTCAGGCACGCCTTCAGCGCGGGATAGTCGCGCGACGTGAACCCGGTGAAATCGACCAGACCAGCGGCGACGCTCACGCCGGAGGTCATGTTCTGCGCGGCGCCGGCCGTCTTCGCGACGGCGATTTCCCAGCCGAGCCCGCGCAGTTGCGCAAGCAACGGCTCATCGGGCGAGCGCATGATCACGAACAGCTTGCGTCCGTCCTCGGGCGCGGTGACGGACACATGCGACATCTCGGGCACCGCATGCCCGTTTGCGTCAGGTGACCTAGCAACCATCGTTGTTCCCCGCTTGGCGTTGGTATCGCGCCGGCTCGCCGTCACGCGCGACGGACCTCGATCGAACCGACATATTGGCCGCATTTCCGTCCGAATAAAATCCCCCCGTGCAGGAATCGCGCGTGAGGTGGACATTGTCATGAACGGTATATCGATGCGGCCGGTGCGCGGCTAGATGGGTGTTATCCCGGTGGCGTACGCGGCGGGACCCCTGAACGGGCGGCTGCGCGGCGCGCAAAGCCGCGCCGGTGCTGGCGCATGGCGTTCCCGGGCGATGCCGCGCACGCCGGATCGGCTCGCCCGCGCATGCGTGCACAACCGGTCGACGGGCCCGCAGGACGCCCGCGCAGCCGGTTCGAATTGATTTCGGTCAATCGTCAGAAGAAGACGGTTGATGCACGAACGCAACATGCGCGGCCCGATGCCGCGCCTGCCGGCGCAGCGGCGGTCTCAGCGGCCCGATGCGAGCGGCGCCGGCGCGTTGGCACGGCCACGGCCGGCCGGTGCGCCGCCCTGTTCGCCGTAGGCGGCGGCGAGCGCGTCGACCCGCGCCAGATGGTGGTGATTGTCGTGATCCCACGGATGGAAGCCCGGCCGGAAGAAGCTCAGCCATTCGCCGGCGATGCGCGGGAACAGCCCCCGGCGCGGCCCGTACAGGAACGCGATCATCCGCAGCATGCCGCGCACGTGATGGCCGGCGCCGCGATCGCGCCACAGCAGCGTCGCATGCATCAGGAATACGGTCGGCCAGAACGTCAGCGTCGTCAGCAGATACACGCCGATGCGGATCAGATAACGGCGCAGCCCCGGTTCCATCGCGGTGTTCCAGACGTCGAACGACACGGCCTTGTGCTCGGTTTCCTCGAGCGCGTGCCAGATCCACATCTGGCGGTAGCCCTCGACCGAGCCGTCGAGGCGCGTCGGGTCGCGCAGCAGCCAGTCGGCCAGCATCGCCGTGTAGTGCTCCGCCGCGACCGTGTGCGCGAGCTGCACCGAATGCGGCAGCTTGCGCTTCATGTAGCCGAGCACCGTCCAGACGCGCTTGTCGAGCTTGCGCGCAGGCAGGTGGTTCGCCTGCATCAGCTCGTTGTACTCGATGTGCTCGCGCGTGTGCATCGCTTCCTGGCCGATGAAGCCGAGCACCTGCTGCTTCAGCACGGGATCGTCGATCCGGTCACGGTAGTTGCGCACCGAATCCATGAAGAAACGCTCACCGGCCGGGAACAGCAGCGACAGCGCGTTGAAGAAATGGGTCACGTGCGACCCGAGGCCATGCCAGTCCTTCGCGCGTTCGACCGGCAGGTCGAAGCGCAGGTCGCGGCGCACCGGCATGATCCCGGCTGCGGTGGCGGAAGCGGCTGACTTCATGTTCATCGTTCTCCTGGTTCCGGAGCGGCCCGGCGCGTCGTCCGACGCAGCCGGCGCAGGCCCGGGCGGCGCGTCGCGCACCGCCAAAATCTTGACATCGACAGCTGTAAAGATAGGCCGCCCGCGGCGGCGCACGCAAGCCGCGCGGTAGATGCGCGCTTCCAAACAGGGCACGGTCGAAAAGGCGGAAAAAACGGCGCTCGAACAGCGTGCGGACCGGGCGGGATTCGAACGCGCGCGGTGGCTCGCGAGCGCTACGCGCCGCGCCGTGCCGTGTCACGTCGACGGCCTGAAAGCCTCGTGCGGCGGGCGTTCCACGGAAATCGGCGACGCAACGCGATACGCTGCGGCGCGCCCTGGTAGCACCGATTCATACACGCGTCGCACTCGCACGGTGCAACCGCGGTCGCGAGGCGCGCGAAAAATTCAAACGCGCGTTCCATTTGCGCTTCGGACGATCACGGCCACGGCGGCCCGGCGCCGCCCGCGACATACGTGCGAGCGGCCGACAGCCACGAGCGGCGGCCCGCTGCGCGCTCGCCTACAATAGCGGTTTTACCCATCCTTTTTCAGGAGAAGTCATGTCTGTCATCACGACCGAATCGGGCCTCAAATACGAAGACCTGACCGAAGGCACCGGCGACGTAGCACAAGCCGGCCAGACGGTCAGCGTCCACTACACGGGCTGGCTGACCGACGGTCAGAAATTCGACTCGAGCAAGGATCGCAACGACCCGTTCGCGTTCGTGCTCGGCGGCGGCATGGTCATCAAGGGCTGGGACGAAGGCGTGCAAGGCATGAAGGTCGGCGGCGTGCGTCGCCTGACGATCCCGCCGCAACTCGGCTACGGCCCGCGCGGCGCAGGCGGCGTGATTCCGCCGAATGCCACGCTCGTGTTCGAAGTCGAACTGCTCGACATCTGACACCGTACGCGAGCTGCCGACTGACGCCCTGCCCCATGGCACACCTTTCGTCCCCCACCCTCGCACTGCAACGCTACGACACGCTCGAAGCGTCGGACGTGCACGACTTTCACCAGATCGTGCTCGGCATCGACGGTGCGATGGTGATGGCGGTGGACGGCGTCAGCCAGCGGCTCGACCGGCACGGCGCGTGGCTGGTTCCGGCCGGCGCGCGCCACGATTACGCGGGCCTCGGCGAGAACCGCCAGCTCGTGCTCAATCTTCCCCTCGCGTCGCTCGCGGTGCCGCAGCGGCTGTTCGACAGCGCGCGCGCCGTGACGATCGATCCGGCACTGACGTCGCTGGTCGCGCAGATCGCGGCCGCCGCCGCGCAACTCGACGCCCCCGCCGACGACGCGCGGCACGCGGCCGCGCACCGTTTCCAGTGGCAGGCCGCCGCGCGGCTGTGTGGCGCGCTGCTCGACGAACGCGCCATCGCCGCGCCCGCCTCCGGCCTCGATTTCGCGCGCATCGATCGCTGGCTGCGCGCACGGCTCGAGGAGCCGCTGCGCATCGCCGATCTCGCCGCGCACTGCGGCTACGGGATGCGCCGCTTTCATCAACTGTTCGTCGACGCGTTCGGTGAAACGCCGCATCGCTACCTGCAGCGGCTCAGGCTCGACGCGGCCGTGATCCTGCTCGCGGACGGCCGGTATCCGCTCGTCGATATCGCCGGGAGGGTCGGCTTCGCGGATCAAAGCACGTTCACCCATGCGTTCACGAAGCGCTTCGGCGTGGCGCCGGGACGCTGGCGCGGCGAGCGGCATTGAACGGCCACGCGTCGCCGGTTGTTCCGCGATAGCGGCTACGCCGCGCGCTCGTGCGGTGGCATTACGGCCGGACGAGCTTCGACAACCGTTGTCCGTCCCGCATGAAGCCGTGCCGCGCGTAAAAGCGGTGCGCATCGAGCCGAAGGTCGCCGCTCGTCACCTCCAGTTTCACGCACCCCGTCGACTCGAACCAGATGTGCGCCGCCGCGATCAGCGCGCCGCCGACACCCTGCCCGCGACAGCCTTCGTCGACGACCAGGCTGGTGATACGCCCGAGATTGCCGTGCGCGTGAAATAGCGCAAGCGCATGCAGGCTGATGCAGCCCACCACGCTGCCCGCGACCGTCGCGACCAGGATGCGATCGACCGCGCTCGGCAGCAGGGCTGCCAGCTTGTCGCGGATCATCGCGGGGGGCGCATCGTAGCCCAGCTGGTGCATCAGTCTTGCGATGTCGGCGTGATCGGCGATCTGCGCGTCGCGCGTCATCAGGTTCGAGGAAGTCATCCGGATAGGCCTGTCGAAAGTTGATGTGTGCGGTGGCAGGCATGAGCCGCCGCAGTGCCATGTTAATCGCCGTGCACGGGCACGCATCGACGCTTCGCGTTCCGCCGATGCTGGCGGGTGCGCTCGTCGCCGCGCTCGGCTACGGGTCGCTGCATTTCATCGACGCGTCGACACCGCTGGCCGTCCTGCTCGTGCCGTTCCTGCTGATTCCGACCGGCATGGGCTTCGCGGTGCCGGCGATGACGACCGCCGTGCTCGCGTCGGTCGCGCCCGAACGGGCCGGCATCGCGTCGGCCGTGCTGAATACCGCGCGGCAGGCCGGCGGCGCGATCGGCGTGGCTGCGTTCGGCGCGCTCGCCGGCGGTGGCGGCGCGGCGCAGGTCGTGGACGGGTTGCGGATCGAAACGGCCGTGTCGGTCGCGCTGCTCATCACCGCCGCGCTGCTCGCGACGCGGGTGCGGCCCGATGCGCATCGCGGCGCGTCGTCCACGCGTCAGGTCGTCAGGTCGTGACGGCGGCCGATTGAACAACGGGTGCGGTCACGCGTCGCCGACCTTCCTCACGAACGTCTCGGCCGCCTTCAAAGACCGGCCGTCGTCATGCCGCAGCGCGAGCTTGCGGACCGCTCGCCCCGTGCTGCGGTCGACCAGCACCGAATGCGGCTCGCCGCGCGCGAACAGGTTCGCCTCGCCCCACTGCCGCAACATCACGATCACCGGAAACAGCCCTTCGCCCTTCTTGGTCAGCGCGTACTCCTGATACGCGCTACCGTCCGACGCCGGCACGACGTCGAACACGCCTGCGTCCACCAGCATCTTCAGCCGGTCGGACAGGATGTTGCTCGCAACGCCGAGGCTCGCGCGGAAATCGCCGAACCGACGCACGCCGTCGAACGCATCGCGCACGATCAGCAACGCCCAGCGATCGCCGACGATATCGGTCGCCCGCGCCACCGGGCACGGCGAATCCGCAAGACTTTTCTGCCTGGCCATGTTCCTCTCCGCAATCTTGCCGGCCGCCTTCGCGGCAACGCCGGTCATCCGTGCGCGGACCTCTCGCCCGCCGCACAACAGGTTGCATTTTAAAACTACTTTTCCTACACTCCACACCAGTTTCAATTTGCAACTACTTTGCACGAGGGAACCCATGGAGTCTTCCTGCCATTCCAGCACCGTTGCATCGAACGTGCCGACACGTGCCGCGCATCCGGCCGACGGTGGCCGCCTGTCCGCGGCGCGCGTCGCGTTGCTGGCCGTCTGCTGCGCGGCCAGTGTCGCAAACGTCTACTATGCGCAGCCGCTGCTCGATTCGATCGCGCGGGATTTCGGCGTGTCGCAGGCGGCCGTCGGCGGCGTCATCACCGCGACGCAGCTCGGCTGTGCGCTCGCGCTGCTGTTCGTCGTGCCGCTCGGCGACCTGCTGAACCGCAAGCGCCTGATCACCGCGCAGCTTCTGCTGCTGACGGCGGCCTGCATCGGTGTCGCCGCCTCGTCGACGCGCGTCGCGCTGCTGGCCGGAATGGTCGCGGTCGGGCTGCTCGGCACCGCGATGACGCAAGGGCTGATCGCGTGCTCGGCCGCGCTCGCGGGCGCCGGCGAACGCGGGCGCGTGGTGGGTGCCGCGCAGGGCGGCGTCGTGGTCGGGTTGCTGGCCGCGCGCTCGCTGGCGGGCGTCGTCACCGACATCGCGGGCTGGCGGGCCGTCTATCTGGTGTCGGGCGCGCTCGCGATCGCGATGCTCGTCGTGCTGTCGCGGCTATTGCCGGACGAGAACGGCCCGCGCGAGCGCATCGGCTACGCGGCGCTGCTGCGATCGATGGTGTCGCTGCTGCGCGATGAACGCGTGCTGCGCGTGCGTGGCGCGATCGCGCTGCTGATGTTCGCGGCCTTCAGCATCTTCTGGAGCGCGCTGGTGCTGCCGCTGAGCGCGCCGCCGCACGCGATGTCGCATACGCAGATCGGCGCGTTCGGCCTCGTCGGCGCACTGGGCGCGGCAGCGGCCGCCCGCGCCGGCCGGCTCGCGGATCGCGGGCGCGGCGAAGCGACGACCGGCGCCGCGCTCGCGCTACTCGCGTGCTCGTGGCTGCCGCTCGCGTTCGGCGCGACATCGATTGCATGGCTGATCGTCGGCATCGTGCTGCTCGATGTCGGCGGGCAGGCCGTCCACGTCGTCAACCAGAGCATGATTCTCGGCGCGCGGCCCGATGCGCATGCACGCCTCGTCGGCTGCTACATGCTGTTCTATTCGGCCGGCAGCGGGCTCGGCGCGATTGCGTCGACGATGATGTATGCACGCGCCGGATGGACGGGCGTCTGCGTGCTCGGCGCGGTCGTGAGCGTGGCGGCGCTCGGCGTGTGGGCCGCCACGCTCAGGCGCGCGTGACGCGTGCCGGCGCCGTGCATCGGAAGAAGAAGAAGGCCGGCCCGCCCGCTACGGGCGGTCGGCACGCGAACCGGCCACGCGCGCGCGCCGGTTCGGCTTTCGGTTCGACGCGCAGGTCGCGCGCCGCGGCACACTCAACCTGCCGCCTGGATCGCCTCTTCGTACACGCCGGCAACGCGCCGCGCGATCACCGCGTTGTCGAAATGATCCCGTGCATAGCGCTTGCACGCGGCCTCGTCGGGCAGCGTGATCGCGCCCGACAACGCCGCGCCGAGCCCTTCCGCGATCGCGTCCGCGCCCGTGGACGGCAGCACGAGATCGTCGGACAGCCCGGCCACCGCCTCCGGCAGCCCGCCCACCGGCGTGACCAGCACGGGCGTGCCGGACGCGAGCGATTCGACGGTGATCAGCCCGAAGCCTTCGAGCGCGACCGTCGGCACGACGCTGACCGTCGCCGCGCGGTACAGCGCCGCGAGATGGTTGTCGGGCACGAAGCCGAGCAGCTTCACGTTGTCCTGCAGCCCGGCGGCATCGATGCGCTGCTGCAGTTCCTCGCCGATCTTGCCCTTGCCGGCGATCAGCAGCAGCACGTCCGGGTGACGGTGCTTGAGGAGGCCGATCGCGTCGATCAGGTCCTCCAGCCCCATGCGCCGCACGAGCCGGCGCACGGCCAGCACGATCGGCCGGTCCTGCGGCAGTTGCAGCTTGTGCCGCGCCTCGGCCGGCGTGAGCGGCGTATCGAACTGCGCGGTATCGACGCAGCCGGGAATCACGCGCACGCGCGACGGATCGATCCCGTAGCGATTCGTCAGGATCTGGCCGAACGCCTGCGACAGCACGATCAGCCGCGACGAACGCGTATAGACCGCCTGTTCGAGATAGCGCTTCGCGCGCTGGCCGAGCGATGCGGCGCCCTCGACCTGGCTTTCGTCGGCCCACGGCCCCTGGAAATGCGACACCTGCGGAATCCCGCGCGTGACGTCGAGGCCCGGGAACGTGTACAGCGCGAAGTGCGACGAGATCACGTCCGGCCGCTCGCTGCGGATCTCCTCGCGCAACGCGCGCCGCGCGGCGAGCATCCGGCGTGCAAGCGACTCCGATGCGGGGCCGAAGCCCTGGATCGCGCCGTCCGTGTCGTCGGCGACCTTCGGCGAGCCGGCGACGAGCCCGCGCACCTCGACGCCCGCGCCCGGCAGCGCGCCGACGAGCGAGTAGTACATCCGGTCGAGGCCGCCCGCGCGCTCGGGGAACCAGTGCATGCCGATTTGCAACGATTTGATCGGCCGGGAAGATTGGGACATCACGTTTGCTCCTGCGTGACTGCATGCTCGGCCCGCTCGAAAGCGGACGGCTGCGTGGGTTGGCCGATGCGCCGGTAAAGCGCGACATACTGGGCGCCCATGTGCGCCCAGCCGAAACGGGTCATCAGTTCGCGGGCGGCTTCGCCCATCGTGCGACAGGTGTCGCGCGATGCCGCGAGCGAGCCGATCGCCTGCGCGAGCGCGGCCGGATCGTCCGGATCCTCCAGCACGATCCCGCATTCGCGCGTGATGATTTCCGCGCCGCCCGCCGTGCGCGCGGTGACGACCGGCAGCCCGGCCGCCATCGCCTCGAGCAGCGACAGGCTCATCGCTTCGTAGCGCGACGGGAACACGTACGCGTCGACCGAGCGCATCAGCGTCGGCATGTTTTTAACGAGGCCGAGGAAATGCACGCGCGAATCGATGCCGAGCGCGCGCGCCTCCTCCGGATACGGGCTGCCGGGCAAGTAGCCCGCCACCGCCAGGTGCACGTTCGCCGGCAGCTTCGTCAGCGCCTTCAGCACGGTGCCGAGGTTCTTGCGCGGCGTGCGCAGGTCGCCGACGAACAGCAGCAGGAACGCATCGTCCGGCAGCTTGAATGCCGCGCGGTCGGCCTGTGCGCCCGCGAACGCGCCGGCGTCGACACCGTTGTAGATCACGCTGATCTTGCGGCTGTCGATGCCGAGCCCGGCGATCTCGTCGGCCACCTTCTGCGAGACGGCCGTGATCGCGCGCGAACGCCGGTACGCCCAGCGCTCGAGCGTGGTGTTCACACGCGTATAGACGTACTGGTAGGCCGACCACAGCCCCTTCGTCGGCCCGAACGGATAGTACGGACTCTTGAACCAGCCGCCGTGCACGAAGTGCGCGGTATTGACGTCGGCCTTGATCCACGAAATGAAGCCGTTCACGTGCAGCACGTCGTACTCGCTGCGGTGCGATCGCAGCCAGGCCGCGCTCTTCAGCGCGAACACCTGCTGCTTGACGAGATTCGACGGCCAGAAGCCGCCGACCTTCACGGGCACCCAGCGCACGCGCGGGTCGGCCAGCAGCTCGGGCGCGACGTGCGACGCGACCAGCGTGACCTCGTAGTTCTCGGCCAGCGCCGCGCGCGCGATTTCGTAATTGACGCGGCCCTGCCCGTCGTTATGTCGCACGACGTGCGTGACGATCGCGATTCTCAATGGTCGCCTCCCCGTAAACGCGCGGCGGCCAGCAGGCGTTGTGCCTTTTGCCAGTGCGCCGCGGAAAGAATCGAAAAAATGGCTGTGAACATCAGCAGGCCGCCCGTGCCGATCAGCGAGTTCGTGAACACGAGCATCGCGAAGGTCGACAGGCACAGGCTCAGGCACGCGCCGACGAACTTGTCCTTGCGCAACTTGAACGCCGCGCGCAGCGTGCGGCCGAACAGCATCACGACGCCCGAGAGGTACAGCAGCGTGCCGGGCCAGCCGAGCACGAACGGCACGTTCATCACGCCGCTGTCGAAGCTGCCGTACTTGCCGAGCTCGCCGCTGTCGCTCGACAGCTTCGTGGATGCACCCGTCGCGCCCATCCCTTCGCCGGCGACGTCGGTGAACGCCGTCTGCGCGAAGGTGGCGTAGAACTTGTTGCGGTCGTCGTAGCTGCGGTCGTCCTTCAGGTTCGTGATCGACTGCAGGCGCGCGCCGAGACGGTCGGCCACCGGCCCGACGGTCAGCAGCGGCACGCACAGGCCGACCAGCACGACGCCGCTGATCAGGATCCGCATCCGCACGCGGTTGTTCGACTGCGCGAGCTGGATCGCGAGCGCGATCACCCAGCCGCCCCACGTCGAGCGCACGAGACACAGCGCGAACGACACGAAGCCGGCCGCCCCGGCGAACCAGCGGATCTTCTGCGGCGCGGCGAACACGAACACCAGCGCGCCCATGATCGCGAACGCGAACGGCCCCGACGAGTTCATCGTGCTGAACACGCGCACGCCGTACGGCACCGGCTCACCCTGCGAGCCCATGTCGGAGCCGATCATCCACAGCACGTCCCACTGCGGCATCACGAAGTACTGCACGACGCCGTACAGGCCCATCACGAGCATGCCCCACATGAACGTGGACAGCAGCACGTCGCGGTACTCGGGGTAGTCGCGCGCGTTGACCATGATGTGAAAGCCGATCAGCAGCGGGTACACCCAGTTCGCGAGGTCGTAGGTCGCGGCCATCACGCCGCTCGACACGATCCCGACGAGGTAGGCGTACGCGAGCCCGAACAGCATCAGCAGGATCGGGATCCCGCGCCGCTGCGCGAGCACGCGGTAATGCCGGATCAGCCCGAGGCCGGCGATCATCGTCACCGCGAGCGGCGCGACCTGGATCAGGCTCGTCGGCGTGAACGCGCCCTTCGACCAGTCGGCGAGACGCCGCACTTCCGGGCTCAGGAACCACACCCACCACATGAAGCCGACGTAGCGCGCCGGACTCTTGAAATACAGCCAGAGGCCGACCGCGATGGCCAGCACCGGAAACGCGAGCGTCAGCACCTTGCCCTGGTGAATGGCGATCAGCGCGGCCGTGAACGTCCACAGCCCGGCCTGCCCGACCCAGTGCCTCGGTTCGGGAAGCCAGTTGCGTTTGCGCGACGGTGCGCGTTCGGCGGCAATCGTACTCATCGATCCGCTCTCACCGCGACGACGGGCGCGAATCCGCGAGCGGCATCGCGAGGCCCGCGGCAGCCGGCGTCCGGCGCCGGCGCAGCATGTCGCGCGTGATCCGCACGTGCTGCTCGGCGAACGCCTGCGTGGTCAGGTCACGGTCGCGCAGGCACGCGGCGGCGGCCTGCGCGCAGGCGAGCGCCGCGACCGGATCGGCCACGAAGCGATCGGCGGCCTGGCGCATTGCCTGCGCGTCGAACGCCGGCACATAGGCGGCCGTATCGTGCGGGAAGTAGTCACTGAGCCCGCCGACATCCGACACGATCATCGGCTTGCCGACAGCGGCGGCCTCGAGCATCACCGTGATGCCCGACGCATGGAAGTTCGGCCGCAGCGGCACGACGATCACGTCGGCCCACGCGTACAGCTCGTGCTGTTTCGCGAGCCCCGACGCCGAGCCGATCTTCACGTTCGGCGCATGCCACTCGCGCGGCACGCGGCGGCGCGTCGCGAGCCGCACGTCATAACGCTCGTCGCCGCCGAACGCGGCGAGGAAGGTGCGCCAGTCGCGGTCGCGATCGTTGCCGATCGCCGCGATCCGCAGCGGCCGGTTCGGTTGCCATTGCCGCGGCTCGGTGATCGGGAAATCCTGCGTGTTCAGCCCGTAGTAGACGAACTCGGCGTCGCGGCCGAGATAGCGGCGGCACAGGTCGGCGTTGTCGCGGGCCAGCGTGGTCAGCGCGTCGGCGCGCGCGATCAGCTTGCGGTACAGCCAGCGGCGCGGACCGCCGAAGCTGTTCCACTTGTCGAACAGCCATACGCTCTGCGCGAGCAGCAGCGGGCGCTTGCCCTGCGCGCCGGCCAGCTTCAGGATCAGCGCAGCGGCCAGATGCTCCTGCTCCGTGTGCGTCCAGATCACGTCGGTGTTCAGCAGCGCGGCGCGGTTGCGCCACGCATGCACGACGTCGAAGCCGAGCGCCGCCTTCAGCGCGCGGCGCGCGAGGCTGGCGACGCGGTTCTCGCCGCCGTCCTGCGAATAGGTCAGCCGGAATTCGTCGGATTCGGCATGGTGATAGCCGTACAGGCAGCCGATGTTCTCGCCTTTCCGGTAAGTACGCGGATCGGCGCCGTAAAACAGGTGAACGTGGACGTTCGTGGCAGCTTTCGTTGCAGTCATGCGAGCCCTCCGTGGGTGGCCGCGCGCGGGGCGCGCAGGCCGTTCAAGACGTCACCGGCGGCATCGCCGCACGATGGGGGGCAAGGTTCGCGCGGCGGGCGTCGCGCGCGCCGCGGCGCACCGCGCGCCAGTGCTCGCGGATCCGCTCGCGCTGCGCCGTATGCAGCGACAGCAGCACGTGCGCGAGGCCCGGGTAGACGCGCGTGCCGACCAGCGTCCACCACCACCACGCGATCTCGCGCCGGACCGGCGGCAGATGCTCGCGCAGGATCAGGTGCATGTTGTACGCGCCGTTGCTGATCGCATTCAGCGACGCGGCATCGCGCCGGTCGTCGTCGAAACGCTCGGCCGGGAAATGATCGACCGCGATCGCCGGGTCGTAGACGAGCTTCCAGCCGTCGCGCTGCACGCGCATGCTGAAACCCATGTCGTTGTGCACCTGCGCGCCGGCGCCGCGCAGCCGCGTGTCGAAGCGCAGCCGCTCGATCGCGGCGCGGCGGTAGCTCATGTTCGCGCCTTTCAGCATGTCGACTTCGCGCAGGCCGCCGACGCCGAGATGATGGTTGCCGACGATCTTGCCGGACAGCGTGAGCTGGCCGACGAGCTCGCGCGATTCGTCGAGCACGCGGCCCTTCTCGTGCACCCAGTCGCGCCCGCCGACCGCGCCCACGCGCGGATCGGCCTCGAACACCGACTCGACGCGCGCGAGCCAGTCGGGATGCGGCGCCGCGTCGTCGTCGGTGATCGCGACGATGTCGCCGTGCGCCGAGTCGAGCCCCTTGTTCAGCGCGGCGACCTGGCCCGGCACCTCGACCGGCACGATGCGCAGCGGCAGCGCGCCGCCGACCGCCGGATCGGCGAGCCGTTCGTGCGTGGCGTCATCCTCCGGGCGCGCGACGACGATCACCTCGTCGGGCAGCCGGTGCTGCCGCTGCAGCGCCAGCAGGCAGCGCGCGAGGTCGGCGGGACGCCGATAGGTCGGAACGAGCACGGAAATTTTCATCGTTGATTCTCCTGTCGGCCGGGCAGGCAACACGCGCTGCCCGCCCGGTTACGTGCGATGCGGATCAGGCGCTCAGGTATTCATGCACGGCCGCATAGCCGCGGCCGTAGCCGCGCGCCTTCGGCGGCACGCCGTTGAAGATCCCGCCTTCCAGGTCGACGCCCGCGGTGCGCAGGCGCTTGATCGCGTCGGCGATCTCGCCTTCGGTATGCATGCCCGAGCGCAGCACGAGGAACGTCGAGCCGGCCATGCGGCCGATGATGGTCGCGTCGGTCACCGCCAGCACCGGCGGCGAGTCGATCAGCACGACGTCGTAGCGCTTGCCGAGCCCTTCGAGGTATTGCGGCAGGCGCGACGACATCAGCAGCTCCGACGGGTTCGGCGGGCGCGTGCCGGCCGAGATGAACGACAGGCCCTGCACCGGCGTCTCGCGCACGGCGTCCTCGAGCGCCGACTGGTCGCTCAGCAGCTCGGACAGGCCCGGCTGCGACGTGAGGCCGAAGTAGCGGTCGAGCAGGCCGCGACGCATGTCGGCGTCGATCAGCAGCACGCGCTTGCCCGAATGGGCGAGCAGCACCGCGAGGTTGACCGTCAGGAAGCTCTTGCCGATGCCCGGCGTCGGGCCCGTCAGCACGATCACGCGGTTCTTCGCATCCATCATCGCGAACTGCATCGCGGTGCGCAGGCTGCGCAGGCTCTCGACGCTGAGATCCTTCGGACGCAGGCTCGCGAGGATCGGCCGGGTACGGCTGCCGCCCTTCTCGGCCTGCGCGTCGAGCTTCACCTGCTCGGCGCTTTGCGGCACCAGCCCGTACAGCGGCAGGTTGAACGCACGCTCGATGCGGTCGGGATCCTCGATGCCCTGGAACATGTTGCGGCGCAGGAACACGACGCCGGTGCCGAGGATCAGCCCGAGGAACACGGCGGCCGACAGGATCAGCACCTTCTTCGGCTTGACCGGATCGCCCGGACGCAGCGCCGAATCGATCAGGTGGATGTTGCCGCCCGTGCCGGCCTTCTGCACCGACAGCTCCTGCACGCGGTTCAGCAGCAGCACGTAGATGTCCTCGGCCACCTTCGCGTCACGCTGCAGCTGGACGGCCTTCACTTCGGTGGCCGGCAGGCTGCGGAAGCGGTTGCTGAACTTGTCCTTCTCGCCCTGCAGCTCCGCGAGCTGCTGCTTCGCGGCGATCACCATCGGGTGCGAATCGGTGAAGCGCTGCGCGAGCGATGCGAGCTGCAGGCGCTGCGCGGCGATCTGCTGTTCGTACTGCACGCTGCCTTCGAGGTAGACCTTCGCCTCGTCGCTCGCGTTGATCGAGCCCGACGTGCGCTGGTACTGCGTCAGCGCGGCTTCCGCGCGTTCGAGGTCGGCCTTCAGGCGCGGCTCCTCGCCCTTCAAGAAGTCGAGCATCTTGGTCGCTTCGGCCTGCTTCGCGACCACGTGCTGGTTCAGGTACGACTGCGCGAGCGCGTTCGCGATCGCGGCGGTCTGGTCCGGGTCCTTGCCTTCGAGCGAGATCTGCACGACGCCCGTCTGCTTGCCCTGCTCGGTCACCTGGATGCCGGTCTGGAAGCCGCTGATCGCGTCGAGGTCGTTGTAGCGGACCACCGTGAACTGCGTGCCGGGGCGCGCGACGAGCTTCGACACGAGCAACGTCACGCCGCCGCCCTGCGCCGATTCGCCGACATGGCCCGACAGCAGCCGCATGCCGTTCTGGTCGACGATCGAATAGGTGCCGTTCGGGCCGGCCGTCAGCGTCAGCTTCTTGCCTTCGAGCGCGGGCACGACGGTGATCGAATCGACGTCGGCCACTTCACCGCCCCATGCGTACGACTTCAGGCCGAGCCACGGCTTCGCCGGCTCGCCCGGCGTCGCGATGCGCGCGGCGAGGCTGCCGATCACCGGCAGCGTCTTCGGCACGACCGAGAAGTTCAGCTTGAACTGCTCGACCACCGGCGCGACCACGCCGCGGCTCTTGATGATCTCGATTTCCGCGTCGGTCGGCGCCTGCTGCGGGCCGCTGTTGATCATCGCGCCCGTCTGCGTCTGCGTGAGCGCCTGCGACGTGTTGTCGTTGCCCTCGACCCGCACGTGCACGTCGGCCTGGTAGACCGGCTTCGCGATGTAGCAGTAGAGGCCGGCGAGCGCGACGACCGTGACCGCGATGCCGAGCAGCAGCCAGATGTCGTCCATGATCACCTGGAGCAACTGGCCGAGGACGACGTCCTCTTCCTCGGTTTTCGCGGACAGATCCGCGTAGGTGTGTTTCGCTTGCGTGTTCACCATTCGTTCCCGCTTGAGTGGTGCCGGGGCGGAGGCGCCGCCCCGGCGGGCTATCAGCGCGTGATTTGCCGCATGTAGAAGATCGTCTGGATCGTCGGCAGCACCTGCTGCAGCACACGGTTGAACTGCACCGAGCTGGCCGTGCTGACGTAGACGACGTCGAGCGGTTGAAGCGGGAAGCGGCTCGACAGCATCAGCGCATCCGGCTGCGTCATGTCGAGGCGGAACACTTCAGGCTTCGTCGGGTTGTCGCGCATCCCGCGCATCACGTAGATCTTGCGCGGGTTCGCGTCGGTGTCGAGGATGCCGCCGCCCGCGGTCAGCGCGTCGGCGATGGTCAGCTTGCCCTTGAGCATCGGCACCGTGACCGGCGTCTTGACCTCGCCCATGATGAACACGCGGCTGTCGCTACGGTCCGGCACGTTGACGATGTCGCCCGGCTGCAGCATCACGTTCTGCTTCACCTCGCCGCGATCGAGCACGCCGTTCGCGTCGAGCGTGTAGAGCTTGCCGTCGCGCGTCAGGCGCACGCGCTGCAGGTCGGCCTCGTTGGTCGAGCCGCCGGAGCGCGAGATCGCGTCGACGAGCGTCAGCGGCACGTCGCTCACCGCGAGCGGGCCCGGCTGCTTCACCTCGCCCGTCACCTGCACCTTCTGGCTGCGGAACGACAGCACGCGCACGTCGAGCTGCGGATTCTTCACGTAGCGCGACAGCGTGGTGGCCATCTGCTCGCGGATCTGCGCGACCGTCTTGCCGGCCACCTTGATGCGGCCGACGAACGGGAAGAAGATCGTGCCGTCCGAGGCCACCGTCTGGCCGTACGGATCGGCCTGGCCCGGCAGCGCGGTCGTATACGGCTGCTGCAACGCACCCGCGACCGACTGCGTCGTGTTGCCACCGCTCGAGAACGACTGGCCCTGCGGCGTCGTCAGCTCGGGGTGGTCCCACACGGTGACGCCGAGGATGTCCTGCGGGCCGACGCGGTACACGTACTCCGACGGATCGGTATAACGTCCGGGCGGCAGCGGATGGTCCACCTGCGCTTTCTGCAGCTGGTCCATCACCACTTTGGCGTCGATGTAATGAACCGGATAGGTTTCGGCCGCTTGCTGCCGGCCTTCGTCCTTCAGGTTCGACGAGTCGAGGTAGTTGCCGGGCGCGGTTGCACAGGCTGACAGGAAAGTCGTCAGCGCGACGGCAAGCGCCACCGGGCGCATCGGGCGTTTCAGCATAGTTTCTGTAGCCATCCTTGAACCAGACGTTCGATCAGTGAGTAGCTCTCGCGGTAATCGGCCTCGGGGCCGCCGTGCGGGTCGGCAATCTCGGCCCCTTCCCACTTGCCGAGCAGGTGGACCTTGCCGCGCGCGAACGGATCGACCGATTCGACGGCCTTGATCTGTCCGCGCTCGCTGACGAGAATCAGGTCGGCGTCGCGCACGATCCGGCGCGACAGCCGCCGCGAGCGGTGGGTCGTCGCATCGACGCCCCGCTCGGCGAGCAGCTGACGCATCACCGGATCGATGCCGTCGCCGTCGTTCGCATGCACGCCCGCCGAGTGAAACGTCGGGCGCGGGCCGCCGCGCGACGCGGCGTGCGACTTGAACAGCAGTTCCGCTGCCGGGCTGCGGCAGACGTTCGCGTGGCAGACGATCAGGATGTTCCGGAACATGGCGTCTCGTAACGAGTGACGGGAAACGGGTTACGCGCTGGCGGGCGCGGTGCCCGGCACACGGGCGGCGACGGCCTGGCGCGAGCCCGGCCGGCCGATCGGGTGGTATTCGATGCCCTGCTCGCTCATCGTCTCCGGCTCGTACAGGTTGCGGCCGTCGAAGATCACCGGCGATTTCCACAAGCGGCCGAGCGCGACGAAGTCGGGGCTCTTGAAGATCTTCCATTCGGTGACGATCACGAGCGCGTCGGCATCGCGCGCGGCCTGCGCCTCGTCGTCGACGAAGCTCAGGCGCTCGAGCCAGCTCGGGTGATCGGCGAGATCGAGCGCGATCACGCGGCGCGCTTCCTCCTGCGCGACCGGGTCGTACGCGGCGATGCGCGCCCCGCGCGACAGCAGCTCGGCGATCAGCTCGCGGCTCGGCGCTTCACGCATGTCGTCGGTGTTCGGCTTGAACGCGAGGCCCCAGATGGCGAACGTGCGGCCGCTCAGGTCCTCGCCGAAGCGCGCGACGATCTTCTCGGCGAGCACGCGCTTTTGCGTGGCGTTGACCGACGACACCGCCTTCAGGATCTGCAGTGCCTGCCCGTGCTCGTCGGCGGTGCGGATCAGCGCCTCGACGTCCTTCGGGAAGCACGAGCCGCCGTAGCCGCAGCCGGCATACAGGAAGTGATAGCCGATGCGCGGATCGGAGCCGATCCCGCGGCGCACGGCCTCGATGTCCGCGCCGAAGCGGTCAGCCAGGTTCGCCAGCTCGTTCATGAACGAGATGCGGGTCGCGAGCATCGCGTTCGCCGCGTATTTCGTGAACTCGGCCGAGCGCACGTCCATGTACAGCGTGCGCTCGTGGTTGCGGTTGAACGGCGCGTAGAGCTTCTTCATCAGCTCGCGGGCGCGCTCACCCGGCACGTCGTCGTCGCAGCCGATCACGATGCGGTCAGGCCGCGTGAAATCGTCCACCGCCGCGCCTTCCTTCAGGAATTCCGGATTCGACACGACCGAGAACATCTGGTCGCCGCCGCGCTTCGCGAGTTCTTCCGCCACCGCCGCGCGCACGCGCTCGGCCGTGCCGACGGGCACCGTCGACTTGTCGACGATCACCTTGAAGCCCGTCATGTAGCGGCCGATGTTGCGTGCGGCCGCGAGCACGTATTGCAGGTCGGCCGAACCGTCCTCGTCGGGCGGCGTGCCGACCGCGATGAACTGCACGTCGCCGTGCGCGACCGCGGCCTCGATATCGGTCGAGAAGCGCAGGCGGCCCGCCGAGCGGTTGCGCGCGATCACTTCCTTGAGGCCCGGCTCGTGGATCGGCACGCCGCCGTTGTTCAGGATGTCGATCTTTGCCTGGTCGACGTCGAGACAGAACACGTCGTGCCCGATGTCGGCCAGACATGCGCCGGTGACCAGCCCTACGTAACCGCTGCCGATGATAGTCAGATTCATGATGTGTCGGACCTCTTGACCAATGATTCGAAATTCGTAAAACCGGAATGCCTGCGCGGCGCGATCTCGGTGCTCAGTACGCGTTGCTGCCGGTGAAGCCTTTCCAGAGCGTCAGCACGACGATCTTGATGTCGAGCCAGAACGACCAGTTCTGCATGTAGTACAGATCGAGCTTCACGCGTCCCATCATCTTCTCGATCTGGTCGGTCTCGCCGCGAAAGCCGTTGATCTGCGCCCACCCGGTGATGCCCGGCTTGATCCGGTAGCGGAACATGTAGCCCTTGACCAGATCCTTGTAGATGTCGTCGTGCGCGAGCGCATGCGGGCGCGGGCCGACGACCGACATCTCGCCCTTCAGCACGTTGATGAACTGCGGCAGCTCGTCGAGGCTCGTGCGGCGCAGGAACCGGCCGACCGGCGTCACGCGCGAATCGTTCTTCTTCGCCTGCGTGACCTGCCCCGCCACTTCCTGGTGCACCTTCATCGAGCGGAACTTGTAGATCTCGAACTCGTGCCCGTCGATGCCCTTGCGCTTCTGGCGGAAGAACACCGGGCCGCGCGACGTCAGCTTGATCAGGCACGCGATCACCAGCATCACCGGTGCGAGGCCCGTGAGCGCCACCAGCGCGAACGCCCGGTCGAACACGAACTTCGGCAGGATCCGCACGTCGGTGATCGGCGACGCCGCGAGGTTGATCGCCGGCACGCCGAGCACCTCGACCACTTCCTGGTTGAAGAACGACAGCGTGCGCACGTCCGGGATGAAGCGGATATTCACGAAGTCGTGGCGGAACACCGTCACGATCTGGTGAATCCGGCGCTCCTCCGTGATCGGCAGCGTGAGCCACAGCTCGCTGATCGCGCGGCTGCGCACCAACCACACCAGCGACTCGAACTGCCGCTCGATGCGCACGTCGTCGAGCGCGACTTCGCCGGGCGCTTCGCTTTCGTCGTATACGCACACCGGGTTGAAACCGGCTTCCGGCCGCGCCCGCATCTGGGCGATCAGCCGCCGCGCCGCCGGCGTCCCGCCGACGATCGCGACCGCCTTCAGGTTGTAGCCGCCGCGGCGCAGTTGCCGCAGCACGACGTGCACGCAGGCTTTCGAGCCGGCGAGCAGCGCCATCGTCACGAGCGCCCAGTAACCCAGCCACAGCCGCGACAGGTCGCCCGACTGATGAAAGCTGAAGCTCAACAGGATGCCCGCGAGCTCGACCACCAGCCACGCGAACGCGACCCGCCCCACCAGCCCGACGAGACGCTTGCCGCGCCACGACTGGTAGATGCCGAAGGCGGGAAAGCACACGACGACGAGCAGGCAATCGAACAGCATCATCGTGCGCTGCAGGTCGTTGAGCCAGATGCTGCCACCGTGCAGCGCGGCGGCGATCAGCGCCCCCGTCACGACCATCGCGATATCGATGACTCTCGCCAGCACGCTCAACATGTCTGCTTCCTCTTTGAACAGGCGTTTGCCGAACAGCTCCTTGTGCGACCCGTGCCGCACATTCGATTCAAACGTTGCATGACGCTATTGAAGCGGTAAGAAATTTTCGCCTCAAGCGTACAAGTATTTCGAAAAATAATCGGAAATTCTTGCCGCGATGTTTCTGAATTAATTCGGCACGTTTTCCCGAAATTCCCTGGAATCGGGAATTTTTCAGAAGCTTTACGATTTCCGCTCACCCTTTGCGGGTGGTCAAGACCAGCCGATTCACCGATTTATTTTTTACTTTTTTATTTGCATCGGATGCCGGCGCGGAAAATTCTTCCCGATGAATGCGTGGCGAATATCCGGCAATGGATCCGGTTTTATTGTCGATTTACTTCATGCTACAACGACAGGCACTGACTTCAACCGTGGAGAGTGTCCTCATGAATGCTCCGGCCGTGGCTGCCGAAACGCGCCATTCTTCTTCCACCGCGCCCGCCGCCGCCACGCGCGTCGCCGTGCAGCCGGTGATTCTCGCCGGCGGGTCCGGCACGCGCCTGTGGCCGATGTCGCGCGAACGTTTTCCGAAACAGCTGATCGGCCTGCTCGGCGAACATTCGCTGCTGCAGTCGACCGCGCTGCGCCTCGACGGCCTGGCGGCCGACCATCCGCTGAACGACGACGTGCTGATCGTGTGCGGCGAGGATCACCGCTTCACCACCGCCGAACAGCTGCGCCTGACCGGCAAATCCGCGTCGATCATGCTCGAGCCGGTCGGCCGCGACACCGCGCCCGCGCTGACGCTCGCCGCGTTTCGGCTGGTCGCCGACGGCAACGATGCGGTGATGACCGTGATGCCGGCCGACCATGCGGTCGCCGACCTGCCGCGCTTCCATGCGGCCGTCGCGGCCGGCGTGCACTGCGCGATGCAAGGCAAGATCGCGACGATGGGCATCGTGCCGAAGCACGCGGAAACCGGCTACGGCTACATCCGCGTCGGCGCGCCGCTCGGCGACGCCGCCACGGGCCCACTCGACGTGCGCCGCCTCGACCGTTTCGTCGAGAAACCGCATCTCGAACTCGCTCAGCAGTACGTCGCATCGGGCGAATACTGGTGGAACAGCGGCATCTTCATCGTTCGCGCGTCGGTCTGGCTGAAGGCGATCCGCCAGCTCGAACCGGCCATCTACGCGGCCTGCGAACAGGCCGTCGCCCAGGGCAAGGCCGACGGCGATTTCTTCCGCATCGATCGCGAAGCGTTCGCCGCGTCGCCGTCGAACTCGATCGACTACGCGGTGATGGAGCCGCTCGCGAGCCTGCCGCAACTGTGCGAGAGCGTCGTCGTGCCGCTCGACGCAGGCTGGTCGGACGTCGGCTCGTGGGACGCGATCTGGCAGATCTCGCCGAAGGACGACGCCGAGAACGTCGGCCGCGGCCACGTGCTGTTCGAAGGCGCGGAATCGACGTTCGCGCATTCGGAAAGCCGGCTCGTCGCCTGCGTCGGCACGCAGAACCTCGTCGTCGTCGAAACGCCGGACGCCGTGCTCGTCGCGGACAAGTCGCGCGTGCAGGACGTGAAGAAAATCGTCGGGCGCATCAAGGCGCAACGCGGCGCGGAAGCGACCGATCACCGCAAGGTGCATCGCCCGTGGGGCCACTACGACTCGGTCGACATGGGCGAGCGCTTCCAGGTGAAACGCATCGTCGTGAAGCCGGGCGCGCAACTGTCGCTGCAGATGCACCACCATCGCGCCGAACACTGGATCGTCGTCTGCGGCACCGCGCGCATCACGCGCGGCGATGAAACGTTCCTGCTGTCGGAAAACGAATCGACGTACATCCCGCTCGGCGTGTCGCACCGCCTGGAGAACCCGGGCAAGATGCCGCTCGAGCTGATCGAGGTGCAGTCGGGCGCATATCTCGGCGAGGACGACATCGTCCGCTTCGACGATACCTACGGCCGGCAGTAACGCACGTGCATAGCGAGGCGCCGCTTCGACAGCGGCGCCTCGGGCAAGGCAGGCATGGAAAGACGGGACTTCCGCGCGGGCGTCGTGGCACACGACGGCCCGCGCGTTTCACCCGGTCGGCGATCAGCCGACGCGGTACACGTACTCGCGACGCTCCGGCTGCACCGGATCGTTGCGGCTTTCGGACAGCGCGCCCGCATGGCGCTCGGCGATGAAGCGCTGGATGTCCGACTCGGCACGCGCGAGCGCGGACAAGCCGGCCAGCACCTCGCCTTGCGGCTCGCGCGCCGGCTCGTCGCTCGCGCCATGGCGATCGATCCACTGGCGCGCCCAGTCGAGCGCGAACTGCTCGGCTTCCTCGGCATCGGTAAAGCGCGGCCCGATCAGGCCCGAGCGTTCGACGCGCCGGTCGTCCTGCGTAATCTCGGCCCACGCGCGATACATCAGGTTCTGCACCGGCTGCGCAATGCCGCAGATCGTATAGCCGCGATATTGGTCGACTTGCGGTTCGGCCGCGGCGAAGCTCGCCGACGACGCATGCGCATGGCGCAGCGCCGTCGACGGCGCACCGGGCACCGCGAACGACGGATCGACGACTTCGTCGACCGGCCGCGCGCTCATCGACGCACCCTCGCCCTCCCAAACGTTTGCCTGAGCGACCGGCAATTGCCACGACTCGGGGTTCTGCCAGAACACGCCGCGCAAGCGATCGTTGTCGGGCACGGGCTCGGCACGGCGCGCGGGCACGGCCGGCTCCGGCGGCGGCGGGATATACGCGAACGTGCGCCCGCTGAACTGGGTCAGCACGTCGATCATCTGCAGCAGCGTGCCGGACGCGAGCCACTCCTCGTAGCGGCGACGGCACGTCGGCCCTGACGGATAGCGGCCGGGCAGTTTCGACCAGGCTTCACCGGTCGTCAGGATCCAGAGCACCGCGTTGGCAACGACGCGCGGTTCGGCTCGTGGACGCCCACGGCGGTTCAGCCGGATGGGTTCATCGGCGATCAGCGTTGAAAGACGAAACCACTCTTCATCGGTAAGCTCATCGAAGAACATAGTAGATCTCTCCACGCAGCCAGGCCGGGGCTGCGATTGGCGGCGCCGTCGCGACACATCGCATCGCGGGGCGGCCAGGTTGCACATTATGGTTATCCGCTGTTGTGCATGCCGGTGCGACACCGCACTTTCACGGTGCCGAGATTCCCGGCAATGACGCACAAATCACGGTCTCACTCCAATGTGGGAATTTTTGTGCACGAAGCATACCATCCCTAGGGTTTATCTCAATATGACAATGACTTAATGTTACGCACTGAAACAACCTGCCATGGATGCGTAATGTATTTACGCTTGAATTTTTTTGCGGGATCTTTATGCCCGTCGCTGCAAAGGCCCGTCTGGCGGGGCTCCGCAGCGTATGAAGAATGCCTTTTCATGGGCATTTCCGGGCTGCTCCGACCCCGGCCGGCAACAATCCCGCGCATTGCTTCCCGATATCGGTAAATCAGGGAAAAAAGCGTAACAAGATATTCACGAATCGGTAAATCATTCAAATTCGGCCGATTTAAATTATCTCCATGCACAATCTTTTTATTGTTTCTCTGCGAGTGATGAAAGCACGGTGACGTGCGATGCACATTTTTCGCCACGCGCAAACTCGTGACGTCTGTTACATCTTCGGGGGCGACGCGCGGGCGATCGCGCCGCATCGGGGGCGGGAATCGTGTTTCGGGTCGGAACGAAAAAAGGAAAACCAGTGGCAGGCGGTGCCGGACGTTGCAGCGGCCGCGTCAGCGCAGATCGGCAGCCAGCGACGCGGTCACGTCCGCGTCCACGCGCTGCGGCGGCATCGTATAGGCCGGGTGATCGCAACCGATCGACAGCGCCGCCCCGCCCCTGAGCGCCGCGCGCATCGGCGCGTCGAGCTCGAAGCGCACGAAGTGCACGGCCGACGTCTTCTCGGCGGTGTCGCGGTCGAGATCCTCGTCGGCGATCGCGTAGACGCGCGCATGCCCGTCGACCTGCAGGTACACGCGATCCTCGACACCGATCAGCCGCGCGAGCGCCGCGCGCCGTTCGATCTCGTGCTCGTACTCGATCTGCATCGTCGCCTTCAGGTTCGTGCCGTCGGGCACGAGCGGCAGATACGCGTCCAGCTCCCCTTCGATGCCGGCCTGGTCGAAGATCTTCTCGATGTGCAGCATCTCCTGGATCTGATAGCGGATCGTCGTCTCGTCCTCGAACAGGAAGCGCAGATGGTTGCCGAGCGCCACCGCGCGGCGGCGCTTGTACGCGACGAGCCGCGCGTGTTCGGCCTTGCGGATCTTCGCGTACGCTTCGAGCGTCAGCAGGGAGTCGCGGGTCAACGTCATGGGAGGTCCTCGTGGGTCGGCCGGCGGCGGCTCAGATGCCGTACGCGCGGCGCAGCAGCGTAAGCGGATGCGCGAGCGGCGCGGACGGCAGCCCCTGGTCGTCGATGCCCTGCACGATGTGATGACCGGCCAGCGCGCAGTCCGACGACACGACATCCGGCCGCGGCTCGGCCATCGCCTTGAACACGGGAGCGCCGATCCGCATCGCGTCCGCGTGAAACTCCTTCTTCACGCCGAACGTGCCCGCATGGCCGGAGCAGCGCTCGACGACGTTCACGCGCGTGTCGGGCACGAGCGACAGCGCGTCGGCCGTCTTGCGGCCGATGTTCTGCACGCGCGCATGGCACGGCACGTGATACGACACGGTGCCGAGGCCGGTCTTGAAATCGGTCTTCAGCAGTCCGTCGCGATGGCGCGCGATCACGTATTCGAACGGATCCCAGAATGCGTCGGCCACCGCGCGCACCGCTTCGTCGCCGGGGAACATCAGCGGCAGCTCGCTCTTGTACATCAGCACGCAGCTCGGGATCGCACCGATCAGCGCATAGCCTTCGCGCGCGTAGCGTTCGAGCACGGGCAGGTTCACGTCCTTCTTCGCGGCCACGCCGGCGAGATTGCCCTGCTCGAGCAGCGGCATCCCGCAGCAGGCTTCGCGCGTGACGAGCTCGTACGGGATGTCGTTGTGCGCGAGGATCGCGAGCAGGTCGTGGCCGATGCCGGGCTCGTTGAAATTCACGTAGCAGGTTGCATAGATCGCGACCTTGCCGGGCGTGCGTTCGCCGTCGCGCACGGGCAAGCCGTCCGACGGCCTCGCCGTGCGCCGGAACTTGCGCGGCGCGAATTCCGGCAGCCACGCGTGGCGATCGACGCCGAGCGTCGCCTCGAGCGCATGGCGCGCGGGCGGCGTGCGGTTCACCGCGTTCACCACCTGCGTGACGATCGGAATGCCGGCGAAGTGGCCCAGCGCGTCGGTGTTCGACAGCACCTTGTCGCGCAGCGTCGCTTCGCCGCGCTTGTAGCGCGCGGCCTTGCCGCGCAGCATCAGGTGCGGAAAGTCGACGTTCCACGCATGCGGCGGCACGTACGGGCATTTCGTCATGTAGCAGAGGTCGCACAGGTAGCACTGGTCGACGACCTTGCCGAACGCGGCCTTCGGCACCTCCTCGATATCGCCCATCGGCGTGTCGTCGACCAGATCGAACAGCGTCGGAAACGCGCCGCACAACGACACGCAGCGTCGGCATCCAGCGCAGATGTCGAACACGCGCGTCATTTCCGCATCGATCGCGGCCTGGTCGTAGAACGCATCGGACTGCCAGTCGAGCGGATGCCGGGTCGGGGCTTCGAGACTGCCTTCCTTGTGGGGCATGGGGCGCTCCATCCAGCGCGGCGCGCATGCGCGCCAGCGCCGCCCGCGCGATGCGGGCAGCGATGAACGAACAGCCGGCCGCTTGCCGGTCGCACGGCCTGCCGTGCGGCCCGCGGCGGCCCGTCAGTCGACGAGACTGTCCAGCGCCTTCGTGTAGCGGTTCGCGTGACTGCGTTCAGCCTTCGCGAGCGTCTCGAACCAGTTCGCGATTTCGTCGAAGCCTTCCTCGCGCGCCGCCTTCGCCATGCCCGGATACATGTCGGTGTATTCGTGCGTTTCGCCGGCGATCGCCGATTCGAGATTCTGCCGCGACGAACCGAACGGCAAGCCCGTTGCCGGATCGCCGACGGCCTCCAGGTATTCGAGATGGCCGTGCGCATGGCCGGTTTCGCCTTCGGCGGTCGAGCGGAACAGCGCGGCGACGTCGTTCTGGCCTTCGACGTCCGCCTTCGAAGCGAAATACAGATAGCGCCGGTTCGCCTGCGATTCGCCCGCGAATGCGGCTTTCAGGTTCTCTTCGGTTTTGCTGCCCTTGAGTTGAGCCATTTGCGCCTCCGTTCGAGTCGGCGCGGCCGCGTGCGGAGCCGGGTCGATCAGGTATGTGGGGAACGATACGCTTGCCGGGGCGCGCGCGTCGTGCTCTTCAATCTAGGCGCTCCCGTTCGCATCCCCCAATAGGCTTTTTCAATCCGGGCGATAGTGCTTGGCGGAGCGGCGCGCCAGCGGGCGGGCTCGGTGCTCGGGGGCTCGGTGCCCGGCATTCGCACGTGCCGCGTGCGTCACGCGTCCGTTGCGCGCCTGAGCAGTAATTCGCGTTCGCGTTCGTTGCGCGTCAGTTCCGCCGCGCGGCGGAATTCGGCCTTCGCCTCGTCGGCGCGGCCCAGCTTCGCCAGCAGGTCGCCGCGCACGCTCGGCAGCCAGTGATAGCGCGCGAGCGCGGGATCGTCGCGCAGCGCGTCGACGAGTTCGAGCGCCGCAGCGGGCCCGAACGCCATCCCGACGGCCACCGCACGATTCAGCTCGACGACGGGCGACGGTGCGACTTCGGCGAGCGCGTCATACAGCGCGACGATCTGCGCCCAGTCCGTATCCGATGCCCGCCGCGCACGCGCATGGCAGGCCGCCAACGCGGCCTGCAGCGCATACGGCCCGCGCACGCCGCCGAGCTTCGTCGCGCGTTCGAGCGCCGCGAGGCCGCGCCGGATCAGCAGCGGATCCCAGCGGCTGCGATCCTGGTCGAGCAGCAGCACGGGCCGGCCCTGCGCGTCGGTACGCGCATGCATGCGCGACGCCTGCAACTCCATCAGCGCAACGAGCCCGAGCACCTCGCTCTCGTCCGGCGCCAGCCCGGCCAGCACGCGGCCGAGCCGCAACGCCTCGTCGCACAGCGCCGGGCGCGTCCAGTCGTCGCCCGAGGTCGCCGCATGGCCTTCGTTGAACACGAGATAGATCACCTCGAGCACCGACGCGAGCCGCGCGGGCCGCGCGTCGGCCGCCGGCACCTCGAACGGCACGTGCGCCGCCGCGAGCGTGCGCTTGGCGCGCACGATCCGCTGCGCGATCGTCGGCTCGGGCGTCAGGAACGCGCGCGCGATCTCGCCCGTCGTCAGCCCGCCGAGCAGCCGCAGCGTGAGTGCAACGCGCGCATCGGTCGACAGCACCGGATGGCACGACGTGAAGATCAGCCGCAGGAGGTCGTCGCCGATGTCATCGTCGCTCGCGTCGGCAAGCGCCTCCGCGATGTCGGGGACGACATGCGCCTCGAGCGCGTCCATCTCGTGACCGAGCTGGTCGCGCTTCGCCGCGTGGAGCGACTCCTGCCGGACACGATCGAGTGCGCGACGCTTCACGGCCGTCATCAGCCATGCGGCCGGGTTGTCGGGCACGCCGTCGACGGGCCAGTGCTCGAGCGCCGCGACGAGCGTGTCCTGCGCCAGTTCCTCGGCCACGCCGACGTCGCGCACCACGCGCGCGGCGCGCGCGATGATCTTGGGCGCCTCGATCCGCCAGACCGCTTCGATCGCACGGTGAGTCGCCTCACGCGTCACGACGCCTGCCCCTCGGCGGACGCGTCCAGCGGCATGGCCATCAGCTCCCATGCATGGCCGTCCGGATCGTCGAACCCGTGGCCGTACATGTTCGGGTACTCGCGCGGCGCCTGCGGCGCAGACCCGCCGGCCGCCAGCGCCTTCGCGACGATCGCGTCGACCTCGGCGCGGCTGTCGCACGACAGGCACGACAGGACCTGCACCTGCGTCGCCGGATCGATGATGGTTTTGCCGGTGAACGTCTGGAAGAACGGCCGCACGAGCAGCATCGCGAAGATCGTGTCGCTGATCTTGATGCAGGCGGCCTGGTCGTTGGTATAGGCCGGTACGACCTCGTAGCCGAGCGCCTGGTAGAACGCTTTCGAGCGCGGCAGGTCGGCCACGGGCAGGTTGATGAAAACCATCTTGTGCATGTCGGGAACTCCCGGTGAGGTTGGATTCAGGCGGCAATCAATCAGGCGCTGGTGCGGCCGACGTGGAGTTCGCGGAACCGCTCGACCGCATCGCTCGGCGTGAGGTCGTCGAGCTCGAACAGCGGCCGCACCTCGATCTCGCAATCCATCTCGGCGCCGAACGGCGCGGGGAACCGGCGCGTCCATTCGAGCGCTTCGTCGCGCGAACGCACCTGGATCAGCGTATAGCCGGCAATCAGTTCCTTCGTTTCGGCGAACGGGCCGTCGACCACGGTGGCCTTGCCGCCCGTGTAGCGCACGCGCCAGCCACGCGCGCTCGGTCGCAGCCCGTTCGCGTCGAGCAGCACGCCGGCCCTGGCCAGTTCCTCGTGATAGACGGTCATGGCCTCGACCAGCCGGTTGTCCGGCAACGCATCGGATTCGCTGACGGCGTTCGCCCGGATCATGATCATGAATCGCATCGTTCACTCCTTGTCGTCGGTGGAAGGCAGCGCCCATTCGTCGGCGCCTTATCCGGACGACGGCCGGAAGACGGCCGGATCGACATATTCCGCGACATATCAGGGTAAATACCGAGTCGCGACCTTCACAGGAAGCACGGACCGACCGCCCGCACCTCGACCGTGCACCATTGCGCGGCCGGGCACTGGCGCGCGATCTCGATCGCTTCTTCGCGGGTGTCGACGTCGACGATGAAGAAGCCGCCGACCATCTCCTTCGCCTCCGCGAACGGGCCGTCGAGTAGCCGCGTCTCGCCGTCGCGCACCTGCACGCGCGTCGCGCGCTCGGAACGCTCCAGCGACTCGACGCCGCGCAGCACGCCGCGCGCCTTCAGCGTCTCGGCGAAATCGACCATCCGCGCGTACAGCGCCTGACCTTCGTCGAGCGTGCGTTCGGCGCGCTGCTCGGTCGGCTCGACTATCAACAACATGTAAGACATGGATGACTCCTGTGGGAACGGGGCGCGGCAGGGCTCGCCGCGCGATCGGGATGCGCCGGCCGATGCAAAAGCGTAACAGCCGCCGTGCGGCTTGCATCGTCGGCCGATCGGCAACTGGCCGGACGGCCATTTCGGCCGCTTCCTGACATTTTGCCGTCAAGATGCCTTCCCGAACCGTCGGATTGTCTTCCTGTGGACCGCCCCATGTCACGCCTGCTTGTGCCGCTAGCCGTTGCACCGTTCATCACCCTCGCCGCCCTCCCTGCCCGGCCGGCCTTGGCCGCGCCGCCGGTCAGCGCCCGCTGCGGCGGCGCAACCACGCCGATTGCCGACCTTCGCGGCGCCGGCGGCCCGTCGCCGCTGGTCGGGCAAACGACCTCGATCGAAGCGGTCGTCACCGCGGCGTTCGGCGGCACCGACGGCCTTGGCGGCTTCTTCGTCCAGCAGGCCGACGCGCAGCGACGGCACCGGCCGGGCGTCTCCGAAGGCGTGTTCGTGTACGCGCCGAACGCGCGCGCGCAGGCCGGCGATCGCGTACATCTCACGGGCCGCGTCGACGAGCGTTACGGCCGGACGCAATTCACGCTGTCGGGCGGCGTGACCGTCTGCGCCCGCGGGCAAACGGTCACGCCTGCCACGCTCACGCTGCCCGTCGCCACCCCGGCGGTGCTGGCCGCGCTGGAAGGCATGCGGGTGCGCCTGCCGCAAACGCTGACGGTCAGCGATACCCACGAACTCGGCCGCTACGGCAGCGTCGTCCTCAGCCACGGCCGGCTGCGCATCCCGACCCACGTCGCTCCGCCGGCCGAGGCCGCCGCGATCGCGACCGCCAACGCACGCAACCGCATCGTGCTCGACGACGGCTCGACCCGCCGCGATCCCGCGACCGTGCGCTATCCGCCGCCCGCGCTGAGCGCCGCCAACACGCTGCGCGCGGGCTACACGGTACGCGGCGTCGAAGGCGTGCTCGAACTGCGCTACGGCGCATGGCGGCTGCAACCGGTTGCCGGCGCGGCGCCGGTGTTCGATGCCGCCGCGAATCCGCGTACCGAGGCGCCGGCCCGGCACCCGGATGCCGACGTGCGCATCGTGTCGTTCAACGTATTCAACTATTTCAACGGCGACGGGCGTGGCGGCGGTTTCGATGCCCCGGCCAACCGCGGTGCGAAAACGCCCGCCGCGTTCGCGCGGCAGGAGGCGAAGATCGTCGCGGCGTTGCGCGCGCTGCGTGCCGACGTGATCGGGCTGATGGAAATCGCGAACAACGGCCACGGTGAAACGAGCGCCGTACGCCGTCTCGCCGCGCAACTGGGCGACGGCTGGCGCGCGGTCGAGCCCGGCACCGCGCGTCTCGGCCGCGATGCGATCGCAGTCGCGCTGCTGTACGACAGCCGCACGGTCGAGCCGGCCGGGCGCGCCGCGACCGTCGCACTCGGCGGCCGGCACCGCCCGCCGCTCGCGCAGACATTCCGGCGCATCGGCGGCGCGCGCGCCTTCACGGTCGCGGTCAATCACCTGAAATCGAAGAACTGCCCGAACGCGACCGGCGCCGATCGTGACCAGTCGGACGGCCAGGGCTGCTGGAATGCGGCGCGCACGCAAGCCGCCGCGCGCATCGCCGACTGGCTCGCCACGTCGCCGACCGGCACCAGGGCCGATGGCGTCCTGCTGATCGGCGACCTGAACAGCTACGCGAAGGAAGACCCGGTGCGCGCGCTCGAATCGCGCGGCTACGCGAACCTGGTGGCCCGCTTCGTCGGCGATGCTGCGTACAGCTACGTATTTCGCGGCGAAGCGGGCAGCCTCGACCACGCGCTGGCCACGCCGGCGCTCGCCGCGCGCGTGAGGGCCGTGCACGTCTGGCACATCAACACCGACGAGCCGGTCGCGCTGCAACCGTTGCCTGATTACAAAACGGCCGCGCAACGGTCGATTTATTACGCACCCGACGCGTACCGGTCATCGGATCACGATCCCGTCGTGATCGACGTCGCGCTTGGCAATGGCGGCACGTCAGCAGCCCCGGGCACGAACCATGCTCCTCGACCAACGGTCGATTAGTGCATTTGCATCAGCACAAGGCCTGCAACGGCACTATTTACCTGATGGCCCTGGTGACGCGATATTTACCGGACCTTCACTGCGTACCGCAGCCCGATACGCCGCTTCGCCCGGAATGCGAATTTTTTTCAATCGCCTCGCCGCCCCGTGCGGCGGGGCTTCGCGGCAATCCTGCCGACGAATTGAAAATTTGTCTCGAAACAAAATCGGGCCAAGTGAATCACACAGGTTGCTGGGATTCGTCTTATCTTCAAATTTGCCTTGAATCGAAGGAGGATAAACACCATGGCGCTCACCGACTCGATCGAACACAAGCTGGACCGCGGCCTGTCCGACATCCGTCGCACGGGCCGGCGCGTGGGACGCACGACGCGCTCGGCCGCCCGCGACCTGCATGACGACGTCACCGACGATCTGCGCGGGCTGGTCGACGAACTGGAAGATCTGCTGAAAAACGACGGCGACGGCGATATCGCCGCGCTGCGCAAGCGCGTGCAATCCAAGCTGGATGAAGCGCGCGGCGCACTCGACCATGCGTCGGGCAGCGCGGCCGCCCGGCTGCGCGATTCGGCCGAACGCGTGTCGCAGGTCGTGCAAGACAACCCGTGGCAAACCGCCGGCGTCGTCGCCGGCCTCGCGTTCGTTGCGGGCCTGCTCCTTGCCCGCCGTTGAGCGGAGCCGGCCGCCACGCGCCCGCCCCGTCCGTCCTCAATCAGACAAACGAAGGAGAAACGCCATGCAGAAGACCTTTGCCATGAAAGCCGCCGCCGCCGTCCTGCTCGGCAGCCTCGCGCTCGCCGGTTGCACGACCACCCCGGACAAACCGGAAGGCGCCGCGGCCAGTGCGTCGAAGCGCCAGTCGATCGACGCCAGCGTCAACGCGACGCTGTCGCGCCTCTATTCGACGGTGCCGGGTTCGCGTGAACTCGTCGCGAAATCGCGCGGCGTGCTCGTGTTCCCGAACGTGCTGCAGGCCGGCTTCATCGTCGGCGGCCAGTCCGGCAACGGCGCGCTGCGCGTCGGCGGCAGCACGGTCGGCTACTACAACACGTCGTCGCTGTCGGTCGGCCTGCAGGCCGGCGCGCAGTCGAAGGCGATCGTGTTCCTGTTCATGACGCAGGATGCGCTCGACTCGTTCCGCAAGTCCGAAGGCTGGGCCGCGGGCGCCGACGCGTCGGTCGCGGTCGTGAAGGTCGGCGCGAATGGCGCGGTCGACTCCAACACCGCCACCGCCCCGGTCGAGGTGCTGGTCCTGACCAACGCGGGCCTGATGGGCGACCTGTCGGTGAACGGCACCAAGGTCACGAAGCTCAACATCTGACGATGCGGCACGCGGCGTCGCGCCGCGTTTGCTTCCCGGCAGCGCCGCGGCCCCGGCCGCGGCGTTTTCGCATGGGCCGCGCGCAGCGGCTATGATGGCGGCGCCTTTGCGGGCATACTCCGCTTCGGGCCGCCCTGCGTCGCATTTCGCCGCGAACCCGTGACGATCGAGAACCGATCGCGCGCGGGGCAACGAGATTCAATCAAACCACGCATCAATCTGCGCGAACGTCATCCATGGAAAGCGGACACGACCACCAAAAATTCTTCTATTTCCTGCTGGCCGCGGTCACCGTCGGACTCTGCTGGATCCTCGCGCCGTTTTCCGGAGCCGTGTTCTGGGGCACCATTCTCGCGATCCTGTTCCAGCCCGTGCAGCGCTGGCTCGCCGCACGCTTCGGCAAGCGGCGCAACCTGGCCGCGCTCGTGACGCTGTCGCTGATCGTCCTGATCGTGATCCTCCCGCTCGTGTTCGTCGCCGCGACGCTCGTGCAGGAAATCGCGTACGTGTACCAGGAACTCAAGGACGCCCAGCCGAACTATTCGCAGTATTTCCACGACATCATTCACGCGCTGCCGACGTCGATCCAGAACCTGCTGCAGAAATACGGGCTGACCAACATCCCGGGCATCCAGAAGAAGCTGACCGACGGCGCCGCGCAAATCAGCCAGTTCGCGGCCACCCAGGCGCTCAGCATCGGCCAGAACACGTTCCAGTTCGTCGTGAGCTTCGGCGTGATGCTGTACATGGTGTTCTTCCTGCTGCGCGACGGCGGCGAGATCGGCCGCCGCGTGCGCCGCGCGCTGCCGCTCGACGAGGAGCACAAGAACCTGCTGCTCGCGAAGTTCACGACCGTCGTGCGCGCAACGGTCAAGGGCAACATCGCGGTCGCGCTCGTGCAGGGCGCGCTCGGCGGCCTGATCTTCTGGATCCTCGGGATCGAGGGCGTCGTGCTGTGGGGCGCGCTGATGGCGTTCCTGTCGCTGCTGCCCGCGATCGGTGCGAGCCTCGTCTGGGTGCCGGCCGCGCTCTACTTCCTGATGATCGGCGCGGTCTGGAAGTGCGTGATCCTCGTCGCATTCTGCGTGGGCGTGATCGGCCTCGTCGACAACCTGCTGCGCCCGATCCTCGTCGGCAAGGACACGAAGATGCCCGACTGGGTCGTGCTGATCTCGACGCTCGGCGGGATGGCGCTGTTCGGCATCAACGGCTTCGTGATCGGGCCGCTCGTCGCCGCGCTGTTCATGGCGAGCTGGGACATCTACGCACGATCCGAACAGGGCGAATGACGCATCGCGTGGCCGCGTGCCACGCACCTGCCGGCACGCGCCGTCATGGATGGCGAATGCGGATCACGACGGGCGCCTCGGCGCCCGTTGCTTCATCCGCCGCCAGCGACATCACGCCGCCATACGGACCGACGCGATACGTGCGGCCCGACACCAGCGGCACGCTTCGATCGCCGTGCGCATCGCGCCACGTTGCCCGCACGCGCGAAGCGACATCGGGCGAGAACGGCGCACCGTCGGGCCCGACCAGCGCCACCTGGGCGCCCGGCAACCGCCGGCCATGGGCATCGAATCGCAGTGTTGCCGCCGCCCCGCCGCTCGCCGCCTCCCGTCCTTCGACCACCACGCCCGCCGGTGCGTCGAGCGTCACGTCGTAGAGATCGACGAGCGCGCCCGTGAACCGTACGATGCCATCCGACGCGGCATGCCCGGCCACCACCGCATTCGACATCGCGAACGCCACGCCAAGCCCGATTGCGATCTGCCGCACGGCACCGCCGCACCGCACCGTTCGATTGCGCATCGCCACCGATGCCGCCCGCTTCGCGTCGTTTCGCATGCTCCCTCTCCTCTGCCGTGACCAGAAAAAAAAGGCGGCGTGACGCGTCGGTCACGCCGCCTGTCTGCTGGCAATCACTTTAGGGAGAGACGTCCGGACAAGATATGGGACTAGTCCGAAACTAAAGCCCGGCCGTTCGAACGCAGCGCGTTCGGCACCCGCTCGCGGCAGCGTACGAACGGCATCGCACGCTGCATCGCGGGCCGGTCAGGCGCCGGGATCGACGCGCAGCACGAGCTTGCCGCGATGGTCGCCGTCGAACAGGCGATTCAGCACGTCGGGCGCGTTCTCGAGACCGTCTGCAACCGTCTCCTCGGCCTTGAGCCGGCCGTCGCGCAGCCAGCCCGCGAGCGTCTGCACGGCTTCCCGGCTCTTGCGATAGTCGAGGATCAGGAAGCCGCGCATCGTCAGCCGCTTCGAGATCAGCACGCCGACGTCGTCCGCCGCGCGCCCGCTGTTGTAGTTCGAGATCACGCCGCACAGCGCGACGCGCCCGCCGATCACCATCCGCGACAGCACCGCGCGCATCACCTCGCCGCCGACGTTTTCGAAGTTCACGTGCACGCCGTCCGGCGTCGCCGCCTTCAGCTGCTGACGGAAATCGTCGGCCTTGTAGTCGACGGCCGCGTCGAAGCCGAGCGTCTCGGTCAGGTAGCGGCACTTGTCCGCGCCGCCCGCGATGCCGACCACGCGTGCGCCGTGGATCTTGCCGATCTGCCCGGCGATCGAGCCGACCGAGCCGGCCGCCGCCGACACCACGAGCGTCTCGCCCGGCTGCACCGGCGCGATATCGGTCAGCCCGTAATACGCGGTCAGCCCGCTCATCCCGCACGCGCCGAGCAGCGTCGGCAGCGGCAGGCCCGACGCCGCGGGTAGCTTCACGAGCTGCGCGGCCTGGTCGGCCGGCACGACCGCGTAGTCCTGCCAGCCGACGAGCCCCTGCACGAGATCGCCTTCCGCGAACCCCGCGTTGCGCGATGCCACCACGCGCCCGATGCCGAGCGCGCGCATCACCTCGCCGATCGCGACGGGCGGCAGGTACTGCGGCACGTCGCTCATCCACACGCGGTTGGTCGGGTCCATCGACAGATACAGCACGCGCACGAGCACCTCGCCGTCGGCAAGCGCCGGCACCGGCGTCTCGACGAGCGAAAAGTGTTCGCGGCCGACCCGCCCTTCCGGGCGCGTCTTCAGCAGCAATTGGCGGTTCACGGGTGTGGACACGATGTTCTCCTCCGGTCGTGGTGGTTCGGGATGCGCGTCAGACCGCGCACATGCCGCCGTCGATCACGAGTTCGGCGGCCGTCACGAAGCGGCTCTCGTCGGATGCGAGATACACGGCCGCGTGCGCGACGTCGTCCGGCTCGCCGAGCCGGCGCAGCGGAATGCCGCGTGCGAGCTTGCGCATCGCGTCGCGTTCACCGAGCGACTGGAACAGCGGCTCGACGATCCCCGTGCGGATGAACGCCGGGTGAATCGAGTTGCAACGCACGTCGATCTCGCGGCGCGCGCAGTCGATCGCGACCGACTTCGTCAGCGACGCGACCGCCGCCTTCGACGCGTTGTACGCGGTGAAATCCGGCTCGACCTTGAACGCGGCGACCGACGAGATGTTGATGATCGACGCGGGATGGCTTTCGGCCAGATACGACAGTGCATGCTTGCAGCCGAGCACGATGCTCTCGACGTTGATCGCCATCACGCGCCGCCATTCGTCCAGCTCGATCTGCGCAGGCGAGCCGATCGAGCCGACGCCCGCGTTGTTGACGAGCACCGACAGTCCGCCCATCACATCGACCGCCTGCGCAAGTAGCGCCTGCCAGCGTGCTTCGTCGCGCACGTCCTGCGTCGCGGCGAACGCGACCGGCGTCGCGTGCCCCGCGTTGAGTTCCTGCGCGAACGCGTCGAGCACCGCCGCGTCGGCGATGTCGGTCACGAACACGCGCGCGCCCTGCTCGACCATCCGGCGCGCGATCGCGCGGCCGAGGCCGCCCGCGGCGCCCGTGATGTATGCGCACTTGCCGGCAAGGCGCGAAGAAACGACTGTCATGTGACCTGCTCCTATCGTGAATCGTCGTCGCGGAACGCTGCCGCGACGGGTGGGCCGTGCCTGTTCCGGCCGGCGCGGGCCGGTCGACCGTGCCTCGACATCACGAGGCGCCGCACGGTTTCCGCGAGTATATCGAGACGAACCTGACGCGTGCCGGACGCGCCGGACAGCCTGCCCCGGTTGAACGACAGCCAGCGTACGCGAATGCCGCCAATCGATGAAATGAATAATCGTTATGCCCGGTCATAGGTACTGTTCATGACCTCGGCGTGTCGGCGCGCATGTACGGGCCAGCGGCACCCGCGGATCACGCAGACCGGCCAGGTTGATTCAGGCAATGACGAAGCGCGGCGTTCCGCGCAGACGCGAAAGCGGTCGCGAAAATGAACGGGGTGGAATCGTGCAACCGCCGGGCGAATGCCGGCGGCAAGAAAGCGGCGCCGGGGCGCCGCGACCGGCTGCCGTCAGAATCCGTCGCCCGACGGCGCGCGCACGAACGCGCAGAGTTGCGGCGAATGGGTGTCGATCATCTGCTGGAACGGCGCACGGTGCCCGTACGCGATGCCCGACACGAGCAGCAGGCAGACGGCCGCGACGCGCGGCGAGAAGGCACGCTGCCGCGCGCTGTCGTAGCCGCGCAGGAACACCAGCGCGACCAGCGCGCCGAGCATCCAGCCGACGATCACTTCCGGCACGGTGTGCGAATGATCGAACACGCGCGCGACGGCCGTGAGCGCGCCGACGGCCAGCCCGGCCGCGATGCCGGGCGCCTTGCCCGGCCGGAACGCCTGCCACAGCATGGACAGCGCGACGGTCCACACGGACGTCGACAGCATCGTATGGCCGCTGATCACGCGGAAATCGAATTGCGGCAGCTCGATGCCGCACCCGGCATAGAGGATCTTGGTGGCGCCGACGAGGCCCATGCCGGCGGCGAGCAGCACGCCCCAGCGGACAGCGAGGCGCCAATCGGTCAGCGCGAGCCATGCCGCGCAGGTCAGCGCGATCGGCAAGGTCAGCGCGGCATCGCCGATGTTGCTGATTTCACTCCACATAACGGACTTCGGACGACGATCGAAAGGTCGCAGTTTACCGCATGCGCGCCGCGCGACTGTGTCAGCCTGTGTCAGGCTGTATCAGCCCGCGACACCGGTAATCAGCAGCAGGTTCGTGCCGGTGATGACGGCGAACAGCGCCCATGCGGCAATCTGCATCCCGCGCCCGATCGTGTGCTCGCCCATCATGTTGCGATCGCTGACCGAGCGGATCAGCGGCCACATCGCGAACGGCAGCTGCAGGCTCAGCAGCACCTGGCTCCACACGAGCAGCTGCCCCACCGAGCTGTCGCCAAGCCACAGCACGCCGATCAGCGCCGGCACGAGCGCGAGCCCGCGCGTGATCAGCCGGCGCTGGTAGCACGGGATCTTCGTATGCAGGAAGCCGTCCATGATCACCTGGCCGGCGATCGTGCCGGTCAGCGTCGAGCTCTGCCCCGACGCGAGCAGCGCGATGCCGAACAGCAGTGCCGCCGCGCCGCCGGCGATCGGCGTAATCAGGTTGTAGGCCTGCTCGATGTCGGTCACGTTGTGCTGGCCCGTCGCATGGAAGGCCGCGCCCGCGACGACCAGGATCGCCGCGTTGACGAGCATCGCGACGAACAGCGACACGCAGGTATCGATGCGCACCAGCGCGAGCGTGTCGCGGATCATCCCGCGCGCGCCGCCGACCACGTGCCGCGTCTGCACGACCGACGAATGCAGGTACAGGTTGTGCGGCATGATCGTCGCGCCGACGATGCCGAGCGCGAGCACGATCGCGTCCTTGCGGTCGTGGCCCGGATCGCCCGGCACCAGCCCGCCGACCACCGCGTGCCAGTCGGGCGGCGTGATCGCGACCTGCGCGACGAAGCAGAACGCCATCGTCGCGATCAGCGCGAGCACGATCGCCTCGATCTGCCGGAACCCCTTGCCCTGCAGGCCGAGCACGATGACCGTGTCGAGCGCGGTCAGCACGATCCCCCACGCGAGCGGCACGCCGAGCAGCAGCTTGAACGCGAGCGCGCAGCCGAGGACTTCCGCGATGTCGCACGCGATGATCGACACTTCGGCGGTCACCCACTGCACGATGCGGCCGAACCGGCCATAGCGGTCGTAGCTGGCCTGCGCGAGATCCCTGCCGGCGACGAGGCCGAGCCGCGCCGCGAGCATCTGCAGGAAGATCGCCGCGAGGCTCGAGAACGCGACGACCCACAGCAGCGAATAGCCGAACTGCGAGCCGGCCTGGATGTCGGTCGCCCAGTTGCCGGGATCCATGTAGCCGATCGCGACCAGCAGGCCAGGGCCGAAGAAGCGCTTGAGCTTCTGCCAGCGCGGCGCGCCGGCATCGATCGTGATGCTGCCCTTGACTTCCGACGGGCAGAAAGGGGCGGTGGCGGTGGTGGGGAGGAAGGACATGGAAACCGGGGCTCGAGATCGGGACAGGACAATTCTACGGGTATCCGCCCGATTTTCTCCCGCGCGGTCCGTCACGCAGCGCGATGCCCCTCGGTGCCGTCGCCGGCCCCCTCGCCTGCATCGGCCGGCCTCGCGCCACGGGTGAGGATCCTTTCGCGCTCGGAGACACGGAATTCGGTCGGCGACATCAGCATGCGCTGGCGAAACAGCTTCGCGAGCCGCTCGCCGCTGCCGAACCCGGTGCGGCGCGCGACCTTGTCGGCCGGCAGCGTCGTGTGGACCAGCATGTGGCAGGCGCGCTCGAGCCGCACGTGCTGGACGAATTCGGTCGGCGTCACGCCGATTTCCTTCTTGAAGCGCCGCAGGAAGTTGCGCTCGCTCATCGCGGCGGCCTGGGCCGCGTTCGCGATCGAGATGCGGTTCACGCTCTGCGCGCGCAGCCGCTGCGCCGACATCCGGATCGACGGGCTCGCGCTCAGCTCGCGAAAGGCCCACATCGACTGCGCATAGCGCTGCTCGACCGGCCGCAGCAGGTTGCTGGCGATCTCCTGCGCGGCAATGTCGCCGAGCTCGACGCGGAACATGTCGAGCACGGCGGCGAACACGTCGGTTTCGCCGGCCTGCAGCTCGACCGTCGTGGCGACCCGTCGCCCGCCCCGGCCGGGCCGCCCGTCGAGCGCCGCCGACGGACGCTGCATGGCCGCGAGCGTGGGCAGGTCCATCCCGTCGACGATCCAGCGTGCATGACGGCGAATGTCGGCGAGGCGACGCTGCAATGCGTCGTCCCAGTTGACCACCGCGCGATCACCGTGAAGATGAAAGAACGCGAGCGCGCGGCGGCCGTGCTCGTCACCGAGCGGATCGGCCGCGATGCTCACGCCGGAGGACGACTGCACCAGCCCCCCGCTTTCGGATACGTACTTCAACTGGTAGTCAGCACTGTAGGCGTGCAGGCGATTCGCCAGGTTGAAAGCCTCGCCAAGACGCGCGGCCTGGGCCAACGAAAATCCCGTACTCAAATAGATAACGACCCATCTCTGATCTGCTGCATTCACTGGCCAAGCCCCCGACTTGTTCGACTTCTTCTAATACCGTCGAACTGTCAGGCTTATATTTGGTTTGAATGCGTGCGACAGGACGGCTATCCCGAAATATGAAGCGACGGCATCTTAGCCGAACGGGTCGCGCCTTTGGCGCGAAATGGCCGACGTGGACAGCATGATGGCGGATTACTACAGGCTGTCGCGGTTTGCCGGCGGCCCAGTGTGGAATTGCCCGGGCCGATATTGCCCATTATTACGATTGTGTATGTCGCAATCCGCGCATTTCATTGCGACTTATTGCGTCGGATATCCGGATAAATGCACAACCGAATATCGGCCCAAATGATATAGATTCGTATCCCGTGCCTGCGATCGTCACGCAGGAAAGCCCGCCGTATCCGTTGCCTGCGCATCCTTTAGAATCGGTCCACCCTTCACCACGCCACCCGCGCCCCGTGCCCGCCGATCACCGTCTCGACCTGAACCTGTTTCGCGTGCTCGACGCCGTCTACGTGCATGGCGGCATCGGCGCGGCCGCCCGCGCGCTGCACCTCACGCAGCCGGCCGTCACGCATGCGCTCAACCGGCTGCGCGCGCATTTCGACGATCCGCTGTTCGTGCGGCAGGGCAACCGCGTCGTCGCAACCGAACGCACGCGCACGATCATCGCGGACGTGCAGTTGCACCTGAAGGGCCTGCAAGGTACCGCGCGCGCACCGTCGGCATTCGATCCCGCGACGCTCGACCTGAGCATCGCGGTCGGCATTCGCGACGTGCTGGAATCGATCGCGCTGCCGCGGATCGTCGCCGCGTTCGCCGACGAAGCGCCGGGCCTGCGGCTCGTGAGCCGCCGCATCGCGGTGGCCGACATCGAGCGCGAACTCGCATCGGGCAATCTCGATCTCGCCGTCGATCGCCGCGTGCCGACCGGCCCGCGCATCGCCACCGACCACCTGCTCGACGATTCGCTCGTCGTCGCGCTGCGCTACGATCATCCGCTTGCGCACGAACCGCTGCGGCGCGGCGACTATTTCGCGGCGCAGCATGTCTCGGTGTCGTCGCTCGGCGAGCCGCAATCGCTCGACGTGCTGCTCGGCAACGACGGCCGTTTCCGCGATATCCGGCTCACCTGCCAGCACTATTTCGCCGCCTGCCAGATCGCCGCGACCGGCAACCTGCTGGTCACGCTGCCGCAAACCTATGCGTTGCGGATGGCCGCGCTGCTGCCGATCGTCGTGCGGCCGCTGCCGTTGCGGCTCAAGCCGTTCCCGCTCCTCGCGTACTGGCACGAATCGCGCGACGCCGATCGCGCGCACCAGTGGGTGCGCGAACGTATCGCCGCACTCGTGCGCAGCAGCGCCGGCGTCACCGACGCCTAGCCGCGCGGCGCACGCCGTCCCGATCGGGGCGGTATGCTGACGGCTGCGCGTCACCCTCTTCCGTTTTCTCACTTTCCGCTGACCGGAGACTTGCCATGTCGCTCATCCATGCCGCCGCCGTCCTCGACGCCGATGCGCCCGACTACGTCGTCCAGCTGCAGGCCGGCACGCACGCGTTGACCGGCGACGAAGCGCCCCGCGAAGGCGGCCAGGATCGCGGGCCGGCGCCGTACGAGTTCGTGCTGGCCGGGCTCGCGCAATGCACGGCCGCGACGCTGCGCATGTACATGCAGCGCAAGACGTGGCCGGCCGCGCGCATCGACGTGCGCACCGAGCTGCATGCCGATCGCGACGGCACGCAGTACGTGCGCCGCGTCGTGACGCTCGACGGCCCGCTCGATGAAGCGCAACGCCAGCGCCTCGCCGAAATCTGCGAGAAAACGCCGGTCACGCAGTTCATCAAGCGCGGCACGCGGATCGACACGACGTTGAACTGACACGCCACGCACGAAAGCACACGGCACACGATTGCCGCGCAACAAGAAACGGGGGGCCGCGCACGATGCGCGGCCCCCCGTTTCGTCGAACCCGTCAGGCGCTTACAGCCCGAGCGCGGACAGGTCGAGCTTGCCGTCCTTCAACGGCGGGCACCAGAAATACGCGCCCGTCAGCGGCCGCGTGAAGCGGAACAGGCCGTCGACGATCCCGTCCTCCGCGCCGCTCATCCGGCGCATCTGCACGTCGAACGCGCGGAACGAGCAGCCGAACGCGACGAAGTAGAGGCCCGCGCGACGCGCGTCCGACCACGGCGACGAGCGGCGCAGCATGAACGCCTCGGGTTCGAAGCTTTCCTGCGCGGTGCGCTTCACGTGCGCGAACTCGGGTGCGTCGTCGAGTTCTTCGTTGTCCGAGCGGCGGCGCCCGACGATGTTGTCCATGTCGCCCGACGGAATGCGCTCCATCTGGTCGAAGTCGTGCAGCCATTGCTGGACCGCGACGAAGCTCGCCCCGTCGAGCCCCGCGCCCTGCCCCGTCACGATCGCCGCGGCCACCGCGTCGTCGCCTTCCGGGTTCTCCGTGCCGTCCTCGTAGCCGGACAGGTCGCGATCGTTCGAATAGCGGAAACCGTCGACCGCATCCTGCAACGCAAAGGCCGGCGCCAGCGCGCGTTCGATCGCCCGCGCGCGCAGCACGAGCTCGCCGCGGTCGTCGCCACGCAGCCAGACCCACACGTCGGCCGGCGTCGCCGGCAGCGTGCGGTCCTTCACCGCGAACGCCGGGAATTCGGTCAGCCCCGGCACCGGGTGCCCGAGGTGCGCCGCCAGCGCATGCCCGAACCCGACCACCGTGTCGCGTCCGTCGACGATCTCGCGCAGCGCGGCCAGCGCCGCGGCCACATTGCCGTCATTCGACATCGTGAAAGTGAGGTATCGGGCCGCCGAATCGATCGGGGTCAGGATGCCTTGCTGAACGTCGCTCATCGTTTCCTCAGGAATGTATCGTGGTGAATCTGCGCGGGCCGCGGCGGCGTGCGCCGCAGACGCCGAAGCGCAATCGACGCACGTGCCGGCCCTTGCGCTGCCGCACTGGGGAAAGGCCGCAAAAGAAGGGCCGAAACCCTGAATACTAACGTATCGACGCTGCAACGCCGCATTCGTCAGACGTTGCGGCGCGCCCTTCACTGCTGATAGAATCTTTTCACGTCTTTTCGGCGTCCTTTCAACCGTTCACTTCAGGGGAGGTGCAGATGTTCCGAATGCCAGCCACCTTCCCGAACGTGGTCCCACGGCGCAGCTGATCCAGCCCGCCGTCCGCGCCGGCTCCCGAGTTTTTCGCTAACCCGTCAGCCGCGCCGTTTCCCGACAGCCCGTTTCGTTTTCCGCCCGCGATGTTCGCGCGGCCCGGCTGTTGCGTTTTCGATGTTCTCCGAACCGGAAAGTCCCGTCGCGCGATGCGCCGGGCAACGATAAATGACCAGAAAAACCTCCCATCTGGGCGGCCAGGCATTCCAGGCCGTCTTCGGCTTTACCTTCCGCTACTGGCGCAAGCAGCCGGCGCGCACCGCGACGGTCGCGAGCCTTGCGCTGCTCGCCGCGCTCGCCGACGTGCTCACGCCGCTGTTCGCGGGCCGCCTCGTCGACGCGCTGTCGACCGGCCTGACCGACCGCGCCGCCGCGTGGCATGCGGCCCTCGTCGCGTTCGGCACGCTCGCGGCGCTCGGGCTCGGCGCGACGGTGCTGCGGCAAGGCGTCTACCTGAACATCATCACGCTCACGCTGAAGATGATGAGCGAGATCGCGGCCGCGTCGTTCCATCGCGTGCAGCGCTTCTCGACCGACTGGCACGCGAACAGCTTCGCGGGCTCGACCGTGCGCAAGATCACGCGCGGCATCTGGGCGCTCGACCTGCTGAACGACACCGTGCTGATCGCGCTGCTGCCGTCGGTCACGATGCTGGTCGGCGCCACCGTGCTGCTCGGCACGCATTGGCCCGTGATGGGGCTCGTCGTCGGCGCGGGTTCGCTGCTGTACATCACGGTGACGGTGGCCGTGTCGCTCGGCATCGTCGCGCCCGCCGCGCGGCTCGGCAACCTGTGGGACACGCGCATGGGCGGCGCGCTCGCCGATGCCGTGAGCTGCAACGCGGTCGTCAAGGCGTTCGGCGCGGAAACGCGCGAGGAAGCGCGGCTCGCACGCGTGATCGGCAAGTGGCGGCAGCGCACGCGCCGCACCTGGGTGCGCGGCACGTTGAACGGCGGGTTGCAGGGCGCGATGCTCGTCGCGATGCAGGCCGCGATGATCGGCGTCGCGCTGCGGCTGTGGGCGAACGACGAGGCGAGCGTCGGCGACATCGCGTTCGCGCTGACGATGTTCTTCATGCTGCAGGGCTACCTGCGCGACGTCGGCATGCACATCCGCAACCTGCAGCGCTCGGTGAACGACATGGAGGAACTCGTCGCGCTCGAACGCCAGCCGCTCGGCATCGACGATCGTCCCGGCGCGCCGGCGATCCGGATCGGGCAAGGCGAGATCCGCTTCGAGCACGTGACGTTCCGCTACGACAACCATCCGGTGCCGCTGTACAACGATTTCTCGATGCGGATCGCGCCGGGCGAGCGCGTGGGCCTCGTCGGCCACTCGGGGTCGGGCAAGACGTCGTTCATCAAGCTGATCCAGCGCCTGTACGACGTGTCGGGCGGCCGCATCACGATCGACGGCCAGGACATCGCGCAGGTCAGGCAGGATTCGCTGCGCAGCCAGATCGCGATCGTCCAGCAGGAGCCCGTGCTGTTTCACCGCACGCTCGCGGAGAACATCGCGTATGCGCGCCCCGACGCGAGCCGGGCCGACATCGAGCGCGCCGCGCGGCTCGCCAGCGCGCACGACTTCATCGCCACGCTGCCGGACGGCTATGACACGCTCGTCGGCGAGCGCGGGATCAAGCTGTCGGGCGGCGAACGCCAGCGGGTCGCGATCGCGCGCGCGTTTCTCGCCGATGCGCCGATCCTGATCCTCGACGAAGCCACGTCGAGCCTCGACAGCGAAAGCGAGCTGCTGATCCAGCAGGCGATGGAGCGGCTGATGGTCGGCCGCACGACGCTCGTGGTCGCGCACCGGCTGTCGACCGTGCGCGCGCTCGACCGGCTGCTGGTGCTCGATCGCGGCAAGGTGATCGAGGAAGGCAGCCACGACGCGCTGATCCGGATCGACGGTGGCATCTATCGCCGGCTGTTCGAGCGGCAGGCGCTGGAGCTGGCGAAGGGGCTCGCCGATTCGCCGCGGCGCACGGCGGACGACGATGCCGGGCCGCTCGGCGAGCCGGCCGAGGTGTGACGCAAGCGTGTCGCAACGCGCGCCGGCGGCGCGGTCATCGCCGCCGGCGCGCGTCGATAAACGGATCCGGATCGAGGCCGTGCCAGGTGCACGGCCTTTTTTACGTCCGCGCGTCAGGCCTGCCGCCCCGGCGCCGCGCGCCGAGGAGTGCCCTTTTCCGGTATCCCGTATCATGTCGACCAGGAAATTTGCGACTAGGGATCGACCATGTTTACAGGAATTGTCCAGGGCGTTGCCACCGTCAAACGCATCGCCGATCACGGGGAACTGAGAACCTTCAGCATCGAATTCCCGGAGCGCTTTACCGACGACATCGAGATCGGCGCCAGCGTCTCGGTCGACGGCGTCTGCCTGACGGTGACGACCATCCATTCGCCGGAGCTGATCGACTTCGACGTGATGCTGCCGAGCCTGCGAATTACGACGCTGGCCGATCTCACGACGGGTGCGCACATCAACGTGGAGCGTGCCGCGAAGGACGGCGCGGAGATCGGCGGTCATCCGCTGTCCGGCCACGTGGATTTCACCGGGACCATCCGGCACATCGCGGTGTCCGAACACAACCGGATGGTGCGCATCGGCGTGCCGGAGGCGTTCAAGCGGTATGTGTTCGCGAAGGGCTATATCGCGATCAACGGCTGCAGCCTGACGGTGTCCGACGTCAACCGCGACGAAGGCTGGTTCGATGTCTGGCTGATTCCCGAAACGCGCCGCGCGACGACCTTCGATGCGAAGGGCGTCAACGACACGGTCAACATCGAGATCGAGCGCAGCACGCAGGTGGTCGTCGATACGATCCGGGAAGCGGTCAAGGAGACGCTCGGCGAATTGAACGGCGTCGTCACCGCGTTGCTGGCGGAAAAAGGCATCGATATCGAGGAACTGCTCGCGCGGAACGTCGCGAAGCTGCCGAAGCAGTAACGGATGCCGGGAAGCTAGGTGATCCGCTGGATCACCGAGTACCGGCTGCCGTCGGAAAACACCTCGATCCACGGCTCCGATTCCTCGAACGTCCAGAGGACGAGATCGAGGTCGACCAGTTCGTCGTCGTCGGGCCAGGGCATGTTCCACCCGCCCGCGACGGCGACCACCCCGCCCGTGTACAGCGGGCATTGCGCCATCCACTCACGCTCGTAGTCGTGCGCCGCGATGCCCTTGAAGTTGCTGTTGAATCCCCATTCGCGTTGCCAGCCGTGTGCGCCGAGATAGGTGTCGATCGCGGCAGAGCCTAAGCGGAACACCGCTTCGATCGGCGGGAGCGATATCGCGTCGGAGCGGCACAGCGAGCGTTCGGACCGAACGGGTTGCGCGGCGGTTTCCACGCGGCCTGATGCGCCGTCCGCGTCGAGATACACGTTCAGCCATGTGCCGTCGCGCTCGACGGAAACGCACAACGCGCCCGCCTCGACGCCATGCCAGTAGCCGGTGACGGGTTCGCCGTCTTCCGCGAAGCGGTATTGACGGGACGGTCTGGCTAGGCGCCGCGCTTCGATCAGAAGGTCTTCCAGCGTCATTGGGTGCTCCCTGGTGGGTTTTCGGAATTCGGTCAATGGCATCGGTGCACGATTGACGGAAATGAGCAGAGGTCATGCTTTCTCCCGCTCACTCAACCTCCACCTGCGCGCCCTTCCCTACCGCCACCCGCTGCGCGCGATAGATTCCCGCGTGCCCCGAGAACAGATACGCGACGACACACGCGACAATCGCGTACACGCCGATATCCGCGCCGAACAGTTCGATCGCCATGATCGTCGACGCGATCGGCGTATTGGCCGCACCGGCGAACACCGCGACGAAGCCGAGCCCCGCGAGCACGGGCACCGGCAGCGCCAGCACCTGGCCGAGCGCGTTGCCGAGCGTCGCGCCGATGTAGAACAGCGGCGTCACTTCGCCGCCCTTGAACCCCGACGCCAGCGTGACGACGGTGAACGCGAACTTGCCCGCGAAATCGTAGAGCGGCAGCGGCCCATGGAACGCGGCCTCGATCGTCGGGATGCCGAGACCGAGATACTGCGGCACGTTCAGCGCGGTGGCGGCCGTGGCGACCAGCAGGCCGCCGAGCACTGGCTGCAGCGGCGCATAGCGGACGGCTCGCCTGAACCACGCGGTCAACGCATGCGTCGCAAACGCGAACAACCGCCCGACCACGCCGAACGCGATGCCCGCGACGACCGTCACCGCCAGCCCCGTCGCCGACACGGCCGGCACGAACGGAATCGCATAGGCCGTGTGATGCACGCCCCACGCGCGACAGACGACGTCCGCGACGATCGCGGAGGCCACGCAGGTCAGCAGCGCGTCGTACCGCACGCGCCCGATCGCGAGCACCTCGAGCCCGAACACGGCGCCCGCGAGCGGCGTGCCGAACACCGAGGCGAAACCGGCCGCGATGCCGCCCATCAGCAGCACGCGGCGATGTTCGCGATCGAGACGGAACACCTGCGTGACGCGATCGGCGAGTGCGCCGCCCATCTGCACGGCCGTACCCTCGCGCCCAGCCGAGCCGCCGAACAGGTGCGTGACGACGGTCGCGACGAGCACGAGCGGCGCCATCCGCTTCGGCACCAGCGCCTTCGGGTCGTGAATCTCGTCGATCAGCAGGTTGTTGCCGCGCGCGACGGACTGGCCGAAGCGATGGTAGATCCAGCCGGTCGCGAAACCGGCGGCCGGCAGCCCCCACAGCAGCCACGGATGCGCGACGCGCGTGCCGGTCGCCCAGTCGAGCGCGATCAGGAACAGGGCGGAAGCCGTGCCGGCCAGCGTGCCGAGCAGGGCCGAGAGCGCGAGCCAGCGGCACACATAGCGCACGGTCGCGAGAAGATCGGCAGAAGTCGTGAAGAACATGATTTCCAGATTCGACGGAACATCAAAACCTGGGCGGCAGAAACCCGCATGGACGGCCTGCGACCTCCTGACGACCCAGGAACACGCAGGCATCATCAGCCGGGCGAACCGGCGGTTGAGGGCCGCACCGTGCGCAACAACGCGCCGAATACGACCGCAGGGAGGCATGCCATCTCCGCTGGCCGCCATTGTACGCGACGCCTCGCGCCGCCCGCAACGTGGCCACGGCACGGCACCGCGCGCACCCCTCGGCGCCGTCAGTCGCGCAGCGGACGCGCGATGCGCGAGATCAGTTGGGGCGCGATCCGCTCGAGCGGCAGGATCGCCGACGCCGCGCCGATCGCCGCGGCCGCCTTCGGCATCCCGTAGACGGCGCTGGTCGCCTCGTCCTGCGCGATCGTGTAGCAGCCCTTCGCACGCATCGCCTTCAGGCCGAGCGCGCCGTCGCGCCCCATGCCCGTCAGCAGCACGCCGAACGCCTCGCCCTGCCAGCCGTCGGCGACGCTGTTGAAGAACACGTCGATCGACGGCCGGTACGGCGTCTCGACCGGATGCCGCGTATAGCCGAGCACGCCGCGCGGCGACAGGGTCAGGTGATCGTTGGTCGCCGCGAGCAGCACCTCGCCGGCCTGCGGCACGCTGCCCTGCCGCGCGACGCGCACCGGCAGTCGCGTATAGCCGTCGAGCCACTCGGCCATCCCGAGCGCGAATGCCTGGTCGACGTGCTGGACGATCACGATCGCCGCCGGAAAATCACCCGGCAGCGCCCGCAGCAGCGCGGTCAGCGCGGTCGGGCCGCCCGCCGACGCGCCGATCGCGACGAGCGTCGGCTGCCCGCGCTCGGGCGCCGGCCCCGGCGGCACGAGCGCCGCGGTGCGGCTTTCGAGCAGCCGGCCGATCTGGTCGATCTTCGCGAGCAGCGCCTGCGGCGACGCGTCCGTCGACAGCCCGAGCGCGAGCGTCGGCGTGTCGACCGCATCGAGCGCACCGGCACCCATCGCCTCGTACACCGACGACGTGTTCGCGCTGACGCTCGCCGTCACGATCAGGATCGCGCACGGCGCACGCGCCATGATCCGGCGCGTCGCGGCGACGCCGTCGACCTTCGGCATCACGAGATCCATCAGCACCACGTCGGGCGGATGCGCAACGCAGAAATCGACCGCCTCGTCGCCGTCGGTCGCGACCCACAGCACGCGGTGGTCCGCGCGCAGCGCGATCACGCGGCGCAGCGCCTCCACGGCCAGCGGCAGGTCGTTGACGATGCCGATGTTCATCGGCGCGCATCCCCGATCAGGTCGTGCACGGCATCGAGCAGCGCTTCGTCGTGGAAGCTGCTCTTCGCGAGGTAGTAGTCGGCGCCCGCATCGAGCCCGCGACGGCGATCCTCGTCGCGATCCTTGTACGACACGATCATCACCGGCACGCGCTTGAGCATCGGATCGCCCTTGATCAGCGTGACGAGCTCGATGCCGTCCATGCGCGGCATGTCGACGTCCGTGACGACGAGATCGAACCCGTCGCTGCGCACCGCGTTCCAGCCTTCCATCCCGTCGACCGCGACCGTCACGTCGTAGCCGCGCTTTTCGAGCAGCTTGCGTTCGAGCTCGCGCACCGTCAGCGAATCGTCGACGACGAGCACACGGCGGCGCCGGTCGGCGAGCGCGAGTTGCGGATCACGCGTGAGCCGCGCGAGCTGCCCGCCGCGCACGAGCTTGTCGACCGAGCGGATCAGGTCCTCGACGTCGACGATCAGCACCGGGTCGCCGTTCTCGAGCAGCGCGCCGGCCGCGATGTTCTGGATCTTGTGCAGGCGGCTGTCGAGCGGCTGCACGACGAGCATCCGCTCGCCGAGGAAGCGGTCGACCGCGACGCCGTACAACTCGGGCTCCGCGCCGACGACCACGACCGCCGTGCTCGTGCGCGCGACGTCGGGCTCGCCCGCATCGAGCAACTGGTGCGCGGCGACGAGGCCCGCGCGCCGGCCGTCGAACGGAAAATGCGGCTGCCCTTCGAGCACGTCGATATCGTCGTGCGCGAGTTCGAGCGTGCGGCGCACGTGCGCGAGCGGAAACGCATACGGCTCGCCACCCACTTCGACGAGCAGGCTGCGGATCACCGACAGCGTGAGCGGCAACTGCAGCACGAAACGCATGCCCGCGCCCGGTTCGTTGAAGATCCGCACCGCGCCGCGCACGCCGCGCACCATCTCCTGCACCGCGTCGAGCCCGACGCCGCGGCCCGACACGTCGGTCACCGCATCGCGCATCGAGAAGCCCGGCAGCAGCAGGAATTCGAGCAGTTCCGGATCGGACAGGCGCGCGGCCGTCTCGTCGTCGGTCAGGCGCTGGCGCACGACGGCCGCGCGCAGCGCGTCCATGTCGACACCGGGCCCGTCGTCGATCACGCTGACCAGCAGCGAGCCGGCGCTGTGGCGCGCCTCCAGCGTCACGCTCGCCTCGGCCGGCTTGCCGCGCGCACGCCGTGCGTCCGGCGAATCGACACCGTGGTCGATCGCGTTGCGCAGCAGGTGGCCGAGCGGCGCGTCGAGCAGGTCGAGGATGTCGCGGTCGACCTGCGTACCCTCGCCGACGATCGAGAAACGCACCTGCTTGCCGAGCGAGCGCGCGAGATCGCGGACGATGCGCGGATACGCGCGCGTCGCGTCGCCGAACGGCCGCATCCGGCACTGCAGCGCTTCGTCGTACAGTTGCTCGGCAATATGCGTGCTGCGCCGCTCGAAGCGGTCGAATTCGTCCATGCGCTCGGCGAGCGAACGCTGCAGGTCGTTGAGCATGTGCCGCACTTCGTTCATCGACGCGAGCATGCCCGCGTCGAGATCGTCGGCGAATTGTTCGTACATCAAATCCAGCGACCGGGCCGCGTCGCGCTGGGCGCGCTTCACGCGCAGCATCGATTCGGCGAACGGCTTGAGCCAGCGCGATTCGACCAGCGATTCGCCGGACAGGCTCAGCAGCCGGTTCAGCGTATCCGCACGCACGCGGCGCATCGCGCCGGCGCCGGCCACGCGGCCGGCCTGGGCCGGATCGGGCACGCCGCCCGATACGGCGAGCGGGGGCACCGCGGCGCTGGCCCCGACGGGTTCGTTCGCGGCGCCGTCGTGCTCCCGAAACGGGACGATCGACGGCGGCACCGGCGGCGGCGGGGCCGCGGCCGCCGCCTGCATCGTCTGCGCGCCGTCCGCGCCGGTCAGCGCCGCCGCGAACACGTCGATCTCCGTCTGCGTGACGGGCTGCCCCTGCGGATCGCCGACGCGCACCAGCAGATCGACGCCCGCCAGCAGCACGTCGACGTGCGTGGCCGTCAGCGCGATCGTGCCGGCCTGCGCGGCGACGAAGCACTCTTCCATCCGCCCCGCGATATCGACGCCGAGCGGCACGCCGACGATGCGCGCGGCGCCCTTCAGCGAATGCGCGGCGCGCATGCATGCCTCGAGCGCGACGGAATCGGGTTCGCCCGATTCGAGCGCGAGCAGCCGCTCGGACAGCGCCTGGGTCTGCGTGCGCGTCTCCTCGCGATACAGCTCGAGCAGCGACAGGTGGCTCAGGTCGTCATCGCCGCTCATCGCATGCTCCGTGTGACTGCGTCGAACAGGCGGTCGTCGTCGAGCAGGCCCACCGACTTGCCGCGCCACGACAGCACGCCGCGCGACAGGCCGGCGCTCGCGCGCCCGGCCGTTGCCGGCACGGGCACCCAGTCGGCGGCGCCGAAGCGCAGCACGCCCTCGACTTCGTCGACCGGAAACACGACCGGCTCGCCCTGGTGCGCCGCCACCAGCAGCCGCGTGAAGCGGCCGTCGTCACCGCCGTTGCCGCCCTTGCCGGCATCGAGGCCGAGCAGCGCGCCGATCGAGATCGCGATGCGCAGCGTGCCGCGGATGTTGACCACGCCGCGCACGGCCGAATGGCGGCGATGCGGCAGCGAATGAATCGGGCGCGTGCCGGCGATCTCGCGCAGCACGCCGATCGGCAGCGCGAGCCATTCGTCGGCCACGCGGAACGCCAGCGCCGCGTGGTGCGTATCGGCATCGGCGTCGTGCATGTGCGGCGCGCCGGGTGCGCTCATCCGGCGCGTGGTGTCGGCCATCTCGGCACTGTCGAGCGGGCGCTCGAGCAGCTTCGCCGCGTGATACGCGTACACCGGGCAGTTCAGGCAGCGCAGGCAGTCGTTCAGCCGCTCGCACGAGCGGTCGCCGCGCGTGCCGATCCGGTTCCAGCAATCGTCGACGTCGATCGTCGTCTCGTCAATGGCAGCGGCGGCGCGGTTCATGGATTCCTCTGGTCATCGCGGTGTCGGTCCCCAACCCATCTCTTGTCAGCCGGCCGAGCGCCGTGCGCGCTCGAGCAGCCATTGCGCGCCCGCACGATCGCCGCCGACGTCGAGCAGCGTCGCGAGATGGGTCAGCGCTTCGTGGTGCGTGGGCCGCAGGTACAGCGCCTTCCGGTAGAAGTCGCCGGCTTCCGCGGCGCGACCGCGCGCGTCCGCGATCAGCCCGTTCAGGTAGAACGCATCGGCATGCGGCCCGACGCGCGCCGAGAATTGCGCGAGCACGCGCTCGGCCTCGTCGAACGCGCCGGCATTCGCCAGCGCCTGCGCATCTTCCAGCGTCGGCGCGGCGCGCTCCGCAACCGGGGCGAGCGACGCGGCCGGTTCGGCCGCCGTCACCGGCTGGTCGCCCCGTGCGTCGAACGCGGCCGCGTGCATGGCGGGCGGCGGCGCCGCGAACGGCTGACGCGTGTCGCCGAGCCACGCCGGCGGCGCGACCGCCAGCACCGAGCGCGTCGCCGCGAGCGGCGCGACCGTGAAACGCTCCGCGCGCCGATACGGCGCGGCCGCCGCCAGCGGCGCCGCCGGCCGGGCCGCGAATACATCGCCCGCCGCCGCGGCGGGCTCGCGATGAAACGCGAACGCCAGCGGCACGCGCGCCGAGCGCATCCCGTGCCGCATCGCGACGCCCGTTTCCGCCGGCCCGACGAACAGCATGCCGTCGTCGGCCAGACGCGCGTCGAGCGAGCGGATCACGCGATCCTGCGCGTCGCGATCGAAGTAGATCAGCACGTTGCGGCAGAACACGAAATCGTAGCGAATGCCGGTATCCACGGCCGGTTCGACGAGGTTCGACTGACTGAACTGCACGCACGCGCGCACGCGCTCGTCGAGCAGCCAGCCGTCGCGGGTCGGCGTGAAGTGCCGCGCGCGAAACTCCGTCGCGGTGCCGCGGAACGCATTGCGCCCGTAGCAGCCGAGCCGCGCCTGCTCGATCGCGCGCGTGCTGAGGTCGATCGCGTCGATCGTGAAGCTGGCCGGGTCGAGCCCCGCGTCGAGCAGCGCCATCGCCGCCGAATACGGCTCCTCGCCCGTCGAGCACGGCGCGCTCAGCACGCGGATCACCCGGCCGGGCAGCGCGGCGAGCCGCTCCGTCGCGAGCCGCGCGAGCGTCGCGAAGGCCTCCCGGTCGCGGAAGAACCAGGTTTCGGGCACGACGAACAGCTCGATCAGCGCACGCCGCTCGTCGGCCGATGCGTTGAGCTGCTGCCAGTAGGCGTCGAGCGCGTCCTGCGTGACGGGCGGCCGCGCCGCCGACGGCAGGCGCTCGCCGTCCGCCTGCAGCGCGTGCACGCGTTCCGTCAGCGCGCGGATCAGGAAATCGTTGCCGAGCGAATCGGGGTCGATGCCGGTCTCGCGCAGCAGCCAGCCGCGAAATCGCGATTCGGACTCTTTCATGCTGACTCTCCCCCGTGGCCAGGCAGGCCATCGAACAGATACAGGCGCGCGACGTCGTCGACCAGGTCGGATACCGATACCTGCTGCACGACACCATCGGGCGTATTCGCGACGGGCCCGAGCCAGCGCGTGCGTGCGGTCGAGATGCCGCTCGAGCGGAACGCCGCGCGGTCGATCCGCATCGTCTGCGTCGCACGCTCGACGATCAGCCCGATCGTGCGCTCGCCGCCCGCTTCGTCCGCGCGGTAGCGGACCATCACGAGCCGCGTCGAGCGCAGCGCATGGGCGCGGCGCCCGAGCGCCAGCATCGGCACGTCGATCACCGGCACCGGCTGGCCGCCGCGCATCAGCAGCCCGGCGATCCAGTCGGGTGCGCCGGGCACGGCCTTCGTGACCGCGAGCGGCAGCACCTCGTCGATGCCGGCTGCGTCGAGCGCATAGCGCCCGCCATCGAGCTCGAACATCAGGAACAGCGCGTGGGCGCCGTTCTGCGGGTCGGCGCGCGTCACGCGTCGACCTTGAAGCGCGACACGCTGGTGCGCAACTGGTTCGCGACGAGCGTCAGGTCGTCGATCGCCTGCGACGACTGGCGCAGCGACTCGGCCGTCTGCTGCGCGGCCTCCGACAGCTGCGACAGCGCCTGCGTGATCTGCTCGGCGCCGTTCGCCTGCGTCTGCATCCCTTCGTTGACCATCTGGAAGCGCGGCGCGAGCGTCTGCACCTCGGCGATGATCTGCGACAGCTGCCCGCCGACCTGCTGCACGTCGAGCATCCCGCGGCGCACTTCCTCGGAGAACTTGTCCATCCCCATCACGCCCGCCGACACCGCCGACTGGATTTCCTTGACCGTCTGCTCGATGTCGTAGGTCGCCACCGCCGTCTGGTCGGCGAGGCGGCGGATCTCGGTCGCGACGACCGCGAAGCCGCGGCCGTATTCGCCGGCCTTCTCGGCCTCGATCGCCGCGTTCAGCGACAGCAGGTTGGTCTGGTCGGCCACCTTGGTGATCGTCGCGACCACCTGGTTGATGTTCAGCGCCTTCTCGTTGAGGATCGCGAGCTTCGCATTCACCGAACCGGCCGCGTCCATCACGCTGCGCATCGTCTCGCCCATCCGCGTGAGCCCGCTCTGGCTCACGCCCGCGAGCGTCGCCGACTGCTCGGCCACGCCGGCCACCTCGTTCATCGTGCGCAGCAGGTCGCGCGACGTCGCGAAGATCTCGCGCGAGGTCGCGCCGATCTCGGTCGTCGTGGCCGCGGTTTCGTTCGCGGTCGCCTGCTGCTCGCGCGACGTCGCCGCGATCTCGGCCACCGACGTCGTCACCTGCAGCGACGATTGCTGCGCGCGGGCGACGAGCTCGGTCAGCTCGTCGGCCATCCGGTTGAAGCCCGTCTCCAGCGTGCCGAATTCGTCGCGGCGGCGCAGGTCGAGGCGGCGCGTCAGGTTGCCGGTGCGCATCACGTCGTGCACCTCGACGAGCCGCGCCATCGGGACGGTCACCGACCGGTACAGCAGGTAGCCGAGCCCGAGCGCGGACAGCAGCATGATCGTCAGCGCGCCGACGAGCACGACTTCCGTGTCCTGCACGGATTCGCGGATCAGCTTCGCGGACTGCTCGGCGAACTTGCGGTTTTCCTGCACCAGCACGTTCGCGTTGCGCACGACCTCGGTCCACGCGGGCAGCACTTTCGCGTACGCGGCGACGGCCTCCTCGCGGGACACGCGGCTCTTCTGCACGGCGTCGTTCAGCAGCGGCACGTAGTGGTCGAACGCGCCGCGGAACGCCGCGAAGCGCTGCCGGTCGTCGTCGCGGAACGTCGTACTCTGATAGTCGACCGACAACGCCTCGACTTCCTTCAGCGCATCGGCGATCTTCGCGAGATCGCGATGCACGCTGTCGGGATCGGTTTCGACGAACGTCGCCTGCTGCAGCAGCATGAACGATTCGTTGACCGAACCGCGCAGCGACGACGCAAGGTAGACGCCCGGCAGCGAGTCGCGCTCGATGCTGACGGCTTCGCTGTTGATCGCGCGCAGTCGCTCGTAAGAGACGCCGGCTGTCACCAGCATCAGCACGAACAGCACGCCGAAGCTGAGCAGGATGCGATTGCCGAGCGTCAGCCGGGCAGCGCCGATCGTCGGATGCAGGCTTTCATTGGTCGCGCGGGGCGTCACGGTGGCCATGTTCGTTATGGGCTTTATAAAATCTGCGTTGAAAAAATCCACGCCCGCCGGCGCGCCGGACGGCGCGCCACGAGCGCATCAGGGTCTCTCGGGCAGCGCGGCGCCGGCAGGCCGCGCCGCGACATCACCGCTCCGCTTGCGCCGGCAGCCGAAGCGCGACCATGAAGCCGCGCGCCGTATTGCGCATCAGGATCTGGCCGCGATGCCGCGCCGCCGTCGCGCGGACGAACGCGAGCCCGAGGCCGAAGCCGCCGCGCGCCGCGCCATGCGCGGATTCGAGCTGCACGAACGACTCGGTCGCGGCCGTGCGCTGCGCCGGCGCGATTCCCGCGCCGGTGTCCTCGACACCGATCAGCCAGGCGCCGTCCTCGCTGCCCAGCGTGCAGTGCACGTCCGTGCCGGCCGGGCCGTACTTCAGCCCGTTGTCGATCAGGTTCGCGACCGCGCGCGTCAGCATCATGCGGTCGCCCATCGTCACGCATTCGGTATCGGGCACGTGCGCGGCGACCCGGCTGCCGAGCCCGGCCGCCTTCTCCCACAGCTGGTCGACGGCGTCGAGCACGATCTCGTTGAGACTCACGACCTCGTGCGCGCGGCGCTCGGACTGCGCGCGGGTCAGGTGGATGAAGCCGTCGGCCAGCGCGAGCGCGCGCCGCGCATGGCCGGCAATGCGCTCCATGATCGCCGGCATCTCGCCGTGCTCGGTCCGGTAGACGTCGAGCAGCGCGAGGATCGACGTCTGCGGCGAACGCATGTCGTGCGACAGGAAATCGAGCGCCTCGTCGCGCTGCCGGGACATCAGGTAAGAATTCGAGTGATAGCGGATGCGGGCAGCCAGCTCCATCGCGTCGGGGAGCTTCACCAGATAGTCGTTCGCGCCGGCGATGAACGCCTCGCGCTTGACGATCGGCTCCTCCTTCGCGGACAGCACGATGATCGGCACGCGAGCGGTGCCGGCGTCCGCGCGCCACGCGCGGACCAGATCGAGGCCGTCGATCTCCGGCATCACGAGATCCTGCAGGATGACCGTCGGCTTCACGTCGCGCGCGACCGCCATCGCCCGGTGCGCGTCGGTGCACACGTGCAGGTCGATGTCATGTTCGCTGCGCAGCGCGCGGCGGATCACCTCGCCGACGAACGGTTGATCGTCGACGAGAAGGACCGATAACCCCGATTCAAGACAATCCGAGGCATTATCACCGCTCGATTCTTTCATAAATACAGTTTCAAACGCCGATTCTCCAATCGATTCTTTCATAGGAGTTGTTTATCAGACTTGGACGCTATCTTATTTCAGCGGTTGAAAACCCCGCCTGATTCCGCCGAATTGGCCTGTCGGCACCGCCTTGCAGGGTTTCGGACGCCGATTTCTCCCCGTTGGCGGCCGTATTACCTCCGCATCCTTTCTCTCAATAAACATAACCGGCTAATTCTAAATGAAATTAGAACACAGCATCTATCTCAATCCGGTTTAGTTTTGCCAAATATGCACAAAGAGACGGAAACAGTTAAATCGGATCATTTCCGGATTCGAAAGACGATAACGTTTGCGAGACCCGCGCGATAAGGCTTGCATGCGCTGCAAGGCTGGCTGCCGTCGCATTTGAGGGCCGGATGAATATCCACCCCATCGGCGGGCACGCGAAAGAAAAAAAGCGCGCCGGGCAACGATCGGCCGGGCGCGCTTCGGGCCGGCTGACGCCGGCCGCTCGATGGCGATGTGACGGAGGTGTGCGGCCTTACCCGCGCGCGTGCTGCGCGGACACTTCCTGCAGGTCGAGGTCGCGTTCGAGCGCGTGCAGCATCTCGTCGTGGATGCGCCCCGAACGGTGCAGGCGCAACAGTTCCGCGCGCCCGGCCCGGATCGCGGCCAGCACGACGTCGTAGTGCGCGGCACGCACTTCAGCCGGATACGTCGGCTCGTTCTTCGCCCTTTCCGTCAATTCCGCACGATACGTGTACTGCTCGAGCAGGCGCGGATGGATCACGACCCCGTTCTCGTCGCGCACGAGCGGCTGGATCGCCGCAAGCTGCGCCGCCTCGACGTATGCCCACGTCTGCGGCTCGGTCAGGTGGTGCGACGCGCGTTCTTCGCGCTGCGGCAGGCGCAGCAGCCGGATCAGCGGCCCGATCGTCGTGCCCTGCAGCAGCACGGTGACGAGGATCACCGCGAACGACGCGACCAGGATCACGTCGCGGCCGGGCATCGCCTCGGGCAGCGACAGCGCGATCGCCAGCGTGACGACGCCGCGCATCCCGGCCCAGCTCATGATCGTCGCGGCCTTCCAGTCGGGCGCTTCGCCGCGCCGCGCGATCCCGCGCACCGGCCACTTCAGCGCCTCGACCGCGTAGATCCACACGAAGCGCGACACGATCACCGCCGCCAGCACCGCGAGCATCGGCGGCACCATCGTGGCGAGCACCTGCTCGAAACCGCCGAGCCGGTGGATCGCGCCGCGCAGCGACAGCCCGATCAGCACGAACACCATCGCTTCGAGCAGGAACACGATGACCTGCCAGAACGCGGTGCCGCGCGTGCGCACCGCCGCCGAGAACACCTCGTGCTGATGCCAGCCGACGATCATGCCGGCCGTGACGGTGGCGATCACGCCGGACACTTCGACCATTTCCCCGGCGATATACGCGATCCAGCCGGCGATCACCGCGACGGTGATCACGAGATAGTCGTCGTCGAGCAGCTTCAGGAACCACACGACGAGCTTGCCGACCACGAAGCCGACCACCACGCCGCCGAGCCCGAGTTCCGCGAAACCCACGACCGCGTGGCCGAGGCTGAAGGTGCCCGACAGCGCCGCGACGACCGCGAAGCGGAACAGCACGAGGCCGGCCGCATCGTTCAGCAGGCTTTCGCCTTCGAGCAGCACCATCAGCCGGCGCGGCAGCGCGACGCGCTCGAGCACGGCCTTCGCCGCCACGGCGTCGGGCGGCGACACGATCGCGCCGAGCGCGAAGCACGCGGCCCACGGCAGCGACGGCGCCACCCAGTGCACGGCGAAGCCGACCGCGAACGTCGTGAACACGACCGCGCCGATCGCGAGCAGCAGGATGCCGCCGACGTTGCGCTTGAACTCCTCCCACACCGAGAAGTACGCGCCGTCCATCAGCAGCGGCGGCAGGAACACCAGCAACACCAGTTCCGGATCGAGATTGATCGGCGGCAGGCCGGGAATGAACGCGATGCCGATGCCGCCGATCAGCAGCGCGGCCGCGGGCGGCAACCGCAGCCGCTTGGCGATGCATTCGAGCGCGACGATCGCGAGAAATGACAACAAAACCAGCTTGAATGCCGAGACGGGGGACATGAATCGACCTCGTGAAGAATGAATTCGCGCGTTCCGGTGTCGTACCCCGGTCGGCAGTTTCGCGCGATTACATCACGAGGCGAGGCCGGCAGTCGAGCGCGTTCGAGCCGCCCGCCGTGCGAGTCAGTCACGGTGCGGGCCCGGCGCCGGCCCAAGGTGTGCGGCACCATGAAAAACGGCACGCGGGCCGGCCCGATCGCCCGCCCGCGTGCCGTCGCGGCACCGCGCCGCCTGCCCGCGCGTTACCGGCGCCGCACGACCATCAGCCGCGGCTCGGTCATGTCCTCGATCGCGTAGCGGATCCCTTCGCGGCCGAGGCCCGAATCCTTCACGCCGCCGTACGGCATGTTGTCGACGCGGAACGACGGCACGTCGTTGATCACGACGCCGCCGACCTCCAGCTCGTCCCACGCGCGCTGCGCATGCGCGAGCGAATCGGTGAACACGCCGGCCTGCAGCCCGAAGTCGCTGTCGTTCACGCGCGCGAGCGCCTCGTCGAAGCGGTCGAACTTCTCGAGGATCGCGACGGGGCCGAATGCCTCCTTCCGGTACAGGTCCTGTTCGCGCCCGACGTTTTCCAGCAGCGTCGCCTCGAACATCGCGCCATCGACCTTGCCGCCCGCGACGATCTTCGCGCCGGCCGCGACGGCCGCGTCCATCCAGCCCGACAGCCGGCGCGATTCGGATTCGGAGATCATCGGGCCGACGAACGTCGACGGATCCTTCGGGTCGCCCATCTTCAGCGAACGCGTCTTCGCGATCAGTTTCTCGCGCAGCGCGTCGTACAGGTCGGCATGCACGAGGATCCGCTGCACGCCGATGCAGCTCTGGCCCGACTGGTAATACGCGCCGAACGCAAGGCGCTCGACCACGTAGTCGAGCTGGTCGCGCTGATCCGCATCGACGATCGCGGCCGCGTTGCCGCCGAGTTCCAGCACGACTTTCTTCTTGCCGGCCTTCTCCTTCAACGCCCAGCCGACGGCCGGCGAACCCGTGAACGACAGCAGCTTGAACCGCTCGTCGGTCGTGAACAGGTCGGCACCGTCGCGATGCGCGGGCAGCACCGAGAATGCGCCCTTCGGCAAGTCGGTTTCCGCGAGCACTTCGCCGATGATCAGCGCGCCGATCGGCGTGCGGCTCGCCGGCTTGAGCACGAACGGACAGCCGGCCGCGAGCGCGGGTGCGACCTTGTGCGCGGCGAGATTCAGCGGGAAGTTGAACGGTGAGATGAACGAGCACGGGCCGATCGGCACGCGCTTCGTGTAGCCCGTATAGCCCTGCGCACGCGCGGAGATCTCGAGGTTGATGATTTCGCCGTCGATCCGCACCGATTCCTCGGACGCCACGCGGAACGTGTCGATCAGCCGCGTCACTTCGCCCTTCGAATCGTTGATCGGCTTGCCGGCCTCGATGCACAGCGCCTCGGCCAGCTCGTCGAAGCGCTCGCGAAAGCGCGCGACACAATGGTCGAGCACGGCCTGCCGCTTGTAGGCCGGCAACTCGCGCATCGGCTTCGCGGCATCGACCGCCGCGCCGATCGCCGCGTCGATGGCCTTCGCATCGGCCAGCGCGACGCGTGTCGCGACCTTGCCGCTGAACTTGTCCGTCACCTCCAGATCGGTGTTCGCGTAGACGGCTTCGTTGGCGAGGTAGTACGGATAGGTTTCCTTCAACATGGAACGACTCCTTCCTGTGAACGTGGCATTCAGAGTTGCGCCGACAGGCGCTTGATCTCGCGGTTCAGCACGCGCTCGTTGTCCGAATAGTCGATCGGCACGTCGATCACGTGCACGCCCGGCGACGAGAAACACTCGCGCAGCAGCGGCTCGAGATCGTCGGCCGATTCGACACGATGCCCGTGCGCACCGTAGCTTTGCGCATACGCGACGAAATCGGGGTTCTGCAGCGTCATCGCGAAATCGGGGAAATTCATGTTCTCCTGCTTCCAGCGGATCATCCCGAACGCGTCGTCGCGCAGGATCATCACGACGAGGTCGAGCTTCAGCCGCACGGCCGTTTCGAGCTCCTGCGAATTCATCATGAAACCGCCGTCGCCGCACACGGCGATCACCTTGCGCTGCGGATGCACGATCTTCGTCGCGATCGCCGACGGCAGCCCGGCACCCATCGACGCGAGCGCGTTGTCGAGCAGCAGCGAATTCGGCTCGTGCGCGCGCCAGTAGCGCGCGAACCAGATCTTGTACATCCCGTTGTCGAGACAGACGATGCCGTCGACCGGCATCGCGTTGTACAGATCGTTGACGATCCGCACCGGGTACATCGGGAAGCGCGAGTCGTGCTGCCCCTTCTGCAGATGCGCGTCGAAATGCTCCTTGATCATCCGGAAGCGCTCGAAATCCCAGTGCGATTGCGGCGTCACCGCCTCCTTCATCTGCCACACCGCGTTCGCGATGTCGCCGACCACCTCGATCTGCGGGAAATAGACGGGGTCGACCTGCGCGCCGAGGAAGTTCACGTGGATCACGGTCTTGTCGTCGGTACGCATGAAGAACGGCGGCTTCTCGATCACGTCGTGGCCGACGTTGATGATGCAGTCCGCATGCTCGATCGCGCGGTGCACGAAATCGCCGTCGGACAGCGTCGCGTTGCCGAGCCACAGCGGGTGCGTCTCGTCGATCACGCCCTTGCCCATCTGCGTCGTGAAGAACGGGATGCCCGTCTTGTCGACGAATTCGAGCAGCATCTTGCAGGTGGTCTTGCGGTTGCCGCCCGCGCCGATCATCAGGAGCGGATGCCGCGCGGCCTGGATTGCGTCGACCGCATGCGCGACCGCCTTCTCCTCGGCCACCGGCCGCCGGCTGTAGCTGCGCGGGATCGGCTTGCCGTCGCCCTCCTCGTGCGCGATGTCTTCCGGCAGCTCGAGGTGCGCGGCGCCCGGGCGCTCTTCCTCCGCGCGGCGGAACGCCTCGCGTATGGCCGACGGGATGTTGCCGATCGACACGATCTGCCGCGTGAACTTCGTGAGCGGCTGCATCATGTCGACCACGTCGACGATCTGGAAGTGGCCCTGCTTGCTGGACTTGATCGGCTTCTGCCCGGTGATCATCAGCATCGGCATGCCGCCGAGCTGCGCATAGGCGGCGGCCGTCACGAAGTTCGTCGCGCCGGGCCCGAGCGTGGCGATACACACGCCGGTGCGGCCCGTCAGGCGGCCGTAGGTGGCGGCCATGAACCCGGCCGCCTGCTCGTGCCGGGTCAGCACGAGCTTGATCTTCGATCGCCGCAGCGATTCGAGCAGATCGAGGTTTTCCTCGCCGGGAATGCCGAACACGTACTCGACGCCTTCGGCTTCCAGCGCCTTCACGAACAGATCCGATGCTTTCATCAAAATTTGCTCCGAGAAACCCCGCCCTTGATGGCGGGAAGGACAGGCGTGCTGTTGACAGGCAGCTTCTTCGACGGGTTAGGATCACCGGCATGGTCCTTGTCTACCGCTACCGAGTGAAGTCGCTCAACGGACTGCTCAACAAGCAGAGCCGTGCGGTGAACTACGTCTGGAACTTCTGCAACGACACGCAGAAGCACGCGCTCAAGTGGAACAAGAGGTGGCCAACGGGTTTTGATTTGAATGTGCTGACCACGGGTAGCAGCAAGGCGCTCGGCATCCACTCCGGCACGGTCAACGCGACGTGCGAGCAATATGCGAAGTCGCGCAGTCAGCACCGTCGGCCTTACCTGCGTTATCGCGGCAAGAAATCGCTTGGCTGGGTGCCTCTGAAGGGCCGCGACCTGAAGCGTGAGGGTGACGCGTTTCGTTTCGCCGGCAACACCTTCCGCGTGTTCAACAGCCGGGCGCTTCCCGAAGGCAAGATCAAGGACGGAACCAACTTCGCGCAGGATGCACGCGGCAACTGGTTTCTCAACATCGTGATCGAGATGCCGGATGTTCAGGCCCGCCCGATCCGTTCCGGCGTCGGCATCGATCTCGGCCTGAAAGACTTCGCCACACTTTCGACCGGAGAAAAACTGCCGAATGACCGGTTCGGTCGACGCGCGGCGGAAAAGCTGGCGAAAGCGCAGCGGGCGCGAAAGCACAAGCGGCATATCGCGAAGCTGCACGCCAAGGTGGCGAATACCCGTGCCGACTTCCAGCACAAGCTGGCACTCGATCTGGTGCGGCGTTTCGATTACATCGCGGTCGGCAACGTGTCGGCTGTCAAACTCGCCAGAACCAGGATGGCGAAGAGCGTCTACGACGCGTCCTGGTCGTCCTTCCGAAACAAGCTCCGCTACAAAGCGATCGCGCACGGAGCCACGTTCGAGGAAGTCGACGAAAGCGGTTCCACCCAGTCCTGTTCGGCGTGCGGATCGAAAGACAGCACGACGCGGCCGAAAGGTATCGCGGGACTGCGAGTAAGAGAGTGGGCCTGCAGTGAATGTGGTGTCGAGCATGATCGTGATATCAACGCTGCGCTGAACATTCTCCGATGCGGACGTGCATCGCCAGGTGTGGGAATCCTCCGCCTTTAGGCGGACGAGGACGTCAAGGGGACTCTCGGTTATGCCGCCTGCCCGGCCTACGGACACGCGGCGTACAGGACGCGCGCCGGCCTACGGCACGCGGACGCCTTACCTACTGGACACAGACCACGGCACTGCTCGCCGCGCAACACGCGATGCTCGATGCGTGATGCGCGGCGGCGCCTCCGGATGCCGGAGGACGAACGGACCCGCCCGCGCGCGGCGAGCGCGCACGGGCGGCAAAGACGTTTTTGATTGTAGACGGATTCGCGGAATTCCGGCTTCGACCGGATGGCCGGCCCCGGCCTCGCGACAGGATCGGCCTGACGGCCAATTCGACCTCGAACGACGCGCGCGGCACTACCGTAGGCGCAACCGATTCCATTCATCGAGCATGTGAACCATGGTTGACATCCTGCAATCCGTGCCCTACAGTGCGCCTACGTACAGCATCCGGACCACCGACGTCTTCGATGCCTGGTTTGCCTGCCTGCCCGATCGCCTCGCCAGGCGCCGCATTCAGGCGCGCATCGACCGCTTGTCGATGGGCAATCCGGGCGACTGGAAATCCGCCGGCTCCCCCGTCGTCGAAATGCGTATCGACCACGGCCCCGGCTATCGCATCTATTACGCAAGGCGCGGAACGATATGGGTGATCCTGCTCTGCGGCGGCGATAAATCGACGCAACGGGTCGACATACGCGCCGCGCACGCAATGCTCGCGCACCTCGACATGGAGTGATCGATGAACAAGATCAACACGCGGCCGTGGGATTCGGCCGAACACCTGAAAACCGAAGACGACATGGCCGAGTACTTCGACGCGTGCCTGCAGGAAGCCGGCGACGATTCCGCCTTCATCGCGCATGCCCTCGGCGTGATCGCCCGCGCACGCGGCATGTCGCAGGTCGCGCGCGATGCAGGCCTGTCGCGCGAAGGGTTGTACAAGGCGCTGTCGCACGACGGCAACCCGAGCTTCGGCACGATCCTGAAAGTCATCAAGGCGCTCGGCCTGCAATTGCACGGCGCCAAGGCGGTCGCGTAACCCGGCGGCGCACCGCATCGCGCCACGGGCGCAACGCGCGTGCCCGCGTCAGTGCAGCCAGCCGGCCGCCCAGCGCGGCACCAGCGACACCAGATACAACCCGAGCCCGATCAGCCCGCCGACCAGCGTGCCGTTGATGCGGATGTATTGCAGATCCTTGCCGATGTTCAGCTCGATCTGCCGCGACATCTCGCGCGCATCCCAGTTGCGTACCGTGTCGCGGATGTGGCGCATCAGGAAATCCGCGAAATCCGGCGCCATCTCGTGCACGGCCTTCTCGACGTGCTCGTTCAGCGACGCACGCAATGCCGGGCTCTCCGCGAGCCGCGCACCGAGCCAGCCGCCGAGCATCGCGGCCTGCCGGTGCAGCGCCGAATCGGGGCGCGCGAGATCGGCCTTCAGCCACGCGCGCAACTGGTCCCACAGGTCACGCACATAGTCGTTGAACGCGGCGCCGTCGCGGATATAGCGCCTGATCTCCTCGCCCTTCTCGATGAACGCGGGATCGTGCTTCAACCGCTCGGCCAAGCGCACGACCGTCCGGTCGAAACGTTGCCGCAGCTCGTGCTCGGGATCGGCCGCCACGCCTTCCAGCACGCGGCTCACCGCGCTCGCGAGCATCCGCGCGCCGTTCTCGCCGAACCACTGCGTCGGCATGATCTTCTCGACCTTCGGGTACTGCGTCTTCAGCCATTCGACGATGAAACCCGCGATCACCTCGCGGTTCTCCTCCTTGTCGAGCACGTCGACCACCTGTTCGATCGCGTCGTCTAGCAGCGCCTGGTGGCGGCCGTCCTTCGTCAGCGTGTCGAGGATCGCGCCGGCCGATTGCGACAGGTCGATCCGGTCGATCACCGCGCGAAACGCGTCGTGCACGAACGACTGGATCCGCGCGTCGTCGGTCATGTCGAGCGCGAAACTCATCAGCTTCGTCACATAGCCGCCGAGCGCCTCGGTGTTCGCCGGCTCGCCGAGCCACGCGCCGAGTTTCTGCGCGGGATCGTGCTGGCGGATCTGCGCGGCGAGTGCGTCGGGGCCGAGGAATTTTTCGCGCACGAACACCGCGAGGTTGTCGGCGATCTTGTCCTTGTTCTTCGGAATGATCTCGGTGTGGCGCGACACGAACGGGATCGGCACGCGCCGAAACAGCGCGACGACCGCGAACCAGTCGGCGAGCGCGCCGACCATCGCGGCTTCGGCCACGGCCTTGACGCCGTCGACCCACGGGCCGCGCGGCAGCAGGATCGTCGTGACGAACACCGCGACGGCGGCCAGCAGCAGCCACAGCGCGCGGCGCTTGCTGCGTTTCAGTTCGAGGGCTTTGTCTGGCGTCATGGGCAACGGGTCGGGCGAACGATGCCGCTAATATGCACCGGTTGCGGGGCTGCCGACAAACATTGCGGCACGCGTCGAGCGTATCGGACGCCGCCGGATCGGACCGGCGGATTGCACATGGCGCCGGCCGGCATCGTCACCGCACGCCGGCCCGGACGACCGAGCGCCCGCTACATGAACGTCTTCAGGTTCACCGCCGGATCCGCAAGCTTCACCGGGTCCGGCACCGCCCCCGCCGCGATCAACCGGCGCGATGCGCCGATGTCGCGCCCCAGGTTCGCCGCGGCCACCGCGACGATCCTGCCGTCATCCCCCAGGCCGAACACCGTGAACGGCCCGCTCGCCGGATCGCCGCGCACGACGATCGTGCGCTCGCTGCCGAACAGCCCGAGCATCTGCAGGTTGCAGTCGTACTGATCGGACCACAGCCACGGCAGCTCGGCATAGGTCTCGTCGGCACCGAGCAGGTTCGCGGCCGCAACCGCCGGCTGGTTCTCGGCCACCTGCCACGATTCGATCCGCACGTGACGCCCGAGCAGCGGATTGAAGTGCATCGTCACCTCGCCCGCCGCGAAGATCGCGGGATCGACCGTGCGGCAGCCCGCGTCGACGCGAATCCCGTTGTCGACCTCGAGCCCGGCCGCCTGCGCGACCTCGACATTCGGCACCACACCGATGCCGACCACGACGAGGTCGGCCGGCACGTCGCCGTGATCGGTCTCGACGATCGCGCCGCCGCCCGGCGCGCGACGGATCGCGCGCGGCAGCGTCGCCATCTGGAAGACCACGCCGCGCGCATCGTGCAACCGATGCGCATACGCGCCGACCACTTCCGGCAACGCGCGCTGCAGCAGGCGCGGCGCCGGATCGATCACCGTCACGTCACACCCGAGCTGGCGCGCCGCCGCCGCGACCTCCAGCCCGATGAACCCGCCGCCGAGCACCGCCACGCGGCGGCCCGGCGCAAGCTGCGCGCGCAACGCACGTGCATCGTCGACCGTGCGGACGTAGTGCGGCGTGACGCCTGCGTCGATCTCACCACCGAACATGCGCACCCGCGAACCCGTCGCGAGCACGAGCCGCGCATAAGCCAGCGTCGTGCCATCGTCGAGCCGCACGCGCTGCGCATCGCGTTCGATCGCATCGACGCGCGTACCGAGCCGCAGCTCGATGCGCTGCGCGTCGTACCACGCGGCGGCGCGCACGAACGCACGCTGCTCGCCGCCGTCCGTCAACAGCGCATCCTTCGACAGCGCAGGCCGGTCGTACGGCAGCTCGCGCTCCGCGCCGATCATCACGATGCGCGCCGCCGCGTCGCGCTCGCGCAGCGCTTCGGCCGTGCGCCGCGCGGCATGCCCGGCGCCGACGATCACGAACGGGTCAGCCGACATTGACTTCCACCTGCCCGTCGACGATCCGGATCGGATAGGTCCGCACCGGTTCGGTGATCGGCGCGCATTTCGGCGCGCCGGTGCGGATGTCGATCAGCCCCTGGTGCAGCGGGCATTCGACGCAGCCGTCCTCCACATAGCCTTCGGACAGCCGCGCATGGCCGTGCGTGCAGAGGTCGTGCATCGCGAACAGTTCGTCGCCGATCCGGAACACGGCGATCGGCTTCTGGCCGGCGACGCGCGCCGCCGGTTCGTCTTCGGAGAATTCGTCGAAAGCGCCGAGCGGATGCCACTCGGCGAGCGTTGCTTCGGTCATGTCTGTTCCTTGCTTCCGTATCAGATCGGGGTGGCGAGCAGCGTCTGCACGCGCGACGTGTCGTAGATCACCCGCTTGGTCTTGTAGCGCAGCCCGTCCGGCGTGCGCACGACCGTGTCGTAGTACTTGCCGGCCTGGTACACGTTCGACTCGCCGTTGCTGCGCGTCTGCACGACGACGTAGTTGCTCTCGGTGTCGATCTCGCCGTCACGTTCTGCAACAATCGTGAGGCCCGACGTCATGTGCCGGTACGTATGCTCTTCGTAGATGTTCGCGTGCCGCAGCGACACCACGCGGTCGCGCAGCATGCGCTGGTTCGTGCAGTGGACGATCCCGACCGGCAGCCCGAGGTCGGCGTTTTCCTTCGGCACGATTTCGTAGGTGCAATCCTCGGTGAACATCGTCGGCCAGGCTTCGAGCCGGTTGTTGTCGAGGTGCCCGATATAGCGGTTCTGGAGCATGTAAATCTCGAACCACGTCTTCATGTCTTCCGTCACGTTTTCCATCGTTCCGCGCTCCCGCTTCAATAGCCCATCAGCTTCTGGTAGCCGACCCAGAACTTGCGGATCAGGCTTTCGGTGATCACCGTGTCCTGCTGGTCCGGATTGCCGCGCGACATCTCGATCACCGACGTCGCGTCGCCGTCGCGCACCGTGCCGCGCTGCACGAGCTCGGTCGCCTCGGTGTCCTCCATCGAGATGTAGCCCGCGGGCCCGACGAGGTTCGCCTGCTTGATGCGCAGCGCGCGCAGCTCGGGCGTATCGTCCGCGTAGCCGAAGAAGTGGAAGATCAGTTCGAAGTTGTCGGGGCCTTTCGGCAGGATCTGCCGTGCGACCAGCGTGTTGTGGATCTGCTGGATCACGAGCTGCGGGAAGATCGGCTGGATATGGTTCGTGCAGTCCTCGTCGTATTCCGACACGAGGTCGAGAATCGATTCGTCTTCCAGATGAAAGCCTTCGTCGAACGAGCGGATGTTCTGCTGCTTGTACGCGGCCGACGTGTCGTCGCCCGTCTTCGTCACCGTGATGATGCTGTGCAGCCCGTGGTTCGCATCCGGAATCGAGCGCGCCTTCATCCCGACGCGGAAGATGTTGAAGGTCGTATGGAACAGGTGCAGCATGCTCGCGTGATACGGGTCCTTCACGTTCTCCATGTACAGCTTCCAGTTCGACTTCGAGTACTGGCGCGTACAGCCGAGATACTCGATCGGCTTGTGGAAGATCCGGTCGATCCACGGCCGCATCTGCTCGCCGAGATAGTCGGACAGCGGCATCACGTCGTCGCTGAAGGTGGCGAACACGAGCCCGCGATAGCTGTCGACGCGCAGCTTGCGCAACCCGTGCTGCTTCGGGTCGAAGTCGGCCGGCATCCCGGACATCCCCTTCTGGCCGCGCCGGAACGGCACGCCGAGCAGGTTGCCCGAATTGTCGAAGCTCCATTGGTGATAGACGCACGTGTGCGAGCTCGCGTTGCCGCGCGACTTGCGGCACACCTGCGCGCCGCGGTGCGCGCAGCGGTTCACCCACGCGGAAAGCGTGCCGTCCTCGGTACGCGTGACGACCACCGGCGTATCGCCGACGAACGTGCTCTTGAAGTCGCCGGCGTTCGGGATTTCCGCCTCCAGCGCGACGAAGTTCCACGTCGGGCCGCGGAAGATGCGCTCCTGCTCGCGATCGTAGACCGCGCGCGAGCTGAACACCTTGTACGGCACGCGCGAGCCGTCGTCGTGCGGAAAGGTCACGTCGGACGCGTCGTCGCGCGCGGCGAAAACGACGGGCGATTCTGTCTGCTCCATGTCGGACTCCTTGTCGATCCGTTGCGTTGAATGCATGGAGCCGATTTTTGAAAAGCTAATATTCGCCGTCTATCCGGAAAGTGCGATTGCGGCGGTGCAATATCCACTTTCGGCGGATTTCTGCGCTAGCATGACGGCACACACGACCGTGCGCTCGATCGCGACCCATTGATCGGATCGATACGCACGCCGTCTACACCAAGGCTGATGCCCATGTCCCCAACGTCGTTCGAGCCGCTCGCGCTGCGCGCGCACCGGCTGTTCGAATCCCGCGATCTCGACGAGACGCGCGAGCGGATCTCGCGCGTGATGCAGCCGCATGCACTGCTGCCGAACGGCCGCACGCATGGCGCGTCGCACATGGATTTCGTCAAGCTGGGCGGGCTCGGGATCGGCACGATCGCGTTCGGCGACGCGATGCGCGTGCAGGTCGACGCGGTCGACGGCTATTACCTGCTGATGTTCTGCCTGTCGGGCCAGGCCGAGGTGCGCGCGATGGGGCGACAGCTCGGCGTCGACGGCCAGACCGGCGTGCTGTGTGCGCCCGGCGAACGCTTCGACGCGGTGCTGTCGGCCGATTGCGAGCAGTTCGTGCTGCGCATCGACGCCGCGACCGTCGGCTCGCTGACCGGCGACCCGCGCGCGACGCTCGATCCCGTGCTGCACGTCAGCGACGCCGCGCTCGCCGCGTGGCGCCAGCAGCTGATGCTCGTCGCCCGCTCGCCCGAACTGCTCGAACGCGCGAACGCGAACCCGCGCGTCGCCTCCCAGCTCGAGCACCTGCTGATCGACCTGCTGATCGAAGGCCACCCGCCGTCCGTGCTGCAGGCGTCGCATCGCGACCCGGCGCCGGGTTTCGTGCGGCGCGCGCAGGAGTTCGTGAACGCGCACTACGCGCAGCCGCTGCAGCTCGCCGATATCGTCCAGGCCGCCAACGTGCCGGAACGGACGCTGCGCGACGCGTTCCTGCAGTTCCGCGGGATGAGCCCGATGCAATACCTGCGCGCGACGCGGCTCGACCACGCGCGCGAGCTGCTGCGCGGCGCGGTGTCCGACCGGCGGATCGCCGATGTCGCGCTCGATTGCGGGTTTACGCACCTGGGGCGGTTCGCGATCGCGTATCGGGAAAAGTTCGGGGAATCGCCGTCGGAAACGCTCGACGGGAAGCGGTAACGTCGTCACGCATGCGCGCGCGGCCGGGCCCGGCGGCTTGCGGAACCGCCGAAGCGCTCGCACGACAGCGCATGACATCGCGGCGCCCTCCCCGCCTCTGCCAGTGTTTGCCGAAACAGACCGTTAGTTGCAATTCGAAGAAGTTAATGACAATCGTCAACCCGCCGGCACGATCATCTCCCGCGCAATCGCGCAAAACGCGGCCGTCGCCGCGCTTTCGCCGTGCAGCCGGCGGCTCATGATGATCGGCGACGTCGCGGCCGGCTCCGGCAACCGCCGGTAGACCACGCCCTTCACGCGCACGCCCTCCACGCTCTCCGGCACCAGCGACACGCCGACCTGCGCGGCCACGAGCCCGAGCGCCGTCTGCAGCTCGCGCACCTCGTGAACGGCCGCCGGCACCAGCGCGCCGTCGCGCAGCGCCGAGAGCTGCTGATCGGCGAAGCTCGGCCGCGGCGTGCTCGGATAGACGATCAGCGTCTCGTTCGCGATATCCGCGAGCGTCAGCGGCCGGGCCGGATCGGCGAGCCGATGCCCGACCGGCAGTGCCGCGATCAGCTTTTCCTCGATCAGCGCCTCGCGCACCAGTTGGTCGTCGTCGAAGCGCAGCCGGCCGAAGCCCACGTCGATCCGCCCGCCCTTCAGCGCGCCGAGCTGCTCGAGCGTGAACATTTCGATCAGCGACAACTCGACGTCCGGCTGCGCCTCGCGAAACGCGCGGATCACGTCCGGCAGCGCGCCGTACAGCGTCGACGGCACGAAGCCGATCACGATCCGCTCCGACAGCTGCGCGAGCCGCCGCGTCAGCGGGCCGAGCTCGTCGGCCTGGTCGACGAGGCGCTTCGCCTGCGCATAGAACACGCGCCCCGCATCCGTCAGTTTCAGCGGCCGCGCGCCGCGCTCGAACAGCGGCAGCCCGATTTCGTCCTCGATCGCCTGGAGCTGGCGGCTGAGCGGCGGCTGCGTCATGTGCAGCCGCTCCGCCGCCCGCGTGATGTTCATTTCCTCGGCGACGGCGATGAAGTAGCGGAGCTGACGCAATTCCATTTCATGCCTCAAAGGTATGGAAGTAGTCGGAAAGAGTGTTGGACGACGCGGGGCGGGAATTCCTACCATGTGCACCAACAGGAGGAATCGCATGATAGCAACTGCCGCCACCATCGAACGCATCGAGACCCTGCTCGTCGACGTGCCTACGATCCGGCCCCACAAACTGTCGGTCGCCACGATGAATTGCCAGACCCTCGTGCTGGTGCGTGTTCGATGCACGGACGGTATCGAAGGCGTCGGCGAGGCGACGACCATCGGCGGTCTCGCGTACGGCGAGGAGAGCCCCGAAAGCATCAAGGTCAACATCGACACCTACTTCGCGCCGCTGCTGCAGGGCATGGACGCGACTCGCCCGGGCGCTGCGCTGGCGCGCGCCCGCAAGCTGTTCCAGGGCAACCGCTTCGCGAAGTGCGCGATCGAGACCGCGCTGTTCGACGCGCAGGCGCGCCGCCTCGGCGTGCCGCTGTCCGAGCTGTTCGGCGGCCGCCGGACCGATGCGGTCGATGTTGCATGGACGCTCGCGAGCGGCGACACGCAGCGTGATATCGCGGAAGCCGAAGCGATGCTCGACGCGCGCCGCCACCGCGCGTTCAAGCTGAAGATCGGCTCGAACGCCGTGGCCGACGACGTCGCGCACGTGATCGCGATCAAGCGCGCGCTCGGCGAGCGCGGCGACGTGCGCGTCGACGTGAACCAGGCATGGAGCGAAACCGACGCGATCTGGGCCGGCGCACGCTTGGCGGAAGCCGGCGTGAGCCTGGTCGAGCAGCCGATCGCCGCGACCAACCGCGCGGGGCTGAAACGCCTCACGCAACTGGCGCAGGTGCCGATCATGGCCGACGAGGCGCTGCACGGCCCCGTCGACGCATTCGCGCTCGCGCAGGATCGCGCGGCCGACGTGTTCGCGGTGAAGATCGCGCAATCGGGCGGCCTGCAGGGTGCGGCGAGCGTCGCGTCGATCGCGGCGGCGGCCGGCATCGAGCTGTACGGCGGCACGATGCTCGAGGGTGCGGCCGGCACGATGGCGTCCGCGCAACTGTTCAGCACGTTCGACTCGCTGAAATGGGGCACCGAACTGTTCGGCCCGCTGCTGCTCACCGAGGAAATCCTCGTCGAGCCGCTGCGTTACGCGGATTTCAAGCTGCACCTGCCGGCAGCGCCCGGCCTCGGCATCACCTTCGACTGGGCCCGCATCGAACGGATGCGACGCGACGCCCGCTGATCCCCACACGACCACCGAAACCGGAGACACAGATGAACAAGCAAGCCATCGACGCACTGCTGAAGACCTTCGACGACGCCGCCGAGAAGCCGGGCAACCCGCGCGTGCGCGCGATCGTCAACCGGATCGTGAAGGACATCTGCTACACGATCGAGGACTTCGACGTGCAGCCGAGCGAATTCTGGACGGCGCTGAACTACCTGAACGAAGCCGGCCGCGAATTCGGGCTGATCGCCGCGGGCCTCGGCCTCGAGCGCTTCCTCGACGTGCGCATGGACGAAGCCGAGGAAAAGGCCGGCATCCAGGGCGGCACGCCGCGCACGATCGAAGGGCCGCTGTATGTCGCCGGTGCGCCGGAATCGGTCGGCCATGCGCGTCTCGACGACGGCACCGACCCGGGCCAGACGCTGATCATGCGCGGCCAGGTGCTTGGCCAGGACGGCGCGCCGATCGCGAACGCACTGGTCGAGGTATGGCACGCGAACCATCTCGGCAACTACTCGTACTTCGATCAGTCGCAGCCCGCGTTCAACCTGCGCCGCTCGATCCGCACCGACGCCGAAGGCCGCTACAGCTTCCGCAGCGTGCTGCCGGTCGGCTACAGCGTGCCGCCGGGCAGCAAGACCGAGCAATTGCTCGACCAGCTCGGCCGCCACGGCCATCGTCCGGCGCACATTCACTTCTTCGTTTCGGCGGACGGTTATCGTAAGCTGACGACGCAGATCAACATCGATGGCGATCCGCATCTGTGGGACGACTTCGCCTTCGCGACGCGCGACGGGTTGATCCCGCCGGTGAAGCAGGCCGAAGGCGCGGAAGGCAAGCCGTATGGCGTCGACGGGCAGTTCGCGCTGATCGATTTCGATTTCTCGCTGCTCAAGGACAAGCAGGACGTGCCGGGCAGCGAAGTCGAGCGGGCCCGCGCGCAGGCGTGAGTGGCCTTCCGATTCGACGAACCGATAACGCAAGGAGTGCAGGATGCTGTTTCATGTGGAAATGACCGTCCGTCTGCCGACGGACATGGATCCGGTCAAGGCGGCCACGCTGAAGGCGGAAGAAAAGGCGATGTGCCAGCGGCTGATGAACGAAGGAACCTGGCGGCATCTGTGGCGGATCGCCGGGCAGTATGCGAACGTCAGTATTTTCGACGTCGAGAGCGTGCAGCAGCTGCATGACCTGCTGAGCCAGCTGCCGCTGTTCCCGTATATGGAGATGGAAGTGCGGGCGCTGTGCCGGCATCCGTCTTCGGTGCGGGAGGATGATCGGTGATCCCAGTGCGGCCCATGCCGCCGGTTGTCCGGCGCATGGGTCGCAGAACATGGCGTCGTAGTGACGCCATGCCCCCAAGCATTGACGACTATTCGACACTCGGCAGCGACCGGGAAAACTCGAAGCCGTCGCCAATCTGGTCCAGCGTCCAGCGACGCTGCGTATGCAGCTTTACCCATCGTGTACGCTCGCGGTCGTCGGACACATTTCCGACCGATATCTTGGCCTTGCCTGTCGAGTAGTTCACACTGAGATTTCGTACGACGCCCGTATTGCGCATCGTCGAGAAGTTGTCATAGCCGATCAGCATGAAATTCCGGTCTTGCCATCGGAATGTATAGGTGGTGGATCCCATTTCCCAACTCCCTGCACTGGCAAAACGACTCAGCGTGACCCGCAACGCGCCTCGGTCGACAATCACGCTCCCTTCTTCCAAAGCATCCGCGAGACAGGGGGATTCCCGGGCCGGTATGAGCGTATCGTTTCGCAACGCGACAGCGTACCGGCCATCCAGCTGCGCAAAGGCAACGACAAGAACACGCGGATTCGCGTCGAACGGGTTCTCGCACATGCCGTCATGCGATATCACGTTCGCAGGATCATTGTCACGCAAGACCAGCACAAGATCGTCGCGGCCATCACCGTTCAGGTCACCCTTCGTCTGATATTCCAGCTTCCAGCCTTTGGGAACGAAACCGTCCGGCTTTCCAGCGAGCGGCGCAATGGATGGAGACTGCACATCTCGAGCCACCGCGTGAGCGGACACGATAATGCCAAGCAAAACTGCCAGCCTGAGTCGTTTAGATAGCGTGAATGGCTTGTTCCCGCTCCGAATGGGTTGCAAGACTTTCATTTCGACCTATCCCCCGCCATCTGCAATCCATTCGACGTCAAACCGAGACGTAGAGGCTTATCCGGATCGAGCTTCTTTTTCTCGACGACCCGCTTCCAGTCTGCCGCAGCTCCGGGGACGCGGTACAACGCGACGATCGCCACATACTCCGTCTCGCGTTGCATCGGTTGAGACAAGCTCGACGAAGCGCCGGGGTTCACGACGGTCGACATATCCGCTCGCAAATCCTGGGCCAGCACGGTCCGATCGTTCTTCAGCAGATCGTCGTACGACGCCGCATCGAACGCCTTGCGATCCTTCAGTTGATAGACGCGCACGGCAACCGACGTGGGCCGTCCTACGTCGTCCGGATTCAATGCGGCGCGCGCAGTCAAATCGACATCAAGCACCTTCACCTGCTTGAAAAACACCGCACGATACGCATTCGACGAGGCATCCGACACGGATTGCCACGCACCGCAACCCGACAGCAGCAATACGGCAGCGGCAGTGGCCGCACTCATTCGATAGAACATAAACACTCCGGAGTCAGATCGTGCGCGGTACGAGATGCGGATTGGGTCGCGGCGCGGGCAACGCCTCATAGACACCCAAGGCGATATCGATCAGTCGTTCATCGACTGACGGCAACACAGTCGTCCAGCCGAGACGTGGCGCGGGGGCGGCACGTTCGACTCCAACGGCCGGCTTCGGAACGAACCGTGTCGACACCTTCATCCGCAAATGCACGTCGGCCTTGATGCCGACATACAGCTGGATGAATGCCATCACCTCCCGATGCAGCCACGCACCCGGCAGCAGGTCCTGAGCCTGCTGCGCATCAACGGGCCACAACGTCAAACGCACGGCTCGACTGCGATACGCGAGACGCCTGCCGAGCACGTAGCCGCCGCCGAGCCCGCTACGCTTCCCATCCGAAAGCACATCCGCATCCGCCTTCGCCGACGTCAACGGTGTCTGTCGACCTGTACTCGTCGTCACAGCCCAGAATTCGTCGACGCGAACATCGGCCCCCGGCGCGGCGAGCGCCACCACGCCGGCCAGCCCTTCCGACGTGCGCGTCCGCTGAATCAACAGCCCCAGCAACGCAAGCATCCGCGAGTTCGGCAGGCCTGCCCGCGAAGGCTTGTCGCCCCACCCGAATCCCGCCAGACACAACAGGTTTTGCGAATAATCGTCGACACCGCCGGCCCGGAAGCGCTCCGGATAACGATATTTCTTCCACGCGCGATAAAGCAGCGTCGCCATCCGGTGGTTGAACGGTTCGAGAAACGCCTCGACCGCTTCATGTCCCTCCTCCCGCAACACGATCTCGTCGATCATGTGCGACGGCATGGCCGCATCGACGCCATAGAGACCCATGAAAGTCGTGCGCACAGTCGGCGGCGCATCGAGGTGCTCGTCGTCGAACTCTACTGCGGCCACCTCGCCCGCCGGAAAACCCAACCGGGGACGCGGCCGGAATCGCACCGGCTCATGCTCCGGCGTATCACATGTGCCGAGGCCGGGGCGTCCGGGCGCACATGCCTCCAGCAGACGACAGAACTGCATGAATGTCATCCTCGGCGCCCGCTCGAACAACTTCACGGCCACAGCCGGCAGGCTTTTCGGCTCACCGGCTTCAGCACTCATCCGATCGATCGAAAGACTCATAGCGGCGCCCGCTGAGCCTTGCTGCGCGGCCACTCCGTCCGCGAGCGGGACGGCAGGCTGACGATCGCCAGCTTCGTGAACAGATTGATCTCCGCGTATGCGCCAAAGAACCGGTGCAGCAGTTCGCCGAACAGCATCACGTCGCCTTCACCGGAAAACGCATGCGCATCGAGCGTGACTTCGATCAAGACACCTCTCTCGACCGCTCCTCCCGACACCTCCTCGATCATTTCCTGCGACACATGCAGGATGCCGGCGAGCCGCCGCCGGTTCAGTTCCTCGTGCGTCCAGTCGTACAGCGCCAAAGCGCCGCGCAACACCTCCGCGTTCATCATCGACAGGAAATTCGGTGCGAGATGCGACAGCACGCGCCACTGGAAGCGATCTTCGGTCGGCGGATACAGCGGTAACGTCGGCGATGCGAGATTGCGCACGCCCGCGACATTGGGCGTGCTGGCCGCCAGTTCGTCGAGGCTCGCTTCGCGCAGCCCCTTGCACGGCAGCAGCCCGTTCGTGCCCGTCACACGCAGCGACAGGCTTTCCTCGGGCAGCGTGTCCATCGTTTCCCACGCGTGGCCGCCGAGTATCACCCACATTTCGTGCAACCCCGATACGCCCGAACGCACGCGCGTGTGGAAATAGCGCTCTGGTGCCTCGTGCCGCAGCATGCCGCCGCGATGCCGGAACGTCGCGAACGGCACGTATTCGTAGCGCTCGGCCGAGTCGTGATCGAACGTCGCGATCGCATCGACCGAATACGTCTCGACATGCTCGCCCTGATGGCCGGCCGGCACCACGCGATATTCGGTTTCGTGATGGTCGATTTCGATCGGCTCGGCATCCAGTTCGAACAGGTTGATGACCGGCGAACAGAACAACCGGACGTTCTCCGCGTTGAAACGCTGATCCGACGGATACGCTTCCTTCAGAAGGATCTCCAGCTCGAAGCGAGTCGATTTCTCGGGCAGTGTCGAGATATCCAGTCCGCATAGATCGACGAACAGGAATTTCTCACGGAACGTGAAGTATTCGAGCAGCAGCTGATATCCGGAGAACGCCGCATCGGCCTTGGGCCACAGCCGTTCTTCCGTCGAAAAACCCGCCGGCTCGATCGTCACGCCCGTAAGCGCCACTGGTTCGCCGTCGCGGACTTCCGGGACACGCCAATAAATCGCATCGACCTGCCGCGTCAGCGCAAGATGCATAGCGAATGCGGTCGGCAGATCCGCATTCAGATGCAGCCGAAGCCGCGACAGGTTCGTTTCGCTACGCAGCGCCGACCCTTGCAGCGAGAAGCCGAGACGGATCACCGAGCGACCGTCGTGGCGCACGGTCGGCCCAGCATGCGTGATCGACACGGGCTGCAGCGCAACGGCCTGCGTCGTCCGATACAGACATTGCACCGTCCGCGGCGTCATACCTTCCGCGCCGCCGGGCGACGGCACGTTGATCGGCGCGGACCGCACCGGCACGCCGGCTGGTACGACTTCCGACTTCTGCAGTTTCTCCGCGAACGGCGTCAACTCGACGATCGACAGCGACGGAATCATCCGAAGATAATGCGGCCACAGCAGGCTGACGAGCCCTTCAGTCAGTTCGGGCAATTCGTCGTCTAGTTTCTGCCTGAGCCGGCCCGTCAGGAAAGCAAAGCCCTCGAAAAGACGTTCAACGTACGGATCGCGATCGCCGACGCGGTCGAGATTGAGCAGGCGCGCGCGGTCGGGATGCGCCTTCGCGAATTCCTTGCCGGACTCGCGCAGGTAACGCATTTCCGCTTCGTAGTAGCGCAGGATGGGATCGTTGTTGTCCATGGGAATCCGTTACGAAAGGGTCAATGCGCGCACGGGATCGAGTACCGTGAGCTCCGCCTGCAGCTCGCTGATACGGCGGAAAAGCGCCGGCTTGTCGGCGTCCTTGCGGCTGCTCATCGCTTTCAGCGCCTTGACCAGTTGTTGCTTGACCTCGAACGTCAGCGCCGGCTCCCAGCGCATCAGCGGCAACGAGCGGGACGTTCCGTCGAGTTCGGCAAGCAGGGCGAGCGCCGCATCGTGACGGCCGGCATGATCGGCCAACCGGGCCATCACGAGCCGCTGCAAGTAGCGATGTCGATCGGTTTTCATGCCGGGCAACGCTTCGAGCCAGGCAAAAGCCGTCTCGATACCCTCGCGGGCAGCCAGTTCACGCGCCTGGGTTTCGATCTCCGGCCAGTCGCCGGCTGCATCGCTCTCGCTATCCGCGGAAACTGGCAGCGGCGCAACCGTCTCGCCGGCCTCCAGATCACGTACGACCGCATGCCGGGCAATCCATTCGAGTGTGGTGTCGTCGGCGAACGGCGTGCCGTCGCTGAACGCCAGCCGTTCGATGCCCGGCAATCGTTCGAGAAACAGTGCAAAGTCGGCACGCAGCAATTCTCGCCACGCGCTGTACGGCGTACCGACGTGATCGAGCGCCGCGTGCTGGAAGTACTGCAGATCGAACCACAAGTGATTCACGCCTTCCATGAACGCCCCTTCGACACGCTCCAGCAACTCGTGCCAGTGCTTCTGCAGCACGAGGCGCTTCATCTGCTGACGCAACTCAGCGCGTGGTGGCGCCAGACGCGTATGCGACGCCGCATCCGACGGCGGCACGTCATGAAGCGTGTCCCACCGAATGCTTCGCACGAGGCGTACCGAAGGCAAGTAGCCGTTTTCCTGATCGCGGAGCCACGCCGACATCGCGCGTGCCTGATCGAGTAAATCGCGTGTTGACGCAATTGAACCGGCCGACGTTTTGCCCGGAACGGTCGCTGCCGGCATCGCCTTGCCGGAATCGACGCTGCGTGCCGGCGCTTCCTTTTTCTCGAAGCGAGAAACGAGTGGCTGCAGATTCGGACGGGCAGCATCGGGCCACGCGGCCGTATGCGTCACGAGCACGTCGAGCGCGGCTAACGTGCGTTCGAGATCAGCGGGCACAAAGTCGCCACGACTATCCAGCGTCTCGATCACACGCGCAGTCGCCAGCATTTCAAGCGCGGCCTTCTTGGCTTCGTGACGGACGGGCAAAGCCGCTTCGCCAAACCGGTCGACGAGTGCAGCGGCCAACTCAAGTCCGTCGGCGAACCCGGCTGGGCCGTCCTGCCGCAGGCGTGCAAACGCGTAGTAGCCGGCGAGGCGTAAATCCTTGCCGGTCTCCTTGATCAGGTGTTCGCATGCGCGGACGATCAACCCGTCATCGATTCCCGACAGCTTGCCGGCTTCGTCCTTCAGTTCAAAGAATGCGTCTTCGTAGCCGGGATCGCGTCCGTATGCATGCTCGCCCGGTATCGGTGCAATCCATGTGGCCCAGGTATCCGTCCGTGCCCGCTGAAGCGAATCGATGCGGGGACCGCCGACGAGTGTCTTCACAAAATTGGCAAGCGTCATGGCAGGCCTCAAAAAACGAATGCGTCGCCCAGCAGCCTGAGGGCATGCCCGAACGGACCGGAGGGGGAATCGGCAAGTCCCGACGTGGTCGCCAATGGCGAAATCGCGGCCTTCGGCGCGGCCGTCTGTTTCGCCGACCCAGGTTCAGCGGTTCGCGTTTTCGCCTGAGCAAGTTCGAGCGTGGCGCGTTGACCGGATGCCTGCGCTGTCGTCGCCGGCATGGCCTCGTCCGGCAAAGGGCGCCCGCCCGGAAGCCCCGGCGGCAACGGCACAGCCGCATGCTTCGCGGCCGCGATCGCCGATGCAGGCAACGGCGGCGGGCTGATCGCCGAAACCCGCGGCCCCGTGTTCTGCGAGCCCGTTACGAAGACGCGTGTCGGCAACGTGAAATTTCGCAACTGCAGAACGTCGAGCGGACCGCCGCCGGCCTCGCTGCGCAATTGCACCTTGAGCGGAATGCCCTGGCTCGTGTCGGGCGTCCAGGTCAGCAGATAGCGCGCGTTGTCCTGCTGTACGACCTTGGCGCGCTCCAGCAACCGAACGAGACCGAAGCGCCCCTGCGAATCGAGTGCGGTGCGCAACCCGCCCTGCTCCGTCTGCCATTCGATATGCGACAGGTTCTCGAGCGATTGTCCCGGCCATTCGAACGGTGTCCACTCCTGCTTCTGGTTGAAGTAATGCAGTTCGCGACCGGACAGCACGAATCGCATATCTGTGACACCCGGCGTCGGCTCGGCCCGCAGTTCGTAACGCACGCGTGCATCGCCGGACGGGAACAGGACCGTCGACGTGCGCGTGAGCTTGTTCAACCCGTTGAGGAACGCCGGATCGATCGTCAATGCCCCGGAATCGGTACCTTGCGAAGCGACCCATCGGTCGCCATGCCGTTCGACGACACCGGCCAGTTGCGATGTCACGAACTGCGCGATCACGCCACTATCCGGACGCATGAACCGCGCCATCTCGGGCAGCGATGCGTCGTTGTCGGAATCCGCAAACGGATAGCGCCCACCGAACGTCTTGTTCCAGTCGGCGAGGATCGCGGTGCGCCAGATCTCGTTCAGGCTCGAAGCGGCCGGTTGCACGATGACCTGCCACGACTGATCGAACGGCGCGCGGAACAGTGCGCCGAAGCCTGACCACTGTTCACCGAGGCTCGCGGCGACACGGCTCGCGTAATCGCGGCTGTCGGCGATATCGGACGTCTTGCCCTGCAGCACGGATTGCGCGGCCAGACGTGCGATCGCATCCGGGTCCGGACTGGAGACGATCTGCGATGTCTTCAGGCGCATCGCCGTGATCCGCTCCAGATAACGTGCCAGGCTCAGGTCGCCGGTTGCTGCAGGCGGTGTGCTCCCCTTGCCGCCGGATGGTGCTCGGGAAGCGAGATCGCTACCGGTCAGACGCAGGATCGGGCCGAATGCGGCGGCAAGCGGCGCAAGCTGAGGTTTTACCTGCTTCGACGGGTCCTTTTCGTCCGTGCCGACCAACTGCTGCGCCTTGCTGATCAGCGTATCGGACAGCGACTGTGCGTTGGCTCCCGTGCCTGCCTGATAGACGATCGCATTCATCAACGCGACGAGCGGCGAGCGTTGCGGATCGCCCAGCAGCGTCAACTGGTCGGCCGTGGCCGACAGCGTCGGGGCGGGTTGCCAGCGCAGGCTGTTGAGGAAGAGCGTCCATGCTCGCGCATAGTCGTCGAAATAGCGCTGGCGCAGTTCAGCTTTCAATGTCGAGGGTGACGCGTTGGCAACCTTGGTGTCGGAAAGCACCCAGTCGCTTGCCACATCACGTTGCTCGCCGGCCTCGTCGATGGCCTTCGAGATTCGCTCTTCCCATGCAGCACGTGTGAATACACCGGGTACGGTCGCGGTCGTGCCGAACAGGCCACGGCTCGTTGCGCTGCCGGCAGAGGATTGCGACGCCGCGTCGCCGAGCAGCGTCGCGAGTGATAGCGGCGGGTATTTCGGTGTCGCTTCGTCGATGATCTGCTGGTGGATCGCGTCTCCTGAGTTCTGGATGCCTCGGACACCGATGATCGTCTGGCGGGTTGACGCGATCAGGTTGTTATCGGGGACAATCGCCAGCGCGACTTGACTGGATGCGGCGCCACGGCCAACGTGATTCGCGAAGAACGCGATCGCTTGCTGACGCAAGTCCTCCCAACTGCCCTTCGACAGTTGTGAATTGGTCGGGCGTTCGGGTGCTGACGTCGCAGCGAGTTGCGGTATCAGGAATGCAGCTGTCGCCCGCTCGGGTTTGGCCAGCATCATGTAGGTCTTGAGCGTGTCGTAAGCGGCCTGTACCTGAGCATCGCCGCCACTGGCGATTTCCACGTCGGACAGGGACGCGAGCTGATGCAGCCTCGCTTCGAGCTTCTGGCGGATCGGGCCGACGAGGACGCGGGTTGCGGCTTCGGCGTAGTAGGGCCAAAGGGCGCCGAGTAGCGCGTGGTCGCGGTTCAGGCCGAAACGGGTAGCCAAAGGCGCACCGCTACGCTGATGGATTTCGAGCGTGTCCATTTGCCTGTCGAGATCAACAAGCGTTTGCAGCGACTGCGTCGGGTTTAGGGGACCGGTGAGCTTCGCGACCGTATCCGTTGCGCTTCCGATCGTTGCGCGGTTGGCGAAGCCGGATAGCATCGTGCCGGCAAACCAGCACCCGATCAGGGCAGTCGTCAGCCAGGCTGCCGTGGTCGACAAAGAAAAGCCGTTACGGCGACCGTGAACCTTGCGGCTGTGGTCGGCGATGGTTTGCCAGATGGTTCGGTGTTGAGGATTGCCGGGCGTATCGTCGTCGTTCTCGGGATCGGAACCCAGTGGCATTACGTCACGTTCCTTGAACAGCGGCGCAAACATCAGACCGTGGACCGCATGCCTCCAGACGTTGGATTCGGCAGTTTTCTGTACCAGATTCGATAGTGCATCGTGCAGCCTCGAAACATGCTGAGACAGTTCCGCAGGATAATGATCACGGGCATCCGCCGCGAGACGTACAACACCCGCATCCGCGAGGTTGTCGACGAGGCTTCGCAGCGATGCATCGATCGTCGCTCCATTCATCCGCGTGTTGGCCCACGTCAGGCCAATGGCTTCATCCGCATCCGGCCACTCGCTACCGAAATCCGTAACGTTCAAAAAATAGGCAGGCGCGGCCCAGCGCAGTGCACGCGCGTGGCGCGCAAGACGTGTCGCGAGCTCCTCCGTGTCGAACGGGGTATTCGCGGCACTACGGTCCCGTGTCACAGTTACGATCGCGTCGACCGGGCGACGGCGTCGCAGACGGCGGACTTGATCGAGCCAATCGGTGTCGAGCTGGTCGCGAATCTGGTTTGCGTGCAACACAACCGTGTTACCGAGAACGACGTACCCGGTCTCGGCGAGTTCGGGGGCGAGACGCTTGACCAGGGGGGTGTCGCCGGCAACGAGCAACCAGCGGTCACGGTAGCGCCAGCGCCAGCCGTGACGGTCACGCAGGAGGTCGCGAAGCGCCGCAGCGGGATTGACCTGTTGTGATGAATCGTCCGAATCGTCGCGCTCAGCAGATTCGGCGCGTTTTCCTGCATCGAAACGAGCAAACCATCTGAACGCCCTCAGCGCTGCAATTTTCAGCAATACCCATTCGAAAAACTTGGCCGCCACGATCGCCACCAGAAACGCGCATGTCAAGGAAAGCTCAGCGATGATCCGGGTCTCAAGCGACCACCCACGACGAGGCCCCTCTACCCACACGGCGAGACTGAGCGCAAGAAATATGATGAGGGCCGCGATACCGATGAAGAAACCGGCCGACCGGGTTTTGCTTTCATTCTTGTTGTCGTTCATGTCTGCTTTCTGCACATGAGGGCGATCAGTTCTTGACCTTCGCCACAAAGCACCAATTGCGGATCGCCCGTAGTTCGAGCCCTTTCCGCGGCAAGGGCCACGGCCAACCACGGCCCTGCGCCCGAACAGTCGCCCACTGACGTCTCGAGTTCGATCCAGCGTGCCTCGTCCGGCAATGACGCGGCTTGTCGGACGCAACTGATACCGTCGCCGATCAGACCGTGCGTCCATACCGTGCGTAGACGATCGGATGACGACTGTCCCGACCGGGCAGCAAGCTCGAGCGTCATGGCAGGGGCTTCAGGCGAGCCCTGGGCCGGTCGATGTAAAAGGAGTCCGGTGGCCATGGACGGTGACGCAAGGCGTGGGCGTCCAACCAGAAGGGCGACGCCCGCCTCCGCAACGCCGTTAGACAAGACGGCACTGATTGCGTCACGAAGCTCAATCGCTATCAGAAGGTAGGCGCTTTGGGCGTCCCGGTTGTCGTGCCATGCATCCGTTCTGAAGACGGTGAGCGCTGGGTCGCTGGCACTGATATCCACTTGCAATGCAGGTACTCGTTCAGCGAGTAATTCCTGTATTTGAGTTTCGACGACCTCGGCCTTCAGCCTCGATCGATGACATAGTTCGACGTGGAGCCTCACTCCCTGCGGCAAGGCCCGGAGCTGGGGCAGCAGGTTGTCTATCAAGCGCTTGAGCAACCATGCACACACGGCATGATGGCGGGCATGTTCCGTGAGTTCGTTACCCGGATAAAAATGGACATCGGGAAGAGTGAGCCAGCGTGCGTTGACTTTTCTATCTGCCACCGCGCCGCTTTGTCGCAACATCGTCCCTTCGGCCCCCATCAGTATCTGTTTGAGCGAGTTTTCCGAATCATTCGTGGAGACGCACCAGGTATGGCCCAGGATCGCCAAAGGTCTGGCTGCCATTGCATGGCACGACTGCTCCGCGTCATCGCTAACGCGATTCGTCGCAATCGCTTGATTGCGGCAGGCATAGCCGTATCCGAGCCACGCGAACAGCAGGAATGCCCAGGCCAGAAATGGGTAACCCACGACGCAGAACCAGAACCACAACGTGTTCATAGGTCGGTCCGTCGGCCAGAGCGTGATCGTCAGCCCTGCTCCCACTCCCATCACGAGGACAAACAGGATTGTCCAGACGATCATCGAAACCCGGGGGGCAGCCGGTACATTCACGCGCGGCGGCACACGATTGAAATCGATAGGCATCGCTTACCGGACCCACGCTCCGCAGGACGAAGCAATCAGGACGGCTCCACAGCGTGTGTGATCACCGTCTCGCGACAGCGGTATCGTGCCGTCCTTCATCCTGAAGCTGCCTTCGACGATTTCGTTGTCGCCGTGGATCGGGCATGAGACTTTGTCGCCAATGCGAGCAGCCCGGCGCCCCTTCACTTTGATGCGATCCGAGCCGGTCAAGATCTTGCCGCCGTGGCTCGTTGCGTCACCTTCGTATACGAGATTTTTCATTTAAATAGAATGCAAGGTCATTAAAATTCGACACCCTTCCAAATCAACACAATCAACCACCTCCAAACACCACAACATCAAATCATCATAAAAATTTAACCTAGCGAAGATCAGACTATTCAACCCAAACACAAAATCATGCGACATCCTATCAATAGACTCACAACAAAGTTATACCAGCCCAACAGCTGGCAATTTTCTATTTGAGAAACATACTCCGACGCACTAGCAATTTCCGACGAAGATTCGCCCCTCTCACCAGCGACCTCCTCGACAAGACACCAATTATTTTTCTTATTACCCCATTCACAAATGCGCCCAAATATCTACCCCTCGACCGAATCAACTACCATCAATTGCCACCTGACGCGAATTCTTAACTTTACACATTGCCACTGCACTACATTCATCAAACTTAGCCACGCTATACGTCAATACCCTCTTTAGCGTTGGCGAGTAGTAGTTGATCAGCAACCATGAACCACCCACATTATCTTCATATACAAACCTCCCCGGTATGGCGCCGCCCTCGAAATATCCGACGAGAACAGTTTGGTTGCCGCCGGCCACGGCATATGTTGAACAACCGACCAACACATACAAAGATCCGCTAACAAGAATTTTTATGAAAAATGACATATCCGATGAATATTTAAAATATCCAACCACCCTTCCGCACCAAGCAAATCGCCAACACTCTAAATATTAAAATCAAAGCATAAACCAATAAATACAGATGAAAATAGCGCACCCATTTAACACAAAAACCACCTCGATATTTTTAAGCCTCCGCAACAACAATCCACGACGAACAACCACTCCATCCTTGGCATCCCTCACACATCATCACCTAGCACAAAAATCAATGTCCGAGCAATTAATCCATTTAACCAGTCGACTCCCACCCTTCGTCATAAACTCTATTTTCCAAAACTGCAAATCAGACGAAACCTCTATTAATCTCACGTAGTCACCCTTAACCACGTAGATGCGACTTGCTTGCACACTTGACGGGCTATCGTACAAAAATGCCCTCCCGACCACGATCTTTCTCTCACCGGAATGACGCGCCGGAAGATCTTCCCTACGCAATTCGGCATGAATTGGACCGTAATAATCACCACCCCTCGGTTTCTCAATAACATTCCATAGCAACCGATTATTAATCATCGTTATTTCAGCCACCCCACCAGATGCCCCAAAAAATGAATAAAATCCTACAATTGCCTTATTTTTACCCCCCGAGATTCGACCGCTGATGTTGAGCTCATTGTCTGGACTACAATCGATCCTATTTCCATTCTGAGTGATAAAGCAATATCTGCCACGGACATTTCCCATCCTGTCCTCGTCAATTGTGACAGTGAACGTGGAGTACGGTTTACTTTGTCCAACGACCACCTCCGTGAATACCCATCGCCCCGAAAAATTCCGATCCGTTGCAAACGCAGAGATAGATACCAGTGCCGAAAGGGCAATTGAAAGCTGAAGAAGCAACCTTACCCTCATATCTAAATCTCCACACCAAGACAATCATTTACTCGATTCAGCCAACCTTTTAAATTCTCAAGCTGAGTCGAGTCATTGACAGTTAGATTCGTATAGTATTGACGACGAATTTCCGCAATATCCTGCAGCAAAGCATCTTGATCGGAAACATCATTTAGAGCTCCTACGGTTTCCCCTCCCATTCCGCCGTCTACAGTGACATTTCCGCCATATTTCCCGTTAATCAACTTTTGAATCTGCTTTGCCGCCCCGCCAGACGTAATCGTCCAGTCATACACCATCAACGCGACGCGCAAATCCTTAAATTTGCAGAAGCCCTTCGGCTTCCAGTACCTTTTTACATATATTGTCTCGGCCTGCTCATCTGTCAAATTTTTTAGATTTTCGAGAGTAGGCTCAATGCCCAAATCTTCCATAGCATAGGCTTGCCAAGTGTTCCACGCAATTCCGTGATTGGTCGCCCCGCCCTTGTCATTCTTTCTATTCGAATACCCACCCTCATGGCGAAGAATAATTGGTGATATTTTTTTAAATTTTTTAGCACAATCACACTCTTCAAAAAAATTTCCAGCGATCGCGATCGGATTGATGTGGTAAACATTCGTTTCAGGTAAACCCTGAATTTTGGCCTTCACCTCATCCCACCACGCGAGCTTCTCGATCCGCGTCTGTTCTTCCTCATGCTGCGGCTTCGGGCCCGTCCGCTTTTCCAACTCAACAATCAACTGCTTCCACTTTGACGGATTTGCCCACTCGCTCTCGTGCTTGACGATCAACCGCGACGCCGCTTGCATTAACCATGGATATCCTTCCCGTTCGGTCTTCGACAACGTACAAAGTTCGACAGCCGCGCGGCTACCATCGCCTTTCGTAAACAGTGCGTCGTACACCTTGAGCATCAGCGGGCTAAGCTTCGAACGCGAAGCGAGATCCGGCACATTTGCGCCGCTCGCGTAATCAACCCACGCTTGGGTCTCCGCAAAGATCGTATGTGCGGGATCATGCGCATCCGAAACACACTGAAAGTCGATCCACTTTTGTGCGAATTCCCGTGTGACCCGCCCCCCTCCTGGGTGGTTAAAGTCACACACCCAACCCTCGATCGGCTGCCCTAGTTCGTTCACGCCATCAACGTGCCACCAACTCACGGAGAAACCTGGATCGGGATTCGGACGAGGCTCCGGCACGCGTCGTTTCGAATCACGCGCTAACTCGGCGAGCGAATACACTTGCACGCGGTCGGTTTTTCTCGATTGCGGATCCGCGCCCTGTACAAATTTGTTGTCCGCCGCACGCTGATACAGCACCGTGCCCGGCTCAATTCGCAAAATGGTTGGATCGGAAGGGAGCCCTAGCGCTGTCCAGTCTTCCTTGCGCGGACCGTGTTGGTTGACCCATGTGCGCCCTTGCTCGACGAACGACTCGATGCTGTCGTCGCAAAAGACCTCGATGTGCGCAATTCGAGCACCCGAACTACGTTGATTCAACGAATCGTATCGCCCCAGATGCCCGATCAGGTCCCCCGCCTTGATTGGAATGCCAGGGGTGTCGCCAGGCTTGGCCTGTTCCGTTACCACCACAACCTGATCGAACAATGTGTCCTCGACCGTCTCCTCGGCGACAGGCCCACCGTTTTCCTGTCCGAGAAAAACCCACCCGCCGATCGCACTCGACGGCTCGACATATGCCCCCGCTTCCTGCGGATACAGCGACGACCCATAGAGATCCGTCAGCTGCCCCCACGGTTTCCCGTTCTTCATCTCAATCTTCCCGATGCCGACATTGGCTCCCTCGGGAAGGATGCCAATAGCTACTACACCGTTCGGAGTCTTGCGAACTCGCAGCCCCTGCTGCGTCGGATCGGGAGCCTGACCGCTTTTGCCCGACACTGACTTATCCTGCGCATACTGTGTCACCAGCCATTGCCGCGGCCAATACGACGGCTTCTCCCGTTTCGGGAAATTGGCGTAGTCCTCCCAGGACATCAGGTGCATGTACAAGCTGTAGAACGTCAGCTTCGTGTCCCTTGGGAACTCCATCGTATGCCGAACCAACGCGAAGCCCGTGCTGTACGGCGCCTCGTACGGCGATCCGTTATCGATCGCTGCAATCTTGCTGACTGGATAGGTCTTGTTGGCGCGATACGCGATCAGCACGCCGTCGGCGATACAGCGCAATCCTCCGTCGAGGTCCAGCGACTGCCCCGCGCCAGCCTCCGTGACATGAATTCCGCCGTGCCACATCCCGTTGCTGCTCGCGAGATATGTCCCGGACGGCTCATGCTCGGCCAGCATCCGATAGATGTCGTGCTCATCGGTGAATCGCGTCGAAGCATCGGACCTGCCGTTCCCTTTGCGCAAAAACGGAAATGCAAACGACACTTGCTTCAGAGCAGGCTTGGCGGGCGTCGGTGTGGGTGTGGGTTTGCGCGACGCCGGTTGCTTCGGCGTTTTCTTGGGTGCTGATTTGGTCGTCATAATCAGGCTTACTCCGAGAATCCGAAATTCAATGTGCTCTTTACGTCATTGAGCGGCGCTGCGGACCACGTCGGGAATTTGAAACTCCCGCCGTCGGCGTCGTTCACTGTCAGATTGCCTCTCAGCTCGATCTCGCCCGCAGGACTCCCAAGAACGATCTTTCCGCCTGACAGCTTGATATAGGCACCCGAGCCGTCACCGATCGTGACGCCTTTTCGCCCGGTTATCGTGATTTCACCGTCCGACGAACTCATCTGCATGTCCCGCATCGCCATCAGTTCCATGCCGTCGCCTTGCGCCTGAATCTGGACCTTGCCCTTTGCTGCGAAGAGTCGAATCCCGAGCTTCGCCGCAAGGAACGAAATCGCCTCACCGGCCGCCACCGTGATTCGCTTCATTACGCCGAGATCGAATCCGTCGCCCGCTGTGACGAACATCTGCCTGCGTGCAGCGACCTGAACGTGCTGCCCACTTGCGATGCCAACACCTTCGGGTGCACTCGCAACAATGACGGGCTTCTGGAGACGGCTTAGCTTCTTCTCGATGAGCTCACGTTGCTGGTTGGCCTCGGCTTGTAGTGCCTTTGCAACGCTCGCGGCATCATTGAGCGAACGCAGAATTTCTTCAGCCTGCGCGAACGTTGCATCCGCGTCTTGCATCGCAAGCTGCTCGCCGGCCCCACCTGGTTGTGCCTCGGCCGATACGAGCACGCCGTCTGCTGCCCGAATCGACGCGTGTCCATCGGTAGCGAGTTCGGCCCCCTTTCCGCGCGCCTTACGATCGGTGTCCACCATGAACCCCAGATTCAACTGGCTTGCCCGGAACGGCGTTATCAGGTGGACATGCTCGTTGCCCTCCTTATCCTCCATCCGCAACTCATTCTGCGCAGCCGTCCGAATAAGGTTCCGCGTATGGTTCAGGTTGTTGACCAGATCCGGATGCACGCTGTCATGCATCGCCCCGATGATCACCGGCCGGTTCGGATCGCCATCCGTATGGACGATCGCCACCTCCGCCCCATCGATCAACGGAAAGTGATGCCCGTAGTTGTCACCGCTATAGGGCTTCGCAAACCGCACCGGCCGGCTCGTCCCACCCGGGCTCCATTCATCGAGATCGAACGGCAGCTTGATCACGTACCAGCCCTGTTCGGTCAGATACGCATACTTGTAGTTGCCCGGCGACGTAATCCGCGCCGGCAAAATCCCGTCGACCACCGGCCGCGAAACCGAAGCCAGCGACGTGCGCCATACCCGATCCGACGGAATCCCCTCGAACGCCACCCAGTACGCCTCGTTCCGCCCGCCGTGCGACTCGACCGACGTGACGAACACCCCGTGCTTCGCGTCGGCCGGCTTCGGCTCGACCCGCATCACCTCGCCGGCTTCGAGCCAGAACGGATTGCCCGTCCCCTTGAACGTAATCTGATCGGCCAGATACGCTTCATGTCTCAACCGAGCAACCCGCTTCCCCTCTTCGGGCGTCTCGTAATGCTCGCCCCAGCGGTAATCGACGGCATTCGTTGTCTTGTCGTCGCGCGCCGTGTTTTCCTCGACCAGCAGCGATACCCCGGCCTGCCGATGGTTGTAGTCATGCAGCCGCACGGCCTCCGGCACACGCTTCATCTCTCGCCCGAGCGTCTTGATCGCATCGGCGCCGACACTTTCGAGCCCCGAGTCACGCCGATACGGCACCGTGCGCTGCTTGCGCGCATACGCATCCAGATCGTCGCCGAACACGACCACCGCGCGATCCTTCTTCTGCTCCCAGCGAAACCAGATCCCCGCTTCTGCACAAATCCGCTGAATGAAGGCAAACGTCGTCTCGTGATATTGCGTCACGTATTCACGACGCTTGTACTGCCCGCGCAACTGGAACTGGAAATCGACACCCGCGCGATACCCGTAGTGCCGCAGCGTGTCGGTCACGATCTCCTCGACAGACTGCTTCTGAAACAGCCGGCTGGTCACGCCACGATCGAGATCCGCCAGCGTCGGTTCCAGCACGACCCGGTAGCGCGTTTCGTCCGCCGACGTCTCGAGCTCGTCGAACTGCGTGATGACGCCATGCACCGTATACGCCGCCGGCTTTGCACTGAACTGCGCAGCGTTCTCCCCGAACATCTTCCGCAGGTAATCCATGTCCGGATCGACCGGATCGGCAACGAACTTCGCCGGCCGACCCAGCACCTGGTCCATCGGAATTCCCGCCATCGGGCTTGTGAATTCGATCTCGTACCGATAAAGCTGGCTCACCCGATCAAGCCCGGTGAACTTCAGGATCGAGAATGGCGCCGGATGCGGCGACAGCTTCAATTCATAAGCCTGCGTAGGCAAAATCATCGACATCGACTCTCTCGGTTGCGCAACCACACGACACCGCCGGGGCAACCATCGTCACCCCGGCGGCTCACGATCAAACGTCAGATCAGTTCTTGGCCTTCGGCATCTGCGACACGAGCGACAGCCCGATATCCATCCCTTCGACCTGGAAGTGCGGGACGATGAACAGCTTGATCCGGAAGAAGCCCGGGTTGTCCTCGATATCCTCGACCGTGACCTTCGCCTCGCGCAGCGGATGCGACGCCTGCAACTCGTCGCCCGGATCCTTCATCTCGGTCACGAGCCCCTTGATCCAGTTGTTCAGCTCGAGTTCGAGCAGACGACGATCCTTGGTCGTGCCGATGTTCTCGCGCTGGATCAGCTTCAGGTAGTGCGCGATGCGCGACAGCAGGAAGATGTACGGCAGCCGTGCATTGATGCGGCTGTTCGCGGTCGCTTCCTTGGTCTCGTACAACGCAGGCTTCTGCGCCGAGTTCGCGGAGAAGAAGCACGCAAAGTCGTGGTTCTTGTAGAACGACAACGGAATGAAACCGAGATTCGCGAACTCGAACTCGCGCGTTTCCGGGATCAGCACCTCGGTCGGGATCTTCGGCTGGTAGCCGGTGCCGAGGTCGTACAGGTGGACCGGCAGATCCTCGACCTTGCCGCCCGCCTGCGGCCCGCGGATCTGCACGCACCAGCCGTTGCTCACGAAGCTGCGCACCATGTTCGCCGCGAACGCGAACGACGCATTCATCCACAGGTACTTGTCGTGATCGGGGCCCTTGACGGCCTCCTCGTAATTGAACGCCCGCACCGGCGCCGTGTCCTTGCCGTACGGCAGACGGCCGAGCACGCGCGGCATCGTCAGGCCCACGTAACGGGCGTCGTCGGTATCGCGGAAGCTCTTCCACTTGATGTATTCGGCGCGATCGAAGTAGTTGCCGATGTCCTGGATCGCCGCGACTTCCTCCATCGACTGCTTGCCGAAGAACGCCGGACCGACCGAGCCGATGAACGGCATGTGCGCCGCGGCCGCCACCTTCGAAATGTTGCGCAGCAGTGCGACGTCCATCGGCGAATTCGCGAACTCGAAGTCGCTGATCATCGCGCTGATCGGCTGGCCCCCCGGCGTGTCGTATTCCTCGATGTACGTCAGGCGGTACAAGCCGCTCTGGATGAGTTCCGGCGTATCCTCGAAGTCGCGCTGCAGCGCATCCTTCGATACGTCCAGCACTTCGATGCGCGCGTTCTTGCGGAAATCGGTGCGGCTCACGAGCATCTTCAGGCCGCGCCAGCGCGCTTCGAGCGCCTGGAATTCCGACGTATGCATCACGGCGTCGAGCTGGCGGCCGATCTGCCGGTCGATCTGGCCGATATGGAAGTCGAGCAGCGATTTGTCGAGGCGGTCCACCGGCTGGCTCGCCTTTGCGACGAGTTCGAGGAACGCGCCCATGCCGCGTGCGATCCGTTCGTCGGCCGATGCCTCGGACAGCATGTCGTTGTCGCGGAACGCCTCGAGCGGTCGCGCTTCACTGATCGGTTTCAGGTTGATCTTGCTGCACAGCGACGCATAGACGCTGTCGATATCCCCGTGCGGGGCGTCCAGCACGACGGTCTCGGTCGCGCCGCTCTGCTGGGTTTCAGTGGGTTTCATCTCGGGTCCTGTCTGCGATCGAATCGCTACGATGTTGCGGAATGCGCTGAACGCGCGTTTTGCCCAGCGGCGTTCACGCATGCCCTTCCGGCTGCGTCGCGGCGGTCGCGATCTGCGCGAGCTCGCCGCGCAGCTTCGCGGACAGGCGATCGTCCTTCAGCACCTTCTCGAACTCGCGGCGGAACGTGCCGTTGTCGAGCAGATTCGATTTCAGGTCGCGCAGCAGATTGCGCATCGCGAGAAGCGCCTGGAGCTCGGGAATCTGGCGCGCCACCTGCTCGGGCTCGAAATCCTTGATCGACCGGAACGACAGGTTGACGGGCAGTTCCGAACCGTCGCCGGCCAGCGTGTTGTCCGCGGCGATCTTGAGATCCGGCGCGTAGTCGGCCAGCACCGCATCGAAGTTGTTCTTGTCGATGTTTACCTTCTTGCGCTCGGCCAGCGGCGCCTGTTCGCGCCCGGCGCTGAAGTCGCCCGCCACCAGCAGCTTCAGGGGTAGCTCGACCTTCTTCTGCGCCCCGCCCGTATGCAGATCGAGGGTGATCGACACCCGGCTCTTCGGGATCTCTCGCTGAAAGCTATCCAATTCGTTCTCCTTATCTCAGGAAGCTTGAAGACTCCGCGACACGCACCCACGACCACGGATGCTCCGTCGTCCGCATCGCCCATGCCGAACCCCGCAACGTGCATCGACGGACGACCGAGTCGGATATTCGCGGCCCGATATCCGACTCAGGCGGCAGAAAATATCACGGCCTTTATCAACGAGTAAACCCGAAACACAAAAAATCGGAAATTAACGACACGGCAATTTTTCGAGCATAAGACTTGTCCTACTTTCACGCGATCTCTCGACGCACGCTACGGCGCCATGACGCCACCCGCAAACGATATCAAAATAATCCTTAAATTCCCCCTATCTATATGATTTTTATGCGATAAATTTCACACAAAGGCTAGGCAAAATCTTAATAAAAAACTGCACCTCATGATTCGACACATGAAAACCAAACCCACCCAATCAATCTCACAATAAATACCCATTTATCTCAAATTAATCGACACGATTTTCAACAAATTCGAATAAACCGGGGTATACGAAATCGCAAAACGATGTATAGAATCGGCGCCTCATAATTCATGGATCATTACAACCAAACCATGCGGATCGACAAGCCGCTCTGGCATGAAGGGCTGATTCTTACGCAGCAGCATTTCCAGCAGCAGGAACGCTGGAACAGGTTCGCGCTGCAACAACTGGCTTCGGCGATTGCCGTTGAGCCGTGGGGGACGCTGAACGTCGACGTCGACGAAGAGGCTCTTGCCGCCGGTCGCCTGAAGCTCACCCGGCTGCAATTGCGCTTCCCCGACGGCACGCCGATCGACACGACCGTCGCCGATGCGTTGCCGCCCGCGCGCGACCTGACCAGCGAAATTCCTGTCGATGCCCAGACCATCGACGTGCTGGCCGCGCTCGCGCTGCCCGATGCGAACGGCAACAACTGCCGCTTCGACGAAACGGCGCTGGCCCGCCCGCGGCGCGCGTATCGCGAATTCGTCAAGGTGACAGACCTGAACGGCGCAAGCGAAACCGAAATCGCCGCCGAGCGCCACGCCGTCCGGTTGCTGTTCGGCTTCGAGTCGCACGCGGACGACACGGCATGCGCTATCGCACGACTGATACGGACGACAAGCGGACAGTTCCAGGTCGATCGCCGATATGTCCCGCCTTGCCTGACGTTATCCGGTCACGCGCTGCATATCGAGCGCGTCCAACGGATCGCCGATATCCTCGCCGCCAAAAGCTCGATCCTCGGTGCGCGCCGCAGCGAGCGCATCGAGCAGGTGGCCGAATACGGCGTCGCCGACGTCCAGCTTTTCTGGCTCCTGAACTGCATTCATCAGGCCTGGCCGCAACTGCGCTTCCTGGCGTCGCACCCGGGGCAGCCGACCGATCGCCTGTACCAGGTACTCACCCAGTTGGCCGGCTCGCTGACCACGTTCTCGACGCGCGTCTCGCTGACCGATATTCCCCCTTACGATCATGCGAGCGCCCATGACGTGTTCACGACGCTCGAATCGCTGATTCGCGATCTGCTCGACGCGATCATCCCGTCACGGGTCGTCTCGATCGGGCTCTCGCATACGACGCCGACCACCTGGGTCGGCCAGTTCCGCGACGAACGCATCGTCGAAGGGGCCGCGGACTGGTATCTGTCCGTCAACGCCGCACTGCCGGCATTCGAGCTCGTCGAACAGTTCCCGCGCCTGTGCAAGATCGGCGCACCGGACGACGTCGAACATATCGTCAATTCCGCCGTTGCGGGAATTCCGCTCAAGGCTGTGCAGCGGGTGCCCGGCGCCATTCCGGTCCGGCTGGACAACCACTATTTCGCGCTCGATGCGCGCGACGCCGCGCATGCGAGGATGCTCGCCGCACGCGCCTGCCAGATCTATCTGCCGGCGTCGGTTCCCGACGCGTCGATCGAACTCTATGCGGTGCTGCGCTGATGAACACCCTCGTCTCCACACGTCACGAAGCCGCACTGCTTGCGCGGGAGCCGTCGTCCGGTCACTCGCCTCGAGCGTCGATACGTGCGCTGCTGCGCGATACGGCGCTGCTCGTCTCTCATCTGTCGAACGGCGGTCAGGTCGACAACCAGGAGAACCTGCGTCGGCAATGCCTCCGGCTCGTCGCCCAGTTCTCGACAGCGCTCGATGCGCAAGGGATTGCCGCTGACGTACGGGACGATGCCGTCATCGCCCAGTGCGGGCTGATCGACGAAGCCGCCCTGCGGTATCTGCCGGCCGCCAGCAAGGGGGACTGGGAGTCCCGACCGTTGCAGGTCGACCGATTCGGCACGCACGACGCCGGCACGCGCATTTACGCACGGCTCGAGTTCCGGATGCGCGAACCCGCACCGAACGTCGACTTGCTCGAATGCTACGCGGCCGTTCTCGGCCTGGGATTCCGCGGACGCTACGCCGCCCGCTCGGGCGCATCGGCAGACGCGCACGACGGCGAAGCGAAACGTCAGGCACTGATCGCCGCACTGGTGGCGCAGATAGATCAGTTGCGGCCGGCCACGCGGCCGGGCTTCGTCACCGATCGCTCGAACACGCGTCTGATCGACCGTCTCAGAAGCCTGTCGCCATGGGCGATCGCGGGAACGGCCTGCGTGATCGCGATACTCGTCTGGTTCGCGTGGGATCGCATCCTCGATGCGGAACTGGCACAACTCGTTCAGAAAGTGAAACGGCCGTGACTTCGGACACCACGCACCCACCTGCCGCCACCCACACCGATTCCGATGCGGCACGCGCGGCCCTGTCGGGCCTGGGCTATCCGCTACGCTCGGTCGTGACGCTGTCCGCGGCGCTGACGCTGGCCGTCATCGGAGGGGTGATGCCCGTCGATCGCGGCGTCATGTGGGGATGGGTGGCATTCGTCGTCGCACTCTCCGTGCTGATCCTCTGGCGGCATTCGCGCAGATTGACGCGGGCTCGCGAACGGAACGTACACGTGATCGCGCAGCTCGGCGCAGCGACCGCCGACCTGCCCGTCGCTCTGCGCACGAGAATGCCGCTCGCCCTCGTCATCGGTGACGGCCTGCCGGCCTTGTTCGATCGCGATACGGCACGCTCGCGCTTCGTCCATGTTGGCGACGGTGCAATCTGGTTACGCGCAGATCGGCCCCAGGATCTCCCCCGGCTCGCTGTCGCGGTCCGCCAGTGGCGCGACGGCCATGCGCCGGATTGCGTCGTGCTGTCGGTCGCGCCGGGCCTTCATGCGAACGACGATACGCTGTCGCAGTCGTTGCGCGTGATCCGTCAGGCCGTTGCGGATGCGTCTCGCATGCTCGGCACGTCGCTGCCGGGCTACGTCGCCCTCTATCAGCGACTCTCGAACGCAGATGCCGCGACGATGCCGGCGGCCGGTGAATCGGCGGCCCAGTGGTATGGCATGTCGACGGGATCGGCAATCGTCGATCTGCACCGCTTCGACGCCGCAATCGACGCAGCCGAGTCGGATGCGTTCCATGCCGACGGAAGCCAGGCGGTCGCGGCGCGTGCCGCCGGAATCGCGTCGATGATCGGATGGAGCCGCCGTATCGTGTTCGACCCGCTGACGGATCGACGCCAGCCCGCCTCGCCCTGGCCGCTGTTCGGCGCCGGCTGGATCGACCATGGCCCGGCAACGGGCCCCGGCAAACCGTGGGAACGTGAAGTACGCGGCCAGACGGGTATCGCTCCCTCTGCACTGCCTGCGTCGCCGCTGCCCTGGCCCTTGCCGCAGCCGCTGATCGACGCGACGCCACGCCGGTCGTGGCGATCGCCGCGCATCACCGCCGTCGCGCACGTCATTGCGATCGTTGCCTGTGCTGCGATCGCCGCCATCTGCTGCGCCGCGAAGAACAACGAGGCGCTGATGGCTCGCATCGGCGAGCACCTCGAACGCTACAACGGTATCCCTGCCACGCAGGACGCGGCAAAACGCGACGCGCTCCGGGTCCTTGCGTCGGATCGCGATCAGCTCGACCGGTACGCGCGTGTCGGCGTTCCGCTCCGGCTGTCGTTCGGCACTTATCACGGTGCACCGCTGCTGCCGGTCCTCAACGAAGCCATCGCCTCGTATGAACCGCCCCCACCGCCGCCCGCCGTCGTCACGCTGGACAGCATGTCGCTGTTCGACAGTGGCAAAGCGCAGCTCAAGACGGGCACCACGCGCGCGATGGTCGACGCGCTCGCACTGATCAAGGCACATCCCGGCAAGCGCGTGCTCGTCGCCGGCTATGCAGACGATCAGGGCCGGCCCGATCGCAACCTGAAGCTGTCGATCGAGCGAGCGTCGGCCGTGCGCGACTGGCTCGTCGAGGCATCCGGCATCGCACCGACACAGTTCGCGATCCAGGGCTATGGCGATACGCGACCGGTCGCGGATAACGCCACACCGGAGGGGCGAGCAAAGAATCGTCGGGTCGAGATCACGCTCGTGCCCGATACACCGGTGCCTGCCGTCCCGACCGGTGCCGCGAAGTAATACGCGTTTGGGTTCCCGAGGCGGCCGCCTCGGGTTTGTCAACGCCGGAATCCGATTCCGGCGATTCGTAGTACGAAGAAGAAGGAGTGAACAAATGGCAATTCCGGCCTACATGTGGCTCAAGGACGACGGCGGTGCGGACATCAAGGGTTCGGTGACCGTCCAGGATCGCGAGGGCAGCGTCGAACTGGTTGCGTTCGATCATGGCGTGCACATTCCAACCGACGGCAATACGGGCAAGCTGACCGGCACGCGCGTGCACAAGCCGATCACGCTGACGAAGGAGACGGACGCATCGACGCCCTATCTGTACAAGGCTGTGACGAGCGGCCAGACGCTGAAGTCGGTCGAGATCAAGTGGTACCGAATCGACGACGCGGGCAAGGAGAAGGAATACTTCAACACGAAACTCGACAACGTGAAGATCGTGGCGGTGAAGCCGAAGATGCTCGACATCAAGAACCCCGATTACGAGAAGCACAACCATCTCGAAGACGTCGAACTGCGCTACGAGACGATCACGTGGTCGTACAAGGACGGCAACATCATCCACAAGGACACCTGGAACGAACGTTCCTGATGGACTGAACAGCTGGCGGATTCCGTCGCTCGCGCGGCGGGAATTCCGCCGCTCCCGGCAACCGCCCTCCTCCCCTCCTGACCCGCTACCGACATGACGCCGCCGCTCCGGGACGCTTCCCATCTCATTCGCTGCCTCAATCCCCACTGCACGCGTGCGCTCGAAGCCGCCGCGAGTCTTTGCCAGAACCGGCTCGCCGACGAAATCGCGGTCGAACACTGGGTATTGAAGCTGATCGAGGCGGACGATGGCGACATTCCCGCGCTGCTGCGCCACTACGATCTCGACATCGATGCCGTCTGGGAGGCAATGATCGAGGTGATCGACCGCATTCCACGCACGTTGCGCGGCATGCCGGCGCTGTCGCGACAGCTCGCCACCGTGATCGAGGATGCGTGGGTGCATGCGATGGCCGACGATCGCGCCGGCACCATTCGCTCCGGACATCTGCTGCAGGCCATCGTCGATGCGCCGCACGTGCTGCGAACGCAGCGTGCGTGGCCACTGCTGTCGGTCTCCAGCGTGCAGATCCAGCGCGTGCTGCCGCGGCTTGGACGACGGTCGTGCGAAAACGCCGGCGACGACCCCATACGAGCGCGCGAAACCGACTCGGCCGGCGATCTGCCCGCCGACGGCACGACGCCGTCGGCCACCTCCCCGCAACACACCCCAGCGCGCACGGTCGAACCTGACGCGCTCGCTCGCTTCGCACTCGACCTGACCGAAAAAGCGCGTCGTGGCGAGATCGATCCTGTCTTCGGCCGCGACCGGGAGATCAGGCAGATGATCGACGTGCTCGCACGGCGCCGCAAGAACAATCCGATCCTCGTCGGCGAGCCCGGCGTAGGCAAGACCGCGCTGGTCGAAGGGCTCGCATTGCGCGTAGTCGAAGGCAGCGTGCCGGAAACGATCCGGGATACGCGCATCCTGACGCTCGATCTCGGCTTGCTGCAAGCCGGTGCGGGCGTGAAAGGCGAATTCGAACAACGGCTGAAGAACGTCATCGACGAAGTGCGGGCTTCGGCCACGCCGATCCTGCTGTTCATCGACGAAGCGCACACGTTGATCGGCGCAGGCAACGCCGCCGGCGGCGCCGACGCGGCCAACCTGCTGAAGCCGGCGCTCGCGCGCGGCGAATTGCGCACGATCGCGGCCACCACGTGGGCCGAATACAAGGAATACTTCGAACGCGATGCCGCGCTCGAACGACGTTTCCAGGTGATCAAGGTCGACGAACCGGACGACGATACGGCCTGCGTGATGCTGCGCGGGCTTGCGAGCCGATACGCGAAGCATCACGACGTCCACATCCGAGACGAAGCGATCGTCGCGGCCGTGCGGCTGTCGCGCCGCTACATCCCGGCCCGGTTGCTCCCGGACAAGGCGGTCGACCTGATCGACACGGCAGCGGCACGCGTGCGGATGGCGCTCGACGTCCCGCCGACGGAACTGCAACAGGCTCGCGCAACGCTGGCGGCGCTCGAACTGGAGCGCGCCGCACTCGATGCGGACGCCGGCGCCGGGATTGCCGATATCGCCGGACGGCGCGCCGCCATCGACATCGATCACAACACCCTGCGCGACACTGCCGATGCGCTGCTCGGCCAGTACACACGGGAACGCAAGCTCGTCGGGATATTACGTACGCTGCGCAGCGCGTCCGAGCGGGCGCCCGATCCGGTCGCCGTCTCCAACACGATCGATGCGTTATCGACCGTTCAGGGTAAAGCACCGATGATTTCGCCCGACGTCGACGCACAATCCATCGCGCGTGTCGTCGCCGAATGGACGGGCGTGCCGGTCGGCAATCTCGTCGAGGACGAATTGCGCAGCCTGCTCGCGCTCGAGGCGACGCTCGCTGCCCGCGTCATTGCACAAGACGACGCGATCGCTGCACTGGCCGAGAGCCTGCGCACCGCCAAGGCGGGCCTGAAAAGCGAACACGCACCGCTCGGCGTGTTCCTGCTGGCCGGACCATCCGGCATCGGCAAGACTGAAACCGCACTGGCGCTCGCCGACCTGCTGTTCGGCGGAGAAGCCGCACTGACGACGATCAATCTGTCCGAGTACCAGGAAGCGCACACGGTGTCGCAACTCAAGGGCTCGCCGCCCGGCTACGTCGGCTATGGACGCGGCGGCGTGCTGACCGAAGCGGTACGTCAGCGCCCGTACAGCGTCGTCCTGCTGGACGAAGTCGAGAAGGCGCATCGCGACGTGCTCGACATCTTCTATCAAGTGTTCGACCGTGGCACGATGCGCGACGGCGAGGGGCGCGAAATCGATTTCCGCAACTGCGTGATCGTGATGACGTCCAATCTCGGCAGTGCAGAAATCGACGACGCGACAGCCGACGGCGCGTCGATTACGCAGGCAGGCCTGCGAGAAGCCATTCACTCACAACTGGTCGCGCACTTCCAGCCGGCGCTGCTCGCACGCTTCCAGACACTCGTCTACCGGCCGCTCGACGCCGCCGCGCTCGCGTCGATCGTGCGCATCAAACTGGGCAAGATTGCCCGGCGCCTCCATCGGCAACATGCCGTGACACTGACGTACGCCGACGACCTGATCGAATCGATCGCGCAACGCTGCGTGTCGCGGGAATCCGGCGCACGCAGCGTCGACGCGTTCCTCAATCAACGCGTGCTGCCCGTTGTCTCGCACGAACTGCTTGCCCGGATGGCCGAAGGTGTCACGCCGAGTGAAATCCTGCTGTCGGCAGCGCCCGACGGTACGATGACAATCGATTTCATCGACGTACCGCGGGCCGTCAACGAAGGCGCAGGCCAACGGAGCCATCGATGACCGCCGGCCCGTCCCTCTACGACATGCTGCTCGGCCAGATCGGCGGCGAACCGATCGGCGCTTACGACGACCGCACACTCGAATGCCTGAGCGTTCAGCAGAACGTGCGCCGCATTCTCAACACGCGGGCAGGCGCGCTGAAACACCTGCCCGACTATGGCCTACCCGACCTGACGAACATCTACAAGGCTCTGCCCGCGTCGGCGCATTTGCTCAAGCAGCAAATGGAAGCAACACTGTTGAAGTATGAGCCGCGCATCCGCTCGATCGACGTCGGAATCGTCGATGACCGCGATCCTGGCATCCTCGTCAGCTTCGAGATGACCTGCCACCTGAAGAACGCGGGGCTCGTGCGTTTCGGCACTTACTTCGAGCCGCCCGGTCGTCTGCGCATCGAACGGTACGTCGCCCGCTCATGACCACGCGCGATCAGCCCTCGTGCGCCAGATGCACCGCATACCCCACCTTTCCCGGCACGATCTCGTCCTTCAGCGTCAACGCCGGAATCTCGTAATCGCCCGCGTTCTGCCTGCGGAACGGAATCGGCCGCGTGCTCCACAGTTCATCCAGACGCTTGCCGAGCGCCGCACGCGTTTCGTCGAAGCGCACGTCGTTCATCTTCCCCGTCCGGTAGATCACGAACGGCGGCAGCACCGCGAAGCCCGGGTAATACAGCATCCCGTGCTGGATCGGGAACAGCACGTCGTCGATCGGTCCGTTGATGCCACGCGGGCTGTAATGCGACTCCCACCCGCCCGCCGTGACGATCACCATCGCGCGCTTGCCGGCAAGCGAACCTTCTCCATAACGATTACCCCAGTGCGTGTCGGAATGCTCGCCCACGCCGTAAGCGAAGCCGCACGCATACACGCGCTCGAACCAGCCCTTCATGATCGCCGGCATCGAGAACCACCACAGCGGGAACTGCAAGATCACCGCATCGGCCCACCGCAGCTTGTCCTGCTCGCGCACGATGTCTTCGCGCTGCGTGCCGGTTGCAAACGCGTGCTTCGAGTCGTTCGACGGATCGAAACGCGCATCCGGCTCACGCCCGGTCAAGTCGTCCGCGTCGAACGCCGCCTTCCAGTTCATCGCATACAGGTCGGTCACCTGCACCGTGTGGCCGGCCGCTTCGAGATGCGCGACGGAGAAGTCGCGCAATGCGCCGTTCAGCGAACGCGGCTCGGGATGGGCATAGACGATCAGCACATTCATGTTCGGTACTCCGTTGATTGAATGACTGCAGGATGCCGCCGCCAACGGTATATTTGAAATGAATTCCTGATATTCCAGGTATAGCCATGAATAATTTCAGACGACTCGATCTCAATCTGCTCGTCACGCTCGACGTGCTGCTCGCCGAGCACAACGTCACGCGCGCGGCCGAGAAACTGAACATGTCGCAGCCGTCGGTGAGCGTGCAATTGCAGAAACTGCGCGACGTGTTCGGCGATCCGCTGCTGCTGCCGGGGCCGCGTGGAATGCGGCCGACCGCGCGCGCGGAAGCGCTGCGCGAACCGTTGCGCGATGCGCTCGAAGCGGTCGAGCGCGCGGTCATTCCAGCCACGCCGTTCGATCCCGCGACCGCGACGAACACGTGGCGCGTGGCCGCGACCGACTACGGCGAATCGACGATCGTGCTGCCCGCGCTGAACACGCTGCGTTCGGCCGCGCCCGCCACGCGCCTCGCCGTGGTCGAGCTGGTACCGCCGCGCATCGAGCAGGATACCGAACGAAACGGCATCGACCTCGTCTTCCATATGACCGAAGCGTCGCCGCCCGGCATGCGGCGCTTGCCGCTGTTCGCCGAGCGTTACGTGCTCATCGGCCGGGCCGGGCACCCGAAGCTGAAGCGGCGCCCGACGCTCGCGCAGTTCGGCACGCTCGAGCACGTGATCGTGTCGCCCGACGGCGGCGGCTTCTTCGGCGTGACGGACGAAGCGCTCGCGAAGGTGGGCGCCACGCGGCGCGTCGTGCTGTCGGTGCCGCATTTCCTGTTCGTGCTGTCGGCCGTGGCGAGTACCAATCTCGTCGCGATGGTGCCCGAGCGGCTGGTGCGCGACGTGCCCGCGCTGCGTGTCGTGGCCGCGCCCGTCGACGTGCCCGGCTATGAAATGTCGATGCTGTGGCACGAACGCGTGCATCGCGATCCGGCGCATCGGTGGTTGCGGGAGACGATCGCGGCAGCGGTGTAGATCGGTCGCGTGCCCGGGGCGGCCGCCCGCTTCGATCGCCATCGCACGAAATCCTTCATCCGGGGGTTGAAACCGCGCCAAACACTGTATATATTTACAGTGCTTTTGCACCATTTGACCCGAATTCCGTCATTCACAGACGAACGGACTTTTGTGAGGCGACCATGTTCCAGGCATCCGCATTCGATCCCGAGCAACCCGGCTTCAACCCCGTCCACTTCGAGCGCGCCGCGCAGCGGGCGGTCGTCGATCTGCAGCGTGTCGCGGGCGGCCCCGCGCAGCGGGCGCTCGGCCTGCGGCGCCGCACCCATCCCGCGGCCGTGCGCACGATGAGCTGGCAGGCACTGCTGAACGTCGAAGAGCTGGCATTCTCGAATGCCGGCTTCCTGAGCCGCAACGATCCGGCCGTCGTCGACGCGTTCATCCGGCTGCGCGACAGCCGCCTGCTCGCCGCGGATGTCGAGGAGCCGGTCGACTGGCGCCGCGACGATGACGACCTGCCGGCCATCTACCTGATCGTCAAGGCGATGCTGGAAGCGGAAGAGGAAGAACGGGCCGAAGCGGCCTGAGCCGTGTGATGGCCAGTCGCCGTCACGGTCTGTCGGGGTAGCGCCGCCACATTACGTGGCGACGCGGCCGGCGCTGCGGCTCATGTCAGTCCTGCGCGAGCGAATCGGGGCGGCAGACGGCGAGCCACGAATCGCCGCGCAAGCGGATCACCGCCACGCGGCGTACCTTAAAGGGGCCGTCGCAGCGACCGCTCGTTACAGCCGCGCGGCGAGCCGCGAGCCCTGATCGATCGCGCGCTTCGCGTCGAGTTCGGCGGCCAGTTCCGCGCCGCCGATCAGGTGCACCGAGCGCCCGGCCGCCTGCAGCGGCTCGAGCAACGCGCGCTGCGGCTCCTGCCCCGTGCAGAGCACGATCGTGTCGGCCTCGATCACTTCGTGATCGGTGCGCTGCTCGCCGTATGACACATGCAGCCCGCGCGCGTCGATCTGTTCATAGTTCACGCCGCCGATCATCTTCACCTGCTTCATCTTCAGCGTCGCGCGGTGAATCCAGCCGGTCGTCTTGCCGAGCCCCTTGCCGAGCGGCGCGGCCTTGCGCTGCAGCAGCGTCACTTCGCGCGCCGGCGCCTTCACCTGTGCACGCGTCACGCCGCCACGCGTCGCGGCCGGGTCGGTCACGCCCCACTCGGCCTTCCACTCTTCCAGGTCGAGCGCCGGCGATTCGCCCTCCTGCACCAGGTACTCGGCGACATCGAAGCCGATCCCGCCCGCCCCGACCACCGCGACACGCCGGCCGACCGGCTGCCGGCCCGCGAGCACGTCGATGTAGCTGAGCACGTTCGGCCCGTCCTGCCCCGGGATCTTCGGGTCGCGCGGCGCGACGCCGGTCGCGAGCACGATCTCGTCGTAGCCGCCCGCGATCAGGTCGCTCGCGTCGACGCGGCGGTTCAGGTGCAGGTTCACGCCGGTCAGCTCGACCTGGCGGCCGAAGTAGCTCAGCGCTTCGTGAAACTCTTCCTTGCCCGGAATCCGCTTCGCCATGTTGAACTGGCCGCCGATCTCGGCCGCGCCGTCGAACAAATCGACCTGATGGCCGCGCTGCGCAAGCACGGTCGAGCATGCGAGCCCGGCCGGCCCCGCGCCGACCACCGCGATGCGCTTTGGCTGCGCGGCGGGCGTGTATTTCAGTTCCGTCTCGTGGCACGCGCGCGGGTTCAGCAGGCACGACGCGATCTGGTTCTTGAATGCGTGATCGAGGCACGCCTGGTTGCAGCCGATGCAGGTATTGATCTCGTCGGCACGGCCCTGCGCGGCCTTGACCACGAACTCGGCATCCGCGAGCAACGGACGCGCCATCGATACCATGTCCGCGCAGCCGTCCGCGAGGATCTGCTCGGCCACTTCGGGACGGTTGATGCGGTTGGTGGTCACGAGCGGAATGCCGACCTCGCCCTTCATCTTCTTCGTCACCCACGCGAACGCGCCGCGCGGCACCGACGTCGCGATCGTCGGCACCCGTGCCTCGTGCCAGCCGATCCCCGTGTTGATGATGGTCGCGCCCGCGCGCTCGACGGCCTTCGCGAGTTGCACGGTTTCGCTCCAGTCACTGCCGTCCGGAATCAGGTCGAGCATCGACAGCCGGTAGATCAGGATGAAATCGCGGCCGACCGCTTCGCGCGTGCGCTCGATGATCTCGATCGGCAGCCGGATCCGGTTCTCGTACGAACCGCCCCACTGGTCGGTGCGCTTGTTCGTATGCATCGAGATGAACTGGTTGATCAGGTAGCCTTCGGAGCCCATGATCTCGACGCCGTCATACCCGGCTTCCCGCGCGAGCTTCGCGCAGCGGACGAACGCGCGGATTTGCCGCTCGACGCCGCGCGCGCTCAGTTCGTGCGGCGCGAACGGCGAGATCGGCGACTTGATCTTCGACGGCGCGACCGCGAACGGGTGATAGCCGTAGCGTCCCGTATGCAGGATCTGCAGCGCGATCTTACCGTCCTCCGCGTGCACGGCCTCCGTGATCTCGCGATGCCGCCGCGCGGCGGCCGACGTCATCAGCGTGCCGCCGAACGGCTTGGTCCAGCCGGCCACGTTCGGCGCGAAGCCGCCCGTCACGATCAGTCCGACGCCGCCGCGGGCGCGTTCGGCGAAATATTCGGCGAGCCGCGGCAGCGTCTTGCGGCTGTCCTCGAGGCCCGTGTGCATCGAGCCCATCAGCACGCGGTTCTTCAGCGTCGTGAAGCCGAGATCGAGCGGGGCGAGCAGGTGGGGAAAGGTCGTGGTCATGATGAGCGTGCCGATTCGTGCCAGTAAGCGATGCGTGACATCGTAGGCGCGCGCCGCCTTGAACGTGAGGGGGCAAACAGCCATAATGCTTGTCATTTCCGGCCAAGACGACATGACCTCCTCTCTCGCCAAGGACCGCCTCGGGCTGCGCCGGCCGACGATTCCGGTCGCCTATACGCGCCTGCTGCTGCAGGCGCTGGCCGCGCGCGGCGTCGATCTGGCCGCCGTACGCGCCGGCACGGGCCTGCGCGATGCGGTATTGGCCGAACCGGACGCGCGCGTCGCGCCGTCGCAATGGGGGCGGCTCGTGCTCAATGCGATCGAGATCGGCGGCGATCCGGGCATCGGGCTCGCGTTCGGGCTGCTGCTGAAGCCGACCGTGCACGGTTTTCTCGGCTACGCGACGCTGACCGCGCGGGACATCCGGGAAGCGCTCGCCGTCACGCAGCGCTACTTCCGGATGCGCAATCGCCAATATCGCCTGACCTATACAGAAGACGAACGCGGCGCGACGCTCGAACTGCACGGCGTGCAGGCCAGCCCCGTGCTGCAGCATCACGTGATGTTCGAGTTCGTGCTTACGGGGCTCGCGCAGAACATCTCGCAATGGGCCGGGCGCACGTCGCCGCCGATCAATCTGCAGTTCGCGTGGCCGGAGCCGCCTTATTTCGCGCGCTATCGCGATCAATTGCCACCGGTCGAATTCGGCTGCGCCGCCAACGCGCTGTGGATCGCGCGCGACGTGCTCGACTGGCCGCTGCCGCTCGCCGACGAAGTCGCGCACCGGCAGGCGCTCGTGCAGGTGGAGCGCGAGTATGCGCAGGTGCGCCAGGAGGAAGGCGACCTCGTCGAACGCGTGCGCGCGGAGCTGGCACGCGGCGCCGGCGATTACCCGGGGCCGGAGACGCTCGCCGACGCGCTGCTCGTGTCGACCCGCACACTGCGACGCCGGCTCGAGGAAGCCGGCTCGAGCTATCGGCAATTGCTCGACGAAGCGCGGTTTCGCGACGCGAAGCAGTTGCTTGCCGCGTCGGATCTCGACCTGAAGACGATCGCCGAGCGGCTGCAATTCACCGACCCGGCCAATTTCACGCGCGCGTTCCGGCGCTGGGCCGGGCAGACGCCGAGTGCATATCGTGAAGCGGCTGCCGGGTTGACCGGACAGAAGCCGGACAGCGCACGCTAATCCGATTCGATCGTCGCATCCAGGCTCGTCGACGCACGCGCCGTCAGGACCTCGACGAACATCCCGACGAGCGGCTCGACGACGGGCTGCGTGGCCGGCCCCTCACCGATCACGGCGACTTCGGACGCGGGCAGCGCCGGCCATTGCGCGGACGTCGGCAGGATCTTCATGCCGGGCTGCAGGAACGACTTGCCCAGCGCGGTGACGCCCAACCCACCCGCCACCGCGGCCTGCACGCCGGTGAGATTGCTGGCCGTGCAGCCCACCGACCATTCGCGGCGTGCCGCATCCAGGCTTTCGGTCATCACTTCGCGATAGGCGCAAGGCGGCGGCATCATGACGAGGCGCGCAGGGCGGCCCGGGTCGTTCCGGTAGTTTTTCGCGGCCAGCCACACCAGCGGCTCGCGCCAGATCACGCGGCCGCGCAGTGGCGCGCCTTCCTGCTTCTGCCGGGCGAAGACCACGTCGAGCAGGCCGGCCCGATGCGCGTCGGCGAGTTCCGGGCTCGATCCGGTGACGAGTTCCAGCTGAACGGCCGGGAAGCGCTCGCCGAAACGCGCCAGGATGAGCGGCAATTGCGCGTGTACGAGATTTTCGGAGACGCCGAGCCGCAACCGCTCGACTCGCTGCGGCTCCCGCCATTCGCGCATGAACGCGTCATACTGCGCCAGCAACCGCCGCCCGCCGGCGAGCACGCGCTCACCTTCCTGCGTCAGCCTCAGCGAGCGGCTCGTGCGCTCGAACACGCGCACGCCCAGCGCCTCCTCGAGCCGCAACACTTTCTGGCTGACGGCCGATTGCGAACGGCCGACGACGTCGGCAGCCGCCGTGAAGCTGCCCGTCTCGGCCACGGCGACGAACGCGTGCAGCAAATCCAGATCCAGCATCGTGCCCCATCCATTCGATAATCTTCTAGATCCAAGAAAGATTATTCGTTTGTCTTCTTGTTCGCAAGTTCACACAATGACTGCGTGTCACCCGGACTCGATCGCGAGCCGCGGCAGGCAACGGATCAACGTCGTCGTATCAACGGAGCAGGAAGATGAGCAAACGCAATTCGGTCGAGATCGTCGAGCACTTCTGGCGGGAAGTCTGGCAGGCGCGCAACCCCGACGCGGTGGACGCACTCGTCGCCGAGGATTTCGCGATCACGTCGGGCGGCGTGGTCATCCGCTCGCGCGCGGCATTCAAGACGTGGGTCGCGGCGTTCCTCGCGAGCATCGACGACTTCCGGTTCGACGTCGTCGAAACGTTCCAGAACGAAGCGGGCGACCGCGTCGCGAGCCGCTGGCGCGTGACGGGGAAGAACAACGGGTTCATGGGATCGGCGCCGTGCGGGTCGCCCATCGACATGACGGGCACGGCCGTCTGGCACGTGCGCGACGACGGGCTGCTTCAGCACAACTGGGTCGAACGCAATGCGCTCGAGGTGCACCGGAGCCTGAAGGGGGTGCAGTTGTAACGCCCGGGCGAGGCGAGCAAGCGCGCTCGCCGTGCCGTACGCGGATCGATCAGGCCGAACGCGCCGCGCCGCCCAGATCGATCCGCGCGCCGCCGTCACCCTCTTCCGCTTCGATCCGCACCTCCCCCGTCGCGGCGACGATCGCGTCGTACACGTCGTCGGTCACGCACACCACCGGCACCGCGATCGCATACAGCTCGGCCGCCACGATCGCGCCGATCGAGACGATCAGGTCGCGCTCCTTCAGCACGATCGCGACCGGCCCCGTGCCGTTGCGCACGGCTTCTGCGAGCACGCTGCTGCTCGAACTCGAGCCCTTCGCGTGCGGCATCACCATCACCTTGCCGGCGAGGCTCGCACCGGCCTGCGGATGCCCGCGATCGACGATCTTTCCCGCGCCCGAGTCGTAGCCGCCCCAGAAGCTGAGCGGCTTGTCGAGCACGAACGGGCGCGCGCATGCGCTGCCCGGCACGAGCGTGTCGCCCGTCAACCCCTTGCGCGTGGCATCAGTCATCGAATCGCACCTTTCCTTCGTACGCCGAACGCACGCATTCGCGCATGCTGCCGTACGCGACCGTCACGCCGATGTTCGCGGGCGCATACGACGCCCATTTCCCCGAATTGGTCATCACGAGCCCCGACAGTTGCTTCATCACCGGCGTGATGTACGTGCAGGTATCGACGACGATCTGGATGCCGCGTGCCGCGAATTTCTCCGCGAGGCCGGCTTCATCCAGCTCCCACAGGATGAACCGGCTCGTGTTCACGTAGAAATCGCAGGCCGGCTTGCCGTCGAACGCGTCGAGCAAGGTATCGAGCGTGTGGAATTCGGCCAGCGAGAAATGCGGCGTGCCGAGCGCCACCGCGACAAGCGCATCGCCGGCCGCGCCGTGGTTCAGCGTGCGGCGAATCTCGTCGAGATCGGCCATCGCGACATCGACCGTCCGTGGCGCCGCTTGTCCGTGCAACGCGGCATCGAGCGTGGGCGCTTCCGGCGTCACGCCGACCGCATGGAACAGCGCGACAGCACCGCTCGACGCGGCGGCCGCGCCAAGTGCCTTGAGTTCGTCTTCCGTGGTGTCCGCCGGCAGCCCGACGATCGCCGGCACGACCGCGCCCGCGATCCGGCCGATCAGCAGCCCGAGTGCGGCGAAATAGATGTCGCGCGAGGCCTGGCGACTGAAATCCGGTGCGTTGAACACGATCCGCGCGGCGCGATTCGCTTCGACATGCAGCCCCGCATACGGCGCACGCCCGGTGATCGCCGCGGCCAGGTCGAGAAAATCGCCGTACCGGCTCGTCCGCGCGCCGAGCACCGAGTTCGCGAACACGATCGCGTTCGATTCGGCCCACGCGATCTGCTCGCCTTTCGCGGGACGGTTCTTCAGTTGATAGGGCGCGCACGTGAAACTCGATTCGCAGCCGAGCTGCAGATGCGCATCCATCAGGCGCTGCGCGTCGCGCTGAATCGTGCGATCGCCGTGGTACAGCTCGGGATGGATCAGGTCGAGCGACCCGACGTTCAGCGTGGTCGGCACCGCGACCTTCGCGCCCGTGTCGACGAAATACTCGACGAAGTCGAGGCTGGTCTGGCCGTGATACAGGCAGCCGTCGATATGGGCAGACGTAATGTCGATCAGGTGCGGCGCGGACATCACGTGTGCCGTGCGCGCGACGATCCGCATCGCACGCGCGACGCCCTCGCCGAAATCCCCGCGCAGCATGGCGCTGTCGCGGTCACTCAACTGCAGCATCGATCGCTCCTCTGACGCGTGCCGGGGGCGCCGGCTCGTGAAATCCGTCAGGGGGACTCTACAACTGGAAATAAAAACTGTCCAGATCGCCATCGATCCGGACAGTTTAAAAAACCAATTTCCACCACTGAGCGCCCCCGAAGCGACCAATGGATCGAATTCCGTTCCAGTTTGCCGCCAGTCCGCCGTCTAGCGTTCCGCGGTCACACTGAACAGTTCGTCGCGCAGCGCCTTCGCGCGGTCGCGGCCGAACTGCGTCTCGAATTCGTCCTGTGCAGCCTGCCATGCGACTTTCGCTTCAGCGAACGTGCGCTCGCCCAGCTTCGTGAGGCTCAGCGCATGCGCGCGCGTGTCGTGCTCGGACGCGGCCGTCGCGACGAAGCCGTCGCGCTGCAGCGGCTTCAGCGCGCGCAGCAACGTCGTGCGATCCATCACGAGCGTATCGGCGAGTTCGCTCATCAGCAGGCCGGGCTGGCGCGTCAGGTTCGCCATGATCGAGAACTGGGCGGGCGTGACGCCGACCGGGGCCAGATGGCGCTCGTACAGTTGCGTGACGAAGCGCGCCGCCTGACGCAGCGCGAGACAGTTGCACGCCTGGGCAATCGAGGTGTCGTTCATGTTTCGCAATTTATATGTGCATATGCATAAAGTCAATGTACACTCCGCCGTAACAAGGCCGGCGGCCGGCCCTCGCGTCAAGGAGACGGACATGGACTACATCGACAAGCTGCGGATTTTCCGGTCGGTGGTGGAGATGCGCAGCTTCACGCGCGCCGCCGACATGCACGGCCTCGCACGGCCGGTCGTGTCGCGCGCGGTCGCGGATCTGGAAGCGCGCTTCGGCAGCCGGCTGCTGCACCGGACCACGCGCCAGGTGTCGCTGACCGAAACGGCCGAGCGCATCTACGAGCGCTGCGCGGCCGTGCTCGACGAACTCGACTCGCTCGAAGCGGAAGCGCAGTCGCCGACGCGCGAGCCCGAAGGCCTGCTGCGGCTCGTCGCGCACACGACGGCCACGCTGAACCGGCTGGTGCCGCTGATCGCCGGCTTCAAGGCCGCGCACCCGAAGGTGCGCCTCGACGTGACGCTGACCGAGCGCCCCATCGATCTCGTCGGTGAAGGCTACGACATCGGTATCGTCGTACCGTACATGCTGACGAACGAATCGACCGTCGTGCGGCTGATCGAGCGGATTCCGCTCGTGATCGTCGCGACACCCGCGTACCTGCGCACCCATTCGCGCCCGGTCGCGCCGGCCGATCTCGCCGACCACCCGTTCGTGCCGATGTCGCCGTCGCTGCGCCGGCCCGCGCTGTCGTTCCGCGTCGACGGCAACACGCTGACCGTGCCGTTCCGCTTCGACATCTCGTCGAACAGCCCCGTCTTCAACCGTGAAATGGTGATGCACGACTTCGGCATCGGCGTCGTGCCGAAGACGCTCGTCGAGGCCCAGCTTGCGTCGGGCGCGCTCGTGCAGTTGCTGGCCGACGCCGATCTCGTCGATGCGTCCGTCGAGATCAAGCTCGCCTACGCGAACCGCGCGCTGCTGCCCGCGAAGGTCAAGACGTTCATCGACTACACGGCCGCCTATTGCGACCGCGAAGGCTGGATCGTTCCGGCGGCAGCCTGACGCCGATTGGTACAGCCGCGACAACAATCTGATCGTGCCCCGCCGCTCGCTTCGCGCCGCATTGCCTCCTAACATGTGTACATGCACAAGATGACGCTCACCGATGACGATTGCTTCGCGGTCCGGCAAGCCGCCCGCCGGATCTCACAGTTCTACGAGCGTTATCTGTCGCGGGCGGGCGTGACGCCGTCGCAGTACAGCATTCTCGCGCTGCTGCGCGACCGGCCCGGCTTGACGATGGCGACGCTGTCGACCGTGCTGGTGATCGAACGCACCGCGCTGCTGCGCGCGCTCAAGCCGCTCGTCGGTGCGGCGCTGGTGGCCGGCCGGATCGAGCCGCGATGCCGCCGCCAGACGTTCGCGCTGACCGCGCACGGCGAAACGAAGATCGCCGACGCGCACGTGCACTGGCTCGCCGCGCAGGAAGCGTTCGAGCAGCGGTTCGGGTCGGCGCAGGCGGCCCGCCTGAGAGACGAATTGTTCCGGATCACGCACAACCTGCCGGAACGCTAGCCCCTTCCCCGATCGACGACATGTCGTCGATCGACTTGATAAGTGCATATACATAGGTGAATCGATGGAAACGACCCAAGCCGCTGCCTCATCCCGTGAAGCAGCCACACTCGACCAGCCCGCGAAGCAACAGCGCCGCGTGCCGTGGATGCGCATCGCGGTGGGTGCCGTCGTCATCGTCGTCGTCGCCGCCGCGCTCGACTGGCTGTTCGTGCTGCGCTTTCAGGAAAGCACCGACGATGCGTATGTCGGCGGCGACGTGACCGTGCTCGCGCCGAAGGTCAACGGCTTCGTCGACAAGATCCTCGTGACCGACAACCAGCGCGTGAAAGCCGGCGACGTGCTCGTGCAGCTCGATGCGCGCGACTACGACGCGAAGCTCGCGCAGGCCAGCGCCGCAGTCGACAGCGCCCGCTCCGCGGTGACCGAACTCGAGGCGAAGCAGCAACTGCAATTCGCGGTGATCGGCCAGCAGGCGGCCGAGAAGAATGCGTCGTCGGCCGAGCTGACGCGTGCCGCGTCGGATCGCGTGCGCTACCGTGAGCTCGTGAAATCCGACGCCGTGTCGAACCAGATCGTCGAACGCGCCGACGCCGACTATTCGAAGGCCGGCGCCGCCGTCGACCGCAGCGACGCCGCGCTGCTCGCGTCGAAGCGGCAGCTCGACGTGCTCGGCGCGCAGCTCGCCGACGCGCGGGCCCGCGTGAACACCGCGCTTGCCGCGCAGCGCGTCGCCGCGCTCAACGTCGAATACACGACGATCCGCTCGCCGGTCGACGGCTACGTCGGCAACCGCACGGGCCGCGTCGGGATGCTCGCGAACGTCGGCGTGCCGCTGCTGACGGTCGTGCCGGCATCCGGGCTGTGGGTCGACGCGAACTTCAAGGAAGACCAGCTGCGCAAGATGCGCGCGGGCGATCGCGTCGACGTGTCGCTCGATGCGTCGAACACGAAACTGCACGGCCGCGTCGACAGCCTCGCGCCCGCCACCGGCGCGACCTTCAGCGTGCTGCCGCCCGAGAACGCGACCGGCAACTTCACGAAGATCGTCCAGCGCGTGCCGGTGCGCGTGCATCTCGATCCGCAGCCGGGCCTCGACCATGTGCTGCGCCCCGGCCTGTCCGCGGTCGTGACCGTGCATACCGACCACGCGAACTGAGCGGGAGACGACGATGACCACCGCGTTTTCCGGCGACCCGGCGTCGCAACCTACCAAACAGCGCGTGTTCGCCTTCGCGCTGATGTGCGTCGGCTTCTTCATGGCGACGCTCGACATCCAGATCGTCGCGTCGTCGCTGCGCGACATCGGCGGCGGACTTTCCGCCAGCCAGGACGAACTGTCGTGGGTGCAAACCGCCTACCTGATCGCCGAGATCATCGTGATCCCGATGTCGGGCTGGCTGTCGAAGGTGATGTCGACGCGCTGGCTGTTCGCCGCATCGGCGGTCGGCTTCACGATCACCAGCATGCTGTGCGGCGTCGCGTGGGACATCAACTCGATGATCCTGTTCCGCGGGCTGCAGGGTGCGCTCGGCGCCGCGATGATCCCGACCGTGTTCACCACCGCGTTCGTGCTGTTCCCCGGCAAGCAGCGGCTGATCGCATCGACGACCATCGGCGCGCTTGCCTCGCTCGCGCCGGCGATCGGCCCCGTGATCGGCGGCTGGATCACCGATCAATGGTCGTGGCACTGGCTGTTCTACCTGAACCTCGTGCCGGGCATCGCGGTGGCCGCACTCGTGCCGCGCTACGTGCACATCGACGAACCCGACCTCAGCCTCATCAAGCGCGGCGACTATCTCGGCATCGTGCTGATGTCGGGCTTCCTCGGCTGCCTCGAATACGTGCTGGAGGAAGGCCCGCGCAAGAACTGGTTCGGCGACGACGCGATCGTGATCTGCGCGTGGATCTCCGGCATCTGCGGCTTCCTGTTCATCGTGCATGCACTGACCGCGAAGGACCCGATCGTCGACCTGCGCGCGCTCGTCGTGCGCAACTTCGGAATCGGCAGCCTGCTGTCGTTCGTCACTGGCATCGGAATCTTCGTGACCGTGTTCCTGACGCCGCTGTTTCTGGCGCAGGTGCGCGCGTTCAGCTCGCTGCAGATCGGCATGGCGCTGCTGTCGGTCGGCGCGTTCCAGCTGATTGCGCTTTGTGCGTATGCGTTCGCCGCGCGCTACTTCAGCCTGCGCGCGCTGCTCGTGTTCGGGCTGATCTGTTTCGGGCTCGGCTGCTACCTGTACACGCCGATCACGCACGACTGGGGCTGGCGCGAACTGCTGCTGCCGCAGGCGCTGCGCGGCATCGGCCAGCAGTTCAGCGTGCCGCCGATCGTGACGATGGCGCTCGGCTCGCTGCCTCAGTCGCGCCTCAAATCGGCGAGCGGCCTGTTCAACCTGATGCGCAATCTCGGCGGGGCGATCGGCATCGCGGTGAGCGCGACGATGCTCAACGACCGGCTGAACTTTCATTACCTGCGCCTGAACGAGCACGTGAGCGCCGGCCAGCCGCAGATCGCGTCGCTGCTCGATCGGCAGGCCGCGTACTGGACGTCGGTGGCCGGCAACACGCTGGACACCGCGCAAGCCGGGCTCGCGAACCTGCATCACCTGATCTATCGCGAGGCGCTGACGCTCACCTATGCGGATGCGTACTACGCGCTGTCGCTGTGCTTCGTCGTCGCGCTGCTCGCGGTCGTCTTCTCCAAACCCATTTCCCTGAACGCGCCGCCGCCGGACGCGCACTGAGGTTGAGGTCATCACCATCATGAAAAAACTTCTCGTCGCCCTCGCCGTCAGCGCACTCGCCGCAGGTTGTGCGGTGCAGCCCGCGCAGCATCCGGCGCTTCAGGATTCGGTTCGAACACTCGCGCCGGAAGCATGGGACACCGATGTGCCGCGCGCGGACATCGACGCCGCCGCGTGGTGGGCGCAATTCCACGATCCCGCGCTCGACCGGCTGATCGCCACCGTGCTCGACGGCAACCTCGATCTGCAGGCCGCCGCCGAACGCGTGAAGCAGGCGCAGGCGCTGACCGTGCAGAAGCGCGCGGTGCTGCTGCCCGAACTCGACGCGACCGCGCATGCGGCCGACGCACGCCAGAACACGCCGCCGCCGCTCGGCTATGTGCGTCAGGCTGGCGCAGGGCTCGCGTTGAGCTGGTCGCCCGATGTGTTCGGCGGTGAACGGCTCGACCTGCTTGCCGCGCAAGCGGAACTCGTCGGGCAGAAGCATGCGGAAGATGCGATGCGGCTCGCACTCGCGGCCGATGCGGCTTCCGCGTATGTCGATCTGCGCTGGGCGCAGCAGGAATTGAAGATCCTGCAGGACAACGCGAAGATCCGCCAGCATGCGCTCGAACTCACGCGCAAGCGGCAGGCGTTCGGGCTGTCGACCGAGCTCGACGTCACGCGTGCGCAGAACCAGCTCGATGCGCTCGAAGCGCGGATTCCGCCGACGCAGGCGCAGATCGCGCATCAGCTCAATCTGATTGCGGTGTATTCGGGGAGGACGCCGGAGTCGGTTGATCGGCTCTTGCTGGTACAGGCCGGGGAGATTCCTGCGCCGCCGGTTGGCGCGCCGGGGACGCTGCCTTCGCAGGCGTTGCTGCGGCGGCCGGATGTGCTGACGGCGTATGCGCAGGTCGAGCGGCGGGCGGCGCAAGTCGGCGTGGCGAAGGCCGAACGGTATCCGAAGTTTTCGTTGAACCTGACGGACGGGATTCTGGCCGCTTCTTATCTCGGGTTGCCGACGTTGACCGATAACCTGTTCAGTGCGGCGTTGAGCGCGACGAGTCCGATTTTCAATGCGGGGCGGATTACGGCCGATATCTCGCAGAGCGAAAGCCGGATGCGCGAGTCGGAACTCGGGTTGCGGCAGACGATGCTGCAGGCGTTGCGGGAGGTCGAGGATGCGCGGGCGAATCTCGTCAGCTCCGATGAGGCGACGCGCAGGTTGGGTAGTGCGCTGGCTGCTTCGGACAAGGCGCTTGGGTTGGCGAATCAGCTTTATAAGGGTGGCGCGACGGATTTTCTGGATGTGCTGTCCGCGCAGGAGGCTTATTTGCGGGATTCGGATTCGCTGAATCAGGTCAAGCGCGAACATGCGCTGGCGGCGGTGGCGCTGTATCGGTCGCTTGGGGGTGGGTGGAGCAGGAATGACGCGGCGGGTGGGCCGCAGGTGGCGGCGGTGGCGAAGAACTGAGCGGTGTAAGTCTATACCTGCGTTCTCAGTCAGCGCCAGGTTGGCTCTGCGCTTGCTTGGACATCACTTCATCAAGGGCGGTGATCGGCCCACATCGGCCGCTCGTACTTTGTAAAGTCGGATGGCTGCTTCCAACAATGAACAATGATTCCGTAGCTCCGACGGATACAATAGTTGAGTTGCAAAAAACCAATGATCAACGGGGAATTCTGATGGATGATGCATTTCAGGAGTTTGTGGCAGATCCCAGGCTGCGAAAGGCCATGGAAGGATTAAAACGGTCAAACGATATTTTCAACATCATCGAACCGAACGAAAACCAACATTCCGAAATACTGAAATGGTTGTTTGATCCTCGAGAAGGACACGGTCAGGGTGACGGAATCTTGAAAGATTTCCTGACCGCTGCTTACGGGAACTCGTACGAAAACGTCCTATGCAACAAAGAATTCTTTGCTGTCTGGACGCCAGGCAGGATTGCCCGAACCGGCTTCCATTCGATGATCGCGATTCGAGAGTATGTGCTCCCGAGCAAGGCTCGGTTGGACCTGCTGATGATCGACCCTGTGAATCAACTCCTCGTTGTGGTTGAAAACAAGCACGGTGCACGGCTCGGCCCGGAGCAGCTTGAGACCTACTACAACGAGGTGGCGGTACTACGCGCCCGGCCCGCATTCAAAGGTTACAAGACAGCGCACATTGTCTTGGATCGGAACTATGGCGGCGCACGGGACGAGGATGACAATCGATCTGCACCGCGTAACCGGTGGGCATTTCTCGATTACCAATGGCTCGAGGCTGGCGCTGATCGCGCGGAGCTTCAGATCAAGCGAGGAAACCAATCTGCCGCGCTCGTGATTGCCTACTGCCAGAAGCAAACTGACTACGTTCCGCCGGAGCAGAAGGAGCTCGACGATACTCTCGCAGACGTGGCAATGGACTATAGGACGGTCATTGAAGACCTCGAGAAAGCACTAACTCTCGACGTCAGTGCGCTCACTCCGACGACGTTGGACGGTGACGTGGGTGAAAAGTGGATTTTCGCCCATCATTATCCGGAATTGATCGAGCGTCTTGGCTCAAACGCAAAGCTTTCGTTTATCGAAAGGCGCATCAAGGCCAATCTTCCGTATCGCAAGCTTTTAACAGACTACGGCAAGAAGATTATTTGGTTGTTTGACGAGGCGTGGGACCCACTTATCGGTGCGGATGCTGCGTCATGGCCCGTCTGCGTTGTCGCATGGGAAATGCGTGAATCTGTTCACGGACCAGACAATTATGCGGTAGGCATTCAGTATCGCCCGCTCAACCTCGAAGATGGTTACAGGGCAAAAGTCCAGGCCGCGCTTGAGGAGGAATTCCCGGAACTCAAGAAGGGGCGAAGATCAGCTTCGTTCAGAATGCTTGGCAAAGTAGCCAACCTGAGCGAGGCCGGGTTGCCGATCAAGGCTCAGGCCGTCTATGCACGTCTAAGAAGCGCGCTTGGGCCCGTGGTTGACGACCCAGTCTGAAGCAAGTTCAGCGTCCGGTTGTCCACAAGGGTGATCGGACGCAGAATTGGTCAAAAGCGCTTGGCTAAGGCATACCTCTGCGGAACCGCGCGTATCATCGGCAGTCGAATGCGAGCGACCGGTTCTCCAAAGCAGTCACACAAGCGTCCGATATCCGAGTGCGCCGAACGGCGGTTCATGGCCGAACCCGGCCGGTTAGTATCCGGTGGCGGCCGACTGGCGGATACCGCCCCTAAGCAGTCCTTGGTTTCACTTCAAAGCGGATTTCGCGAGGTGGTTTCACATGCAAAGAGACCGACTTTCTCCGAATGACGTTTGCACTCGCTTTGCGAATCCTTCAAAGAAAAACGGAATGTTGTCGCTGGCGTCTCCGGATAGACGGCCACGGACCTTATCCCAAGTGCCAAGCGCTGTATAGCTTTGCGGATTGCCAACTATAAGCACAGGCTGATTTCGTTCTTCGAGCCATGAATACGTACCGCCGAACCGTTGTCGACCGACTTCGAGGATGTAACAACCGAATCGTGTCACGATTCCCTCAACGGTTTCGGACGGAAGGTCGTCTCGGTACATGGAAGCCTCTGCAAGCATCTCTTCCACAATCTGTAGACTTCCCTCCGAAAAATCTAGCTTACCGTCGGCGCGCTCATTGAAGTCGACCTGAGCTTGCGCTGCGAGGCGTCGCACTTCCTGCTGGAGTTCACGCATATTTAATCGAAGTTGTGCGTTCAAAAGGATCCGTCTGGAATTGTCCGCAAGATTGACGCGAATGTCGACTGATCGTTCCTGGCCGAACCGAGTGAGACAATCTGACGCTGTCTGCTTGGTCTAGTCCAGACTTACACAACTGACCACCGGGGTGTGCAGGGTTGGTGGGTCACTGAATGGCCCCACTGCCCTCCACGATGCGACACCGTGCAAGAAAAAGTCACTCACTTCCTAACATCGCGTACAACAAAGTACAGGTCTTTGGTTTTCACGTTCAGCAAGTACCCGCCGTGAACATTCTGATACGCCCCGCTTCGCCCGAGTCCGTCAAAAATTGAAGCTCACGCATAGATAGCGCTGACGGCCAACCGTTGCCATGCTCCACTCGGCCAGCGCGGGATTGAATGCAGTCGGCTTGATTCCACTGTTATTTCCAACGGGTATCGCTGTGGACAATCGGTAGAGCTTGCCAGCGTAGATCAGCGCCTGCGTCGACTTTCCTTCGGCGTAGCCGACGTCGACACCCTCATGTTTGACGACGTAACTGACGTTGAAACCGTCTGCGTAGTCGTCCTCTTGCGACACTTCGTGCGTGTCGATGCGCTTGATCGCAACGGACGGGGAGACAGGCTGCGCCATCAGGCAGCTTTTCACCAGCCCGTCACCCGGAGGCGCCGCCCATCCGATACCGGATACGGCCATGACCGAGACTGCGCCCGACAAACCGACTTTCTTCATCGATATTAGTTCTCACGCCGATTCGGCGGATTACATGAAGTCGCGCAGACATACCGCTTCTCGATGCGTGCCGGAGCGACTGATCTAGACGCATCGGCGTGCGGCGCAGACGCCCGCGCCGCCGTCCCCTGCCCCGCGAATTACAGCGGCGGCCGCTTCAGCTTCACCCAGCGCTGCACCGACGGCCGCTCCCACTGCGACCGCGCATAGTCGGCAAGACGCTGCGGCACCGGATCGTCGTTCAGCACCAGACGGTTCAGCATCACCGCCAAATCGACATCGGCAATGCTCCACTCGCCGAACAGGTTCGCCGCACCCGGTGCGAGCAGCTTGTCGGCAGCCGCGAACAGCTTCTGAGCGGCAGCCTGCGCCAGACTCGACAGCGGCTCGCTCGACGGCCCGTAAAACAGCACTTCGGTCGACCGCTCCGTCCGAACCGGCATCAGGTCGCTGCGCAGCCACGCCTGCACCTGCCGCGCCCGTGCACGCTGGCGCGGCTCGACCGGATAGAGCCGCGTGCCCGGGAATATCTCATCGAGATACTCGGTAATCGCCGACGATTCCGACAGCGCGAAATCGTCGTGCACGAGCGTCGGCACGCGTTGCGTCAGCGAGGTCGCCGCGTAGTCGGGCGCGAAATGCGCGCGGTTGCCGAGATCGACGGTGACCAGTTCGTACGGCAGCGCCTTTTCCTCGAGCGCAACGAAGACCGACATCGCGTATGGGCTCGTGTATTGCGTATCCGCGTAGAGGCGGAGATGACCGTTTTGCACTGCTGGCTCCTTGTGGGTGCGGAGGTCGGTGGCTGTACATCGGTGCGCCGACGGGCTCCGGGTGGGTCGATGCGGTGCGTGACAGGTTAGCAGCGGCCGGTTACGCGGCGCTTGTGGTTTTGTATGGGCTGTTGCTGCGTCGTCACGCGGCGTCGGGCCAGCGGTAGCCGATCACCTCGTTCAACGGGTACGCGAGTTCGCGTACTTCTTCCAGCTGATTGCCGCCGAAGAGATATACCTGTTCGTCGTCGTGGCGCAGGTAGAACCCGACATGCCCTTTCCAGCTCGCGGGATCGTCGCGGGTCAGGATCGCAATGCACCCGTAGACGGGGCGTTCCAACGGCCTCCCCCATTCGAGCCACGAACGCGCAAGCGCGGAGCCCGTGCCACGAATGCCGGCGTGCGTCATGCACCAGTTCACGAAGGACGAGCACCAGGAAATCTTGTCGTCGTAACCGACCAGGTTCGTCTGGTTGTTGTACTCGACGATGCGCGGGTTGATGCTGCCCGGCGGGTGGCGGCGGATGCCGAGTTCCGCCATCGCGACGGGCATCCACGGCGGATGGGCGGCGTCCGGTTTGCTCTCAGGGTTGAATAGGGTCACGTCGTTCTCGGGCGAGTGTGTTGTGCGGTCAATCTTCGCATGAATACGGCGACTGGCGGCACCCTGCTTCCTTGTGATTTCCTTTCGATCCGCTCGTATCATATCGGCAACCTCCTCGACCTCCCAAGCTGCCATGCGCATCACGCCCCTGCCGCCCCTTCAGTGCCTCATCGCGTTCGAAGCCGCCGTGCGGCATGCGAGCTTCACGCGTGCGGCCGCCGAGCTGCACCTGACCCAAAGCGCGATCAGCCGCCAGATCCAGCAGCTCGAGGAATTCCTCGGCCGCTCGCTGTTCGTGCGCGAGCATCGTTCACTGCGGCTGACGATCGCCGGCGAGCAATACGCAGCGCAGGTGCACCATCTCCTCACGCAATGCGCGGAAGCCACGCACGATGTGATGAAGCCCTACGGCGATCTCGAACTGACGATTGCGTGCTCGTCCGGTGTGGCGTTGCTGTGGCTCACGCCACGCCTGCCCGAGTTTCGCGCCAACTATCCGGACATCAAGCTGCGGCTGATCGTGCGCGACGGGCTCGCGTCGATGTCGCCGGCCGAGTTCGACGTGGGCGTGTACTACGTGCGTCAGCAGGCGCCCGCCGAATACACCGCGCGCCGCCTGTTCGACGAGGAAGTGTTTCCCGTCTGCGCGCCAGGTTACCTGGCCGGCCGCACGCTCGCCGCGGCCGACCTCGCGAACGAGACGCTGCTGCGTCTCGAGGACGGGCAGCGTCAGTGGATGTCGTGGTCCGAATGGTTCGACCAGAACGACATCGATCGGCAGAAGGCACGGCCCCAGGACATCACCATCAACTCGTATCCGCAGATCGTGCAGATGACGATTCTCGGCCAGGGCGTGTCGCTCGGCTGGCGCTACATGATCGACGCCTGCATCGAGGCCGGGCTGCTCGTGCGCGTGACCGACGCATCCGCGAGCCACGGTGGCGGCTACTACGTGATCTCGCCCAACGACCGCGCGCAGAACCACGCCGCGCGCCTGTTCACACGCTGGCTGTTCGAACAGGCGGAGAAACAGACCGCGTCCTGATCGCGATGCATGCGCCCAGCGCATGCGTGCATGCAAATCTTTCGTTTCAGAAAAAATTCGCGCTGTCCTTAGCATGGGTTCACGCGGGGCAGCCGTCCCGTCTTCTGATTCCGATAGAGGAAGAGACCATGCAAGGAACGCTTTCCCCGCGCGCCGCGCCTGCCGTCGATGCGGCAGTGCAGCAGCGCCGCCGCGCCATCGTCGCGACCGTGATCGGCAATGGTCTCGAATGGTTCGATTTCACCGTCTACAGCTTCTTCGCGGTCATCATCGCGAAACTGTTCTTTCCGACCGGCAACGAACTGACGTCCGTGCTGCTGACCGTCGCGACGTTCGGCGTCGGCTTCTTCATGCGGCCCGTCGGCGGCATCGTGCTCGGCATCTACGCCGACAAGGTCGGGCGCAAGGCCGCGCTGTCGCTCACCATCCTCATGATGGCCGCCGGCACCGCGCTCATCGGCCTCGCGCCGACCTACGAACAGGCTGGTATCGCCGCGCCGCTGCTGATCGTCGTCGCGCGGCTGCTGCAGGGTTTCTCGGCCGGCGGCGAGATGGGCGGCGCCACCGCGTTCCTCACCGAATACGCGCCACCGGAGAAGCGCGCGTACTACTCGAGCTGGATCCAGTCGAGCATCGGCTTCGCGGTGCTGCTCGGCGCCGCGACCGGCACCTTCGTCACGACGTCGCTCGACACGCAGGCGCTGCATAGCTGGGGCTGGCGGCTGCCGTTCCTGCTCGGGATCATCGTCGGGCCCGTCGGCTACTACATCCGCAGCCATATCGACGAGACACCCGCATTCAGCGCCGTCGAAGCGCAGGCGAAAGAAAGCTCGCCGCTGAAGGAAGTGCTGTCCACCTACCCGCGCGAGACGTTCGCGAGCTTTTCGATGGTCATTCTGTGGACCGTCTGCACCTACGTGCTGCTCTTCTACATGCCGACGTATTCCGTGCGCACGCTGAACCTGCCGCAATCGACCGGTTTCGCGGCCGGCATGGTCGGCGGGCTGATGATCATGTGCTGCTCGCCGATCGTCGGCCGGCTCGCCGACGTGTGGGGACGGCGCGTGTTCCTGTCCGGATCGGCGCTCGCCATCTTCGTGCTCGCGTGGCCGATGTTCGCGTGGATCAACCATGCGCCCGGGTTCACGACGCTGATCGTGTTCCAGGCCGTGTTCGGCGTGCTGATCGCGACCTACACGGGGCCGATCCTCGCGGCGTTCGCCGAACTGTTCCCGACCAAGGTGCTGTCGACCGGGCTGTCCGTCGCCTACAACTTCGCGGTCACGATCTTCGGCGGCTTCGCGCCGTTCCTGATCACGTGGCTCATCGCCCGCACCGGCAGCAACATGGCGCCTGCTTTCTACGTGACGCTCGCGGCGGCCGTCAGTTTCGTCGGCACGCGCTTCGTGAAGGACGCCAAGCGGGCCGCTTCCGTCAATCGATAAGGATCCCTCTCCATGACCATTACCGTGCTTCAAGGCGGCAACGTACTCGATCTCGAACGGGGCGTGCTGCTCGAACATCATCATGTCGTGATCGACGGCGAACGGATTGTCGAAGTCACCGATCGGCCGGTGGATTTTCCGAATGCTCAGGTGATCGACGTGCGCGGCAAGACCGTGATGCCGGGGTTCATCGATTGCCATGTACATGTGCTGGCTTCGAATGCGAATCTTGGTGTGAATGCGACGCAGCCGAACATTCTTGCCGCGATTCGGTCGTTGCCGATTCTCGATGCGATGTTGTCGCGTGGGTTCACCAGCGTGCGTGATGCTGGGGGCGCGGACTGGAGCTTGATGCAGGCAGTCGAAACCGGGCTGGTGTCAGGGCCGCGGATTTTTCCGTCGGGCAAGGCGTTGTCGCAGACTGGCGGGCATGGGGACTTTCGGCCTCGCGGAGATTTGCTGGAGCCCTGCTCGTGCTGTTTCAGGACGGGCGCGATTGCGCGGGTGGTGGACGGGGTCGAAGGTGTGCGGCTTGCCGTGCGTGAAGAAATTCAGAAAGGCGCGACGCAGATCAAGATCATGGCGTCCGGTGGTGTGGCTTCGCCGACTGACCCGATTGCGAACACGCAGTATTCGGAGGACGAGATTCGGGCCATCGTGGATGAGGCCGAGGCCGCTAATACTTATGTGATGGCGCATGCGTATACGGGGCGGGCGATTGCTCGGGCGGTGCGCTGTGGGGTTCGGACGATCGAGCACGGGAATCTTGTGGATGAGGCTGCGGCGAAGTTGATGCATGAGCATGGCGCGTTTGTGGTGCCCACGCTTGTCACTTATGACGCGCTTGCCAAGCACGGTGCGGAGTTCGGGATGCCGCCGGATTCAGTGGCAAAGGTGGCTTCCGTTCAGCAGAAAGGACGCGAATCGCTGGAAATCTATGCGAACGCCGGCGTGAAGATGGGGTTCGGGTCGGATCTGCTCGGGGAAATGCATGCGTTTCAAAGCGGTGAGTTTCGGATTCGGGCGGAGGTGCTAGGGAATCTGGAAGCGCTCAGGTCGGCGACGACTGTGGCGGCGGAGATCGTCAATATGCAGGGGCAGCTTGGGGTGGTTGCGGTGGGGGCGCTCGCCGACCTCGTCGTGCTGGATGGGAATCCGCTTGAAGATATCGGAGTCGTGGCCGATGAAGGCGCGCGGGTCGAGTATGTGTTGCAGCGCGGGGCGCTTGTGAAGCGGCAAGCCGGCGGGCGTTGATTTGATGATTTGACGCCATTCGGCTGTTTCGGCAGGCGCCGTGTCGCCTCACGGACCTTGCGGTCGTGACAGTTGTTGAAGGTGGCTGGAGGTGTGAGTCGCCGCGTTTGCGGCAATGGCCGGGGCGGTGTCGCCCCGGCAGTCAGTCGCATTCGGGAACCGCCTGCATTCCACTCGCTAGGGCCGCATCAAGCGGCCCTTGCAGGCGTTATAGCGTCGACGGTCCACGGTCGGGATCGTGGTATGGCTGCTCTCGCAACGCCAACTGGCTGTAATCCGGCGTGATCGTGATCTGCCGGGTCGCGTAGTTGGCGTCCACGTATACGCGGTCGCCAGGCTTGAATCCGAAGATCTTGAAATCAATGTCGATCGCCTTCATCCACGGCAGATACGGCCAGCCTCGCTTGGGAAGGTCCGGGTAGTTGCGCAGGACCAGCTCAAACGTCTTTTGCATGTTGACCGGTTTGTTCTTTCTACGACGTGGCTTAGTATTGGCGTCAGCCATTTCCGACTCCTGTGACGAGTTGGTGGTGGTCAGCGGGTCGTATGGGTTGCCGCCCATGCGGCCCGCGCTTCTTTGATGCCTTGGGTTTCCCCTTCTTTCTCCCCCTTCGCTACGTCTTGTTGGGCAAGACGACTTTCGTTCGACCATCGGTGCGAAGGGGACTGCGTTCTACTTCCGATGGCGAGAAGCAAGGCTTCAAGACCAGTGTAGTCGGGATGGCATCTCAGAAATGGGGGATTGTCGGAGATTGGCCGTTTGGTATAGGGAGGTGCATGCCCCTGCCTGATGTTCCCCGTCTGTGATTTGGAGGATTTATGCCCTACGAATCGCAAAGGCCGATCGCCCCCGAACCATTTCAAATTCGGGAAATACCTCGACCGGTTGAATCCACCACTCAAAGCAGCCGCTCAGCGGAAGGCGGGGTGCGTTGGGCTGTCGGTTAAAACGTACCCATCGGAATGGGCGCGTGCGAAAAGCCCTGCAACGTCGGCAGGAGCTTCCCTAATTTGACGAGCTGTTTCATGGACCGCTATACCAAACTGTCTCAAGCTGCTGCTGTGCGGCGACCCGCTGGTGAGCCTGAAATGGGCAGTCTATCATCGGCCCGCGTGGCGCTTCAGGCCTCCCACGGTCCAGTGTTATTAGGGTGATTGTTTGGCAGCGCTTGAGCTTCCTTTTCGTCAATGACGATTGCTCCATTGATAAGGTAGACATCGATCTCCTCCCTATTAGCAAGCTGCGAGAGAAAGTCAAAGTTCCCCAACTTGGTATCAAGCAGGTCATTGAGTTGCACCTCGATCTCGGCAACCGTCTGTACCTGCTGAGTGAGCGCCTCCTCCAAACCCATAAGAGTCCAATTCTCCAAGGCGAAGCCGGTTTTAAATTGGGTGATCCATTGCTCTAACCTCTTAGCCCCTCCCTTGTGCGCCTCAATTCTCCTGTCAAAAACTTTGTGGATTGCGTCTTTCACTCGGATGACCGACTGCTTGCTGCGCTCAATGTTACTCGGCGAGTAATTTCCGCTCAGAATAATCTGGCAAATTTTCCCAGCAACAAATCGCTCATAAGCGGCAAAGACATCGTGTCGCATCATCTGACGTAGGAATTCAGCCGGCTGATATTTATATTTCTGCCCGCTCGAATTGGTGCCGTCCACCCACTCCCAGACGAAGGTACCGTACGGCACGGGACTAGCTTGGCTCTCCCTAGTCAGTTCCTCCCGCATTACGATCAAGAGCTCAAGGCACTCATCCGTGTTGGTCACCATACGGGCCAGATTCAAACGCATCATGTCTTGGTCCATCTCAGGGATGCTCTCAAAGCAGTCTAAGATGACCTCGGAGATTCGCTCAAGCCTTGCGTGATCGCCAATGATCTGGCGATTTCGAATGTCCACACACACGTTGGAGATGTAGTCAAGGTGATTCTGAATCGCACCGAACATCCCTATCGTCAGCAGCATGGTCAGCAAATTCGATTCAGCTGGAACATCAATGCGCTCAAGCCCTGCTACGGCTACAATCCGGCCCTTCTGAATGACGCTAGTTGTTTTCAGACCGCACAGGTCACCCGAGCCAATGGTCATCAGGCTCTTTGGCGAGCCGCGCTCAAAAACAATGCGATAGAAATCCTCACTGGCTGAGCCTCCAGTGCTTTTGAGGAAGTAGCTGCTCACCTCTCGGGCCCAAGGCGCATTCGAGTAGTAAACTGGCTTCTTAATAAGGCACCGCAGTTGAGGAATGCGCTCAAATAAGACTTTAATGTTCTTTTCCCACTCTTTCAGCTTTCTCTCTTCCACGGGCAGCTCCTCCAAAAATGGATAGTTTACTTAACGAGGATGGCAAGATCATTGATAATTAACATTTACCGACATAATTCATGAAGTTGGTTTCGGATTCAACCCGTCGACGCAACGAATTGATGAAAGCGCTCATCCGGTGTCTCGAAGTCTAGTGTCGAGCGCCCCGCAACGGCGTTGAGCTTGGCCTGCGAATAGGCCGAGAGGTCGATCCCCTTTGAGAAATATTGTCTGAGGAGCCCATTTGTTTTCTCGTTCGAGCCAGGTCGCCGCGGGCTCTGCGGATCACAATAATTGACGTTGATGTCGCGGGCTCGGCGCGCGGCCATCATCAGTGTTTCGCCCAGCATCGCTAGGGGGCAGGGACGCACGTCGGTGCCCGGCACGCCGTAGTGGGTGCGCAGCATCGTCTCGCTGGACCTTTCCAGGTATGCGCGGTACTGCGCGAAGTGCGCGGGTGTCAGGTGCAGCTGCGGCCGGGACCACTGGTTCCAAATCTCAATGGCCCGCCGATTCCAGCGCCTAGCCCGACTCAGGGGCAACCTTTGGACATTCGCGCCGCAACCGAGCCTTCAGATCGGGAATCAGTTCTACCTTCCCGTGTGTGCGCACGTACTCTTGTTTGCGCCTATCGAATTCACGCTGTAGGCGCTGAAAGCAGTCGGTTGATAGGGTCGACGCCTGCACCTTGATCGTTGTGCGAATCTGGTTCGCCAAGACGCAGGCACTGAGCCCGTAGAGGATTGCACGTTGACTGTCCAGTCGATACGCGTCGACTATGTCGAGCCAGTCCTCCTTGACGCCCGCATGGATCCACGCGTCGCTCTCCGCGAGCGCCAACAGCAGTTCGTGGCATTCCGAGTAAATTCGGACCGGCACCGCCGACCAATCCTCGACGATCGACATGTCGAAATTCAGTGGGATCCACGGGTGACGCTCCTCAGGTGTATCCCCTTCCTGTTCCGCGTACCAATCCATAACTCGAGCTTCGCACCCGTCGAGATAGCCAGCCGCCTGCTTCGCGAATGCTTCGAGCATAAGCGCGACCTTCAACTGAGCGGGGGCACGGTCTTCGGCGAGCTTCACCTTCTCATCGCGCCGGGCCGTATGTTCGCCCCAAAGTTTGAAGGCGCCGTTAACCAGTGCACTGACCACGGCGCTCGAAAGCACAAGTGTCCACCCGTTCACCGCTGGCAGTTGCGCCGCAGTTGTCGCGACTTGGGATGCCACAATTGCTACTTCGGACGCTGCCATAGAGATCGTTCTACCCCATGCTATCCATTGGAGTTAATCGTCAAGCCTGCTCTGGCGGATTCGACACTGAGGCCGGTGCGCCGACGCCAGATATCATCGTGCCCAGCAGGTGTTCCAAGGCCGGTGCGAGCACAGAACACAGGTTGGTTTGCTGTCGAAGGTGGACATGGTACCCGTCCAGCTTTGCAATTTCGAAATGTCCCCCGAGGTTAAAGACGCCGGGTTGATCAAGTGCTGCGCGATGGGCGATTGCAACTCGCCCGCAGTGGCTGAACGGATGAAAGAATTTTTGTGCTGCTTGCAGGGACGCAATACCCTCCGGGTTGATGCCGAGCGCTTCGGCATTCAACGCCAGTTGGTCGACCGCCCGTTGCCCCTGCACAAGCCGATCGTCCGCCCAGACCAATTCCCAGTAACGCCCCCGCAGGTCGCCTTGCCTAGGCCGTTCGACGATGACCAATTCATCTTCGGTAGAGCACAAGATCGCCATAGCAACACCCTCGATCGCCTGCCGCATCACGTTGCCGCTCGGCATCAGCTTGCCAGTTAACAACAGCTTGGTGGACACCATGACGTCGTCGAGCACGCCGAGCAGGAACGCGCACATGATGTCGATGCGCGGTGACCGGAGGCGAACCGCTACCTCGTGGATCGGTGGCATGCGCTGGAAGCACGAGGCGATGGCTTCGGCCAACTGGGCAAGTTCCGATTCGAGAGCTCCAGCGAACTCATCCCGCACACGCTGATCGTTGTCGAGCAGTTCGTGCAGGACCGCCTCCGGGTTGGTCAGGTCAGGCTGTGCAAGATTAATTTCCGGCGGCGTCATGCTCAGTCGCCGTCGAGGCGACCTCCCAGTAGAGCGCGGGTCTATCCTCCGTCAACGCGAGGGCGGCCTCATCCGACAGCCCCCCGCGGAGCACGTTGCCCTTTGCATCCCGCTCACCATCGAACACAAAGAACTCGCGGGTTTCGGAGCCCTCTGCCGTCTGGCGGGTGAGCGACTTGCGTTCATGCGAGGCCGTAATCGAAGGAACGTTCGTGAAATGACTGGACCGGCAAGTGAAGCCGACCGCGACACCAATGGCTCGGAAAGCGTCGCCAGCGGGCAGCGGTCCGCCGACGCACAGGCACTGCTCGTTGTCGTTCGTGGTTTCGCTCATGCTGATGCTCTCCAGAATGAGTAATTGAGGCTCGCGTAGCACGCACCGTATTGATCGCCACGGAAACCGTAGCGGCAACTATCCAGGCGCTTGGACGGCGCCGGATAAGTGACCGCTTTCGCGCTTCTGCGACCATTCCCCGGTTTGCCTGCCCACGCGCCTCACATTTCATCGGGGCGCAAATTCTACTCGCCAGCAAAAAACTTGCAGGTAAGCAATCAGAGAAGGCGCTCGAGATTCTCCTTCGACCAAATCCTGCCGGCTAAGGCCAGGTAAAATTCCACGCGCCTCTTCAGAGCCGTAGCATCAGCGTACGGCTCAGCTTGGCAAGTGATTCCAGTCTCCGTGGAGAAGCGAGTCCAATTCGGTTGATTCAAATAGAACTGAGCCGTAAGCGTTTGGGCCAAGATATTCTCATTGGTGTAGCGCTGAAGTTTCTCAGTATACGCCATTGCGCGCATCGACCGGTTTCGTCCACGCGGCAAGAGAACAAGCCCTCCAATTCCATTCCGGGCGGAGTTGAACTCAGACAAGGTTCCGAATGGTTGCCCGCCAGCTTTCGAAATATCAGAATTCGCCGCCGTCATATCATTGGCAATCATATGTTCAACATCGAACGTACGCGAATCTCGCGTTCGATCAACAAAATCGGCAAATCCAACCTTACTAGTTTGATCCACTTCCTTTTCGAGATGATCCGCAATCCGCGCCAAAATATGGAGCAAATCCTGACGTTTAACACTGTCATATGATACATCGGCCAGCGCCTCTAGCTTATCTCGCTCGGAGTCTATTCTCGCCACGAGCTTTTCTCGCAAGTCCCGCGAGTCTAGATCGCGCACTTCCTTTGTTACATCAAAGATTAAATCTCTAATGTTGTCGTAGGTATTTTCCTTTCCATTTAGTATCCGAACAACCGCAAGATAGTCCAAAAAATATGAAACGGCCCTAATTTTCTTTGTTGCCTCTGAGCTTGTATCGGTCGCCTTTACTGAACTAATTATGACCATTGCCTGAAGAGTCAAATCGCGCGCACCATTATAAAAAACGTGCGGTAAATTTTCTTGCAAAGAGATTTCGCATCGTTTTATTCGACAATAAAGATCAACAAAATACGGCAGAGTACCTGTGAGCAAATTCGAAAAATCGTCGCTGGTCTTCAGGCCGATCAGCTCCTTGTTATCCATCACCCACCGGTGATAGCTGTCACCAACTAACTCAAAGTCTGCCGGCGCGTCTCCGCGTTTCTTCCCGCGTATGGTGATGGCGTACTTTGCTCGAATCCACGTCTTGAAAAAATTCGAATCTTCGTCACTTCCCAGCGCCTTGAGCTTTTGGATACACTCTGTCCACTTCGCGTGAGCAGCGTGGTTCTCCTCATCCGTCGCGATGCTCGACAACAGAAAGCCCTTCAGCAAGTCAATTGGACTTAGCTTCAACCCCCTGTCATTCATCGTAACGAAAACTTTGTGACCGTCCTGTTCGCGAGGTACGCCTATTTCAAACATGCAGACGCATTCGGTCAAAAAATCAAAAAAATGAGGAAGAAGATTGTTTGATGTAATTTCCGCTTCCAAGCAATTTTCGATTTCTTGATAAAGAACCCACAGCCGCTCGGTACCCGCGTCTTTGCCTTCAATCGAGTCAACTGCCGCGGCCAAATCATCTTGATCTTGAGGCCCGTCAACCACGAGATCAAACAGTCGATGACGCGGTGGATCCATATCAAGATTGAATTCGCTTTGCCCGGCAACTTTCCGGCGGATCGTTTGATCAACGGGAGAGAATTGCGCCTCAGGGTATCTCAGTGAAAGCCTATGTAGATAAGAAAGCAACAAAGTTAACGTCGTTATCCGCTGCTGGCCATCTACGATCGCCTTACCACCTTGGGCAACTTGCGTTGTAATTATCGTACCCAGGAAATACTGGTCATAACCCAATATATCTTTACGTCCGTGCTGAGGCTTCCATTGTTGAAGAAATGCTTCTTGCACGTCCGCCAGTAGCTCCTGAAGATGCTTCGGCTCCCACTTATAATCGCGCTGATAAGTCGGAAGAACGAATTTCTGCTGCAAACAAGTGTTAACGGTCTTTCGATCGAATGTAATTTGCACCTTTATACCCCGAGAATATGTTGTTTTCGTCCATCAATCGCGCAGATTGTACGCTCATTCTGGCCTATCGTAGCGGTTACGCGCCGCCAAACTTCGGCTCCACCTAACGATTAGACTGCGATATCTTGTTTGGCTTTTCAAGCCGACACCCTCTTCTAAGGTTTCAGTGGACGTCGGAATGACAAACGAGCCGAGCCGTCGAATGTCGCCTAGTGGCCGAAACCGGACCACCAGCTGGACATCACTAGACGCCATTTCGAGTTCGCACGAGCCGGCTCTCAGGACGCGATGTGTTTCTGCATGAAAACACTCAACGGATCGTCCGTGTAATCACCAAACGGTCCCCGACGCTGGTATCCGGCCGACGCATACAAAGCCAGCGCCTCAGGTTGATAGGGGCCAGTCTCAAGCCTGATCACCTTGCAACCCGAGTCGACTGCTCGTACTTCAAGCATAGTCATAAGCTTCCTCGCGACACTCTTCCCGCGGCCGGGCGGGCTGACGTACATCCGCTTCAATTCGCCGAATTCGGAGTTGAGGACAATCGCCCCGCACCCGATCGCCTGCCCTTCACTGTCCCGCGCAACGGCGAACAGCACATTGGATTGTTTGAGCGACGCGATATCCAAAGCGTGCCGGCTCTCAGGCGGGTACAGGGTGTCCTGGTACGCATCCAGATCGGCGATGAGGGCGATCACGTCGGGCTGGTCGGGAGACTCGAAGGCGATAGTCATAGCTGACGAAGCTGGGCAAAAAGGAAAATTGAAGTCCGCGGCGACGAAGCAGTGCTCGACATCGATGACGATCCGGTCTTCAGACTCTGATTCTCAGCGATGTGTCAAATGCTGTCGAACCTCTCAAAATTGCGGGCAAATCCGGTCACCTCGTGATATCGCCCGAATCACCAACCATCAAGACAATTGCATCCTATTGAACAACCGCATCGACCATCGCCTGCGCTTCCGACACAAACCGCGAATAGCGCCGCTGTTTGGGTATTTGCTGCGCGTAACAGGCTCGCCGCTGTTCCTCGGCCACGTGCCCCGCGCTGCAAGCGACAATCGTCGGCAACGTCGCATCCCGCCACATGAGATAAACCCGCGCGCCCTGCCTGACCGACACCACCAACGTATTCGGCCCATCCGGCATCCCGTCCTGGCTGTCACCCAGCAGCAATGCCTTCACGACCGCATCAGCCGGTTTCCGCTTCACCGGCAATTCGGCAAACCGAAACTCCGCAGCGTCGCCGCCGAGCACGTCGGTGTAAAACGTCTCGTTATCGAAGATAACGGCAACATCGTCCGTAGACTTGATCCCCGCATCCGCCGTCGCCACCCACGCCTTCAAAAGCGGAACCGTCGTCACAACCAGATTCACTTTCCCGTCATTCGACTTCAAGCGCAGTCCATCCGGCCCGGGCGTCATCCCGTTGTCGATGACGAGGGTCTCCACGGTACTCCCCGCCTTCGAGGAAAACCCTCTCGTCCCGACAAGCTTAACCAACCGCGCATTCACCTCAGCGGTGTATTTCTTGTCCAGATCCGCCTGATCTTCCATCCGCGCCGCTGTAATGGTGTCGACGGCTTTCTTCCGATAGGCAAGATAAGAATCGGTAGGCGACGCAATCACCTTCGCCCCCACCGCAGCCATCACCGCGACGAGCACCGCCGCCCCCACCCCGATCTTCCATTTGGAAATGCGTTTCATTTTTATAACCGCTACCGAATCCCGCGCCGACATGCAAAAACGGCTGCCGTGAAATCACGACAGCCGTCCCACAGAAACGCCTTATTCTAAATCGCGAATCAGACTTTAATCATCCACCTTGAAAGCCGACACCAGCCGGGTCAATTCCGCCGCCTGCTGCTTCAAGCTCGCCGCAGCCGCCGCGCTTTCCTCGACCAAAGCCGCATTCTGCTGCGTCATCTGATCGAGCGACTGCACCGCATCTCCGATCTGATCGATCCCGGCACTCTGCTCCAGGCTCGCTTCAGCGATCTCGCTCATCATCGCGCTCACACCCTGCACTTGTGACACGACATCGCGCATCACCTTCCCGGCCTCACTCACCAGCCGCGACCCGGTATTCACCGTCCCCGCGCTATGCTCGATCAACCCCTTGATCTCCTTCGCCGCCTGCGCGCTGCGCTGCGCCAGATTCCGCACCTCAGAAGCCACCACTGCAAACCCGCGCCCCTGCTCCCCGGCCCGCGCCGCTTCCACAGCCGCATTCAAAGCAAGAATGTTCGTCTGAAACGAAATACTATCGATCATCACGATGATCTCGGAGATCCGCTGCGACGCGTCGCTGATCTCCTGCATCGTCGTCACGACTTCACCCACCACCTGCCCGCCGCGCGCCGCCGTATCGGCGGCACCGTTGATCATCTTCGCGGCCGTCGTCGCCGTTTCGGTGTTGTTCCGCACCACCGCCGTGATCTCTTCCATCGACGAAGCCGTGCGCTCCAGGTTGCTCGACTGCCCTTCGGTGCGCTCGCTGAGGTCCGCATTCCCCGTCGCAATCTGCGCCGACCCGGTCGCAATCGACGACGAAGCCGCGCGAATGCTGTGCACTAACGTCGACAGCGACGACACGAACCGGTTGAATGCATCCGACAACTGCCCGATCTCGTCCTGGCTCTCGACCGTCATGCGGCGCGTGAGGTCACCCTGACCGCTGGCGATCTCCGACAGCAGCGTTGCCGCGCGACGAATCGGCGCGGCAATCGCACGCCCCACGAGCCAGATCACAAGCAGCGCAACACCCAGCCCCACCACCGCCGCAACCAGCGCCGCGCTGCGAATCGCACGCGTCACCGGCCCGAGCAGCTCAGCCTGCGGCACCTCGACAACGACATACACATTCAACTCCGGAATAAACGACGTCGCGATGAAACGCGCACCTCCATCACCGTTGTAGCTCAGGTACGCATACGGCTGCCCAGCCAGCAGCGTCGACGAAGCATCCCCCGGCAACCCCTGCTGATCCTTCATGAAGTGCTTGCCGTCGATCAGCGCCGTATCGCGATGCATCATGATCGCGCCGTCGGGACGCACGAGATACGCGAACCCGGTCTCGCCAAGCCGGTACGCAGCAATACCCTTCGCGAGCGCATCGACGGACAAGCTCATACAGGCCGCACCAATCGGCACACCATCAAGTTCAACACGGCTGTTGATGAACATCATGTAACCACCGACCGTCACCTCGCGGTCCATGTTCACGTCGAACGCCTTGCCGGACGACAGGAAGCCGGTCAGCCACTGGTCCTTGTCGGTCACCTTCCGCTGCAGGCCGGATTCGTTGTAGTAGTTGCCGCTCTTCACGGACACCCACTGCACCGACGCGGCCTTCTGCTCGTCCTTCACGTTCTTCGCGAGCTGGATCCAGTTGCGTGTGCCGGCGTCGGGTTCGCCGTCGGCTTCCCATTGCAGCAGGAACGCATCGCGCGCGAGAATCCGCGACGCGGCGATCGGCCCGGCCATCTGCCGCTGCACGTCGGCGCGAATACCGTTCACGGCCGTCGGCAGCTCTTCGCGCACGACGCGATCGCGCACCGCGTTGCCGATCAGGCGGATGCTGAGTCCGCTAGAAATCGCGACGAACACGAGCAGGCAACTCGTCATGCTGAGAATCAGCTTGTTCTGTATGGAAAGCTTGCGCCAGAAATGCATGGGGAACCCTCGATAACCGCTCGGTCTGAGCCAGTTTGGGTTATCGGCATGCAAGCGCAGAACCGCATCGCTGATCTCACATGTTCATCATGCGAGATTCGTTATATTGTTGTCAGGCGGACATATGCGGCCGCTTATAGATGCGCGAACAACGAAAATTCAGCGCGAATCAATATGCAACGAAGATCGTGACACGCCGGTTGCGCGCCCGCGCGGACGCATCGTCCCCCGCGACGAGCGGCTGCGTATCGGCCCGCCCGATCGCCGCGAGCCGGTGCGGGGCGACGCCGCGCTCGGTCAGGTAGCGCACGACGCTCCCCGCGCGCGCCGACGACAGCTCCCAGTTCGATTCGTATTTCGCGTTCGCGATCGGCACGCTGTCGGTGTGCCCTTCGACGAGAATGTCGCCGGTCGCGTGATCGCTTAGCGCCCGCGCGATCTGGTTCAGCACGGGCGACGAATCGGGCAGCAGGCGCGCATCGCCGACATTGAACAGGATCTTCGCGTCGATACCGATCTCGACGCCATGCGGCGCTTTCACGAGCGAGATCCGGCCGTTCGACTTCAACGATTCGAGCAACGCGAGCCAGGGCGGCGAGTGCTCAGGCGTCACGGCAGCGGTAGCAGCAGTTGATGCACTCGCCGCACTTTCAGCATGCCGCGCGAGCGTCTGGTATCGCGCATCGAGCGCGTTGTATTTCGCGAGCTGGAGCACGTACAACGCGAGAAACAGCACCATCAGCGTCGTGATGAGATCCGCGTACGAAATCAGCCAGCGGCCGGATTGCGCGCCTTCGAGTTCGTCGTCGTCGCGATCGGCAGCGGATGCACCATCAGTTCGAGCAGTCATGCGATTGGCATTCCGGGTTCGTCGTACGGCACACGCACATCACGCAAGCGATTCGACCGCGCGCCCGCGCACGTCGCCGGTCAGGCGCGTCTCGATCGTATGCGGCGATTCCTTGCGTGAGATCGCGAGCAAGCCGTCGAGATACAGCTTACGAAACCGCAGCTCGCTGTCGATCTGCGCGCGCAGCTTGCCGTAAAGCGGCAGGAACACGAGGTTCGCGAATGCCAGCCCGTACAGCGTCGCAATGAACGCGACCGCGATGCCCGGCCCGAGCTGTGCCGGTTCGAGCATATGGCTCGTCACCTGCACGAGCCCGAGCACCGACCCGAGAATGCCGAACGTCGGCGCATACCCGCCGGCCTGCTGCCACACGCGTGCGGCAGCGAGGCGGCTGCGTTCGTAGGCGTCGAGTTCGCGCTGCAACGCATCTTCAAGCACGGCGGTCGACACACCGTTCGCCAGCAGTTCGAGCCCCCGGCGCGCGAACGGATGGATGCCGCTCACGTCCATCGACTCGAACGCGAGCAGCCCGTCGAGCTTCGCGCGGTCGCCCCATTCGAGCAGGTCGGACAGGTTCTTGCGATCGACCTCGCGCGCCCGCACGAACGCGAGCCGCAATTGCTTCACCGCGTCGAAGAAGCGCGCCCAGGTGTTCTGGATCATCACCGCGCCGAGCGTGCCGCCGAGCACGATGACAAGCGCCTCGAACTGGAACAGCATCGAGAAATGCCCGCCTTCCAGCGCGAAACCGAACACGATCGCCGCACCACCCAACAGCACACCGACCAGGGTCAACAGGTCCATGCGTGCCTCCTCGTCATGCGTCCGATGCCGATGCGACAGGCACCGTGCCCGCCGCCGGCGCCTTCGCCGCGCGCACGGCATCCAGCACGCGTTGCTCGATGTCCTCGATCTCGACCGGATCGAGCTTGAGCTCGCGGCGCATCACCCACGACACCTCGTTGCGCCGCGCCTCGGTCATCACGGAGAACAGCTTGTCGGCCACCGCGCGATCGTCGAGATTCGCGATCAGCTTCGCGAGATCGTAGGTATCGAACGCGCTGATGACGTCGAACAGCGTGCGCTGGTCGATCGACACGAGATCCTCCAGCGCGCGCACCTCTCCACGTCGCGCGTTGCGTCGCGAGAAGTACGTCACGCCCTTCTGTTCGACGTAACTGAGCACCTTCGATTTGCGGAACGCGAACAACTCGTCTGCGATCTCGCCGTTCGACAGTTTGTTGAGCAGCATCGTCTTCTCGACACCGATCAGCGCTTCGAGATCGGCCAGTTCGATGAGTTCGAGTTCGCTGTTGATCGACAGGTCGAGATCGTGATCGGCCACCTGCTGCGCGCGATCGATCACGCGCGCGGCGTCGAACGTGACGACCTGGCGCGCATCCGACGACGCCGCGTAGTCGACCGCCCCGCCCGCATGATCCGCCTGCGCCGCTTCGATCGTGACGAGATTGAGCTTCTCCATGCGTCGCAGCATCGCGAGCACGTGCGGCCGCGAATGGCCGGCAATCGCGCGGCATTTACGGATCACTTCGGCGAGCGGCACCGAGGTTTCGGCCGCATGGGCCTGCATCGGCCGGCGCGCCCACGTGTCGCCGCCATCGCGCGCTTCGGCGCCCGCCATCAACGACAGCACATGCGCATACGACAGCACGCCCGGCATGAAGTCGGCATGGGTGTAGGTGGCGAGTTGGTCGTCCTTGCGCTTCACGCGGCGGATCATCGTTCGCACGATGTGACGCAGCAGCGCCGATACACGCTCGATTTCCTCGTCGAGCATGCCGGCCGGCACGACCGTCAGCTGACAGAATGAAAGTGCCTTCGCGGTATGAGCACGCGGCTCGGCTGCGAGCAGCGCCGATTCACCGAAGAACTCGCCGCGGCCGAGTGTCGCGACGACGACGCGCTTGTCCTCGCATCGCGTCGACAGCTCGACCTTGCCGTCGGTGATCAAGAAGATGACGGGCTCGCCCGCAAAACCCTCGGAGTAAATGATTTCCCCGGGCGCCGCTGTACGCGTCCACGATTGCTGACGATTCACGTCGATTCCCCTGCTGCGCTGATTTTTTCGGACTGCGCGTCACACGTCGAAAGCATGTGATCGCGAGTCATCCCCGTGACTCGTTTACGTCAGCGGGCTCAACATCCTTTAGGGAATTCGTCCTCGTTTCGAACCGAAATCAAGGTAAAACGTTTGCGAGTCGCGCCGCCACAGCGGAAAGTTCATTTCGATGCCTGCGCGTGTAGTGCAATTGAAAGCGCCGGGCGAACCCGCGCGTCAGAACTCCATGTCGAGTTCGTCGATGTCTTCGTGCTCCGCCTTCGCCGCATCGATCCATTCCGTCACGAACGGATGCGCGAGCACCTGCATGCAGTACTCGGCGATATCGGGTTCCAGTTTCACGTCGTAGGTCAGGAAGCGCGTGACGACCGGCGCATACATCGCGTCGGCGATGCCGATCTCCGCGCCGAACAGCCAGGGGCCGCCGTACGCGGCCAGGCACTCGCGCCAGATCGTCACGATCCGCTCGATGTCGTGCTGCGCACGCGACCAGATGCGGAAGCCGGGGAAATGCGCGCGCAGGTTCATCGGCAACGCGGAGCGCAACGCGCTGAAACCGGAATGCATCTCGCCGCAGATCGACCGGCAATGCGCGCGGGCTCGCCGGTCTTCAGGCAGCAGCCGCGCCTGCGGCCGGATTTCATTCAGGTATTCGGCGATCGCGAGCGTGTCCCACACCGTATTGCCGTCGTGGGTGAGGCACGGCACGAGAATCGACGGCGACAGCAACAGCAACTCCGCGCGCGACGCGGCGTCGATCGGTACGCTGACCGTCTCGAACACGAGGCCGCTCAGCTTCGCGAGCAGCCAGCCGCGCATCGACCACGACGAGTAATTGCGGCTGCTGATGGTCAGCGTCGTCTGTCTTCCGGTGACGTCCATGTCGTTCCCCTGTTCAAAACCGTTCGTGCCCCTGCACCGAAAACAGACGCTGCGTGGTGCCGCCCGCACCATGCCGGTGCCGCGCATTCGCCGAACTGGCGCAGCGCAGCACGCTGTCGCGTCACGTGCCGCACGACAGGCCGGCCGGGCAACGCATCGCGTGCGGCTGCCGTGTGTCGCGTGCCGCCTGCCTCGCCGCGTTTCCGAACCGCGTGCAACGCGCGTGCCAGCCGGAGGCTGGCACATCGCTTGCCTCGTTCCATGCAACGCGGCACAACGAGCGACAGCCATGAATCTGCTTGCCTATCCGTTCTATCAATGGTCTGCAGAATGCACGCGCCCGGCGCGCGCATGTGCCGCCGCCGCACGCGCGACGATGTCGCTATGGCCGCCCGCCACCGCGACCCCGACCGGCCGCATGCTCGACGCGCTGTGCGAACTGCTCGAATGCTGCGCGTTCTCGCATCGGCGTCCGCCGTTCGGCATCGCGTCGATCGTCGTCGACGGTGAAGCGGTGCCGATCGTCGAGGAAGCCGCCGCGGGCACACCGTTCGGCACGCTGCTGCATTTCCGCAAGGCATTGCCGGTGGCGCGCCAGCCGCGCGTGCTGATCGTCGCACCCATGTCCGGGCATTTCGCGACGCTGCTGCGCGGCACCGTGCACACGATGCTCGCCGACCACGACGTGTACATCACCGATTGGCACAACCCGCGCGATATCCCGCTGACGGCCGGACGGTTCGGCTTCGACGAATACGTCGCGCACGTGATCGACTTCATCCACCAGATCGGCCCGGACGCGCATGTGCTCGCGATCTGCCAGCCGACCGTCGCCGCGCTCGCGGCAGTCGCGTTGATGGCTGCCGGCGGCGATCCGGCGCAGCCCGCGAGCCTGACGCTGATGGCGGGCCCGATCGATTGCCGCGTGAATCCGACGAAGGTCAACGCGCTCGCGACGAGCCAGCCGATCGAATGGTTCGCGCGCAACCTGATCAGCGTCGTGCCGGCGGGCTTCGTCGGTGCGCAGCGCTGCGTGTATCCGGGCTTCGTGCAGGTGGGCGCGTTCATGTCGATGAATCCCGATCGCCATGCGGCGTCGTTCGCCGATCTGTATTACGAACGCGCGAAAGGCGACCCGGCAAAAGCCGACACGCTGCGGCACTTCTACGACGAATACTTCGCGACCGCCGATCTCACCGCGGAGTTCTATCTGGAAACGGTCGAGAAGGTGTTCCAGCAATACGCGCTCGCGCGCGGCGAGCTGACGGTCGGCGACCGGCTCGTCGAACCGGCGGCGATTCATCGCACCGCGCTGTTGACGATCGAAGGCGAGAAGGACGATATCTGCGCGGTCGGCCAGACGGTGGCCGCGCAGGAGCTGTGCTCGGGGTTGCCGCCGTACCTGAAGACGCACCACGTGCAGACGGGCGCAGGTCACTACGGCGTGTTCAACGGCAGTCGCTGGGAAAAGCAGATCTATCCGATCGTGCGCGCGATGATCCACGACAACGAGCCATACGATCGCACTGCCGATGCAGACGGCAACGCGGACGGCACACACTACGTGACGCTGCGCGCGCTGCTCGACGCCCGCGCAACCGCGCCCGATGCAGCGACCGACACGCAATCGCAGCTCGCCCACTGAAGCCGGACGGCGCTGAAAATGAAACGCCCCGCCGGGGGTGGCGGGGCGTGAGGTGCTGCAGCGTGCGGACGACGCGCGAGGGAGCGGCTCGCGCGTCAGCCTGCGTTACGAACAGGCCTTGCCGTGCGATGCGTGGTAGCCCTTCGCCTTCGCGTCGGCTTCCGACATGTAGCTGCCGTGCTTCGTCTTGCCGTAGTACTTGTCGGTCGAGCAGTGATAGACCTTCGTGCTGTCATTGGCCCATACCTTGCCCGCGCCGCCGCCCGGCGCTGCCGCCGCCGTCGTTGCTGCCGCGCTCTTCGCCGGCGCGGTGCCCGATGCCGGGGCTGCCGAGGCTGCCGTTGCCGGTGCGGCGGCCGGTGCGCTCGCGGCTGCCGCCGACGATGCGCCGTACCAGGTCTTCACACCCTTGTGGCCCGCGCATGCGCCCTTCTTCGATGCGCCCGAGTAGAACGAGCCGTCCTTGCACAGACCGGTCGTGCCGGCCGGCGCGCTGGCCGGAACCTGCGCGAACGCACCGATCGACATACCCATGCCGGCGACCAGCGCGGCGATCAACATCGTCTTTTTCATAGTCCTCTCCTGATTTGCCTGAAATGAAGCCTGCGTTCCGGGTAGTCCCGGGAAAGTCGCGGTTACCGCACCCAGCGGCACACGCGATGGTGGTGATGATCGAAATGACACACACGGTGCGAATGCGCTTCGGCCAGTGCCGGAGCAAGGACGGCACATGCCACTGCGGTGGCCGTCAGGATCTTCGCGATGCGCTTCATGAAACTCTCCCGGGTAACTCAACCGGTGATCCGGCTGGTACTTCCTTAACGCCGGTCGTCGACTAGCCGTGCACCGCATCCACGCGCAATTGACGATCTTTGACATCGCGGCGCCGTCAACGCAGCGAAGCTGACGAATGTCTTTCTTTTCTTTCTGAATCTTCAGCTTCGCGACCTTTCGGAATTCGAAAGAATGTGAAGCAGGAAACGCGGATCGCACGGAAACCTCCGTGGAACGCGCAAGAAAAAACCGCCACGAAGGCGGTTTGTCACAAACAGGCGTAAGGACGATGCACGCGAAAGCACGGCGGCAGCTACGCCCCCGCCTCGCCCCACGGTGTCGGCGGCGGCACCGCGCACGGCCCTTCGACGTCGATCGACTTGAAATCGGCGGGCCCGACGATCTCGAGATACTCCATGTCCGGCGAGTAGTCGAACAGATAGTGGACGATCCCCGGCGCCTGGTGCACGCAGTCACCGGCCGCCACCAGCGTTTCCTGGTCGCCGTACATGAAGCGCGCCCAGCCCTTCAGCATGATCACGATATGGAACTCGGCCTCGTGACGGTGCCAGCCAGTGCCCGCCTCCGGTGCATGATTCGCCCTGACGAGTTGCGCGACGACCTTGCCGTTCGTCGCGGCCGCGATACCGAGATCGCGATACAGGAAGAAGTCGCGCAGGCCTTCGCCGCGATACGCGGTGTCCTGCGGCTTCACATGGGAAAAGGCGGTGGTGATCGGTGTGCTCATCGCGGTGCTCCTTCATCGAAAGGATCCCGCGTGACAAGCATTTAGCGTTCCAGTATGCGGCGTCGCGGATGATGCGCGACGCCGCCCGCCCGCTTACTTCAACCGCCCCGACAGAAACTGCCCGAGCCGTTCGCTCTTCGGATTCACGAGAATCTCCTGCGGATTCCCTTCCTCCTCGATCTTCCCCTGATGCAGGAAGATCACGTGATTCGACACGTTGCGTGCGAAACCCATCTCGTGCGTGACGACGACCATCGTGCGGCCTTCCTCGGCGAGCTTCTGCATCACCTTCAGCACTTCGCCGACGAGCTCCGGGTCGAGCGCCGACGTCGGCTCGTCGAACAGCATCACTTCCGGCTCCATCGCGAGCGCGCGTGCAATCGCCACGCGCTGCTGCTGGCCGCCCGACAGGTGCGACGGATACACGCCCTCGACGCGCGGCGCGAGGCCGACCTTCTCCAGGTACTTGCGCGCCCGCGCGATCGCTTCGTCCTTGCTGACGCCGAGCACGGCCATCGGCGCTTCGATGATGTTCTCGAGCACCGTCATGTGGGCCCACAGGTTGAAGTGCTGGAACACCATCGACAGCTTCGTGCGCATCCGCTGCAGCTGCTTCTGGTCGGCCACGCGCAGCGAGCCGTTGCGGTCGCGCGTGGTCTGGATCGGCTCGCTGCCGATCGTGATCTGCCCGGAGCACGGCTGCTCGAGGAAGTTGATGCAGCGCAGGAACGTGCTCTTGCCGGAGCCGCTCGAGCCGATGATGCTGATCACGTCGCCGGCCTTCGCCTTCATCGACACGCCCTTCAACACCTCGTTGTCGCCGAACTTCTTGTGCAGGTTGTCAACGGTAAGCTTGTACATGCTGGGTCCTTCCTTGCGAATCTTGCGAATGCGTTAATGGCCGCGCGGCGAGAGGTACGCGAGCCAGCGCGTCTCGAGCTTGCGGAACGCCCAGATGAGCGTGAACACGACGGCGGCGTACAGCACGGCCGCGATGCCGTAGGCCTGGAACGACATGTAGGTAGCCGAATTGACGTCGCGCGTGACCTTCAGGATGTCGGGCACGGTCGCGGTGAACGCGAGCGTCGTCGCGTGCAGCATCAGGATCACTTCGTTGCTGTAGCTCGGCAGCGAGCGGCGCAGCGCGGAAGGCAGGATGATCCGCGTATAGAGCTTGAAGCGCGACATCCCGTAGGCCATGCCGGCCTCGATCTCGCCGGCCGACGTCGCCTTGATCGCGCCCGCGAAGATCTCGGTGGCATACGCGCACTCGTTCAGCACGAACGCGAGCAGCGTGCAGTTCATCGCGTTGCGGAAGAACGTGTCGAGCAGCACGTGGTTGTGCACGACCTGCAGGCTGTAGATGCCCGTGTAGCACATCAGCAGCTGCACGTAGAGCGGCGTGCCGCGGAACACGTACGTATAGAGCCACACCGGGCCGGCGATCCAGCGGTTCGACGATGCGCGCGCGATCGCGAGCGGCACGGCGAGCGCGAAGCCCAGCGCGATCGACACGACCAGCAGCCACAGCGTGATCGCGAGGCCGCTGAAGCGGTAGCCGTCGGTGTAGAGATAGCTTTGCCAGTACTGGCTGACGAGTTCGATCACAGTGCGAGCCTCCGGACGCCGACGGAATAACGCTTCTCGAGGTGATGCAGCACGACGTTGGAGACCGTCGTGATCGCGAGGTAGATCGCGCCTGCAGCCAGCGTGAAGAAGAAGAAATCGAGCGTGCTCTTGCCGGCGTCCTGCGACGCCTTGACGACGTCGGCGAGGCCGATGATCGACACGAGTGCGGTGGCCTTCACGAGCACCTGCCAGTTGTTGCCGATGCCGGGCAGCGCGAAGCGCATCATCTGCGGGAACAGGATGCGGTGGAACACGCGCCAGCCGCTCATCCCGTACGCGAAGCCCGCCTCGAGCTGGCCGCGCGGTACCGCGAGGAACGCGCCGCGGAACGTCTCGGTGAAGTACGCGCCATAGATGAAGCCGAGCGTGATGACGCCGGCCACGAACGGGTCGATGTCGATCTGGTCCCAGCCGAGCATGTCGGTGACGTTGTTCAGCAGGATCTGGATCCCGTAGAACAGCAGCAGCATCAGCACGAGGTCCGGCACCGCGCGGATCAGCGTCGTGTAGAAGGTGCCGATCGACTTGAGCATGCGGTTCGTCGACAGTTTGGCGCTCGCGCCGATGAGGCCCAGCACGAGCGACGCAGCGAGCGACAGCACCGCGAGCTTCACGGTTTCCACCGTGCCGGCCCACAACAGCGGGCCAAATCCTTGGAAGATCATATGAGGGATCCAGAACGATGTGGCTGGATTGTCAATAGCCATTACCCGGGCATCAAACGATATCTACGCACTACCTGATGCAGCCTGCTCATCAAGTCGGACGCATCACGCGAAGCGGGCTGCACCCACGACAGACGCGGCACGCACCGCAACCGATGCGCGCCGCATGGAAGATCAGCCGCCGTAGACGTCGAACGCGAAGTACTTCTTCTCGAGCTTCTTGTACGTGCCGTCCTTGATGATGTCGGCGATCGCGTGGTCGATCTTCGCCTTCAGGTCGGCGTCGTCCTTGCGCAGCCCGATGCCGGCGCCGTTGCCGAGCGTCTTCGGATCGTCGATGTCCTTGCCGGCGAATGCGAAGTTCGCGCCGCGCGGCGTCTTCAGGAAGCCGATGTCGGCCTGCACCGCGTCCTGCAGCGCCGCGTCGAGGCGGCCCGACATCAGGTCCTGGTACACGCCGTCCTGGTTCTGGTACGGCACGACCTGCACGCCCTTCGGCGCCCAGTAGGCCTTCGCGTAGGTTTCCTGGATGGTGCCCTGCTCGACACCCACCGACTTGCCCTTCAGCGATTCGGCCGTCGGCTGCAGGTTCGCGCCCTTCTTCGTGACGAGGCGCGTCGGCGTGTTGAACAGCTTGTCGGAGAACGCGATCTGCTCGGCACGCGCCGGCGTCATCGACATCGACGACAGCACGCCATCGAACTTCTTCGCCTTCAGCGCGGGAATCATCCCGTCGAAGTCGTTCTCGATCCACACGCATTTCGCCTTCAGGCGGGCGCAGATCTCGTTGCCGAGATCGACGTCGAAGCCGACGACCTTGCCGCTTGCGTCCTTCGATTCGAACGGCGGATAGCTGGCGTCGACACCGAACCGGATCGTCGACCAATCCTTGGCGTGGGCACCGACCGCGATGCAGGCAAGGGCAATACTGAGCGCGAGTTTCTTCATGGCGTTCCTGTCAGAGGCGAACGGGGCCGGGTTCCGTCGGGCAGCGCCGCCGTGAACCCTTCCAACCCGGAGGCCGCCCGTTCCGGCGACGCTCCAAGTTGTACATACAACTTTGCCTTTTCGGAGGGTGCGCCAGCAATCCGTGTTTATCTCTAATTGTCGGACCAATAGGATCGTGGGTCGCAAATTTCCTTATATTTCAATTAATTGCGAATTACATCGAGCTAAACAACCGCTTTCTCCGCGCGCCGGCGCACGGCCGGGAGCGGGATTTCAGTTGTCTAGACCTGCCGATGCCGCACCACGCGGCCCGTCCGCCACGCCGACCGTTTCCAGACCGACCAGCCGGTAGCCGAACTGCAACTCCGTCAGCAGGTGCCGCGGGCGCGCCGGCACCGGTTCGAGCTTCTGCCGCAGGTTCGTCATGTACACGCGCACGTAATGCGCGCGGTCCGCATCATGGATGCCCCACACCTCCGCCAGCAATTGCCGCGCGGCGATCACGCCGCCCCGCGCGCGAATCAGCGCGGCGAGCAGCCGGAATTCGAGACGCGTCAGGTGGACCGGCGTGCCGCCGCGCGCGACTTCGTGCTTGCCGAGATCGACGGTCACGTCGCCGAACCGCACGATCGACGACGATTGCCCGTCGGCCGATACGAACGCCGCGCGCCGCAACTGCGCGCGTGCCCGCGCGAGCAGTTCGGGCACGCCGAACGGCTTCGGCAGGTAGTCGTCCGCGCCCGCGTCGAGCGCCGCGACCTTCTCCACTTCCTGCTGCCGCGCCGACAGCACGATCACCGGCACCGTCGACCACTTGCGCAACTCGCGGATGAAGGTCTTGCCGTCGTCGTCCGGCAGCCCGAGATCGACGATCACGAGATCGGGCTTGCTGCTCGACGCATACATCCGCGCCTCGCGGGCCGTCGATGCCTCGCAGGTGTCGAGCCCCTCCTGTTCCAGCGCCATCCGCACGAAACGGCGGATGTCCGATTCGTCCTCGACGATAAGTACGCGCGATCTGATCATGTCCGGCTCTCGTGTTCGATATCGGGCGGCGCACCCAGTGGCAGGCGAACCTCGAACCGCGCGCCGTGCGGATCGAGCGGCACCGCGCGGATCGAGCCGCCGTGCGCATTGACGATGCTGCGGCACAGCGCGAGCCCGAGCCCCACGCCGCTGATCGACGATTCCTTGCGTTCGCGCTCGAACGGCTCGAACAGCGGCTCGGTGTTGCGCGCGATGAAGCCGGGGCCGTCGTCCTCGACGAACACGTACAGCGTTTCGCCGAACACGCGCGCCCGCACCGCCACGGCCGCGTCCGTGCCCGCATATTTCGACGCGTTGTCGAGCAGGTTCATCAGCACGCGCTCGATCAGCAGCGCGTCGACGTCGATCAGCGGCAGGTCGGCCGGCAAGTCGGTGCTCACGTCGCGGCCGGCCAGCACGCCGGCCGAATGCGCGAGCGCGCTGCCGACGATCTCGTCGAGCATGTGCCATTCGCGATTCAGCCGCACGCCCTCGCTCTGCATGCGCGCGAGATCGAGCAGGTTCACGACGAGCCCGTGCAACGCCTCGGCCTGGTTGCGGATGCCGTGCGCGAGCGCCGCCGGCTGCCCGTCGGCGAGCCGCTCGGGCCGTTCCAGCGTCTCGGCGAGCCCGCGGATCGCGGTCAGCGGCGTCTTCAGGTCGTGCGACACCGCGGCGAGCAGCGCGTTGCGCAGCCGCTCGCCTTCGATGCGGACCAGCGTGTGCTGCGCGACGCCGACGTAGTGCACGCGTTCGAGCGCCATCGCGATCGACGAGCACAATGCGTCGATCAGGCGGCGATCGTCGGGGTCGGGGGGGACCGGCTGTGCGTCGCCGAACAGCACGAGCACGCCGCGCACGCGCATCGGCGCCTTCAGCGGCAGGTACTGCGCGGCCGCGCGCTCGAACGGCGGCAGCCCGCCCCCCGCGCCACGTGCATTCTCGTAGACCCAGCGGGCAATCGGTGCTTCGACGAACCGGGCGTGCTGCGCCGGCATCAGATGGTCATTTGCATCCGGCAGCACGAGTGCGACGCGCACGCCCAGCAGCGGCGCGATCGTGCCGGTGCAGATCGATGCGATCTGCTCGGTCTCGATCGCCGCCGACAGATCATGCGCGACCCGGGCCAGCGCCGCCGAGCGCTTCTCGTTCGCGCGCGCGGCCCGCGCCTCCGCACGCAGGCGCGCCGCGAGCTGGCCGATCGCGAGCGCGACGGCCAGCATCAGCGCGAACGTGAACACGTACTGCGTATCGGACACCGCGAACGACAGCCTCGGCTCGACGAAGAAGAAGTCGAAGCAGCCGACGCACACGAACGCGGCCCACGCGCCGGCGAGCCGGCCGAGCCGCAGCGCGATCAGCACGACGGTCATCAGGAACAGCATCACGACGTTCGACAGGTCGAACACGCGCAGCAGCGCGCTGGCCGCGAGTGTTGCCAGCGCGCACACGAGCGTGGCGAGCAGCAGCGGCACCGCGTACTGCGACATCCACGCATGCATGCGCGGTCGCGCTTCGCGCACGGCCAGCGTCGGCTGCGTGTCGGGCCCGGCGCCCGCGATGCGGTCTGCCAGCATCGCGCATGCGCGCAGCACGCCGCGCCAGCGGTCGCGGCGCACGCCGTCCCCGCCGCCGCGGGCGGCGGTGTCCCGCGGCCCCGTTGCCCGTCGATTCGCTTCGCTCACGTTCACATTCACATCCATGATCGCTTCCGGCAATTGAAACGCCGAACGGCCCCGCGCACGCCGCGAAGGCGTGAGCGGGGCCGCGACGGCGCGTTCGGTCAGATAAACGGCGTCAACAGCATGTCGATCAGCTTGATGCCGATGAACGGCGCGATGATGCCGCCCACGCCATAGATCAGCAGGTTGCGCCCCAGCAGCTTCTCGGCCGGCTCCGCGCGATACTTCACGCCTTTCAGCGCGAGCGGGATCAACGCAACGATGATCAGCGCATTGAAGATCACGGCCGACAGGATCGCCGACGTCGGGCTGTGCAGCCCCATCACGTTCAGCGCGCCGAGCGCCGGATACGTCGCGACGAACGCGGCCGGAATGATCGCGAAATACTTCGCGAGATCGTTGGCGACGCTGAACGTGGTCAGCGCGCCGCGCGTCATGATCATCTGCTTGCCGACCTCGACCACCTGCATCAGCTTCGTCGGGTTGCTGTCGAGGTCGACCATGTTGGCCGCCTCCTTCGCCGCCTGCGTGCCGCTGTGCATCGCGACGGCCACGTCGGCCTGCGCGAGCGCGGGCGCGTCGTTGGTGCCGTCGCCCGTCATCGCGACGAGATGGCCCTTCGCCTGGTGCTCGCGGATCAGCCGCAGCTTGTCCTCGGGCGTCGCCTCGGCGAGGTAGTCGTCGACGCCGGCTTCCGCCGCGATCGCGGCCGCGGTGAGCCGGTTGTCGCCGGTGATCATCACCGTCTTCACGCCGACCTTGCGCAGCTCGGCGAAACGCGCGGCGATCCCGTGCTTGACGATGTCCTTCAGCTCGATCGCACCGAGCACGCGGGCACCGTCGGCCACGACGAGCGGCGTGCCGCCGCGTCGCGCGATGTCGTTGACCGCCGTCTCGACCGCTTGAGGAAACACACCGCCGAGCGCATCGACGTGTGCGCGGATCGCCGACGCCGCGCCCTTGCGCACCTGACGCTCGCCGATGTCGAGGCCGCTCATGCGCGTGCGTGCGCTGAACGGCACGGTGATGCTGCCGGCGGTCGCGGCCACGTCCAGCGAGAAGCGCTGCTTCGCGAGCGCGACGATCGAGCGCCCCTCGGGCGTCTCGTCGGCGAGCGACGACAGTTGCGCGGCCTCGGCCAGCGCACGCTCGTCCACGCCCGGCGCCGGCCGGAACTGCACGGCCTCGCGGTTGCCGAGCGTGATCGTGCCGGTCTTGTCGAGCAGCAGCACGTCGACGTCGCCGGCCGCCTCGATCGCGCGGCCCGACGTCGCGAGCACGTTCGCCCGCATCATCCGGCTCATCCCCGCGATGCCGATCGCCGACAGCAGCGCACCGATCGTCGTCGGGATCAGGCACACGAGCAACGCGATCAGCACGGTCAGGCTCACCGCCGTGCCCGACGCGTTCAGCAGCACGCTGAACTGCGAGAACGGCAGCAACGTCACGCACACGAGCAGGAAGATGATCGTCAGCGCGACGAGCAGGATCGTCAGCGCGACTTCGTTCGGCGTCTTGCCGCGCTTCGCGCCTTCGACCATCGCGATCATTCGGTCGAGGAACGCTTCGCCCGGTTGCGCGGTGATCTTCACGATGATCCAGTCGGACAGCACGCGCGTGCCGCCCGTCACCGACGAAAAATCGCCGCCCGACTCGCGGATCACCGGCGCGGATTCGCCGGTGATCGCCGATTCGTCGACCGACGCGACGCCGTCGATCACTTCGCCGTCGGCGGGAATCGTGTCGCCGGCTTCGACGAGCACGATGCAGCCGGCCGCGAGCTCGTCGCTCGGCACGCGATGGCTGGTGCTGCCGAATTGCTTCGGCTCGTCGAGCACCTTCGCATACACGCGCTTGCGCGCCGCGCGCAGCGCATCGGCCTGCGCCTTGCCGCGCCCTTCGGCCAGCGCCTCGGCCGCATTCGCGAACAGCACGGTGAACCACAGCCAGCACGCGACCGCGAAGATGAAGCCGGCCGGCGCGTCGCCCGTGCCGGCCAGCGCCTGCAACCACAGCACGGTCGTGACGATGCTGCCGAGATACACGACGAACATCACGGGGTTCTTCAACTGCACGCGCGGCGCGAGCTTGCGGAACGCCTCGCGCAGCACGGCCGTCCAGCGCATCGGCGGCACGCCGCCGACCGGCATCGCCGCTGGATTGATCGGGGTTTCGATATGGGACATGAGTGACTCCGTGGTTCCTGCTATTGCTTCGCGCCGGCCGCGTGGCCGAATGCGCGGTCCAGCGCGAGGTTCAGGTCGAGCACGCGCACGCGCGGTTCGCCGAGCACGCCGAGCTGGCGCGGCAACGCGATCCGGTCGACCAGCGCCGTGACCTGTGCGGCATCGACGCCGCGCGCCTGCGCGACCCGCGCCGCCTGCAGCCGCGCGTTCGCGACCGAGATCTCGGGATCGAGCCCGGACGCCGATGCGGTCACCGCATCCGCCGGCACCGGCGTGCCGACGGCGAGCGCGTTCTCCTGCCGGTAGGTACGCACCCGCTGCGCGATATCCGCGAGCAGCTTCTTGCTGGTGGCGCCCTGGTTGCTGGCGCCGCTACCGGCCGCGTTGTACGGCTGGTCGACCGTCTTCGACGGATCGGCCGGATCGGTGCCGACCGTCGCGCTCGGCCGCCCGTGGAAGTAGCCGGCACGCGTGAACTGCTGCCCGATCACCGCCGAGCCGACCGTCGTGCCGTGCTGCTGCACGAGACTGCCGCGCGCCTGCGACGGGAACAGCACGTTCGCGACGCCGGTGGTGAGCAGCGGATACGCGATGCCCGTGACGAGCATGAACAGCACCGACGACGCGATCACGGGCCGCACGAGGCCGCGCGTCGCCGCGCCGAACGAAGAACCGGGTGCCGGCGCGGCGGCGGCCGCTGCCTGGCGATTGCCTTGCATCATGATGTTTTCCTCAGAACAGTTGGCCGCCCGACATCATCAGGTGCTCGACGATCGGGCCGAGCGCGAGCGCCGGCAGGAACGTGAGGCCACCGACGACCAGGATCACGAAGACCAGCAGGCCGGCGAACAGGCCCGTCGACGTCGACAGCGTGCCGGCGCTTTCCGGCACGCGCTTCTTCGCGGCGAGGCTGCCCGCGACCGCGAGCATCGGCAGCAGCGTCAGGTAGCGGCCGATCAGCATCGCGAAGCCGATCGTCGTGTTGAAGAACGGCGTGTTCGCATTCAGGCCCGCGAACGCGGAGCCGTTGTTGGCCGTGCCCGACGTGTATGCGTACAGCACTTCGCTGAAGCCGTGCGGGCCGAGGTTCGCGAGGCTGTCCATCGTCGAATGCAGCATCGCCGCCACCGCGGTGAAGCCGAGGATGCTGAACGGATGCGCGAGCACCGCGAGCATCACGAGCTTCATCTCGCGCGCCTCGATCTTCTTGCCGAGGAACTCCGGCGTGCGCCCGATCATCATCCCGACCAGGAACACCGTGAGGATCGCGAACGTGAACAGGTTGATCAGCCCGACGCCGTCGCCGCCGAACACGTTGTTCAGCATCATCTGCGCGATCGGCACGAGCCCGCCGAGCGGCGTCAGCGAGTCATGCATCGCGTCGACCGACCCGGTGGTCGCGGCCGTCGTGACGGTGGCGAACAGGCTCGTCTGCGCGATGCCGAAGCGCATCTCCTTGCCTTCCATGTTGCCGCCCGGCTGCGTGGCGCTCAGCTGCGGATCGACGCCGAGCCCGGTCACGAGCGGATTGCCGTGCTGCTCGGCCGAATAGATCACGGCCAGGAAGCCGACGAACATCACCACGAACGCAGCGAGGATCACCCAGCCCTGACGGCGCCGGCCGATCATCGTGCCGAGCGCATAGGTCAGTGCGGACGGAATCAGCAGCATCGACAGCATGTGCAGCGTGTTGGTGAGCGGCGTCGGGTTCTCGAACGGATGCGCGGCGTTCATGCTGAAGAAGCCGCCGCCGTTCGTGCCGATATGCTTGATCGATTCGAGGCTGGCCACGGGCCCCATCACGATCTGCTGGCGCGCGCCTTCGAGCGTGGTCGCCCACGCGTCGGACGCGAGCGTCTGCGGCATGCCCTGCCACACGTACACAAGCGCCATCACGAAGCTGAGCGGCAGCAGCACGCGATAGGTCACGCGCGTGAAATCGACCCAGTAGTTGCCAAGGTCGGCCGCGCTCTTGCGGCTCAGCCCGCGGATGAAGCCGCCCGCGGCCGCGACGCCGGTGGCCGCGCTGACCACCATCAGGAACGTGATGACGGCCATCTGCGAGAAGTTCGACAGGCTGCTCTCGCCTGCATACGCCTGCCAGTTCGTGTTCGTGATGAACGACGCGGCGGTGTTGAACGCGAGGTCGGGGCTTTGCGACGCGCGCTGCAGCGCGTCGAACGGCAGCATGTCCTGGATGCGCAGCAGCAGGTAGCCGAGCAGCATCATCCCGGCATTGCTGAGCAGCAGCACCATGCCGTAGCGCTGCCACGACATCGCTTCGTCGGGATTCACGCCGAGCAGCGCATAGGTCCGGCGTTCGACCCACGCGTGGCGCGGGCTCGTAAAGGCATGCGCGAGCCACTTCCCGACGATGGGCACCAGCGCCAGCATGATCGCGAGAACGATCGCGAATTGAATGAGATTGTTGAACATGTCGACGCTCGCTCAGATCCGGTCAAGGCCGGTGATGAAACCGGCCGTCAAGGCAAAGAACGCGAGCGTGAACAAGATGAAAAGCAGATCGCTCATGACATTCACCGATATTTTCGAATTCCTGTTGAATCGCGCCGATCAATACCGCTCGGGTTGGATCAACGCATGAAACAGATAGATGAAGAGCGCGAGCGACAACGCGCCGGTGATCCACAACATGGCTTTCCCCTTTTTCCTATGCGCGGCAACGCCGCGCGATCGTCGGCGCATCGGGCCTTGCCGTGTCGGCACAAGCCCGCGTGACGCCCCCATGCTCAGTTGGCGAATGGGATGCGACAGTGTAGAAATCCGCGTATCAAAGCGGTGTTCAATTTCTTTACGCGGAGTAAAAAAGCTGTAAAGACGAAAGCCGGCGGCGATGGCGTTTTTATGCGTTCTTTTCAGGGCCAATACGAGTCTATACACCGTATCTTCACCGCGATTCCTAGAATGGGCGACATGTCCAAGACGAGATCTCCGCGGTGCGGAACACGATGCGACCCGGGGATGCCAGCATGAAACCGACCAGAACCGAAACCGCAGCCTCACGCGACCTGCCGCCCGTTCGTTCACGGCGCCGGTGCCCTGCCGACGCGCTCGTGCTGCTGTCGATCCGCGTCGAATCGGACAACCTCGTCGTCGTGCGGCGCCTGCTGCACCAGGCGGTCGGCACCGCGCTCAATTTCTATACTGCCGCGATCGACAACCGCACCGGGCGCGCGTGCATCGAGCTCGAAGTCGCGCGGTCGCAGGCGTCACCCGCGATCCTGTCGATTCTCCGCCTGCTGCCGGCCGCCGAATTCGGCACGATCCGCCTGCTGCAGCACTAGCCGGCCTCCGATGCGGCCGCGCGTGACACGCGTCACGCGCCCGCTCCCCCTTTCATCGATTCGAACGCGCGTTGCCGACGCGAACGCGTGCGGTTCGTCTTCGTCACGAGCCGCGCTCGTTCGCCGCCGGCATGCGCGCCGGATCGTCGTTCCCGTCGCTACGGGCCTTTCCAGGAAGCACACTCAATGAAAAAAGCAGTCGCCGGTACCCTCTCCGTCGCGTTCCTCAGCGCCGCCGCGCAGGCGCAAAGCAGCGTCACGCTCTACGGGATGCTCGATGCGGGTATCGTCTATACGAACAACCAGTCGGGTAAAAGCGCGTGGCAGCAAGGCAGCGGCCTGCTGTCGAATACGGTCTTCGGCCTGAGCGGCAACGAGGATCTCGGCGGCGGCCTGCATGCGCTGTTTCGCCTCGAAAACGGCTTCAACCTGAACAACGGCACGCAGTCCTACAAGAACACGATATTCGGCCGCCGCGCGTACGTCGGCCTGCAGAGCGACCCGTACGGCACGCTGACGCTCGGCCGCCAGTACGATGCCGTGGTCGATTATCTCGGCCCGCTCGCGATGGCGAACAACGGCGACGGCAACAACCTCGCGTCGCATCCCTTCGACAACGACAACCTCGACGATTCGTTCTACATCGACAACGCGGTGAAATACACGAGCCCGACGCTCGCCGGCTGGCAGTTCGGCGGCCTGTACGGGTTCAGCAACGCGGCCGGCGGCTTCGCGAACAACCGCGCATACAGCGCGGGCGTGTCGTATGCGAACGGGCCGGTCAGCCTCGGCGCCGCGTACCTGCAGCTCAACCGCGGCGGGCTGACGGCCGGCGGCGCGCTGTCGACCAACGACGGGCCGAACTTCCCGGCCGTGCGCCAGCGCGTGATGGGCGCGGGCGGCAGCTACGCATTCGACCGGCTGACGGTCGGCGCGCTGTGGACGCATTCGATGTTCGACGAAACGGCCGCGTCGTCGCTGCCCGGCGCGCTGAACGCGCTGCGCTTCGACAACTTCGAGGTCAACGCGCGCTATGCGCTGACGCCGGCCGTTTCGTTCGCGGGCGCCTATACGTTCACCAACGGCCGCTACGACGACGCAACCGGCAGCCATCGGCCGAAATGGCACCAGGTGACGCTGATGGCCGACTACGCGCTGAGCAAGCGCACCGACGTGTACGCGGAAACCGTCTACCAGCACCAGTTCGGCGTGCCGGCGGGCGCGACGCTCGGGTTCGCGAACGTCACGGGGCTCGCGCCTTCGTCGAACAACACGCAGGTGGTCGGGACGGTCGGCATCCGGCATCGGTTCTGACCGTTCGCCAGCCGCCAACGGCCGGCCGCTCTGTGCAATCCCGCATGGACGCGGGCCGGCCGAACAGGGATCATTCGGGGAATCCGGGCCCGCGCGCCTGCGAAACCGGTACACTCGGCGCCGGGCGCGCGCCGGATCGGCATTCGGCAGCGGGCCGCTGCCGACTCTGGAATCGTGATCCCATGACCACACCGATCTATCAGGAAATCAAGGACTTCATCCTCGCGCGCATTCATGCCGGCGAATGGGCGGAAGGCGACCAGGTGCCGTCGGAGAACGAGCTCGCGCGCGAATTCAACGTCGCGCGGATGACCGTCAACCGCGCGCTGCGCGAGCTGACCGCCGAGCAGGTGCTCACGCGCACACGCGGCTCCGGCACGTACGTCGCGTCGCCGAAGTACGAATCGACGCTCGTCGCGATCCGCAGCATCTCGGACGAAGTCGCCGCGCGCGGCCACGGCTATCGCGCGCAGGTGCTGCAGGTGGGCGCGGCCGTCGCCGATGCGAAGCTCGCCGACGAGTTGCAGATCGACACGGGCAGCCCGATCTTCCATTCGCGCGTGCTGCACTTCGAGAACGACACGCCGGTGCAGCTCGAGGAACGCTGGGTCAATCCGGCCTGCGCGCCGGAGTACGCGTTGCAGGACTTCACGACGACGACGCCGAACCAGTACCTGACGCGCGTCGCGCCGCTGCAGCGCGTCGAATACCGGATCGAGGCCGCGATGCCCGACGCCGAAACGCGCCGCCACCTGACGATGGACGACCGCGAGCCGTGCCTGCTGCTGCATCGGCGCACGTGGTCGCAGGGGATGGTCGCGTCGGTCGCCAATCTGTGGCACCCGGGCAGCCGGTACCGGTTCACCGGGCATTTCTGAGCTGAGGTGGATGCCCGGGCTTACCGCGTGCCCGGCTGCCCCCATCTCTCGATCGCACTGACGGCCCGTTTCAAGCCTTCCTCTTGTGCGATGCGCGCGCCGAGTTCGATCGCGCGCGCTTGCGTGTCGTCCCGTTCGGCGAATGCGATGGCCTGCGCCAGTGCAGCAGCGTCCATGCGCCGCCCCGCGACCGGCGCACCCGCCACGCCGAGTCGCTGAAGCCGGTTCGCCCAGAAGAACTGATCGCCCGCAAACGGCACGACGACCGACGGAATGCCGGCCCGCGCAGCCGTATGCGTGGTGCCCGATCCGCCGTGATGGATTGCCATCGATACCTGCGGGAACAGCCAGTCATGCGGCGTATCGCCGATCACGTGAACGTTCTTCGGCAGCATCGACGCGTCGATGCCGCTCCAGCCCGGATAGAACAACGCGCGGCGACCGGCGAGCGCGTGCGTCAGCGCTCCGACCATCGCGGTGCGATCGAAGCCGGCCATACTGCCAAAACCGATGTACACGGGGCGATCGCCCGCTTCGAGAAATGTCGAGAGATCGGACGATGGCGCCCAGGCATGCGCATCGATCCGCCACTGGCCGCATGCCTGTATATTCGACGGCCAGTCACCCGGGCCGGACAGCAGCGCCGGCGACACGCCGTACAGCATCGGATGATCGGTCCACACATGCTTGCGCGGCGGCAACCGGCACACGCTCGCTCGTGCCGCATTCGTTGTCTTCCTGAACGCCTGCCACAGCAGCGCGTTCACGAACCGGTGGCTCGCACGGTTCAGCCAGCGCGGGAGCTTCCCCGGCGGCAGGAACGGCGACGCGAATTCCGCAGTGGGCGTGATCGGGATCATGCCGGTGCCGATCGCCGGCACGCCGCGATACTCGGCGACCGACAAGCCGACGAACGATGCGAGCCCGGACACGAGGATCGCGTCGCAGCCTTCCGACGCATCCGCGATTTCGCGCATCCACGCAGCCGTGTTCGCATTGGCGATCGCCGCGAGCGCCTTCGACGTGTCATTGAAGCCGCCGCGCCCGCGCACCGCATCGGCCAATGCGCCATCCGGCGCAATCGCGCGGCGGATATCACCGGACAACGACGCCGACGGCACGCCAAGCGCCACTGCCGACCCGAGCGTCGCCGCATCGGCCAGCAGCCGGATATCGTGGCCGGCTTCGATCAGCGCACGACCGAGCGCCGCGAGCGGGCGCGTGTCGCCTTCGGTGCCGTAGGTGGCGATGACGAGCTTCATGCGTGACTCCTCGTGCACGGCGGCAATAGGTGGATTCATAAAAATGCACGTCGTATACTAATGCAACTCGTGCACTTTCAGTCAATCCCCGCCATGCCGACTCCGACCGACGATCCGGGCCGCCGCGCTCGCAAGCGCATCCAGATGCTCGCGCATCTCGCCGCCACCGGTGCACGCCTGTTCGACGCGCACGGCTATGAAGCGGTCACGATGGAACAGATCGCTGCGCAAGCCGATGTCGCGAAACGCACGCTGTACAACCACTTTGCAACGAAGGAAGCCGTGCTCGCGCACTGGCTGGAGGGTGAACTCGCACGCGATCTCGCGCATCTGCAGCGTGACGTCGCGCGGCGCAAGACCTTCGCGTCACGCATCGGCTGCGTGCTCGATGCGTCGGCTGCGTGGTGCGAGCAGCATCCCGCGTATCTACTCGCGTATTTGCGCCATCGCTTCCTGAGCATCGGCGCGATCGAACCGGCAAGTGGTGGAGAGAACGGCAGCGATATCGCGCTCGTGTGGCAGCAACTGATCGCGGCCGGGCAGCAATCCGGCGAACTGAACGGCACGCTGCGGGCCGACCAGCTCGCGACGTGGTTCCATCACCTGTATCTCGCGGCGATGCTGCGCTGGCTGAGCCTGCCGGGGCTGTCGCTGAAACGGGAGTTCCAGGCGGTCGCGAAGCTGTTCGTCGAAGGTGCTCAAGCGAAAGGGTGAGCGGCGCCGGTAAGCGATGGTCGGTGGCCAGTCGGCCGCTCGCCGGGTGCAAGCGTCCCGGCACGACCGCGAGGAGCGAACGCCACTGAGGCGGCCGGTGCCGCGCATCCGGCGCATCCGGCACGATAGACGCGTCGCGCGACGCCGATGCATTTTCACGACGGCCACACGCATCGCATGCCAAATTTCCCGTGCAGCAGTATGCTGATGTCGTACGGCCGCGCGCGACGCTTCGGGTAATCCCTTCGTTTGCACGTTGTCGCGCCGCCGTCGCGACCGCAATCATGCGTTGCAAGGAGGGATTCGTGATGGCAACCACGCATCAGCATTTCCACCTCGAACTACGGCACGCCACCGCGCCGACCTATTTCATCAGCTACCTGTTTCCCGCGTTGCTGTTCGTGTACGAACTGCTGCGCGTCGGCCAATGGATCCGCGATCACGGGATGCAATTCGCCGCGTTCAAGCAGATGGGTTACGAGTATTTGCTGATGCTGCTGTTCGTCGGACTGCAGATCGTCGTCGAGGCAATCTTCCTGCTCGGCGCCGCAATGCGTCGCGACAATCGCGACTTCGAGCACCGGCTGCCGAACGTGGTCCTCGGGATCGGCCTCTCGATCGCCGTGCTCGCGATCGACCTCGCGATCCAGCTCGCGTTCTGACGGCCGGCGGGCACCTGCCCGCCGGTGGCAGCAGCGCTCAGGCGAGCGCGTCGCGCAGGAACGTCGTCACGGCGGCCAGCACGTCGCCGGTTCGCTCGCGGTGCGGCATGTGCCCGCACTGGCCGAGCAACAGATACGACGATGGCCCCGCGACGCGCGCGGCGATCCGCTTCGGATGCACGTCGGACCCATATTCGTCGTCTTCGCCGTGAATCGCGAGCGTCGCGCATTGCACGCGCGGCATGTCGTCGTCGAGATTCCAGTCGCGAAAAGCCGGCGACAGCCACGTGTCGACCCACGCGCGCAGCACCCATTCGGCCTTGTCGCCGTGATAGCGCGCGAGCCGGTCGAGCTGGCCCGGTTCGTCGAACTGCTGCCCCGCGTCGCGGATGCCGGCCAGCGTGCGATCCTCGACGAATGCCTGCGCGGCGATCGTCACGAGCGCGCGGCAACGATCCGGATGCGCGGCCGCACACCCGACCGCCATCCCGCCGCCGACGCTGTGCCCGAGCACGACGAACGCATCGACGCCCAGTTGTTCGAGCAGCGCCGCGAACGCATGATCGGCCTCGTCGCGCACGAACGTCGTGCCGAGTGTCCCCGGATGGCGATCGGACCGACCGAAGCCGAGGCGATCGTAGGCGATCACGTCGCGCTGCGTGGCGCGCGCGAGCTGCGCGGGGAAGTCGCGCCACAGTTCGACGCAGCCCAGCGAATCGTGCAGCAGGACGATTGGAGCGACCGCCTTCGACGCACCCGTCTGTTGCGCCAGACCACCGCGCCAGCGTTTCGCAAAGAGGCGCCCTTGCGGCGTCTCGACGGTTGTCTCCTCGATCGGGATATCGGTCATGTGTGTGTCGTCTGCATGAAAGCGGCCGCCCCTCGGCGGCCGTACCGGATCCTGCGATGTTGGCCCGCGCCCGCACGCAGCGTCAAGCAAGCCCCCACCGTCCGCGCGTTCATTCGGGCTGCGGCGGCAGATACTCCATCTGCGCCTCGTCGTACAGCCGGTAGATCAGCGCCTGCATCGCGCGGAGATCCTCCGATTCGTCGAGCATCCGCATGCTCATGATGATCGGCGACACGAGATTCGGATCGTCGAGCGGCTTGTAGCTGATGTCGTCGCGCTTCAGCCCGTACACGCTGTGCGGCACGACCGACACGCCCTCTCCCATCGCGACGAGGCCGAGCGCGATCTGCAGTTCGCGCGTCTCGTAGATCTTGCGCGGCTGCAACGCGCGATCGTGAAACGCCGCGAGCACCTGGTCCGCATAGCTCGGGCGCGGCGCCTTCGGAAAGATGATCAGCGTGTCGTTCACAAGATCGTGCAGCGACAGCACCGGCTTCGCGCTGTCGAGCGGATGGCCGACCGGCAGCGCGACGATCATCCGCTCCTCGCGCAGCACGACGCGCCGCACGCTCGGATCCTCGTGGCGGATGCGCCCGAACCCGACGTCGATGCGCCCTTCCTTCAGCGCCTTGATCTGGTCCATCGTCGACATCTCGTGCAGGCTCAGTTCGACCGCCGGATACTCGCTGCGAAAGCGCCGGATGATCTTCGGCAGCATCCCGTACAGCGTCGAACCGACGAAGCCGACCGACATGCTGCGCTCGATCTTGCCGACCCGCTTCGTCATCGATTCGAGCTCGGTCGTCTGCGCGAGCAGCTGCACCGCGTGCGAATAGAAGAAGCGGCCCGCATCGGTCAGCTTCAGCGGCCGCGCGCTGCGCTCGAACAGCGGCACGCCGAGCGCTTCCTCGAGCTGCTGGATCTGCCGGCTCAGCGGCGGCTGCGCGATATGCAGCCGTTCGGCCGCCCGCGTGAAATTCCGCTCTTCGGCGACCGCGACGAAGTAGCGGAGGTGTCTCAACTCCATGTTCGAATCCTCCCGGGCAGGCGACGGATGTTCATTCGGCACACCGCGCACGGCGCGGGCGCCGGCCGTCCACACCGGCCCTGCCGGTCACCTGCTTCCCGATCCCGTCACGATACCTCAGCCGGCACCGATCCCGGCGCGAACCGCATTGCGCGCGCAGCGGCGGCCGGCGCCGCGCAATGCAAAACGGGAAGCGACAACGCTTCCCGTTCGTTCACCGATACCGCGCCGCGGCACCGTGTGGGCCGAGCATCACACCTCGGTCGCGTAGAGCGCGTCGCGCTGCGCGTCGCTCAGCGAGTCGAGCGGCACGTCCGGCAATTGGTAGCAGATCATCGTGCCGTACAGCTCGGCGAGGCAATTGCTGCCGGCGTCGAGTGCGTAGCCGTCCTCGCCGTCCGGCGCCGGCGGGTACACTTCGCGCCACGCGTTGATCGCGGCTTCGAGTCGCACGATGGAAACGGGTCCGGCCTTCCGCTCGGCGGGTGATGCGCTCATGGATTCCTCTGGGTTGCGCGCTCCGCGGGCCGTATCGGCCCGGATGGAACGATGAAAACGCCGGGCGTTTCGCCGGCCGCCGCGTGTCGCGCGCGCCGGATGCCGATCCGCGCGGCGCGCCTCGCGCCGGCCGGGCCGTGGCCCGGTAGGGTCGGGCAATATAACCGGCTTTGACCCCGTGCAGGCAAAAGCCGGGCAAAAAAATCGGGAAGCGCGAGGCTTCCCGTTTCGTCGTACGTCACGCGGCCACGCGCCGCGCCCGCGTCAGCCCGCGGTTTCGCGGTTCGCCACCGGCTGCCGCTGCGCGCCGCGGCTCGCGGCGATCCACGGCGCGATTTCCATGTCTTCGTAGCGCACGAAGCGGCTCTTCTTCAGGAACCGGAAGCCGAGCCACACGACCAGGAACAGCGGAATGCCGACGTAGGTCGCGGCGACGCCCGCCCAGTCGATCCGGTTCGCGAGGAACGCCTGATAGTCCTGGCCGAGCGCGATCACGAGGCACAGCACGAACGCGAACAGCGGGCCGAACGGGAACCACTTCGACTGGTACGGCAGCTGGTCGAGCGCGTAGCCCTGCTTCACGTAGCCCTTGCGGAACCGGTAGTGGCTGACCGCGATGCCGAGCCACGCGATGAAGCCGGTCATCCCCGACGTGTTCAGCAGCCACAGGTACACGGTCTTGTCGCCGTACAGCGACGTGAAGAAGCACAACGCGCCAACCGCCGTCGTCGCGTACAGCGCATTGCGCGGCACGCCGCCCGCCGACAGCTTCGCGAAGATCTTCGGCGCGCGGCCTTCGGTCGCGAGGTTGTAGAGCATCCGCGTGGACGCGTACATGCCCGAGTTGCCGGCCGACAGCACGGCCGTCAGGATCACCGCGTTCATCACGCCGGCCGCGAACGCAAGGCCCGCGTGGCGGAACACGAGCGTGAACGGGCTCACGCCGATGTCGGTCACGTCCGTCTTCAGCAGGTTCGGGTCGGTATAGGGAATCAGCACGCCGATCACGAAGATCGCGAACACGTAGAACAGCAGGATCCGCCAGAACACCTGGCGCACCGCGCGCGGGATCGTCGTGCGCGGGTTTTCCGATTCGCCGGCCGCGACGCCGATCAGCTCGGTGCCCTGGAACGAGAAGCCCGCGATCATCGCGACGCCCATCAGCGCCGGCAGGCCGCCCGCGAACGGTGCATCGCCGATCGTCAGGTTGCCCCAGCCGTTGCTCGGCGCGCCCTTCAGAATGCCGAAGATCATCAGCAGGCCGACGCCGATGAACGCGACCACGGTGACGACCTTGATCAGCGCGAACCAGTATTCGGCTTCGCCGAAGCCGCGCACGGTCAGCGCGTTGAGCAGGAACATCACGCCGAGGAACGCCGCGCTCCACCACACGCCCGGCACGTTCGGGAACCAGTAATGCATCACGAGTTGCGCGGCGACCAGCTCCACCGCGATCGTCACGGCCCAGTTGTACCAGTAGTTCCAGCCGAGCGCGAAACCGAAGCCCTCGTCCACGTATTTCGCGCCGTAAGTCGCGAACGAGCCCGACACCGGCATGAACGCGGCCATCTCGCCGAGGCTCGTCATCAGGAAATAGACCATCAGGCCGATCGCCATGTACGCGACCATCGCGCCGCCGGGGCCGGCCTGCGAGATCGACGCGCCGGACGCGACGAACAGGCCCGTGCCGATCGAGCCGCCGATGGCGATCATCGTCAGGTGGCGCGCCTTCAGCGCGCGATGAAGCTTGGGTGGGTTCGCTGACGAACCGGATGGGTCGGATTTCGGAAGTGCGGACATAAACGAGACGAACGTTGAGCGGGCCGGCATCCGTAGCCGGCGCATGCGAAATCGGAGCGCGGTGCGCGTCCTGCGATGCATTCGATGCGGCCCCGATACGCGTTGCGCGGTGGGCGCCTGCGGCGAAGCGCGGATTCTACCTGATTCGTCACGGGGACAGCTCAGGTGCCGCCGCCCGCCGCAGCCGTGGAGATTTCGCAGAATCAAGGGGTTGGCCGCGTCGAACCGGGCCGCCGTCGCAGGTCGGCTCAAAAACCCCGCGCGCTGGATGGTTATCCGGTTCTCCGATCCCATCGATGTTTCGCAACCGCCCCGTCGCCGTCCGCCCGATACCGCACCGGCACGCATAATCGCCGGGTAATCCCGGGATTATTCAGACAATACAACCGATATCGACGATTGATTCAAATCAAATCACCCGCGTGTAAAGCGGTAACGATGCGTAATCGTTGGGAATCGCCGTATCCACATGCATGTTTTGCATGTGCACACGAATCTCCGGAATTCGCGAGATAATGCGGCCCGATTCAAAATAAACAGCGTACGGAATCGCCAACGACGCGAAAATCCGCCGCCCGCCCCCATCGAGGATGAAGTCATTCACGCTGCCCGCCGCGCTGCGCCGCCATACCGCGTCGATCGTGGCACGCATTCTGTCGCCGCGCGGCGTACTCGTGGCGGGGATCGTGCTGCTGATGTTCAGCTGGGGGCTTTCCACGTCGCTTTTAATCGAGGCGCGGCGCGATTCATACGACCATGCGGTCGAAAATGCACGCAACCTGATGCTGCTGATCGAACGCGATATCGCGCGCAATATCGAGCTCTACGATTTGTCGCTGCAGAACGTCGTCGACGGCATTACCGATCCTGAACTGGCGGCCCTGCCCCCGCGCCAGCGTCACCGGCTGCTGTTCGATCGCGCGGCGACCGGCGAGTATCTCGGGTCGATCTTCGTGATGGACGCGCACGGCAATATCGTGATCGATTCGAGCGCATCGCCCGCCCGGCAAGGCAATTTCGGCGACCGCGACTATTTCGCCGTGCATCGCGACCAGCTCGCCCAGGGCCTCTACATTAGCCGGCCGTATGCGTCCCGGCTGCGCGGCGGCGCCTTGACGATCGCCCTCAGCCGCCGGATCAACCGGCCCGACGGCGCGTTCGCCGGCATCGTCGTCGGCACGCTCAGCATCGACTACTTCCGCGCGCTGCTCGACGGCCTGGCGGTCGGCAAGCACGGCAGCGCGGCGATCGTCGAGGACAACGGCACGCTCGTGTCGCGCCTGCCATTCGACCCGCACGTGGTCGGCCTCGACCTGCACAGCTCGCCGCTGTTCATCGAATCGCAGCGCGCCCGCGACGGCGCGCTGACCGGGGTCGGCGCGATCGACGGCATCCGGCGCATCTATGTTTACAAGCATCTCGCCGCCCTGCCGCTGATCGTCGACGTCGCGCCCGCCGAGATCGACATCTACGCGTCGTGGCACCACCGCGCGATCTGGACCGTCGTGCTGATGTGCCTGTTCACCGGGTTCATCGCGTGGGGGTCGCTGGCGCTGTCGCGCGAACTGAAGCGCCACCAGGTCGCCGAATCGAAGCTGTACCGGCTCGCGCACACCGATGCGCTGACGGGCCTCGACAACCGCGGCACGTTCGACACGGTGCTCGCGAAGGAGGCGCAGCGTGCGTCGCGCAGCGGCCGCCCGCTGTCGGTGCTGTTCGTCGACGTCGATCACTTCAAGGCCTTCAACGACTATTACGGCCATCCCGCCGGCGACGACGTGCTGCGGCGCGTCGCGCAAACCGCGTCGCGCTGCCTGCGCCGCGACAGCGATCACGTCGCGCGCTACGGCGGCGAGGAATTCGTCGTCACGCTGCCCGACACCGATGCGCCAGGCGCGTTGACCGTCGCCGAAGGCATCCGGCGCGCGATCGCGGCGCTCGACATCGAGCACGCGAAAAGCCCGTACGGGCGCGTCACGGCGAGCATCGGCGCGGCGACCGCCACCGACGGCCGCGTGAACGCCGCGACGCTGCTGCAGCGGGCCGACGAGGCGCTTTACCGCGCGAAGTCCGGCGGCCGCAACCGCGTGCTGGAGGCGCAGCCGAGCGCCGCCGGCGCATGACATCGCCGTGACGTGGCGTGAAGTCGCACGTCGGCCGGCCGGGCCGGATGACCGCACCGTGGACAGTCCTCCCGCGTTCGGTTAGCGTGACACCTGCTGCGCATGCGGCGCGGCGCCGGCCCGCGCAGGCCGCCGTGCGCGTTCCGGCCACTCCCGTTCCGCCATGACCACCCCGTTCCCTGCCCGGCTGCCGCCATTCCTGCGCCACGCGCTCCGCCCGCTGCTCGACCCGTACCGCCGCTACCGGCACGCGAAGCTGATCCATGCGGCGCGCGTCTCGCTCGCGATTCTCGTGTCGATCGCACTGTCCACCGGCCTGAGCGTGCCGCACGGCGAGTGGTCGACGATCACCGTGCTGATCGTCGTCGGCGGGCTGCAGCACCACGGCAACATCCGCAAGAAGGCGGCCGAGCGCGCGCTCGGCACGTCGATCGGCGCGCTCGCGGGGCTCGGGCTGATCCTCCTCTACTCGTTCCTGCACGCGCCGTTCGCGATCTACCTGCTGATGGCCATTGGGTGCGGAATCTGCGCGTATCACGCGATCGGCAAGGCCGGCTACATCGCGCTGCTGTCGGCGATCACGATGGTGATCGTCGCCGGGCACGGCGACAACGAGATCGTCGACGGCCTGTGGCGCGCGGTGAACGTGCTGGTCGGCATCGCGATCGCGCTGGCGTTCTCGTTCGCGCTGCCGCTCTACGCGACCTATTCGTGGCGCTACAAGCTCGCCGATGCGCTGCGCGCGTGCGCGGCCGTGCATGCGCGGCTCGCGGGCGATCGCCAGGTCAGCGACGACGCGCACCTGAAGGAAATGGCCGCGCTGAGCGCGCTGCTCGTCCAGCTGCGCTCGCTGATGCCGTCGGTGTCGAAGGAATGCGAGACGTCGATGATGCAGCTCGAGGCGATCCAGCGCAGCCTGCGCCTGTGCATCGGTTATCTGGAGATCCTGTCGAGCGCGCTGCCGGCCCGCGACGACATCGCGGCCCGCGAGTACATGCGCGTCGACATGAAGGCCGTGAACCGACGCATCCGCGACACACTGGTCGGCGCGAGCCGCGCGCTCAAGTTCGGCACGCCGAGCCGGCTCTCGTCGCGCCGCCGGCCGGTCGCCCCGCCGCACGACGCGCCGCCGCCGCAGTTGTCCGGCTACGTGTCGATCACGGCCAAGCTGGCCGGGGAAGTCGATCAGCTGCGCGAGAAGCTGCTCGACACCGCGCAGTCGTGGAATATCTGACGTCGGCGGGGATCCGGGCTTCGCACGCCCGTCTTTCATATACCTTTCTGCCCGGCACATCGGCATCCTGACGGCGGGCCGCTCCTCCCGTCAGCCGATCCGGCCCCGGAAACACGGCCCGCGCCTGGCGCGTCGATGCCTGTTTTTGCCGCGATTTCGCACCGGCGAGCGCGATGTTCTCCACCCGGCTCACCGCCCGCCAGGCCCGCCGCGACAGGCTCGACGACGGTTCCGCGCGAAAATCAGCCCTTGCCCCAACCTCCCGGACAGCCGATACTCGCATATTCCGCGAAATACGATCCCACCGGCTTCAATCCACGGTAATTCCTATGAGCACGATTCTCGAAAGCCTCCCGACCGGCCAGAAGGTCGGTATCGCCTTCTCCGGCGGCCTGGACACCAGCGCTGCATTGCACTGGATGAAACTCAAGGGCGCCGTCCCGTACGCATACACGGCGAACCTCGGCCAGCCCGACGAAGACGATTACGACGCGATCCCGAAACGCGCGATCGAATACGGCGCAGCCGGCGCCCGCCTGATCGACTGCCGCGCGCAGCTCGTCGCCGAAGGCATCGCGGCGCTGCAAAGCGGCGCGTTCCACATCACGACGGCCGGCGTCACGTACTTCAACACCACGCCGATCGGCCGCGCCGTGACGGGCACGATGCTCGTCGCCGCGATGAAGGAAGACGGCGTCAACATCTGGGGCGACGGCAGCACGTACAAGGGCAACGACATCGAGCGCTTCTACCGCTACGGCCTGCTCGTGAACCCGGATCTGAAGATCTACAAGCCGTGGCTCGACCAGACGTTCATCGACGAGCTCGGCGGCCGTGCCGAAATGTCCGAATTCATGAACCAGGCCGGTTTCGCGTACAAGATGTCGGCCGAGAAGGCCTACTCGACCGATTCGAACCTGCTCGGCGCGACGCACGAAGCGAAGGATCTCGAAAGCCTCGAAAGCGGCATCAAGATCGTGAACCCGATCATGGGCGTTGCGTTCTGGCGCGACGACGTGAAGATCGCCGCCGAAGAAGTGACGGTGCGCTTCGAAGCCGGCCAGCCGGTCGCGCTGAACGGCGTCGAGTTCACCGACCCGGTCGAGCTGCTGCTGGAAGCGAACCGCATCGGCGGCCGCCACGGCCTCGGCATGAGCGACCAGATCGAGAACCGGATCATCGAAGCGAAGAGCCGCGGCATCTACGAAGCTCCGGGCCTCGCGCTGCTGTACATCGCGTACGAGCGTCTCGTCACCGGCATCCACAACGAAGACACGATCGAGCAGTACCGCGAGAACGGCCGCCGCCTCGGCCGCCTGCTGTACCAGGGCCGCTGGTTCGACCCGCAGGCGATCATGCTGCGCGAAACGGCACAACGCTGGGTCGCGCGCGCGATCACCGGCGAAGTGAAGATCGAACTGCGCCGCGGCAACGACTACTCGATCCTGAGCACGAAGTCGCCGAACCTCACGTACCAGCCGGAACGCCTGTCGATGGAGAAGGTCGCATCGACGTTCTCGCCGCGCGACCGGATCGGCCAGCTGACGATGCGCAACCTCGACATCACCGATACGCGCGACAAGCTGCGCGTGTACTCGCAAGTCGGGCTGCTGACGCCGGGTGAAGCGTCGGCGCTGCCGCAGATCAAGGGCGACGAGAAGTAAGTCGCTTCGCTCGACGCCGTGCCGCATCGCTGGATGCGGTACGGTTGGGCAGGCTGGGGGGCGCATCCTCTTCGCGCACTCGGCCTGCCGCTCCTTCCGCCTCTCCCCCGCCTGTCTGCTTTCCCCTCCGCAATCGCATCACCTCGCGCGACGTACCAACGGCACGGCATCGCCACACCCGTCATGGCAAGCTGCGAGTCTTCCAATTCCTGCGCTGACTCATGACCGCCCTGACCGTCATCCACCTGAACGGCCCGATCAACAGCGGCAAGACGACGATCGGCCTTGCGCTCGCACGCTTGCTGCCCGACGCACGCTTCATCGACGGCGACGATCACAATGCGCCCGAAGACGCACCCTTCGACGTGCAGTGGGCGATCGCGCTCGAACGTCTCGTCACGCAGATCACGCACGCACGTGAGCGTCATCTGGTCATCGCCTATCCGATCGGCGAAACGGAATTCGAGCGGCTGCGCGCCGCCTGCGACGCGCGCGATGCGCGGCTGTTCATCGTGACGCTCGCACCGCCCGAAGCGGTCGCATCGTCGAATCGCGGCTCGCGTGCGCTGACGGACTGGGAGCGCAACCGGATCGCCGAGATGTATCGCGAAGGCTATGCGTCGCGGCCGTTCAGCCAGATGGTGCTCGATACATCCGATGCGACGCCTGATGCTTGTGCGGCGCGTATCGCACAACAAGTCGCGGCGACTGAGCCGTAACCGGCACACCTGACCGCGCCCTTCACGCCGGCACGCGGATACCTCGCAGCAGCCGGCGAAAGACAGCTTCTCCGGCTTAAATAGGAAAACGTTTACTCTTCCGGCACTTCTTGCTAGCATCGTCCTCCATCGGCTTGAGCGCATTCACGGAAAGCCGATTGCAAGCCTTGAAAATCCCGCAATTCCCGGCATCACGGTTTCAGCCTTCGAGCCTCATCTGCTTTCTGTATTTTGGAGTGAATCCCGCGGGCGACCGATCTCGTTTCGACGATCAGGCGCCAGAATAGGAAAACGTTATCCACAACGTGGCGCCCAGCCACGGACCATCAGAGAGAGACACCATGAAGAACAGGATCATCCCGTGCGTCGTCGCCGTTCTGTCCGTTGCGTGCCTGTCCGCGTGCGGCGGCGACGATCCGGCCAGCCCGGCCGCCGCCGCCCGCCAGCAGGCCACCGTGATGGCGCTCAGCCCGTCGAACCCGCCCGGCTCGAACTTCAACCTCGCGCCGTTCACGCTGCAGTTGCCGACCGGCTCGTCCGGCAAGGTCGACACCGTGAGCGGTTCGTCGCTCGCGGGCGGCTACGTGAACCCGACGTATTTCTACACGGACGGCAGCGACGGATCGATGGTGATGATGGACCCCACACAGGGCTGGACGACGTCCGGCTCGCTGCATCCGCGCACCGAACTGCGCGAGAACGCGATCTGGCCAACTTCCGGCACGAACCGGCTGAATGCGACGGTGGCCGTCACGCAGGTGCCCGATCACACGACGATCGGCCAGATCTTCCAGGGCACCGGCCCGAGCAAGCCGCTGTGCGAGCTGCAGTTCACGTCGGGCGGCGTCGTGCAGCTGCTGCTCGAAAGCACCAACCAGGGCGGCAAGTCGACGACCACGCCGATCACCACGGTCGGCGTCGGCAAGAAGTTCAGCTACGCGCTGAGCCTGAGCGGCACGACGATCACCGTCACGGCGAACGGCACGACCAAGACCTTCACGATGGATTCGAGCTTCAACGGCGAAAGCTTCTACTTCAAGGCCGGCGACTACGACCAGACGGCCGTGTCCGGCACGCCGCTGACGACGCCCGGCACCGTCGTGAAGTTCTATGCGCTGACGCTCACGCATAGCTGATCGCGCGGCACGACGCATGAAGCCGGACGGGCACACGTCATGCGCGACCGTCCGGCGTTTCGATGCAAGCGTCGATCCTACGAGTGATGCCGCACCCCCGACACGGCGGCTTGCCTCGCGCCCTTGCGGCTCAACATCAGCGTGACGACCGCCGACACCGCGAGCGTGCCCGCCACCACGTAGAGCCCCGCCGCATACCCGCCCGTCAGGTGCTTCAGCCAGCCGATCGCGAACGGCCCGACGAACCCGCCGAGATTGCCGATCGAATTGATCATCGCGATGCCCGCCGCCGCGCCGGCGCCGGACAGGAACGCGCTCGGCATCGCCCACAGCGGCGCCTTCGCGGCACTGATCCCGATGTTGACGACGACCAGCGCAAGCACGGTCAGCAGCGCGGTGCTCGCCTGCCCCGCGAACACGAAGCCGATGCAGGCAAGCACGCACGGAATCACGACGTGCCACGTGCGCTCGCCGGTACGATCCGAGTGCCGCGCCCACGCGATCATCGCGACGACGGCGGCGATGCTCGGAATTCCGGTGAGCAGGCCCGTCTGCAGCGCGGTGAAGCCGAACTGCTTGACCATCAGCGGCGCCCACAGGCCGAGCGTGTACAGCCCCGCCGACGTGCCGAAGTAGATCAGCGCGAGCGCCAGCACGCGTGGGTCGCGCAGCGCCTGCCACGCGCCGGCCGTATGCCCGGCATGCGTGTGGCGCGCATCGGCTTCGGCTTTCAGCTTCGCGACCAGCCAGTCGCGCTCGTCCGCGCGCAGCCACGCCGCCTTCGACGGTGCATCGGTCAGGCACCTGAGCACGACGAAGCCGAGCACGACCGCCGGCAGCGCTTCGACGATGTACAGCATCTGCCAGTCGGCGAGCCCGAACATCGGCGGCATCTGCATGATCGCGCCCGACAGCGGCGAGCCGATCGCGGTCGAGATCGGCGCGGCCGCCATGAACCACGCGGCGGCCACCGCGCGCTGCTTCGCGGGAAACCACAGGCTCAGGTACAGGATGATGCCGGGGAAGAACCCGGCTTCGGCCATGCCGAGCAGGAAGCGCAGCACGTAGAAGCTCGTCGGCCCGGCCGCGAATGCGGACACGGCCGACACGATCCCCCACGTGATCATCACGCGCGCGATCCAGATGCGCGCGCCGACGCGATGAAGAATCAGGTTGGACGGCACCTCGAACAGGAAGTAGCCGATGAAGAACAGGCCGCCGCCGAACCCGAACGCGGTCGGCGACAGGCCGATCGCCTTGTTCATCGTCATCGCGGCGAAGCCGACGTTGACGCGATCGAGAAAGCTGACGAAGTAAAGCAGCATCACGAACGGAATGATGCGCCACATCAGTTTCCGCGCGACGCGGGTTTCCAGATCCGCTTGCATGTGTCTCCTCCTTCGAGGTCGAGCCGGCTAGTTGTCGAGTCGTGCTCGGTGTATGAATGCTCGCCGGCACCGCGACGAAGCGCGTGGGCCGGCGCGCCCCGCTCGCGTCGGACGCGCGAGTCTCGGGACAGGAAAATCCGGGGACGATGAACGGGCGACGAACGGTAACCGGTTGCGCTCGCGCGCCGCCGCTGGTCGCTGGCCGCCCTGTCGCGGCCCCCCGGCCCATCGCCGCGCTTGTCGTCAGGCGGCGACCGCCGCGTTCGCGACGCGCTCGCACACAGCCGCCGTCACCTGCGCGGTCGTCGCGCTGCCGCCGAGGTCGCGCGTATGCAGCGACGGGGCGGCCGTCACGGCCTCGATCGCCTGCATCACCCGCGCGGCGGCGACCGTTTCGCCGAGGTGCTCGAGCAGCATCACGACCGACCAGAACGTACCGACCGGATTCGCGAGCCCCTTGCCCATGATGTCGAACGCGGAGCCGTGGATCGGCTCGAACATCGACGGATAGCGGCGCTCGGGATCGATGTTGCCGGTCGGCGCGATGCCGAGGCTGCCGGCGAGCGCGGCCGCGAGATCGCTGAGGATGTCCGCATGCAGGTTGGTCGCGACGATCGTGTCGAGCGACGCCGGCCGGTTGACCATGCGCGCGGTCGCCGCATCGACGAGCTCCTTGTCCCACGTCACGTCGGGGAATTCCTGCGCGATCTGCTTCGCGATCTCGTCCCACATCACCATCGCGTGGCGCTGCGCGTTGCTCTTCGTGATCACCGTCAGCACCTTGCGCGGGCGCGACTGCGCGAGCCGGAACGCGAAGCGCATGATGCGTTCGACGCCCGCACGCGTGAGGATCGACACGTCGGTCGCGGCCTCGATCGGATGGCCCTGGTGCACGCGGCCGCCGACGCCCGCATATTCGCCCTCGGAGTTCTCGCGGACGATCACCCAGTTCAGGTCGTCGGGCCCGCAGCGCTTCAGCGGCGCGTCGATGCCGGGCAGGATGCGCGTCGGGCGCACGTTCGCGTACTGGTCGAAGCCCTGGCAGATCTTCAGGCGCAGCCCCCACAGCGTCACGTGATCGGGCACGTCGGGGTCGCCCGCCGAGCCGAACAGGATCGCGTCCTTGCCGCGCAGCGCATCGAGGCCGTCGGCCGGCATCATCGCGCCGTGCCGGCGGTAGTAGTCGGCGCCCCAGTCGAAATCCTCGAACTCGAACGCAAAGCGGTCGCTGCCGCGGGCCAGCGCTTCCAGCACCTGCTTGCCAGCGGGCACCACTTCCTTGCCGATCCCGTCGCCGGGAATCGTTGCGATACGGTAGGTCTTCATGCGCACATCCTCGATTGATCGTCAGCGTGGAGGCACTTTACCGAACCAAGAGTGCGGGAACCGGTGCTAGACTCAAAGCATCTTTAACTTGAATTCACGAATCCCGACATGGCGGATACCGTTCAGCCGGCTGATCTCGGCTTCTTCTCGACGCTGGCCGCGTCGGGCAGCCTGAGCGCGGCCGCACGCGAACTCGGGCTGACCGCGGCGGCCGTCAGCAAGCGGCTCACGCAGATGGAGCGGCGCGCGGGCGTGACGCTCGTGAACCGCACGACGCGGCGAATGATGCTGACGCCCGAAGGCGACGTGTATCTCGACTACGCGCGCCGGATCCTCGACCAGATGGACGAACTCGGCGAACTGCTCGGCAGCGCGAAGCAGCGCCCGAAGGGGCTGCTGCGCGTGAACGCGACGCTCGGCTTCGGACGCAACCAGGTCGGCCCCGCGATCTCGCGCTTCGTCGCGCGTTATCCGGAGGTGTCGGTGCAACTGCAGTTGTCGGTGATGCCGCCGCCGCTCACCGACGACGCGTTCGACGTGTGCATCCGCTTCGGCGAGCCGCCCGATACGCGGGTCGTCGCGCGACGGCTCGCGCCGAACCGCCGGCTGCTGTGCGCGGCGCCCGCGTATCTCGCGCGGCACGGCACACCGGCGACGCCGCACGACCTGACGCGGCACAACTGCATCGGCATCCGGCAGGGGGACGAAGGTTACGGAATCTGGCGCCTGACGAGCGGGCGCGGCGCGGCACGCCACACGGAGGCCGTGCGCATCAACGGCAACCTGACGACGAACGACGGCGAGATCGCCGTGAAATGGGCGCTCGACGGGCACGGGATCCTGATGCGCGCGGAATGGGATCTGCGCGACTATCTCGCCGACGGCCGCCTGGTCGTCGTGCTGCCCGACCACGAAACGCCGAGCGCCGACATCTATGCGGTGTATGCGCAGCGCCACCAGATGTCCACGCGGATCCGGGCGTTCGTCGATTTTCTGGCGGACGAGCTGGGGCGGTGATCGGGACGCACGAAACGACGTCCGTCGATTCAGCAGAGACCAACGTGCGGCTCGGTCAAAAGCACCAATGTTTCAGCTATTTCGTCAAAAAATCGCCGAAATATTGACACTGCCATATGAGTCGGCCGCGCCCGGCCGCCGCCGTCCGCTTCGCCACGGCAACCCGGCGGGATCATCGATCCGCTTGCGCAATCTCGTCGGTCAAGCGCGCGCACCCACGACGAATGCGAACCGTTGACCGCACCTGACTCGACACTTGCTGATCAAGCTGCGGCCATCTGGGCATCGACCTGGTCAACCCTGTCCGCGGCGCCCACCGTCGGCCGCCACACCCGTGCGGTGATCAGGCCCGCATGGCCGCTCACCGCCGCCTCGAAACGCTCACCGATCCAGTCGACGAACGCGCGCACGCCGGGCGACACATGCGGCCGCTTCACGTAGACGGCCGACACCGCGATCGCGTCGGGCCGCCAGCGCGGCAGCACTTCCCGCAACCGCCCCGCGTCGATCAGCGGCTGCGCGGCGACGCGCGGCGGCTGGATCAGCCCGAGGCCATGCATGCCGCACGCCAGATACGCCTGCTCGTCGTCCACGCTGACGATCCCGTCCATCCGCACCTTGCGCACCGCGCCATCGACGACGAAATCGAGTTCGGCCGTGCGCTGGCCCTGAACGGACGACATGCTGACCGCGCGATGCACGGCCAGGTCTTCGAGCGTACGCGGCACGCCATGGCGATCGAGATACGCGGGGCTCGCGCAGGTCACGCGCTCGAGCGTGCCGAGCCGGCGCGCGACAAGCGACGAATCGGGCAGTTCGCCGAGCCGGACACTGCAGTCGATCGCATCGCCGACGCGATCGGCCGCGCGCCCGGATATACCCAACGTCAGCACCAGATCGGGATGCCGCGCATGAAACGCGCCGAGCGCCGGCAGCACGATCGCGTCCGCGACCGCCGCCGGCAGCTCGACGCGCAGCGGCCCGCTCGGACGCAGCGCGGCGCCGCGAATGCTGGCTTCGAGTTCGTCGACATCGGCCGTGATACGCACGCAGCGCCGGTAGTACGCGTCGCCTTCGGGCGTCGCCCGCAGCGCGCGCGTGGTGCGCACCAGCAAAGGCATGCCGAGCGCCGTTTCGAGCTCCTGCACGGTCCGCGTCGCGGTGGCGCGCGAAATGCCGAGCGCCTGCGCCGCACGCGTGAAGCTGTTCATTTCGACGATGCGCGTGAAGATGCGCATCGCGCGGATCGGATTGTCCACCGGACACCCCTGCATGTTTGCCGCATGCCACGGCGCGCGCTTGCGCGCCGTGCATGCGTATCGAGGAACGCCGCGCCGCCGGCGCGGCAGCGTGGCTTCAGCCATTCGCCGCCACGGCGCCGCGCGCCGGTTCGTCGAGCAGCTGCTGCGCCAGCGCGAGCGCGTCGTCGCGGGTGGCTGCCGCGTTCAACGGATAGCCCCATACCTTCTCGAACGCACCCGAGAATGCGTTGAGCGCCACGCGCCGCGCTGCGTCGGGCTCGATCGCGATCATCGCGGGGATCCATTCGCGCGACTGCGCGCGGTTGGCCTTGCTCCACTTCGCGAGCTGCTTGCGCAACTCGTGATCGTCCCCGCCGCGATCGTCGCCGGACGGCGCATCGTCGGTCAGAAGAACGAACGGTTCGCGACGCGCCAGCAACGCGTCGAGTTCGGCGATCAGGCGGGCGGGATCGGTGTGCGTCGAACCGGTGTAACGCAACCAGACAAACGGGAATTCAGTCGTGAAGATTTGCATGTCGGCCTCCAAATGAGAGCGATTCTCATTTTATGGATCGAGGCCAGCGGCGTCATTTATCGTCCCGGCCAACCGCTTGCTCAATCCGGCCAATCGCGCACGCGTGGCGGCACGGCCGTCACCGCTCAGCGTTGCCGGTCGGTCAGGAATTGCGTCGGCGACTTGCCGGTCGCCTTGCGGAACATCGTCACGAAGCTGCTCGCGCTCTCGTAGCCGAGATCGATCGCGATCTGGTGCACGCGGCGGCCGGCCGTCAGCATTCGCAGCGACAGCGCGACGTGCAGCCGCCGGCGCCAGTCGCCGACGCTCATCCCGAGCTCCTTCGCCGCGAGCCGCGTCAGGCTGCGCTCGCTGATGCCCACGCGCCGCGCGAGTTCGGCCAGCGGCGACTTGTCGGCCGGATCGTCGAGCAGATGGTCAATCAGCTTGCGCAGCCGCCGGTCGACCGGCATCGGCAGGTACAGATCCTCGACCGGCGCCGCGACGAGTTCGTCGAGCAGCGTCGCCATCAGCCGCCCCTGCGGCCCGTCGACGTCATACAGGTTCGGGAAGCTCGCCGCCCTCAGCAGCAGCTCGCGCAGCAGCGGCGACACCGACAGCGTGCAGCAGCGCGCAGGGAGGTCGAGCGCGGCGTCGGGTTCGACCAGCACCGCGTAGAACGTCGCGCCGGCCGAGCCGCGCGCCGAATGCGGGACATCGCCCGGAATCCACACCGTGCACTGCGGCGGCGCGCTCCATACGCCGCCGTCGATCTCGCAGTAGATCACGCCGCTCAGCGTGTAGAGCAGTTGTGCCTGCGGATGACTGTGCCGCTCGTGCAGCCATTCGGGCTCGACGACCGAGCCGCCGAACACGACGAGCGGACGCGGCACGTGGAAGACTGCGTCATCCGCTGCGGGATCGGTGGTCGGTGGAAGCTGGCGCATGAAACGGTAGATGAGGAAGGAAGCCGGACGCGCTGCCCGCGCGCCTTTTCGTGCTTATACCAGAAAGGGGTTGATCCGGCCGTGCCGGTGCCCGGGCGGCGTCTGCGGTCGCGCGCCGAAACGAATACAATGCCCCGATCCCCCGCCGCTGTGCCCACCTGCCGGAGCCGCCATGTTCGACCTGACCACGCTGACCACCTTCACGGCCGTCGTCCTGGGCCTGTTCCTGATTCCCGGCCCCGCCGTGCTACTCGTGCTGAGCCGCACCGTGCAAGGTGGCCGCAAGACCGGCATCCTGACCGGCCTCGGCGTCGCCAGCGGCGACTTCGTGCACACGCTGTTCGCAGCCGTCGGCCTGTCGGCGCTGCTGATGACGTCGGCGCTCGCGTTCAACGTCGTGAAGGTGGTCGGCGCCGCGTACCTGATCTATCTCGGCGTGCGCGCGCTGATCGAGAAGCCGTCCGATCCGTCGCTGCCGAGCGTGTCGCCGGTCACGCCGCTCAAGGCGTACCTGCAGGCGATTCCCGCCGAAGTGCTGAATCCGAAGACCGCGCTGTTCTTCCTCGCGTTCATGCCGCAGTTCGTGCATCCGGAACGCGGCTCGACGTTCGTGCAGTTCGCGGTGCTCGGGCTGATCTTCGTCGTGCTCAGCTCGCTCTACACGACGCTGATCGCGTGCTCGATCCGCCCGCTCGGCCGCATCGTGAAGCGGCTCACGTGGCTCACGCGCTGGCAGGGGAAGATCATCGGCTCGATCTTCATCGCGCTCGGGCTGCGCGTGGCGGTGCAGCAGCGCTGATACGCGCAGCCGCATGACGTCTGCCGCCGCGCCCGCCGGCGAAGTCCTCTACACCGACTCGCGCCTCGTCGCGCTCTACGACCTGTTCAATGCGGGCGACCAGGACTTCGCGTTCTACACCTCCGTGATCGGTGCCGCGCGGCAACGCATCCTCGATCTCGGCTGCGGCACCGGCACGTTCGCGCGCCGGCTGGCGGCAGCCGGGCACGACGTCGTCGCGATCGATCCCGCGCCGGCGATGATCGAATACGCGCGACGCCAGCCAGGCGCCGACACCGTCCACTGGCTCGCATGCGGGCTCGACAGCCTGCCGCCTGGCGCACCACCGTTCGATGCGGTCGTGATGACCGGGCATGCGTTCCAGTGCCTGCTGACCGACACCGAAATCGACGCGACGCTGCGCGGCGTGCGGCGCGTGCTCGCGGACGGCGGCCGCTTCCTGTTCGACACCCGCAATCCGCGCATCCAGCCGTGGCGTGCATGGACACCTGAGCATTCGGCACGCAGCGTCGAGTCCCGCGAAGCGGGCATCGTCGATCTTCATCATGCGGTGCGCTCGGTGGACGGTGCGATCGTGACGTTCGACACGCACTACCGCTTCCGTCGTGACGCTACGTTGCTGACGAACACGAGCCGGCTGCGTTTCATCGCGCAACCCGACCTGCAGGCACGCGTGATCGCAGCCGGATTCTCGTCGGCCGACTGGTGCGGCGACTGGCAGCACGCGCCGTTCGATGATGCAACCAGCGCGGAGATCATCGCGATCTGCCGCGCCTGAGTGCGTGCGCTGCTACCGCGTCAACCCGCCACGGGCAGCGTGTCCACCACATACACATGCCGCAATGTGCGCCCCAGCACCGGATCTTCCAGCTCGACCTCGAACCGCTCGGCCGGCCGGATACCGCCGATCGCCGCAAGCGTGCCGCACAGCATCGCGGTGCCGTCGACGAAGCGGCCGTCGTGGCGTGCGAACTGCGCGAGCAGGTCGTCGGGCGCGCGCATCGCGGTCACCTTGCCCTCCTGATACAGCACGCGCTCGCCGTCGATCGTCGCGTACGCGCGCAGCACGAGCTGATCCCAGTGCCCGGCCACGTCGTCGAACTTCCACAGCGTGTTCGCGCACGGCTTGCCGCACATCTGCTTCGACACCGTGATCCCGTAGGTCTCGACTTCACGGTCGGTATGGTCGGACGCGATGCCCACGAAGGTCTCGCCGCCGTCGCGCAGCAGCACGAATTCCGCTTCGCCGCTGCTCTGCCCGCCCGATACCTGGATCGCGGGCGACGGATCGAGGCGATCGGCCGCGACGCGGTAGAACACGGGCGTCGTCGCCGGGCGCTTGACGCCGAGTTCCTCCAGCTCGCGGATGTGCTGCTCCATGGCGACCGTGTCGCGGCCGGTCCAGCCCGCGATCACGAGCGTGTCGATCGCGATCGCGCGCTCGGTGCGGCCGTCGCGACCGTCGATCGCGAACGTGATGGTTTTCATCGAATGCTCCTCGTGGCGGGCAGCGCACGCGCTGCGCGCTGCCGCCCGCCGTGTGTCGTGGATCGGCCGGGCTTACGCCGGGTCGTAGTAGTGGATCTCCAGCAGCACGCAGCCGCCGTTCGACTTGAACGGGCCGTGCCATGCGCCGGGCGGACGCACCGCGTACGTGTAGCCCTTGAACGGCGTACCGCCGTTGCCGTGCTCGTCGTTGCCGACGGTCAGGTCGCCCTCGACGAGAAACACCTCTTCCCAGTAGTCGTGCACGAACGGCTTCTTCGTATGCAGCCCGGCCGGCAGGCGCAACAGGCGCGTGCGGCTGCCGCGCTTGCGCTCGGTGTCGAGCGCGCCGGACAGGATCAGCTCCTGCGCGCCGGACGCGGGGTCATAGCCTTCCGGCAGCCGCCAGTCGCGCTGCATGTCCAGCGTATGGAATTCGTCGTGAAGCTTGTTGATGGCCATCTGTCTCTCCTGTGGCGATAGCGGATGAATCGGATGCAAGGCGACGCGTCAGGCGGCGCGCGGCGTCGACAGTTCCTGGTTCAGCGAATAGCTGCCGAGCATCGAATCGACGAGATGCGACGCGCGCTGCCAGTCGTACGTGCGATACGCGTGCCCCTTCGTGACGAACGACGCGCCCGCATAGAACAGCTCGTACTGGTTGTGGCGCGAGGCGAATTCGGAGCCGACCGCATCCCACGCGAGCTTGAAGAACTTCACGCGCTCCTCCGACGAACACACGGGCGATTTCTGTGTTTTCTCGATGATTCGCAGCAGGTCGGGATTCTCGAAATCGCGCACGCTGGACGGCAGCATGATCATTCCGCCGCCGGCGAGCTCGCGCAGCGTGTTGAGCACCTTCGAATAGAGCTGCTGCGTGACGACCTGCGAGCCGTACAGCATGTTGCGGTCGGGCACGTAGAAACCGTTGACGACGGTGCCCTTCGCTTCCATCCCGTAGACCCACGCCTCGACCATCGACGCTTCGGCCGCGAGCTGGCCCAGCGTTTCGCGCACCTGCGGGAACGTATTCGTGCCGTTGACCTCGGAAATCTTCAACCCGAGCCCGACGAGGAAGCGCAGCTTCGTCATCAGCCGCACCTGGCATTGGTAGTTCTGGTACACGTGCGCGGGCGTCGCATGGAACTGCTTCGCGCACATCGCCGTATTGCCGGCGACGAAGATCCGTTCCCACGGCACCTTCACGTCGTCGAAATACAGCACCGCGTCGTTCTCGTCGAAGCGGCTCGACAGCGGGTTGTCGAACACCGACGTCGCGTTCTCCTCGTACGACTTGCGCGACAGGATCTTCATGCCCTTCGCGTTCATCGGCACCGCGAACGACAGCGCGTACATCTCGTCGCCTTCGCGCAGCGGCTGGATGCAGCTGCAGAACACCTCGTTCGCCATGATCCCGCTCGTCGCGAGCATCTTCGCGCCGCGCACCGTGATGCCTTCGGCATCCTGATCGACGATGCCGACCGCGAGGTACTTGTCCTCCTGCTCGTGTGCGGACTTCGACTGGTTCGCCTGCGGATTCACGATCACGTAGGTCAGGAACAGGTCGTTGTCGCGCGCATGGCGGTAGTAGTCGCGCAGCGCGCCCGCTCGCGCCGGATCGTATTGCTCGAACACGTCGGCGCCCATGAACATGCCGGAAAGACAGGATGCGACGTGATCCGGCGAACGCCCCATGAAGCCGTAGTGCAGCTCCGACCACGCTTCCAGCGCGGCACGGCGCTCGACGAGTTCGTCATAGGACGTCGGCAGTTGCCAGATCCGGCTGACGCGGTTGCCCGAGTCGGGCGAGACGAACGTCATCTTCTCGACGTTCTCGTCGCGCGCCTGGTAGTCGTACAGGCTCGCGTAGCTACGGATCGAATTGCGGAATGCCGCGTGCGCGGTCACGTCGCCGACCGGCTGGCCGTTCAGGTAGACCTGCCGCCCGTCGCGCAGCGACGCGATGTGCTGAGTCCCGTTCTTGATCATGGTGTCCTCCAGGGTGGAATGAAACGTGGATTGCAGTCAGGCAGACGGCGCGTGCATGCCGTCGAGCGTGCGGTAGCGGCCGCCGAAGAAGATCAGCGGGCGCCCTTCCGAACGCGCGCAGTGCCGCGTCACGCGGCCGACGAAGATCACGTGATCGCCGCCGTCGTACTGCGCATAGGGTTCGCATTCGAATGTCGCGAGCGCGTCGGGCAGCAGCACGGCGCCATCGACATCGGCTGCGTCCGCACGCCAGCCCCACTTGTCGCCGTTCGCCTTCGCGAAGCAGTTCGACAGGTGCTGCTGCGTCTCGTCGAGCACGTTGACCGCATAGCCTTCCGCGCCGGCCAGGTCGCCGAGGCTCAGGCTGCGACGGTCGACCGAGAACAGGATCAGCGGCGGATCCAGCGACACCGAATTGAACGACGCGACCGTGATGCCGATCGGCATCCCCTCCTTGCGCGGGGCGGTAATCACCGCGACGCCCGTCGCGAACATCGACAGCGCCGTGCGAAAGCGCCGCTGCTCGTCGGCACCCGCGCCGGTTCCGGCATGGTTCTCGCTCATCTCGTCCTCCTTGGGTTGCATCGCCGGATTCCGCAGTGGAATCCGGCCCAACAAAGCACCGTTATTTAGCTTTGTTATTTAGCTTTTATTAAATGTAAACACAAAGGCGGGTTCAAGTTGTCGTAAACCCTGAACTTGAAAGCTTTGTTTGAAAGACAACCCTACTGGCGGGATGGATGTTGCGCGACGTCCGGGAATGTCCACGTACACTGCGGCTACCTTGTTCCCCGGTGCTTTCGGGCACCGCGGGAGACACCGTCTTCCGGAGCCGCTTCGATGCAATCCCGTCCGATCTACATGGACTACAGCGCGACGACGCCCGTCGATCCGCGCGTGGTCGACAAAATGGTGCCGTTCCTGCACGAGCAGTTCGGCAACCCGGCGTCACGCAGCCACAGCTACGGCTGGGCGGCCGAGCAGGCCGTCGAGGAAGCGCGCGCGCACGTCGCCGCATTGCTCGGCGCCGACCCGCGCGAAATCGTGTGGACGTCCGGCGCGACCGAGGGCAACAACCTCGCGATCAAGGGTGCCGCGCACTTCTACCAGGGCAAGGGCAAGCACCTCGTCACGGTGAAGACCGAGCACAAGGCCGTACTCGATACGTGTCGCGAACTCGAACGCCAGGGCTTCGACGTCACGTATCTCGACGTGCGGGAAGACGGCCTGCTCGATCTCGATGCCGTGCAGCAGGCGCTGCGCGCCGACACGATCCTGGTGTCGGTGATGCTCGCGAACAATGAAACGGGCGTGATCCAGCCGGTGGCGGAGATCGGTGCGCTGTGCCGTGCGCGCGGCATCGTGTTCCATTGCGACGCGGTGCAGGCGGCCGGCAAGATTCCGGTCGACGTGAATGCATTGAACGTCGACCTGCTGACGGTGACCGCACACAAGGTCTACGGCCCGAAGGGAATCGGCGCGCTGTACGTGCGCCGCAAGCCGCGCGTGCGGATCGAAGCGCAGATGCACGGCGGCGGCCATGAGCGCGGGATGCGCTCGGGCACGCTGCCGACGCACCAGATCGTCGGGATGGGCGAGGCGTTCCGGCTCGCGAAGGAAGAGATGGCGGAAGAAAGCCGCCGCGTCGGCGCCTTGCGCGACCGGTTGCTGGCCGGCCTGTCGACACTCGACGAGGTTTACGTGAACGGCGATCTCACCCGCCGGATTCCGCACAACCTGAACGTCAGCTTCAATTTCGTCGAAGGCGAATCGCTGATCATGGGAATCAAGGGCGTCGCGGTTTCGTCAGGCTCCGCGTGCACGTCGGCATCGCTGGAGCCGTCGTACGTGCTGCGCGCGCTGGGCCGCAGCGACGAGCTCGCGCACAGCTCGATCCGCTTCACGCTCGGCCGCTTCACGACCGAAGCCGAAGTCGACAGCGTGATCGCGCAGGTGCGCGACACGGTCGGCAAGCTGCGTGAGCTGAGCCCGCTGTGGGACATGCATCTCGAAGGGGTCGACCTGAATACGATCGAGTGGACCGCGCACTGAGCGCAGCCGATGCGTCAGGCCGGCCGGCGAGCGCGGGCGGGCCCGCGGCTCGCGCGCGTCAGCCTTTTTCCTGGCGCGCGATCAGGTGGGCGAGATCGAGCGTCGCGCGGTCGCCGTTGGTGACGAGGCGGTCGATCACCGAGCAGAGCGCCTTGAATTCGGTCTTCGTCACGCCCTCGAACAGCACGTTGTTGATGCGCTGCTGCGTGTCGGCGAACGCCTTCAGCAGCTTCGAGCCGGCCGGCGTGACCGTGAGCCGCATCTTGCGCTTGTCGTCGGGGTCCGAGCGTTTGTCGATCAGGCCGAGCTTCTTCAGCTTGCCGGTCTCGATCGTGACGAATGCGCCGCTCAGGTGCAGGTGATCGGCGAGGCGATTGACGGTCACGACATCGTCGTGCGACAGATGCGAGACCGAGACGAGCAGCGAATACTGGATGCCGGTGAGGCCGATCAGCGAGCCGAAGCCGTCGCGCACCGACAGCAGGCGGGCCGCGAACGGCAGCAGCCCGTTGATCAGATGGCGAAATTCCGTGTCCGTGCCGTCGATCAGGCAGGCCGGGTTGGTAATGGTCAGAACGGACTCCTCTTGCTGCTTGGCCATGACTTCGACGCTCCGTACGGTCATGCGAATTTAGCTTTGAAACGAAATTATACGTCAAAGGCACATCCGTCCCTGGCCTGGCCCGGCCGGCGAATGTGTCCCGATTTCCCGATACAGGAGGCGCGTCCATGCCCTTTCCGCTTCATCCCGCAACGGTTCGCGCGCTGCTCGAGTGCTATCTGCGCGCGAAAGACCTGAACCGCCCCGCGCTGATCGCCGACTGCTTCACGGCCGATGCCGAACTGAGCTTTTCGCTCGCGAACGACGATATCGATTTTCCGCCGCGCGTGACGGGCGCGGCTGCGATTGCGCGCACGCTGGTCGAGGAATTCGGCGAGCGGTTCGAACGGTGCCGGACCTATTACGTTTGCACGGCACCCGAAGTCGACTCAGAGGGTGCCAGCGGGATGTCGTGGCTCGTCGTGATGCGCCAGAAGGACAACGGCGCGTTGCGGATCGGGCATGGCACGTACCGTTGGCAGTTCGCGGGCAACGGCGAAAGCGACCACGCCGCGCGGATTGCCGCGCTGCATATTCACATCGAACGGATGGATACGATCGATGATCCGCAGTCGGTGAAGCTCGATGCACTGCATGCGGCGTTCGGCTATCCGTGGCTACCGGCGCACGCATTTGCGCGCGGGCTCGCGGATGTGGCGGCTGCGCAGCCGGAGTGGGCATTCCTGGCGCCGTTTCACGAGGCAGCGGCGGCGTAACCCTGCCCGATCGATGGCCGCGTGCCGCGCGCTCCAGCTGCACGCGGCACCCTCGCCGCCGTACGCGTCACGCTCCGTCGAGCGCCTGCCGCACCCCGTCCCAATCCAGCCCGAATCGCGCCAGATACTTGCGCAGCCGGTCCGCATCGTTCGGCTGCTTCTTGCTCTGCCGCGACACCGCGAACAGCGTGCGTCCCGCCTCCGACAAGCTTGCCGACATGCGGCACACGTCCAGCACGCGTTCGAGCTGCGCACGGTCGAACAGGTCGAGTTCTTCCGCACGCGCACCGAACACCGCGTCGACACATGCCTCGGACGCCTCCGCGCCGCCCGGTGACGACCACGTGCGCGTCAGCCGTTCGACTTCCTGCTCGGCGAGCGCTTCGGTAATCCGCCCCGCATCGGCCAGTGTCGCCATCCGCGTGACCGACGCGGACAGCTCGCGGAAGTTGCCGGCCCACGCCGCGCGCGGCGACGCGGCGAACGCGAGATAGCGCCGCTTCGCCTCGACGTTGAACCGCACCTGCTCGCCCTGCTCGCGGCCGAAACGGTCGAGTTCGAATTCGAGGTTCGGCTCGATGTCCTCGCGCCGCTCGGCCAGCCCCGGCAGTTCGTACGTCCACAGGTTGATCCGCGCGTAGAGATCTTCGCGGAACGTGCCGGCCGCCACCATCTGCCGCAGGTCGCGGTGCGTGCCCGCGATCAGCTCGAAATCGCTGGTCGCCTCGACGTCCGCGCCGACCGGCAGGAAACGCTTCTCCTCGATCGCCTTCAGCAGCATCGCCTGTTCGTCGAGCCCGAGTTCGCCGATCTCGTCGAGAAACAGCAGCCCGCCGTCCGCCGCGCGCAGCAGCCCGGCCCGCGCCGACTGCGCGCCCGTGAACGCGCCCTTCACGTGACCGAACAACGTCGACATCGCCGCGTCGCCGCGCAGCGTCGCGCAGTTGATCTCGATGAACGGCCCCGCGAGCCGATGACGGCCGCGCTTCAGCTCGTACACGCGCTTCGCGAGAAACGACTTGCCGGCACCCGTCGGCCCGACCAGCAGCATCGGCGCGCGCGAACGCACGGCCACGCGCTCCAGTTGCTCGATCAGCGCGTTGAAGCGCGCGTTGCGCGTCGCGATGCCGGCCTTCAGGAACGACACCGTTTCGTCGCGTTCGCGCGTGAAGCGCTGCGCGATGCGGTTGTAGCGCGACAGGTCGAGATCGATCACCGACATCGTGCCGGGCCCGCTCGGTCCTTCGTCGGTCTTCTGCGGCGGCGCCGTCTGCGCGAGACGCGCAGGCAGGTAGCGCGCCTCCGCCAGCAGGAACCAGCAGATCTGCGCGACGTGCGTGCCCGTCGTGATGTGGATCAGGTAGTCCTCGCGGTCGAGATCGAACGGGTACGCGCGCGCGAAATCGTGCAGCGTGGCGTAGACCTCCTCGAAATCCCACGGATCGCGAATCTCCATCGGGATCAGCCGCACGTCGGTGTGCGGCGACACACGCTCGAGATCCTGCTTCACGCGGTTCGCGAGCCGCGCGTAGTTTGGCGAGTGCAACAGTTCGAGCCGGTCGATCGGCGTGTCGCGCTGCTCGCACAGCGAAATCGTCGGCCGCCAGTTGCGCCAGCGGCGCTGCGAGCCGCCGCCCTGGTCGAGCACGGTACCGAGAAAACCGATCGCAACAGTCTTTCGCATGTTTATCTCATAGGATAATAAGCGATCCGATTGTATCGAATATTCCGGATCGAGCCACCATCGGAGATTCAAGCCTCACCTGCCGCTTGAAATAATTTTCCCTTTTACTTCAATGGCTTGAGATTTTTCTCGAGCATCGAGTCACCCGCTGGCACGCTCCTCGCTAAATAGAAAGCGCCGGATGTCCCGCTGGCCCACGAGTCAGGGTTCACAAAGCCCTGCTGGTGCGCCGCCGCCGAACCTCGTTCGTCGCGGCAGCGCATGTCGCCATGGGCAGACGAAGGCAAACGGGCGCGTACTGGAACTTCGCCCGGGTTCGAGTCCCGGGGCGCCCTCCGTTCGGAAGCTCATAGGTAGAGCAGCCGGCGCAAGCCGGTGTGTAGCGGGTTCGAATCCCGCTCGAACACTGTCCGCAAGGACAGTCTCTTGATAGAAGCAGTACCCGCCGGTGCGGGCCGCAAGGCCCGCCGCGCGTCGGACCGGTTGCGGTTCCGCGCGATCGGCCGGACGGCCGCACGGCCCGCGCGAACGCGCACGACGACGCGATGCAGGATGCGTCGCCGTGCACGTCGACGCCGGGCCAGCGCGCCGCCCGCCCGGTTGCGTCGCCCCGCGATCCGCACGATGCGTGTCACCCGGCGGTCATTGAAGAAAAGGACAAGAATATGTGGATGCGACATGTTGTGAAAAAGAACGAACGCGCGCTGCTGATGAACGAGGGCGATTTCGTGAAGGTGCTGGAACCGGGCGTGTTCAAGGCCTTCGATCCGTTCAAGCGCCTGTCGGTGCAGACCGCGCGTCTCGACGCGCCGCTCGCCGACGCGGCACTGGCCGATTACCTGCGTCACGACGCGCCGGACGTGCTCGCGCAGCACTTCGTCGCGATGGACCTCGCCGATGATGAAGCCGGCCTGCGCTACGAAGACGACGTGCTCGTCGAGATCCTGGCGCCGGGCACGCGCCGGCTGTACTGGCGCGGCCTGACCGCGCACCGTCTCGAACGCGTCGATCTCGCGCAGGACAGCCTGCTGCCGGCCGCGCTCGTGAAGCGCATCGCGCAACCGGCGCTGCGTGCGCGCGGCGTGGCGGGCCTGACGGGCGTGCTGCTGGCGCAGGTGCCGGCGTACCACGTCGGCGTGCTGAAGATCGACGGCAAGATCGAACGGTTGCTGGACGCGGGCGTTGCGGCGTTCTGGCGCTTCAACCGCGACGTCGCGGTCGAACTCGTCGACCTGCGTTTGCAGGCGATCGAAGTCGGCGGACAGGAAATCCTGACGCGCGACAAGGTCGCGCTGCGGCTGAACCTGTCGGCGACGTGGTGCTATGCGGACGTGCTGCATGCGTTCGGCCAGCTGCAGAAGCCGGTCGAGCACCTGTATCGCGAGCTGCAGTTCGCACTGCGATCGGCCGTCGGCACGCGCTCGCTCGACGAACTGCTGGAAGACAAGCAGTCGATCGACGACGTCGTGATCGCGCAGGTGCGTGCCCGTCTCGAGCATTCCGGCGTGGACGTGCGCAGCGTCGGCGTGAAGGATATCGTGCTGCCGGGCGACATGAAGACGATCCTCGCGCAGGTGGTCGAAGCGGAGAAATCCGCGCAGGCGAACGTGATTCGCCGCCGCGAGGAAACGGCGGCCACGCGTTCGCTGTTGAACACCGCGAAGGTGATGGAAGAAAACCCGACCGCGCTGCGGCTCAAGGAGCTGGAAACGCTCGAGCGCGTCGCGGAACGGATCGACCGCATCTCGGTGTTCGGCGGTCTCGACCAGGTGCTGAACGGACTCGTCAGCATCAAGGGCGCGCAATGAATGGACAGGCACGGCGCACGCGCGCCGTGCCTCATGAACAAAGCAGCAAGGTGATGAACATGAGTGAAATGGATTATCAGGTCATGGAACTGGCGAACGGCAAGCCGGTGAAGATGTGGACGCAAGGCGTGGCCGTTGAAGACGAGGCGCGCGCCCAACTGCGCAACACCGCGCAGATGCCGTTCATCTTCAGCCACGTCGCGGTGATGCCCGACGTCCACCTCGGCAAGGGCTCGACGATCGGCAGCGTGATCCCGACGAAGGGCGCGATCATTCCGGCGGCGGTCGGCGTCGACATCGGCTGCGGGATGATGGCCGCGCGCACGACGCTGACGGCGTCCGACCTGCCGGATTCGCTGGCGGGGCTGCGCAGCGCGATCGAACGCGCGGTGCCGCACGGCCGCGCGCCGGGCCGCCGCGATCCGGGCGCGTGGGGCGACCGCACGCCGGCCGCCGTGACCGAATCGTGGAAGGCGCTGCAACCGGGCTTCCAGCGGATCGTCGACAAGTATCCGAAGCTGGAAAAGACGAACCACTACGCGCATCTCGGCACGCTCGGCACCGGCAACCACTTCATCGAAGTGTGCGTCGACGAAGCGGACCACGTGTGGTTCATGCTGCACAGCGGCTCGCGCGGCGTCGGCAATGCGATCGGCAGCCTGTTCATCGAACTCGCACAGGCCGACATGCGGCAGCACATCGCGAACCTGCCGGATCGCAACCTCGCGTATTTCACCGAGGGCAGCCGGCACTTCGACGACTACGTCGAAGCGGTCGGCTGGGCGCAGGACTACGCGCGCCGCAACCGGCAGGCGATGATGGACGCAGTAATCGGTGCAGCACGCGGCGTGATCGCCAAGCCGTTCGCGGTCGACGAACACGCGGTGAACTGCCACCACAACTACGTGCAGCGCGAACGCCACTTCGGCGAAGACGTGCTCGTGACGCGCAAGGGTGCGGTGTCGGCGCAGAAGGGGCAGCTCGGGATCATTCCGGGCTCGATGGGGGCGAAGAGCTTCATCGTGCGCGGGCTCGGCAACCCGGACAGCTTCTGTTCGTGCAGCCACGGCGCGGGCCGGACGATGAGCCGCACCGAAGCGAAGCGCCGCTTCACCGTCGACGACCAGGTGAAGGCAACCCAGGGCGTCGAATGCCGGAAGGACTCGGGCGTCGTCGACGAAATCCCGATGGCCTACAAGGACATCGACGCGGTGATGGCGGCCCAGCGCAGCCTCGTCGAAGTGGTGCATACGCTGCGCCAGGTGGTGTGCGTGAAAGGATAGCGCGGTGCGCGGCCGATGGCCGGCGGCCGCGCACCACGAAAGGGAAACGACAACAATGAAAACGGAAAAAATGACGACCGTGCGCAGCGCGCATCCGGTCGATCCGACCGTGCGGGCGCGTGTGATGGCGGAGCTCGCGGAAGTCGAGCGCCGCCACGACGTGAGCGTGCTGTTCGCGTGCGAATCGGGCAGCCGCGGCTGGGGGTTCGCGTCGCCGGACAGCGATTACGACGTGCGCTTCGTGTACGCGCACCGGCGCGACTGGTACCTGAGCGTCGAACCGCAACGCGACGTGATCGAGCGGCCGCTCGACGACGAGCTCGACGTCAGCGGCTGGGAGTTGCGCAAGGCGCTGCAACTGCTGCGCCGCTCGAACCCGACGCTGCTCGAATGGCTCGACTCGCCCGTCGTGTATCGCGAAGACGCGCAATGGGCACCGCGGCTCAGGTCGCTCGCGTCGGCGTTCTTCTCGCCGGTGCGCGGGCGTCACCACTACCTCGCGATGGCGAAGAAGAACTTTCGCGGCTATCTGCAAGGCGACACGGTGCGTTACAAGAAGTACCTGTACGTGCTGCGGCCGCTGCTCGCGGTGCGCTGGATCGACATGGGGCTCGGGATGCCGCCGATGCGCTTCGCGGATCTCGTCGACGGCACCGTGCACGAACCGGCGGTGCGCGCGGAACTCGACGCCTTGCTCGCGCTGAAGATGAGCGCGAACGAAAGCGAGTACGGGCCGCGCCGGCCGGCGATCCACGCGCTCGTCGAGACGATGCTCGCCGATGCCGAACACGATCGCGAATACAAGCGGCCGTGGGGCGACGTGGCGATGCTCGATGCGTTCCTGCGCGACGTGGTCGACGGTCGATGAAAAGTGAACGGCGCGATGCCTTCGGGTGTCGCGCCGTTTTCCGCATCCGCACTCGTCCGATCAATGCAGGCCAGCAATGGACGTGCCCGCACACTACGCGTCGTCGTCACGATCGCAGCCCCATTGCGGCGGTATACTCGATGCCGTTCGCCAAAGCGCGCCGCCGCATGCGCCGCAGCCTTCGACCTGCCCCGCTTGCTGACGATGCGCTTGCAGCCCGACGTCTTCCGCCCGCCCATCCACAGTCGATACGAACCGTCATGTCGCACCGCCTTTCGCTCGCCATCGCCGCCCTCCTCGCCGTTTCCCCGATCGTTGCCCAGGCTCGCCCGCTCGCGCGGCCGCCGGTCGAGCGCGATTTCAAGAACTGGTCAGTCGTCTGCGACAACGGCAACCGCTGCATTGCCGAAAGCCACGCCGACGATATCGACGACGCCCGCGCCCGCCTCATCCTGCGCGTGACGCGCGATGCCGGCCCCGATGCTCAAGCATCGCTCGACCTCTACGCGACAGTGCCGCTGGACCTGCGCACCGCACGCGTCGACGGCCGGCCGTTCGATGCGGCTCCCGCACAATGGCAGGCGTCCGGCGACAAGAATGACGACGCGCCCTCGTACTGGACGCGTGCCCGGATGCGGACCAGCGATCCGGCAACGGTTGCCGCCTGGCTCGCCGCGACGCGCAACGGGCAACTGCTGAGCTTCGGCGATCCCGCGTCGGCCCGTGCCGCCCGCACGCCGCTGTCGGGATTGAGCGCCGCGCTGCTGCTGATCGACGACACGCAGGGCCGCGTCGGCACGGTCACGGCGCTACTGCGCCCCGGCACCCGGCCCGCGTCGTCGGTGCCGGCCGCACCGGTACTCCCGCCCGCCGTCGTGCCGGCGCCGCTGCCGGCCGCCGCCGTGTCGGCCGCCGAACAGGGCCCGCTCGTCGACGCGGTGCTCGCGAAATTCGGCAGCGACGTGAAGCAATGTGCGGCCGACGTCGAAGACGAAATGTCCGCCAGCGATCGCAGGAAGGCGTCGTCCGCCTTCGCGATCTCCGCCGACGAGGCGCTCGTCTCGATTCCGTGCCAGACCAGCAGCCTGTATAACCACACCGGCCTGTGGTATCGCGTGCGACGGACGGCACCGTTCATGCCGACGGCGATGAATTTCGGCGAGAACGCGAATGCGGGACTCGATTCGGCATCCTTCGCGAACGAACTGACCGACGCCGGCTACGCGACGATCGGCGCGATGCTGTCGAGCAAGGTCAGGCTGCGCAGTGCCGGCGATTGCGGCTCGACCGCAACGTGGATCTTCGACGGCCGGCACTTCGTGCTCAGCGATATCGCCACGCACAGCACCTGCAACGGCCTGTTCGACGATCAGTGGCCACGCCTGTATCGACGGGCCGATGAAGCAGCCAGCCCGCGCTGACGCACCACGTCACGCGCCGACGATCGAGATCGAGAACCCGTCCCAGCCCTTCTGCCCGACCGTCTGCACGGCCGTGGTCGTGACGTTCGGGGCCGCCGCGAGACGCGCGAACCCGTCGCGCACGCCGACCACGTCGGGTTCGTGATTGTCCGGATCGGCCACGCGCCCGCCGCGCACGACGTTGTCGACGACGATCACCGTGCCGGGCCGCGACAGCTTCAGCGCCGCGTCGAGATAGACCGGGTTGTTGTCCTTGTCGGCATCGATGAAGATGAAATCGAACGGCGCTTCGCCCGCGCCGATGAGCCGCGCGAGGCTGTCCTTCGCGCTGCCGACCACCACCGTCACGACTTCCGCGAACCCGGCACGCGCGATGTTCTGCGTCGCGACCTTCGCATGCTCCGGATTCAGTTCGAGCGTCACGAGCGCGCCGCCCGGCGGCAACGCGCGCGCGAGCCAGATCGTGCTGTAGCCGCCGAGCGTGCCGACCTCGAGAATCCGCCGTGCGCCGCGGATCGTCGCGAGCAGTTGCAGCAGCTTGCCCTGGTTCGGCGCGACGTTGATCGCGGGCAGCCCCGCGGCGTCGCTCGCCGCGAGCGCGGCGTCGAGCACGTCGTCGGACGGCACGAGCGTCGCGGAGAAATACGCATCCACCTGGTTCCAATGATCCTGATTCATCGAGCGCCCCTTGTTTGCGGAACAGGCATTTTATGCGCCGCCTTGCCATAAGCAACAAACCATTCGTTCTAAGGACAGTTGCGCACGTGCTCCTATAATCGCTCGACCACCACAACAACAGACGGAGCACCCATGACCGATCAGGCCGCATCGAACTGGCGCCTCGAAACCATCGCCGTACACGGCGGTTATCGTCCCGACCCGACCACGCGCGCGGTCGCCGTGCCGATCTACCAGACCGTTGCGTACGCATTCGACGACACGCAGCACGGCGCCGACCTGTTCGACCTGAAGGTGCAGGGCAACATCTACACGCGGATCATGAACCCGACGACGGACGTGCTCGAGCAGCGGATCGCCGCGCTCGAGGGCGGCATCGGCGCGCTGGCGCTGGCCTCGGGGCAATCGGCCGTCACGTATGCGATCCAGACGATCGCCGAAGCCGGCGACAACATCGTGTCCGCGAGTTCGCTGTACGGCGGCACCTACAACCTGTTCGCGCATACGCTGCCGCAATACGGGATCACCACGCGCTTCGCCGATCCGCGCGACCCCGCGTCGTTCGAGCCGCTGATCGACGCGCGCACGAAGGCGATCTTCGCGGAATCGGTCGGCAACCCGCTCGGCAACGTCACCGACATCGCCGCGCTCGCGGAAGTCGCGCATCGTCACGGCATCCCGCTGATCGTCGACAACACGGTGCCGTCGCCGTATCTGCTGCGCCCGTTCGAGCACGGCGCGGATATCGTCGTGCATTCGCTGACGAAGTATCTCGGCGGGCACGGCACGAGCCTCGGCGGCGCGATCGTCGATTCGGGCAAGTTCCCGTGGGCCGAGCATGCGGACCGCTTCAAACGGCTGAACGAGCCCGACGTCAGCTATCACGGTGTCGTCTACACGGAAGCGTTCGGGCCGGCTGCCTATATCGGCCGCGCACGCGTGGTGCCGCTGCGCAACATGGGCGCGGCCATTTCGCCGTTCAATGCGTTCCAGATCCTGCAGGGCATCGAAACGCTGGCGCTGCGCGTCGAGCGGATCAGCGACAACGCACTGAAGATCGCGCAGCATCTCTCGCGTCACGAAAACGTCGAATGGGTGAACTATGCGGGCTTGCCCGATCACCCGGACCATCCGCTCGTCGCGCGCTACCTGTCGGGCCGCGCGCCGGGCATCCTGACGTTCGGCGTGAAGGGCGGCCGCGACGGCGGCGCGAAGTTCCAGGACGCGCTGAAGCTGTTCACGCGGCTCGTCAACATCGGCGACACGAAGTCGCTCGCGACGCACCCGGCATCGACGACGCACCGGCAACTGTCGCCCGCCGAACTCGCGAAGGCCGGCGTGAAGGAAGAAACGGTGCGGCTGTCGATCGGCATCGAGCATATCGACGACCTGCTCGCCGATCTCGACCAGGCGCTCGCGCAGCTTTGACGGAAACGGGCGCGCCGGCTTGCCGGTGCGCCCTGCCTCGAATGTGTTGACCTTGAAGCGGCTTCAAGGTGTTCAATCCCCGGTTGGTGCCGGGCGATGCCCGGCGTGTACGAACCACCCGTACCACGCAGCCGGATGGCCAGACGCTGAGCCCGCTGCGGTACGCCAACCGTCCGAGAGGCCTCATGACACCGACCGCGAAGCTTGCGCTGCTCACGTTACCGCCCCTGCTGGCGGCCTGCTTCGGCGCGCTCGCGGCCGCGTGGCGCGCACCCGGCCCGAAAACGTCGAGCGTCATCCAGCATTTCACCGGCGGCATCGTGTTCGCGGCCGCCGCGCTCGAACTGCTGCCGCAGGACCGCGCACATGCGCTGTTTCCGGTCGTCGTCGGCTTCGTGCTCGGCATCGCGCTGATGCTCGCGATCCGCGCGCTGTCCGGTGCGATCGAGACGCGCTTCGAGGAAGCACGGCTGCCCGTGAGCCTGATCATCGTCACCGCGATCGACCTCGTCATCGACGGCCTCGTGCTCGGCATCGCGTTCTCGGCCAGCGACGAAAGCGGCATCATCCTGACCGTCGCATTGACGCTCGAGGTACTGTTCCTCGCGCTGTCGGTCAGCGCGGCGCTCGCGGCCGCCGGCATCGGCCGCCTGCTGTCGATCGTCGTTCCGGTCGGGCTCGCGGCGCTGCTGAGCATCGCGGCCGTGGCCGGCAACGCGGCATTCGCAGGACTCCCATCCAATATCTACGCAGCGCTGCTCGGGCTGGGCACCGTCGCGCTGCTGTACCTCGTCACCGAGGAACTGCTGGTCGAAGCGCACGAGGTCCCTGAAACGCCGTTCGCGACCGCCGCGTTCTTCATCGGCTTCATCGTATTCTTCCTGATCGAAGGATCGGTGAAGGCCGGATAAGCAGGCGCGGCCGCGCGCCGGCTACCACGTCGTCGCGCCCGTCGGATACGGTTCGACGATGCGCGCACCGTTGACGGGCGTCACGCCTTCGTTGCGCAACGCGGCCCACAGATCGATCGCGTGTTCGCGCGACTTGCGGCTGCCGTCGTCGGTCAGCACGTTCAGCGCGATCACTTCGTCGCGTGTCGTCAGTTGCAGTTGCTCCTTCAGCTTGCGTGACTGATGCGATGCAGTGCGGACGTCGCCGAGCACGATCCGCTGCTCGGCGACAGTCGATTCGCCGCCTGCATCGCCCGGCACGAACGTCAGCCGGCCGTTGTCGACCTCGCATTGCCCGCGTGTGAACGTCGCGCTCCACTCACCGGCCGGCACGGCCGCGAACTCGCAGCGCATCCGCTCGTTCGCGCGCCGGCCGACGTCGTGCGCCGACGCGTGCGACAACGCCCGCTCCGGCCAACCGGCCGCCATCGCGGCCGTCGACATCAGGCACGCCGCGAGCACGATTCCTTTCGCCAAATGACGCATGGCACTCTCCTCTTCGTGTGGGGGTGCGGCTGACGGGCACCGCGCCGGTCGGCCGCGAATGAACGGTCAACGCACCGCAAAACGGTTGTCGTGCGCATCGACCAACGGCGCCATCTCCCCGCGATGCACCGTCGCGCGATGGATCTCCTGGTTGCGTGCGACGGCGGCCGGGCTCGCCGGGTAGTCGTGATTCGGGCTCGGGATCACGCCGTCGTGGCGCGCACGCACCAGTTCCTGGCGGACTTCCTGCCGGGTCTTCTGCTGCGCGGCCACTGCCTGTGAAAAGGCCGCCACCGACAGTGCGGCAGCGGCGACGACGATCATCGGTCGCGGAATGTTCATGTTGTTCGCTCCTTGCTGGAAATCCGTGACGGGAGCGTTCACTTTGAGCCGGCAACGGTGCGGAATTGTGATCGCGGCATGACGGTTTCGTCACCACCGCGACATTCCCTGTATCGCACTACGAATGAAAATGCGTGACGCGTTTTCGCACGCATGACGCGGCGATGACATTTTTCTCATTTGTTCCTCACCTTCACGATCCGAACGCTTTCCAGAATCGGCAGCGCCATCGCGACATTCCGCGCCCGCCTGCACCACGCGCGGCGCGGAATCGACCGATGCACGAAACGATCATCTTGAATCTCAGGGGAACACCATGAAAACTCCAGTTCGGCTCGCCATGATGTCGGGTGCGCTGCTCGCGACCACGCACGCGGCACACGCATCGGAAGTCACGTTATACGGCCTGTTCGATACGTCGCTGACGTACGTATGGAACGCCAGCGCGGACGGCAAGAATCTCGCCGGCCTCGGCAACGGCAACCTGCTCGGCAACCGCTTCGGCGTGAAAGGTGCGGAAGACCTGGGCGGCGGGCTGAAGGCGATCTTCACGCTGGAAAATGGCTTCAATCCGAACACCGGCGCGCTCGGGCAAGGCAACCGGATGTTCGGCCGGCAGGCGTTCGTCGGCCTCGACAGCGCGCGCTGGGGCACGCTGACGCTCGGCCGCCAATACGACGCGCTCGCGGATGTCGCGTGGCCGGTCACCGGCGACTTCTACTTCGGCAGCGTCTACGCGACACCCGGCGACGTCGACAACTACGACACGTCGTCGCGCACCGACAACGCGGTGAAATACACGTCGCCCGTGATCAACGGGCTCCAGCTCGTCGGCATGTATGCGCTCGGCGGCGTGGCCGGCAAAAGCGGCGCCGGGCAAACCTGGTCGGCCGGCCTGTCGTACAGCAACGGCCCTGTCGACGCGGCGGGCGGCTATTACTACGCGGCCAATCGCTCGTCGCTCGCCAACGGCATCCGCACCGGCTGGAACGGCACGTCCGACGGCACGTTCGACGGGTCGCTGGTCAACGGCGGCTATATCTCCGCGAAATCGATCGGCATCGCGCGAGGCGCGTTGCGCTACAACTTCGCGCCGTTCGCGGTCGGCATCGACTACAGCAATGCGCTGTACAAGGCCGATGCGATGTCCGCGTTTCGCAGCACGCAGAAGTACGACACCGCGCGCGGCTTCTTCAACTATCAGGCGACACCCAGCCTGCTCGTCGGCGTCGGCTACAGCTACACGCGTGCCCGTGGCGACACGAGCTCGACCTACCATCAGGTGTCCGCCGGCGCCGACTACGTGCTGTCGAAGCGCACCGACCTCTACGCGGTCGGGGCATGGCAACGCGCGAACGGCGAACAGCGCACGCTCGACGGCGGCACGCAAACGGCGCAGGCGTCGATCGGGTCGTATGGCTATGGCGGAACGCGCACGCAAGGCATCGTCAATCTCGGCTTGCGCCACCGGTTCTGATCGCGGCCGCCATACGCGCGCCGCATGACGAAAATTTCATGTTCCGATCAGGTTCGCGAAGCGCCGCCTCGCTATGATCGGAAACGTGACGGGCAGCGCCCGTTCCAGACCACGCAAGCGAGTCGCTGCCGCACGGCACGTCACGCGTTAGGCCCGGACACGTCGAGTGCCGGGCCTTTTTTTGATCGCGCGCCGACGATCAAGGTGTTGAATTGCGTTGCGGAAACAGGCAGTTATGCGTCTTTACATACAGGTTCGGATTGCCGCAGCGATGCCCGGCGTAATCGATCTGCTCGCCGGGCATGAGATCGGCCGGCACCGGCTTTTTCGCGGCGGCCGGTGTGGCCTGCGAAGTTGGCGTGGTGCCGGAACGTGTCGATGTGCAGCCCGCGAGCAACGGGACGATCAGGACTGCGATCAAGGCTACGCGAATGGCGGGACTAGGCACTTTTCAAGTCCGGTGTGAAAGTCAGAACAAGGCCGCCCGCGTTCCATACAGCTGTCGCGAACGGCGTGAATGCCGCCAGCCACATGGGCCATCGGCAACCTTCATGTTCCGCTTCCCGCTCATCGCGCCCATGACGCGAAGATGACGAATGCGTCATGCCGGTCGCGTCCGAACTGCGCGTCTCCACCTCACGCAATCTGACGCATTTTTCATCTCGCGATCACGATCACGCACGGCTGCTTTCGCATACTGGGTCCATGGTTCGCCACCCGGCGGCCCTGATCAAGGAGAGCACTCGATGAAAACCGCAAAACTCGCTGCACTGTTCGTCACCGCCACGCTGTCGCTCGGCATGGCCACGCAGGCCGCCTTCGCGCAAACGCAAACGCAGGGCAAGACCCGCACGCAGGTCGTCAATGAACTGAAGCAGGCGCAGCACGACGGCGTCGTGCCGGTGAGCAAGACGCAGTACCCACCGACCGGCGAGCTCGTCGCACGCAACAAGGAGCTGCATGGGATTTCGGTGCATGGCGGCGAGAAGAAGCCGCAGCCCGACAACCACGACAACCTGACCGCGCAGAAATGACGCTCGGTCATCCGACCGCAGGCAGCGCGCCGCGCGCGGCCGCCTCATGGCGAACGCGCGGGCATGCCCGCCGGCGGTGTCAGGTAGGAAGGGCCGCCGGCCGTTTCAGCTCGGCCGGCCGGCGCGGAAAGCGCAGCCAGAACGTCGTGCGCCGGCCCGGGTCGCTGTCGACGCCGCATTCGCCGCCGTGGTTGTCCATGATCGACCGGACGATCGCGAGCCCCAGCCCCGTACCCTGCGCCGAGTTGTGCCGCGACGGATCGACGCGATAGAAGCGCTCGAAGATCTTTCCGACGTGCTGGGCCTCGATACCGGGCCCCGTATCCGACACCGCGATCGTCGTCGCACCGCCCTGCTCCACGCAATCGATCGTCACGATGCTGCCGCGCGGCGCGTAGGCCAGCGCATTCGACAGCAGGTTGCTCAACGCGCGCTGGTACAGCGTCAGATCCGCATCGACCCACGCATGGCCGTCGACCTTCACCGTCACGCCGGCATCCTCCGCCAGCGGCTCGTAGTAGCCGGCGACGCGCCCCGCCTCTTCCGACGCATCCAGGCGCCGCACGCTGATCGACGTGCCGGCCTGTTCCGAACGCGCCAGGAACAGCATGTCCTCGATCATCCGCGACAACCGCTGGTATTCGTCGATGCTCGACTCGATCACGTTCCGGTATTCATCCGCGCTGCGCGGCTGCGACAGCACGACCTGCGCGGCCGCCTGCAGGTTCGTGAGCGGCGTGCGCATGTCGTGCGCGAGATTCGACGAGAACTGGCTCAGCCGCGTGAACGATTCGTTCAACCGCTCGAGCATGCCGTTGAACGCGTGCTCGAGCTCCTTCAGCTCGCCAGCCGTATCGAGCGCCGGCAGCGGATGGGCGAGCCGGCTCGTCGACATCTGTTCGGCACGCGCCGCGAAGCGCCGCAGCGGGCTCAGCCCGAGCGCCGCGATGCCGTATGCGATCGCGGCCGCGAGCACCACGCCGAACACCTCGATCACGACGATCGTATAAGCGTGGGTGCGCAGCAGCAGCACGTCGGCGCTGCGGTCGTACTGCACCACGACGCGCACCACGGGCGCACTTGCGCCTGCACCGGCAAGCGGCACATTCGTCACCAGATACTGCTGCCGTGCGCCGGGCGGCGCGACGCCGACCGGCACGCGCCCTGCATCCAGCGACATCAGCGGCGCAACGAGGCGGAAGCCGGGCGTGCCGACCAGGCGCGTGCCCGTGGCGTCGAAGATCGCGAGATCCATGTTCGGATGACCATGCAACTGGTCGATCCAGATGTCGGTGTTGCGCGCGACGTCTGCCGTCGAGCGTGCTTCGGCCAGATGCGCGCCCAACGCGGCGGAGATGCCGGCCATCTGCTCGGCCGCCGTCGTGTCGACGCGATTGCTCAGCGCCTCGTACAGCGCGACGCCGCTCGACGCGAGGATCACCGACGTCGACAGGATGATCAGCGCGGTCAGGCGTCCGCGCAGCGTGCGCGGCAACAGGCGCGCGATCATGCCGCGCTGCCGCCGCGCGCCTCGAGCACGTAGCCCATCCCGCGCACCGTATGGATCAGCTTCGGGTCGTATGCGTCGTCGATCTTCGAGCGCAGGCGCCGGATCGCCGAATCGACGACGTTCGTGTCGCTGTTGAAATTCATGTCCCATACCTGCGACGCGATCGTCGCGCGCGGCAGGATCTCGCCCTCGCGGCGCATCAGCAGCCACAGCAGCGCGAACTCCTTCGCGGTCAGCAGGATCGTGTCGCCCTGCCGGGTGGCCTTGCGGCGCGTGAGGTCGAGTTCGAGGTCGGCCACGCGCAACGTGTTCGAATCGCGCGGCTGGCCGCGCCGCAGGATCGACTTGATGCGCGCGGTCAGCTCGACGAAGTCGAACGGCTTCGCGAGATAGTCGTCGGCGCCGAGTTCGAGCCCTTTCACGCGATCGCCGACATCGTCGCGCGCGGTGAGGAACAGCACGGGCGTCGACTTGCTGCGCCGCAGGTTCTGCAGCAGCGTCCAGCCGTCCTGCCCGGGCAGCATCACGTCGAGCACGAGCAGGTCGTACTCCTCGGTCTCGGCCTGATGCTGGCCCGTGATGCCGTCCTCGACCCAGTCGACGACATAGCCGGCTTCCGTCAGCCCCTTGCGCAGGTACGCGCCCGTCTTCGGTTCATCTTCGACAATCAGAATTCGCATCACGCATTACCCTTGAAGAAACCCAGCCGGCGCAGCACGCCCGAGCCGAAGCCGCCGCGCAACGCCGCGCGCCACGACACCGCATGGCTGACACGGTACAGCACCGGCAGCACCAGCAGCGTCAGCGCCGTGGACGACAGGATACCGCCGATCACGACCGTCGCGAGCGGGCGCTGCACCTCGGCGCCGGTGCCGGTCGCGAACGCCATCGGCAGGAAGCCCAGCGACGCGACGAGCGCGGTCATCAGCACCGGCCGCAGTCGCGTGAGCGCGCCTTCGCGCACGGCGGCCTCAAGTGGCATCCCTTCGTCGCGCAGGTTGCGGATGAACGAGATCATCACGAGCCCGTTGAGCACGGCGACGCCGGACAGCGCGATGAAGCCGACCGCCGCCGTGATCGACAGCGGAATCCCGCGCAGCCACAGCGACACCACGCCGCCGCTCAGCGCGAACGGAATGCCGGTGAACACGAGCAGCCCGTCCTTCACGTTGTTGAACATCACGAACAGCAGCATGAACACCATGAACAGCGCGAGCGGCACGACCAGCTTCAGGCGCTCGCTCGCGCTTTGCAGCTGCTCGAACTGGCCGCCCCACGACACCCAGTAGCCGGCCGGCACGCGCACGTCCTGCTGCAGCTGCTCGCGCGCGTCGGCGACGAACGACCCGACGTCGCGGCCGCGCACGTTCGCGCTGACGACCACACGCCGCTTGCCGTCCTCGCGGCTGATCTGGTTCGGGCCCGGCGCGACGTCGATCGTCGCCAGTTCCGCGAGCGGCACGTACGGCGCCGCCGCAAGCGGTGCGCTGGCGCCGGCCGCCGGTGCGGGCAGCGCGATCGGCAGCCGCTTGATCGCCTCGATGTCCGAGCGCAGCTCGTCGGGCAGCCGCACGACGATGTCGAAGCGGCGGTCGCCCTGGAACAGCGTGCCGGCCTTCTGCCCGCCGACGGCCGCGGCCACCGTATCCTGCAGGTCGGCCACGCTTACGCCGTAGCGCGCGAGTTTGTCGCGATCGAGGTTGACGGTCAGCACGGGCAGGCCGGTGGTCTGCTCGACCTTCACCTCCGACGCGCCCGGCACCTTCTGCAGCGCGGCCGCGATCTGCTCGCCGGTCTGGTTCAGCACGGCCATGTCGTCGCCGAAAATCTTCACGGCGACGTCGCTGCGCACGCCCGAGATCAGTTCGTTGAAACGCAGCTGGATCGGCTGCGAGAACTCGTACGCGTTGCCCGGCAGCTCGGCGAGCGCTTCCTCGATCTCGCGCACGAGCTGGTCGCGCGGCTTCTTCGGGTCGGGCCACTGATCGGCCGGCTTCAGCATGATGTAGCCGTCCGACAGGTTCGGCGGCATCGGGTCGGCCGCGATCTCGGCCGTGCCGGTGCGCGCGAACACGCGCTCGATCTCGGGGAAGCGCGTCTTCAGCGTCTTCTCGATGGCCTTCTGCATCTCGACCGACTGCGACAGGCTCGTGCCGGGGATCCGCAAGGCGGCCACGGCCAGGTCGCCTTCGTTGAGGCTCGGGATGAACTCGCTGCCGAGCCGCGTGGTCAGCCCGAGCGTGGCCAGCACGATCACGCCCGCGCCGACCATCACGCGCGCCGGGCGCGTCATGAATGCGGCGAGCGCCGGCTCGTACGCGCGCCGCGCCCAGCCCATCAGCCGGTTCTCCTTCTCCTCGACACGCTCGCCGATGAACAGCGCGACGGCCGCCGGAATGAACGTGACGGTCAGCACCATCGCGGCCGCGAGCGCCATCACGACGGTAATGGCCATCGGGTGGAACATCTTGCCTTCGACGCCGGTCAGCGCAAAGATCGGCAGGTACACGACCATGATGATCAGTTGCCCGAAGATCAGCGCGCGACGCGCTTCCTGCGACGCGCCGAACACTTCCGCGAAGCGCTCGTCGCGTGTGAGCGGCCGGCCCGCGGCGGCCTGCGCGTGCGCGAGCCGCCTCACGCAGTTCTCGACGATCACCACCGCGCCGTCGACGATGATCCCGAAGTCGAGCGCGCCGAGGCTCATCAGGTTCGCGCTCACCTTCGCGTTCACCATGCCGGTGAAGGTCATCAGCATCGACAGCGGGATCACGAGCGCGGTGATCAGCGCCGCGCGCATGTTGCCGAGGAACAGGAACAGCACGGCGATCACGAGGATTGCGCCTTCGAGCAGGTTCTTCTTCACCGTCGCGACGGCCTTCTCGACCAGCACGGTGCGGTCGTACACGGGAATCGCCTTCACGCCGGACGGCAGCGTGCGGTTCACATCCTCCATCTTCGCGGCGACGGCCTTCGCGACCGTGCGGCTGTTCTCGCCCATCAGCATGAAGACCGTGCCGAGCACGACCTCCTCGCCATCCGACGTCGCCGCGCCGGTACGCAGCTCGCGGCCGATGTCGACCAGCCCGACATCCTTCATCCGCACCGGTACGCCGCCGACGTTGGTCAGCACGATATTGGCGATATCGTCGACGGTGCGCGCCTGGCCCGGCACGCGCACCAGATACTGCTCGCCGCGCTTCTCGATGTAGCCTGCGCCGACGTTGTCGTTGTTGCGCTCCAGCGCGCGCACGACGTCGGCAAGCGTCAGCCCGTACGACATCAGCTTCGCCGGGTTCGGCGCGACGCGGTATTCCTTCACGTAGCCGCCGATCGAGTTGACCTCGGTCACGCCGCGCACGTTGCGCAGCTGTGGCCGGACGACCCAGTCCTGCAGCTCGCGCAGGTCGGCCGCCGTATAGCGCGTACCGTCGGGCTTGCGCGCGTTGGCGTCGGCTTCGACGGTCCACAGGTAGATCTCGCCGAGGCCCGTCGACGTCGGCCCCATGGCGGGCGCGATGCCGGCCGGCAGTTTGTCTTTCGCTTCCTGGATGCGCTCGTTGACGAGCTGCCGCGCGAAATAGATGTCGGTGCCGTCCTTGAAGATCACCGTGACCTGCGACAGCCCGTAGCGCGAGATCGAGCGCGTCTGCTCGAGGCCCGGCAGGCCGGCCATCACGGTCTCGACCGGATAGGTGATGCGCTGCTCGGCCTCCAGCGGCGAATAGCCGGGCGCGGCCGTGTTGATCTGTACCTGTACGTTGGTGATGTCGGGCACCGCGTCGATCGGCAGCTTCTGGTAGCTGAACACGCCCAGCGCGGCCACGGCCGCGATCGCCAGCATCACGAGCCAGCGGTGCGCAATCGCAAAGCGGATCAGGCGCTCAAACATGACGGGATTCCTTGAAACGGGGCACGGTCACCCTCGACGGACGGGCCGCCCGGCCGGTCACCCGGCGGGCCGGAAAGCGGGCCGCATATCGGGCCGCGAGGCGCGCAACGGCACACACGTAGCGCTCATTCATGTTCCGCACTCCCCTTGCCGAGTTCGGCCTTCAGCACGAAGCTGTTCGACGCCGCGTATTCCTGGCCCGGCTTGAGCCCCTTCAGCACTTCGGTCGCCCGTTCGTCGCGCCGGCCCGTTTCGACGGCCTGCGCGACGAAACCCTTCGACGAGCGCACGAAGACGGACGGTGCGCCGTCGACGTCCTGCAGCGCGTCGCTCGCGACCGCGAGCGGCACGCCCTGCTTGCCCGCGTCGACCGACACGTTCACGAACATCCCGGGCCGCCACACGCCGTCCGGGTTCGGCAGCACGACGCGCGCCGGCGCGGTGCGCGTCTGTTCGCCGAGCAGCGACCCCACGTACGCGATCGGGCCGCTCGAACGCGATTCGAACGCGGTCGCGATGACCGTCGCATCGCGGCCGACCCGCACGTCGTTCAGCCGCTGCGCCGGCACGGCCATCTCGGCCCATACCGTCGAGAGATCAGAGATCACGAACATGCTGGCGTCGGCGGCAATCGCTTCACCCGGCGTCGCGTGCTTCTCGACGATCGTGCCCGCGAACGGCGCGCGCAGTTCGTAGCGGTTCAGCGCGCCCGCGCCGACCGGCGCATTCAGCGCGGCGAGCTTCTGTCGCGCGTTCTGCACGGCGATCTCGGCTTCACGCAACTGCACCTGCGCCTGCTGGTAGTCCTGCTCGGCCGAGATGCGCTCCTTCCACAGCGTGCGCTCGCGCTCGTAGGTCGCGCGGGCGCCCGACAGCCGGCGCTCGGCCGTCAGCAGCTCGCTGCGCCGGTCGGCGAGATCGGTGCTCGCGATCACGGCCAGCACCTGCCCCTTCGCGACGTTCTGCCCGAGCGACACCGACACCTGCTCGACGATGCCGGCCACGCGCGGCACCACGTGCGCGGTGCGATCCTCGTTGAACTTGATCTCGCCCGGCAACTGGAACGGCGTCGCGATCTGGGCGGGGCCGGCCTTCGCCAGCGCGATCTTCGAGGTCGCCAATTGCGCGTCGGTCAACGCGATCGCGCCGTCGGCGCGGGCGAACGGGAACGATGCCGATTCATTGCCCGCCTTCACGTCGATCGTCGCGTCGAACACGTGCGGCTTGCCGATCGACTGCGCGGATACGAACTTCTGGCCGGCCGCGTCGAAACGCAACGGCTCGTGCGTGCGGTCGTAACGAACCAGCGTGCCGGACACGGTGACGCCCTTGTCGGCCGGCTTGCCGTCGACGAACGGATAGACGATGAGGCGCGCATCGCCGGGCTTCTCCGTCATCACGATTTCGACGGACAGCTTGCCGCGCTTGAGCACGACGACGCCGCGCTCGCCGGTGGCTTCGGTGGATGAAGCGGCAACGGCCGCCGATGCGGACGCGCCGTTGCCGCCGCCGTTGCGCGTGACGCCGAGTGCGCCGATGACGATCCCGGCACTGCCGAGCACGACCGCCGCGATGATCAGGATTCTGTTGCGTGACATGGTGATCCTTCAGGTAAAAGAGGCGTCCGTTGCGCTATTGCGCGACCGGTGCCGGTGCGAACGGCGCAAGTGGCGTTCCGACCAGCCGGCCGATGTCGGCGCGAGCCGTATGGGCATCGGCGAGCGCACGCACGTATTGCGACTGGCCCTGGAACAGCGTGCGCTGCGCGTCGAGCACGTCGAGGAAGCTGAACTTCCCGAGCTCGTAGCCGCGCGACATCGCGTCGAGCGCAAGGCGCGCGGCCGGCAGGATGTCGGCCTTCAACCGCTGCGCTTCCTGCGCGGCGGCTTCGAAATTCACGTATGCCTGCGTGAGGTCCAGCCGCAGGCGCGTGCGTTCGCGATCGAGATCGGCATTCGCGCGCGCGGCCTTGTGCGTCGCCTCGAGCAGCGCGCCCTTGTTCGTGTTGAACAGCGGAATCGGGATCGACACACCGACCACCGCCTGGTTGTCCGGCACGCCGCCCGTGGTCACGCGCTTCACGCCCGCGCTGATCGTCACGTCCGGAATGCGCCGCGCACGTTCGAGCGACACGGCCGCGTTCGAGCGCAGCATCTCGGCGCGCGCGATCCGTGCAAGCGGGGAATCATCGAGCTGCGCGGTCAGCGCGGACAGCGGCTCGACCGGCGGCACGGCTTCGAGGTCGCCCTGCACGGCAAGCCGGCCGTCGCGCGCCTCGCCCATCACCGCGTTCAGCTTCTCGCGCGCGACCTCGACACGGCCGCGCGCCGTCACCACTTCGATCTGCACGCCGGCCGCCGCCACGTGCGCCTTGGTCGCCTCGACCGGCGACACCTTGCCGGCCTGCGCCCGGCGGCTCGCGAGATCCGCGGAGCGCGCGGCGATCGCGGCCGATTCCTCCGTCACCTGAAGCTGGCGCTGCGCGGCGAGCAGGCCGTAGAACGCGGCGATCACGTCGGCGCGCACGACGGCGCCCTGCTCGTCGAGCGATGCATTGGCCGCTTCCCTGCCGTACGACGCGACATCGAGCCGCGCGCTGCGCTTGCCGCCGAGTTCGATCGTCTGGTTGATCAGCGCGGTCGACGTGCGTTCGGCGCGGCGGAACCCTTCCTGCAGGAACGACACTTCGGGATTGGGACGCGCGCCGGCCTGCATCAGTGCACCGGCCGACGCATCGACGTCCGCGCGCGCGCCGCGCAGCGCCGGATTGTTCCGGGCCGCGACCGATAGCGCATCGGCAAGCGTCAATGAGTTGGACGGGAGAGCGTCGGGGGGCGGTGCGCTGATCGGCGCGACGCTGCCGGAAGCAGACAGGGCCGGCCCCGGCGACAGCGACGGCTGCGCATGAGCCGTCGCGGCCATCGCGAAGACGATGGCCACGGCGAGGTTGAGCTTGAGCATGTTCGGTTCTGCGGTAACGGTTCGCGACCGATGCTACGGTTCGGCCGCAGTGCGAACATGAGGCGAAGATGATATTTCCGTCATGTTGGGGCGGCCGCGTGCGCGCGTGCGGCGCCCTGCGAGAGCCATGCCCCGCTTCGGCGATCAGGAGAATTCGATGAACGTACGGCGCGACGGCCGCACGGAAGATGGCGGTAGCACGGGGAATCGGCACACGTGCGCAGCGATTCTCCGCCGGCGAATCAGGCAGCCCCTCGCTTCGCGCGCCGCCGCTGCACGAGCCAGTCAAGCAATTGCCGCCCGTCGCGCTCGCCGAACCAGCGAGCATGACCGATCAGATAGCCGTCGTACGCGATATCGACGATGGCCGGTGCATCGATGATGCAACCGAAATAAGCGACTTCCGACAGCGCGAACTCCGTATGCACGATCGGCAGCAGCGCGACCAGCGCCGCATAGGCTTCGTCGCCCAGCGGTTCGAGCGATTCGTACCCGTCGAGCAGCGCATCGATCTGCGCATACTCGACGCGCCGCGCATCGGCCGGCGCCATCCAGTCGACCGTATTGCGCTCGATCGCGAGCGCGAGATCCATCACCGCGCAGGTGCGATCCGACAGCCCGAAATCCAGCACGGTCCGTACTTGCGCACCGGGCCCCGCTTCGGTCCACAACAGGTTCGACGCATGCCAGTCGCCGTGCGTCCACAGCGGCGGCAGCGCAGGCAACAGCGGCACGAGGCGCGCATGATACGGGCCGATCGCATCGGCCACGTCGCCGCGCCAGTCACGCGCACCGAGCGCGCGCACGAGCAGCGGCTGCGCGTCAACCCAGCGTTCGAGCGCGCCCGTCAGATCGGCGGACGACAGCACGCGAAAGCTCGACAGCAGGGTACGCACGGGCCGCGCCGGCGCATCGTAGCCGGCCGACGCGCGATGCAGCTCGGCCAGCGCGCGGCCGGCCGCGTACGCGTGCGAAGCATGCGTGAACGGCTGCCACGACATCACGCCGCGATATGGGTCGACGCCCGGCGCCCGGACGTGCACCTCGTAGGTCCAGTCGCCGGATGCGAATGCGGTCGCGCCGTCGCGATCGGCAAGAATGTCGACCACCGGCATCCCGCGCTCGCGCAGATGCGCGATGAAACGATGCTCTTCCTCGAGCCCTGCGACATCGCGCAGGCTCACATGATGACGCTTGACGAACAGCCCGCGCCCGTCCGTCATCTGCACCAGGACGGCCGCCGCGAACTGCCGCGGGCTGTGCCATGTGAGCCGCGCGGGCTCGCCGGCGCCGTCGATCCGGGCGAGCACCGCCGCCACCTCGTCGTGCGTCATCAGCGGCCAGTCGCGCTCGGCCTGCTCGCCGTCGACGCCGAATTGCGGCGGGGCGACGTCACGCGACAGGGATCCGTCCGGCTCGAGGGGGAATGACATGAACGACGTTGCTCCGTGGTTGATTCAGATCGGCACGTGGATCAGCGCGCGCCGCCGCCGGTTGCCAGCGCACCGCCGGCCGCCGCGCGCAGCGCCGCGGCCGTGCGGCTCCAGTCGCGCCAGCCGACGACGGCCAGCCCGATGAACAGCGCATAGAGTCCGGCCGTCAGATACAGTTCCTTGAACACGAACATCCCGACATACACGACGTTCACGAGGATCCACAGCCCCCACGACGCGATGTAGCGCCGCGCGGTCCAGTATTGCGCGACGAGGCTGAACGCGGTCAGCGATGCATCGACGAACGGCAGCGCCGCATCGGTCCAGCGCGCCATCATGCCGCCGAGCAGCGCGCTGCCGACGACGGCCGCGATCAGGTCGGGCAGCATCTGCAGCGGCCGCACGCCCGTGACGGGTGCGACATCGCCCGCCGGCGCCGCGCTGCCGTCGGCCTCGCTCGCACGCTGCGCGAGCCAGCGTTGCCAGCCGTACACCTGCAGCACCGCGAACGCGCCCTGCAGCAGCATGTCCGAATACAGCTTCGCGTCGAAGAAGATCCAGCCGTACAGCGCGACCGACACGAGCCCGACCGGCCAGCACAGCATGCGCCGCTTCGCGGTCAGCCAGATCGCGAGCGCGCTGACGATCACGCCGGCGATTTCGAGTGGGGACATCGTCTGTGCTCTCCAGGTTGGCTGCCGGGGCCGCGCATCACGCGGCCGGTTCCGGACGATCAGAAATCATAGGTCAACGACACGCGCGCGGTGCGCGGCGCACCCGGGAACAGGTACGCATCGCCTTGCTGCTCGCCCGCGTCGCGCCAGTAGAACTTGTTGAACAGATTGTCCACCGACACGCGCAGCACCGTGCGATGGCCGCCGATCTTCGTCGTATAGCGTGCGCCGAGATTGAACACGAACCACGACGGCACGCGCGCGGTGCCCTCCTCGTTCGCGTTGCGGGCCGCGCTGTACTCGACGCCGCCCAGCACGTTCAGCCCCGCGACGCCCGGCACCGCGTAATCCGCATACACCGTCGCGCGCAGCGCCGGCACGTTGATGATCTGGTGCCCTTCATACGCCGGCGACCCGGAATCGTACGCACGCGCACGAATCGCCGCGACGCTGGCCGTCAGCCCCAGGCGCTCGGTCACGCGCCCGGCCGCGCCGAGCTCGATCCCCTGGTGCCGCTGCGTGCCGCGCTGCACGAACGTGTAACGCGTGCCCGATGCGTCCGGGTCGGCAAACTGGAACGGCTTGCTGATCGAGAACACGGCGGCCGTGAGGCTCAGCCGGTCGAGCCAGTCGTATTTTGCACCGACCTCGAACTGGTGCGATTCGACCGGCGGCAGGAACGCATACGCGTTGGTCGCACGCACGGGCGCCTGGTCGCCGAGCGACAGCGCCTTGCTGTACGACGCGTACAGCGACAGCACGTTCACCGGCTTGTAGACGAGCGCCACCTGCGGCAGGAACACCGAGCGGTCGGTATGCGTCGCGTCGCCGTCGAGGCTGCTCCAGCTGCGCTGGCGCAGCAGCACTTCCTTGCCGCCCGCGAGCACCTGCCAGTGTTCGCCGATGCTGATGCGGTCGAGCCCGAACACGCCGTACTGCCACGCATCGAGGCGCGGATACGACGGGCCGGGCGAATTCGGCGACGGAGAAAACGTCGTGTCGGGCCCGTAGATGTTCTCGCTACCTCTGATGTCGTACACGGCGTCGGCCATGCTCACGACGCGGCGCTGCACGCTCACGCCGAGCGTCAGCTCGTGCCGCAGCGGGCCCGTCGCGAACTTGCCGGTCGTGACCGCACGCAGGTCGTCGTTGCGACGATATTCGCCGGGGCTGCGGAAGTCGTAGACGTCATAGTCGCCGTTCGCGCCGAAGAAGAACGGCGACGTCGCGCCGGCCGTGCAGCTCGCCGCGTACGAGCAGCCGTACGCGAACGCGCTGTTGTCGTCGATCATCGTGCGGCTGCGGCCGGCGGCGATGTAGGCCTTCCAGTCGTCGTTGAACTGGTAGTCGAAGCGCGCGTTCAGGTTCAGCGCGTCGGTCGTCAGCGGTTTCGCCCACGGCTGCGTGCCGAGCGCCTTCGACGTCGTCTTGACCGACGGCACGACGGTGCCGCCGAGCAGCTGATAGCCGGGTGCGGAACGCTGGATCCACTGCTGGAATTCGGCGTTGAGCTGCAGGCTCGCACGCGGGCTGATGTCCCAGTCGGCGGCGATCGAGCCGAAGGTGCGCCGTCCGTTCGTGCCGTCGATGGTCGAGTGCATGTTCTCCTTCGCGGCATTGATCCGGAAGCCGAACTGATTGTCGGGGCCGAAACGGCGGCCGAGATCGACGGCCGCCGACGTCGAGCCGCGGCTGTCGACGCCGCCAGTCACGCTCGCGACGTTCGCCGAGCGCTTCGTCACGAAGTTGATCACGCCGCCCGGCGCGACGACGCCGCTGTCGATGCCCGCGAGCCCCTTCAGGATCTCGACGCGCTCCTTGTTCTCGAGCGGCACGTTCTGCTCGCCGGACACCGTCAGCCCGTCGATCCGGATCGCGCTCGCGAGATCGACCGGGAAGCCGCGGATCGCAAACCCTTCGAAATAGCCGACCGGCGCATAGTCGTTGACGACCGATGCGTCGTTGCGCACGACGTCGCTCAACCGCTTCGCCTGCTGGTCGTCGAGCTGCGCGCGCGTGACGACGCTCACCGACGCCGGCGTGTCGCGCAGCGGCGTGTCGTCGAGCCCCGCGACCGATGCGTTGCGTACGCGCAGCGCGTTGCCGCGCTCGCCGCTCACCGTGATCGTCGGCAGCGTCGCGCTGCCGGCCGCCTCCGTGTCCGGCGCCGGCGTGTCGCCCTGCGCCGCGGCGGCCTGGGCCGCGAAAAGCGTGATGCCGAGACCGACGCCAAGCCCGACTTTCGCGCGCCGCCGTGCGCGCGACGCTGTTGTTCTATTCACCGTCATTGTTCTGGATGGAAAACTCGCCACTCGACCCTGTCGAAACCGTTTACGAAGCTGCGAAGCGTGCCCGTGCGCGACATTCATCAGACGAACCGGACGATGCGGCACGCAAGCGGGCCGCTCGATCAGGAAGACGCAGGATGGGACGTCGGATTCAGGTGATGCGCCGGGAACCGACGCGGCCGTCGACGGGTTCGTCGGGGGCGTGTCGGGCGGCCGGCGGCATCGCGCGGTCTTGTCATGCGGGGGACGCTTCGAACGCCTCGGTGCGGGCGCGACGCACTGGCGCGCACCGTTCGCTGGAACGGCGGCGTGCCCGTCGCGCGCGACATCGCGGCGCGGCGCGCATTTTACCCCGGGCGGGGCTGACCGACCTGGAATCGGGCGAAACGGGAAACGGGGAAGGCGGGAATGAGGACAGCGCGATTCGCGCGGCACGACGACGGTGCCGATGGGCGCGTGACTTGCGTCGTGCGCGCCCGCGTCAACGGCCGGCGCCGTTGCGCGCCGGACATACGGCCGGAAACCGAAGCGGGCACGTTCGCCCGCTCGCGATTCATCGGCAACGGCAGGTTGCTCAGAACCCCTGCATCGTCACGGTCGGATCGACGACCAGGTGCACGACGCCGTAGATGACCGCGCCGACGAGCACTGCGAGGATGATCGCCACGAACGGCAGCATCGTGAAGTTGGCGTTCGCGAGATCGGTCGCGTGCGCCTTGCTGTTGCGTACGCCGAAGAAACTCCACAGAACCAGTTTGATCATGCCGAGCAGTTTCATGATTGCGCTCCTTTCATCTATCGGTTGACGCTATCGTCGATCCAACCGGCATCCGAAAAAAGAAGCAGTTGCGCGCGCTTTTCGCGCAGCAGGCCATCTGCGGCCGCATGTCGCATGGGTGCGTCAGCGGTCGAGCACGAGCGGTTCCGTCCCCTTCGCGGGCCGCGCGACGCACAGCAGCGCGCAACCGGGTTCGACCGTGGCATCGGGCGCCTGCTCGTAGTCGACCGCGCCGGACAGCACGCGCGTCGCGCACGTGCCGCATGAGCCGGAGCGGCATTCGGACGGCACGTCCACGCGCTGCCCTTCCGCCAATTCGAGCAAGGTGCCGTCGGCGGGCGTCCACGCGGCTTCGCGACCGGTGCGTCGGAAGACGACCGGCACGCTCGCCGCCGCCGGCGCGGCAGTCGTGCGGGTCGCGCTGCGTGCCACGCTCGACGGCCCGAATGCCTCGAAACGGATGCGTTCGTCCGGCACGTTCAGTGCGCGCAATCCGTCGTACAAGTCGCGCATGAATGCCGACGGCCCGCAGAGGTAGAAATCGTAATCGTCGAACGAAAGGATCCGCTTCAGCTGTGCGATGTCGATGCGGCCGGCATGTGCCGCCGCGCCTTCGTGAGGATGACTGTCGAACCAGTGGAGCGACAAGCGCGCGTCGGTGGCGGCGACACGTGCCAGTTCCTCGGCGAACGGTCGATCAACCGCTTCACGCGCACCGTGTACGAACACCATGCGGCGCGACGGTTGAGCGTCGGCCAGCGCGCGGCGCAGCATCGCGATCATCGGCGTGATGCCGATGCCGGCCGACACGAGCACGGCCGGGCGCGGGCTGGCGAGATCGAACGAGAAGCGGCCGCGCGGCATCTGCGCGTCGAGCGTCATGCCCGCGTGCGCGTGATCGTGCAGCCACGCCGAGACGCGCCCTTCGCGCTTCACGGTGATCCGGTAATGCGCGCCGCCCGGTGCATCGGAAAGCGTGTAGCTGCGAATCGCCGGCGAATCGTTGCCCGGCAGCGCGATGCGCAGCGTCAGGTGCTGCCCGGCTTCGTAGGCGGGCAACGGGCCGCCGTCCACCGGTTCGAAATGGAACGAGCGGATCGCGCGCGCTTCGTCGACGACCTTCGCGATGCGCAGCGGCCGCCATGCGGGTGCGGGTGCGGGTGCGGGTGCGGGTGCGGGTGCGGGTGCGGGTGCCGATGCCGATGCCGCTGCCGCTGCCGCTGCCGCTGTTAATGTTGATTCAGGAGCGGAAGCGGACGGCACCGCCGCCCCAGTAGCTGCGCCCACGCCCGAAACCATCCCCGCCGCCATCGCCGCGAACTGCGGCGCACGCTCGACCGCCGACCACCGGAACGGCAGCACCGCGCGCACGCGCCGCACTTCCCGCACATGGAACCGCACGACCCGCTGCGCACCGTCGAACGACGCGACGAGCGGCCCGTCCCACACGATCTCGGCGCGCGCGGCCACGTACAGCAAGTCGCCGCTATCGAAATCGACGAACAGCAGCCCCGCACGCGGATCGTGCTGCAGGTTCCCGAGTGTATTGAAGAAGCGGTTGCCGCTGAAATCCGGCGTCGTCAGCGTGCGCGCATCGTCGACGCGCACGAAACCCGGCATCCCGCCGCGATGCGACACGTCCGCGCCGCGCGCGGCGCCCGCGTCCGTCGACGTGTTCGCGCTCGCGACGAAGAACGTGTCGGCCTGCGCGAGCAGCGCGCGATCGGCGTCGCTCAACGCGTCCGACACGTCGGGCCGCGCGGAGGCATCGACTTCCCGTGCGACGAACGTCGGCTTGCGCCCCTGGATGTACTTCGCGCAGTTGCCGAAGCTCTGCTCGACCGCGATCGTCAGCGCATCGCCGTCGACCGCGCGCACGACGCCGTTGACGCGATTGCGCCGTCGCGTATCGAATTCGATCCCGAGCCCGCCGAGCGGCGCGCCCGGCTGCCACGCGCCGGTCAGCGGATCACCCGGCAGCGCGCGCGCCGCGATGCGCAGCGTGCGCGCATCGGGCGACGTCACGAACCCCGGCGCGCCGGCCCGCAGCGTCGCCCACGGCTGGCCGTGCGCATCAACGCCACCGAGCACGAAGAACGGCAGTTGCGCGAAAAACGTCCGGTGCTGGTCCGGCATGAAGCGCCGGATCCCGCGCCGGCCGGCCGAACCCGCGGCCTCCGTCACGCCCGCGCGCTGCTGCACGGCGAGCTCGCCCGCATGAAACGGCGCGGTGTCGAGTTCCCAGCCCGGTACGACGGCGGTCGGAACAGTCGGGGCATTCATCGCGTTCTCCCTGAACAGGCTCGGCTTCGGTGGGTGTTACGCGGCGAGCAGGCCCACGCGCGTCGTCGGCATCGCGACGAAGCCCGGCAGCGCCTCGATGCGCGCCAGCCACGCACGCACGTGCGGATACGGTTCGAGCGACACGCCGCCCTCCGGCGCGTGCGCAATGTACGAATACGCGGCGACATCGGCGATCGTCGGCTGCGCGCCGGCGGCAAACGGCTTGCCGGCCAGCTCGCCGTCGATCACGTCGAGCACTTTGGCGGCCGTGCGCTTGGCGGCCTCCTGGTCGAGCTGCGCGCCGAACACGGTCACGAGCCGCGCGGCGGCCGGCCCCGATGCGATCGGCCCCGCCGCATACGACAGCCAGCGCTGCACGACCGCCGCGCCGGCCGGATCGTCGGGCAGCCAGTGCGCGTCGCCGTAGCGCTTCGCGAGGTAGACGAGGATCGCGTTCGAGTCGGCGATCACCGTGCCGCCATCGTCGATCACGGGCACCTGCCCGAGCGGATTGAGCGCGAGAAACGCCGGTTCGCGCTGCGCGCCGGCGGCCAGATCGACGTCGACGGTCTCGGACGGCAGGCCGAGCAGCGACAGGAACAACCGGACGCGATGAGCGTGCCCGGACAGCAGGAACGAATACACACGGATCGGGGAAGCAGGCTTGTTGGCGGCAGACATGGAAACGCTCCGGACTCTCGCGCCGCCGGGGATCGGCGACGCACAACCGCAGCGTAGCGCTCGCCGTTCGTCACCAGAAGACGGATAATCGCGGAAACATCATCCTGTTCCATAGGACAATCGACGATGGCCGATCTACGCGACGTGAACCTGAACCGGCTGGCGATCTTCGTCGCGGTGGTCGACGCCGGCTCGCTGACAGCCGCCGCCGAGCGGCTCGGCCTGGCGAAGACGGTCGTCAGCACGCACATGCAGCGCCTCGAATCCGAGGTCGGCGCGAACCTGCTCGTGCGCACCACCCGGCGGCTGAGCGTGACCGACGCGGGGCGGGCGTTCTACGACGCGTGCCGCGACATCGTGCGCGCCGCCGAAAGCGCGCTCGATGCGGTGTCGTCCGACGCGGGGCCGCTGCGCGGCACGCTGCGCGTGAGCGTGCCGATCGACTACGGTGCGCTGGTCGTCGCGCCTGCCGTCGTCGCGTTGCGCGACCGGCATCCGGGGCTCGACGTCGAACTCGTCGCGAACGACCGCGTGGTCGATCTCGTCGCGGACAACCTCGACGTCGCGATCCGCATCGGCCGTCTCGCCGATTCGAACTATCGGGCGGTGCAGCTCGGCACGTACGAGAAATGGCTGGTCGCGAGCCCCGCGTTCGTTGCGCGCCATGGGCGGCCGCAAGAGCCGGATGCGCTCGCCGCGCTGCCGTTCGTGATGCTGTCGTCGCTGCCGCACGCGCATACGGTCAAACTGGAAGACGCGAACGGCAACACCGCTTCCGTGCGCTGCGTCGCGCAGGTCGTGTCGAACACCGCCACCGCGTGCCGCGCGATCGTGCTCGCGGGCGGCGGCTTCGGGCTGCTGACGGATTTCTCGACCGCCGACGACGTCGCGGCGGGCCGGCTCGTGCGGCTGCTGCCTGCGTGGCGCTCGGCGCCGGCCGGGATTCACGCGGTGTATCCGTCGACGCGGCTGCCTTCGCCGAAAGTGCGGGCGTTTGTCGACGCGATGAAGGCGAGGATCGGGGAGACGGTGGGGGGCGTAGCCGCGAAGCGACCCCGCACGCGTTAGCGTGTCAGTCGAACCGGAAGACGTTACGTTCGGGACTCATTCGTCGCAGCACTCGATATCCGCAAACACGGACTCGACAGGACGAAAATGGCCCTGTTCGATTTCGCGCTCACCTAGAGACAACAGCGTCAGCAACACCAGCGTTGCTTGAGACGCTCCCGACGATTCGATATCCACGACATACCTCTCATTGTTTGCAACCGGCCAAGATCTGGTTGGCCGCCCATATCAACGCGTGATTGATGGCGAACCGTCAAATCACGCATTACCGCTACCCCACCTCCCGCAGCGTCCCCAGCAGCACCTTCCTGCAACTCGCGACCATCTGCGCCTCCGGATCGCGATAGTCGGTGAGCAGCCACGCCGCGCCGACGTTCGTCATCGCGCCGACGAGCGCGAGCCCGATCAGCCGCTGCTCGGTGCGCTCCGCCGGTGTTGCCGCTTCGCGCGGCGCGCCGATCGCCATGATGAGCTTGCCGAAGTCGATCAGCATGCGCTGGTAGGTCATGTCGGTGTCCGCGCTCACGCCCATCACCTCGAGCAGCAGCACGCGCGCCGCGCACGGGTCGCGCAGGAACGCGAAGAATGCGGCGAGCCCCGCGTCGACGCTCTCGTGCAGATCGCCGCCGCGCTCGGCCACCGCCCGCCCAACCGCCTCATGCAGCTGCTGCGCATGATGCAGGTAGGTGCAGCGCAGCAAATCGTCGGTGCTGTCGAACGCCGCATAAAAATAACGATCGTTCAGCTTCGCTTCCTGGCAGATCGACCGCACGGTCGCCTTGCGGAACCCGACCGTGCCGAACACGCGCGTCGCCGCGCGGATCAGCGCGTCGCGCCGCTCCGCGGCCCGCACCTCGGGCGCCACGCCGCCATACGACCGGCCCCTTTTTTCCGTTTTTTCCGTTTCGAGTGCTTTCTCCATTCCGCTATTTGACATCAGGACACCCGAAAACTAAAGTGGTGACGAACAACACCACAATAGATGCGCCGCCGGTACAGCGCAAGCGGAACGGGAGGAACGACGGATGAAGGGGTTTTCCGGCAAGGTCGCCGCGATCACGGGCGCCGGTTCGGGCATGGGCCGCAGCCTCGCGGTCGAGCTCGCGCGGCGCGGCTGCGAGGTCGCACTCGCCGACGTCAACGACGTCGGGCTCGCCGGCACGGCGGCCGCCTGCGCGCAGCACGGCGTGCGCGTGAGCACGCGGCGGCTCGACGTCGCCGACCGCGACGCGGTGTTCGCGTGGGCCGATTTCGTGCGCGCCGAGCACGGCAAGGTCAACCTGGTCTTCAACAACGCGGGCGTGTCGCTGGCCGCCAGCGCCGAGACCGCGCGCATCGCCGATCTCGAATGGATCGTCGGCATCAACTTCTGGGGCGTCGTGCACGGCACGCAGGCGTTCCTGCCGCATCTGCGCGCGTCGGGCGACGGGCACGTCGTCAACACGTCGAGCCTGTTCGGCCTCGTCGCGATGCCCACCCAAAGCGCGTACAACGCGACCAAGTTCGCGGTGCGCGGCTTCACCGAGGCGCTGCGGATGGAGCTCGAACTCGACGGCGCACCGGTGAGCGCGACCTGCGTGCATCCGGGCGGCGTCGCGACGAACATCGTCGACGCAAGCCGCGTCGATACCAGCATCCATGCGCTCACGGGCCAGGACGAAGCGACCCATCGCCGCCAGGCCAACCGCCTGATCAACGCGACGACGGCCGACGACGCCGCGCGGCAGATCCTCGCGGGGGTCGAGCGCAATGCGCGCCGCGTGCTCGTCGGCGCCGACGCGCGCCGGCTCGACCGGATCGCCCGCGTGCTCGGCGCCGGCTACCAGTGGCTGATGCTGCGCCACGTGCGCCGCGCCCGCGCCCGCAACCTCGAACGCGCGCACGCCCCGGCCGCGCGCCCGACCACGCCGACCAAGGACCCTGCATGACCTCGACGACGACCGACCGGCGCGACGCGCCGCCCGCCCCCGACGCCCGCGGCGACAGTAGCGACCTCGACGTGCTGATCGTCGGCGCCGGCCTGTCCGGCATCGGCGCGGCCTATCACCTGAAGCAGCGCTGCCCGTATGCGAGCGTCGCGATCGTCGAGGCGCGCGACGCGATCGGCGGCACCTGGGACCTGTTCCGCTATCCAGGCGTCCGTTCGGATTCCGACATGTTCACGCTCGGCTACAGCTTCCGGCCGTGGCACAGCGACAAGGCGATCTCGGACGGCCAGACGATCCTCGACTACATCCGCGACACCGCGCACGCATACGGCATCGACAAGACGATCCGCTACGGCCAGAAGGTGATTGCAGCCGACTGGGACTCGAACCGCGCGCGCTGGACGGTGCGCATCGAGCGCACGCGGGACGGTGCGACCGACACGCTCGTCTACACCTGCCGCTTCCTGTTCATGTGCAGCGGCTATTACGACTACGACGCCGGCTACCTGCCCGACTGGGCCGGGATGGACACGTTCGAAGGCAAGCTCGTGCATCCGCAGCACTGGCCGAAGGACCTGTCGTACGCGAACCGGCGCGTGGTCGTGATCGGCAGCGGCGCGACGGCCGTCACGCTCGTGCCGTCGATGGCGGCCGATGCGCAGCACGTGACAATGCTGCAGCGCTCGCCGACCTACATCGTGTCGCTGCCCGCGCGCGACAAGATCGCGAACGCGCTGCGCCGCGTGCTGCCGTCGCGGCTCGCGCACCGGCTCGTGCGCGTGAAGAACGTGCTGCTGACGATGTACCTGTACAACGTGTCGCGCCGCAAGCCCGACCGGACGAAGCAGTTCATCATCCGCGCGGCCAGCAAGCAGGTCGGCCCCGGCTTCGACGTCGCGAAGCACCTGACGCCGCGCTACATGCCGTGGGACCAGCGCGTGTGCCTGGTGCCGAACGGCGACCTGTTCAAGGCGATCCGCGCGGGCCGCGCGTCGATCGTCACCGACGAGATCGAGCGCTTCACGCCGACCGGCCTCAAGCTGAAGAGCGGCCAGCAGCTCGACGCGGACGTGATCGTCACCGCGACCGGGCTGAAGGTGAAGATGCTCGGCGGCGCGCGCGTCACCGTCGACGGCCGCACGGTCAACCTGCCGGATACCGTGTCGTACAAGGGGATGATGTACAGCGACGTGCCGAACCTCGCGTCGTCGTTCGGCTACACGAATGCGTCGTGGACGCTGAAGGCCGAGCTGATCGCGCGCTACGTGTGCCGGCTGCTCAACCACATGCGCGCGAACGGCTACGACACGTGCGTGCCGCGGCTCGGCGCCGGCGATCCCGGCAACGTGCCGGCCGTCAACCTGAGCTCGGGCTACATCCAGCGCGCGGCCGGCATCCTGCCGAAGCAGGGACACAGCAAGCCGTGGAAATTCCACCAGAACTACGTGCTCGATCTCGCATCGCTGAAGTTCAGCGGACTCGCCGATTCGGCGATGCAGTTCGAGCGCCGCGCAAAAGCCGGCCCGGCCGCCACGGCGCCGGTGGCCGAACCCGCACTCGAAACCCGCTGAGGCCGACATGACCCCTACGCTCCATCTGATCCAGAACGTGCTGCTCGGCGTCGTCGCGGTGCTTGCCGCGCTCGCGCTGTTTACCGGTTACGTGGCCCGCCGCGTGACGCGCGCGTTTCCGCCCGAAGGCCGCTTCGTCGACATCGGCGGCGACCGCATCCATTACGTCGAATACGGCAACGGCCCGCCGATCGTGTTCGTCCACGGGCTCGCGGGGCAGCTGCGCAATTTCGCGTACCTGCCGCTCGCGCGGCTCGCGCAGCAGCATCGCGTGATCCTGATCGACCGGCCGGGCGCCGGCCGCTCGCTCCGCGGCGCAGGTTCGCAGGCGAACGTGTTCGCGCAGGCCCGCACGGTCGCCGCGTTCATCGACGCGCTGAAGCTCGACAAGCCGGTGCTGGTCGGCCACTCGCTCGGCGGCGCGATCGCGCTCGCGGTCGGGCTCAATCATGCGGACCGCGTGAGCCGCCTCGCGCTGATCGCGCCGCTGTCGCACGAGCAGAGCGAGCCGCCGGCGCCGTTCAAGCCGCTGATGCTGCCGTCGCCGCTGGTGCGCCGCTTCGTGTCGTGGACCTTCGCGATTCCGCTGACGATCCTGACCGGCCGCCAGGCCGTGCGCCAGGTGTTCGCGCCGGAAGACGTGCCGCGCGACTTCCCGGTCAAGGGTGGCGGGCTGCTCGGGATGCGCCCGCACGTGTTTTACGCGACGGCGACCGACCTGCTGTCGGCGCCGGTCGACCTGCCCGCGATGGAACGCCGCTACCCGGATCTCGCGCTGCCGGTCGACGTGCTGTACGGCCGTGCCGATCCGATCCTGAACTGGCGCGAGCACGGCGAAGCGCTCGCGAAGAAATCGGCGCGCGTGCGGCTGAAAGTCGTCGAGGGCGGGCACATGCTGCCGGTCACGATTCCGGAAGCCACCGCCGACTGGCTGCTCGAAGTCGCCGCCGCGCCGGCCGAGGTGGCCGCACCGTCGGCACGCATCGCGTAAGCCGGGACCGCGTAACAGCGCCTGATTCCGTGCCGTGCCGCCGGCGCCGGCGCGGCATCAGGTTTCGTCGTCGGGCACCGACAGCCCGAGATCCGATATCACCTCCCGCGCGCTGCGGAATGCCTCGACCGCGGCCGGCGCGCCCGCGTACAGCGCGCTGTGCAGCAACACCTCGCGAATCTCGACGAGGCTCGCGCCGTTGTTGAGCGCGCCGCGAATGTGACCCTTCAGTTCCGTGCTGCGGCCAAGCGCCGCCAGCATCGCGCATGTGCACAGGCTGCGCGTCTTCAGGTCGATCCCGCCCCGCTGCCACGTGCTGCCCCACGCGTGCTCGTTCAGCCAGTTCTGCAGCGGCCGCGAAAAACCGTCGAGGTCGCGCATCGCACGCTCGACGAACGCCTCGCCCATCACGTCGATGCGTCGCGCCTTGCCGGATTCCCTGTCCTGTTCGCTCATGTCCGTGTCCTGTGTGGAGTCGTGGTCGTTGCGGCGTCGCCGACAGCCGGGGATGTCGCGCCATGTTCATCGGGCCGGCGCGTTTCGTCAAAGATGCGGCCCTCGGTTCGAGGCCGCCCGCGTCACGCGATGTCGAACGCTACGTAACATCGCGCCGCGCGTTACGGCGGCTTTCGGGAACATCGCAACCGCCGCGCCGGTGCACCCTGCGTGCCCGTCGCGCGAAACCGCCGGAACGCCGTTTAAATCGCACGTATATTCCCGAATCCTGCAATAAAGCGCGACACCGTTTCGGGAATACTGCCGTGGCGCGGAATTTGCAGAGGAGGCTTGGACACACTTCCAATGTCGAGGCCAACATGCACAAACTCTTCAAGAAGACGACGGTAACGATGGCCGTCTCGTCGCTGCTCGCACTCTACGGTTGCGGCTCGGTCGATGGACCGACGACCCCGCCGACGATCAAGCCGAGCACGTCAGGGACCGGCGGCAGCTCGGGGACTTCGGGGACGTCGGGTGGTGGGACGTCGGGTACTTCGGGTGGCGGGACGTCGGGTAGTTCAGGTACTTCGGGGACTTCCGGTACGTCGGGTACTTCCGGCACCTCGGGCACTTCCGGTACGTCGGGCACCTCCGGTACGTCGGGCACTTCTGGTACGTCTGGCACTTCCGGCACGTCGGGCACTTCCGGCACATCGGGTACTTCCGGCACGTCGGGCACTTCCGGCACTTCCGGCACGTCGGGTACTTCCGGTACGTCGGGTACCTCCGGCACGTCGGGTACTTCCGGCACGTCGGGTACTTCCGGTACGTCGGGTACCTCCGGTACGTCGGGTACCTCCGGCACGTCGGGTACTTCCGGCACGTCGGGCACTTCCGGTACGTCGGGCACTTCCGGTACGTCGGGCACTTCCGGTACGTCGGGTACTTCCGGCACGTCGGGCACCTCCGGCACGTCGGGCACTTCTGGTACGTCGGGTACGTCCGGCACCTCTGGTACGTCGGGCACCTCCGGCACGTCGGGCACTTCTGGTACGTCGGGTACGTCGGGCACCTCTGGTACGTCGGGCACCTCCGGCACGTCGGGCACTTCCGGTACTTCGGGCACTTCCGGTACTTCGGGCACCTCCGGTACGTCCGGCACCTCCGGTACGTCCGGCACCTCCGGCACGTCGGGCACCTCCGGTACTTCGGGCACCTCCGGCACGTCGGGCACGTCGGGCACGTCGGGCACCTCCGGTACGTCGGGCACGTCGGGCACGTCGGGCACTTCCGGTACGTCGGGCACCTCCGGCACCGGCGTCACCCCCCTCGGCAATGTCCTCCAGAAATCCGGCAACCTCGTGACGGCACTCGGCACGACGGTCGCAACCGGCGGCGCGCAGATCGGCGGCGTGCAGATCCCCGGCACGAACCCGACGACGGCCACCAGCGTCGGCAACGCGGTCACGAGCCTCGGCAACGGCGTGCAGGCGCTCGGCAACGGCGTCGCGGCCGGCCTCGGCTCGATCGGCGTGTCGGCCAACCCGCTCGGACCGACGCTGACGTCGACCACCGGCCTGCTGACCGGCACCGGCGGCGCGGTCAACAACCTCGGCAACGCGGTGAAGAGCCTCGGCTCCGGCCCGCTGTCGCCGCTGTCGCCGGTCACGACGCTCGTCGGCGATCTCGTCAACACCGTCGGCGGCGCCGTCAACTCGACCGCATCGGGCCTCAACACGGCGCTGAACAGCTCGCCGGTCCAGCAGCTCGAGACGCAGGTCGGCAAGGTGATCAACCCGATCACGAACACGCTGACCGGCGGGGTCACGACGCCGGGCGCCACGCAGACGCTCGGCGGCGTCACGCTGCTTGGCACGCCGCTCAACGGCCTGCTGAGCGCGCTCGGCAACGGCCTCGCCGGCGCCGGCACGAAGGTGGGCGGCGCAACCGACAACCCGGTGGGCGGCGCGCTCGGCGGTGTCGTGGCGCAGCTCGGCAACACGGTGACGTCCACCGGCGGCCTCGTCCACGACAACAACGCGGGCAGCTCCAGCAGCGGCACCGGCGGCAGCAACCCGCTCGCCCCGATCACGGGCCTGCTCGGCACGCTGACGGGCGGTCTGGGCGGCGGCAGCTCGAGCGGTTCGGGCGGCACCAGCGGCACCAGCGGCGGCGGCCCGCTCGGACCGGTCACGGGCCTGCTCGGCTCGCTGACGGGTGCGCTCGGCGGCCTCGGTTCGGGCGGCACGAGCGGTACCGGCGGAACGAGTGGCACGGGCGGCACCAGCGGCACCGGTGGCGCGGGGATCGGCGGCCTGCTCGCGCCGGTCACCAACCTCGTCAACTCGCTGACGCCGCTCGGCGCCAGCCTCACCGGCACGGTCACGACGCCGGGCGGCAACGTGACGGGCACGCTCGGCGGCCTGCTGTCGAGCGGCCCGGTCGGCACGGTGACGGGTGCGCTGACGACGCCGGCAGGCGCCGCGGGCGCCACCGGCACAGCCAGCCCCGGCGGTGCGGCCGGCTCGGTCACGACGCCGGCGGGTGGCGGCTCCGTGGTGGGCGGCCTGACCGGCGGCTCGACTGGGGGTGCCGCGGGCGGCGCCGGCAACCTGCTGTCGCCGGTGACGAACCTCCTGGGCGGTCTGCTGGGCGGCGGCAACAAGAAGTAACGCTTTACCTATCAGAACCACAGGCCAATGGCCGGGCGCGCATCCATACAAAGCCCGGCCGACGGCCGGCGTCACCCGCCAAGCGGGGGCGCCGGCCCTCATCCGTACGAGGATCCGATCATGAATTCCACGCTTGACGGCATCGCCGCGGTCCAGGACCGCCCACCCCGTTCCGCCACGCCGCTGCGCGCCGGCCTGCTCGGCATCGCCGCCGGCCTCTTCGCGCTGTGGATCACGCGCGACCAGCCGGCCCTCGACGCAGCCACGCGCGCGGTCATCGCCAGCCTCGCGATCATCGGCACGATCGCGCTGCACGAAATCTTCATCTCGCGCGTCTACCTGCGCCCGAGCGCGGGCCTGTCGCGGCAGGCCGTCCGGCCGCTCGGCATCGCGCGCGTCGCGACGCGGCTCGGCGCGCTGACGTCGATCTATGCCGGCATCGGCGTGATCTACTGGCTGCTGCCCGAATACCACGGCCGGTTCTACCTGCCGTTCTGGTCGCTGCTGCGCTCGCTCGCGCCGTACGTGATCGTCGCCGCGCCGTTCTACTTCGCGTGGATGGACCGCCACCAGCGCGAGACCGACGACGCGTACCTGCTGTGGGGCCGCTTCCTGTTCCGCCGCGAGCAGCCCGCGAGCTGGAAGCCGGTGCGCGAGATGCTGGCCGGCTGGGGCGTGAAGGCGTTCTTCCTGCCGCTGATGACCGTCTACCTGTCGAAGGACGCCGATCACCTGACCGCGTCGCTCGCGAACGCGATGCACGCGCCGATGACGATCGCGACCTTCGTGTTCATGTACGACCTGTCGTTCACGATGGACCTGATGTTCGGCACCGTCGGCTATCTGTGCACGTTCCGCATCCTCGACAGCCACGTGCGCACCGTCGAGCCGACGACGCTCGGCTGGGTGGCCGCGCTGATGTGCTACCAGCCGTTCTGGTCGCTGTTCTCGAACAACTACATCCGCTACGAAGGCTCGATGTTCTGGGACAACTGGCTGATGTCGGCCCCGACGCTGCGCGTGATCTGGGGCGCGGCGATCATCCTGCTGCTGTTGACCTACGCGCTGTGCACGATCTCGTTCGGGCTGCGGTTCTCGAACTTGACGAACCGCGGGATCATCACGTCGGGCCCGTACCGCTTCACGAAGCATCCGGCGTACATCACGAAGAACCTGTCGTACTGGATGGTGTCGGTACCGTTCGTCGAGCCGCTCGGCTGGCAGGTCGGGCTCATGCACTGCGCGGGGCTCGTCGCGGTCAACCTGATCTACTACACGCGGGCAAAGACGGAAGAGCGCCACCTGATGCGCGACCCCGACTATCGTGCGTATGCCGAATGGATCGAGCAGCACGGGCTGTTCGCGCGGATCAGGCAGGCATTCGGGCAGCGCGCGCCGGCTTGACGCGGTGGCAAAGGGCGGGCCGGCTGCCGCAGGTCGTAGCACACCCTCATGCGGCCAATTGTCGCGAAACGACGCGATTCTCCGCCTTTCGTCGCTTTTCACCCCCAGTCCGATTGCCCACCCGGATCACGTCGCGTATGGTGCTGCCCGTCCGCGTGCGATACGGCGCCCGTCCTGCCCGCTTGTCGCCCGGATCTTCGACCGTCGTCCCGCACGACGGCCGCGTGGGCCGTGCCCGCCGCTCACCGTCTCCGCGATGCCGCCCTCCGGCGCCGCGCATTCTTGAGGAGAGAGACGTGATCCACAAAGTCCTGATCCTGTTCGCACTCTGCATCGCGGGCCTCGCCGCGATCGCTGCCGGTTTCCAGCACATCCCCAGCTGATTCGCGGCCCCGGCTCGCTTCGCCGAGCCCGGGGGCCGCAGCCATTCCTTTCCCCTTTGCGATGAACCACTTTCTCGGACCGCCCGGGACGGGCGACCTTTGCCATGCGTATCGACGTACAGCATTCCCAGCACGACATCGACGATGAACTCGACACGCTCTACGCGCGTCTCCACCAGCCCGGCCATCGCCTGCACGGCCTGCCGGCGGTCGCGCTCGGCCGCTCCGGCCTGATCGTCCGCCACCGCGAGGCGGACGGCGAGTACTTCCTGTATGTCGAAGATCCGGCCGCGCGCCAGCTCGCCGGCTATACGGTGTTCAACCGCCTGCCCGAAATCCCGCGTCGCGCCGACCGCTACCTGCGCGCGCCGCATACGCGGCTGCGCGGGTCCGCGCAGCGCAAGGGGCTCGCGACGACGCTGTATCGCTGGGGACTCGACGCGGGCCTGTGCCTGATCAGCGGCGCGCGCCAGTCGGTCGGCGCCGCGCAATTGTGGACGGCACTCGCGCAGGATTACCGGCACGGCTTCGTCGATATCGACGGGCGTGCGCTGCGTTATCTCGGTGAAACCGTCGCCGAGGACGTGCATGGCGCGCTGCATACGCGGCGGCTGATGCTCGGTCATGGATGGGAGATCGGGGAATTCGCGCGCGCGGCGGGGATGGCCGGTGTCGCCCGAACGCCGGTGCGATAATCCGTGCGACCCGCGCGACGCTCACCGCTACGCGACGCGCCAACCGACACGCACATCGATGACCCCCGATCCCCGCCCCCACGCCGACCGCCACATCGACATCGTCGCGCTGTGCGGCAGCCTGCGCGCGCAGTCGTACAACGCCGCGCTGCTCGACGCGGCCGCGCGCGTCGCGCCGCGCGGCATGCGCATCGTGCGCTTCGATCGTCTCGGCGAATTCCCGCTGTTCAATCCCGATACCGAATATCCGTCACCCGCCGCGGTGCGCGACCTGATCGACCGTGTGAATGCCGCCGACGGCCTGCTGATCGCCAGCCCGGAATACGCGCACGGCGTAACGGGCGTGATGAAGAATGCGCTGGACTGGATCGTGGGATGCGAGGCCGTCGTGTACAAGCCGGTCGCGGTGCTGAATGCGTCGCCGCGTGCGACGCATGCGGACGCGGCGCTGCGGGAGACGCTGTCGGTGATGTCGGCGAACATCGTCGAGCGCGCGTCGATCACGCTGCCGATCCTCGGGAGCCAACTCGATGCGGCGGGGATCGCCGCGCATCCGCCGTTCGCGTCGGCGCTCGCCGATGCGTTGCACGCACTGCGCGCGGCCATCCAGGAGGCCGAGCCGGGCCGGTAGCAACCCGCGTTCGTTACCGCGCCTTCGCGCGCGTCACCTTCTTCGCCGGCTTGGTCGCCTTCGCGCGCGGCGCTTCCTTCTCGGGCTGCGCGCCGCCGCCGGCGAGATCCTCGAGCCACGCGAGCGCGTCGACATACGACAGGAACTGCTGCAGATAAGCCGGCGACAACTCGCGCATCGTCGCGAGCGACCGATGCACGAGGCTGTTCGAATTGAGCGGCCCGGCGTTGCGCGGCACCTGGTCGAGCGACTGGCGGTACTGCTGTTCCGTGCGGACCTTCGACCACATCGTGCGGAAGTAGTCGACCAGCTCGGGATCGAGCCCGCGCCGGTCGGCCGGCGCATCGCGCGCGAGCCGCTCGACGAGTTCCGCCAGCGCGCCGCGCGCGGGCGTACCTGCCGCGCCGCTTGCGGTTGCGGTTGCCGTTTCATCGGCGCGCGCAACGACCTCCGCGAAGCCTTCGAGCAACGTCGCCAGCCGCGCATCGAGCAACGCGCGCGCATCGCCTTCGAGCGCGGCCGCGCGCCGTTCGAGCGCGTCGATCCGGTGAAAGCGCACCGGATCGAGCCGGTCGGCGCCCTGCTCGCGCCATGCGTCGAGCGTCGCGCGAACGTGCGTCGCTTCGCCGGTCACTTCGTCTTCCCTCCGTTCGATGCCGACTTGCGCGGCACCGGCGCGATCTCCACGCGGCGGTTCTTCGCGCGGCCTTCATCGTCCGCATTCGAGCTGACCGGCTGCTCGGAGCCGAACGCGGCCGCGAACACCGACGACGCCGGCACGCCGGCGTCGATCAGCGCACGCGTGACCGTCAACGCGCGCTTGGCCGACAGTTCCCAGTTGTCCGCGAACAGGCGGTTGCCGGCATGCACCTGCTGGTCGTCGGCGAAGCCGCTGATCATCAGGATCTCGTCGCGCGTCTTCAGGTAGGCGCCCAGCGGCGCGGCCAGCGTCTTCAGCAGGTCGCGGCCCGCGGGCTGCAACTGGTCGGAATTCAATGCGAACAGCACGTTGCCGCTGATGCCGATACGGCCGTTCACGAGCGTCACGCGGCCGGCCGCGAGCGGCCCGGCAAGCGCCTGCTCGAGCGACTTGCGCTGCTGCGCTTCCTGCTGGCGCGCACGCACGGCTTCCTCGAGCTTCGACGTGAGCTGAAGCTGCATGCCGATCACGCCGACGAGGATCAGCACGAACGCGCCGAGCAGCACCGACATCAGGTCGGCGAACGCGGGCCACACCGGCGCGGAGGACGCGCCGCCGTCGATTTCGTCGTGCATGCGTTACGCTCCGACGCTCGCCCGCCGGCCGGCGAGCTGCTGCAGGTCTTCGACGATCTGCTTCTGCGACATCATGCTCAGGTCGATCACCTCGCGCGCCTGTGCGACGTAGTACTCGAGCTGCTCGTCGCTGCGCGCGAGCGACTTCTCGAGCGCGGCCTCGATGCGCTGCAGATGGGTCAGCAGCTTGTCGTTCGACTCGCCGAATACCTGCACGGCCATCCCGAACGCGTCGCCGAGGCTCGCGACCTCGACGGCGCCCGCCGTGACCTGTGCGGCCACCGAGTCTAGCTTGCGCGTCTCGGCATCGACGGTGTCGTTGAAGCGCGCACCGACGCGGTCGAGCAGGTCGGCCGACGTGCTGACGAGCGCGTCGATCGCGGTGCGCTGTTCGGTCGACGCGTGGTTGACCGCGCCGAGCAGCGTTTCGAGTGTCGCGAGCAGGCGGCTGCGTTCCTCGAGCATCGCGGTGTCGTGCACGAGGCTGTCGGACAGGCGCTGGCGCAGCTCGGCGACGACGTCGGCCGCGGCCTTCGGCGCCTCCGATGCAGCCTGCACGAGACGCGCGATCTCGTTGATCGTGTCGCTCGCATGCACCTGTGCCTGCGCGGTGATGTCGTTCGCGGTGCGGGCCAGTGTGTCGCAGATGTCCTGCTGGCGCGTCGCGGCCTGTGCGCTCGTCTGCGCCCATTCGTCGCGCAGCGCGGCGGCCATCGCGACGAGCGAGTCGTTCCATGCCGCGAGGCGCTGTTCGTCGCGTGCGGCCAGTTGTGTCTGCAGGCCGGCATGCGAATCGCGGATCGTCGACAGCAACTCGTTCGAGCGCTGTTCGAACGTCGAGGCCTGTGCGGTTAGATCGCGCGTCGTTTGCGCCAGTGCGTCGCAGATTTCCTGCTGACGGCCCGCGCTGTGCACGCCTGCGCGCTGCCATTCGTCGCTGAGCTTCGCAGCCATCGCGGCCAGCGAGTCGTTCCACGCGGCGAGGCGTTCCTCGTCGCGTGCCGCGAGCTGCGTCTGCAGGCCCGTATGCGAATCGCGGATCGTCGACAGCAGCTCGTTCGAGCGTTGTTCGAACGTCGAAGCCTGTGCGGTCAGATCGCGCGTCGTTTGCGCCAGTGCGTCGCAGATTTCCTGCTGGCGGCCTGCGCTGTGCACGCCTGCGCGCTGCCATTCGTCACCCAGTTTCGCGGCCATCGCGGCCAGCGAGTCGTTCCATGCAGCGAGGCGTTCCTCGTCGCGTGCAGCCAGCTGCGTCTGCAGGCCCGTGTGCGAATCGCGGATCGTCGACAGCAACGCGTTCGAGCGTTGTTCGAACGTCGAAGCCTGCGTGGTGAGATCGCGCGTCGTTTGCGCCAGTGCGTCGCAGATTTCCTGCTGACGGCCCGCACTATGCACGCCGGCGCGCTGCCATTCGTCGCCAAGCTTCGCGGCCATCGCGGCCAGCGAATCGTTCCATGCGGACAGACGTTCTTCATCGCGTGCGGCCAGTTGCGTCTGCAGGCCTGTATGCGAATCGCGGATCGTCGACAGCAACTCGCTCGAACGTTGCTCGAACGTCGAAGCCTGTGTCGCGAGATCGCGCGTCGTTTGCGCCAGTGCGTCACAGATTTCCTGCTGGCGGCCTGCGCTGTGCGCGCCGGCGCGCTGCCATTCGTCGCCGAGCTTCGCGGCCATCGCGGCCAGCGAGTCGTTCCACGCGGCGAGACGTTCCTCGTCGCGTGCGGCCAGTTGCGTCTGCAGCCCCGCGTGCGACTCGCGCATCGCGGCAAGCGTCGCGCCCGAATGGCGTTCGAACGTCGCGGCGGCCTCGCCCAGCGCGCGCGCATGCTGGCCGGCCAGCGTCTCGCCGACCTGCTCCTGGCGCGACAGCGCATCGCGCCATGCTTCCGACAGGCGGTTTTCCGTCGATTCGAGGCGCGTCGCCACGCCGTCGAGCAGCGCCGTCGAACGCTGCGAGAACGTGTCGGTGAACTGGCCGAGCGTCGTCTGCAGCTGCTGCGCGACGGCATCGCCCGCGCGGCGCTGTTCGTCGAGCGCGCGGTTCCAGACGGCCGTCACGTTGCCGGTGGTCTTCTCGAAGCCGTCCGTCAGCCCGTCGAGCTGACGCTGCACGGCGCCCGTCACGGTATCGCGCAGCGCGGCCATCTCCTGCGCGAGCCCGGTCATCGTCGCGGCGACGACCGGCTGCAGCGCGGCACCGGCCACGCGCGCGCTTTCGGCGGCGCTTTCCTTCAGCGCGTCGCCGACATTCGACGCGAGGCCCGCATACGCGCGCTCGGTGCGGTCGAAAAACGCCTGCTGGCTTTCGATCTGGCGATCGTGCAGCGCGACGCTGCGCGCCTCGAGCGTCGTCATCATCGTCTGCAGCCGGTCGACCAGCGCCGGCATCACGTCGGCCTGGCGCTGCAGCAGCCGGAACGATTCGTCGCGCTGGTGCGCGGACGAATGCACGCGCAGCGTCGTCGCGATCTTCGCGTCGAGCTGCTGGGCCGCGTCGATCCGCTCGCGGCGCACCAGTGCGGACAGCAGCCCGAGCATCGCGGAGGTCGCGACGCCGGCGATCGACGTGCCGAATGCGAACCCGAGGCCCTTCACCGGCGCGATCAGCGACGCGCGGATCGCGTCGAGATCGGTCGCGCTTTCGAGCGCGGCGCCGGTGCCCTTCAGCGTGACGACCATCCCGAGCAGCGTGCCGAGCATGCCGAGCAGCACGAGCAGGCCGACCAAGTAGGGCGTGAGCGACGGACCCGGCAGCGCGGCGCGCGCGCCTTCGACCCGCGCGCGCACGGCGCCGCGCAGGCCCGGGTGCAGCGTGTCGAGCCACGTGTCGAGCTTCGCTGGCGGCTCGGTCAGGCCGGCGACCGCGCGCGACAGCGTGGCGGTGGCCTGCCGGTAGCGCAGCAGTTCCCATGCGCCGGCGACGTAGCACGCGGCGATCAGCAGCGTGACGGCCGCGGCCAGCGGGTTCGACGCGACATAGCCGACGCCGATCCAGCCCACAGCGAGCAGACCGGCGACGAAGACAACGAGATCAAGGCGAATTCTGGACATAGCGTGTTGATTAGCTGGTGCGAAGGGCCGCGAGCAGCCCGTCTACCGTTTGAAACCGGACTTCGAGTTCGGCAAGCAGGATGCTTTGCATCTCGTCGCGAAACGTATCGAGCCATGCGCCGGGCACGATTGCCGCGACGGCCGTGGCGTCGGCTACCACCGCGGCGTCGTCGGCCGGATCAGCTGCGGCTGCGGCCGCGGCCGCGGATTCGGCGTCGGCCAGCGCCTGCCGCTCCGCGTCGCGCAGCCGCCCGAAACGGGTGCCGAGCAGCGCGGGGATGGCCGACAGCAGGCTGCGCTCGCGCGCGCCGAGCACGCGCTCCATGATCGCGTCGAGCGTCGCGAGCCGCGCCATCCCGGACGAGCGCGCGGCGACCGCGACCCGCAGGCGGCCGCGCAACTGACCGATCGCCGTTTCCATGTCCTGCTGCAGGGTCAGATAACGCTGACGGAAGTCCGCGAAATCGGCCGTGTCGGCGGCCGGCGGCGGCGGATCGCCGGGCCGGCGCCGCGCACGCGGCCGGTTGGTGGCCGTGATCGCCTGCGCGAGCTCGTGGCGCACGCGCGCGCAGTCGCGCTCCGCGTCGTAGCCGCGCACGCCGGCCGCGACGCCGGGCGGGCTCGCGTTCAGTGCGGACGACAGCGTGATCGCGTCGGTCCAGCCGAGCCACTGGCTCAGCCGGTCGGACAGCGTCTGCCGGGATTCCGCGACGTCGGCATCGGCCAGGCGCGCGAGCAGCCGGACGAGCGCCGGGCCGCTCAGCGCCGGGCGCGGAGGTGCTTGCACCATGCTGCAAACCGTCAAAAAAGGCAGCAGTTTACACGTCGCCGGGCGGTCGGCCGCCAGAATCGGGGAAGCGGCGCCGATCGGCGCGGCGGGCGACACACGCGAACGCCCGCCGCGCAAGGCTCGGCGGGCGACCGGGGGCGGCTGCGGCGACGGTTCCACCGCGCCCTTGCCCTTGCCCTTGCCCTTGCCCTTGCCCTTGCCCTTGCCCTTGCCCTTGCCCTTGCCCTTGCCCTTGCCCTCGCCCTCGCCCGTCGCCCGTCGCCCGTCGCCCGTCGCCCATCGCCCATCGCCCATCGCCCATCGCCCATCGCAAATATCGTCCGACGATACCGGCCACGTTGCACTACCATCAAAGCACCCGCCGAGCCACGCGTGCCGGCCGCGGGCGGCACCCGTGAGAGCAGGCGCCACCGACCCACGATGACAACAGACGGGCCCGGCCCGACCGCACACGATGCTTGCCAATCTCGTCTCGCGCCTGCGCGACCGTTTCGGCAAACCGCCGACCCCGCAGGCCTTCGCCGAACGCCTGATCGCCACGCTGCGCGCATCGGGCGACACACGCACCTGGCGCCACGAGGACGAGAAGGGCTGCCTCGTCCAGTCGGATGTGCCGTCGAACATCATCAACCTGCACAACCTGTTCCACGACTACGCGGCCGCGAAGCCGTCCGAGCGGGACACCGTGCTGAAGCGTCAGGCGAACGCGATGATGCAGCACGAGATCCCGACGGATTTCGCCGCCGCGCGCGCGAAGCTGCGCCCCGTGATCCGCAGCGCGACCGAGCGCTGCGTGACGGCGCTGCAAACGGCCGGGCAGTTCGGCATCACGGAGCTGGCGTTCCGGCCGCTGTGCGAGAACATCGAGATCGGCATCGCATACGACGGCGAGCTCGACATCGCGCGCCTGCCGACCGCGACGCTCGATCGATGGGGCGTCTCGTTCGACGAAGCCTGCGACATCGCGATCGACAACCTGCGGGCGGCATCGTCGACGCCGTGGGCCGCGCTGCCGAACGGGGTATTCCTGTCGCAATTCGACGACTCGTACGACGCGGCGCGGCTGCTGCTGACCGACCTGCTCCACCGGCAGCCGATCGCCGGCGCGCCGGTCGTGATGGCGCCGAACCGCGCGGTGCTGCTGCTCACCGGCGACCGCAACCCGGCCGGGCTCGCCGCCATGGTCGACCTCGCCGAACAGGCGCAGGCGCAGCCGCGCCCGCTGCCGCCGCTGATGCTGCGCTGGGACGGCGCCGCCTGGCGGCGCTTCGTGCCGGCAGGGCTCGAAGCGAAGCTGCATGCGCTGCGCATCGGCGAGCTCGCGGGCGACTACCAGGATCAGCGGATGCTGCTCAACGACGTGCACGAGCGCGACGGCACCGACCTCTTCGTGGCGACCTACTCGGTGTACAAACGCCAGGACGGCAGCCTGTTCAGCGTCAGCGTATGGAGCGACGGCGTGCCTTCCCTGCTGCCGGAGACGGATATCGTCGCGCTCCATCGCGGCTCGACGGGGCAGTCCGCCTACGTGCCGCTGGCAGAGCTGCTGCGCACATGCGGCGACCTGATGACGGCCACCGGGCATCGCCCGGTGCGGTATGAAGTGAAGGCATTTCCGGACGACACGCGGTTCGCGGCGCTGCTGGCGCGGTTCAGCGAAGCGTGATGCTGACGTCGATGCGCGTTCGCGCGGCGCGCGCCGGCAGCCGGCCACGGGAATGGCCGGCCGCCGTGCGATGCAGATCGGGAATGGAAGCGGTTAGATGCGGTCAGATGCCCGCTTTCGGCGCATTCAGGATCAGTCGCAGCCCGAGCAGCGTGATCGCGCCGGCGGCGATGCGGTCGACCCACTTCTTCGCGCGCAGGTAGAGCTCGCGCGGCCGGCGCGTGGAGAAGCACAGCGCGACGATCGTGTACCAGCCGAACTCGACGCCGAACACGAGCGGCGGCAGCGCCAGATAGCACCACAGCGGCGGATGCTGCGGGAGCAGCGCCGCGAAGATGCTGCCGTACCAGATCGCCGTCTTCGGGTTGCTGAGCTGGGTCGTGAGGCCCGTCCAGAACGACTTGCGCGCGCTGCCGCCGGCCATCGCCTGCGGATCGTCCATCGCGATCGGCCGGTCGGCGCCGCGCCAGATCTTCGACGCCATGTAGATCAGGTACGCGCCGCCCGCCACCTTGAGGCCCACGTACAGCCATTCGACGGCCTGCAGCAGCGTATAGAGCCCGGCCAGCGCGACGCCACCGAACACGATGCCGCCGATGCCCATGCCGAGCGCGGTCGCGAGCCCGTCGCGGCGCGACAGCCCGATCGAATTGCGGGCAACGAGCACGAAGCTCGGGCCCGGAATCATCGCGCCGAGAAACAGCGCGGCCAGGATGGCGAGTACGGCAGCCGATGCAGTCATCGAAGTCTCCTTGGTGAGCGACGCCGGATCGCCAGCGCCTGCGTGTCGTGTCCGAGGGTCGAGCCGCTGATTCTGGCACGCTTCGCGCATGGCCGAAAGCGGCTTTGCGCTGCTATGCTGGCCCTCTTTCCCGTGATTCGCGCCGCCCCCATGATCGAGATTCGCGCCGCCCGCTATCCCGATGACGCCCGTGCCGTCGAGGCGATCTTCCGCGAGTACATCGCGAGCCCGACCGTCAGCCTCGAATTCCAGGACTACGAGCCCGAAATCGCCGCACTGCCCGGCAAGTACGCGGCGCCGCGCGGGCAGCTGCTGCTCGCGTGGCAAGGCGAGCGCGCGGTGGGCTGCGCGGCGTTTCGCGAGATCGACGCGACGACGTGCGAGATGAAGCGCGTCTATGTACGCCCCGACGCGCGCGGGCTGAACGTCGGCCGCCGGCTCGTCGAACGGCTGCTGCACGACGCGAAGGCGGCCGGCTATGCGCGCATGTGCCTCGACGTGCTGCCCGAATTCGTCGCTGCCAGGAAACTGTATGCGTCGCTCGGCTTCACGCCCGCGCCGCCCGTCGCGTTCAACCCGGTGCCGGGCACCGAGTTTCTCGGGCGGGATTTGTAACATCCACGCCATCGGCACCTCTTTTCTCCTTTCGACCGGATACCCCGTGATGCGCGTTTCCCGCTTGCCGTTCGTGCTCCTCCCGCTGCTCGCCGCGCTTTCGTTCAATGTCCGCGCCGGCGACCTGCCGAAATCGGTCGCGGCGCAGTTGCCGCCCGGCTACCAGCCGCTGCTCGCGCATGCCGGGCCGGATCTCGACAACGGGCGGCACAGCTTGCTCGTCGTCGTGCATCGGGCGGTCGATACGCGCGAGCAGCCGTCGCCGCGTCCGCTGCTGATCTTCGAGGAACAGCCGGATCACGCGTTCCGGCTCGTCGCGCGCAACGACCAGGTCGTGCTGCGCGCGAACGAAGGCGGCCAGTGCGACCCGTTCGATCCTGACGATGCCGCCGACAATGGCTTCGCGATCAAGGGCCACTATTTCACCGTGCAGAACTTCGTCGCGTGCGGGCAGCACTGGAGCGACTACGTGACGTTCCGCTACGACCCGCGCACGCACGGGTGGCTGTTCTCGAACCAGATCATCACCCAATCATTTCCGCTCGACGACCAGCCCGACCACGTCACCGTCACGCGCGCCGATGCGCATCGACCGGTGTCGTTCGGTCAATGGAAACGCAAGGACTGACGCGGCCGGTGCCACGCGCCGCGACCGGTTGCATCGCACGCCGGCCGGCGCGGGTACGGCCGGATACCGTCACGTCCCGCCTCACCCGCGCTCGCGAGCGCTCGCCAACAGGACTACCATGAACGCTTGCCGTCGCGCGACCGTGCGCCGGCCTCGCACGCGGCTCGCCCGCACGCGTTCCCTCGCTGCACCCGCACTGGAGGACGACATGACGCAACACTTCGACGCGATCGTCATCGGCACCGGTCAAGCCGGGCCGCCACTCGCCGCGCGGCTGTCCGCCGCCGGGATGAAGGTCGCGATCATCGAGCGCGGCCGCTTCGGCGGCACCTGCGTGAACACCGGCTGCATCCCGACCAAGACGCTGATCGCAAGCGCCTACGCCGCGCAGCTCGCGCGCCGCGCCAGCGAATACGGCGTGTCGGTCGGCGGCCCCGTCACCGTCGACATGAAAGCCGTGAAGGCGCGCAAGGACCAGATCTCCGGCCGCTCGAACCACGGCGTCGAGCAATGGGTGCGCGGCCTCGCGAACACGACCGTGTTTCAGGGTCACGCCCGCTTCGAGCAGGCCAACACGGTGCGCGTGGGCGACGACGTGCTCGAAGCGGAACGCATCTTCATCAACGTCGGCGGGCGCGCGCAGGTGCCGGCCATGCCGGGCCTCGACACGGTGCCCTACCTGACCAACTCGACGATGATGGACGTCGACTTCCTGCCCGAGCATCTCGTGATCGTCGGCGGCAGCTACATCGGGCTCGAGTTCGGCCAGATGTATCGCCGCTTCGGCTCGAAGGTCACGATCGTCGAGCAGGGTTCGCGCCTGATCCGGCGCGAGGACGAAGACGTGTCGCAGGCAGTGCGCGAGATTCTCGAAAACGAAGGGATCGACGTGCAGCTCGACGCGACCTGCCTGAGCGCGCGGCGCGACGGCAGCGGCATCGCGGTCGGCCTCGACTGCGCGGGCGGCGGCCGCGAGGTCGCGGGCTCGCACCTGCTGCTCGCGGTCGGACGCGTGCCGAACACCGACGATCTCGGGCTCGAACGCGCGGGCGTCTCGACCGACGCGCGCGGCTACATCGAGGTCGACGAACAATTGCGCACGAACGTGCCCGGCATCTGGGCGCTCGGCGACTGCAACGGGCGCGGCGCGTTCACGCACACCGCGTACAACGACTACGAGATCGTCGCGGCCAACCTGCTCGACAACGATCCGCGCAAGGTGTCCGATCGCATCGCGGCGTACGCGCTGTACGTCGATCCGCCGCTCGGCCGCATCGGCATGACGCTCGCGCAAGCGAAGCAGACCGGCCGCCGGCTGCTCGTCGGCACGCGCCCGATGACGCGCGTCGGCCGCGCGGTGGAAAAAGGCGAGAGCCTGGGCTTCATGAAGGTGATCGTCGACGCGGACAGCCACGCGATCCTCGGTGCATCGATCCTCGGCGTGACGGGCGACGAAGTCGTGCACGGGATGCTCGACGTGATGGCCGCCGGCGCGCCGTACACGACGATCAGCCGTGCGATGCATATCCACCCGACCGTGTCGGAGCTCGTGCCGACGCTGCTGCAGGATCTGCATCCGGTCGATTGACGGATGGCGGGCGGCGCGCTGAAGCCGCTGATCGATCGCACGTTCGCGTTCGACGACATCGTGGAAGCGCATCGGTACATGGAGGCCGGTGCGCAGGTCGGGAAGATCGTCGTCACGGTGTGAACAATGCGGGGCGGGCGGGCCGCTTGTCTGGAAACGGCGGCACGCCCGCCCCCCGTTCAGCTTTCGAAATACCGAGGCCGGTCGATATCGGCCAGCAGCCCCGGCTGCGTCGGCGCCCAGTCGAGCGATGCACGCGTGCGCTCGCTCGTGGCCGGCGCATCCATCCCCGCGAACATCGCGAACCAGCCGAAGTGTTCGCCGGCTTCCGCCGGCGTTTTCGCGACGACCGGCACGTTCAGCCGCCGGCCGATCACTTCCGCGATGTCCCTGAACCGCACGCCGGTATCGTCGACCGCGTGATAGCGCGCGCCGGCCGCACCGCGTTCGATCGCGAGCCGGTACACACGCGCCGCGTCGAACCGGTGCACGGCCGGCCAGCGGTTGTCGCCTGCGCCGATGTAGGCCGACGCGCCCTTCTCCCGCGCGAACGCGATCAGGCGCGGCACGAAAGCGTGATCGCCGTCGCCGTGCACGGACGGCGGCAGGCGCACAACCGACGCGTGCACGCCGCGCGCTTCCAGCGCGACCGCGGTCGCTTCGGACGCCCGCGGGTAAGTCGACGACACCGGCACGGGCGGATCGTCCTCCGTCGCCGCGCGCCCCGGCGCGACGAGCGCGAGGCCCGACGTGACGACCAGCGGCCGCGCCGAGCCCGCGAGCGCCGCGCCGATCGTCTCGATCGCGCGGCGATCGAGCTCGCAGTTCTGCGCGAAGCGCGAGAAGTCGTGATTGAATCCCGTATGGATCACCGCATCGGCGGCTTCGGCCCCGCGCGTGAGGCTGTCGAGATCCTCCAGCGACCCGCGGTGGACATCGGCGCCGGCCGCCGCGACCGACGACGCGGCCGCATCCGACCGCGCGAGGCCGAGCACCGAGTGCCCGGCAGCCATGAGTTCGGCCACGACGGCCGCACCGACGAAGCCCGACGCTCCAGTAACAAAGACACGCATGTTCAACACCTCCAGATGGCAGGGAGGCTTACTATCTGTCGATCGCCGTGCACGGTGAAGTCGTGACGGTTTACCGGTAAACGAACTAACAGGCTATGGCTGACGCCCCCGACAACCTGCTCGGCGCCTACCTTCGGGCCCGCCGCGAGAAACTCGACCCGGCCGCGCTCGGCCTGCCGGCCACGCGGCGCCGCACGCCGGGCCTGCGGCGCGAGGAAGTCGCCGAGCGCGCGCACGTGAGCACCGCGTGGTACACGTGGCTCGAACAGGGGCGCGGCGGGGCGCCGTCGGCCGACGTGCTCGACCGGCTCGCCCGCGCGCTGCTGCTGAACGACGCCGAGCGCGAGCACCTGTTCCTGATCGGCGTCGGCCACCTGCCGGAAGTGCGCTATCACGCAGCCGACCATGTGTCGCCGCGCGTGCAGCACGTGCTCGATTCGCTCGACGCGAGCCCGGCGATCGTGCGCTCGGCGACGTGGGACGTCGTCGCATGGAACGACGCGGCAGCCGCGACGCTGACCGACTACACGACGCTGTCGCCGCAACGGCGCAACATCCTGCGGCTCATCTTCGTCGATCCGCACGTGCGCGGCGTGCAGGCGAACTGGGAACGCGTCGCGCGGTTCGCGGTGGGCGCGTTTCGCGCCGACGTCGCGCGCGGCGGTGCGACGCAGGCCGTCCAGGCATTCGTCGACGAGATGCGCGCGGCGAGCGCGGAGTTCGACGCGCTGTGGCGCGACCACGATGTCCGCTCGCACGAAGAAGGGACCAAGGAGATCCACCATCCGGCCGTCGGGCGCATCGCGCTCGAATACTCGGCGTTCGCGGTGAGCGGCCGGCCCGACCAGACGCTCGTGATCTTTACGCCGGAAACGGCAGCCGATCGCGCGCTCGTCCGGTCGCTGGTGGCCGCGCGCGCGCAAGCGCTGGCCGAGCAGATGCCCGTCGCATGACGGTGCGCGTTTCATCCGATGAATGAGCTTTCACGCCGTATCGCCGGTCACCTCATCCGGCCCCGTCGCCCCGCTCTACCCCATCGCATTCCGCACTGATTCCCAGTCGAATATTTAATTTTCACCTGGCGTAGCGCGCGCTTACCCTTTCGGCATCGCATCACAGGGCCACCGGCCCCTCCCTGGAGCATCCCGATGTCCGACCCCGGCACCGCGCAAGCCGTCCACCGCCCGCATGTGGCGTCCGTGTCCTATGGCGCGCTCGCGCTGCTGGTGCTGGCCGGCCTCAACCTGCGTCCGTTCCTGACCGCGTTCGGCCCCGTGCTCGACGTCGTGCGCGCCGACACGGGCCTCGGCTTTCGCGCGGCCGCGCTGCTGACCACGCTGCCGTTCGTGCTGATGGGTGTCGTCGCCGGGGTCGGCGTCGGGCTCGCGCGGCGCGTGGGCGAGCGGCGCGCGCTGAGCGTCGCGCTGGCGCTGATCGCGGCAGGCTGCACGGCGCGCCTGTGGACCGGCGGCAGCGCCGGCCTGATCGGCACCGCGATCGTCGCGGGCGCCGGCGTCGCCGTGATCCAGGCGCTCGTACCCGGCCTCGCGAAACGCTGGTTCGTCGACCGGCTGCCGCTCGCGATGGGCCTCTACTCGGCCGCGCTGGTCGGCGGCGGCGCGTTCGGCGCGGTCGCGAGCCCGTGGCTCGCCGCGCAGGGCGGCTGGCATCTCGCGCTCGCCGTGTGGGCCGTGCCCGCGCTCGTCACGCTCGCGCTGTGGCGGGCGAAGGCGCCGCCCGACGCCGTGCGCGCGACGGCCGTAGCGGCTCCGCTCACCGCGTTCATCCGCGTTCCGCGCGCATGGCAGCTCGCCCTGTTCTTCGGGCTCAGCAACAGCGGCTACGCCAGCCTCGTCGCATGGCTGCCCGCGTTCTACCGCGGCATCGGCATGAGTCCGCAAGCGAGCGGCAACCTGCTCGCGTGGATGGCGCTGTTCCAGGCAACCGGCGCGCTCGCGATGCCGATGCTCGCAAAACGCTCGCCCGACCGCCGCGCCGTGCTGTGGCTCACGCTCGCGCTGCAGGCGGCCGGCTTCATCGGGTTCGCCGCGCTGCCCGCGCTCGCGCCGTGGCTCTGGGTCGCGAGCGTCGGCCTCGGTCTCGGCGGCTTCTTCTCGATGAGCCTGATCGTCACGCTCGACCACCTGCCCGATGCGCGGCTCGCCGGCGCGCTCGCCGCGTTCGTGCAGGGCATCGGCTTCCTGACCGTCGCAGCGAGCCCCTGGCTGATCGGCTGGCTGCGCGACGCGGGCGGCGGCTTCGCGATCGCGTGGTGGATGCATCTCGGCGTGATCGCCGCGATGGCCGCGCTGAACGCCGCGTTCGCGCCCGCCGGCTACCGGCACGGCATGGTGCGCATCATCGGCGCCGCCCGCTAACGCCCCCTTCGAATCCGGACGTTTCGCCGGCCGCTGCCGGCGCAACGTCCAGCCGCCCGCGCATGGCCGGGCGCGGGCAGTCACGCCCCACGGCCGCTGGTTCACTTCAGAACAAACACCCTCAATCGGTATTGGAGACAGACATGAAAAAGCTCGTCCTGGCCGTGGCGCTCGCGCTGACGGCCGGCGCCGCCGCCGCGAAAGACCCGGCGGTGCTGCGCCTCGGCGTCGACCCCAGCTATGCGCCGTTCGAATCGCTCGCGCCCGACGGCAAGCTCGTCGGCTTCGACATCGATCTCGGCAATGCGATCTGCGAACGGATGAAGGTGCGCTGCGTGTGGGTCGAGAACGCGTTCGACGGGATGATCCCCGCGCTGAAGGCGCGCAAGTTCGACGGCGTGCTGTCGTCGATGAGCGTGACCGAGAAGCGCCTCGCGCAGATCGCGTTCACGGACAAGATCGACAACGTGCCGCCCCGGCTCGTCGCGCGGCGCGGCTCGAACCTGCAGCCGACACCCGAATCGCTGCAGGGCAAGAGCGTCGGCGTCGAGCAGGGTTCGACGCAGGAAACCTATGCACGGACGTACTGGGAGCCGAAGGGCGTGATCGTCCGCACGTACCAGACGCAGGATCTCGTCTACCAGGACCTGCTGTCGGGGCGGCTCGATGCGTCGCTGCAATCGTCGGTGCAGGCCGACCTCGGTTTCCTGAAAACCGCGAAGGGCGTGAACTTCGAATTCGCGGGGCCGCCGCTGCATGACCAGAAGACACTTGGCGTGGGTTCGGCGATCGGCGTGCGCAAGGATGACGACGCGCTGCGCACGCAGATCAACCAGGCGCTCGCGAGCCTGATCCAGGACGGGACGTACCAGCGGATCGCGAAGAAGTATTTCTCGTTCGACATCTACAACTGACGGGAACGAACGGGCAACGCAAAGCGGTGTCACGCAGGCGTGCGCGACACCGCTTGTTCGTTGACCGAATGATTTCGACTACGCCGCGCGCTGCAACAGGTCGGTGGCGAACGACTTCGCGTGCGCGACGGCTTCCTGCGCGTCGCCGAACACACCGAGTTCATCCCAGTGTTCCTCGGCCGCGTACGTTCCCTTCACGGCGAGCGCCCGCTGAACGCTCAACTGCGCGGCGTATTTGCCGTCCTGCAACGGCCGGGCCGTTGCCACCACCTTGTGCGGCGGGCTGGCGCGCTCCGGCTGAACCAGTTCGACGGCGCCGCCGGCCACGTCGACATACATCAACTCGTTCCGGGTGTTGCAGTCCGGGCAGTAGAAGCACCACCCCGCGTCCTCCTGATGGGGCCTGACCTGCCCGCGAGCCAGCACGGCGCGGCATGCAACGTTTTCGCAGATGAACGGCATGGCAGTCTCCGAAGTTGTTTGTCGGAAATCCTAGCATGTCCGTCGGCCGTCAACCACCGGCATCATCAGGATTGCCTTGCGGTGGATCAGGTCCGGGCTTGTACGCCCTTGATACGGCTTACACGCAGGTCGACCCGGCGCTCGCAAGCCTCGCGTCAGCCGGGATAAACTGTCTGCCCGATCCACGAACCCAGCCATCCTCCATGTTGATCCGCGTTGCCACGCCGTCCGATGCCATCCCCCTTGCCGAACTGAAGCGCGACACGTTTCGCGAAACCTTTCTGCAAGACGGATTCAATATCGACTACCCGCCGCACGATCTGGCTGCGTACGAGACCCAGGCCTACTCGGTGGAGACGGTCACGGGCCAGCTCAACGATCCCCAGTGCCGCACGTGGGTCGCCGAAAGCGACGATGGCCGGCTGGTGGGGTATGCGCACGCGGGGCCGTGCAAGCTCCCGCACCCGGAGGTTACCGACGGTGCGGGGGAAATCCATCAGATCTACCTTCGGCGCGGAACGCAAGGGACCGGCGCCGGGCGCGCGTTGTTCGATTCCGCACTGGACTATCTGGCCACGGAACGCCCCGGCCCGGTGTGGCTTGGCGTGTGGTCCGGCAACGCGAAGGCCATCGCCTTCTACGAGAAGGCCGGTTTCAGGAAGGTCGGCACGTACGATTTCAAGGTCGGGGATGCGACTGACCTGGAGTTCATCTACCGTCGCTGACGCGATGGATCGAGAACCGGTGCGGTTGACGCGCCCCGGCCGATCGCGCTACCTTGCGTTCATGCAGCGCGATCCGACTCCCCTCGCAAGCGTCACGACCACGACGACCATCGCCAACGGCGGGTCGTCCGGAATGCGCGCGCGGTAGTCATCGCAGTTGCATGCACCAGGAGCCCCGCCGGCAGCGACGGGGCTTCTCGCGTTTACGGCGCCCCGCCAGTTCGTCGGCATCACGCACACCAACCAGGAGTCGCCATGAACGAAGTCGATCGTCAAAGCCACAGCCACGCACGCGAGGTGCTGCTCGTCATCTCGATTCAAACCCTTCCCGGCAAGCGTCACGAGCAGATTGCCGCCTATGAGCGGCTGGCACCCACGGTTCGGGCAGAACCCGGGTGCCTCCAGTACGACCTGCATCCCGTCGTCGGCGACGAGAACGGCTTTGTGCTGATCGAGCGCTGGGCATCGGCGGACGCGTTGGCCGCGCACGACGTGACGCCTCACATGATCGCCAACGATGCGCAAAGCCCGACGTTCCGGGCTGCGCCGGCGAAGGTGGTGCGGCTGGCACCCGGCAGTCTCGCTTGAGCTGAACACGAGCCGGCCCGAACCGGGCCGGCGTGGCGGAACGGTCGCCGCATGCCGGCTGCCGCATGCCCGCTCAGTAGCGGCTCCGCCCCCACAGCGTCTTCGGCTCGTCGAGCAAATGATGCAACCCGCCGCGTTCGATCGTGATCGCCGCGACTTCGTTCACCCGTTCGAGAACCGCCTCCTCGTCGACCGACAACACCCGCCGATCCTCCATCAGCACCCTTCCGCCGACCATCGTCATGCACACGTCGGCCGCGTTCGCAAAGCACGTCACGCGATACACCGGCATGTTCATCGGCATCATGTGCGGCCGGAACAGGTCGACGAGGATGACGTCGGCGAGCTTGCCGGCTTCGAGCGAACCGACTTCGTGATCGACCGACAGCGCCTTCGCCGCGTCGATCGTCACCATCTCCAGCACCTTGCCGTGCGGCAGCACGTCCGGGTCGCGGAAATGCCGGCGGTGGTAATGCATGCACTGCCACATGTGGCGGAACATGTCGTAGCCGCGATCGGGCGCCGCGCCGTCCGACGCGATCGCCACCGTCACGCCCGCATCGATCAGCTCGGGCACCGGGCAGCGCCCGATGATCGACATGATCGCGCTCGGGTTGTGGACGATCGCGGTGCCCGTCTCGACGCATGCCGCGATGTCGTCGTCGGTCAAGTCGATGCTGTGCGACATGAACGACGTCGGGCCGAGCAAGCCGAGTTCGCGATGCGCGAACGCGAGCGTGCCCGCGCGGTGGCCGTCCTGCGTGAACGTCAGCCCGCGCTCGCGCGCCAGCGCGCCGTAACGGGCGGCCTGGTCGCGGAAGTCGCGTTCGTACCGCGCGAGTTCGGGGTCGTGATCGGGCCCGTACACGGGCAGCGTGAGCGCGATGCGGATCCGGCCGTCGGCATCGCCGTGGCATTCGTCGATGATGCTTTGGCACACTGCGTACATCGTGTCGAAGCCGATGTCGCGCGTGTCGCTGCCGTCCGGCGTGTGGCGCGTGTAAGCACGCGGCGCGGGCGGCCGCGACGGGCCGACCGCGACGATCGAGCGCGTACCGGTGCGCACCACCGCATCGCAATGGCGCCGTGCGTAGACCGGATCGTCGACGCGCATGATCGAGTTGCCGCCGCCGAGCAGCGACACGCCCGTCGTCACGCCGGCCTTCAGCCGTTCGAGCGCGGCAAGGTGCGATTCGGCTTCCCAGAACGCCTCGTCGGACGCACGCGTGTAGATCGTCTCGGCCGCAGCCGACCATGCGTCGCCGTCCGCGCCGCCGATCGTGCGAAGCATCGCGTGGCCCGCGTGCGCATGCGCATCGATCAGGCCCGGCAGCACGGCCTTGCGGCGCGCGTCGATCGTGCGTGCGGCGCGGTAGCGGGCCTGCAGTTCATCGGTGCCGCCCACGGCGACGATGCGATCGCCTTTCACGGCCACCGCGCCATGCTCGATCACGCGCCGCTGCGGATCCATCGTGATCACGCAGCCATTCGCGATCAACGTGTCGATCGCTTCGCGGTTGTCCGCCTGGTTGTCCTCGGTCGTCATCGCACAGTATCCTGTTGTCGTTCGATTGATTTCATTGCCGCCCAGCCGTCCAGCCGTCACGCGGAACCGACCGGCGTTGCAACCCGCGCCTTCAGCCTACGCTGCCCCGCGCTGATCACGATGAACACCACCGCATTCACCGCAAGCGCGACGAGCCCGGGGTTGATCGACGTCAGCGTGTTCGACGCGCGCGGGAACAGCGACGCGAGCGTCACGCCATAGTAGTTCGTCATCGCGATCACGATCGCGCCGGCGACGATCCCCGCGAACGCACCTTCGCGCGTGCCGAACGGCCGCTTCAGGAAACTCGACGCGAGCATCGGCACGAGCTGCGTGAGCAGGCTCGACGAGAAGATCGCGAGCGTGACGAACGTCGCGCCGCCGCGCAGCACGAAGTAGACGACCACCAGCGTGAAGATCGGCAGCGCGATCCGCGCGACGCGCGTCACCTCACGGTCGGTCGCATTCGGCGCGAAACCTTCGCGGTAGATGTTGCGCGCGATCGTCGTCGACGCGTTCAGCATGATCAGCGAACCCGGCACCAGTGCGGTCAGCAGGCCCGTGCCGCCGACGATGCCGACGAACCACGCGGGGAACGTCTGCTTCACGAGGCGCAGCAGCGCGAGATCGGCCTGCGCGCCTTCGAGCCCGTGCACGGTCATCACGGCCGCGAAGCCGACGAGGAACAGGAACGCGATCAGCACCTGGTACAGCGGCATCAGGATCACGTTGCGGCGCAGCGCGCGCTCGTCCTTCGCGACGTAGATCGCGGTGAACCCGTGCGGATACAGGTAGTAGCCGAGCGACGTGAGCAGGATCGTCGAGTTGTACCAGCTCAGGTTGAAGCCGTGCTCGGGCATGCGCAGCAGTTCGGGATGCGCGGCGTCGAGCTTCGCGAACATCGCGCCGAGGCCGCCGTAGTAATGCATCGGCAGGTACAGGCCGAGGAAGATCGCGATCGCGAGGATCAGCACGTCCTTGAAGATCGCGATGCTCGCCGAACCGTGAATGCCCGACACGACCATGTACACGGCCATCAGCGTCGCGGCGATCCAGATCGCGGCCGCTTGCGGAATCAGCCCGTACGACATCTCCGACACGATCACGCCGAGCCCGCGCAACTGGATCATCAGCAGCGACACCATCGCGAACACCGCGACGACCGACACCAGCACGCCGATCGCGCGGCTGTCGTACTTCGCCGCGAAGTAGTCGGCGAACGACACGAGCCCGCGCGCCTTCGCGTAACGCCAGACGGCCGGCAGCATCCAGTAGCCGATCACGAACGCGAGGCAGCCGTACGACAGGATGTAGAACGCGGGCACGCCCTTGCTGTAGGTCCAGCCGCTCGCGCCGAGGAACGAGAACGTCGAGAACGCCTCGCCGGCCATCAGCAGGAACGTGAGCAGCGAGCCGAAGCCGCGCCCGCCGACCGCCCACTGCTCGAGCGTGAGCTTGCGGCCACGGCGCGCCATCACGCCGATCGCCAGCGCGAACACGGCGAACGCCGCGATGATGAGGATCGATGCGTTCATCGCGCGTCTCCCGGGCGGCCGGGGCGGGCCGCGTCGCGCTCGTCGAGATGGAACAGGATCGCGAGGATCGCGGCGGTGGCCGCCATCCAGACCAGGTTCCACACGAGCAGGAACGGCAGCCCGAACAGCAGCGGCCGCACCTCGGCGAGCGAGCCGCCCGCATACGTCCCGACGAACGGCAACGCCGCCAGCAACAGTTTGAGTTTCATGAGTGCCTCCTCCGGAAGACGCGTATGCGTCAGGACATCAGAACTTCTGGCGGATGCCGACCACCACCGCCACCTGCGACGTCGTCGACGACGCGCTGTCGGTGCCGTCGATCCACGCCCGGCCGACACCCGACGACGCCTTCTGGTAGAAGCCGTTCACATACACGTCGGTGCGCTTGGACAGCAGGTACTGCACGCCGGCCGATACCTGGTGGTAGTGGCCGCTGTCGCTGGCGCGCGCGACCTGCGTATAGGTGTAGCCGGCCGCGGCCATCAGCGCCGGCGTGATCAGGTAGCGCAGGCTGCCTTCGTAGTTGTTGAAGCGCAGCGCGCCGCCCGTCGCCTGCCCGAAGTTCGAGCCCGTGTACAGCAGGCCGAGCGTGGCCGGCCCGATCGCGTAGCTGCCGCCCGCGCCCCAGATCTGCTGGCGGATCGCGTTCCCGAGGCTCGCGCCGAACACCGATTCCGACGCCGGATAGTAGTTGTCCGAAGCAACGGCGCCGCTCGTGCTGACCGCCGGATGGTTCACGCGCGCATACGCGGCGCCCGCGTTGAGCGGCCCGTTCACGTACGTGACGCCCGCGCTCCAGCTGTTGTCGTTCGCGAAGCCGGTCGAGTTCGAGAAGCCGTACACGAGATTCGCCTGCAAGCCCGCGATCGTCGGCGACAGGTACTTCACCGCGTTGTTGGTGCGGAACGTGTTGTTGATGTCGTCGTTGTCGAACGGGTGCGTCGAGTACTGCGCGAGGAAGCTGCTCATCTGCAGCGAGCCGAGGATGTCCTGCGTCGAGTTGTACTGGCGGCCGAGCGTCACCGCGCCCCAGTTCGCGCCGCTCAGCCCGACCCACGCCGACCGCCCGAACATCCGGCCGCCCTGGCCGAGCGCACCGTTCGCGACGTTGAAGCCGTTCTCGAGGCGGAAGTTCGCCTTCAGGCCGCCGCCGAGATCCTCGGTGCCGATCAAGCCCCAGCGCGGGCCCGATTCGTTGCCGCCGGTGAATTGCCACAATGCGTGGCCCTTCGCGTTGTTCGTGTAGGTCACGCCCGCGTCGACGATCCCGTACAGCGTCACCGTCGACTGCGCGTGCGCGGCGCCGGCAAACAGCATGGCGACCGCCACGCCCACGCGTGCGGCGCCCGTTTTCCTACTCTTCATTCGCACCATCTCCGTCTCCTCTTCTCCAAACCTGTTCATCGATGTGTCGTGTTTTTTTTCCTGCCCATACGCCCGATCGGGTTGTATAGACAGTCGCTGGATGGTATCCAGCCGTAATCGCATCAAGAAATGAAATGTTCAACTGGGCGGCAGTTGAAAATCGAATGGCGGGGAGATGAGCGGGGACGGTGCGCCCCTGCAAGAGAAACGAAAGCGCGCACGCCCGCTGGACGCGGCGCGCTTTGCTCAGACGTGAATGGCTCGCGTAAGCAAGCTGACGAAACGGCGACGGGCGATGTGCCGATGTGGTTTTCCCTGATGGCAGGTGTCGCGCGGCGTCGAACGGATCAGTGCGCGGCCGCGCCCGGGGCAATCATCAGCGGGAGTGATGACCCTCCCCTTTTTCTGCGGATTTGACCGGGGGCGCGGTGCCGACAACACTAGCCCGCAGTGCTGCACAGACGGCACGCGCCCGCCTCCCCCTTCAGAGTCCGCCATGGTCCCGACCGACATCATGCAATCCCCGAGCGCCGCCCGGCCGCTCGCCGACCGGCAGCTGCGCCGAGTCGTCATCGCCTCCGTCGCCGGCAACGCGATGGAGTGGTACGACTTTTTCGTCTACGGCACGGCCGCGGCGCTCGTGTTCGGCCATGTGTTCTTCCCGCCCGGCGCGTCGGCGCTCACGGGCAGCCTCGCCGCGTTCGCGGCCTTCGCGCTGGGCTTCGTCGCGCGGCCGCTCGGCGGGATCGTGTTCGGCCACGTCGGCGATCGCTACGGGCGCAAGGCGTCGCTCGTGTGGACGCTGCTGATCATGGGCGCGTCGACCTTCGCGATCGGCCTGCTGCCGACCTATGCGCAGGTCGGCGTGTGGGCGCCGGCCGCGCTCGTCGTGCTGCGCCTGCTGCAAGGGATCGCGTCCGGCGGCGAATGGGGCGGCGGCGTGCTGATGATCAGCGAGAACGCGCCGCCGGAACAGCGCGGCTACTACGCCGCGTGGAGCCAGCTCGGCGTGGGCGGCGGCTTCGTGCTGTCGTCGGCCGCGTTTCTCGCCGCGCAGGCGCTGCCGGACGACGCATTCCGCACCTGGGGCTGGCGGCTGCCGTTCCTCGCGAGCATCGCCATCTTCGCGATCGGCATCTATATCCGCCGCCATCTGCCGGAAAGCCGCGACTTCGAGCAGGCCGGCAAGCGCGGCGCGCACACGCACCTGCCGATCGTCGAATGCATTCGTCGCCATCCGAAGGAAATCCTGCTCGCGATGGGGCTGCGCGTGGCCGAGAACGGCGGCGCTTATATCTTCCTCGCGTTCTCGCTCGTCTACGGCAAATACGTCGGCATCCCGAACGGCGTGATGCTGACCGGCGTGATGATCGCGATGATCGTCGAGATGGGCGCGATGCTCGCGTGGGGCAAGCTGTCCGACCGGATCGGCCGCAAGCCCGTGTACCTGATCGGCGCGCTGAGCCTCGTCGCGTGCGCGTTCCCGTTCTTCTGGCTGCTCGACACGCGCGTGACGCCGCTCGTGTGGCTCGCGCTCACGGTCGGCACCGCCGTGAGTCACGGCGCGATGATCGGCACGCTGCCCGCGCTCGTCGGCGAGCTGTTCAGCACCGAGGTGCGGTACTCCGGCGTCGCGCTCGGGCATGAAGTCGCATCGATCTTCGCGGGCGGGATGTCGCCGCTGATCGCGACCGCGCTGCTCGCGCGCTATCACGCGTCGTGGCCGGTGTCGCTGTTCCTCATCGCGCTCGGCCTCGTGACCGTCGCGACGCTGTGCGTGATGCGCGAGACGCGCGTCGCGCCTGATGCCGGCACGCGCGGCGACACGGTGTGAGCGTGCGGCACGCGTCGGCCGCCTCCGCTTCCGTTCCCGTGCGCTTGCCGGCGGCTGTCGGACACACCGGCTCACGGTGCCACGTGCGCGCTTTCGTGGCACCGCGAGCGCACGCGACATCGACGTCCGGGCTACGCGTCCTGTCTGCTTCGCCCGCCGTCGAACACCGGCGCCAATCCCAGATGATCGAGCAGCCGCGCGAATTCGCCGAGCCGCTGCCGCATGTACGCGGGCACGTCCACGTCCGCATAGTCGTGGAAGCCGGCCCCCGTGCGCACGCCGTCGCACCCGGTTTCCATATTGCGCACGACGCTCGCGGCCGGCGCGAAGCGCGGGCCGATCTCGCCTGCCAGATACGTCGACGCGTAGTACAGGATGTCGCAGCCGCCCCAGTCGATGAATTCGAGCAGCCCGAGCACCGCGAAGCGCGGGCCGAAACCCGTGCGGATGGCCGTGTCGATATCCTCCGCGCTTGCGACACCCTCCTCGACCATCCGCGCGGCCTCGTTCATCGCGAGCGCCTGGATGCGCGGCACGATGTAGCCGGGCGCCGGCCCGCAGATCACCGGCTTCTTGCCGACACGTTCGAGCAGCGCGGCGAGCGCATCGACCACCGACTGGCCGGTTGCGTCGCTGCGGCTGATCTCGACGAGCGGCATCAGCAATGCAGGGTTCAGCCAGTGCGCATTCAGCATTCGTTCGGGGTGCACGACGTGGCGCTGCAATTCGGTGACGACGAACGTCGACGTGGTCGACGCAATCGTTGCGCGCGCATCGACATGCTCGCCGAGCCAGCGCAACGCGTCGGCCTTCGCGTCGAGCACTTCGGGCAGCGCCTCGAACACGACCTCTGCATCACGCACGGCTTCCTCAGCGCCATCCCGAGAAACAATCGCGATGCGTGCGACGACCACATCGGCCTGCGCGGCATCGATGCGTCCGAGCGCAACCTGCGCATGCAGCGGCCTGGCGATCTCGTCGCGCGTGCGATCGTCGAAGGCGCGTTGGCCAGCCGCATCGCGCCGCTTGAAGTCGATCAGCGTCACGTCGATTCCGGCAAAGGCAAACACGAGCGCGATTCCCTGCCCCATGCGCCCCGCGCCGAGCACGTGTACACGCGTCACATCGGCGGCCGCGCTCATGCTGATACTCCCGCGACTCCGTTGTCGAGCAGCGCACGCATCGCGTCCTTCGACAGCGCCGCGATCCCGAGCCGCTCCAGCGTGCGCCCTTCCGCATACAGGTCGCGCACCGCCACCGCGCTCGCGATGCTCAGCAACCCCTGCGCGACCGGCGTCGGCACGCCGGCCCAGCGCCCGCACGACACGATGAACGACAGCCCGAGCCGGGTGTCCTCGAGCATGTAGCGATGGGCACGCAGATCGATCTTCTCGCGCCAGTCGCCGCTATCGGTCAGCTTGCCGTGCGCGCCGCGCCCGTACATCCATTCGTCGCCTTCCGCCGCGTAGTGATCCGCGAGCGGGAAATGCGGCGCGCGGTAGCCGAGCGCTTCGCGCACCGCGATGCGCTCGGCATCCAGCGCGTTCGTCACGCGGCGGATCGACGGCTGCGTGCCTTCGTTGTGGATGTCCCATGCGTCGAAGTGTTCGAGCGGCCCGGCGTTCATCAGGATCAGCGGCGGATGGATCACGGGCCCCGCGTTCATCAGCGCACCGGACAACGCATCCTCGACCGGCTCGACCGACGGATAGCCCGCACGCAGCACGTCGAACGCCCAGCCGGCCGCATTCGCGGGAAATACACCAGTTGGCAAGCGTGTCGCATAGGCGCTGATCACGACGTCGTTGTCGCCATGCTTGCGCACGAGGTACGGCAGCGTGCCCGTCTCCGCGAATGCGACGCGCGAACGGTTGCCGGCATCGGCCGCCGCCTGCGCGAACACGACGCTGCCGAACGTGCCGGGCGGCAGGAACACGACCTGGCCGTCCTCCAGCAACGGCGCGACCTGCGCGGCGAGCGCGTCATGCGACGTAGCCGGCAGCGGCACCACGACGAGTTGCGCACCGCGCAGCGCGGCCGCGAGCTCGCCGGTCAGGCGGATCGCACCCGGCGCGTCGCCGAGCGGCACCGCGCGCGTGCCGCGATAGTCGGTCACGTTCAGCACGCCGAGCTCGCGCAGCCGTGCATGCGGCTCGCGGTCGCGCCGCCACCACGTCACGTCGTGGCCTTTCTCGAGCAGGTCGATCGCCGCCGCATGGCAGCCGTGGCCGCCGCCCAGAACACATACCTTCATCGTCTTCTCCCGGTGATTGAGTGTTTCCGAGACTACGCGGCGGCTTTCGCCGCGTCGCTTCAAAACGCGCAACGGCACGCCCGTTCGCGCAACGCAATCGCGGCGACGCGCATGCCGCCGCGCTCGCCGCATCCGCTACGAGGTCCGTGAATGGATATCGCCCTGTCCCGCCATGCGCCGAACCGGCTCGGCACGCTGCATGCCCCCGACGAAGTCGAACGCGCGGTCGCCCACCGGCTCGGGCCGCACCGGATGGCCGCGCGTGGCCGTGATCCGTTTCATGCGGAGCTGTACGAAGTGCCGCTGCATCACGGCGCGCTGCTTGAACTCTGTTACGGCCGCGAAACGCGCATCGACTTCGGCGACGATGCCGAGCACTTCCTGTTCAGGCTGACGCTCGCCGGTGCATGTGAACTGCAGGCCGGCAGCGTCGTCGCGCGCGCCGGCCCCGGCGCGCTGACCGTGTCGTCGCCGGCGCTCGCGAGCCGCCTGAGCACGAGCCCCGATTGCCGCAACCTCGTGCTGCGGCTCGAACGCGGCGCGCTCGAACGCAAGCTGCAGGACATGCTGCAGGCCACGCTCACGCGGCCGCTGCAGTTCGATCTCGCGGCCGGTGGCACCGGCGCGGGCGCCGCGCTGCTGCTGCCGACCTTCGAATACCTGTGCCGGCTCGGCGCGCAGCCGGGCCTCGGCACGGCCGCGACGACCTTCGGTGCCGACCTCACCACGTGGCTGATGTCGCTGCTGCTCACGCACCTGCCGCATTCGTACAGCGATGCGCTCACGCGCGGCACGCCGCCGCTACCGGCGCACGTGCGGCGCGCGTGCGATCACGTCAACGCGCACCTCGGCGAACCGCTCGCACTCGCCGCGCTGGCCGCGGTCGCGGGCGTCGCGCCGCGCACGCTGCAGCACGCGTTCCGCGCGTTCCTGCACACCACGCCGGCCGCGTACGTGCGCGAATGCCGGCTCGCCGCCGTGCACGCGGCGCTGCAACGCGGCGACGCGCGCAGCGTGACCGACGTGCTGATCGCACACGGCATCCATGGCTTCGGCCATTTCGCGAAGGCGTATGCGCGGCGTTACGGCCACGCGCCTTCCGTCACCGCGAGGCAACCCCGATGACGCACTCCGCACCCGGCCGTTCGGCGGCCCCCGCCCGCACCGATTCCGCACCGCACGACAACGATGCATCCGAACTGCGTGTGCAGGATCTCGATCTCAACTTGCTGAAGACGTTTCGTGCCGTGTACGAGGAGCGGCACGTCGGCCGCGCGGCGCTGCGGCTCGGCGTCACGCAGCCGTCCGTCAGCTACGCGCTCGGCCGGCTGCGGCTGATGTTCCGCGACGCGCTGTTCGTGCGCACCGGCACCGGCGTCGAGCCGACGCCGCGCGCGCAGCGGCTCGCGCTGTCGGTCGACAAGGCGCTCGCGATCCTGCAGGACGTGCTCGACGAAGGCTCGCGCTTCACGCCCGACAGCACGCAACGCGTGTTCCGCCTGCACATGAGCGATTTCGCGGCGAGCGCGTTTCTGCCGACGCTGCTCGCGGCCTTCGACCGCCGCGCGCCGGGCGCGGTGATCGAGACGCTGCACGTCGACGAATGCCAGCTCAATGTCGCACTCGAATCGGGGCGCATCGACTTCGCGCTCGGGCATTTCGCCGATGCGTCGAGCCACTTCCAGCGCACCGCGCTGCTGCACGAGCGCTGCGTGCTGCTGATGCCGCGTCGCACCGCGCAGCGCGTCGCGCTACCCGACGATTACGTGCTCGATGGCGACGCGCCCGACACGCTGCGCTTCGTCGCGGTCACGTCGCATCCGCAATCGATGCAGTTGCTGGAACGGCACGGGCTGATGCCGCGCGTGCGCGCGGCGCTCCCCGATTTCATGGTGGTGCCCGCGCTGCTGCAGGACGGCGACTATGCGCTGATCCTGCCGGAGACGATCGCGATCACGTTTGCCGCGCGGCAGCCGTGCGTGCTGTACGAGATCGCCGGTGCGGGCGAATGGGCCGTCAATGCGTACTGGCACCGGCGCTTCGACGCCGACCCCGGCCATCGCTGGCTGCGTGCGCTGCTGCTCGAACTGTTCAACATCGGCGAGCTGGCGCCGTTCGACGCATGGCTCGCGCCGCAGCCGCCCGCCTGCGCATAGCGGTGCAAGCGGGAGGGCACGCGGTTCCGGAGCGACCGAAACGCTCAGAACGACGTGAGGATGCCCGCGACGATCGAACTCGCGGTCGCGCCCGGCTTGGCGACCGCGACACCGCCCCCCGCCGCGCCGTTCACGACGAAGCGTGCATGCGCGCCGTTGCGCACCATCGCGGCGCCCGTGTACAGCACCGTGCGCTTCGACAGCGGATAGTCGAAACGGATGCCGTACGAATCGGCGTTGCCGTCGCTGTCCGCGACCTTGCGGTAGTGGCCCACGCTCAACAACAGCGACGCACGCCCGATCGGCACCGTCGCGCTCAGCTCCATGATGTCGCTGTGCGGATACGCGCTCTGGCTGTCGATCGCGGTCGCGACGTCGGGGCCGCCGCGATGACGCATGTACAGCGCGGCCACCTTCACGACGCTGAAATCGTACGAAATCGCGCCGAGCGTGTAGTTGCCGTTCGCGGCCGGGCTCGTGCCGCCGAGCGCGGACGCGGCCACCGGGCTGAACTTCTGCTGCATGGTGTCGACGTCCACCGACAGGCCGCCGCGCACGTAGTTGAGTCCCACGCCGTACGTATCGCCGAGCGTCGACGGCTGCCCGGCCGCGCCGTTGGTGCCGCGCGCGGCCATCGCGCGCAGCATGAAGCCCGCATGGCGCGGCGACGTGTAGCGCATCGAGTTGCGCACGCGCAGGAACGCGGGCCCGACGAAGTTGTTCGTCGCATTGCCCCACGCGAGCCCCGCGCCGAGGCCCGGCAGGCTGTACGTGACGAGCGTCGTGTGCAGGATCGTGTAAAGCTCACCGAACTGCACGCCGCCGAACGGCCCCGTGATGCCGACCCACGCCTCGCGGCCGAACAGTGCGCTGCTGTTCGACAGTGCGCCGCTCGCCGCGTTGAAGCCATCTTCCAGCTTGAAGATCGTCGCGTAGCCGCCGCCGAGATCCTCGACGCCCTTCAGCCCCCACTGCGACGCGAACAGGTTGCCGCTGCCCATGCGCGTCACGTGGTTCGGCCCGGCGTTCGCGTATTCGATCGCGGTGTCGACGCGGCCGTAGAGCGTCACGCTCGATTGCGCGAAGGCGGGCAACGCCGCGCAGGCAAGCAGCGCGGCAAGCGGTACGGCAAGCCGGTCGGCCCGCCCGTTCGGTTGGTTCATCGTCGTCGTCCCGTAGAGTGTGCGGCGCAGTTCGGCGTCGCGCCGCGTGATATGAAGCGCGTTCGCCGCGAAGGGCCAACGCTGCCGATCAAAAACGGGCCGAGTCTAGGAACGACAATTTCGGACGTCGACGCAATGCGCTCTATAACGCTTATAGATGCGCCGCATGAGGCACCTGCGCCCCGCCGCACGCGCGCTGCGCGGCGGCCGGTGCGCGGGACCCTGGTGTTTTCTTTATCCGGGTCGGTAAATGCCCGCGTGGCGCTGCTGTCACTCCGGCTATGGCGGCTGAATTTGGCCGACTACGCTGCGTTTCCGATACGTGCCCCGCACGCTTTCGTGCCGCGACGGCGCCCGGCCCGCCAGGCCGCTGCCGCGCGTTTCCACCGCCCGCTCCTGGAGAATCCGCATGTCCGCATCCACGGCCCGCGCTGCCGGCAAGCGCTATACGTACGAATGGTATGTCGTCGTCATCTGCATGCTCGCGTACGTCTTCTCGTTCGTCGACCGCCAGGTCCTCGTGCTGATGATCGAGCCGATCAAGCGCGACCTGCACCTGTCCGACACGCAGTTCAGCCTGCTGAACGGCTTCGCGTTCTCGCTGTTCTATGCGGTGATGGGGCTGCCCGTCGCCTATCTCGCCGATCGTTACGCGCGGCCGCGGATCATCTCGCTCGGCATCGCGCTGTGGAGCGTCGCAACCGCCGCGTGCGGGCTCAGCCAGCATTTCGTGCAGATGTTCATCGCGCGGATGGGCGTCGGTGTGGGCGAAGCCGCGCTGTCGCCCGGCGCGTACTCGATGCTCGCCGACTACTTTCCGAAGGAGAAGCTCGGGCGCGCGATCGCCGTGTACTCGCTCGGCTCGTTCATCGGCGGCGGCGTCGCGTTCCTGATCGGCGGCTACGTAATCGCGCTGCTCAAGCATGCGAGCGCGTTCACGCTGCCGGTGGTCGGGCAGGTGCATGCGTGGCAGGTCACGTTCCTGATCGTCGGGCTGCCGGGGATCCTCGTCGCACTGCTGTTCGCCGTGACCGTGCGCGACCCGCAGCGCAAGGGGCTCGCGCAGGATCGCTCGGGCGCCGTGCGGCGCGTGTCGATGCGCGATTCGCTGCGCTTCGTCGGTACGCATCGCGCGACTTTCTCGTGCCACTACCTCGGTTTCTCGTTCTACGCGATGACGCTGTACTGCCTGCTGAGCTGGACGCCCGCGTTCTATATCCGCCACTTCGGGATGACGGCCGTCGAAGCCGGCTACACGCTCGGCATCGTGCTGCTGGTCGCGAACACGGCCGGCGTGTTCTGCGGCGGCTGGCTCAACGACTGGCTGCTGCGGCGCGGCCGCGAGGATGCGCCGATGCGCGCCGGTGCGATCGGCGCCGCGTGCATGGTGATCCCCGCGACGCTGTTCACGCAGCTCGACTCGCTGCCCGCGTCGCTCGCGATGCTCGTGGTCGCGATGTTCTTCGCGTCGTTCCCGATGCCGACGTCCACCGCCGCGATGCAGACGCTCGCGCCGAACCAGATGCGCGCGCAGATCTCCGCGCTGTTCCTGCTCGTGTCGAACCTGATCGCGCTCGGGATTGGCACGACCGTCGTCGCGCTGTTCACCGACCGCGTGTTCGGCGCGCCGGCGGCGGTCGGCCATTCGATGTCGATCGTCAACGTCGCGGCGGCCACACTCGCCGCGCTGCTGCTCGCCGCCGGATGCCGACACTATCGCCGCAGCCTCGATCGCGAACGCGGCCTGGCGTCCGCCGCCGCGCCGCACGCGGCCGAAGCGGGCAACGCGATCGCCGCGCGCTGAACACCGGCGCAATCGCGCCACCCCACCATCATCCATACCACTGATTCTGGTATCGCTTTTTAATCGATTTGATTTATGCGATGCCCATCCCTATTCTCGATCGCATGACGGCGCGGTGTCTGTCGCGCCGCGTTCCCCCTACCCCATGGATTGACCCATGCAAGCGAACCGCCACCAAGTCCGGATCGACGCGCTGATCGACGCGGCGCAGGACATCCGCTGTTTCCGGGTGTCGCGCGTCGACGGCCAGCCGTTCGACGCGTACGAACCAGGCGCCCATATCGATGTGACCGCGCCGTCAGGCATCACCCGGCAATACTCGCTGTGCGGCAACCCCAACGAGCGCGGCAGCTACCTGTTCGCGGTGAAGAAGGAAGCGCAGTCGCGCGGCGGCTCGCGTTCGCTGCACGACGACGTGCAAGTCGGCGCCGAGCTGTCGATCGGCGCGCCGCGCAACCTGTTTCGTCTGACGGATGACGCAAGCGAGCACGTGCTGATCGCGGCCGGCATCGGCATCACGCCGCTGCTGTCGATGGCGTATGCGCTGCACCGGCGCGGCGCGCGCTACCGGTTGCACTACTTCGCGCGCAGCCGCGAGCATGCGGCCTTCGTCGACGAACTGTCGGCCGAGCCGTTCGCGTCGCACGTGACGTTCCACTACGGCGTCGAGCCCGCCGCGCTCGCGGCCGAGCTGAACCGCTGCGTCGAATCGGTCGACGCGCATGCACACGTCTATACATGCGGCCCGGGGCCGTTCATGGATGCGGTCGTCGCGGCGGCCGCGACACGCTTGCCGGAAGATTCGATCCATCTCGAACGCTTCGCGGCGGAACCCGCCGCCGCCGGTGCGGGCAACACCGATGCCGGCGCCGGCCCGGCCGCCGACGGTTTCGAAGTGCGCCTGCAGCGCAGCGGGCAATCGGTACGCGTCACGCCCGACACGTCGATCGTCGACGCGCTCGCACGCATCGGCATCGAAGTCGACACGTCATGCGGCGAAGGCGTGTGCGGCACCTGCATGGTGCCCGTGATCGACGGCGAGCCCGACCATCGCGACCATTGCCTCAGCAAGGCCGAGCGCGCGAGCAACGCGGTGATCTGCTGCTGCGTGTCGCGTGCGCGCTCCGTGGTGCTCGTGCTCGATCTCTGATGCGCGCGGTTCGGGCGGCGGCCTTTAAGGACGTCGCGCGCTCTCGAACTGCTCGACGCATTCGGCCAGCCACGCGCGCCGCCAACGCGCTGCCCGCGCATTCGTGGATCACACGTCGCCGACACGCCCGACACGCTCGACGCGCTCGACCAGCGGCGTGCGCATCCACGCGCTGCCCTCGTCCTCATGCGTCACGCGTCGTCGCGCGATCCGACCCGCTCGGCAAGCAACGCGTGCAACCGTGCGTTGCTCGCGCCCTCATCACTCACATGTCATCGAACCGCTCGACAAGCTCGGCCAGCAACGCGCGCATCCACGCGTTGCCCTCGTCTTCATGAAAATGCTCGTGCCAGTGCATCGTCACCGGCGCGGGCGGCAGCGTGACGGGCAGCTCGTACAGCCGGAACGCGTTGTCGCGGTTCAGGATCTGCGCGAGCCGCTTCGGCAGCGTCGCATACAGATCCGTGACCGACAGCACGCTCGGCAGCGCGACGAAGTGCGGCACTTCGAGCGCGATGTTGCGGCCCACGCCCTGCGCGCGCAACGCATCGTCGAGCGCATGGTGGCTGTGCTCGACCGATTTCACGTTGATGTGCGCGGCGCGCACGAATTGCTCGAGGCTCAGTGCGGCACCGCTCGGCACCCCGCGCCGGCGGCCCGTCATGCACACGTAGGTTTCCTCGAACAGCGTCTGGTGACGCGTGCGCGGCATCAGCTCCGGCAGGTTGCCGATCGCGAAATCCAGCCGGCTCGCGCGCAGCGCTTCCTCGATCTCCTCCACCGGCAGCGGCTGCACGCTCAGCGTCACGCGCGGCGCGCGCTCGCGCAGCGCCTGGCAGATCGCCGGCAGGTACGCCATCTCGCCCGCGTCCGACAGCGACAGCCGGAACGTGCGCGTGCTGGTGGCCGGATCGAAGCGCTCCGCATAGCGCAGCGCCACGCGAACCATATCGAGCGCCTTGCCGACGATGCCCGCGAGTTCGAGCGCGACCGGCGTCGGCTGCATGCCCGCGCGCGTGCGCACGAACAGCGGATCGTCGAACAGCGTACGCAGCCGGCCGAGCGAATAGCTGACGGCCGGCTGCGACAGCGCGAGCCGCTCGCCGGCCTTCGTCAGGCTGCGTTCCTCGACGATCGCCTGGAACACACGCAACAGGTTCAGATCGAGATGATCGACCGATGTCATCATCGCCTCCATCATTTGCCGTATTTATTGATCGGCCAATTTTAGATCAATTTGACGGATATGTAGTGGGCGACGAGACTGGGTACTCGACACCGCGCGCTGCGCGGCCCGATTTCGCGACTCTTTCCCCACGACAACGATGAGCGACATTTCCTACCAGACGATCGACACCAGCGCGTTGCATGGCCTCGCGCAACCCGACCGCATCGCGCCCGCGATGTATCACGATCCCGCGCTGTTCGAAGCCGAGCTCGACCGCATCTTCTACCGCACCTGGATCTGGGTCGCGCACGAAAGCGAGCTGCCGAACCCGGGCGACTTCATCACGACGACGATCGGCCGCCAGCCGGTGATCGTCGTGCGCGACAAGACCGGCGAGATCAACGTGCTGCAGAACCGCTGCCGCCATCGCGGCGCGACCGTGTGCGAATCACACAAGGGCAACGCGAAGGGCTTCACGTGCCCGTATCACAGCTGGTCGTACGCGCTCGACGGCACGCTGCGCGCGCTGCCATACGGCGACGGCTACGAAGGCGTGTGCGAGAAAGGCGACCTGCCGCTCGTGAAGCTGCGCGTCGGCGTGTACCAGGGGCTGATCTTCGCGAGCTTCAACGATGCGATCGAACCGCTCGAGGATTTCCTCGGCGGTGCGAAGCCGTGGATCGACCTGTTCATGAAACAGGGCGCCGGCTACCCGATCAAGGCGAACGGCGAGCACAAGTTCAAGTTCAAGGGCAACTGGAAGATCCAGCTCGAGAACACGACCGACCTCTATCACTTCCCGGTCGTGCACAAGTCGTGGATGAAGTCGATCGACGATGAAACGGCCGCCGCGATCACGAGCTTCATGACGAGCGAGGACGCATTCTGCCGCGGGCTCGGCAACGGCCACAGCCTCGCGGTGCTGATGCCCGAGCTGATCGACCTCGACGAAGACGACGGCGCGCCGCTGCCCGAGCGCTTCGCGCCGCTCGCGGCGAAGCTCGCCGAACGTCACACGCCGGAGGAAGTGCGCCGCATCGTGCGCTCGCTGATGGGTGTCGGCTTCAACCTGAACCTGTTCCCGAACCTCGCGCTGTCGATGGCGTTCTTCCGCGTGCTGCGGCCGATCTCCGCGAACGAAACCGAGATCCGCCACGTCGCGCTCGCGATGGACGGCGGCCCCGACGAAGCGAACCGCGAGCGGCTGCGCATTCACGAACACTTCCAGGGCCCGTTCGGTTTCGGCAGCCCCGACGACGCGGAAGCGTGGGAGCGCGTGCAACGCGGCGCGCATGCGGGCCCCGACGTGCCGATCCTCGTGAATCGCGGGCTGAACCGTGAGACGACTGCCGCGAACGGCGAAAAGACCGCGCATGCAACCGATGAGACCGGCATGCGCGAGGCCTACCAGCAATGGCGCAAGATGATGGAGCAACAATGATGGACGACCGCAACGCCCTCTTTTCCGAGCAGACCTTCGCCCGCGCGGTCGAATTCGTGTGGCGCGAAGCCGAGATGCTCGACCGCCGCGACTATCGCGCGTGGCTCGACCTGTGGGACCCGGCCGGCCACTACGTGGTGCCGATCGATCCCGACACGACCGACTTCGCCGCGACGCTGAACTACGTGTTCGACGACCACGACATGCGCGAGAAGCGCGTGCAGCGGATGGTGTCCGGCTATTCGGCGTCGGCGACCGACGCGGCGCGCACGGTGCGGACCGTGTCGCGCTTCACGCTGGAAAGCGGGAGCGCCGACACCGTGGAACTGAAATCGGCGCAGGTCGTCGTCGCGTACAAGCGCGGCGTCGCGACGCTGTTCGCGGCTGACGTCACGCACAAGCTGCACGTCGATGCGGAAGGCGAGATACGGATCGCCGAGAAGGTCGTGCGCCTGATCGATTCGACCGAAGCGCTCAGCGCGATCGGCTTCCTGCTGTAAGCGGCCGCCGGTTCGCCCGTCGCCGACGCAACGGTGAGCCGGCCACCTTCACCTGTAAGCGCCCCCCGGTTCGCCCGTCGCCGACGCTACGGAGAGCCGGCCACCTTCACCTTTAAGTGACCACCGGTTCGCCCATCGCCAACGCAACGGTGAGCCGGCCACCTTCACCTTTAAGTGACCACCGGTTCGCCCATCGCCACCGCAACGGTGAGCCGGTCACCTTCACCTTTCCGGACGACCATGCCCACACTCGAAGTTTTCCTGCCGGCCGGCCATGACGGCGCCCGCAAGGCCGAACTGATCGCACGGCTGACCGGTGCGACCGTCGATTCGATCGGCGCACCGATCGAATCGGTGCGCGTGCTGCTGAACGAATTGCCCGCGACGCACATCGGCCTCGGCGGCCGCAGCGCCGCGGACGGTGCGCCGCCGTCGCTGCCCGTGATCGTCGCGATCCTGATCGCCGGCCGCACCGACGAACAGAAGCGTGCGCTGATCGCCGCGCTGTCGGAGACAAGCGCTGGCGTGCTCGATGCGCCGCTGCAAGCCACCCGCGTGATGATCAAGGACATCCCGAACACCGATTTCGGCATCGGCGGGCAAACCGCACGGGCGCTCGGGCGCTGATCATGCGCTGCGCGCGTGCCTGCCCGCTCATGCACGACGGCCGCCGGGCGGCCGCGGCATCAAGCATTCCCCGGCGACGATGTGCCCGCCCGAGCCTTCGTCCCGGCGAGCGGCAGCGTCACGCGGCAGTCGAGCCCGCCGCCATCGGCCGGGCTGGCAGCGATCCGGCCACCGTGGCGCGTCACGATGCTCTTGCACAGCGACAGCCCGATTCCGTTCCCACCGGCCTTCGACGACGAGAAGCCGTCGAACAGCCGATCGTGTGCATCGGCCGCGATACCCGGGCCGTTGTCGATCGCGCGCAGCTCGGCATGCCCGTCGACGTTCGCAGTGCCGAGCGTCAGCGTGCGCGGCACACGCTCGCAACCGGCGAACGCCTCGATCGCGTTGAACGCGAGATTCAGGATCACCTGCCCGATCAGCACGCGCTCGCAGCGGATCGGCAGCGGCGCGTCGGCCTGAACGATCGTGACCGTCACGCCGGCTTCCTTCGCGCGCAGCTCGATGAAATACGCGACGTCCGCGAGGATGTCGCGCAAGTCGGCGAGCGCGACGACCGGTTCGCGCTTCACGATGAACTCGCGCACGCTCTTGATGATCAGCGCCGCATGCTCGGCCTGCCGGTCCGCGCTGCGCAGCCCCCAGATCGCGTCGTCGATCGCGCCGCGCGCGTTCAGCCGCTGCACCGCGCCTTCGATGAAATTGCGCACGGCCGCGAGCGGCTGGCTCAACTCGTGCGCGATCACGCTCGCCATCTCGCCCATCGCGTTGTAACGGCCCGCGTGTTCGAGCATGCGCGCTTCCGCGCGGCGGGCATCCTCGATCGCGACTTCGTCGCTCACGTCGCGGAACTGCACGAGCAGCCCGACGAGATCGTCCTCGATCTCGACTTGCCGGCACAGGATGCGCAGCCAGCACGACGAGCCGTCGCGCCGCACGATCCGGTAGCGCTGCGGCGCGGACGGATACGCGGACGGCGCATCGCGCAGCTGCGCGACGAGCCGGTCGCGGTCGGCCTCGGAGCAGTAGTCGAGCACCTCGCCGAGCGCTTCGTCGGGTGCGAGCCCGAGCACGCGGCGGCCCGACTCGCTGATGAACTGCACGCCGCCGTGCGGCGTGACGACCGCGATGCCTTCGTCGAGGTCCTGCATGAATTCGCGCAGCCGCGCCTCGTAGCGGCGCAACTGCTGGCGCACCGCCTCTTCCGCGCTGATGTCGCGGAACTGCACCATCACGACGTCGCGCCCGCGCAGCGGCACGTAGGTGGCGGTCGCCTCGGACAACATGTCGACGCCCGTGCGCGACCGGTAGCACCACTCGTACACCTGCGGCCCGTCGACGAGCGCGCGATCCCACGCGCTCACGGCGATCTCGCGCTGGTATTTCGGTTCGGGACGCGTCATGTCCGGTGCCTTCAGCGGCAGCAGCTCCTCGACGGAAAAACCGAGCGCGATGCACGCGGCGCGGTTCGCCCACACGATCGCCTTGGTGTGCGCGTCGTGCAGCAGCACGCAGGTCGTCAGCGCGTCGAGCAGCCGGTGGAAATCGTCTTCGTCGGGGAAACTCATGATCGGCTTCGGATGAGGTCGCGCGGCGTCGCGCGGCCGGAAACCCAACATAGCACCGGCACGCGCTGCCCGCATCTGAAGATTTCTTTAGTGCGGCACGGAACGTCACCAGTCGCACGGCTTGTCGTCCCAATTGCTGCGTGTTTTCGGCGTTTCTAGACTGGTTGCATCGTCGTGACCACCCCGCATTCGAACCCCCATCCGCCCCAGGAGACAGCCATGCCCCACGCCGCCCTCGCCCTCGACACCGCACCGAGCGCTCCCCACGCGGCCAGCGAACCGGCCGCCCGGCTGTCGCCGCTCGACGCCGTGATCGAGACCGTCGCCGCGCGCCGCGAGGAATTCGAGCGCCTGTCGCACGTGCCGCGCGACGTGATCGCGCTGTTCAAGCAGGCCGGCATCTATCGCGCGGGCACGCCGCGCCGGTTCGGCGGCGATGCGCTCGCGCCGACCGCGTTCCTCGACATGATCGAGCGGATCGCGACCGCCGACGGCTCGGCCGCGTGGGTCGCGAGCTTCGGCTCCGCGAACGTGTATCTGGCCGCGCTGCCGCTCGACACCCAGGCCGAGCTGTATGCGAGCGGCCCCGATCAGGTGTTCGCGGGCGGTTTGTTCCCGGTGCAGCCGGCCCAGCCCGCGCCGGGCGGCTGGCGCGTGAACGGCACGTGGAAGTTCGCGAGCGGCTGCAAGGGGGCCGACTGGCTCGGCGTCGGCATCGCCGTGCCGGGCGCGCAGGACGCCGCGCCGAACAAGCCGCGCACGGCCGTGTTCCGCGCGGCCGACGTCGAGATCGTCGAGAACTGGAGCGTCGTCGGCATGCAGGGCACCGGCAGCCACGACCTGCGCGTGGACGACCGCTTCGTGCCTGAAGCGTGGACCTTCGTGCGCGGCGGCGAGCCGACCGTCGACGAGCCGCTGTACCGCTATCCGACCGTCGCGTATGCGGCGCAGGTGCTGGCCGTCGTGAACCTCGGCCTCGCGCGCGCGGCGCTCGACGTCGTGAACCGGATGTCGGGTGGCCGGCAGACAACGACCGGCGCACCGCGCCTCGCCGATCGCGCGTACTACCGCATCGAACTCGCGAAGGCCGAAGCGCAACTGCGCTCGGCGCGCGCGTTCTTCTACGACGCGACCGACGGCGTATGGCAATCGATCCTCGCCGGCAACCCGGTGACGCCCGACCAGGTCAGCCTGCTGCGGCTCGCGGCCACGCAGATCGCACGCGAAGGCGCGAGCGTCGTCGAACGCGCGTACCGCCTCGGCGGCACGGCGGCGATCTATCGCACGCACCCGCTGCAGCGGCTGCTGCGCGACGCGATGGTCGTCACGCAGCACGCGTTTCTCGGCGAAGGCAACTTCGACGGCGCCGGCGCGGTGTTCACCGGTGTCACGCCGTTCCCCGGCTATCTGTAACCGGCATCGACCGAATTGTTTTGAACGCGCATGAAGCCGAAGCGCCGTCGCCGGCCGGTTCATGCGCCCCACCGATTCCTCTGGAGAACCTGATATGTCCGATTCGAATCCGCTGCCGTTGCGCGTCCTGTTCTGCTGCGGCGTGTCGCAAAACTTCTTCGACCTGCCGCGCGAGAAGATCGGCGAAGTGTGGCAGGCGTACGGCACGATGCTCGCCGCCGTCGAAGCGATGCCCGGCGTGCGCGTGCTCGGCGTGATGGACGACGACCGCCTCGTGGTCGGCCAGGCCGACGGCGCGCCGTGGACCTTCTACATCATGGCCGACGTCGCCGACTTCGACACGACGGTCGCCGTGTGCAACCTGTATCGCACGACGCCGGTCGGCGAATACAACCTGTGGCGCTACGGCAAGATCGAGGCGCGCGTCGGCCGTGCGCTGACGGTGCCGCCGGCCGCGAAGCCCGCGGCGTGAGGCACGCGATGACCGACCTGTCCCCCGGCCTGATCGATGCGCTCGCGCAGCACGTGGCGGCGCTCGACGCCGAGCGCGCGGTGCGCGCGACGATCACGCGCTACATGGCGCTGTGCGACGTGCCCGAGGATGCCGGCGACGGCCCGTCGCTCGCCGGGCTGTTCACGCCCGATGCCGTGTGGGAAGGCATCGGCCCGCAGTATGCGCAAAAGTTCGGCCGCCTCGAAGGCACGGCCGCGATCGTCGCGATGCTGGGCCGCTACCTGCCGCCCGATCCGCACTTCTCGGCGAACCTGCACTTCCTGACGTCGGAGTCGATCGAGATCGGCGCCGGCAACACGAGCGCGCGCGGCCGCTGGATCATGCTGCAGGCGTCGCGCTACGCGGACGGCTCGGCCGAGTTGATCGCCGCGCGGCTGACCGTCGATTTCGCGCCGGCCGGCAACGGCTCTGCGTGGCTGATCCGCCATTTCCGCACCGAGCGCGTGCTCGACGGCCCCTGGCCGCTCGCCGCGCCACGGCCCTGATTCCTGCTCCTTTTCACCGCTTGCTCACGATACCGTCCATGACAGGCTTCATCGACACCTTCACGCTCGGCGGCCCCGGCCCCACGATCGCGATCAAGGACACGATCGACATCGCGGGCCATCCGACCCGCGCGGCGAGCCGCGCGCTCGCCGACGCACCGCCGGCCACCCAACACGCGGACGTCGTCCGCCTGCTGCTCGACGCGGGCTGGCAGATCGCCGGCAAGGCGAACATGCACGAGCTCGCATTCGGCATGACCGGCATCAACGACTACACGGGCACGCCCGTCAATCCGCAGGACGCGACGCGCATTCCGGGCGGCTCGTCGAGCGGTTCCGCTTCGCTCGTCGGGCTCGGCACGGTCGATGCGGCGCTCGGCACCGACACGGGCGGCTCGATTCGCGGGCCGGCGGCCTGCTGCGGCGTGGCCGGGCTGAAACCGACGTTCGGCCGCGTGTCGCGACGCGGCGTCGCGCCCGCCGACACCACGCTCGATTGCGTCGGGCCGTTCGCACGCGATATCCGCACGCTGGTTGCGGTGATGGCCGCGATCGCGCCAGGCTTCGATCGTGCGCAAGCCGCGGCCTCCGTGGCAGGCTGCACGGTCGCGCACATCACGGTCGACGCCGACCCGGCCATCGCCGCCGCGCTCGACGCGGCCGTACGCGCGTCGGGCCTGCGCTCGCACGCCGTCGTGCTCGACGACATGCGGGCGTCGTTCGCCGCCGGGCTCACCGTGATCAACGCGGAAACGTCGCGCGCGTTCGGCCATCTCGTCGAAACCGGCAAGCTCGGCGCCGACCTCGATGCGCGATTGCGTGCGGCCGCAACGACTACGCCCGCGGCATTGAAAGAAGCCGAAGCCGTACGCGCACGCTTCACCGCACAGGTCGACGCCGCGCTCGAACACGCGGACGTGCTCGTGCTGCCGACGCTGCCCGCGCTGCCGATCACGCTGCAGCAGGCGCGCGATGGCGTATCGGTGATCGCGATGTCGTCGCTGATCCGGCCGTTCAACCTGAGCGGCCATCCGGCGCTCAGCCTGCCGCTGCCGCTCGCCGGTTCGCCGCTGAAGGCCGGCCTGCAGATCGTCGGGCGCAAGGGCGCGGACGAACACGTCTGTGCGATTGCTGCACACTTCGAAACGGCACTCGCCGCATGAACCACGATGCAGGCGCGACATCGATGGATGCGCGCTCGCGAACCACGGAATCACACACCATGTCAGACCGAGTCGTCCTCGTCACCGGCGCCGCGCGCGGGCTCGGCGCCGTCATCGCCGAACGTTTTCATGCGGCCGGCTACCGCGTCGCGCTGGCCGATATCGCCGCCGACGCCATTCAGGCGCATGCACGCGAACTCGACCCGAGCGGCGAACGCGCGATCGCGCTGCCGCTCGACGTCACGTCGAAACGCGATTTCGAAGCCGCGCGCGATGCGCTCGTCGCGCGCTGGGGCAGGATCGACGTGCTCGTGAACAATGCGGGCGCATCGAAGGTCGTGCCCGCGATGGAGATCACGGCCGAGCAGTTCGACCAGGTGATCGACGTGAACCTGCGCAGCGTGCTGTTCGGCTGCCAGGTGTTCGGCCAGTACTTCGCGGAACGCGGCGCGGGCCGTATCGTCAACATCGCGTCGCTCGCCGGGCAGAACGGCGGCTCGGCGACGGGCGCGCACTACGCGGCCGCGAAAGGCGGCACGCTGACGCTGACCAAGGTGTTCGCGCGCGATCTCGCCGCGCAGGGCGTGACCGTCAACGCGATCTCGCCGGGCCCGCTCGACTTGCCGATCGTGTATGAAAGCGTCGCACCGGAGAAGCTGCGCCAGGTGCTCGCGAGCCTGCCGGGCGGCAAGCTCGGGTCGGCCGGTTTCGTCGCGGATGCGGCCGTGCTGCTCGCGTCGGGCGACGCGCATTTCGCGAACGGCGCGTGCTGGGACATCAACGGCGGGTTGTACATGCGCTGAGCGCCAAGTACCGAGCACTGCCCGCGGCGCCTCGCCGAACCCCGGCATGGCCCTATCGCGACGACTCCCCGTCGTCGCCCCACACGACCATCACATCGCGCACGAGCGCGGCGATCGACGTCGCGCCGAGCTTCTCCTTGATGCTCGCGCGATGCACGTCGACGGTCTTCACGCTGATCGACAGATCCGACGCGATCTGCTTGCTGCCCTTGCCGTCCACCACGCCGCGCAGCACTTCCTTCTCGCGCGCGGTCAGCGCATCGAGCCGCTGGCGCAGCTCGCGGTGACGCTGGCTCACCGCATGCCGCTGCTGCGCGAGCCGCAGCGCGCGTTGCACGCGCTCGAGCATCTGCTGCGAGTTGTACGGCTTCTCGACGAAATCGATCGCGCCGTTCTGCAGCGCACGCACGGACATCGGGATATCGCCGTGCCCGCTGACGAAGATCACCGGCAGCGTCGCGCCGCGCGCGTTGAGCTCGGCCTGCACGTCGAAGCCGCTCTTCTCGGGCATCCGCACGTCGAGCACCAGGCACGCAGGGAGGTTCACGTCGAAGCGCGCGAGAAAGTCGGTGGCGTTCGCGAACCCTTCGGACGCGATGCCGACCGATTCGAGCAGCCACGCGAGCGACGTCCGCATGCCGTTGTCGTCGTCGACGATGTATACGATCGGTGCGGGTGACGTCATCGCGGGTGTCTCACTGAATATCGGTATCGGTATCGCACGCGCCGCATACGGGGCCGGTTCCGGCTCGTCGCGCGCGTCGTTCGCTGGGGGTGTGCGGCACATCATAACGAGCCGAAAACCCGCTGAAAACCCCTTCACGTGCCGCATGAACATGCAATCCCGCTTTTTTTCACGCGGTGCGGCGCGCATCTAGGTAGAACCTTTAGACGCGTTGGCGAGAACGCCATCTCCATCGTCAATCGTGCGAATGGTCGCCGGCATTTTCGCGTCGTACGCTTGGGTCATCGTCGGCGATCCGGCGCTGCACCGGCAGTGCCACGCGATCGCCGCGTTCGTCCAATCAGGAGCGCCCATGTCTTCCACGACCGATATCCAGCGACCGGCACGCGTCGAGCCGACCGACGCGCAGAAGGCCTTCAGGCAAGCGATGGCCCACCTCGGCGCGGCCGTCAACGTGATCACCACCGCCGGGCCGCACGGCCGCTGCGGCATCACCGCGAGCGCCGTGTGCTCCGTCACCGACACGCCGCCGACGCTGCTCGTGTGCCTCAACCGGTCGAGCGCGATGCGGGCGACGTTCGAACGCAACCGCCACGTCTGCATCAACGTGCTGCCGGCCGAACACGAGCAACTTGCACGGCACTTCGCGGGGCTCACCGACCTGCCGATGGCGCGGCGCTTCGACCTGCCCGTGTGGGATCGCGGCGAGCAGGACGTGCCCGTGCTGCGCGACGCGCTCGCGAGCCTGCAGGGCACGATCGCCGACATGAAGGAAGTCGGCTCGCATTCGGTGATGTTCATCGAGGCGACGTCGATCCGCGTGCGCGACGACGGCGACAGCCTGATCTACTTCAGCCGTGCGTTTCATCGCGTGTCGCGCACGGCGTGCGTGCGGTGAATGGCGCGTGTCGCGCGTGATTACGCGGCGGCTCGCAATGCGCGCTGCCCGGCCGCGAGCGCGGCGCCCGCGAACAGCGTCAGCGCCGAATACACGAGCCCGCGCGCGAGCCCGGCACTGTCCGACACCCAGCCGATCGCGACCGGCCCGGCGATCTGCCCGAACGCGAAGACCGTCGTGAACGCGCTGATCCCCTTCGCCCAGCCGTCCGGCGGCAGGTTGTGGCGCACGAAGGCCGTCGTCGATGCGACGGCCGACAGGAACGTCGCGCCGAACAGCACGCCCGACGCGAACGCGGCCACCGGATGCACGAACATCGCCGGCATCAGCGTCGCGATGCCGAGCAGCGCGTTGAGCACGGCGAGCGCCTGGCCGCCGCGCATCCGGTCGAGCAGCCCCGACCACAGCCGCGCCGACACGACGGTCGCCACGCCGAGCATCACGTAGAACGCGGCGACCACCGTGCCGCTCATCCCCGCGCCGCGCAGCAGCGCGACGATGAACGTCATGTAGCCGATGTAACCGACGCCGAACAGGCCGTAGCCGGCCAGCGCGAGCGCGAAGCGCGCGGGGCTCGCGGTCGCGGCCGCCGTCGCTTCGCCGCGCGGCGCAGTCGGTGCCGCGTGCATGCGCTCGATGCGGCGCGCGGCCGACACGGCCACCGCCGAGAACAGCACGCACGCGAAGGCGAGCGCGAACCATGCGGGTTGCCAGCCGTGTACGCCGTGTGAGAGCGTCGCCGGCACGAGCAATGACGATGCGACGATGCCCCATCCCGTGCCGCCGTAGTAGAGCCCGAGCAGCAAGCCCGCATCACGCGGCGACGCCGATGCGAGCCGCGCGGCCAGCACGCCGCCGCTGATGAAGATCAGCGCGCTGCCGACACCGGTCGCGAGCCGCTGCACGAGCAGCGCATGCATGCCGGACGTGAGCCCGCACGCGGCCATCAGCAACGCGGTCAACACGCATCCGGCCGCCAGCAGCGAGCCTGCTCGCCAGCGCCGCGACAGCCACGGAAACGCGAGTGCGCCGACCAGGTAGCCGGCCGCGTTCGCCGTGTTCAGCGCGCCGGCCTGCGCGAACGTCCAGCCGAGATCGGCCTTCATCGGCGGCAGCAGCAGCGCATACGAAAAGCGCGCGAGGCCGAGCGCGATCGCGCTGCCGAGCGACAGGCAGATCGCGAGCCGCCACGCGGCGATGCGTTCGGGGTCACGTTCCGGGAAGGGGCTGGTCGCGCCGGTGTCCGGCCGCGACGGGCCGGCCTGCTCCGGTTGCGGCGCTGCGCGCATCGCATGTCTCCTTGGTCGTTCGAAGCCGCGGCCAGTCGTGACGGCGGAACCGGTGTTCCGCACGCGGCAATCCCGACTGTCGAGGCTTCCGATTGTGTCGGACGTTGACATCCTCCCCCGTCTGATGACGGGCGATTCCTACCGCGTCTGAAACGACAATACTTATCTCAGATCGCCTCGGCGGGTTCCTGCTTCATTGAGCGGCCCGACTGCACCGTCTCTCCACAGGCTGCGACGCGGTGTCCCCGCGCCAGAATGTTCAGAGCGCCGACGACATCGGCGTTCTCCTCGTAACTGCATTCGACACAGGCGAATTTTTCCTGCGTGGTCCGGTTATCCGCACTCACGTATCCACAAGCTGGACACGTCCGGCTTGTATTCGCGGGCGGAACCGCCACGAGCCAGCCGCCGTTCCAGGCCAGCTTGTATTCCAACTGCCGCCTGAACTCGAACCACCCTTGGTCGAGGATGGCCTTATTCAGACCGGACTTGGCCCGAACGTTCTTGCCAGGCGCATCGGTGCTGCCCGCCGCCGACCTGGACATATTCCGAACCTGCAAGTCCTCGATACACACCATCGCGTGGTTTTTGCTGATCGTGGTCGTGGCCTTGTGCAGGTAGTCGCGGCGAGCATTGCCGATGCGCGTATGGATACGCTGGACTCTGGCCTTGGCTTTTTTCCAGTTATTGCTGAACTTGACCTTGCGGCTCATCGCACGTTGGCATCGACGCAGACGAGCCTCATGTTTCTTGAAACTGTTGAGCGGTGTGAGAAACGTGCCGTCGCTCATCGTGGCGAAGCGGGCAATGCCAACATCGATGCCGATCACGCTGGTGGCATCGGGCACCGGCTGCTCGACCTCGCGCTCGGTCTGAATCGAGACACACCACTTGCCCGAGTTGAAGCTGACCGTTGCGTTGCGCAGTTCGCCCAGCACGGGACGCGACAGCCTCAGCCGCATCCAGCCCAGCTTGGGCAAGAAAATGCGCCCATTGGGCTGGTCGAGCTTGAATTGCTTGGGGTCCGGGTAGCGAAAACTGTCGCGCTGGCCGCGCTTCTTGAACTTCGGAAACGCCGCTCGCTTGGCGAAGAAGTTCTTGTAGGCCCGCTCCATATCCTTGAGGGCGTGTTGCAACGGGTGAACGGGGGCGTCCTTGAGCCATGGCGTTTCGCCTCCGTTACGCCACTCCGTCAGATGCTTGGCCATTGCTACGTAGCCAATGAACTTGCCGCCCGCCTCGTAGTTCTCCTTCTGCAACGCCAGTGCCTTTTTGTAAACGAACCGGCACGATCCGGCGAAGCGGCGCATATCGCGCTGCTGCTCGCCGTTCGGCATCAGTTCGAACTTGAAGGCCTGGAGTCGTCGCATCGGACGATTGTATGTCTGGCCCACAAGAGCGAGTCAAGCCTTTCGACGCGGTCGCTATTACGTCTTTCAAGTGCTACTCGAGCATTCGGAAAAAGGCGTGGGACGGCGCGCTGGGGTCTCTGTCTTACTTTGCCGGAAGTTGTGGCGGAGCGCCTGTCGAAATCGTTCGCAAAGACATCGACCAACAGAAAACGCCCCGCTAGCCGCCCGAAAGGACGCCTACGACGTCCGCGCTATCCTTCCCCGCCCTGAAGGACGAGGTTTGACGCGCATGCAGATCATACTTGAGCCGTCGCGGGCCGGCATGCGTTGTCGACAGGAGCCCCGCCGCGGCAGCCGGATCGTCCATGCATCGCCCGCCGCAAGCCATCGCGAAAGTACGTCGGCTGCCTGCCCGCGCTACCCCCGCAATCCCGCCATGAAAGCCGTGAACAACGCGCGTCCCTCGGGCCATTCCGCCAATCCCGCTTCCGTATTCAGATGGCCGCGCGGGCCGAGCAGCAACGGCGTCGCGCCGCGCGCTTGCGCCCATGCAATGCCGCGCCCGGCCGGGTCGTACCCGTCATCCGAGCTGGCGATCGCCAGCACCGGAAAGCTGGCGAAATCGCCCTCCGGCACATCCGCGAACGCACGGGCCGCAACCGGAAAACGCGGGCCGCCCGAATCAGGCACCGCCACGAGCCACGCAGCGCGCACGACGCGCGTCGACGCCGCCCGCCAGTGCGCGAACAGCTGGCACCCCAGCGAATGACAGATCACCACCGGCGGCGTCGCGGCTTGCGCAACGGCTTCATCGAGCGCCGCCATCCAGTCGCGCAGGTCGGGCGCATCCCATGACGCCGGCGCCATGCGCACGGCGCCCGGCAGCGCAGCCTCCCAGTGGCTCTGCCAATGATCCGGTCCCGAGTTGCCGATCCCCGGCACGATCACGATCGTCTGGTCCATCTCCGTCTCCATGAATGAGCGAGCTCGCAGTCTGGCCGGCCGGAAACCGGCCGGGAATGGCAAATCATCGGATATTGAGACAATATGCCGATGAATTAACGGAGCGGGAAAGCGGACATGTCGAACGGAGAGCTCGATCGCCTGGATCTGTCGATCCTCGAGGCGCTTCAGGACAATGCACGGATGCCGCTGTCAGAAGTGGGCCGCCGCATCGGCCTGTCGCAGCCGGCTACGTCGGAGCGCGTCAAGCGGCTGGAAGAGCGCGGCATCATCGCGGGCTACGGTGCACGGATCGATCCGGCCGCGCTCGGATTGGGGATGATGGCCATCATCCGGTTGAAGACGACGCACGAACATATCAAGCCTGCGCTGCGCGCGTTCGCGGAGATGCCGCACGTCATCGAGGTCCACCGGATGACCGGCGAGGATTGCTTCCTGCTGAAGGTCCTGGTGCCGACGCCGGGACAACTGGAAACCATCATCGATGCGATCGCCCGCTTCGGCGCGGTCACGACGTCACTCGTGCTGCGATCCGAGCCGGCCAAGCCGCTCGGCAAGGCGCTGCTCGGTTGACACGGGCAGCGGGCCGCTGACGCGCCGCCGATGAGCGGCGACGCGTTCGCGCGCAGGCATGGTCGCCGAGAACACCATCGGTCTCAGCGATCGAATTTCCGATGAAAAATCGCCGAATGCAATGCAACGCATGAGATTCCGGTCATTGAAAAAATGACGTTGAATCCGTCATTCACTTTATTTTTGTTTTATCGCACGCGCCCCGTAAATCCCCCGTGTTTAGCACGCCCCGGCTAAAATCCTTGCAACGCATTGCATTCGCAAATTCGTCAGACTAATATCAACGCCACTCGTCGCGCATTCACGAAATGTGTGATGAGGAGTGGCAACTTTTTAGCCGCGCTTTCATGTTGAATCACTCATGTTCACCACAGGAGAATTGACATGCAGGACACCCAGCAGATCGAATTGCTTGACTGGATGCAGGAAGACACGCACCCCGAGGCCGTCGACATGATGGTCGAGGACGCCGTGGTGCCGTTCGGCACCGCGCTCTGGCCGGTCTGAGCGGGCCACCCGTTCTCGCGGAAGGGCTGCGGCCCTTCCGCCGCTTCCGGAGACACGCATGCTGAACCTGCATCGCGCGCTGGGCTTCCACCCCGCGCTGCGCGACAAGCTGGCGCGCGGCGAGTCGGGAAAACTGCTGGTCGGCCATGACACCCGCAACCGCGACATCGCATTGCGTGCGTTTTCCGCCCTGCCCGATTCGCTCGACGCGACCACCCTCTGCCTCGAAAGCACCCCACCCGCCGATATCGCCGCCGCGCTCGATCGCGCCGATCTGTTCGTGCTGCTGTACGACTCGTCGTGCCTGCCGACGCCGTCGCCAAGCGGGCCGCCGTTCCTCGCCGCGATCCGCCCCGCGATCGTCGAGCACTGGAGCAAGTCGGTCCTGTTCAAGGATTACGGCCCGCATCTCGACGAGGCATTCGCCGAATCGCTCGACGACATCGCGGCACGCAACGGCCGGCTGATCGACGCGGCCGCACACGCATCGCGGATCCGCTTCATCGACGAAGCCGGCAACACGCTGACAGGCTCGCTCGCGCCGGACCAGAAATGGACGAGCGTGGACGGCATGGGCAACCTCGACGTCGTGCCCGGCGAGATCGCGACGCACGTCATCGACCTCAACGGCTCGGTCGTCTTCAGCGGCACGTTTCTCGGCACCGTGCCGTTCGCGATCAAGTACAAGGTGGCCGAGCAACTGGCCACGCTGCAGGTCGAGAACAGCACGATCGTCGGGTTCGACACCGACCACGAAGGTTTCCGGCGCGACTTCTCGACCTATCTCGACCGGCATCCGAATCACCGGCGGATCGAGGAATTCGGCATCGGCACGAACCTCGGGATTCGCGGGCTGTACGGCCGCAACGCGGGATTCGAGGAACGCCATCCGGGCCTGCATCTCGGGCTCGGCGGCGGCGAAAACGGCAGCCACCATCTCGACCTGATCTTCGCGCGCGGCACGCTCGCGCTCGATGACCGAATCGTGTTCGACGGCGCGTTCGCCGTCTGACGAAGCGGCTGCGTGCTCAGGCTTCGGCGGCCGCCGTGTCGCCGAGCCACTTGAACATCACGAGGCTGTCGACGAAGCCGAGCCGCGCGTGACGATACGCACGCGGCAGGCGGCCGACGATTTCAAATCCCAGCTTCTGCCACAGCGCGACCGCCACTTCGTTGGTCGACACCACCGAGTTGAACTGCATCGCGAGGAAACCGCGCTCGCGTGCGACCTGTTGCGAGTGCTCGCACATCAGGCGCGCGACGCCGCGACCGCGTGCGGCCTCGCTCACCATGTAGCCGCAGTTGCTCACGTGATCGCCGGGGCCGCCTGCGTTCGCTTTCAGGTAGTACGAGCCCAGGACCACGCCGCCCTCTTCGGCGATCCACGTGCACAGCGGCGCATCGAGCCACAGTGCGCGCGCCGCTTCCTGTGTCGGCGCCGCATCGAATGCATAGGTTTCCTGAGCGGCGACGATCGCGCGATAGGTCGGCCAGAAGCGCGGGAAATCGTCGTCGGTCATCGGGCGAATCGTGATCATGCGAAGTCTCTCGTGATGAGAATGTCGGCAGGCATGCCAGCGATCGTACCGTGATTCAGGAACGGCTGCCGTCCCGTTGCGCCGCGCTGCGATACTCGCCCGGCGGCACGCCGTACCAGCGCTTGAACGCCTGCGAGAAACTCGACAGGTCGCTGAAGCCGAGCCGCTCCGCCACTTCCGCGAGCGACAGCCGCGCGTCGCCGAGCAGCGTCTCGGCCATCGCGCCGCGCGCCTGCGCGAGCAGTGCGCGGAAGGTCGTGCCCTCCTCCTGCAGCCGGCGCTTGAGCGTGCGTGGGCTCGTGTTCATCAGCCGCGCCATGTCCTCGAGCGAGAACGGCGCGGGGCCGGGCGTCGCGCTCAGGTACTGGCGCACCATCTCCGACGTGCCCACGCGCGCACGCCGCGCTTCGAGCAGCTGGCCGCACATCTGCTCGCACATCGACACCGTCAGCGGATTCGCGTGCGGCAGCAGCCGGTCGAGAAACGCGCGGTCGAAAGCGAGGCTGTTCGCGCGCGCCGAGAACGCGGGCTCGATGCCGGCGATGCGTGGCACCGGCGTGGTCGGCGTGCGCGCCGCCTGCACCGTGAAGCGCGACAATGCGAATGTGTCGTCGCCGATTTCCTGCAGCAGCACGGCCGCGGCCGCCATGTCGCGCTCGACCAGGAACCGGCTCAGCGTGCCATCGAGTTCCGGCGCGCCGAAATTGAGCACGCACGAGCCGCCTTCCTCGCGGTACGTGATCACCGTGAACGCATAGGTGAGCGGCAGGAAGCGCAGCGCCAGCGCGAGCGCGTCGCGTGCGCTCGCGCTGGCGATCAGCCCGTAGCCCCACACCCCGTACGCGGAGAAGTGATAGCGCTGGCCGACCTCGAACCCGAGGCCCGGCGCGCGCCCGAGCGCGCGCAGCAGGTTGCCGGTCAGCCGCAGTTCCTGCGCGGCCGTCACCTCGACCTTCGGATCGTCGAGCTGCGCGTCCGCGAGGCCCGTGCCGGCCAGCAGCGTCGTGTGCGGCACGCCGCGTTCGTCGCCGAAATCGACCAGCAGCCGGGCGCTGGCCGGACTCCGGGTGAAATCCCAGAAGCTCATGCGGAGAAACCCTCGAAGCGCCGATTTGGCCCAAATACTAAAACAATTGTCCCGAAGCAGCATTGGTGTTTTCCCATGCGGCCAGCACCATCGGCGTCATCCAGTCGTCATCCGAACGACGCCATCGCCCTCCGGAGGAGACACCATGCGACCGAGTCGCCCGACCGATCCCGCAGCCCGCTTCGCATGCCGGCACGACGAATTTGCCGCATGCGCCAGCGATCCCGCCCCGCCGCTCGCGCCTCGCCTGCCGCACACCGGCCGCCCGTGCACGCTGCCGCGCCCCGCTTGATCCATCGCCCCTCGGAGGACCAATCCATGAGCAAGACTTTCGACTACATCGTCGTGGGCGGCGGTTCGGGCGGCAGCGTCGTCGCCGGGCGGCTGACCGACGACCCGGCCGTGACCGTCTGCGTGCTCGAGGCCGGCGGCCGCGGCGACGGCACGCTCGTCAACGTGCCGACCGGCGCGGTCGCGATGATGCCGACCCGCATCAACAACTGGGCCTTCGACACGGTGCCGCAGCCGGGCCTCGGCGGGCGCATCGGCTACCAGCCGCGCGGCAAGGTGCTGGGCGGTTCGTCGGCGATCAACGCGATGGTCTATATCCGCGGCCATCGCGTCGACTACGACGGCTGGGCCGCGCTCGGCAACGAAGGCTGGAGCTACGACGACGTGCTGCCGTACTTCCGCCTGAGCGAGCACAACGAGCGCTTCGACGATGCGTGGCACGGCCGCGACGGCCCGCTGTGGGTGAGCGACCTGCGCACCGGCAACCCGTTCCATGCGCGCTACCTGGAAGCCGCGCGGCAGGCCGGCCTGCCGCTCACCGACGATTTCAACGGCGCGCAGCAGGAAGGCATCGGCCTCTACCAGGTCACGCAGAAGCACGGCGAACGGTGGAGCGCCGCGCGCGCGTACCTGCTGCCGCACGTCGGCCGCCGCGACAACCTGACGGTCGAGACGCATGCGCAGGTGCTGCGCATCCTGTTCGACGGCACGCGTGCGACCGGCGTCGAGGTGCGGCAGCATGGCGAGGTCCGCACGCTGCGCGCGCGGCGTGAAGTCGTGCTCGCGGCCGGCGCGCTGCAAACGCCGCAGTTGCTGATGCTGTCGGGCGTCGGCCCGGGCCGCGAACTCCAGCAACAGGGCATCGCCGTGCACGCCGACCTGCCCGGCGTCGGCCGCAACCTGCAGGATCATCCGGATTTCATCTTCGGCTACCGCACGCGCAGCGTCGACACGATGGGCGTGTCCGTGGGCGGCGGCCTGCGCATGCTGCGCGAGCTGGCGCGTTTTCGCCGCGAACGGCGCGGGATGCTGACGTCGAATTTCGCGGAAGGCGGCGGCTTCCTGAAGACGCGCGCCGAGCTCGACGCGCCGGACATCCAGCTGCACTTCGTCGTCGCGCTCGTCGACGATCATGCGCGCAAGCTGCACGCCGGCCACGGGCTGTCGTGCCACGTGTGCCTGCTGCGGCCGCGCAGCCGCGGCTCGGTCACGCTGAACAGCGCCGATCCGCTCGCGGCGCCGCGCATCGATCCCGCGTTCTTCGACGATCCGCGCGATCTCGACGACATGGTTGCGGGCTTCCGCCTCACACGACGGCTGATGGAAGCGCCGTCACTCGCCGGCTGGACCACGCGCGACCTGTTCACCGCGAACGTCAACACCGACGATGAAATCCGCGACGTGCTGCGGCGGCGCACCGACACCGTGTATCACCCGGTCGGCACGTGCCGGATGGGGCACGACGCGCTCGCCGTCGTCGACCCGCAACTGCGCGTGCGCGGCCTGCAGGGGCTGCGCATCGTCGATGCGTCGGTGATGCCGACCCTCATCGGCGGCAATACCAACGCACCGACGATCATGATCGCCGAAAAGGCCGTCGACCTGATCCGGGGCGTGTGCCGCACGTCCGCACAACCGCAACGCGAAACCGTCAGGACAGCGACGGATCTCGACACGGTTCCCGCCGCGTGTGCCGCGCACGATGCCATCCACTCCGAGGAAACCCGCCATGTTGTCGCCTGATACCGCTCGCGCCGCCGACTCCGCCGCCCCGCTTGCGGCAATCATCATCGGCGCCGGCTTCGCCGGCATCGGCATGGCGATCGCACTGCAACGCGCCGGCATCCACGATTTCGCGATCGTCGAACGCTCGCACGACGTCGGCGGCGTGTGGCGCGACAACCGCTACCCGGGCGCCGCCTGCGACGTGCCCTCGCACCTGTACTCGTTCTCGTTCGAGCCCAACCCGGCGTGGTCGCGCGTGTTCGCGCCGCAGCCCGAAATCCATGCGTACCTGCAGCATTGCGCGCGCAAGTACGGCCTCGCGCGCTACCTGCGCTTCGGCGCCGAAGTCGCGCACGCCCGCTACGACGAAGCCGCCGCGCTGTGGCGCGTCACGCTCGCCGACGGCACGACGCTCAGCGCCACCGTGCTCGTCAGCGGCACCGGGCAGCTGAGCCGCCCGGCGATGCCCGACCTGCCCGGCATCGACACGTTTCGCGGCCGCGCGTTCCACTCCGCGCACTGGGATCACGACTATTCGCTCGCTGGCAAGCGCGTGGCGGTCGTGGGCACCGGCGCGTCGGCGATCCAGTTCGTCCCGGCGATCGCGGGCGACGTGAAGCAGCTGGTCGTATTCCAGCGTTCACCGGCCTATGTGATGCCGCGCCCCGACCGCGCGTATCGCCCGTGGGAGAAAGCGCTGTTCCGCCGGTTGCCGTGGGCGATGAAGCTGCATCGCGCATCGATCTACCTGCGCTACGAATCGCGCGCGATCGCGTTCACGCGTCTGCACAAGCTGATGAAGGTCGCGGTCGGCCGGCCGTTCCACCAACTGCTTGCACGCGACGTGCCGGACCCCGCGCTGCGTGCGCGGCTCACGCCCGACTACCCGATCGGCTGCAAGCGCATCCTGCTGTCGAGCGACTACCTTGCCGCGATGAGCCGCGACAACGTCGAACTCGTCACGCAGCGGATCCGGCGCGTGACGGAGGACGGCATCGAGACCGTCGACGGCGTGCATCATCCGGTCGATGCGATCATCTACGGCACGGGGTTCGCGGCGACCGAGTTCCTGTCGCCGATGCGTATCACGGGCCGCGACGGGCTCGACCTGAACGACGCATGGCGGCGCGGCGCGCAGGCGTATCTCGGGCTCACGGTGCCCGGTTTTCCGAACTTCTTCATGCTGTACGGCCCGAACACCAACCTCGGCCACAACTCGATCGTCTATATGCTCGAAAGCCAGATCGCGCACGTGATGCGCTGCCTGCGCACGATGCGGCGTGACGGTGCGCGCGAGATCGACGTCGATGCGCGCCGCTACCGGCGCTTCAACGTGCATGTGCAGCAGCGGCTCGAAGGCTCGGTGTGGAACAGCTGCAAGAGCTGGTACGTCGATGCGTCGGGACACAACAGCACGAACTGGCCGGGCTTCACGCTGACCTACCGGTGGATCACGCGCTTCACCGGGATGGGCGCTTACCGCTTCACGCATCCGTTGCCGGAGTCGGCCGCACCGGCGCGCGACGTGGTGGTCGCGCCGCCCGCCGGCCGGCTGGAGGCACTGACCGCCGCATCGCTGCGCGGCTTCCTGCGCGTCGCGTTCCGGCCGCTGATCGGGCCGCCGTTCGGCGCGCGCATGCAACGCCGCGTCGTCGCGCTGCTGTCGCCGCTGATGCCGGGCACGAGCGGCACGCTGCGCTACCGCACGTCCGCGCATCGCGTGCCGGTCGAAGTCGTGGCGCCGAAACGCGGCGACACGGGCGGCGCGATCCTCTATCTGCACGGCGGTGCATTCTGTCTCGGCGGGCCGCATACGCATCGCGGCGTGACGACGCGGCTCGCGAATGATGCGGGCCTGCCGGTGTGGGTGCCCGACTACCGGCTGGCGCCCGAGCATCCGAGCCCGGCCGCGCTCGACGATGCGCTGGCCGTCTACGACGCGATGCGTGCGCAGGGCCATGCGCCGCACCGGATCGTGATCGCCGGCGATTCGGCCGGCGGTGCGCTGGCCATCGCGCTGGCCATCGCGCTGCGCGAGCGCGGCGAGCCGGCTGCCGCCGCGCTGCTGCTGATTTCGCCCGTGACCGATCCCGCGCTCGGCGGCGCGACGCTGGCGTCGCGCCGGCATGACGACCCGATGATCCGTCGCGGCTGGCTCGAACAGGGGCTGCGCTGGTATCACGGCGCCGGTTCGGTGGCCGCCCGCGGCCCGCTCGACACCGACCTGCGCGGCCTGCCGCCGATGCTCGTCCAGGCCGGCGACCAGGAGGTGCTGCTCTCGGATGCGCAGCGGCTGGCCAGTCATGCGCAGGCCTGCGGCGTGCCGTGCCGGCTGGAGGTTCATGCGGCGCGCTGGCATGTGTTTCATCTGCAGGCGTTTTACCTGCGGTCGGCGCGGGATGCGTTGCGGACGCTGGCGGGGTTTGCGGCGCAACGGGTGGCGACGACGACGTGACGATGAAACAGTCACGCGCCGCGATCGGGGCCGTGGTTCGCGGCTTCCCCGGTCGGGTGCGCGGTGCATGCGCCGTCACCGAACCCGCTTGCCACGAAGCGACGTCGTCTTGCAAAAACCGGCCGTTTATTTTTTTCCGTCGCATGCGGCCGTCATGATCTCCCGCAGGCCCCGGCGCGCCGCCGGGGTTCCTCACCCTCGCGGAGACATCATGAAAAGAAGGCACACCCTCAACACGCTGGCCCTGCTCTGTTGCGTCGGCATCCAGTGCGCGACGTCGGCGTTCGCCGACGAGCCGAAGAAGGTCGCGTTCGTCGACACCGGCAACACCGGGCGCAGCGTGATGGCCGAAGCGATCGCCGGCCAGTTGATCGCGCAACGCCACGCGCACATCGCGGTGATTTCACGTGCGGTCGACGAAGATCCGTATGACGAAAAACCCGAAGAAAACGGCGTGATCCTGATGAAGCGCCGCGGCATCGACACGTCCGCGCACCGTTCGGTGCAGTTGAACGCCAACGACATCAAGCATTCCGATGTAATCCTGACGATGACCGACAAACACAAGGAGAAGGTGCTCGCGCTCTATCCGTCGGCCGCTGGCAAGGTGTTCACGCTGGCCGAGTATGCGTCCGGGAAGCACGTCGACGTGCCCGATGCGTGGGGCAAGCCGATCGATTTCTACGAATCGGTCACCACGCAGCTCGACACGTACATCCCGGCGGCGCTCGACAAGATCGCGACGGCCGCGCCGGCGAAGCCGTAATGTCAGGAGGCCTGTCGGCTCGCCAGGCGCGACGCGCCGGCACCGACAGGTGTGCTGTTCACGTTGTTCCCCCCGACACCCCACCCACCGCGCGTGCCCGTCACCGGGCCGTTGACTTTGGCCATCCGGCCGAATCGTCACCCTGCGCACCGGATGAAAGAATGATCTTCGTCCGGGAAGCCGGCTTCGCGGCCTGACATCCCGCACTTCGCAGGCATCGTATGCGCAGCAACGCGCATGCGGTGTCGTGTGTCGCCCCGACTCGGCAATGCGCGCACGCCCCGCGCGCACCACCCGGCAGATCGCACGACCCCGCCATTTACCCTACTCCCTTTTTGTAGCTTATAAGTTACAATGCTCTCCAAGTTCGAACTTCTTCGCTACCAGCGCGACGATGGCCGCGAGCCCTTCACCGAATGGTTGAACGCCGTGCGCGACAAGCTTGCGCAGGCACGGATTCGCGAACGCCTGCGCCGCGTGCAGACAGGCAACTTCGGCGATTGCGAGCCCGTCGGCGAAGGCGTGATCGAACTGCGCGTCCACGTCGGCGCCGGCTATCGCGTGTATTTCGGGCGGTACGGCGGCGCACTGGTGCTGTTGCTTTCAGGTGGCGACAAAAGCAGTCAACCCGACGACATCAGGCGCGCAAAGGAACACTGGTCGAACTGGAAACGGAGGCAAACATGACCAAGCTCAAAGGTGCGGTATCGCACCATGACGCGGAAGTCGCCGAACTCGGCGCCGACCGCGAACTCGCGGTGGCCTATCTGCGCGTCGCGATGGAGTCGCTCGACGATCCCGACAACCGCGCGGCCGGCCTGCTCGCGCTGCGTACGGTCGCGGAAGCGTACGGCGGGCTCGGCGCCGTCGCGGCCGAAGCCGGCATCAGCCGCGAATCGCTGTATCGCACGCTGTCCCCAAACGGCAACCCGACACTGAAAACCCTGCTCGCGGTGCTCAAGACCGTCGGCCTGCGCCTGTCCGTCGTCCCTGCACAGCCGGTGCACGCATAAGCGGCACACCGCCCGCTCACGGCCGCACCATCCACACCAGCAGCATCTCCGCCGGCGCGTTCGCGATCCCCGCCGGCGGATGCTCGATCGCCGGCTCGACCGACAGCGCCTTCGCCATCGTCGCCGCATCGTCGATCGTCGTCGTGCGCACGATCGTCATCAGTCGCGCCGGCCGGTGCAGCGTCTCGCGATACAGCGCGCCGTACCACAGCGGCCGCATGCCGAGCGCGTCCTGCAGCACGTACGGATAACGCCACAGCCGCAGCACGAGGCGGCTTTCCGGCTGCCCCGGATCGACGCGCACGAACACGCGGCGCGTGCTTTCGCCGTGCGTGTAGCGCGGCAGCACCGGCAGCGCCTCGGCCGGCGCCTGCGGCAGCAGCCAGCGCAGCGCGGTGGCCGGCGACCACGGCGTCGCGCGCTGCCAGCCGGCCTGCGCGAGATGCCGGTCGAGCGTGTCCGACGTCGCGCTCCATTGCAGCGGCAGATATTCCTCGCGGTCGCCGCCGATCTCGGTGCGCCGCACCGGCACGCGCTGCCACCCGCCGCGCAGCCACTGGTCGACGGTCATCGCGACCACGTCGCCGACATGCGGGCGCGCCGCGCGGTCGAGCTGCCATTGCGCGGGAACCGTCCATACGCCGGCCGTCGCGAGCACCACCGTCACCGCGACGAGCCCGCCCCTCGGCTGCACGTGCTCGCGTATGCGCCAGTATGCATAGGCGCCGGCCAGCAACGCGAACCAGGCGAGCCCGAGACTCCAGCCGCCCAGCAGGCCCGACAGCCACGTGTCGCCCACATACAGCCGCGCGAAGCCACCGAGCACGATCCACAACACCACCGCCGTCACGACCGGAATCCGCCACCGCGCGGGCCGGTCGCGCGCGAGCACCCAGCCGAGGCCGCTGCTCGCGAGAATCGCGAACGCCGCTTCGGCATCGGGCAGCGGCACGTGCGGCGCACCGGGCGGCAGGCTCGCGGGCGTCGCGCCGGGTATGCCCGCGCCGAACACCGGCCCGAGCACGACGGCGACGCCGACCGTCACGAGCCACCACGCGGCCGTCAGCCAGCAGCGGTGGATCATCAGCCAGACGAGAAACGCGGCCGCGACGATCAGCCCCGTGTCGTGCCCGTGCAGCACGGCAAGCGCGCGCATCGTGGCGTCCACCGGCGGCGTGCGCAGGTTCTGCAGGAACGCATACAGCGCGATGTCCGCGTGCATCAGCGGATCGTTCGCGACGACATCCTGCACGAGGCCCGCGAACAGCCACACGCAGCCGATGAACAGCAGCGCGAGCACGGGCACCGCGCCGGGCAGGCCGCGCACATAAGCAATCGCGTCGTGCAGCCGTGCACCGAAGCGCGGCCAGCGCCGCGCGCAGGCGTGCAAGCCGTCGACGAGCGCACGGCGCAACAGCGGCCAGCCGCGCCGCAACGAGACGCGCACGCCGATCCACACGAGGGCGACGAGCGCCGCGACGACCAGCAGGATCACGGCGACCCGCACGCTGATCGCCGCGGCCAGCGCGGCCGACGCGCCGAACAGGATGCCCGGCGCGACGTGCACGGGCGCCCAGATGAGCGCCGAGACGACGTTGACCGGATAGAACGACCGGCGCGGCAGCGTCGCGCAGCCGACCACGACCGGCACGACCGCGCGCACCGGCGCAAGAAAACGCGCAAGCACGATGCTCTTCATGCCATGGCGCAGCACGAACTCCTCGCCGCGCGCGAAGGCGGCCGCATAGCCGAAGCGCGCCCATGCGTTGCGGATCACGCCGCGGTAGTGCCGCCCGAGTTCATAGCTGATCCCGTCGCCGATCACGGCGCCGACCGCCGCGACACCGATGGTCGTCCAGGCGTCGAGCGCGCCCGCGCCGATCAGCGCACCGGCCGCGAACATCACGGCGCCGGCCGGCACGACCGTGCCGATCAGCGCGATCGCCTCGGCGCAGGCCGCCATGAACACGATCGCGAGCACGAGCAGCGGATGTGCGCCGATCGCGCCGATCCACGCGTGGATCGTATCGCTCATCGCACGCGCCTCGGCGGAGCGACCCGGTGTGCGGACACCGGGCCGGTGATGGCATGGGGAATGTTCATCGGGCGGTGCGCGCGGTCGCGCCGGCGGGGCGGGTCAATCGAACTCGTGCTGCCGCGCGTCGGCCTCGAGCGGCGCGTCGTGGTAGCCGACCGTCGCGATCTCTTGCAGATAGCGCACGAGAAACGCGCCGATCGAGCCGGCAGCCTCGTACTGATGCACGTGGCGGAATTCGTGGGTCAGCAGGCGGCGCGTGTCCTGCCCGCGCAGCACGTACACCGCATGGCCAAGCGTGAGCCCGATCGTCCCCGGCGCCAGGAGCCCCGAGTCGCGGGCGATCGCGGCCAGCGACGGCACCTCGGGGAACGGCATGCGGTCGACGGTCACCACGCGGATCCGCTCGGGCTGAGCGACGCCCACCGTGCGCGCGTCGTCGGCTTGCTCGGGCGTCAGCGGCGCCCCCTGCGCGATCCCGCGCGCCGCCTCGGCTTCCGCCCATGCAACGGCAGCGGGCAGTGCGGACGGCAGGATATCGGCAAGATCGATCATCGCGGGGCTCCTCGGGGGTTGTAGTGGCATCGGGCACCAGTTTAGTCCCGAATCGGAACGGTTCGCGGGGTAGCGCGCGACACGACGCGCCGCCTCTTCACCGCCTCAATAATAATCAGGGAATACCCTGATTTTCGCCGGCTCCGCCGCCTGCCTTTTCCCTGGGATTGTTTCGTTTCAGTACACATTCCACGTTCGGCTATCTCGAAAATTTCCCGGATGTGTACCGTTTTCGGATTCGGCGGAATATATTGATCAGAAGAACAGCCGCGGCGACACCCGGACAGCAGGGCGCGGCGTCATCCCGAAGAGGATCGCTCGATGATCAGGGTAATTCTGGCTGACGATCACGCAGTCATGCGGGACGGACTGCGTTACATCCTGGAAACGGCCGGCGGTTTCGAAATCGTCGGCGAGGCGAGCGACGGCTCGGCCACGCTTGCGCTGGTCGAGCGCGGTGCCGCCGACGTGCTGCTGCTCGACCTGTCGATGCCCGCGCCGACCGGCATCGAGCTGATCCGGCTGGTGAAACGCCACGCGCCGTCGCTGCGCACGCTGGTGCTGACGATGCATGCGGAGGCGCAGTACGCGGCGCGCGCGTTCAAGGCCGGCGCGACCGGCTACCTGACGAAGGACAGCGCGACCGCCGAGCTCGTCGAGGCGGTCGGCAAGGTGGCTGCGGGCGGCGTCTACGTGAGCCCGTCGGCGGCCGAGAGCCTCGCGCTCACGCTGCGCACGCCGGCCGCCGCGCTGCCGCACGAACGGCTGTCCGCGCGCGAGCTCGACGTGATGCGCCGCATCGTCGCGGGCCAGACCGTCACGCAGATCGCGACCGAACTCGCGCTCAGCGCAAAGACGGTCAGCACCTACAAGACCCGGATCCTCGAGAAGATGGAGCTGCCGCACGAAGCCGCGCTGGTCCGCTACGCGGTGCGCCACGAACTCGACCCCGGCGGCGACGCATGACCGCCGCCTTCCGCTTCCCGCCCTCATCCCGGCCCTCGCCCGCGGACGACGACGACCCGGACGCGTCGCGCCTGTTCATGTCGTCGCTGCCGCCGGGCCGGCGCGAACGGCGGCTCGCGCTCGCGACCGTCCTCATCTCCGCCGTGATCTTCGCCGCGCTTGCACCGTTCGCGGGCAGGCCGCTTGCGCCGGGCTGGGCGTTCATTCCCGTGTACCAGTCGGCGATCGTCGTCAACGACATGGTGACCGCCGGCCTGCTGCTCGGCCAGTACGCGATCCTGCGCCAGCGGCCGCTGCTCGTGCTCGCGGGCGGCTACCTGTTCACGGGTTTCATGGCCGGCACCCACATGCTGACCTTTCCCGGACTGTTCGCACCGACCGGCCTGCTCGGCGGCGGCGACCAGACCACCGCCTGGCTGTACCTGTTCTGGCACGGCGGCTTTCCGCTGGCGGTCGCCACTTACGCGCTGCTGCGCGCGAAGTCGCGTGCGCCGGGCCCGATTCCGGCCCCGCAGCGCCGCGCGGCGATTCCCGTCGTGCTGTGCATCGCGGCCGCGGTCGGCGCGACGGTCGCGCTCGCGCTGCTCGCGACGGCCGGCCACGACCTGCTGCCGCGCATCATGAACGGCAACCGGATGGCCGCGACGATGACGAACGCGATCACGATCGTCTGGGGGCTGAACCTGGTCGCGCTGATGCTGATGTGGCGGCGGCGGCGGCGCCATTCCGTGCTCGACCTGTGGGTGATGACGGTGCTCGTCGCGTGGCTGTTCGACATCGCGCTGTCGTCGATGCTGAATCACGGGCGCTACGACCTCGGCTTCTACGCGGGGCGCGCGTACGGCCTCGTCGCGTCCGGCGTCGTGCTGTTCGCGATGCTGTTCGAGAACGGCCGGCTGCATGCGCAGACGGTGCGCGCGCTGGCCGGCGCGCGCTACCAGCATCTGCTCGTCGCGCAGAAGAGCGCGCAGCTGAACGACGCGAACGAACGGCTCGAACAACGCGTCGCCGCGCGCACCGCGCAACTGAGCGCGTCGAACCGCGACCTGCGACGCGAAGTCGAGGACCGCGTGCGTGCCGAGCGGGCGCTGCAGGCGTCGCGCGAGGAGCTGCGCGAGATCGCCGCGATCAGCGCGAGCGCACGCGAAGCCGAGCAGCGCCGCATCGCACGCGAGCTGCACGACGAACTCGCGCAGACGCTCGCGACGCTGAAGAACGATCTCGAATGGCTGATCGACCGCGTGCCGCAGGACGATGCGCAGCTGGCGCGCAAGATCGCGGCGATGCACGCGCTGGCGCGCGGCGCGGTGGCCGCGACGCGCCGCATCGCGTCGGACCTGCGCCCGCTGATGCTCGACGATCTCGGCTTCGCCGCGGCGATGCAGTGGCTCGTGGAGGATTTCCGGCACCGTCACGGTATCGAGTGCACGCTGCACGTCGAGCCTCCCGAGCTGCAGCTCGACGAGCCTTACGCGACGGCGGTGTTTCGCATCGCGCAGGAAGCGCTCGCGAACGTCGCGCGGCACGCGGCCGCGTCGCATGCGACAGTCGAACTCGTGCATGCGAGCAATGCGATCGAGCTGACGATTCGCGACGACGGCGCGGGTTTCGATCCCGGCGTGCCGCGCAAGTCGGGATCGTTCGGGCTGGTCGGGTTACGCGAGCGCGCGTATCTCGTCGGCGGCACGCTGCGGATCGCGACGACGCTCGGCGAAGGGACGACGGTCGAGGTGGAGATTCCGCTGGCGCCTGCGCAGGTGACGGTCGCGCATGGTGGGGTTGGGGCGCCGCGGGGGTAGGTTCCCGGCGACGGCGGTGGTGCGTTCGTCGGGAACCCGTTGATGATGCGACAACGCCGCGTACCCTCACGCGCGCGCCGCCACCATCCCCCGCTCCGAGCGCGTCCACGCGACCAGCGCGCCGATCCCGAGCAGTGCGAGACACACGATCGGCACGATCATCGGGCCGAACGCGGTGCCCGTCACCTTGCCGGCAAACGGCATCAGGTTCTGGCTGAAGAAGCCGCCGAGGTTGCCGATCGAGTTGATCGCCGCGACGCTCGCCGCCGCCCGCGCGCCGGTGAAGTAACGCGGCGGCATCGACCAGAAGCACGGATACAGCAGCGGGATGCATGCGCCACCGAGCACCAGCGCGATGAAGCGCAGCGGCGTCGACGGCAGCACGAGGCTCAGCAGGAAGCCGAGCGCACCGAGCGCCGCGACGATCGCGATCGTGCGCAGGATGCTCTTCGCGCGGCGCAGCTTCGCCGGCAGCCACAGCAGCAGCAGCACCGCGAGCGCCCACGGCAGCATGCTCAGGAAGCCGTTCATGCTGCTCGACACGCCGAACGATTTCACGAGCGTCGGCAGCCAGTACGTGACGCCGTACAGCGACGTCGACATCAGCATGTAGGTCGCCGCGAACAGCATCACGCGCGGATCGAGCAGCGCCTTCCACGGCTGCCCATGCTCGGCCTTCGCCGGCTTCTCGCGTTCGAGCGCGGCCTCGACGATCTGCTTCTCGCGGTCGTCGAGGAAACGTGCGTCGCGCACCGACGCGGGCAGCACGCGGAACACGACGACCGCGACGATCACCGCCGGAATACCCGTCGCCACGAACACCCACTGCCAGCCCGCCAGCCCCCACACGCCGTTCAGGCTCAGCAGCACGCCGCCGACCAGCGAGCCGAGCATGTTCGCGAGCGCGCTGCCGAGCGTGAAGATGCCGAGCACCTTCGCGCGGTAGCTCTGCGGGAACCACAGCGTCAGGTAGTAGATCACGCCCGGATAGAAACCGGCCTCGGCGATACCGAGCACGAAGCGCAGCCCGCAGAATGCGGGCATCGACGTCGTGAAGCCCATCAGCACGGTGATGAGCCCCCACGTCAGCATGATCCGCGCGAGCCACACGCGTGCGCCGTAGCGATGCAGCGCGAGCGTGCTCGGCACCTCGAACAGCAGGTAGCCGATGAAGAACAGCGACGACGCGAGCCCGAACGCGGCCTCCGTCATCCCGAGGCTGTGCACCATCTGCAGCTTCGCGAAGCCGACGTTCTGCCGGTCGATGAACGCGATCAGGAACATCACGACGAGGATGGGCAGCAGGCGCCGCGCCATCTTCGACATGATGCGCTGCTCTTCGGCGGACGCGGGGTCCAGGGTTTCGGTGGCGTTCACTTGAGGCTCCTTGCGTGAAGCGGTTGCATAGCGGTTGAATCGGCGCTGCGCGCGACAAGCGCGCGGGCGCGAGGTATTTCGATGAAAGGGCGCGGCGGCATCAACCCGATCGATAGTCGTCGAGCATCGGCGCGAACATCTCGTGCCACGCCCGCGGCTTCGCCTTGATCGTGCCGGCGAGGTACAGGAATTCGACGTAGTCCATCAGCTGGTTCGGCAGCACCGAGAAGCGCGTGTCCGGCGCGGCGAGCATCCGGATCACGTCGTCGTGCGACACGCCGACACCCGACGACGCCGCATAGAGCGCGGCCGCCGCGCGCGGGTCCTGCGCGATCAGGCGGTTCGCTTCGTCGAGCGCGCCGAGAAACGCGCTGGCCAGCGCCGGCTCCGTATCGGCGAGGCGCTTCGGCGCGAACACGACGTCGAGCGTCAGCGGGCCGAGCACGTCGACCGAATTCACGACGCGGTGGATGCCCGGCTGCCGCAGCTCGAGCGTCGAGAACGGCGGCGACGTGAAGTGCGCGGTGACGCCGTTCTCGCGGCGGATCAGCGCCTGCATCGCCTGCGGATGCGGCAGGTTCACGGTGATCGAATCGAGCTGCGCGAAATGCGTCGGGCCGAGCTGCCGGCTCGCGACCATCTGCAGCACCACCGCCGACAACGACGTGCGGATGCCCGGCACCGCGATCCGGTCGGCCGGCGTGAAGTCGCGCAGCGACACGAGCCCCGGCCGGTTCGCGTTCAGCGACAGCGACGTGGTCGACAGCCCGCTGATGCCGATCACCTCGACGTTCGGAATGCCGCGCGCCCGCGCCCACAGCTCGATGAAACCCGGTGCGCCGGCGCCGGCGAAATCGAGCGTGCCGGCCATCATCGCGTCGTTGACGGAATTGCCGCCGTCGAGCAGCACCCAGTCGACCGCGACGTCGCGCACACCGTGGCGCGCCGCGTGCCGCTCGAACAGCCGCTGCTTCTCCATCACGAGCAGCGGCAGGTACAGCACGCCATAGCCTTTGGAAATCCGCACTGTGCGCGGCTTCGCGCGCACGAGCGCAGGCGCGGCGAGCACGCCGAGGCCGGCGGCGATCAACGCGCGGCGGCGCGGCGACGTCGTCATGCGCCGGCCTTCCCTGCACGAGCGGCACGAGCGGCAATCGCCAGGCGGCTGGGGCCCGCGTCGCCGCACCGGCGAGCACCGGCCGGCGACGCGCTGCACCGCGCGTTCGTCGCACCCGTTTGCTGCTGCATGTTGCCGTCTCCTGTGGTTCTGGTATTAATGGCCGTCCTTGCAACGTCCGGCTCGACACAGGTTATCGACCGAGTCTGAGAAAATGCTGACATCCCGGCCCCGGGAAAACCCCTAACCCACCCACCTGCGAAACGGCACCATGCGCATTCTCGTCGTGGAGGACGATGCCGAAATCGGCGCGGCGATCCGCAGCCGCCTGGCGCGGCTCGGCCACGCCGTCGATCTCGAAACCGACGGCGCGACCGCGCACGGGCTGCTGCGCGTCGAGCGCTTCGACCTCGTCGTGCTCGACGCGAACCTGCCCGGCATGGACGGCTTCACGGTGCTGCGCCACCTGCGCGCATCGGGCAGCACGACACCCGTGCTGCTCGTCACCGCGCGCTCGGCGATCGACGACCGCGTAAGTGGCCTCGGCCTCGGCGCCGACGACTACCTGGTGAAGCCGTTCGACTACCGCGAGCTCGATGCGCGCGTGCAGGCGCTCCTGCGCCGCAACAGCGGCCACGCGAACGACGTGCTGACGCTCGGCGGCCTCGTGATCGACCGCAGCAGCCGTCTCGCGGAACTCGACGGCCAGCCGCTGTCGCTGTCGCGCCAGGAATTCGCGCTGCTCGAGATCCTTGCCAGCCGCCCGCAGCGGATCTTCTCGAAGGATGAACTGCTGAACCAGCTGTTCAGCTTCGGCAACGAGCCGACCACGAACGCGGTCGAGCAATACGTGACCCGCGTGCGCAAGAAGCTGCAGGGCAGCTCGGTCGAAATCCGCACCGCGCGCGGGATGGGGTATCAGATTGCGGCGCACTGACTGGTTCCCGAAGACGCTGTTCGGGCGCACGCTGCTCTTCATCGCGCTCGTCGTCGCGACCGGCGCGCTCGCGCTCGCGGCGATCGCGCGCTACTACGCGGGCGTCGCGGCCGAACGCGCGTACGACCAGTTGCTTGCGGGCGCATCGATCCAGGTCGCGGAAAACCTCTACGTGCAGGGCGGCGTGCTCGCACTGAATCCGCCGGTGGCCGCGCTGTCGACGCTGTCGCGCTACGACCTCGTCTACTACAAGGTCGTCGATTCGCGCGGCATCGTCGTGGCCGGCTACAACGATCTCGCGAGCCCCGCGACGCTCGCCGCTGCGAAACAGGGCCCCGCGTTCGCGAACGGCCTGTACCAGGGGCACCGGATCCGCACCGCGACCATCGCACGGTACATGCCCGAGGAGAGCACGCCGGGCTGGGCGCTCGTGACGGTCGCGCAAACCACCAACGCGCGCCAGCAGCTCACGAACGACATGAGCATCAAGGTGTGGACGCTGATCCTGCTGATGAGCGTGCTCGCGATCGGCGCGAGCGGCCTCGCGATCCGGCGCGGCCTGCGTCCGCTCGCGCAGATCGGCACGATCATCGCCTCGCGCGACCCGGCCGACCTGCGGCCAGTGGCCGTCGACACGCCGAGCGAGATCGACGCGATCATCGGGTCGATCAACGGGCTGATGCACCGTCTCGCCGAGCGGATCAACGCGATGCAGCGCTTCATCGCCGATGCCGCGCACCAGATGCGCACGCCGCTCGCGCGGCTCGACGCGCAGATCGAGCTGCTCGACGGCGAATCCGATCCCGCGCGTCACGCAGCGCGGCTCGATGCGCTGCGTGCGACCTCGTCGGACGTCGGCCGGCTCACCGGCCAGCTGCTCAATCATGCGATGGTGATTCATCGCACCGAGGCCGTGCCGCTGCAACCCGTCGAACTCGTCGCGCTCGCGAAGGACGTGCTCGGCCGCGCGATTCCGCTCGCGGGCGAGCGCGATGTCGCCGTCGCGTTCGCGAGCGACGCGCCGCTCGCGTGGATCGACGGCGACGCGATCAGCCTGCAGGAAGCGCTGTCGAACGTACTGCACAACGCGCTGCTGCATGGGCATGCGGACGACATCGTCGTGTCGGTCGCGACGCAGGGCAACGCGGACGATGCGGTGACGCTGACCGTCACCGACAACGGCCGCGGGATTCCGCGCGAGCACTGGGACGCGGCGCTGCAACCGTTCGTGCGGATCGCACCGGACGGCAGCGAGCGGCGCACGGGGTCGGGCCTCGGGCTCGCGATCGTGCAGGAAGTGATGAAGGCGCACGGCGGGCGTGTCGGGTTTGCATTTCCCGAGGCGGGCGGGTTTGCGGTGGTGCTGACGTTTCCGCGCGCGGCGGGAAGCGGCGAAAAGAAGGCATGAACCGACGGACCCGGGCCGGTTCATGCACGCGCGCGACATGTACTCAATCGTCGCTGTCGTCATCGAAGCGGTTGCGCTCCGCATGCCGCGCGACCAGCCGGTCCAGCTCGTCGTACTGACGATCGCAGAACAGCCGGCACAACGTATCGACATCCGCGCGCGTGTCGACGTCGATCGTATCGACATGCTGCTCCAGCTTGCCCTTGCCGATCCCGAACAGCCCCTTTTTCATCCGCATCGAGACGGCATTCAGCTGGAAGCCGTCCGCATGCGCATCGCGCAGCGCGGTCACCCACAACTCCCGCTGATCGTCGGCATGCTGCAGCACGAGGGCCGGCAACGGGCCGTCCTGCTTGTCGTCCCATTCGGCATGCTGCGCCGCCCACGGGAACGCGTCGAACGCCTGCGTGAACGACGGATAATCCGTCGCGCCCTGCGGATCCAGTTGCTCGAATGCGTAGCCGACTTTCTGAACGGAATAAGTCAACATGGTGCGGCGCTCCCGGTGGCGGTGATGGCGACTGAGCGCCAATCTACCTGACAATCCGGCGCGCATCGCCGTTTTTTTGCCCCGCCACCCCGCCCGCTACGCCGCCACCGCCTCCCCGCCGAGATACGCATCGCGCACACGCTCGTCGTCGAGCAGCGCCTTCGCGGCCCCTTCGAGCACGACGCGCCCCGTCTGCAGCACATACCCGTAGTGCGCGATCTCCAGCGCGAGGCTCGCGTTCTGCTCGACCATGAACACGGTCACGCCCTGCCGGTTGATCGCGTCGATCAGTTCGAGCACCTTGTCGACGTACAGCGGCGACAGCCCCATCGTCGGCTCGTCCATGCAGATCAGCTTCGGCCGCGCCATCAGCGCCCGTGCCATCGCGAGCATCTGCTGCTCGCCGCCCGACAGCGTGCCCGCGCGCTGCGTCAGCCGCTCGCGCACACGCGGAAACAGGTCGAGCACGCGCTCGTAGTCCTCCGCCACCGCCGCACGGTCGCCACGCGTGTACGCGCCCATCAGCAGGTTCTCGCGCACGCTCATGTCGCCGAACAGCCGCCGCGCCTCGGGCACGGCCGCGATCCCGCGCCGCACGCGCTGCGGCGTCGCGAGCGCCGTCACGTCGTCGCCGTCGAAGCGCACGACGCCGCGGCGCGGCCGCATCAGCCCGAGAATCAGCTTCATCGTCGTCGACTTGCCGCTCGCGTTGCCGCCGAGCAGGCTGACGATCTGCCCGCGGCCCACTTCGAAGTTCACGTCGAAATGCACCTGCACCGGCCCGTAGAACGTGTCCAGGTGTTCGAGTTTCAGCAGCGCGTCGGTCATGGTCGTGTCGGGTCCGGAAGAAAGGGCCGTCATGCGGCCGCCTGTGCCGTGCGGTCGGCCGGCGCGCCGCCCGCATGCCGGCGGCCGAGGTACGCCTCGATCACGCGTGGATCGTGCCGCACGTCGCGCGGCGCGCCTTCGGCGATCTTCACGCCGTTGTCGAGCACCATCACGCGGTCGGATACGCGCATCACGAGTTCGAGCTTGTGCTCGATCAGCAGGATCGTCAGGCCGCGCGCCTTCAGCGACTGGATCAGTTGCAGCATCTCGGCCGTCTCCGTCTCGTTCATCCCGGCCGTCGGCTCGTCAAGCAGCAGCAGGCGCGGATGCAGCGCGAGCGCGCGGCCGATCTCCACGCGCCGTCGGTTCGCATACGACAGGCTGTGCGCCGGATGATCGATGCGCGGCGTCAACCGCTCGCCGAACCCGGCGACGATCGCGCGTGCCTCGTCGCGCAGCGCGGCTTCCTCGCGCCGCACCGATGCGGGCCGCACGAGCGCGCGCAGCACCTCGGCCGCCGCACCCAGCGCGGGCCAGCCCGGCCGGGCCGCGCGCAGCCGCGCATGCGCACCGATCAGCACGTTGTCGAGCACGCTCAGGTTGCCGAACACGCGACCGTGCTGGAACGTGCGCGCGATGCCGAGCGTCGCGAGGCGTTCGGGCGCGGTGCCCGTGATGTCGCGGCCGTCGAACGTCACGCGGCCGGCATCGGGCCGGTCGGCGCCCGCGATCAGGTTGAACAGCGTCGACTTGCCCGCGCCGTTCGGCCCGATCACGCTCAGCAGTTCGCCTTCGGCGAGTGACAGGCTCGCGCCGTCGAGCGCGGTCACGCCGTCGAAGCGGCGCGTCAGGCCCTGCACGTCGAGCAGGGGTTGATGGTTGGTCATCGCGTTCCTCCTCACACCGTGCCGAGCAGGCCCTGCGGCCGGAACCGGACGAGCAGCAACAGCACGAGGCCGTAGATCAGCATCCGGTAGTCGGCCGCCCAGCGGAACAGCTCGGGCAGCCCGATCAGCGCGATCGCGCCGGCGATGCCGCCGAGCACGTTGCCGAGCCCGCCGAGGATCACCATCGTCAGCGCGAGGATCGACACCTGCGAATCGAAGGTCTGGTGATTGATGTAGCTGTACAGGTGCGCGGCGATCCCGCCGCTCACGCCGGCCGCAACGCCGCCGACCGCGAACGCGATTGCCTTGTAGCGGTTCGGTGCGATGCCGTGCGCACGCGCGGCGACGTCGTCCTCGCGCACCGCGCGCAGCGTGCGGCCGAGATGCGAGCGCAGCAGCCGCACCTGCACGAGCGCGAACACGACGAGCACCGCGAACGTGAACCAGTACGCGGCACGCGCGGTCGTCGCCCACGGCAGCGGCGCGATGCCGGTGATGCCGAGCGGGCCGCGCGTGAGGCCGTCCCAGTTCAGGATCACGAGGCTCACCACTTCGCCGATGCCGAGCGTCGCGATCGACACGTAGTGCCCGCGCAGCCGGAACGCCGGATACACGAGCAGCGTGCCGAGCACGGCGGTGATCACGCCCGCGCACGGAATCGTCACGGCCGGCGACCAGCCGAGATCCGACGACAGCAGCGCCGACGCATACGCGCCGATCACGAGCAGCGCCGCGTGGCCAAGCGAGATCTGCCCGACCGTGCCCGCCACCAGCGTGAGACTCAACGCGAGCAGCCCGTACAGCCACGCGTTGGTCAGCGTCTGCAGCACGTACGGCGACGCGCCGAGCCACGGCAGCACGGCCGCCGCCACGATCAGCGCGACGAGTACCGGACGCGGCACGCGCACGGCCTTCGCGGCCGCGAGGAAGGTGCCCGTCATCGGCTCGGGCGGCAGCGCGCGGTTCGCGCTGAACAGCCCGTTCGGCCGCCACACGAGGAACACGATCAACAGCCCGAACGCGAACAGGTCGCGATAGCTGGTGCCGAACAGCGCGACGCCGTAGCTTTCGACGAGACCGAGCAGCAGGCTGCCGGCGATCGCGCCCGGCACGTTGCCGAGCCCGCCGATCAGCAGCGCGACCACGCCCTTCAGCGTGGCCTGGAAGCCCATCGCCGGATCGATGCTGTTGTAGTACATGCCGACCAGCAGCCCGCTCACGCCGCCGAGCGCGCACGCGATCGCGAACACGGTCTGGTTCACGCGGTCGACGTCGACCCCCATCTGCAGCGCCGCGTCGCGATCCTGCGCGGTCGCGCGCACCGCCCAGCCGAGCCGTGTGAAGCGCAGGAAGCCGTACAGCAGCGCGGCCGCCGCGATACCGATGCCCGCGATCAGCAGGTCGAGCGAGCCGAGCGTCGCGCCGGCGATCCGCACGTGCCAGTCGGGCAGCGGCGTCGGCACCGCGCGCGGGTCGGCGCCGAACGCGAGCTGCGCGAGCTGGTCGAGGATGAAGCTGATGCCGATCGTCGCGAGCAGCGGCGCGATGCGTGCCGCGTGACGCAGCGGCCGCAGCCCGATCCGCTCGATCGCGATGCCGAGCGTGCCGCACCCGACGACGACCGCCGCCAGTGCGACCGGCAGCGGCAGCCCGAAGCGCGTCAGGCACAGCCAGCCGATGAACGCGCCGACCATGTAGACCGAGCCGTGCGCGAAGTTGATCAGGTGCGACACGCCGAAGATCAGCGCGAGCCCGACCGCGAGCAGCGCGTAGATGTTGCCGACGATGAGGCCGTTGAGCGTGTAGTCGAGCCAGGAAGCCATCACGATGCGTCCGTTACGTGCATGCTGTTCAGCGCCGGGGTCAACGCGCGGCGAGCTGCGGTTTCGCGCCGTCCCACAGCGCCCACTGCCCCTGCTTCACGACCAGATACACGGTCCGTGCGCCCGCGACGCGGCGCGTCTGCGGATCGAAGCGCACCTTGCCGAAGATCACGCTCGGCACGTCGCTGATTTTCGCGAAGCCGTCGTGCGCGGCCTGGCGCGTCGTGCCGTAGCGGCGCAGCACTTCCGCCGACAGGATCAGCGCATCGTATGCACGCGCGACGAACGAATCGGGATCGGCGTGGAATTTCGCGCGATAGCGCTGCACGAACGCCTGCACCTCGGGGCGCGGTTCGGCCGGGAAGAAGTTCGATTCGGTATAGACGCCGTCGACGGCCGTGCCGCCCAGTTCGAGGAACTTCGGCGAGTACACCGAACCAACCGCCGCGATCGGCAGCGTGAGCCCCGATGTGCGCGCCTGGCGCACGATCTGCGCACCGTCCGCGTAGTAAGAGATCAGCACGATCGAATCGGGCTTCGATTCGCCGATGCGCACGAGCGTCGAGCGGAAATCCTTCTCCGTCGGCTGATAGCCTTCGGCCGCGACGACCTGCGCGCCGAGCCCGGCCACCGCCTTCGCGAAGATGTCCTTGCTGGTGCGGCCCCAGTCGGTGTTCAGGTACAGCACCGCGATCCGCTTGAAGCCGAGCTCCTTCACCGCGTAGCGCGCGAGCAGCGGCTGCTCCTCGGCCTGGCTCAGCGCGGTGCTCCACAGATAGTCGCCGCCCTTCGTGAAGTCCGGATGCGAGTTCGTGAAGCCGAACTGGATCAGCTGCCCGCGCTGGTAGATCGGCGATGCGGCCATCGACGTCGCGCTGGAGAAGTCGCCCAGCTCGATCGCGATGCGCGGATCGGCGACGAACTTCTGCGCGATCGCCACCGCCTGGCGCGGGTCGCTGCGGCTGTCCTGGAAGTCGACCGCGAGCGGCCGGCCGTGAATGCCGCCGCTGCCGTTGATCTCGTCGAGCGCGAGATCGAAGCCGCGCTTCCATTGTTCGCCGTACTGCGCGTCCTGGCCCGTGAGCGGGCCGCTCACGCCGATCACCACCGGCTCGCCCGACACGCCCGCCGCGAGCGCGCCGCCCGTCGACAAGCCCCATGCGGCAGCGAGCGCCGCCACCGTGCCCAGCACGCGCCGCCATGCGCCGCGTGCGTCGTTCCCCGAAACGTTCATGCGTCCCCCAGCTTCAGTCAGTCGAAAAGAGTGAGGGCATGTAACCACCCGGTTCAGGACGATCCAACGAAGTTTTGCGCATATCGATATCGTGCGCGGCGCGAAGGAGTGATGCTGGCGAGCGGCCATCCGCACTCCCCGCCTCGCGCGATGTATCGGCATGCAACGCATCGCGTTGATTCGATTGGCGTTTCGTTCACGGCGCCGATCGCAACCCACGCTCGGGCACGCACCACCGGCCGTCGCAACGATCGTGCCCTTCGCAGTTTTCGCGCTGTCGATAGCAAAAATCATTATATGAATTACGCATGCTCACACTTCTACAATGCGCAAATCGCATCATCGGAAGGTGTCATGGAGCTGCATCAACTCGAAGCCTTTTCCGCGGTCATGTCGGCCGGCAGCGTGACCGGCGCGGGCGAACTGCTCGGCCGTTCGCAGCCGGCCGTCACGCGGCAGATCCAGGAGCTCGAAGCCGATCTCGGCTACGCGCTGTTCGACCGGCACGGCCCGCGCGTCACGCCGACGCGGCGCGCATTCCTGCTCTACGAGGAAGTCGAACGCTCGCTGGTCGGCCTGCGCGCGATCGAGGCGCGCGCCCGGGCACTCGGCGATGAAAGCGCCGAGCCCGTGCGCATCGCGGCCACACCTTCGCTCGCGGCCACGCTCGTGCCGGCCGCGCTCGCCGTGCTGCCCGACGGCGCGCAGGCGCCCCACTACCAGTTGCGCAGCGAATCGGCCGAGCATGTCGTGCACGAGGTGCTGGCCGGCACGGCCGATGTCGGCGTCGTCACGCTGCCGATGGCGCACGCGGGGCTCGACGTGCACTGGATCGCGCAGACGCCGTGCGTGGCCGTGCTGCCGGCCGGCGACCCGCTCGCGGCGCAGCCGCGCATCGCGCTGCGCGACCTCGCGCGCCGCCGCATCGTGACGGTCGCGAACCGCCACCGGTTGCGCCAGCGGATCGATGCGGCATTCGCGGCCGCGCGGGTCGATGCACGCGTGTTCATCGAAACCAATGCGTCGCTGAATGCGGTGATGGCCGCGCGTGCAGGTATCGGGATCGGCATCGTCGATCCGGCCACAGGCGTGGCACTGCCGGTGGAGGGCGTCGTCGCGCGCCCGCTCGACGTCGACATCCCGTTCGCGTTCGGCGTCGCGACGCCCGCCGGCAAGGCACGCACGTCAGCGGTCGATGCGCTGCTCGACGCGTTGCACCGTACGACGCGCGCGCTGCTCGACGACGTGATCTTCCACGATGCCGCCGCGCACGACGCGCTGCTGCGCGGCGACCGGCTGCGCGCCGAGCGCGCGCCGCGTGGGGCAACCCGCACGACGCGTGCACGCCGGACCCGCCCGGAGGCCGCATGACAACGACCGATCCATTGCAGGCACTCGAAGCCCGGCTCGCGCAAGACCTGCGCTGGCTCGACCTGCCCGCACCGTCGTGGGTGCCGCCGCGCGAGGCCGACGGCACACGCGTGCTCGACGTCGCGATCGTCGGCGGCGGCATGGCCGGGCTCGCGGCGTCCGCCGAACTGCGCCTGCTCGGCATCGACAACCAGTGCGTGATCGACCGCGCGCCGGCCGGCTACGAAGGCCCGTGGGTCACGTTCGCGCGGATGGACACGCTGCGCTCGCCGAAGCAGCTCGCGGGCCCCGCGCTCGGCCTGCCCGCGCTGACGTTCCGCGCGTGGTTCGAAGCGCAATACGGCCGCGACGCGTGGGACGCGCTCTACAAGATTCCGCGCACGCAATGGATGGACTACCTGCGCTGGTACCGGCGCGTGCTCGACCTGCAGGTGCGCAACGACACCACGCTCGTCGCGCTGCGCCCGCGCGACGACGGCCTGCTCGCGCTCGACGTGCGCGGCAACGGCGAAGCGCAGACGCTGCTCGCGCGGCACGTGGTGCTCGCCACCGGCCGCGACGGGCTCGGCGGCCCGTACGTACCGCCCGTCGCGCAACGCGCGCCGCGCACGCGCTGGGCCCATTCGTCCGAGCCGATCGATTTCGCGGCGCTCGCGGGCAAGCGCATCGGCGTGGTCGGCGCGGGCGCGTCCGCGTTCGACAATGCGGGCACCGCGCTCGAAGCCGGCGCCGCGCGCGTCGACCTGTTCTTCCGCCGCACGGACATTCCGCGCATCAACAAGCTGACGGGCATCGGCAGCCCGGGGCTCGTGCATGGCTACGCCGATCTCGACGACGCGACGAAATGGCGCTTCATGCACTACGCGCTGACGTCGCAGACGCCGCCGCCGCGCGACAGCGTGCTGCGCGTGTCGCGTCACGAACAGGCGCACTTTCATGCGGGCAGCCCGATCGAGACGCTCGCGGAACATGCGGACGGCCTCGACGTGACGACGCCGCGCGGACGCTACACGGTCGACTTCCTGATCTTCGCGACCGGTTTTCATTCGGACTGGACGACGCGCGCGGAATTCGCGTCGTTCGGCGCGCAGGTGCGGCGCTGGAAGGATCGCTATCGACCGGAGCCGGGCACGTGGATCGACGAGCTCGCCGAATCGCCCGACCTCGGCCCCGCGTTCGCGTTCCAGGAGCGCGAGCCCGGCGCATGTGCGGCCATCACGCGAATTCACTGCTTCAACCATGCAGCGAGCCTGAGCCACGGCAAGCTGTCCGGCGATATCCCGGCCATCAGCGCGGGCGCCAGGCGGCTCGCGCGCGGGATCGCGAGCCGGCTGTTCGACGCGGACCGCGATCGCCACTACGACGCGCTCGTCGCGTACGCGAACGCCGAACTGCAAGGCGACGAATGGCGCGACGCCGACGCATGAGCGCGCGATCATCGATCACATTGACGACGAAGGGAACCCGAAACGATGACTGAATCCATCACGCCGGCCGATGCGCCGGACACGATCGATGCGGTGGCCGGCCTGCGCGATGGCGACGCCGTCGCCGCGCTGCGTCGCGCACGCGACAAGGTGCTGCTCCATACGCGGCTGAGCGAAGCGGCGCTGTTCGATCCCGCGTTGCCCGATCTTTCGTTGATCGAACGACTGCACGCGGCGCGGTATGTCGCAGAAAAATCGAACGCTCGCGTGCTGGCCGACACCTATCGCGCACGACTGATCGACGCAGGCGGCACGCTCGACGATATCGCACGTGCGGACGCTGATGCATTCGACACCTTGCCCCGCCGCATCGGCGCGATCGTCGCGCATGCACGCCTGCTGACGCGCGCGCCGGTCGATGCACGTCCGTCCGATCTCGACGCGCTGAAGTCGGCCGGACTCACGACGCCCGCGATCGTCGCGCTGTCGCAGCTCGTCGCGTTCGTCGCGTATCAGTTGCGCGTCGCGGTGGCCGCGCAGGCGCTACAGGCACGTGCCGCAGCGGAGGCCGCATGACGACGACCACGCACGGCTTCACGTCCGACACGCTCGGCTGGCGTGCCTGGCTCGACACCGTCTCGCTCGATGCCGCGACACCCGACCAGCTGGCCGTGCTCGAAGCGAGTCACCCGCAAGCGAAGACGTCCGACTATTACCTGCTGCTCGTCCATCTTCCCGAGATCCTGCGGCAACGCTCGGGCGTATTCAACGCGATCATGTACGGCCCCGGCGGACTGTCGCGCGCGGAGCGCGAACTGGCGAGCACGGCCGTGTCGCGCGTGAACGGCTGCGTGTACTGCGCGTCCGTGCATGCGCAGCGCTTTACCCAGCTCGCGAAGCGCACCGACGCGATCGAGCAGGTGTTCGACGCTCCGGCGACGGCCGGCACGACGGCGCGCGAACGCGCGATCATTCGCTATGCGATCGCGCTGACGGAGCGGCCCGATACGGTCGACGCGGGCGATATCGCCGCGCTGGAAGCCGAAGGGCTGACACATGAGGAGATTCTCGACCTGTCGCACGCGGTCGCGATCTTCGCGTGGGCGAACCGGTTGATGCTGACGCTAGGTGAGCCGGTATTTCCGGAATCGGCGACCAGCGCCTGACGCCTGAGCAAACCTGAGCGCTGACGCAGGCGCCGCCTGCCCGCGTCACGCCTTGTGCGTCGACAGCAAAATACTCGTCTCGGTATTCGCGATCCCGTCGATCAGCCGGATCGCGCCGAGCACGCGATCGAAGTGCTCGAGCGAATCGGCATGCAGCTCGGCGACGAGATCCCAGCGCCCGTTGGTGCTGTGGATCGACGCGACGTTCGGATGCCCGCGCAGCACCTTCACCACTTCCGCGCCGCGATTGCCTTGCACGGCGATCGACATCAGCGCGCGGATCCGGTGCCGTTCGGCCGCCGGCTTGAGCCGCACCGTATAGCCGACGATCACGCCGTTCTTCTCCAGCCGCGTCAGCCGGTTCTGCACGGTCGCGCGCGCGACGCGCAATTCCTTCGCCAGCGCGACGACGGGCAGTCGCGCGTTGTCGCGCAGCAGCGCGATGAGCTGCCGGTCGACGTCGTCGAGCGTGATCATGAACGGGCCTTCCTGTTGAACGTGAACCGGCCGCCAGCGTGCCGGAGCCTTTGCATTCCGACCAGTGCGATTTAGTCAAATTGCCATATCTGGCCAGCAATTTGCCAAGTCTATCGATAAATCTGCCACTTTTGCCGTCTTTTTGTTGGCTCGACTCGCGGAAATAATGGCTCTATCGACCGGCCGACCCGCCGCGCCGCTGCTGTTCCAGGAAGCCCGGATGCGCGCCGAAGCCCCGCCCGGTCGATCAGAACGCCGGGCACCCGTACCGGCCACGAATATGGAGACAGACGTATGACCCGCTTCCTCGACGTTCCCGCCACCGCCCGACTGATCGCCCAAACCGGCGTCACGACGTTCCTCCGCGAGCTCGTCGACACGCTGCGCGCCGATTACCTGCACTGGGCCGACTTCGACAAGTCGCCGCGCGTCGCGTGCCACTCGCGCGACGGCGTGATCGAACTGATGCCCGTCGCGAACGCGTCGCTGTTCGCGTTCAAGTACGTGAACGGCCACCCCGTCAACGCCGCGCGCGGGATGCACACGGTGATGGCGTTCGGCGCGCTCGCCGAAGTCGATACCGGCTACCCGCTGCTGCTCGCCGAACTCACGCTGACCACCGCGCTGCGCACGGCCGCCACGTCGGTGCTCGCCGCCCAGGTACTCGCCCGCCCCGATTCGCGCACGATGGCGCTGATCGGCAACGGCGCGCAGAGCGAATTCCAGGCGATCGCGTTCCACACGCTGCTCGGTATCGACGAAATCCGCGTGTTCGACGTCGATCCTCATGCGACCGACAAGCTCGTGCAGAACCTCGCCGCCTACCCCGCGTTGCGCGTGGTGCGCGCCGCGTCGACCGCCGACGCCGTGCGCGGCGCCGACATCGTGACGACCGTCACCGCCGACAAGGCGTACGCGACGATCGTCACGGCCGACATGATCGAGCCCGGCATGCACCTGAACGCGGTGGGCGGCGATTGCCCGGGCAAGACCGAACTCGAGGCCGGCGTGCTGCATGCGGGCCGCGTGTTCGTCGAATTCGAGCCGCAGTCGCGCATCGAGGGCGAGATCCAGCAGATGCCGGCCGACTTCCCCGTCACCGAGCTGTGGCGCGTGCTGCAGGGCGAGACGACCGGCCGCGAACGCGCGGACGAAGTCACGGTGTTCGACTCGGTCGGCTTCGCGCTCGAGGATTACTCGGCGTTGCGCTACCTGTATGCGCTCGCGCAGCAGCACAACGCGGGCGTCGAGATCGCGCTGATTCCGCCGGCCGTCGACCCGAAGAACCTGTTCGCGCTGATCGACGACCCGGCCGCGATCGCGCAGGGCCACGCGGCATACGTGACCGAAGCCGTCGCCGCGTTCGCGCGCTGACGGTCATCCCCGGGCGGCCCGTGCGCCGCCCGGCCCCTTGCCTTTCGCTCCTGCCTTCCATGAATCTCGTATCGATCCAGGCGCCGGCCGCCGTCGTGATGATCCGGCCGCACCGCTTCCTGCCGAACCCGCAGACCACGGCCGACAACGCGTTCCAGCGCACGGCCGGCGGCGACGGCGCGCACGGCGCGGCATCCGTGTCGGCCGCCGCGCGCGACGAAGTCACGGCCGCCGCGCGGACGCTCGCCGATGCGGGCGTGCGCGTGCACGTGTTCGACGACCACGGCGAGCGCGACACGCCCGACTCCGTGTTCCCGAACAACTGGTTCTCGACGCATCCGGGCGGCCACGTCGCGCTCTTTCCGATGTTCAGCGCGAACCGGCGCCGTGAGCGGCGCGCGGACGTGATCGAGATGCTGAAGGCCGAGTACCGCGTGCAGGACGTGATCGACTACTCGGGCCTCGAATACGACGACGTGTTCCTCGAAGGCACCGGCGCGATGGTGCTCGACCACGTCGCTCGGATCGCGTACACCGCGCGTTCGCGCCGCGCCGATCCGGTCGCGCTCGAACGCTTCTGCACGCACTTCAATTTCGAGCCGATCTGCTTCGATACGGCCGATGCCGACGGGCGGCCGATCTATCACACGAACGTGATGATGAGCGTCGCGACCGAGTTCGCGATGGTCGGCCTCGAACTCATTGCCGACCGCCGTCGTCGTGACGAGATCGCACAGCGTCTCGCCGAAACGGGCCGCACGGTGATCGCGCTCGATGCCTCGCAGATCGCGAATTTCGCGGGCAATACGCTGGAATTGTCGGGCAAGGAAGGGCGTGTGCTCGCGCTGTCGCGGCGCGCGTACGACTGCCTCACGCCGGTGCAGCGCGCGACGATCGAGCGTTCGGCACGGCTGCTGCCGCTCGACGTGCCGACGATCGAACTGGCCGGCGGCTCGGTGCGCTGCATGCTGGCAGGGATTCATCTGGCGCGGCGGGCGGTGGCGCCGAACGTGATGGCCGTGGAATCGGCCGCATCGCCATGCGAGACGACGCCACAGATGTGATCGGCGCGCTCACAACGCACAAACGGCTGCCGATGCAATGCAACGGCAGCCGTTTGCGTATTCGAAGGACGTTGAATCGGTGAGCGTCAGCCCGCATCGGCAACGCCGCGCAATGCTCCGGCGTCCGAATGATGCCGGAGCACACCGCGCTGCTCACCCCGCCAGCAGCTTCAACCCCGCCGGCAGCGTTTCGCCGAACACACGCACCGTGTCGGCTTCGTCGAACGCGATCGCCTCGCGCACCATGTCGATCCACGCCGCCGACGCATTTGCGGCCGACAGGCGCTTGATCACGGCCTCGCGGGTGTCGTCCGACAGGTCGCGCGAACGGTCTCCGGTCATCCGCGCAATCTGTGCAGCCGCGAACGCAGCCGGTTCAACCTGCTTCCAGTCGAGCGCGAACAGCGCATCGAGCCAGCCGGTGGCGACTTCCGCCGGCACGACACTGTGCGCGCTGCCGTAGAACGGCCGGCGCGCACCGATGCGTCCGAGCGCCCACGCGCACAGCGTGCGCTCCGCCGGCTTCTGCAATTGCGCGATCAACCGCTCGGCCAGCTCGACCTTGCGTTCGACGGGCAGCCGTTCGAGCGACGCGGACAACCGCGTCATATCGGCCGGCCCGACCTTGCCCGGGTCGAACGGCAGCTTGCGCCGCTTGTCGTCGGTCGGTTCGAGGAAGGCGATCGCGTCGCGCACCTGCGTCTGCGCATCGTCGTCGAGGCCGCCGGCCACGCGCCGCCACAGCGTCCACCACTCGGACCACACCTGAGCGTCGGTCACATACTGAATCCCGTCGTCGAACAACGGCCACAGCTGCTCGATGCGCCATGCATCGAGCGGATGCCCGAAGCCCGGGCGCAGGCAATAGCCGGCGAGGTTCAGCCACGCACGTTCGTGATCGGCCGAGCGCCGGCGGCGCCGTGCGCGCGCGAGCAACGCATCGAACAATTCACGCGCGAGCGCAACGTCCCACTCTTCCCGCGCACCAAGCACCTGCTCAAGCTGCGCGCGCAGCCGTCGCGTGTCTTTCGGCGTGACGCCGGCGGCCTTGCTGCCGAACGAGCGCTCGATCAGTTCGAGCGCCTGGTCGAGCCGAGGATGCCGCGCGAGCGCAGCGTCGTCGCCCTGCACGGGCGCATCGCCGCGCAGCTGGAATTCGAGCCGCCAGCGGCGCGCCGCGTCGTCGGTCGCGATGCAGTGCATTTCGAGCGTGCCGACTTCCGTCAGCGACGCGGTGAGCTTCACCGGTGTTTCGCGCGCATCGCCGCCCACTTTTGCGTCGACGACCGTCGCGATCGGCGGCAGCCGCACGAAATCGCCGCCGTCGAAATCGACGAGATCGCCGGGCCGGTACGCGGTGTCGGCCACCGTCGACACGAGGTGGAAACGCACCGGCTGCCCGAGTTGCAGCGCGAACGTGCGATCGTCGAGCCGGATCTCGTGGCCCTCCTCCGTGCCGCGCGGCAGCAGGCAGACGCCACGCGCGGCCGCGCCTTCGGCACCATCGTCGAGCACGAGGAAATAGCTGCGCGCGGAACCGCCGCCGATGCGCGGCACATGCCCGGCGCGTGCGAGCCCGTAGGCCACCGCACCGCGTGCGACCGCGACGTCCGGATGCGCGTTGTGCAGCACGTCGAGCGGCGCACCGCGCCACGCGCCGAGCGTCTGCGCGAGACGGCCGGCGAGCGCGCCCGCGCGGAACACGCCGCCGTTGAGCAGCAGCGTGTCGGGCAGCGGGCCTTCCGCATGACGATTCAGGAACGCGGCGACGTGCCGCGTGACGGCCGCGTCGCTCGCATAGGGCAGCCCGAATTCGACGATCGCGGCGCGCGCGCGGCGCGGCAACTCGCCGGCTTCGACCTGCGGAAAGAACCCGTCGACGACGATCTGCTCGACTTCCTGCCGCGTCAGCTCGGCCGAGCGCGCGCCGCCGACGAGCTTGCTGCCCGCGCCGAGCAGCGTGACGTTGACGGATTCGGGGGCATCATCGCCGAGCAGCCGCTCCTTCGCGGCACGGCAACGCTCGACGAGCTGCGACAGGCTCGCGGCCGACAGCCGCGTGCCGGGCTCGGTCAGCCGCGACTCGACCAGGCGCGCGAGCGCGAGGTCCATGTTGTCGCCGCCGAGCATCAGGTGGTTGCCGACGCCGACGCGCGTGAACGTTGGCTCACCGTCGTCGCCCGGCGCGACATCCACCAGCGTGAGGTCGGTCGTGCCGCCGCCGACGTCGCAGATCAGCACGCGGCGCGCGGCGGCAAACGTGTCGCGCAGCGTGTCGCGCTGCCCGTACAGCCAGTCGTAGAACGCGGCCTGCGGCTCTTCCAGCAGCCGCAGCGCGGGCAGCTTCGCACGCCGCGCGGCCTCGACCGTCAGCGCGCGCGCGCCGTCGTCGAACGACGCAGGCACCGTCAGGATCACGTCCTGCTTCGCGAGCGGTGCGTCGGGAAAACGGGCATCCCATGCGTCACGCACGTGCGCGAGATAGCTCGCGCTCGCGTCGACCGGCGACACCTTGTCGACGCCGTCGGCCGCGCCCCACGGCAGGATCGCCGCGAGCCGGTCGACCGACGCGTGCGACAGCCAGCTCTTCGCGCTCGTGACGAGCCGGCCCGGCACCTGCGCGCCGAGCGTGCGCGCGTAGCGGCCGATCACGGCCGGCGTCGCACCGGCCACGCTCGCTTTCGCGTGGGCCGCCCACGGCAGCCGCAGCGTGTCCGGCGGCAGCTCGCCCGCCGCCGGGTGATAGCGCACCGACGGCAGCAGCGGCTGCGCGGCCACCGCGCCGGGGCCGACCAGCTGCTCGACGTCGAACACGCGGATCGCGTCGGAACCGGCCTCGACGTATGCGACGACCGTATTGCTCGTGCCGAGGTCGATCCCGACCGTATAGCGCTTCATCGCGCTCAGGCGGCGCCGCGCACGTCGAACTCGACCTTCCAGCGCTCGTCCGTGCCGCTCGGGATCGCCTCGAGTTCGAGCGTGCCGGCTTCGGTCACGCGCGCATGCAGCTTCACGGGCACGACCTCGCCGACGGTGCGCCCTTCGGCGGGCAGCGTCGCCTGGATTTCCTCCAGCTCCTGCAGCTCTTCCGGCGACCAGTAGTCGAGCAGCGTGCCGACCTGGTCCTGGCGGCGCACCGACGAACCGAAGAAGCGGAACTGCACCGGTTCGCCGACGACGAGGCCGAACTCCTGCGGCGGCAGCGCCGCGTCCGAGCCTTCCTCCATCCCGAACGGCGCGACGCACAGCGCCTGCACCGGCGGTTCGAGCCCCGGCACGGCCGGCATCGCCGATTCGATCGCGACGTAGTACGCACGCGCCGTGCCGCCGCGAATGCGCACGCCACGGCCACGCTTCACGTAGCCGTAGTACGCGGCGCCGCGCGCGACCGCGAGATCGAGATCCGCGCCTTCGAGCAGGCGCGCGGGCGGCGCACCTTCGGCGGCGAGCCAGCTGTTGAGCGTATCGAGCACGCGCTGCGTGAGCAGCGTCGACTTGAACACGCCGCCGTTGAACAGCACGGCGGTCGGATGCAGGAACGTCGCGCCCTGCGGCAGCGTGCGCTGCACGCCTTCGAGCGAGTCGAGCGCCGCGACCTGGCGGCCGAGGAACGCCGCGAGATGGCGCGTGATGCCCGCGTCCTGCGCATACGGCAGGCCGAGCTGCGTCAGGCCGACACGGGCGCGGCTCACCGGGCGCGCGGCCGCGTCGACTTGCGGGAAGAAGCCTTCGAGGATCGTCTGCGTGAGTTCCGCGCGCGTCAGCTCCGTGCGGATCGACCCGCCGATCAGCTTCGAGCCGCGGCTCGGCACGACGAGCGGCACCGCGTCGGTCGTCGGGTCGGACAGCAGCGTTTCCTTCGCGGAACGGCATGCGTACGTGAGCGCGCGCAGTTGCCACGGATCGGCCTGCGTGCCCTGCTGCGCGAGCTTGCGCGCGACGACGTGCGCGAGCGCGAGGTCCATGTTGTCGCCGCCGAGCAGGATGTGCTCGCCGACCGCCACGCGATGCAGTTCGAGATTGCCGTCGCGCTCGACCACCGCGATCAGCGACAGGTCGGTCGTGCCGCCGCCGACGTCGACGCACAGGATCAGGTCGCCGACCTGCACCTGCTTGCGCCAGCCGCCCTGGCTCTTCTGGATCCAGCTGTACAGCGCGGCCTGCGGCTCCTCGAGCAGCGTCATCCGCGAGTAGCCGGCGGCGCGGGCGGCCTCGGCCGTCAGTTCGCGCGCGGCCGGGTCGAACGACGCGGGGATCGTCACCGTCACGTCCTGGTCGGCGAACGGCGCGTCGGGATGCGCGTGGTCCCACGCTTCGCGCAGGTGCGTCAGGTAGCGGATCGAGCTTTCCAGCGGCGACACGCGCGCCACTTCCGGCGGCGCATCGCTCGGCAGGATCGCCGCGCGGCGGTCGACGCCCGGGTGGCACAGCCAGCTCTTCGCGCTCGACACGAGGCGGATCGGCGTGCCGGCGCCGCGCGTGCGCGCCATTTCGCCGACCGCGAAAGCGCGCGAGGCCGTCCACGGCAGCGTCAGGTCGCCTTGCGTGAGTTCGCTTTCATGCGGCAGGTAAAGGAACGACGGCAGCAGGTCGCGCGACTCCAGCGCGCCGGGCGCGGTGAGCTGCGCGATCGGCAGCACCTGCTGCGTGATGGTTTCGCCGTCGCTCGCGGCGCTGTCGACATACGACAGCGCGCAATGGGTCGTCCCGAGATCGATACCGATCGAATAGCGCGGATCGCTCACAGTTCCACCTCCGCCGGTGCGACGACCGATGCGTCGTGGCTGCCCGTCAGCTTCGGCAGGCGCACGTCGGCCACCCGCCAGCCGCGATGGCTGACCGTGCCCGTGAACGGCGCGGCGCCGACCACGTTGCCCGTCACGCGCACGGCCGTCGCGTCGAAACCGGCCGGTAGCGTCACGCGGCTGCCTTCGGCTTCGTCGCGCACCGGCACGATCGTGAAGTGTTCGCGCAGCGCGGCACGGCAGCCGTCGTGCACGAGGCGTGCGGCCGCGCCGATGTCGGCGTCCGCGTAGCCGGCGATGTCTTCCTCGACGAAGTCGATGAAGCGCGCATCGCGCTGCAGCAGGCCGAGCAGTTGCAATGCAGCCTGCGGGCTCGCCTCGCGCAGCTCGGGCGCCGGCGCCTTCACGGGCGCGGCGGCAGGCGCCGGGGCCGGAGCCGGTGCGGCGACCGGGGCCGGGGCGCCATCGCGCACGCGCAGCACGCCGGCCGCGAACTCGCGGTTGCCGAGCACGGAGAAGAACGTGCCGACGGCCAGCGACAGCCGGCCGAAGAAGGACAGGTTGGATTCGGGCATGGGGTCTGGACTCCTGTGGGCTCGCGACAGGGCGAGCGTTTCTTGCCTGGGCGCCCGGCGGCAGCGTGCGGATGGCGCACTGGCGCCGCCCGGCGCGTGATTCGGTCGCGCCCTCGCGGGTGCGGAAAACCCGTATTTTGCCCTGTGGCGGGCGAACCGGGCAGAAGTTGGGGGACAGAACATCGCGGCGCGGTGTTTTCGGCCGCGTCGGCGCGCGCGTTGGCGACGCCCGATGGCGATGCTGCGGTGCGTCAGCGCGGCTTGCGCCGATTCGCGTGCTTCGCGTCGAAATCGCGCGACAGCATGCCGAGCGTGACTTCGCCGAAGCGGGCGAGCAGCGTCGTCTCGGCCTCCTTCAGCGTGGCCGACAGGTGCGCATTGACGGCCTGCTCGACCAGGCATTCGGCCTCGTCGTCGGTCACCAGATCGGAGAACAGCGGCGGCTCGCCCACCGCGCGATAGACGTCGAGCAGCGTAATGTCGTCGAGCGCAACGCTCAGCACCCAGCCGCCGCCATGCCCCTTCTCCGACTGCACGTAGCCGCAGTCGCGCAAGCCGCCGAGCAGGCGCCGCACGACGACCGGGTTCGTGCACAACATCGTCGCGATCGCGTCGGACGTCATCGGGCCGTCGGCCTGATCCAGGTGGATCAGCGCATGCAGCATCCGCGACAAGCGGCTATCGGTTCTCACGAGCGGTGCTCCCCTCTCTCGAAACTTTTGAAGTTGCGTGAATGATACCATCGCCCTATCATGCAACTTCTCGTGTTTCTTGAGTTGGGTTGAGTTGAGACGACCACCATCGGAGCACGTCCGTCATTCACGCAGGTTCAGGAAAGGAGTCGGTGCATGCATGGCCATCATGAAGTGATCGTGATCGGCGGCAGCTTTGCAGGGCTGTCGGCCGCGATGCAGCTTGCGCGGGCGCGCCGCCGCGTGCTCGTGATCGATGCCGGCCGGCCGCGCAACCGCTTTGCCGCGCACGCGCACGGTTTTTTCGGGCAGGACGGCAAGCCGCCCGCGCAGATCGTCGACGAAGCCGCCGCGCAGCTCGCCGCGTACCCCACCGTGCAGCGGATCGCAGGCGACGTGCGCACGGCCGAGCGCGATGCGGACGGCCGCTTCCACCTGACGCTCGCCGACGGCAGCCGGGCGAGTGCCGACCGGTTGATCCTCGCGACCGGTATCCGCGACGAACTGCCCGCGCTGCCCGGGCTTGCGGAACGTTGGGGTGTCAGCGTGCTGCATTGTCCGTACTGCCACGGATACGAGGTGAGCGGCCAGCGGCTCGGCGTGCTCGCCACGCATCCGCTGTCGGTGCATCAGGCGATCGTGATTCCGGACTGGGGCCCGACGACGTGGTTCACGCAGGGCGTGGCCGAAGCGAACGAAGAAGAAGCCGCGTTGCTCGATGCGCGCGGCGTGCGCATCGAGCGGTCGCCGGTCGTGGAAATCCTCGGCGATGCGCCGCGGATCGATGCGTTGCGGCTCGCCGACGGGCAGGTCGTGCCGATCGATGCGCTGTTCGTCGGCGCGCACACGGCGATGGCGAGCGATCTCGCGCAGCAGCTCGGCTGTGCATTCGACGACGGGCCGCTCGGCCCGGTCGTGCGCGTCGATGCAATGAAGCAGACGAGCGTCGCCGGCGTGTTCGCGGCCGGCGACGCGTCGACGCCGATGACCAACGCAACGTTCGCATCGGCGTCGGGGGTGATGGCCGGGGTCGCCGCGCACCGGTCGCTGATTGTCGGGCTCGGCCGGTAACGGTGCGTGGCGCCGCGGGCCGTGTCATTCGAAGCAGCCAGGCAATCCGATTCGATGCGCGACCGACGCGATCCACAGCAGCATCGATGGATTCGCGTCGCGATGTGCGGTTTAATGCTCGGCACACCCAGCATTAAGAGAAACGAAATGCTCGACCTCGACGACCTTCGACTCGTCCGCGCGATCGGCACGTCGCGCTCGCTGGCCGCGGCCGCGCGGCTGCTCGATCTCACGCCGCCCGCGATCACGATTCGGCTGCAGCGGATGGAAGCGCGACTGAACGCACGGCTCGCCGTGCGGCAGCCGAAAGGGATCGCGCTGACCGACGAAGGGCAACGGCTGTACCAGGAAGCCGTCGACATCCTCGAGCGCGTGGAGGCGCTGCCGGTCAGCATCTCGGGCGACCACGGCGACGTGCGCGGCACGCTGCGCGTCGTCGCCCCGCTCGGCTTCGGCCGCAAGTACGTCGCGCGGATCGTGCGCGACGTGCAGCGCGCGCATCCGAAGCTCGACATCGCGCTCCACCTGTCGGAGAGCCCGTTGACCAGCGCGCCGGGCGCCGACGTGGTCGTTCACGTCGGCAGCCTCAAGTCGTCGTCGTGGATCGGGTATCCGCTCGCGCCCAATGACCGCTTTCTGTGCGCGAGCCCCGCCTATGCGCGCCGCATCAAGGAACTGAACCATCCGTCCGACCTGGCCCGCTACGACTGCCTGTGCCTGCGCGAGAACGACGAGGACATCCCGCGCTGGCGCTTCTCGCAAGGCGGCGACGTCAAGGGCGAACCGCGCCGGTCCGCCGTGATCCGCGTGACCGGCGCGCTGTCGTCGAACGACGGCACCGTCATCACGGATTGGGCGCTGGCCGGGCTCGGGATCGTCGAGCGCTCCGAGTGGGACGTCGCGCCGCTGCTGGCGAACGGCAAGCTCGTCCGGTTACTGCCCGACTGGCACCTGCCGCCCGCCCCCGTGACGGCGCTGCTGCCGTCGCGCACCGGCCGCTCCGCACGGCAACGGGTGTTTCTCGAAGCCGCGACGCGGTTTCTCAGCCCGCCGCCGTGGCGCGGCGACGCGTGAGCCGCGCCACGGTCCATGCGATTCTTTCGATTCGATTAAACAGCCTTTAATGCCGGATTAGCGATGCGTTAAACCCGAGACTCATCGACGGCCCTACAGTGTCCACATCGGCAACCCTCCGAGGCAACGCATCGTGGACCTTCAAACCCTCAACACCCCGACCGCCCTGATCGACGTCGGCCGCATGCAACACAACATCGGCCGCATGCAGGCGCATCTGGACGCACTCGGCGTCAGGTTCCGGCCGCACGTCAAGACCACCAAATGCACGCACGTCGTCGATGCCCAGATCGCGGCCGGCGCGCAGGGCATCACGGTGTCGACGCTCAAGGAAGCCGAACAGTTTTTCGCGCACGGTATCCGGGACATCGTCTACGCGGTCGGCATGGTGCCCGCGAAACTCGGCCAGGCGCTCGCGCTGCGCCGGCAGGGCTGCGACCTGAAGCTAGTCGCCGACAGCCTGCCGGCCGCGCACGCGATCGCCGAATTCGGGCGCGCGCACGACGAGCGCTTCGACGTGTGGATCGAGGTCGACGTCGATGGTCACCGCTCGGGGATTCCGCCCGACGCCGACCTGCTGATCGACGTGGGCCGCGCGCTGGTCGACGGCGGGATGGTGCTCGGCGGGGTGCTCGCGCACGCGGGCTCCAGCTACGAATACAACACGCCCGACGCGCTGGTGGCGATCGCCGAGCAGGAACGCAGCCGCACCGTGCGGGCGGCGGAGCGCCTCCGGGCCGCCGGGCTGCCCTGCCCGGTCGTGAGCATCGGCTCGACCCCCACCGCCCTCGCGGCGGAACACCTCGAAGGCGTGACCGAAGTGCGCGCCGGCGTGTACGTAATGTTCGACCTCGTGATGCACAACATCGGCGTGTGCGACCTGTCCGACATCGCGCTGTCGGTGCTGACCACCGTCATCGGGCACCAGGAAGAGAAAGGCTGGGCGATCGTCGACGCCGGCTGGATGGCGATGAGCCGCGACCGCGGCACGCAGCGCCAGGCGCACGACTTCGGCTACGGGCAGGTTTGCACCGAACAAGGCGACGTGCTCGGCGACTACGTGATGAGCGCCGCCAACCAGGAGCACGGGATCGTGTCGCGGGCAGGCACGCCCGACGCCGGCATCGCGCAACGGTTTCCGATCGGCACCCGCCTGCGCATCCTGCCGAATCACGCGTGCGCCACCGGTGCGCAACATCCCGAATATCAGGCGATCGGCGAAGACGGCGGCGCGCAGACGTGGCCGCGCTTCTACGGGTGGTGAGCAAAACCGCGCACCCGCGCCGCCCCGTCGATTAATTGACTATTTGTCCAAATCTGGACAAAATTTAAACCACCCTGATTTGCCTGGCGCCGAAAGCGCTTGCCCGAACATGCCGACCGACGACCGACTCCTGCTTCTCGACCGCGATACCGTCGCGCCCGCCCTCCAGGCCGCGCAAGTGACGGCGGCCGTTCGCGAAGCCTTCGTGCTGCACAGTCAGCGGGCCGGACGCGTGTTCCCGGTGGTGCGTGAGAAACTGCACACCGGCGGCGTGTTCGGCATCAAGTCGGGCGATGTCGCGAATCAGGACCTGCTCGGTTTCAAGGCGGCCGGATTCTGGCCCGGCAACCGCGGGCTCGGCGGCGAACCGCATCAGGCCACCGTCGCGCTGTTCGACCCGGCCACGGGCCGCCCGCTGTGCATCATGGACGGCAATGCGATCACCACCGCGCGAACCGGCGCCGCCGGCGGCCTCGGTCTGCAACTGCTCGCGCGTCGCGACAGCGCGCGAATCTGCGTGTTCGGCACCGGCGTGCAGGCGCGCGTCCAGCTCGACTACGCACTCGGGCTGCTGCCGCAACGGTGCACCGTGCAGTACGTGAACGTCAGCGGCGAGCCCGACCCGGTGTTCGAATCGGCCTTCCGGGAACGATGCACGATCGGCGTGGCGCGCGACCGGAACGACGCGGTGGCCAATAGCGACGTGGTGATCACGGCAACGCCCGGCGGCGGCGCGCTGTTCGACGCGGATGCGGTGCAGCCGGGCACCCACCTGACCTGCGTGGGCGCCGATACCGCCGGCAAGCGCGAACTGCCGGCAGGCGTGCTGGACCGCGCGCGGATTTTCGTGGACGATCACGACCAGGCGCGCAGCATCGGCGAGTGCCAGTGGGCGCCCGATTTGCCACGCACGGAAATCGGTGACATCCTCGCGGGAACCGCGACGGTCGACCGCGCGCCGCACGAGATCACCGTCTTCGACATGACCGGGCTCGCGCTGCAGGACCTGACCGTCGCACGCTTCCTGTATCGGCAGGCCCTCGAAAACGGCACCGGAATCTCCATTCCGTGGCCCTGGTAAACGAAACCCCTCCGTCAACCTCCATGCGTCTCACCCAAGTTTCCGCGCTCTCGTTCGACCTGGACGACACCCTGTGGCCGTTCGGGCCATCCGTCGTACGGGCCGAAGGGGAGCTTCGCACGTGGTTGATCGAGCACGCGCCCGGTACCGAGCGGGTGCTGCCCACGCAGCAGGCGCTCAGCGACTTGCGTGAGGAATACGAACGATTGTGCCCCGATCTTGCCGGTGACTTCCGCGCGATGAGAATCGGCTCGATCCGGCTTGCACTGGAGCGCGCGAACGAAGATGTCGCGCTCACCGACCGTGCGTACGCAGCGTTCTATGCCGCACGCAACCGGGTTGAATTCTACGAAGATGCGTTGCCGGCGCTCACGTGGTTGAGTGCGCGGTTTCCGTTGATCGCGGTGACCAACGGCAACGCGGATCTGCGGCTGACCGGCGGCGGCGAATTCTTTCGTGCGACGCTCAGCGCGCAAGCGTTCGGCGTCGCGAAGCCGGAGCCCGGGATATTTCATGCGGCGGCAGAAACGCTCGATGTGCGGCCGGCGGAACTGCTGCATGTCGGCGACGATTACCACCTCGATATCGTCGGCGCATTGAACGCGGGGCTTCAGGCGGCGTGGGTAGTGCGCGATACGCATCCGGAAGCGGAGCGTGTGCAGCAGCAGGCCGCGACGCCGCACGTCACGCTCAGCGACCTGTCGATGCTGTGCCGCATGCTCGGCGGGCCTGACGACGTGGCGTGAGCACCTGCGTGCGCCGCGTTCGCGACGCACGCTTCATCATCATGAAACGCGGCAAGACTGCCGCTCGCCGACCGCACCAACGTAACGGTCGGCCGTGCCGATGCAACGCATGACCGGCCGCCGCCCGTTCACGCCGCCTTGCGCGCGTCCGCGATCCGCTGCGGCGCCTTCGGCCGCGCATACAACCGTTCGAGATACGCACGCAACTGCGGAAACGGTTCGATCAGGTTGCACTCGCCCGCCCAGTCAATCAGGTAAGCCGTCACGCAATCGGCCACCGTCAGCGTGTCGCCGACGATGAACTCGCGGCCTTCGAGATGCTTGTCGAGGATCGCGGCCATCGTCCTGAAATCCTCGCGCGCCAGTTCGATGTCGGCCGGCGAGCGCTTCTCCGGTGGATAGATGAACGAGTGCCGCGTGATCCGCCACAGCGGCTGCTCGAGCTCCGTCACCGCGAACATGACCCACCGGTAAGCTTCGGCCCGCAGCGCCGGATCGACCGGCAGCAGTGCCTTCTCCGGGTACTTGTCCGCGAGATACAGTACGATCGCGGCCGATTCGGGAATCACGAGGTCGCCGTCCACCAGCACGGGCACCTTGCCGGCCGGATTGAGGCGCAGGAATTCGGGCCGCTTGTGTTCGCCCTGGAGCAGGTTCACCGAGATGAACTCGAAATCGGCATCCAGTTCCTTCAGCCCCCACAGCGCGCGTTGCGAGCGGGTGCCGGCAAATCCGTAAAGCTTCATCGCCAGTCTCCATCCAGAATGTCGGGAAAACGTCCACCTGCCGGCCACGGCGCATCGCCGATACACGGCGCCGGGCCTCGCGCGTCGTTCACGCGCCGGGAATCGCCAGCACCGGCATCACGTCGATCGCCACGCCCGGGAACAGCGTGAAATGCGGATGGCCTTCGAACAGCGCGGCCGCGGCTTCGTGCGAGGCCGCCCGCACGACGGTGAAGCCGCTCATCGCGTTCGCCGTGTCCTTGACACCGGCGGCATCGATGGTCTTCGTCTTGCCGAGCGGGCCGCCCATCTCGACGATCGCGTCGCGATGCCGGTCGACCCACGCATGCCATGCGGCGATGCCGTCGCGCTCGCGCGTGCGCCGCTCCTCGTCCGGCAGCGCCATCCACGCCTTCATCGCCGGGCTCTCCTTCGTCCCGAGAAATACCGCGAGATACAACTGCTGTTGAGCACTCATGCTGTCCCCTCCGGTGACGGACGCGACGGGCTGCCGCGCCTCGACCTTGACAAGATAGGTTGATATCAACACAATTGCAACATGGCACGAAAAGAAAAGCTCCCCTTCGAAACGACGCTGATGGTGCGCGATTGCTGCCTGTGCCTGCACATGCAGCGCGCGGCGCGCAATCTTGCGCGGATCTTCGACGATGTGCTGCGCCCGCTGGATCTCACCAACGGCCAGTTTTCGCTGCTGATGTCGCTGAACCGGCCCCAGCCGGCGCCGATGAAATCGGTCGCGTCGCTGCTCGCGATGGACCGCACCACGCTCACGGCCGCGCTCAAGCCGCTCGAGCGGCGCGGCCTGGTCACGATCATCCAGGATCCGGACGACCGGCGCAGCCGCCTGCTCGAACTGACGCCGGCCGGCCAGGACCTGCTGGCCGCGGCGTTTCCGCTGTGGCAGCAGACGCATGCCGAGATCGAGCGGCCGTTCGCGCCGGGGGAAGTCGATCAGTTGCGCGGCCAGTTGCGCGCGCTGTCGGTCGATCCGGCCGCGCGCGACTGAACCGAACCGGCGCGCCGATCGCCGCGGCCACGCGGCTTACTTGCGGCCCTTCTTCGGCAACAGCAGTTGCGCGAATTCCTGCAGGAACGCCACGGGCCCATGCGCATGCAGCGCCTGCCCGCTGCTCAGCGCGCCGTCGATCACGGTCGCAAGCCGCAGCGCGAAGGTCTCCGGCTCGTCGACGCCCATCGCATCCGCCAGCTCGGCCAGCCGGCGCCGCAATTCCTGCTTGTGTGCGACGGCCACCTTGCGGGCCGGATGGTTGCCGTCCGCGTATTCGGCGGCGATGTTGATCTGCGGGCAGCCGCGATAGCCGGGGCGCGCAATGCGCTCGCCGATCCATTGCAGCTGCGCGTCCAGTTCCTCGCGCGGCGTGCGTCGGTACTGCGCGGCCACCGCATCCCAATGCGCCCAGAAATCGGCGTCCTCGCGCAGCAGGAATGCTTCGATCAGGTCGTCCTTCGTCGTGAAGTAACGATAGAGGCTCGTCTTCGCCACGCCTGCCTGCGCGACGATCAGGTCCACGCCGACCGCGCGTGTGCCCTCCCGGTAGAACAGCTCGCTCGCCGTCTGCAGAATGCGTTCGCGCGTATCGGGCGCGCTCCCTGGTGTGCCTGTTTCCTTTTTCATCCCGACCCGGCCTGGCTGGCCGCCCACTCCCGCAACAGTGAGCCGATCATAGCACCGCACGCTTGACGACGCTACAGGTCTGTACTATAAAACAGACCGTTCTGTATCGGAGTTGATCATGGATGATCGAATGACGGTTGCAGTCTATGGCGCCACGGGTCATACCGGGCGGTTCGTCGTCGCCGAACTGGCCCGGCGCGGCCTGCGCGCGATCCGCATCGGGCGCGACGCCGCGCGGCTCGCGGAGGACGGCGGCGATACGGCGCTCGCGCTCGCACGCGTCGCCACGATCGACGATCCGGCCGCGCTCGACGCCGCATTGCGCGGCGCGGCTGCGGTGATCAACTGCGCGGGCCCGTACCTCGATACCGCATTGCCGCTGGCCGATGCCGCGCTGCGGGCCGGCATCCCCTATCTCGACCTGACCGCCGAGCAGCCGTCGGTGCTGGCGCTGGCCGAACACTGCGATGCGCGGGCGCGCGCCGCGGGCGTGACCCTCGTGCCGGCTGCGGCGTTCTACGGCGGCCTGGCCGACCTGCTCGTCACGGCTGTCGTGGAGCAGCACCAGCCGATCGAACGCGTCGATATCGCAACCGGGCTCGACCGCTGGCACCCGACGCGCGGCACGCGCGTGACGGGCGAACGCAATCGCGCGGTGCGGCTCGTGCAGAAGGACGGGAAGCCGACGCCGGTGCCGTCGACCGCACGCGAACGCGCATGGCCGTTTCCGCCGCCGATCGGCCGCGTCGACGTGACGCTGCTGCCGTTTTCGGAAGTGATGACACTGTCGCGTCACCTGCGCATCGATACGATCGAATCGTGGCTCGCCACCGTCGCGCTACGCGACGTGCGCGATGCCGCCACGCCGCCGCCCGAGCCGACCGACGCGTTGGGCCGCTCGGCGCAGCAGTTCGCGATGGACGCGATCGTCGTGCAGGGCGGCACGACGCACCGCGCGACGGCGTCCGGGCAGGACATCTACGCGGTCAGCGCACCGATCATCGTCGAGGCAGCCGTGCGCCTGATCGCGGGCGACACCGGGGTGTCGGGCGGCGTGCGCAGTCTCGGCGAGCTGTTCGACGCACGCGATTTCCTCGCGGCGCTCGATTCGGTGGCAGTATCGTTCGGCACGACGACCGATCCGGTTTTCAACCAGGAGACGCAAGCATGAGCAGCAATGAGAAAGGCGCATATTTCCGTTCGCTTCACCGTGCGGGCCAGCCGCTGGCGCTGTTCAACGTGTGGGACGCCGGCAGCGCGCGCACGGCGGCCGATGCGGGCGCCGTCGCACTGGCGACCGGCAGCTGGTCGGTCGCGGCGGCCAACGGTTTCGGCGACGGCGAGCAGATGCCGCGCGCGCTGATGATGGACGTGCTCGAGCGGATCACGCGCGCGACCAACCTGCCCGTCACCGTCGATCTCGAAAGCGGGTACGGCGAGCGGCCGGAAGATGTCGCCGAAACGATCGCGCTCAGCATCAAGGCCGGCGCGATCGGCTGCAACCTCGAGGACAGCTTCCCGGCGACGGGCGAATTGCGTGACGTCGACGCAGCCGCGGCTCGTCTCGCGGCAGCCCGGCAGGCCGCGGATCGCGCGGGCACCGACTATTTCATCAACGCGCGCACCGACGTGTTCTTCACGGCGCCGGCCGACACGCACGACGAACGCCTGCTCGACGCCACGCTGGCCCGCGCTCGCGCGTATGCCGCGGCCGGTGCCGATGGGCTGTTCGTGCCGGGGCTGGGCTCGCCTGCGCTCATTCGCGCGCTGACGCCCGCGTCGCCGCTGCCGGTGAACGTGATGCGCGTCACGGAGACGCCGACGCTCGCCGAATTCGCGGAATACGGCGTGGCCCGCATCAGCCACGGGCCGTATCCGTACCTGCAGGCGATGAAGACGCTGGCGGAGATGGTCAGGCAAGGCGGCTGACAGCTTCGCGCGCATCGGATGATTACATCGCATGTAATTGGCGCACGACACGGCCGCTCCTACGCTTCGGGTGTCGCGCCGCCATTCCGGCGGCGCTCCTCCCCCGGAGACATCATGTCCGCCTACCCGCTTCACACCATCGACTCGGCACCAGCCGCCTCAAAGCCCGTCCTCCTGCAGCTCCAGCAAACCTTCGGCATCGTCCCGAACATCGCCGCGGCCATGGCCGCGTCGCCGGTGCTGATCAACGGCTTCATCGGCCTGTTCGAGCGCGTGCACGCGAGCAGCCTCACCGAGCCGCAGATCCAGACGCTCCTGCTCACCAACGCGGTCACGAACGCGAGCGAATGGCCGGTCGCGTTCCATACCGCACTGGCGCTGAAACAGGGTGTGACCCACGCCGACGTCGACGCGATCCGCCACGGCGCCCTGCCCGGCGACCCGACCCTGGCCGCGCTGTCGGCCACCGCACGCAAGCTGATCGACACCCGCGGCCGCCTGCCCGAGGCCGACCGGCAGGCGTTCCTCGACGCCGGCTTCAGCGCCGAACAGTTGCTGGAAGTGATCGCGGTGGTCGCTGCGTCGACGATCACGAACTACGTCGGCAGCGTGACGCAGCCCGCGCTCGAAGCGCCGTTCGACGCATTCGCATGGCAGGCGAACGCCGCGTGAGTCCGATATAGTCGATCGCGTCGCTCACGGAACGCCCAGGGAGGCACGATGAACGCCAGCCGCCGCGAACCGCACGCGCCGCCGCACGAACTCGGCCAGTTGCTGCGCTACTGGCGCGACGTGCGCGGCGTGAGCCAGCTCGACCTGTCGCTCGACGCGGGCATCTCGCAGCGCCAGATCAGTTTCATCGAAAGCGGGCGCAGCGTGCCGGGCCGCGACACGCTGCTGACGCTCGCGCAAACGCTGGACGTGCCGCTGCGCGAGCGCAACGCGCTGCTGCTCGCGGCCGGGTATGCACCGGTGTATTCGGAAGCGCCGTGGGATGCACAGGAGATGCAGGGCGTGATCGGCGCGCTCGAACGCGTCGTGCGCCAGCACGATCCGTTTCCGGCGATCGTGATGGATCGCCGCTGGAACGTGCTGATGACCAACGACGCGACGCCGCGCTTCTTTGGCTGCTTCATCGACATGGCCGCGCGCGACGGCCCGCGCAACCTGCTGCGCCTGATGTTCGATCCGCACGGCATGCGGCCGTTCCTGGCCGACTGGGAGACGGTGTCGCGCAGCCTGCTGCAACGCGTGCAGCGCGAAGCGGTCGGCCGCGTGATCGACGACGAGACGCGGCAGCTGCTCGACGACCTGCTCGCGAGCCCCGATGCGCCGCGCGACTGGAAAACGCCGCCGGCGCCGGCCGCCGCACCATCACTGCCGGTCATCCCGATCGGCTTCGTGCATGAAGGCGTCGTGCTGCGTTACTTCTCGCTGGTCACGACGGTCGGGACGCCGCAAAGCGCCGCCGCGCAGGAGTTGCGCATGGAATGCATGTTCCCCGCCGACGACGCGACCGAAGCGCGCCACCGGCAGTTGCTCGACACGCACGCCCCGGTGCGCTGAGCGGCGGGCCGGGCGGCCCGCCGGTGCAACTCATTCCGCCAGCGCGGACACCACGCCGACACGCTTGGGCACGCCGGTCACGATCGTCGCGACCGCGACGGCCAGCACGACGGCCGCGGCAACGAACACGCCGGCCGCGCCGTTCGCGTCGAACACGACGCCGCCGGCCGCCGCGCCCGTCGCGATCGCGAGCTGGATCGCCGCGACGATCAGCCCGCCCGCGCTCTCGGCCTCATCGGGCACGGTGCGCGTGACCCACGTCGACCAGGCGACGGGCACGCCGCCGAACGCCATCCCCCACAACGCGACGAGCACCGCGTCGATCATCGGCGCGCGGCCGAGTGCAACGAGCGCGACGCCGAGCACGACCATCAGCGCGGGCATGCCGATCAGCATCGGCCGCAACCGGTGTTCGAGCACGCGGCCGGCAAGCGACGTGCCGACGAAGTTCGCGATGCCGTAGCCGAGCAGGATCGCCGACAACCCGTTCACGCCGACGCCCGCGACCTGTTCGAGGAACGGCCGCAGGTACGTGAAGAACGCGAAGTGCCCGGTGAACACGAGGATCGTCGCGAACATGCCGAGGCCGACGGTCGGCCGGCGCAGCACGTCGATCAGCGTGCGCAGCCGCGTCGTGCCGCTCGGCGGCATCGACGGCAGCGTGAGGATCTGCGACACGAACGCAATGCCGCCAAGCGCAGCCGCGATCAGGAACACGTTGCGCCAGCCGATCAGGTGACCGAAGTAGCTGCCCATCGGCGCGGACGCGATCGTCGCGACCGCCACGCCGCTGAAGATGATCGACAGCGCACGCGGCACCATCGCCGTCGGCACGAGCCGCATCGCGGTGGCGGTGGCCATCGTCCAGAAGCCGCCGAGCGCGATGCCGAGCACGACGCGGCCGACCAGCAGCATTGCCAGGTTGGGCGCGAACGCGACCGCCAGGTTCGACGCGACGAGCAGCACCGAGAACACGAGCAGCACGCGCCGCCGGTCGATCGTGCGCGTCAGCGCCGAGATCAGCAGGCTCGTGACGAGCGCGACCGTCGCGGTGGCCGTGACGGCCTGCCCGGCCACGCCTTCGGTCACGCCGAGGCTGTCGGCCATCGGCGTCAGCAGGCTCGCCGGCAGGAATTCGGCCGTGACGAGCCCGAACACGCCGAGCGTCATCGCGAATACCGCGCCCCAGGCCGGTTCGCGGGGGGCCGCCGTCGAGGCGGCCGTGGAGGTTCCGGGATTCATGCGTGGTTCCGTGTCGGTTAGGGAAAGTACTGATGAGGGCGTATCGTAAGGAACCACGTCAGGACGGTCTATGACATACAATCCGTTCTTGTTGATCGTTCGTCCGAATCTCGAAATGTCCGAGCCCCTTCTGCCCCCGATTCCCGACGTGCACGACCTCGTCAGCGAGCTGCTGCTGGGGATGCGCCTGAGCGGCGTCCAGTACCGCCGCATCCAGGTCGCACGGCCGTTCGGGCTGAATTTCGGCCACGTGACGGGCCGCGCGCAGTTCCATTTCGTCGGGCGCGGGCCCGTGCTGCTGCGCGACGCGTCGGGCGCCACGATGCGGCTCGAAGCCGGCGACGCGATCCTGCTGCCGCACGGCGGCATGCACGCGCTGGTGTCCGACCCCGATGCACCGTGCCGCGAGATCAACGGCTTCGAGGTCGCGAAAATCTGCGATACGGTCGCGTCGGTGGCATCGGCCGGCGTGTCGCCCGCCCGTTGCGCGACGACCGAGCCGGGCGCCGGCGATGCGCTGATCTTCAGCGCGTGCATGGAGCTCGATCTCGGCGGCATGCAGCCGCTGGTCGGCACGATGCCCGAGTTCATGCACGTCGGCACGCTGCTCGCGCGCTACCCGGAAATCCGCCCGATGCTCGATGCCATGGAGCGCGAAGCGTGCTCGGCGCGCGCGGGTTTCGCGGGTATCCTCGCGCGGCTCGCGGATGTGGTCGCGGCGTTCATCGTGCGCGGCTGGGTCGAATGCGGATGCGGTGATGCGACGGGCTGGGTGCAGGCGCTGCGCGAACCGAAGCTCGGCCGCGCGATCGTCGCGCTGCATCGCGACCCGGGCCGCAACTGGAGCGTGGCGGAACTCGCGACCGAAGCGGGCGTGTCGCGTTCGGTGTTCGCCGAACGCTTTCTCGCGGCCACCGGGATGACGCCGGTGCGCTACCTGACCGAGCTGCGGATGCGGCTCGCCGCGCAATGGATCACGCGCGACCACGAGACGATCGAGGCCGTCGCGTACCGGCTCGGCTACGGCTCGCTCGCCGCGTTCAGCCGCGCGTTCAAGCGCGTGGTGGGCAAGCCGCCCGGCGCCGTGCGCGCGGACGGCGAGGTGCGCGTCGAAGCGTAGTGTGTGACGCGGCGCGCATGATGCCGGCCGCGCCACCAGGCGTCGTCGCCATCGACGTCACGCGTAATGGCAGCGTTCAGTCGCTGCGCGCTTCCAGCTTGTCGATCAGCGCCGTCGCGCACTGCACGGCAAGCGCCGCGCACTGCTCCACGTCCACGACCGCGCCGCTCGCCACGGTGCCTTGCACGATCCGGCCCAGCAATTCCTTCGAGAGATCGGCGATCTCGTGATCCCGTTCCGTCATGATGTTCCTCCTGCGCATCGACCGAGCGCATCGATGCGTTCACCTTCCCTGCCCGTTCAACGCCCTTTCGCCCGCACGACGATCTGCGCCTGCGTGTCGCGTTCGATGCGCTCGAGCGACGCACGCAGCGCGGTGAATTCGTCCGCCGTACACACCTGACGGCCAAAGTCCGCCGTCATGCGCCGCGTGACCTGCACGACGCGCGCGGCCGCGTCGAAGACGTAATGCGACGTGAAGTCGACGAAGCGGTCGTGCACGGCCGTATCGGCCGGCAGGTCGGTCACCGCGACGTCGGCCGGCAGCGCGATCTGGCCGGTCTCGTCGAACGTCCCGCCGATGCAGCCCCACGGCTGCGTGCGCACGGGCTCGGCGAGCCAGTTCTCGACCTGCGTCGCGATGCCGCCCGTCAGGCTCGACAGCGCGGGCAACGCGGTCGTGCCGTCGGGCCACACGAAATGATCGAGCGTGCCCGACATCGTCACGTCGAATGGCCCGTCGGTCACGCGCCGGTCGCTGGTCGACAGCTGCGCGCGGCCGCGCAGCCCGCTTTGCCGCAGACGGTTGTTCGCCAGCTGCGCGACGCCATCGGGCGTCGCGCGGCGAAACAGGTTGCGTTCGAGTTCGGCCGTCCAGCCGTCGTCCTCGGTGTGCGCGTGAAAACGCGCGGCGCCCGGCCCCGCGGCGTCGATCTCGACCCGCGCGATGCGGCCGCGCGGCTGCGTGGCCGGCGTACGCGACAGCACGCCCGTGTCGACGAGCAGCGTGGGACGGTCCATCACGATCGGCGGCAGATAGCCGAATGCGATGCCGGCCGTCGTCGTGTCCGCATAGCGCGCGAGATCGGGCAGCCACGTGATCGCGTGATTGATCGCCCCGCCGCCGTAACCGGGCACCGACGGCAGCGTGTAGACGGACCCGAGATTGAGCAGCACCGGCTCGCTGCGGATGCCGACCGCCGCGAGCAGCGCGCCGAACAGCGCGACATGATCCTTGCAGTCGCCGTAGCGGTTGCGCAGGATGTCGGTGACGCGATGCGGGGCGGCGGCCGTTTCGCCGAGAAACAGCCCGACGTAGCGGATGTTCGCCTGCACCCAGTCGTACAGGATGCGCGCCTGGTCGTGCGGATCGGCGACACCCGTGGTGAGCGTGCGCGCCAGCTGCGCGACGGCCGGATCGTCCGCGCCCGGATCGACGGCCGCGTTGCGATAGCGCGCGGCGAACGCCGCGTAGTCGGGCAGCGTCGAGACGACGAGCCGGTCGCCGTAGGTCGCGTAGCCGACCGCGCCGCTTTCGATGCGGTCGTACGGGCCGTGCCGGTAGTCGAATTCGTAGCGCGTGCGGCCGTTCGCGGTGACCGGCGGCAGCGCGACGTAGCCGTGCGCATCCGCGTACAGCGGCATGTCGGCCGGCACGTCGAAGATCAGCCGCTGGCGGTCGACCGGCTCGCGCGACGGCTCCACGGTATAGCCGAAGTAGCCGCGGTTGACCGGCTTCGTGCGGGTCTTGCGGAACGCCACGCGCGTGCTCGACCCGGCTTCGACGCCGGGAAACACGACGGTGCGCAGCAGCCCGTCCTGGAACGTCGGCGCGCCGGCCGAGCGCGGTTCCTGCACGTCGCGGATGCTATCCGCGCCGACCGGATGCGCGACGCCGTCGCGGTCGATCGTCTCGGCCGCGAGCAGGTCCACCTTCTCGAGATTCTTGTCGAACCACACGTAGCGCTGGGCGATGGCATCGATGCCGTTCGCGTCGTTCGCGCGCAGCGTCGAATCGTCGTGCTCGTCGAGCGAGCCGTCGTGCTGGATCACGAATTCGTGGACGTCGCTGACGATCGTGACGGGCGCTGTGTCGCCAGCATCGACCGTATCGGCCGCAGCCGGCCGCACGGCCGCGACGACGCCGAATGCGACGACGCACGCAAACGCAAAACCGGTCGGTCGGGAAAGAAAACGCACCACGTCGCGCTCGTTTCGGAACATGGCGGCAACACACCGGCACGGACGATCCGCGCCGCGCTCACGCGCGCCTGTCGCACGCCGCCTTGCAGCCCAGTGTGGGTGACGCATCGGCGAGCGTCAAGCGACGCGCGGCGATGCGGCACGGTCGCGCCGCGAGGCGCCGCACACACGCGCAATTGACGGCTGGCGCAACCTATAATCAAATCAGGTCACATTGCGTGCGCGATCTCGCCAGGACAAGCGCCGTCTCGACGAACGCGGCGTGCCCAACATGGGCAAGGAGGCATCATGGCCGTGATCAACAGCGATTTCGAAACCGGCTTCCTCGTGGTGCTATTCACGCTGCTGGGCGTGATCCTGTTCGGCGCGCTGCTGACGAAGCTGCATCTCGGGCGGTGGCATCCGAAACTGATCGGCGCCGCGATCGGCGCGCTCATCGGTATCCTGCTGGTCGAAGCCGTGCCGATGCTGACGTGACGGCGATCCGCCGCGCACGGCGGGATGCGCGGCGCGGCCTTCATTCATCCGATCAAATGCCGCGCAAGCCCGCTCATCCGATCCGTGAGGTCGGACACGAACGCCCGCGCGCCGGCGGCTTCATCCCCGCAGGCTGACCCCAACCACGGCGCTCACCTGGCGCGCAACCTCCTCCCGATCGGAGGCGACATGGTGGAACACGACCTCGTCTCGACCCTCGTCCTGCTTGCGGTCGTCATGCTTGCCGCGCTGTTCTTCGCGGAAGGGCGCAGCCGTAATCGGATTCGCGGCCAGTTGCAGCGCAAGCGCGCACGGCGGCCGCGTTCGCATACGCATCGTCATCCGTAACGCGCCGACGCAGTGCGCCGCACGGAAGGCCGGCCGTCATGCGCGCGTCGTTCGAGCGTACGACGCAAGACCGCCGGCGGAGGTTCGACCCGCAGCGGGCACGACAAAAAACCGCGTGCGGTCCTGCCGCCCGCCGCTACCCGACGTTCATCGGCAACAGCACCATCTGCTTGCCCTCGACGTGCAGGCGCGCCTGCAGCTCCACGGGCGTCTGGTTGTGCAGCCAGGCCGTGAGGAAATTCACGCGCCGGAAGATCAGCTTGCTCGCGAAGCACACGGCATTCGGGTATTCGTCGAGCGTCGACGAAGCCAGGTTCATGAACTCGACGACGGGATTCGTGCCGAACGCGATCCGGTAGTCGGCCGCGATGCCGTTGCGGCGGCAGTGCGCGACATAGTAATCGAGCGCTTCGGTGATCGTGTGCCGCAGCCGCTCGAGGTGTTCGTGACCGTCATACGCCTTCGCGTCGACTTCGCCGACCGCGAGGAAGATCACGTTGCGGAAGTGCCCGGGAAACAGCCGGTTGACCCACAGCAGCGCGTGCATGCTCGCGCCGCGATGCTTGCCGACCAGCAGCACGGCCGTCGGCTGAGACGGGTCGGGCTTGCCCGGCGCGGTGGCCTCGTCGACTTCGGGCGGCTTGCCCGAGAACAATTCGTCCTCCTTCGCGAGCTGCGCGCGCGTATAGGCGTAGTGGCGGTTGATCATGAAGCACAGCGCGATCACCGCGCTCGTCACGAGCACCGTGAGCCAGCCGCCCGCCGTGAACTTCTCGATCAGCGTGATGACGAGCACGGTCGCCGTCACGCTCAGCCCGAGTGCCGACAGGAAGAAATGCTTGAACCAGCCCTGCTGGCTGCGATGATGCCACCAGTACGTGCACAGCCCGAGCAGCGACAGGCTGAACGTGAGGAACACGTTGATGCTGTACAGCACGACGAGCACGTCGACGCTGCCGTGCGTCCACAGGAGGATCAGCAGGCTCGACAGCCCGACGACGATGATGCCGTTCTGCCGCACGAGGCGCCCCGACAGGTCGCGGAAATGGCGCGGCACCCACGAATCCGACGCCATGTTCGACAGCACGGCCGGCCCGTCGAGGAAGCCGGTCTGCGCGCCGACCATCAGCAGCCCGGCTTCGAACGCGAGCACGGCCGCGAGCAATGCGTGGCGCGCGAAGGCCGAGCCGAGCCCGAGATGGTCGATCACGCTGCCGAACACGACCGCGTTGAGCGTCTGGCCTTCGACGGGCCGGGCGTGCCACAGCATGTACAGCAGGATGATGCCGCCGGCCGTGAACGCGAGCGACGTCGACATGTACCACATGGTCACCTTGCCGTTCGGCACGCGCGGGTCAGCGAGCATGTTCACGTTGTTCGACACGGCCTCGAGGCCCGTGTAGGTGCCGCCGCCGAGCGAGAACGCGCGCATCAGCAGCGCGAGCATCACGAATACGCCGAGCGACTGCGACATGCCGTGCGCCTCGTGCACGGCATCGGGCACGATCATCGCGAGGTTGCTGCCGTGCACGGCGACCCCATAGACGATCAGCGCGAAGTGCAGGATCACGAAGCCGATGAAGATCGGCAGCAGCACCATGATCGATTCGCGCATCCCGCGGAAGTTGAGCCCCGTCATCAGCACGATCAGCACGATCTCGGTCGTGAGCTTGAACGCCTGCGCGCTGACCGGCAGCAGGCTGAAGAACGCGTCGACCCCGCTCGCGAGCGACGTCGCGACGGTCAGCACGTAGTCGACCAGCAACGCGGCGCCCGACACGAGCCCCGGCTTCGAGCCGAGCAGCGACGTCGCGACGCGGTAGCCGCCGCCGCCCGTCGGGAACAGCTCGATCACCTGGTTGTAGCCGAGCGCGATGATGAACACGGTCGCCGCCGTCGCGAGTGCGAGGAACAGCGCGAGCGCATGGTGCTGGCCGAGCGCGAGAAACGCCTCCTCCGGGCCGTAGCACGACGACGACAGGCCGTCGGCGCCGAGCCCGACCCAGGCCAGCAGCGGCGTCACGGCGATCGCATGCCGCGTGCGCGGATCGAGCGGGTCGAGCGGCTTTCCGACGAGCAACTGCCACACTTTCTGGAACGTGGTCATGGTCCCCTCCCGCACGCCCGGTGACATGCGCGGCGTGATCCTTTAAAGCTAATCGACGCACGGGCGCGGCGCCAGTCCGCATCTTCCATAGGGGCCGCACGGCGGCCCGGCACCGCTTTCAGCATGTAAGCGGACAACGCCGGTGGCCACGCGCCGGATCGGCCGTTTACACGCATCCGCGCGACACGGCGAACCTGCCCGGCTACCGTTCCGGCCGCCTTCACATGCCTGCCGGCTCCGCCCGACGCGCCGCCCACCTTGGCCCGATACCGGCCGGCCGTGCGCGCCGCCCCCTTCCCCACCCGCACCGATGCGACCGGCACCCGCGTCCCGGTCGTGCGTGGTTCCTCGCAATTCGACTTTTGTGCGCGCGCAACAATGGCGATGCCTCGCGCCCGGCGCCCTGCAGGACACTCGCCTCCCACTCGGCACCGAGCGCGACGGTCTTCAAAAACCACATCTCACGAGGACATACCATGCAACTCCAATCCCATCCCGCGTGCCGCCCGTTTTATGAAGCCGGCGAACTCACGCAACTGACTGCCTTTTATGAAGAGGGACGTAATGTCATGTGGATGATGCTGCGATCGGAGCCGCGGCCGTGCTTCAACCAGCAACTCGTTACCGACATCATCCATCTCGCGCGCGTCGCACGCGATTCGGGCCTGCCGTTCGACTTCTGGGTGACGGGCTCGCTCGTTCCCGAGCTGTTCAACGTCGGCGGCGACCTGAGCTTTTTCGTCGACGCGATCCGCAGCGGCAAGCGCGACCTGCTGATGGCCTATGCGCGCTCGTGCATCGATGGCGTGTACGAGATCTACACGGGCTTCGGCACCGGGGCGATCTCGATCGCGATGGTCGAGGGCAGCGCGCTCGGCGGCGGCTTCGAGGCCGCGCTCGCGCATCACTACGTGCTCGCGCAGAAGGGCGTGAAGCTCGGGTTTCCCGAGATCGCGTTCAACCTGTTCCCGGGCATGGGCGGCTATTCGCTCGTCGCGCGCAAGGCCGATCGGGGTATTGCGGAGCAACTGATCTCGACCGGTGAAGCGCACGCCGCCGAGTGGTACGAGGATCGCGGGCTGGTCGACCAGACGTTCGACGCGGGTGACGCGTATCTCGCGACGCGCACCTTCATCGACGTGACCAAGCCGAAGCTGAACGGCGTGCGCGCGATGCTGCGCGCACGCGAGCGGGTGTTCCAGCTGACGCGCTCCGAGCTGATGGACATCACGGAAGCGTGGGTGCATGCGGCGTTCACGATCGAGCCGAAGGACCTCGCGTACATGGAACGCCTCGTGATGCTGCAGAACCGGCGCGTGTCGAAGCTGCGCACGGTGTAATGCGGCGGGCGCCGCCGCTGGCCGGCGGCGCCCGTTCGTGAACGAAGCTCAGGCGATCAGCCTGAGCTTCCTCGTCTCCGCGAGCCACGCCTCGAACGCCTGGGCCGGCATCGGGCGGGCGTAGTAGTAGCCCTGCGCATGATCGACGTCGAGCTGCTTGAGGAATTCGGCTTCCGCATGCGTTTCGACGCCTTCGGCGACCACCGCGAAATTCAGCGCCTTCGCGAGCGACACGACCGAGCGCACCAGCGCCTGCGAGCGCGGATTGCGGTCGATGCCCGTGATGAAGCTGCGGTCGAGCTTGATCGCGTCGAGCGGCAGGCGCGACAACTGCGACAGCGACGAATAGCCGGTGCCGAAATCGTCGAGATGGATCTCCGCGCCGAGCTGGCGGAACTGTCGCATCAGCCCGTTGGCCGCATCCTCGTCCTCGATGAAGCAGCTCTCGGTCAGCTCGATGTCGAGCAGGCCGGGCTTGAGCCCCGCGGCGTCGAGGATCGACGCCAGCTGGTGCACGATGTTCATGTCCTGCAGCTGCCGCGCGGACACGTTCACCGCGATCCGGATGCCGAGCCCCTTCGCCTTCCAGGCGGCGGCCTGCGCGGCCGCGGTACGCATCACCCAGCGCCCGAGCGGCGCGATCAGGCCCGACTCCTCCGCGAAGCGGATGAACTCGACCGGCGCGACGAGCCCGCGATCGGGCGACTGCCAGCGGATCAGCGCCTCGACGCCGTGCACGTCGCCGGTCGCGATATCGACGACCGGCTGGTAATGCAGCACGAACTGCTCCTCTTCGAGCGCCTTGCGCAGGTTCGTGTCGAGCCACATGTACTTCGCGACCTTCTGGTTCATCTCCAGCGAGAACACGCGATACGTATGCTTGCCCTCTTCCTTCGCGACGTACATCGCGGTATCCGCGCTGCGGATCAGCGTCTCGAGCGAATCGCCGTGCTGCGGATGCATCGCGATGCCGATCGAGCAGCTCGTGTAGACCTCCATCAGCCCGAGATGAATCGGCGTGCGCAGCCGTTCGAGAATGATCTGCGCGGTCGCTTCGAGCAGCGGCCGCGTGCCGTGCTCGAACAGCACGAGGAATTCGTCGCCGCCGAGCCGCGCGAGCGTCGCGCCGGACGGCAGGCAGCCGCTGATGATCGCCGACACGTCCTGCAGCAGCCGGTCGCCGGTGATGTGCCCGTAGTGATCGTTGACGCGCTTGAAGTTGTCGAGATCGAGGAACAGGATGCCGACCTGCCCGCGCGTCGCGGCGGTCTCGGCGGCGATCGCCGCGTGGATGCGCTCGCTGATCGCATGGCGATTCGGCAGGCCGGTCAGCACGTCGGTGTTCGCGAGCTCGATGAGCCGCTGCTGCGCGCTGCGCTCCTCGGTGATGTCGATGCCCGAGCAGATCAGGAACTGCTCGTCGACGCCGCTGCCGCTCTGCACGAACTTGTTGCGGAACTGGAACAGGCGCGGCCCATTGACCGTGTTGATGTAGCGCTCGACCGCGAACGAATGGTTGCTCGCGAAAAATCCCGTGATGTTGCTGCGCGACTGCGCGCCCTGCTCGGGGGTCATGAACAGCTCGAACGCGCTGCGGCCGATCACGTCGACCTCGCGCTTGCCCGTCACTTCCTCGCACAGACGGTTGAAGCGCTGCACCATCCCGTTGCGGTCGAGGATCACCACGAGCGAATTCACTTCGGACACGACCTGCTCGGCGAACGCGAGCCCGTGCGCGAGATCGCCCGCGACGGACTCGGCATCCGAATAGGCGGACGCCGTGCCGGCCCAGTTGGTCGTGTCGACCTTCCGGCCGACGAGATGGAGCTTGACCGGTTCGCCGAACAGTGCGATGTCGAGCACCAGGTGCGACGTGACACCGGTCAGCGCGCGGATGCACGCGGCCTGTTCGACCGTCAGCGCGACGGCGACGTTGGTCAGGCCGCGGACGGCCGCCAGTTCGAGTGCGTTGCTGTCACTGCCGAGACGCCAGCAGGGGCTGCGCGTACCGACGTGCGCCTCGAGCACCGCGCTATCGTTTTCGTCATCCATGGAGACGCCCCGATCCAGAAAAAACGCACAGTGTAGACGGAGGCGAGCCGGCCGGCCGCCGTGCCGGGGCGCGCGTGATGCGCGTCCGGCAAGGCGGCCGTGAGTGCCGTGATGATGGGCCTCGTCCCGTACTTGTTTCCCGCTAATGCGACCCGGCGTTCGCGCGTCATGCGCGCAGGTGCTGCCTAACGAATGATGAGAGCCATCTTATCAAATGACGATCAGGATTGGCACTCACATTTAGAGCAGAGTGTCAAGGAATTGGGACTCGATTGGCAAGCCGGATCTTTCATGATGGGCAGGCGGCTCAATCGCGGTCGCGGCGGTGCGCAACGGGTTCGGCGAGTCGGGCCGAGCGCCCCGCCAGGCGGGCGTTTGCGGCTGATTTCAGGATTCGGCGGCAATGCTTTGGCCCGCGCGTGGCGACAGGGTCGGATCGCCCTCCGGCGACCCGACTTTCCGTCGAATTTGATTCCTTTGGTGCGTCAATGCGCAGCTTTATTCCACAGTCCGTTGCAATGCCGTTCGAGCACCGGCGCGGCACGCCGGCACCAGCTGCCCGGCTCAGCCCGCCGCGCCGTATCCGCCGCCGCCCGGCGTTTCGACGACGAATACATCACCCGGCGCCATCTGCGCGCGGCCGATATGGTCGAGCGCCTCGACCGTGCCGTCCGCGCGCTCGATCGTGTTGCGGCCGAGCGCGCCGGCCTCGCCGCCCGCCGCGCCGAACGGTGCGTGGATCCGGTTGTTCGACAGGATCGACGCGGTCATCGGCTCGAGGAAGCGAATCCGCCGCACCGCGCCGTCGCCGCCGCGCCAGCGCCCGCCGCCGCCCGACCCGGCGCGGATCCGGTGCGAGTCGAGCCGCACCGGGTAGCGCCATTCGAGCACCTCCGGATCGGTGAGCCGCGAGTTCGTCATGTGCGTCTGCACCGCGCCGACGCCCGCGAACCCGTCGCCGGCGCCACTGCCGCCCGCAATCGTCTCGTAGTACTGGTAGCGATCGTTGCCGAATGTGAAGTTGTTCATCGTTCCCTGGCTCGACGCGACGCAGCCGAGCGCGCCGTACAGCGCGTTGGTGATGGCCGACGACGTCTCGACGTTGCCCGACACGACCGCCGCCGGATACTCGGGGTTCAGCATCGAGCGGGCGGGCACGATCACCGTGAGCGGCTTCAGGCAGCCGGCGTTCAGCGGGATGTCGTCGCCGACCAGCGTGCGGAACACGTACAGCACGGCGGCCATGCACACGGCCTTCGGCGCGTTGAAGTTGTTGTCGAGCTGCGCGGACGTGCCCGTGAAATCGATTTCCGCGCGCCGCGCCGCCCGGTCGACGCGGATCGCGACGCGAATCTCCGCGCCGTTGTCGAGCGGGTAGCGGTACGCGCCGTCCTGCAGCGCGCCGATCACGCGCCGCACGGCTTCTTCCGCGTTGTCCTGCACGTGCCCCATGAACGCGAGCACGACGTCGCGGCCGAACTGCGCGACCATCCGGCGCAACTCGTCGACGCCCTTCTGGTTCGCGGCGACCTGCGCGCGCAGGTCGGCCATGTTCTGCTCGACGTTGCGCGCCGGGTAGCGGCCCGATGCGAGCAGCGCGCGGGTTTGCGCATCGCGCAGCGTGCCGGCCGACACGAGCTGCCAGTTGTCGATCAGCACGCCCTCCTCGTCGATGTGGGTCGAATCGGGCGGCATCGAGCCCGGCGTCGTGCCGCCGATGTCCGCGTGGTGGCCGCGCGAGCCGACGTAGAACAGCGGCGCGTCCGAGCCGTCCGCGAACACCGGCGTGATGACCGTCACGTCCGGCAGGTGCGTGCCGCCGTGATACGGGTCGTTCAGCATGAACACGTCGCCGTCGCGCATGCGGCCGCGGTTGCGCTCGATCACCGTGCGGATGCTCTCGCCCATCGAGCCGAGGTGCACGGGCATGTGCGGCGCGTTCGCGATCAGGTTGCCGTCGCCGTCGAAGATCGCGCACGAGAAGTCGAGCCGCTCCTTGATGTTCACCGAGTACGCGGTGTTCTGCAGCCGCAGCCCCATCTGCTCGGCGATCGACATGAACAGGTTGTTGAAGATCTCGAGCCGCACCGGGTCGGCATCGGTGCCGAGCGAGCGGCGCGTCGGCAGCGGCGTCGTGCGCGTCAGCACGAGGTTGCCCTGCGCGGTCATCTGCGCGCGCCAGCCGGGCTCGACGACGGTCGTGCCGTTCTGCTCCGCGACGATCGCCGGGCCGTCGATCGCGTCGCCGGCCAGCAGCGTGTCGCGCACGTAGAGCGCCGCGTCGTGCCATTGGCCGCCGGAATGGAAGCGCACCGCGGAATGGGCGCGCGGCGCGGCAGCGTCGCCGTTGCCCGCGTGGCGCGGCGCGAGCGGTGCGATCTCCACCGGCGCGTCGGAGCGGCCGATCGCCTCGACCGACGCGAGCTCGGCGACGAGCGGCGTGCCGGGCATCAGGAACGCGTAGCGCTGCCGGTAGGCGGCCTCGAACGCGTGCTGCATCTCGGCGACGCTGCCGGCCGGCACGTCGAGCGCCGAATCGGTGCCCTGGTAGCGCAGGTGCACGCGCCGCTCGGTCGCGATCCGCTCCGGCGGCACGCCCTGTTCGAGCAGCGCGCCGACGGCCTCGTCGGCCAGCCGGTCGAGCGCGGCATTCAGCGCCGGCAGCGAATCGTCGGACAACACGGCCTCGACCGCGCGCTCGCGCATCGCGGTCTGGTCGGCGAGGCCCATCCCGTATGCGGACAGCACGCCCGCCAGCGGATGCGCGAACACCTGCGTCATGCCGAGCGCGTCGGCGACGCCGCACGCGTGCTGGCCGCCCGCGCCGCCGAACGTCGTCAGCACGTAGCGCGACACGTCGTGGCCGCGCTGCACGGAAATCTTCTTGATCGCGTTCGCCATGCTGCCGATCGCGATTTCCAGGAAGCCTTCGGCGAGCGCCTCGGGCGTCTCGCGCCGCCCGGTCGCCGCGTGGATCTCGTCGGCGAGCGCGGCGAACTTCGCGACCACGCCGTCGCGGTCGAGCGGTTCGTCCGCGTGCGGGCCGAACACGCGCGGGAAATGATCGGGCTGGATCTTGCCGAGCATCACGTTGCAGTCGGTCACCGTCAGCGGACCGCCGCGCCGATAGGCCGCCGGCCCCGGGTTCGCGCCGGCCGACTCTGGCCCGACGCGCAGCCGCGCGCCGTCGAAGCCGAGCACCGAGCCGCCGCCCGCGGCCACCGTATGGATGCTCATCATCGGCGCGCGCATCCGCACGCCGGCCACCTGCGTCTCGAACACGCGCTCGAACTCGCCGTGATAGTGCGACACGTCGGTCGACGTGCCGCCCATGTCGAAGCCGATCACGCGCTCGAAGCCAGCCGCCTGCGCGGCGCGCACCATCCCGACGATCCCGCCGGCCGGGCCCGACAGGATCGCGTCCTTGCCCTGGAACGCGTCGGCGCGCGTCAGCCCGCCGCTGCTCTGCATGAACTGCAGGTTCACGCCCGGCATCTCGTGCGCGACCTGCTCGACATAGCGGCGCAGGATCGGCGACAGGTATGCATCGACCACCGTCGTATCGCCGCGCGACACCATCTTCATCAGCGGCGACACCTCATGCGACACCGACACCTGCGTGAAGCCGATGCGGCGCGCCAGGTCCGCCAGCGCGCGTTCGTGCGCGGTGTAGCGATAGCCGTGGATCAGCACGATCGCGAGCGCGCGCACGCCCGCGTCGAACACGCGGCGCAGTGACGCTTCGGCGCCCTGCGCATCGAACGGCACGACGATGTCGCCGTGCGCGCCGATGCGCTCGTCGATCTCGACGACGGCCTCGTACAGCGCGTCGGGCAGCACGATGTCGAGATCGAACAGGCGCGGCCGGTTCTGGTACGCGATGCGCAGCACGTCGCGAAAGCCGCGCGTCGTCGCGAGCGCCGTGCGTTCGCCCTTGCGTTCGAGCAGCGCGTTGGTCGCGACCGTCGTGCCCATCTTCACCATGTCGACGCGCTCGGGCGTGATCGGCTCGCCGGCCGCGAGGCCGAGCAGGTGGCGAATGCCGGCCACGGCCGCGTCGCGGTACTGCTCGGGATTCTCCGACAGCAGCTTGTGCGTGACGAGCGTGCCGTCGGGCCGGCGCGCGACGATGTCGGTGAAAGTGCCGCCGCGGTCGATCCAGAATTGCCAGCGTGCGGCGTCGGACGGAACGGAGGAAAGGTGTCGGTCGGTCATGATGTCGGGTCGATGCGTCGTGGAATCGAGGGATGAGCGCCGCCGCACGGCGCGCGTCGCGCGCCGTGTCACGGGGTCGGTCAAAGGGGAAGAAAAATGAAGGGCGGGCTGCCCCGCCGCTTACGCGGCGTCGAGTTCGCGGCCGCGAGTCTCGGGCAGCGTCAGCGCGGCGACGATCACCACGCCGTACGCGGCGACCGCGAAGATGCCGATGCTCGTGCCGAGCCCGTATTGCTTGGACAGCGCGCCGATCAGGAACGGGAACAGCGCACCGATCGCGCGGCCCACGTTGTAGCAGAAGCCCTGGCCGGAACCGCGCACGCGGGTCGGGAACAGTTCGGTGAGGAACGCGCCCATCCCCGAGAAGATGCCCGATGCGAAGAAGCCGAGCGGAAAGCCGAGCCACAGCATCGACGCGTTGGTCAGGTTCAGCGACGTGTACGCGAACGCGATCACCATCGAGCCGACCGCGAACAGGATGAAGTTCGGCTTGCGGCCCAGGCGGTCGGTCAGGTACGCGCTCGTCAGGTAGCCGACCCACGAGCCGAAGATGATCATCGCGAGATAGCCGCCGGTGCCCATCACCGTGAGGTGACGCTCGGTCTTCAGGAAGGTCGGCAGCCACGTCGTGATCGCGTAGTAGCCGCCCTGCGCGCCGGTGGTCAGCAGCGCCGCGCGCAGCGTCGTCGTGATCAGCTTCGGCGCGAAGATCTCGGTGAGGCGCGGCGCATCGGCCACTTTCGCCTGCGCGGCCTTCTCCTTCTCGTAGACGTCCGGCTCCTTCACGTAGCGACGGATCGCGACGACCAGCAGCGCCGGTGCGAGGCCAACGAGGAACAGCGCGCGCCACGCCTGCTCGGCCGGCAGCACCGAGAACAGCAGCGCATACAGCAGCGCGCACAGCCCCCAGCCGATCGCCCAGCCCGACTGCACGAGGCCGACCGCCCGGCCGCGATCACGCGCGCGGATCACTTCGCCGATCAGCACCGCGCCGGCCGTCCATTCGCCGCCGAAGCCGAAGCCCATCAGCGCGCGCGCCGCGAGCAGCTGGTGGTAGTTCTGCGCGAGCCCGCACAGCGCGGTGAACACGGCGAACCACAGCACCGTGAGCTGCAGCGTGCGCACGCGGCCGATCCGGTCGGACAGGATGCCCGCGATCCAGCCGCCGAGCGCCGACGCGAGCAGCGTAATCGTGCCGATGAAGCCCGCGTCGGCGAGCGAGATGCCCCAGGTCGCGACGAGCGTCGGGATCACGAACGACAGCATCTGCGTGTCCATCCCGTCGAGCATGTAGCCGACCTTGCAGCTCCAGAACGCGCGGCGCTCGCGCGGCTGCGCGTCCCCGTACCACGAGAACAGGCCGTTACGCTCGGGGCTCGCGGGCTCCGCGGCGTGCGCCGCGAGGGTCTTGCTTTCCATGGTGGTGCTCCTGTCGTTATGCGCCGTCGAATGATTGTCGCGCGTGCGGCGTGCCGTGCGGGTCGGGTTGTCGTCGTCCGGGCTCAGAACACGGCCAGCGACGCGTTCGTGATGTCGGTCATCAGCATGTGGCCGGGCGTATGCGCGATCGCGATCGGCAGCTTCGCGTCCATCAGCGCGGTTTGCGGCGTCACGCCGCACGCCCAGAACACCGGCAGCTCGCCGTCGCGGATCGTCACCGCGTCGCCGAATTCGGGGGCGTTCAGGTCGCTGATGCCCAACTCGCGCGGATCGCCGAGATGGATCGGCGCGCCGTGCACGCCCGGAAACCGGCTGGTGATCTGCACCGCCCGAATCGCGTCGGCGCCGCGCATCGGCCGCATCGACACGACGAGCTGGCCGCCGAAGATCCCCGCGCGGCGATTCGGGATCGACGTGCGGTACATCGGCACGTTGCGCCCCTCCTCCACATGGCGCAGGCCGATGCCTTCGCGCGCCAGCATGTCCTCGAACGAGAACGAGCAGCCGATCGCGAACACGACGAAATCGTCGCGCCACAGTGCCTCCAGCGATTCGACGCGTTCGGTCAGGCGGCCGTCGCGGTAGACGTTGTAGCTCGGCACGTCGGTGCGGATGTCGAGATCCTCGCCGAGCACGTCGACCCGGAACGCGCCCGGTTCGCCGACGCCCAGCAGCGGGCAGGCTTTCGGGTTCGCCTGGCAGAAGCGCAGGAAATCGTGCGCGAACGCGTCGGGCAGGATCGCGAGGTTCGCTTGCGCGTACGGGCCGCAGTGGCCGGCGGTCGGGCCGCGGAACGCGCCGTGGCGCACGGACTGGCGGAATTCGGAAGGGGTCATGAGGTTCTGTCGCGGATCGGTGTGGCGTCGGGATGACGGTGCCGTGTCATCGGATACAGCGAAGAGTAGAAAAGAAAAAATTTTGTCGCCAACGAGTTTTTTTGCGCTTCGTGTATAGAATTTCTTAACGGATCTTGGGGTTTTCCCCCGCTCCGTTCACTTTTCCTCACCGGCAAAGTGCGCGCTCCCCCTCCCGTCCGACCGCCATGAACACGCGTTTTCTCGAAACCTTCGTCACGCTCGCGAAGTTGCGCAACTTCCGCACGACGGCCGCCGCGCTGCACGCGACGCCGGCCGCGATCTCGCAGCGCCTGAAAGCGCTCGAGGACGAACTGCAGACGGTACTCGTCGACCGCGACAGCCGCGAATTCCGGCTCACGCCGAACGGCGAATACCTGCTCGGCTATGCGAAGGCCGTGGTCGAGGCGACGCAGGAGCTGCAGGCCGCGGCCTCCGGCGAGCGCGCGCTGCGCGGCAAGCTGCGGCTCGGCGTGATCGAGACCGTCGTGCACAGCTGGCTGCCGCACTACATGCGGCGGCTGGCGGCCGACTATCCGCAGCTCGAGATCGACCTGACCGTCGACGTCAGCGTCGTGCTGCAGCGCCGGCTGATGGCCGGCGAGCTCGACCTGATCATCCGCGTGGAAGGCAGCGACGAGGCGTCGGTCGTGTGCGATGCGCTCGCGAACTACCCGGTGCGCTGGATCGCGCGCGCGGGGCTGCTGCCGAACACGCGCACCGGGCTCGCCAGGCAGGTGCTGCGGCAGCCGATTCTCACCTACGGGCGCGGTACGGCGCCGCATCGCGCGCTGGAGGATATCGTCCGCACGCTCGCGCATGCGCACGGCGTGCCGCTGTCGGACACGCGCATCACCGGCTCGCCGTCGATCTCGGTGATCGTGCAGCTCGTGCGTGACGGGTTTGGCGTGGCGGCGATTCCGGTGCTGTTCGTCGATGCGTTGATCGAAAGCGGCGAAGTCGTCGAGTTGCCGCTGCAGCCGTCGCCGCCGTCGATCGTCGTGTCGATGTCGCGGCGGGCCGATGCGCCGCGGTTCGTGCATGGCGCGTCGATTGCCGCGCGGGCGGCTTGTCATGAGTATTGCGAGAAAAGCAAGCGGTTGCTGGTTGAGGCGCTTTGATGCGGTGCAAGCCGGTGAATGGCGGGGCCGGGTATCCGGCACGCATTCGACTTCGCCGCGCGAATCACCCCCAATCGCCTGCGACGCGCGCGCCCCATGCGTCGTGCATGCCGGGCGTCGATCACCGCAACGTCATCGACGCGCAGGCATCAGACACGAATGCGATGTTTCCGATCTGGCAGCGTGCGGCTCGGGCTGAGCCGAAAGACAGCGAAACGCAACGCGCCAGCTGAATCCGTACCACGACAAAGTCGAAGGGCACGGCCACACCAACGCGCGGCCGTGCCCGAGTCACCCGGCATCAATCAGCCGAGGCTCTCCTACTTCAGTGCGACCGCCCCGTATCCGTCCCCGGCGCGAACTCGATCCCCCGCAGCACTTCCGCGAACTTCGCAGTCCGCAGCACTGCGAATTGCTCATGCGCAGCCGTCGCCGCGCTCGTGTTCTTCAACACGTCACGCACTGCAACCAGCCGGTTCGGATCCGCACCAACGTCGCCATTGCCGCTGACGGTCGACGTAATCGCCCAGATCGTCACCGTGCCGTCTCGCTCGACGCGGCCCGTCAGGTTGCGCAGGCCGGCCGTCGCCGGTGCCCACGGCAGGCCCGTGGCCGAATTGTTGCCCGCCGGATAGCCGGCGACGGCATACGGCTGACCGAGGTTCAACCCGTTCTGCAGCGTGTACGCGAGCTTCCACTGATTCGTACCCGCGTCGTAAACCCACTTCTGCAGGCCCGCCGTCTTCTGCGCAGCGGCGTGCGTGTACAGGTCCGCGCCGCCCGTGTAGCCGTCGCCCTCGTCCGCGACATACAGCGTGTTCGCGTCGGCGAACCAGATCCCGAACGGATAGGCGAGCGTCGTCGCGGTCTTGTTCGGCGTGCTCGGGAAACCGGCCAGCACGCACATGTTGTTCGGCAGGCCAGCCGTCTGCAGCGTGGCGGCGTTGTACGCGAGCGGCGCCGTCGGCAGCACGGCCTTCGGTGACGGCACGCCGACGCCCGACGGGCACGCGGTGCCGGTCGTATCGACGAAGTACACCGTGTTCACGCCGTTGCCACCGCTGCCCTTCGTGTAGTACACGACGTTGTCGTGCACCGCGATGCCGCGGAAGTTGTCGTCCTTGCCGATCTTGTCGGCCTTCGCGCCGAGTTCCGTGACCGAGAAGCTCGCGAGCGGCGTCGGCACGCCCGGATCCTGCTGCGCTTCGTGATGCTTCGCGCCGTCGATGAGCTGCGCGCCCGCGCCGAGGATCACGTTGTCCGGCTGCGGGTTCGCGCCGTTGCCGGCGTTGCCCGACGTGTAGTAGATCTCGCGGCCGTCGCGATTGTTCAGGATCGCCGCGCGGCCGTTGTTGCCGCTGTACGCGTTCGTCTCGGTGAAGCGGAAATGCCCGTGGCGATCGACGCGCGCGATCGCGCGATAAAAGTTCTGCCCGTCCGGGTTGGTCGTATCGACCGCGAGCAGCGTGTTCGAGTTCGACACGTCGACCGCATTGACCGGCGCGACGTAGCCCATGAACGTCAGATAGCGGCCGTCGAGCGACAGGTGCAGGCCGAGCTCCGACTTCGAGCTGAAGCTCGTCACCAGCTGGTCGTGCGCGAAGCCTTTCTGCAGGCTGTTCGGCACTTCGAGCGTGCTGACGACACCGCCGGCCGGCGTGATCTGGTCGAGGAAGATGCGCGACGTGATGCCGAAGCTGCCGTCGTAGCGGTCGTTGTTCCAGACGTACGGATAGGTGCCGTCGTTCGGCGCGCCGGATGCCGCGCCGCAACCGCCGGTGGTCTTCGCGCAGTTCGGCGGCAGGATCGCGCCGGGCTGGACGTTGCTCGACACGTTGTCGTACACGCTGCGGCTGACGACCAGGAAGCCCGGCACGAAACCCGGCGCGAAACGGCTGTCGCCGTCGTTGTCATGCGGAGCAGCGTGTGCGCCGATGCTCGCGGCAATCAGCGTCAGTGCGAAGACGGGAACGGCACGATCGCGTAGCGCACGGCGGCGCTTCGCGGACAAGGCGAGATTCGGCATGGACAAGGCTCCGTACGACATCGAGTGAGGACGTTGTGGGTGGACAGACTGACGACGTGAAGCCCCGCCACCTTAGCCATGCTTGATGAAGAATTGATTGCACGCGATCCCGCGGAAACCCGCGAGAAAACGCGGGCTGCCGAGTGCGGCGCGTTGTTATTGATCCGTAATGCGAAAGAAATGAATCAGACAGCCAATCAGGCGGATTGGCCCGCATGCGGTTGCGTGAGCTTGCCGTCGCCATACTCGCGCAACACTTTCGAAATCACGACGCGATAGCCGTCCAGCCAGCGCGCCTGTTTCGTCTTTGCCTCGAGATGCGCCGGGTGCTGCATCAGCTGCTGCAGCGCCGCCTCCGACTCCCAGTAGTAGACGTTCTGGATCAGCCCCGATTCGGCGTTCTCCCACGTCTCCTCGCCGAGATAGCCGGGCGTCGCGCGCGCCATGTCGGCAATCTGCCGGTCGAGCCGGTGGAATTCGTCGTCGTATTGCCCGGCACGGAAAATGAAGGTCGACGCGTACATGCCCGCTCCATCGAAAGCGATTGAAAGAGCGCCGATTGTAAGGCACGTGCGGCTGGCCGCCGTCGTTATGCGGCGAGCGTATCGAGGTCGGGCCGGTCGGCGAGCCACGCGTCGATGCGTGGGGCGTCCTCGCGCATGCCGGCCGCGGGCGCCGGCATCGCGGCCAGGGCGTGCCGTGCCCGTTCAAGCGCCTGCGCGAAGCCGCGCAACTCGCGCGTGGCGGGCCGGTCGTCGGCGTGCCGGCGCACGAGCGCTGCTTCGATGTTCACACCGATCAACGCGAGTTGCGCGTCGATGAACGCGAGGCAGCGTGCGCGGCAATGCGCTGATATCGATGCGACGGCCAGCAGCACCGGCACGATCGACACGGTCAGGTAGCCGCCGGGCGCAAGCCGCGACAGTGCATGGCGCACATCCTGGCCGCCATCAGTCAACGATGCGAACACGGCATCCCGCCACACCGCGCGCTCGAATACCAGCGCATCGCGATACGCGTCGAGCGCCGCACGGTCCGCGACCTGCCCGGCCGTCACCAGTGGAATCGGGAATGACGATTCAACAGCAGATTGCGTGCTCGACGTTTCGACGATGCAGTTCGCACCGAGCCATCGCGCATCGTCGCGCCGCGCGGCCAGCACACGGGACTGCAAGCGGTCGGGCAGCATCGGATCGAGCGGCACCGCGCGGCAGATCGACGGCTTGTCCGCATGCACGCTGCAGCGTCCGTCGTCGGCCAGCGCCGCGCAGCGGCCGAGCGACGGATAGTCGTAGCCCTGCAGCGTCAGCGCGATCCATTCGCTCCCCGCGCCGCCGGTGCGATGAAACAGCCGCGCCGACAGCGCATCGGACGCCGCGACGTCTTCCGCATCGAGCGCGTGCTCGCGGCCGCCCGCACGCCAGCGCTCGCCGGTTCGACGCGTCGGCACGCGACGGATCGTCAGCGCACCGACGAAGCGATGCCCGTGCCGAAACAGTTCGCGCAACGACAGCGTCGGCGCGCTGTTGCAGCAGCGTCCGCATGCGTTGCACGCGAGCAGGTACGTGTCTACCACGGCCGTCGCACCGAATCCTGGTAACGCGTGAGGATGAAGCGCGCGACGTCGTCCGAGTGATACGCGGCGACGAGCTGCGTGACCCACGGCTTCGCGCGATCGGCCTCGCGCACCGTCAGCACGTTCGCATACGGCGAGCGCGCATCCTCGATGCTGATGCTGTCGCGTGCGGGCTGCAGCCCGGCACGCGCGGCATCGTCGCTGTCGATCGCGACGAACGCGGCCGTGTCGAGCGCAGCATAAAGGCGATCGCGGCGCAGCGCGACGAGCTTCAGCCCGAGCCGGTTGCCGGTCACGTCGCGCAGCGTCGCACGCAGGCCGGCCCGCTCGCGCAGCGTCACCAGCGTGTCGTTCTGCAGCAGCACGAGCGAGCGCGCCATCCCGCGCGGATCGGCAGGAATCGCGACCGTCGCGCCGGGCTGCAGTTCGTTCAGGTTCTTCAGCTTGCGCGAATAGAGTGCCATCGGCAGCGTGACGGTCGGCGCGACTTCGGTCAGCGCGTAGCGCTTCTGCGCGCGCGTCGCGGCAAGCTGTTGTGCATCCTCGAAGCTGGCTGCGTCGATCCGGCCGTCGGCCAGTGCCGCGTCGATGCGCGATGCATCGTCGAATTCGACGACGTCGATGCCGAATCCTCGCGACGCGGCGACCCGCTTCACTTCGTCCAGGATCTGCGCATGTACGCCGCGCGTCACGCCGACGCGTACCGCCGGTGCGGCCGATTCGGCGGCCACGGTCAAACCCGAATGAACGATTGCACACGCCGCCATCAGCCACGCGCCCATGCAAACCACGACGCGCTTCATGACGCATCCCTCAGAATCGTGCGAAACCCGATATGCGACGCGCCGAGATCGGCTTCCTGCTGTTCGCGCGACGACGCGCGATAGCGCACGCAGTAGTCGCGCGAGCACAGGAACGAGCCGCCCTTGATGACCATCGGCGTGTCGTGCCGGCGCGTCGGCGGCGCGACGGCCGCCGTGTCGCCGTTCGTATGCGACTGGTGCGGGCCCGTGTACGTGTCCTTGGTCCATTCCCAGGCATTGCCGATCATGTCGTAGAGCCGGAACCCGTTCGCCGCGTAGCAGCCGACGGGCGCGAGCCCCGCATGGCCGTCCTCGGCCGTATCGAGCACCGGGAACACGCCCTGCCAGTAGTTCGCGGCCGGCTTGCCCTGCGCATCGCGCGGCGCCGCGTCGAGCGCTGCGTCGTCGCGGCCGGCCTTGCCCGCGTATTCCCATTCGGCTTCGGTCGGCAGGTCGCGGCCGAGCCAGCGCGCATACGCGAGCGCATCGCGCTGCGTGACGAGCGTGACGGGCAGGTTGCCGAGCCCGTCGATGCCGCTGCCCGGCCCGTGCGGGTGACGCCACGACGCGCCCTTCACCCACGACCACCAGGCAAGATCGCGCGTGTTCATCTCGTCGCGCGTCGGCACATGGAACACGGCCGCCCCGTCCTGCTGCTCGGCCTCGGTCACGTAGCCGGTCGCCTGCACGAACGCGGCGAACTGCGCGATCGTCACGTCGGTCTGGTCGATCCAGAACCCGCCGACACGCGTGCGGCCGTCGCCCGCCGGGCGCTCGTCCGCATAGCCGCGCGTGCTGCCGAACACGAACGCGCCGCCGCGCAGGTGCACCATCCCGGCCTTCGGGTCGTCGCGCCATCCGGCCGGCAGCCCCGAATAGCGCGCGCACTGTCGCTCCGAGCCCAGCGGCGCGAGCGCGCGGCCGCGATTCGCGTCGTCGAAGGCGCCGCCCGCCGGTGCGACGGGATTCGCATAGCCGGCCGCGAACGCGGCGGCGAACAGCGTGCCGGCCAGCGCCGCGCCGATCGTCCAGAACCGGAACCGCATCGTGTCGCTCCCGGCTTCAGTAGTAGCCGCGCGGACGCAGCGGTTCGACACCGCCGACGTTGCTCATGTAGGTCTTCCACTGGTCGACGAGCGTGCTGATCACCGACGGGTTCTGCGCGGACACGTCGGTCGTCTCGCCGCGATCCGCCGCGAGGTCGTACAGCTGCCAGTGACCGTCGAGCGGCCCGAGCGGCGGCTCGGTCCACAACGCCTTCCAGCGACCGTCGGCGCTGCGCAGGTACGCGCGGCCGTACGCTTCGTCGCCGAACGGCGCGGTATGCACCTCGCCCGTCGCCGTGCCCGTCAGCACCGGCAGCAGCGACTGGCCGGTGACCGGGTACACGTAGCGGTTGTTGTAGATCACCTTGCCCTTGTTCTGGTCGACGCCCGTCAGCGTATTGACGAGCGGCGGCGCCGGCTGCGACGGCGGCGTGACGCCCGCGACCGCGAGGAACGTCGCCGTGTTGTCGGTCACGTGCGTGAACGCGCGCAGCGTCGGCAACTGCTGCGTCTGGCCCGGCAGGCGCACGATCGTCGGCGTCGAGACGCCGCCTTCGGCCGAATAGCCCTTCGTGAGCCGGAACGGCGACGCGCTCACTTCGGCCCAGCGCAACCCGTACTGCAGGCGCTGCGCGTTCTGCTTGCCGTTGTCGGTGCCGAGCGTCGAATAGATCGGATCCTGCCCGTTCGCGGTATCGGTCGCCGTCGGGTCGGCGCCCGAATCGATCGGCCAGCCTTCCGCACCGTTGTCCGACTGGAACATGATGAACGTGTTGTCGTATTCGCCGATGTCCTTCAGGTGCTGGATCAGCAGGCCGATGTTGTAGTCGAGGTTCTCGACCATCCCCGCATAGATCTCCATGTAGCGCGCCTGTGCACGGCGCTCGGCCGGCGACAGGCTCGACCACAGCTTGTCGACCTTGCCGGGGCCGTAGTCGCTGTAGCCGTCCGCGGCCGAATGCACCGCGCTGATGTATTTCGCGGCGGCCGTGCCGTTGTTCGCGGTCGCGGGCGACGCAGCCGTGGTTTCAGGCAGGCCGTCGAACGGCTTGAAATCGGCGGGGATCAGGCCGAGCGCCTTCTGCCGCGCGATCCGCGCGTTGCGGATCGCGTCGTAGCCGGCGTCATAGACGCCCGCGTACTTGTGCAGCCATGGCTCGGGCACCTGCAGCGGCCAGTGCGGCGACGTGTAGGCCGCGTACGCGAAGAACGGCTTGCCGTCGCGCTGGTTCGAATCGATGTACGAGATCAGCTTCTGCGTATAGAAATCGGTCGAATAGAACACGGCCGGGCTGCCGCCCGTGCCGCCCGGCTGGCCGGGCTGGCCAGGCTGCACGTAGCGGCCGTCTTCCGTGTAGTTCGACGAGCCGGCCGGCTCGTGCGCGAAGTGATTCGTCGCCGCGCCGCCGAGCAGCACGTAGCTGCGCTCGAAGCCCCACTGGTCGGGCGTCTGCCCGCTGCCCGTCGCGCTGCCGACGATCCCCGAGCCGATGTGCCACTTGCCCGCGATGTACGTGTGGTAGCCGGCATCCTTCAATAGTTGTGCGAACGACAGGGCACGGTCGTTCAGGTAGCCCTCGTAGCCGGGCAGCCCGCGCCGTTCGTCGGTCGGCACGCCCATCGTGCCTTCGCCGACGAGATGGTGGTCGGTGCCGGACACCAGCATCGCGCGCGTGATCGCGCAGACGGTGCCCGTGTGATGGTTCGACAGGATGCGGCCCGACGCGACGAGCGCGTCGAGGTTCGGCGTGTTGATCTCGCCGCCGAATGCATGGATGTCGGAATAGCCGAGATCGTCGGCCATGATGTACAGGATGTTCGGGCGTTTCGCGGCCAGCGGCGGCGGGGTGTTCGTCTGGGACGACGGCGTATCGCTGTCGACGCCGCCGCACGATGCAAGCGACAGCGCGCCGGCAATCGCGGCGCAGACGACACGGAAACGAAAGGCATGCAACGGCGACGCGGACTTTTTCATTGTTCTGGAACGCTCGATCTACGGGATCGGCGATCTTAGCGTCGCGTGCGCGGCAACCAAAGTCCGATTCGTCACATGCTAACGGGGTGGCGGAATATGCGCGCAAACAGAATACCCGCCATCCGCGCGCACACATGTGCGCGTGCGCGATGCGCGCCGACACCGGCGCGCGGGAATCGTCGCGAGCGCCGGAACCTGCGCTTTCGTCGGACGATTCCATGTGCGTAACGGGACGTTACGTCGTGTCGTTACGGCCGAAGCCGTAGCAACACGTTACGTTTTCTCCGCGTCAGCATCGCGAGGAATTTTCAAATCACGATTTTCATTAAATATCGTCTGATTAAACTGTAATTCTACATTTATAAAAGAAAGCTTGTTAATGAATAACGAACTCGCAAACGTTTTACATGTCGAGAATATGCGATTCAAAAATTAGACGAATAACGACTTAAAAAAATATACCGTTTAAAACAGCGGCGGGCATGCCTCTTGGTGATTCCCCCCACCATGTGCCGCGTTCGACCAGGAACGAATAACCCGAAAATCGGGCGGGGCCTTATTTCGTACAAGTGATTCCGGGGTCGGGGAAATGGTATCGAGCGCAAGCAGGCGATTGGCCTGGGGGGTCGTGACGTGCCTGTCGCTATTCGCGACGGCGCGCGCGCAGGCACAAGACACCGTCGACGCACCGCCTTCCGCGGCGGTGAACGGCGGGCATCCGATTGCGCCGCCCTCGACGCTGCTGAACGCCGAACGCGTCCTTGAAGCACCGAAGCCCGCGCCCGGCGCGGGCCCGGCCGCGGCGAAGCCGGCCACCGGCGCCGCGTTGGCCGGCGCCCGGGCCGCCGCCCGCCATGCCCTTCCGGAAGACCAGCTCGGCGGCACGGTCACGACCGATGCCGTGACGCTCGCCGGCCGCGATTTCTATACCTACTTCTCGCAGACGTGGTCGGAAATCCCGCTGAGCGAGCGCTACATGGTCGCCATTCACGAACGCCCTTCCGGGCGCTACGGCAGCCTGATCTGGGTCGAATTCCAGCAAAAGCGCGTGTTCCAGACCTTCCTGCCGATCGCACGCGCAAACGTCAAGGCCGTGGCCGAAAGCGCCGCCAGTATTTCCTTTCAAACCGTCATTCAGGACGATCTGTCGAATTTGCTGTTTCCCGATTCGGATCTGGCCAAAGACGAGATTTAGTCGATTAATCAAAAACAGGGGTTAGGGAAAATGAATCGAATCAGATTGAGCGTGATCGCGCTGGTCGCGATGACCGCGGTGTCGCCGTATGCGTGGTCGTCGACGCTGGTTTATCAGCCGAACAACCCGAACTTCGGCGGCAACCCGGCAAACGGCCCCAATCTGCTCAACGAGGCCAACGCGCAAAACAAGCACACGGATCCGTCGCTGTCGGCCTTTTCATCGCCGACGTCCACGTCATCGCTCGACCAGTTCAATGCGCAGCTGCAGCAGGCAATCCTGTCGCGCGTCGCCGGCTCGGTGACGAACTCGATCGTCGGCACCAACGGCGAGCTCAAGCCGGGGACGATCAGCACGGGCAACTTCACGATCGTCGTGAGTGCGGCCGGCAACGGCAACCTGCAAGTGACGACCACCGACAAGACGACGGGAGCGACCTCGACGTTCATCGTCAGCAACGGCCAATAAATCGAAAAAAGACTGAGCGAATCATGAAAAAAAATGCTGAACGCACACGCTTGAACACGGGGACGACACGGATCGCCATGGGCGCGCTGTTGCTGCTGTCGCTGGTCGGCTGCGTCACGCGGCCGATGCCGGCCTTGAGCAACGCGACGCTGACGCCGCCGACGCGCACCACGCGCGACCTCACGCACCTGCCGCCGCCGAAGGGCAAGATCGTCGCGGCCGTGTACGGCTTTCGCGATCTGACGGGGCAGTACAAGGCATCGCCGGACAGCTCCTTCTCGTCGCAGGTCACGCAGGGCGGCGCGTCGTTCCTCGTCAAGGCGATGCGCGACTCCGGCTGGTTCACGCCGGTGGAACGCGAGAACCTGCAGGACCTGCTGACCGAACGCAAGATCATGCGCGCCACCGACGGCGCGGATGCGAAGAAGGCGCAGAACGATGCGATGGCACCGCTGATGCCCGCGAACATCGTGCTCGAAGGCGGCATCGTCGGCTACGACACGAACGTCCGGACCGGCGGGGCCGGTGTCGCCTACCTCGGGATCAGCGGGTCGACGCAGTACCGGATCGACCAGGTCACGGTCAACCTGCGCGCGATCGACATCCGCACGGGCCAGGTGCTCAACAGCGTGTCGACGACCAAGACCGTCTACTCGTATCAGGTCGACACGGGCATCTATCGCTTCGTCGGCTTCAAGGACCTGCTGCAGGCGGAAGCCGGGCTGACACGTAACGAACCCGCGCAGATCTGCGTGAACGAAGCAATCGAATCGGCGCTCACGCACCTGATCGTCCAGGGCGTCGCGAACCAGACCTGGGTGCTGAAGAACGACCAGGACTGGTACGACCCGACGATGCAGCGGTATCTGCAGGAAGACCGGAAATACGCGCAGGACATGGAAGACGCGAACACCGCGTACGACCCGCAGAAGATCGATCGCCAGGGCGCGTCCACTCATTAACCGGCCCACGCCGGCCAGCGGAGAAAACAGGATGAATCGACACCATGATCGGAACGGGCGCGCCCGCGTGGCGCGGCAGGCGCTCGCGACCGTGTGGGCAGCGGCCGCCATGCAGGCGGCGTTTGCGGCACCCGTGCCGCTCAACGATCTCGGCCCGCCCGAACCGGCATTCGACTACAGCGGCAACATCGTCGCGGTCCGCCAGAGCGGTGTCGGCAATGCCGCGTCGCTGGACCAGGCCGGCCACAACGGTGCGCTGATCTGGCAGGCCGGCGACGGCAACGCGATCGTCGCGCAGCAGGCCGGTGCGCAGAACTGGATCGCGGCGTCGCAGGCCGGCGTCGGCAACAGGTTGCATGCGACGCAGCGCGGCAACGGCAACACGTTGCAGGTGCAACAGAACGGCGCCGGCAATTCGGTCGACTCGACGCAGGTCGGCACGTCGCTGTCGGCGCGCGTCACGCAGAACGGCAGCAACAACGCGGTGAACCTCGTGCAGGGCGGATCGAACACCGGCATCCAGGTGATCCAGACCGGCAACGGTGCGCGCGCCACGGTGCTGACGCGGTAACGGTTATGCAGTTTGCAGGTGCTTTGCTTCAAGTGGTGTGAGGTGCGGGACGTGAGAGCGTCCTCAATTGGCGGGGGTGCCGGCAAAAGATCCGCTTTTCCGGCGAATTTTCTTTCGAATCAGGAGCAACAAATGAAGGTGACCAAGTCTGCAATCGCAATCGCAGTGCTGATGCTCGCATCGGCTGCCGCACAGGCCGATTCGTCGGGTAACACCGTGAACATCGGGCAAACCGGCAACTTCAACTCGGCCACCGTCGAACAGACGGCGACGAACGGTGATGCGGTGTCGATCAACCAGTCGGCAGCCGGCAACGATCCCCGCTACGGGTTCGTCGCCAACGTGACGACGCAGGGCGGCAACGGCGACACGACCGTGATCCAGCAGAACTCCTGGTGGGCGCAGCCGTATTCGAGCGTGAACGTGTCGCAGACGGGCACGTCGAACGAGCGGAACTACGTGACGCAGTCCGGCGGCGGCGACTTCTCGGCGACCATCACGCAGACGACGTCGGCCTACACGGGCGGGCCGCAATACGACACCAACACGATCAACCAGTACAGCTACATCGACAGCGCGTCGATTTCGCAGCAAGGCGGCGGCTGGAACAACGTGACGATCAACCAGGGCACGCCGAGCCAGTCGGCGATCGGCAACAACGCGACCGTCGCGCAGACGGACACGGTCGGCAACACCGTCGGCATCGCGCAGACCGGCAACAACGGCACCGCGAACGTCCAGACGACCTGGGGCGGCGGGAACGCGACGTCGATCACGCAAACGGGCGGCACGACCAACGCCAGCGTGACGCAGTTTGCCGAGGCTGGCGACCAGGTCACGACGACCCAGAGCGGCACCGAAACCGCCACCGTGAACTCGTCGTTCGGCGGCGGCAACACGACGACGATTTCGCAATCGGGCGGCGTGAGCGGCAACAACGCCACGGTGCACCAGCTCGCGGCGGCCGGCAACGCGACGTCGATCACGCAGACCGCCGACGGCAACAATGCAACCGTCAATCAGTGGTTCGAGTTCGGCGACAACGCGACGATCAACCAGTCGGCCGCGTCGAACAACGCGACGATCACGCAGCAGTACGGCTACGGTAACGGCGCGTCCATCACGCAAACGGCCGCGTTCAACACGGCGTCGATCACGCAGAGCAACTCGGCCGGTTCGACGGCATCCATCACGCAGGCGTCGGCGGACAACCTGGCGGCGGTGACGCAGTCGGCCGCATCGGGCTCGTCGGTGACGGTGAGCCAGTCGGGCGACATCGGCAACTACGCCAATGCGTCGCAGACGGGCGCGGATGACGTGCTGAGCCTGTCGCAGGCCGGCGGCTTCAACATCATCAACGCGTCGCAGGTGTCGGGCACGGGCAACCAGGGCTACGTGACGCAGATCGGCTACAACAACAACGCCACGCTGGTACAGCAAGGCAACGCGAACTACGCGAGCATCAACCAGAACGGCTTCAACAACACCGTTTCGCTCAAGCAGCACTAAGCACCGCCGGCGTAACGAAAAGGCCGGACGGTTGCCCGTTCGGCCTTTTTTTCATTCGACAGGGGACGATCATGGTCGGCATTCACGATCTCAACGCCTATTTCGACATCGCCGCCAGTGCCGGCGGCGTGAACATCGTGCCGCACGTGCGGGCGGCCGCGCCGGTCGACGTGTCGTACAGCCTGCGCATCACCAGGACCGGCGGCGCCGGCTCGGCCTCGCTGACGCGCTCCGGCGAATCGCGACTCGCCGGCGGCGAGGATCAGTCGCTGGCGACGCTGCGGCTGAGCGTCGATTCGGGCGACATCTGCCAGGCGACGCTGGTCCTGCACGTCAATGGCGAGCACGCGGAGTATTCGGTGGACTGCAATCCGCACCGGGCCACGAATTGAGCCGGTGCGGCGTGCGCCTGTCGCGATCGCCGCACCGCGCCCGCCTCAATCGTCCGACGCCAGCATGCGCGGTATCTCGTCGACGAGCGCATCGATGACGACGCGCACCTTCGACGGCACCTGGCGCGAGGCCGGCCGCACCGCGAACACTTCGGCGCCCGACACGCTGTTGCTGTCCATCACGAGCGCGAGGCGGCCGTCGCGCAGGTAAGGCGCCATCAACCAGCACGGCAGCCACGCGAGGCCCGCGCCGGCGGCGGCCGCATCGGCGATCGCCTGCAGGTCGTCGAGCCGCAGGCGGCCGGCCGGGCGATGGTCGTGCACCGCGCCGTCCGCGCCGAGGACCCGCCACGGCGTCGGTTGCCCGCCGCGCGAATACGCGATGCCGACGTGCGACGCGAGCGCGTCGAGCCCCGCCGGCCGGCCATGACGGTCGAGATACGCGGGCGACGCGCAGATCCCCATGCGCTGCACGCCGAGCTTGCGGCCGACCAGCGCGCTCGTATCGGCCAGCTCGCCGATGCGCACCGCGATGTCGAAGCCGTCATTGACCAGGTCGGCCACGCGGTCGCTGAACGACACGTCGATCTCGAGCCGCGGATGGCGCTCGACGAGGCGCCGCATGACGGGCGCCACGCACTGCCGCCCGAACAGCACGGGCACGCTGACGCGCAGCCGCCCCGCCGGCTCGCGCTGCCCCGCGTCGAGCGCGGCCTCCGTCTCGCCGAGTTCGGCCAGCAGCCGCCGGCACTGCTCGTAATAGACGAGCCCCTCGTCGGTCAGGCCGAGCTGGCGGGTCGTGCGCTGCAGGAGCCGCGCGCCGAGACGGCGTTCGAGCCGCGCGACGACCTTCGCGACGGCCGAGCGCGTGACGCCGAGCCGCAGCGCGGCCGCCGCGAAGCTGCCCGACTCCACCACGTCGACAAATTCGGCCACGCCTCTCAGCCGCTCGTCCATGCGATTCCGCTCCAGTTGGGTCACGGGGTTGTGTCCGCACAGGCGACAGTCATCGGCCGAATTCTCGCCAATGCGTCCCCGTGCGCAACACTATGATAGTCCGCTCTATCTCGAAAAGGAGTCGACATGCACGCATGGCAAGTGAAACCGGGCGACGGCGCGGCCGGGCTTCGGCGCATCGACGCGACACGCCGCGCGGTCGGGCCGACCGACGTCGTCGTGAAGATCCACTCCGCCGGCCTGAACTACCGCGACCTGATGTTCGCGCGCGGCGACTATCTCGGCATCGGCACGGACGCGCTGATCCCGGTGGCCGACGGCGCCGGCGAAATCATCGAAACCGGCCGCGACGTCACGCGCTTCAAGCCGGGCGATCGCGTGATCAACACGTACTTCCCGCACTGGATCGACGGGCCACCGACGCCGCAGAAAGTCTCAGGGTCGCCCGGCGCGCAATTCGACGGCGTGCTGGCCGAACATTTCGTATCCGACGAAGCCGCGCTGGTCGCGATTCCCGCGCATCTGAACTACGACGAGGCGGCGACGCTGTCGTGCGCCGGGATTACCGCGTGGAACGCGCTGTTCGCCGACGGCGGCCTGCGGCCCGGCGCGACCGTCGTGCTGCTCGGCACCGGCGGCGTGTCGATCATCGCACTGCAGCTCGCGCATGCGGCGGGGCTGCGCACGATCGTCACGTCGTCGAGCGATGCGAAGCTCGAGCGCGCCCGCGCACTCGGTGCGGACGCCACCATCAACTATCGCGCGACGCCCGAATGGCAGCACGACGTGCTGCGGCTCACCGGCGGGGCGGGGGCGGATCTGGTCGTCGAAGTCGGCGGCAAGGACACGCTGCCGCGCTCGGTCGCCGCGACGAAGCTGGGCGGCATCGTGTCGGTGATCGGCGGCCTCAGCAGCTTCGCCGGCCCCGAACTCGGGCTGCTGTCGCTGATCGGCGGGATCCGGCAGTTGCACGGGATCATGGTCGGCAGCCGCGCGATGCTCGACGATGTCGTGCGCCTCGTCGACGCGAAGCAGATCAGGCCCGTGGTCGATCGCGTGTTCGGCTTCGACGAAGCACCGCAGGCTTATGCGCACTTGCAGTCGGGGCAGCACTTCGGGAAGGTCGTGATCCGCGTCGCGCAGTAAGCGCGTCGAGGCAGCGGGTCGCTCGGCCCGCCGCCTCTTCCGTCATCGCACTCAGAACTTGTGACGGATCCCCGCGTGAACCATCAGCTGCTTCGAAGTCGACGACAGGTCCGCCGCGCCGGGAACATAGGCCTGGTCGAGCGACGAACCCGTCGCGTCGCCCGCGATCCGCTGGTACGCGCCCATCAGGTACACGTCCGTGCGCTTCGACAGGTTGTAGTCGGCCATCAGCCCGAGCGAATGGATCTTCGGCTTCGCGCTGCCCGTCGTCGCGTTATAGCGCACCGTCGTGTACACGTACTGCGCCCCGACGAACAACGCCGGCGTGAACTGGTATTTGCCGTTCACCTCGAAGTTCTGGTACTTGATCGACGACACCGTGCCCCCCGCGAGCGGGCCGGTCACCGGCTCGATCGTTTCGTCGCCGAACAGGTAGCCGACGTTCGCGGTCGGCCGCGTGACGTTGCTGTTCGTGTACGCGAACCCGACCGTCGCGGGCCCCGCCGTGTAGTTGATGCCCGCACCGAAAATCCGCAGCCGCGCCGACGCAAAGTTCGCATCGGCGCCGACCGACCCCGAGCCCGCGATCGCGCCGCCCGACGTCGCGCCCGGGTTGTCCGCATTCAGGAACGCCGCGCCGACCAGCAAGCCGCCCTGCTCGTACTGCGCGCCGACGCTCCACTGCCGGTTGTTCGCGAAGCCCGTGTCGTTGCTGAAGCTGTACGTACCGCCGAACGAAAAGCCGGCGAAATCCGGGCTCGCATACTTCACCGTGTTGTTCACGCGGAACGTGTTGCCGGTGTTGTCGTTGTCGAGCGGATGCGAGAACGGGTAGACGCCCCAGCTGCCGTTCGCGGTCGTCGGCGCGAGATAGTCGACCACCGCATCGTATTGGCGGCCGAGCGTCAGCGTGCCGAACCGCGCGCTGCTGAGCCCGACGTACGCCTGCCGCCCGAACATGCGGCCGCCCTGCGCGAGCGTGCCGTTGTTCACGTTGAAGCCGTTCTCGAGCTGGAACAGCGCGCTGTAGCCGCCGCCCAGATCCTCGGTGCCTTTCAGCCCCCAGCGGCTGCCTTGCGCGAAACCGCTTGCCATCTGCCACGCGCTGTGGCCGCCGACGTTGTTCGTGTAGTCGATGCCCGCATCGACGAGCCCGTAAAGCGTGACGCTGCCTTGCGCGAATGCGAGCGCGGGCGCTGCACACAGCGCCGGGACCGCGATGAAAGCCAATCTCCAGTTCATTCGTTTTCCTTATTTATCGTGTCGTGACTGCCCGTTTCCGGGCGTCGCCGCTTACTTCGCGCCGTAAATGTCGAAGTCGAAGTACTTCTTGTTGATCCGCTGGTACGTGCCGTTCGCGAGGATCGTCGCAAGTGCGTGGTTGAAGGCCTCGCGCAGGTCGTTGTCCTGCTTGCGCAGCCCGAGCCCGTCGCCCTGCCCGAAGTACTTCACGTCGTCGATCGCGGCGCCGACGAACGCGAAATCCTTGCCCTGCGGCTTCTTCAGGAAGCCGTCGCTCGCCGCGATCGATGCCTGGAACGCCGCGTCGAGCCGGCCCGTCACGAGATCGGCATAGACCTGATCCTGGTTCTGGTACGACACGACCTGCACGCCGGCCGGCTGCCAGTTCGCGACCGCGTAGTCAGCCTGCGCGGAACCCTGCTCGACGCCCACGCGCTTGCCCTTCAGCGCGTCTGCCGTCGGCAGCAGCGGCGAGCCCTTGCGCGCGACGAGGCGCGCCGGCGCATTCGAGATCCGGTTCGTGAAGGCGATCTGCTGCTGGCGCTTCGGCGTGATCGTCATCGACGACGCGATCACGTCGAACTTGCGCGCGAGCAGCCCCGGGATCATCCCGTCGAAACTCGACTCGACCCACACGCAGCGCGCATGCAGCTCCGCGCACAAGGCGTTCGTGATGTCGATCCCGAAACCCGTCAGCGTGCCGTCGGGCAGCTTGTATTCGAGCGGCGGGTAAGTCGGATCGACCGCGAGGCGAATCTCCTTGCCCGCCCAGTCGCCCGCATGCGCCGCCCCTGCCGCCAGCGCCACCGCGAGCGCCGCCATCCGTTTCCACTGCTTCATTGCCAGTCTCCTTCCTTGTGTGAATCGTCAGTCAAAATCGTGCGGGCCCATCACGCGAGGTAGCGCTCCGCCAGTGCAATCCAGTAGCTCGCGCCGGTGGCGAGGCACGCGTCGTTGAAGTCGTAGCCGGGGTGGTGCAGCCCGCATCCGGCGGCGCCGTCGCCGTTGCCGATCGACAGGTAGCTGCCGGGGCACGCGTTCAGCATGAACGCGAAATCCTCGCTGGCCGCGATCGGCCGCAGGTTCGGGATCAGCGCGCCGTCGCCGCCCCATTCGCGGGCGACGTCGCGGGCAAACGCGGTTTGCTCCGCGTGATTGACGAGCACCGGGTACGCGTGCCGGTAGTCGATTTCGGCGGTCGCGCCATAGCTCGCGGCCTGCCCGTGCACGATCTCGCGAATGCGCCGTTCAAGCAGCGCCCGCACGTCCGGCGACAGCGCACGCACGCTGAGCGCGAGATCCGCGTGCGGCGGAATCACGTTCGATGCGGCGCCCGCATGGATCGAGCCAGCCGTCACGATCGCCATCTCCTGCGGGTTCACGTTGCGCGACACGACGGTCTGCAGCGCCATCACGATCGACGCGCACACGACCACCGGATCGATCGTCGTATGCGGCGCCGCGCCATGCCCGCCGCGCCCGGTCACACGCACCTGCACCTCATCGGCCGAGGCCATCGCCGGGCCGTCGCAGAAGCCGAGCACGCCGGCCGGCAGGCCCGGCACGTTGTGCATCGCGAACACCGCATCGCATGGAAACTGGTCGAACAGCCCGTCGTCGATCATCCGCTTCGCGCCGCCGAGCCCTTCCTCGGCCGGCTGGAAAATCAGGTTCAGCGTGCCCGTGAAGCGTTCCCGCTCGGCCAGGCAGCGCGCCGCCGCGAGCAGCATCGCCGTGTGGCCGTCGTGGCCGCACGCGTGCATCACGCCGTCGCACCGGCTCGCGTGCGGCAGTCCGGTCGCCTCGCGGATCGGCAGCGCGTCCATGTCCGCGCGCAGCCCGAGCCGCTTGCCGGGGCCGCGCGTCAACGTGCCGACCACGCCCGTGCCGCCGAGCCCGCGCGTCACCCGATAACCCCACGTTGTCAGCAACCCGGCGACCAGATCGCTCGTCGCGTGTTCCTCGAAGCCAAGCTCCGGATGCGCGTGCAGCCGGCGGCGCAGCGCAATCATTTCCGCCTCGATGGCCGCCATTTCCGGATGGATAGGTGTGTGGTCCAACCCCGATTCTCCTCGATGCGTTCCGGTTGCCGATCGCCCGAATGACCGACCGTGCCCGCATCGTAGGCAGCGAAAATCCCGGCGAACAGCCGCGGTTTCGTTATGATGACAACCTTTCGTTGTCGGGTATCGCACCATGAGCACGATCAAGCTGCATCAGTTGCAGGCGCTCGTCGCGAGCGCGGAGGCCGGCAGCATCCGCGGCGCGGCGCGCACGCTCGGGCTGTCGCAGGCGGCCGTCACGCGCGCGCTGCGCGAGCTGGAGGCCAGCGAACGCCTGCCGCTGCTGGTCCGCGCGCCGGAGGGGATCGGCTTCACCGAATACGGGAAGACGCTGCTCACGCACGCGAAGCTCGTGCTGAAGCAGCTCGAACACGCGCAGAGCGATCTCGAGCGCATGCGCGGCCGCGTCGAGGGCCGGTTGAGCATCGGCGTCACGCCGTGGCTGACGATGACCTTCCTCGCGGAGGCGGTGCTGCGTTTTCGGGAGCAGATGCCGGACGTGCGCCTCGAGCTCTACGAAGCGCTGATGGCCGTCGCGCAGCCGCTGTTGCGCGACGGCAGCATGGACTTCGCGCTCGGGCACGTGCAACCGGGCGGCACGCCGGAATTCGCGTTCGAGCCGATGCTGCGCTACGAGACCGCGGTGATGGTGCGCGCCGGCCATCCGCTCGAGCACGCGCGGTCGATCCACGACCTGCTCGACCACGACTGGGTGCTGAATTTCGCGGCCGACGGCCAGGCCGCGCTCGTCGATTACCTGTTCACGCGCCACGGCGCCAAAATCGACGAGCGGCGCATCGTGCGTGCGCAGTCGGTGGCGATGCTGCAGACGATGCTCGAGCAGGCCGACATGTGCACGTGGTGCCCGACGATCCTCGCGGCCGTGCCGTCGTTCGGCGAACGGATGCGCGCGTTGCAGTTGAAGGAGACCTTCGAGCCGCGCGACCTCGGGATCGTCACGCGGCGCAGCAGCACGCTCAGCGACGCGGCGCGCTGCTTCATCGACTGCCTGCTGCACGTGATCCGCCGGCATGCGCGCTCGGCACGCAAGGCGGATCTCGCGCTGTTCAGGACGCTGTCGCTGCTGATCTGACGCGCGGCAGGCGCGGCTCGCCGCCGCGCCGCCGCATGTTGCCCGTCAGATCTTCGCCGTCAGCGTGATCCCGACCGTGCGCGGATCGCCGTACAGCGCCGGATACGCGCCATACGACGGCAGCAGCTCGAGCTTCTTGTAGACCTTGTTGGTCAGGTTCGTCACGTAGCCCGTCACGATGTACTTCTGGTTCGGCGTCGTGTAGGACACGTGCGCGTTCAGCACCGTGTAGCCGCCCTGCCAGAGTTGCGGCATCGTCTGCCGCGTCGCGCTGAAGTACTCGCGGCTGCGGTAATTCACGTCGCCGCCGGCCGTCAGCGTGCCGAACGACACCGGCACGCGATAGTCGAAGCCCGCGTTGATCGTCGTATGCGGCGAACGCGCGAACGAATTGCCGACGGCGGTCGGCACGTAGCGGAACTCCGTGTAGCGCGTGTTCAGCATCCCGAGGTTCGCGAACAGGTAGAGGCTGTTGACCGGCTGCGCCTTCAGCTCCAGCTCGAAGCCGTCCGCGCGCCCCTGCCCCGCATTCGACAGCGTCGACACCGGCGGCCCGCCGAACGGGTTCGGCGCCAGCGCGAACACCTGGATGTCGCGATAGTCGTAGTGGAACACGCTCGCGTTGACGATCAGCCGCTTGTCGAACCACTCGCTCTTGATGCCGACCTCGTAATCGGTCAGGTACTCCGGCGACACGGTCGACACCGTGCTCTGCGTATACGCGTTGCCGTTGTAGCCGCCCGAGCGGAAGCCGCGCGCATAGCGGAAATACGCGCGCACGTTGCTGCTGAGCGCATATTCGGGCGTGAGGTCCCAGGTCGGCGCGCGCCACGTGTTCGTCTGGTTCTGCCGCGCGCTGACCGCCAGCGGCGACGACACCGACGACGGATCCCACCAGCTGCCCGGGTTGCTGAACGTCACGTTGCCGGTGCCCTGCAGCCCGGTGAGGTTGATGTTCTTGCGCTCGATCGTGTAACGCAGCCCGCCCGTCACGTTGAAGCGGTCGGTGAACCGATACTTCACGCTGCCGAAGATCGCCGCGCTCTGCGTGTGCTGCGTGAGGTCGGTCAGGTGGTAGAACGCGGGCGACGGCGAGCCCGGCAGGCCGCCGCCGGCACCCTGCTCGGCCAGTTGCTCGGTGAACAGGTGCGTGCCGACGAGCCAGCTGAACCGGTCGTTCTGCGGCGATTCGAGCCGGAATTCCTGCGAGAACTGGCGGCTCGACAGGCGATCGTGCGAGCGTGCGACGTCGAACGCGGAATAGTCCTCGTCGTCCTGATACCAGCGATGCAGCCCTTCGAACGCGGTGATCGACGTCAGCGTCACAGCCGGGTTGATGCGCCAGTGCGCGGTGAGCGACGTGCCCCAGGTCGAGATGTGATCGCTCGACGGCGCGTTGAGCGACACCGTGTACGGATCGCTCGACCCGACGAAGCCGAACTGGTTCGCGCCGCCCGGCCCTGCACCCTGCGCGTGCCACGCGTTGCCGCCGCCCGTGTAGTTGCGGCCGTGGATGTTGAACAGGAAATCGGTATCCGAGGTCGGCACGGCCAGCACCTGGAAGCGCACCGCATTGTCGTGGAAGCCGCCGAAGCGCCCTTGCTGCACCGTGTTCGTGTAGAAGCTGTCGGCGTTCTCGTGATACACCGACACGCGCGCGGCCAGCACGTCGTTCTTGCCGATCGGCCCGCCGATCGCGGCCTCCGCGAGCCGGCTGTTGTACTGGCCGAGCCCGATCTTGCCGTAGCCGCTCACGTCGAAGGTCGGCTTCTGCGACGTGATGCTGAGCGCGCCGCCGACGGTATTCTTGCCCCACAGCGTGCCCTGCGGGCCGCGCAGCACTTCGATGCGATCGAGGTCGAACAGCGGGAAGCCTTGCCCGAACACGCTGTTGATGTAGACGTCGTCGAAGTACACGCCGATCGGGCTCAGCGACAAGTCCGATGGATCGTTGCTGCCGACGCCGCGCAGGAACCAGCGCGGCCGCTCGCGGCCTTCGGTCGATTGGCCGGTAAAGTTCGGCACATATTTCGTGACGTCGTTCACCACGCGCAGCTCGTTGTTCTTGATCGTGTCCCCGCTCAGCGCGCTCACCGCGACCGGCACGTCCTGGATGCTCTCCTTGCGCCGGCGCGCGGTCACCGTCACCGTGCCGAGATTCGTTTCGCGTGCGGCCGTGCCGCGGGTCGCACGGGCGGCCTTCGGCGCTGCCGCGGCTGCATCGTCCGCGCCCTGTTGCGCCGGCTTCGCGTCCGGCGCCGCCGTCACCGCGCCCTCTTCCGCCCAGGCGGGCAACGATACGGCTGCACCCGTCAGCAGCCCCCCCAGCGCGGTGACGATTAGTTTTTTCCTGAACATCGATGAGTCATCCTGTTTGATCGGTTGAACGCACGTGCGTGCGCGACGCACGGGTGATCTATTGCAATTCGGATGCCAGCATCGAGAAGCCCGTCGCACGGGGCTTCCGGTATGTGGGTGGCGCGGGTGTTGCTGCATGCGCATCTGTGACGGGAAGCAAACTGCTTGTCACGCAACACCCGATGAGAGTGGTCAGGAGAACTTTGCAGTCACGGACCGCGATGCGTCGCGCCGCTTCGTTGCAACGCGCAACGCGAACGTAACCAGCACGACGACGGGCAGCCAGCACAGAAACACGCCCGGCAACCCGACGCTCGGCACGAGCGCGCTGCCAGCCAGCGGGCCGCAGAACGCGCCCGTCATCGACGCGAGGTTGTAGAGGCTCGACACCTGGCTCTTGTCGGCCGGGTGACGGCCGAGGCGCTGCATGTTGACGAGATGCAGCAGCGACGAGCCGGCGCACAGCGCGGCGAGCCCCGCGCCGACGACCCATGCGTCATGGGCGAGACCCAGCGCGAGCAATCCGGCCACGGCGCCGGCGAGACTGAGCGCGTGGCAGCGGCGCGCGGTCATCCGCTGCGCGACATGCCCAAGCCCGAACAGCGCGATCACCGCGACGACGCCCTGCAGCGTCAGCAGCGCGACGGCTTTCGTTTGCGACAGCCCGAGCGACTGGATCGCCAGCACCACCGTATACGCACCGGCGAGCGAACGGGTCGCGCTGTTCACGGCTTCCAGCACGAGCTGCTGGCGCACGTCGTGACTCCACGCGAGCGCCAGCAACGCGCGCAGGCCACCGGGTTCAGGCGGCGCACCGCGCGCCGCGGGCTCCGCATCGCCGAGCAGCGTCCGGCTGAACAGCGCCATGCCCGCGAAGCTCGCGGATGCCACGCAGAACGTCGCGACCGCGCCGTGCGCGCCGAGCAGCCCGCTCGCGAGCCACGGCCCGACCATGCCGGTGCCGACCGACATCGCCGCACGGTACCAGCCGGCGCGTGCGAGGCCGATCTGCGCGAGACGCGCGAGGAACACGCCGTTGATCGACACGATCCGGAACGGGATGCACAGCCCGATCGACACTTGCGTGAGCGCGATCAGCGACCATGCGCCGGTAAACGGCACGACGAGATTGAGCAGCATCGGCCCCATGCTCGCGACGAAGTACACGCGTCGCGCGCCGTAGCGGGCGACAAGCAGCCCGGCCGGTAGCGTCATCAGCGCGATGCCGAGCGGCTCCATCGCCGCGATGATGCCGAGCCGTGCGCTGTCGACGCCGAGCGCGAGCGCGTACAGCGTCGTCGCGAGCTGCGCCATGCTGATCGTCGTGCCGCTCGCGAGCGCCAGCAGCATGAAGCCGCCGGTGAAGCGCTCGCGCCGCCATGCGTCGGCGACGCGTGCCGATGCGCTCACCGCGCGGCGTCGCGAGACCGCGTCGCGATGCCGTCGAGTGCGCGCCGGTCGATCCACGCGCGCACGTCGAAGTCGGCCGGCAGGAAGCGCCATTCGACGAGGAAGCGCTTGAAATCGTCGAGCGCGGCGATCGACGCTTCGTCGAGATCCGTGCGCAGCCGCCGGTGCACGTCCGCACCGTACGCGAGCCGCAGCCAGTCATGGCCCGATCCCGTCTCGCGGCCGAGATAGCCGAGCACGTCCTGCTCGTGCTCGCGCGCCCAGCCTTCGACATCGGTCACGCGCGCGAGGAAGCGGCTGACGATGTCGGGATGCCGGTCGAGCGTCGACGCATTGACGGTCAGCGGCCGCGGCGACCCGTTGTTGATGCGGATCTGCGGATCGGGATGAAAACCGATGTCGATCACCGCCTGCGCGCCGATCAGGTGCGCGGTTTCGAGCCCGAGCGAGCCCTTCACGTAGATCGCGTCGACCTCGCCGCGCACGAGCGCGGCCGCTTCGGCCGCATAGAGCCGGCGGCTCGACAGGCTCGCGGGATGGCTGAAGGCCGCGTCGCGCGTCGCCGGTGTCGACACCGGTGCGCGCAGGTTCGACGCGGGCACGTCGACCCATTCGACGTCGGCAGGGCCGAGCCCGTCGAGCGACAGCGCGCTGACGAAGCCGCGCAGCGCCGCCGCGCGGAAGATGTCGATGCGCTCGCCGTCGCGGCGCGGCAGGCCGATGCGGCGCCCGCGCAGGTCCTTCGGCCGCTTCAGGCCGCTTTCCGGCAGCGCGACGATCGCCTGCGCCTCGTCGACCCAGGTCAGCGCGACCACGCGCGTCTCGGCGCCGGCCGCGCGCGCCCACAGCGCGGGAATGCTGCCGCCCTGCCGGAATGCGTTGTCGAGCGAATGATCGACGTGCGCGTGATGCAGTGCCGCGTGCTGGCTCTCCTGCAGCGCGCGCACGGTGATGCCGTCGCCGGCGAATTCGCTGTCGAGCCAGCCGAGATGCGCGGCGATGCCGAGCGGCGTCGGCACCGGACAGCGTGTGTACCAGATCGACTGGACGTTGGAGGAAGCCGTGATGCTCATGGATGCGTTCTTGGAGGGAGTCGTGAACCGCGCGTCAGCCGCGCGGCGCGGTGAGCACCGACAGCCGCGTGATGCCCGCATGCTCGATCGCGGCCATCAGCTTCGCGACCGTGCCGTACGGCACGTGCTCGTCGGCCTGCAGGTCGAGCGCGACGTCGGGCCGGCCGGCCTTCAGCGCGGCCAGCTCGGCCGGCACCGCGGAGAGCGCGACCGCCCGCTTGTCGAGATACACGACGCCCTTGTCGTCGACGCTCACGGTGACGTTCGGCTTGCGATCGGCCGGCGCCGTGGCGACGGTGTTCGGCAGATTCACGTGCACCGCGTTGTTCAGCAGCGGGGCCGTGACGATGAAGGCGACGAGCAGCACGAGCATCACGTCGACGAGCGGCGTGATGTTGATTTCGCTGAGCACGTCGTCGTTGTCGGAGGAAGAGGAGAAGGCCATTATGCGAAGGCCTCCTGACGGGTGTCGCCGGCACGGCGTGCCGGCGCGGGCGCGGCGGCGGCGGCCGGCACGCGGAAGCCGGCCTTCTGCGCGAGCGTGACGAAATCGGTGGCGAACGCGTCGAGGTCGGCCGACGCGGCCTTCACGCGGCGCACGAAGAAGTTGTACGCGAGCACGGCCGGCACGGCGACCGCGATGCCGATCCCGGTCGCGACGAGCGCCTCGCCGATCGGCCCGGCCACGACGTCGATGCTCGCCGACGCGCTGTGCGTGATCGCGGTCAGCGCATGGATGATGCCGAATACGGTGCCGAACAGGCCGACGAACGGCGCGGTGCTGCCGATCGACGCGAGCACCGCCAGCCCCGCCTCCTCGCGCCGGCGCGCGTTGTGGATCTGCTGCCGGAGATGCCGTTCGAGCAGGTCGTGGCGGCTCCAGCTGTGTTCGAGGTCGTGCGCGCTGCTCTCGTCGGCGCGCCGCAGCGCGTCGAAGCCCGTCGCGGCGAGTTCGCCCACCGGGCTGTTCGCGCCGTCGAGCGCGGCCGCCTCGTGGAAGCTGTTCGCCGCCCAGAACGCGCTGACGTAGCGCCGGTTGCGCGCGCTCGCCCGCAGGCTCTGGATCGCCTTCACGACGATCAGCGTCCACGTGACGACGGAGAAGACGACGAGCAGCCAGAGCGCGCCCTGGACGATAAAGGTGGTCGGAATACCGTTCATGATGTGAGTTCCTTTGAAAATGTGGCGGGCTGCCCGGCGGGTCAGCCCAGCTTGAAATCGATCGGCACGTTGACCCAGCCGTCGACCGCTTCGTCGCCGCGCTTCGCGGGCACGAACGTCCAGCGCTTCACGGCGGCCACCGCCGCCGTGTCGAGCATGCGGCGGCCGCTGCTCGTGCGGACCTCGACGGAATCGGGTGAGCCGTTCGCGAGCACGTGCACGCGCAGCACGACGCGCCCTTCCCAGCCCTGGTCCTGCGCGAACGCCGGATAGTCGGGCGCCGGGTTGCGCAGGTAGGCCGCGTCGCCGATCGGTGCGGTTTCGCGTACCGGCGCGGCAGGTGCGGCCGGCGCGGGAGCCGGCGTGGCCGGCGCGGCGGCGGCCGGTGCCGCCGTCGCAGGGGCCGCCTCGCGGGTGACTTGCGGCGCGGCAGCGGGCGCCGGCGCCGGATGCGCGACGGCCGCACGCGGCTTCGGCGGGGTCGGCGCCTGCTTCAACGGCTTCGGCGGCACTGCCGGCGGCACTGCCGGCGGCACTGCCGGCGGCGGCGGATGCGCGGCCTGCGGCAACGGTTCGGGCGGCCGCGTCAGTTCGACCGTCAACGGCTGCGGCCGCGGCGGCTGCACGGGCGGCGCGGCTGGTGTGCGCGCGGCCAGCAACGCGACACCTGCATGCAGCGCCGTGACGGCGAGCGCAATCGCACCCGTGACGCGCCACGCGCCCGGCTTCGCCTTCGGCGCATCCGGCCGTGCCGACGGCGAAGCGGACGGCGGACGCGCGACCGCCGCCGCCCCGCTCGCACCCGCACGCGGCGCAGCACGCGCCGCATGCCGGCGCGCAGGCGGCACGCCGTATTCGATCGTCAGACCTGTCATGCTCGACTCCTTGCAATGACGCGCCGCGGCGCGCTACGCAACCCACGCATGGCGTTGCCGGTCGATGCGCGTGAACGGCGCCGGGTCGATCCACGCGCGCGCATCGAAATCCTGTTCGAGAAAGCCCCATTCGACGAGGAAATCCTTGAACGCGACCAGCCCGTCGATCGACGTCTGCGCGAGCCCCGTCTCCAGATGGCGGTGCACGTCCGCGCCGTACGCATAGCGCACCCACTCGTCGGACGCGCGCGTCTCGCGGCCGATATACGCAACCGTCTCCGCCGGATGGCGCGCGGCCCAGTCGCCCGCCCCCACCACCACCGACAGGAAGCGGCTCACGAGATCGGGGCGCGCGTCGATCAGCGCGCGATCGACGGTCAGCGTGCGCGGCGTGCCGTTGCCGATCCGCACGAGCGGATCGGGGTGCGCGCCGAGATCGATGACGACCTGTGCATCGATCAGATGCACGGTCTCGAGCCCTTCGACGCCTTTCACGAACACCGCGTCGACCTCGCCGCGCACGAGCGCCGCGATCTCGATCCCGTACTCGTGCGGGCCGCGCGCAAACGATGCGGGCCCGGTGCGACGTTCACGTTCGTCGGGCAGGTCGACCCATTCGGCGTCGCCGTGCCCGAGCCCTTCCAGTTCGAGCGCGCTCAGGAAGCCTTTCAGCGCGGCCGCCCGCCAGAAGTCGATGCTGATCGGATGGCGCGGCAACCCGAGCCGCCGGCCGCGCAGATCGCGCACCGAGCGAATGCCGCGATCGGGCAACGTGACGATCGCCTGGAATTCGTTGGTCCACGACAGGCCGATCACGCGCGTATCGGCGCCGCGCGCCCGCGCCCACAGCGCGGGAATGTTGCCGCCCTGCCGGAACGAGTGCGGCAGGCTGTGATCGAAATGCGATTCGCGCTTGCCGGCATCGGCCGTCTCCTGCAGCGAATTCAGCGTGATGCCGTCCGGCCCGAACTCCTCGTCGAACCAGCCGCGATGCACGGCGATGCCGAGCGCGGTCGGCACCGGGCAGCGCGTGTACCAGAGTGCGTCGCAGGCCGTGGCCTGCGCAGCGAGTGTCGTCATGGTGAATGTCCTTGTCGATGTCGTTGGATGGCGCGGCAATGCCGTCGCGCTCATGCGCCGGCCACGCGCAGCGCCGCCTGCGTGCCGCGCGCGTTCAGCGCGCCGTCGACGAGCGGCAGCACTTCCTCGCCCACGCGGTACGCCTCCTCGAGATGCGGGTTGCTCGCGAGAATGAACGTCGACACGCCGATGTCGACGTACTCCGCGAGCCGCTCGGCCACCTGCTCGTGGCTGCCGACGATCACGCAGCCGGGGCCGCCACGAATCTGCGACATCCCGGCCCACAGGTTCGGGCCGACGATCAGGTCGTCGAAGTGCTGCGTGTTGCCCTGGTGCAGCGCGAACTGGCGTTTCGCGCCGACCGACTCCGACGATTCGCCGCGCCCGCCGAAGCCGCCGCGCGTCGCGTCGCCCACCGTCGCGAACATCTGCCGCAACTCGGCCCACGCCTGCTCCTCGGTCTCGCGCGCCAGGATGTCGATGCGCATGCCGAAGCGCAGGTCGCGCTCGGCGTGCTGGCGGTCAAGCGCGCGGCGCGCCGCATCGATCACTTCCTTCTGTTTCGCGAGCGGTTCGCCCCAGCTCAGGTGCACGTCGCCGTGCTTCGCGGCAACCGCGAGCGCGGCGTCGCTCGCGCCGGCCAGGTAGATGCGCGGCGGCTTCTGGCCGCTCAGCGGCGGCAGCAGGCCGCCGGCTTCGACGCGGTAGAAGCGGCCGTCGAACGTGAACGGTTCGCCGGCCGCGACGCCCTTCACGACATCGAGGAATTCGTCGGTGCGCGCATAGCGGCTGTCGTGATCGATGAAGTCGCCGTACGCACGCTGGTCGGGGCCGCCGCCGCCCGTGACGACGTTCCACTCGACGCGCCCACGGCTGATCCGCTGCAGGCTCGCGGCCATCTGCGCCGCATAGACCGGGTGCACGAAATGCGGCTGCAGCGCGATCAGGAGCCGCAGCCGGCGCGTCTCGCGCGCCAGCGCGGCCGCCACGACCCACGGTTCCTCGGTAAAACGAAAGATCGGAATCAGCGCGCCGTGGAAGCCGGCGATATCGGCCGCGCGCGCGACCTGCGACAGATAGTCGATGTAGCCGAAATCGTCGTCGTCGACTTTCGGCGCGACGCGCGATGCGCGCTGGCGGTTCCATTCGCCGCGCGTATGCAGGTCGTGCGCGCGCCGGCCGTCGCCATGCATCGGCAGGCGCCACAAAAATTCAACAGCCATCGGAGTTCTCCTGGTCGGGCCATTCGGATTGCGTGCGGCATCGCCGTGCCGCGCGTGTGCTGCGCTGTAAAGCACGCGGTGTGCCAACGCGCTCGCCGCTGCGCGAACGTGGTCGCCGGCGATCCCGCGCATTGCCTTGCATACCGGGCGTCAGCGGCAATCGAATCGCCTGCGTTCGCGGTCGTCCATACCGCCGCGACACGCCCGTATCGCGCTGCTGCACCGCCCCCACTGCTGCTGCGCGCGCAACAGCAGCCGACGCGACTGTTGCTGGCGCAACAGGCCCTGCATCGGTACGCGCACCGCTCCTCCCGCGCGATGCCCGCGCCGCGTGCGGCCGCGCCGTTTCCGTTCACTGGCCCGGAACTTGCAACGTTGACCGGCCCGCGCGTGCGACACCGCGACACCGTGCGCGACCGGGCTTCAACCATGCTTACGCAGAGAGGGAATCTCACCCATGACAGACAGGCCCGATTCGTCATCGGACAAGCAGCAGACGTTCTGGTACGCCCGGTCGCCCGTGCCGACCCCGCTCGGCATCGCCGTGCATCTCGGCTGGCTCAACGGCGAGACGTCGGCCGACGGCGTCGCGATCCGCTCGCCGCGCGGCGCCACGCGGCACGACGTGTCGTCGATCAGCGATCACACGCTCGCGCAGTCGTTCCGCCAGGGCGGCAGCATCCCCGCGATGTGGGCGCGCTCGAACGGCGCGAACACGCGCGTGATCGGGCTGTCGTGGGTCGACGAATCGCAGTTGATCCTCGCGCGGCCCGAGTCGGGCATCCGCTCGGTGAAGGCCCTGCGCGGGCGCCGCATCGCGATCCCGAGCCGCCCCGACGACCGCATCGACATCTTTCGCGCGTCGGCGCTGCGCGGCTTCGTCAACGCGTTGAGCCTCGACGGGCTGACCACGCGCGACGTCGAGCTCGTCGACGTGCGCGCCCGCACGCTGCAGGCCGTCGGGCCGGCGCGCGCGGCGGACCTGTTCGCGTCGCCGCACGGCTTTTCGAGCCGCGCGCTGTACGCGGCCGAAGCCGGCGCGCTGCTGCGCGGCGAGGTCGACGCGATCTACGTGAAGGGCTCGACCGGCCTCGAGATCGCGCAGCTGATCGGCGCGCACGTCGTGATCGACATCGGCTTTCATCCGGAGCGCACGATCCGCAACAACAACGGCACGCCGCGCCCGTTGACCGTCAACGCGGACGTGCTCGCGAATCATCCGGACATCGTCGCCGGCTTCCTGAAGCTCGTGGTCGCGGCCGGCGACTGGGCCGGCACGCATCCCGACGAAACCGCGCATTACGTGGCCGGCGAGACCGCGTCGTCGATCGACTGGGTCCGCGCCGCGTACGGCAACCAGCTGCACCGGCACCTCGGTGTCAACCTCGACGACGAATCGGTCGCCGCGCTCGACGACTTCAAGACGTTCCTGCACGACCACGGCTTTCTCGAAGCCGACTTCGACGTCGCCGACTGGATCGACCCGCGCCCGCTCGCCGACGTGCTGCGGCCATCGCTGCAGAAGCGCGCGTGAGCCCCTTTTCCGCCTACCGTTCCCGACCATCATGAAACATACGCTCTCCCTCGCCGCGCTGCGCCGCCCGCTGCACGCGCTGTTCGCCGCGCTGCCGTTCGTCGCGGCATCGCTCGTCGCACCGGCCGCGCATGCGGACGACGCGCCCAAGGTCGTGCGGATCGCCGTCGTCGCCTATTCGAGCGGCGGCAAGACGCAATACGCGGGCGCATCGGCGCTAATCGACGCCGACAAGTCGCTCGAGAAGGCGCTCGCCGCGCGGCACGTGAAACTGCAATGGGTACCCGTGTCGACCGCGGCGGTCGGCACGCTCGTGAACGAGGCGTTCACGAACGGCAGCATCGATTTCGCCGGCTACGGCGATCTGCCGTCGGTCGTCGTCAACGCGTCGGGCACCCATACGCGGCTGATCGTGCCGGGCGGTGTCGGCAGCAACACGTATCTCGTCGTGCCGGCCGGCTCGACCGCGAAATCGATCGTCGACCTGAAAGGCAAGCGCATCGCGCTCAATCGCGGCCGGCCGTGGGAAGTCACGTTCAGCAAGCTGCTCGCCGAGAACGGGCTGAAGCTGTCCGATTTCAAGATCTACAACCTCGACCCGCAGGCCGGCGCGGCGGCCGTCGCGGCCGGCCGCGTGGACGGCTTCTTCACGCTGTCCGACGCGTATTCGCTCGTCGACAAGCAGGTCGGCAAGATCATCTGGTCGACCAAGACCGCGCCCGACGACTGGAAGATGCGCGCGGAACTGTGGGCGTCCGACGATTTCGTGCGGCGCTACCCCGACCTCACGCAGCTCGTCGCGACGGCCTACGTGCGTGCCGCCCACTGGATCTCGCAGCCGCAGAACCGCGATGCGTACGTGAAGATCCTGAGCGCGTCCGGCCAGCCGGAAAGCATCGTGCGCCGCGAATACGCGGATGAGGCGACGCCGTGGAAGGACCAATGGGCGCCGCTCTTCACGCCCGCGCTGACCGGCCACTACCGCGACGTCATCGCGTACAGCCGCCAGGCCGGCCTGACGTCCACGCCGGTCGACGTGAACGCGCTGCTCGCGCCGACGTTCGTATCGACCGCGCTCAAGCAGCTCGGGCTCGACGGCTACTGGCGCACCGACGCGGCGCGCGTCGCGAGCCGTTGATGCCGATGCATGCCCTCGCGTCGACCGGCGCACGCGCGCTCCGCCTGCCCGGACTCGCACGGCTCGGCGGCATCGCGCTGTGGTGGGCCACGCCCGTCGCGTTCGTCGCGCTGTGGTGGCTCGCGAGCGCGCAGCGCTGGTTTCCGCCGCAGCTCGTCGTACCGCCCGAGCGGCTTGCGGCAACGCTGCGCACGCTGCTCGACACCGGCGAACTGCGCGACAACCTGCTGATCACGCTGCATCGCCTCGCGCTCGGCTTCGCGATCGGCGCGACCGGCGGTGCCGCGTTCGGCATCCTGCTCGCGCGCAGCCGGCCGTTCGCCGATTACCTGCGGCCGACGTTCGACCTGCTGCGGCAAGTGCCGACGCTCACGCTGATTCCGCTGCTGATCCTGCTGATCGGCGTCGACGAGCCGCTGAAGCTCGTCGTCGTCGGCAAGGCCGTGTTCTTTCCGGTCGCGCTGGCCGCGTACACGGGCGTGCACGACGCGCCGCGCGACCTCGTCGAGATGGCGCGGCACTACGGGCTCGGCCGCTTCGCGCTGCTGCGCGACGTGCTACTGCCGGCCGCGTTGCCACCGCTGCTGACCGGCGTGCGGATCGCGCTCGCGCGCGCGTGGCTCGCGCTCGTCGCGGTCGAGCTGCTCAGCGCCGACAGCGGGATCGGCCAGATGATGGAACTGGCGCGGCAGATGCTGCGGCTCGACGTCGTACTCATCGACGTCGCCGTGATCGGGCTGATCGGCTTCGCGATCGACCGGTCGATCGCGCTCGTGCAACGCTACGCATTGCGCTGGCAGACGCCCGCGCGCTGAACGAACAGGTATCCGAATGACCCTCGCCATCCCCTCATTCTCGTTCGCCGCGCTGCGCCGTCGTGCGCGCGGCCTCGTCGTGCCGGCCCTGCTGGTCGCCGCCTGGCAATCCGCGTCGTCCGGCGACGCGGCCCATCAATACGCGTTCGTACCGTTGCAACAGGTGGGCGCCGCGCTCGTCGAACTCGCGCGTAGCGGCGAACTCGCCACCGATCTCGGCGCGAGCCTGCGCCGCACGACGCTCGGCCTCGCGGCCGGCGTCGCGGTCGGGCTCCTGTTCGGCGCGGCGATGGCGCGCTCGACGCTCGCGCGCAAGCTCGGCGAGCCGGCGTTCCAGGCGCTGCGCTACGTGCCGCTGCTCGGGCTGATTCCGCTGCTGAGCCTGTGGGCCGGCACCGGCGAATTCGCGAAGGTGTTCATCATCGCGCTCGCCGCGTTCTACCCGATGACCACCGCCAGCTTCGACGGGCTGCGCCGCGTCGATCCGCGCTACGTCGAACTCGCGCAGTCGTATCGCCTGACGCGCATCGGCCTGTGGCGCGACGTGCTGATCCCGGGCGCGCTGCCCGACCTGTTCGCGGGCGTGTTGCAGGCCGTGCCGTTCGCATGGATCACCGCGACCAGCAGCGAGCTGCTGTTCAACGCGGGTGCGGGTGTCGGCAGCCTGATGCAGAACGCGCAGGCCGGCGCACGTGCCGACGTGTTGCTGGTCTGCGTGCTGGGCGTGACGGCGCTTGCCGTCGGCATGAGTGCGCTATGCGAGCGAATCGCGCAGCGTGCGCTGCGCTGGCGCGATCACGCCTGACGGCGCAGCCGCGCGTCGGCGTCGGCGTCGCCCGCGTCGCGCGGCTTCAGGATGCCGAGCTGCGCGAGCCGCGCGCGCACGATGTTGCGCGACTGGTCGAGCAGGCGCGACATGCGCAGCTGGTTGTGGTCGCTGTAGTCGAACACGCTGCGGTAGACGGTGTCCTCGATGTGCTGCCACAGCGCCGGCGTGCCGAGATCCAGCAGTTCGATCACCGCGTGGCGCAGCGCATCGGTGGCCTCGGCCACGTCGCGCGCCCGGCGCGGCGGTGCCGCCGCGGTGCTGCGCGGATCACCGGCATCGGGCGCCAGCGACAGCGCGGAAAACTGCAGGTCGCTCACGTCGATCGCGCCGCCCGCGCAGATCAGCACCGCGTGGTGGATCACGTTCTCGAGTTCGCGGATGTTGCCGGGCCATGCGTGCGCATGCAGCCGGGCGCGCGCGGCGTCCGTGAGCGTCGGCGCGGCCACGCGCAGCCGCTTCGCGTAGGTGTCGATGAAGTGTTCGATCAGCGGCGCGATGTCGCCGGGCCGCTCGCGCAGCGGCAACAGGCTCAGCTTCACGACGTTGAGCCGGTAGTACAGATCCTCACGGAAATTGCCCGCGCGCACCGCGGCTTCGAGATTCACGTTGGTGGCCGCGACGAGCCGCACGTCGATCTTCACGGTCTTGCGCGAGCCGACCGGCGTCACTTCGCGCTCCTGCAGCACGCGCAGCAGCTTCACCTGCGCGGACAGCGGCAGGTCGCCCACCTCGTCGAGAAACAGCGTGCCGCGATTCGCGGATTCGAACCAGCCGGGCTGGCTGTTGATCGCGCCGGTGAACGCGCCGCGCTCGTGGCCGAACAGCTCGCTCTCGATCAGCGTCTCGGAGAATGCGCCGCAGTTGACCGCGACGAACGGGCCGTCGCGGCGCTCGCTCAGCGAATGCACGAGGCGCGCGATCAGCTCCTTGCCGGTGCCGCTCTCGCCGGTGACGAGCACGGTCGCGTCGCTGGGCGCGACGAGCTGGATGCGCTCGAGCAGCACCCGCGATTTGGGATCGTCGAACGTCAGCGCCTTCGCACGAATCGTGATCGCATGCGAAGTCGGGTCCGGCAAGCTGAAGATGGCCATGGCACGACCGGCGTGTTGAACGGGGAAGGTTCGACGATAGCAAGGCGCGCGCCGGCCACGAACCAATTCATCGAGCTATCGGTATGACGGCGGCCGGATTGCGCCGGCCGCGGCACGAGGTCACGCGAGACCGGTCATCTTCCATTGCTGCTCGAGCGCGCCCGGCCCGAATTCGAGCGAGCCGCCGAGCGGTTCCGCGAGCGCCTGGAAATACGCGGCTTCCTCGAGGATCAGGATGTACTTCGACACGTCGAGGATCGATTTGCCCCAGAACGTCGCACCGCCGTTCGCCTCGATGATCGCCGGCACCTCGGGGTCGCGGCGGATCGTGTCCACGATGAAGCGAGGCTCGCCGGGACGGCGATCGACGTACACCGGAATCTCGCGGGCGCGTGTGTAGCGCGCGGCCGGCGCATAGCGGATCGGCAGCGGGCGATGCGCGCTCGCCCAGGCGCCGAGGTACGGGCCATGCACGTGGATCACGACGCCGACTTCCGGCGCCTCGCGGAACACGTCCGCATAGCGCGGCCCGTTGCCGCCCGCGCGCGCGTCGCCGTGCAGCACGTTGCCGTCGAACGTCACGACGACCGGCTGGATCTCCTGCGACGCGGCCCACGGGCTCGGCGCCGATAGCGCGACGATGAGTTCCGTGCCCGGCACGCGCTGGAACGCCTGGAACGTGTTGGTCGCGGACAGCGTGCGCGTGTCCTTCAGCACGCGCTCGGCCTGCGTGAATTCGCGCGTGGCGCGCTCGACGAATGCCACGAGTTCGCCGCTGTCGATGGTTGAGGTGACGGACATGAGGACGGTTTCCTTGATCGGATGGACGGATGGGCTCACATCGCGATGTCGTGACACCGCGACGCACGGCCACCGGATCAGCAGCAATCGTGCCAGCCGGGCAGGCATGCGTCGAAGGCCCGTGGCGCGGTGCGTGTGCGCTTGGCACGACGCGCGCCGTGCGATCCACGCATGCACCTCTGTTGCGGGAGCAACAACCTGCCGGCCCGGATTGCTGCGCGACACGCAGCCGCCGAGAGCGTGCGCGGCTCGCCGTACGGCGCAGCGGCCCGTCGTGTCTCGCGCCACGCGCCGAACGGCTGCGCTGGTTCGAAACTTGCGTCGTGGTCGGCCCGCGCCGCGCGCTGTCCGGCGCGCCCGATCCGACTTCACCGACACCCATCCGACCATGACGCTCCTCCCCCTGCGCGGCCACGCCGCACGCACGCTGCTGGCTTCGGCGCTCGCCGTCTCGTCTCTCCTCTCGCATGCAGCTTCCCCCGGCCGCGTGCCTGCGCCCGATCCGTTGCAGGGCGACGGCCGCGTGTCCGCGTTCTACACGTGGGATCGCGACATTCCGGCGACGCCCGGCGTGCTGTTGCGCACCGAGCCGCTTCCGGCGACGCTCGGGCTCGCGAGCGCCGGCCGCCAGTTGCGCATCCTCTATGCATCGACCGATGGCGTCGGCGGCCGCACGCCGATCGCCGTATCGGGTGCGCTGTTCGTGCCGCGCGGCACGCCGCCGGCCGGCGGCTGGCCGATCGTCGCGTGGGCGCACGGCACGTTCGGGATGGCCGACATCTGCGCGCCGTCGTGGTTCGGCCGCTCGTATCGCGACGTGCGCTACCTGAACGCGTGGCTTCAGCAAGGGTTCGCGGTCGTCGCGACCGACTACCAGGGGCTCGGCACGCCCGGCCCGAATCCGCAGCTCAACAACCGCTCGAACAGCTACACGCTGCTCGACAGCGTGCGCGCGGTGCTCGGCGGCGTGCCGGGCCTCGCGAACGAGGTCGTGCTCGTCGGCCAGTCGCAAGGCGGCTCGGCCGTGTTCGCGGCGGCTGGCTACGCACCGGCCTATGCGCCCGAACTCGCGATCCGTGCGACCGTGGCCACCGGCACGATCTACAACGCGTCGCCCGCCACGCTCGCGTCGCTACCGAAGTTCGAGAGCGCGTACCGGCGCGATCCCGAGCGCGTCGATCCGACGCTCGCGTACCAGTTCTATTCGGTGCTCTCCGCGCAGCAGATCGACCCGTCGCTGCGCGCGGACGAGGTGCTGACCGACCAGGCATTGCCGATCCTCGAACAGTCGCGCATCAGTTGCCTTGCATCGCTCGAGGACGACGCGGCGCTCGCGCACCTCACGCACGCGAACACGGTCAAGCCCGGCGGCGATGCGCGGCTGAAGGCATGGTGGGACGAATACCTGACGTACCCGACGCTGAAGATCGCCACGCCCGTCTTCATCGGCGCGGGCGCGGACGACGGGCTCGCACCGCTCGAACTCGCGCTTGCAAAGGATGCGTGCGCGGCCGGCACGACGGTCGAGGCGCACCTGTATGCGGGCCGCGAACACAACGGCACCGTGAACGCGTCGCTGGCGGATTCGATTCCGTTCGTGAAGCGCGTGCTCGCCGGCGAGACGATCCGCCCGGTCTGCACGCCCGCCGCCCAGCCAGCCGTTTCGCAATAGCGGAGGCAACGCGCTTTTGCACGACGGCGCGAATGCATTTCGGAATCCGTTATTGGATTGCGCCGCCGCGCATTTTTATACTCGTCAGCACTCTCTGTTAAAGAGTGCCAGCCCAATTCAACAGATCAGCACAGGACGAACCAATGAGCCTACGCCCCTTGCACGACCGCGTGATCGTGAAGCGACTCGACCAGGAAACCACCACCGCATCGGGCATCGTGATCCCCGACAGCGCGGCGGAAAAGCCCGACCAGGGTGAAGTGATCGCCGTCGGCCCCGGCCGCAAGGATACGGACGGCCAGCGCATCGTGCCCGACCTGCAGGTCGGCGAGCGCGTGCTGTTCGGCAAGTACGCGGGCCAGGCCGTCAAGGTGGACGGCAACGAGTTTCTCGTGCTGCGCGAAGAAGACATCGTCGCGGTCGTCAATCAATAACGGAGCGCAATCATGGCAGCGAAGGAAATCATTTTCAGCGACGTCGCACGGGCGAAGCTGACGGAAGGCGTGAACATTCTCGCGAACGCGGTAAAGGTCACGCTCGGGCCGAAGGGCCGCAACGTCGTGCTCGAACGCAGCTTCGGCGCGCCGGTCGTCACGAAGGACGGCGTGTCGGTCGCGAAGGAAATCGAACTCGCGGACAAGCTGCAGAACATCGGCGCGCAGCTCGTGAAGGAAGTCGCGTCGCGCACCAGCGACGCCGCCGGCGACGGCACCACGACGGCCACCGTGCTCGCGCAGGCGATCGTGCGTGAAGGCCAGAAATACGTCGCGGCCGGGCTCAACCCGCTCGACCTGAAGCGCGGCATCGACAAGGCCGTCGCGGCGGCCGTCGACGAGCTGAAGAAGATCAGCCGCCCGACCACCACGAGCAAGGAGATCGCGCAGGTCGCGACGATCTCCGCGAACGGCGAGGAATCGATCGGCCAGCGCATCGCGGAAGCGATCGACCGCGTCGGCAAGGAAGGCGTGATCACCGTCGAGGACGGCAAGTCGCTCGCGGACGAGCTCGACGTGGTCGAAGGGCTGCAGTTCGATCGCGGCTACCTGTCGCCGTACTTCATCAACAATCCGGACAAGCAGATCGCCGAGATCGAAAGCCCGTACATCCTGCTGCACGACAAGAAGATCTCGAACATCCGCGACCTGCTGCCGGTGCTCGAACAGGTCGCGAAGTCGGGCCGGCCGCTGCTGATCATCGCGGAAGATGTCGAAGGCGAAGCGCTCGCGACGCTGGTCGTGAACAACATCCGCGGCATCCTGAAGACGGTCGCCGTGAAGGCGCCGGGCTTCGGCGACCGCCGCAAGGCGCTGCTCGAGGACATCGCGATCCTCACCGGCGGGCAGGTGATCGCCGAGGAAACGGGCCTCACGCTCGAGAAGGCGACGCTCGCCGAGCTCGGCCAGGCGAAGCGCATCGAGGTCGGCAAGGAAAACACGACCGTGATCGACGGCGCGGGCGATGCGAAGAACATCGAGGCGCGCGTGAAGCAGATCCGCGTGCAGATCGACGAAGCCACGTCGGACTACGACCGTGAAAAACTGCAGGAACGTGTCGCGAAGCTCGCGGGCGGCGTGGCGGTGATCAAGGTCGGCGGGGCCACCGAGATCGAAGTGAAGGAGAAGAAGGACCGCGTCGACGACGCGCTGCACGCGACGCGCGCGGCCGTCGAGGAAGGCATCGTGCCGGGCGGCGGCGTCGCGCTGATCCGCGTGCGGCAGGCGATCCGCGAACTGCAGGGCGTGAACGCCGACCAGAACGCGGGCATCAAGATCGTGCTGCGCGCGCTCGAGGAACCGCTGCGCCAGATCGTCACGAACGCGGGCGAGGAAGCGAGCGTCGTCGTCGCGAAGGTGGCCGAAGGCTCGGGCAACTTCGGGTACAACGCACAGACCGGTGAATACGGCGACCTCGTCGAATCGGGCGTGCTCGATCCGACCAAGGTCACGCGCACGGCGCTGCAGAACGCGGCGTCGGTCGCGGGGCTGCTGCTGACGACCGATGCGACCGTGTTCGAGGCGCCGAAGGACGCGGCACCGGCGGCGGCGCCGGGCGGCCCGGGTGCGGGCGGGCCGGGGTTTGATTTCTGATGACCCGACGCGTATGCCGGTTCGCCGGCATGCGCGCCGTCCTGAAGCAACCGGAAACGCGTGGCGACGATAGTCGTCACGCGTTTTTTGCTTGGTGCGCCGGACCGCACGGACTACACAACCTTTACGACCTTTTTACTTGCGCCCACGTATGCGTTCACTAGAATGTGTTCGCAATCCATCTATTACCGAGTACGCACATGCGCATCCGAAGTCCTCGCCCTCCGAGTTGCTTTTCTGCCTGACCGGCAGGACGCCTGCGTCTCTCTGTTCCCGAGCCACCGTCCTGCCGGCAGGCGGACGGTGCGCGCCGTAGTCCTTACCGTGCACGCTTGAACACGACGTCGATGCGCTGATCGCGCATCGCGCGATGCAAGCGTGTCCGCGCGGAAATTCCCGCCTCACGACGCGCCATCGATCCGCCGCCCCGGCAACGATCGATTGGCATGCCTGCGTCAGAAATGTCGATCCGATCGCGTTGCTTTGCATACCTGATTTAACCAACGGAAGTTTCCGATACCGGAGCCCGATCATGTTCGAGATCGACAAGCAGTACACCCGCGAATTCATCCACACCGCCTGCGGCGGCAGCAAACAGGCATTCCTGCCGACGAAGAACGGCAAGGTCGTGGCCGCCTGCCTGCGCACGGACCTCAACCCGCACGCGCCCGACGTGATCCTCTGCGACGGCAGCGCGTCCGCGCGGGCGGCCGGCAGGACGCTCGCCGCGCAACGCGATGCGATTCCGGTGTTCATCCGCATGGCCACCGATGCGTACCGCTTCGTCGGCCAGTACGTCGTCAGCGAATCGCTCACCGCACCGCTCGACTGCGCGCCTTACGTACGCAACAGCAGCTTCACGTCCGGGCAGATCTCGCGCGTGCTCAAGCTCAAGCGTTGTTGACAGGCATGCCGGGCGCGTCGCGCGCCCCATTCCGGCCATCTTTCATACAGGAGCCATCATGCTTGGCCTGACGTTCTGGAAACACGTGATCGGTACGCGGACCGGTGCAATCCGCGATGACAGGGCGGCTGCACACGACCGGCACCGACGGGTGTCGAGAACGCTCGTGCTGACCAGCGCCGCGGTGGCGTTCGCGGCGATCGCGTTCGGCGCGCCGGTGGTCGGCATTTCGGTGTTTCTGCTGACAACGCTGCCGTTCGTGCTGTCGGGTACCTGAAGCGCTACGCTTCGGGCCCGGTTCCACCGGCAATCGATACACAATTTTAATGCCGGGCCCGCTCGTATCTAACACCGTCTTTACGCGGCTTTGTCTAGGATTTCCCTGTCATCCCGACACGGAGAGATCCGCATGCAAACGCAGCAGGCCGCCGCCGGCGGCCAACCCGACCTTCCCTACCGACGCGGCGGCACACCGTTCGCGACCCGGCTGGCCGACGCCTGCCCGCCGGACCACATCCTGCTCGACGTACCGGTCGAAAGCGCGATCCAGTTGTTCGCCCTCGTCGCGCACTATATCGAGCGCAGCAGCGGCGTATCCGCGGAACGGATCAGGACCGAACTGACGAAGCGCGAGCAACTCGGCTCGACCGGCCTCGGCCAGGGCGTCGCGATTCCGCATGCGCGTGTCGCCGGTCTCCGCTCGGCCGTCGCGCTGTTCGTTCGCGCGCAGTATCCGTTCAGCTTCAACGCACCGGACCGCAAGCCCGTGCGCGAATTCATCGTGCTGGTCCTGCCGCAGGAAGACAACCGCGCGCACCTCGAACTGCTGGCCGACGCGGCGCGGTGTTTCAGCGAACGCCCGTTCCGGCAGGCATCGCGCGATGCGCTAACGCCGGACGAGATTCACCAGCTGATGCAACGCACGCCCTGATGCCGCACCCTGCGGCGGCAGGCATTCCCTTCATCCATTCGGACTCCCATGTTCCCAGACCCTGAAAGTCCCACCCCGACGTCCCGCCGCGTAGCCGGCCTGGCGCGTTCGCTGCCGTTCATGCAGGCCCTGCACGGGCAGACCGTCGTCATCGTCGATGGCGGCGCCGCGAGCGATGCGCGCGCCCGCCAGGCCTTCGCGCAGGATGTCGCGCTGCTCGCGCTCACCGGCGTTCGCCCGATCGTCGTGCAAGGCGTGCCGGCCGCGGCCGGCACGCAATCGATCCACGCCGTCCACGCGGCGATGGCGGGCGTCAATCATGAACTGGTGCGCCTGATCGGCAGTCACGGCGCCAAGTCGATCGGCATCGACGGGCACGACGGCGGCCTGCTCGTGGCGAGCGCGGATTCCGACCGCGTCGGCACATGCGCGGTCGCACGGTTCGACGGCACCGCGTTGAACGCATTTCTCGAGAATGGGCTGGTGCCCGTCGTGATGCCGGTCGCCCCGGACGACGCAGGCCACGATCACCTGCTGCGCGCGGAGCGGCTCGGCAGCCTCTTCGCGCAGCGAACGGGCGCCGTCACGCTGGTGATGATGGTCGACGGCACGCTGCTGCGCGAACTTGGCGAACTCGCGGGGCTGTACGGCATCACGGAACTCGAGCACTGGCTCGCCGAGCACCCGGCGGCCGCGGCGGCGCCTTGCGTGCGGGACGCGCTCGATGCGCTTGCGCACGGCGTGCAGAACGTCCATCTCGCCGACATCGGGCAACCCGAATCGCTGATCGACGAACTGCTGACGGAAGAGGGATCGGGGGTCGTGTTCTGCCGTCGCGGCAACACCGACCTGCTGTCGGAAACCCGCCGCTATTTCGCGGATTCGGCGAGCGTGCTACGCGACGGCTTCGGCGTCGAGCAGAAGCAGGTCGTGCGGTTCTGACTTTCTGGTAGCGATAAAACGCTTGCGGCGACCCGCTCGGGCCGCCGCAAGCGAATGGCGTCAGCGCCGCGCGGCAAGCCGCCGCACGACGCTCACCAGCGCATCGACTTCGTCGCACGTGTTGTAGAACGCGAGCGACGGCCGCACCGTCGCCTCGAGCCCGAAGCGCCGCAGGATCGGCTGCGCGCAGTGATGCCCCGAGCGCACCGCGATGCCCTCTTCGTTCAGCGCCTGCCCGACTTCCTCGGTCTCATAGCCCTTCAGCACGAACGACAGCACGCTCGCCTTGTCGCGGGCCGTGCCGACGAGCCGCACGCCCGGCACCGGCGCGAGCACGCTCGTTGCATACGCAAGCAGGTCGTGCTCGTAGCGCGCGATGTTCTCGATGCCGACCCGGTTCACGTAGTCGAGCGCAGCGCCCAGCCCCACCGCATCCGCGATGTTGCCGGTGCCGGCCTCGAACCGGTTCGGCGGCGGCTGGAACACCGTGCGCTCGAACGTCACGTCCGCGATCATGTTGCCGCCACCCTGCCACGGCGGCATGTCGTCGAGGATCGCGCGCTTGCCGTACACGACGCCGATCCCGGTCGGCCCGTAGATCTTGTGCCCGGAGAACACGAAGAAATCCGCATCGAGCGCCTGCACGTCCACCCGCATGTGCGAGATCGACTGCGCGCCGTCGACGAGCGCCTTCGCGCCCGCACGATGCGCGAGCTCGACGATCTCCTTCACCGGCACGACCGTGCCGAGCGCGTTCGACACCTGCGTGACGGACACGATCTTCGTGCGGTCGTTGAGCAGCTTCCGGTATTCGTCGAGCAGCACCTGCCCCGAATCGTCGACCGGAATCACGCGCAGCTTCGCACCCTTGAGCGCAGCGAGCTGCTGCCACGGCACGATGTTCGCGTGGTGCTCGAGATGCGACACGACGATCTCGTCGCCTTCACCGACGTTCTGCACGCCCCACGTCTTCGCGATCAGGTTGATCGCCTCGGTCGTGCCGCGCACGAACACGATCTCGTCGGGCGACGAGGCGCCGATGAAGCGCTGCACCGTTTCCCGCGCATGCTCGTACGCGTCCGTCGCACGGCCGGCCAACGCATGTGCCGCGCGGTGGATGTTCGAGTTCTCGTGCGCATAGAAGTACGCGAGACGATCGATCACGGCCTGCGGCTTGTGGGTCGTCGCTGCATTGTCGAACCACACGAGCTGCTTGCCGTTCACGCGCTCCTGCAGGATCGGGAAATCGCGGCGGATCGCATTCACGTCGAACGGGGGATGCGCGCCGCGATACAGCTGGCCTTGCGGCTCGGCTGCGTGCGCATCGTCGATGAAGTAGCGCGGCACGTCGGCGCCCGACGCACGCGACACCGGCCCGTCGCGATGCACGGCGAGCAGTTCGCGCAGCGCGTCGTCGCCCGGCAGCCCGAACGCTTCCGGCGAAGCAAGGCCGTTCGACGGCACGACGATGTCCTGCGGCGTCGCCTGCCAGCCCTGCAGCGAGCCGTCGGTGAAGTAGTACGGCGAGGCCTTCGCCGCGCCTTCCGATGCCGGCGCGTTCACTTGCGGCACGCCGAGCGCCGCGCCGCCGACGCGCGGTTCGAGCGCGGGCGCGATCGACACGACGTTGTCGGGCAGCCCGTTCTGCGCGGCCGCATGCGGCGCGAGCGCGGGGGCGCGGTTGCCGAGCGACAGCACGTGCGTCGGCGCGGACGGCGCGAGGTTCGCACCGGGCACTTTCCCTTGCGGGAGCGCGAGACCGGGCACGCCGGTGCCCGCACCGCCCGGGCCCGCGAGCGGCGAACCGCCGGGTACCGGGTTGCTCACCGACGCAAGGATCGGCGCGGCGGCCGGCAACGCGGACGGCACGCCGCCCACCGCACCGCTGCCCGCCGACAGCCCGGGCGCGGTGGCCTGCCCGGGCGGCGTCGCGAAGAACTCGGACGCGAGCCGCGCAAGCGTCGCCGGGTCGGGCAAGCCGGCCGGCAGCGGCGCGTGCGGCAGCGCGTGCGCGTCGCCGCCGGCCAGGCCGGGATTAACGGTAGGTGTCGGGATAGTCATGGAACTTGGCGATTTCGACGTCATCGAGGACAGCCAGCGCATCCGGCGAATGGACCGCGAGCGAGCAATACAGCGAGATCAGGTACGACGCGATCGCCTGGTTGTTGATCCCCATGAAGCGCACCGACAGGCCCGGGCCCTGCTCGCCCGCGACGCCCGGCTGATAGAGGCCGACCACCCCCTGGCGCTTGTCGCCGACGCGCAGCAGCAGGATCTTGGTCTTGCCGTCCGCGACCGGCACCTTGTCCGACGGGATCAGCGGGATGCCGCGCCACGTGAGGAACTGCGAACCGAACAGGCTGACCGTCGGCGGCGGCACACCGCGCCGCGTGCATTCGCGGCCGAACGCGGCGATCGCGAGCGGGTGCGTGAGGAAGAACGCGGGCTCCTTCCACACCTTGGTCAGCAGCTCGTCGAGATCGTCCGGCGTCGGCGCGCCCGTCAGCGGGAAGATCCGCTGCTCGTCGGTCACGTTGGCGAGCAGCCCGTAGTCGGGGTTGTTGATCAGCTGGCTTTCCTGCAGCTCCTTGATCGTCTCGATCGTCAGGCGCAGCTGTTCCTTGATCTGGTCGTGAGGACTGCTGTAAAGATCGGAGATCCGCGTATGCACGTCGAGCACCGTGCTCACCGCGTTCAGGAAATACTCGCGCGGCTGTTCCTCGTACGGCACGAAGGTCTGCGGCAGCACGCTTTCGTCCTCGAGCTGCGTGCACGCGGCGCGCACGGCTTCCGGGTTCTTCACCTGGTTCAGCCGATAGATGCCGGCCTCGACCGGCACCCATTGCAGCAGGTGGGTCAGCCAGCGCGGCGTGATCGTGGAAAGCTGGGGGACGGTCTTGGTAGCGTTCGCTAGTTGGCGGGCGGCGTGATCGCTCAGCGCAGCCGTGCCGCTTGCAACGGTCGACATGTGTGGCTCCGGGTTCTTTAGATGAAAAACGGGATTGCTTATGACGCTCGGTGATTATCGGAAGCACGCACCTGCCGGCTCAACATGCTATAGCCGTCAGGTCGCGTGCAACCGAAAGGGAAATGAAACGAGGCAGCCTCAGGTGACGTACGCACCCGGCAGCAGTGTCGAGATCGACACGTCGAACGCGCGCGCGATCTTGTCGGCCGTGACGATCGACGCGATCGCCTCGCCGCGCTCGATCTCGCCGACATACGAGCGGTTCAGCCCCGCATGCTCGGCCAGCTGCTCCTGCGACCACGTGCGCGCTTCGCGCAGCTTGCGCACGTTGGCGCCGAAGTGATGGATGAGGTCACTCATCGCGCCTCCTAGGCGACGCGCGCCGCCGCGCGCGGCGCGGCGTTCGCTTCGCTGCGCAGCACGGCCTGCGTGATGTTCGCGCCGGCCGGCACGTCCTGCGTGAGCCATACGTTGCCGCCGATCACCGCGCCGCGTCCGATCGTCACGCGGCCGAGGATCGTTGCGCCCGCATAGATCACCACGTCGTCCTCGACGATCGGATGGCGGGCGTGCCCCTTCTCCAGATGGCCGTCCGCATCGCGCGGAAAGCGCTTCGCGCCGAGCGTGACGGCCTGGTACACGCGCACGCGCTCGCCGATGATCGCCGTCTCGCCGATCACGACACCCGTGCCGTGGTCGATGAAGAAGCCCGCGCCGATGCGCGCGCCCGGATGAATGTCGATACCCGTTTCCGCATGCGCCTGCTCGGCGATGATCCGCGCGAGCAGCGGCAGGCCGAGCCCGTACAGCTCATGCGCGAGCCGGTGATGGATCATCGCGAGGATGCCCGGGTAGCACAGCAGCACCTCGTCGACGCTGCCGGCCGCCGGATCGCCATGGAACGCGGCCAGCACGTCGCTGTCGAGCAGCCGGCGAATCTCGGGCAAGCGCGCGGCGAATGCCTGCACGGCGGTCGACGCCACGTCATCGACGTTATCGACCGGTTCGTCGGCATTGCGCTGCCGTGCCGCGTAGCGCAATTCCAGCTTCACCTGCGCGAGCAGCGCATTCAGCGAGGCGTCGAGCGCATGGGCGACGTGGAAGTTCTCGCTCTCCTGGCGCAGGTCGGGCGGCCCGAGCCGCATCGGAAACAGCACGCCTTTCAGCGCGCCGATGATCTGCGCGAGCGCCTCGCGCGCCGGCAGGTCGCGCCCGCCCGGTTCCAGCGAGCGCCGCTGCTTCTCGCGCCATGCACGGCGCACGCTTTGCAGCGATTGAACGATGTCGTCGATGTCGAATGCGGCCATGCTGCTTTCTCCCCGTAACGGCCGTGAATCAGTCCTGCGCCCACGGCAGGCCGCGAAAACGCCAGCCATTGCTGCCGCCGCGATGCTGCCGCTCGTCGAGGTCGCCCTCGAACCCTTCGAGCACGTTGAATACCTGCGTAAAGCCCCCCTTCGTCGCGGCCTCGGCCGCCTGCGCCGAGCGGTTGCCGCTGCGGCACAACAGCAACACGACGGCCGTCTTGCCGGTCTTCGCTTCCAGTTCGCGCACGAAGCGCGGGTTGCGCGTCAGGCTCGTGCCCGTTGCCCACGGCACATGCAGCGATTCCGGCACGTGGCCGACGAATTTCCGTTCCTCGGCGGTGCGTACGTCCACCAGCAGCGCATCGCCGGCGGTGAACAGCGCCCATGCCGCTTCCGGCGCGACGCCGCCCGCATAGGGCGTGCCGGCCGCCGTAGCCGCCGCGCGCGCGTCTTCGAGCGCCTGTTGCGCAGCGGTTCGTTCTTCCAATGCAACCGTCATGACACTTCCTTGTTTTCGTTGATTCGTATGATCAAAGACACCGGGAATGCGGCCGTTGCAGCTTGCGTGCTGTCTATAGCCGTCAGCGCCACTATGCGAGCGAGGAAGAGCAAGCAGAACCAATAAAAATTCATTTCCTAATCAGCGCCGCGAGGAATGCAATAGCAGACGCGCGCTATCAGGGCGGGTTCATCGGCGAGCAGGACGGGAAGCATGGTGACCGTTCGATGTCACGCATCGAAGGATTTTGAAAGGGTTCGCGGCAGACGATCAACGCGGCGTGCGGCGCGTTGCAACGGAATCCGAAATGGCCTGCATGCACGGGCGCGCATGCAGGGACAACGGGTGACATCCTGTTGGCTGGCGGAATGCATCGACACGACGCCGGACGCGGCATCGCCGATGCACTCGCGCTTCAACGCGTCACACCACGGGGTCAACCGGCGCGACCGGCACGCCGCGCGCTTCGATATCGCGCCCCGCGAGCAGGCACAGATCCTCGCGATGATGCGCGGCAACCACCTGCACGCCGACCGGCACGCCATTCACGAGCGCCGTGGTCACGGCCAATCCCGGCAGCCCCATCGCCGGCAACGCGCGCAACGTGAGCTGCGCCTCCCACACGCGATCGAACCCGTCCTGCCCCTGGCGGTCGAGATCGTCCGGGAACGGCAGTTCCGACGACACCGGCAGCAGCAGCACCGCATACTCGTCGAGAAACAGCCGCCACTGCCGCGTCAACGTCGTGCGCCGGACGAGCGCGCGGCTGATCACGTCGGCCGGCAGGTCGCGCACCTTGCCGCGCACGGCCTCGACCACGGCAGCCGCCCCCGGATCGCCGTCTTTCACGACCGCGTTCGTCAAAGCGTCGAATCCGTCGCCGAGCCAGAGCTGCTCCTGCAACAGCGCCGCCTCGCGCATCGGCGGTGTGTCGTCGATCTCGTCGACGGTCCAGCCGGCATCGATCAACCGCCGTGCGGCATCGCGCAATGCGGCCTCGACCTCGGGCACGACCTGCAAGCCACCCGGCCGCACGCACAGTGCCGCGCGCTTCGGCACCTCGCGCCCGTCGAACGGCACCGCCACGTGCCACGGATCGCGCGGGTCCGGTGCGGCGAACGCACGCAACGCGAGCGAGAGATCGTCGATCGTGCGTGCAATCGGCCCCGCCGTCGACATCAGCTGCGCGCCGATCGCACGCTCGGGCGACGACGCGTTGAACGCGGGCACGCGACCGAGCGACGGACGAATGCCATGCACGCCACAGGCGTAGGCCGGGTAACGCACCGAGCCGCCGATGTCAGTGCCGACGGCAAGCGGACCGATCCCGGCGGCCACGGCTGCCGCCGCACCGCCACTCGATCCGCCCGGCGTCAGCGACGGGTTGCGCGGATTGCGCGTGTGGCCATGCACGAGATTCGACGTGAACCAGCGCAACGCGAACGTCGGCGAATTGGTGCGGCCGAGCAGGATCCCGCCGGCCTTTCTGATGTTGCCGACCACCGGGCTGTCGGCGTGCGCGATCAGGTTCTCCTGCAGGCGCGTGCCGTTGGTCGTCGCGAATTCCGCCTGGTCGACGTTGATCTTCACGGTCACGGGCACGCCCGCGAGCGGCCCCGGATCGTCGCCGCGCGCGATCGCGCGATCGACTTCGTCGGCTTGCCGCCGGACATCGTCGGGCCGGTGTTCGATCACCGCGTTGATCGCCGGATTCACCGCCTCGAGACGGTCGAGCACCGCATCCGCCACTTCTCGCGCGGACACGTCACGATGCCGCACGCGCTTCGCGAGTTCGGTTGCGGGCAGCTGCCAGAGTTCCGTCATGACTTCTCCTTGTGGAAGGACATCACACTCACTCATGGCGCCGCACTTTCCTGCGAAAGCGCGGCGCCGCGTGCTCTCACTGCGCATCCTGCTTCGCGCGCTCGGCCGCTGCGATGATCGCGTCGGCCACGGCCTTCGGCTGGCTCAGCATCGACACATGGCTGCCGTTCACGCGCGTGACCGTCGCGCCGATCCGCTTCGCCATCGCTTCCTGCAGCGTCGGGTCGATCATCTTGTCCTGCGTCGCGACGACGAACGTCGACGGCTTCGCATGCCACGCGGCCTGCGTGACCTTCTCCGAGATACAACCGCCGTACCACGGCCCCTGCGTCGCCGCAACGATGCGCTGCTGCGCGGGCGGCAGGTCGGGGGCGAAATCCTGCGCGATCGCCTTGTCCGACAGCGTCGCGAAACCGCCCGCGTCCTTGCGCAGCTCACCGGCCCACGCGGGCGCCGGCAGCCCCTGCGTGACGTCGGCGATCGACTGGCCGTTGTCGGGCGCGAACGCGGCGACGTACACGAGCGACTTCACCTTGTCGTCGTTGCCCGCCTCGCTGATCACGACGCCGGCCCACGAATGGCCGACCAGCACGACCGGCCCTTTCTGCTCGTCGATCGTGCGCTTCGTCGCGGCCGCATCGTCGGCGAGCGAGCTCAGCGGATTCTGCACCGACACCACGTGCAGGCCACGCGCCTCGAGCAGCGGAATCACGCGGTTCCAGCTCGACCCGTCGGCGAACGCGCCGTGCACGAGCACGACGTTCGTCCCCTTCAGATCTTCTTTCGGCGCGGCCTGTGCCGCTACCGCACCGAACAGTCCGCCGATCACCGCGGCGGATACCAGAACGCGTTTCATCAAACCGGCCATCGTCATGCTCCTTGCTCTGTTGTGTTTTTCACATGTAGTGCTGCAGTGGTGGCCGCGCCCGCCTGAGGCAAGCGCGGCAGCCAATCACGAATGCGCGTACAGGTCGTCGGCGGCATTCCGCGCGGAACGCGATTGAGCGGCATCGTGATGGCCGGCCGGCGCCGATGCATCGGCCACATTGTCGCCTTGCGACTTCGACGGGCCGTTCTGGTCGGAACGCGCGACCTGCTCCGCGGCGAGGGCGTTCTCCGCGGCCGCGATATCGTTCGGGTAGTTCGCTTCGCTGCTGGCCGGGCGGTAGCCGGCCTTCTCCAGGCGGACGAGATCGGCGCGCACGTCGGCGCGCGTGAGGCCGTGGCCGGTATCGGCGAACGACAGGGCGGGGATGGCAGCGAGGACGGCAACGGCGAGGATTCGAGCGGCTTTCATGAGGGTTCTCCTTGAGATAGGTAGGTCAGTCGATCATTCGGCATCCGATCCAGATCGTCTGGTATCGAACGTTTCCTGCATGTCGACAGTAGAACCCGCGCACGTATCTGCGATGTTTCCGAAACCGGGGCTTTCTGCATGCCAGTTTTTCAGGAACGGCCGCAGATACAGTGCGATACAAACCGGGCTGCCGCATCGTTCACTGGCCCGTCTGCTGACGCGATCCCCCAAGCCCACTCACCATGAAAAAAGGCGTGCCATACACGGCACGCCTTCGGTCGAACCCATCAAACCACGCACGTCACGGCGCAAGCCGCGTGAACACGTAGTCGTGGTTCTTCACACGCGCCTGGTGGCACGCAAAGCACGTCTGATGCTGGCCGATATCGGCCGGCACGCCGTTGATGAAGCGCCCGAAGCCCCAGCCGCCCGTCGATGCATAGCGGCGCGAGTCCTTCACCATCACCTGCACGGTCGTCGCCTGGCCCGGCACCGTGGCACTCGGGAGCTCGTCGGACTGCTTGCGCTTGTACGCGAGCTTCACGAGGATCGTGCCGTCCGGGAACGGCAGCGTCGCCTGTTCGAGCGCACGGATCGCGACGGGGTTGCCGAGCACCACACGGAGTTCGTCGAGTGGCGCGGCTTCCTCGGCCGGCGCGACCATTTCCCACTTCCGGTAGCCAGGCGGGATCGTCACGCCATAGATCGGCGAAGCGGCGGCAGCCGGCTTCGGCTGCTCCGCGAATGCGGCCGGACCGCTGGCCGACCACGCGCCGGCCAGCAGCACGCCCGCGACGACCGCGCGTCGCATGATGCGGCGCATCACACCCACGCGCGCCCGCATCACAGATGCTCCACTTGCAGGATCGCATCGGCGAACGCCTGCGGTGCTTCCTGCGGCAGGTTGTGGCCGATGCCGCCGGTGATCGTGCGGTGCTGGTACTTGCCGGTGAACTTCTTCGCGTAGGCGGCCGGCGCCGGATGCGGCGCGCCGTTCGCGTCGCCTTCCATCGTGATCGTCGGCACGGTGATCGCCGGCCCGGCCGCGAGGCGGCGCTCGATGTCGTCGTACTGCGCTTCGCCCTTCGCGAGCCCGAGGCGCCAGCGATAGTTGTGAATCACGACGGCGACGTGATCGGGGTTCTGGAACGATGCGGCCGTGCGCGCATAGGTTTCGTCGGAGAACTGCCATTTCGGCGACGCGAGCTGCCAGATCAGCTTGTTGAACGCATCGCGGTTCTGCGTGTAGCCGAGTTCGCCGCGCTCGGTCGTGAAATAGAACTGATACCACCACTGGAGCTCGGCCTGCGGCGGCAGCGGCGCGGCGTTCGCCGCCTGGCTGCCGATCAGGTAGCCGCTCACCGACACCAGCGCCTTCACGCGCTGCGGCCACAGCGCCGCGATCACGTCGGCCGTGCGTGCGCCCCAGTCGTAGCCGCCGAACACCGCGCGGTCGATCTTCAGCGCATCCATCAACGCGACGATGTCGACGGCCGTCACGGCCTGCTGGCCGTTGCGCACCGTGTCGGCCGAACGGAACGTCGTCGACCCGTAGCCGCGCAGGTACGGCACGATCACGCGATAGCCGGCCGCGACGAACAGCGGCGCGACTTCCGCGTAGCTGTAGATGTCGTACGGCCAGCCGTGCAGCAGGAACACGACCGGGCCGTTCTTCGGCCCGAGGTCCGCATACCCGACGTTGAGCACGCCCGCGTCGATCTGGTGAATCGTGCCCAGCGACGCGACGCCGGCCGTGCGCTTTGCGGGCGCTGCATCGGGCGCCGACTGCGCATGCGCGAGGGCGCTGAAGCCGAGGTCGGCGAGGCTCAGGCTGGCCAGCGTCGTACCGAGGATCAGGCGGCGGCGGGTGTTCACGGTTTCAGGCATGACTCGTTCTCCAGTGTCGATCGCTAAGGAAGGGGGACCACGGCGCGCAGGGGCGCTCGGGAATCCGCGTTCGCGGCGGCGGCGTTGGCACTGCGCTGCCGTGTGAATCGCTTCACCGGATTTATATCCGATCCATCCAGAGGCTTTGTATCCCAACGTATCTGTGCGTGAACACGACACACGGCGATTCAAAAATCGTGCTGGAGAGGCGTGCTTACAGGGGAATCAGCCCGCATTCCCCCCTTCAACCACGCTGACATGAGAATCCGCTCACACCTTCCGATCCGGCAGGATATGCGCACGAATCGACCGTCCCCGCCACGACAGGTGATCGATCCGTGCGCGCAACGTGTAGAGCGCCACCGACGACAGCGTACTGAACCTGAGCAGCGCGATCGGGTTACCGATCCCGGCCGGCACCCGCTCGATCGAATCGAACAGCGGGAATCCATACCGGGTCAGGAACGCGCCGACCTCGTCGTCGCGTGCGTGTTCTTCGACATTGACCAGCAACAGTTCGGCCATGACGGCTCCTTTCTCGATTCGACTGCACTCACCGGATCAGCCGGCGCGTATGGTGCGCGATCATCAGTTCTTCGTTGGTCGGGATCACCCACGCCGACACGCGGCTCGACGCCGTCGTGAGCAGCGGCCCGCCGGCCTGGTTCGCGTCGACGTCGATCTCGACGCCGAGCCAGGCCGCACGGCGCATCACGCCTTCGCGAATCGCCGCCGCGTGCTCGCCGATCCCCGCCGTGAAGACGATCGCGTCGATGCCTTCCATGGCCGCGGCGAGCGATCCGAGTTCGCGCGCGATGCGATCGACGTACAGCTCGATCGCGAAGCGCGCATGCGGATCGTCGCTCGCGAGCAGCGTGCGCATGTCGCTCGAGATACCGGACACCCCGAGCAACCCGGAGCGCCGATAGATCAGATCCTCGACGGCGCGCACGTCCATCCCGAGCTCTTCCATCAGGAAGAGCACGACGCCCGGGTCGAGGTTGCCGCAGCGCGTGCCCATCGGCAGCCCGTCGACGGCAGTGAACCCCATCGTGCTCGCGACGCTCTTGCCCGCCACGAGCGCGCACATGCTCGCGCCGTTGCCGAGGTGGGCGACAACCGTGCGCCCGCGCGCCGCCTGTGGCGCGACGTCGGGCAGCACGCTCGCGATGTACTCGTACGAGAGCCCGTGGAATCCATAGCGGCGCACGCCCCGGCTGGTGATCGACTCGGGCAGCGCGAACGCCTGGGTCACCGCGGGCTGCGTGCGGTGGAATGCCGTGTCGAAGCAGGCCACCTGCTCGATGCCGGGCTGCACCGTTTCGAGGATGCGAATCGGCGTCAGGTTGTGCGGTTGATGCAACGGCGCGAGCGGCGTGAGCTTGTCCAGCTCGGCCACGATCTCGGGCGTGACGCGCACCGGGCCGCTGAAGCGTTGGCCGCCATGCACGACGCGATGGCCCACCGCCGCGAGACGATGCCCTTCCTGGTGAGCCTCCAGGAACGCGGCGATCTGCTCGAGCCCTTCGTGATGGCCGAACGTCTCGACGCCGGCCCATTGCTGCTCGTGATGTTCCCCGTGATGGTCGACGGCACTGAAGTGCGCGGCGGCCGTGTAAAGCCCATCGACCTGACCGTGCACGATCAGCCCGAGCGTGTCGCCCTGCACGTCGAACGCGGAAAACTTGATGCTCGACGAGCCGGCATTCAACACCAGAATCACGTCTGCCATGGCGTCACCCCGCGTGCGCGGCCGCTTCACGCTGCCCATTCGCGACGAGCATCGCGACCGCGCATGAAGCCAGCCGGGTGATCAACGAATCGGCGCGACTCGTCAGGATGATCGGCACGCGCGCGCCGAGCACGATCCCTGCGGCGTCCGCGCCGGCCAGGAACGACAGGCTCTTGGCGAGCATGTTGCCTGCTTCGAGGTCGGGCACCATCAGCACGTTCGCGTGCCCGGCCACCGGCGAATCGATCTGCTTGATGCGCGCGGCCTCGGGATCGATCGCGTTGTCGAGCGCAAGCGGGCCGTCGACGAGCGCGCCGGTAATCTGCCGCCGGTCCACCATCTTGCACAGCGCGGCGGCTTCGAGCGTCGACGGCACTTTCGGGTTGACCGTCTCCATCGCCGACAGGATCGCCACGCGCACCTGCGGAAAGGCCAGCGCATGCGCAAGATCGATCGCGTTCTGCAGGATGTCGACCTTTTCCTCGAGCGTCGGCGCGATATTGATCGCCGCGTCGGTCACGATCAGCGGATCGGCATGCGCGGGCACGTCCATGACGAAGCAATGGCTGATGCGCCGGCCGGTGCGCAATCCGGCATCGTGACGCACCACTTCGGCCATGAGCTCGTCGGTGTGCAGGCTGCCCTTCATCAGCGCGGCCGCCCGCCCGTCGCGGACGAGCCGCACCGCCGCGGCTGCCGACGCCTCGCTGTACGGCGCATCGACGATCTCATAGTCGCTGATCGACAGCCCGCACGCCGCGGCGGTCGCTTCGATCCGGGCCCGCGGGCCGACCAGGATCGGTTCGATCAGCCCCTTGCGCGCCGCCTCCAGCGCCCCTTCGAGCGAGCTTCGATCGCACGGGTGCGCGACGGCCGTCGGCATCGGCGCCAGCGTCCGGCAGTGTTCGATGAGGCGGAGATATTTCTCGTGTCTGTTTTCCATCGTGGTTCCTGGCTGTCCGTCACTGCACACGCTCGAGGGCCGCTACCGGCTCCTTGGCCGGCCGCTTCGCGGGCGGCGCGCCCAGCACCGCGCGGATGCGTTGCAGGGCCGCCCACTGTTGCTCGCTCACCGACGCGCTCTGCACGCGCGGATCGCCCAGCAGCTTGTCCAGCAACGTCAGCAGCCGCTGCCGATCCTCAGGCCGGACCAGCAGCGCCGGCAGCGTCGCGACGGCCTGCTGCGGCGCGTAGGTCGCGATGATTTCCTGCTCGCCGTAGATGCGCCGCCACTGGTCGGGCGGCAGGTCCGGCAGATACTCGGCGTAGGTTTCGGCGAGTTCACGCTCGGTCGCCAGCTGCGCCAGCGGAAACGGCTCGCCGCTGCGTTCGAGCAGAAACGCTGCGCGCGCAACCGCTTCGGTGTAGCCGCCCCGATCGATCGACGCGAGCGCGTCCTTCACGAACGGCAGGTCGCGAGGGTCCGTCGCCGCCGGCGACGCGGCATGACGATCGCGATTCTGCTCCGCGAAATGAAGCATGAAGGGCTGCGTGTACAGCGTGAAAAACAGCGACTCGGTGCCGGCATCGCGCATCGCGCGGAAAAAATCGAGCGACGCGCTGACGACGTCCGAGCCACGGCGTTCGAGCTTGCGCCACGGTTCGATATCGTCGGCCTGCTGGCGATGCGCGTTGACCGTGTCGGCAGCCGGCTTCAGCCAGCCAAGCCACGGGTTCAGATCGGAAAACGCCCAGCGCTGAAAACGCAGCGGATGAAATTCCCGCAACGCGCGCGCCGTGGTTTCGTTCGAGGCTTGCTGCACGAACGGCTGCATGAACAGTTCATAGGCGCGCTGCGTGAATTCGGACAGCTCGGCGACCGCCTCGAACGCCTGTTCGTCCTTGCGCCCGAAGCGGTTGAAGTGTTGCGCGATCTCTTCGAGACGGTGCTCGGCGAACGTGACCTCGTAAGCGACTTTCCCGTCGGCGCCTTTCACTTCCTCGATCGACATCGCATAGAGGCCGGGCGGCAGCGTTTCGACGGCATCCAGCACGCTGACGATCTGTGCGTGCTCCTTCTTCGCGACCTTGCCCGACACGAAGATGCCCAGATGCCCGACATCCTCTTCCATCAACCCGATGATCACCTGCCCGCGCGACTTGATCTCCTCGGTGCTGCCGTAGATGTCCGCGACCCAGTTGAACGCCTGCTGCGGCGGCGTGATGTTGTCGCCCATCGACGCGAACAGGATGATCGGCGAGCGGATCTCGCGCAGGTCGAACGCCTTGCCCGTCCCGTCCCGCACCTCGCCGGACCAGAGCTTGTTGCCGATGAACAGGTTGCGCGTGATCCATTCGATCTCCTCGCGGTTCATCAGGTAGTAGCCGCCCCACCAGCGCTCGAACTCGAGGAAGCGCGGCGGCTCGGTGTCGATGTGGTCGTACACGTGGTAATACTTGTCCCACAACGTGTTCGCCGGGTTCAGGTTCTCGAAGTTCTGCACGAGATACGCGCCGTCGAACTTGCCGTTGCCGAGGTCCGACGAGAACGACGCGAGCCAGGTGCCGCCGAGCAGGCCGCCGGCATAGCGCATCGGATTGTCGCCGGGCCCGTCGCTCCACGCGCCGCTCCAGTACGACATCGGCGCGCCGTTGATGACGATCGGGCCCGTATCGTCCGCCGACGAGCTCGCGAGCATCATCGCGGCCCAGCCGCCCTGGCAGTTGCCGACGATGGCCGGCTTGAGGCTGTCCGGATGCAGCGCCCGCACTTTGCGGACGAACGCCTGTTCCGCCGCACACACGTCGAGCAGCGTCTGGCCGGGCTCGGGTTCCTGGAAGAACACGACGAAGTACACCGGATGCCCCGCGCGCAACGCCACGCCGACCTGCGAATCGTCCTTGAAGCCGCCGATGCCGGGGCCGTGCCCCGCGCGCGGATCGATGATCAGGTAAGGCCGCTTGGCGGCGTCGACGATCACGCCGTCCGGCGGCTGGATGTGAACGAGCGCGTAATTGACGGGGCGCTCGAACTGCCGGCCGTCGAGCACGACGTCGTAGTCGAAATGCAGCACCGGCTTGAGCCCCTGGCCCGCGCGCTCGACGTATTGCGTGCCGCGCTCGCGCAGCGTGTCCCAGAACAGCAGCGAGCGCTGGACGGTGTCGACCGCGTAATGCCATGCGCTCAACGGCGAGAGCGCTGTGGCGAAGGGCGCGGCGCCCGGGTCGTGGCCGGGGCTGTCGCTGCCGTCGAATGCTTCGCTCAACCGCTTTCCGTACTGTTCCAGCGCGTGCTGCGTGCGCTTTTGCAGGACGTGGGCAATCTCCGCGGCGATCTCGTGACTGCGCGCCAGTTGCGTGGCAGCATCCATAACACTGTTCTCCAGAGGGGCAAGGTGAATCCCGACGCATTCCGGGAGCGGCCGTCTCGCGTCAGCCGAGCACGTGCATCCCCGCGTCGATGTAGTGAACGCCGCCGGTCATCGCGCGTGCGCCATCGCTGGCAAGAAAGGTGCATAGCGCGCCGACGTCGTCGATGTCGAACGGCCGGCGCAATGGCGCACGCCGTGCGGTGTCGTCGAGCAGGTGATCGAAGTTCGGCAGCCCGGAGGCCGCGCGCGTGGGCAATGCACCGGGCGACACCGCATGCACGCGGATGCCGGCCGGCCCCAGCTCGACGGCCAGATAGCGAACGGTGGCCTCCAGCGCCGCCTTGACCGGCCCCATCACGCCGTACTCGGCGATGACCTGGTCGGCGCCGATATAGGTCATTGCCATCAGGCTGCCACCGGAATCCATCAACGGCTCGGCAAGTTTCGCCATCCTGATGAACGAGTGGCAGGAGGTATCCATCGCGAGCGCGAACCCTTCCGGCGAACTGTCGACGACCCGCCCGTGCAGGTCGGCCCTCGGTGCATAGGCGACGGCATGCAGCAGAAAATCGAGGCGGCCCCACTGCTCGCCGATCGTGTCGAACACGTCGCGCATCTGGTCGGTTCGGCTGACGTCGAGCGGCATCGCGATCGCCGGCTTCAGCTGCTCCAGCAGCGGCTCGACGTACGGCAACGCTCGATCGGATTGCCAGGTCACGGCCAGTTCGGCCCCCGCTGCGTGAAAGGCGCGCGCACATCCCCAGGCGATGCTCTGCTCGTTCGCCAGGCCGACGACGATGCCTCTTTTGCCTTCAAGCGGCCGCACGCCATTGCCAGGCGCGCGCGACTCGCGCACGTCGTTATTCGTCATCGCGAAACCTCGGAACGTATTTTTTCATCGGGCGAAACTGCGAAAGGGCCGAATTGCCTTAATGCCGCGAATCATTGTATTGAGGGTTTCAAACTACCAGATCATTCACGCGATATATGTTTGATTTTTATCAAAATCGCTTTCAAATCAGATAATTACGATGGAATGTTTCGATCCGGAAGGATCGATTTCATCGATATGTCATTCAATCGTGGGCAATTCATCAGGCCAGCGTTGCAGGTCGACCCGTTCCCGACACGGTAGCGACCCTTCGTGTAATCGCATGTAATTGATCCAGCGATGTGGCGGGCCTAATGTTTGTCCCAGGCAGACGCCCATCATTAAACCTTGCCAATCAAGCGCCGACGATTTTTCGTCGACTATATGCAGATGCATCAAGGGCAAGAATGATTTACACGCGAGGCTGCTGTCGGGAAAGAAGCGTTCATTTATCGACTCATCCAATTACCGCTCAGAGGAAAAAATGGCAAAAATTTATTACTCGGCCGACAACAGCTGGCTCATCGGCGTCACCGATCGCGTCAAAGGCAACAGGTTGGTGCTCCTTCCCACCAGTACGGACAACCTGTATACCGAGTGGGACTTCCAACCGGATGGCGGAATCACGCTGCACAGCGACCCCACGCTCGCCATCGACTGCGGAACGGTATCCGCCGAGCAATACCTTTACCTGAACACCTACAAGAAAAACAACGCGTCGGCCTCTCAGCAATGGCAATTCGACCCGCAATCGGACGACGCGCAATCGGGCTACATCGAAAACGTGAGCAATTCGCAACTTGTCTTCGATCTCCAGTGGAGAAACGTCGCGAAGGGCACGTACATCTGGACGTACACGGCCAACGCATCGGATGCGGAGATCTGGAGCCCGGTTCCCGTCCCGCAGGATTCGTTCAAGAAGTGACCTGACCCGGGCTTCGGTGGTGTGCCGATTGAGTTGTTCGGCGCACCATCGTTCGTCACTGCCGGTTCGCATGACACACCGAATCGCAGGCAGCCGAGGTTGCCATCCGCGTGGGCGTGCTGAACCGCAAAGCAGAAACGAACGCAGGCCGCATGACCGCGCCGGCCCGCGTTCGCCATTCCCTCCCCGCTTACACGCGCCGCAACGGCCGGAACCCGGCACGCACTTCACGCGCAAACAGCGCCGGCTCCTCCCATGCCGCGAAATGCCCGCCCTTGTCGACTTCGTTGAAGTAGATCAGGTTGTGATAACTGCGCTCGGCCCAGCTGCGCGGCGCCTGGTAGATTTCGCCCGGAAACACCGTGATCGCGGCCGGCAGCGAGATGTCCACCGCGTTGAAGTTGTTCGAGTGATCCTCCCAGTAGATCTGCGCGGCGGACGTCGCGGTGTTCGTCAGCCAGTACAACGAAATGTCGTCGAGAATCTCGTCGCGCGGAATCGAGCGTTCGGGCACGCCGCCGCTGTATGTCCATTGCGAAATCTTGTCGTACATCCACGCCGCCTGCCCTGACGGTGAATCAGCCAGCGCATAGCCGACCGTCTGCGGGCGCGTGACCATCATCGCCGAGTAGCCGCAGTTGTCGCGATAGAACGTCGCGAGCTTCTCGTACGCGGCCTTCTCCTTCTGCGACAGCGAAGCCGGCGCGGGCGCATCGGTCGCGAGCAGCGTCGCGATATCCGGCGGCACCGTCGCCGGCATGTTCACGTGGATCCCGGCGAGGCCCTGCACGCGCTGCATCGCCATCCGGTGCGAGATCACCGAGCCGCAATCGCCGCCCTGCGACACGAAGCGCGTATAGCCGAGCCGCGCCATCAGCTCGCCCCAAGCGCGCGCGATGTGGTCGGAACCCCAGCCGGTCCGTGTCGGGCGGCCCGAGAAGCCGAAACCCGGCAACGACGGCACGACGACGTGAAACGCATCGTCCGCGCTCGCGCCGTGCGCGGTCGGATCGGTCAGCGGGCCGATCGTCTTCAGCAACTCGAAGATCGAGCCCGGCCAGCCGTGCGTCATGATCATCGGCATCGCGTTCTCGTGCCGCGAGCGCACGTGAATGAAATGAATGTCGAGCCCGTCGATTTCCGTGATGAACATCGGGAAGCCGTTCAGGCGCGCCTCGCCCTTGCGCCAGTCGTAGTCGGTGCCCCAGTAACGCAGCAGCGCCTGCATGCGCGCGAGCCGCACGCCTTGCGATTCGTCGGCGACGGTCTCGCGCCCCGGCCAGCGCGTCGCGGCAATGCGGCGGCGCAGGTCGGCCACGGCGTCATCGGGAATGTGCGCGGTGAACGGGCGTATGCCGGTCGCGCCGCTCGCGCCGGTCGCCGCATGCAGCGCGGTGGGCAGCATCGCCGAGACCCCGGCGGCCACGGAGGTGGCCAGCAGGTGGCGACGCATCGGGGAAAACGGTGTGGAAGACATCGTTCGGCATCTCCTTTCGTGAAGTGGAAAGTGAACATGCCGCGCGCGGGAAACGCGCCCACGCTTTCAATCCGGCGCGCCCGCGTCACGCGGCGTCGCCCATTTGAAAGGTCTGATGTATCCGGTATTTGTCTGATTTGTACGCGTTTGTAGCGGCTGCGCGGCGAGCGGCCCGGCCCCTGCAGCCGCCCGCGCGCGCGCCGCTCAGAGCGCCTTGACGATCGCGCCGTCGACGCGAATGTTCTGGCCGGTGATGTAGCCCGCCCCGTCCGACAGCAGGAACGCGACCGTCTTCGCGATCTCGCCGGTCTTGCCGAAGCGGCCGGCCGGAATGCGCGCGACGATCTCCGGCGTTTCCGGCCAGCTGTCGATGAAGCCCGGCAGCACCGCGTTCATCCGGATGTTCTCGGCCGCGTAGCGTTCCGCGTAAAGCCGCGTCCACGCGCTCAGCGCCGCGCGCAGCGCCGACGAAACGGGCATCGGCTGCTCGGGCGCATCCGCCGCGAAACTCGAGATGTTGACCACCGCGCCGCCGCCCTGCTGCTGGAAGATCGGCGTCACGCGGCGCATCACGCGCACCACGTTCAGCAGGATCAGGTCGAGCCCCGCGTGCCAGTTGTCGTCGGTGATCGCCAGCAGCTCGCCCTTCGGCGGGTGTCCGGTGTTGTTCACGACCGCATCGATGCGACCGTAGCGCGCCACCGTTTCCTGCACGAGCCGGTTGATGTCGGCTTCTTCCGTCACCGAGCCCTGGATGCCGAACCCGCCCAGTTCGTCCCCGAGCGCCACCGCGCTGCCCGACGGCGACATCAGCGCGACGCGATAGCCCGTCGCCGCCAGCTCACGCGCGATCGCCGCGCCCATGCCCTTGCCCGCCGCCGTGATCAACGCTACTTTTTCTACAGTCACGATGTGCTCCTCGTTCGAATCCTGCCGCCGCGCAGCCGCCGTTCGGCCCGCCATGGTGGTAATGTAGGCGCATCCATCACGACTGTCGAACCAGTATTTCTGCCTCCAGCCGATAGTTTTTCTATAGCCTGACGATGCCACCTCGCCCCTCCCGCCTGCCGCCGCTGAATGCGCTTCGTGCATTCGAAGTGTCCGCGCGGCACCTCAATTTCCGCGCCGCCGCCGACGAGATCGGCGTCACGCAGGGCGCCGTCGCGCAGCAGGTGCGCCACCTCGAGGACGTGCTCGGCCTGAAGCTGTTCGAACGCCTGCCGCGCGGCCTCGCGCTGACGCATGACGGCGCCGCGTATTTCTCCGACGTGCAGCGCGCGCTGCATGCGATCGCCGACGCGACCGACAAGCTCGTCAAGCGCCGTGCCGCGCTGACGATCAGCACGACGCCGTCGTTCGCGTCGAAATGGCTGATCCCGCGGCTCGCGCAGTTCACCGATGCGCATCCCGACTACGACGTGCGCGTGATCGCCGACCCGCAGATCGCAACGTTCCGGCATGACGGCGTCGATCTCGCGATCCGCTACGGCAAGCCGCCGTTCGGCAAGCATCTCGCCACGCATGCGCTGTTTCCGCTCGACGTGTGCGCCGTGTGCAGCCCCGCGCTGCTGGCCGCGCCCGCGTCGCCGCGCGCGCTCGCGGGCCACGTGCTGCTGCACGACGCGCACGACCTGTGGCCCGAGTTCCTCGCCGCGATGCCGGAACCCGTCGACATCGATCCGCACAAGGGGTTGCGCTTCAACCAGACGTCGCTCGCGATCGATGCGGCCGTCGCCGGCCAGGGCATCGCGCTTGCGACCGATCCGCTGGTCGAGCGCGACATCGCCGCGGGCAGGCTGTGCAAGCCGTTCGATTTCGCGTTTCCGCTGTCGGTGGGGTTCTATCTCGTGTATCCGGCCGAGCGCCGCGACGACGATGCGATCGTCGTGATGCGCGAGTGGATGGCCGCGCAGGTGGTGTCGGACAGGCGCCCTTGAGCGGGCGTCGGCAGCGTCAGGGCGCGACCCAGCGGCCTTCGTAGCCGCGTTCGTGCAGGTCGAACACCGCGCGGCGATGGCCGGTGCGCGCAAGTTCGAGCCAGTCGATACGCGTCACGGTCACGTGAAGCAGGCAGAAGTTGCCGTAGCCGTCATCGGTTGATGCTGCCCCCTGGCTCGCCGGGACCTGCGCGGCTTCCGGCGACGCGACCGGCGTACCCGGCGGCAACGGTGCGCGATACAGCAGCAGCGTATGCGGACGGCTCGCTTGCCAGACCGCGCGCCGTTGCGCTTCGTCGTCGCAGATCGACGCCGCACCTTCCACGCGAATCTGCACGAGCGCATCGAGATCGTTGGCGACGAGCGCGATACGCGGATCGCGGCGCAGCTCCGCGACCTTCTCCGAACGCGCATCGGTATGAAACGACAGCACGCGATCGGCGCGGTTCACCTGACGCAACACGATCGTGCGGACCTTCGGCGCGCCGTCGACGCCGAGCGTCGCGGCCTGCAGCATCGTGAACGGCGAGCGTTGCGCGCTCACGCCGGATTCGAGGCAGGACCACAGGCGCTCGTAGGTTTGCGCGAGTGATTCGGAAGGGGAGTCAGGCATGACGAAGCGGCGATCGTGCAGGTTGCGATCGCGCCAGCTTAACCGTTTGCTGCGGCGACGGCACGCGCGCGGCGCGCCGGCCGTCGCCGCGCGGCTCAGTTGTAGCCGAGTACGACCGGTGCCGCGTCGCCGAGGTCGGCCGCCGGCTCCGCGCCGAAGCGGCCGAGCACGTCGGCCACATACTGCGGCCCGGCGCTGATCTGCGACGACCGGTGCGCAACCGGCCGGTTATCGCCCGTGCCCGGCGCGATGCTCATCGATACGGTGTCGTTGACGGTGATGTTCACGTTGATGTCTCCTCACGCGGCCAGCGCCGCACCATACGCGCGCACGAGGCGCGCCACGCCTTCCCGGATCGCGTCGACGTCCGGCGCGGCGAACGACAGGCGCAGCGAGGCCGCGTCGACGTTGTCCGCGAAGAACGCCTTGCCCGGCACGAACACGACCTTGTTCGCGATCGCCTGTTGCAGCAGCACGTCCGACGACACCGCGCCGATCCGCGCCCACACGAACATCCCGCCTTCGGGACGATGGAATTCGATCGCATCGCCGAGGCCGCCGCGCAACGCGTCGCACATCGCGTCGCATTTGCGCTGGTACGCGGCCGTGATGCGCGGTAGATGGCGTTCGAGCGCACCGTCGGCCAGATACTCGGCGGCGGCCGCCTGGGTCCACGGCGTGCTGCACAGATCGACCGTCTGCTTCGCGATCACGCAGCGCCGCGCGATCTCGGCCGGCGCGATCGTCCAGCCCACGCGCAGCCCGGGCGCGACGATCTTCGACAGGCTCGCGAAATGCACGATCCAGTCGCGCGCGCCGTCCACTTCATCGGCAAGCGCCAGCATCGACGGCACGGCTTCGCCCGCGAAACGCAGGTCGCCGTACGGATCGTCCTCGACGATCAGGAAACGGTATTGCACCGCGAGACGCAGCAGCTTCAGCCGGCGCTCGCGCGTGAGCGTCGCGCCCGTCGGGTTCGCGAAGGTCGGGACCGTGTACAGCAGTTTCGGCTGCGCGATCGCGCCGGACGCGAGCTGTTCGCCGAGACGATCGACGTCGAGGCCCGCGCCGTCGACCGGAATCGTCACGATGCGCGCCTGCTGCAGACGCATCGCCTGCAGCGTCGCCGGGTAAGCCGGTTGCTCGGTCAGCACGACGTCGCCGGGCGACACCATCACGCGCAGCAGCAGGTCGAGACCCTGCTGCGAACCGGTCGTGACGAGCAGTTCGGCCGCCGTGCACGTTACGCCGCGCCGCCCCATCAGCGCGATCAATTGCTGCTTCAGTTCGGCGAGGCCGTCGGTCGGGCCGTATTGCAGGCAGCGCACGGGCTGCGCGTACGCGCGCCCGGCGGCTGCGTTCAGGCCGTCGACGTCGAACAGGTCGCTGGCCGGATAACCGCCCGCGAAGGAAATCATGCCCGGTTCGGACAGGTACTTGAACAGTTCGCGGATCGGCGAGCCGGCGGGATTCTGGAATGAGGGAGTGAACGCGTACATGTCGTCGTGAGCTGGATGGCGCGGACGGCCGGGATAGCCGCCCGATACCGGCCACCGCGGCGCTTCTGGCGCCACGGCGGTGAAATCGAGCCACGATTGTCGATAGTCATTAAGGCCGCGGCAAACGATATCTATGCACTAGGTCTTGCGGTTTGGTCATCACATGGGGCGCGGGCGGGAGCAGCAAAACGCGCGGTCCGCCAGCGTTTCGACCCAGGGTTTTACGCACGTGTTGCCGGCGGAAAGCCAATCCGCCCGACTGTTTCGTTTCGCCACGCGCTCACCCTGCCCGCCCAGCTTGTGGCCGGGACCCGGCCGAATCAGTGCGCCGGCCCCGCAGGCGCGGGCGGCGGCGGCTTGGGCTTCCACGTCGACAGCGCGCGCGTGAGGTCGTCCGACACGTAGTGCGGACCGTCGAACAGATAGACCGAGTAGCCGCGATAGGCCACCAGTTGCTTGCTCAACTCGTCGGCGCTGGCGGCGCGAAACCCGCCCCGCTCGGCGGGCCGGAATGCCTCGGCGATCACCCGCACGCGTTGCTTGCCCAGTTTTGAAACGAGTTCGTCGAGGTAGCTGCGCGCGACATACGGCTCGCGGGCATAGACGCCGCAGCCGTCCTGGAAGAACACGCCGACGTCCGCGGGCAGCCACGCCGCGAGCCAGTCCGCGAGCGTCTTTCCGCCGATGTTGGTCTGGTCGTACACGCTCACCCAAAGCGGACGCGGCAGCCGTTGCAGGATCGCGGCGAGCTTGGGCGCGTCCTGCCAGGTCGGATCGATCTCCACCGGAAAGTAATAACCGGTGACATGCAGCGGGATCGTTGCGTGCGCTACTTCGAGGGATTGATCGGCGAGCGTCGACAGATGGGTGCGCGCCCGTTTTTCGTCCTGGTAGCCGGCGAGGCCCAGGATCACGTTCCTCGCCCAGGGCTCACGACCGATACGCTCCCAGTCGGGAAGGTGCGCGGCAGGCTGGATGCGGGTGTTGGCGATGAACGCGGTATCGTCGACGACGGTCCATTGAATCAGCAGATCGTGGATGCCGAGGATCTGCCAGTTGCCGGCCGGATTGGTCGTCGTGTTGTCCACCTGCCAGGCGATGCCGTCGGCGTGCACGTCGTGCGCGGTCCAGCTGCAGGCGGCCACGACGAGCGATGCGCCGATCGCCGCGAGCGTCGCCGCGCGAGGCGAACGCGGCGCGGCGGCGAGCGAGCCTGGTTGCGCTGCGAGTCGAAGCCCGCCCATGCGTTGTTGAATCCTGCGCCAGGCCGGCGTCGCATACATGGTCATCGCTGGCTCTCCGGAAGCATGCCTGCGCGTCATCGTAGCCGATCAAATGCAAACGTGCGACCCGCGTTGCCAATGCGGGTCGCACGTTGCTGTCGCTACGCCTGCGTCACTTGGCCGTCGTGCCGTCCACCCACGTGTAGCCGAGATTCGTAATGCCGGTAATCATGCTCTGGAAGTCCTGATACGCCGGCAATCCGAGATCCGGTTCGAGCCAGTACGGATGGAAGAAGAAGGACGCGAAACCGTCCCGCACCGCCAGGCCATACTGCGCATTGGTCACGATTTGCTGCCACGTGTAGGTGATGCACGAGAACGGGTCGACGTTGCAGATGTTGTACTGCACGCTGCCCAGGTTCTCCGGAATGATCCGCTGCCCGTAGTAATCAGCGTTGATGATGTACGGGAAAAACTGCCCGGCCGAAAAGTCCTGGTTGGCGGCACCCGTGCCGAGTTGCGGTTTGGTCGACGTGTAGTACACGGCCCGCTGGAACGTGGTCGGGAACGTGAGGGCCGTCGCCGACGACGCGGCCGGGGACATCTGGTACTGCGGTGCGGCCCAGCCGACGATCTTGTAGCCGTTGAGCGTGAACTCGAGCAGGCCATCGGCCATTCTGCCCTCCGCCCATTGCACGGAATCCTCATCAACCGGCCGGTTCTGCACCGCGTACCAGAACTCGTAGTCGCTGCCGCTGACGGCATTCAGCAGGTTCGGTGTCGAATCGTACTGGTGCGTATAGCCGTGCATCACGATCGAGCCGCCGCGCAACAGCGCATAATTCAGCGCCCGCTTGAGGCCCGTTGCCTGCGCCAGATGGATCGTCTCCGGCACACCGCCGTTGTAGTAGCCGTTCGGGTCGGTATACAACGGGATGGTGGCCATCGTGAACGGAATCCGCTTCGAGTACATGTAGTTCGTCAGCAGCTGCATCGAACTCGTCGTGGTATACGCGTCGAGGTCCTCCAGGCGGACGAGCGCACGATGATTCACCGGTGCATTGGTCTGCAGGATGTCGTGCAGGATGTCGCAGATCACCAGGTAGCGATCCGTCGGGCCGATATAGGAGAACGGCATGTCCGCGAAGTACCAGAAGTTGCCCGCGCGCATGACGTACGGTGCGGTTGCGCCGCTCTTGCTGTTCTTGATGGTGACGAGCGCCTGCGCCTTGGTGGCATCGACGACCTGGGTCAGTCCGACGTCCGGATCCGCATTGATGGTGCCGGACGACGCGTCATAGGCGTAGTACTTGACCATCGGCAGGTTCTTGTACGTGACCGTGTCGTAGAACCCGGGATTCGGATTGCTCGACGATGGCGTCGCGTTCATCCCGGCGAGGCCCAGGAAGCTGAACCCGTAGGTCTGGTTGAACGTGTAGGCCGTGTTCCATGCCAGCTGCCACAGGTTGTACTTGAACCAGACCACCGTCTTCTTGGTAGTCATCACGTCGCTCATGAACGCGGTCGGAATCGGGTTGTTGTAGTAGTTGCCGATATAGAACGTCGCGTCGTGATTCCCGACCATGCCGGCCGTGTAGTTCTGGATCGGAACCAGATCGACCGTCGTATTGAAGTGACCCAGCAGGTTCCTCAGCATGATGCTGTACATCAGGCCCAGCTTCGAAAACGGATCGTTGGCCGGATTGTCGTACAGGATGAGCGTATGGGCAGTGGTGGCCTGCGCATGCGCGGTGCCCGGCAATGTCATTTGCGCGAGTCCCGCAAGCAGGGCGATGACGAGCAAGATCTTTTTCATGGCCGTTTCTCCCTATTCACGTTCCACATTGCCGTTGGATTTACTGACGGACTTCTTGCTGAACTTCGGGCGGCCCGTTTCCTTGTACGCCTTTTCCCAATCCTCGTCGGACATGCCGGCTTTCACGTTGACGTGCGCCGAGCCGTTCGGCAGCGGAGGCGGCTTGATCTTCTGGGCAGAGGAATTACTCGTCTGCTGCGCACCCACATCCTGAACGCCGACGGCGAAGACGAGCGTCGTGATCAATGCGACGATTGATCCGGCGGCGCTCAACCCGTTTCGAAAAGATTGATTGCGATGCGAAGGCATGATTTTCATCCTTTGATATGCGAAATAAGTTCATCTCGTTAGCGAAACGAGCACGTCGAATCACCATCCGGAATCGGGGCGCCATGTCGTGAATATTTTGATGCGCAATTGAAACCAGACAAATAAATCCGGTAGGAGATGGTTTTACTTTCAAGCTAGAACCGTACCATCCGTCGCAAATGGGCATAGCGCCAAGGCGACGAAATTGGCGCATCGAGGCCGCTCGAAAATGCGTCGATAAAACGTTTCAGGCGTGCAACGCGGCGGTGTCACGAATTTAATCGGACAAACACGCGAAACCCGTTCATGCGCCCCGGGCGAAACCTGTCGTGCCCCACGCTTCGCGGATCGCGATGCGACGATCGCCGTGGATGGCACGCCCGCACGCGCAACGACGCCTGGCGCGCTCGATTTCCGGTTCAACGCCCATTCGTCCGGCCGGTCACCGCTGGAATCGCATGACGATTTTCGGAGGGCGCCAGCCGCGCACGTGCCGAGGGTCCGAAAACGATGTGTCATCCGGTCGATCTACAGCGTGTTTCAGCACTGAAACATTTGGCTCGGATTCGGCGGGCCGATCCTGTGCGGCGGTTCGCGGCGCCCGCAACGTCAAGGGTCGCGCGGCGATGGCGCACGACTTGCTACATGAGCACTGTGTTGCGAAGTCGATGCGCGGGGAGCCATGCGCGCGCGCCGGGCGGAGAGCGGCTGCGAGCGTTGAAGGATGCAGTGACGGAGGCAGGCAGGCGGAAATGGGCTGTCCAAAAGTCATCCACTGAACACGTTGCATCGCTCGCGATGTGACGTGGCTGCATCGACGAAGCGCGCGCGGCGCGCGCTTTTTCGAGCGGCAGGCATTCGCGTGGCGCACACCACGCAGTGGACGTGACGGGGCGACGAGGACGAATGAACGTTTCGTCTTGCGTCGGTACGAGGGGAAATAATCAAATAAAAGATAACAGCGCGGGAAAGATGATGGACAACATGGTTTGGAGTGCGTATTTATATGCGCTTAACATCGTCACCATTGTGACCGCAATCGTCATCCTGGTCAGCACACTGGATGACCTCACGCTGGATGCCTGCTATTGGTCCTTTGAAATCGGGCGCATCCTGCGCCGCGAAAAATCGCAAACGATCGATATCGGCATGCTGCGCGCGCTGGAAGAGCGGCATCTGGCGCTGATGGTGCCGGCGTGGAAAGAATATGACGTGATCGCCAAGATGATCGAGAACACGTTGGCGACGCTCGAGTACGAGCGCTACGTGATATTCGTCGGCACCTATCACAACGATGCGGAAACCACGGCCGAGGTCGAACGCATGGTCCGCCGGTATCCGGGCCGGGTCACGCGCGCGACCGTGATGAACGACGGGCCGACCTGCAAGGCGGACTGCCTGAACTGGATCGTCGAAGCCATCCTGCGTTACGAATCGGTCCATCACATCCAGTTCGCGGGCGTCGTCATGCACGACTGCGAGGACGTCATTCATCCGGTCGAACTCAAGTACCTCAACCACGCGGTGGCGGACAGCGACCTGGTCCAGCTTCCCGTGCTGTCGTTGCCGCGGAAATGGAACGAGTTCGTCGCCGGCTGCTACCTCGACGACTTCAGCGAAACGCACCAGAAGGACGTGCCGGTGCGCGCCCGGCTGACCGGCATCGTCCCGGGCGCGGGCGTCGCGTCATGCTACAGCCGGCGCTCGATCGAAGCGGCGATGAAGGAGCGCAACGGTTGTCCGTTCAACACCTGTTCGCTGACCGAGGACTATGACTTCAGCTTCCGGCTGCGCGACCTCGGCATGAAGGAAACCTTTGCCCGCTTCCCGCTTTCGGATATCGCACGCGACACCGGCGGCCAGCGTGCCAACGGCAACGTCGTCAATCGGAACCTGCTGGCCACGCGCGAGTACTTTCCCAAGACATTTCGCACCGCGTACCGTCAGCGCGCGCGCTGGATTCTCGGCATCGCCTTCCAGGGCTGGGAGCAGCTCGGCTGGAAGGGCAACCTGCTCACCCGCTACATGTTCTTCCATGATCGCAAAGGCATCGTGACGTCACTGTTTTCGGTGATTGCCTATGCCGTGCTGCTCAATTTCCTGCTGCTTGCGGCGCTCCAGCACGCCGGCGTTGCCATCCCCGCCGGCGCCTCTGCCGTCATGGCGAACTCGTGGGTCACGCCGCTGCTGTGGGTGAACACCGCGATGCTGTTCGCGCGCGCCGGGCAACGCTATCACTTCGTCAGCAAGCTGAACGGCCCGCTCCAGGGGCTGCTCTCGATCCCGCGGATGTTCGTCAACAACCTGATCAACTTCTACGCGGTCTGCCGTGCGTGGCGCATCTATCTCGGCCATCTCGTGAGCGGCAAGCCCATCGCGTGGGACAAGACCAGTCATACCTACCTGTCGAACCAGGAGCTCGGGAAGGTGCGCCTCAAGATCGGCGAGATCCTCGTCGGCTGGGGCGTGGTCACGCTGGAGCAATTGCAGGCGAGCCTCGAGAAGCAACTGACCTGCGGCAAGCGGCTGGGCGAATTGCTGATCGAAGGCAGCGAGATCTCGACCGAATCGCTCGCGGACGCGATCGCCGAGCAAGCCGAGCTGCCCCGGGTGAGCCTGGGCAACGTCGCGGTGGGCCACTTCGCGGATTCGCTCGCCTTCGAGCTGCAGTACGCGTATCGGGCCGTCCCGTTTTCAACGGCGGACGACGGCACGCTGAACATCGCGGTCGGGCGGCCGCTCACGCCGGACGAACAGGACGTCGTGCGGCGCGGCGCCCGGGCGAAGGTGGCCTATTTCATTGCCTGCGACACGGAGATTACCGCCGAGCTCGCCCGGCACTCGCGCTTCGTCGAACTCACGCGCCTGCGCGACGGCGACCCGGCCGCGCAGCAAGGCGCTCCCGCGCAGAAACCGTCGGGAGAACAGGCATGAAGCATTCGACACGCCCGATCGCGGCCAGCCTCAAGCGCTGCGCACGGTTGAGCGCACTGGCAATCGCCGTGTCGCTGGCCTGGCAGGCGCCGGCGTCCGCCGCGCAGCAACTGACGCCCAAGGCCTACAAGCTCGCCGACAGCGCCTACAAGGCAATCAATGCCGGCGACCTGCCCCTCGCGGAAGTGTATGCGTCGCGCGCCATCAAGCTTCAGCCCGGAAGCGAACAGCTCGGGCTGCTGCTCGTCGACGTTTACCGACGGGAAGGAAAGGTCGACGAAGCGGATTCGATGGTGGAATCGCTGATCGTTCGTTTTCCGAAGAGTGCGGCGGTACGCGCGCAGCATGGCTACCTGGCGCAGCGGCAGATGCGCTACGACGTTGCCTGCAGCGATTTCGCGGCCGCCGTCGCGACCGGGAAATGGAGCAAGGAACAGCAGCGCAACCTGCGTCTCGCCTGGTCGGACAGCGCGCTCGCGGCGAAGCTTCCGCATGAAGCCGGCATCGCGCTGGCGCCGCTGGCCGATGAAAAATCGGCCGTGGTCCAGGTGCGCATCGCGCAGATGAGCCTGCAGGCAGGCGACCGCGACACCGCCATCCGCATGGCCGACCTGGCGGCCAGCGACGCGACGACCGAAGGCGAGCGCAACATGGCCGCGTCGATCGCGGCGCAGGCGCGGCTGGACGATCAGGCCGCCGAGGCGCCGGTCGACAATACCGCGCAGCAGAAGTTGCAGGATGCCTATGACCTCCTGCGCGACCACAAGGATCGCGAGGCGCTCGACGCATTCCAGGCGGGATTTTCCGGCGGTGCCGGCAATGCGATGAACTACGCGGACGCGGGCTACGCCGCCAAGCGGATCGGGCTGAACCAGGAGTCCATCGACCTGTTCGAGCACAGCCTCGACGCCGACGAAAACGAACACACCTTCGATGCGCAACACAAGTTCGGCTATCGGCGGGAGGTCGAGCAGCTTCAGCGCAGCTGGGGGTTCGTCCTGAGCGCGCCGTACCAGTCGGCCGCGTTCGGCCCACAAGGCACCATCAGCGTGCTGCAGCCGGGTGTGGAAGTGTATTGGCAGCCGCCGAAGATCGGCTATCAGAACGGCCGCATCTTCCAGTTCTTCGTGCGCGGATACGGCACGGCCTACGACGGATCGGGCAACACGACCGGGCTGCCGACCGTGCAGGGTTCGGTGGGCGCGCGCTACAAGCCGCTGCCCGACCAGAACGTCGTGCTGACCGCCGAGCGGCTGTTCCACGTCGGCAGCCAGTCGATGACGGACTGGCTGATGCGCCTGGGTTATTCGTCGGAAGGCGGGACCGACCTGAGGGTCACAGAGCCGAGCTGGCGCAGCTGGCAGGCCTACGTTGAAGGCGCTTACTTCATCAGCGCGGGGCGATACATCATTTATTCGGAGTTGCGTTACGGGCACACCTGGCGTTTGCCGATGATCAGCGATCGGCTGACCATCTACCCGCACGCCGCGGTGGCAGGCGATCACGACAATCGGCAGCCGGACAAGACGGCGATCGGCGCCGGGCCCGGCATCCAGTTTCGGTACTGGTTTCGCGAAGGCCGATATAGCGCGCCGGCAAGCTATCTGGATGTCACGGTGCAATACCGGTTCGGGTTGACGTCAGCGGCACGCGCACGTGGTCTCGTGGTACGCGCGACATTGTGGTTCTAACAGCGACGCTGACGCTTGCTCATGGATGGCGCTTTGCGCTTAGTTGGGCGCCTTGAGCGTGATGATCGTTTGACGCAACAGCTGGAAGTACGAGCTCGTCGAATACGGAACCATCTGCTCGGCGTAGTTCCACCAGAAGAATCCGCCGATGAAACGCGGATCGGTCATGCTGTTGACCATCGGGTAGTACGTCTTGATCAGGTTCTGCTGCACCGACGCCGGCGCGGAGGTATTCGAGGTGCCGATTTCGCCGAAGCCGACCTTCGCGTTCGGGAAGATGCTTTCCAGCGCCGCGAAATCGTTCTTCCACGTCGGATTCAGCCCCGGGCAATCCTGGTACGGGTAGTAGCTGAACAGCGCGTAGTCGGCTTGCTGGCGGACCGTCGACGACAGGAAGGTGGTCGGCCACGTCTTCCAGTAATCCTGCGGCTTCTCCCAGCAGTTGGTGCCCTTGCTGTCGTCGTTGTAGTACAGCGTGATGGCCGTCTTGCCGCCGTTCGATTTCACGATCTGGTTGGCCGCCGCGACCATCTGGCCGATCTGCTGCTCTTGCGCGTTGACCACGCTGTTCGTCCCGCTCGGGTCGTTACGCAGCCATTCGCCGTTGATTTCGTTCGCGATCTCCCAGACGTCGACCGTGTTCTTCAACTGCGACACCAGTTCCTGCGTCCTGGCCTTGTACGTGGCGAGATCCGTCGGGAAATAGTAAGAATCGTAGACTTCGCCCATCACGTACGCGACGGCGTGCAGTCGCAGCAGCGGAGCGTAGTAGTCGGCGGCCGACGTACCCGGATCGAACACGACACGCACGGTGGGCTTGTACGGCAGGTTCTGCAGCGACGCGACGATCGCGTCCAGCTTGGTCAGGTCGTCGAGGGTCACGCCGTAGACGGGATTCTTCAGAGGTTCGACCTGGGCTTCAGCGGGCCGGGATAAAGGCAGGAGCCCGGCATAAGCGACGCATGCGGCGATGGCCGTGCGCGAGATATTTTTCGTCAGTCTTTTCAAAACGCTTTCCGTCCTAAAGTAAGAAGAAGCGCGATTTTAGACGAAAATAAAAGGTAATTATCGGATGATATTGAAAGTGGCGAGCCCTAAAAAGATCATTAGGATCGGTATCAAAAGTGGATGCGGCAGGATGCCGCGCCAGGTAAGTTGTTACGTGATACTTATTAAATGCACTGCAGCATCGGCGCGAGAAGCTGGTGCCGGGAGAGGCGGCGGCGGGTGCGTCTCAGGGTAAAGCCGAGGTGCGGGTGGCTGCGTGCAAACGATTGCCGACGCCCGAAGCTAGCCGCAGCCAATCGCCCTTGACACACGCAGCTCAGCGACACGAACCACCCACGCCCCCTGTTCATTCAGGCGACCGGATAGCGGAACCCGCTACCACCCGGATTCCGCTACGCGGCGCCTTCGTTGCCTGCTCAGGCAGACGCGTTGCGATTCGCCTCGATCACCGTCAACGCCGCCATGTTCACGATCCGGCGCACCGTCGCGCTCGACGTCAGGATGTTCACCGGCGCGTTGACGCCCAGCAGGAACGGCCCCACCGCCACGTTGCTGCCCGCCTCGGTCTTGAGCAGGTTGTACGCGATATTCCCCGCATCCACGTTCGGGCAAACCAGCAGGTTGGCAGCGCCCTTCAGCGGCGACATCGGCAGCAGCTTCGACCGCAAGCCCTCGTCGAGCGCGCAGTCGCCATGCATCTCGCCGTCCGCCTCGATATCCGGCGCCTGCTCCCGGACGATCTCCAGCGCCCGGCGCATCTTCACGCCCGACGCCGCGCTCCCCGACCCGAAGTTCGACCGCGACAGCAGCGCCGCTTTCGGCGTCAGGTTCAGCCATTCCATCTGACGCGCCGCGGCGATCGTGAATTCCGCGATCTGCTCCGCGTCGGGATTGTCGTTGACGTGCGTATCCACCAGCGCGACCGTCCGCTGGTCGAGCAACAGGATGTTCATCGCCGCATAGGTCGACGCCCCCGGCTTCTTCCCGATCACCTCGTCCACGAACCGCAGGTGGTTGTGATACTCACCCACCGTCCCGCAGATCATCCCGTCCGCGTCGCCAAGCCGCACCATCATCGCGCCGATCAGCGTCAGGCGGCGCCGCATCTCGACCCGCGCCATCTCCTTCGAGATGCCATCCCGGCAGCGCAGCTCCCAGTACTTCGTCCAGTACTGCGGGAAGCGCTCGTCATACTCGGGATTCGTCACCTCGACATCCTGGCCGAGCCGGATCCGCAGGCCGAATCGCTCGATGCGCGCCAGCAGTACCTCCGGGCGCCCGACCAGGATCGGCCGCGCCAGCTTCTCGTCGACGATCACCTGCACCGCGCGCAGCACGCGCTCGTCCTCGCCTTCGGTAAAGACGATCCGCGCCTTGCCGCCGTCGCGCACCAGCCGGCGCGCCGTCGCGAACAGCGGCTTCATGAATGCACCGGAGTGGTAGACGAATTGCTGCAGTTGCTCGACGTACGCGTCGAGATCGGTCAGCGGGCGCTTCGCCACGCCGCCGTCCATCGCCGCCTTGGCCACGGCCGGCGCGATACGGACGATCAGGCGCGGGTCGAACGGCTTCGGAATCAGGTATTGCGCGCCGAACGCCACGTCGTACGCCCCGTAGGCCGCCGCGACCACTTCGTTCTGCTCTTCCTCGGCCAGCCCCGCGATCGCGTGAACGGCGGCGATCTCCATTTCGCGGGTGATCGTCGTCGCGCCGACGTCCAGCGCGCCCCGGAAGATGTACGGGAAGCAGAGGACGTTGTTGACCTGGTTCGGGTAGTCCGAGCGGCCCGTCGCGATCACGACGTCGTCGCGCGTCGCATGCGCCAGTTCCGGGAAAATTTCCGGCGTGGGGTTGGCCAGCGCGAGAATCAGCGGGCGCGGCGCCATCGCCTTCAGCATCTCGGCGGTCAGGATGCCGCCGACCGACAGGCCCAGGAACACGTCCGCGCCGCCGATCACGTCGGCCAGCTTGCGCGCGTCGGTGTCCTGCGCGAAGCGCGACTTCGCCGGATCCATCAGCGTGGTGCGGCCGCGATAGACGACGCCCTCGATGTCGGTCACCCAGACGTTTTCAACCGGCAGCCCGAGGTCGACCAGCAGGTCCAGACAGGCCAGCGCCGCGGCGCCGGCCCCCGACGTCACGACCTTCACTTCCGAAATCGACTTCCCGACGACCTTCAACCCGTTGATGAACGCGGCGGAGACGGTGATGGCGGTGCCGTGCTGGTCGTCGTGGAAGACGGGGATCTTCATGCGATCACGCAGCTTCTGCTCGACCGTGAAGCACTCGGGCGCCTTGATGTCCTCGAGGTTGATGCCGCCGAAGGTCGGCTCGAGGCCGGCGATGATGTCGACCAGCTTGTCCGGATCGGTTTCGTTGATCTCGATGTCGAAGACGTCGATCCCCGCGAACTTCTTGAACAGCACCGCCTTGCCTTCCATGACCGGCTTCGACGCGAGCGGGCCGATGTTGCCCAGGCCGAGCACGGCCGTGCCGTTCGTGATCACGCCCACCAGGTTGCCGCGGCTCGTGAACCGGTGCGCCTGCAGCGGATCGGCGGCGATGGCCTCGCACACGCCCGCCACGCCCGGCGTGTACGCCAGCGCGAGATCGCGCTGGGTCACGAGCGGCTTGCTGGCGACGACCGAGATCTTTCCCGGCGTCGGAAATTCGTGATAGTCGAACGCTGCCTGCTGCTGTGTCTCAGTCTGTTTCATGTTTTTCGATCCGGGCACGGGCGCCAGGCCAGTCCCGGCGCGATCCATGAAGGGGATTCTAGGGATCCGCCATAACGTGTTGATTCTGTTTTAATATCGGTCCATCACTTTTTCATGATGGATACGTGACCAGTCAATGACTTTTGACGCAAACGACGTGGTCAGGCGGCTGGGCGCCCGCTTGAAGATGCGGCACCTGGTGCTGTTGCTGCAAATCCAGCAGCACGGGTCGCTGACGCGCGTCGCGGAGCACATGGCCAGCAGCCAGCCCGCCGTGACCAATGCGCTGTCCGAGCTGGAGAGCATGTTCGGCACGCCGCTGTTCGAGCGCTCGTCGCGCGGCATGCGGCCCACCGCGCTCGGCGCGGTCGTGCTCGAGCGGGCGAAGGCGATGATCAAGGATCTCGACCACCTCGCCCGCGAGATGGAGGCCGTCGCCGCCGGCCATGCGGCCCATCTGCACATCGGCGTGATTCCGTTCATTTCCGGGCAGATGCTGTCGGCCGCGCTCAAGCGGCTGCAAGCGCGCATGGAGCGGCGCCTGACCGTGACGATTCATGAGGGCACCAGCGATCAGCTGCTGCTGCAGCTCAGGGACCACGGCGTCGACATCGTGATCGGGCGGGCCTCGTCGGCGATCGACCTGGGGCAGGTCTCCTTCGAGGTCTTGTACCAGCAGCAGCCGCGCATGATCGCGAGCCGGCGCCTTGCCGCGAAACTGGCCCGCACCGCGCTCGACTGGCACAAGCTGCACGCGCTCGACTGGATTCTCGGCGCGCCGCATACGCCGATGCGGGAACAGGTCACCGACCTGTTCCTGTCGGCCGGCATCGCGCCGCCCGTTCCGATCGTCGAGAGTTATTCATCCAAGCTGATCGGCGAGATGATCGCGTCGAGCGACGAGGCCGTGTCGATCGTGCCGGCCGATATCGCGGAAGAACTGGTGCGGATCGCCGGCGTGGCCATCGTGCCGTACTCGCTGGTGTGGACGCTTCCGCCCATCGCGCTGTTCACCCGCGCCGCCGATTCGCGCTCGCCGGCGCGGGATCTGCTCGTCGAGGCGTTGCGTGGGGTGTGCAAGGAGACTTACGGGGACGCGCAGCGGTAAGGTTTCACGTGCCACGCCTGCGTTGAACGGCCCGCCGGATCCGCCGAAACCCGTCGTGCATCTCGACGGCTTCCCGGTGCGCCACCGGCCCCGGGCTACTTGCTGGCCGCGAGGCGCCGCAGAATCTCTGCACGCTCGGAAGTCAGCACATGGTCCGAGCCCTCGCCGCGGTCATAGCGTTTGGTCGTCCGGTAGGACAACCGCTTCTTGTACTGATTGGTAGCGGGATCGAACACCCACGCATCGACGTCGAAGAGGTGCGCTTCGAAATGACTTTCGCCCTTGCCCCACACATAATCGGCCCGAACGAACACCGGATAGGACGACACGTCCGGCACCTTCCACATCGCGCGATCGGCCAGTTCGGTCTGGGTGACTTCCGGCATCAGGTTCTCGATCTTGCCGTTCGCGCCATAACGCAGGATCGCCACGCGCTCCAGCATCCCGCTGCCGCCGCCCGAAAACATTCCCGAGAAGAACACCCACGAGCCGCCCGACGCAATCGGCAGCCGCTCGGACCTTGGCGTCAGTCCGAACTGGTAAAGCTCCTTCGGCGAATTGGGCAGCGGCGCGGGCGGCATCTCGAAGCACGGCGCACGGTCCGGAAGCACGCAGAGTTTCACGCCGGACAGCGGGAGGCCGTCGGTGTCCGTTCGGCCCTCCGCCTGGGTGAAACGCGGGAAGGCGAGTTCGCCGGATGCGGCTTGAACGCCTGTGACACCAACGACGGAAAGGCCCAGGATCACCCCAAGCGTTTTACGGAACCCGCGCATGCACCTGCCCTCTTCTCTCATGTTTTGATAGGCGCGAATTGTCGATGATCCGGCCGGTTCTGTCGAATGAGCGATTGCGGCCGGCGATCCGCCGATAGGGCGCCCATCGGGGCGGTTCACGAGATAGCGCGGGGTTCTTCAGTACGTGAGATGGACGCTCCATTGATCGCCGCGTTCCACGCGCTTGCGCAGATCACCCCTGCGCCTGATGGCACACCACCTCGATATTGTGCCCATCCGGCCCGATGACGAACGCCGCGTAGTAATTCGCGTGATAGTGCGGCCGCAGCCCCGGCGCGCCATGGTCCTTCCCGCCTGCCGCCAGCGCCGCGCGATAGAACGCGTCGACTTGCTGCCGGTTGTCGGCCACGAACGCGATGTGAAGGTGCGCCGGTTTCTCCGTCGTCTGGAACAGGCACAACGACGGCTTGCCCGGCGGAGAGATCTCGATGCCGTACGACGGCTCGCCCTCGCCCTGCACCACGACGCCAAGCGGCTCGAGTGCGCTCAGGAAAAACGCCTTGCTCGCTGCAAAGTCGGTCACGCCGAATTTGACATGGTCAAACATGACTCCCCCTCGGATAGATGGGTCTGCCGGCACCCGGATGGAACGTCGAAATCACCGCGATGTTGCCACACGCAGCCGTCGCTAGCATCCCCTGCGCGACCGAACAAGAAAAGTCCGACACAGTCGGGCCAACGAGCGGGACGCTCACTCCTCATCGAGCAGTCGCGGCGTGCGACACAACGTCATTGTGATGCTGGCGACACCCGGCGATCGCGCACGAAGCTGTGACTGATCGTCGAGCGACAGGCATGTCTGGAAGGATTCCGAAAGAAACGACCACTGCGAAACACGCGCATCGGATGACCTGCCCGCCGGCAGGGTCGGCAAGAGAATGGCCGGGTCAATCGACCTTCATCGCTCGCGCTCTCAGGGGTGCGGAATGGCCAGGTCATGCGATCCCGACAAATCGGACAGACGATACGGGAATGTCGGCGCCCGGGAATCCCGGAATGAAGCAGCGAACCGGTGACGGGATCTCGCAGCCGGTCGCTGTACCGCACGCTCGATACGTCGCACGGAACTTCCAGTCTCGCCGGTTTCAGCGGCATGCGTCCGCGATCTTGGAAGGTCGATTCCGTGCTGCTATCGTTGTGCACCTTTTGACGATTTCGGAGCGGGATATACATGCCCTTGATCTTGCGTCGAGCAATTGCCGCTGATGCTGCAGAGGTGGCTGAAGTCTATCTACGGTCGCGCGACACGCTGGCATCCTATGCGCCGCTCGCGCACTCGGAAGCCGCCGTCCGCGATTGGGTTGCCAACGTGCTGGTTCCGTCGGGCAACGTTACCGTCGCCGTGAACGATAACCGCATTGTCGGCATGGCCGCGCACGTTGTTGCTGACGGCGTGGCGTGGCTTGACCAGTTGTATGTGTGCCCCGAATGCAAACGACAAGGGATTGGCACTTCCCTCCTGGAATCGGTGAAGTCGCAGACGGTTGGCAAGCTCCAGCTCCATACGTTCCAGATGAATCTCGATGCCGCTGCGTTTTACGAGCGGCATGGGTTCATTGCGGTTGAATACAGCGATGGGAGCAGGAATGAGGAGGGCTGCCCTGACGTCTTGTACTGCTTGATCCGGTAGCACGCGAAACGCCCGCCTGTCCTGCGCAGACAAGCGCTTCCCCAAGGGTCCACCGGCACAGCCATTGGAGCATGCGCATCAACGTAGCGGCCCACACCCCGCCACCCTCACGCTCGGCGAGTGCTCAGCTTGATTGCCCCTCGTCGGCGACGCGGGCAAGCCACGCCGAAAAGCTCCCCGCTACACGCTCGCGCCGCGCATCATCATGCCAGACCCGAATCACTTGTCCGGAGCAACCGCCTTCCGCGGGATCGAGGTCGATACACAAATGATTGCCGCTGCCGTCATGCGTGAATGGAATCCACTTCAGGTTGTACCAGTCGTCCCCGATGCCTGGATCCGGCTCCGATTCCACACCGTCGAAATCGCCTCCGTCGACGAGACCTTTCCAGATACGCCATTGCGCGAGGATCTCGTGCGCGCTCAGCAGCGCATCACTTCCGTAAAATTCATCCCCCGAATCGGCCTGGCCATCGTGAATGCGCAGGCTGTCGACGAATGCGTCAGGCAACCGCGTTCCCAGCGCAGTCTGCAAGGCTGCGATCGCGTCGTCGGACGCCGGCCCGTTGAGGCCACCCGGCAGACGTGACGCATCGGCGGCGAAGGCTGCTTCGAGTCGTTGCCATGTTTCGCGAAGATCGATGCCGCGTGCGTCGTCGATATTACGGGGCGTCGCGCGGGCGTCGACCACTGGTGACGGTGGTGAGGCTGCCTCGACGGATGTTTCCGCCACGGGGCACGGCGGTTCACTGGCGAGGTCGCGGTCGAGACGCAGGAACAGCACCGACGAACCTGCCGCCATGGGACCTTCCGCGGCGGGGATCGCGACGAGCACATCGGCACGAACGACGCCGCCGATCAACCCGTCGCCTTCGGACGGCAACAGGCGAACGACCAGGTTTCCGTCGACGCCACGATGCAGATTGCCCCATCGCATCGCGTTCAGTCGGGCATCGCGCTCGACGCCGTGGTCGACGATGCCGGACTCCCAATGAGGCCCCGGCGTTGCAGCATGCTCGAGCAAATCGAGTACGCGCGGCATGATCGCGTGCATCAGCATCGCCACTGCGCTCGTGTGGCCCGGCAGGTTGATCAGCGTGGCCTGATCGTAGCTGGTCAGGACCGTCATCCCGCTTTGCGTACCGTCCGGGCGCGTGAACGGCAGAATGGTTTTCTTCGGCGGCGAGCGATTGTCACTGCGTCCGAAGTTGAAGCAATTGACCGGCGTTTGCTTGATGTCGACAGTCGTTTCGTCGTAGGCGTACACCAACTGCCTATTCAGCCCCAGATTCCGAAAGGGCGGCACGGCAGGCAGCCCGGCACCGACGATGAGGTCGTAACGCTGCGCGAGCTCGGCCAGTTTCTTCTTGAACGCGTATTCGTTCTGCTGCACCTCAAGCGGCGGCCGTGCCATGTCCGGCGGCTCGATGTACTCGACCGAACGCACCTCGTATCCCCAGCGCTGCAGGACCGCCCGGATGTACGGTCCGCTCGTGTCGGGCCGCTGCCAGCGCTCGCGCGCGGTCCGGGGTACGCACTGCTCATACCCGACGATCACCACGCCGATGCGCGGCCGTTTCGTCACCTCGATGTCGCGTACGCCTGCGGCCGTCAGCGCGATCTGCCGTTCGGCCGTTATCCGGCTGCCCCTGGGCAGGAGCAGGCTGCCTTGCCGAAATTCGCTGCCCGGTGCGATCACATGCCGGCCGGCGGATAGCGGCGCGTGCAGCAGCAGAAGCGATCGAGCGCCACGGTACGAAACCTCGAGGTCGCTTTTCGGCACGACGGTGTCGGCGTTTTCCGGCAACGGGAAATGAGGTGGGACGTCGACCGCACACTGCGCGCCGATTGCGCGAGCCGCCGGACTTCCGGCCGGCGAGGCCAGCGCGCGCCGGCTGAACTGGAAGTCGAGCTCGGCCGGTGCGCCACGCGTCGCATGCGCGGTATCGGATGCACGCAACGCATAGCCTTCGACCGCAGCAAGCGGAACGGGCGGAACATTCTCGGGGGCGAAAACGTCCGCCGCCGTCACGCGCGTCAACGCATCCTCGACCGGAATCGTCTCGGATTGCATCGCGCCCGGCACGGCCCGTCGGCAGAGCTTGTAGGGCTGGTCGAGCCAGAAGGGGAAGTTCTCGTAATCGTTCATGGTGATGGGTGTTGTCATGCCCTGGTTCGAAGGAGGCCTGCGGACCACGGCACAGGTACGGTTATCGTCGCCCGTGGCTTAACGTTTTGCCGCAGGCTGCGGAGAACCGACATCGACGTAGAACCGCTCCTGGTCGAGCACGCGCTGATTCAGATAGAAATTGCCGAGGAAAGCGCCCGCACGTCGATTATCGCTGGCATCGATACGCTTGACCGATACTTCCGGATCCCTTGATGCGCCCTCCTCTGTCGAGGCAAACGGATACTCGTCGGAATCGCAATTACAATCGGTCGACGTTTCGTCCGGATCGCCGGTGAACGTGCACGGGCCAGTGACCGCGCCGTATATTTGCCAGGAAGATGAATGCAATATTAACAAAGGCCATATCACGATCGTTTCTCTTTTTTAAACAATCCGATCCGATTCAACGACTGTTAAATCCCCTGTAACCCGGACGCAGTTCGCCACGAGGCCGGGCATGGGTGGCGTTGCAAATCGATTCGCGAGACATATGCTGGCCGGATCGTCCGGGTCGCGAACATCAACGGATGGCGAAAGTGTTGCACTTCGGATTGGAGGCCGCCCCCACGCGGTGATTCCAGATCAATCAACTCGGCTTTCCGGAGTGATCAAATCGCTTTGAAACGATCGCATCCACAATTTCATCTGAATCGGCCAATTTAAAAACGCATCCCGATATATTTCATTTTACTTGCAATGACTAGCAAATGATGTAGGCTTGCTGGCGCCGTCATGAACTTCTTGAAAACCCTCTCCGCGGTGCATTTGACCATGCGCAATTTATTAGATCGTTCTGCGTCGAATTCGATTCAATACTCCATTGGAATCCTGCTGATTGCAGCCAGCCTTGCCGAAATCGCGCATGCGGCGCCAATTGAGACGTCGTTGCAGCGCTCGATCGGGCAGGCGCTTGAATCCCGATCGGGTGGGACGTTGAAGCTGCCGGCCCGGTCGGACGACAGCCTGGTCGAGGCAATCAAGGCCGACGAAATTTCCGGATGGGTATTTGGCACTGCGACGCAAATCCTGCGCGAAGACGAATCCGGCGATCCCGTCACGAAGCTGTTCATTGCGCGCAACGTGAATGGCCGATGGATCGCGGGTGTGGAGGGCAGCAGCAAGTTTGGAGAATTGCTCGATGCGGCACCCCCCACGCTGCTCGCGACCGACGAGCGGAAAAATCTGGCGTCGAGACGCGCATCGCTTGCACCACGGTCGGCTGCCTTGCCGCAACCGGGCCTTGCGTTGCCGTGGGAACCGAATGCCGGGTGGTATTGGACGGGCGGTGCACACGGCTGGTCCGGACAAAGCAGGCCGTATAACTCCCTCGATTTCTCGGGTGGCAACGGCCGCGTGCTGGCGGCGCGAGACGGCTATCTTTACAAGAGCTGCGAGCGCGACGGCAGCGCCATCGTGAAGGTGGTTCACGACAACGGCTATGCGACGACTTATTACCACATGGTCCAGCTGACGTCGCTGAACAGCGGTACGCGGGTCCGTCAGGGGGAATATCTCGGCAGCGTCGGAAACGGCCTGCCTTGCGGCGGACAAACGACGGGGCCGCATGTCCACTTTTCATTGAGCAAGGATGGCAATGACGTGTCCGTCAATGGCATGACGATCGGCGGCTGGCAATTCTTCGAGGGCACTTCGCCGTATTCCGGATACGCGGTTCGCAATCAGCGACGCGTCTCTCCGCAAGCATGGCTGGTCAACTACGGGAGCGCGAATTCCGGCGATCGGTCCACGCCCGTCAGCGCGCGTGTACAGGCACCGGGTCCGGCGAATCTGCGCAGCGCGCCTTCATTGTCGGCGCCGGTCGTCGGTTCGCTCGAGAATGGGCGCACCGTGCAGCTCGCTTGCCACCAGTACGGCGATTCCGTGAATGGCAACTGGGGCGCCACACGGCTTTGGTATCGACTCGCCTCGAATCAATGGATCTCCGACGGATTCGTCTACACGGGCAGCAACGACCCTGTGGTGCCGGAATGCGTGAATTAGCGCGGGCGCACCGCGACAGGAAACACGATGCCCCACGTGTCGATATTTTCCGGACCGAAATCGATCCATCTTTGCGGTCACATCGGACGCCCCCGAACCGGAAGCGTTGACCGCGCTCCATCTGTTTCCAACCAACTGCGACTCGACCCGAACGCGCACGTCAGACAAGACCATCAATCCAGCAAGGCAGTGGGCCGCAGGCGCGCACGCCCACTGCCCACTGCCTCGCCCAATCCGCAAAGCGCCTTAAAGAATCCGGTTCAGCGCATCCGCAAACCGCCCAACCGCCCCATCGACATCATGCAGCTTGTCGAGGCCGAACAGCCCCAGCCGGAAGGTTTTGAAATCCTCCGGCTCGTCGCACATCAGCGGTACACCCGCCGCGATCTGCAACCCGACGTCGGCAAACTTCTTCCCGGTTCGAATCCCGTCGTCGTCCGTATAACTGACCACGACACCCGGCGCCTCGAACCCTTCCGCCGCCACGCTCCGGAAACCCTTCTCGGCCAGCAACGCACGAATCCGCTTGCCCAGCTCCAACTGCTCCTCTTTCACCTTGTCGAAGCCGTACGCCTCGGTTTCCTTCATCACGTCGCGCAGCGTCGTGAGGCTATCCGTCGGCATCGTCGCGTGGTACGCGAACCCGCCACCTTCATACGCTTCCATGATCTGCAGCCACTTGCGCAGATCGCATGCGAAGCTGGTGCTGGTCGTGCCGTCGATACGTTCGCGGGCCAGTTCGCCGAGCATCACCATCGCGCAGCACGGCGACGCGCTCCAGCCTTTCTGCGGCGCGCTGATCAGGATATCGACGCCGCTCGCCTGCATGTCGACCCACACCGTGCCGGACGCGATGCAATCGAGCACGAACATGCCGCCGACCGCATGCACGGCATCCGACACCGCGCGCAGATACCCATCGGGCAACATCATCCCGGACGCGGTTTCGACGTGCGGCGCAAACACCAGATCCGGCTTGTGTTCCTTGATCGCGGCGACCACTTCGTCGATCGGGGCCGGCGCATAGGCGGCCTGCCGTCCCGCTTCGACCGGGCGCGCCTTCAGCACCGTCGTCTCGGACGGAATGCTGCCCATGTCGAAAATCTGCGACCAGCGGAAGCTGAACCAGCCGTTGCGGATGACGAGGCACTTCTTGTTGGTGGCGAACTGCCGCGCGACGGCTTCCATGCCGAACGTCCCGCTGCCGGGGACGATCACGACGGACTTCGCGTTGTAGACCTTCTTCAGCGTGCCGGAGATGTCGCGCATGACACCCTGAAAGCGCTGCGACATATGGTTGACCGAGCGATCGGTGTACACCACCGAATATTCGAGGAGACCCTCGCGGTCAACATCGGGAAGTAATCCTGGCATGCTCGCCTCCGGTGAAAGATGAACGATGGAATCTGGGCGAGCAGTGTCCGTGATGCGATACCGCGCTGCACCCATGCAATTGCGTTATTTTCTCGACGAAAGCAGATTCTAACGAAGGCCGCGCGCCGCTTGGGGCATATTTTGTCGGCTGTCCGGCGCAGGCGTGACGGCGCGCCGCCGCCGGCCGACGCGCCGCGCTGCAACGGAGCCGCCACGGGCCCCGGCTGAATCGCCCGCCCCGTGGCCGTCCACGCCGACCGTTGCAGCGCACGACGCCCCCGAAGCCCTGTTCCATGTACGGATAAATGGCACGTCCGCCGCGTGCCGCCTACCATGTCGGCTCTCCCTTCACGACAGAGTCTTCGATGATCCCCCACCGAGCATCATCACAGCAGCCGTCGGCCGATCCCGCGCTCGCCGAGCGCGTCGATGCGGTACTGTCCCGCCAACTCGACACGCAACGCCTCGTCGGCGTGGTCGTCCTGGTCGCACGCGACGGCGAACTCGTCTATCGCCGCGCGGCCGGGTTCGCCGACCGCGAAGCACGCACGCCGATGCAGGAGGACACGCTGTTCAGGCTCGCGTCGGTGACGAAGCCGATCGTCTCGGCAGCAGCCATGGCGCTCGTTGCCCGGCACAAGCTGTCGCTCGACGACGACGTCACGAAGTGGCTGCCCGAGTTCCGCCCGGCGCTGCGTGACGGCAGCGTGCCGGTGATCAAGGTGCGCCACCTGCTCACGCATTCGGCCGGCCTCGGCTATCGCTACGCGGAAGCCGACGCGGCCGGCCCGTATGCACGCGCGGGCGTCTCCGACGGGCTCGATGGCGCATCGATCACGCTCGCCGAGAACATGCGCAGGATCGCGAGCGTGCCGTTGCAGTACGCACCCGGCACCGGCTGGAACTATTCGCTCTCCATCGACGTGGTCGGCGCGGTGATCGAGGCCGTCACCGGACAGCCGCTCGCCGATGCGGTCGATGCGCTGGTGCTCCGCCCGCTCGGCACCCGCGACACGGGATTCGTCGCACGCGATGCCGCGCGGCTCGCGACGCCTTACGTCAACGACACGCCGCAGCCGCACCGGCTCGCCGAGAACGAAGCCGTACCCATCTACGAAGGCTCCGTCGGCGTGACGTACTCGCCGTCGCGCGCGCTCGACAAGGAGGCGTTCGCATCGGGCGGCGCCGGGATGGTCGGCACCGCCGGTGACGTGCTGGACGTACTGGACACGCTGCGGGCCGGTGGCGGCGCCATTCTGCCGGCCGAGCTGGTCGACGAGATGGGCCGCATCCACACCGGCAACCTCGCGTTGCCCGACCTGCCCGGCGCGGGCTACGGGATCGGGTTCTCCGTGTTGCGCGACCCGCGCGCGGCGCTGTCGCCGGAGTCACCGGGCACGTGGCGCTGGGGCGGCGTCTACGGTCATTCGTGGTTCGTCGACCGCGCACGAGGGCTCACCGTCGTGTCGCTGTCGAACACGCTTTACGAAGGGATGAACGGCCCGTACACGCTCGATCTGCGCGACGCGGTCTACGGCGTCGGCTGACACGCGCAGACCCGCGCCATGTCATTGCGCGCGCAACAAAAAAGGCCCGACACGGTCGGGCCAATGAGGTGAGACACAAGGAGAATCCCGCCCACCACACCGGGCGGGTCACGCCGCGCTACACGACGTTCTTTTCGACGATCGGCCGGTTCTCCAGCACGCGCGCCCAGCCGAGCGTCGACAGGTCGAGCGTGTCGTAACGCCCGCCCAGAATGAGTTCACTGACGCCGCGCCCCGTCGCCGGCCCCTGCTGCAGCCCGTGGCCGCTGTAGCCGTTCGCGAACACGACGTTGTCGAGGTCCGGGTGATACCCGATGATCGCGTTGTGGTCGAACACGTTGTACTCGTAGTACCCCGACCAGCAGTTCTCCACGCGCAGCGCTTCGAACTCAGGCACGCGGTTCGCGAGCGTCGGCCAGATCACTTCGTCGAACAGGTCGTGGTCGACTTCGTCGAGCGGCAGGTCGTCCGGGTCGCGGTCCGGGCTCGGCGACGTCCCGCAGATATACGTGCGCCCTTCCGGCCGGAAATACACGCCGGTCGGGTCGATCAGCAGCGGGCAATCCGTGAGCTTCGCCGGCGACGACACGTTGAAGATGCTGCGGCGCCGCGCATACACGGGGATGTCGATGCCCATCATCGACGACAGCGTGCGCGTCCACGCGCCTGCCGCGTTCACGAGCGTGTCGCACGCGTAGCGTTCGCCGTCGGCCGTGACCACGTGCGTCACCTTGCGGCCGTCGCGCACCACGTCCTTCACGTCGGACGGCACATAGCGCGCACCGAGCGCCTGCGCCTTCTTGCGCAGCGCCTGCACGAGCCCGTAGCCGTCGAACCAGCCTTCGCCGCTCGCGCCATACGCGCCCGACACGAGATCGTCGACGTTCAGCCACGGGAACTTCGCGCGCAGCGCATCGCGATCCATCAGCCGGATGTCCGCGCCGAGGCTCGTCTGCAGCGCGTGGTTCTCGCGCAGCGTCGCATCACCGGCCGGCGTCGCGAGGAACAGGTAGCCGCCTTCGTGCAGGTCGATCGACGGCTGATGGCCATCCACTTCGAGGCGTTCGCCGATCGTGCGCAGGAAGTCGATGCCGAACAGCGACATCTCGATCGACAGCGGCGTCGAGAACTGCTGGCGAATCGACGCGGCCGACAACGCCGACGACGATCGCGCATAGGTGGGGTCGCGCTCGATCACGGTCACGGAAACCGTGGGATCGGTGGCGCGCAGGAAATAGGCGATCGAGCTGCCGATCACACCACCGCCGACGATGACGACTTGAGAACTCACGACTGACTCCAGTTGCACAGATTGGGCGCGGCCAGCCGGCCGCGCCCGTGGGTTGTTCGTGCCGCGTCACGCGCGGCGTCGCGCGGGCAGACCGGTGCGGCTGCCACACCGGCGTGCGTCGCGATCGCCACCGATCGCTGATGGCATTTCAGCACGTCCGGCGTCGCCGCGAAAGCCCGCGCGCGGGTGGCGTTCAATCCGCCGATTTCGTCGTGACGGGCTGCCACGCGGCGTTCTTCACCTCATACAGCGTCGAGCTCGGGTTCTTCAGGTCGCCCGTGTTCGTGAACGCGATCGTGCCCGTGATGCCGTCGTAGCGCGTGCCCTTCAGCGCGCCGTTGAAATCGGCCGGCTTCGTCGAGTTCGCCCTCTGCATCGCGTTGATCGCGATCCAGGTCGCGTCGTACGCGAACGGTGCGTACGCAAGCATGTCGATGCCGTACTTCTGCTTGAATTTCGTTTCGAATTCCTTGCCCTTCGCGAGACGCGCGAGCGGCTGCCCGTATTCCCACACGGACGCACCTTCCGCCGCATTGCCGGCCAGCTTGATGAAGTTCGCGTTCATCACGCCGCCGCCCGCGAGGAACTGCGCGCGGATGCCGAGCTGGCGCATGCGCTTCACGAGCATCGCGGCCTGTGTGTCGAGGCCGCCGAAGAACACGAGATCGGCGTTGGTGCTCTTGATCTTCGTGAGCTGCGCGCTGAAATCAACCGCCTTGTCGTTCGTGAATTCGCGCGCGACGATCGTGCCGCCGTTCGCCTTCACCGACTTCTCGAATTCGTCGGCTTCGCCCTGGCCGAACGCGGTGCGGTCGTCGATGATTGCGATGCGTTTCGCCTTGGTCACGCTCGCCGCATACGCGCCTGCGTTGCCGGCGTTCTGCGTGTCGGTCGCGATCACGCGGTACACGGTGCCGAGCCCGGCGCGCGTGATGTCGGGATTGGTCGCCGACGGCGTGATCATCGGAATGCCGGCCTTCGCGTAGATCTTCGACGCGGGCAGCGTCGTGCCCGAGTTGAAGTGGCCGATCACGACGGCCACCTGCGCGTCGGCGAGCTGCTGCGCGGCCTGCACGCCGGTGCGCGGATCGCTCTGGTCGTCCTGCGACGCGACGACGAACTTCACGGGCTTGCCGCCCACCGTCGTACGTGCGGCATTCGCTTCGTCGACGGCCATGCGCACGCCGTTCTCGATGTCCTTGCCGTAGGCGGCGCCGCCGCCCGTCAGCGGGCCGGCCACCCCGACCTTGACGACCGTCTCCTGCGCGTGAACCGCGCCGGTCTGGAGCGCGAGGATCGCGGCGGTCAATGCGACGCCGGAAAGCGAACGAATGCGGAACGTCATGACAATCCTTGTTCTGGGGGCCGGGATGCAACGCGCGACTGCCGCGCGTCGGCAACCTCCCGCGTGCCGGTCATGTCGTCCGCCTGCGGGGCGTCTTGCAACGCCGCTACCGGCCGGTCGATCGCCGCGGCTCCGTCTCCGAAGAGCCTTTCATCGCGAAAGAGGTGAATGGATTGTGGATAGCCAATACCCGTGCAGCAAACGAAATATCGGAACTATGTTGTGAGGATTTGTCATCAAGTGCCGCGTACGCGGGCGGCCCGCGGCCCACGCCACGGTGGGCCGCGGGTAAATCATTACCGTGGAATGCCGCGCCGGCGCCCGGCCATCAAGGCCGGCCGTGGTCATGCCGACGGCGCATCATCGTGGCGATGACGGCCCGGCCGGCCATCGCGACGCCCGCGGCGCTGCGTCATCGGTCAGTGCCGATCGGTGCCCGTCTGCTTGCGCACCGCATCGGCCGCCTCGCCGGCCTGCTCCTGCATCTTGCCGGCCTCTTGTTCAGCGACGCCTTCCGCTTCCGTCTCGCGGTCGCCCGTGACCTTGCCGAGCGCTTCCTTGACCGAACCCTTGACTTGTTTGAGCTTGCCTTCGATGCGATTCCTGTCCATGGTCGTCTCCTGCGATGGTTGGGGGAGAGCCGGCGGCGTGACGGCCCGCGTCGCACCGCCGAGTGGACAGGATCGCAAGCGGAGGCCGCGCGCGGCAGATGCGGATGCACCAGCGCGCCTGGTGCATTCGTACCGGCGCCCTCAGTCCTTGTCCTTCGCGCCGCCCTTCTCGCCACGCGCGCCGTTCGCATCGGCCGCGCCGACGATCCCGCGTTCGCGCGCCCACACGATCGCCTCGCCGCGGCTGTGCACGTCGAGTTTCGCGTAGATCGTCGCGACGTGATTGCGCACGGTGTTCGGCGCAAGCCCGAGGCGGCCGGCGATCTCCTTGTCGGCAAGACCGTGACACAGCAGGTCGAACACGTCGCGCTCGCGTGCAGTCAGGTCCGACAGCTGGGCGCCCGCATCCGGCGCATTCGCGCGCCGCACGTTCGCGAGCTTCTCGATCAGCGTACGGCTGAACCAGGATGCATCCTGCATCGCCGTTTCAATCGCGTAGACGAGCTCCATCTCCGTGCGCTTGCGGTCGCTGATGTCGAGCAGCGCGACGAGCAGGCAGTCGCGCCCGTGAATCGCGACGGGGTCGGCCGACACGACGCAATCGCGCACGTCGCCTTCGCGCGTGCGGATCTGCACGTCGGCGTTGCGCACGTTGCCGTCGCGTGCGAGCCGGCCTTCGATGCGCTGCCACGCGCCGCGTTCGGCCCATAGCCCGATCTCGTCCGCGGATTTGCCGAGCAGGTCGTCCTGCGCATGGCCCGTCAGCGCGGCGAACGCGTCGTTCACGTCGAGCAATTCGAAGCGGTCGGCGGTGACGATCGCGGTGGCGACCGGCGCCATCCTGAACGCCGTCGCAAAGCGTTCCTCGCTCTGCCGCAACGCGCGCTCGGCCTGCTTGCGCGGCTCGAGATCCATGAACGTGAACAGCATGCACGCCTCGTCGTTCATGTCGATCGGCTGCCCGGCGACCACCACGGCCTTCGTGCTACCGTCCGCGAGCTTCAGCACGGCCTCCATCTGCGGGATCGTCGCGCCTTCGCCGAGCCGCTCGATCGCGAGGTCGCGCCGGTCGGCCTGGTCGAGCACGTCGATCTCGTACACCGAGCGGCCGAGCACGTCGTCACGCGCGTGGCCGGTCAGGTCCAGAAAGCCCTGGTTGACCTTCACGTAGCGCAGGTCGTCGAGCCGGCAGATCACGGCCGGCGCCGGATTCGCGTTGAAGGTGCGCTCGAAGCGTTCCTCGGCGCTCGCCCATTCGGTCGCGTCGTGCAGCACGAGCGCGAGACAGTCGGGCTCGCCGGCCGCATTCGTCAGCACGAGGCTGCGGATGCGGTGGACCCAGCTCACGGTTTCGTCGGCGGCCGATTCGACTTCGACCGTCACGTCGCTGAACTCCTCGCCCGCGATCACACGATCCATCGGATAGTGGCCGTCGCGCACCGGATGGTTGTTCCGGTAGCGCAGCCGGAAACGCTCGCGGTAATCGGTGACGGTCGCACCGAGCGCCTTCAGCTCGGTCACGCCGTGCATCGCGAGCGCAGCTTCGTTCGCCCAGACGATCCGCTGGTCGGGCTCGACCAGGATCACGCCCTCGGTGAGCCCCGCGATGATCTGGTGCAGCTGGCGCCGATCGGTATGCGACTTCAGCGCCTGTTCGTTTACCTGTTCGTTCATCGAATGGTTGTCCCTGTCGTCAGCATGACTGCCGGCCCGGTTGCCGCTTCGTCGACACGCGCCGGCCGGCGCGTGTGGCGATGATCGCGTGCCGCACCGGTGCACGACAGACGCAGATGCACTATTCGTCATAGTACATGCGCACGGCCTGCCCCACCGTGCGGTGTCCCGCCGATCCCCGAAGCATCCACTGCGCCTGCTTTCCGCACGTCCCAGCCGACAGGCGCACCACCGCCCCCTTCTCGACGCCCCGTGCAAACGCACTAGCCGATCAGGTGAATTTGCGCGATGTCCACGCCCGTTTGCATCGGTACGCTGGTACTGCATCGGCGCTCATGCGCTGCCTTCCGATCCGCAGAGGAGAAGCACGATGAAGCTGCATCAGACACCCGATCCGACGCGGCCCGAACCGGCCCCGGACAATCCGCCCGAACCACCGCCCGGCACCGATCCGCCGGTTCCGCTGCCGCCCGACGTGCCGCGCCCGGACATGCCGCCGCGCGAGCCCGGCTACGACACGCCGATCGCCCGTTGATCCGGGCACGCGCCATGCTCGGCAGTCAATCCATTCACCACGCCCATCGAAGGAGAACATCAATGAACAAGACCTCGCACCTTTCGACGCTGCTCGCCGCCAGCGCGGCCTTCCTGCTTTGCGCCGCACCGCTCACGAGTGCGCAGGCGCAAGCCTCGTCCACCGACAGCGGCATGACGGCCGAATCGAACCAGCCCGTCACCGACACGTGGATCACCACCAAGGTGAAAGGGGAACTCGCGACCACCGACGGCGTGAAGAGCACTGACATCAGCGTGAAGACGGTCGACGGTGTCGTCACGCTCACCGGCGTGCTGCCGTCGAAGGTCGCCGTGAAGAAGGCTATCGCCGTCACGCGCGCGATCAAGGGCGTGAAGCACGTCGACGCATCCGGCCTGAAGGCGAAGGCCTGACCTCCCGGCGCGGCATGCCGCCGCGCCTTTTATCCCTGCATGACAAGGAGCACATGATGAACGAGGACAAGATCAAGGGTCAGTGGAAGCAACTCTCGGGCAAGCTGAAGGCCAAGTGGGGCAAGTTGACCGACGACGACCTGAAGGTGGCCGACGGCAATCGCGAGTATCTGGCCGGCAAGATCCAGGAGCGCTACGGCATCGCACGCGATGAAGCCGAGAAGCAGTTGAAGGAATTCGACCGCGAACTGTAACGCGATAGCGCTTCCATCGCGCTTCAATGCAACCGCCGCGGCGCCAACGGCGTCGCGGCCACCAGGACAACGACATGGGCAAATACCTGATCGCCTGGCTGCTCGGCGTGCCAGTCGGGCTGCTGGTTCTGTTCTTTCTGATCACGCACGTCTTCTGAGCGTGCCGGCTCGATCAAAGCCGATCAAAACAACTCGTTTTCAAGGGAGATGAACAATGAAATTGCTTTCGATCTCGGTCGCCTGCATCGCCTTGATGACCGCTTCGATCCCAGGATTTGCGGCAGGGTGCCTGAAGGGCGCGGCCGTGGGCGGGGTCGCCGGCCACGTCGCGGGGCACCACGGGGCAGTGGGCGCCGCCGCGGGTTGCGCGATCGGCCACCACCACGCGGCAAAGAAAGCCAAGGCGGCAAGCGCGGCAACGGCCGCGTCGCAATGAACGCGTCATGACGGGGCCGCCCGACGTTCTTCGAAACGGCCGGCGTTGCGCCGCGTGCGCGATGCCACCGGTAAGAACATGACCACCCGATTTACAACAATTTCACCAATCCAAGGGGAAAATCGTTCATGGACATGCATGGCTTGATCATATGGCTGGTCATCGGCGCCATCGCCGGCTGGCTTGCGGGCGTACTCGTCAAGGGCGGCGGTTTCGGCCTGCTCATCGACATCGTTGTCGGGATTCTGGGCGCGGTGATCGGCGGCTGGCTCGCCGGATTGCTCGGTATCGGCTTCAGCGGGATTCTCGGCTCGATCGTCATCGCCCTCATCGGTGCGGTGATCCTCTTGCTCGTGATTCGCCTGTTCCGTCGCGCAACGTGACGGGTCATCGAGCGCGCCGGCGAAGCGCCGCATCAGAACACCCCGGCATGACAGGTTCAACGCCATGAGGGACGAGCCCGGCGTTCGACACCGGGCTCGCGACACTTAGTGCCCCTTGTAGAGATCGAGCAACTGGCTATGCAAGGCCATCATGTCCTTGTCATGCTGCATCTGCAGTTTCGCCATCGCTTCGTTGTGCTGCATTTCCATCGCCATCATCTTTTGCTGGATGCCGATGGCCTGGGTACGCTGCTCGGGCGTGAGCTTGTCCATCATCATCATGGTCCAGTCGCTGGTATGCGACATGTAGGTGCCGCTGCGACCAATGCCGCCGCCGTCTGCCTGTGCCGCACCGGCGACGAGCAGGAACGGAATGGCGCCACACAGCATGAGCTTGCGAATCGGGTTCATCCGGGTTCTCCTGTCAAGAAAGGACGTCGGGAAGCGCCCGTGTCGCATGCACGGGTTTCCTGAGCGTGTGTCATGAACTGCCAGCGGACCTCGAGACCTCGTCCAATCAATCGACCCGATGATCGAAAGGTGTCTCCCTGACACGTGCTACGACGAATCGGCTGATGAATGAGGGGTCGACTGGCGAGACGTTTGTCGTCCCGAACCGGCGGATATGACACGGCTCGATGAGATTTTCGGGGTCGCGTCATCCCGCGCGCCCGGCGGTGGCATCCATGACCGCCCATCCCCGAAATGGCAAACGCCCTGCATTCGCAGGGCGCTTCAGGCCGCGGGTCGTGCGTGCGCCGGCCAATCGGTCGCGGCCGGCACAGCCCCCCGCTTTCCTTTCGTTACTTCGCCGCGTTCGCCGTCATCTTGAAGATGCCCTGCGCGTTGCCCGCATCGAAACGCAGGTCGGTCACCCAGCGGCGCGCCGCCTGGTCGAACGTGCGCTTGCGCGTGATGAACTCGTAGAACGAGCCCGGCACGTTGCGCTTCACCGTGCCGCCGTCGCGCGTGCGGAATTCGCGTTCGACGGTATCCGCGCGATACGCGGTCTGGAACACGCGGCCCGAGCGCGAGCGCTCGACTTCCGGCTTCATCGGCCGGCCCTTCGCCTTCTCGTCGTCGGACAGCTTGAACACGTCGGCGACGCGGTCGGTCGCGTGGTTGAACGCGTTGCCTTCGGTCGCGATCCACGCCATTTCCGCCGATTCGAGCAGCAGCGTTTCGTAGTCGAGTTCGTTCGGCAGGTCGTGCTGGCGCGCGAACGCGCCGACGATCTCCGGCAGCAGCGCGTGCGCGGCCTCTAGCGACAGCCAGCCTTCGCGCTCCACTTCCCACAGCAGCGCGACGGCCGCCGGCGACAGCGGATCGCGCGACGTGCTCACGACGTTCGTCACGGCCTGCTGGAATTCCTTCGAGAAACGTTCCGGATGCAGCTCGCTGACGAAGAACTGCGCGATTTCGTCCGGTGCGTCTTCATGCGCATACGCGCGGCCGGTCATGCCGAGCTTGTCGAGCGGGTAACGGCCGTTCAGGCGGAAGCCGAGCGGACGCAGGATGCGCGTGAACGCAGCCTCGCCCGGCGGCAGCGCGCCGGTGTGCGGCCAGCGCACCGTGCGCAGCGCGCCGTGGTCGAAATAGACCGAGCCGCCGCTTTCGACTGCTTCGGCCGTGTACGCGCGGCCGTTCGCCGAACGTTCGAGCAGCCCTTCGAACAGCGCCATGTTCATCGCCTGCGCGATTTCCGCGCGCGTCACGACGCCGTCTTCCCATTCTTCGAGGATGGCCGGCATGTTCAGGGTCGAGAACAGGGCGTCGGTCTTCGCCTGTCCCAGCAGCTTCGTCAGCAAGCTCTCGATATTCGGATTGCGCATCAGGATTCTCGTCTCGGGGGACCGCCGGCAAACGTGCCGGCAACTCGTCGGCCGGCCGCCCCACGGGCGCCTGACCTTGCGTGGAGAGCATTATTCAAAGGGTTGCAGCGGGGCGTAAAGCGAGATTAAATTGATATGTGATGAGTTTTTGGAATTATCAGCCGCTCCCGGCTTCGCCCGCCGGCCCGCACCGGGCAGGTGCGTTCGTCAGACGAATTCAGGGCCTGTTTAGATATGGAACGCACATGCGAATGCCCGAAATCGCTCGTCGGGCAAGGAGTGAGGAGCGCCGTTTGGCCGAGCCAAACAAGCGACGAGCGACGCCGCCATACGGGCGATTTCGGGCATTCCCGTGGCATGATTTTTTAATTTGGGGTTGCCACGAGAACGGCCGCTCGCCGCGTTGCGCTCCTTGCGAATACGTCAGTATTCGCGGCGTCGCGCGCCTCGCGAGCGGCCGTTCTCGTGGCAACGCATGCGCGTTCCATATCTAAACAGAGCCTGACATCATGCGTAAATTCAAGATCCCCAACATGGGCGCGCTCGTGGCTTTCGAAGCCGCCGCGCGCCACGAAAGCTTCACGCACGCGGCCAAGGAGCTGTTCCTGACCGAAAGCGCGGTATCGCGCCAGATCGCGACGCTCGAAGCGAGCCTCGGCGTGCGGCTGTTCGCCCGCGTGAAGCAGCGCGTCGTGCTGACGCGCGCCGGCAAGCTGTACGGCACGCAGGTGCGCCGCGCACTGGAAGCGCTCGACCGCGACACGCTGTCGATCATCGCGCACGGCAGCGGCGGCGGCTACCTGGAGCTCGCGGTGCTGCCGACCTTTGCGTCGCACTGGCTGATCCCGCGCATCAAGAGCTTCTACGACCGCACGCCCGACGTGCGCGTGAACATGGGCAGCCGCACCGACCTGTTCTCGTTCGAGGACACCCACTTCGAGGCCGCGATCCACTACGGCAAGCCGACCTGGCCCGGCACGTCGTCCGACTACCTGTTCGGCGAGGAAGTCGTGCCGATCTGCTCGCCGGCGCTGCTCGACGGGCCCGTGCACAGCGTCGAGGATCTGCTCGCCTACCCGCTGCTGCACTCGACGACGCGCCCCGGCGCGTGGGCGCAGTGGTTCGAGACGCACGGCGTCGAGGACATCCGCACGATGCAGGGCGTGCGCTACGAGCTGCACACGATGCTGATCAGCGCGGCCGCGGCCGGGCTCGGCATCGCGCTCGTGCCGAAGTTCTTCGTCGAGGAACAGTTGCAGCAGCTCGGGCTGGTGGTGCCGTGCGATGCGGCGTCGGTCGGCGATTCCGCGTACTACCTCGTCTATCCGACGGAGTTCAGCCACAGCAAGCCGCTGGAGCTGTTTCGCGGCTGGCTGCTCGAGCAGGCGAGCGCGTATGCGGCGCCGGATGTCGACGCGGATGGCGGCGATATCGTGGACGACGAGGACGTCGAGTAACGGCGCGGTCGCGGCCGCCTCATGGCGCGGCGGCCTCACACGCATGTTGCGTCGGCAGGCTGGCCTTCACCACCTTCACCAACCGCGCGTGATCGGGCTCTTCCAGCCCCGGGCACACGGTTTCCAGATCGCGAATCACGAGCGTCGCGCGCCCGTCGAAGCGGCACACGCGTTCGGGTTGCGCGGCGGGCAGCCGCAGACTGCGCCGTGCATCGCGCTGGTTCGTGAACCGGATCACACCCGCGCGTTGCGAACGGTCCGGCAGGCGCCGCGCCGATGCGTCGTCCTCCTCGAACCACACGTCTTCCCCGCTCTCTTCGTCGCCGTAATCCACTATGAAACGGCCCGACAACGTAATCGCACGGCCGACGTACACCGAATGGCATTCGGGTTCGGCGTCGGCCGGGATCGTCTGCGCGTGCGCCGCGGCCGCGCCGCAAGCCAGCCACAACACGGCGCACAGCACGCGGGCGCGGCCGGTCAGGTTCGACACATCAATCGATTGGCGAATCATGGGCAATGAGGTGCGGGTCATCGTGACGACGACCCGCATCGTCACCCGGCGCCTGCATCACGTGCATTACATGTGCCACTTCACCGTGGCGGTCAGCGTGCGCGGATCGCCGGGCATGTTGTACAGGTCCGCATTGCCGTGCGCGGCGATGAAGTAGCGACGATTGAACAGGTTGTCGAGCGTGAGCGTCACGTCGACCTTCTTGCTGCGATAGCCGGCGCCCAGGTTGAACACGGTAAACGACGGCAGCGTGACGAGATCGCTCGCCGACGTGTAGCGCGCCGACTGGAACTGCATGCCGGCCGCCGCGTAGAAACCGTACGGCAGCTCGCGCTTCACCCACAGGTTCGCGCTGTGGCGCGGCATCAGCCCCGGTGTATTGCTCGACACCGCGACGCCGGCCGCCGTCGATTGCGCCGAGCCGTCGACCGTCCCGTTCAGGTACGCGTAGCCCGCATACACCGACCACTTCGGCGCGATCTCGCCGGTAAAGCCCAGCTCCATCCCGTGTACGTGCTGCGTGCCGATCGGCAGCGCATAGCCGGGATTCGCCGGGTCGCCGATCTGCTGGTTGGTCTGGCGCATGTCGAACAGCGCGACGCTGGCCGTCGCCTTGCCGCCGAGGTCGAAGCGCGAGCCGACCTCATACGCGGTGGTCTTCTGCGGCGCGAGCGCGGCGCCGTTCGAGAATGCGCCCGAGCTGATCAGCGTATCGGCCAGCGGCGAGAACGACTGGCTGAACGATCCGTACAGCGTCAGCCAGTCGAGCGGTTCGTAGATCAGGCCGACGCGCGGGCTCCACGCGTGATCGGTGCGATCGAGGTTGACGTTCGACGACGTGTAGTCGTGGCGGATCTGGTTCAGGTAGTCGAAGCGCAGCCCCGCGAGCACCTTCCAGTGCTCGGTGAGCGAAATCAAATCCTGCGCGTACACCCCCGCGAGCCCGACGACGGTCGACGCGTTCGTCTTCGCCCGCGTGCCGGTCGGCACGCCGGGCAGCACCACCTGCTGCGGATTGAACAGATCGTAGGTCGCGACCTTCGACACGCTGTAGATCGTGTCGAACTTCTGCTGCTGCGACAGTTCGAGCCCGTACAGCAGCTCGTGACGCATGCCGAACAGCGACGTCTTCTGCGTGAGCTCGAACAGGCCGTCGATGCCGTGGTCGGTGCGCTGGCGCGTCGACTGGTCGAGCGTCACGACCGGATGCGCGGCCGTCTTGATCGGCTCGTACGTCACGTAGTTCTTGCGTTCGAGCGAGAAGTCGTACGCGCGGATCGCGCCATGGAACGACAGCGAATCGTTGAAGCGATGATCGAGCGACACCGTCGCGCTCTTCGCGGAGACATCGTTGTACGAGCTGTTCGCCGCGTCGGCCGAGCCGTAGAACGTGTTGATCGGCACGTCGACCGGCCGGCCGAGATACGCGGGCAGCCCCTGGTCGGACGTGCGGCGATCGTGCAGGTAGTCGAATTCGACGTTCAGCACCGTGTCGCGGTCGAGCTTGAACTGCGCGGACGGCGCGATCGCCTGGCGGTTGAGCTGGAACTGGTCGCGGAAGCTGTTCGAGTTCTCGGCCGCGCCGGTGATCCGGAAACGCGCCGCGTCGTTCGCATTCCAGCCGAGGTCGAATTCGCCGCGCCGCTCGCCGCGCGTGCCGAGCGTCACGCCCACATCGCGCACCGGATTCGCGTCCGGCCGCTTCAACACGCGATTCACGATGCCGCCCGCCGAGCCGCGCCCGTACAGCACGGCCGCCGGCCCCTTCAGCACTTCGACGTGATCGACGTTCGACAGATCGCGATAGTAGAGCGCATCGTCGCGGATGCCGTCGACGTACTGGTCCGTGATGCTGTTGAAACCGCGGATCGTGATCTGGTCGCGCTGGCCGTCGCCGACCGAGAAGCCGACGCCCGGCACGTTGCGCAGCGCATCCTGCATCGACGTCGCGTTCTGGTCCTCGATCACCGCGTGCGGCACGACGTTCACCGTCTGCGGTACGTCCATCAGCGACATGTCGGTCTTGGTTGCGGCACGCGAGCGGCCGCCGTCGTACGACGCATGCTCGGCGGTCGCCTTGACCGAGATCGCGGGCAAGGTCGCCGCGGCGTCGCTCGCCTGTGCGAAGGAGGTGCGTGCGCCGGCCAGCGACGTGGCGATCAGCAGCGCATGGCAAGCGCTCTTGTTGAGTTTCATCGTTGAAGTAGAGGCTGAGGGAAAACGGCGAACGGAAACGCATCCGGCCAACGCGCGAACCACGCTGTGAATCGGGCTGGCGACATCCTTTCCGTGAACAAGCAGCGGCGCGCAGGGATCGCCTCGTCGCGCCCACGGGCCGGTGAACGGCCGGCGGCGGGTGGCAGCCGGCCGGCAGAGCCGGCACGAAAGAGGCCGTGACGCTCCGTCACGGCCCGTAACGGAGCGAAATATTAAACGAGAATGATTCGTGTTTTTAGTTAATTTTTAACGTGTCGCCTGCCCGCAACGTGCGTGCGCATCGCGCTCTGCATTCCTGACGAATGCCTTTCTATTCCGCGCTTTTATGCGACCCGACCGTAATAAAAACGAAAGAAATACTTCGGCCGCATCAGGCGATGACGGGCCAGGCAACAGGCGGGATTCGGGAGACGACGACGAAAGGACTGGAGAGGATCACGAAGCATCCGTCGAAGCGGACGGCGCGCATTCGAAGTCCGGTGCGCGCCGGACCGGGCAACCCCGACCCGGCGCTCCGGGCAGCCGACCTCGCATCGGCAGCGCGGCGGACCTTCTTCCGTTCTTCACTACATATGCTCTCAGGCTCGCTTCATTTTTTTCTTCGCCGCGCCGGGCCATTATCCGCTGAAACTGGCCCGTTTGAAACGTTTGCGGGCACTGTTGGCGGCTTATACCAAGCATTCGGCAACAGTCTTTCTGAATGCTTACGATGCATGCGGCGCGATTCGGCAATTCTTGCATTCGCGCCGGCGTTCCTTTTTAATGGAACTGGTTCCAGTCGTTGAATCGGCCAGGGTCACGCGTGACGTGTCGTCGTCCGCGCGTCATGATGCCGATTCAGGATCGAGGATCTCCCCGCTCAGGATTCGCATCGCCCGTCCTTCCCGGACACCCCGTCAAACGAGACCGTCATGCCCGATTCCGCCTCCCTGCAGCAGCTGTTTCCCGCCTTTCAGGACATCCCCGCCGAGTACCGGCTCGCTTCGCCGATTCACCAGCGCGTGTCGCTCGTCGACGGCGCGTTGCGGCCGTGGGACGGCGCGACCAAGACCGTGCTGTCGCCCGTGTGCGTGCGACAGGCGGACGGCAGCGTAGAGCAGGTCGAGATCGGCAGCTACCCGGTGATGGGCGAAACGGAAAGCGACGCGGCGCTCGACGCCGCAGTGCGCGCGTACGACGCCGGCCGCGGCGAGTGGCCGACGATGAAGGTCGAGCAGCGCATCGCGTGCATGCAGGACTTCATCAAGCGGATGGTCGCGCAGCGCGAGCTGGTGGTGAACCTGATCATGTGGGAGATCGGCAAGAGCCTCGCCGATTCGCAGAAGGAGTTCGACCGCACCGTCACGTACATGACGCAGACGATCGACGCGCTGAAGGAGCTCGACAACGCGAATTCGCGCTTCGTGATCGCCGAAGGCACGATCGGCCAGATCCGCCGCACGCCGCTCGGCGTCGTGCTGTGCATGGGCCCGTACAACTACCCGCTGAACGAAACGTTCGCGACGCTGATCCCCGCGCTGCTGATGGGCAACACCGTGGTGTTCAAGCCGCCGCAGTACGGCACGCTGCTGTTCGAGCCGCTGCTCGAAGCGTTCCGCGACGCGTTCCCGAAGGGCGTGATCAACACGATCTACGCGCCGGGCGCGGTGGTCGTGCCGCACATGCTCGCGTCGGGCAAGATCAACGTGCTCGCGCTGATCGGGTCGAGCAAGGTGGCCGACCACCTGAAGAAGCAGCACCCGAAGTCGCACCGGCTGCGCGCGATCCTCGGCCTCGACGCGAAGAACGCGGCGATCGTGCTGCCCGACGCCGATCTCGACCTCACCGTGAAGGAATGCCTGCTCGGCGCGCTGTCGTTCAACGGCCAGCGCTGCACCGCGCTGAAGATGCTGCTCGTGCACCGCTCGATCGTCGACGAATTCCTGAAGCGCTTCACCGCCGCGCTCGAACAGCTGAAGATCGGCATGCCGTGGGAGAAAGGCGTCAGCATCACGCCGCTGCCGGGCATGCATCGCACGGCCTACATGACGGACGCGATCGACGACGCGAAGGCCAAGGGCGCGCAAGTCGTCAACCATTCGGGCGGCGAGTTCAGCAAGACGCTGTTCTATCCGGCCGTCGTGTACCCGGTGTCGGAAGGGATGAAGCTGTACCGCGAGGAACAGTTCGGGCCGATCATTCCGGTGGCGACGTTCGACGACGTGGACACCGCGCTCGACTACGTGACGACGTCGGATCACGGCCAGCAGGTCAGCATCTTCGGGTCCGATCCGGCACAGATCGGCGCGCTGGTCGATCCGCTCGTGAACCAGGTGTGCCGCGTGAACATCAACTGCCAGTGCCAGCGCGGGCCGGACGTGTTCCCGTTCGCGGGCCGCAAGGATTCGGCGGAAGGCACGCTGTCGGTGAGCGACGCGCTGCGCGCGTTCTCGATCCGCTCGATGGTCGCGGCGAAGCAGACCGACAGCAGCAAGCAACTGCTCGATTCGATCGTGTCGGATCACCACTCGAAGTTCATCAATACGGGCTTTATTTTCTGAAGCCGCTCTGATTCGGGTGCCCTCCGCCGCGCGTCAGTGCGGCGGAGTCATCGGGTTGAGTGCGCGCCCCACCTCGTCCGCCTCCGGTCAGATCGCACCAGGCCTCGCGCGCAGACTGTTCAGCAGTGTGTCCCATACTTGCAACGCGCCCGCTTCGTCCACCGGCGAGGTGGCCTTTTCCGGTGGCAAGTCGTCGCGCGCGGGCGCGCCCAGCAGCAGTTCGACCGATGTATGCGGCTGCTCCACCGTCGCGGGATTCCCCGGCGCGAGCAAGTAGAAGCGATAGACGGTGACCGCGCCATCCCTGAGCGCAAACAGCACCTCCTCCGCGTCCATGCCGGCGACCTGCCGTTTGCCTTGGCGCAGGATGCTGTAGCGTCCCGGCATGCGATTGAGTGTCGCGCGCAGCGCGCGCAGATTGCGGGTGAGCGGTTGCTCCAGATCGACGTCCACCGCATCCCTCAGCTTGATCACGAGCAGCGCCGGGCGGCCCGGCATCAACGCGAACGACTGGCTCACTTCTTCCGAGTAAGTTGACGGGCCGGCGACGACCCCGCCATCGAAGCAAAAGCCGGATTCCGTCGGCACGGCCCAGTTGTCGCGCACCTTGATACGGCGGTAGGTATCGTCATAGATGCTTTCGGCCCGGTCCAGCACATCCGCACCGATCAAGCTCGTCGTCCGGACGAGCGTGCGGTTCGCGAACAGATAGCCTTCCGTATCGAACGGCAAGGCGACAGCTTTCACCACCGCATCGTTGAAGACGAAAACCCGTGAGTGCGGCACCGGAGAGAAGGCCTTTTCCAGCGACATGCGTCCCGTCTGCTCCTGCAGATCGACGGGATTCACCCGCTGCTTGGTACGCAGTTCCTTCTCGCGCGCCGCGACTTTGGCATCGTAGTCCTCCGCTGACACATCGTGCGTCGTCACCAACTTTTCGCCGCGGTACTCGTAACGCTCGTCCGAGATCTCGCTCGAGACGGGCCGGTCGAACATCAGGCGACCGATGCACCACGGACGCAATTCCGATAACAACGGATTGTTCACCCCGGGTTCCACGGCATACGCAAACGAGCAGGCACACAGCCCCGTCAGCAAGAGCAGCGAACGAACAAAACGCGCCATCACGATCCTCCCCCGCACATTGATATCTTTCAGTGTCTGCACCCTGTTGCCGAGAAGCACCCGGCGCGTCCATGTTCGGCGTGAAGCAAGCCTCGACACCGATGTCTTTCGTGACTATAGGCGAGCCCATGACGTCCGGTATGAAATTCACCGGAATCATGGGGTGCAGATCGTGAAGTTCATCGATGGACACTTCAAGTTGGGAAGCGCGCCGCTCGCAAAAAAGCCGCTGCACCCACCCGTGCAGCGGCTTTTTTACGCCAGCGCGTCACTACCTAAGCCCGAACCGGGAACGTCAACGCATCGAGTTCCAGCGGCCCGCCGGTCAGCTGAACCGGGCCTTCATCGCCGATCAGCACCGTATCGGAATGACGGAAGCCGCCGACACCCTCGATATAGATGCCCGGCTCGATCGTCAGGCACATCCCCTTCTCGATCGGCCGGTCGTAGCCTTCGGCGAAGAACGGCGCCTCGTGCGCGGTGACGCCCATTCCGTGCCCGGTCCGGTGCAGCATCCGGTCGCCCATTCCCGCGCGGCGGAAATAGTCGTTGACCTTGCGATCGACGTCGCTCAGCAGCGCGCCCGGCATCGCCGCGTCGAACGCGAGCCGCCGCCCTTCCGACATCACATCGAACGCGCGTCGCGCCGCGTCGGGCACGTGGCCAAGGAAGAAGGTCCGTTCGACTTCCGCGCCATAGCCGTTCATCACCGCATTGACGATCGACACGTGCGGGCCGCCCTCCTCCATCCGCATGTCGATGTTGCTGAAGTTGTGCGGATCGTGCGACACGCTGCCCGGCTGGAACACCGCGACGATGCGCGTCGCCAACGGGTTCAGCGTCGGATCGTCGGCCAGCAGCCGCTGCATGATGAAGCCGCGAATGCGCGACGACATCTCCGCCATCCCGAGGCCCGGGCGCGCTTCGTTCAGCAGCAGGTTGTGCGCATCGGTCGCGATCCCGCACGCATACACGTGGCGGCCGATCTCGTAGTCGGACTTGATCATCCGCACGTCGTCGATGATGTCGATGCATACGCGCTCGCCCGGCGTCTGCGCATAGACCTGCAACGGACACACCGACTCGACGCCGACACGCTCGCCCGCCCCGAACAGCGCCTTGAACCGGTCGCTCCATTCGCGCCCGGCCGGCGCCGGAAATTCGAAATACGGAATCAGCTCGAGCTCGCCGACCGAGCGCGTCCGCACATGCGGCTGCTCGAGCTGCGGCACGACGAACTGCGGCGGGCCGCTGCGCGAAATGACCAGCACGAACGGCCGCTCGTGGACGATGTTCGCGAAGTTCGTCAGGTAGTAGATGTTGTCCGGCGAGAACGCCACATAGCGATCGAGGCCGGCTTCCGCCATGCGGGCGCGCACGCGCTCGAGGCGTCCTTTGAGTTCCGCCTCGCTGGGCGGCGCAAACGTAGGGGTGAATTTCATGCGTGATTTCTCCTGTTGAGGGTGACGGGGCGGCCGATCATTTCTACGCCTCCATAGAGCGACATTTCATTCGTTATCCTCTATTTCAGCGATGCGGGTTGAAACCGAATCCGGCTCGCTTATTCGCTCGGCATGTGTCGAAACCCGAGCAGCGCGACCAGGCTCACGACCGACATCGCGACGATGTACAGCGCGGGCGACGCCTTGTTGTGCGTGGTCGCGATCAGCCACGTGACGATCAGCGGGGAAAAGCCGCCGAAGACCGTCGTCGGGATGTTGTACGACACCGCAAGCCCGGTGCTGCGCACCGCGGCCGGGAACGCGCGCGCGGCCAGCGCGGGCACCAGCCCGACGAGCACGCCCATCGGCGCGGCGGCAGCGGCCTGCATGATCAGCAAGTTGCGCAGCGACGGGCTCGCGATGACCCACATATAGAGCGGCAGCGTGATCGCGGACAGCACGACGATCGCGGCGGCGACCATCGCGACCGGCCGACGCCAGACGTCGCCGAGCAGGCCCGCGAGCGGCGCGATCGCGACCATCACGATGCCGGCGACCGTCGTGCTCATGAACGGCGCGGACATCGGCAACCCGAGCTGCTTCACCGCGAACGTCGGCATGTAGATCAGGTACATGTAGAACGCGGCGGTACTGACGATCGTCACGCCGATCGCCGCGAGGAACGACGTGAGGTGCTCGCCGAACAGGCGCTTGAGAACCTGCGCGACCGGCAGCGCTTCGCCGTGCACGAACGCATCGGTTTCCGACACGCTGCGACGGATGTAGAAGCCGACCGGGCCGATCAGCAGGCCGACCACGAACGGCACGCGCCAGCCCCAGCTTTCGAGCTGATGCGGGCTGAGCGACGTCGTCAGGATCGTGCCGATCGTGCCGCCCAGCACGATGGCCAGCATCGTGCTCGCCATCTGCAGGCTCACGAAGAAGTTGCGCCGATGCGGCGGCGCCTTTTCCGCGAGGAACGCGACGGTGCTGCCGAATTCGCCCGATGCCGCGAAGCCCTGCACGAGCCGCGCCAGCACGAGGATCGTCGCGCCGAGCCAGCCCGCCTGCGCATACGGCGGCGCCACCGCGATCGCGGCCGTGCCGGCCAGCATCAGCCAGATCGTGACGGACATCGCCGCCTTGCGGCCGTACCGGTCGCCGTACAGCCCGAGCACGACACTGCCGAGCGGCCGCACGACGAACCCCACGCCGAAGGTCGCCGTCGCGAGCAACAGCGATCCGACCGGCCCGGCCACCGGGAAAAACAGCTTCGCGATCACGCTGGCGAAATAGCCGTAGATCACGAAGTCGAACCATTCGAGCGCGTTGCCTGCCGCGGCCGCCGCGACGTCGCGCAGCGTGCCTGCCCGCTCCGACGGCTGCGCCGCGGCCGAAAGGCGATCGAGCGCGAGGGCGCCCGCCGGATTCACTGCATCCTCTTTCATCGTCTGTCTCCTCCCGCTGCTGGCTGCAGTGGTTTCGTGCTCATGTTCGATGCGCACCGTTACCGCGTCCAACGGATTTCCGGAATATGATCATCACCAACGTGAATAACGGTGCGAGCGCGGCGCGCGATTTCGTCGCGGCGCCAGCCGGCGCTCTGCGAGGGCAAACGCGACCTTGCGCGAACGGCCCGTGGCCCGGACACTGGCCGCCACGACGTTCCGGCTCGCGACGTCACGCGCGGGATGCCGGCATCCGAATGGGAGATGTGCGATGAAGGATGTGTTCCGCCAGCTCGACCTCAACCTGCTGCGCGTGTTCGCGGCATTGATGGCCGAAGGCAACGTCACGCGCGCCGCCGAACGGCTGGCGCTTTCACAGTCGGCGGTCAGCAATGCGCTGCGCCGGCTGCGCGAGTCGCTCGGCGACGTGCTGTTCGAGAAAACCGTCTCCGGTGTGCGGCCGACCGCGCGGGCGCGCGAGCTGTGGTCGGCGGTCCAGCCGCACTTCGACGCCTTGAAGCAGGCGATCTCGCCGGACCAGTTCGACCCGCAAGAACATCGGGGCACCTTCACGATCGCGATGTCGGACTACTCGGTCGAGCGCATCATGCCGCGCCTCGCGCAGTACATGGGCACGCATGCGCCATCGATGCGAATCGAGCTCACGCCGTTCAGCGTCGCCGACCTGCCGGGCATGTTCGACCGCGGCGGCGTCGACCTCGCGATCGGCGGCTACCTGAACGACTCGAGCCCGAGCAGCGGCGTGCGCACGCACGAGATGTGGCCGATCCACTGGAGTTGCCTGATGCGCAAGGATCACCCGCTCGCGAAGGGGCCGCTCACGCTGAAGCGCTTTCTCGCGGCGCGGCATCTCGACGTCGGGTTTTCCGGCATGCGGGTGCCGGTGTACGACAGCCTGCTCTCCGCGCACGGCCTGCAGCGCAATCTCGTCCTCACGCTGAATGCGTACTCGCCCGCGCTGGCGATCATCCGCGAATCGGATTTCATCGGCGTGCTGCCGACCACGCTGCTCGATCTGTCGATCCACGAGAAGGAACTGGTGTCGCGGCAACCGCCGGTGCGCATGCCCGCGCGGCCTTACTGCGTGATCTGGCATCAGCGTTGGGACAGCCATCCCGCGCACCGCTGGCTCCGGCAGACGATCGTGTCGTTGTTCACACGCCCGGCGGAGCAGCCGGGCGACGCCGTGCGTTCGCCCAAGCGACGCGCCACCCGCCAGAGCTAGACGCGCGGGCCTGCCGCGTCAGACGTTCGACACCAACAGCCTGATCCCCGCCACGCCGAACACGACGGCAAGACACGCTTCCATCGCGCGCCGGCCGCGCACGTACAGCCGGCGCGCACCGTCCATCGAGAACACGAGCGCATAGCCGCCGAACACCAGGCACCCGATCACGATGCAGCCCGGCACGACGGCGCCATGCGACGCACCCGCGCCGTTCGACGACAGCGCGACGATCGACACCCACACGAGGATCGCTTTCGGATTGGTCAGGTGCAGCATCGCGCCGCGTACGTAGAAGCGCGACAGCCGCTGCTCGCCCGCTGCGTTCGTTGACGCCGCCGCCTTGCCCGACCACGCCGTGCGCCCCGACTTGAACGCGAGCCACAGCAGGTACAGCCCGCCGAACAGCTTGATCGCGACCAGCAGCTTCGACCACGCGAGCAGCGCGGCCGACACGCCGAGCGCCGCCACCGTCGCCCAGCACATCGACCCGGAAATGACGCCGAGCGCGAACGCGAGCGCCGCCTTGCGGCCCTGGTTCGCAGCGACCGACATGATCGCGAGATTGCTCGGCCCGGGGCTGGCCGTCCCGATGAAATAAGCCGTGTAGGCCAGCAGCAGGTTGGTCGAGAAGAAGGCGTGGACGCTCATGTCGAACCTCGCAGGGATGATCGAGGCATTGTTGGCAAACGCGCACCGTCTGCCCATGGACAATTGGCCGACAATTCGCTGGGCCAGTTGGACGGGGCGCGCAACCGGATCGCCACGGGTCAATCCGTCTCGGATTTGAAACACCCGTCACATTCGCTGGTGGCTTTTGCCGCGCATGGCGGACATCCTGTCCCCCCGCTTCCGCCGGCCCGAACGCTTGACAGGCGCAGGCAGCACGCGCGGGCCGGCCCATTTCGTCAGACTGCCGGGGAACGCGCCACGCAATTTATCCCGGCGTTACGTTACATCCGTGAAGCATTTCGCGTCGGCGAGCCGCTCCGCGTACGCGATATGCATCGCGCCGCGCCGGTAGACCACCTCCTCGGTCCCCTCCGCCCCCCAGTACCGGCGGGACTCGCCGCCCTCGTCGCGTCGCGGCTCAACAATACTCAACAATCGTCTCGCGCCGCTGGTACGAAACCTGCATCCCGTTCGGGTAACCACCGCGCCGATCACCGCGCGGACACGAACCCACCGTCGGGCGCATCCAGCGGACACGCCCGAACGATCCGAGCAAGTAACGAGGCCCTTCATGGATGCGCTGCCCAATTCGTCCGACACGTCATTCCAGCTCTTTCTCGCGAAGCTGCTCGAACAGCCGTTGCCCGACTGGACCGAAAAACAGCAGATGGAACTCGAGATGGCACGCTCGTTGTCCACCGAAATGGTTCACCTCGCCGAGGACATGCGCGGCCGCACGCCCGATCTCGCGCGTTGTCTCGTGCTGCTCCGCTACGCGAAGGTGCTCGACTTCATGCTGACGTCGCTCGCCGCGCACCGCGACATTCATCCGCAGACGCTGCGCACGCTGTTCCGGCTCGCGAACCTGAAAGTCGACGATGCGTATCCGGCCTGAGCCGGCGCACTGCATCGGCTGCCACGGGCGTCACGCACGGCCACGGCGGCCCTTCCCGATTCGCGGCACGCGCATGCCCGACGACCTCGCCGCATGATCTTCAGGAACCCGTTCGGCTCCGAATAGCCGCCGTGGGCACGCCATCCGCTTCCGGCACCCCGCCGGGCTGATGCCGTGCATCAGCGTGGCGGACGGCCCCGCCCCGCAAACGGAGGTACAATCGCGCGCCATGAACGCACTTCGCCGCTTCCTGCTCCGGCAAGGCGTCGCGCGACAGCTTCTGTGGGGGGTCCTCCTCGTGACGCTGCTGTCCCGCGCGCTGATGTCGGGCGCCGTGATGCTCGATCCGGACGGTCCGGATGCGGGCTCGGTGGTGCTGTGTTCGGGCCGCGGCCCGCTGATCGTCAACGTAGCCGCGCTGGCGGCCCGTTTCGATGCCGGCGCGCCGATCACACCGGCCAACGACGCGCTCGCGCTCGCCGATGCGCTCAAGCATGACGGCCATGCCGACAATGCGACCTCGTCCGGCAGCGGCGACAGCCTGTGCGCATTCGGCGCCGCGCTGTTCACCGCGCTGGCGTCATTCGTGCTGCTGGTGCTGCTGTTTCCCGCCGCCGCGCCACGGCGCTTCCGGATTCACGTCGACCGTATTCCCATCGTGCGATCGATCTTCGACGATCGCCCACCCTCCCGCGCCCCTCCGCTGTCCTGCTGACGGTTCCGCCCCGCGGCTCGTGCACGTCGACGTGCGCGCGCCTGCATGCCGTTCGTCTCACACGACCTGATTCAACCGTTCACTCGCCTGCCCGCCTCGCGCGGGCGACGCCGTCCTGCGCCGCTTCCGCGCATGGCGCCGCGCCGCCCGTTCCGTCGATGCCGGCAGGCGGGCGCAACGCGCGTTGACGTCCGCCGGCCCGTGCCGGCGCGGCCGCTCAACGAACCCGAGGAGCTGACACCATGTCGACCACCGTCGAACGGGCGATCTCGCCCGCCCAATCCACCCACGCCGGCTACCGGACGCTCTGGCGCTGGCACTTCTATGCCGGCCTGTTCGTCATGCCGTTCCTGGTGGTCCTCGCGATCACCGGCACGCTCTATTGCTTCCAGCCGCAGATCGAGCCGCTGCTGTATCCGCACCGGCTCGTCGTCGAGCCGCGCGCCACGCCGCGGCTCGATGCCGACACGTTGCTCGCGAGCGCGCGCACCGCGATGCCGGCCGGCGCGACGCCGGTGTCCGTGCAGGTCTCGACCGCGCCGGACCGCAGCGCCGAATACGTGTTCCGGCTGCGCGACGGCAGCCGCGAGAGCGTGTACGTGAACCCGTACGACGGCAGCGTGCTCGGCACGCTGAGCGTCGAGAACCGCTTCATGCAGATCGACCGGATGCTGCATCGCAAGCTGCTGCTCGGCAAGACGGGCGAGTTGCTGATGGAGCTCGCCGCGTGCTGGACCTTCGTGATGATCGGCACCGGCATCGCGCTGTGGTGGCCGCGCGGCGCGGCGCGTGTCGGGCAGGCACTGCGCCCCGACCTGTCGCTGCGCGGCCGGCCGCTGTGGAAGAACATTCACGCGACGGCCGGCATCTGGCTCGCGGCCGGCACAGTCGCATTCATCCTGACGGGGCTGCCGTGGTCGGGCTCGTGGGGCAAGAACTTCAAGGCGCTGGCCGCGACCGTGAACCTCGGCGCGCCGGAAGGCGCATGGGGCGGCGGAGCGGTACGCTCGACGCGCCCGGGTGCCGCCGCGGCGCCCGCACCTGCCCACGCAGATGTACCGTCCGGCCATCACCACGAATCCGGCGAGTCGATGCCGGGGATGGTGATGGACGACCTGCCGTTGCCGCAAACGCCGTGGGCGGTCGGCAACGTGCCCGTCCCGCATTCGCCGTCGGCGCCGATGCCGGCCCCGCTGCCGCTGGCCCGCGCAATCGCGATCGTCGCGGGCCTCGGCGTGACGAGCGGCTATACGCTCGCGCTGCCCTCCGGCGCGGACGGCGTGTTCACCGCGTCGTACTTCCCGGACGACCCGAAAGCCGAGCGGACGATCTACCTCGACCAGTACAGCGGGGCCGTGCTGAAAGACATCGGCTATGACGACTACGGCGCGGTGTCGCGCGCCGTGTCGTACGGCACGTCGCTGCACATGGGCCGCTACTTCGGGCTCGCGAACCAGATCGTCTGCGCGGTGCTGTCGCTCGGGCTGGCCGCGATGGCCGTCACGGGCACCGTGATGTGGTGGAAGCGCCGCCCGGCTCGCAAGTTGGGGGCGCCGTCGCGCGAACGCGGCGCGCCGCCGATGCGCGGCTGGATCGCGGGGCTCGTGCTGCTCGGCATCGTCTTCCCGCTGATGGGCGCGACGATCGTCGCGGTCTGGTTGATCGACCGTCTGCTGTTCGGCCGTGCGGCACGCGCAGCGGCCTGATTCATCGCGCGCCGGCATACGCGGCGCGCCGACGCGACACGCCCGGGCCACCGCGTGGCTCGGGCTGTTCGCGCTCGTGCTCGCGCTCGTCGCGCCGCTGATCTCGCAACTGCGCGCTGCCGCACCCGATGACGGCCTGCCGGCCGCGCCGATCTGCTCGGCAACCGGCAACACGCTCGTGGCGCACGCGCAATCGCAGGCGTCGCCCGATTCGTCGTCCGATTCTCCATCGGACAGGCATTTCGACCGCTGCGGCTATTGCGGCCTGCTCGCCGGCCATCCGCCGCTGCAGTCCGCGGTGTTTCTCTCCGCCTCCCCGGCCGTGCGGCATGCGCCGCCCGCGCCGCTGATCCCCTCTGCCTGCCACCCGCCGAAGCGCTACGCGCTCGCCGCGCGCGGGCCGCCTTCCGCCCGCGCCTGACGCACCTCGCGACCGCGCCGCCGCACACCGCGCGGCGCCGTCCGCTTCGCCTGCCCGCCCTGCCGGCGTCCGATGCCGAACCCGCGCGCATGACCACGCGCGGCGGCCGGCGCCGTGCATGGCGCGCATCGTGTCCGACTCATCATCGTCACCCTAACCATACGTACAACGACATGTTTACCTCGACCCGTATCGCCGTCGCGCTGTCCGGCGCGATCTCCGTGCTCTTCGCGTCGGCCGCCTGCGCGCAAGGCGCCGACGCGCCCACCGATGCACCGGCCGCGTCGACGCTGCCCGCGATCAACGTCAACGCAACCCGCGAGATGGACTCGCTGACATCGCAATCGACCGGCAAGCTGAAGCGCACGCTCGAGCAGACGGTCGGCTCGGTGGGCTTCGTCGATGCCGACAGCTACCGGAACACCTACGCGTTCACGCTGCGCGACGTGCTGAAGGACGTGCCCGGCGTGTTCGTCGAGAACCGCTACGGCCAGGAGCTGCGGCTGTCGATTCGCGGCTCGGGGATCGCCCGCTCGTACCACACGCGCGGCCTCGAGATCCTGCAGGACGGCATCCCGACCAACCTCGCCGACGGCAGCGGCGACTACTACCAGATCGATCCGCTCGCGCTGCAGGCGGTGCAGGTCTACAAGGGCGGCAACGGCCTCGCGTATGGTGCGTCGACACTCGGCGGCGCGATCGATTTCATCACGCCGACCGCCCATACCGCCGACGCGCCGAACATCCTGCGCGTGGAAGGCGGCAGCTACGGCACGGTGCGCACCAGCGCGCAGGTCTCGCGCGTGCTCGGCCCGCTCGACTTCCTCGCGAACTTCAGCGTCAATCACGCGGACGGCTATCGCGATCATTCGAAGGGGCAATACGAGCAGTTCAACGCGAACGTCGGCTACCGGTTCAGCCCGACGGTCGAGACGCGCTTCTACGTCGGCGTGTACGTCGTCGACCAGTTGCTGCCGGGCACGCTGTCGCTGTCCGACGCGCTGAACAATCCGACCAGGGCCGCGCCGAACGCGATATCGGGCGACCAGGCGCGCAACACGCGCACCGAGCGGATCGCGAACCGCACGACGGTGAAGCTCGATTCGGGCGAGCTGCAGTTCGACACGTGGGCGATCCACAAGAGCCTCTATCACCCGATCTTCCAGGCGCTCGACCAGGACGGCTGGACCTACGGCTTCGCGCCGCGCTACACGGGCCACCTGACGCTCGGCGGGATGCGCAACGACCTGATCGTCGGCGCGCGCTTCTTCGGCGGCCGCACGCAGGCGAACCAGTACGTGAACGTCAACGGCAACAAGGGCGCGCAAACGCTCGATTCGACGCAGACGGCCTTCAACTACGAGGCGTACGTCGAGAACCGGCTGTTCTTCGTGCCGACCGTCGCGCTGATGACGGGCGTGAAGGTGCTGCACTCGGTGCGCGAGTACATCGACAACGGCGGGCTGCCGCGCGCCCCGAACTACAAGTCGACGAACGCGAGCTACAGCGGTGTCAATCCGAAGCTCGGGCTGCTGTGGCAGCCGGATGCGCACACCCAGGCCTACGTCGACATCACGCGCAGCCAGGACGTGCCCGACTTCACCGACCTCACGCAGACCTTCTCGAACACGACGCGCTTCACGCCGCTCGCGGCGCAGCACGCGTGGACGATCGAGTTCGGCACGCGCGGCTCGCGCGAGCGCGTGAGCTGGGACGTGACCGCCTATCGCTCGCTCGTGCGCGACCAGCTGCTGCAGTACACGACGAACCCGGATGTGCCGGCGTCGACGTTCAATGCGAACAAGACGGTGCTGCAAGGGATCGAGGCCGGCGCGTCGGTCGAGCTGCTGCGCAACGTCACCGGGCGCGGCGCGGGCGACAAGGTCACGCTGTCGGGCATCTGGAACCTGAACGACTTCCGCTTCAAGAACGACCCGCAGTACGGCAACAACCGGATCGCCGGCGTGCCGCTGAACGTGCTGCGCGCGACGCTGGGCTACGCGCGGCCGAGCGGCTTCCATATCGCGGCGACGCTCGACTGGGTGCCGTCGGGCGCGTGGGCCGACGATGCGAACACGTTGCGCGTGCCGAGCTACACGCTGCTCGGGCTGCAGGCCGGATACGACTTCCGCAACGGCCTCTCGCTGTTCGTCGACGCGCGCAACCTGACCAACAAGCGCTATGTGAGCGACATCAGCACGGTCGCCGATGCGCGCACCGCGAACACCGCGATCTTCTATCCGGGCGAAGGTCGCAGCGTGTTCGCCGGCATGCGGTACGCGTTCTGATGCCCGGCCTGACAAGAAACACCGCATTGAACAGATTCAAAGGATCTCGAAACATGAAGTTCAGATTGATGCTGCCCGCCGCCTTGCTCGCGGCCTTCTCGCCCGCCGGGCAAGCCCAGGAGAGCGATGCCGCGAGCGCCGGCGCCACGCTCGCACCGATTCGCGTCAGCGCCCAGAAGGCGACACCGCTCACGCAGCCGCTTGACACCGGCAGCCGTCTCGGCCTGACTTCGCTCGAAACGCCCGCGAGCGTCGAGCAGATCGATCGCAAGACGCTCGACACGCGCGGCGACAGCGCGATCGTCGACGCGGTGAGCCGCGCCGCCGGCATCAGCGCATCGCCGCATCCCGGCAACGGCGGCTCGGAGCTCGGCGCGCGCGGCTTCGTCGGCGCGTCGTCGGTCACGCAGCTCTATGACGGCGTGCGCCCGTACGGCGCGATCGGCATCACGTTTCCGTTCGACACGTGGTCGGTCGACCATATCGACGTGCTGCGCGGCCCGGCGTCGGTGATCTACGGCGAAGGCGCGATCGGCGGGGTCGTCAACATCGTGCCGAAGAAGCCGACGCGCGGCGCGATCCGGAACGAGCTGCAGGTCGGCGGCGGCACCGAGGGCACGGCGCGGGTCGCGTTCGGCAGCGGCGGCGCGATCAACGACAAGCTGTCGTATCGCTTCGACATCAGCGGCAACCGTTCGTCGAACTGGGTCGACCGCGGCAATTCGCGCAACCTGTCGATCTCCGGCGCGCTGCGCTACGACGTGAGCGCCGACCTGTACGTGACGGCGTCGTATGCGCAAGGCTTCCAGCATCCGATGCAGTATTTCGGCGTGCCGCTCGTGAACGGCGCGCGCGATCGCGCGCTCGACAAGAAGAACTACAACGTCGGCGACAGCGACATCGCGTTCCGCGACAGCTGGGCGACGGTAGCGGCGAACTGGCAGCCGAGCGACAGCCTGAACGTGACCAGCACGCTCTACCGGATGAAGAGCAACCGTCACTGGAAGGACGCCGAGTACTACACGTACCTGCCGTCGACCGCGCAAGTGCGGCGCAGCAGCTTCACGGAAATCTTCCACGACCAGGAGCAGTACGGCAACGTGACGGCGGCCACCGTCACCACCGCGCTGCTCGGGATGCGCAACACGTTCTCGACGGGCTTCGAGTTCAATCACACGACGTTCCAGCACGACAACAACTCGCCGTATTCGGGCACGTCGACGGTCGATCCGTTCAACTTCGATCCGGGCAGCTTCATCAACACGGCCGGCACCTATCCGAAGTACCGCAGCCAGGCGAACCAGTACGCGCTGTTCGCCGAGAACCGGCTGGAGATCACGCCGCGCTGGTCGGTGATCGGCGGGCTGCGCTACGACCATGCGAGCGTGAACCGCGACGATCTCGTGAACGGCGGCGCATTCACGAAGGTGTTCGCGAACACGGGCTGGCGCATCGGCACCGTGTACGACGTGCAGCCCGGCCTCGCCGTGTACGGCCAGTACTCGGTCGCGGCCGATCCGATCAGCTCGCTGCTGTCGCTGAATGCGTCGAAGGCGAACTTCACGCTCGCGACCGGCCGGCAGATCGAGATCGGCGTGAAGCAGTCGTTCCTCGGCGGCAAGGCGGAATGGACGCTGGCCGCGTACCGGATCGTCAAGAGCAATCTGCTGACGGCCGATCCGCTGAACCCGAACCAGTCGATCCAGATCGGCCAGCAGTCGTCGCGCGGGCTCGAGGCGACGGTCGGCGCGGAGATCGCGAAGGACTGGCGCGTCGACGCGAACGTGTCGATCCTGCGCGCGAAATACGACGACTTCCAGCAGACGTCCGGCGGCACGACGGTGTCGCGCGCGGGCAACGTGCCGGTGTCGGTGCCGCAGCGGCTCGCGAACCTGTGGGTGAGCTGGCGCTTCGCGCCGGACTGGACGGGCATCGCGGGCGTCAAGTACGTCGGCAAGCGTTTCGCCGACACCGCGAACCAGCTCGTGATGCCGTCGTACACCACCGTCGACCTCGGCCTCGCGTGGAAGCCGCGCAAGGACACGACGATCACCGCGCGCGCGTACAACGTATTCAACCGGCGCTTCGTGCAGTCCGCGTACTACAACGAGACGCAGTACCTGCTCGGCAACGACCGGCGGCTCGAAGTGGTGGCGAGCTACCGGTTCTGATGCGGCGCGATGCGGTGCGCCACACCCGCCGCCGGTGTGCATGCCCTGCGGCGGGGGCATGCATCGCGACCTCACCGCGAAGGCGCGGCCACTCACGCAACCGCATGAACGCCCTGGATCGGCGCGCAGCGGCGGCCCGACGAACCCCTCGCCGGGCCGCATGACTGCACGTTACGCACGCGTGCCCGCCGCGCGCCCCGCCATCCACTTCCGGTAGCGCCGCGTCTGGCACTGCGCGGCCAGTTGCTGCCCGACCAGCGCGCGCAGCGGCGACACCTGCGGGTGCGTGCGCCGGCCAACGCTCAGCCGCGTGAGCTGGAACTTGACGACGGCCATGTTGGCCAGCGCGCCCAGCGCCTTGTTCTTCCAGCGGATCGGTTCCAGCACCGGCGCGCTGTCCTTGCCGGCCCGCCAGTCGCGCGGCAGGTTCGGCTCGATCGACAGCGCGGTCGCGATGCCGACCATCGCCACGCCGCTGTCGACCACCTGCTCGGCCACCACGCGGCGCCGGATGCCGCCCGTCACCATCAGCGGCATCCGCGCAACCGCCGTGATGTCGCGCGCGAACTCGAGGAAATACGCTTCGCGGGCCAGCGTGCGCCCGTCGCGTGCCTCACCCTGCATCGCCGGCACTTCATAGCTGCCGCCCGACAGTTCGACGAGATCGACGCCGAGCGGATTCAGCAGTTCGACCACGCGCTTCGCGTCGTCCGCGCTGAAGCCGCCGCGCTGGAAATCCGCCGAGTTCAGCTTGACCGCGACCGCGAATTGCGGCGACACCGTCGCGCGCACGTCCCGCACGATGTCGAGCAGCAGGCGTGCGCGATTCTCGATGCTGCCGCCCCACGGGTCCTGCCGGCGGTTCGTCAGCGGCGACAGGAACTGGCTCAGCAGATAGCCGTGCGCCGCGTGAATCTCCACGCCGGTGAAGCCGCTCTGCTCCGCGAGTTGCGCGGCGCGCACGAAGCGCTGCTGCACGTCGGCGATATCGGCCGGCGTCATCTCCTTCGGCACCGGGAACTGCTTCGACAGCGCACCGAGCGCGAGCGGCACGGCCGACGGCGCGAGCGTCGTCTGGCCGAGCGCCGCCTGCATCTGGCGCCCCGGGTGATTGATCTGCATCCAGACCTGCCCGCCGCCCGAGCGCGCCACCTGCGCCCAGTGGCGGAAGCGGTCGAGATGCGCATCGCTCTCGAGCACGACGCCGTTCGGCCCCGTCATCGCGCGGCCGTCCACCATCACGTTGCCGGTCAGGATCAGGCCGACCTGGCCATCGGCCCACGCCTGGTACAGGCGCAGCAACGCGTCGGACGGTGCGTGGTTCGCATCGGCCATGTTCTCTTCCATCGCGGCCTTGGCCAGACGGTTCGGAATCACCGCCCCGTTGGGCAGTGTCAGCGGTGTAAACAGGTTCATGGAGGGCACCCTCGATTGACGATGCCCAACGATAACTTTAAAGTCAACTTTAAGGTCAAGCCATTTTGGAGCACAGCATGAAAATCGGCGAACTGGCGAAGGCGAGCGGCCTCGCGGCGTCCCGCATCCGCTTCTACGAAGCGAGCGGGCTGCTCGAACCGGCCCGCCGGCAGGCCAACGGCTATCGGGAATACGGGTCGGAAGCGTTGACGCGGCTCGCGATCATCGACCGCGCGCAGCGCGCGGGTTTTGCGCTCGACGAGATCCGCGCGGTGTTGCCGCCCGATCTCGGCGCGTGGCCGCGCGACGAGCTGCTGGTCGCGCTGCGGCACAAGGTCGACGAAATCGTGCGGCTCGAACAGCGTCTCGCGCAGAACCGGGAACATCTGGAGGTGCTGATCGAGGAAATCGAGAACAAGCCGGAGGGCGAGGATTGCACGGAAACCGCGCAACGGATGCTCGACCGCCTGTGCGCGCAGGCCGAAGAAGCGCCGGCGTCGGCACCGGTGCCCGCGCCGGTCCCGCGGCCGACACGCAAGCGCGCATGACTGGTTACGCTGCGTCATCTGACAAACAATCAACCTCCGCGGCGGCGAGACGAGTCGACGCGCGTGCGCCGGCTTCCGCGGCGCGACTTCAAGACCCGATCCGCATGACGATCCCCCGCACCACAGGATTCCTCGTCGCCGCACTGCTGACGTTCGGCATCGGCGTCGGCAACGCTTGCGCCAGGACGTGCGCCGATACGCCTGCATCGTTCGCCTGCCCCGCCGCCCCCGACCTTCCGGACGAGATCGTCGCGCAGCTGCCCGCCGGCTACGAAGCGATGGATGCCGCGTCAGGGCGACTGACCGACAGCCCCCATGTCGGCTATGTCGTCGTCGCGCATCAGCCCGACGACTCGATGCGCAAGGCGTCGCTGCGTCCGCTGATGATCTTCCTGCCGGACAAGGACGGGCACTACCGGCTCGCGGCGCGCAACGACGCCGTGATCATGAAAGCCGACGAAGGCGGAATGGGCGACCCGTATCTGGATGGCGTCGCCGAGAACGCGCTCACGGTCGAACCGCGCACCTTCACGGTCGAACAGGGCGTATTCGCGGGCCATGACCACTGGCGCGACCGTGTCACGTTTCGCTACGACAGCGCGCATCGCACGTGGGTGTTCCATCGCGAGGTGTTCCGGAACTGGCGCTTCAACGACGATCCGAACGGCGATGCGCTGAAGGCCGACCCGGTGCGCGTCACGCGCGCCAATGCGGCGAAAGCGGTCACGTTCGAAGCGTGGCGGCCGGGTTACTGGTGTGATTCGGCCGAGCGGCGAGGTAGCGATCCGGCTTGCAGCAAGACGCGTTGACGGTGACGCAGCGCCGCCGTGCTGCCGTGCCGCGACTGACGATGCGTGCGGATAAGCGGTATGCACGGACGCTGCCGCGCCGCACGCGCAGTGTGTCTGCCGGCACGCGCCTGCCCCCTTCGCCGCGCAGATTTGCTTACGTCGCAGGTAATCGACGCGCGCCGCCCGCGCCACGATGATGGCTCCATCGACGCACGAAGCGCATCACATCAAGGAGCCCGCCATGACCGCCTACGCCATCGCCCACCTGCACGACGTCGAGATGGGCGACGACATCGTCGAATATCTCGAACGCATCGACGGCACGCTCGCGCCTTTCAGCGGTCATTTCGTGATTCACGGCGCGCGGCCGGAGGTACGTGAAGGCGTGTGGCGCGGCGACCTGATCGCGATCGCGTTTCCCGATCTGGACACGGCGCGCGCGTGGTACGAATCGGATGCGTACCGGCAGATCCAGCCGCTGCGCGCGCGGCACGCGAGCGGCCCGCTGATCCTGATCGACGGCGTCGACGCGCGGCACAAGGCGACCGACATCCTGCGCTGACGAAGCATTACGCGCCGCCGGTCGCCAATCGGGCTGTTGGGCCGCCACGCGCCGACGGCGGCGTTACATCCCTTCGAGCGGCTGCCCCGGCTCCCACGCGTCGACCGTCGCCTTCGCTTTCTCCCGATCGCGCGCCGACAGCACGCCGTCGAGCTCGGCGGCCGATACCTCGGAGAACTCGACCTTGCGGCTGCCCTTTGCGGATTTCAGCGCCGCGAGGTAGAACGTGTACGCGGTCAGCTGGTTCTGCTTCACGCCACGGCCTTTCTGATAGAGCGTCCCCATGCTTTCGAGCCCCAGCGGATCGCCCTGGCGCGCGGCCGAACGATACAGCGCAGTGGCTTTGTCGAGGTCCGCGGGCAGCTTCAACCCCATGTCGTACATCAAGCCGAGCGCGCTCTGCGCGGGCGCGTAGCCACGGTCGGCTGCCAGCTGGAAGCAATCCGCGGCCACGCGGAAATAGCGCTTGGCCGGATCCTCTTCACGACGGAACAGCCGCCACGCGATATCGTCGATCCGTACGGCCATGTCGTACTGCATCTTCACGTCGCCATGCTGGGCGGCGATGAAGCTCCACTTCACCGCCTGCTCGTCGTCCCTGCCCGGGTAGCGGTAGTACTTGCCAAGCAACGCGGCTGCTTCGGCGTTACCCGCGTTCGCCGCGGTCGTCAGCTCGGGGATGGCGGTCTGGTAGTCCTTCTTCTCGTAGGCGGCCAAGCCGTCCTTCAGGTCGGCAAATGCCGGCGCAACGGCCAGCGCGGCGCACAGCGCCAATAGGGTTTTTTTCATTGCTCTCGATATTGTGATTATTCGATCGGATTGCGGCGAAGCACGACATCGTGCCCCCACGTGTCGCGCTTCGCATGCAGCCGTCCGGTGCGTATCGTCGTTCTGCGGCCCCGCATGGCGGAACCTGTCGCACCGGATGGCTTTCCTTTTACCGCAATCGCAAATCCGTCGTCAATGAAGCGGCCCTCGCCCCACCGTGCCGGCTACCCCTTGCGCTCCATCGGCTCGCCGACGACGAACCCGCCGCCCTGGAACCGCTGCGCGGGATCATCGTAGTCGGCGGTCGGCGCCGTCACCGGGAACAGCCCGGCGAATTGCTCGGAGCTGTCACGCGGACGGAAGCCGAGGAAGCCGGCCTTCGTGTTGTCCCACCACTTCACCGGGTTGTCCGACGCGCCGTACACGATCGCGTGCCCGACGCGGTTCGTCAGCAGCGAGCAGCGCACCAGCTCGATGAAGTCGCGATAGCTGAGGAACGTCACGAGCATGCGCGGATTCTTTGGCACTTCGAACGATGAGCCGATCCGCAGGCACACGGTCTCGATCCCGAAGCGGTCGAAGTAGTAGCGCGACAGCGATTCGCCGAAGCACTTCGTCACGCCGTACAGGCTGTCGGGGCGCAGCGGCGAATCGGCGTCGAGCACTTCCGTGACCGGATGGAAGCCGATCGCATGGTTCGAGCTCGCGAACACGACGCGCTTCACGCCGTGCTTGCGCGCGGCTTCGTACAGGTTGTACGTGCCGGTGATGTTCGCGCCGACGAGATCGTCGAACGGCGCATCGACCGAAATGCCGCCGAGGTGGACGATCGCGTCCACGCCGTCGACGAGCTGCATCACCGCGGCCCGGTCGGCCAGGTCGACGACGCGGGTTTCTTCATGCGCGGCCGCGTCGCCGAGCGTCGCGATGTCGCTGACGCGCACGACGTCGGCCCAGTCGGCGAGCGCGCCGCGCAACTGGCGGCCGAGGTTGCCGGCCGCGCCCGTCAGCAGCAGGCGCCCGAACGGTTTGCGCGCGCCGGTGGATGAGGCGTTCATTGAATCTCCTTGCATCTGACCTGAAATCTGACTGAATCGGAAAACGTTTTCCAACTATACGCGGGCGCACCGCCGAACGTCAATGGTCGAACCCGGTGGCAGCCATCCGCACTTTCCCGATATCGGCGCGTGGCCGCGTGTGCCCTTTTTCTGCCACAATCCGGCCTTACGGAACGAAAACGTTACCCTTCGAATGAAAAAAGTTTCCCCGACGATCCGCGACGTAGCGGCGGAAGCCGGCGTGTCGGTCGCGACGGTCTCGAAGTACGTGAACGGCACACAGCGCTTCTCGCCGACCGTCGAGGCCCGGCTCAAGGAGGCGATCGAGCGGCTCGGCTACCGTTCGAACCCGCTCGCGCGCTCGATGATCACCGGCCGCACGCGCACGATCGGCCTCGTGATCCTCGACATCAGCAACCCGCACTTCACGAACGTGGTGAAAGGCGCGAACCGCGTCGCGCTGCAGCACGACTACACGCTGCTGCTCGTCGATACCGAGGAGAGCCAGGCGCGCGAACGCTCGCTGATCGAGGCGCTCGCGCAGCGCGTCGACGGGCTGATCGTCAGCACGCGGATGCCGGATGACGAAGCCGGCTGGATGCTCGATCTCAACAAGCCGCTCGTGCTGCTGCGTCGCAGCCCCGGCCTGCCGATTCCGAGCGTCGGCATCGACAACCGGCTGTCGACCTACATGCTCGCGCGCCACCTGCTCAATCTCGGCCATACGCGCATCGCGTATCTCGGCTTCGGCACGGCACGCGTGAACGACGAACGGATCCAGGGCGCGCGCGACTGTCTCGCGGAAGCCGGGCTCACGCTCGACGTGCACGATGCGCATGCGCCGACCGCCGAAGCCGGCGAGCGTGCGTGTTCGCGCGTGATGCTCGGGCCGCAGCGCCCGCAGGCCGTGATCTGCTACAACGACCTGATCGCGCTCGGCTTCATGAAGGAGGCCACGTCGCTCGGCTTCCGGTTGCCGCAGGACGTGTCGGTCGCGGGCATCGACAACGTGCCGTACGGCGAATACGCGGCGCCCGCGCTGACCACCGTCGACATCCAGAGCGAGAACATGGGCGAGCTCGCGATGCAGAAGCTGATCGACGCGCTCGCGGGCCGCACCGATGCGAGCTATTCGACGTTCGAGCCGCGGCTGATCATGCGCGCGTCGACGGCCGCGGTCGGCTGAGTTTCCTGTTTCGCGCCTGCAAAAGAAAACGCGCCGCCCAAGGGCGGCGCGTTCGTTTGTCGACGCGCGATCACGCACTCATGCGTCGAGCTGCGCAGGCTTCATCTTCGGCGTGAGCATGTGCATCACGCCCAACGCGATCAGGTAGGCCGACGCGCCGATCGCGAACAGCACCCAGTAGTGGCCCGTGCGCTGCAGCACCTGGCCGATCACTTCCGAGAACAGCACGCCGCCGATCGAACCGGCCATCCCGCCGATGCCGACCACCGATGCCACCGCGCGGCGCGGGAACAGGTCGGACGCCGTCGTGAACAGGTTCGCCGACCAGCCCTGGTGCGCGGCGGCGGCGAGGCCGACGATCAGCACCGCGGCCCACAGGCTCTGCACCTGCGACACGAACGCGATCGGCAGCACGCAGCATGCGCAGATCAGCATCGCCGTCTTGCGCGCGCCGTTCACGCTCCAGCCCGCGCGCAGCAGCATCGACGACAGCCAGCCGCCGCCGATGCTGCCGACCGTCGTCAGCGCATAGATGCAGACGAGCGGCAGGCCGATGTGCTGCATGTCCATCCCGCGCGATTCGTTGAGCCACTTCGGCAGCCAGAACAGGTAGAACCACCACACCGGGTCGGTCAGGAACTTGCCGATCAGGAACGCCCACGTCTCGCGCTTGCGGATCAGTTCGCCCCAGCGCGGCGCGCCGGCATTCGCGTTCGCCGCGTCGAGCGCTTCCGCTTCGTCGCGCGGCTCGTCGTATTCGGCGGCGAGCGCGCGCGTATCGGCCTGGCGATAGAGCACGAGCCACACCGCGAGCCACACGATGCCGATCGCGCCGACGATCACGAACGCCGCGCGCCAGCCGTAGGCCACCGCGATCGCCGGGATGATCGCCGGTGCGAACACCGCGCCGATGTTCGCGCCCGAGTTGAAGATGCCGGTGGCGAGCGCGCGTTCGCGGCGCGGGAACCATTCGGCCGTCGTCTTGATCGCGGCCGGGAAGTTGCCGCCCTCGCCGATGCCGAGCAGCGCGCGCACGAACGCGAAGCCCATCACCGAGCCGACCGCCGCGTGCAGCATCGCGGCGATGCTCCACACCAGCATCGCCAGCGCATACGAGATGCGCGTGCCGAGCCGGTCGACGATGCGCCCGAAGCCGAGCAGGCCCAGCGCATAGAACGCGGAAAACGCCATCACGATGCGGCCGTACTGCACCTGGCTCCAGCCGATGTCGTGCTGGAGCATCGGCGCGAGCAGGCCGAGGATCTGCCGATCCATGTAGTTGATGACGGTCGCGAAAAACAGCAGCGCACAGACGGTCCAGCGGTAGCGGCTGGCGGCTGCGCGCACGGCGCCGACGACGGCAGATTGCATGAATGTCTCCGATGCGCGGCCGCGCCCGTCGCGCCGCACGATATTCGTTGACCGGCGACCGGCGCCGGGGCGGACGGCGGCGCGCCTGTCGCGCACGGCCGATTCCGCCGATCAATCTGGAAAACGTTTTTCAAAGAATAGGACGTGCGCCCATGCCCTGTCAGTCGGGGATTTCGATGAGTCATCTCAAATTAGTCAACCGCAAAAGAGACGACTGTTTCACTACATGGCATTAACCGTTTTTCCCCGATTTTCCCGACCGGCGTGCGCGAGGGCGGCCGCCGAGACACATGTCCGATTCCAGCCAGAATCGGCGGGCGGGATGGTTTACAGTCGTCTCATGCGCCTCGATCCCGACACCTGCTATGACGCCCTGCTTTCGCGGAACCGCCGCTTCGACGGCTGGTTCTTCGTCGGCGTCGCGACGACGGGCGTGTATTGCCGCCCCGTCTGCCCGGTGAAGCCGCCGAAAGCGCAGAACTGCAGCTACTACCCGAGCGCCGCGGCCGCCGAGAAAGCCGGCTTCCGACCCTGCATGCGCTGCCGCCCCGAGCTCGCGCCCGGCCACGGACTGCTCGACCTGTCCGGCACGCTCGCCGACGCGGCCGCCACGCTGATCGAGGACGGTTTCCTGAACGCGCATTCCGTCGATGTGCTCGCACGGCGTGTCGGCGTGACCGAACGCCACCTGCGCCGGATCTTCGGCGCGCAGTTCGGCGTGTCGCCGGTCGAGTTCGCGCAGACGCACAGGTTGCTGATGGCCAAGCGGTTGCTGACCGATACCGCGCTGCCGGTGGCCGTCGTCGCGTCCACGGCCGGGTTCGGCAGCGTGCGGCGCTTCAACGACCTGTTCCTGCAGCGGTACGGCCTCAATCCACTCCGGCTGCGCAAAGGAGCCCGCGCGTCGGCCGATGGCGACATGACGTTCCCGCTGCCGTATCGCCCGCCGTTCGCGTGGGACGACCTGATGCGCTTTCTCGCGCAGCGGCAGATCGACGGCGTCGAGCGGATCGATGCGCAGGGTTATGCGCGTGTCGTCGAATTGCCGAACCCGAACGTCAACGGCGGTAGCAGGCGTATTGCCGGCTGGCTGTCCGTCGCGCACGTGCCGCAGCGCTTCGCGCTGGCCGTCACCGTATCGCCCTCGTTGACACCGGTCGTACCGGCCGTGCTCGCGCGTGTGCGCCGGCTGTTCGATCTCGACAGCCGCCCCGACGTGATCGACGCGCATCTCGGCGAACTCGCGAGCGGCTCGCCGGGCCTGCGTGTCCCCGGCGCGTTCGACGGCGTCGAGATCGCGATCCGAGCGATTGCAGGCGAACAGCTTGCGGCGACGCATGCGGGCGCGCCGGTGCTGGCGCGCATCGCCGAACGTTTCGGCACATCGATCAAAGGCGCGCCGCCGGGCCTCACGCACGCGCTGCCCTCCGCCGCGACGCTGGCCGCCCTGCCGCCTTCCGCGCTTGAAACGATCGGCATCGCGCGCGAACCCGCACGGGCGATCGTGTCGCTCGCCCGCGCCGTCGACGACGGCACGCTCTCGCTCGAACCGATGGCGCCGCTCGACACGACGCTTGACGCACTGCGCGCGCTGCCCGGCTTCGACGAGCACGCGGTGCAGTACGTCGCGATGCGCGCGATGGCCTGGCCGAATGCGTTCCCGGCCGACGATGCGTGGCTGCCCGCGCGCAGCGAACGCGCCCGTGTGCCATCATCCGCGCCGCATGCGGCGCGCTGGGCGCCGTGGCGCGCGTATGCCGCACTGCACGTGTGGCGCCTTCATGGAGATGTGTCGCGATGACTCCCGCTCACCTGATTCCGAGCCCGCTGGGCGACATCGCCGTGCGCATCGAGGACGATGCGCTGACGGGCCTCTACTTCGTCGGCCAGAAATACTTCCCGCCGGTTGCGATCGTGACCGAGGCAGACGCGCTCGCGATGTCGCCGCTTGCGCGCAAGGTCGCGGAAGAAGTCGCCGAGTACTTCACCGGCATGCGCGAAACGTTCTCGGTGCCGATTCACCTGCGAGGCACCGCGTTTCAACGACGGGTATGGAAGGAACTGCTCGCGATTCCATTCGGCGAACTCGTGACGTACGGCGACATCACCGAGCGCGTCGGGTTGCCGATGAGCGGCGCGCGCGCCGTGGGCGGTGCGGTCGGCCGGAATCCGGTGTCGATCATGGTGCCGTGCCATCGCGTGGTCGGCGCATCGGGCAGCCTCACCGGCTATGCGGGCGGCATCGATCGCAAGCGCGCGCTGCTGTCGCTCGAAGGCGCGGGGTTCGAGCGCGGCGCCCACCATCCGGTGCAACAGGCGCTCGCGTTCTGAGGGGAGGCGTGCGGCCGCGTCACGCGTTCAACACGGGCCGGCGCGCTTCACGCTTCGCATACGCACCGGGCGTCACCTGAAATTTCGCCTGGAACAGCGCGATGAACGACGACGTCGAGTCGTAGCCCAGTTGCGCGGCCACTGCGCCGATCGGCTCGCCCGCATCGAGCAGCGGCAGCGACGCCAGCAGCCGCACCGCCTGCCGCCATTCGGTAAACGACAGCCCCGTGTCCTGCCGGAAGAGGCGCGACAGCGTGCGTCGCGTCGCGCCGACCTGATGCCCCCATTCGTCGAGATTGCGCGTATCGCCCGGATCCGCATGCAACGCCCGCGCGATTTTCAGCAGACGCGGATCGCGCGGCAGCGGCACCGTCAGCGGCGCCTGCCGCATGCGTGCGATCCGGTCCGCGATCAGGCAGACGAGCGCACCGTCCGGCCCCGTCTCGTCGTAGTTCACCGGCAATTCGGCCGTAGCGAGCACCAGCTCGCGCAGCAGCGGCGTCATGCAGAGGATCGCGCAATCGTCGTGCACGTCGTCGCGCGCGATCGCCGCATCGAGATACAGGCTGTGGAACGCGACGCAATCGCGCGTCGACACCGCATGCGGCACGTGCGGCGGAATCCACATCGCATAGTGCGGCGGCAGCAGGTGCCGGCCCGACGGCGTCGATACCTCGAGCACGCCGCTCGTCGCATACATCAGCTGCGCCCACGGATGACTGTGCGCGTCGATGCTCACGTTGCCGGGAATCCCGAACGCACGCACATACAGCGGCCTCGGCAGGCGCGCCATCGGCGGCACCGCGTAAGGGTCACCCGATTGTCCCGCCAGCACCATAAGACGTCCTCCGAAGGTCATTGCACGAACGAGCGCGATGCTACCGTGGCGGCTCTTCTTTCACACGGCTTCCGCTCATGAGCGCTCATACCCGCACCACCCGCAAGACCGTCACCGCGATCCGTTCGACCAAGGGCATCGGCAGCCTCGTGTCGCTGACCGCGTATTCCGCGCCGATGGCGAAGCTCGTCGACGAGGTGGCCGACGTGATCATCGTCGGCGACTCCGTCGGCATGGTGCTGTACGGGATGCCCGATACGCTGCGCGTCACGCTCGACATGATGATTGCACACGGTGCGGCCGTCGTGCGCGGCGCCGCGCAGGCATGCGTCGTCGTCGACCTGCCGTTCTCGACGTACCAGGAATCGCCCGCGCAAGCGTATCGCTCCGCCGCGCGCCTGCTCGCCGAAACCGGCGCGCAGGGCGTGAAGCTCGAAGGCGGCAGCGAGATGGGCGACACGATCCGCTTCCTGACCGAGCGCGGCATTCCGGTGATGGCGCACGTCGGCCTCATGCCGCAACGGGCCAACGCGACGGGCGGCTTCCGCGCGCAGGGGATGGACCCGCGCTCGGCCGCGCAGGTGTTCGATGCCGCATGTTCGGCGGAACGGGCCGGCGCGTTCAGCGTCGTCGTCGAAGGGACGGCCGAAGCGCTTGCGCGCCATATCACCGAAACGCTGACGATCCCGACGATCGGCATCGGCGCGTCGCCCGCGTGCGACGGGCAGGTGCTCGTGACCGAGGACATGATCGGCGCATTCGATGCGTACACGCCGCGCTTCGTGAAGCGCTATGCCGATGCGAATGCGGTGATGCGCGATGCGATCCGACAGTACGCGCACGACGTACGGCAGCGTGTGTTTCCGGAACCCGCGCATTGCTTTGGGTATGGCAAGCCGCTGCAACTGATGGGCGCGGATGATGCGGCTGCGTGATGACGTGATGACGTCGCGAAGGCATTCGTGAACGCATGGCGAATGATGGTGCGATCACCTCACACGCGCTTGCGCATCGCGTGCGTGACCCGGGCGTTCGCTTCGAACTTCGCGCGATGCGTCGAGAAGAACGTCCGCACGTTGCGGACGTTCGATGCGCCGGTGAACAGCCGCCGCGCGAATTCGTCGTATTCGGCGACGTCGGCCAGATCGGCCACCACCACGAAATCCGGCCCCGGCGACACGCGATAGCACTGCGTGACGGCCGGCTCCGCGCACACATACGCCTCGAACGCGTCGTAGTCTTCGGCCGTCTGCCGATCGAGGCTGATCTCGATCAGCGCGGTGACGGCCGTGCCGATCGCTACCGGGTCGAGCACCGCGACCTGCCGACGGATCACGCCGGCTTCCGTCAGCCGGCGCACGCGGCGCATGCAGGTGGGCGGCGACGACAGCGCCCGCTCGGCCAGTTGCAGGTTCGACACCGACGCGTCGTCCTGCAGGATCGCGAGGATGCGCAGGTCGAGATCGTCGAGGGTGATGCCGGCCATCGGGGCTCCTTCCGGTCAGGGTGTGAAATTTAATTTCAACATGATAGATGATCTACCATTCGTTTCATTTGTTCTTGTATTTTGAAATTTAATTCCATTTGGCTCGCCCTACCATCGCTGTCACTGATCCAGACAGGACATTTACGGAGCGCGATATGTGTGGAATTGTCGGGGCGGTCGCCCAGCGGGACATCCTGCCGAACCTGGTCGACGGCCTGAAGCGGCTCGAATACCGCGGCTACGATTCGTGCGGCGTCGTGGTGTACCGCGACCGGGCGCTGGCGCGCGCCCGCAGCGTCGATCGTGTGGCCAACCTGCAGCGCGAGATCGCCGAGCATGCGCTGTCGGGCTACACCGGCATCGCGCATACGCGCTGGGCCACGCACGGCGCGCCCGTCACGCTCAATGCGCATCCGCACTTCTCGCCGAGCGACGCCAATGCGCGCATCGCGCTGTCGCATAACGGGATCATCGAGAACTGCGATCAACTGCGTGCGGAACTGCAGGCGCATGGCTACGTATTCGCGAGCCAGACCGACAGCGAGGCGATCGCGCATCTGATCGATCATCTGTACGACGGCGATCTGTTCGATGCCGTACGGCGTGCGGTTGCGCGACTGCGCGGCAGCTATGCAATCGCGGTAATGTGCCGCGACGAGCCGCATCGGATCGTCGGCGCGCGTGATGGCATGCCGCTCGTCGTGGGTGTCGGTGAAGGGGAGAATTTTCTGGCGTCGGATGCGATTGCGCTGTCGGGGATTACCGATCGCATCGCTTACCTCGAGAACGGTGATGTTGCCGATATCCAGCTGCACCGATACTGGATCGTCGATGCAGCCGGCCAGCGTGTCGAACGCGCGGTGCAGCGGGTCGCCGCGCATAGCGGTGCGGCCGACCTCGGATCGTATCGCTACTACATGCAGAAGGAGATCTTTGAACAGCCGCAGGCGGTGGCCGATACGTTGCTCGATGTGTCTTCGATCATGCCGGAGTTGTTTGGTGATGGAGCTTGGCGGGTTTTCAACGACGTCGATTCGGTGTTGTTGCTCGCGTGTGGCGGTAGTTATCACGCGGCGCTCACGGCGAAGTACTGGATCGAGAGCATCGCGAAGCTGCCGGCCAGCGTGGAAATTGCCAGCGAGTTTCGGTATCGCGACAGTGTGCCGAATCCGCGCACGCTCGTTGTCGCGGTGTCGCAGAGTGGTGAGACGGCTGATGTGCTCGGGGCGGTGCATGTCGCGAAGCGCAGCGGGATGATGCATACGCTCGCGATCTGCAATGTCGCCACGAGCGCGTTGATGCGGGAATGTGCGCTGCAGTTTGTCACGCGCGCAGGGATCGAGATCGGGGTGGCTTCGACGAAGGCTTTCTCGACGCAGCTCGTTGCGTTGTTTCTGCTGACGCTGTCGCTTGCGCAGGTGCGTGGGCGGTTAAGCGACGACGAGGAGAAGGAGCATCTGCGTGCGCTAAGGCATCTGCCGGATGCGATGTCGAAAGTGCTCGCGCTCGAGCCGCAGATCATGGCCTGGTCGGAACTGCTCGCACGACGCGACAACATGCTTTTTCTCGGGCGCGGGATGCATTATCCGATCGCGCTGGAAGGCGCGCTGAAGATGAAGGAGATTTCGTATATTCACGCGGAGGCTTATCCGGCGGGGGAGCTGAAGCATGGGCCGTTGGCGTTGGTGAGTGACGAGATGCCAGTGATTGCGGTCGCGCCGAACGACATGCTGCTCGAAAAGCTCCGGTCGAACATGCATGAGGTCAGTGCGCGGAATGGCCGGCTTTTTGTGTTCGCGGATGTGGACTGTGGGTTGGTGCCGAGCGAGGGGATCGAGGTGATTCGGCTGAACGAATACTACGGGCCGCTTTCGCCGATCCTGCATACGGTGCCGATGCAACTGCTCGCGTATCACGCTGCGCTGGCGCGGGGGACGGATATCGATAAGCCGAGGAATCTGGCGAAGTCGGTGACGGTGGAGTGAGGGGCTCCGAATCAGCGATTCGGGTCTGCTAAGTTGCATTAATTTCAGTTGCAGGCCCCTCCATGTGAATTCGGTTACGGGGGCTGACCTATCGCTGAGCCTTGTCGCACAAGGCGTAACCAGAACTATTGTCAAAGGGGCGCTGGAACCATTTCCAGCGCCCTTTTTTGCGATTGTCCGAGCATCCTGGCATACGTTGCATAGGGTCTCTGCGTGCTGAGTAATCATGCCGGCGTCAGTTTTCCACCTGCACCCCAGGCCGCAGCTCTGCTAGCGTCCAATGTCCCGAAACGAAGAATGTATGCCCAAACACGAGCCGGGCATCGCGAAACGTTCGGCGTTGCCGACGATAGTCTCCCGACGTTTCGTCGTCTTGTCGAAAACGTTTGCAACAGTATTCGTCAAAAAAACTGATTTCTCGGTATACGCTTTTGTAAACGAACGTATAACATCGAAATTTCAGAGCCCATTTCAAATAAAACACCAACTAAAGCAACTGCTTCGGTCGCGATAAATTCAGAGGGGACTTGACCAGTGACAATCATCCATGAAATCTACCAGTGGTCGAAGACTCTTTCGGCCTGGCAGCAAGACGCTATTGCCCGACTGTATGTAAATCGTGAGCTATCGCCCGAGGACATCGAGGATCTCTATGCGCTTGCCAAAGCTGAATCCGGCATCCCTGACGAGAACGGCCGAGTGGCCAAGAAGTTGGAAAGCGCCGAGGTCGCACCCCAGACCAATCCCGCCCGACTGGTCCAGATTGTCGCCGTCAAGGAGTTGCAGCACGTCAACGCCTTGGTTCAAGGCGGCCGACTCCCGATTTCGCCGACCGGCTTGACCGTCATCTACGGCGAAAATGGCGCTGGGAAATCTGGCTATTCCAGAATCTTCAAACACGCCTGCCGCGCGCGGGACCGAAGGGAGCCCATCCTCCCCAACGCGCATCTCGACCCGAAGGATGTCGGAATTGCACAGGCTGTGTTTGAGACTATCGTCGATGGCACGACCGTCGACTTCAAGTGGAAACATCGTGCAGAACCGCCCATACCGCTCGCCGACATCTCAATCTTCGACACCCACTGCGCCCGGGCGTATATCGACAACCAAGGCGACTTTGCGTATGTGCCGTACGGGCTCGATATTCTCGAAGGACTAGTAACGCTGTGCGGGAAACTAAGGGCCCGCGCGACGAAAGAGAAAACCGACTCGTCACCGAGCGATGCGGCGTACGCTACGCTCATCAACCAGACCACCGCCGTCGGTCGCGCACTCAGCGGCATATCCAAGAAAACCACCAGAGAAGAGATTGCGGCGCTGACCACGCTGTCGGACGAGGACGTCAAACGCCGAGAAGTTTTGACAAGGACGCTTTCCGAAGCGGACCCGAAGACCAAAGCTCGAGAGATTCGAAACAAGGCGCTACGTGTAAAGGGACTGAAGACACAGATAGAGACGAGGCTCGGGATTGTTTCCATCGAAAAGCTTCAGAATCTCCAGGAGCTTATTGGCAAATCGAACGCCGCGAAGAAAGTCGCTGACGCCGCCGCGGAAGCCTTTCGAAGTGAACCTGGTCAGTTGCCTGGCACTGGAGGCGATGAGTGGAAGACGCTGTTCGATGCGGCTCGCGACTTCGCAGCCATCTCCCACGCCGGCCACGATATTTCTGCTCTTGCTCAAGACGCGAAGTGTCCTCTTTGCCAGAACGAGTTGGGCGCAGAAGGTGCAGGCAGGCTGGGACGTTTCGACGCGTTCATCAAGGACAGGGTTGAGCAAGCCGCGAAGGACGCGCGAAACCTGGCGAAGGACGCGTATAACTCGATAAAGGGTGCGAAGCTCGACTTCACGATTGACGCTGCCATGAAGGAAGAGCTGAACACGCTGGACACACAACTGTTGCCGCTTTGCGAGCAATCGGAAGCCAGTTTGAAGACTCGACAATCCGAAGCGTTGCTCGCTTCCGGCGGCACCCTGTCGTGGGAAAAAGTGTCCACAGTGCCAAACGACGCCATCGTCCGACTCGGAGAGGTTTGCGACACACTGGAAACTCAGGCAAAGGCCCTCGATGCCTCCGCCGACGAGGTCGCCCGCACCAAGCTGGTGGCCGAGCGAACGGAACTCGACGCAAGGCACAAGCTCAGCGAAGTGAAGGATGCCGTGCTTGAGGCCATGTCGAAATACGAGTATTGCGCGAAGTTGCAAAAGTGCATCGAAGGGACGGACACGCGTGGGATTTCTCGTAAGTCAACAGACCTTTCCCGAACCCTTGCAAGTACGGAGTTGGCAGATGCTCTGAACGAGGAGCTCAAGAGGCTGAAGTGTCATGAACTGCAAGTCGTCATGAAGCCTGAATCGCCCGGCGGCCGCACGCAATTCAAGCTGACGCTTCAACTCCCGGGTAGCGCGACGCCTGCGGACATTCTCAGTGAAGGCGAGCAGCGCGCCATCGCTATCGCGTCGTTCCTCGCCGAAACTAAGCTCAGCGGTGGACGCGGCGGCATCGTCTTCGACGACCCCGTCTCGTCACTCGACCATCGTCGCCGATGGGAAGTCGCGGAGCGTCTGGTCGAAGAGTCACTCAAGCGGCAGGTCATCATTTTCACGCACGACATTTATTTCCTGTGCATTCTTGAACAGAAGGCTGACGAACTCAAAGCCACGCTCCAGCCAAATTACATCCGTCGTACCAGAGAGGGATTCGGCGCGCATTCCGAAGGACTTCCCTTCGACGTGCTCGGGACGAAGAATCGCATTGGCAAGCTTCGGCAGATGCTCGTGGAGATTCGCAAAGTACATGCCGCTGGAGATGAAGACGGGCATCGCGCGCTCACGGCGCGAGCGTACGGTGATTTACGCCTTGCTTGGGAGCGATGCGTGGAAGAAGTCCTTTTAAATGGAGCGATTCAACGCTTCGGCGAGGGTGTCTCCACACTCAAATTGAGAGAAGTCGTTGTCTCGGACGACGACTATCGCGCGATTGAAGTAGGGATGGGAAAAAGCTCAAAGTTCGAGCACGATGCCGCCGTCCGGGTCGGCAGGTTACCTATTCCGCACCCTGATGAACTCAGTGAAGACATTGAGAAGCTCGAATCTTGGAGAGACTTGGTTGTTCGTCGACGCACCGAAATTCGTGCGGCTAGAGGTTGATTCCAACCGATAACCGTGCGCTGTCAGAGATGCAATCCTGACGATTCCCTTTCTCACATCCAAAGGCTAATGTGACATGCTTGAAGAACTCTATAGTCGAATTTCGCCCGCCTGCTGCTACATAACTATCTTCCTTGACGACGAGAAAATCAGCGAAGGCACGGGATACGCGTACACGACCGAAGGTCAGGTTCTGACGGCAGCACATGTTGTGACCGGACGTTTCCCTATTCGGAGGGCCGACTACAGCACTCCAGAGCTGAAGATATTCTGCAAATTCCCTGGCGTTCCAGTAGCTGAATACGCGGTAGTTATGTGTTGTCCAGAGATACAGGTCTCGGGCTTTACAAGCAATGTCCAGTTGGACATTGCGGTGCTGCATCCGAAAGTTCCTTTCTCCCACAATATTCATTGGATACCAGTTCCACTGGAAACCCCTCGTCTCGGTCAGCGCGTTTTTATGGCCGGCTATTCAGAGGAGCTACGGCTCCCTTTCGATGTAGACCGACTGCTTTCTCCTGCAACGGAAGGGACAGATGCGTTCAGGGCCGCAATGGAAAAAGGATACCAGGCTGATATGACCGGCCCCCTCTTCAAGCAAGGGCGCATTGGAAACATCAGGCGCATTGTGGCGGGTGATGGTCGCCGCACGCTGGAGTGTGACGTCATGTATATCGACAACGCGATGCATACAGGCGCCAGCGGCGGCCCCCTATTCAATGAGAGGGGCGAGGCTATTGGCGTTCTGTCCCAACGAGCCGTAACAACTGTCGATGTTGGAAAAGATGGAAATACTCGAGTTCCTTCGGGGTGTACGGTGGCCATCAGCCTCTTGCCCCTACGTTTTGCTGGCGCCGAGGCCAGCACTGCCGCATAGCCACGCAAAGCGCTCACGCAGGGGCCGTGGCTACGTCTAAGCAATCAGGGTGCGGGCGCTGAATACTAAGGGGATGAAATGCTCAAACCAAGTGAATTCGCGTACTTTGCATACGGGTCCAACATGAGTGCGCCGCGGCTGTCCGACCGCATCAAACCAATTCGGCACATCGCGAACGGCTATCTCGATGGGTACCAACTCACGTTTGACAAGGCTTCCATCGATGGCTCAGGCAAATGCAATTGCAAGCACACCGGGGAACCAGAGCACCGCGTTTGGGGGGTTCTGTTCGCCATAGATGTTGGCAGCCTGCCCGCCCTGGACAAATACGAAGACGCCGGTCGAACCTATGAGCGACAAGAGATTCAGGTTCCGACAGACCAAGGAGTTGTTACGTCATTCACTTATTTTGCAACCAAGACGGAGCCAGGACTCAGGCCGTATTACTGGTACAAATATCACGTGCTTTATGGTGCCCGTGCGGCAAAACTCCCACCCGATTACATCGCGGCAATCGAGCAGATTGAGGAAATACAGGACCTCGACGCAGCTCGAATCAAGAAAAATCTGGCGGTTTATAGCGACGTCCAAGCGTAGCCGCTCGGATGTCACGCAGTGAGCTTGTGCTCGTAGTACGGCCGGTCCGTGTCATCGAGGACGGCCATAACCGAAATTATTGTAAAAGCAGGTGTTTTGATGTACAGGGTGTCCGCGCAAACACCGCCTCGATTGGGTGTGCCTGAGCGAGGCGGAGATGCCATTGATTTTTTGACGAGATCCACGCATAACCGGAACTGGCGGCGGCATGTAGCCAGAACTATTGCAATTTAGCAGGTCGGGCATGACGGCGCATAGCGCAGAAGTCTTCCGGAATGACTTGCCCGCATCGCAACCGGGCAACGGTCAGGCTGACGTCGCCCTGTTTCCGCTACATCACAATCCGGCCCGACGTGGCGGCGCCGCCGTATGCTGCGGCGTCAGCCGCGACCATGGCCCCGCCGATACTCCGCCCGAGTCTTCCCCGCCAGCTTGCTGGATATCGCGCGTCAAGCGAGCCTGACCGAGATACCCGAGAGGGTATGAGCCCGTTCCGCGAGATCGACAGATCACCTGCTTCGGCGGCATGCCCACATCGCTGGAAAAACGCTGCTGCAGCGTGCGCACGCTCAACCCCGCGCGCCCCAAATGTTCCGTTGCGTCCCCCTTCAACGGCCAAAACCTCGCGCAAGCAACTCGCTATTTCGACAGACTCAGCTTCTTCAACAACACCGCCCCACTCGCCTGACTCACGAGCGAAATGGATTCGACATCGAGATACAACCTCGAAGTTCTCGTCGTGATGTCGGTCGGCTCGTCGTTGTTCGGCTCGGCGTGCTCGACGTGTTCGGTCAGATACGGCCGGACCAGTCGCCCGGAAAGAGCCAACACAAATCCGCCCTGCGCTTGCGCGTACGCAGCGGGTGACAGCCTCACGCTGCCGCGCACCGTGGACTTCCTGCCTTTTCCGGGATCGAGTTCGATGATGTCGATCTGCTGGATATAGCCTTTTGCCTTCGCCTCGGGTGCGATCACGAGCCCTCGCCCCCGCGGCCCGGTAATGACCTTTCTGAGCAGGATGCCTGTCCGGCCTTCGCCGTCGGCGTCGACCAGATCGACGTTCACCTTCAACAGATGCTTCTGCGACTGATATCGCAGCCCGTACGACACCGGCACCAGGAAAGTGACCTCACGATCCAGGTTGACCGCGGCCAGGTCGGCGTTCTGGCCATGCTTGTCGGCCACGCCGGGGATCAGGCCGCGGACGCGATCGCTCAGGGACGGGGACGCGCTTTTGACGTGCAGCTTCTCCAGCGCTTCCCGAATCGCAACCGGATCGTCGCCGACGATCGGCCGTGTGAGCGACGTGTTGGCCGAAACGGCAGGCGCGACGCTCGCCGTTTCGTTGACATGGTCGGCCGCTGCACGCGTCGAGACCGGGGCCAGCATGGTCGCCACGGCGACGACGCACGCCACGTTCCGACGGCCCAACATGGATCTCCGGTGAAACACGACACACTCCTGATTTTCTGGCGAATCGGTCGACGATGAGATCGGCAGGCTCAAACGATCGGTAACGGTCCAACCGTTCGAGTTCACCGGCCCCCTGCGCGACACATCATAGGATCATTGCCAGTTCGACGGCAGGCCGGTGCGCCACACTATCGTATTGCCCAGACTACAACAATTCCCGACACGCGAGCAGCAGCGCGACGGGCGGGGGCAGTGACATTCAGTTGCCCGTCGCCGACCCACCCCGCACGAAATGATGCTCCACCTTCGTGCGCAGTACGCCATCGAGCGCGGCCAGCCGCTCGCGCAGTCGAACCGCTTGCCCCTCCGTCATTTCCCCGAGAACGATCTTTTGCTCGAGAACGTCACCACAGCGGGTGATGGCCCACCGATCGACCGTGGCGGTTTCGCCTTCGAGCACGGCAGCCGCGGTCGAGACGATGCCCGGATTCCGTCTCGACACGAGATGAACCGTATGCGTCAGCGTGAAACCAGGGAGGTAGTGTGACCAGTCTTCACAGACCGTCGGACAGGAGGCAGAGGTAGCTTGACGCATGGTTGCTCCGGATGAGTGGTTATCGAACCGGTGCCAGCCATGCTGCTCCCGTTTCGTTGCCGTAAATCGGCCGCATCGCCTCAGAGGCGTCCACCTTGCCCGGGAGGGCAGGTTGGCGTCGGAGAATCCGACTCTGGATGCTTGACTTCTCACGTTCGACATTCCGAACGTTGGTTCATTATACCGAAAAATGGGTGGTGGGCAAGAAATGGTCGGATGGCGCACTCGATCCGGCCTGCGCGTGGGAGATTCCGGACGGCCAGGCCCCCGATGCAAACTCACTTGAATCGGCGCCCTATTTTTGTAACGTCATCGAGAACCTTCTCCAGCTTACTGCCAGCGTGAAGAATTTTCGCGACGCCACGATCCCTCTCGATCTTGTCGAGCACGTTAAAATCGATTTCGAGAATCTTTGCAATCTTCGTTGCGAGTTCCTCCGAAATCGGCCGATGCCCGTTCTTGCCTTTCGGCGCAAGTATGTGACTAACGCGGGACATCGACCGCCAGCCGAGCCCTTCAGCCAGCTTCTTTTTAGTCCCCGCCGGCATTTTATGCAGCACCTCGATCAGATTTCGCCGCCAACGCTCCTCGGGAGGTAACTGAACATCCTCGATGGGCTCACCGGCGCCAAATATGAAATTTCGCTGAACCCTCGCCGCCTCGTCCTTGGCTGCTTGCTCCTGTAACAACTCGCGCTTTCGCGCTTCAATTCCCGAGTCGAACCCCGCACGGCCACGTTGGCGATTGCGCCGAGCCGCTCGAACTGAATTACCGAGCTTGACGAGCGCGGAACTATCACCGTTTTGTGCGGCTTTTACACATTCCAGCAAATGCGCCTCAAGAAAGGTCTGATATTTCTCCAGCCAGACTGCTCGCTCGGCACCTTGAGCGCTCCGGAATTCGTCGAACCTGCGCTGCAAAGATGCCGACAGCCCAGAGTCGAACCGCTCCTCGAGAAGACGTGCGAGTTCCCGTCCCACGCTCGTCCCCTGCGTCTTCGCCGAGGCGACCAGACGCCTCTTGAGACTCACCGGGATACGAGCAAACAGCGGCTCGGTGGATTCTTTGAGTTTATCAATCATGCAATCACTTTAGCATGGCTGTTCGAACCTCACGCCATGCCCTAGAGTCGCTCACGTCACACCCCGTGACGCACCTTTTCTAGAAAAAGAGGCAAATATGAGCAAACTTGGCATCGCAGAAGGCATTAAATTGCGCGGAAACGTCAATCGCATTACCGAAATCCTGGAGCGAGGTACGGTGCAGGATGCCGTCGCATGTTTCGCCCGGTGCGGCGTGACGTTGCAGGCAAGCGGTGGCGATATCCCCTTGATGCGCAATCTTCCGGAACTGACGCGTACGGCTGTGCCGAAGCGGGTGGTCAAGGATTATTTCGGTGCGAGCGGCGGCGCCGTCATGAATCCCGCGTAAGCGCATATGGCAACCGCCAGCGCGGTAAAAGTGGAAAGGAAAACGGGCCGCCTGGCCCGTTTTCTGTTTGATGTGCTCGACGATGCGATCTCGTATGAGCCGACGGACGACCCGCTGACCATATGAAGCGCGGCACCACGACGCCGTCAAAACACCGTATGCACCCCCACCCGCGCCACCGTCTGACTCGCGGAACTCGACGCCCCGTTCGGATCCAGCACGCCATTGACCTGCGCTTTCGCGCCGTTGTTCGCGCGCTGGTAGTCTGCCGACACATACACCATCGTCCGCTTCGAGAACAGGTACTGAAGCGCCACGCTGACCTGATGCGCGTGGTTGTTGTTCACTGCTTCATTGCCCTTCATGTACATGTACTTCGCACCGAGCACGACATCCGGCCTGACGTGCCACAGCCCACCGGCTTCGGCCATCCACACGCCGGCATCGTTGAATGAATTGCGCACGGTGGTCATCAGCGCATTCGCCGTCACGACACCGAAGTCGTAATGCATTCCGACGCCCCAGTTGCGCACGCTGGTGGACGGCACGCCGGGCGCGGGGCCGTATTTCTCGTTCGTGTACGCCGCACCCACGCCGAACGGCCCCATCTCGTAGTTCACCCCGGCGCTGACCGCATTGTCCGCGCCAACCGACCCGGCTACCCCACCAAACGCATACATGGCACCACCGGAAAATCCCGACACCGTCGGCGAACTGTACTTGACGGAATTCGCGATCGGTTTGCTACCCGCCGTGCGATCCCAATCGAATGCACCGGTCGGATTGTCCGGAAGCGCGAGACGTTGAAACGGGCCATCGCGAAAGCCGTACAACCCCGAGATATCCCGTGAAATCGCGTTGTTCTTCGAAAACAGCGAATCCACCATGAAGTCATACTGATTGCCGAGCGTGATACTGCCGAATCGGTTGCTTTCGAGGCCCACGTACGCATTGCGCCCGAAAATCCCCGTGCCGATGATCGCGCCGTTCGCCATCGAGAACTGGTTCACCAGCGCAAAGATCGCGCGATATCCGCCCCCGAGGTCTTCCGTGCCGCGAAAGCCGAAGAGATTGGGCGCGAATATGCCGTCGTCGAACTTGACGTTCTTTCCGCCACCTTCGTTGCTGACATAAGAGACGCCCGCGTCGATCAGCCCGAACATCGTCACGCTGCTCTGCGCCCATGCGCCCTGCGCCACGGCGAGAATCGCCACTGCTCCAAACCTGAGTTTCATTCCGTCTCCGTCTTTTTATGAAAAAGCGAGGCCACCACCTGCTATGTGGCGGGTGCTCGCTCGTTGCTGCACAAGGAATCGATGTCGTTCAGGTATCGATTACAAGACACCTGAAATATGATTAGCTTTACTGATCGACAAACACGATGGCCGTCGCATTGAACGGCCCTGCTCGCCCTTCATCAAATCACCGGAATCAAGCGCCTCGATAGACGACCCACGCGGCAGCATCCACCTCCACCGCCACGGCCTCCAGCGCCGATCCCGAGCACGGCCCGTCGATACACAAGCCATCGTCGAACCGGAACAGCGCGCTGTGATGGGCGCACATCAGCACCTGCGACCGATAGCAGGAAACGCTACCCGGCACGAAATCGAGCGGCACCGAAAAGTGCGGGCAACGATTCACATAAGCCCACACGTGCTCACCGCGTCTCACGACGATCACAGGGCGCCCGATGCATGCTTCGTCGACGACCCGCGCGCCGCCGTCGGGCACATCGGAAACGCGGCAGAGTTGTCGTGCGTCCATGATTCACACTCTCTGCTCGGGATTGCCGAGGCTCCAGTCCCACGGCCGCACCTCCACATGCGAGAACAACCCTTCCTTCACATACGGATCGTTGCCGATGAACTGCATCACCGCCTGAATGTCGTCCGCCTCCACGACGAGCAGCGTGCCGTTCATCGCGTCGCCGTGCGGGTCCAGCGTCGGGCCGCCGAGCCGCACCACCACGCCGTGCTGGTCGGCCGAGCGCAGGTAAGTCCGGTGAATCGGCCGCATGCGATCGCGCACGTCGCGCATGCCCGGCTGGTCCGTCGCAAACACCGCAAAAAATCTTGCCATGGCGGTCAGCTCCGATCGAGGACGAACGCATGCAGATGCCGCACGCGGCGCTGCATCAGCGCACGCAAGCGCGGCCCCGGCATGCCGTCGAAGCGGGCGACGACCGGCTCGGCCAGCGTGGCGTCACCGTCATGGTGGTCAAGGCTCATGGTTGTCTCCGTTGGCGTATCCGGCCACTCATTGCGGCGCGCGCCCTTCCCATGCGCGCTGAAGCAGCGCGCGAATCGCGTCGCGTTCGATCGGCCGCGGATTCACATATGGGTTGCGGCATGCGAGGTCGGCCGCTTCGTCGAGGCCGGCCTCCGGCATCCCGAGGTCGGCCAGCGCCGGCGCGATGCCGAGCCGTACGTTCAGCGCGAACAGCAGCGGGCCGGCTTCGGCCGCGTCGTTCCCGCCCAGCGCGCGCGCCACGCGGCGCAGCGCATCGGGCGCGGCTGCGTGGTTGTAGTGCGCGGTATGCGGCAGCATCGCCGCATGCGTCTGCGCGTGCGGCAGGTTGAAGGTGCCGCCGAGCGTGTGGCACAGCTTGTGATGCAGCGCCATGCCGACCGCGCCCAGGCAGGTTCCCGCGAGCCACGCGCCGTACAATGCGCGGCTGCGCGCGTCGCGGTTCGCCGGATCGCGCACGACCACGGGCAGCGCTTCGCCGAGCGCGCGGATCGATTCTTCCGCCATCAGGCTGATCACCGGATTCGCGTCTTCCGCGTACAGCGCCTCGACGGCATGCGCCATCGCATTGATGCCCGATGCCGCGGAAATGTCCGGCGGCAGCGACAACGTCAGCGACGGGTCGTAGAGCACCGTCCGCGGCAACACGCGCGCGTCGCGCCCGGTGCGCTTCAGCCGGCCTTCCGTGAGCCCGAAGATCGGCGTCATCTCCGAGCCGGCGTACGTCGTCGGCACGGCCAGGATCGGCAGCACCGATTCGAGCGCAATCGCCTTGCCCAGCCCGATCGTCGACCCGCCGCCGATCGCCACGCAGCAGTCCGCTTCCAGTTCGCCAGCCATCTCGCGCGCCGCATGCGCGACCTCGATCGGCACGTGCATGACCGCCTGCGCGCAGATGCCGGCCGCACGCTCGCCCAGGATCGCCGCCACGCGTTCGGCGAGCGGCCGCTGCTCGGGCGTCGACAGGATCAGCGCGCGGCGGGCGCCGAGCGTCGACAGCTCGTCCGGCAGCCTGTCGAGCGCGCCCCATTCGAATACCACGCGGGACGGGGTGCCCTGATAGACGAAGCGATCCATGGCGAACCTCAGCGCTTGAAGTGCGGCGGCACGTTGCCGTCGACGTTGACCCACACCGACCGCGCCTCGGTGTAGTCGTGCATCGCCTCGAAGCCCATCTCGCGGCCGTAGCCCGACTGGCCGACGCCGCCGAACGGGCTGCCCGGATTGACGCGCTTGTAGCAGTTGATCCAGCACATGCCCGCGTTGATCTGCGACGCCATCTTGTGTGCGCGCGAGAGATCCTTCGTCCACAGGCCGCTGCCCAGCCCGTATTCGGTTGCGTTCGCAATGGCCAGTGCTTCGTCGTCGCTGCCGAAGCGCAGCACCGTGACGAACGGGCCGAACACTTCTTCCTGTGCGATACGATCGGTCGCGCTTTTCGCCTCGATGACCGTCGGGCGCACGTAGTAGCCGTTGGCGAGCGCGGGGTCCTGCGGCGCGCTGCCGCCGGTGAGCACACGGCCGCCCTGCTCGCGCGCGACATCGACGAACGCCAGCACACGATCGAGGTGCTGCTTCGACGTCAGCGGCCCCATCTCGGTGTTCGCATCGAGCGGGTTGCCGATCCGGATCGACGATGCGAGCGCCACGAAGCGCTCGAGAAACGCATCGGCGATGCGTTCGTGCAGCACGAGACGCGAGCCGGCGATGCACGCCTGCCCCTGGTTGTGGAAGATCGCCCACGCGGCGCCGTTGATGGCCGCGTCGAGATCGGCATCGTCGAACACGATGTTGGCGCCCTTGCCGCCCAGTTCGAGCTGCACGCGCTTCAGATTGCCCTGCGACGCTTCGACGATCCGGCGGCCGGTGGCCGTCGATCCGGTGAACGCGATCTTGCCGACGCCCGGATGTTCGGCGAGCCGCTGGCCCGCCGTATGCCCATAGCCGGGGACGATGTTGACGACACCCGCCGGAAACCCGACCTCGGCCATCAGCTCGACGATGCGCAGCGTCGACAGCGGCGTGATTTCCGAAGGCTTGAGCACCACCGTGTTGCCGGCCGCGAGCGCCGGGCCCATCTTCCAGCTCGTGAACATCAGCGGAAAATTCCACGGCACGATCTGGCCGACGACACCGATCGGCGCGCGCTGCACGTAGTTCAGGAAGCCGGTCTCGACAGGAATCACCGAGCCTTGCAGCTTGTCGGCCATGCCGCCAAAGTAGCGGAAGCACGCGGCCGTGCGCGGCACGTCGAGCGCACGCGAATCGCGGATCGGGTGGCCGGTGTCCAGCGATTCGAGTTGCGCCAGCTCCTCCGCGTTGGCCTCGATCGCGTCGGCGAGGCGCAGCAGCAAGCGGCCACGTTCGGCAGCCGGCAGCGCCGACCATTTGGGGAACGCGCGCGTCGCGGCTTCGACGGCCAGGTCGACGTCCGCCGCGGTAGCGGCCGCGATCTTCGTGATGACGGAGCCGTCGTGCGGGTTCAGCACGTCGATCGTGCCGCGGTCGACGGCGTCAACGAAGCGCCCGTCGATGAAGAGTTGGGTTTGCATGAATCGTCCTCGGTGTATGGCGTGAAGCGCGAGCGGAAACCGACGCGCCGCTCAGAACGCGATCGGATACGGCGCGAGCTCGCCGCTCTCGTAGCGCTGCGGCAGGTTCGGTGTCGCGTTTTCCCAGACCAGCAGCATCGACCGCTTCGTGGAGTAGCCCTGATGCCGGATGTCGGCGGGCATCGCGCAGATGTCGCCGGCGCGCATCGTCACGCGGGCGCGCGGCGCGCCGGTGTTCTTGTCGCCGATGTCCCACACGATTTCGTCGGACAGTTGCAGGAACCATTCGACGCGGTCGTTGCCATGGAACACCGGCAGGATGAATTCCTCGGTGGTCGGGCAGAACAGGCTGCGCCCGCACACCGACGTGACCGACGGATTCCACGTCACGTCCGAACGCGACAGGTACTTGAACAGGTTGAATGCGTGCAGCTCGCCTTCGAAGCCCGGCTCGACGTGCACTTCCGGTTCGTCCTGCGCGACGTCGAGGAACGCGCGGTTGACCGGCAGGTCGTCGCGCAGCGGCGAATCGCCTTCGAGGCCCGGCATGCGGCGCGTCGCGATCCGCGTGCGCTCGATCGCCGAGCCGTTCTCGCCGTGCTTGCGCCCGAACGCGGTGCCGGTTTCCTCGGGCGCCGCGAACGGATCGAAGCCTTCGTTCGTCCAGTCGTGCAGCATCGCCTTGAAGGTCGCCATGATCGTGGGCGTGTCGAAGGTCTCGGTGTAGTCCACGCCGGCGTCCTTCAGGATGCCGTTGAAGGTGCCCGCATACATGTCCACCTTGCCGTAGTGGTTGCGCGTGCCGAACACGTGATCGAAGTTCACCCAGCCGTAGAAGAAGCCCCATGCCACGTCGCGCATCATCGCGCGCAGGAACGCGTCCGCCGGCATCGCGTGCGTGCGGGTCTGGCCTTTCGCGGGCCAGCTGATCTTCACGAAATATTCGTCGCGCTGGAATTCGAATGCGCCGAGCTGGAAGCGGCGGTAGCCGGTGACGGCATCGGCTTCGGTGGCTTGCACCAGATCGGCGGCGAAGCCTGCGGAGGTATCGAGGGTGTCGAGAGTGGCCATAACGTGTCTCCTGGAAGTGTCGAATGAGGTCGGACGAATCAGTGCAGGCAGATGTCGGCCCACTTCTCCACGGACAGCTCGCCCAGGATGGTCTGCACGAGTGCGACGCCCGGCTTGCCGGCGGTGAAGCGGTATGCACAGCCGGCCGGCAGCAGCGCCTGATGGCCCTGGCGCAATACGACGTAGCCCATCTTGCGGCCGGCCGGTTGCGTGCCGGCGTTCACGGTGCCGCGGCCCGATTGCGGCGGCGTATCGAGCTTGATGAATTCGATCCGGACTTCGCCATCCATCTGGATCACGAACTCGTCGTGCGCGCACGCGAACCACGGCGACTGACCGTCGGTCCGCAGCACTTCGATCACGTATTCGAGGTTCTTGCCGGCGACGACCTTTTCATAAGGGGCCGACTTCGATGCGACCTCGAAGACATTCGAGAACGCGTAGTGTTGAGCGCTGCCGCTCGTGATTTCGATCTCGCCTTTCTTGTAACTGTCGAGCGAGCCAAAGACGGTGTGGAATGCCGTGTCGGTCATTTCTGTCTCCTGAGTTGAACCGCTTGTTGGATTCCACTCTAGGGGCAAGGGACCACCGCAACAAGGCACGGGACGGCGACTACGGCATTTGCGTTTCGCGAATAATCCGCGCGCTTCAACGCACCCAGCCACGCTCCAGAAGGGGGCGATCCCACGGCGATTCGTCGCCGATGGTTTCCGCGAGGAACTCGACCAGCGCCTTCACTTTCAACGCCTGTCGCTGCGTTGCGGGATAAACCGCGGCAAAGCTCAGCGGCGCGAGCTGAAAGTCGGTCAGGATCGGCACCAGCCGGCCCGCGACGAGCGCCTCGCTCGCCACGAGCGTCGGCAGGCACACGACGCCGCCACCAGACAGCGCGTACTCGCGCAACAGGTGCACGGAGTTCGAGCGGATCATGCCCGGCAGCTCCATTTCGACGACCTCGTCGCCGCGCGTCATCGTCCAGCGGTTGCGCGACGGATAGCCCGAATAGAGCGCGGTGGTGTGCTGCAGCAAATCGCGCGGATGTTGTGGCGCACCATGCGCGTCGAGGTACGCTGGCGACGCGCAGAAGAGGCGCCTGACGGTGAACAGCCGCCGTTCGATCAGCGACTCGGAGATCGGCGGAAAGATCTGGAACGCGATGTCGAACCCTTCTTCGACAGGGTCCACGACACGGTCATTGACGATGACGTCGAGCTGGATGCCCGGGTAGCGCCGGTTGAACTCCACCAGCGGCGCGCCGAAGTGATCGAGCGCGAAACCGGGCAGCATCTGGATGCGCAGCCGTCCGGTCGGGGTCGCGCGCAGCTCGCGCATCTGGTCGGTCAGCTCGTTGACGCGCCCCACCACCTCCGCGCATTCGCGATAAAACGCCTCGCCCACTTCGGACAGGCGCACGTGGCGCGTGCTGCGATGGAACAGCGGCGCGTTGACGAACTTCTCGAGCTGCTGGATGCGGTTCGTCACGACCGAGCTGGTCACGCCAAGCTGCCGCGCCGCCTCGGCGAAGCTGCTCGCCTCCGCCACCCGGACGAATGCCTCGATGCTCAGGAACCGGTCCATACCGCGCCTTTTTTCGACAGCGAAACCGGCAGTCTACCCGTGCGGATCACGGGCTGTGTCATGCGGGAGGCGTCACTCTGTCACCCAATCGACGTCAATCGTCGATGACGCCCGCCCGCACGCACCGCCCAGCCCGCCCATGGCCTTACCGCGATTGCTCGCCCGCTGCCAGTTCCGGTTGCACGGCCGCCATGCGACGTTGCAGCACGGCCGGCGCGGTTTCCTTCAGCAGCAGGCTGACCACGATGCCCAGCATGACCGCGCCCATCGGCAGCCACAGAATGTTCTGGATGCCAAAGTGTGCGGCGACGTAGCCGCCCATCGCCGGCGCGATGCCGCCGCCGAAGATCTCGCCGACCCCGACCACCACGCCGATCGACGTCGACACGAGCCCGATGGGCGCGGCCTCCGTCGCCACCGGGCCGGACAGCAGCGACACCAGCCCGAGCGTGAAGAACGACGCAACGAACAGCACGCCGAACAGTGCGAGCGGCTGCGGGCCGAGGCCGCGGAAGATATAGAGCATCACGGCCGTTCCCGCGAAGCCGACGATGCTCGCGAGGCGGCGGCCAACCAGGTCGGACAGCCCCGGCAACCCGAATTGCCCGAGAAAACCGCCGAAACCGATCGCCGACACGACGAGGCCCATCTTCTGCGTGCCGAGCGCCAGGTAGTCGGTCAGGTACAGCGGCAACAGCGCGCCGAGCACGAATACGCCGGTCATCGCGCAGCACAAGGCGGCCATCGCCACGAGGATGTTGCGGCTCTTGAGCACATGGCCGAGCGACGCCGGCGCATGCTCCGACGCGACGGCCTTCGTGACCTTCGGCTCGCGGATCACGAAGAACATGATCGCGCCGAGGATCAGGCCGGGCACGGCGACGAGCGCAAAGACCCAGCGCCACGACACGAAGCCGAGCAGCTGCGTCGCGATGATCGGCGACAGCGCGAGCCCGAACAGCGCGAAGCCGCTTTGCTGCAGGCCGAGGTTCAGCCCGCGCCGCCGGGGATGCGATGCGTCGGCCGTCGCGGCGAAGCTCGTCGGGCAGAACGAGCCCTCCGCGACGCCCATCAGGCCGCGAATCGCCATCAGCCCGAGCAGGCCACCCGCGAGCCCCGAGAAGCCCGACAGCAGCGAGAACGCGATGATGGCCGGAATCAGCACCTTGCGGCGGCCGATCTTGTCGGAGATGCCGCCCATCAGCGCCGCGAAGATGCCCCACGACAGGCCGAGCACGCCGATGCAGTTGCCGACGTCCTGCGCGTTCAGGTTGAGGTCCTTCATGATCGAAGGGAACAGCGGTGCAATCAGCCAGCGATCGAGGCCGACCAGCCCGAAGCCGAGCGCCAGCAGCGTGACCGCCTTCCATTCGTATGAGGTATCCCACTCGTTTGCTTTCATGTCCGTCTCCGTGGACACAGGTTCGCCTGCGCGCGCCGCAGCGCCTGCGCATGAGCCCGGTCCGATGTCTTTTGTGTGCGACGCGAATCGCGAGGAAGTGCCGGCCGGCGTTCGGGTGCGACGCGTTGGGTTCAATCAGCCGACGTCACCACGATAGGTGCACGGCCGCCAATCGGGTATGGAACAACCGGCGAACGCGCCATTCGCGAAACGCAAATAATCGGGCGGTGTGGGCAGAAAGGGGCGGCGGAAGGGCGTGGAGAGGGTGCGCGCAAGATAGACGTGGCGCTCGCTCGTACGTGGCGGGGGAATCCCTCATAGACATCGCGAACGCCTACGCTTGGCCCGCTCACGCGGGCCATGCAACACCATCCGACAGGCTGGGCAGAGGTCTCGTCAAGCCGGTAGAGGGTGCGATTCACCCTGTATCGCTCGAAGCGCAATCGGGGCCAAACCCCTTGCAGGCGAGCTTTTCAGCTATGGAAACGGCCGCGCCCGAAAGAAGCGAACGATGGCGGGATCACTCGTCACGCCATCCGGCCGCGGGCCTAATGCGTTTTCTTGCGAATCTGGTTGACCTTTGGCAAATACGTCAGGACCGCATGGGATCGGTCGCCACCGGTCGCCACGATCGTGATGACCTCGTGTCCGGACGCACTCAACGCGCCCGTGCTCAGATCAATCGACACGACGAAGCTCGTCCCGTCCGCATACGTCCCGCGGGTGACGCGCTTGCCGTCCTCGAACGTGACGGCGAATGACGCGAGTTCCAGAATGTTCGCGCGAATGTCAGTTACGGGAAGGGTCGGCTCGAATGCGACCACACCATCGGCTTGCAGTTGGGCACACCCGTGTCGGCCCAAACTGACGTGCATTTCCGTATCGCTGTTGACAGCCACCCGCATGCGCGGGTCGTCGTACTGCGTATCGTCGGCGAACAGCAACGCTTCCTTCTCTTTCGAACTCATCACGCCTCCTGTTTCGGCTCGCGAATGACTTTCCGGCTCCATGCAGGCGACCTATAGCGAGCCATGCAAAAAAAGCCGCCCACGGACGGCAGGCAGCGAACGACCCAACGCTGGAACACACCACCGCACCCGGGCCATACGAGCGCGATCCTAGTCGCATCTTTTCGGATGCCGCAACACGGCGCGATTCATTCGATATAAGACAAATACTATATTTGAATAATCCGGCTTCGATTAGAACAACAAGAAATGCTCCCAACCGATTACCACACCCGCCTCCAGTCACGACCAACACGCCTCGAAGCAAGACCTCCGTTAAATAAAACAATCATCAAAAACGTCAAATACCGTTTCACCAACACTAAAACGTTATATAAAAATAAAAATTCATTTCATATTCACTGCGAGATTGATATTCTCCCCCACACATTTCCGAGCACATTCGTTTATTGCACTGAGAGACCCGTTCGAACCAATACGAATCAAGAACATAAATCATGAGATCGTAGTGATGTCGATAACAAAAGCATTCCGGGATTTTGCGTCCGGTCTGGCCGTCGGGAACAAGCGGCCGGTCGATCTCCATTTCGGGCGGGCGCAACGCGCGGTCGGCCATCTGCTGGCGCTCCATCACGCCAATATCCGCGAAGGGCTGATGTCGGGCATCGAAGGGCAACTGACCTGCGTGTCGACCTACGATCACCTGCCGCCTTCGCTGTTTCTTGGTTTGCCCGTATCGGTCCGGCTGACGACCGATCGGGGCAACATCCGGGCCATCAACGCGATCGTGCACGAAGTGCGAACCGGTCAATCCGACGGCGAACTCACCGTGTATCAGCTGCATGTATGCGATGCCCTGTCGCTGATGGATCGTCGCACGAACGCTCGCCTGTTCCGCTCGCGCAGCGTGCCGGAGATTCTGGCGACGCTGATGAACGAGTGGAAACAGCGTAGCCCCGCACTCGCGCGAGCGTTCGATTTCGACCTGTCGACGTTGCAGGCCGATCGGTATCCGGCACGCGAGCTGACGCGGCAAGTCAACGAATCCGACGCCCGCTTCATCCGGCGGCTGCTACGCCGGGAAGGCATCACGGTCTTCGCGACGGCCGCGCCAGTCGACGGAAGGCGCAGCGTGACCGATGAGCGGCCGATTCACACGCTCGTGTTCTGCGACGATCCGCATCGTCTGCCGGACGCGCCGGCCGGTATCGTACGCCTTCACCCGCGCGACGCCGGCGCCGAGCAACGTGACACCGTCACCCTCTTTGCGTACGACCAGAGCCTGTCGCCCGGCAAGGTCCGCCGCCCGTCGTGGGATTACAAGACCGCTCGTATGGACGACTTCGAGGCCGTCACCGGCATCGGCCAGGGCGAGTCGGGGAACGACCTTGCGCGCCTGCTGACCGACGTCGCGATCGACATCCCGCACGTCGGCGACTCGTGGAACGATCACGCGCGCATCGCGCAAGACCGGATGCTGGCCCATCAGTTCGAAGCCGCGCACTTCGACGGCATCGGCACCGTGCGCGACATGCTGGTGGGACACGGGTTCACGCTGGCGGGCGATCCCGAACTGGATATGAAGTCGATCGATCGCCGTCGGTTCGTCGTCACGTCGATTCGACACGTCATCTGGAACAACCTGCCGACAGGCTTGTCGGGTCGCGCGAGCGGGCTGTTCGCGGCAAGCCGCAATCTGACGCCAACCGCCCCGCCGCCCGATGCATCGGGATCAACGGACACGCGCTACGAGAACAGTTTCACGTGCGTGCAACGGGGCGTGCCGCTGAAGCCGGCCTACGATCCGGCGATCGACGTGCCGCCGGTTCACCTGCTGACCGGGACGATCGTCGGCACGCAGGGCGAAGAGGTGTTTTGCGACAAGGCCGGCCGCGTGCGTGTGCAGATTCATGGGCTGGACCCGGCGGACCATGCGCACGCGCAAGGCGCCGGCACGAACGGCCTGGCCGGTGACAGCGCGCCGATTCGCGTCGCGGCAAGTCTCGCGGGCGAATGCTTCGGCGCGCTGTTCCTGCCGCGTGTCGGCATGGAGGTCTTGCTGGGGAACCTGTCGGGCGATCCCGACCGTCTGGTGATCATCGGCGTGTTGAGCAACGGCGCGAATCCGCCCGCGACTTTCAGCCATACCGGCGGGCTTCCGGGCAACCGCTACGTGTCCGGGATCAAGACGCGGGAAATCAGGGGCCGCCGGCACAACCAGCTTCGACTGGACGACACGCCGTCACAAATCTCAGCGCAGTTGGCAAGCGAACATGCGCATACCCAGTTGAATCTCGGCTACCTGACGCAGCCGCGCAAGGACGGACACGGGAGCGACCGGGGTGAAGGCGCGGAACTGCGCACCGACGCCGCTGCGGCGTTGCGCGCCGCCCAAGGCATGCTGTTGACGACCTATGCGCGGTCGCACGCGACCGGCGGTCAGCTCGACCGCGATGAGCTGATTCACTTGCTCGACCAATGCACGGAGTTGTTCAAGTCGCTCGGTGATTATGCCGGCCAGCATGGTGGGCAATCCGCCGACACGGCCGGCCAGGACAATCTCGCCAACGCATTCCGTCACTGGAAACCCGACGGATCGGAAGCGGGCGCGGCAAGTGAAGCCTCCGCATTCATGGCGTTCGGCGCGCAAGCGGGGTCGCTGAACGTCACGCCGAAAACGCACGTCATGTATGCGGGCGAGAACATCGATCAGATTGCGCAGCAACACATGCAGATCACGAGCGGCGAGCGAATCAATCTGCATGCAGGACACGGCGTCGCGATGTTCGCGCACGGCAACGGCGTATCGGCGATCGCGCATCAGGGGAAAGTCGCGCTTCAATCGCAGAACGGCGACACGCAAATCGAGTCCGGCAAAAACATCCGGTTGACTGCGGCCGACGGCAAGCTTGCCGGCACGGCAAGCGACGAAGTCGTATTCGTCACGTCCGGCGGCGCGTATCTCAGGCTGCATGGCGGCGATATCGAACTGGGATGCCCTGGCAAGTTCACCGTGAAATCGGACGGTCATGCCTGGGATGGCCCCGCAAGCATGAGCGTCGACTTGCCGAAATTCGATCAACTTCCGCTCGGCCGCGTCCCGAAGCTGATTCGTCCAACGGACGGTAACGCCGCACCGGGGTTCGACGGACAGGTACGCAAGGCATCGGGAACGCTGTCGAGTTTGACGACCGACACGGCAGGGGAACTGCCGGCCGTCGATACCGACCGGTTCGAGAGGCTGGCGGTGAAGTTCACCAAGAAGAATGTTTAACGAAAGCGCAGGAGTCCGGATGAACGACTCATCTCTCGATCCTCGACCGGAAGAGGACACCCGCACCAATCAGCACGCCGCGAAGACCGATGTGCCCGACGCGGCTGCGTCGCGTCCTGAGCCACCTCAGATCGTCGTCGGCCGGAGCGACGGGGTCTCGATGTGGACGAAAGACACCCGCCTGATCTGCCTCAAGCAAATGCCGTTGCCCGGTATCGTCATCTTCGTGCATGGGGTGAACTCCGAAGGTGAATGGTTCGAAGCCGCCGAGCAGGGGCTGTGCGCTGGCCTGAATCGCCGGCTCGGGCGGCTGGACGATCAACTCAAGTATCGCGGCATCGAGGCCGGGCAGTTGGTGCCGGCGAAGTACACGGAAAGCGTGACGCCGGACGGGTTTCTGAATCCGAAGCTCTGGTCCGGCAACTACATCAAATCCGACCCGTCCTTCTCTCCCGTCATTCATTTCCGATGGGGCTATCGGGCGACCGCCGCTGAGCTGAAAGAGTATGGCGACAAGATCTTCCTGAACGAGAAGGACTACTGGGGCGGCGGCCCGTTCACGAACGGTTGCGCGAGCCTGCCCGATCTCTGGCACGGCGGCCTCGACGACCGCGCGGCCGGGTGGGTGACCGTCCAGGGGATCAACCCGACCCATCGACCGCTGTATCGCGCGCCACCCCGCGCATATGGCGTGCTCGCGGCGTTGCGCCTTGCGAGGTTGATCGAGTCGATTCGCCGCATGCAGGCCGACGTGCCGATTACCGTCGTGTGCCATAGCCAGGGCAACATCGTGGGCCTTACCGCAGCCTTCTTCGGCGATGCACTACCCGATGTCGGAGATCCGTGGGGACGTAGCGGGCATTGCGTGGCCGACGCCTACGTGCTGGCGAATGCGCCGTACAGTCTTGCGCGCGCAGACGGCCCGAATCCATCCGATACGTTCATGGATACCTGGTCGCAACGCGCGACCAGGGACGGCAGCGGTCGTCGCGGGCGGCAGACCTACACCGCCCGCACGAAAACGTTCGGCAAGTTCCTGTCGATCATCGGCACTCGGAAGGCCTATGAACTTTCCGCAGACAAGATCGATGAAGACATGGCGAACGAACGGGTATCGCCGACCAGCAAGCGGTCTTATGCGGCACAAGACGATCGGGTACGCCACGGCCTGAACGGATCGACGTATGGTCGCGTCACCGCGTATTGCTGTCCGCACGATCAGGTGATTTCGGCGATCACGGTTCAAGGCATCGGCTGGCGTGGCATCGACAAGAACGAGCTGAACGATATCAACGTCTCCGGCGTGCTGACGCAGCGCGTCTTTGCCTCCGGCTTTCAGGTTGGCGTGCAGGAGCGCTATCAGTATTGGGAAGACGACTGGCGGCATGGCAAAAAGGGAACGACGTCGGGATTCTGGTATCCGCCTTCGCCACCTGCCAAGTTCAATCTCATCGGTGCGCTCAAGGGAAACGAGTCCGTGTTCGGGGTGGCGGCCACGCTTGCATCCGCGCCGATCATGTTTTTCGTGACCCAGATCAGCTCGGCATTGAATATGTTCCGCGTGAACGCCAATCCGCCGAAGGATTGGGCCGTGGTGGCGGACGCGCCGGCACTCGACGAACCGTTCCCGCCGAAGGCATTGCGGTTCGGCAAGCCCATCGTAACGAAGGACGGCAATGCGACAAGCGACTTCAACGAAGGCAACGATCCTCCAGCCGCATGGCGCGACGCAAGCAAGAGCGAGGCAGACAAGCGCGCGGACGATCCCTACGATCAGTACGAGGCGAAGAACAATGACAGCGTCGCGCAAGGCACGGCAGAGAGCGAAGCCGGACAGCGTTACGAGGACCGCGCGTTGATGCGGATGGAGGCGCGGCGAACGCTGAATACGGAATGGCTCGATGGCGACGGCCACGTGATCGGCGAGGACGGCAAGAGCGAAATGCCGGAGGGCTACAAGGAATGGCGCGACAAGCAGATTGTCGATTGGCTCGATCGTGGCTCGACCAACAGCCCGACGAATCACTCCACGACGATGACCAATCCGGAGCATGCGAAAAAGGCGCTTGCGTACGATGTGGCGATTGGGGTTTGCTATCTGACGCCCGAGCAAATGAAAGCGCTACGGATTGAGGCAGATTGGCGGATGGGAGACGGTATTCCTCTAGATATTCCGAACAAGACGTATGCCGACTATTTTGCATCGGGCACTCTCTATAGAACGCCTCTCCAAGAATGGATACATGCAGATAAAAGCGAAGGCAAGATGCCGAACGCGATCGTGGATGAGCGTGAAGGCCAGCTTTATTTGAAGGTCGGGGGTGTCGTATGAAGATGCTGATCGCTACATGGCCGCGACGTGTCGCCGTCGCCGTTTCGACATGGTTGATCGCAACCGTGCTCATGGCCTCGCTGATGACGCACGTAGAACAACCTGACCCGGCCCATTTGGAAATCGGAGATTGGATGAAGCGATTCATTGTCGTGCCCGGCTTGGCTGCACTCATGGTGTTTCTGTTCACCACCGTCCTAATGCGTCCAGCACGGGCCACGCCTGTCCGGGAGCATGCCACGCTAACCGCCGACGAGCCGACAAAGCCGTTCGTCGCGCAGGTTGTTGGCCTGATGTGGTTGAATCCATTGCAACGTATGGACTACCCCACCCAATGGCAATTATTGTGGACACAGGGACTGGCCGCGCCAAACAAGAACGACGATATGGTTCGCACCGATGCGAAGTCCTTTACTACCTTGCAGTCTGTAGCGGGTATCGCATACGGCAACGACGGCCAGGAGACGATCAAGGGCTTCTACGCCAAGTACGTGGACAAGTTCATCTTACTGGTACGTACCAGATATTTTAGTAACGCGAAGTACTTCTACAATGTGGGATCCCAAAGCCAGCAGGACTGGCGTGAACTCGCTGGTATACACGTCGAAGTTGCCATTCCACCCCGACTTGATCTGGCCTTTGCCCATTCACGCGTGGTCGATCGGATGATGAATTTCTTCGAAATCGGCCCGCCGTCACCCAAGACGCTTTGGAGCCGCGACACGCCCCCCGACGTACAAATCACCCAAGGCGGCGCGAACGCAGGCTTTACATCGCTGAACAAAGCGCTGGACTACTTGCAGGCGAACCCCGACAAGACCGTATGGGCGATCAACTGGGACGCGCCGAGCTTCCCGCCCACGGACGCGCAGATCAACGAGAACCTCGTCGTGCTGTTCCTCGCCGGCCCGAACTTCAACACGCAGCGTGAGCCGCTCGCATGGATCGGCAAAGCCGCAACGGGCAACACGCAAGCGTTTTCGCCGAAGGTTGGCACAACGCGCGCCGTGCAGGCATGGAAGGCAACCATTGACCAGGCGGCACGCAATGCCGGCGTCGCGGTTCCGGACCTCAAGTACATCGTCCACGACGCAGGCGTCGGTAGCGATACCGCATCGTCACGCGTCGCCGCGCTCGCACAAACCTTGACCGAAACCCTTCCCGAATACGACCACCAGAAGCAGACATTCAACACAGCCGCCCTACTCGGCGACATGGGCACCGGCAGCGCATTGACCGACGTCGCGCTCGCCATCGGCCGGATCAATCACTTCGGCGGCAACGCACTCGTCGCCGGCACGACCGATCCGGATCACCCGGTCGCGGTCGTTGTCCGGCCACCGTCGAAGCTCACGCCGATCGATCCCGACAAGGACTGGTTCCGCGCACGCGGCGGCAACAACGCCTATCTGCCGTGGTGGGGACGCCGACACGATACCAATTACGGCATGCAGGGCTATTCATGGTGATGCGCACCGGCGCGGCCGCGCGTTACATGTGAACGTATCTGCCACGTCGAGCAGCAGGAGATTCGATGAAACGATTTGTAGTTCTACCCAGTTTGGCAGCACTCGTGATGTTTCTGTTCACGACGACCATGATCCGGTCGGCGCATTCCGCACCTGTCCCTGGGCCGGTAGCGAATGCGGTGCCGGCCGTCGCAGAAGCGGCGAAGCCGTTCGTCGCGCAGGTTGTGGGTTTGATCTGGTTGAATCCGTTGCAACGCATGGACTACCCGACCGAATGGCAATTACTGTGGACGCAAGGACTCGCGTCTCCGAACAAGAACGACGATATGGTGCGAACCGATCCGAAGTCCTTTACTACCCTGCAATCGGTAGCAGGCATCGCATATGGCAATGACGGTGCAGAAACGTTTAGAGGGTTCTATCGAAAGTACATGTTCGAGTTTCCTCTACTGCTTCGGTCGCGCTATGCATCCAATTCAAAGTATTTCTATACGGTAAACCCTGCCGACAAAAAGGACTGGCGCGAGTTGGCTGGTATCCGTGTTGAGCTCGCGATTCCGGAACGGCTCGACGCGGACGAGTCGAAAACCTATTTGCAGGACTCGATTCGAAAATCGTTTTCGATCGGGAATACGCATTTTCCAACGATGTGGAGTAAGGGCACGCTCCCCGATGTACAAATCACGCAAGGCGGCTCCAACGCCGGCTTCACGTCCCTGAACAAAGCCTTGGACTACCTGCAGGCGAACCCCGACAAGAGCGTCTGGGTAGTGAACTGGGATGCACCCAACTTCCCGCCCACGGACGCACAGATCAACGAGAACCTTGTCGTGCTGTTCCTCGCCGGCCCAACCTTCAACACCGAGCGTGAGCCCCTCGCCTGGATCGGCAAGGCCGCGACCGGTAACACGCTTGATTTTCCGAAGAAGGTCGGCACGACCCGCACCGTGCAGGCGTGGAAGGCGACCATTGACCAAGCGGCGCGCAACGCCGGCATCGCGGCCGCCGACCTCAACTACATCGTTCACGACGCAGGTAAAGGCAGCGACGCATCGTCGGCACGGCTTGCGGTGCTCGGACAAACCTTGACCGAAACGCTTCCGGAATACGACCACCAGAAGCAGACGTTCAATACAGCCGCCCTACTCGGCGACATGGGCACCGGCAGCGCATTGACCGACGTTGCGCTCGCCATCGGCCGGATCAATCACTACGGCGGCAACGCATTGGTCGCCGGCACGACCGATCCCGAGCATCCCGTCGCGGTTGCCGTCATGCCACCGTCGAAGCTCACGCCGATCGATCCCAACAAGGACTGGTTCCGCGCACGCGGCGGCAACAACGCCTATCTGCCGTGGTGGGGGCGTCGGCACGATACGAATTACGGCATGCAAGGCTATTCATGGTGATGCGCACCGGCGCGGCAGATTGCTTCATCCGAGCGTGATCGCCGCGTCAGACCTCAAACCATTTGGAGGACGAAATCCCATGCGGGGAATTATCCGGGTAGAAGATACGCACACCCACGGCGGCCGGGTCGAATCCGGCGCCCGAAAAAGCACGGTGATGGGGCGCGCGGTCGCCCGCATCGGCGACCCATGCTCGTGTCCGATTCATGGCGCTTGCGAGATTGCCGAGGGCGACACGGCCTTCAAGGTCGAAGGTCGAGACGCTGCCTTCGATGGTCACAAGACTTCATGCGGCGCGACCTTGATTTCCTCCCTTCACACTTCCGGGCGAGTTTGAATGCAAAAGACCCGACGCATGACTGCCGAACAGTTCCGCCTGTTGCGCGTGCAAAATACACGAATCAAGCCCTTGAACCAGTGGGCTCTACACGAGATTTTCGTCAAGGGCCGATCACAGCGGGCTGTGGCGGCGGAAGTCGGCATGACGTGTTCCGCGATGTCGCAGCTCGTACGGAAGGTGTGGCAGCGGTATCTGGAGCTACCGGGAAACTGTACGCGCCTCACCACCCTCACGATCACGATCCCGGCCAGATACGAGCCCGCACTCCAGGCATGGGTGCGGGATGCCTATCGATTGGCGATTCAGAACGAACAAGATACGGCGACCTGATCGATTCCCGCCCCCGGAACTTCTCTCAAACCCCATTCACAACGGTTTTTACGTCCCATGAAGTTTTCGATCAATCCGGATGCGGCACGGTACGCGACGATCGTATCGATCGTTTCCGCCGGCATTTCCATCGTCTCGGCGTGGTCCGCTCACGACGCGATGAAAAGTAACGAACTCATATACCGACCCTATGTCGTGGCAACACAGCACTTCGACGACGCCGAAAACAGGCGAGGCATTTATCTTTCAAATGCAGGGCTGGGGCCGGCCATCATCAAGAATATGACCGTGACGATCGGAACCCGAAAATACACCGGCCTCGGCCCCAGTATCTGGTCACGCGTCCAGTCCGATGCAGGCGTCGGCGCCACGCGATGCTTCAGGACCGGCTGGCCGCGCCCCGACGATCCGCTGAAAGCCGGCGAGATCGTCCCGCTTCTGGCCTTGTCGGATAAGGCGCCCCCTCCATGCGTGCCCATCCTGCTCAAGCTGCTGGCCATGAACGATATCGCTATCGATATCCAGTACGAATCCGTGCACGGAACGGCGTTCTCTTCGACGCGCGACGTCGGCCTTCACGATCCCGACGCAATGCAGATCGCACGCCAATATGACGACATCGAACGGCGCATGGCTGAACTGCTCAAGGGCATGGATGCCGTGCATGCTCCGCACGCTGCGTCCGCTGCGCAGCCCTGAATGCTGCTCGCGGCACGGCCGATCGCGTTGCGTGTCGGCGTGCCGGCGCCGCAATCCGGCGCTCAGGCCGGGCCGGCATTCCGCGACCTCTTCGACGCTTCACCAAAGATTCAACAAAGCGGAGACCACGCCTCCGGCAGGCAAATCGTCGACGTAGCCCGCTCGATCTGCTGCGGTCCGCCCTTGGGCGGCCAAAGCCCCTCGGCATAGTGGCGCGCGCGCAATGCCATGCGCTCCTCCAGGCTCGAGAACCCCCAGATATGGGCAATGCGAGGCGGGCCGTCGATCGCGTACATATTCGCGACGAGATGCGACGTATAGGCTTCGGCGGGGCCGACGGCCTGCTCCCACGCGGCGATCGTCGGCGCGATCCCGGCCGGCTTTAGCCAATAGCGGCGAAATTCGTAGAACCTGCCCAGTGTCGACGGCTCGATCGCGGGCAGGAACGGAAACAGTTCGTAGGTTTCCATGCTGAGACCCACGTGGTCCCCGTCGATATTGAACGGCCCGCCGCTCATCAACGCACGTCGACGCTCCTGCTGCAGTTCGTCGATATCGTCGAAGCCGCGCAACACGACGATCTGCCCCAACTCGCCGATTTCCGAACGCCATGCGCCAAGCAGACGCCCCGCGGCCCCCGGATCCGTTACCCATCGGTGCGCACCGGCGGAAACGGCATCCTGCTCCAGCAGCAAACACGACAACGTCGTCAGTTCATACTGCATCTCGACCATCCCTCGCAAAATGGGCCGCGGACACGCAAGTCTCACCCGCCCGTCGTCATAAAAATAAATTCCCGCAATCCCACTTCTGATAAAACGTTATTCCATATCAAGCTGAATCGCCAGCCAACTTTGGATCCTTTTTCCCTTCTGTCCCCCGTATCATTTCTTCCATTCCGAAAGAAACGAGCATGAGAAGGACATGAGCGACACCACCACGCTGCACTACCTCGACTACGCCGCCACGACGCCCGCCGATCCGCGCGTGATCGAAGCGATGACGGCCTGCCTCGGCTTCGACGGCATCTTCGGCAACCCGGCATCGAGCTCGCATGCCGCCGGCCGGCTCGCGAAAGACAAGGTCGAGCAGGCCCGCGCGCAAGTCGCCGCGCTGATCGGCGCGGACGCCGACGAGATCGTCTGGACCTCGGGCGCCACCGAATCGAACAACCTCGCGCTGAAGGGCTATGCGGAAAACGCGACCGGCAAGCGCCACCTGATCACGAGCCGCATCGAGCACAAGGCCATTCTCGACACGATGGCGAACCTGGCGAAGCACGGCGCGTCGGTCACGTTCCTCACGCCCACGCGCGACGGCGAGATCACCGCCGACGCGGTCGCGGCCGCCATCGGCCCCGATACGGGCCTCGTGTCGCTGATGCTCGTGAACAACGAACTCGGCACGCTGACCGATATTGGCGCAATCTCGCGCATCGTGCATGACGCGGGCGCGCTGCTCCACGTCGACGCCGCGCAGGCGCTCGGCAAGACGCCGATCGACGTGCGCGCGCTCGGCATCGACATGCTGTCGATGTCCGCGCACAAGGTGTACGGCCCGAAGGGGATCGGCGCGCTGTTCGTGCGCCGCGACATCGCGGATCAAATCGCCCCGCAGATTCACGGCGGCGGGCACGAGCGCGGCTTGCGTTCGGGCACGCTCGCGACGCATCAGATCGTCGGCATGGGCGTTGCATGCGAACTGGCCGCTGAAAAGCTCGACGGCGAAGCCGCACGGATCGCGGCGCTCGGCGCGCGCCTGACGGACGCGCTGGTCGCCCTCGGCGATGTCACGCAGAACGCGGCCGCCGCGCGCCGCATCCCGCACACGCTGAGCCTGACGGTGAATGCGCCGGGCTTCTTCCCGTTCATGCTCGGTGAAGCGCTCGCCGTGTCGTCGACGTCCGCATGCAACTCGACCAGCGGCGCACCGTCCCACGTGCTGACCGCGATCGGCCTCGATGCGGAAACGGCCGGCCGCACCGTGCGCGTAAGCTTCGGCCGCTTTACGACGGAGCAGGACGTCGATTTCGCGATCGCCTGCTTCCGCCAGGCGATCGAACAGTGTCGCGCGACGGCGGCGAACGGCTTCTCCGCGTCGCGGCAGATCACGCCGGCCGACCTGAAGGCGATCCGCAATGCCGGCTTCCGCTCGGTCATCTGCAACCGGCCGGACGGCGAAGGCGACGCCCATCCGGCGTTCGACGAAATCGCCGCGGCAGCCCGCGAACTGGGCCTCGAAGCACGCTACCTGCCGGTCGAGCGCGACGGCATCGGCGATGCGGAGATCGATGCCTTCGGTGCACTGGTCGACACGCTGCAGAAGCCGGTGCTCGCGTACTGCCGCAGCGGCAATCGCTCCGGCATGCTGTGGAATCGCTTGTCCGCCCGGCGCACGGCCACGGCTTCGGCCTGAGCGGGAACACCACCCCGTCACGCTCCGCCACCCGCGTTCGCGCACGAAGCCGATGCTTCGATGCGCGGCCGGATGGCGGTGGCGATCAACGCAACGTCATTCCCCCTCATCCCCTCTCACCGACGTGTAAATCGCCAGCTTCAGCGCGGGATCGTCGTTCGCCTGGAACGTCGCGCATTCATAACGCTGCGCGCCCCGTTGCGCATGCGCGAACACCTTCCGGCCCGACACGCCGCTGCGCACGTCATGCGCATCCCACCATTGCGCGAACTCGCTGCTGCTCGCGCGCAAGCGCGCCACCAGCGCGACGAACGCCGGATCGCTCGCATGGAACGCGGCGCCCTCACGCGCCGTACGCATCCAGCGCCTTCAACGGCACATGCAGGCTCTCGTTCGCGGCAAACGCGTCGAGCAGATAGTCGACCGTCGCCTGTACGCGCGACGCCTTCAATGCGCGATGCGGATACTGCATCGCCATTTCGTAGCTGCCGGGCAAGTGATGGCGGTGCAGCAGCACCTTCAGCGCGCCGGAGCGCAGATGCGCCCACGCGAGGTGCACCCCGACCTGCGCGATGCCCAGCCCGTCACGGGCGGCCTGCAGCACGGCCTCCGGCGCGGAGAATGTCAGCAGCGCCGTCTCGCCCGGATCGACCGCCACGATGCTCCCGCCGCGCATCCTGAAGCTCCACGTCGCGACTCCGCCACCGAGAAACCGGCGTGCGATCAGCCGGTGCGCAACGAGATCGTCCGGCGCGCGCGGAATGCCGTGACGCTCCAGATAAGCGGGTGATGCAACCAGCACCGTATTCAGGCGAAAGACCGGCCGAGACACCAGCGCGGAATCGTGGATGTTGCCGCCGCGGATGACGATGTCGTAGCCGTCGCGTACGACGTCGACGATCCGGTCGTCGAAATCGGCCTCCACCGACAAGCCGGGGTAACGCGCCAGCAACCCGGGCAGCACCGGTTGCAGATGCTCGCGCCCGAACGCGGCGCTGGTCGAGATGCGTACGCGTCCTTGCGGCCCGAGCCGCTGCGCGACGATGCTGTCGACCGCCGAATCGAGCGCGTCCAGTGCGACGCGCGCCTCGCGCAGGAACACGCTGCCTTCGTCGGTGAGCTTCAGCGTGCGCGTGGTGCGGTTCATCAGCCGCACGCCGAGCGCCTGCTCGAGGCCCGCGACGTTCTTGCTGACGGCGGCCGACGTGATGCCGAGCATGCGCCCGGCCGCCGCGAAGCTGCCGGCATCGGCCGCATGCACGAACGACAGGATCGCCCGCGTGCGTTGTGACACATCCAAAGCAGCCTCCTTCGATCGACACGTTGCACGGTACACCTTCGCCTGCCGCCGATTATCAACCTGAAGTTGAGAGCGACTCAACCCGGGCCCGACTTCCGGTTGCGACCCGCGCCGCCCACAATCAGCCCATCGTTCAACGGACTGCAAAGGAATGTCCATGCTTGCCACCATCGTTTTCGACAGCGGTCACGGTCACACCGAGCGACAGGCGCAAGCCGTCGCGGAAGGCGTGCGGCGCGTGCCGGGCGCGGAAGTGCGGCTCGTCGCGGTCGCCGACGGCGCGATTCCGTGGGAGACGCTCGCCGCGAGCGACGCGATCATCTTCGGCTCGCCGACGTACAACGGCTCGATCAGCTCGCGGCTCAAGAAGTTCATGGAGGACTCGACGCGCCCCGCGTGGATTCCGCAAGCCTGGCGCAACAAGGTCGCGGCCGGCTTCACCAATTCCGGCGCGCAGCACGGCGACAAGCTGAACTCGCTGATGACGATGACGCTGTTCGCCGCGCAGCACGGGATGATCTGGGTCGGGCTCGACCTGTTCGCCGGCACCGCGACGAACGAGCGCAACCGGATCGGCGGCTGGCTCGGCGCGATGGCGCAGTCCGACGACGTGTCGCCGGAACTGTCACCGATCGCGAGCGACCTCGACACCGCCGCGCACCTCGGGCAGCGCGTCGCCGAACTGGCGTCGCGGTTCGCGGCCAGCGCGTAAGCAGCATCCCATTCCCAGGAGATCGACATGAAACTGCTGTGCCTTGACGTCCCGCTGCCCGGCGCCCGCCCGGACGCGTATCAGCCGCACCTGCTCGACGAAGTGCGCTACGCGTGGCAACTGCTCAAGCGCGGGATCGTCCGCGATATCTATTTCCGTCAGGATCGCCCCGGCGTCGCGATCATCGCGGAGTGCGAGTCGATCGAAAGCGCCCGCGAAGCGCTGCGCGAGTTTCCGCTGGCGAAGGCCGGGCTGATCGACTGGGACATCATTCCGCTTGGCGCGTTTCTCGGCTGGGAAGCGCTGTTTGCGACGGATCACGCGTAACTTTCACGGTCGGTGGCGTGACGCGAACGCGGCGCGCAATCGGGCTTCGATCAGGCCAGCCCCGGCGCCGGCGAATTCCGTCACAAGCCAGGCACGCATTGCCAGCCTGGCGCGCACGACACGCTGCTACCTCGGATACTCCAGTTGCAGCGCGACCCAGCCTGACGTCGCATCGCCATAGCGTGCCGCGATGTCGCCGAGCACACCGGGCAGCACCGCTTCCCCACGCCGGTCAGCCGGCACCGTCATGCGCGCGTGCCGCGCATTCGCCGGCTGCGCCAGCAACCGCAGCCCGTGCCTCGACTCGACCACGCGCGCGTCTGCCGTCGCGACGACGTCACTGCGCCAGGTCCGCGCCCACGCGTCGGCGGTCAACGCAACCGGAAGCTCGTCGAACCCGGTTTCGACCGGCAGATCGAACGTCTCGTGCCGCCAGAACGCGACGCGGTTCGTCAGCGCGACCGCCACCGCACGCGCCGTCAACGCGAACCGGCTACCGTCGTGAACGTCGCTCCATGACTGTGCGCCCACGCGCCGCGCCGTCTCGCGCGCCGCTGCCGGCCCGGCCAGCGCATTCACCAACGCCAGCGAAGCGGGAATCGACGCCGACACGCCGGTCGTCGTCATGACGTTGCCGTCCATCACATAGCGGCGATCGTCGACCCACGTCGTATCGGCAAAGCGGCGACGCAGGCCTTCACGCGAATACCAGTGGGACGTCGCCGTACGATGCCGCAGCACGCCGGCGTTCGCGAGCACTTCCGCGCCCTCGCAGATCGCCACCATCGTTGCGCCGGCGGCGGCCTGCTTGCGTAACCATGCCAGCACCGCCGGGCTGTCCGCGCGATGCAGCGCGGGCACGATCACCACGTCGGCCCCCGCAGGCGTCGCGGCATCGAACCGGTCGAACGTCGTATCGGCCAGCATGCGCAGCGCGGGCATCAGCTCGACCTCGCCTTCATCGGCCGATACGGCGACGACATCGGCCGCCCCGGACGTCTTCAGCAGCGTGTACGGCACGATGAAATCGGTCGTCTCCGTTCCGGCGTTGTCCGCGACGATCGCCACGAGCGGCCGCGCGCGGCCCGCCTTCGGCGCGCCGATCGTCAGCGCTTGGGCGACCGGCCGTGCGTCCTCCGCCTTCACCGGCACCTGCCATCCCGCTGCACTTGCGCCCAGCATCGCGCACACGAGCAGCACCGCCCCGCCTGTCTTCCGTCCCCGCATCGTTCACCCGCAGCCGTCGATTGCATGTCCGGAAAATTACAAGGATCATGCTCGCGGTCACAAGGACAACTCCACCGCACTTTCCGCCATGTCCCAGTCAACCTGTTCGGCACGCGACATCGTCGTCGTCGGCTTCGAAGGCGTCCAGTCGCTCGACATCACGGGCCCGATGGAAGTGTTCGCGGTCGCGAACCGTCATCTTCCCGACCATGCCGCGCCGTACCGGCTCACGCTCGCGTCGCAACACGGCGGCGACATCGTCACGCACGCGGGCCTGCGCCTCGCCGGCACGGCCGCGCTCGCGGCGCTGCCCGAGCGGATCGACACGCTCATCGTCGCCGGCGGCGATGAAGCGGCGCTGCGCCACGCCGCGTCGGAAGCCGGCGTGCTGCCGTGGCTGCGCACGCGGATCGCGGGCACGCGGCGCATCGCGAGCATCTGCACGGGCGCGTTCGTGCTGGCGGCGGGCGGATGGCTGGACGGCCGGCGCGCGACCACGCACTGGAACCGGTGCGCGATGCTGCAGGCGCTCCGTCCCGACGCGCGGATCGAACCGGACGCGATCTACGTCAGCGATCCGCCGTTCCATACGTCGGCCGGCGTGACGGCGGGCATCGATCTGTGTCTCGCACTCGTCGAGGCGGATTGCGGCGCGCCGACCGCGCTCGCGGTCGCACGCGAACTCGTGCTGTTCATGCACCGGCCCGGCGGACAGGCGCAGTTCAGCGTCGGGCTCGGCTCGCTGGCCAACGCGACGCCGCGCATGCGCGCGCTGCTCGCCGACATCGCCGACGATCCGGCCGGCGATCTCGGCGTCGCCGCGCTGGCCGCGCGGATGCACATGAGCGAACGCACGTTTGCGCGCAATTTTCTCAAGGAGACCGGACGATCGCCCGCGCAGTTCGTGCTGGCCGCACGCGTCGAGCGCGCGAAGGCGCTGCTGGAGCGGGCCGACTGGCCGCTCGAACGCATCGCCGAGCGGTCGGGATTCGGCAGCATCGACGCGTTGCAGCGCGCGTTCGCGAAGCAGGTCGGCGTGTCGCCACGCGACTATCGCGCCCGCTTCGGACCGCGACACGGCACGCCGAAAGCGGAATAGGCCGTCGCCGGTCCCGCGTGCGTCCGGGGCCACTGGCCTGGCGGCGATCCGGCGATCGCCCGCCGCCGCGCCTCCGTCACGCTCCCGCTCCTCCCGGCGACGAAACGGGCCGACACGCCCTGTTCCGGTGCATCCCTCGGGATTTTCACTCCATTGCCGAAATCTGATAGAGCCGGGAAATTTGATTTCATACCGTTCACGCATCGGACTGGAAAGCGATCGCCGCTCGACACGGCATCGCGAGCCGCCGACGAATCCCAGGAGCGGGCCAGGATGCTTGGCCCGGGCGGCGATGACGGTCCTGCCACGCAGGACATTCGTGACGGAGCGACCATGGATGCAAAACGCCAGCCTGATTCAGGCACCGACAGTGACGTAAGCCTGCTGCACAAGATGGGCTATGCGCAGGAACTGTCGAGACGTATGAGCGGTTTCTCGAACTTCGCGGTGTCGTTCTCGGTGATCTGCATCCTGTCGGGCGGCATTACCGCATTCCAGCTCGCGTTTTCGGCCACCGGCGGCGCGTCGATCGGCCTCGGCTGGCCGTTGGGCTCGCTGTTCGCGCTGATCGTCGCAGTGTCGATGTCGCAGATCGCGTCCGCGTTTCCGACCGCAGGCGGCCTCTATCACTGGGGCGCGATCCTCGGCGGGAAGAAATGGGGGTGGATGACCGCGTGGCTCAACCTGATCGGCCTGATCTTCGTGATCGCCGCGATCAACTTCGGCACCTACGATCCGTTCTTCAAGACGCTGATCGCGCCGATGTTCGGCGTCAGCCCGGACAGCCTGACCTGGTGGCATCAGACGGCATTCATCGCGTTCATCACGATCTCGCAGGCGATCCTGAATGCGCGCGGCATCAGGATCGCGAGCAAGATCACCGACCTGTCGGGCTATCTCATCTTCGTGGTGACGATCGCGCTCGTGGTGTCGCTGCTCTATTACTCACCGGTCGCGTTCGACGCGCATCGGTTGGTGACGTTCACCAATTTCACCGGCGTCGATGGCGGCGCATGGCCGAAGCAGGCCACGCCGCTCGCGTTCCTGTCCGGCCTGCTGCTCGTGACCTACACGATCACCGGCTTCGACGCTTCCGCGCACACGTCGGAAGAGACGCACGATGCGGCCAAAAACGTGCCGCGCGGCATCATCGGGTCGGTGTTCTGGTCCGCGGTGTTCGGCTACGTGATGGTGTGCGCGTTCGTGCTGGTGATGCCCGACCTGACCGCCAGCATGAAGCAGGGCACCGGCTTTTTCGAGGCGATTCTCGCGCCGATTCCGAAGGCGTTGCGCGTCACCCTCGAACTCGCGATGTTCTTCATCAACTACGTGTGCGGGCTCGCGGCGATCATGTCGACGTCGCGAATGGTGTACGCCTTTGCACGCGACGGCGGCCTGCCGGCGTCGAAGCTGCTGCGCAGCGTGAGCCCGACGCACCGTACGCCCGGCCCCGCGATCTGGACGTGCGCGGTGCTCGCGATCGTCGTCACGCTGTACGGCGACGCGTTCTCGGTGCTGAGCGCCGGCAGCGCGGTGTTCCTGTTCATCTCGTATGCGATGCCGATCGGCTCCGGGATGCTGGCCGAAGGACGCTCGTGGACCGACAAGGGCCCGTTTCAACTGGGAATCTGGTCGAAGCCGTGTGCGCTGCTCGCGCTGGTCGGCGCGTGCGTGCTCGCGTATGTCGGCATCCAGCCGCCGAACGAGAAGGTGCTGTACGTGCTCGTCGGTTTCGTGGTGGTGCTGATGGTGATCTGGTATGGCTTCGGCGTGCGAAACACGTTCGCGGGGCCGCCGGTGCTGAAGGACACGCGCAATCTCGAGCGCATCCGCGAACTCGAGGCGAACGTCGATCCGTCTGTCTGAAGCGGATTCGAAGCAGGTTGAAAAAAAACCGACTCGCCGGCTTCGTGCCGCGAGTCGGTTTTTTCATGTCTACGCGTCACGACGAGATTCAAACGCCTTGCAGCGGTTGAATCTGGCGAGCATCCGCGATCAGACGGCGGAGAAACAGTTGTCGACGAACAGGTGCGTGCCGTTGACGAAACTCGACTCGTCGGACGCGAGGAACAGTGCGGCGGCCGCGACTTCCGAAGGCTCGCACAGGCGGCCTTGCTGCACCGCGATCGCCGCCTCGGTCGCGTCGACGCCCATCGCCTGCAGGTCCTTCAGTTCGCGCATCCCGTGCGGCGTGCGGATGAACCCCGGCGCGAGCGCGTTGCAGCGAATGCCGCGGTCGCGATACTCGACCGCGATCGCCCGCGCGAACATGTGGCACGCGCCCTTGGTCGCGTCATACAGCACTTCGCCCGGCGTCGCGCACACCGCCGAAATCGACGACGTGCAGACGATGCTGCCCCGCCCCTTCTCCAGCATCTGCGGCAGCACCGCTTGCGTCATCAGGAACATGCTCTTCACGTTCACGCCCATCAACCAGTCCCATTCCGATTCCTCGATGTCGAGGAACGGTTTGACGATCAGCGTGCCGGCGTGATTGAACAGGATGTCCGCGTTGCCGTACTGCTCCCGCGCGGCACTCACGGCCCGCTGGACTTCCGCCTGTTTCGACACGTCGGCGCCGAGGCCGATCGCCTGCAGGCCCGCATCGCGCAGCCGGGACGCGAGCGTGTCGGCGGCGTCGCCGTCGCGGTCGATGATCGCGACCTTCGCGCCCTGGGCGGCGAACAGTTCGGACGCCGCGGCGCCGCAGCCGCCGGCACCGCCGCTCACGATCGCGACCTTGCCGGCCAGGCGGCCGTCAATCTTGACATTCATGTGTCGTGCTCCATTCTGGTTCGTTCGGTCTGCTCAACTGAACAGCGTCCGCAGGTGATCGTTGAGGAAGAGGCCTTCGGGGTCGACGCTGCGGCGCAGCGCGCGGAACGCCTCGGCCTTGGGGAACCAGCGATCGACGTCCTCGCGGTTCGTGAAATGCAGCTTGCCCCAGTGCGGCCGCGAGTCGTAGTCGCGCAGGATCGTGTCAACGTCCTTCAGGAACGGCCAGTAGTCGACGCCGTTCGGGCCGCCCGAGCATGAAATCGTGACGCTGTCCTGGTGGTTGAACGGGCTGATCCACGCCGGATCGCCCTTCGTGAAGCGGTACTCGACCGGGAAAATGCAGTCGCGGTGTTTCGTGAGGATCAGCTCGCGCACGCGGCGCAGCGCTTCCTTGCCGTGTTGCGCGGGCACTGCGTACTCGAGCTCGTGGAAGTTCGGCACGTAGTGGATCGCATACACCTCCGAGCTGTAGGCAATCTTCTCGTGCTCGCCTTCATGGAACGTGCGCGCGTCGGTGATATCCATCACCTTGATTTCGCACACGTCGTAGTCCTTCTTCGAATTCGACACCTTCGTCGTGTCGGGCAGGCAGTAGAGATCACGGCTGGCCGACGTCGGGCACCAGAAGAAACCGAAATGCCGGTGCATCGCGGCCAGGTCGTCGTACTGCTCCATCAGCGCGTCGAAGTCCTCGCGCCACACGCGGTCGTGCAGCCAGAACGCATCGGTCACCTGCAGCGTGATCTCCGACACCACGCCGAACATCCCGATGTTCACCTGTGTCGCATGCAGCAGGTCGAGGTCCTGCCGGTCACTCACTTTCATGATCGAGCCGTCCGGGCGCACGATGCGCATTCCGACGACCTGCGACGACAGGTTGCCCAACGTCGTCCCCGTGCCGTGCGTGCCGGTGGCCAGCGCGCCGGCAATCGCCTGCGAATCGATGTCGCCCTGGTTGACGAGCGACAGGCCGAGTGCCTTCAGGTGGCGCGTCACTGCATTGATTTTGGTGCCGGCCTTCACGGTCACGCGCTTGCGCGCTTCGTCGACCTCCACGATGCCCTGGTAGTCCTGCAGCGACAGCAGCAGGCCGCTGGTGGCCACCACGGGCGTGAACGAGTGCCCCGACCCCGCGCACCGCACGTGCTTGCCTTGCCGCGTCGCGGCATGCACCAGTGCCGCGATCTCGGCCTCGCTGGTGGGCGACGCCAGGTGCGCGGCCACGCACGATTGATTGCCGACCCAGTTTCTCCAGAATCCGCCACGGGGAAGTTCCATCACGTCTCTCCAGCGTCGTATGGGTGCCAACGGTAAGGTACCGAAAGGTTTTCCACTATCGGATTTCGGCAAGTCAGGGTTTTGACGAGACGATACCCGTCCGGTGCTTTTTAACCGGCGCGACGAGCGGCTACAATGAATCGATCCAGCCCGCCCGTTCCCGCCCTCCGCCCTCGATGACGCCGTCTGCCCACCCGAGCGATTTCTCCGGCGATCCGCTGTTCGCGCGAACGGTCGCGTTCTGCGCGTTCACCGACGTGGAGGAACAGGCGCGCGCGTTCGACGGCTGGAACATGAACTACACGCAGATCTCCGGTGGGCGGTTTCACGGCTCGTCGTCGATCGTGTCGCTGGGCGGCATCAAGCTGCTGGTCGAGGATCTCGACAAGGTCATCCTGCAGCAAGGCGCGGTGCCGACGGAGCGGATCGCCGTGGCCGTGCCGCTGGAGCTGGAAGGGCATGCGCGCCTGTGCGGCGAGAAGAGCGGCCGCGACAGCCTGCACGTGTTCTCGAGCCAGCCGGCCTTCGAGTTCTACTCGCCCGACCGCCATCTGCTCGTGAACGTCGAGATCGAGCCGGAGAAGCTGTCGACGCAGGCGCTGCGCACGGTGGCCGCGTCGCTGCGTGCCCAAACCCATGCGCCTGTGATCCCGATGGCGACCGGCGTGGCCGATCATCTGCGCGACCTGCTGCGCCAGACACTGGCCGCCGCCGTAAAAACCACCCGCATCGACGACGTGACGACGCAGGACAGGATCGAACTGCTCGAACGCACCGTGCTGTACGCGATTTCGGAAGTGATGACGGCCGCGACGCCGGAGGCCGGCGCACAGATCGTGCGCCCGACGAAGTACTGGTCGCTGGTCAGTGCGGTGCGGGAGCGGCTGCAGGACGCATCGACCTGCCCGCTGTCGATCGCCGAGCTGTGCGTGGAACTCGGTGTGAGCCGGCGCACCGCGCAATACGCGTTCCAGGACACGTTGAACCTGAACCCGATCGCTTACTTGCGGGCCGTGCGGCTGAACCACGTGCGCCGCGAGCTTCGGCTCGGCGACTCGGTGACGACCGCGGCCACCAAGTGGGGCTTCTGGCACCTGAGCAGTTTTGCGCAGGACTATCGCGCGATGTTCGGCGAACTGCCGTCGGCCACCGCGAAGCGCTACGCGCGCCAGGCCCTCTAGCGCCTGTCGTCCACGCTGTCGTTCACCTTTCGGCGGCCGGTGCGCAAAAATCCGCACCGGCCACCACCCTGCCTGCTACGTCACTCGTCCTGCTGTTCCTGCTGCGCCTGCACCTGCCGCTGCTGGATGAACTGCCGCACATCGCTCATCGTCACGCGGCCGGTGTGCTTCGCATCGATCTCGTCGAAGTGCTTCGACACGAAGCCGAGACCGCTGCTCTGCGCCTGCGCCTTCGTCACGGCCGCGCCGTTGCTCAGCACCGTATTGGCGCCGAGCCGCGCATCGACACGCTGCTGCGCCTGCTGCTGCAGCGTCGCGCCGGTCGACGGCAACACCGGCGCCGCTTTCGTGGCGGGAAAGAACGGACCGTCGACACCGCGCCCGCCGTGCGGCAGCTTCACCGGCGCCACCGCCTGGGGCGGCAACGCGTAGGCACTGCTCATCACGGCACCGAGGACGATCAACGGAGACATACGCCGCATCAATTTGATTAGGGACATGATCACTCGCATTCAATGGATGAATAGAGGGTTCCTTTGACAAGGAGTCCGTCGCTCAGGCTCGCTCACGGGGCCGCCGCCAGCGTCGTCCCGGCGGTCGCGCCCGGGACGCTGCCGGTCGGCACGCTCGGCGGGTTTTCATCCGGCCACGGCGGCGGCAGCATGTGCAGCGTCAGCGCCGTCGGAATCCGCGCCCCCTTGTAGAACGTCTTCAGGTCCCGCTTCATCTGCGGACGGGCGACGTCGTCCAGGTAGGTCATGTGGCCGCCCTGGAAGAAGTTCACCTGCAGCTTCGGATTCAGGCCCTTCACCGTCTGCAGCCGCGCGAGTTGCTTCTCGGTGTTGAAGAACGGCGTCGCGAGATCGTGGAAGCCATTCTCCGCGAGCACGCGAAGCTTCGGGTTGAGCTGCAGCGCACCGAGCAGATCGGGGATCGTGTCGGGCATCGGCTGGCCGTCGTGCGTGAAGTCCCAGACGCCGATGATGTTGTCGTTCAGCGGCAGGTACGTCGCGTTCGGTGCGGTGTAGCCGAGGTAATCCGGCATCTGCGTCGCGAGCGCGTTCGTGAACGGCTGCGAGATCAGGATGTCGGACGGGTCGCCGTCGTTCTGCAGGCGCGGATCGGAATTCGGCAACGACACGCGTCCGTCATACCGGCCGATCGTCGTCCCGGGCAGCAGGCTCGTGCCGAACGGATTCGCGTTGAGGTAGCCGCGCAGCGCCTGTTGCGTGAGGCTCGACGGGATCGACCACAGCTTGAGCGTCGCATCGCTCGGGAACACCGGCGTGCCGAGCGCATCCGGAATGCCGAGCTGGCTCAACACCCACGACTGCGAGTACTTCTGCAGCTGGTTGTAGATCAGCGTCGTGAACAGTTCCGTCTGCAGTGCGTACAGACCGGGGTTCACCGGTGCCGGCGACACCTGGTTGAAGTACGCCGCGACCGCCGCATAACCCGGCAGGTAGCCGGCCACGGTATCGGTTTCGAGCAGCAGCCCCTCCGTCGACTGCGTGATCGCGACGGCTTCCACCGCATCCGCGAAGTAGTTCAGGATCGCCGACTGCAGCACGATGCCCGTCAGGTGCACGCCGGCCGATTCGAGCGCCAGCGCGAGCATGTCGGTACGCGGCGTGCCGTACGATTCGCCGTACAGGTAGATCGGCGACGTGCCGCGGCTGTTGACGTTCAGGTAGCGCTGGATGAAGTCGCGCATGATGTTCACGTCCGCATCCGAACCCCAGTACTTCTGGTTGGTGTTCGGCAACACGGCTTCCGACAGCCCGGTGCCGGGCGGGTCGATGAACACGAGGTCGGTGGTGTCGATCAGGCTTTCGGCGTTGTCGACGAGCGGATAGTTCGGCCAGTTGCTGCCGAACAGCGGATCGGGCGTGGCCACGCGGGTCGGTGCGAACGAGCCGAGCCGCAGCCAGATCGACGACGAGCCTGGGCCGCCGTTATAGACGAACGTGACGGGGCGCGGCTTGCCGTTCGTGCTCGGCGCGGTGTATGCGACATACGACATCGACGCTTCCGGGTTGCCGCTCGCGTCCTGCGCGGTCAGGTGGCCGGTGGTGGTCGTGTAGTTGACGGTCGTGCCGCCGTTTTTCCACTGGTAATGCATGACGGCGGCTTTCTCGGACACCTGCCCGGGGGCCAGGCCGTCGGTCGCATTCATCGAATACGCAACCGGGTCGACGTACGGCTGGTTGGCCGGCGTCTGCCCGGCCGCCTGTTGCGCGCTGGCCTGCTGGCTGGCGGTGGCCTGCGCGAGGCTCGACGCACCGACGGACGACGAATCGTCGCCGCCGCATGCCGCGAGCGCCAGTGTCATGACGGTCAATGCACCTAGCCCGGCCAACCGGCCGTGACGGCCACGGCGGCTGCCGGTACAGCTCCTGTCTGGTTTCATCTCTGTCCTTTGATTCGGATACCGTTTCACACAGGCCGCCAACGCCTGCGGAACGCGCAGGCGAACCCGCCACTCGCGTTGCACGGTCGGCAGTCGGCGGTTGGGGATTGGACTTCCAAGAGACTGAACTTGATACAGACACAGCAAACTGCTGGCGAGAATGGTGCTCGGACGCCCCCTGCAGTTTGGACAACTTTTATATGACCCAAATTTACGACAACACAAAAATAGGCGGTGCTGCGCCGCGTTGTCAAAGATCATTCGGATATTAAAAAACCCGCAATGATGCTAACGGCGGACAGTGTCTGGCAATTGAAAGAAAACGGGATTATTCGCGCATTGCGCGCTCTATCGACAATAATCCGCCGAATCTGCCGCTTTTATCGCACAACCGGCAATCCTTTACCGGCGTTGGTGTTGCGCTTCGAAAGCCTTCAGATCGCCGGAATCATTCTTTCATTTTAATTATCCGGGATCGATTAATTCGGCGTGACGGCATGAATGCGCCGCCATTCGATGATTCAAGTCACTTCAGCCATTCTTCAATCGATGCGCTTATCCGCACCGCGTCATCCATAAAATACCGATTTCTCAAATTCTATAAAATTCAGCGGAATTATTTACCCTTTCTATTGCTGGCCTTCCAGCAGGGATGAAGCGCGACATGCAGCCTCGCCGCACGCCGCGCTTCATCCGCATTCAATCCGCCATTACTTCCCGCCGCCCGGCAGCGCGATATCGATCAGCACCGGATCGTGATCCGACGAGCGATATGCATCCGGCGCGTAGAACGTCTTCTGCTGCTCGGCCGACTTGTACGCGAGCGTGTACTGCAGCGCAAGCGGCTCGTCCGCGTTGATGTGCCATTCGTGCACGGCCTTCACGTGCGATGCGAGCGGCAGCGTCGCGAGCGCGTGATCGAGGTAGCCGGCTTCGCCGTTGTACACGTAGCTGTACGCATTCGCGCCGATCCAGCGTGCGACGAGGTTGCGGTAGCCGCGCGATTCGAGCGTGCGGATCGGGTCTTCGTACGTGTAGCTGTTGAAGTCGCCGATCAGCAGCACGCCCTGGCCGGCGACGCCCGTCGGGTTGCCGGCGAGCCAGTCGGCCACCTTCGCCGCCGCGCGCGTGCGCGTCGGGTTCCAGCAGCCCTGGCCGTCGCCCTGGTCGAGATCGTCGTTCGCGGCGTCCGGGCAGTTCTTCGACTTCAGGTGGTTCACGGCCACCGTCAGCGACTGCTTGTTGCCGTTGATCAGCCGGAACGACTGCGCGAGCGGCTGGCGGTTCTTGTCGTCGATCGCGAGCGTCGCCGCGCGGCCGACCGGTTCGACCTTGCGGCTGTCGTAGATCATCGCGACCGTGATCGCATCGCCGCCGAGGCGCGACACGCCCGGATCGACGACGCGCCACTGGTTGCCGAGCTTCGCCGCGAGCTGGCGCACCGCGCTCAGTTCGCCGTAGCCGTTGTTCTGGATTTCCATCAGACCGATCACGTCGGCGTCGATCGCCTTCAGCGCGCTGACGATCTTCGCTTCCTGGCGCTGGAATTCCTGGAAGTTCTTCGCGCCGCGATTGTTCGGATCGTCGAAGCCGCCGCCGAGACCGTTGCCGTTGAAGTAGTTCAGGACATTGAACGACGCCACGCGCAGGTTCGATTTCGGATCGCGCGCCGGTGCGTTGGTGCGCGGGTTCGTGCGGGCTTCGAATGCCGGCACGGCGGCGCCCGGCAGCGGCTGCACGCGCCATGCGCCGTAACGCACTTCGAGCACGCCTTCGACGTCGCGCACCGTGTAGCCCGCGCGCAGCGTGTTCGCGGCCGACAGGCCCGGCGCCGGGTACGGTACGGTCGCGGGATTCTGCTTGTTCGAGCCGTCGTCGAGGATCAGGCGGTTGCGTGCGTTCGCCTCGATCTGCGTCTGCGCCTGCGCGGGCGGCACGACGCTCGTCGGCGTGCGCAGGCGGCCGTTGCTGAGCATCACGCTGCCGTAGCGGCCGAGCTCGTAGTTGTCGGTGACGTTCAGCGTCTGCGGCAGGCGCACCCGCATCCCTTCATACGCGGCGAACGCGTTCGGGCTGTCGACCGGCAGCGTGAGCGTCACGGGCGTGACGGTCTGGTTGTTCGCGCACACCGCGATCGCACCCGACTGCGTGAGCTGCGTCTGGCCGTATTTCTCCTCGACCTTGCCCGTCACATGCACGAGGTCGCCCGCTTTCGCCCGCACCTTCGGCGCGTAGACGAACAGCCCTTCCGACACGCCCGGCTGGTTGCGGCGCTGCGCGTCGGCCTGCTGGACGAAGAAGCCGCCGAAGCCGTCCGTGCCGCCGAAATCGGCGGTGACGACCGCTTCGATCGACACGTTCTGGCCGGCGAGCGGCGACGGCGCGCCCGGCCCCTGGATATCGGCGATCGGCGTCGTGCTGCCGCCGCAGTTCGGGCTGACGGGCGCGGCCGTGGCGGCGAAAACCGGCGCAGCGAGCGTCGGGAGCAGCAATAGCGGGGTGAAGAGGCGGATTGTCGAGCGCATGACGGGGAATCCCGGTTGTGAGGGTGGCGAAAGCTTAGCGGTGCTCAATGACAGTTTTTGGTAATCGGAAGACAGGCATATGTAATTGTCGTTATCACGCCGCGATCGCCGTCGAGCGTGCGTTTACGCCTGAAAAGCGGGGAAATCGTCTGATGAAAATCCACCATGCCCGTGACGATTGCCCCGCGTGGTCTTGCTGCGCGGCTCCGCGCTGTCTCGCTACACCGTGCCCGGCAACGCGCTCGACACGAGCACGGCCGCGACCATCAGCACGCCGCCGAGTACGACCGCCTCGATCCGCAGCACTGTGCCGAATCGTTTCAGCGAACCAGCCGGCATCGAGGCGGCCGGATCCTTCAACGCAGCCAGCAACGTTGGCATCCCGAAGAAGCGGTTGTGTCCGCCGAGCGCCGCCGCGATCAGCACGAGCGCGAGCTTCAGCAGCAGGATCTGCCCGTACGTCGATGCGAGCAGATTGGCGGGCGTATCGACGCCGCGCCAGCCGTTGTACGCACCGGTCGCGAACAGCACGATCAACGCGTAAGTCGATGCATCGGACAGCGACTGCACGAACGATGCGCCGGTCGTGCGTTCGCTTGCGGGCATCGTGGCAAGCCTCGGCATCACGCTGAATGCCGTCACGAGCACGAGCCCGACCCATGCGCTGATCGCCAGCAGATGCAGCCAGTCGATCCACACCGGCACGCTGAACAATCCGGCATCCACCGGATGTCCGCCGTTGCTGCGTGCGAGCGCGACGCAGGCCAGCGCGGCCCACATCGCAAACGGCCAGCGCGACGCGTTCGCGTGCCGGACGAACGACAGCACCACGACAACGAGCATGAACACCGCGCCGGCCAGCCACGCATGACCGAACCCGGTGCCCGCGAGCATCGCGCAGACGGCCGGCCCCGTTTCGAGCAACGACACCTCGCTCATCAGCGCGCAGTGCGCCCAGAACGCGGTGACGCTTGCGAGCAGCGAGATGACGGACGCGATGCGCAGCGTCGCGACGAGCCGCCGCCCGATGCCGTGCTGCCACGCCGACGCGCCGCGCGCGAGCCAGTGGCGGCCGAGCAGCGCGCCGACGACGACGGCGAACCCGGCGTTCTGGATCGCCACCGATACCAGCCGCAGGAGACCGATGAAACCGTCGTTCACCCCTTCACCCTGAACGTATAGGTGCCTTTCGTGCGATGCGCGTCGGCCGTCATCGCCACCCACTGCACCGTGTACGCGCCGGGCGCGAGCTTCGGCATCGCGACGGTCATCACGCGCGGGTTCGCCGCATCGACCTTCGCCTTGTCCTGCGTGACGGCGTTGCCGTTCGCATCCGATACCTTCACCGAGCTGAACGCCGGTTCGAGGTCTTCATTGAAGGTGAGCCGCACCGTGTCGGGCGCGGTGTCGACCGTGCTGCCTGTCGCCGGTGCCGCGCTTTCCAGCTTGCCGTGCGCGGATGCCGCGATCGGTGCGACGGCGAGCATCGCACCGGTCGCGACGATCGCGGCCAGCCGCGTGAGGGTCGTGATCTTCATGTGCACGCTCCGCGTCACGGCTTCTTCAGCTCGACGACGGTCAGCGCACCGTCCACGTCTTCCGCGACGAAGTCGATCTTGTCGCCCGCTTTCACCTGCGACAGCATCGCCGGGTCCTTCACCTTGAACACCATCGTCATCGCGTCCATCCCGAGGTTTTCGAGCGGGCCGTGCTTGATCGTCAGCTTGCCGGCGGCCGTGTCGACCTTGCGGATTTCGCCGTGCGACATGCGCTGCGCCGCCGCGGCTTCCTGCTTCGCACCGCCGCTCATGTCCATGCCGGCCATGTCGCCGGCCGCGTACGATGCGCCGGAAAACACCAGTGCACACCCCATTGCCATCGAAACCAGTCCCTTCTTCATCGTGTCGACTCCCAGTGAATGAAACGAAACCGGCGGCCGCATGCACGCAGCCGCCGCATGCTGCTGCTCAACCGTCCGGCAGTTCGCCGGTGTACTCGTATGCGACGGTGCCCTTCGGATGTTTGAACCAGCCCGGATCGCGATAGTCGTTACGGCCGAGCCCCTGCCGCACCTTGCAGACCGTGAACATGCCGCCCATCTCCAGCGGCCCGAACGGGCCCGTGCCCGTCATCATCGGCAGCGTGTTGTCGGGCAGCGGCATCTCCATGCCGCCCATCGCGCCGCCGGTGCTGCCCATCGCCATGTAGTCGGGCACGAGCTTGCCGATGCGCTGCGCGAGATCCTTCTGCGGCACACCGATCAGGTTCGGCACCTGGTGGCCCATCGCATTCATCGTGTGATGCGACTTGTGGCAATGGAATGCCCAGTCGCCCGGGCGATCGGCGGTGAACTCGATCGCGCGCATCTGGCCCACCGCGACATCCGCGGTCACTTCCGGCCAGCGCGCGGCCGGCGGAATCCAGCCGCCATCGGTGCCCGCGACTTCGAAGCTGTAGCCGTGCAGGTGGATCGGATGGTTCGTCATCGTCAGGTTGCCGAAGCGAATCCGCACGCGGTCGCCCGCGCGCACCGGCAGCGGATCGATGCCCGGGAACACGCGCGAGTTGAAGGTCCACATGTTGAAGTCGGTCATCTCGTTCACGCGCGGCGTGTAGCTGCCCGGATCGATGTCGTACGCGGCGAGCAGGAACACGAAATCGCGATCGACCGGCATCGTGCCGGGATCCTTCGGGTGCACGATGAACATGCCCATCATCCCCATCGCCATCTGCACCATCTCGTCGGCGTGCGGGTGGTACATGAACGTGCCGTGCGCTTCCAGCTGGAACTCGTAGACGAAGGTCTTGCCGGGCGGGATATGCGGCTGCGTGAGGCCGCCGACGCCATCCATCCCGTTCGGCAGCCGCAGCCCGTGCCAGTGGATCGTCGTGTGCTCGGGCAACCGGTTGGTCACGAAGATGCGCACCTTGTCGCCTTCGACGGCCTCGATCGTCGGGCCCGGCGACTGGCCGTTGTAGCCCCACAGGTTCGCGTTCATGCCGGGCGCCATCTCGCGCACGACGGGCTCGGCCATCAGGTGGAATTCCTTCCAGCCGTTCTTCATCCGCCACGGCAGCGTCCAGCCGTTCAGCGTCGCGACGGGCGTGTACGGGCGGCCGTTCGGCGGCACGAGCGGCGGCTGTGTGGCCGTTTTCGCCATCGTGGGCGCTTCGGGCAGCGACGCGGCGCCGGCCTTGCTGACCATCGCGGCGCCCAGCAGCGCGGCGCCCGAGCCGCTGAGAAATTGTCGACGGGACACCATGTCAATGACCTTCCGGATGCGGTTGTGTCGCGGGCGCCGGTTGCGCCGCGGATGAAGAAGCCGGCTGCGGCGCAGCGTCGGCGTGTGAAGGGGATGCGGGTTCGACGGATTGCGTCGCGCGCGGCGTGGCACCGTCGGTCGGCAGCCGGCCTCCGACGGCCATCTGCAGATCGGTTTCGGCGAGCCAGTAATCCTTCAGCGCATCGATGTAGCCGTTGACCGCGCCGACCTGCTCGCGCGCATCGGTCAGCAACTCGAACACGCTCGCGAGCATCCCGTTGTAGCGCAGCAGGAGTTCGTCGGAGATCGTCTTGCGCAACGGCACGACTTCGTCGCGATAGTGGGTCGCGACGTCGTAGCTCGTCACGTACGCCGCATACGATTCGCGCACGTCGGAGCGCGCGTCGATGGCCGCTTTAGCGAGCCGGTTCGCCGATTGCATGTACACGGCCTCGGCGCGCGCGACCTTCGCGCCGCCCCAGTCGAACAGCGGAATCTCGACGCTGATCTCGTAGCCGTGCTCGTGCCCCTTGCCGGTCTCGTAGTTGTTCACGTAGCCGAGGTCGACCGCATTGACGAAGCGCGTCGCCTTGCTCAGGCCGAGCGACGACGCGACGCCCTGCGTCTGCAGCTTCGCGGCCTGGATGTCGAGGCGGTTGCTCATCGCGAACCGCTCGAGATCGGGCAGGTTCGGCCGCGCTTTCGGCAGGTCGGGCAAGCGCTCGGGCAATGCGTACCGTGTGCGTTCGCCCCACAGGCCCATCGCGCGCGTAAGCTTCTCGCGCGCGGCGACGGCCTGCTGGCGCGCCTTCGCGTGCTGCGCAACCGCATCGGCATGGAACGCCTGCTCGCGCGCGTAATCGAGGCGGCTGAAGTTGCCGGCCTGCCGCATGCGCTGCGCGAGTTCGGCGGCCGCGCTCGCGGCATCGCGCACCTGCTGCGCATAGTTCGCGGCCTGCTCGGCCGCGACGGCCTCGACGTACGCACGGCGTGCGTCGGCTGCGACCTTCAGCATCGCGTCGGCCGTTTCGAGCTTGGTCTGCTCGAAGCGGCGGCGTTCGATGTTCGTCGCGAGCGGCATCGTCAGCAGCGCGAACACGTTCGCCGAGAACGTGCGGCCGAGCGTCAGCTCGCCGTCGCCGGCACGGGTGCGGCTGAACGCGAAGCGCGGATTCGGCAACCGGCCGGCCTGGACGAGATCGGCTTCCGACAACCCCAGTTCCGCATATGACGCCTGCAGGCCACGGTTGTTCAGCAGCGCGACCTGCACCGCGTCGTCCATCGACAGCGGCTTCGCAAGCAGCTCCTTCGTGCGCTTGTCGACGGCTTCGCGGTCGGCGTCGGTCCTGACCACGACCGCGTCTTTCCCGATGCGTTCCGACGCGGCGGACGACACCGCGTCGAAGCCACCGTCCTTCGAAAACGTCGTGCAGCCGGCAAGGAAGGCCAGCACGGCCGCCGCCGCGGCGATCCTCGGCGATATCGCAAGCATCGTCATTGCGCGCTGCCTCCGTGCTTCGAATGCGCGGCGCCGCTTCCGGCCGCGCCGCCCGTCGCACGGCCCTTCGCGGGCCGTTCCATCACGTCGCGGTTCAGTTGCTTCCAGCCGGGGCCCTCATCGTCCCGATACGGCCGGTAGCCGTCGAATACGGATGTCACGGTGATATCCGGCACGGCCACGGTGGCATCCGCTGGATCAGGCAGTGGGGTTTGCGCTGGCGCGAGCGACGGCACGAGGGCCGCCACGCTCAACAGCGCCGCAGTAATGAATCGCATGAATGGGTCTCGTCATGAGTCGTCCGGCGGTCGTGATGCGGATGCCGGAACGGATTGCAGAGCGCGGCAGGTCGAAGCCGCAGGCGGGGTCTAGACGAGATGCCCGCGTGGCGGCCTGTCGATGCCGCCGGTCAGGAACGACACGACGACCGGCGTCGGAGCGAAGGAAGCGAGCGCGATACCGATACCCGACGCATCGGACATCGCGGGAAGATCCGCGATGCCAGCGCCGAGGCAGCAGGACCCGCATGCGGAACATGGCTGTGCATGTCGCGCATGATCGCCGTGCGCGTGCTCGTCTTTATGCTGGCCAGCAAGCGCGCTCGGCATCGCACGCGGCGCGACCGCGTCATCGGCGCTTGCCCCGTCCTCCGCGTGCGTCATTGCCGCGACCGCCCCCGCGCACGCCATCGACACAGCCGCGAACGACTGGATCGGCAGGCTCAGCGCCAGCAGCACGACGACGAGGAATTTGCGCCAGTACGACATGGATGCGGAATCACGCAGGCAACGACCGGATGGGCCGGCGCAGCGCCGCGACGGCGCGCTCCGGGGACACGACGGCCGCAGCTTATCGCCGCCGCGGTGACGATGACATGGCCGAAACATGACCGGCATTTCATGACAATTCCGTCATCCGGCGGTCACCCTTCGCGCACGCACGGCGCCGTAAGCTCACGCGTTACACTGACCGGCTGGAATCACGGATGACTCACGGACAGCCTGCCCCACCATGCGAATACTGATAGTCGAAGACGAACCCAAGATGGCGTCGTACCTCCGCAAGGGGCTGATGGAGGCGAGCTACACGGTCGACGTCGCGGAAAACGGCAAGGACGGGCTGTTCCTCGCGCTGCACGAGGAGTTCGATCTCGTCGTGCTCGACGTAATGCTGCCGGAAATGGATGGCTTCGAGGTACTCAAGCGGCTGCGCGCGCAGAAGCAGACGCCCGTGCTGCTGCTCACGGCGCGCGAGGCGATCGAGGACAAGGTCGCCGGGCTCGAGCTGGGCGCCGACGACTACCTGCTCAAGCCGTTCGCGTATGCCGAGTTCCTCGCGCGCATCCGCTCGCTGCTGCGGCGCGCGCCGCGCAACGTGCGCGATATCCTGCAGGTTGCCGATCTCGAAGTCGACCTGATCCGCCGCCGCGTGCGGCGCGCCGACACCCGCATCGACCTGACCGCGCAGGAATTCGCGCTGCTGCAGTTGCTTGCCGAACGCGAGGGGGAAGTGCTGACGCGCACCTTCATCACGTCGCAGATCTGGGACATGAATTTCGACAGCGACACGAACGTCGTCGATGCGGCGATCAAGCGCCTGCGCGCGAAGATCGACAACGCCTACGAGAAGAAGCTGATCCACACGATCCGCGGGATGGGCTACGTGCTCGAGGATCGTGCGTGACACGCCGCCCCGGCTCGTATTCGCTGCTGCGGCGCCTGACGCTCGCGTTCGCCGTCGTCGCCGCGCTCGTGTTCGCGCTGACCGGCGCGTACCTGTATCGCTCGCTGTCCGCCGAGCTGACGCGGCGCGACGACATCGAGATTTCCGGCAAGCTCAACCAGTTCCTGCAACTGGCGCACGCGAGCGGATCGATCGCCGCGCTGCGTGCCGATCCGGCCGTGTTTCATGAGGTGCTGCTGTCGCACCCGGGCGTGTATCTCGGCATCTACGATGCGCAGGACCGCGCGCTCGTCGAGCATTCCGACGAAGCCGGCAATACGCTCGCGTCGGTGATCGCGGCCCCGCATCCGGCCAGCCGAGCCCGCGGGCCGTTCACCTGTTCGCCGCCCGGCATCGGCACGTCGCGTTGCGTCTATGCACGCGAAACGCTGCCGTCCGGCGACGCGATCCAGGTCGCGCTCGCGCGCACGGCGACCGATCGCCAGTCGCTGCTCGAAAGCTATCGCGTCGACATCTGGCTCGCGGCGGCCGTGGGCGCGCTGCTGGTCGGCGCGCTAGGCTATGCGGTTGCGTCGCGCGGCCTGCGCCCGGTCGAGAGCCTTGGCCGGCAGACGTCGCGCATCGAGGCCCACAACCTGAACGCACGGCTCGACGCGCGCGGCGGCCCGGTCGAGCTGCGTGAACTGGCGACGTCGGTCAACCGGATGCTCGACCGCCTCGAACGCGCGTTCGTGCGGCTGTCGCAATTCTCGTCCGATCTCGCGCACGACATGCGCACGCCGCTCGCCAACGTGATCAGCGCGTCGCAGGTCACGCTGTCGCGCGCGCGCACGACCGAGGAATACGAAGCGCTGATCGATTCGAACATCGAGGAATGCGAACGGTTGCAGCGGATGATCGAGAACATGCTGTTTCTCGCGCGCACCGATAACGCCCGGCAGCACCTGAAGACCGCCGAGTTCGATGCGGGCAGCGAGCTGCGCCGGCTCGCGTCGTATTTCCAGGCGCTGGCCGACGAAGCCGGCGTGCGCATCGACGTGCACGGCGAAGCGCCGGTGGTCGCGGACGCGACGCTGTTCCGGCGTGCCGTCAGCAACCTTACGTCAAACGCGCTCGAACATGCGGAAGCCGCGTCGACGATCGAGCTCGCGGTGTCGGCGCAAGGCCGCTACGCGGTCGTCGAAGTCACGAATCGCGGCGCCGCGATTCCGCCCGAACAGGTCGACAAGATCTTCGAGCGCTTCTACCGGATCGATTCGTCGCGGCACGGCGCGGCGCGCAACGCGGGGCTCGGGCTCGCGATCGTGAAATCGATCATGGAGCTGCATCGCGGCAAGGTCGAGGTCGCGAGCCGCGACGGGCGCACGACGTTCGCGCTTTATTTTCCGCGCGGCACGGATAGCTAACCCGTTCGCCGCCTTCCGGCTAGCGATCCTGAACGGCCGCAAATGACGCGCGAATGCAGACGAGCAACACGATGGTCACCGCGCTGAACACGGCCCCGGCGTAGAACGTGGCTGCTGCACCCACCCGGTCCCACAGGATGCCCGCGACGACGCTCGACACGAGCGTCACCACGCCGCTGAGCAGATTGAACACACCGAACGCCGTGCCTCTCAATGCGGCCGGCGCGGCATGCGCGACCATCGTCGCGAGCAACCCCTGCGTCATCCCCATATGGAGCCCCCACAACGCGACGCCGACGAGTACGGTTCCCCAATGCGCGCCGTGTGCGAGCACGATATCGGCGGCGATCAGCAGGACGAGCCCGGCCACCATCAGCGTCTTGTGGCTCGTCGTGTCGGCGAGCTTGCCGAACGGGTAGGCCGACAATGCGTACACGACGTTCATCGCCACCATCACGAGCGGCACGAATGCGACGGGTACGCCGCTGCCCAGCGCGCGCAGCACCAGGAACGCTTCGCTGAAGCGGGCCAGCGCGAACACGGCGCCGACGGCGACGACCCACCAGTAGCGCGCGCCGAGCTGCGCGACGACATCGCGTCGGATCGGGTTGACGCGCGGCTCGCCCGGCGCACGCGCCGGCTCGTCGATGCCGAACGCGAGCAGCGCCACGGCCAGCACGCCGGGAATCACGGCCAGCCAGAATGCAAGGCGGAAATCGTCGTGCCACCCCAGCATGATGAGGACGGCAAGAAGCGGCCCGAGGAACGCGCCCACCGTGTCGAGCGACTGTCGCAGCCCGTAGGCGGCGCCGCGCAGGTGGACGGGGGTGACGTCGGCCACCAGCGCATCGCGCGGCGCCCCACGAATCCCCTTGCCGATCCGGTCGACGATCCGTGCCGTCACGACGACGCCGATCGTCGGCGCGATCGCGAACAGCGGCTTGCTGAGCGCGCCGAGCCCGTATCCGGCCACCGCCAGCCATTTGCGATTGCGCAGGTAGTCGCTCAGCGTGCCGGAGAACACCTTGACGACCGGCGACGTCGCCTCGGCGATCCCCTCGATGACGCCGATCGCGGTCGCGCTCGCGCCGAGCCCCGCCATCAGGAACATCGGCAACAGGCTGTGGATGATTTCCGACGACACGTCCATCAGCAGGCTGACGCAGCCCAGCAACCAGACACTGCGAGGAATCTGGCGAAGAACGCCGGTCGACGGTTCGGTCTGCATGGGTCGCTCGCGGTTCAGGAATCCCGACACGGGATGCCGGTGATACTACTGCAGTCCGGTGACACGACACACATGCCGGCCCGCGCTATTCCCCCGTCTCGCGCCGGATCTTCGCCTGGCGGCGATGGCGGTCGTTCAGTATCTGGTGCCGACGATGGTCGGTCAGTTTCTTCCAGTCGCGTGCCTCGTCGCGCGTCCTCAAGCAGCCCGTGCGGAATCCGGTGCGGCCATCGAACGCGCACAGCTCGATACACGGCGATTTCACGGCCACGGTCAGGCTGCCTTTGCCGACGTCATCACTTCGACGGTCACGTGCGACACGCCGTCGAAGCCTTCGACCAGTGCATGGTAGAAGCGCGCGTCGCGCGCCGCATCGACGGTCTCGACCGACACGATCGCGCTCATGTGGCCGGGACCGACCCGCCACACGTGAAGATCGTTGACCTTGTCGCCGAACGCCTCGATCGCGTGACGCACGCGCTCCGCCAGCTTGCGATCGACATTGACGTCGAGCAGGATGCCGCCCGTATCGCGCATCAGCCCGTACGACCAGTTCGCGATGACGAGCGCGCCGACGATGCCCGCGACGGGGTCCATCCAGACCCAGCCGAAGGCACGCGCGAGCAGCAACCCGATAATGGCCAGCACCGACACCGCGGCATCGGCGATCACGTGAACGTAGGCCGACCGGATGTTGTGATCGCGGGCCGCCGCAGCGTGCGCGCCTTCATGATGATCGTGTTCGACGAACGTCAGCGCGTGCTCGTGGCCGTTGAGCGTCACGATCGCCTCGAACGCATGGGGCTCGGGAATCGTCTCCCGCGACTCCAGGAAGCCGTTCCGCGCCACCATCGTGAAATGCTGTCGCGACTGGTCGGGACGGACGGTCGTGATCGATGCAGACACCCCGTCGACGCTCGACCCGCCGGTGGCGGGCGCGATCCGGAACACCGGCGGCACACCGTCCTCGAACACCGATACGTCGAACACGCCGGTTGTCGAGAACACCCGCATGGCTTCGTCCGCGTGATCGTCGTGCGCGTGCCCATGGCCGTGTCCATGCCCGTGATGGTGGCCGTGATCGTGCCCGTGATGCCCGCCGCTCAGCAGCCACACGCTCGCCAGGTTGACCGCAAGACCGAGCACCGCGATCGGAATCGCCTCGCCGAAATGGATCGGGACCGGCGCCAGCAACCGCGCAACCGCCTCGTAGCCGATCAGGATCGCGATCATCGCGAGCACGATCGCGCTCGTGAACCCGGCCAGGTCGCCCAGCTTGCCGGTGCCGAACACGAAGCGCGGATCGTCGGCATGCCTGCGCGCATAGGTATAGGCCAGCGCGGCGATCAGCATCGCGCCTGCGTGCGTCGACATGTGCAGCCCGTCGGCGACGAGCGCCAGCGACCCGAACAGCGTGCCGCCGACGATCTCGACCATCATCATCGCCGCGCACAGGCCGATCACCATCCACGTCCGCCGCTCGTTCTGCTCGTGCGCGGCGCCAAGGAAGATATGGTCGTGCCCCGCGCCGAACGCGTCATTCGTGAAATTGCTCATGCTCCACCCCGATCACTTGAAATAGCTGTGCACCACGTCGATCAGCTGCTCGGTCGCGCTGCCTTCGTGCTCGTCCGGCCCATGTGCATCGACCATGTGCTCGCGAATGTGGTCTTCCAGCACGACGGCCAGCAGCCCGTTCATCGCGCCGCGACAACTCGTGATCAATTGCAGCACCTCGTTGCAGCCGCGCTCGTCACCGAGCGCGCGCTCGATCGCCTCGACCTGGCCCTTGATACGGCGCACGCGGTTCAGCAGCTTCTGTTTTTCACGAACGGTATGACTCATCGATGACGGACTCCTGCATAGGGAGGGGGAGTATATCTCCGGAAGGCTGCCCCTATAGGGGAGAGGGGTATATTTTTTGAGATGAAGGCTTGTCGAAAGCAATCCGCTCGACTAGACTGCCCTTCGTCTTTGGGGAGTAGCCTGCTTTCCGTCCCTGGAAAGCGAACGCGTCAACACACTCGGCCTGCGGCCGTGGCGCGTTCAGCCTGATCGGCCTGGCGAGACCATGGGCGCATCGCGTCGTTCCTGGTCGGACGTCGGCGGATGCGCCATGGTTTGTCAGCGTCCGACCACGGAGTCCCCATGTTCCCCACCGCCCTCTCCCCGCGTTTCGCCGCCGTCCGCGCGCATGCCTGCGGAGGTGCCGCATGACTTTCATGTTTGTCGAACTGGCGTTCATGCTGGTCGTCATCCTCATCGCCGCCGAGGTCTTCACCAACGCGCTCGAACATCTCGGCGAACGCCTGAAGATTTCCGAAGGCGTCACCGGTTCGCTGTTCGCGGCCGTCGGCACCGCGCTGCCCGAAACGATGGTGCCGCTGCTCGCGCTCGCAGGCGGCACGGCGAACCAGGCCGTGAACGAGGAGATCGGCGTCGGCGCGATTCTCGGCGCGCCGCTGATGCTCGCGACGCTCACCACCTTCCTGATGACGCTCGCCGTGATCCGCTCGCGCGGGCTGCGCGGCACGATCGCGCCCGAACGCACCGGCTTCGTGCGCGACATGAACTACTTCCTCGCCGCGTTCTCGCTGGCCACCGCCGCGATGTTCGTCCCGCATCACAACGGGGCCGTGCGCGCGCTGCTCGCGGCGATGCTGGTCGGCATCTACGTGATGTATGTCGTGATGACGTTCCGCGCGTCGAGCCAGCTCGTCGATGCCGGGCACGGCACCGAGGCGCCGCACACGATGTTCCTGTCGCGCCTCGGTGTGCCGACCAACCTCGCGACGATCGCGCTGCAACTGCTCCTCGGCGTCGCGCTGCTGGTCGGCGGGGCGAAGGGCTTCATCCACGGCGTGGAAGGCGTGTCGCACGTGCTGGGCGTATCGGCGGCGCTGCTGCTGTCGCTGATCATCGTGCCGATCGCGACGGAACTGCCGGAGAAGGTCAACAGCGTGCTGTGGATCCGCCGCAGGAAGGACACGCTCGCGTTCGGCAACATCACCGGCGCGATGGTGTTCCAGGGCACGCTGCTGCCGGCGATCGGCATCATGCTGACGCCGTGGGAGCCGCGCCCCGAAGTGCTGACCGGCGTGATCATCACGCTCGCGGCGGCGGCGTGGCTGCGCGTCAATGCGCGCACGCGCGGGCTCGCGATCTGGGCGTTGCTCGCGAACGGCGCGGGGTATGCGGGGTATCTGTTCCTGACGCTGGCGCGCTGATCCTGCTCAACGGACTCAACGGACGCGCCGGGCACGATCCCGCTGCCCGGCGCGAATGAAGCATCGTCGCGCCGCCGGCCCGCAAGCGATTCAGATGCGCGTCTGGTTCACACGCTGCGCCAGTTGCTCGGCGCTTTCCTTGCGCTCGCTGTAGCGGTCCGTCAGGTACGCACCGACGTCGCGCGTCAGCAGCGTGAATTTGACCAGTTCCTCCATGACGTCGACGACCCGGTCGAAATACGCGGACGGCCTCATCCGGTCGTCGTCGCCGAATTCCATGAACGCCTTCGCGACGGACGACTGGTTCGGGATGGTCAGCATGCGCATCCAGCGTCCGAGCACGCGCATCTGGTTGACCGCGTTGAACGACTGCGATCCGCCGCTGACCTGCATGACCGCCAGCGTCTTGCCTTGCGTCGGCCGCACCGCGCCGACCGACAGCGGAATCCAGTCGATCTGCGCTTTCATCACGCCGGTCATCGCGCCGTGCCGCTCGGGGGAGCACCACACCATGCCCTCCGACCATTGCACGAGCTCGCGCAACTCGGCCACCTTCGGGTGGTCGTCGGGCGCATCGTCAGGCAGCGGCAAGCCGGCCGGATTGAAGATCCTGGCTTCGGCGCCCATCGCCGTCAGCAACCGCGCCGCCTCCTCGACCAGCAACCGGCTGAACGAGCGCGTGCGCAATGACCCGTAGAGCAACACGATTCGAGGCGGATGCGTCGACGGCCGCGCGGGCTGCAGCCGGCTCGCGTCCGGCACGCGAAAGAGCGTGGCATCGAGTTGCGGCAGATCGTTCAGTCGGTCAGACACGCTTGCCCTCCGCATCGATCACGATTTCGCCGTCTTCCTTCGCAAACGGCCCCTTCTGCGGATCGGGCAGGATGTCGAGCACCTGCTCGGACGGACGGCACAGCCGCGTGCCGAGCGGGGTGACGACGATCGGGCGATTGATCAGGATCGGGTGAGCGACCATGAAGCCGATCAGGTCGTCGTCGCTCCACTTCGGATTGTCGAGATCGAGCGCTTCATACGGTGTCCCCTTGCGCCGCAGCACGTCGCGCACGGGCACGCCCATCGCCGCGATCAGCGCACGCAGCTCTGCCTGGCTCGGCGGCGCTTCGAGGTAAAGCACGACGCGCGGCTCGACGCCGGCGTTGCGAATCATCGCCAGCGTGTTGCGCGACGTGCCGCAATCGGGGTTGTGATAGATCGTGATGTCGGTCATTTCCGGATTCCTGAATGGTTTCACGCGCACTCGTACCAGCCCTTCGAACGGTTGACGACGCGCACGACGAGCAGCATCACCGGCACTTCGATGAGCACGCCGACGACGGTCGCGAGCGCGGCGCCCGAGTGGAAGCCGAACAGGCTGATCGCGGCGGCCACGGCCAGCTCGAAGAAATTGGACGCACCGATCAACGCCGACGGACACGCGATGCTGTGTTTCTCGCCGACGAGGCGATTGAGCCCGTAGGCGAGCGCTGCGTTGAAGAACACCTGGATCAGGATCGGCACCGCGAGCAGCGCGATCACCAGCGGCTGCTTCAGGATCGCCTCGCCCTGGAACGCGAACAGCAGCACCAGCGTGGCCAGCAGCGCGGCGATGGACCACGGGCCGATCTTCGCCATCGCGCGGTCGAACGCCGCCGGCCCCTTCGCGAGCAGCAGCCTGCGCCACACTTGCGCGAGCATCACCGGGATGACGATGTAGAGCACGACCGACGTGAGCAGCGTCGCCCACGGCACCGTGATCGCGGACATCCCCAGCAACAGGCCCACCAGCGGCGCGAACGCGATCACCATGATGCTGTCGTTCAGCGCGACCTGCGACAGCGTGAACAGCGGATCGCCGCCCGTCAGCCGGCTCCACACGAACACCATCGCCGTGCACGGCGCGGCGGCCAGCAGGATCAGGCCGGCGATATAGCTGTCGATCTGGTCGGCGGGCAGCATCGGCGCGAACAGCTGCCGGACGAACAGCCAGCCGAGCAGCGCCATCGAAAACGGCTTGACGAGCCAGTTCACGACGAGCGTGACGCCGATCCCCCGCACATGCTGCCGAACCTCATGCAACGCGCCGAAATCGACCTTGACCAGCATCGGCACGATCATCACCCAGATCAGCAGCCCGACGGGCAGGTTGACCTGCGCGTATTCCATGCGGCCGATGTGCTGAAAGAGCCCGGGCAGCGCCTGGCCCAGCGCGATGCCGAGCACGATGCACAGCGCCACCCACACGCTCAGGTAGCGCTCGAAGAAGCCGATGGCGGGCGGGGCCGCCACGGCTTGCGGTTGTGCAACGTCCGAGCCGGTCATGCATCGCCTCCGCAGCAATCGGGCGCCGTCGGCACGCCGCAGGCCGCGCCGGCGCAGCAGTTCTCGGTCAGGAACCCGATGAGCCCGCTCATCGATTCGAAATTCGCCGCGTAATAGATGAACCGGCCGTCCTGGCGCGCGGTGACCAGGTCGGCATGCGACAGATCCTTCAGATGAAACGACAGGCTCGATGGCGACAGCCCGATCTGCTGGGCGATCGCACCAGCCGACAGCCCTTCGGGCCCGGCCACGACCAGCGCGCGAAAGATGGCCAGGCGCGCTTCATGAGCAAGCGCGCCCAGGGCGCGCACGACGAGATTGGAGTCCATGGCGCGAAGGATAGCGCCATCATTTCGACATTTCAAGCATTATTGAAATGATGGTGCGGATCCCGTGCTTGGCCGCTCCCCAGCCCTTCGCGCACTGTCAAACCCGGCCGCACTCGCGGCTTCCGGCCCGACACGCACGGCACCGGTGCAGCCGCCCGCCTCGCGGACGGGCGACGCACCGGCATGCGCTCAGGTCAGGACGCCTTCACCAGCTTGACGATCGTCAGCGTGCCGTCGACCTTCTCGATCCGCACCTTGACCTTGTCGCCCGCACGGGCGTGCTCGAGCATCGCCGCGTCCTTCGCCTTGAACGCCATCGTCATCGGTGGCATCCCGACGTTCTCGAGTGCGCCGTGCTTCAGCGTGATCTTGCCGGTCGCGGCATCGACCTTCTTCACTTCGGCGTCGGTCAGCGCGGCATTCGACTCGGCCATGCCGCCCGACGACATCTTCATGCCGGACATGTCCATGCCGGCCATGTCGCCGGCTGCAAAGGCGGGGGTGACGAGCGTGCCGACAGCAAGTACGGCGGCAGCAGCAACGGTGACGGTAATCAACTTCTTCATCGGGATTCTCCGGTTGGGATGGATGGCACGTTCGTGCCGTGCGGAACTGCTTCGGAATGCCACGCATGGCCCGCGCTTCGCGCACGACGGCGCTGCAGCAGGAGCCAGGCGGCGGGAATGACGAACATCGACAGCAGCGGCGCGGTGACCATGCCGCCGACCATCGGCGCGGCGATGCGCTGCATGACTTCGGAACCGGCACCGTGCCCGACCATGATCGGCACGAGGCCGGCGAGCACGACGGCCACCGTCATCGCCTTGGGCCGCACGCGCAGCACCGCGCCTTCGCGGATCGCGTCGAGCAGCAGCGCATCGTTGAGTGGTTCGCCGGCGTCGAGCCGGCGCTGCAGCGCGCCCTTCAGGTACAGCAGCATCACGACGCCGAATTCGGCGGCCACGCCCGCGAGCGCGATGAAGCCCACCGACGTCGCGACCGACACCGCGTGGCCGAGCGCCCACACGAGCCAGAAGCCGCCGACCAGCGCGAACGGCACCGTCGACATCAGCAGCAGCGCATCGGCCGCCGAGCCGAACGTGAGGAACAGCAGCACGAAGATCACCACGAGCGTCACCGGCACGACGGTGCGCAGCTTGGCCGCCGCGCGTTCGAGATACTCGAACTGCCCCGACCACGCGATCGAATAGCCGGGCGGCAACGCGACCTGCCGCGCGACGGCCTGCTGCATCGTGCGGACGGCGGTGCTCAGGTCGACGCCGCGGAGATCGACGTACACGTAGCCGGACAGTCGCGCGTTCTCGCTGCGGATCATCGGCGGGCCATCGGCGATCGCGATGCGTGCGACGTCGCTCAGGCGGATCTGCGCGCCGCGCGCGGTGACGACCGGAAGCTGCCGCAGGTTCTCGACCGAATCGCGCACCTCGCGCGGGTAGCGGAGGTTGATCGGAAAGCGCTCGCGCCCCGCGATCACTTCGCCGACATCGTCGCCGCCGACCGCCGTCGACACGACCGACTGGATGTCGGCCACCGACAGCCCGTAGCGCGCGGCCGCGAGCCGGTCGATGTCGACGTCGATATAGCGGCCACCGTTCAGCCGTTCCGCGAGCGCGGACGTCACGCCCGGCACGGGCTTCACGGCGGCCTCGACCTGCTTCGCGATCGCGTCGATCCCGGCCAGGTCCGGCCCGGCAATCTTCACGCCGACCGGCGTCTTGATCCCGGTGGACAGCATGTCGAGCCGGTTGCGGATCGGCGGCACCCACACGTTCGACAGCCCCGGCACCTTTACCGTGCGATCGAGTTCGTCGACGAGCTTCTCCGGCGTCATGCCGGGCCGCCAGGCGCTGCGCGGCTTGAAGCTGATCGTCGTCTCGAACATCTCGAGCGGCGCGGGATCGGTCGCGGTATCGGCGCGGCCCGATTTGCCGAACACCGTGTCGACCTCGGGCACGGTCTTGATCAGCCGGTCGGTCTGCTGCAACAGCTCGCTCGCCTTGTCGGCGGAGATGCCGGGCAGCGCGGTCGGCATGTACAGCAGGTCGCCTTCGTCGAGCGGCGGCATGAATTCGCCGCCGAGCCGCGACAGCGGCACGGCCGTCAGCACGAGCGCGACGACCGCGATGCCGATCGCGACCCACGGGCGCCTGAGCGTCGCTTCGAGCAGCGGCCGGTACGCGCGAATCAGCACGCGGTTGATCGGGTTCGCGTGCTCGTGCGGAATGCGGCCGCGCACGAGATAGCCCATCAGCACCGGCACCAGCGTCACCGACAGGCCGGCGGCGGCGGCGATCGTGTAGGTCTTCGTGAACGCGAGCGGCGCGAACAGCTTGCCCTCCTGCCCTTCCAGCGAAAACACCGGGATGAACGACAGCGTGATGATCAGCAGCGAGAAGAACAGCGCGGGCCCGACCTCCGCGGCCGACGTCGCGACGAGTTCCCAGCGTCGCGCGGCCGTGATCGGCTCGCCGGGATGCGCGTGGTCGTACGCTTCGAGATGCTTGTGCGCGTTCTCGATCATCACGATCGCCGCGTCGATCATCGCGCCGATCGCGATCGCGATCCCGCCGAGCGACATCAGGTTCGCGTTCACGCCCTGGTAGCGCATCACGATGAACGCGGCCAGCACGCCGAGCGGCAGCGACAGGATCGCGACGAACGCGCTGCGCAGGTGGAACAGGAACACCGCGCAGACGATGCCGACGATCACGAACTCCTCGATCAGCTTGTGCTTCAGGTTGCCCACCGCGCGCGCGATCAGCTGCGAGCGATCGTAGGTCGTGACGATCTCGACGCCGGGCGGCAGCGAACGCTTCAGGTCGGCGAGCTTCGCCTTGACCGCATCGATCGTGGTCAGCGCGTTCTTGCCCGAGCGCATCACGACGACGCCGCCCGTCACCTCACCCTGCCCGTTCAGCTCCGCGATCCCGCGCCGCATCGCCGGGCCGACCTGGATGCGCGCGACGTCGCCGAGCAGCACCGGCGTGCCGGCGTCGTTCGTGCGCAGCACCACGTGCCGGAAATCGTCGAGCGTGCGCAGGTAGCCGGTCGAGCGCACCATGTACTCCGACTCGGCCAGCTCGACGACCGAACCGCCGGACGCCTGGTTCGCGCTGCCGAGTGCGCTCGCGACTTCCGCCTGCGTGATGCCGTATGCGCGCAGCTTGTCGGGATCGAGCACGGCCTGGTACTGCTGCACCATGCCGCCGATGCTCGCGACTTCCGACACATCGGGCACCGCCTTCAGCTCGAACTTCAGGAACCAGTCGTTGAGCGCGCGCAGTTGCCCGAGATCGTGACGGCCGGTGCGATCGACGAGCGCGTACTCGACCACCCAGCCGACACCGGTCGCATCCGGCCCGAGCGACACCGTCGCGCCGGCAGGCAGACGGCTCTGCACCTGGCTCAGGTATTCGAGCACACGCGAACGCGCCCAGTACGGATCGGTGCGGTCGTCGAACAGCACGTAGACGAACGCGTCGCCGAACGACGAATACGCGCGGACGGTTTTCGCGCCGGGCACGCCGAGCAGCGTGGTCGTCAATGGATAGGTCACCTGATCCTCGACGATCTGCGGCGCCTTGCCCGGATATGACGCCTTCACGATCACCTGCGTGTCCGACAGGTCGGGCAATGCATCGAGCGGCGTCTGCCGCAGCGAATGAACACCCCATGCGGCAATCAGCACGGTGGCGAGCAGCACGAGGAAGCGGTTGTGGACGGACCAGCGAATGACGTGCGCGATCATCATTCGCCTCCCTGCGGTTCGACCTTCGTCAGCCGGTAACCGTCGTCGCCCTGCGTGAACGCGAAGCGCACCGTCTGACCCGGCTTCACGTCCGGGAACGCGGTGGCCGACGGCTTGCCGAACGCCATCGTCATCGCGCCCCAGCCGAGCGCCGGAACGGGCTGATGCGAGAACGTGATGTCGTCGGCCGTGACCTGTTCGACCTTGCCGGTGGTTTCGTAGACCGGTGTCGCCGCTTTCGGCGTCGACGCGGGCATCGCCGCTGCCCCGCTCGCGCCGGTGCCGCTTTCCAGCCGCGGCAACACGCTTTTCAGGCTCGCCTCGGAATCGATCAGGAACTGCCCCGATGCGACGACCGTGTCGCCTTCGTTCAGCCCGCCGAGCACTTCGGTGTCGCTGCCGACGTCGTTACCCACCGTCACCGTCACGGGCTGCAGCCGGCCGTCGCGATTCTTCACGATGACGATCGAGCGCTTGCCGGTCGCGATCACCGCTTCGGACGGCACGAGCAGGCGCGACACGGTCTGCCGCGCGGCGACCCGCACGCGCATCAGCATGCCGGGCGTGAGCTTCAGCGCCGCGTTGTCGATCTCCACGCGCGCCTGCAGCGTGCGGCTGCTCGTGCTGATGCCGGGCAGCACTTCGCGGATGCGTCCGGTGAAATGCTGTGCCGGGTCGCCCGCGAACGTCGCATCGACCGCCATCCCCGGCTGCACGGTCAGCGCAAGCGCTTCCGGCACCTCGACGATGAGCCACAGCGTCGACAGCCCGGCGATCTTCGCGAGCGTCTGACCGGGCGCAACCATCGCGCCGTCCCGCACGTTCAGCTCGCTGACGACGCCGGTTTCCGGCGCGGTCAGCACGACGTGCGTCTGCACGCGGCCGGTGCGATCGAGGCGCGCGATCATGCCGTCGGGAATCGACAGCGCCCGCATCCGTGCACGCGATGCATCGAGCAGGCTGGCGTCCATCCCGCCGCGCTTGAGCGCGAGGTATTCCTCCTGCGGCGCGAGCCAGTCGGGCACGAACAGCGATGCGACCGGTGCGCCTTTCGCGATGCGCTGCATCGGTGCGCGCGCATGGAGACGGTCGATGTAGCCGGTCACGCGCGACTGGACGACGTCCGCGCGCGATTCGTCGAACTGCGTGGTGCCCACCGCATCGAATCCGGCCGCCGTCTGTTGCCGGCGCACGGTCGCATAGCGGATGCCGAGGTTCTGCTGCAGGCCCGGATCGATCCGGATGCCGGACGCGCCGCCGCCTTCGTCCGCGTAGACGGGTTGCAGTTGCATGTCCATGAAGGGCGACTTGCCCGGTTTGTCGAAATGCTGGTTCGGCACCATCGGGTCGTGCCAGTAGAGCACCTTTCGGCCGCTCGTCGAACCGGGCTTGCCGGTCGAGGCCGACGCGGCGGCGTCAGTCGCGGCGCTTGACGCATGGCGTGCGCCCACGAAATAACCCGTGCCGAGCAGCGCGGCACCGGCGAACGCCAGCACGGCCGCGCGGGCCCATGTTTGCTTCGTCATGTCGTTCTCCTTTATTGCGCGGCGGCCAGCGTCGACGGCACGACCTGGTATTCGAGCTGCGCCCAGGTCTGCGACACCTCGCGCCGGAGATCGAGCACCTGCAATTGCGCATCCAGTTGCGCGCGGCGCGCGGCGAACGTATCGGCGAGCGAACCTGTGCCGGCACGGTAGGCCGCGTTCGCCAGTTGCACGCGCTGGTCGGCGGCGGGCAGCAATGCGTCGCCGAGATTCGCGATGCGCGCACGACCGCTCGCGAGCGTCGCGGACTGCGTGCGGATATCGGCCTGCACCTGGCGCAGCGTGTCCTCGTACATCAGGCGCGCCTTCGTCGCGAGCGCGGCCTTTTCGGCGACGTCGCGGTTCTGGCGGTTCTTGCGATTGAGCGGCAGCGGAATCGTCACGCCGACGGACACCATGTTCGAATACGCGCCGCCACGCTGCTGGTACGCGACTTCCCACGTCCAGTTCGGGCTGCGTTCGCTGTTCGCGACGGCCGTATCGGCCTCGGCCACCGCGATATCGTCGGCGGCGGTGATCAGCGCCGGCTGCGACAGCCGCAACTCGTCCGGCGGCAGCGACGACACGAACGATTCCGGCGCGGGCGGCGCGCCCGCAACGTCGTCGACCGGCACGGCGGTCCAGCGCGACAGCGCGATGAGCGCGGTCTGGTAGACCTGCCGCGCTTTCAGCAATTGATCCTGCGTCTGCGCGAGCATGGCCCGCGCCTGGACGACATCGGCCGCACTCGCCTTCGCGCCGCGATACGACGCCTTCGTCGCTTCAAGCTCATGGTTCATGTGATCGAGCAGCGCCTGCTGCAGCGCGAGCGCCTGCTTCGCGTAGACGGCGTTCAGCCACGCCGTCGCGGTTTGCTGGCGCACGCTCGCGAGCTGCGCGAGATAGCCGGCGCGCTCGCGCCCGACCTGCTCGTTGGCGAGCGCCGAGCGCAGGCGCCGCTTGTCGCCGGACACCCACTCCTGCTCGATGCCGATGCGGCGCATCGTCATGAAGTCCTGGCCGACGGTGAAGCGCTGGCCGCCGTTGACCGGCAGGTTGTCGATGCCGGCCTTGAGCATCGGGTCGGGCAGCTGGCCGGCCTTCACGGCCGCCTCCGCGCTCGCGCGCACCGACGCTTGCGCGGCCTGCATCGAAGCGGAATGATCGGTGGCGGACTGCAGCGCGGCGTCCAGCGTGACAGGCGATGGCTGCGCGTGAACGGCGCCCGCCACCAGCAGCGCCGCCCAAAGCATGGGCGCGCGCCGACGTGCACACCGCGCAAGCGGCATGCCGGGATGGAATGACATGGTTGAACCCCAACGGCGGAACCCCATAGGGATTCCACGTCCTGATACAGGACGAACCTCACCGCGAATGCGGCGAACCTATCGGATCGGGATCAGCTGATGCGTGGAGGGCGCCACAATCCGTTCGGATCGCGGACCGGGAGGATTTGCGCGTAGTGGAACGCGACGGTGCTGGCGAATGCCGCGGGACGACTGACTTCGGCGCGCGCGGCCGGATGATAGAGACTGCCGAACTGGCATTGCGCCGTCAGCTTGCAGGCCGTGCCCTTCGCTTTCGCGTGGGCGTTGCCGGCGGACGACGACTGCATCGAATCGCAGCCCGGCATGTCGGCGGACATGCCGGCGTCCATGTCCATCGACATCGACATCGACATCGACATCGACATGCCCTGCTGCATCATCGGACATTCCCCGGCCAGGCCGCTGGCTGCCAGCCCGCTGATGGGCAGCACCGCGCAAAGCAGCAGCAGGATGAGCGTCCGGAGGAATTTCATGGCGGGGATTATAGCGCGGGGTTTTGCTGTGTGGCGACGCGTCGATGAAGCGTAACGACGTGCCGACTCCGCGACCGCCGTCGCCTGCTACCGCGCGAGCCCGTCGGCCTCCAGCACCGCCGGCCGCGCCCGCACCCGCTCGTACCACGCACGCAGATGCGCATAGCGGGTCAGGTCGATATCCGCGTGGTACACCGACCGCAGCCATTCCGCCTTGCCCCAGCCGGTCAGCGCGAACAGGTATGCATCGGCGAGCGTGAACGCGTCGCCCATCAAGAACGTATTGCCGTCGAGCTGGCGATCGATCCAGGCCAAGCGGCTGTCGAGCTTCGTTCTCGCCGGATCGACGTATTTGCCCGCCTGCACCGCGTACAGCAGCGGAATGAAGCCCTTGTGGATTTCCGCCGTGAGAAAGTTCAGCCACTCCAACAGCCGATAGCGCGTGAGCGTGCCGTAGGCGGGCGCAAGCGCCGCCTGCGGACACAGATCCGCGAGATACTGCGCGATCACCGGCCCTTCGCGCAGCCGCGTGCCGTCGTCGAGTTCGAGCAGCGGCACGTAGCCGAGTTCGGTCACATCGTAGTAATTGCGCCCGTCTTCAATGACATGCTTGCGCGCGTCGACCTTGATGACTTCCGCGTCGATGCCGCCTTCGCGCAGCACGATGCAGATCGCCTGCGAACAGCTTCCGGGAGCGTGATAGAGCTTCATGCGTGTCCTTCGTGGGTTGTCCATGTATCGATTCGCCGCGACGCGGGCGCTAATATCTCGCATCGGCGCGAGGCTGAGAAGACGGCAGTCGTTTGTGCCGTAGTCACAAAAAATTTACCGACCAGGATTCGCCACGATGAAAACGAGTGCGACCGGATGTTCCGTTGAAGAAGCGATGCGCCTGCTCGGCGGCCGCTGGCGGCTGCTGCTGGTGTCGTATCTGCTCGACGGGCCGCGACGCTTCAGCGACCTGCGGCGCGACATGCCCGGCATCTCGCAGCGCATGCTGACGCTCGACCTGCGCGCGCTCGAAGACGCCGGGCTCGTGCGGCGGACCGTCTATCCGGAAGTGCCGGTGCGGGTCGAGTACGATCTGACCGCCGACGGCGACCGGCTGCGGCCCGTCGTCGAAGTCATGCGCGAATTCGGCCTGTGGCTGAAGGCGCGCGATGCCGATGCGTCGTGCGATATCGGTGTCGCGCCCGATGCGGCCGCCGCGATCGAAACAGCACACCACTCCACCCGATAACCCCAGCTCCCATACGCAGGAACCCACACTCATGGAACTTCACGCCACCATCGGCGCGGCGACGTCCGATCTCGACGACGACGAAAGCTTCGCCAACATCTACTGTCACGACGCCGAGCAGGACTATTGCTTCGCGCTGTCGCGCTTTCCGGACGACGCGCTGATCGAAGTGATGGTGCGCGACCAGGTCAACGCGCGCGTCAAAGATCTGTCGGTGCGCCTGACGGACGACACGATCGACGTCGAGATCGAACCCGCGCTCGCCGCGCGGCTCGACGGCCAGACGCGCTACGTGATCCATCTCGCGCCCGGCCAATACGACCCGGTCACGCTGCGCGCCGCGCTGAAGGAGATCTTCGTCGGCAAGAACGGCTTTCAGGACGACAGCACGCGCGGCTAGGCAGTCGCCGGCCGGTTCTTCCTCGACTTTCGCTCTTACGCCTGCTCATGACGCGCTTCCCGCTTCCCAGTCTTGCCGCGACCGCGCTGCTGCTCGCCGCGTGCGCATCGCTCGCGCCTGCCGCGCACGCGGCCAAGCCGCTGCTCACGTTCAAGGTCGACGACACCGTCACGGCCCGCGTCGAACGCGCGGACAGCGCGCACATCACCGTGCGCTTCCTGCCGAGCGGCAAGACGCAAACGCTCGACGTGATCGCCGCCGACGAGGAAGGTCACTATCACCTCTCGTCGGACGACTACAACTTCGACGGCCACCGCGATCTCGCCATGCACGCGACGCTCGGCATGGTCAACGACAGCTACGGCATCTACCTGTACGACGCCGCACGCCAGCAGTTCGAACCGCTGCGCATGCCGGCGAGCAATATGCGGCATGGCAACTGCGACGACCTGGTCAACGTGGTCGCGAAGCCGAAGGAACGCACGCTGTACAGCTCCTGCCGCGGCGGCCCGATCTGGTACACCGATGCGTACCGCTACGATGCGCGCGGCAAGCTGTATCTGTACCAGTCCAGCGAAGCGATTCCCGACGACCTGCGCGACCTGATCGATGCGGATTCCGGCCCGTCGTCGATGCTGCTGACCTACGACGCGCAAGGCAAGCGCGTATCGCGCCGCCCGGACGCGTACGGCGGCGGCACCGTCACGTTCAAGGTGCGCCCGGCGCGCCTGCCGCTGCACGATACGATGAACGATGCGCCCACGCGCCGCTACGTCGTCGCGGGCGACACGGTCGAGCTAATCGACGCGAGCGCCGATTTCCAGTGGCTGAAGGTGCGGTATCGCAATCCGCAAGCGGGCGCGGTGCAGGGCTGGGTCAGCGCGAAGGAAGCGACGGCCAACTGATGTACGCGGCGGCGTGATCGCCGCTCATTCCCACATATTGAGCGTGTCACGTCCCATTAATAGGGATGCCTGTCCAAATGTTGACGTGCTTCCCGCCACGGCTCTAACGTTCGCCCCAACGCCATTCGATTCGGCCGCCCCGTTCGCGGGCGACGGCCGGGCACCGAACACAGGAGACAACCGTGGCCCATTCCGCGTCGCGCACCCACGCCCACCCGCCGGAACAACCGCCCGCGCGCGCCGGCATCGCATCCGATCCCGCCGCCCGTTCGGCCGCGGCACCCACCACGCCACCGAGCCGCAAGCGGCTGCTGATCGTCGCGTTGCTGTTCGTCACCGTCGTGATCAACTATCTCGACCGCAGCAACCTGTCGATCGCCGCGCCCGCGCTGTTCAAGGAGCTGAACATCGATCCGGTGCGCGCGGGCCTCGTGTTCTCCGCGTTCGGCTGGACCTACGCGCTGATGCAGGTTCCGGGCGGCTGGCTCGTCGACATGGTATCGCCGCGCGTGCTGTATGCCGGTGCGCTCGCGCTATGGTCGGCCGCGACGCTGCTGCTCGGTTTCGCGGGCTCGTTCGTCGGGCTGATCGTGCTGCGCCTCGCGGTCGGTGCGCTCGAAGCGCCTGCCTATCCCATCAACAACCGCGTGGTGACGACCTGGTTCCCGACCCGCGAACGCGCAAGCGCGATCGGCGGCTACACGTCGGGCCAGTTCGTCGGCCTCGCGTTCCTCACGCCGGTGCTCGCGTGGCTGCAGGTGCATCTCGGCTGGCACATGGTGTTCGTCGCAACCGGCCTCGCGGGCATCGTGTGGGCCGCGATCTGGTATGCGGTATATCGCGAGCCGCGCGCGTTTCGTGGCGTCAACGCGGCCGAGATCGCGCTGATCCGCGACGGCGGCGGGCTCGTCGATCTCGAGGACCGCGTCGCGGCACGCACCGAACGCGCGCCGTCGACGTGGCGCGACCTCGGTGTCGTGCTCGGCCGGCGCAAGCTGTGGGGCATCTATCTCGGCCAGTTCGCGCTGAACTCGACGCTGTGGTTCTTCCTCACGTGGTTCCCGACCTACCTCGTCAAGTATCGCGGAATGGACTTCATTAAATCGGGCTTCCTCGCGTCGCTGCCGTTCCTCGCCGCGTTCGTCGGCGTGCTGTGCTCGGGCGTGCTGTCGGACTGGCTGATGCGCCGCGGCGCATCGCAGGGCTTCGCGCGCAAGCTGCCGATCATCTCGGGGCTGCTGATCTCGACCTGCATCATCGGCGCGAACTACGTGACGTCGACCGGCTGGGTCATCGCGTTCATGACGATCGCGTTCTTCGGCAACGGCTTCGCGTCGATCACGTGGTCGCTCGTGTCGGGGCTCGCGCCCGCGCGGCTGCTCGGCCTCACGGGCGGCGTGTTCAACCTGATCGGCAACCTGTCCGCGATCGCGACACCGATCGTGATCGGGCTGCTCGTGGACGGCGCCGACTTCTCGCGGGCGATCACCTACATCGCCGCGATGGCGCTCGCCGGCAGCCTGTCGTACGGGCTGCTCGTTGGCAAGGTCGAGCGCATCGACGCGTAAACGTCACGAGGGCGGCACGCACGTGCCGCCCGGTCTTACCGCTACCGCTGACCGCGCGTCGTGCATCGTGCATCGTGCATCGTGCGTCGTGCGTCACGTCAGAACCGCAGAGCCCCATCCCGCGCGAGGTCGTGCGGATTGCCCGCCACGTAGTCGAGCGCGCACGCATCGGTGTCGATGCCGACGGTCAGCAGCGTTTCCCAGCGCTCGGTGTCGGGCATCGACAGGTCCGGATGGAAACACACGACGGCCTGGTCGCCGGCCGCCCCGCACATCGCCGCCGCGCGCTCGCGCACATCGGCACTCGTCATCCCGTTCACGACGTCATTCAGGTGCGCGAAGCGCTCGCGCGTGGTCGAGCTGTCGGGCATGCACTCGCCGCCGCTCAACGCGCGATCGAGGAAGTGGTTCGTATGCAGCAGCCAGCCGTCCGGACGCGGCACCACCACACCCACGCCTGACGGGCTCAGCTCGATGCTCGCCGCACGCGGGTTCGCATCGTGCCGCGTGAACACGGTCAGCACCGTCGACGCGCTCACGCGTGCGGTGCGCGCGATGTCGATCGCCTCCTGCACCGTCGTCGCGTCTTCGAGCAGGCGCCGCGCGATCGCATGCACCGGCACGCCGGCGCTGTCGTTGTCGCTCGCGTGATGCAGGATGTTGAAGTGCAGTCCGAGCCCCGCGCTGTTCACGCCGAGCTTCGCCAGCATCCCGAATTCGGAGAACAGCTTGACGGTGCGGCCGTGCGGCGTCGCGATCTGCATCAGCAGCCCCTGCGGTGCGAGGCTGTCGTGCCAGTCCCACGTCTGCAGCGTGCGCGGTGCGTGCGGGCCGGCCGGCGCATGGACGGTCGTCGAGCACTCGCCTTCGGCCGATGCGGGTGCGGTGGCGAGAATCTCGGTGCGTGCATTCAGGCACGCGAGCTGCCAGCGCGGCAGGTCGACGCCGTCGGCGATCGCCTCGACTTCGGCGGCGAGGCGCGGGCACCACGCGCCGAGCGTGGCGAGACTCGCTTCGCCGATCTCCCGTGCGCGCTGCGGCGCGATGCCGAGCTTCGGGAAGAACGCGAGATACAGCGCGACCGTCTCGCGGATCTCCGGCGCGAAGCGCTCGCCGATCAGGCGGCCGCGCTCGCGCGGATCGGTGATGTCGGTCACGAAGGTGTGCAGCTTCAAGGTCAAATCTCCTGGGTTGAATGCGCCGGGCCCGCGCGGCCCGGCGCGTGAGGCATCGTGCGGCCGGTCAGAACGAGTAGATGAACTGCATCCCGGCCAGGTCGTTGCTGCGCGCGTACGTGCCGTTGCTCTTCAGGAACACCGGATGGTTCGCCGCGTCGTGGCGGTATTCGAGCTTCACGGTGATCTGCTGTGTCGGATAGAACAACAGGTCGGCCGTGATCGCATAACGCTGCGCGCCCTTGCACTCGGTGCCGTTCGTCGACGAACCCTGGAAGCACGCCGGATCGATGCCGAAGCCGCTCGACCCGTTCACCGACGGGTTGCCGCCCGCGAGCCCGTACTGGATGTTGGTGCCGCCGCCGCCGTTCGACGTGTTGTTCAGGTAGTCGAAGCGCAGCGTCGCGCCCATGCGGCCGACCCACGACGTCGTCCACTTCGTATGGCCGAGCAGCGACATCCCGTACCAGCGCGCGGTGCCGCCGTTCCATGCGCCCTTCTGCAGCTCGCCGTAGTCCACCTGCGCGTTGACCTGCGTCTTGTCGTGCGTATAGGTCACGTCGGCTTCCACGTACTTGTAGAGGCCGGTCGGCGACGCGCCGTTGCACTGGTAGCCGTAGCCGCCCGGCTGCGCGCACGGCGAGAACAGCGACTGCCGGCCGAGCATCCCGGAGACGCCGAAGTCGAAGGCGGTCGACGTCGCGTTGTCGAAGCGCGCGGTGATCGTCGGCGTCCAGTTGGTCTTCGTCGTGTTGTTCGCCGCATTCGCGATCGCGCCCGCGGTGCGCAGCACCTCGTTGCCGATCACGACCTGCCAGAAGCGCGTCATCGCCGCGTTGGAGCCCTTCAGCCCGACGCCGATCAGGTTGCCCGGCTCGCTGAAGTCGTACAGCAGCCCGTGCGTGAGCGTCAGCATCTGCGTCGACGGCTGCACCTCGTAGCCGGCGAGGCTCGGCATCATCCCGATCTCGAAGGTGCGGGTCGTGCTGAGCGGCACGGTGACCACCGCCTGCGTGACGATGTTGTTGCCGATGCCGCCGTGCGCGTTGCTGAACACGTTGCCGAAGCCGCGGTTCGGCTGGATCACGACCTCCGCCGCCGGCGCCATCGGGCCGACGCCGAAGGTCTTCTTGATGTCGAGGTAGACGTCGCCGATCGTGCTGTTGAAGTAGTCGTACGCGCCCGGGTCGTGGTTCAGGAACTGGAAGCCGGACGTGCGCTGCGCGCGGTTGAACAGGTACACGGGATCGACGTAGCCGGTGATGCTCAGGCCCGCGAGCGGGCCGGTGGTCGCCGCTTCCTGCAGCGAGTCGACCTTCAGCGACGCGTTCGCGATCTGCTCGCGCATTTGCTGCAGGTCGTCGTTCGTGAAGGCCGGCGCCGCATCCGCGGCCGGTGCGGCGGCGGCCGCCGTGTTGATCGTGCCGATCTTCGCGCCGCCCGAGGCGGCGGTGGCGGTCGTTGCCGCGCCGGCCGGCTTCGCGGCGAGCATGCTCGCGCGCAGCTCGTTCACCTGCTGCTGCAGCGCGGTAACCTGCGCCTGCAGCGCCTTCATCCGGCTCGCGTCGGTCGCCTGCGGCGTGTGCGCGAATGCCGCGGCGGCGTCGAACGCCAGCAGGCACAGCGCCGTCATGTGTGTGATTTTCATGGTGTGGGTGATCGTCGGGACGCGCGCGCCCCCGCCCGCCGCGATGAGCGGCGGGGCGCGCGAAAGGTAGTCGGGAGTGGGGAGAAGCGGCGGCCGGCTTACTCGGTCTTCAGCTTCGTCCAGAGACGGTTCTGCAGACGCATCAGCTCAGGCGGAACCGGCTTGCTGAGGCTCAGCTTGCGGATCACGTCGGCGGGCGGAAACACGGCCGGATCGCTCGTCACGTCGGCGCGCACCAGATGCTTCGACGACGGCACGGCCGACGGGTACGACGTGTCGTTGGTCAGGTTCGCGCTCTCCTTCTCCGACAGCACGAAATTGACGAACTTCAGCGCGGCGTCCGGATGCGGCGCATCCTTCGGCACCGCCATCATGTCGAACCACATCGCGCTGCCCTCGGTCGGGATCACGTACTTGATGTGATACGGCTTCTTCGCGGACGCGGCCGCGATCCGCGCGGAATTCACGTCGCCCGACCAGCCGAGCGCGAGGCAGATGTCGCCGCCCGCGAGGTCGTTGATGTAGCTGCTCGAATTGAACTGCGTGATGTACGGCCGCACCGTCTTCAGCAGCTCGTATGCGGCCTGGTAGTCGGCCGGGCTCGTCGTGTTCGGATCCTTCTTCAGGTAGACGAACGCCATCCCGAACGCATCGACCGGCGAATCGAGCACCGAAATGCCGCAGTGCTTCAGCTTCTGCGCGTACTTCGGGTCGAACAGCAGCGCCCAGCTGTCGAGCGGCGCATCGTTGCCGAGCGCGGCCTTCACCTTCTCGACGTTCATCCCGAGCCCGTCGGTGCCCCACGTCCACGGAATGCCGAACTGGTTGCCCGGATCGTCCTTCGCGAGCACCTTCATGATTTCCGGATCGAGCAGCCCGTAGTTCGGCACCTGGCTCTTGTCGATCTTGCGGTAGATGCCGGCCTGCAGCTGCCGCGCCCAGAAGATGTCGGACGGCACGACGACGTCATACCCCGACGTGCCCGACAGCAGCTTCGCCTGCAGCGTCTCGTTCGAATCGAACTCCTGGTAGACCACCTTGATGCCGGTCGCCTTCTCGAAGTTCGCGATCGTCGCCTTGCCGATCGAGTTGCCCCAGTTGTACACGTTGACGACGTCCGCCGCGTGCGCCGCCGGCACGCCGGCCCCCAGCGCACCGCCCAGCGCGAGCGCCGCGCATGCCGTTTTCAGATGCTTGCTCCATTCCCCTGCCATGGTTTCCTCCGTCGATGTCATGATCCGCTCGCGATGAACGGTGTGTGCTTCGGTCCGGAAAAATGTAGCCAGAGGAAATTGGCCGGTCTGCCCTGCCGTTAGGGGGACACGCCGCACAATCGGGGCATCCGGTTCCGGGCGGATGCCCCAATCGACCCAACACGGAAGCGATTTGAAAGCTTCCGTCGTCACTTCGTCACGCCAACCGAAAACCGCTCAGGATGCCTGCACGCCCGTGCGCGCGCCGAAGTCCTCGCCCACGTGCGTGACGCGGCCGTCCATCATCGTCAGCGCGACGTCGATGCGGCCGATGTCGTACTGGCCGACCTCGAACAGGTCGTTCTCCAGCACGACGAGATCCGCGCGCTTGCCGGGCGTGAGCGAGCCGACCTCGTGCTCCATCCCGAGCTGGTACGCGCCGTGGATCGTGTACGCGGCGATCAGTTGCGGAATGCTCAGGCGCTCGGCGATGTCCGGGAACACCGGCGCATCGGGCTCGCCCGCGAGCTGACGCGTATGGCCCGACTCGATGTGCTCGAGCGGCTTGTGCTGGCAGCGGCACTGGCACGCGAGGCCGTCCATGCCGATCGACACCGTCACGCCCTCGTCGAGGAACGTGCGGAACTTGTACATGTTGCTCCAGCGCGCGTGGCCGTAGTGGTCACGCAGTTGCTCGGTGTACGCGTCGACCACGCCCCACTGCAGCTGCGTGTTCGCCATCACGCCCGCGCGGCGGAAGCGCGGGATGTCGTCCGGATGCGTGAGGAACGCATGCGTGATCACGTGGCGGCGGTCGCGCGGCGGATTCGTGCGGTTGACCGCGTCGAAGCCGTCGAGCGCCATCCGCACCGCCGCGTCGCCGACGCAGTGAACCATCACGTTCGCGTTCGCGCGATCGGCTTCGACCAGGTAATGGTTGAACGTGTCGGCCGGCATCGTCGGCGCGCCGCAGGTGTCGGGGCGGTCCGCGTACGGTTCGAGCAGGTACGCGGTGTGGTTCGCTTCCGTGCCGTCGAGGAACAGCTTCAGCGCGCGCGCCTTCACGAGCGGTGAGTCGTACTGCTCGCGGTATTTGACGAGCGTGCCGACCGGATCGTCGATCTCGCCGATCACCGCGACGCTGCCCACCACGCGCAGCTTCAGGTCGCCCGCGCGCTCCATCGTCTGCAGCGTCTCGTACAGCAGCGACTGGTCGCCGCTCGCGTCGAAGAAGCCCGCGTCGAACACGGTCGTCACGCCGGCCGCGCACAGCTTCTTCTGCCACGGCGGGATCGATTTCAGGTACAGGTCGATGCCGGTCGGCAGCAGGCCGGCCGCGCTGATCCGTTGCATCAGCAACGAATACGCGGCGCCGTCGACGATCAGGCCGGTCGGCTCGCCCGTCACCGCGTCCTTCTCGAACCAGCTCGCGCCTTCCTGCACGGGCGGCGTCGACGCGTCGATGCCGGCGATCTCCAGCGCCTTCGAGTTCACCCACATCGAATGGAAATCGGTCGACAGCAGGCACACGGGGCGATCCGCGCAGATCGCGTCGAGCGTCTCCTTGCGCAGCAGCGCCGGCGGAATCGTCGCCTGCACCCAGCCCATCCCGGTGATCGCCGGCTCGTCCGGATGCGACTCGACGTACTCACGCAGCACGGCGAGCACCTTCTGCGGATCCTCGTAGTTCACGAACGCCTGGAACGCGAACGCGGTCGTCTCGAAGTGCCAGTGCGATTCGACGAAGCCCGGCAACACGAGCCGGCCGGCCGCGTCGACGACCTTCGTGTCCGCGCCGACGTACGCCTGCACGGCCGCCGTGTCGCCGACGTGGACGATCCGGCCGTCGCGCACGGCGACCGCCTGTGCCCACGGCTTGTGCGGATCGACGGTGTAGACCTTCGCGTTGGTCAGAACGAAATCCGCCGGCGTTGAATCGTTGACGGCGGCGCGCGTCGGTTGCATCTGCATGGCCTGTCCTTTCTGTTGATCAGGTTTTCGAAGTGCTTTCACTATAGGCAGACGATTCACGGCGGTATGCCCCCCCGCTGCCGGGGCTTGGACGAATTCCGGCCGCCGCGGGCACGGTCTTGTCATCGTTTTGGGGACAACGTACGAAATTGGTGGGGTTGATTCGGTGAATTCCCGGCTGACGCGTGCACGGCGTTCGCGTAACGTCGTGCTGTCCCCTGACCGCCCACGCCCGACCATGCGACTTCTCCAGCCCGACCCGGCCGCCCGCGGCCACTACCTGATCGGTGTGCGCCCCGACACGCTCGGCGCGACGTTGCGCGCGGTCGGCACGCCGGATTTCGTCGGCGCGATCACGGAGTTCGTCAACGACAGCATCGACGCCGACGCCGTCCACCTCGAACGCTGGCGCGCGGATACGGGCAGCACGTCGGGCTTCGTCGTCGAATGGATCGGCAGCGGCAGCCTGCGCTTCGCGGCCGATACGCTGCGCGTGATGGATGTCTATTACCAGGACTACTGCCAGGTCGATCCGCTGGTCGCGCCGCTGCGCGGCAAGGCCGGCACGCTGCTGGTGCAGCGTCACGTGGAAGGCATCGCGCACGGCGAATTCCGCCGCCAGATCTTCGATGAGCCCGGCATCGAGCAGGAATGCATGCTCGTGCACGGCAACGCGCACCTGCAATACGCACTCGGACTGGCGCGCACCGTCGGCCGGCCCGCGTTCACGATGGACGAGCTGTTCCACTTCCGGCAGATGGTCGACCTGCTGTTCCCGATGTTCGAGCTGCATGCGCGCACCTGCGCGGCGCGGCGCGTGGCGTCGGGGACGGTGAACACCGCGTCGCAGGCGAGCTTCGACGCGCGCCTGGAACGGCAGGACGTGCAGCTGTCGCGCCGCGAGCACGAGATCTGCCGGCTGATGCTGTGCGGGCGCTCGGTGCCCGAGGCCGCGCAGCAGCTCGACGTGAAGCTGTCGACGGCCGAGTCGTACGTGAAGCGCGCGTTCGCGAAGCTCGGCGTGCGCACGCGCCGCGAGCTGTTCGACTGGGCGCTGGTCGACTGCTGAACGCGCGCCGCGGGCTTAGGGCCTGTTCACGCTAATAACGGGCTTGCGCTGGCCACCAGAAGGGCCGAGCGCAAGGATTGCGACGAAGCGAATACTCGACGTATTCGCGAGGAGCGTGACGCGGCGATCGGCCCTTCTGGTGGCCAGCCCCACGAATGAATTTTCCCGAACAGGGGAACGTGCCTTGCCGGCCGTATTGCGGCGTCGATCGTCGCTTGTTTGGCTCGGCCAAACGGCGCTCCTCACTCCTTGCACTACGACCGGCAACGCGCGTTCGCAAGCCCGTTATTAGCGTGAACAGGCCCTAAGCGGCCAGCGCGGCCGCCTTGATGTTGAACGCGCGCAGCAGGTCCTCGCAGAACGCGTCGACGATCGGCTTGTCGCTCGCGCTGCGCTTCATCGCGAGATGCAGCGGCACGTCGAAGCTGAACGTCGTGCGGCCCACCGCCTTCACGAGCCCGCGCTGCTCGAACGGCTCCGCATAATGCGCGGGCAGGTAGCCGAGATGGCCGCCCGACAGGATCAGGATCGTCGCGGCCTCGATGCTGTCCGCGCTCGCGGTCACGCGCCGCTCGGGCAGCGGATACTGTTCCTCCGGCACCGGATAGGTACGCCAGACCCAGTCGTGAAGCTGCAGGTCGTCGGCGGTCACGGGCCGCGATGCATGGAACAGCGGATGCCCGCGCCCGCAGTAGATCACCTGCTGCTCGGTGAACAGCGGCGTGTAGAGCAGCCCCGGCACGCGATGCCAGAAATAGCCGATCGCGAGATCGAGCTGGTTGTTGACGAGGCTCTCCTCGAGCTCCTGCGGCGACGCGACCTTCATCGCGAACGTGACGGCCTGGTCGCGCTTGCGGAATGCGCCGATCGCATCGGCCACGCGGGCGTTCTCGACGAGCGGCGCCTGGCCGATCAGGCCGATCGACAGCGTGCCGACCAGCTTGCGGTCGATGTCGCGCACCCGTGCGACGAATTCGGAGGTGGCCGCGACGAGCGTGCGCGCGGTGGCCGCGAAGCGCTCGCCCTTCGACGTCAGGCGAAAGCCGCCGCGCCCGCGATCGCACAGCTTGAAGCCGACGCGCGCTTCGAGCGCCGACAGCTGCGTGCTGATGGTCGACTGCCGCACGCCGAGCGACGCCTCGGCGGCCGTGATGCCGCGTGCGTCGACGACGGCCAGAAAGACCCGGATGAGCCGGAGATCGAGATCGGAAGTATTCGAGAACATGCTTCAAGCCGCTGCGCGTGTGCGCGTTACCCGGCCGGCTGGCACGACGCGCCTCGCACGTCACGCTCGCCGCCTGCGCCGATGAACCGAACCGGACGCGCGCCGCCATCGGCAGCGGTGCGCGTCGCCACCGTCATTCAGATGCCACCACGAGCGCGCGTTCCATGCCGAACACGGCCGGCCGCAGCCGCCGGTAGCAGAGGAACGCCATCGCGCACAGCACGATCGCTGCGATCAGCGCCGACTGCGTGCCCGCGCGCTCGATCAGCGAGCCGCCCGCGACCGAGCCGACGCCATAGCCGAGCGCGACGCAACCCGGCGACAACGCGGCCGACTTGCCGACCAGGTCGTACTGCGGAATCGTCGCGTAGATCAGCAGCGCGCCGCCGGTCCAGCAGCCGATGAAGACGATCGCGCCGAGCGTGAACGTCGCAGCCGAGGCCGGCAGCGCGAGCAGCACGGCCGCGACCGCGCAACCGCCGAGGTTCACGAGCGCCCAGCGGCGCAGGCCCGCGCCCGCGCCGAGCTTCGGCATCGCCGCACAGATCACGAGGCTCGCGATGTTCGCGGCGCCGAGCACCAGCGACACCGACTGGCCGCTCAGGCCCGCCGCGGTGCCGATCTTCTCGAGGAAGGTCCACACGACGCCGACGCCGCCGTACAGCGCAAGCTGCGCGCACAGCACCAGCATCGCGCCGTTGCGGTCGATGCGGCCGGCCACGCCTTCCGGCGCCGGTGCGGCCAGCGTCTCGCCGCGGCGAAACAGCGGCGTCGCGAGCACGAACACGCCGAGCACGCACGCGACGAACCCGAACACGCCGTGCGCGCCCCAGGTGTCGCTCAGCATCGGGAAGATGTAAGCGAGCAGCACCATGCTCCACGTCACCTGCCCCATCAGCATGATCCCGAGATTGCGTTCCGGCGCGCGCGAATACGACAGGTAGCGCAGCGCGATGCCGTTCAGCCCGCCCGAGCCGACGCCCGCGATGAACTGCAACGCCGAATACGCCACCAGCCCGTGCGTCGCGAGCGTGCCGAGGTTCGCGCCGGCCGCGAGCGTCACCGCGCCCGCGAGCACCCACCGCACCGGCTGGCGGCCGAGCACGAACGCGACGAGCAGCGTGCCTGTCGATTCGCCGAGCACTTCGATGAAGCTCGACAGTCCGAGCGCCGCTTCGCCGAAGCCCCAATGACGCTCGACCTGCCCGACGATCGCGGGCAGGCCGAGGAAGACCGTCGGCCCGAGCATGCCGAGCAGCAGCATCACGACGACGAACAGCGCGCTTTCCTGCCGCGCTTCATCCTGCAGGTTGACTACATTCATCTGGTGTCTCTCTCCGTGTCCGCGGCGCGAACCGTGTCCTCTGGGGATCGTCTTTTTTGTGTCGCGACGGCGGCGGCCCGGCGTGGTGCCGCGCCACCGCGTCATCGCTTACATCGGGAAGCCCATCGCCTTGATGCCGCTGATCCATGCGCGCTTCCAGCCGCCTTCCGCATCCGCGCCGTCGAACGCATGGAACGTGATCTTCGCGGCGACCCAGCGCATCGGCTCGGGCGGGATATAGCTCGGGCTCTGGTTCGCGATGTCGAGCTTGCGCTCGGGGCTGTCGCGGTCGAACAGGATGTTCAGCCCCATGAACGCGCCGAACCGGCTCGCCGCGACGCCGAAGCCCGTATAGCCGGCGACGAACACGGCCTTGTCGCCGAGGTAGCGCTTCGCGAATACCGAGCCGCGCGAGCAGTAGTCGATCGGGCCGCCCCACGCGTGCGAGAAGCGCACGTCGCACAGCTGCGGGAACGTGCGGTAGAACGCTTCCGCGAGCCGGTAGTAGGTTTCGCGCTGGCCGTCCTGGTGCGGTTCCGGGTCGCCGTCGAAGTGATAGCTCACCAGCCCGCCGAAGATGATGTTGTTGTCCTTCGTCAGCCGGAAATAGTTGAGCTGCGTGCGCGTGTCGTACACGCCCTGTCGATTCTTCCAGCCGATGCGCGCGAGCTGCTCGTCGGTGAGCGGCTCGGTCGCGAGCACGTGGTCGCGCACCTGCATCACGCGGCGGTTGATGTCGGGAATCCCGACCTTCGCGGTGCCGCTGCCGAACACCACGCGCGGCGCGCGTACGCTGCCCTTCGGCGTCGTCACGAACACCGTGCTGCCTTCGTCGGTCACGGTCACGAGCGGCGTGTGCTCGTACAGCTTCACGCCGAGCGTCAGCGCCGCGCGCTTCAGCCCCCACGCGAGCTTCGCCGGATGCACGATGCCGCTGCGGTTGCGCGACCACAGCGCACCCGCGAACAGCGGCGAATTCAGTTGTTCGAGCGTTTCCTCGCGGTTCAGCAGCACGACGTTGTGCCCGTACTCGCGATGCAGGTCGTAGTCGCCCTTCAGGTGCGCGATGTGCTCGGGATCGACCGCCACCGTCATCTCGCCGTTCCACTCGATATCGGCGTCGATGTCGTAGCGCTTCAGCGTGTCCTCGAAACCGTCGAGGTTGTGATGGCCGAATGCCTCGAGCTGCGCGATGTCGTTCGGGAACACGCGCACCGCGTTCGGCAGCCCGTGCATCACCGACGTCGAGATGATCCCGCCCGCGCGGCCCGACGCGCCGTGCGCCACCTTGCCGGCCTCGATCAGCACCACGTTCAGGTGCGGCATCTGTTCCTTCGCCTGCACGGCCGCCCACAGCCCCGTGAAGCCGCCGCCGACGATCAGCAGGTCGGCCGTCACGTCGCCGACGAGTTCCGGCTCGGTGGCCGGCGCCGCCGGGTTGTCGAGCCAGTACGGGAACAGCTTCGTATTCGCGAGCGCCGCCTCGACGCCCAGTGCGACCGGCGCGCCACGCATCGCGTGCGCCTCCTCCGGTGCAGTCTCTCTTGTCTTGACTTCCATTTCCATGATCCCAGCCATCACACCCGAACAGCGAAACCGACGCCGGGCGCGCGTCACACGGACGACGCGCTCGGCGGCGGCTTCGGACATCACGACTTCTCGAGCAGCACGTAGAACTTCTTCGCGTCCTCGATCGTCTCCCAGCGGCCCGCGAAGCCGGCCGGCAGCAGGTAGCCCTGGCCCGGCGTGAATTCCTTGCGGTTGCCTTCGACGTCGGTCAGCGCGATCCGGCCCTCGACGAGCCACACGGCTTCGTCGGCCGCGGTTTCCGGAAACTCCACCGAGCCGGCTTTGCCTTCCCACCAGCCGATGATGTAGTTGCCGCTCTTGCCTTCCGCCGCGCGCCAGTCGCTTTCGTCCATGCCGAAGTCGAGCTTCGTGAATTCGCCGATGCCTGCGCCGAGCGGCAGGATGTCCTTGATCAGTTTGGTCATGTGAATCTTTCGTCTCTTGATTGAAAAAAGCAGAGACAAAGTTACTCATTTACACTGCCCCGGTATGCCCCCCTCCGGGGGGGACAAGCGGTGTTTTCCGGGGCAAACGGGTCGGCAGGACAACCGACGGTGTTTCCCCTTAATGACGTTTTCGGTTGCGAACGCTACAATCCGCCGGCTTCTGACCCGGGGAACCGCATGCTGCTCAACGTGAACCCCTTCCACCGCGACAACGACCGTTTCAACGTGTCGTTCAAGGCGCTGGGCGAGCTGATCGAGACGGTCGGCACGCCGCACTTCGTGCCGCGCCTCACGCAACTGCTCAATGAAGTCGTGCCGCTCGACGTCGCACACGTCGAGCGCTCACGCGTCGACGGCTCGATGCCCACAGGCTATCGATGCGAATGGATCGGCAGCAGCGGCATCGATACCGAATCCACCGAAATCTCCGACGTGATGACGCTCTACTACGAGCGCTTTCTCGACAGCGACCCGCTGTTCGCGGGGCTGCGCGGCAAGACGGGCACGATGCTGGTGGTGCGCGACATCGCGGCGATCCCGCCCGGCGAATTCCGCCAGCGGCTGTTCGACGACGTGCGTATCGGGCACGAATGCGTGCTCGCGCGCGGCACGCGCTATTCGCAGCATTCGATCGCGCTGGAGCGCGGCCGCGACCGGCCGCCATTCACGCTCGCCGAGATGAACCGCTTTCGCAGCATCAGCGACGTGCTGTTCCCGCTGCTCGAACTGCATGCGTCGACCACGGCCGTGCGGCGCGTCGCGCACCCGATACCCGACGTCCATCCGCTCGCGCAGTTCGATGCGCGGATCGCGGCCGACGGCGTGAAGCTGTCGAAGCGCGAATACGAAACCTGCAAGCACCTGCTCTCCGGCAAGACCGTGCCGGAGACGGCCGAGATCCTCGGCGTGCGGGTCGCGTCGGCCGAGTCGTACGTGAAGCGCGCATTCGCGAAGCTGGGCGTGCGCACCAAACGCGAGCTTGCCGCGTGGGGTTCAGCCTCCACCGCATTCCCTTCCGCCAGCGCGCACGACGGCGCCGCATCGCCGGGCATCTCGCGCTGACACACCGGGCCGCACTGCGCGGCCGCGTTCGGTTGCGCTGCGTCGATGCGGTAGCGCCACTTGCATCGAAGCCCGTCGATGTAAACGTTGCGACTTCAAAATCTTCGCGCGCGTGTTCTCCTCTACCATCGGCCGATCGCTTGACCTCAAATAAAGGAGACGGCCCATGCCCCGCGAACTGAATCAACCGATGGGCGGCAACGAGATGCCGCGCTTTGGCGGCATCGCCACGATGATGCGGCTGCCGCAAGCCGCGACGACCGACGGCCTCGACGTGTGCTTCGTCGGCGTGCCGCTCGATCTCGGCACGTCGAACCGCTCGGGCTCGCGCTTCGGCCCGCGCCAGATCCGCACCGAATCCGTGCTGCTGCGCCCGTACAACATGGCCACGCGCGCGGCGCCGTTCGATTCGCTGCAGGTGGCCGACATCGGCGACGTCGCGACCAACCCGTACGACCTGAAGGACTCGGTGCGCCGCATCGAGGAGGCGTACGACGAGATCGTCGCGAACGGCTGCCGGCCGATCACGCTCGGCGGCGACCACACGATCGCGTGGCCGATCCTGCGCGCGCTGCATAAAAAGTACGGCAAGGTCGCCGTCGTGCACGTCGACGCGCACGCGGACGTGAACGACACGATGTTCGGCGAGAAGATCGCGCACGGCACGCCGTTCCGCCGCGCGGTGGAAGACGGGCTGCTGCAATGCGACAAGGTCACGCAGATCGGCCTGCGCGGCACCGGCTACCACGCGGACGATTTCGACTGGTGCCGCCAGCAGGGCTTCACCGTCGTGCAGGCTGAAGAGTGCTGGAACCAGTCGCTCGCACCGCTGATGGCGCAGGTGCGCGAACGCGTCGGCGACACGCCGGTCTACCTGAGCTTCGACATCGACGGCCTCGATCCGTCGTTCGCGCCCGGCACCGGCACGCCGGAAATCGGCGGCCTCACCGTGCAGCAGGGCCTCGAAATCGTGCGCGGGATGAAGGGCCTGAACATCGTCGGCGCGGACCTCGTCGAAGTCGCGCCGCCGTACGATCCGACCGGCACCACCGCGCTCACCGGCGCGAACCTCGCGTTCGAGATGCTCTGCGTGATGCCGGGCGTCGCCTACCGCTAACCCGACCGACAGGATGACCTTCATGTCCACCGCCGAGCTTTCCCGTTCCACCGCCACGTTCGTGCTGCCCGCGGCGCACATCGCCGGCCAGCCCGTGCACACGCCTGCCGACGCGCCCGGCGCGCCGATCTTCGACGCATCGACGGGTGCCGCGATCGGCTGGCAGGCATTCGCGACAGCCGCGCACGTCGACGCCGCGGTGCGTGCCGCGCGCGACGCGTTCGCCGGCTGGCGCGACACGCCGCCGGCCGAACGCGGCCGGATTCTCGCCAAGATCGCCGAGCGCGTCGAGGCGTCCCGCGATCGCCTGGCCGCGCTGCAGATGCAGGTGAGCGGCAAGCCGCCGTTCGAGGCCGACGCCGATGTCGGCGACGTCGCCGCGACGTTCGCGTACTACGCGAAGCTGTGCGAGGACCCGGCGCTGTTCACGGCCGAACCGGTCGCACTGCCGAGCGACGCCGTCACCGCCGAGCGCTTCTACGATTCCGTCGGCGTCGCGGCGCTCGTCATGCCGTGGAACTTCCCGATGGTCACGACCGCGTGGAAGCTCGCGCCCGCGCTCGCGGCCGGCTGCACGGTCGTGCTGAAGCCGTCCGAACTCACGTCGCCGACCGAACACGCGCTGCTCGACCTCGTCGCCGAAGCCGGTGTGCCGGCCGGCGTGGTCAACGTCGTGAACGGCGGCGCCGACGTCGGCGCGGCGCTGACCGCGCATCCGCTGATCGACAAGATCTCGTTTACCGGCAGCACCGCGGCCGGCCGCAAGGTCATGCAGGCCGCCGCCGTCGACATGAAGCGCGTGACGCTCGAACTCGGCGGTAAGTCGTCGCTGATCGTGCGCGACGACGCCGACCTCGACGTCGCCGTGTCGCTCGCGGTCGCGGGCGCCTTCACGAACGCGGGCCAGATGTGCTCGGCCACCGCGCGCATCCTCGTGCACGACAGCGTGTACCGCAGCTTCATGGCCGCGTTCGAAACCGCCGTGCGCGCGCTCGTCGTCGCGCCGCCGGCCGCGGAACAGGTCGCGATGGGGCCGCTGATCTCGGCCGCGCAGCGCACGCGCGTCGAAGCGATGCTCCAGCACGGCATCGACGCGGGCGCACGCGTCGCCTTCAGCGGCCGCGTGGCGGATGCCGGCGGCGACGGCTTCTTCATGGCGCCCGTCGTGATCGCCGAGCCGGCCGCCGACAACCCGCTGTGGACCGACGAAGTGTTCGGCCCCGTCGCGTGCGTGAAATCGTTCCGCACCGACGACGAAGCGATCGCGCTCGCGAACGACACGCGCTACGGGCTCGTCGCGACCGTCGTGACGCGCGATGCGGCTATCGCGAAGCAATTCCAGCAGCGCGTGCGCGCGGGGCTCGTGTGGATCAACGCGCCGCAGCTCATCTACCCGCACGTGTGCTGGGGCGGGTTCGGGCTCAGCGGAATCGGGCGCGAACTCGGTGTCGCGGGGCTGCGCAGCTATCAGGAGCTGCGCCACGCGATGCGCGCGATCGACTGACCAGTGGAGCCTTCGAGGCCGTTGGCGGCACCGTGTCTCGCGGCACGGTGCCGTCTTTCTTACCGATTTATGGACCGAGGCCCAGGCGGCCCGGCAACCGGCGTTCGTCGGCCCTGCGGCTGCACGGTGCGTGAGCAACGATCAATGCGAATGCACCGCAGCATGATCGTGTTCGCGCAACTGGCCTGGAATCGCACACGCCGCGAGGCCGCCCTCTTCGATCCACGCGCGGGTGCGTGCCGCGGCCTTGTCGATCAGTTGCGCACACTGCGAGTAGTCATAGGACGACACCTCGAGCGGACAGAGCGGCGGCACGACATGAATGTGCGCGCGCGCCCCGTATAGCTCCAGATCGCGCACCAGTTGCCGCGCGATCACGAGCGTCAGCGCGTGCGTCGCATGCGCGATCGGGCTGCGTGGCGGGACGCGCAACGCGCAGGCGAACCCGGCCGGCAACACGACGATCCGCTTGGCGCCGAGCGCGATCGCGACCGAGATCGGCGTATTGTTCGCGACGCCGCCGTCGACGAGTTCCATGCCGTCGATGCTGACCGACGGAAACACGCCGGGAATCGCCGCGCTGGCCAGCACCGCATCCACGACCGGGCCGGCCGACAGCACGACTTCGCGGCCGCTCAGCACGTCGGTCGCGACGATGTGGAGCGGCAACACGGCCTGCTCGATCCGGCGATACGGCAGGTTCTTTTCCAGCAACAGGCGCAGCGCGTCGGCCTCGACCAGATGCGGCCGGTTGCGCAGCAGCATCGCGATGAGGCTGCGCATCGAGAACGGCATCACGTCCTGGCGGCGGATCCTGCACCACAGCGCTTCAAGCATCGCGATGCCGTCCGCGTCCGGCCGGCCGGCGAAATAGGCGGCATTGATCGCGCCCGCCGACGCGCCGATCACGCAATCGGGCCGTTCGCCGCTCGCGACCAGTTCGCGAAGCATGCCGACCTCGATCGCACCCAGGCTGCCGCCGCCGGCGAACACGAAGGCGGTCGAGGGAATGGAATCGGACGTCACGGTGCGCCCTCCTGCGGTTGGCTGCGATAGCGCTTTCGCCATGATGGATCGTGCGGCGCCTCGGTTGTCCTGATGAAAACCCTGCCGTTCAACCGGCGATGCACGCCACGTTGCCCGGCATCCCGCGCCATCCTTTTTCGGAGACGGCTGCATCACTCCCGCCCCGTTTCCCGCTCACATCCGCCCGGTCGTTCACGCGACGGCCGCGCATTTTTTGACTTCGATCAATAAAGTTGCGCACATCGGCACGCGCAAACGTGTGCAGCTCATGCGCCACGCGGGATCCGTGCAATCACGGGTTCAGTTGTCCAGACGATCGCCGTTATTGCATCAACACCCGCCGATCGACGTCGTCTTGCAGCGAACCGGCGCCATCGCGGGCATGGAGCGGGACAGCCGGGCGCCCCGCTCGCTATTGAACAACGGATGCAGCAGCGCAAGTCGCGGACGAGGTAATCATGTTTGTAGCCATCGGGTGGATCGTCGTGATCGGGTCGGTGATCGGCAGTTTTGTCGGTGTGGGTGGCCATGTGCCGGCCCTTCTCCAACCGTTCGAGCTGCTATGCATTTTCGGCGCCGCGCTGGGTGCGTTCGTCGTCAGCAATCCGGTCACGACGCTGAAGAAGACACTCAAGACCCTGCCGACCTGTTTCAAGGGCGGCGGCTATACGAAGCAGCAATACGTCGAACTGATCGCGCTGCTGTACGAGTTGCTGCAGAAGGCGCGCCGGGACGGCATGATGGCGCTCGAGGCCGACGTCGATGCGCCCGAGCAAAGCCCGCTGTTCCAGAAGTATTCGCACGTGCTCGAAGACCATCACCTGCTCGACTTCATCGTCGACTACCTGCGGATGATGTCGGGCGGCAACGTGAACGTGCTGGAGATGCAGGACCTGATGGACGAGGAACTGCATACGCACCATGCGGAGGCGTCGGTCGCGGCCAATGCGATCCAGAAGATGGCGGACGGCCTGCCGGCGTTCGGCATCGTCGCCGCGGTGATGGGGGTCGTGCACACGATGGGCTCGGTCGGCGCGCCGCCCGCCGTGCTCGGCAAGATGATCGCCGGCGCGCTCGTCGGCACCTTCCTCGGCATCCTGCTCGCGTATGGCTTCGTCGGTCCGCTCGCGGATCTGCTCAACGCGAAGGGCCGCGCCGCGGCCAAGCCGTTCCAGTGCGTGAAGGCCGTGCTGCTCGCGTCGATGAGCGGCTACGCGCCGCCGGTGGCGGTGGAATTCGGCCGCAAGGTGCTGTTCACCGCCGATCGCCCGAGCTTCAAGGAGCTCGACGAGGCCGTCCGCGCGACGAAATCGCCCAAGGCCGCGTAACGGAGGCGCCATGGCCGACAGTCGCTCCAACCCGTCGAAACCGTCCGTCGCGGCATCGCTCGTCGTCGTGCGCCGCAAGAAAGGCGAGGACCACGACGCCCATCACGGCGGCGCCTGGAAAATCGCGTACGCCGATTTCGTCACGGCGATGATGGCGTTCTTCCTGCTGATGTGGCTGCTCGGCTCGGTCTCCAAGTACGACAAGCAGGGCATCGAGGACTACTTCAACACGCCGCTGTCGACGTTGCTGTCCGGCGGGCAGGACGCGCAGGCGCCGCGCCCGAGCGTGGTCCAAGGGGGCGGCCGCGACATGTCCGACCCGACGCCGGCGATCAACGCGAAAGCGCAACCGGTGCCGGCCAGCTCGCCCGCGGCACTCGCCGGCATCGTCGATACGCAAAAGCTCGAACGCCTGAAGGCGAAGCTGACCGCGGCGATTGCACAAAGCCCGTCGTTGCGCGCGTACCAGGACCAGATCCGGATCGCGATCACCAACGAGGGCTTGCGCATCGAGATCGTCGATTCGCTGAAGCGCCCGATGTTCGCGTCGGGTAGCGCGCAACCCGAAAACTATGCCACCGCGATCCTCACCCAGATCGGATCGGCGCTCGACGATGTCGACAACCGCGTGTCGATCGCGGGGCATACCGATTCGACGCCGTATCCCGACGGCTCCACGGGCTATTCGAACTGGGAGCTGTCCAGCGATCGCGCGAACGCGGCGCGGCGTGCGCTGGTCGCGGGCGGGTTGCGGGAAGACAAGCTGCTCCAGGTGCGCGGGCTCGCGGATGCCCTGCCGCTCGACAAGAATGTGGCGGACGAGCCGATCAACCGCCGCATCAGCATCCTCGTGATGAACAATGCCGCCGAGCAGGCGTTCTTTCGCGACGGTGGCCGGGCGACCGTGGATCAGACGGCGGGTGCGCGGGCTGTCGTGTTGCCGGCGGCGGTGGCGGTGGCACGGCAGCATTAGGCACGTTCGCTGCTTTGGGCCGGATGGGGGGTCCTGCCACTCGCCGATCCTCCTGCCCGGCGGCAGGTCCCTCCGCGTCACGGCCGCGTCCGGAACGGCCGTAAGCGATATCGACTGACCAGTCGGCCGCTCCGGCCGTTGACGGCACCGTGTCTCCTCCACGGTGCCGTCTTTTTCTGCGCACTCGATATATTCCGTAGAATATATCGATACCCGCACTTCCGGAGACTCGCCATGCCCCGCACGCCGACGGATCGCGCCCCGCAGCGCGCCGCACGGGAACAGCCGCTCGCGCGCAAGATCCACGCGCTCAGGCCGCTGTCGAGCGACGCGCGCGCACAGCAGGTCACGGATGTCGTCGACGCGTTCCGGCGCCTGCGCGGCAGCGTCGTGCGCTTCATCCGGATGTTCTCGGCGGCGCATGCTGAAGGTTGGCCGGACGATGCGCTGTCCGCGATGGGCTTTCGGGAACTGCTGTCGACGCTCGAACACGCCGCCCGCGCCGCCCGCTTCACGCGCCTGCCCGAACTCGAACGGGTGATCGGCCACGCGCGCCGCCTCGAACGCACGCGCGACGACGTGTTTTCCGACTCGTTCAGCAACGACCCGGCCGCGATGCGCGACGCGGTCGCCGCGCTGGAGCGTGTCGACGTGCTGTTCGTCGGGTTGTGCGTCGAGTACGTGATGGCACGTCACGCGCCGCCATCGCTCCCCGTTTCGCCCGAAGCACCGGCACCGGCCCCAGCCCCCGCCGCACTGCCGCTCACCGACGATTCAACCGCGCTCTGCTGACCGCGCCGCGCGGCCTTGCTCCGTGATTTCCCCGGAATTTCCAGCGTTATATTCCGTGGTATATTTCGCAAATCTTTCGCGCATCCGTCCCCGGCCCGACCAGGCCGGACAGAGGTCAACATGCACGCTCCGCCTTTTCGCCTTGCCCGCACGGCGGATCTTTCGACGCCCGGCGGTACCCTGCCCGCGGCAACCGGCACGCGGATCGACGCATGCCGCGCGCCGTCGCGCGCGCAACTGACCGAGCTGAAGCGCCGCGCGCGCCTGTCCGAACTCGATGCGAACCTGCACTGCTCGATCATCGGCACCTGCCTGACCACGCACGAACTGCGCAGGCTCGTGCCGAAGTTCACCGACCTCGATCGCCAGCGCGCGACCGACCTCGAAATCCATCACGCGGCCGTCGAACTCGCCATCGACGGCACGGCCGGCGCGAAGGCGCTGCACAAGGCGCTCGACGAGCGCTACGCCGGCGCAATCCGCGCGTTCGACAGCGCAAAGGATGCGGATGAACTCCTCGCGCGCTGGAAGGAAGCGCTGAAGAGCGGCGATATTCCACCTGCATACTGGGCGCTGATGACGCATCCGCGCACGACGATGGGCGTGCGCCAGGCCGCGTTCGGCGACCTGCACATGCTGTCGCACCTGGTCGGCGCGGCCAATCGTGCCGATATCCGGCGGCTGGTCGCGCTGGAGGAAGAGAATGCGGCGCTGCACGCGAAGATCGAACGGCAGCAGGTGCGTCTGCACGAAATGAGCGCGCAGCGCGACGCGGCGCTGCAGGAACGCGATGCCCTCGCCGCCCGCCAGAGCGCGCAGCCGCTGGCGGCGGAAAGCGTCCTGCGCGACGAAGTCCACGAACTGCGCGAAGCACTGGCCGCGCGCGACGAACGGCTCGCACTGCACACGAGCCGCCGCGAGGCAGCCGAGCAGCGGATCGCCGCGGAACAGGCGAGCGCCCGCGCGATGCGCGCGCGGCTCGACGAATTGATGGCGATGGTGAAGACGCTGCGCGCCGAAGCGAGCGCGATCGAACAGGCGGTGCAGGCGTCGGCGGACGATCCGGCCGAACGCGCGGCCGATCCGCTGTCGATGCTTCAGGGTACGCGTCTGGTGTACGTCGGCGGGCGTCCCGGCTCGAATCGCGCAATCAAGCGGATCGTCGAAACGGCGGGCGGCGAGGTGACGCTGCACGACGGCGGCATCGAGGATCGCAAGGGCCTGCTGGCGGCGACGCTACCGGGCGCGCGGATGGTCGTGTTCCCGGTCGACTGCATCGACCACGATTCGATGAACCTGCTCAAGCGCATCTGCGAACGCCACCACATCGCGTACTACCCGCTGCGCACGGCGAGCGTCGCCAGTTTCGTCGAGCTGATCGGGCGGCTCGATGCGCAGTCGCGCGACGGGATGGCATCGGATGCCGCCACGGGCGACGCGTCGCGCTTTTGCCTGCGGCACGGCTAGGATCTGATTCGCTTCGCCGCATGGGTGGCCCTTCAGGGAGCCCGTGAAAGCCCGTTGTCAGCGTCCGCGCACCTTCAGCGCCGAACCATTTTCGTGAGCGCGGCGATGTCGTCGGCGCAAGCCGCGTAAGCGCGCGCCTCGATCCCGCGATAGAGGCGGATGATTTCCTCGCCGACCGGCGTGAGCACGCTGCCGCCGCCGCTCTGCCCGCCATGTTCGGACACCGTCGCCGGCGATTTCAGCGAGCGGTTCAGTTCGTCCATCAGCAACCACGCACGCCGGTACGACATCTTCAGGCTGCGCGCTGCCGCCGAAATCGAACCGTGCTCGCGCACGGCTTCGAGCAGCGCGACCTTGCCCGGCCCGAGCGCGATCGTGTCGGCTTGCTGGATACGCATCCTGAACCGCACCTCAGGCTTGGGGTGTGCCGGTGTCTTCATGTTGTCCTGCCCTTTGAACGATGCGGGCAAGCATACACGATGGCCGGTGCGGCAGGCGCCGGTTCAGACCTCGAGTACGCGCGCGACGACGCCGGCCAGCCGCTTCACGTGGCGCGGTGCGGGCAGGCGGTCGGCGCCCGAGAACAGCAGCGGCGCGCCGTCGTCGATCGACAGCGGCGCGTCGCCGCATTCGAACGCGACGACCACGTGTTCGCCGACGGGCGTGTTGAACAGTTCGTGCCAAGAGAACGTGACCGCGTAGCCGTCGTGCGCATGCGCGATGAACACCATGCGCTTGAAGTCGCCCGGCGCGTCGTTGCGCAGCCCGGCCGCGTCGAGCAGATCCTTCAGCCGCGCGCCGCGATACGGTGCGACCGAGCGGATGAAGCGGTTCGTCGTGAAGCAGCGCAAGTCGAACGGCTCGGCCGTCGCGCCCGCGTGCCGGCGCAGGTCGTCGAGCGTCACCGTCATCGGCCGCTCGAATGCGCCCGTCAGCGCGATCGAGCCTGCCTCCGCCTGATGCGCCGAGGGCGCCGCCGTCCCTGCCATCTCCATCGCCCGCCTCCATGACGGCCCGTCGGTGGACAGGCCTGCGTTGTATCGGCGGATATATTACGCCGCTAAAAAGCCGGCCGACAGAAGGTGCGCCGCATGGGCGGCATAACGGCGGCCGATCATGCCCCGCACTGCGTGGCGCTACGCCAGCACGACGTGCTTGATGACCTTCTTGAGGCCCTTGTAGCTGTCGACCGATTCCGCCTTCGGGTCCGTCACCAGTGTGCCGATCCGCGCCGGCTCGCAGAAGCTGATCCGGCTGTTCGTGCCGAGCTTGCTGAAATCGGCCAGGATCGCGACGTCCGCCGCGTTGCTGACCATCGCGCGCGCCACTTCGGTTTCCATCCGGTCGTAGTTGGTCGCACCGCGCACGGCATCGACGCCCACCGGTGACAGCAGCGCGAGATCGGCGCGGTAGCGGAAGATCTCGGCAACCGTGCCGTCGCCGACGGTCGCGGCCGCACGGCTGCCGATCATCCCGCCAAGCAGGATCGTTTCGTTCCTCGCTTGCCCCGGGTCGCTCGACCGCATCTTCAGCGCGACGTCGATCGAGTTCGTGACGATCGTGAGGCCCGACAGCTTCGCCAGTTCCTCGGCCAGCAGCGTCGTGGTCGTGCCCGCATCGATGAACAGCGTCTGCGAGCCCGCGACCAGCCTGGCCGCCGCGCGGGCGATCGCCAGCTTCGCCTTCACGTGCGTCTGCGCGCGCTCGGCGATCGGCGCTTCGTCACCCACCTGCACCGCGCCGCCATGTACGCGCTTCAGTTCACCGAGCGCCTCGAGATCGACGAGATCGCGCCGCACGGTTTCCCGCGACACGTTCAGGTCGGCCATGATCCGGTCGGTCGACACGCGCTGCATCTTCGATAACAGAAGCCGGATCCTCTGGTATCGCTCTTCTTGCCACATGGAATGTCCTCGGAATAAACGCCAATGTTATTCGAACGGCGGACTACGCTGCGCTCTCCTCCATCGTTTTGATGCCGGCGAGGGTCTGCAGGGATTGACGGACTGCCTGGAACTCGCGGCTCGTCATCTTTGAAAACACCACGTGGATGCGGTCGTCGTCCGGCTCGGCGTCGTCCTGCTCGATGATGAACTGGACGATGCGCGCCGGGTCGAGGCCGGGCATCGCCTGCAGCGACGTCAGCTTCACCGCGCCGCGGCTCGCGAGGATGCGCACGCCCCAGCGCTGCCGCGCGGCGAAGAAGCGCTTCTCGATCGGCTTCAGGCCGGCCAGGATCGCGAGCACGATCGCCGTCGCGGCGATCGCGGCGACATACATGCCGCCGCCCACCGCGAGCCCAACCGCCGCCACGACCCACAGGCTCGCCGCGGTCGTCAGGCCGCGGATGATCTCGCCGCGCAGCATGATCGACCCGGCACCGAGGAAGCCGATGCCCGACACCACCTGCGCGGCGACGCGCGACGGGTCCAGCGACACGTTCTTCGCGTCCTGGATATCCGCGAAACCGAACGCCGACACGACCATCACGAGCGCGGCGCCCACCGCCACCAGCATGTGCGTGCGCAATCCGGCGGCCCACGACAGGCGCTCGCGCTCGATGCCGACGATGCTGCCGAGCAATGCCGCCAGCAACAGGCGGGACACGATTTCCAGCTGACTGATCATGTGAAGTCTCCTTGCTTTGCCTGGCCTACCTGATGAAGCACGGCCCGCCTGGGCCGCCGCCCGACTCTTCCTCCCCCCGCCCGCCCGGGGCCAACCTCGGCAACCGGCGAGTTGTATTTTTGTGCGTTCTTGCGATTTTGTGCTTTCTAATATACGGTACGCAAAACTACAAAGCCAGACCCAGGTTCGCTTGTTTCATCCGATCGGCACGATCAATCGTCAGACCATTCAGGCAACACGATCCGGAACACTTGCTTAGGAGACCCACATGATGAAGAAGGCATGGATGCTGGCCGCCACACTGCTGGCGGCGCTGGCGACGGCCCCCGCTCATGCGTCGGAAAGCGACGTCTGCAGGAAGGTGACGCTCGGCGATGTCGGCTGGAGCGATATCGCCGCTACCACCGGCGTCGCGATGATGCTGCTCGATGGGCTCGGCTACGAGGCGACCAAGACGATCGCGTCGCCGCCGATCGTGCTGGCCGGCGTGAAGAAGGCGCAGATCGACGCGTTTCTCGGCTACTGGGATCCGAGCATGACGCCCACGGTGAAGCCGTTCGTCGATGCCGGCGCCGTCCACCAGCTGCCGCAGCCGAACCTGATCGGCGCGCGCTACACGCTGGCCGTGCCGCAATACGCATCGGACAAGGGCCTCAAGAGTTTTGCCGATATCGCGAAGTTCCGCGACCAGCTCGACGGCAAGATCTACGGGATCGGCGCCGGCAACAACGGCAACGCGCTGGTGCAGCGGATGATCGACAAGAACGAGTTCGGGCTCGGCGGCTTCAAGCTGGTCGAATCGAGCGAGGCCGGGATGCTCGTGCAGGTCACGCGCGCGGTGCAGGAGCACCGGATGATCGTGTTTCTCGCATGGGAGCCGCATCCGATGAACATCAGCTACAAGATCGCCTATCTCGACGGCGGCGATACCGTGTTCGGCCCGAACTACGGCTCCGCGAAGGTCTATACGCTCGTCACGCCCGGCTATCTCGAACGCTGCCCGAACGTCGGCCGGCTGCTGACCAACCTGACATTCACGACCGACGAAGAGAACCAGCTGATGGTGCCGATCATGAATCACGCCGATCCGGTCGCCGTGGCGAAGGAATGGGTGAAGAAGAACCCCGGCGTGCTGTCGAAGTGGCTCGACGGTGTCACGACCATCGACGGCAGGAACGCGAAGGACGCGATCGAGAAGCGCATCGGCGCGTAAGCACGCAACCCAAGGAACCACCCATGTACAAGCATCTCGCGCTGTTCGACCTCGACCACACGCTGCTGCCGCTCGACAGCGACCAGGCCTGGAGCCGCTTCATCACGCGGGTCGGCTGGCGGGAAGACGACGCGCACGTGGCGCTGATCGACGAGCATTACGGTCACTATGCGGCGGGCACGCTCGACATGGACGCGTATCTCGCCGTGACGCTCGCACCGCTCACCCGCTATCCGCGCAAGGTGCTCGAACGCTGGCATGCGCGGTTCATGGACGAAGTGATCCGCCCGGCGATCACGCCGCAGGCGCGCGAGCTGGTCGACCGCCATCGCGAGAACGGCGATCTCTGCTGCATCGTGACGGCGACCAACGTCTTCGTCACGCGGCCGATCGCGGCGGAATTCGGCATAGAGCACCTGCTCGGCATCGAGCTCGATACCGACGACGGCACGCCGGGCGGCGCGTTCACCGGGCGCAGCACGGGCGTGCCCAGCTTCCGCGAAGGCAAGATCGTGCGCACCACCGCATGGCTGGCATCACTTGGCTACGCGCCGTCCGATTTCGAGCGCACCTACTTCTACAGCGATTCGATCAACGACGTGCCGCTGCTGGACTACGTCACGCATCCGGTCGCCACCAATCCCGACTCGAAGCTGTTGCACGTGGCAGGCACGCGCGGGTGGCCTGTCATGAAGTTGTTCTGATTCGGGCGATATCCTCTGCTGTCCATTTTTCATGTCTGGAGGGGTAATGAAATACGGAGCACGCAGCAACAGTCTCGATCATTCAGGAATCCGACTCGAATCGGATCGAAAGCCCATCGTCAAGTCGCATCGGTCGGAAAGCCGCTTTCCGCACTGGCGCGGCGTTTTCATGATCGCACTCCTGTGCACGCTGGCCGCTTGCGGTGACGGCGACTCGGGCACGCCAGCCAGCATGGCGGCCGCGCGCGCGGCCGCACCGGGCTCGGCGTCCACGCCCGTCCTGCACTGCGCGAGCGCGTGCCACTGACCGACGCCGGCCCCCGGGCCAGCCATCCAAGACAGAGAGCGATCATGCAAAACAAACCCACAACCCGACGTCAATTCATTGCCGATGCGCTGAAGCTCGCCGGCGCCACCGCGATCACGGGCATGCTGCCCGAAAGCATCGCGCGCGCGCAGGCCATTCCCGCTGCCACCGTCACCGGCACGATCCAGGACGTGAAGCACGTCGTGATCCTGATGCAGGAAAACCGCTCGTTCGACCACTACCTCGGCACGCTGGGCGGTGCACGCGGCTTCGGCGATCCGCGGCCGGTCGTGATTTCGAGCGGGTATCCGGTGTGGCGACAGCCCTGGATGCTGTCTTACGTGTTCCCGTTCAACCCGTCCCCGCCCTTCGGCACGGCGAACGGCGACACCTACTACGGCGACCTCGACCACAGCTGGAGCGGCACGCACAGCGCCTGGAACAACGGCCGCTACGACAACTGGGCCGGTGCAAAGACCAGCGGCACGATGTACTACTTCACGCAGAACGACATTCCGTTCTACTACGCGCTGGCGAGCGCGTTCACGGTGTGCGACGCTTACCACTGCTCGATGCTCGGCCCGACGGACCCGAACCGCCTGTATCTGTGGACCGGGTGCTGCGGCAACGTCACCGGCTATTCGCCGTACACGACCAACACGATGACGGGCACCGGCTGGACCACGATGCCGGAGCGCCTGAACACGGCGGGCGTGACGTGGAAGTTCTACCAGGACAAGGGCAACGGCCTGGATGCCGGTCATGGCTACGGCGAATACAACGGCTCGAAAAGCGATCTCTGGTGGAACGGCAATTACGGCGACAACGTCATCCTGAACTTCAAGCAGTACCAGAACCTCGGCGCCGGCGATCCGCTCGCGCCGGCGCTCAACGGCACGCAGATCGACCCGTCAGGCGGCGGCAAGGAATACGACACGAACCTCTTCAGCCAGCTGCGGGCCGACGTCGCCAACGGCACGCTGCCGCAGGTGTCGTGGATCGCCGCGCCTTACGCCTATTGTGAACATCCGTCGTGGGCCGCGAGCGGCGGCGAATGGTACGTGAGCAACGTCCTCAATGCGCTGACGTCGAATCCGGCGGTATGGGCCAGCACGGTGCTGCTCGTCATGTACGACGAGAACGACGGGCTGTTCGATCACATGCCGCCGGCCGTCCCGGCCAGCGCCGCTGCCGGCACCGGGCAGTCGACGGTCTCGACGGCCGCCGAATTCGTCGCGAGCAGCGGCGCCGCATCGGACGGCTCGGCCAGCGGCGACGTGCCGATCGGGCTCGGCCCGCGCGTGCCGATGTTCGTGATCTCGCCGTGGTCGAAGGGCGGCAAAGTCAACTCGCAGGTGTTCGATCACACGTCGGTGATCCGCTTTCTGGAAGCGCGCTTCGGGCTGCAGGAAACCAACATCACGCCGTGGCGACGCACGGTGTGCGGCGACCTGACGTCGGCCTTCGATTTCTCGAACGCCGACCAGGCGGTTCCCGCGATCCAGCCGCCCGCGAGCAACATGAACCCGAACGGCCCGGCCGTCCCGATCCCCTACCCGACCACCACCGCGGTGCCGGCGCAGGCCACCGGCCGCAGCACGGCCTGCCGCCTGCCCTACGAGTTCTTCGTGCAAGGCAAGGTCAACCGCGCCGGCCGCGCGCTCGCGCTGACGATGACCAACACCGGCACCGCGGGCGTGCACCTGCAGGCATGGGTCGACGGCACGAGCACGATCCCCCGCCACTACACGATCGCGGCCGGCGCGAGCCCGTGCACGAACCTGTCGGATTCGCTCGCGCTGAACAGCGGCGGCGGCTACGACTATTCGGTCTACGGCCCGAACGGCTTCCTGCAGACGTTCCGCGGCAGCATCGGCTCGTCCGGCAACACGGGATCGACCGCCGAAATCAGCCTGTGCTACGACGTGGCGAACGGCAACGTGCAGATCACGCTCGACAATTCGGCGGGGACCAGCGCGACGACGTTCCAGCTCACCGACAACGCCTACGGGATGAACACGCGGCAGTCGTACACCGTCGCCGCCGGCGCGACGCAGGCCGTCACGTGGTACGGCGACGGCGGCTGGTACGACGCCAGCATCCGCGACGCGAACGATCCGAACTTCCTGCGCCGGGTGGCCGGCTGCGTGCAGACGCAATCCGGCACGCTGCTCACGGATTCGGCGATCGGCAATACCAGCAAGAAGTTCGTCGCGGCGCTCGCGTCGCAGGGCTCGACGTACGGCACGCTGCGGTTCGACTACGTCGCGCCGCCGTGGAGCCACAGCCCGAAGAACTGGGTGGGCATCTTCGCGCATGGCGCGCAGCCGACCAAGGGCAGCTACAAGTCGTGGGCGTACCTGCCGAAGAGCTGCGGCTCGCTGCTGTTCTCGTCCACGGCGAACAGTTCGCTGGCGTCGGGGCAGTACGATGCGTGGTTCCTGTTCGACGACGGCTACACGCCGCTCGCGGGCCCCGTCACGATCAACATCTGACGGTACGGTCAGCCGGTATCGGCCGCCCGCACGGGGCCGACACGCATTCGGGCGCGACGTACCCCGTCGCGCCCGAATGCTTTTCCGGCCACGCGGCACGCGCTAGACGAGCCGAGCGTCGTGGAACGCGCCGAACGGCCGTGCCGGATATCAGAACTTGTGACGCAGGCCAATCCGCGTGACGAACTGCGTGTTCGCGCCCGCGTTGCCGATGAACGATCCCGACGAGCCGATCTCGGCCTGCACCGGCACCACGCGGCCGTTGATCGTGTTGCTGCCCGACGCCTTCTGGTAGGCCGCGCTCACGTACACGTCCGTGCGCTTCGACAGCGCATAGTCGAGCGCGGCGTTGACCTGGTGCCACTTGCCGTCGAAGCGGCCGTCGAGCTTCGAGAACGTATAGCCGAGACCGCCGCTCAGGGCCGGCGTGAACGCATAGCGGCCGCCGATTTCGTAGTTGTTCAGCTTCGACGTCTCGCCCGACAGCGGCACGAACTTCGTGTGCGTCCAGTTCGCCCACACGAGGGCCGCCGCGATCGCATAGCGCGCGCCGACGCCGACCGTCTCGAGGTCGCGCAACCCTTGCGTGTTGAGGTTCGCGATGCTCACGCCGAACGCGGGCTGCGCGCCGTTCGGGAAACGGATGTTCGTGTACGCGGCGCCGATGCCGAACGGCCCTTGCGCGTAGTTCGCGCCGAAGCTGTACGCGCTCGACGAACCCTGCGAACCGTTCGCGCCGGTCGTGGTCGGCGTGCCCGCGAACTGCGTCGAGTTCGAGAAGCCGTACATCGCACCGAACGTGAGGCCCGCGAAGTTCGCGCTCTGGAACTTCACCGCGTTGTTGATACGGCTCGACGTCAGCTGGTCGAGATCGTTGATGTGATACGCGTAGTTGCCGGCGGGCGTCTGGCTGCCCATCGAATAGTTCGCGCCGATGTAGTCGGTCGAGAACGAGTACTGGCGGCCGAACGTCAGCGAGCCGATGCCGTTCTTCGACAGGCCGACGAATGCCTGCCGGCCGAAGATCGCACCGCCCTGGCCGATCGAGCCGTCGCCGCTGCTGAAGCCGTTCTCCAGCACGAACAGCGCCTTCAGCCCGCCGCCGAGATCCTCGGTGCCGCGGATGCCCCAGCGGCTGCCCGATGCGACGCCGTCACCGTACTTGACGAGCTTGTCGTGCCCGCCCGTCGTCGCGACCTTGTTCGAATACGTGATACCCGCATCGATCAACCCGTAGAGCGTGACGCTGCTTTGCGCGTGCGCGGCGGTGCCGAACATCCCGAGTGCGGCCGCGGCCACGATGGTCTTTTTCATGCTCACTTCCTTTTTGTTGTTGACGCGCGCGCCTGCGTCGCAGCGTGACGCGCGGCGTGTTGACGAAGAACCGGCTGATGAACGAGCGCAAGCCACCGGATCGCCGCACGCAGCACTACCTCATGCGCGTGCACGATGTTTCGTTTCGATGCCAGTGTGGGCTTGCGGAAGCGGCATGCCGTGGGGCGGCCGCTCGTGTTGCAGCGTCGACAAGCGCGCGCACCGGTTGCGCATGCCGCGACGACGCGTTGCTCCGCCGATGCAGGTCAGAATCTCTTCCGGCTTTCGTGGAGCGGGTGGACGACGTGGCGCCTGACGACGCCACGACCTTCGATATATTTTGCGAAATATATCGAGTTGTCACGCAACCGTAAACAGTCATTCGGGTTCCTGTCGTCTTTCATCCACATGCGATCGACGGCCATGCGGATCGAAGACACGACACGCGACGGCCGTCATCGCAGCGATGCGAGTACAGGGCCACCGCCGAAATCCAGCATAATCGGGCGAGTGAACGAGCGCCTCGGCGAGCGCGCGAACCTCGCACACGTTTGCGCGTCCGTCAGGTTCGGCGCTCGACCTCATTCCGTCGCCTCGGACACGGCCGGTCTGTGCCGGTCTCGCGCGCGGCGAATTGTGCAGGTGCATGAAAGCGAAGCCAGAACACACTCCATGCGGCGCATATCAGGGCGCCGACAATCGCATCACGGACACCACCACGCATCCCGCAGAAGACAGGACACCGACACATGGACCGAGCCGAGCACATCAGCATCGAACAGACGAGCGGGCTGCCCGCCGACGAGCTGGACCGATGCGACTTCTCGTTCGACATCGCCTGGGAATTGAACGCGCCGTATCAGGACTTGCTCGATCTTCGCGCGCTGCCGACGCGGCGCAAGAATTACGGCTTCGATCCGGCTGGCTGGGCGGACGAGGCGTCCGGCAAGACGGCGCTCTTTCGCGCGACGGCCGGCGGCCGGCTCGCCGGGTTCGTGGCCATCGGCCAGAGCTGGAACGGGATGGCGGAGATCGCGGAGCTGGCCGTCGACCGCCAGTACCGGCGGCAAGGCATCGGGCAGTTGCTGCTGGCGACCGCCGAATCGTGGGCGCGCGGCCACGGGTTCGGCTTCATGCGGCTGGAAACGCAGTCGAACAACGTCGCCGCGTGCAGCACGTATGCCCGCTCGGGCTTCGTGCTGGGCGGACACGATCGCCTGCTGTACGCGGACGACGAGAACGACGGCGAAGTGGCGCTGTTCTGGTACAAGGACCTGCGCGACGGGCAGACCGCGCGAATCCGCACGGTCGACCCGGAATCGGTGCGGCCAGTGCGCTGACGCACGGCCGCCCGCGTGTCATGGCCGAATCAGTGTCGCTTTACGCCCGCGTCGCGACGATGAACAGGCGCGGGAACGGCAGCAGCACGGTGCCGTCGGCGAGCGCCGGATAGCCGCCCGGGCCGGCGAGCGCATCGCGATACTGCGCGAGAAACGCCGCGCGCTCGCCGTCGTCGAGCGCCGCGAGGAACGGCCGCAGCGCACTGCCCTTGAACCACTCCACGACCGCGTCGGCACCGCCGCGCAGCGGGTGATAGTAAGTCGTGCGCCATACGTCCACCCGCGAGCACAGCGGCGACAGCAGCGCGTGGTAGTCACGCGCATCGAACCGCTCGGTGCGCGCAGCCCCCTTCAGCTTGTCCGCCCACGGCCCGGCCGCGGCGACCTCGCGCATCAGCCGGTGCGCGGGTTCGTCGAGGTTGTCGGGCATCTGCACCGCAAGATGGCCGCCGGGCGCGAGCCGGCCGACAAGTGCCGGAAACAGCGTGTCGTGCGCGGGCACCCATTGCAGCACCGCATTCGCGAGAATCAGGTCATAGCCGCCCGGATCGTCCCAGGTGGAGATATCCACGACATCGAAACGCAGGTCCGGCAGGCGCGTGCGCGCGGCGTCGATCATGTCCGCCGATGCATCGATCCCGTGGACGGTTGCGTCCGGCGCACGCGCGATCAGCGCCTCGGTCGAATTGCCGGGCCCGCAGCCGATGTCGATCGCGGTATGGATCGGCGTGTTCGGCACGGCGGCCAGCAGGTCGCGGATCGGCCGCGTGCGTTCGTCCTCGAATTGCACGTACTGGGCCGCGTATCGATCGAGTGGGGTCGTCATGTCGTTTCTCCTGGTCGGCGTGGTCGGCGTGGACGGCGTTGCATTCGATGCGAACGGGATGCCGGTGGCCGTCGATGCACCGCATTCTGCGATCGTCACCGAGTTCAGTAAAATGAATTTAATATCGTGATTGATTCAAATCTCTAATGAAAATCGATACGCTCGGTGTCCAGGCCTTCGTCGCCATCGCCGACGGCGGCAGCTTCCGGCAGGCGGCCGACACGCTGCACGTCACGCAGACAGCCATCACGCAGCGGCTGCGCAAGCTCGAAACCTTCCTCGGCGTCGCGCTCGTCGAGCGCACCACACGCCGCACCACGCTCACCGAAATCGGCCGCCGCTTCCTGCCGCAAGCGCGCCGGTTGCTGAACGAACTGTCCGATGCACTCACCGAAATCCGCGAAACCGGCCTGAGCCAGCGCGGCGACGTCACGATCGCATGCGTGCCGACGGTCGGCGTGCAATACCTGCCGCGCATCCTGCGCGCGTTTTCCGCGCACCGGCCGCACGATCGCGTGAAGATCCTCGATCATGCGTCGGCGTCGGTGCTGCAGGCCGTGCTGCATCGCGAGGCCGAGTTCGGCATCGGCATCGCCGGCGACCAGCATCCCGAGCTGGTCAACGTGCCGCTGACGAGCGATCCGTACGTGCTGGTGTGCCGCGACGATCATCCGCTCGCGAAGCGGCGGCGTATTCGCTGGGCCGCGCTGCAGCCGCATCCGCTGATCTTCGCCGGTGAAGTGAGCGGCAATCGCGGGCTGCTCGACGGCGCGCTGAAGACGAGCGGCGTGTCGCTGCATTCGTTCTACGAAGTGCAGCGCAGCTCGACGGCGCTCGGGCTCGTCGCGGAAGGGCTCGGCGCGGCCGTGGTGCCGAAGCTCGCGATCCAGAAGAACGCGTATCCGATGATCCGCACGATCGAGCTCGTCGAGCCGGCGGTATCGCGCACGCTCGTGCTCGTCACGCGCAAGCGCGCGCAATTGTCGCCGGCCGCGCGTGCGTTGTACGACATGATCGTCGAACAGGCGACACCCTGACGACTGTGTCAGGGGTGCGTCACGAAGCAGCGCCTTCGGGGTAGTATCGCCACACGCGGTCGCAACGGCCGGTGCCTATCCGGCGCCGCGCGCGTCATGCCACCGCTGCAACGGCCGTTCCTCCCCCCCTGCACGGAGCACCGCATGGCCTATCGCAACTACCACAAGCGCAAGATTGCAGACCGGGAACTTCATCCCGAAACCCAGATGATGTCGTACGGCTATGATCCGTTCCTGTCGGAAGGATCGGTGAAGCCGCCCGTGTTCCTCACGTCGACGTTCGCGTTCCGCACGGCCGAGGACGGCGCCGAATTCTTCGACGTCGTGGCCGGGCGCAAGCCTTCACCGGAAGGCGAAGGCGCGGGCCTCGTCTACAGCCGTTTCAATCACCCGAACCTGGAGATCGTCGAGGATCGCCTCGCCCTGCTCGACGATTCCGAAGCGGCCGTCGTGACGTCGAGCGGCATGTCGGCCATCGCCGCGATCCTGCTGACCTTCCTGCGGCCGGGCGACTGCGTCGTCCAGTCCGTGCCGCTTTACGGCGGCACCGAAACGCTGATCTCGAAGTTCCTGCCCGAGTGGGGCATTCGCTCGGAAGTGATCGCCGACGGGCTGTCCGCCCACGCGATCCGCGCCGCGCTCGAAGCGGCCGCGCAAAAGGGCCACGTGCGGATGTGCTACATCGAGACGCCCGCGAACCCGACCAACGCGCTGTTCGACCTCGAAGGGCTGCGCAGCGAGATCGACGCGTTCGAGGCGCGCCACGGCTATCGCCCGCTGTCGGTCTGCGACAACACGTTGCTCGGCCCGCTGTACCAGAAGCCGTCGCGGCAGGGCATCGACCTGAGCGTGTACTCGCTGACGAAGTACATCGGCGGGCATAGTGACCTCGTCGCCGGCGGCGTCACGGGCGCTCGCGCGCCGATCACGAAGATCCGCTCGGTCCGCAGCACGCTCGGCTCGCAGCTCGACCCGCATTCGTCGTGGATGATCACGCGCTCGATGGAAACGCTCGTGCTGCGCATGCAGCAGGCGGCCCGCAGCGGCAGCGCCGTCGCCCGCTGGCTCGCCGACAATCCGCATCGGCCGGTGCGCGTGCTGCACCCCGAGCTCATCGACGATCCGGCCTACCAGGCCGTCTATCAACGCCAGTGCACCGGGCCGGGCTCGACGTTCGCGTTCATCCTCGACGGCGGCCGCGAGCAGGCGTTCCGGTTCATCAACCACCTGACGCTCTTCAAGTCGGCGGTCAGTCTCGGCGGCACGGAGTCGCTGATCTGCCATCCGGCGTCGACCACGCATTCGGGCGTGCCGGCCGACGCGCGTGCGGCGGCGGGGGTGTCGGAAGGGTTGATTCGCGTGTCGGTCGGGCTCGAGCATCCGGACGACCTGATCGCCGACCTGTCGTACGCGCTGGAGCATTGCTGACGCGGGGAAGGTGCGCCCCGTGGCGGTTCGCACGGGGCGGCTCCCGCGGGCCCGGGGCCGGCATTCAGTGACGCCGCCTCGCCCGGATACCGGCGCTCGCGCGGCGCCACCTTACTTGCCGCGCGACACGAGCCTGCTGAACCGCCTCAAAGCACCTTCACCATGAACACGCGCGACGTCCCTTCCGGCTCGCACGGCACTTCGCCGAACGCTTCGTAGCCCTGCTTCCGGTAGAAATCCGGTGCCTGGAACGAGATCGTGTAGAGCACGGCACGCGCGCATCCCCGTCGTTTCGCCTCCGCCTCGGCCTCTCGCAGCAGCCGGCTGCCGAAGCCGCCGCCGCGCAGCGATTCGGGCAGGTAGAACAGATCGATGAAGAAGAGGCCGAGCGACGTGCGCCCCGTGAGGCCGCCGATGATCTCGCCGGTCGCGGGATCGGTGACGTACACGTCGAGCGTGGCCGCATCGGCGCGCCCCGTCATCGCGTGATTGAATTCGCCGAGCTTGCGGCTGATGAAGTCGTGTGCGGCCGGCTGTTCGGTGTCGGTGAGCCGGATGGAAACGTCGGGTTGCGTTGTCATGGGGCACGTTCGGTCGAAGAGAGACACCGCCGGGCATGCAACGCCCCGCGCGGGAATCGTACGACTATAGCGCGGCGGCGGGCATGCCGTGCTGGCTCACCCGTCGCCTTCGTCACCCGTCGTCACGCATCACGTGGCCGGCCGCGTTCATGCCCTTGCCCCACCCCTGCCCTCACGCCACCGCGAACGCCGCCTTCATGTCGGCGATGCGGCGCCGCTCACGCGCGATCATCATCCGGTTCACGACGATCACGCCGATCGTCACCGCCGTGATGAACAGCGTCGCCAGCGCGTTCATCTCCGGGTTCAGCCCCAGCCGCACGCGCGAGAACACCACCAGCGGCAGCGTCGTCGAGCCCGGCCCGGACAGGAACGCCGACAGCACCAGGTCGTCGATCGACAGCGTGAACGACAGCAGCCACCCCGACAGCAGCGCCTGCGAGATCAGCGGCAGCGTCACCACGAAGAACACCTTCAGCGGCGTCGCACCCAAATCGAGCGCCGCCTCTTCCAGCGACTTGTTCATCTCCTTCACGCGCGACTGCACGATGATCGCCACGTACGACACGCACAGCATCACGTGGCCGATCCAGATCGTCACCATCCCGCGCCCCTTCGGCCAGCCGAACATCTGCTCCAGCGCAACGAACAGCAACAGCAGCGAGATGCCCTGGATCACTTCCGGAATCACCAGCGGCGCGTTGATCATCCCCGTGTACAGCGTGAAGCCCTTGAAGCGGCCGAAGCGCGCGAGCACGAAGCCCGCCCACGTGCCGATCACGACCGATGCAGTGGCCGTCAGCAGGCCGATCTTCAGCGACAGCCACGCGGCGCTCAGCAGCTCGTCGTCGTCCAGCAGCGCCGCGTACCACTTCAGCGAGAAGCCCGACCACACCGTCACCAGCTTCGACTCGTTGAACGAGTACACGGCCAGGCTGATGATCGGGATGTACAGGAACAGGAAGCCGAAGGCGAGGACGCCCGTCGACAGCGGTTTGCTCGGCTTGATCATTTCGCGTCCTCCAGTTCCTTGACCTGGTAGTACTGGAACAGCGCCATCGGCACCAGCAACAGCAGCACCATCGCGACCGTCACCGCGGACGCCATCGGCCAGTCCATGTTGTTGAAGAATTCATCCCACATCACGCGGCCGATCATCAGCGTGTCGGCGCCGCCGAGCAGCTCCGGAATCACGTACTCGCCGACTGCCGGGATGAACACCAGCAGGCTGCCGGCGATGATCCCGTTCTTCGACAGCGGCAGCGTGATCCGCGTGAACGCGACCCACGGTTTCGCGCCGAGGTCGTACGCGGCTTCGAGCAGCGTGAGGTCCATCTTCACGAGGTGCGCGTACAGCGGCATCACCATGAACGGCAGGTACGAATAGACCATCCCGATGTAGACGCCCGCATCGCTGTGATAGAGGCGCAGCGGCGTGTGGATGATGCCGAGCGCGATCAGCGTGTGGTTCAAGAGGCCATCGTCCTTCAGGATGCCGATCCATGCGTACACGCGGATCAGGAACGACGTCCAGAACGGCAGCATCACGGCCATCATCAGCACGTTGCGGCGGTTCGGTTCCGAGCGCGCGATGTAGTACGCCATCGGATAGCCGATCAGCAGGCACAGCACCGTCGACACGGCGGCCATCTTCAGTGAGCTGAGGTAGGTCGCGATGTACAGGTCGTCCTGCAGCAGGAACGCGTAGTGCGACAGCTGCAGCGCGAAGTGCACGACGCCGTCCTTGATCTCGACGAGCGACGTGTACGGCGGAATGCCCATCACCTGGTCGGCGAAGCTGATCTTCAGCACCAGCACGAACGGCAGCGCGAAGAACACGGCCAGCCATACGAACGGCACGCCGATCGCGACGCTGCGGCCCGACGGCAGGAAGCGCGACAGCGCGGCAAAGCGGCCTCGGCGCTTGTCAGCCTGGGGCGCGGCGGTCGTGCCGGTCGACACCGGAGTGGAGGACGTGGAAGCGGAGGTTCTCATCGTGGCGTCCTCACTGCGTCAGCACGACGCCGCTGGCCGGCGACCACGACACGAACACGTCGTCGTTCCACGCCGGTGCGTTGTCGTGCATCAGGTGCGAGCTCGACAGGTTCGACACGACCGTCTTGCCGCTCGGCAAGCGCACGTGGTACAGCGAGTAGCTGCCCATGTACGCGATGTCGGTCACGACGCCGCGCGCCCAGTTGTGTTTCGAGCCGGGCTTTTCGCGCGACACGTGAATGCGTTCCGGGCGCACCGAGATGCCGACCGGCATGCCGAGCGGGCCGGTGACGCCGTGGCTCACGTACATGCGCGCCTCGAGGTCGTCGCTTTCAACGAAGATGTGATCGGGTTCGTCCTCGACCACGCGCCCTTCGAACAGGTTGGTCGAGCCGATGAATTCGGCCGAGAAGCGGCTGTTCGGAAACTCGTACACCTCGCCCGGCGCGCCGATCTGCACGATCTTGCCTTCGCTCATCACCGCGAGGCGGCTGGCCATCGTCATCGCCTCTTCCTGGTCGTGCGTGACCATCACGCAGGTCACGTCGACCTTCTCGATGATGTTCACGAGTTCGAGCTGGGTCTTCTGGCGGATCTTCTTGTCGAGCGCGGACATCGGCTCGTCGAGCAGCAAGAGCTTCGGGCGCTTGACCAGCGAGCGCGCGAGCGCGACACGCTGCTGCTGGCCGCCGGAGAGCTGATGCGGCTTGCGCTGCGCGTACTTGCTCATCTGCACGAGCGCGAGCGCGTCGGCCACGCGCGCCTTGATCTCGTGCTTCGGCGTGCCTTCCTGCTTCAGGCCGAACGCGACGTTCGATTCGACCGTCATGTGCGGGAACAGCGCGTACGACTGGAACATCATGTTCACCGGGCGGCGATACGGCGGCAGCGACGCGAGGTCCTCGCCGTCGACGAAGATCTTGCCGGAGGTGGCCGTCTCGAGCCCGGCGAGCATGCGCAGCAACGTCGACTTGCCGCAGCCGGAGCTGCCGAGCAGCGCGAACAGCTCGTTCTTCGCGATCGTCAGGTTCACGTTGTCGACGGCGGTGCTGTCGCCGAATTTCTTCACGACGTTTTCGATGCGCACGAACGTGTCGTTCGGCTTGAGCATGTCCGTCGTCGGTCGATGCATCGCATCAGGTGTACTGAATGAATCCCGTTTCATGATGGTCCGTTGTAAGCAGGTAAGCGAATCTCAGGCGTCAGGCGCGAACGGCTGGGCAGCCGCACGGTGCTGGCGGAGAGGAATCGAGCGATTCCTCGTCCGGAACGTATGGCGCAACGAAACAGGGGTGGGGAAACGCACGGCGATCGGCGGCCATCCGTGGCGACCGACCGAGGTCGCTGCGCAGGCTGACATGAAGATTTCATCGGTTTTCATCGGGCTTTCCGCACGTTTCTTTCGTCTCCAGTGCGAATTTTTAAACCCGTCAAAAAGCTTTTGGATCGCGGATTTCGGTTCCGGACATTGAACGGGATCGATGTTTGGCGAGGCAGGAAAACGGGGGCACGAGTCGGCCCCGTGCGGCAGTGCGGGTGCCCGGCGGCACGGGCGCCGTCGGGTGGAACGGAGGGTGGGGAAAACGAGCAGCCGGGCGGCTGCCGGGCGCGGCCGGTGCGCCGCGCGGGTCACGTCACTTCGCGTTCAGTTCCTTCCAGCGCCGGTAGACGTTGATCGCATCGCCGTGCTTCTGCTGCACCATCGGCAACCGGCGCTCGTCGATCGGCTTCGCATATTCGGCGTAGAACGTGTCGAGCTCGAAATACTTGCGGTCGTCGCGGTAGAACGGCGCGTAGTCCTCGCGCGTCGTGATGTAGACCACGCGCTTCGGGCTGCAGTAGTACAGCGAACCGAGGCACATCGGGCACGGGCTCGCGAGAATGTAGATCTCGCAGTCGCTCAGGTGCTCGGTGCCGAGCGTGCGGCACGCATCGCGCACCGCGAGGATCTCGGCGTGCGCGGTCGGGTCGCTGGTTTGCGCGACGAGGTTCGGGCTTTCCGCGACGATCTCGCCGTCGCGGACGATCACCGTCGCGAACGGGCGGCCGCCCTCTTCCACGTTCTTCATCGCAAGGTCGATCGTGCGTTTCACAAAATCCATGGCTGCGTCCTCGTTGAAACGGAATGGCGGGAACGTGCGCCGGCCGGCGGCCCACGCACGTCGGGCGGGAACCTGCGCGGCACCGCTGCCGCGGCGCCGCGCCGGCGTCAGAACGGCTTGGTCGGCAGGTACTTGCCGTCGAGCGTGATCACCGCGCGCGAACCGCCTTCGGGATCGTCGACCTTCTTCACGTCGAGCCGGAAATTGATCGCGCTGATGATGCCGTCGCCGAACTTCTCGTGGACCAGCGCCTTCAGCGTCGTGCCGTACACCTGCAGCATTTCGTAGAACCGGTAGATGGTCGGGTCGGTCGGCACGCGATCGTCGATGCTGCCGCGCAGCGGGATCATCTGCAGCAGCAGCACCGCATCGTCGTCGAGGCCGAGCTTGTCGGCAACGCTGCGTGCGGCTTGCGCCGGCAGCGCGTGCTGGCCGAGCAGCGCGGCCGTCACGAACGCTTCGCTCAGGCCCGTGCCTTCGGTGAGCTGCGCGAACGACAGGTTCTTGCGCGCCTTCGCGAGCACGATGGTTTCGGCAAGTGCGTGGCGGGCGGTCTGGCTGTGCTGGGACTGGATCATGGCAATTCCTCGTGGTGGGTGGGAGCAATCCGGATTCAGGCCGCGACGGCAAGCGTCGCGGGCGTGGCGCGGACCTCGGGGTGGTCCGCCAGGGAGACGAACCGGCCGGTTGCGCCGTCGTAGGCGTCGATGCAGCCCGATTCGATGTCGTAGACCCAGCCGTGCAGCGCGAGGCGCCCTTCTTCGAGCGCGAGCCGCACGGCAGGGTGCGTCTTCAGGTTCGCCAGTTGCGCGACGACGTTCTCGCGCACCATCGAGTCGATCCGCTCGCGTTCGCTGCGATGCGTGCGCGCCTCGTTCACGACGCGCGCCGAATCGGCGTAGCGCAGCCAGTGGCCGACGGCCGGCATGTGATCCATGCACTGGCAGGTGGCGATCGCGGTCATCGCGCCGCAATCGGAATGGCCGCAGATCACGACGTCGGTCACGCGCAGCGCGGCCACCGCGTATTCGACCGACGCCGATACGCCGCCCGGCTCGGGGCCGTACGACGGCACGATGTTGCCGGCATTGCGGATCACGAACAGGTCGCCCGGTTCGCGCTGCGTGACGAGTTCGGGCACGAGCCGGCTGTCCGAGCACGAAATGAACAGCGCCCGCGGGTTCTGGCTGCGCGCGAGATCGCGGAACAGTGCGGCGCGCTCCGGATAGGCGTCGCGCTGGAACTTCAGGAAGCCTTCGATGATGTCCTTCATCGTGTGTTCTCCGGGGCAGGTGGAATCGATGAAGGGCAGGTTACGCCGGACTTCCAATAACGTAAAAGACTGATTTATGATCTACCCGATAAGCAGGACTTATAGGAACCGCCATGCTGCTGCGCCATATCCACTACTTCCTCGCCGTCGCCGAGCACCGCAGCTTCACGCGCGCGGCCGCCGCGCTGCACGTGTCGCAGCCCGCGCTGTCCCAGCAGATCCGCCAGCTCGAGGAGACGCTCGGCGCGCAGCTGTTCGACCGCACCGGGCGCGTGACGCGGCTGACCGACGCCGGCGACGTGTATTTCCGCTATGCGCGGCAGGCGCTGCACGATCTCGCGGAAGGCCGGCGCGCGATTCACGACGTGCAGGACCTGAGCCGCGGCTCGCTGCGGATCGCGGTCACGCCGACCTTCACGAGCTATCTCGTCGGGCCGCTCGTCGAGGCGTTTCACGGCCGCTATCCGGATGTGTCGCTATCGGTGCGCGAGATGTCGCAGGAGCGCATCGAGGCGCTGCTCGTCGACGACGAGCTCGATGTCGGCATCGCGTTCGAGGACGTGCAGACGGCGGATATCGAAGCGCACACGCTGCTGGTCGAAACGCTCGCGCTCGTCGTGAACCGCAAGCACTCGCTCGCCGGGAAACGCAAGGCCGGCCTGCGCGCGCTGCACGATGCGTCGCTCGTGCTGCTCACGGTCGAGTTCGCGACACGCGTGCAGATCGATCGCTATTTCCGCGAGCACGACGTGCGGCCGCGCGTGTTGATGGAAGCGAATTCACTGGGGGCGGTGATCGAGATCGTGCGCCGCACGAACCTCGCGACGCTGCTGCCGGCGACGATCGCGACCGGGCACGACGATCTCGCTGCCGTCGCGCTCGATCCGGCCGTCCTGCGGCGCACGGCCGTGCTGCTGCAGCGCAAGGGGGCGTACCGAAGCGCGGCCGCGCGCGCGTTCGTCGAACTGGCGCTGGCGCAGCAGGCGGGGAAAGGGGGAAAAGGAAAGTGAACCGCGCCCGGCACGTCTCGAGACGTGCCGGGTCATGAAGGCCGGCGTTGCCCCGTACCGGGGCATGCCATCGCGTCAGTTGTACCCGAGAATCGCCACCGCCGCGACGTCCGGCCGATCGATCGTATTCCCGACGAGCGACGTCATCGGCTCCTGCAGCACGGCCTGATACGACGTCACGCGCGGCTCGTCCGGCGCGCCCGGCTCACCCGGTGCCGGTTCGTCGAACGCGGCATCGAAACCGCTGTAAAAGCCCGCTTGTGTCTGCGAAAAAGTCATCTCCATTCCTTTCATTGATTGTGTTTTAGATGTTCTAACCAGCCTGCTTCAACGCCGCCGCATGCACCGGCGCGCCGTCATGCGCAGCCTCCGATCGCGCCAGCTGCGCGCGCGTGCGCCGCGTAATGTGAATCACCGCGAACACGACCGGCGCGATCAGCAGGCCTTCCGCCAGCTCGGGATCGACCGGCAGGTTCATCACGTGCAGCGCCTTGAACGCCGCCGTCGCCAGCGACAGCACGTAGTACGAAATGGCCGCCACCGACAGCCCTTCGACCGCGTGCTGCAAGTGAAGCTGATTGCGCGCGGTGCGCTCCATGCCCGCCAGCAGGCGCGTCACGTCCTTTTCCTGGGCAAGGTTCACGCGCGTGCGCAGCAGGTCGACCGCCCGCGCGATCCGCGCAGCGATCTGCTCGTGGCGCGCCCATACGCTGCGGCAGGTTTCCATCGCCGGCGCGAAGCGGCGCTCCATGAATTCGGCGATCGTCGGCATCCCTTCGATGCGCTCCTCGCGCAGCTCGTGGATGCGCGCCAGCACGAGCTTTTCGTACGCCCGCGACGCGCTGAAACGTGCGCCCGATCCCGACAGCGATTCGACCCGCACCGCGAGATGCGTGAGCTTGACGAGCAGCGCCGTGTCGTCGCCGTCCGCGCCGCTCGCGTCCATCCGCTGCATCAGCGCGTGCAGCGCCGCGTGGATCTCGTCGAGCTCGCGGCTCATCCGGCGCGCGACGGGCAACGCGAGCAGCGCCATCATCCGGTAGGTTTCGATTTCATGCAGGCGCTGCAGCAGCCGGCCGCCCTGCTCCTCGCGGAAATCCTCGTCGACCACGAGAAAGCGCATGAAGCCGTCGTCGCGCACGTGCCAGTCGCAGAACACCTTGCCGCCGCCGAGCACGTTGCTGCCGACGAGCGCGGGCCCGTCGATCCAGCGGCGCAGGTCGCCGCACACGAGCCGCGCGGCGTCGCCCGACAGCAACTCCATGCGCACCGCGACGAAGCGGATGCCGGCCAGCCGCGCGAACCACGCGGCCGGAATGCCTTCGATCGCGAGATCGTCGAAATAGCCGGTGTCGCGACGCGGCGCGACGAACGTGAAGGTCGAGAATTCGGTGTGACGTTCCCACTTCAGGTGCCAGCCGCTCGGCGACTGCACTGCGTAGTGTGTCGCGCCTTCGTGCGGCGCGGCGATGCCGGTGTCGCGGCACAGCGCGTGCAGCAGCGTTTCGTGGATGTCGGACTGGCCGTCCGCGTAGATCGCGTAATGCGTGAGCGACACGGCTTCGGCGAGCCGCAGGAACGGCCGGGCATGCAATTCCGCGGCCAGTGCGGCGCGCAACGGATGGTCCATCATCGAGACACCACGCTTTCCTGTTCAGTGCTGCACGCCGGCTCGGCCGGCCCGAACGCCACGCCACCCTCGGGCGAAACGTCAGCGTGATCGCACTATGGCAGACACACAGCAACAATAAAAACGCATAATGCTGATCGTTACGTTCAGTTTTCCTTATACCTATGAAGATGCTCGATCACGACGTGCTGGCCACCGTCGTCGCCGTCGCGGAAACCGGCAACATGACCCGCGCCGCCGAGGCCGTGAACCGCTCGCAGTCGGCCGTGAGCATGCAGATCAAGAGCCTGGAAGACGCGATCGGCCGGCCGCTGTTCGTGCGCAAGCCGCGCAGCATCGTGCTGACGCGCGAAGGCGAGGTGCTGCTGGGATTCGCCAGACGAATGCTGGCGCTGCGCGACGAGGCGTGGGCGGCCGTGGTGCGGCCGGAAGTGACCGGCAAGGTCGTGATCGGCGTGCCGGACGACTATGCGTCGTCGCTGCTGCCGTCGGTCCTGAAGAAATTCTCGGCAACCTACCCGAAGGTCGAGATCCAGGTGATGGGACTGCCGAGCAGCGCGCTCGCGCCGCTGATCAAGGACGGCACCGTCGATCTCGTGTGCGGCACCCGCATCAAGGGGTTGTCCGGCGACTTCATCCGCCACGAGCCGATGGCGTGGGCCGCGATGACGAACGGGCCGCGCGTGTGGGAAGAACGGCCGCTGCCGATCGCGGTGTTCATGCCGGGCAGCGTCGCGCGCGAGAACGCGATCCGCAGCCTGGAACGCGCGAAGGTGCCGTACCGCACCTCCTATGAAAGCCCGAGCCTGCTCGGGCTGCTCAGCATGGTCGAGGCCGGCCTGGCCGTCGCGCCGCTCGCGCGCTGCGCGATTCCCGCGCAGCTGTCGATGCTCGGCCGCTCGCACGGGCTGCCCGACCTGCCGCCGCTCGAGCTGATCCTCGCGCGCAGCACCAAGTCGAAGCGGCCGCCGTGCGACTTTCTCGCGGAACAGCTGATGGAAGACCTGCAGCGGCAGACCGGGCAGACCGGCGAAGCCTGATCAGCGCGTCGCGCCGAACCCGGCCGCGCCCAGCGCCGCGTTGACGTTCGCGGCGACCGTATCGACGAGCGCCTCGAGCGTATCGCCGCGCACGTGCCGGTGTTCCGGCGCGACGTGCTCCTTGCGTTGCCAGCCCCACTGCGCGCCCGACGCGACCGACAGCGTCGCGCCGAACACGTTGCCGTGGCGGAGGCCGAAGGTGCTCACGCACCGCCCGGCCACATAGTCCTGTTCGGGCAAATAAAGCCGGATCTCGACCGCGACCTGGTCGCGATCGTTGACGCGCGCGGCCGGGCTGACCGTCGACGCGAACGTCTTGCCGATCCGCCAGGTCACGCAGGTTTCCCACGCCGCGAGCGGCCCGCCGGCCGCGTCGACCCGTTCGGTGTCGACCGACCACTGATGCCGGTCGGGCACGACGATCGCCTGGTGCAGCAGCACTTCGGCCACGCGCACCGTCGTCACGAGCTGACGCGCGAGCTGCTGGCCCGACGGCAACGACGCCGTCCGTACGCGGCGGCTCTCCGGCCGCGCGACAGGTACTGCTTCCATGAGGTGCATGACCCCTCCGTATTCAGGATCGGCGCCGCGCACGCGGTGTCGCGCGCGTGTCCGCCGTCGGTCGACGGACAGCACGGCGACCGGCAATCGGCAATCGGGCGGCGCATCGGACCAGCCATCCACGAGCGAGCAATAACCGTTCCCCGACTTACCGCGCGTTCGGCCCGATGCGCAGGCGGCGGGCAACCGGCCCGATCACCGCATCGGCCTGCTGCGCGATCAGCATGTGCAGCGTGAAATCCAGGTCTTCCGGCGCGATGTCGAAGTGCACGTGAACCACGTCGCGCACGGCACGCGCGCTGACGACGTACACGCCGAGCGGGGAATGCAGCAGCGCCGCGAGGCGGGCGTGCGCGTGTTCGCCGGAGTCGGCCGTCAGCGTGACGGGCAACTGCAGGCGCGGGCGCGGCGGCGGGAACGGAATGACGTTGTCGGGTGCGCCGGCGCGCAACGGGCGGCCGGCGACATGGAAGGCGGGAACGGGATGAATGAAGGTCATGGAGCGGACGGAAGCCGTCTCGGCTGTTCGACACATCCCCAGCTTAGAAGAGACGACATAAACGTCGTGCAAAAAAACGCTGCGGCAGTGCAAAAAACGGCATAGGGGACACAACACGCCATCGGCCGGCAGCTGGCCGCGCGATCGTCATGGGTGCGCGGTGGTCGCGCGCCACGGCGCGCGTCAACCTCGCCTGCGCCGGGTTCGCCCGTCGGTTCGTCCCGTTACGCGGCGAAAGCGTCGAGCGACGCGCGCCGCCGCTCGTCGACCATCGATTCGATCAGCGACACCAGGTCGTCGGTCAGCGGATCGCAGATGCCCGGCGAGCGATGCAGTTCGAGGTCGGCCGCCGGCAGCGACGGAAAGCCGTCCGCCTCGTCGAGCACGCGCCAGTTCCCGGGCAACGTGCAGCGGTCGATCATCGTCACGGCCGCGCCGTGGTTCACCGCGATCTTGATGCCGGTCGGGCTCTGGCTCGTGTAGACGACGTGAAACGACCGGTCGGCCGTCGCGAGCGCCTGCAGCCCGCGCTGCCGGTAGCAGCACGTTTCCGGGAACAGCGCGAGCGGCACCGACGCATGGCGGTCGAGCGCGAAATCACGGTGCGCGGCCCACACGACGTCGTGCCGGCCGAGCACGCGCCCGCCCGCGCCGGGCCCGTGCCGCACGACGAGCGCCACGTCGAGCTCGCCGGCCTGCAGCCGGTCGAGCAGTTCGAGCGACATCCGGCAATGCACGTGCAGGCGCGCGCCCGGCCGCATCGCATAGAACGACTTCAGCAGGTCGGGCAGCCACAGCTCCGCGTAGTCCTCGGGCAGCCCGAAGCGCACGACGCCGCGGTCGCTGCTCGCCTGCTTCAGCGCGAGGATCGCGTCGTTCTGCACCTGGATGATCCGGCGCGCGTGGATCAGGAAATTCTCGCCGTCGCGCGACAGCTCGAGCCGCCGGCTGTTGCGCATGAACAGGTGCGTGTCGAGCCGTTCCTCGAGCGTGCGGATGCGCAGGCTGATCGTCGATTGCGTGCGATGCAGTTGCCGGGCCGCCGCGGTGAAGCCACCGCTTTCGACGACCGCGACGAACGCCCGGATCAGTTCCGGATCGAGCGAACTGAGCTTCGACCAATCGGGCTTTTGAATGGCAGCCATCGAAATTACTCGCTTTCGAAAAAGGAAGGGAAGACGAAAGATAGGGCTCGGAGTACGCCGATTGTTGTCCGGATGCGCTCGGCCCTCCAACCCCTGCCCGGGTATGACAAACCCGGAGCCGGTACGCGCATGCCCCCCCGCCGCTCCCGCCCCGCCCGCCGTCACGACCACGGCCGAGGCCCGCCCGGCGGGCGTGCGCGGGCCGGCTTCAGGGCTTTCCCGGAGACGACGAAAACTCATGGCCCGATCAGAAAACATCGATTCACCGGCCGCCTCACGGCCCACCACAATCGCCTCACCCTCACCTCATCGACGAGACACCGCAATGACCGCATCTCAACCCAGGCAGCTTTACATCGGCGAAGGCTTCGAAGGCCCCGGCGTCAACCTCGCGCACATCAACGTGCTGGTCGGCCCGCGCAACGGCCCGGCGGGCCAGGCGTTCGCCACCGCACTCGCGACGCCGTCGGCCGGCCATGCGCCGTTCGTCGTGATCGCGCAGCCGGGCGTGCCGACCAAGCCGCTCACGCTGTACGTGAACAAGGCGCAGATCGCCAGCGATTTCCACGGCAACGCCACGTGGGGCGCGTCGCAGGCCGGCATCGCGAAGGCCGTGGCCGAAGCGCTCGAGAACGGCACGCTGCCGCCCGAAGCGGAGAACGACTGGGTCGTCGTGTCGGCGAACTGGGTGAACCCGCAAACGGACGACCTCGACGCCGTGTTCGAGAACAACTACCGCGCGTGCCGCAACGCGATCGTCGCGGCGATGGAAGGGCTGCCGCATCGCGACGCGGTGTTCGCCGCCGCCCGCGACGTGTCGAACCCGTTCTACACCCCGAAGAAAAACTGACGACGACAAGCGGCCGACGCGCGACGGACGGCCGCATCTGGAGGAAACATGGAATACGTCCGCCTCGGCCAGTCCGGCCTGAAGGTGTCCCGCCTGTGTCTCGGCACGATGAACATGGGCACCCCCGAATGGAAGCCCTGGATCTTCGACGAAGCGCAGAGCGAGCCGATCGTGCGCCGCGCGCTCGACGCCGGCGTGAACTTCATCGATCTCGCGGATTTCTACTCGACGGGCGTCGGCGAGGAAGTGGTCGGCCGCATCCTGAAGCGCAACGCGCGCCGCGAGGAGCTCGTCGTGACGACCAAGGTCGGCTACGACATGGGCAGCTATCCGAACGCGGGCGGCCATTCGCGCAAGCACGTGCTCGACGGCATCGACGGGTCGCTCAAGCGCCTCGGGATGGATTACGTCGACATCTTCATGCTGCACTTCTTCGACGTGAACACGCCCGTCGAGGAAACGATGAGCACGCTGCACGACATCGTGCGGGCGGGCAAGGCGCGCTATATCGGCGTATCGACGATGTACACGTGGCAGTTCGCGAAGATCATGCAGGCCTGCGAACGAAACGGCTGGGACAAGCCGATCAACATGCAGCTGCAGCTGAACCTCGCGTATCGCGAGGAAGAGCGCGAGATGGTGCCGTACTGCATCGACCAGGGCGTCGGCGTATCGGTGTTCAGCCCGCTCGCGCGCGGCCTGCTCACCTGCGAGCCGCAATCGACGCGCAACCAGACCGACTTCTTCACCGCGCAGATGTACGGCGATGCGTCGTCGCTCGCGATCGCGGCATCCGTCGCGAAAGTCGCGAAGCGCCGCGGCGTGCCGCCCGCGCAGATCGCGCAGGCATGGGTGCTGAGCCGCCCCGGCATCGCGAGCATGCTGGTCGGCGCGGATTCCGTCGCGCAGTTCGACAGCGCGCTCGGCGCGCTCGAAACGCAGCTCACCGACGAAGAGCTGCACGAGCTGGAACGCAACTACACGCCGTGCGACCTGATCAACGACTACACGGCCGGCAAGCGCATCGCGCGCGAATCGCGTCCGGCGCAGGGCAGCTTCGCGACGGACTGAAGCACTGATGCACTGAATCACGAAGCTCCGAGGCACTGAAGGAACGACACACAATGAATGAATTTCTGAGGACCGGCCATTTCATCGGCGGTGAATGGCACGAATCGCATGGTGCGAGCGATGCAACCTATCCGGTGCTGAACCCGGCGACCGGCGAGACGATCGCGAAGGTCGCGAAAGGCGGCGCCGACGACACGCAACGCGCGATCGATGCGGCAGCACACGCGTTTCCGGCATGGCGCGCATTGACCGCAAAGGAACGCGGCGCCCGCGTGAAACGCTGGGGCGAACTGATGCTCGAAAACCGCGACGCGCTCGCCGAGCTGCTGACGCGCGAGCAAGGCAAGCCGCTCGCGGAAGCGCGTGGCGAAGTCGCGTATGCGGCGAGCTTTCTCGAATGGTTCGCGGAAGAAGCGAAGCGCATGTACGGCGACGTGATCCCGAGCCCGAAGCCCAACGCGCAGATCGTCGTCACGCGCGAGCCGGTCGGCGTGGTCGCGGCGATCACGCCGTGGAATTTCCCGCTGGCGATGATCACGCGCAAGGCCGGCCCCGCGCTCGCGGCCGGCTGCACGATGGTGTTGAAGCCGTCCGAGGAGACGCCGCTATCGGCATTCGCGCTCGCGGTGCTCGCCGAGCGCGCGGGCGTGCCGGCCGGCGTGTTCAACGTGGTGTCGGGCGACGCGGTCGCGATCGGCGAAACGCTGACGAGTTCGTCCGTCGTGCGCAAGCTGTCGTTCACGGGTTCGACGCGGGTCGGCAAGCTGCTCGCGAAGCAGTCGGCCGACACGCTGAAGAAGCTGTCGCTCGAACTCGGCGGCAACGCGCCGTTCATCGTGTTCGACGATGCCGATCTCGATGCGGCGGTCGAAGGCGCGATCGCATCGAAGTTCCGCAACACGGGCCAGACCTGCGTGTGCGTGAACCGTTTCCTCGTGCAAGACGGCGTGTACGACGCGTTCACGCGCAAGCTCGCGGATGCCGTGCGCAAGCTGCGCGTCGGCAACGCGCTCGCGGGTGAAGTCGACCAGGGGCCGCTGATCAACGAAGCGGCGCTCGGCAAGGTCGAGCGGCACGTGGCCGACGCCACCGCGAAGGGCGCGCACGCGCTCACCGGCGGCAAGCGTCACGCGCTCGGCGGCACGTTCTACGAGCCGACCGTGCTGACCGGCATGACGGCCGACATGCTGATCGCGGAAGAGGAAACCTTCGGCCCCGTCGCCGGCTGCTTCCGCTTCGCGACCGAGGAAGAAGCCGTGGCCGCGGCCAACGACACGCCGTTCGGGCTGTCCGCGTACTTCTACACGCGCGACCTCGGCCGTGCATGGCGCGTGTCGGGTGCGCTGGAGAGCGGGATGGTCGGCGTCAACGACGGGATCATCTCGACAGAAGTCGCGCCGTTCGGCGGCGTCAAGCAATCGGGGCTCGGCCGCGAAGGCTCGAAGTACGGCCTCGACGAGTACGTGGAACTCAAGTACACGCTGATGGCCGGCCTCGGCCGCTGACCGCCGGCCGCTCCCCGCGGTCGACCCGCGCCGCGCGCCGTCCGGCCGCGCGGCGCCCTGCACGGCACGCGCGGCGGCGCTCCGCCCGCGCGCGCCGCCGCGCGCCCGATAACCATCCAGGAGACAGCTTGACTCAAGCCAACGTTCAATCCGGCACCGCACGCGCGTTGCCGCTGTCGCGTGGCGCCGATGCGCCGCACCGCCCCGTCGCGCTCGACGACGTGCCGCTCAACCGCTTCCACGTGAAGATCGCCGGCCTGACGTTCGGCGCGCATTTCACCGAGGGCTACACGCTCGGCACGATCGGCTATGCGCTCGCCGCGCTCGGCCGGCAGATGCCGATCGACGCGTTCTGGATGGGGATGATCGGCAGCTCCGCGCTGATCGGCATCTTCTTCGGCAGCCTCGTGTTCGGCTGGCTGTCCGACCGGATGGGCCGGCAGAAGATCTTCCTGACGAGCTTCGTGATCATCACGGCGGCCGCGTTCGCGCAATGCTTCGTCACGTCGCCGCTCGAACTGTGCGTGCTGCGCGTGCTGATCGGCTTCGGGATGGGCGGCGATTTCACGGTCGGCCATGCGATCCTCGCCGAATTCTCGCCGCGCAAGCATCGCGGCGCGCTGCTCGGCTCGTTCAGCGTGATCTGGACGATCGGCTATGTCGCCGCGAACGTGCTCGGCCTCGCGTACAGCGACGCCACGCCGGATGCATGGCGCTGGCTGCTCGCGTCGGCCGCGTTGCCTGCGCTGATCGTGCTGGTGCTGCGGATCGGCACGCCCGAATCGCCGCGCTGGCTGCTCGGCAAGGGTCGGGAGAAGGAAGCACGTGCGATCGTCGCGAAGCATTTCGGGCCGCACGTGATGCTCGATGGTTCGACCGAGCCGCATGCGCACGGCGGCTTCGCGCGGCTGTTCCAGCGTGACCTGATCCGCCGCACGATGTTCAACTGCGCGTTCTTCGTGTGCCTCGTGATTCCGTATTTCGCGATCTACACGTTCCTGCCGACGATCCTGAAGACGATCGGCCTCGCCGAAGGTTTCGGCGCGGACCTGCTGCTGAACGGGTTCCTCGTGCTGGGCGCGCTGATCGGCATCTGGCTGACGATCCGGCTGTCGCGGCGCGGCTTCCTGATCGGCTCGTTCGCGGTGACGTGCGCGTCGCTCGTCGCGCTGGCGGTGCTGCCGTCGTCGGCGGCCATCGCGATGATCGTCGCGTTCGCGATCTTCACGCTGACGATGTCGGCGTTCAGCAACCTCGTCGGCGTGTTCCCGCCCGAGTGCTTTCCGACCGAAGTGCGCGCGAGCGGCGTGGGGCTCGCGATCGCGTGCAGCCGGCTCGGTTCGGCGATCGGCACGTTCCTGCTGCCGGTCGGCATCGCGACGCTCGGCTTTCACGCGACGATGTTCGCGTTGGCGGGCGTGCTGCTGGTGGGGATGATCGTTTCGATCGCGTGGGCGCCGGAGACGAAGCATCTGACGCTGGAGGAGGCGTCGGGGCATTGATGAGGGCGGCGGGTTGTGTGGCCGCCAGCTTCATCGTGCTCGATGGAGGCTTTCGTGTCGACAAGCCGCTGATACGCTGCGGCGATGCTGCGCTCGATTCGAACGAACCCGGCCGCGGCCGGGTTCGTTCATTTGGGACGCGATGCGATGCGCACGTTCGCTCAGAACAGGATCGATGCGTAGTCCCGCGCGCCGTGCAGGATGTGAAGAATGTCGATCCGCGCAGGCGGATCGCCGACGACCCGGTAGAAGATCTGGTAGTTGCCGTACACGCGGTGCCGCACGCCGTGGCGCTCGTAGCGCGGCACCAGCGGAAACGCCAGCGGCATCGCGGCCAGGCTCAGGCATTTGTCGCGAACCTCCCGCACGAACGTCACGGCACGTTGCGGGTTGTCGCGTGCAATGTAATCGGCGATCGCTTCGAGTTCGGCAATCGCAAAGTCGGACAGGCGCACGGTCAGGCCTGCCGATCCGCCTGGGCCCGATACTTCGCCTCGAGCCGATCGAAGACTTCCGCTGCGTCGGCGCTGTGCCCTGCTTCCGCATCGGACAGGCTGCGTGCAATCACGGCGTCCAGCGCGTTCAGCTGTGCCTCGCGATCCTGGATGAGGCGTACACCTTCGCGAAGCACTTCGCTCTTGGATCCGTAGCGGCCTGATTCGACCAGCTTCGTGACGTAAGCCTCCAGTTGCTGCCCCAGTTCCGCACTGATCATGTCGACCTCCCGACCGGATTGAATTCGATCCATCGAGCGTATCGCGCCTATCAACTATTATCAAGAAGAGGGTCTCCCAAAGATCGGCGCGAATGCTTTCGAGGTGCCGATCGGGCGGAGGGACGGAACCGGACGCGCTTCAGGCAGGCTGCTTTGGCGCCGGACATTCATCCGGTTTTCGTGCGCACTCGTGTAGCCTTACCGGACCCTCACCGTGCGAGCAGCGATCATGATTGAAGACATCGTCACGCCACAACCTGGCCTGAAGGTCTACCCGCCAGACGCCGACGTCTTTGCCGAGCCGCATGCCGCACTCGCGCGCCACCTGCATCCGCTGGTGTCGATCGACCTGTCGACGGTCAATCCGTCGTGGGAGGGCTGGATCCACCTGCTCAGTCCCGTCGAACCGTACGACGGGCTCGTCGGGCAGGACACGGCCGCGTATCACAACGACTATCTGCGCGCGAACTGGATCGGGTTCCGGCTCGACGAGAACGACCGCTACACGCTGCTGGGCGACCCGCGCTACTTCTATCTGGAAAACCCGCCCGGCACGCATGACGCGGGCTATCGCGCGGAACTGGAGGCGCACTACGCCGAGCAGCAGGCCAGCATCGAAGCCGCGCGCCGGCGGTTCGCCGAATACGGCGTGCTCTACTCGTCCAACCAGTACGCGCCGGACGAGCGCGATTTCAGCCAGGAAAAGCCGTGCAACCTGATCGACCAGCTCGGCGGATCGGTCGGCTGGGGCAACTGGTCGGGCACGTCGGATTTTCCGGTCGACGACCGCAATCCCGACGACATCCGGCCGCTCGGCCCCGACGGTGCGCGCTTTCGCTTCGTCGCCCGCGTCACCGGCTGGGAATACCGCGCGATGGGCGCGGACTCGATTCTCCTGTTTTACGAGCCGGCCAGCCGCGTGGCGCTGCTGACGTTCGACTGGTCGTAGGGCGGGCGGGACGGGCGGGCGCTCCGTCTCGTGATTGGCCGTTTGGCAGACTCTGCCCGCGGGATTCGCGCCGATATGCTGGGGGCTTTCCATTCATCGCTGGAATCCATGCCCGCTCGCCCCGTCGATCTCAGTCATGTTCTGCCCTACGAAACGTCGTACTTCGACGATCGGCTCGAGGTCGATCGAAACGACCTCGATATCGCCGCGTTGCTCGGGGTGAGCGGCAGCGTCCCCGACGAACTGCTCGTTTCGTTGTGCGGCGCGCCGGCCGGATCGGAAATCCAGGCCTATCTCGACAGCAGAGGCCGGTTGACGCTCTCGGTCACGCACCCTACCTGGATCCGATCCGAAAACCGCGTATTGGTCCGTCGAGAATCGGACACATCCCTACTCGAGCTCAAGACAATCGATCTCGTCGATAACGCAGTCACGGGACTCGGCGCGGCGATGCTGTGGCGAATCGTCAGGGCATCCGATAAGTTGGGCATCAGCCGAATCATTGCATTCGCAGCGGGGGGCCGGAAGGCAGCGCCCAAACCGGGCGGGCGCCGGCTATTCGGGTACTACGCATGGCCACGGTTCGGCTTCGACGCGCCCATTCCGGACAAGTGCGGCGATGAAGCGGCGCTGTTCCAGTATTTCCAGGGGCACCCGGTCGGTCTTGCCGACGGATCACTCCGGTCGCTGCGTGCGCTCTATGCGACGCGATTCGGGCGGGATTTCTGGCGCGTAGCGGGATCACATCGCTGGATGACATTCGACGTCACACCGCACGGCATGTCCGTGCGGGCGCTGCAACGTTACTTGATCGAAAAGGGGATTTACGAATGAACGCAAAGCACACGCCGATCGCCGGATTCCGGATCACGCGCCCCACGGCGAAGCGCGGCCGGCCGTCGAGCCGGCGTCCTCTCGCCCTCAGCGCCGAAGCAAGGCGTCTCCTCGATGCGCTCGTCACAACCGAGCTCCATCACAGCCTGGCGCGTGTCATGCGCAAGTCCGCCGTCGGGCACGACACGCGGACGGCCAACATGCCGGTATCCCCGCCGCGACGCGCCGTCTTCAACGTCGGGCGTATCGATCTCTCGAAGTGCCAGTTGCCTGTCGAATCGATCGCCGACATAGAATTCTGGGGGCGCCGGGAAACACTCATGCACTTCGGGCACGACCCCGACCGGTAGCCGGCAACGACGACGAAGCCGCATGGCCCAGGCCGTCAACGATCGTGACTATCGCCGTTCCCCGTAACGATCGTTGACAGACGCCAACACCGCGAGAACAGCAGGACTGGCGCGGACTGATCCGATTTTTCCAGCATTCCGATCAGCCGCGTCCCACCGGCAGCGGTCCTACCCCCTCCTCCCCGCCTGCTCCCTCAACCACGCGGCAAACGCGACCACCGGCTCGACCGCCACACTCTCCGGCTCGACATCGAGCCAATACCCGAACGGCCCGATCGGCTGCACCGGTGACAGCCGCACGAGGCTGCCCTCGCCGATCTCCTCCTCGATCATGTTCAGGTCGACCACCGCGAGCCCCGCGCCCTTGCGCGCCGCGCGGATCGCCTGTTCGAGCGTCGAAAACTCGATGCCGTCGCCGATCCGCGCCGGCGGCACGCCCGCCTGCTCGCACCAGTCGGCCCACAGCGTCAGGCGCTTGCCTTCGTGCAGCACATGCAGCGACGGCAACCGGCCCAGCAGCACATCCAGCGCATCGCCGCGATAGCGCGGCGCGCCGACGAGCGCATGCCGCTCCATCATCAACAGCTCCGACTGCATCCCGGCGCGCGCCGCGCGCCCGAAGCGGATGTGGCAATGGCAATCGTCATCCGGCTCCGTGCGGATCGACAGCTCGACGTCGGGCAGCGCCTCCGCGAGCGTGCCGAGCCGCGGCGAAAACCACTGCGTCGCGAACGTCGGCGGCAGCGACACCGTCAGCCGCCGCTTCGCACCCGGCCGCGTGGCGACGATTTCGCCGACGCCCCGTTCGATCGTGTCGAACGCCTGCCCGATGAACGGCAGCAACCGCTCGCCGGCATCGGTCAGGCGCACGCCCTTGTGATCGCGCTCGAACAGCCGCGCGCCGAGCGCTTCCTCGAGCAACCGGATCTGCCGGCTCACCGCCCCCTGCGTCACGCACAGCGAAACCGCCGCGCGGTTGAAGCTCAGGTGACGCGCGGTCTCCTCGAAAAATCGCAGTGCGATCAACGATGGCAGGCGTCGCATGATGTGTGTCCCCTTCGTTCGTATCGTTCGTATCGTTCGTGTCGTTGCCGGCCGGCACCGCCGGCCCGCCTGCGGGCAGCCTTGTCACGACGAGGCACGCCAGCCGCCCTACCGTAAAACCCCCGCGCCCAACGTCGCCGCCATTCAGCGACCCCGCGCCCGCGCCACCCGCCTACAATAAGCATCCCGCACCAAACACGACACCGCCCCGTGAGACGCAAGATGCCGGCGCTGAATGCGCTGAAAGCCTTCGAGATGGCCGGCCGCACCGGCAGCTTCACGCGCGCGGCCGAGCTGCTCAACGTGACGCAGAGCGCGGTGAGCCGCCAGGTTCGCCAGCTCGAGGGCCAGCTCGGCGAAACCCTGCTCGAGCGCCGCCATCACCAGCTCGAACTGACCGCGGCCGGCCGCGTGCTGCTGCGCGCGCTGCAGCAGTCGTTCGACAAGATCGAGCTGACCGTGCGCAGCCTGCAGGAAAAAACCCACCTGAACCGCCTGCGCGCGAACGTGCCGCCCACCTTCGCCGCGCGCTGGCTGATGCCGCGCCTCGGCCGGCTGCGCGACGCGCATCCCGAATTCGAGCTGAGCCTTACGACCCGCATCCACGACAGCCTCGGCGAATCGCGCGTGCTCGACTGCGCGATCCGCTTCGGCGACGGCGAATGGGACGGCTTCGACAACGCGCTGCTGATGCAGGAGCAGCATATCGCCGTCTGCGCGCCCGCGCTGTATGCGCGGCTGCGACAGGACGGCGCGCCGATCGACCTGAACCGCTTCACGCTGCTGCACGTGCTCGCCACCGACGACCAGCGCTACCTGACCTGGCAGCACTGGCTGAAAGCAGCCGGCATCGCCGACGTCGACACGCGCGGCGGCTACGAATTCGACCTGCTCGACCATGCGATCCGCGCGGCGATCGACGGCCTCGGCATCACGATCGCCGACCGCCACATGGTCGCGCGCGAACTCGCGACCGGGCAACTGATGCAGGTGCTCAACGTGCACGTCGACGGCCACCAGTCGTACTGGTTCGTCACGCGGCCCGAGCAGACGAACCTGCCGCACATCGTCCAGTTCCGCGACTGGCTGCAGCAGGAAGTGTGGCTCGCGAAGCGCCATCTCGAACCGTCGTCGCCGCTGCCGCAGGTGCCGCTGGCCTAGCGCGCGACCCGCCCCGGCCACCCTCGACCTGCGGCCGCGGGCGACACCTTACCGGCTTCCGCGCCCGTCCGCACTCGGACCAGTCGGAAAATACGACAGCCCTCCGCCCGCTCCCCCACGGGCCCACGCCACGGCAGCCTTGCCGGACGGGCGACTCCAGCCGATTCGCCGAGTAACGTGCGTTTTTCTCATGCTCGACGCGAAAATAAGTCGTTTGTCGTGCGCTAAACGCATGAACAGAATGGCCGCTATCCCGTGCCACGCGTGTCGCCACTCGAAGCGATCCGCCTGCATTCATCGGAGGAGTCACTTCATGCGCACCGAACGCAACTACGTGAACGGCCGTTTCGTCGCCCCGGAAAGCGACACGTTCATCGTCGTCCACAATCCCGCCACCGAAGCGCCGTTCGCGCGCGTGCCGGCCGCGACACCGGCCGACGCGCTCGCCGCCGTCGACGCTGCGGCCGCCGCGCAGAAGGCGTGGCGCAAGCTGCCGAGCGCCGAACGCGCCACGTACCTGCACCGCTTCGCCGACGCGCTGACCGCACGCGCGCCCGACATCGGCGCGGCGCTCGCGCGGGAATCCGGCAAGAGCGTCGCGGACGCGTCGAACGAAGCGGTCTACGCGGGCCAGATCACGCGCTACCACGCCGAGTGGGCGCGCCGGATCGAGGGCGAGATCATCCCGAGCGACACGCCCGACGAGAACCTGTTCCTGCAGCGCGAGCCGATCGGCGTCGTCGCCTGCCTGATCCCGTTCAACTACCCGGTCTACACGCTGCTGCGCAAGGTCGCACCCGCGCTGATCGCCGGCAACACCGTGGTCGTGCGGCCGAGCAACCACACGCCGGTGTCCGCGTTCGAGATCGCGAAAGCCGCCGACGATGCCGGCTTCCCGCCGGGCGTCGTCAACATCCTGACGATGGACCACGCGACGGCCGAAGCGCTGTGCACGCATCCGGCCGTCGGCATGATCACGCTGACGGGCAGCGTGAACGCAGGCCGCAAGGTGCTCGACTACTGCAAGGCGAACATCGCGAAGCCGTCGCTCGAACTCGGCGGCAAGACGCCCGCGATCATCGAGCCCGACGCCGACCTCGAACGCGCGGCCGCCGCGCTCGTCGCGTCGAAGACGACCCATTGCGGCCAGCTCTGCACGGCCATCGAACGCGTGTACGTGCACGACAGCGTGCACGACCGCTTCGTCGCGCTGCTGAAGGAGAAGATGGCGGCCGTGCGCATCGGCGACCGCGCGGAAGACGCGTCACGGATGGGTCCGCTCGTCAGCGCATCGGCGCGCGCGCACATCCACGGGATGGTCGAACGCGCGATCGCAGCCGGCGCGACGCTCGAAACCGGCGGCGCGATTCCGGCCGGCCCCGGCTTCTTCTACCCGGCCACGCTGCTCACCGGCGTACGGCAGGACATGGAGATCGTGCAGGAGGAAACCTTCGGCCCTATCATGCCCGTGCTGCGCTACACGACGCTCGACGAAGCGATCGGGTTCGCGAACGACCACCAGTTCGGCCTGTCGTCGGTGCTCTACACCGAGCGCTACCGCACCGCGATGACCGTCGCGAACGCGATCGAAGCCGGCGAGCTGTACGTGAACCGCACGCCGGCCGATCCGTACCAGGGCTTCCACGCCGGCTGGAAGCGCTCGGGCCTCGGCGGCGACGACGGCAAGCACGGGATGCTCGAATTCACGCAGACGCGCCTCGTCGTCATGAAGTACTGACGCCGTCACGCCAAACGCACCGTTTCCGGCGCGCGCACTCAAACACCACGCCGCGCGCGCCGCCCCTGACCCAACCAGAACATAAAAAATCTGCAGGCGTCCGCGTTAAGGATGCCTGATGGAGGAAGACATCATGCCGACCCAACCGTCGACACCCGCCGCGTCGCTCGCATTGCAGGACAAAGCACTCGACGCACACGCGTCGCAGCATTCCCGCGCGCAACGCTACCTGCAACTGCTGCTGCTCGTGATCGCCGCGGGCGCGATCTACCCGATGCTGTATCTGCGGCAGGTGTACCAGCCGACGATGCTGCAGTTCTTCCATATCGACGACGTGCAGCTCGGCTACCTGTATTCGTCGCTCGGCACGATCTTCCTGATCAGCTATTTGCCGAGCGGCTGGCTGGCCGACCGCCTGTCGCCGCGCTGGCTGATCTGCTTCTCGCTGCTCGCCACCGGCGCGCTCGGGCTCGTCTACGCGACCGGGCCGTCGTTCGACCTGCTGGTGCTGATCTTCGGCGGCTGGGGGCTGACCACCGGCCTCACGTTCTGGGCCGCCGTGATCAAGCGCGTGAACATGATCGCGGGCCCCGACGAACAGGGCCGCTTCTTCGGCCTGCTCGACGGCGGCCGCGGCCTCGTCGAGGCACTGCTCGCGACGATCGCGATCACGCTGTTCGCGTACGTCACGCAGGCACGCGGCGGCACTGACGCAGCCGGCTTCAAGCTCGTCGTCCACCTGTACGCGTTCTTCTGCATCGCGCTCGGCGTGTTGCTCGCGCTGGTGAAGGATCCGTCGAACACGGGCGACCGTGCAGCGGCCACGAAGCGCACCAAGGGCAACGTGCTGACCGACCTGAAGACGCTCGCGGCGATCCCCGAGCTGTGGCTCGTCGCCGCGATCGTGTTCTGCGGCTACCAGGTGTTCTGGGCGACCTACAGCTTCTCCGCGTACCTGCACGAAGGCAACTTCGGGCTCAGCGCGACGGCGGCCGGCTTCATCACGACGCTCAAGCTGTGGATGCGCCCCGTCGGCGGCATCGGCGGCGGCTTCCTCGGCGACCGCGTATCGAAGGTGTCCGTGCTGTTCTGGGCGCTGGTGCTCGCCGCGCTGTCGCTGGTCGGGCTGATCGCCGCACCGGCACACAGCCCGCAGGCGATGCTCGTGGTGCTCGTGCTGTTCATCGGCATCCTCACCTATGCGATCCGCGGCCTGTACTGGTCGCTGCTCGACGACTGCAAGGTGCCGACGCATTGCGCGGGCCTCGCGATCGGCCTGATCTCGGTGCTCGGCTATTCGCCCGACGTGTTCGTGCCGCTGATCAACGGCTACGTGACGCAGACCTACCCGGGCGCGCACGGCTACCAGCTCTATTTCGGCTATATCGCGGCCATCGCGCTCTGCGGCGCGGGCGCCGCCGCATTCCTCAAGTACCGCCTCAATCGCATCCAGGAGTCCGCATGAAGATCGTTTCGCTCGAAACCCATATCGTTGCCGTGCCGCCGCCGCATGTCGGCGGGATGTACTGGATCTTCGTGAAGCTGAAGACGGACGACGGCATTGAAGGCGTTGGCGAGATCTACTCGGCGACGTTCGGCCCGAAGGCGATGGCGCCGATCATCGACGACGTGTTCGAACGCCATCTGCTCAACCGCGATCCGCACCACGTCGAGCGGCTGTTCCGCCAGGCTTACTCGAGCGGCTTCACGCAGCGGCCCGATCTCACGATGATGGGCGTCGTCAGCGGCCTCGAGATGGCGTGCTGGGACATCATCGGCAAGGCCGCCGGCAAGCCCGTGTACGAACTGCTCGGCGGCAAGATCCACGAGCGGCTGCGCTCGTACACGTACCTGTACCCGAAGAACGCGAAGGGCGAATACGACTACGACGATCCCGACCTCGCCGCCGAATGCGCAGCCGAGAACGTGAAGCTCGGCTTCACGGCCGTCAAGTTCGATCCGGCCGGCCCGTACACGGCTTACTCGGGCCACCAGCTGTCGCTCGAGGTGCTCGACCGCTGCGAACTGTTCTGCCGCCGCGTGCGCGAGGCCGTCGGCAGCAAGGCCGACCTGCTGTTCGGCACGCACGGGCAGATGGTGCCGTCGTCGGCGATCCGGCTCGCGAAGCGGCTCGAGAAATACGACCCGCTGTGGTTCGAGGAGCCGGTTCCCCCCGGCCAGGAAGAAGCGATCGCGCAAGTCGCGAAGCACACGTCGATTCCGATCGCGACCGGCGAGCGCCTGACGACCAAGTACGAGTTCCACAAGCTGCTGCAAGCCGGTGGCGCATCGATCCTGCAACTGAACGTCGCGCGCGTGGGCGGCCTGCTCGAAGCGAAGAAGATCGCGACGCTCGCCGAAGTGCACTACGCGCAGATCGCGCCTCACTTGTACAACGGCCCGGTAGGCGCGGCCGCGAGCATCCAGCTCGCGACCTGCACGCCGAACTTCCTGATCCAGGAAAGCATCATGACGTGGGGCGGTTTCCACGCGGAAGTCGTGAAGACGCCGATCCGCTGGGAAGACGGCTACATCATCCCGTCGAACGAACCGGGCCTCGGCATCGAGCTCGACATGGACGTCGTGAAGCGCCACACGCCGTATACCGGCGAACGGCTTCACCTGCAAATGGGCGAACACCCCGTCGACGTGAAGGATCTCGCCCCCGCGAAGGGTTGAGCGCAAAGGACAGACATGAGCTACGACTACATCATCGTCGGCGCGGGCTCGGCCGGCTGCATCCTCGCGAACCGCCTGAGCGAATCGGGCCGGCACTCGGTGCTGCTGCTCGAAGCGGGCGAACGCGACGCGTCGTTCTGGTTCAAGGTGCCGGTCGGCTTCACCAAGACCTACTACAACCGCCGCTACAACTGGATGTACTACAGCGAGCCCGAGGCGCAGCTCGCCGACCGCAAGCTGTACTGCCCGCGCGGCAAGGTGGTCGGCGGCTCGGGCTCGATCAACGCGATGGTCTACGTGCGCGGCCAGCGCAGCGACTACGACGACTGGGCAAACGCCGGCAATCCGGGCTGGGCATACGACGACGTGCTGCCGTACTTCCGCAAGCTCGAAACCCACGCGGCCGGCACGACCGATCCGCAGCATCATGGCTCGACCGGGCCGATCCACATCACGTCGATGAAGGCCGACGTGCATCCGATCGTCCACGAGTTCCTGAAGGGCTGCGGGCAACTGAACCTGCCACGCACCGATGATTTCAACGGCGCGCGGTTCGAAGGCGCGGGCATCTACGACCTGAACACGAAGCACGGCGAGCGCTGCTCCAGCAGCTTCGCGTACCTGCGCCCCGCGCTGGGCCGCGCGAACCTCACGCTGCGCTCGGGCGTGCTCGTGCGGCGCGTGACGTTCGACGGCACGCGTGCGACCGGCGTGGTCGTCGCGGGCGAGCACGGCGACGAAACGCTCGTCGCCGCGCGCGAGGTGATCCTCGCGGCCGGCGCGGTCGATACGCCGAAGCTGCTGCAACTGTCGGGCGTCGGCGATCCGTCGCTGCTCGCGCGCCGGCGCGTGCCGCTCGTGCATGCGCTGCCGGCGGTCGGCCGCAACCTGCAGGACCACCTGTGCGTGAGCTTCTACTTCAAGGCGAACCGGCCGACGCTGAACGACGAGATGGGCACGCTCATCGGCAAGATGAAGATCGGCTTGCGCTACCTGCTGACGAAGCGCGGCCCGCTCGCGATGAGCGTGAACCAGGCGGGCGGCTTCTTCCGCGGCACGGACGACGCGCAAGAGCCGAACCTCCAGCTCTACTTCAACCCGCTGTCGTACCGGATCCCGAAGAGCGATCGTGCGAGCATCAAGCCCGAGCCTTATTCGGGCTTCCTGATCGCGTTCAACCCGTGCCGGCCGACGAGCCGCGGCACGATCGAGATCGCGTCGAACCGCGCGGAAGATGCCGCGAAGATCCACATCAATGCGCTCACCACGCAGAAGGATCTCGACGAAGCCGTGCAGGGCAGCAAGGTGATCCGGGCGCTGATGCGTGCGCCGGCGCTGAAGTCGATGACCGTCGAGGAGATCTCGCCGGGGCCGCAGGTGGATTCCGACGAAGCGATGCTGCAATATTTCCGCGAGCAGTCGGGTTCGATCTATCACCTGTGCGGCTCGTGCGCGATGGGGCCGGACGCGGCGACGTCGGTGGTCGATGCGTCGCTGCGCGTGCACGGGCTGCAGGCGCTGCGGATTGTCGATGCGTCGGTGTTTCCGAACATCACGTCGGGCAACATCAACGCGCCGACGATGATGGTCGCGGAGAAAGGCGCGGACCTGATCCTGGCGGATGCGCTGCACGGCGACAGGACGGGCACGCAGGCCGGCGAACGGGAAACCGTCGCACACTGAAACGGTGGCCGCCGTGTTTTCCCGGGTGCCGCGCCTGCGGCACGCCGTTTGCTCGCGGGCAAACCGGAAGGAGAACGCCATGACCACTCATCTCGGGCAACCCGGCCGGCCGCGCGGCCTCGTCGGATGGATCGTGGGCCGCATCATGCGCCGGGTCAACCGGGCGGACAACGTGTGGACGCTGTCGCTGCTCGCGATCGGCGACGGCGAGCGGGCACTCGAAGTCGGGTTCGGCCCCGGCGAGGCGATCAGGCTCGCCGCTGAAGCCGCCCGATCCTGCCGCATCGCCGGGGTCGATCATTCCGCGACCATGCTGGCCGCCGCCAGGCAGCTGAATCGCGCGTTCATCGAGCAAGGCCGCGTACGGCTCTCGCTCGGCTCCGTCGACGCGCTTCCGTTCTCGGACGACGCGTTCGACAAGGTCTTCTCGATCAACTGCATCTACTTCTGGCGCAACCCGGCGCTCGGCCTGGGTGAATTGCGCCGCGTCGTCAGAAGCGGTGGCATCGCCGCGATCACCGTACGCGACATCGAGCGTGCGCCGTACGACGCGTACCGACCCGACACGCTGGCTCGCCTCATGACCGAAGCCGGCTTCGCGTCGGTGGTCATCCATCGCAACGGGGTACCGTCGCATCCGCTCGCTTGCGTGCTCGGCACGAAGTAGCGGCCGCACGTCGAAACCGGCGACGCTCGCCGCACGCCGACAAACATGGGGCGTCGGCGTTTCGCCGGGAGAATCCCGCTCGCAGGCGGACGGGCAAGCGCATGCGCGTCCGGCCCGATCACCACCGGCGCAGCGTACAGCCGCCATGCAACCGTCTGCGGATAGGAAGCGTCGCGGTCGGTGAACGGCGCGTCGATCCATCCGCCCGTCGCCTTGCCCGTCGCTTCCCGCCCGTCGTCGATTGTTGCCGGTCGAACAACATGATGTGTGCGCTCCCGGTGCTTCCGCCTTTCATCCCCCTGACTACAATCCTTCTCACGCCCGGTTGAAAGGCGAGCGAAGCGAAACGCGCGAAATTCGTGGTCGTGCTCGTGACCCGCACCCTGCAGTGCGACTTACCCCACTCGATGAATAGGACTATTGATGATGAGCGAAACCACCCGCAATGTTCAGCCGGTTATCTCTGACCTCGGCAAGCCAGGTTCGGGCGAACTCGTGCCGTCCCGCTACGCCGTCCGCGTGGGTGACGTCGACGTCGTGCTGATCAGCGACGGCATTCTGCCGCTGCCGACCTCCACCATGTCCACCAACGTGAGCGAAGCGGACCGCAATGCCTGGTTCGACGGCCGTTTCCTGCAACGCGACATGTTCGACTGGGCGCTGAACATCGCGCTCGTGCGCAGCGGCGAACGCCTGATCCTGATCGACTCCGGCGTGGGCGACGGCTTCGAATACTTCACGCGCGCCGGGAAGTCGGTGATGCGTCTGGAATCGGCCGGCATCGACTTGTCCGCGCTCACCGATATCGTGATTACCCATATGCACATGGATCACGTCGGCGGGCTGAACGTCGACGGCGTCAAGGCCAAGCTGCGCCCGGACGTGCGCATTCACGTGTCGGCCGCGGAAGTGGCGTTCTGGAAAAATCCGGACTTCAGCAAGACGGTGATGCCGGAAACGGTGCCGCCGGCCCTGCGCAAGGCGGCCGAGAAGTTCGTGGCGCTCTACGGTGAAAACATCGTCCAGTTCGACCAGACCGTGGAAGTCGCCGCAGGCGTGTCGGCGCGCGTGACGGGCGGGCACACGCCCGGGCACTGCGTCGTGGACATCGCATCGAACGGCGAGAAGCTGACGTTCGCGGGCGATGCGATCTTCGAAGTCAACTTCGATCATCCCGAGTGGCAAAACGGCTTCGAGCACGATCCTGAAACGGCTGCCGCCGTGCGTATCGCACTGTTCAATGAAGCCGCCGAGACCGGCGCGCTGCTGGCCGCCGCGCACGTCGCGTTTCCGTCCATCGGTCATATCGCCAGGAACGGCGACGGATTCCGGTTCGTGCCGGTTCTGTGGGATTACTGATTACTGGTCACGGATCGGTGTTCGACGATCACGACGAGACCGCCGCACGTCCACGAGACTTGCGGCGGTTTTTCGTGGGCGATCGCGTGTCGTCGCCATGGCGCCGGAAAAAAGCACGCCGCCCGTCGCGGCGCGCCGTTCTTCATGCTCCCGTCAGTTCACACTCGTGCGCTTCTCCACGAACCGCCGGACATAGTCATCCGCCGGCCGCGACAGGATATCGTCCGGCGTCCCGACCTGTACGAGCGTGCCGTCGCGCAAAATCGCGATCCGGTCGCCGATCCGCAGCGCTTCGTCGAGATCGTGCGTGATGAACACGATCGTCTTCGCGAGCGTCGCCTGCAGTTCGAGCAGCTGATCCTGCATCTCGGTACGAATCAGCGGATCGAGCGCGGAGAAAGCCTCGTCCATCAGCAGCACGTCGGTATCGGCCGCCAGCGCGCGCGCGAGCCCGACGCGCTGCCGCATCCCGCCCGACAGCTCGTCCGGATAGTGATCGCCATAGCCGTCGAGCCCGACCTTCGTCAGCCAGTTGCGCGCGGCCTCGGCCGCATCGTGCCGCTTCTCGCCGCGCGTGCGCAGCGCGTACGCGGCGTTGTCGAGCACGGTCTGGTGCGGCAGCAGCCCGAAGTTCTGGAACACCATGCTGACCTTGAAGCGGCGCAGCTCGCGCAGCCCGTGCGCGTCGAGCTTGATCACGTCGTTGCCGTCGATCACGATCTCGCCGGCCGTCGGCTCGATCAGCCGGTTGAAGTGCCGCACGAGCGTCGATTTCCCGGAACCCGACAGCCCCATGATCACGAAGATCTCACCCGACTCGATGCCGAGGCTCACGTCGTTGAGCCCGACGTTGCAGCCCGTTTCGGCCAGCACCTCGGCCTTGCGCTTGCCCGAGCGCAGCAGGTCGAGCACGCGCGCATGCGCGGCCTGCGGCCCGAACAGCTTGTACACGTGTTTGACGTCGATGGTCGCCATGTCTGCCTCCGTTCCTATGCCCGCGACGACTGCGTCGCCTGATTCGAATCGACGCCCGTCGACTGCGTCTTGCGCGGCAGCCGGTACGGCACGCGCGACGCGCCCTTCTGCCGGCGCTGCTGCGCGAGCCGCCGCCGGGCGCGGCGCTCCTGGCCGAAGCCCTGGCTGATCCGGTCGATCACGATCGCGAGAATCACGATCGCGAGGCCCGCCTGCGTGCCCTTGCCGACGTCGAGCGTCTGGATGCCCGCGAGCACGTCCTCGCCGAGCCCGCGCGAGCCGATCATCGACGCGATCACGACCATCGACAGCGCCATCATCGTCGTCTGGTTGATGCCGGCCATGATGCTCGGCCGTGCGAGCGGCAACTGCACGTTGACGAGCAATTGCCAGCGCGTCGTGCCGAATGCGCGCGCGGCTTCCGTCACGTCCGGATCGACCTGGCGGATGCCGAGATCGGTCAGGCGGATCAGCGGCGGCAGCGCGTAGATGATCGTCGCGAGGATCGCGGGCACCTTGCCGAGGCCGAACAGCATCAGCACCGGGATCAGGTACACGAAGCTCGGCAGCGTCTGCATCACGTCGAGCACCGGCAGCAGCATCCGGCGCAGCCACGCGCTGCGCGACGCGAGGATGCCGACCGGCACACCGATCGCGACCGACAGCACCGTCGCGACGAGCATCAGCGCGAGCGTCTGCATCAGCTTGTCCCACAGGCCGAAGCAGCCGATCGCGTAAAGCAGCAGCATGAAGAGCGCGCCGAGGCCGATGCGGCGCGTCGCGTTCCACGCGATCGCGCCGACCACCAGCAGCACGAGCCACGGCGGCGCCACGCGCAGCGCGCCTTCGAGCGGCACGAGCAGGTAGCGCAGCACCAGCACGCTGAAGTGATGGAAGCCGTCGCCGTATTGCGCGACGAACGTCTCGAGCGCGCCGTTCACCCAGTCGGCGATCGACAGGTGCAGAAAGAAGCCGTTCATTTGATTCTCCGTCGCGCCGCGAAGGCGCGTGACGGCGGCGGCGGGCGCGGGCCCGCCGCCGCGCGCAGGTTACGCGCCCTTCAGGCTGCCGGCGATCTTCTGCGCGACGTCGGCCGGCACCCACTGCTTCCACATGTCCTGGCGGGTCTTCAGGAACTGCGTGGCCATCGCCGCGCCGTCGATCTTCTTCGTGGTCATCTCGAGGATCGTCTGGTTCAGGAAGTCCATCGGGAAGCGCACCTTGCCGAACACGCCGACGAGATCGGGGTTCGCATCGGCGAACGGCTTCGACACGCCCACCGTCAGCCGCGACACCATGTACGACGACGCGCACTGGTGCGTGCTGCTCTCGTCGCGCAACGTCTTCCAGCAGGCTTCGTTATAGGCCGGCATCTTCAGCGCGGTGAACTTGTATTTCGCCATCAGCGCGGCCGGGCCCCAGTAATAGAACACGATCGGCGCGCCGCGCTGGTACGCCGACGCGATCGCCGCGTCGAGCGCCGCGCCGGTGCCCGGGTGGAAGTTCGTGTACGACTGGTCGAGCTTCAGCACGCGCAAGAGGCGCGTGTTCACGCGCTCGCAGTCCCAGCCCGTCGGGCAGTTCAGGAAGCGGCCCTTGTCCGGCTCCTCCTCGTCGGCGAACACCTGCTTGTACTTCGGCAGATCGTCGACCGACACGAGCCCCGGCGCGACCGGCTTGATGTTGCGCGCCGGATCGCCCTTCACCACGTAGTCGGGCACGAACCAGCCTTCCGTCGTGCCGCCCGGCAGCGTGTCGCCGATCAGCTTCACGGCGCCCGACGAGACGGCCTTCGCGGTGATCTCGCTGCGGCCCGTCCACTGCTCGGCCCAGATCTGCAGGTCATTGCGCGCGAGCGCCGTTTCGGTGGCGGCCGTGCTGCCCGGCACGACGTCCGTCTTGCAGCCGTAGCCCTTCTCCATGATCTGCCGCAGCACTTCGGTCGCGAACGACCCGCTTTCCCACGTGATGCCCGCGAAATGGACCGTCTTGCCGTCGGTACACGCGCCGCCGGCCGCGTGGGCGGCAGGCGCGGACAGGATCGCCGCGGCGGCGAGAAGGACCGTTTTCAGTCGTCGAATCTGCATGGTGGGTCGTCTCCAAATCGAATCTGTTGTTTGTGCGTCGCGGCATGCGCGGCGACCGGCGAAGCGTGGACGTATCCATGTCCGGTCAGCCTGCATGTTTCCGCCGCCAATTTGTTTAGGGAAACGAGTAATTCCGATCATTGCAATCGGCGGCGTCGATCGATCCCTGGGCGCCCTGTCAGGCCCGCCGGACGGGCCTCGCGGCCGATTTTCCGAGCCCGTGCAAGACCCGGCGCGGGCCGCGCCGCCCCCGCGTTCGGCCGTTGCGCGGCCGGCGTTGCAGCGCGGCACGCCACGCCCCGTTTCGACTGTCGAAACGGCCTGTCGCGACCCCATTGGCGAACCCGATCCCATCCATCGAAATTACTCGCTTTCGGTTCCTTGCCGGCTTGGGAAGAATGCGCGGTGTCATCGGAGGAGACACGACCCGACGCTGCCGGTTGCCGCGCCGCCGCGCGTTGCGCGACCCGGCGCCGCGCGCGCTGCATCGGGTCGCCCCGGATGACGGGGCGCGCCACGCCGGGCGCGCTCACGACAACCGATACCAGCTGGATATCACGGAGATCTCTCAATGAAAAAGACCCTGACGGCGCTCGCCGTAACGGCAACCTTCGCGGCCCCCGTGTTCGCGCAAAGCAGCGTCACGCTGTACGGCGTGATCGACGAAGGCCTGAACTATACGAACAACGTCGGCACCGGCCACGTCTACGAGATGGCGAGCGGCTACGCGCAGGGCAGCCGCTGGGGCCTGAAGGGCAGCGAGGATCTCGGCGGCGGCATGAAGGCGATCTTCCAGCTCGAGAACGGCTTCGACGTGAACAGCGGCCGGCTCAACCAGGGCGGCCGCATGTTCGGCCGCCAGGCGTACGTCGGCCTGAGCCAGGCGCAGTACGGCACGCTGACGTTCGGCCGCCAGTACGACTCCGTCGTCGACTATCTCGCGCCGACCACGGCCAACGGCAACTGGGGCGGCTACCTGCTCGCGCACCCGTTCGACAACGACAACACCGACAACTCGTTCCGCCTCGACAACACGGTGAAGTACGCGAGCCCGAACTTCGGCGGCTTCCAGTTCGGCGGCGCATACAGCTTCAGCAACAGCACGAGCTTCTCGGACAACCGCGCGTACAGCTTCGGCGCGCAGTACCAGAACAACGGATTGCTGATCGGCGCCGCGTACCTGCAGGCGAACCATCCGGGCAACGGCTCGGCCGGCGCGATCACCGCGAACGACGCGAGCTACATCGCCGAGCGCATGCGCGTGTTCGGCGCGGGCATCAACTACACGTTCGGCCAGGCGACGGTCGGCGTCGCGTACACGAACTCGAACTACAAGAACCCGACCGGCAACGGCTACCTCGGCACGCCGGGCGCGATCATCGCCCCGGGCGCGACGGTCAGCGCGATCAAGTACCAGAACTTCGAGGTGAACGGCTCGTACCAGGTCACGCCGGCGTTCATGGTCGGCGCGCAGTACGTGCTGTCGCTCGAGAAGTACGACGCATCGACCGGCAACGCGAAGCCGAAGATCCACTCGGCCGGGCTGATGGCCGACTACAACCTGTCGAAGCGCACCGACGTGTACGTGCAGGCCGCGTACCAGCACATCGCCGGCGACAAGACGAACTCGATCCTCGACAACGCGTTCATCCCCGGTACCGACGCGCCGTCGTCGACGTCGAACCAGGTGGCCGTGCGCGTCGCGCTGCGCCACAAGTTCTGATGTAACCCGGTTCTCCGTTCTTCACGCGACACCCGTGCGGGTCTGCCCGAGGTGTCTTTGCCCGCCCGCAAGCGCAAGCCTGCCGGCGGGTTTTTTCATTGGCGCCGTCACGCGCGACCCGCCGATGTTGCCGGAATCGGCAAAAAGCGCCCGCTCGTCCCGTCAGCCGTGACAGGTCAACGGACGACCATCCGCCGATACACTGTGGATCTCCGCGACGGCCGCCATCCCCACGATCCCCGATGCCGGCCGTCGCCTTCATTGCGCCCGGCCTGCCGCCTTTCGCGCACCCACAGCCCATCCCCGAGGAGTGTCACTTGAAGCACTGGCGCCGCGCGCTGTTCACCTTCGCCGCCGGCCTCCTGGCCGCCGCGACTTCCGATGCCCGCCCGATCTGCACCGTCGTCGCCGACGCCGCCACCGGCCAGCTGCTCGTGCAGCAAGGCGACTGCGCGACCCGCGTGACGCCGGCGTCGACGTTCAAGGTCGCCATCAGCCTGATGGGCTTCGATGCGGGCGTCCTGAAAGACATGCACACGCCGACGCTCGACTTCCACGCCGGCTACCCCGACTGGGGCGGCGCACCGTGGCGCGAGCCGACCGACCCGGCGCGCTGGATGAAGCTGTCGATCTTCTGGTACTCGCAGCAGGTCACGCAGGCGCTCGGGCAGGCGCGCTTCCAGCAGTACACGACCGCATTCGGCTACGGCAACGAAGATGCGACCAGCCCGACGGGCGAACTGAACGGTGTGATGGGCGCGTGGGTCAACGCGTCGCTGCGCATCTCGCCGCTCGAGCAGGTCGCCTTCATTCGCAAGATCGCGAACCGGACGCTGCCCGTCAGCGCACACGCGTTCGACATGACCGAGCGCATCACGCTGATCGACACGCAGCCCGACGGCTGGATCGTGCATGGCAAGACGGGCACCGGGTCGCCGGGGCGCAAGTACGATGCGTCGCACGCGTACGGCTGGTTCGTCGGCTGGGCGGCCAAGGGGCCGCGCAAGGTCGCGTTCGCGTACCTGATCCAGGACGACGAGCGGCAGACGCCGAACGCCGGCCTGCGCGCACGCGATACGTTCCTGGCGACGCTGCCGGCCCTCGCCGAACCGGGCAGGCCGCAATGAGCACCGGCCCGCGCAACGCGCGGATCGACCTGCTGCGCGGCGTGTCGATCGTGCTCGTCCTGCTGCATCACTTCAACATCCCCTACTCGCTGCGCGACACGTCGCTCGCCCGCGTATTCGGCTGGGATGCCGTGCATGCGATCGCGCGCAACGGCAACTACGGCGTGACGATGTTCTTCGTGATCTCCGGCTACCTGATCACGTCGAATGCGCGCCGCCGCTGGGGCAGCCTCGGCGCGGTCGACGTGCGTGCGTTCTACGTGTCGCGACTCGCGCGCATCGTCCCGTGCCTGCTCCTGCTGCTCGCGCTGGTCAACGGCCTCGCGGCGGCCGGCGTTCCGATCTTCCAGAACCATGCGCCGGCGGGCATCGCCGTGTCGTTCTGGCTCGTGAACCTCGCGTCGCTGACATTCTGGATGAACGTGCTGATCGGCGCGTACGGGTGGGTCAACTACGCGCTCGGCGTGCTGTGGTCGCTGTCGGTCGAAGAGGTGTTCTACCTGTCGTTTCCGCTGCTGTGCATCGCGTTGCGCCGCGATGCGCGGCTCGTCGCGTTCTGGGTGGCCATCGCCGCGATCGGGCCCGTGTACCGCTTCACGCATGCCGGTGATGAAGGCGGGTTCCTCTACGCGTACTTCGCGTCGTTCGACGGCATCGCGATCGGCTGCTGCACCGCGCTGCTGGCCGAGCGCGTGAACGGGCGGCGGCTGGCCGCGCCGCTCGTGCAGTGGCTCGTCGCAGCGGCGATGGCCACGCTTTATCTGGCGTGGCCGATCGCGGAAAGTCATGTCGTCGGCGTCACCGCGATGGCGCTCGGCACGGCCGTGCTGCTGATCGGCGCGCACGTCAACGGCGAGCGCGTGCACGGCCGCCTGCTCGCGCCGCTGGGCCGTGCCGGCAAGCTGAGCTACGAGCTGTACCTGTTCCACCTGATCGTGCTCGGCGGGCTGCGCACGTTCTGGCCGCCGTCGGCCACGCACGGCGATGCGAAGCTGGTGCTGCTGATTGCGTATCTGGTGTTGTCGGCGGCGCTGAGCGCGGCGATCGCGCGCGGCTATGCGACGCCGCTCGACCGCCTCATCAAGCGAGTCGCGTCGCGGCCTTCAACGCGCGTGCCGGATGGCGCGCGCTTCTAGCGTGTCATCGGCCATCGCTGCCGGGTCGCCGGGAGAAAAAAATCGGCCAGGGCCCGGCCGTATCGCTTGACGATACCGGCCGGCCTGACCGCAAGCCCCGCGTACAGACGGTCGACCTCGTCGATCAGTCGAGATAATCCGCGTATTCCTTGCGCGTATAGCTGGCGAGCGCCTGCCACGGCAACGTCTCCCGCCGCGCGGCCGCCGCCGGTGTCAGGGTCAGCTTGCGCACGACGCGGCCGTCGGCGCTCCGGTACTCGACCGACAGCGGCGCCTGCAGCGTCTCGCTCCACAGGATCCGGTTCACGCCGCGCGCGCCGGGCGTGTCGACCGCCTGCTCGTACCAGCGGGTGCCGGGCACGTCGCCGCGCTTCGCCACCGCGAGCCGCTTCAACTGCGACGGCGGCGTGACGTAGTACGCGTTGTCCCACGAGCCGTCGAAGCCCGTGGTTTCGTACTCGGCCGGCGGCACGCTGACGACCGTCCGGTTCGCCGCGTCCACGTACTCGATGCGCGCCGTCTTGCCGTCGTACGTCACGTGCCGCGCGGCCGCCTGGAAGTTGAAGTGCTTGTGGCCCGCGTGGGCAGCGGCCGGCTGCACGCCGGTGCGAACGCCCGCGTCGTGGTCGTGGTCGTGATCATTACCGTGACCACCCGCCGCCGCGACGGGCAGCACGCGTTCGACCCACACGTGCCCGTCACGGCGCACCATCCGTTCGCGATACATCGTCGTGCGCGTCACGCCGTCGGCCGACACCGTGCGGCTCTCGTGCAGCAGCACGGCGTCGAGATCGGCCGCTGCAAGAGCCGGCAGCGCAACCCACCCGCAGGCGAGCACGCAGAGAAGCTGACGTTTCATCGGGCGTTCCCGTTCCTCATGCAGTCAACGGATTCAGAAACCGAACGCCGAGCGCACGAGACCGAACACCTTCGTGTTGTCGATCGTGCCCTTGAACGCCTTCGCGTCCGCGCCGTCGGCGAACAGCATCACGTCGCCGCCGCCGTGCGTCTCCGAGCCCGCGCTGCCCATCCGCACCCCGACTTCCTGCAGATACGCCTCATTCGTCGCGGTGGCCGAATCGACCGACGCACGCACGTTCGGCCGGTTCGCGCCGTTGCCGAACACCAGCGTCGTGTAGGTGTTGCCGTCGGCGTCCTTGCTCGGCTGGCCGTCGCGATAGTTGCGGCTGATGTCGAGAATCGGGTTGCCGCGCTTCGAATAGCCGTTGATCGTCATCGTGTGGTCGTGGTCGGCCGTCACGACGATCAGCGTGTTCGACAGGTCGACCTTCGACAACGCGACGCGGATCGCCTCGTCGAACGCCGCCGTGTCCTCCAGCGCACGCTTCGCGTTGGTGCCGTGCAGCGCGTGATCGATCCGGCCGCCTTCGACCATCAGGAAATAGCCGTTCGAATTCTTCGACAGCACGTCGATCGCCTTCGACGTCATCTCGGCGAGGCTCGGCTGCGTCGGCCCTTCGCCCTTGCCCGCGACACGGTCGAGTTCGTACTCGAGGTGGCTCGTCGAACTGAAGAGACCGACCAGCTTGCCGTTGCCGGCCTGCGCGAGCTGATCGCGGGTCGCGACGACCGTGTAGCCCTTCGCCTTCATCTCGTTGAGCAGGTTGCGCCCGTCCGCGCGGCCGCGCTTGTTCGCCACCGGATCGAACGGCGTCCAGTGGTTGCGGCCGCCGCCCATCAGCACGTCGACGCCGTCGCCGAGCGCCGCGTTGTAGCCCGCGCCGCCCGGCGCCGCCTGCGCGGCGATGTCGTACTGCGCGTCGCGATGGCAGATGTGCGAATAGGTCGCGGCGGGCGTCGCGTGCGTGAGTTCCGTCGTCGTGATCGCACCCACCGCCTTGCCGCGCGCCTTCGCGAGTTCCAGCAGCGTCGCGACCGGCTGGCCGTTGCCCGGCGCGCAGTTGTTGACGGTCTTGTTGCCGTTGACGTCGTTGCCCGGCGCGACCGCGCGCGTGTCCGACGACATCGACAGCACTTCGTTGTTCATCTTCACGCCGGTCATGTACGCGGCCATCGACGGTGCGCTGTCGGTCGTCTGCGCGTCGTTCGAGAAGGTCTTGACGCGCGCGGTGCGGGCCAGCTTCTCCATCGTCAGTTGTCCCGACTCACCGACCTTGTAGATCCGGCTCGCCGTCACCGTCGTCGGCCCCATGCCGTCGCCGAGAAAGAAAATCACGTTCTTCGCCTGGCCGGCGGCCTGCACCGCGCCGCACGCGAAACCCGCGACGGCCAGCGCCGCCGCGATGCACTTGATGGTCGACATCCTGTATTCCCCTGTACCCGTTTGGTCGGCGCTCACAGCTGCACCGCGTTGCGCACCAGCTCGAACACCTTGTTGTTCTCGATCACGCCGTGGAACGCATCCGCTCCGCGGCCGATCGCACCGAGGAACACATCGGTGCCGCCGTGCGTCTCGCTGCCCTTGTCCATGCGCACGACCGCCTCCTGGCGATAGTCGTCGGCGCCCGTCACCGCGTCGGTGAGCGTGGTGCCCGCGCGGCTGCCCTGCACGCGGTTCTCGCCGTTGCCGAAGCCGATGATCGTGTACGGCGCGCCGTCCGCATCCTTCGCGACCGCGCCGGTCTGGTAGCTGCGCAGCACGCCCAGCACGCCGGGCTTGCCCGCCTCGGTCTTGCCCGTGCGCGCCGCATAGCCGTTCAGCACCAGCGTGTGGTCGTGATCGGCCGTGACGACGATCAGCGTGTTCTTCAGGTCGGGATCGGTCTTGCGCACCTTGTCGATCGTGGCCTTGATCGCGTTGTCGAACGCGACCGTGTCCTGCAGCGCGCGCTTCGCGTTGGTGTCGTGCAGCGCGTGGTCGATCCGGCCGCCTTCGACCATCAGGAAATAGCCGTTCGGGTTCTTCTGCAGCACGTCGAGCGCGCGCGTCGCCATGTCGGTGAGGCTCGGCTCCTTGGTCGCGCCGCGATCGAGGTCGTAGCTCATGTGGCTCGACGCGAATAGGCCGACCAGCTTGCCGCCCTTCGTCGCGTCGGCGGCCAGCAGGTCGTCGCGGTTCTGCGCGACCGCATAGCCCTTCGCCTTCAGCTCGTTGACCAGGTTGCGGCCGTCGGTGCGCTTGCCGCCGCCGTCTTTCGGCACGAAGAATTGCGTGCCGCCGCCGAGCACGACGTCGACGCCGTCGCCCAGCGCGCCGTTGTAGCCCGCGCCGCCCGGCACGAGCTGCGCGGCGATATCGTTCTCGGCGTCGCGATGGCACACGTGCGCATACGTCGCCGCCGGCGTGGCGTGCGTGACGCGCGTGGTCGTCACGACACCGGTGGCCAGCCCCTGCGCCTTCGCGATCTCGAGCAGCGTCGCAGCCGATTTGCCGTTGTTCGCGCCGCAGTTGCCGGTGAGGCTCGCGGTCGGCTCGATCGCCTTCGTGTCGGGCGACATCGAGATCACTTCGTTGTTGGTCTTGACGCCGGTCATGTACGCCGACATCGACGGTGCGCTGTCCGTCACCTGCGCATCGTTGGAATAGGTCTTCACGAACGCGGTTTCGGGCAGCGTGTCGATCGTGAGCGCGCCGTCTTCACCGACCGCGTAGATGCGCGCGGCCGTCAGCGTCGTGATCCCCATGCCGTCGCCGAGGAAAAAGATCACGTTGCGCGCCGCCGCCTGCACGGGCGCGGGCGCCGTGCTGGTCGGGCCGTCGTCGCTGCCGCATCCGGCCAGTGCAAAGGCGCCCGCGCACAGCAGCGCCGCCAGTTTGATTCGATTCATGTTGCCCGCTCCCCCCGCCATTGATGCTTTCGAAATGAAAGGCGATGGTAGGAACCGGATGTGACGGCAATATGAATGGCAATTGGAAGGATTAGAAGGATTTATGAAAGGCGAGAGCGAGGCGCCACGATCGGGCGCCCCACGCGCGACGACGTCATTCCGCGTGTTCGGCGGCGACGCTGCGCACGGTCACGATGCGCGCGGGCGGTATGTTTGCCCACACGATCCGGCTGCCGCAGGCAACAAATGCCGAATCGCCGAGCGGATGACGGCCGGGCGGCCGCAGGTCGTACGTGAACTGAATCATCACGCCGTCGGCCGACAGCACGCGATGGCACTGGTCGATGATGGCCGTCACGTCCTGACGCGGCAGCGTGCGCAGCGGCAGGCACGACACGATCGCGTCGACGCGCGCCTCGGGCGGCAGCAGCCGTTCGAGCTGCCGCGCGTCGCCCGACACGATCGTGATGCCCGGAAAGCGTCGCCGCAGATGCTGGACGAACGCCGGCGAACGTTCGACCACCACGAGCCGCCGCGGCGCGACACCGCGTTCGAGCAACGCCGCGGTGATCGCGCCGGTACCGCCGCCGAGCTCGACGACCAGCCCGGCGCCGTCCGGCACCGCGTCGGCCATTTCGCGCGCCAGCTGCCGCGAACTCGGGCACAACGCGCCCACCGCGGCCGGACGGCCGACCCACTCGCGCACGAACAGTGCCGAGACACGCCACGCGTTCGGCCACATCATCGGCGGGCCTCCGGCGCTTGCGCGGTCAGCGGCGGCGTGCCGATGACCGCGCGGAACTGGGCTACGGCGAAACGGGTAGGGTTCATGCGCATCCTCCTGGGCGAATCGGTCCGTCGCTGTACACGCGACGGTCAATCGATTCTAGGAAACGCAAACTTAAGCTGACGTGAAGATTGACCCTGATTTGCCTGACCAATTCGTGCCGGATCAGCTGGCGCACGCCCGGTCAGCGGTCGATGTGCTGCTAGAAATGCGCGGGATAGCGCTCGCCGACGATCCGGATCTGCTGCAGTGCGGTCTCGATCGCGGCAAGATCGTCGGCCGTCAGCATGACCGGTCGTTCAGCGCGTGGCGCGCATCAGGATGTTCGCGAACGGCAAGCCTTCGTCGTCCTCGTCGCGCCGCGAAATTTCGTCGAAGCCGAGCCGCGTGTAAAACGCATGGGCATCGCGATTGTCGGCATACACCTCCAGATCGAGCGAGCCCTTGAGCGCGAGCGCATGCTCGACCAGCGCGCGGCCGATCCCGTGGCCGTGCAACGCCGGCGCGACGAACAATCCGCCGATTGAACCATCGAGCAGACCGATGAAGCCGACCGGTTCGCCGCCACGCCACGCGACCCAGGTTTCCGCGTTGGGTAGATAAACCTGTTCGATCAGCGTGCGCTGCTCGCGCAGCCGCGCCTCGCCGAGAAACGGATGCGCAAGCAGCGACGCGTCGAACCAGATGGCCGACAGCGTGTGCAGGTCGGATGCCTCGTAGGCGCGAATCTCGATTGCCATGTTGCTTGTGTTGTTCAATGCGTGCTGCGAAGACGAACGCACCCCGGCACGTTCGTCGATGGGTTACGCCGCGCGCGCTGCCCGCAGCATCGCGCGCGGCACCGCATTACCGCAGGTTGGTTCTCGCCAGCTCGACGATCTCGTCGCCGCGCCCGCTCAAGATCGCGCGCAGCATGAACAGGCTGAAGCCCTTCGCATGCGCGAGTTCGATCTTCGGCGGCATCGCGAGCTCGTACTTCGACGTGACGACGTCGACGACCGCCGGCCCGTCATGCGCGAACGCCATGCGCAGCGCTTCCTCGACGTTCTCCGAATGTTCGACGCGCACGCTGAAGACGCCCGCGCCCTTCGCGATCGCCGCGAAGTCGGTCGGGCTCAGGTCGACGTTCGTGTCGAGATAGCCGGCCGCCTTCAGCTCCATCGACACGAAGCCGAGCAGGCTGTTGTTGTACACGACGATCTTGATCGGCAGCTTGAGCTGGCGTGCGGTCAGCAGATCGCCGAGCAGCATCGACAGCCCGCCGTCGCCGGACAGCGACACCACTTGCCGCCCCGGATGCGCACCCTGCGCGCCCAGCGCCTGCGGCATCGCGTTCGCCATCGAGCCGTGATTGAACGAGCCGTGCAACTGCCGCTTGCCGTTCATCGTCAGGTAGCGCGCGGCCCACAGCGTCGGCGTGCCGACGTCGGCCGTGAAGATCGCGTCTTCCGCCGCGACTTCGTCGACGATCTTCGTCAGGTACTGCGGATGGATCGCGCGGCCCGGCGGCTCGGCCACCGCGAGATCGTCGAGCCCCTTGCGCGCCGCCGCGTAGTGCTTCAACGCATTCTCGAGGAAACGCCGCTGCGTCTTGCGCGTCAAGCGCGGCAGCAGCGCCGCGATCGTTTCCTTCACGGTGCCGACGAGGCCGAGCGCGAGCGGCGCGCGATGGCCGAGCTGCGAGCCTTTCCAGTCGATCTGCGCGACCTTCGCGTTCGACGGATAGAACGGCCGGTACGGGAAATCCGTGCCGAGCATCAGCAGCGTGTCGCATGATTCCATCGCGTGATAGCCCGAGCTGAAGCCGATCAGCCCCGTCATCCCCACATCGAACGGGTTATCCCATTCGACGAACTGCTTGCCGCGCAGCGCATGCACGACCGGCGCGCCGAGCGTATCGGCCAGCGCGACCACCTCGTCGTGCGCGCCCTGCGTGCCGCTGCCGCACAGCAGCGTGACCGCGTCGGACGCGTTGAGCAGCGCCGCGAGCCGGTCGAGATCGGCATCGGCCGGCAGGATCGACGGCGGCGCCGCTTCGCTCCACGCCGCCGGCTCTTCCGGGCCGTCGCCGAGCGCGATGTCGCCCGGCAGCACGATCACCGCGACGCCGCGCTCGTCGATCGCGGTGCGCATCGCGCGCGCGAGCACGCGCGGGAACTGCGACGCGTTCGTCACCAGCTCCGCGAAATGGCTGCATTCGCGGAACAGTTCCTGCGGATGGGTTTCCTGGAAGTAGCCGAGGCCGATCTCGGTCGACGGAATGTGCGCGGCGATCGCGAGCACCGGCTGGTGATTGCGGTGGCAGTCGTAGAGGCCGTTGATCAGGTGCAGGTTGCCGGGGCCGCAGCTGCCCGCGCACACCGCGAGCCGCCCGGTCGACGCGGCATCCGCGCCGGCCGCGAACGCGGCGCTTTCCTCGTGCCGCGTATGCATCCAGCGGATCGAGCCGATCTGGCTCAGGCTGAACGACAGGCCGTTCAGGCTGTCGCCCGTCACGCCCCAGATGCGCTCGACGCCGGCTGCCGCCAGCGTCTTCGCCAGATACTCCGCCATCGTCTGTTTGGCCATGCTGTCCTCGCTCGTTGATGGGTCGTCACACGAATGAATCGGCTGCGGTGGCCGCCTGCGCCACCGAACGGACGAGCATACGCGATCGTTTCGCGCCGCGTCGTGAAGATGCGACGCGCTTGGGTGCGTCTCGTTCGGTCCCTTTCGGCGGTGTCGGGCGACTGTCGCCGTTTCGTCGGCAAATGGACGGGTTGACGGGGATGGCAAGCGCCAGTCCGGCGCGCATTCGTCGAACACGCCTGTTTACAACGGCAGCGCATGCGTCGACAGAATCTCCTTGAGCACCATGAACGAGCGCACCTGCCGCACCCCCGGCAGGTACAGCAGCTGTTCGGCGTGCAACCGGTTGAAGCTGTCGTTGTCGCGCGTGCGCACCAGCATGAAGTAGTCGAATTCGCCGGTCACGACGTGACACTCGACGCACCCCGACACTTTCTGCGCGGCCTTCTCGAACGCGGCGAACGCTTCGGGCGTCGAGCGATCCAGCACGAAGCCGATCACGACCAGCATCCCCGCACCGAGCAGCTTCGGGTCGAGCAGCGCAACGATGCCGCGGATCAGCCCCATTTCCTTCAACCGCTCGACGCGCCGCAGGCACGCCGGCGCACTCAGCTTCACCTTCGCCGCGAGGCTCACGTTGGAGATCGACGCGTCCTGCTGCAACTGCCGCAGGATCGCGCGGTCGATGCGATCGAGCGCCGGTGCGGCGTCGGCCGGCGATGCGCTGTCTCGATCTAATTTCATTGCGTCGCCCTCCTGTTCTGCGAATCAAAATTGCTTGTCATGTTCTCGTATCGTCCATAACGTAGGCCAGCGCAATTTATTTCGCAAGCTCATTTCTCGCGCTTCTGCCTATCATTTTTCTGGTCGGAACACGGCCTGCCGGCCGCAACCGAGCGAACCGATTTCCCGCCCTGCCCCCTGCTTTCCGGAGCCCGCCGATGAACCTGCAACGTTTCGCCCGTTATCCGCTCACGTTCGGCCCGACGCCGATCCAGCCGCTCAAGCGCCTGAGCGAACACCTCGGCGGCAAGGTCGAGCTGTATGCGAAGCGCGAGGACTGCAACAGCGGCCTCGCGTTCGGCGGCAACAAGACGCGCAAGCTCGAATACCTCGTCCCCGATGCGCTCGCGCAGGGCGCGGATACGCTCGTGTCGATCGGCGGCGTGCAATCGAACCAGACGCGCCAGGTCGCCGCCGTCGCCGCGCATCTGGGGATGAAATGCGTGCTCGTGCAGGAGCACTGGGTCAACTACGACGATCCGGTGTACGACCGGGTCGGCAACATCCAGCTGTCGCGCATGATGGGCGCGGACGTGCGGCTCGTGTCCGACGGCTTCGACATCGGCATCCGCCGCAGTTGGGAAGAAGCGATGGAGCGCGTGCGGCAGGCGGGCGGCAAGCCTTACCCGATCCCGGCCGGCTGTTCCGAGCATCCGCTCGGCGGGCTCGGCTTCGTCGGGTTCGCGGAAGAAGTGCGTGCGCAGGAGGCGCAACTCGGCTTCAGGTTCGACTACATCGTCGTGTGCTCGGTGACGGGCAGCACGCAGGCGGGGATGGTCGTCGGCTTCGCGGCCGACGGGCGGGCCGACCGCGTGATCGGGATCGACGCATCGGCCACGCCCGAGCGCACGCACGAGCAGATCACGCGCATCGCGCGGCACACCGCCGAACTCGTCGATCTGGGCCGGCCGATCACCGCCGCGGACGTGGTGCTCGACACGCGCTACGCCGGCCCCGAATACGGGCTGCCGAACGACGGCACGCTCGAAGCGATTCGCCTGTGCGCGCGGCTCGAAGGCATGCTGACGGATCCGGTCTACGAAGGGAAGTCGATGCACGGGATGATCGACAAGGTACGGCTCGGGGAATTCGAGCCGGGGTCGAAGGTGCTGTATGCCCATCTCGGCGGCGTGCCGGCGTTGAGCGCGTATAGCGAGATTTTCCGGAACGGTTGAGGCATTCGAGATGAAACGCCGGTGCGCCAAAGTCGCGCGCCGGCACCTGGATCACGGCGATCGCCCGGATCGCCGTTGTCGTTGCCGTTGTCGTTGCCCCCCTACACGTCCGCCCTCCCGCACGCCATTTCTTCGGCTGCCCCCAACCCTCGCTGTCTAGCCCGCCGCTCTCCGTCCGTTGCGAATCGTTCGCCTCGGCGCGCCGACATCGCGCGTCTTTCTAAAGACGTGTCCGACTCGTCAATCGCCCATTCGGACAGCAATCCGGCTTATTCGTACACGTACTAATCCTTTTACACGGCATTTAGTAGGCGTTCTATTTAAATCGGGCCCCCGCTTCCCGAAAATTGACCCTGTCGTGTCGGCCGCAACGTTTCGCAAGCATTCGTCCTTCATCGCGCGAGGCTCGGATAGCACCGTTGCGGCGCATCAGGTCGACCGGCACCCCAGGCAGCGTCTCCTTCCCCGGTGGCATTTCCCATGCAGTGGAAACAGCGGCCGCGCTCCGCTACGGCCGAGCGTGCGGTTTCGCGTCGCGATCGGAACGACGGGCGTCCCTTTAAATCAGAACGGCAGCAGAAGGGTATATGGATATGTCATTCGAACCACGGCACGCGCACACAGCGCGTACCGCCGGCGGCCTGATCGCGCGTATCGCTGACGTCGCACTGATCTCGTTCGGCGCGCTGGCCGCCGCGCTCGTGTTGCATGGCCCGGACGTCGATCGGTCGTCGGAACTGGCCGCCGTTGCCTGCGCGGCGACCTTTGCGCTGCTGCTGTTTCCCGCATTCCGCCTCTATCACGCGCCCGCCCGTACCCCCACGCACCGCACCGCGCTGCTGACCGCGTTCGCGTGGCTGGCGGCGCAGGCCGGCGCGGCGCTCGTGATGCGGGTGCTCGCGCCGACGCTGGCCATTCCGCTGCCCTGGTACCTGCTCTGGACGGCGACGAGCGGCATCGCGCTCGTCGCATCGCGCGTCGTCGCCGGCACGACGCTCGAACGGATCGGCCGCCCGCAGGAAAGCGATCGTCTCGTCGCGATCGTCGGCACCGGCGCCCATCGCGACGCCGTCCTCGACCGCATCGCCAGCGCACCGTCGGCCGGATTCCGCGCAGCCGCGACGTTCGATATCGCCAGCGCCAACCCGACGAGCCCCGACGGCATGCCGCGCTTTTGCGATCTCGATACGTTCGCCCAGCATGTCCGCACGCACGCGATTCCCGAAGTCTGGCTCGCGCTGCCGATCGGCGAGGCGCGCATCGTGATGGCCGTGCTCGACGCGTTCCGCGACGATCTCGTCAACATCCGCTTCGTGCCCGACGTCAGCAAGCTCGCGATGTTCGACGGCGAGATGATCGACCTCGTCGGCGCACCGGCGATCAACCTGGTCGCGTCGCCGCTGTCGTCGCGCGCGCTGCTGCACAAGGCGATCTTCGATCGCGTGTTCGCGGCCACCGTCCTCGTCGGCCTGGCGCCGCTGCTGCTCGCGATCGCCGCGGCGGTCCGGCTGTCGTCGAACGGCCCCGTGCTGTTCCGCCAGCAGCGCAAGGGCGCGGACGGCCAGGCGTTCACGATCTTCAAGTTCCGCACGATGCGGCTGCACGACGCGGGCGGCGAAGTGTGCCAGGCGACGCGCGCCGATCCGCGCATCACGCGGGTCGGCGCGTTCCTGCGTCGCACGAGCCTCGACGAGCTGCCGCAGTTCCTCAACGTGCTGCGCGGCGAGATGTCGGTCGTCGGCCCGCGCCCGCACGCGCTCGAACACGACGACCTCTACCGGAAGATCGTCGACGGCTACATCCACCGCTACCGCGTCAAGCCCGGCATCACCGGATGGGCGCAGATCAACGGCCTGCGCGGCGAGACCGACCGCGTCGAAAAGATGCAGCGCCGCGTCGAAGCCGATCTCCACTACCTGCGCAACTGGTCGTTCGCCCTCGACATGCGCATCGTCCTGGCCACCGCCCTGCGCGGCTGGTCTCACCGCAACGCGTACTGATACGCACGCGGCACCGCCATCGCGCGTCGCCGCACCACGATAAGGATGACTGATGACTTCCGCCACGATCGAGCGGGCTGGATCCGCACGTCCCTACCGCGTGCGCACGCTGCTGGCCGCAGCGGTCAGCGTCGCGCTGTCGGCCTGTGCATTCGCACCCGGCATGCAGATGAGCGCACCGACCACCACGACCGACGGCCGGCCGGCCGGGCACGCTGACGCCAACGCGAGTGCCCTGCCGTTCCGGATCACGACGATCGACGCCAGCCTGATCCGCCAGCTCGACGCGCAGGCCGCGCAGCAGCCGAACCTGCCGCCCGGCCCGCTGGCAGCCACGCCCGGCGCTTACCGCCTCGGCGCCGGCGACGTGCTGCAGATCACCGTCTGGGATCACCCCGAACTCGCGGCCGCGCAAGGCGCCGCGCAGCAGAACGCGCCGCGCGCGGCCGACCCGGTCGCGGGCTTCGTCGTCGATCCGCACGGCAACGTGGCGTTCCCGTTCGCCGGCAGCGTGCCGGTCGCGGGCCTCACGGCCGACGCCGCGCAGGCCCGCCTCGCCGCCGCGCTGTCGCGCGTCTATCGCCATCCGCAAGTGACGCTGCGCGTCGCGTCGTTCCGCTCTCAGCAGGTCTATATCGACGGCGAAGTCCGCACGCCCGGTGCGCAGCCCGTCAACGACGTGCCGATGACGCTCTACGAAGCGCTCGGCCGCGCGGGCGGGCTCGGCACGGGCGCCGACCAGAGCCGCATGACGCTGGTGCGCGACGGGGTGTCCTATCCGCTCGACCTGACGCGCATGCTGCGCGACGGCCGCAATCCGGCCGACGTCGTGCTGGCTGCCGGCGACCTGCTGCACGTGCCGTCGCGCAGCGATTACGGCGTGTACGTGATGGGCGAAGTGAACAAGCCGTCGCTCGCGGTGCCGCTGCGCGACGGCCGGCTGACGCTGTCGGACGCGCTGTCGCAGGCCGGCAGCGTGAACGCGAATACCGCCGACGCCGCGCAGATGTTCGTGATCCGCGGCTCGCAGACGGGCGATCCGCAGGTGTTCCACCTCGACGCGCGCTCGCCGGTGTCGATGGTGCTCGCCAACGAGTTCGCGCTGCAGCCGAAGGACATCGTCTACGTCGACGGCAACGGCCTGGTGCGCTTCAGCCGCGTGCTGAGCCTGCTGCTGCCCGGCGTCAACACCAGCGCCACCGCGGCGCTCGCCGTCAAATGAGCGCCATCGCCACGCTGCTCGTCGTGTGCGTCGGCAACGTCTGCCGCAGCCCGATGGCGCAGGCGCTGCTCGGCGCGCGCCTGCCCGGCGTCGACGTGCGGTCGGCCGGCATCGGCGCACTCGACGGCCAGCCCGCCGACCCGCACGCCATCGACCTGATGGGCGAGCGCGGCCTCGACCTCGCCCCGCACCGCGCGCGCCAGGTGTCGACACGGCATGTCACGCGCGCCGACCTGATCCTGACGATGGACCTCGAGCAGAAGCGCTGGCTCGAGCGCCGCCACCCGTTCCTGTGCGGCCGCGTGTTCCGCCTCGGCGCCGCCGCGCATGGCTTCGACATCCCCGACCCCTATCTCGGCCCGCGCGCGTCGTTCGAACACAGCCTGCAGCTCATCGAGCGCGGTGTCGACGCGTGGTGCGCGCGCATCGCGCCGGCCGCTTCCTCCTCCACCCCGCTTTCCGGACCGAATCGATGACCTCACCCGTTTCCCGCGAACGATCGCACGATCGCGGCGCCGAGCTCGACCTCGCCGGCGTCGTCGACGTGCTCGCCGCCCAGCGCTGGCTGATCGCGCTCGCTACCGCCGCCTGCGTCGGCGCCGGCACGCTGTACGCGTTTCTCGCCGCGCCGCAATACCAGGCCGACATCCTGCTCCAGGTCGAGGACAGCGGCGACACGTCCGCTGCAAAAAGCATGCTCGGCGACGTGTCGTCGCTGTTCGACATCAAGTCGAACGCCGCGGCCGAAGCGCAGATTCTCGCGTCGCGGCTCGTCGTCACGCGCGCCGTCGACGAGTTGCGCAGCTACATCGTCGCGCAGCCGAAGCGCTTTCCGCTGGTCGGCGATTTCGTGTCGCGCTTCAACACCGGCCTCGCGCCCCCCGGCCTCCTCGGTTTCGGCGGCTATGCGTGGGGCGAGGAAGCGATCGTGGCTGCCCGCTTCGACGTCCCCCGGGCACTCGAGGGCGAGCGCTTCGAACTGACGCGGCTCGACAGCCAGCGCTACCGGCTGACCGGATCCGCGCTGCCGTCGGCCGTCACCGGCCGCATCGGGCACCTGGAGATGTTCCCGACCGCCAGCGGCCCGATCGCACTCGAAATCGCCCACATCGACGCGAATCCTGCCACCCGCTTCACGCTCGTACGCGAATCGCGTGCCGAGACGATCGACACGCTGCGGCGCGGCCTCGACGTGCAGGAGAAGATCAAGCAGTCGGGCGTGATCGTCGCGACACTGCGCGGCCCCGACCCGCAACGGATCCAGTCGCAGCTTCAGGCGGTGGCGAACCACTACGTGCGCCAGCACATCGAGCGCAAGTCCGCCGACGCGGCGCAATCGCTCGCGTTCCTCAACGCGCAACTGCCGGTGCTCAAGCGCCAACTGCAGGACTCCGAGCAGCGCTACACAGACCTGCGCAACGCGAACGGCACGATCGACCTGACCGAGGAAGCGAAGCTGATCCTGCAGCAGACGGCCGACGCGACCACGCGCCGCCTCGAACTGCAGCAGAAGCGCGACGAAATGGCCACGCGCTTCGCGCCGGGCCACCCCGACATGGTCGCACTCGATGCGCAGATCGCCACGCTCGGCCGCGAGCAACGCGGCTTCGAGCACCAGGTGCGACGGCTGCCCGACCTGCAGCAGAACGCCGTGCGGCTGATGCTCGACGTGAAGGTCGACACCGATCTCTATACGGCGCTGCTCGCGAACACGCAGCAGCTCGAACTGGTCAAGGCCGGCAAGACCGGCAGCGTGCGGCTCGTCGATACGGCGATCGTGCCCGAGGATCCCGTGCGCCCGAAGCGGCCGTTCGTCATCGCAGCGGCCGCGCTGATCGGGCTCGCGTTCGGCATCGCGCTCGCCTTTGCGCGCGACTTCCTGTTCGGCGGCGTCCGCCACGCGGACGAGATCGAGCGGCATCTCGACATCGACGTCTACGCGACGATTCCCGACTCGGCGGCGCAGCGGCAGATGGCGCGACGCATCGCGCAGCACGCACCGGGGCCGAACCTGCTGAGTGCGCGGCACCCGCACGATCCTGCCGTGGAAAGCCTGCGGAGCCTGCGCACGGCGCTGCGCTTCGCGATGCAGGGCGCGCGCAACAACGTGCTGCTGCTGACCGGCCCCGCGCCGGGCGCGGGCAAGTCGTTCGTCGCGGCGAACTTCGCGGCGCTGCTCGCGGCCAACGGCGAGCGCGTGCTGCTCGTCGACGGCGACCTGCGCAAGGGTCATCTGCACGAATCGCTCGGCGTCCCGCGCGAGCGCGGCTTCGCCGAGTTGCTGTCCGGCACGGCCGCGCCGGCCGACGTGACCCACCGCGACGTGGTGCCTTGCCTCGACTTCATCCCGACCGGCGCGGTGCCCGCGCATCCGTCCGAACTGCTTGACGACGAACGCGTCCCCGCCCTGCTCGACGCGCTGTCGGCCCGCTATGACGTCGTCGTGATCGACGCGGCGCCGATTCTCGCGGTGACCGACGCCGTCACGCTCGGCCGCCACGCCGGCACCGTGCTGCTCACGGCGCGCGCCGCGTCGACACGCGTCGCCGAGCTGGACGAAACCATGCGCCGCCTCGCGCACAACGGTGTCGCCGCGAGCGGCGTGCTGCTCAACGGCGTCGATCCGCACGTCGGCCGGTACGGCTCGCGCTACGGCGCCTATCGCTATACGCAATACCGTTACGCGCCGTCGCGCTGCGGACTGGCCTCGTCGGTCGTCCGCACGCTGCGCGCACTCGTGTCGCACCGCCGGGGAGAGCCGCGATGAGCGATACCCGTCACCTCGAACGCGCCGCAAGCCGCGATGTCGCACCGGCAGCCGCTTCCGCCGCAACCGGATTGCGCGCCCGGCACGCGCCGGCCCGCGCGGCGCGCCTGCGGATCGCCCTCGTCGTCGAAGCCGCGGGCGGCGGCGTGGCCGTCCATCTCGCCGACCTGATCGACGGACTGAGCGCCGCCGACGATATCGAACTGCACCTGATCGTGCCGCACGGCCCGCGTTTCGACGCCACGATCCTCGATGCGCACGTGCTGTCGCGCTGCGCAAGCGTGCAGGCGGTGCCGATGCAGCGCGCGGTCGGCTGGCGCGACGCGCTCGCGGTCGGCCACGTCTATCGCCACCTGCTGCGCATCCGTCCCGACATCGTGCACAGCCACAGCTCGAAAGCCGGGGCGATCGCGCGCCTGTGCGTCGGGCCGTGGCGGCAGGTCTACACGCCGCACGCGGTCTATACGCTGAACCCGACGCTGGGCAACCGCCAGCGCCGCGTCTACGGAACGATCGAGCGGCTGCTCGGCCGCCTCTGCACGCACCGGATCGTCGCCGTGTCGCACGACGAGGCGCAACACCTGAACGAAGCGCTCGGCATTCCGGCCGCACGGATCAAGACGATCGTCAACGGCGTCCGGCCGCCCGCCCTGATGTCGCGCGAGGAAGCACGACGCGCACTCGGCATCGCGCTCGACGCACGCGTCGTCGGTTTCGTCGGGCGCTTCGATCATCAGAAAGGCATCGATCGTCTCGTGCGGATCGCGCGCGGCGTGTATCGCCACTGCGGCCGCTCGGTGCAGATCGTCGCGATCGGTTCCGGCGACTTCATCGCAGCGGCCGGCGACGAGGTCGACGATCTGCCGCCGAATCTTCACGTCGTCGGCCGCGTGAACCAGGCGAGCCGCTATTTCTCCGCTTTCGACCTGTTCGCGTTGCCGAGCCGCTACGAAGGCTTTCCCTACGTGTGCCTCGAAGCGATGGCGGCCCGCGTGCCCATCGTCGCCACGCAGGTGTCCGGCGCGACCGAGCTGATCGCCACGCATGACATCGGCGTCGTGGTGCAGAACGAAGACGACACCACGCGTTTCGCCCGCGCGATCGTCGCGCTCGCCAACGATCCGGCCGCACGCGACGCGATGCGCGCGAACTGCGCAGCGGCCTTCGGTCACTTCTCCGCCGAAACGATGGTCGCGCACACGCTCGACCTCTATCACACCCTTTCCAGACGAGGTCCGGAATGACGCACCCTACTCACGTCGCGCTGCTGCACGCGTATAGCGCCCGCAATTCCGGTGACGGCCTGCTGGTCGACCTGTCCGTCGGCCTGCTCCGTGAAGCCTTCGGCGATGCCGTCCGCGTGTCGATCGTCGCGGCCGATCCGGCTTCGTTTCCGGCGTACGACGACGTATGGGCAGCGCCCGTGCTCGCGGAACGCGGCAAGCGCCGGCTCGTCGGTGCCGCCGCTGCCGCGCTGCCCATTCGAATGAACCGCAGGTTGAACGCACTGCGCGGCCTGCTCGACGAAGTCGACCTGATCGTCGGCGTCGGCGGCGGCTATCTGCGCGCACGCACCGCCCTCGAAGCGCTCAAGCTCGAAGCCGGCCACCTGCTGCAAATGCGGGCCGCGCGCGCGTCCGGCAAGCCCGCCGTCTATCTGCCGCAAAGCATCGGCCCGGTGCTGTCCTCACGCGCCGTCGGCACGCATCTGCAGTCGCTGCTCGGCGCGTTCGATACGGTGTTCGTGCGCGACGACCGTTCGGCCGCCTTCCTCGCCGCGAATCCCAACACGCGGCGCGCGCCCGATCTCGCGGTGCTCGACTTCGGACATCGCGGCGAGTCCATCCTTCGGCAGGCCGCGCCGACGCGCGACACCGTCCGCCATGTCGCCTTCGTGCTGCGCCGCGCCCCCGCCTGGAGCGCGACACGACGCGCGCGCTATGACGCATCGATCGCGCAGCTGGTCGAACAGGTGCGCGCGACGTGCCGGGTCAGCTTTGCCGTGCAAAGCACGGGGCGCGGCAACGACGACCCCGCGTACTACCGCAGCCTCGGCATCGAGGAACCACTGACGCCGCTCAAGACGCTTCTCGAAACCGACCGGCCGGACGTCACGGTGTCGGTTCGCCTGCACGGCGCGCTGGAATCGATCCTGCATGGCGTCCCCGCGTTCCACGTCAGCTATGAACGCAAGGGCTTCGGCGCGTATGCGGACATGAAACTCGATGACTGGGTCGTCAACGGCGCGGAGTTCGATCCGGCGCGCGTCTGCCGGACGATCCTCGCGCCCGGCGCGGCTACGGCGTTCTGGCAGGCCGCGCAGGGCGGCTTCGCACGCATCCGCGCCGCACGCGCGCGCGTGATCGACACGCTGCGCGCCGCCCATCGGGCCGATTCCGACATCGATACGGCCATCGAAGCCGACGAGGTCACGCCATGCTGACGCGCCTGCTGCTGCGCGGCCTGGCGCTCGGCCTGAAATTCGCGCTCGCGATCGTCGTCGCGCGCACGCTCGGCTTCGACGCGGTCGCCGCGTACGGGCTTGCGGTCGCCGCGACCGTGATCGCGTCGAAACTGCTCGGCCTCGGCTTCAGCCCCGAACTCAACCGACGGCTCAGCGAAGCCGATCCGTTGTCCGCGTTCGGCGCGATGCGCACCCTCTGCCTCGCGTACGGCGGGCTCTACCTGCTGCTCATTGCGACGCTCGCCATTGCGACGAGCAACGGCGACGCCGGCCTGCTCGTCCGCTTCGGCCTGTCGACGCGGCTCGCGTGGTGCGTGCTGTTCGTCGCGCTGTCCGAGCACGCGGCATTCGAGGCGAACGGCTGGCTGTTCTCGCTGCATCGACCGCGCGCCGGCTCGCTGCTGCTGTTCGTCCGCACGGGCGCGTGGGCCGGCCTCGCGTGCGCGGGCCTGCTCGTCGGTGTGCTGGATTCGATCGATGCGGTCCTAGCCCTGTGGTTCGCGGCCAATGCGTGCGTCGTCGCGCTTGCGTGGTGGCGTATCCGCCGGGCGGCACGCGAGGCGCGCGGCAGCCCGCGGACGGCTCACGCACCGGCCGCGCGCGAACGCGGCGTGGTGTCGGTCTGGTGGCATGGGTTGCCGTTCTACGTGGCCGGCATCGTCCTCGCGTCGCTGCAATACGCGGAGCGGTTCATCGGCGGCGGCCACCTGAGCGCCGATGCACTCGGCCGGTACGTGTTCGCGTGGTCGATCGCCAACGCGATCCAGGCACTCGCGTTCTCGAGCGTCGTCGTGACGGCCGGCCCGCGCTTCGTGCGCGTGCTGGCCGACGCGCCGCATGCCTTCTCCCGGCTGGCCGCTCGAGCGACGATGGCCAGCGTGGCCGTCACCTCGATCGCGGCGGCCGCGGTCCTTGCACTGCATCGCGACCTGCTCGCGCTCGCGCACGAACCGGCCGCCACCGGCCAGTTCGCGCTGCTCGCGACCCTGCTCGTGTCGTTCGTGCTGCGCGGCGCGGCGGACGTGCTGTGGACGGCCGCGATCGCGCTGCGTACCGGTGTCGCCGTGATGCTGTCGATGATCGCGCTCACGCTGTCGTACCTGCCGCTTGCGTGGACCCTGATCGCTCACGCCGGCGCGATGGGCGCGGCCATCGCGCATCTGGCAGCCAGCGCCGGCATCGTCGCCACGCTGGCGCTGATCGTCGCGCGCACCGGCCGGTCCCGCGCGGCCACGCGCAAGGAGGCGGCCCTGCATGCTGCGTAACCTGATTGCCGGTGGCCCGGCACTGAGCCGCGGCGTGACGCGCGCGGTCGGCGCGATGATCGTGTTCGTCTACTGGATCGTCTACGCGAAGGCCGACACGTTCCTGCCCGAGTTCGTGTTCCGCGATGCGGAGAAGATCCAGAGCCAGATCGGCGGCGGCAGCACCTACGAGGGCACCTCGTTCGATGCGGTCGCGAAGTTCTATGCACTGCTCGGCCCGGCCGGCACGTCGCTGTTCGTTGCCGCGATCGGCACGGTGTTCATCTGGCGGATCGTCGGCGAAGGCCGGCGCCTCGGGTCGCTGGCCGCGACCGTCGTGCTGCTGGCGCCGTGCGTGTTCTTCAACCTGTTCGTCGCGAGCAAGGACACGCTCGTCGTGCTGATCGCGCTCGTGCTGGCCGGCATCGCGCAGCGGCGCTCGACCGCGTGGACCTTCGTGGCCGTCGTTGCGCTCTATGCCGGCTACGCGGCCGTCGTGCGCAGCTACTTCGCGCTGATTCTCGCGATCGCGCTGGCCGCGTTCCTGTTCCGGCACGTGTCATGGCGCGGCAAGACGCTGCTGATCGGCGCGGGTGCGATCACGCTGTTCCTGCTGCCGTCGGACGTGTACTACCTGCTCCAGCATCCTCGCGACATGGCGGCCGACTATCTCGCCTATGGTTCGCCGTTCGGCGCGCGCACGAGTTTCTACAACCCGGTCGTGCCCGATTCGTTCGTTGCCTTCTGCGCGAACTATGCGTATGGGGTGCTGCGGTTGAATCTGCCGCTGCTGTTCGACGTGGGACCCAAGGAACTCGCGATGCAGCTGTTCGTGTGGATCGTGCTGGCCGCCGTGTGGCGTCGTGCACGGCATGGCTCGCATCCGGCGCGCGACCTGCTCGCCTGTTTCGTCATCGGTCACGTCGCCGTATCGATGCTGTTCGAACCCGATCTCGGCAGCTATACACGCCACCTGTCGAGCGTCGCGTTGCTGTGCGCGCTTCAGTTCGCGGGATTCGATTCGCGGGCCGGTCGGTGCCGGTCGAAGCGCGATGCAGCGATGAACGGGACGCGGCAACCGAACGCGCCAACCAAGCCGAAGGTCGATCACCGGCCGCACACGGACACCACCGGCTGAACTCGACATGCAGACCTTCCCCTTCCATTCCGGCCTCTTCCGTAACCTCCAGTGCGCACGTGCGCTCGCGGCGCTCGCCGTCGTCGGTTATCACATGGGCGTGCTTCCGTTCGGACAGGCCGGTGTCGATGTCTTCTTCATCATCAGCGGCTTCATCATGTCCGTCGTCACGCCGCGCGAGGGACGCGACTTCCTGCGCAAGCGCCTGATCCGGATCGTGCCGCTCTACTGGCTGACCACGCTCGGCGTGTTCGCGATCGCGGTCGTGAAGCCTCACTGGCTGAATTCGACGACGGCCGGCATCGACTATCTCGTCAAGTCGCTGCTGTTCGTGCCCTACGTGAAGGAGAACGGCCATTGGGGGCCGCTGAACCTCAACGGCTGGACGCTCGAATACGAGATGCTGTTCTACCTCGCCATCGCCGGATCGATGGGGTTCGTTCGCGCCCGTCATGCAACGACGTTCTCGGCGCTCGCGCTTGCGCTGCTCTGTGCATACGTGGCCGCCGGCGGCCCGGCTAGCGAAGTCGTCGCCCATCTTGGCCAGCCGTTCGTGCTCGAATTCGGGCTCGGCGTGCTCGCCTGTCGCCTTCTGGAAACCGGCATCGCGGGAAGTCTTCCGCGCGTCGCGTGGCTCGCGGTGGCCGCAACGGCGCTCGCGGCGATACCGCTCGCCGCCACCCTGTTCGGCACGCCGGCCGGCTTTGAACGTGTCTTCTGGTGGGGCGTGCCGGCCTGCGTATTGATCGTCGCCGCGGTCGCGCTCGACCTGTGGGGCTGGACCATTCGAAACGCGACGCTCGCCCGGCTCGGCGATGCGAGCTATTTGATCTATTTGCTGCATCCGTATGTGATCGGCGCGACGAACAAGATCGTCGGCGTGCGTCTCGATGCCGTCACGGGGTCGGGCATGGCAGCCGTGGTCGCGACGCTGGCCGCTGTTTGCGCGTGCGGCTACGCCTGTCATGCATGGATCGAGCGACCGATGCTTGCTGCGTTGAAGCGGCTGTCGTGGAGACGCCACGCATCGGCATCCTGAGCTCGGATGCAAGTGAATCGAATAATCTGACAAGAATGAATGATGGGGACAAGTCACTCGTACTTGTTCCATATTCATCCAAGGAAGCATTTCGTAACATCCTCGGCATTCCAAACGGCCGAGGCGAAAGACCATGCATCGGCCCAAAGGCGCAACCGATCGAGGTCGAAAATCCGCATCATCTATTCTCTTGACGCCGTGCCCGGGACGCCCGCGATGCCGGCGCAATTACCTGCCCCTCCTCCCGCCACGGTTGCGGTTGCGGTTGCGGCCGCGCTCCGTGCCTGCCCGCCAGGCCACGCCAAACCAGTCACCGAAAGGCGATCAGGCCGGTTCCGCATCGCGTGCCTGACCAGCCTCGCGCTATCGCTTCACGCTATCGCGCATGCACAGGTCCAGGTGCCCAATGCGGGCCAGTCGCTACGCGACGTCGAGACACTCCGCCCGGCACTGCCCGCTCCTGCCGCACCGGATCTCGCGATGCCCGCACCAGGCGAAGAGCCCTCGCCTGCCGCGGCTGACGGCCTGCGCATCCCGGTCAGCGCATTCGCGATCGAAGGCAACGCAGCGATTCCTGCCACGCGACTCGACGCGCTACTCGTCGATCTCGTCGGCCGCGAGCTGAGCTTCGGCGACCTGCAACAGGCCGCGGGTCGAATCACAACCTACTATCGCGAACACGGCTACGTCCTCGCCCGCGCGTATCTGCCGCGCCAGGACATCGAACACGGCGTCGTGCGCATCGCCGTCGTCGAAGGCCGCTACGGGCAGATCGAACTGCACAACCGCACGCGCGTGCTCGATCGCGCGCTGCGTCAGCCGCTTGCTTCACTACAGCCCGGCGAAATCGCTCACGGCAACCGTCTCGAGCGCAGCCTCATGCTGTTGAACGAGATGCCCGGCGTCGATGCGAAGGGCACGCTGCGCCCCGGCGGCGAACCCGGCACGACCGACCTCGTGATCGATGCCGAACCGGCCCGCTTCGCCACCGGCTCGATCGAGCTCGACAACTTCGGCGATCCGCTGACCGGCCGCTATCGCGCGACCGGCAGCGTCGACGTCAACGCGCCGCTGCGCCTGGGCGATCGCTTCTCGCTGCGCGGCCTGACGAGCAACACGAACCAGCGCTACTACCGCGCGGCGTATCAGGTGCCGGTCGGCCCCGCATCCACTCGCGTCGGCGTCGCCTATTCCGACATGAACTACCGGATCGGCGGCAGCCTGAAGGAACTTCGCTACCACGGCGGCGCCGACGTCCGCTCCGCGTTCGTCACGCAGCCGCTGCTGCGCAGCCGGCGCACGAGCGTCGACGCGCAGGTCGTCTACGAAAACAAGCACCTGCGCGACGTGTACGGCGCGTTCGACGTGGTCAACGACAAGACCGTCGATCTGTGGTCGTTCGGCGTGAGCGGCAACCACCAGGACAGCCTCGGCGGCGGCGGCCGCACCGGCTTCTCCGCGACCGTCGGCATCGGTCACCTGAGCGGCAACGATCCGCTCGACATGGACTACTACGTCCACACCATGGGCCAGTTCGCAAAACTGAATGTCAGCGCACTGCGACTGCAATCGCTCGGTTCGCGATTCCAGCTCTATACGCAATTCAGCGCACAACTGTCGTCCCGCAATCTCGACTCGTCAGAGAAATTCAGCCTCGGCGGCCCGTACGGCGTGCGTGCGTTCGCGCTCGGCGCCGGCAGCGGCGACCAGGGCTGGCAGGCCACGGCCGAACTGCGCTATCTCGCCTCGCCCGGCTTGCAGCTGAGCGCATTCGCCGATACGGGCCGCATCCAGCTCAGCAAGCAGCGCTGGTCGCGCGAGCGCAATACCGTGCAATTGTCGTCGCTCGGTATCGGCGCGAGCTGGTTCGGCACGCGCCATCAAATCAGCGTCACCGCCGCGCTGCCGATCGGCTACGCCGATCCGGTCGCATCGGCCACGCGCTCGCCGAGCGTCTGGTTGCAGGCCGCCCAGTATTTCTGAGCGGCATTCGACGAGCGGCTCGTCGGGCAGGGATGGGCCGCAAGTAGCACGGGCGGCGCAACCGCCCGCACCATCGGAAACGTGCATGCCACGTCTTTCCGCCTTCAGCGCTTCGTTAGGTATACAAGCCAAGTCGAAGCGATCTCCCAGTCCTTTTTCAAAGGGAAAAAACTCATGAACAAGACCTACGCACTGGTCTGGAACCAGACCCAGGGATGCTGGAGCGCCGTCGGGGAAACCGCGCGCCGGCGCGCCAAACCCGGCAGCGCCAAGCGCGTCGCCGCCGCCCTCTCCCTGCTCGGCCTGACCTCGCTGCCCGCCTTCGCGCTGCCCACCGGCGAAAACATCACCGCCGGCAAGGCCGACATTCTGCGCGACGCAGACGGCAAGTCGATGTCCATCAACCAGCACACCGACAAGCTCATCACCAACTGGAACGACTTCAGCATCGCCGGCAACGAGCGCGTGTCGTTCCATCAGCCCGGCAAGCAGTCGATCGCGCTGAACCGCGTGGTCGGCAACAACGGCAGCCAGATCCACGGCCAGCTCGACGCCAACGGCAAAGTCTTCCTCGTCAACCCCAACGGCGTGCTGTTCGGCTCCGGCGCGCAGATCAACGTCGGCGGCCTCGTCGCCTCCACCCAGAACATCGCCGACGCCGACTTCCTCGCCGGCAACTATCGTTTCTCCGGCAACTCCACCGCGTCGATCGTCAACGACGGCCGCATCACCGCCGCCGACGGCGGCAGCGTCGCGCTGCTCGGCGCGCGCGTGTCCAACAACGGCGTGATCCAGGCGAAGATGGGCCGCGTCGCGCTCGGCGCCGGCAATGCGTTCAAGGTCAACTTCGACGGCAACGACCTGCTCAGCCTGCAGGTCGAAGGCGGCGCCGTCGACGCGCAGGCCAGCAACGGCGGCCTGCTCAAGGCCGACGGCGGCGAAGTGCTGATGACCGCGCGCGCCGCGGGCAACCTGCTGAACGCCGTCGTCAACAACACCGGCACGATCGAAGCGAAGGGGCTCGTCACCGACCTCAACGGCAAGATCGCGCTCGACGGCGGCAAGATCACGCTCGACGGCGACACGGTCACGGTCGCCGGCAAGCTCGACGCGAGCGCCGCCGAAGCCGAGGCGCCGGCAGGCTCCGTCGTCACGCGCGGCCAGCAGGTTCGCGTTGCACGCGACGCCACGGTCGACACGCGTGCGGGCAACACCGCCGGCACCTGGACCATCGAAGCGGCCAATGCAGGCGTCGCAAACAACAAGATCGACAGTCTCTATCCGGCCAACGCCTCGATCGATGCCGATACGCTGTCGAACAACCTCGGCACCACCAACGTCGCGCTCACCAACACGCAGGGCGACCTGACGGTCGGCGGCCCGGTCGCGTGGAACAGCGACCGCGCACTCACGCTCACGTCGCAGAAGGGCAACGTCGATCTGCAGCAAACGGTGTCCGCCACCGGCGCGAACGCGAGCCTGAACGTCAACGCCGCCGACAAGATCCGCATCGACGAGGCGGTCAAGCTCACCGGCCGCCATGCACACCTCGAACTCAATTCGAAGAACGGCCATACGCTGAACAACGGCGCTGCCGTGACGCTGTCCGGCGACAACGCGTCGTTCCGTTCGAACGGCGAGGACTACAAGGTGCTCCATACCGTCGCCGACCTGCGTAACGTCGATTCGAACCGCGGCGGCCGCTACGTGATCGGCAACACGATCGATGGTGCCAATACGAGCCTCCGCAGCATCGGCGGCAACCAATCGTTCTACGGCGTATTCGACGGCCTCGGCAACACGGTCGAGCGCCTGCGCATTTCCAACCCGGGCCAGACGACCGTCGGCCTGTTCTCGCACAACGCCGGCCGCATCGCCAACCTCAACCTGCGCGACATCGCGACGACCGCATCGGGTCTGCCGTACGGCTATCCGATTTCCGTCGGCACGCTCGCCGGCAGCAACTCGGGCACGATCTCGAACGTGACGGCCGACAACGTCGCAGTCTCGGCGACGGGGACGGCGATCATCGGCGGTCTCGTCGGCTCGAACTACGGCGGCACGATCGAGCACGCCAAAGTGTCCGGCCGCATCGACGGCGATCGCTACGCGCAGTCGATCGGCGGCCTCGTGGGCGAGAACCTGACGCTGCTGAACAAGCCTCCGGTATCGGCGATGATCCGCGACAGCCAGGCCAACGTACAGATCAACGCCGCGCACGACGGCGCCACGGGCGGCCTGGTCGGGCGCAACACGGGCATGATCGAGCGCTCGTCGAGCACCGGCAGCGTGAACGCGACGGGCAGCCAGTCGATGGTCGGCGGGCTCGTCGGCATGAACGACGGCAGCGGCATCGTCAAGCAGTCGTCGTCGTCCGCGAGCGTGACCGCGCGCAACAATGCCGTGGCGGGCGGGCTCGTCGGTCTCAACCTGGCCACCATCGCGGATTCGCGCGCCAGCGGCAAGGTAAGCGTCGGCGAGCGTAGCGTCGCAGGCGGTCTCGCAGGCGTGAACCTGGGCGACATCGACGCGTCCACGGCCGACGGCGACGTGTTCGCGGCCGCATCGAGCACCGTCGGCGGTCTCGTCGGCACGAACAGCGGCCGGATCATGAAGTCGCAGGCCAACGGCAACGTGACGGCGGGCAGCAAGGCGGCGGCCGGCGGCTTCGCTGGCTACAACGACGGCGACATCGACGAATCGACCGCGACGGGCAACGTCGTCGCCGGCGCCGACAGCCTCGCCGGCGGCTTCGCCGGGCGCAACGGCAAGTCGGGCCGCATCCATGCGTCCGACGCGCAAGGTCAGGTCCGGGCCACGGGCAAATCGACGCTCGGCGGCTTCGCGGGCGCGAACGACGGCTTCATCGAGACGTCCCTCGCCAGCGGCAACGTGACCGGCGACCAGAGCGGCACGGTCGGCGGCTTTGTCGGCACGAATGCCGGCATCATCGAGGCGTCCGACGCATCCGGCGACGTGGCTGCAGGCGACAACGGCACGGCAGGCGGCTTTGCCGGGGTCAACACCGGCACGCTGGATTCCGCCAACGCATCGGGTACCGTCACCGTTCGGAACGCCGGCACGGCGGGGGGTCTCGTGGGGCTCAACCAGGGCCTCGTCCGCACGTCGAGCGCAAACGGCAAGGTCCTGGCCGGGCAATCGAGCTACGCCGGCGGCCTCGCAGGCCGCAATACCGGGACGATCGCCGATTCCCGTGCCACGGGCGCGGTGAAGGCGGGCGACTTCTCGTCGGCCGGCGGCCTCGTCGGCCGTAACGAGAGCGGCACCGTCGCACGCTCGACGGCGTCGGGCGACGTCGAAGCCGGCACGCAGAGCAATGTCGGCGGCCTCGTCGGCCTCCTGGCCGGGCAAGTCGACCAGTCGCGCGCGACGGGTTCCGTCAAGGGCGGCGACGCCAGCTACGTCGGCGGCCTCGTCGGCAACAGCGGCGGCCTCATTAATGCGTCGTCGTCGAGCGGCACCGTCTCCGGCGGCCGCTACGCACGACTGGGCGGCCTCGTCGGCGGCAACTTCGGCTTCGTCTACGGCTCGTCGAGCACCAGCCGCGTCGACGTGAAGGCTGGCTACGACCAGTCCTACGGCGCACTGATCGGCGTGAACTACGGTCGCGTGAAGCCCTGACGTGAACCCGGACGGCTCCGGCTCCGCCGCCTGAGCGGCATGCCGGATGCCGTCGCCTGATGCGAGCGGTCCGACCGCTCGTCGCCGGCGGCCGCGAGGCTGCCGGTTGTCACCCTCCGGCCGATCGGCCTTCGAGGTCGGCCGGACTTCCGAAAAACAACCAGGAAGACCGAACCATGAACAGAACCTACGCACTGGCCTGGAACCAGGCCCAGGGATGCTGGAGCGCGGTCGGGGAAACCGCGCGCCGGCGCGCCAAACCCGGCAGCGCCAAGCGCGTCGCCGCCGCTCTCTCCCTGCTCGGCATCGTCAGCCTGCCCGCCTTCGCACTGCCGACCGGCGAGAACATCACCGCCGGCAAGGCCGACATCATTCGCGAAAACGACGGCAAGTCGATGCTACGGAGCGATCCAAACGGAGACGCCAAACCGGGACTCGATAAGATAGAGAGGAGTGTCGTTATCCGAAACATCGGCATGCATGGCGGCTGCAGCACCGGTACGCGATTGCGTGCCTCCCCGAGTACCGCGCATGCATCTTCAATCGGGCGGGCTTACTTCGCAGCCGCCCCGTCGCAGAGGGAATGACCGGGAATGTCGACGATGCGCCCGGACACGGGAAGCGGGACACCCGGATACACGTTGAAAGCGTCGAGATCTTGTCCGTCCGATTTGGCGCCTTCCACGCGATAGTGGACATTACCGGTGGCCGTCAGCCGTGCACCAGACGCTTCGCACGTGACGGCGAGCGTCGCCCGGGTTTTAGACGGCAACTGGCGTACGATCCCGCTGAACGCGAGGTTGGCAACGATACTGGCGGACGGCTTCGTATGGCCGGCGCCGAGCACCTTGATGACCGGCTTCACGTCGAGTCGGTAGACCGTTTCCGTGTCGACCGCACGCAATGCCTTGATCGTGATGGTCTTCGTCTGGCCAGGCGCCAGCGTCATTCGGAACGGATACGCATAAAGGGACGGCTGTGCGACATCGCCAACGGCTTCGAGACGCTCGCTTTCCAGCGGCACGCCGGGGTTCAGCAGGCGCGACAACGACACACTCACGTACTCGGTGCGCGCTCCATTATTGACCACCTGGACCGAGTCGACGTCGTGTTTTAGTGTGATGTCCTTCGGAATCAAGTCAATCGCAGCGGCGGCTGATACGGGAAAGGCTAGCGCAGCCACGCGAGCAACCTGCAACAGCGCGCCTGAAATTCGTTTCATAGATAAATCTCCTTCGGCCGGTGTCCGCCCGATCTCCGACGACGCTGATTGATGCGTGCTCGATCGCACGTCGACCATCAAGGCGCCTTGATCACCGGTTCGAACGTCATCGACAGCACACCGCTATATGTACCTACGGTAGATTTGAAATCCCCAGCGGGCGGGTATGCCGACACATCGAGGTTGTAATAACCAATCGAATCGGTACCCGCCACCGGCGGCGCAGGATTCTGAAATTCCGTGCCCTGTCCGACCGCAATCGGCTTCAACACGCCGCCATCCGGCCCCAGTTGAACAACCGGCCTGCGAAAGACAAGTTCTGGATTCGACCGATGCGTAATCGTCAAAGGCGAATCGAGGCGCACCTGGAATTTCCCGCTGGTCGAAACGACCTTCAAGCGCGCCTGCACGTCGTAAGGTGTATCCCACCCGCCGAGTTGCTGCATCTCCATGCCCTGCTCGAACCAACCGCCTTTGTCGTCGGTCACGATCAGCTTGTTTGGTTTGACGACTCGTGCGGTCACCTTGCTCGTGAACTTGCCGTCCAGCACCACCGACTCCGCGGATACTGCGGCCGACACGCCGATCAACCCGGCACACACGCAACGTTGAATCACCTGTTTCATACGCGCTCCTACGCTTTCGTCACAACCGTAAAAACAAGAACGTCGTTGTAGTCGCCCTCTTTCAGTTCGCGCCCCACCGTCGTCTTGAACGTCGGAGCGAAACAAGTCTTTCCCGAACTGTTGAGAGACAACGCCGTGTTATTCGTATTCGGTAGATGAGTGGTCGACGAACCGCTGTTCAATGTCACGTCATACGGGATGAATTGTGTTGCGTCGCTCACATTCCTTAACCTGTAGCGATTCCCGACAACACCATTAACGCTGGTCGCATCGATCACGAATTTCTTGCCACTGACAACAGGACCATCATACGTAAAACAAAGCTGATCCGCGCCGGACAGCATCTTTTCCGAATCACCTTCCGGCAACTCGCCAAGGTTCCAATCAGGTGCGTTCATCTTGAGCACGATCGGGGGGGATGGCGGCGTCTCTGGATCAACCACCGTGCAGTTACTAGCAGTTCCGAAGCGCCCCAGATATGCCCCTCCCGTGGCTTCCACGACATGCGTATCGTCCGTGTAATTACCCGCTCGAATAGATAACGCGGGCCAATCCGAGACGACACTGTTGTTGATCACAACTTCCACATCAGCGACAAAAGCCCCTCTCTTATTCCATTCCGGCGTCTGATTCGAAGCCAACCCTCCGGTGTACATCAAGTATCCGTACCCGCCCTGCCAAATCGCCTTATTGTGCACACCATTCATTGTGACCGAATTTGCCGGAGTAGAAGACAAGTTCATATTTCCATACTTGTCGTATGTATAAAGCAAGATCCCACGACTCTGGAAGATCCCCCTGGGGGGTACATCCCACCCCGGTTTAAAATCGATTCTTACTCTTAGCGTACTGGTCCCATCGCCGTTCTCGCTCCAAGAACAAGATCCGTATCTATCGATCACCGAACCCGGTATCGCAGTACTCCATGCAAACGCACTATCGGCAAATACCGAGAGGATCGAAATAAGGAAAGCCGTTTCGATCCACTTGAATACTCGTCCTTTAGATGTCATTTTTCCACCCATTATCAAATCATTTCGGCCGTTCGCGCTGAAAGCCAGGAGGTATTCGCGCCGCCCCCGCCGCCAACTACCCGTCAACTACTCTGATGCCCCTTACTTGCCCATGTTTTTAAGCTGATAGATCACCACGCCGTAGCCGATACTGACGAACAGCGGCGCCGTTGTGTCGCCGTCGCGACCAGCGTCAACGACAACGTGCTCGCGGGGCCGGAATGTCACTCGCCACACTTGAGGCTCATCCGGTGTGGAAAGCGCTTTCAACGCCATCCGGTATTTCTGCCCCGGCGACAGCACTAGCCGATTGGGCAAGACCAGCAACGTCGGCTGCGACACCTCTTCGACCGGTACGAGCTGCTCCGGCATGTACCCCGGATTCGAGACGCGCTGCTGCGAGATGTCGAGATACAACGGCGTATCGCCGACGTTTTCCACCCACAGTTCGCTCGCGGGTTTGTCGGGCGACAACGTGAGCTCGGTGCGAGACAACTTCAGGATGCCCGCGGCAAAACTGCCGCTGCAGCAAAGCAGCGCCAACGCACCCAGCGCCCAGCACAGCGTGCGCTTCATCACGGACAGTGCAGCGTGTTGGGTGTACCGTCGACACTGAGCGTCATGCGCTTGGTCGCGAAATGCTGCGGCGTGCCCGGGAATACCGCGATCGTCTGCGGCTGCTTCACACCGTCATACGACACGTCCGAGAACAACGTGCGCACATTGCCGGTGCTTTCCAGCGTCATGCCGCCCTCCTCGCAGCGATGGGTCCATGCCACCTTCAACTTGCCGGGCGGTGGCAAATGCCGGACCAGCACGCCATAGCCGATTGCCACCGACATCGGCGCGGTAATCTTGTCTTTCGGCGCGTCGTCCACCTTCAGCGACCTGATCGGCACCACGTACAGCCGGTAGAGCTCTTCCTGCGCGGGTTCCATCAACGACTTCAACTCGATCTGCCGGCTCTGGCCCGGCCCGAGCGTGAGCTTGTCCGGGCTGGCGAGCACGCCCGGATTGTCCAGTTGCCCGAGGTCGACTTTCTTCTCGAGCGTCACGCCCGGATTCATGATCTTCTGCAGCGTGATCGACAGGTAGAGCGGTGCGTCGCCCATGTTCCGCACGGTCACTTTCTGATCGTGCGTGGCGTACACGCGGGTCGCGGCCGGCATCACCATCAGTTCGCCTTCCGCCTGCGCGGGCTGCACGGTCGCGCAAGCCAGCGCAACGCAAGCGAACATCCAATGCTTCACGTTGAATTTCATATGCTTACTCCTTTGATTCATTGAGCCCGGGCAATGTGCAGCGGAAATCGCTGCCACTTGCATCCTTGAGGCTGCAGGTGTACCGATGCCCGCCCTGGTCGACCGTGATCTGCGACAGCAGCGTCTTGCTGACGATCGAGAACAGGCCGTTGCGATGCGCGACGTCCCCCGTCTCGACGATCTTGCCGCTGACAGGCTTGCCATCGGCATCCTTCAGGAAGCCGCTGTAGATCATGTTGATGTCGACCTTCGCATTGGCCGCATACACCTGGCCCGGATGCGCGCGGACGATGTTGGCGGGCACTTCGATATTCATGTCGAGCTTGTCGTTGTTGCTGTACACGCGCGCGAATGCAACGTCGGAATACGTATTCAACGGCACCGCATAGGTGCTGCCGCCGCCCACCGGATTGCCTTCCACGTTGAAGCCGTAGTTCATTCCGTCGAGCTTCGGCGTGCGCAGCAACATCGCGCTGCCGCCATTGCTGTAGCGACCGAATGCGACGCCATCGCGGCTGGCCGCGACCATGCCGCGATAGTTGAAATCGACGTTGGAGGCATCGCCGTTGTAGCCGACGTTCAGCGACGCCTCGCCGCGTGTGCCCGAACGCGAGCCATATACGTTCACGCCGTAATCGGAATTGATGCGGTTGCCCGTGACCCCGAGCGTCGTCGTACCGAATCCGTCCTGGAAATCCTTCCGGTAGTCGCCGCTCAATTGCGTCTGGCCGCCGGAGCGCGCGGCGCTGAAGCTCGCCTGAACCTTATCGAGCTGCATGGTCATGTTGAAATACACGCCATATCCGTCGCTCGTGCGGCTGAAGCTGCCCTTCTGCACGCCGAGCGCGAACGTTGCCCACAAACCGTTCGGCCGATAGTTCCAGCGCACTTCCGCCTGGTGCGTCGCACCGAAACCCGACTGCTGGTAGTTGTAGCCGACGGTCGCCTTGCGCAGCGTGCGGCTGTACGACACGCTGGTGCTCGACGTGCCTGCATAGAACCGCGACACCTCGTTGTTCAGATAATGACTGGCCGAAAGGCTGCCGAGGGCTTCGCTCGATGCGGCCATGCTGACGTAGCCGCCCGCCTTGCGATCGCCCGCCAGCACGCCGAGCGTGGGGGTGATGTCGACGTCGCCAATCTGCGTCGGGCGCGTGACGTTCACTTCCGCCGCCCAGTCGCCACCGCGGCCGACGAGCGTCGACGCGTTCATGTAGAACTGGCGGAAGTTCCGGCTCATCGCGGCTTCCATCAGGAAGCCGCCGCGCTCGCTCATCTCCTTGCCGACTGTGAAATGCCACGCATTGCCGCTGGCGGCGCCGAAGTTGACGTTGTTGATCTCGCGGATTTCCTGCGTGATCACGTTGCCGTTGCGGTCGACCAGGCGCACCTGCACCGGGTAATAGCCGCCGGGCAGATCCGCGAAGCTGATCTCGTTGCGGCCGAGCACGGCCGGGCGCTTCATGATCAGGCGGCCGTTCCGGTAAAACTCGTAGTTGCCTTCCGCCGTCGCATACAGCACCAGCGAACCCGCGCTGCGATCGACCTGCAGGTTGCTCTGGCTGCCGAATGTCACGAACTGGTCGAAACTCGGTGACAGCAGCGTGCTGACCGAACCGGACGCGTAGTCGATGCTGTTCTGCTTACCAGCCCGCACGTAGGTTCGCGCGAAGTTCTTTTGCAGGTAATACGACGAGACGCCCTGCGAGCCGTAGCTCGAGCCGCGCGTTTCCGTGCGGTTCGCGTACCAGCTGACGTAGCCGAAGCTGCGCGACGGCAGGCCGACCCAGGTCGCGCCATTCAGGTTGGCGGCGCGATAACCGTCGGACGACGCGCGGAAGTCGACCGACTGGTTGTTGACCAGGCCGAAGCTCGTTTGTGGTGCGAAGTAATCCTCGCGCGTATCGCGAATCGATATCGAGCGCTTGAGCTTGTCGATCGTGACGTAATAACCCTCAACCTCGATATCGCAGCCCTTGCTGCACCGCTTGTAGTCAACCTTGGAAATGACGTTGCGAATAATATCGACATCATCCGGCGAAACGCCGTTTGCCGCGTACTTTGCCGCGTCGAAATCGAGCGCTGCTTCCGTCGCCGAATAACGCACGAAACCCGGCAACGTCTTGCCGTTGAACGTCGCGACATAATTCGCGCTATCGTCCATTTCAGCGGCGCTGAACCCCTCAGGCACGCCATACGACACCTTGACTTCGGCAAACGACTGCGACGAGATGAGCACGAATGCACCGAGCCACAGCCTATTGAACGGAAACGGAGCTCGATAGGTCAACACGCTATTCTCTTGGCAACAGGAACGAAATCGGAATCCAGAGTGGAAATGCCACCTGGGCGCAGAAACAAGGCGCGGGAGCGAAGCCCCCGAGGCGGGGCTTCGCGAGGGAACTACTGAGAGTTACTTCGTGGCCGGCGTATCACCACCGCCGGCTGCCGCGACCGGCTCGAACACCATCACGAGATCGCCGCTGTAGCTGCCGTTGGTGCTGTTCGAACCGACCATCTTCGGTGCGTCGACCTTGATGTTCACGTTGTGGATTTCGTCGAAGCCACCGTTGCCCGCGACCGTTTGCTTGATCGGCTGGACCGCGCCGAACTTGACTTCCTTTTCACCCGCGGCACTGCCGAGCGTGATCACCGGGCTCGTCATTTCGTAGTTGCCATTCGACAGCTTCAGCGGCTGTGCGAGCGAAATGTTGAAGTCGGAGTTCTTCGTGAACACGCGGATCGGCAGCGACTTCGAGAACTTCGTTTGCGTGTAGTCGGTGGGCTGCAGCTCTTCCGTGCTGTACCACGTCGAGCCGTCCGGCTTCGACACGAAGATGCCGTCGTTGATCTGCGCGGTCAGCGTGATCTTCTTCGACACCGATTCGGCTTGAGCCGTGTGCGCCATGCCGAACAGTGCCGTGGTGACGCCCATTGCCAGAACGAGTTTGCTGAGTTTCATCGATGGATCTCAATTTAAAAGATTGATTTACGGAGATCGAATACCGACTAATTAATCAATCAGTATTCAAACGTGTGGAAGATCAATTCCACTGACGTAATTTTCGATGAGCAGCTGCAAGTGGGCGATAGGACAACCTTTCACAACGACTTCAAAATACCTAGTACAAGTATGAAATTAAAATATTTGTCGCGTTAATTCGTTGATTGTCAGGCCGTTTTAAAGATTTGTTCGTACCGGTCGTGCCACGGCGGGCGGCGGAACACCATCACGATGACCTGTCCGCTCATCGGACAGGCGCATCCGTCAATGCGCTGCGGGGCCACGCGATCGCGACCCATCCCCGTGCGGCGCGCTTGTTTTCTTTTAATGAAGTCGCCGCTATCCGATTTTGCTGCGGGTCATTTCAATCCGCGCGTCGAACGGCATCATGGCGTGCTGTCCGACAGGTGGGCGATCCTTGACGATCGCCGCGGCAATTCAATGGCCGATCCGCTCCAGTGCATGTTCGATCTCGCCCCTGAACGCGTCCCAGTGCGATTCGAACGCCGCCGCGCCGCCCGTATTCACGGTCGTTTCCATCTGTGCACACGCGTCGCGCGCGACACTGTCGCCGGCCAGTGCGAAACCGCCGCGCATCGAATGCAGTTCCACTGCAAGCGCATGCGCGTCGCCGTTCGACAGCGCCGCCTCGATCGTGCCCAGCGAGCGCAGCGTGGCTTCGCGCAGGGTGCGGCGAATTTCGCCGGTGACGACCGGCGCCTGCACACGCGTATCGGCCTGCGCGTGCGCCGCCGTCTCGCCGTGCCGCCCGTCATGCCGACGCAGCACCGCGTCGAGCACATCGATCGACAACGGCTTGAGCACCACCTCCGCCGCGCCCACCTGCACGCAGCGGCGCCGGTCTTCATCGGTCGCATGCGCGGTCATCGCGATCACCGGGACCTTCGCGCCCTGCTCGCGCAGGAAATTCGCCAGCGCAAAACCGTCGAGCTGCGGCATGCTCAGATCGGTCAGCACGATATCGAACGGATGCACGAAATACGCGCGCATCGCTTCCATCCCGTTCTCGACGATCGTCGCGTCGTGGCCGAGCGCGTCGAGCTGATCCCGCAACAGCGCGCGGCTGGCCGGGTGATCCTCGGCCACCAGCACGCGCAGCGGTTCCACGTCATCGCGCTGGTCCGGCGTGCGCGCATCGTGCGCCGCATCCGGTTCGGGCTCGATGCTCCGCCAGCCGGCCGGTGCCTCGGGCAACGGCAGTGTTGCCGTGAACGTCGAACCCTCGCCCACCCGGCTCTCAACCGTCAGTTCGCCGTGCATCAATCGCGCAATACGGCGACACAGCGGCAACCCCAGCCCGGTGCCGCCGAATCGGCGATAGATCGACGCATCGGCCTGCATGTAGACGTCGAACAGTGTCGGCAACGCGTCGTCGGGAATGCCGACGCCCGTATCGCGCACGGCGATTTCGACGTCGCGCACGCCGGCGTCGCCGCGCGCGAGTCGCGCGTCGATCGCGATGCCGCCGTGCTCGGTGAACTTGATCGCATTGCCCACGAGGTTCGACACGAGCTGGCGCAAGCGCGTCGGATCGCCGATGTAGCCGTCGGCCAGGTCGGCCGCGACACCGCATTCGAGCGCCAGCCCCTTCGCTTCCGCGAGCGGCCGGAAGATCGCCGCGACCTCCGTCAGCACGCGCCGCGGATCGAACGGGATCTGCTCCAGCGTCATCTGGTTCGATTCCGCCTTCGACAGGTCGAGCACGTCGTTGATCACGCGCAGCAGCGCATCCGACGACGACACGATCGTCTTCAGGCGGCGCCGCTCGACCTCAGGCAGTTGAACTCGCTCCATGAGCTCCAGGTTGCCGACGATCGCATTGAGCGGCGTGCGGATTTCGTGGCTCATCGTCGCGAGGAACGTCGATTTCGCCTTGTTCGCATCGTCCGCCGCGATGCGCGCTTCCCTCAACTTGTCTTCCGTCAGCTTGCGGGCCGTGACGTCGGTCAGCGTGCAAAGCAACACATCGACGCCGCGGAACTTGGTCCTGACGACGTGAACGGCAAGATAGACCGTCTCGCGTCCCGCCCGCTCGACGGCGAACTCGTGCTGCACGATGCGGCGCCGGTCGCCTGTGCCGTCGTCGCGCTCCCGATAAGCCTGCCAGATGCGCTTGCCGAGCGGCAGCCCCGTTGCGTCGCTGTCGTAGGCAAGCACGGCTTCGTTGCACACCACCGTATCGCCGTCGGCCACCGACAGCAGCAGCAGCCCGGCCGGCGCATGGCGAATCAACGTCCGGTTGAACGCCTCGCTTTCGATCAGGCGGATCGCGCGCCGGTTCGCCGGAAGCAGGGCGCGACGGTCGAACAGGACGATCGTGAACCAGAGCAGCGCAATGCCGAACAGCGCCGTGCCGAGCGTCACGCTCACGCCGACCCACGTCGCTTTCGCCACGCTGCGCCACGAGAAAGTCGTCATCAAGACGAGACTCGAATCGGGCAGGCGGTCGCTGACGACGAACCGCGTGCCGACCCGGCGCACGGTCACGTGCTTGCCGAACGGATCGCGTGCGCCGGCCAGCGCGTGCCCGATCATCGCCGGATCGCGCAACCGCCCGAACACGATATTCCGGCTCGCATCGACGACAGCGACATCCTCGTCGTCCGAGTCCGGCGACATGACGTCGCTGAGGTTGAACGTGCCGGCGAACACGAGCCAGCCGAATGGCCGCCCGGCTTCATCGTCGAGCCGCCGGGCGAACCGCACGAGCGTGCGCCCGGCGATCGGATCGAAGCGGCGATCGAGCATGAACGTGACGTTCTCCATGTCGGGCTTCTGCTTCGCCGCACCGGTGGGCATCAGCCCGGCAATCAGCGCCGTCACGTCCGTATCGGGTGGAAGCGCACGCGTGCGCGCAACGAGCCCTTCGCCCATCACGGCGAGGAACGGTGCGTCGAGTCCGATCAGATAGCCGCCGAAGGGTTCGGCACCGGCCGGCTGAGGCCGATATCGCGTATACGAACCGACCAGCCCGAGCACGGTGCCGAGATACCGCGTATAAGATTCGGCGGAATGGCCCGCCCCGATCCCGGCCAGCAAAAAGATCGGCTGCCCTCCGCCCCCGGTCCGCACGGGCAGCCGGCCCTGCTCCGCTGAAAATGAGTGGAACGCGTCCGGCGACGGTTGCACGTCCCGGTTCCAGACCTGTTCCACCCGGTTCCCGAGGTCCAGTAGCAACCGGTCCGTGGTCCGCTGCGTCGCGTAAAACACGGTTTCGCGCTGCAGAAACGTCGAACGCGCGCGCGAGTAATAGTCCTGCACGTCGAGCCGCACGACAAGCGCCGCACAGACGAGCATGAACAGCGTGACCGCCGTGCCGCCGCCGTACAGCAGGAACTGCTGCTGACGCCGGACCCGGTGCGGATCGAACGCCTTGTTGCCGGTCACGGCCGTGGCCGCGTGCGACGCGAGTCTTTTCAGTTTTGCGGGCATGGATCGTTATCGGCGGCGCCGGACGGAAAGGTCACATTCGGTGCGCATGGCGTCCGGCTTGCCGCCCGGCCGGACTGTCCGCCGTCGTGCGGTGCGGCTTCCGATGCATCCGGCATGACGATGCGCGGCGTACTGGCTATTCGCCGGCGGCCGGGCCATCGGGCGCCGCCACGTCGGCCAGATTGCCGTCGCTCGCATAGCGGATCAGGTCGGCGTCGCGCGCGATGCCAAGCTTCTTCATCGCGCTCGTTTTCTGCGAACTGATCGTCTGCTTGCTGCGATGGAGCTGCGTGGCAATCTCGCCGACCGTATAGCCGGCGCCGAACAGCCGCACCACCTCGATCTCGCGGATCGTCAGCGGGCGGCTCGTATCCGACGTGCCCGCCGACTCCAGCAGTTGCTTGATATGCGGCGACAGGTAATTGGCGCCGACGTATGCCGCGTGCACCGCGCCGACGAGGTGGGAAATCGCATCCGACTTGCTCAGGATGCAACCGACGCCCTGCTTGCGGATCGCATGCAGCACGCTGGGGTTGTCGATCATCGTGATCGTCACGAGCTTCAGCGCCGGGTAGCGACGCTGCAGGAACGACAGCAGCACGAGCCCGTCGCCGAACTTGCCGCCGGGCATGACGTAGTCGACCACCAGCACGTCGCTCGGTTTCTCGTCGAGCGCCGCCACGAGATCGGTCGAATTGGACACGGAACCGACGAGCCGGATCGTGCTGCTGTCGGCAAGCGCCTGCGACATCCCGATCGCGGCTGATGGGTGGTCGTCCGCCACCATCACACGCACAAAGAATTCATCCATCGTCCCATTTCTCCCCGAGGCTTTTGATCGCGCACTCACCGACAGCCGCAGGATGCGGGCGGGCAACCGTTCCGGTTCCGTTCCATCCAACCGACGGGCCGTCGATTCGACCCGCCGCATTCGACACATCGGAGAATGCAAGCGCGACTCGATTTTAAGATAAAACGTGGGCAAGACCGTAAGCATCGGCCGACAGGCTGATGCTTACGGTAAATCGCGTCGCCGTGCGACATGCCCTGCACGGGCACGACAGCCGCGCGCGCGCAGGCTGTTGCCGATCGGCATGCCCTTCCGGGCCGGCACTACGCATGTGTACGAGACACGCGCCGACGCATGCAGTGGCTTCCCGGGCCGGAACGCAGCGCCGGGCTCGCCCTGTCCCGTCCCGATCCCTGTCCCATTGCAACCACTCGCGCAGCAGCGAGCCGGCCGCGCATCGAGCGCTTGCCGGCATCCGAATCGCCGTTAGGGTCGGTGGACACCTTCGCCCGATTCGCCCCGTTCCTCGATCGTCTGCTTCCATTCGGTGATCGCGCGCCGCTTCTGCATCGGCGACATGATCAGGAATTCGTTCATCCTGCCGAGAAAATCCCGTCTGGATTTCTCGGGAAGCGTGGCGAAATCGAGCAACATCACGAAGACTTTCACCATGTAGCGCACGGTCTTCCCCTCTTCTCACCTGATTGATCTACGCCGCCGTAGCCCGTGCGACGCGCTGCCTTCCATCCTTCGGACCTCGTCGGGCCCGCCCACGACAATCGACACGCGTTCATGCCGTGCCACCGTGTGCGAAGTGCGCAACGTCCTGTTCTTGTGTCCCGACTCCCCGCTCCGGCGCACCGCGCCGTCGAGCGATGCCTGCCAACGCGCCGCGCAGGTGCGCGAGCGTCACCGGTTTCGTCAGCACGCAGTCGATGCCCGCGTCCGCATACTGCCGCCGGTCGGCGGGCGCGACATGCGACGTCACGACCACCACGTCACCGCCCATGCCGAGATCGCGCACGGCGTTCGCCAGCGCGCAGACCGACATGTCCGGCAGGCCGGCGTCCACCAGCAGCATGTGCCACGCTCCGGTGGCCAGCAGGTCGAGCGCCGCTTCGGCCGACCCGGCCGTCTGCACCTCGCAGCCCAGCACGTCAAACTGCTCCCGCAACAGGGTGCTGGTGACGGAATCGATGCCGGCGAGCACCACACGCCATGCGCCCGGACGAGCGGCTTCCACGTGCGTGCCCGCCGGCCGTTGCGCGGCAAGGCCGCCGGTGTCGGTCATCGCTTGCCCGAGCGCGGCCTTGAAGCCACTCAGCGCATAACTCGACACGCGTATCGTCCTGCCCGCCCGATAGGCTCGCAGCGGGCCGTCCGGCGTGGCGAGCACGACCGGGCACGCGCCGCCCAGGCCGTCGAGCTCCACGCGCGACCAGGCGTCCGAATCGCCGAACAGGACGATCGCGGCAGCCCGCGCACGACTGTCAGCCGGGATCAGTGCCGGGCGCTCGTAACCGTGGACGTCGAAGCCCCATGCGCGCAGATGCGGCAACGCGAAGCGCTGCCATTCCGTGCGCCCGACGACGATCACCGGCGCGCGCACGCCGCGCGCGGAATGCGCGTCGAGCGGCACGACCGCCTCCCCGAGCGGCACCGTCAACGTGAAGCGGCTGCCGGTGCCCGGTACGCTCGCCACGTCGATCCGTCCGCCCATCGCGACCGCGAGGCGATCGCACAGCGCAAGCCCCAGCCCGGTGCCGCCATAGCGGCGCGTGATCGACGCATCGACCTGCGAGAACGCCTTGAACAGCTTGTGCCGATCGGCGCCCGCGATGCCGATGCCGGTGTCCTCGACCGCGATCGACAACTCGGCGTCGCCGCATCCGGCCGACGCAATCGACACGCGCACCAGCACGTGCCCGCTGGCGGTGAACTTGATCGCGTTGCTCAGCAGGTTGCCGAGCACCTGCCCGAGCCGGGTCGGGTCGCCGCGCATTCGCTGCGCATCGCTCGCGTCGATTTCGCAGAACAGCGACAGCCCCTTCGCCTTCGCGACCGGCGCGAACGCGCCGAGCGTGCGCTCGATCACGCCGATCACGTCGAATTCGATCGCTTCGACGGTCATCGCACCCGCTTCGATTTTCGAGAAATCGAGGATGTCGCTGACGAGGCCGAGCAGCCCCGATGCAGCGGTACGCAGCGTCTGCACGCGGCCGTGCTGTGATGCATCCAGCGCGGAACGATCGAGCAGTTCGAGATTGCCGAGGATCACGTTGAGCGGCGTGCGGATCTCGTGCGTGATCGCCGCCAGGAACGACGACTTGGCCGCATTCGCCGAATCGGCCGCGCGCACGGCTTCCTCGAGTTGACGAACGAGTTGCCGCCGAGCGGTGACGTCGGCAACCGCGACGATCAGCACGTCGATCTCCTGGTAGCGCGCGCCGCTGGCGCTCACCTCGAGATGCAGCGGCGCCGCGCCGGCATCCGCATCGGCCAGCACGAAATCGGTCTGCATCGTGCCGCCGGCCGCGCCGCCTTCGATGAACGCGTCGTAGCGCGCCACCGCCTGCGCGGACAGCGCGCGATAGTCGCTGCCGAGCCGCGCGAGCATCTCGGCCAGCGCGGGGCTGACGAGCATGAAGTGGCCATCGGCGCGCGAGATCAGGCCGAGGCCGATCGGCGCCGTCTCGATCACGCTGCGGCACAGCGCTTCGCTGTCGAACACGCGCTGCGAGCGCGCATAGACGGACGCGAACACCCGGCGATGGAAGCGCACGAGCAGGATCCACATGATCGCGATGGTGAGCAGCGACGCGCCGAGCAGCAGGCTCGCCCGCCACGCGACGTTCGCGACGACGTCCGTCCACGGCAACGCATACGCCAGCGTCCAGCCCGTTGCATCGAGGGTGCCGTGGAAAATCACGAAGCCGTCGCGGAACGCAGCCTGCTCGGGCTTCGTGCGATCGCGCGACGGATCGAGCGCCAGCAGGCGGCCGGTGCGTGCTTCATCGCCGGCCACGCCGGCGCTCGCCGCGACGAGACGGTTGTCGCCGGTCGTCACGAAGAATACGCCGTCGACCGGATGCTCGATCTGCCACGACAGCAGGTGCTCGGGCGCATATTCGGTGACGAGCACCGCGAACGGCTCGCCGTCGACCTGCGCCTGCGCGGCGAGCCGGATGCGCGCGGCGCCCGATATCGGATCGACGAACGGCGGCAGCCAGTGCACGTGCGGGCGGCCGGTGGTGCCGGCCGCCTGCGCCGGGCCTGTGCCGAAATCGATCCGCAGCGCATCCATCACGCGCGCGCGGCCTTCCGGCGTCGCAAGCACGCCACCGCCGGCGCCCGAATCCGGCACGAGCCCGAGCAGGCCCGTGCGCGTGCTGTAGTGATAGCCGACGAGCGTGTGCCCGCGATTGATCGAACTCGCCGCGCAGATGCGCGCCAGCAGCACCGACAGCGACAGGTAGCGGGCCACCTCGGCTCGGTCGGCAGGCTGCTCCGATACGCCGAACACGACAGATGGATAAGGCTTGATCGCGGTGCGCTCGCCCGCTTCATAGAACGCGTCGACCACCTCGTCGGGCACCGGCCCTGTTTCGCGCCAGATCAGCTGTGCATTGGTCACGCCGTTGCGGAACGACGTCTCGCTCACCTTGATCTCGTTGAGCGTCTGCACCATGCCCGTCAGGAAGTTGTGCCGCTCACCATCGAGATAGCCGTACACGATCGAACCCATCCCGAGCGCGCAGGCGATCAGGATCAGGATCGTGACGACGATCCCGCCGCCGAACACCGAGATGTTCTGATAGCGGCGAATGGATTGGAGCGGACTGTTTGGCATGTCGCAATGCGACGACGCCGGGGCACCGGAACGCGTCTGCATCCGGCTCCGGTATCGCGGACGAAAGTGGCCCAGGGAATTGGAATGCCACGATCATGCCAAACGGTTTTCCTAAAATCAGTCCGAAATGAACGGTTTAGTACACGTCCAATATAAATTAATTACTATTTGGAACTTGAACTAAATCCCCATCCCGATTCGGTCAGCGAGGGTCGGAACGACGTACGTGATCGCCGGGTCCGTGCCGGATGCAAAAAAGCAGGGCAGTGCCATTCTCCGGCCCTCGCCCCGCTTCGAAAAAATGCCCGGCCGGCGGCTGTCGCAGCCGCGTCGTTCGCTCAGTTCTGCGTGAGCGGATTCAGCGTCGTGCACAGGAAGCCCGTGCAGTTCTTCGGCGTGAAATAGAACGATGCCATCGCGAGCGGCGGCGTAGCGCCGAGCGCCATGTCGCTCAGATACGCACTGCCCTGCCCGCCGAACGTGTTCGCCTGCTGGACGAAGCTCGCGCCGGTCGACTGGATCGCGGCCGACTGGTACGTGAAGGTCGGCGACTGCGTCTGGTCCTTCACGTAGACCCATGAGATCGCCGCGCCGAACGCCATCGCACCCTTCGCGCGATACCCCTTCGCCCCTTCGCTGTTGGCCTGCGCGATGAAGTCGCTGACGGTCGACGCCGGCGCCAGCGCGTCGTACGTATAGGTCGCGCTCGACGCGTCGTTCTTCATGTAGATGTTCGCCTGCACCGATGCCACCGCGATCGGCCCCAGGAACCAGTAGCCCGACTGGCCCTGGCCGTTTGCCTGCGTGAGGAACGCATTCGCGTCGGCCGGCAAGCCCGTCGTCGTGTACGTGTACGTCGCCGACGAGCCGCCGTCCTTGCGATAGAGATCGCCGTACGTGAGCGGCCCTTCGTAGCGGTAGCCGCCCGCCCCTTGCGCATTGGCCGTGTTGACGAAGGACGTCAGGTCGGCCGGGGCGTTCTGCAACTGGTACGTGTAGGTTTGCGCGGTGCCGTCGTTCACGAAGATCGATTGCGTCCCGCCGTTGCTCGCGCTGTAGAAGTAGTCGCCCAGATAGCGGTAGCCCTTCGCGCCTTCGCTGTTGACCAGCGTCAGGAAGCTCGCCTTGTCGGCCGCGACGGGCTGCGCCTCGTAGCGCCACGTCAGCGTGGCGCCGCCCGAGCCGCCCGAGCCGCCGGAACCACCGCTGCCCCCGCTTCCCGTCCCGCCCGAACCCGTGCCGCCGGTTCCACCGGTGCCGCCGTTGTTGCTCGAGCCCGATCCGCCCGACGCCGCGGGCGAGGAATCGTCGCCGCCGCAAGCGGTCAGCGCCAGACAGGTCAATGCGATCAGGGCAACGGCTTTCATCGGGATCACCTCAATGCAAAAAGGACGAACGAAGCCGGTACGCGCGGATCACGCCGCGCACACGGACAGTCACGAATCAGGAATCACGAATCGGCCGGCGGTGCATCGCCGGCCCGGGGACGTCAGTTGACCTGCAGCTGGCCACCGCGGCCGAGGCCGCCCTTGACGTCCTGCGCCTTGTAGCTGCGCAGCGCAACGACCATCTTGTTGTATGCGTCGATGAACGCGACAACGGTCGCCTTGCCTTCCGGCGTCGACGAGAAGCCGGCGAGCGCGCCGCCCACGCCGCCGCCGAAGCCGCCCAGCGCCGCACCGTAGTTGGTCGCCGTCGAGCTGCCTTCCGATGCCGCGATCTGCACGGCCGAGCGCACGTCGAACAGCGTCAACGTGACGACCGAGGCCTTCGTCTGCAGGTGGCCGGCCACCGCCGCGACCGCGCTGTTGCCGATCAGCCCGCCGATCATGCTGCCGATGCCGCCGATCGGCGAATCGTTGATGACGATCTGCGGTTCCATGTAATAGTCGGCCGCGACACGCTGGCCCTTCTGCTGCTTCGAGCCCGCACGGTATTCGCCCGAGTTGCGCTGCAGCTGCGTGATGCGCGACAGGCGCGCGTCGCTCTTCTGGTTGCCGATCGACGTGATCACGAAGCAGTTCGACTGTTGCACGGCCAGGCGCAGCAGCGGGTCGATCGTCGTCATCTTGGTCGCGCTGCCGAACGGGCCCCACCAGTCGGCGTTGCGCCCGTCGTCGACCGCGATCGTGCCCAGCGGCGACGTGCAGCGCTGCAGTTGCGAATCGGCGCCGGCGCTCGCGCCGCCGGCCGCCGCGCCCGTCACGCCGGCGTTCTGGCCGCCGGGTGTCACCACGCCGCCGCAGCCTGCCACGGACGCGCACAGCGCTGCCGCCAGCGCACCTTGAGTGAGACGTTGGGAAAGGTTGGTCTTCATGTCGTTGTCGATCGATTTAGAGTCGTTGTTCGGCTTATGTGTTCGTGCGAACTTCGATAAGCCCCCCGGCTGGCGCGCGATGGTGGTCTCCCCGCGACTGCCCCCGTTGCTTCAGGCCCGGTCAGTAGTACCAGTACGTCTGTTGCCAGACGCCGTAGTACGGATAGCCCGAGTACCAGTAGCCGTAATAGCGGTCACGCCATTCCGTGCGCCATTTCCAGTCTTCTTCGTCTTCCTTCTTGGCCTTGCGCGCCAGATCGAGCAGCTTCTTCGACTCCTTGTCGCCGCGGCCGGCCGCGATCGACAGCCACTTCTCCGCTTCGCGCGCGTCGGAGCCCATTTCCTCGAGGCCGAACAGGTAGAAACTGCCGAGCGCCTTCTGCGCCTGCAGGTCGCCACGCTCCGCGGCCTCGCGCATCCACTTGAGTGCCTGGTAGCTGTCCTGGCGCACGCCGTCGCCACGGAAATAACGCAGGCCGAGGTCGTAGGCGGCCTTCGGCTGGGTCTTCGCGGTCTGCTTCAGCGCAGCGATGCGCGGGCTTTCCTGGTCTTCCGAATCGTCCCTCTTTTGATAGGAGACCTGATCTTTAGGACGGTCGGAACAGCCGGTGTCGTCGCAGATCCGCACCGTGTTGCTGGTGAGGGACGGATCCTGCGCGCACGCGGCCAATAGCAACAGCAGCCCCGGTGCGATCAAACGGCGGTACATTGTTACTTTCCTCAGGTTTTATTGGCGCCGCAATTCTTCGAGCTATCCCACCCCCGTGAGCTCGCACCCGGTGGCGTGCGGCGCAACGGATACGATCCGCCGACGCCGACACGCACTCCAAGGCTCTCTCAGGTTCTCTCTTCGAATCGTTCCGTCACTGCTTCATTGCTGTCGCTTTTCGTTGTTCCGGCTGTTGCCGGCATCGATCTCCAAACATGACGCGACAAACAATAGTGACGTGGTGAGCAATAATAATGAAGAAAAAAGGCATGTCAAGGTCATTCGCTTTTTCAAAGCTTGCATGACACGTCAGTTTTGATATGCTCACCCTCGCCAAAAACCCCTGGAGACCCCATCGAGATGCCCAACAGCGAGCAGGCCAACGTCGATCTGATCACCGCCAACAAGGTGCGCGACCTACTGAACCGGAACGGGATTCCGCCGCGAAGTCACAACACGACGATCGCGAACGTGCTCGGCCTGAGCTTCTCGGTCGTCACGCGCAAGATGAAAGGCCTGATCCCGTGGAACCTGTCGCAGTTGCAGGACATCGCGACGCACTTCGGCGTGCCGCCCGCGATCCTGCTCGACGACAAGGGCACGCAGCCGGCCGCCGCCGAGATGATCGACGCGACGCTCGTGATCGAGTCGCGGCGCTTTCGCTGCCGCGCCGCGATCTCGACCAAGGCCAGCAGCCAGAGCGAGACGGATTTCGTCGCGCTGCAGTGGCAGGGCGAGTGGCTGATCACCGAGCGTCAGCACGCGCGCGAGGGCCGCACGTATCCGGTCGACGTCATCGAACTGCGCTCGACCCAGCCGAACGTGTATGCGGCACGCATCGCCGTGGTCGACGATTCGCAGGATGTCGCTGAAACGGTATGTGAATATTTCATCGAAAAAGGCGTGAACGCGATTCCGTACTTCGACGGCGCGGCGTTCCGCAAGGCACTGGAGGTCGAGGATTTCGACGGCTACATCCTCGACTGGATGCTCGGCGACCAGACCGCCGCCGAACTCGTGCGCGGCATCCGCTCGAGCGAGAACAGCGGCGCGCCGATCTTCCTGCTGACCGGCAAGATCTCGACCGGCGAAGCCAGCGAGGACGAAATCGCGCACATCGTGTCGCACTACAACGCGCGCTGCGAGGAAAAACCGGTGCGCCTGCCAATCCTGTTCGCCGAAGTGGCGCGCGAACTGAAAATCACGCTGCCGGCCACGGCCGCCGCGAACTGAGACCACAACGACACATCACCATCGCACGACCGAGGGCAAGACATGCGAATCTCGACCATCTGGACCAAGTGCCTGCTGACGGCCTGCCTGCTCGGCATGGCCGCCGCGACCTGGGCTGCTTCGTCGTTCACGTTCACCGTCGACGGCAAGATCGACAAGCACAACCAGCAGGGCAAGACAGCGTACGTGTTTTCCGAGCAGGCGCTGATGGCTCTGCCGCAGCACACGATCGTCACGTCGACGAGCTGGACGCCGAAGGCGGCCTTCACCGGCCCGCGCCTGTCCGACATCCTGAAGACCGTCGGCGCGCACGGCACGCAGATCGAGTTTCGCTGCATCGACGAGTACACGTTCACGATTCCCGTGTCCGACGCCGATCGCTACGGCGTGATCCTCGCGCGGACGATGAACGGCAAGGTGCTCGGCAACGACAACTACGGCCCGCTGTGGATCATGTACCCGCGCGACCAGTATCCCGATGAACTGAAGACGCCGCTCGGCGAAGCCAAGTTCGCGTGGCAGATCATCGGCCTGACGGTGAAATGAAGCGCCGGCGATGGAAAAATAGAAAAATCATCCTGGTCCTCGGCGCGCTGTGGATCATGGGGTTCGCCGCGTGGGCGTTCCTGCTATGGGACCTCCTCGCCACCTCGGTCAACGAAGGCGTGCTCGAAGGGCCGCGCGAAGGCGTGTTCTGGACCGCCGCGCAATACCGCAACGTCTATACGCGGTTCGACCGGCAGTTGATCCTCTACGCGACGCACCAGGACGACGACTTCAATCACGTGCAGATGCAGCTCGACAGCCTGTCGGTGTCGTTCGGCTTTCTGCAGCGGCCGTCGGAAGTATCCGAATACTGGCTGCGCATCCCGCGCGCGCGCAACGAGATCGACGCGCTCGGCGAATTCATGACGCGCCTGAAGCGCGAAGTCCCGTTGCTGCGCGATTCGCCGAAAGACGCGCAGCAGGTCATCGACGAGGTCAATGCGTACTGGCCGAAGGTCAACGGCCTCGCGAACTATTTCCGCGCGATCGAGATGGCGCAGCGCGACTTCACGTTCCATCAGTTGAAGGAAAAGCAGCGCGCGATCCTGATCCTCGGCATCGTGCTCGGCGTGATCCTGTGTGCGCTGTTCCTGCTGCTGTTCTATACGATGCGCACGCGTGACGACCTGCTCGAGCGGCAGGACGCGGCGCTCGACGCGGAACGCAAGGCGTCCGACCGCGCGTTCGAAATGATCGAGGCGAAGAACGCGTTCCTCGGGATGGTCAGCCACGAGTTGCGCACGCCGCTGCAGGCGATCTGCGGATCGGTCGAGATCCTGCTCGCGCGCCCGCAGTCGGAGGCGAACCTGAAGACGATCCGGCGGCTGCAGAATTCCGCGTTGTCGCTCGAGGCGCTCGTCAAGGATCTGACCGACTACATCAAGCTGCGCTCGACGAAGCGCCTCGCCGAACGGGAAACCGTCGGCATGGCGTCGCTGCTCGCCGAGGTGCTCGACCCGCTGCGCGAGAAGATCGCGGCGAAGCGGATCGCGATCGCGCAGCAGGTCGAGCCGCACGACCTCACGATCCGTTCGGATCGCAAGCTGCTGCGCCAGGTGCTGTCGAACCTGATCGAGAACTCGGTCAAGTACACGCTCGGCGGGTCGATCGACGTGTCGATCACGCTCGCCGACGCGCCGGCCGGCCAGCAATTGAAGATCGCCGTGCGCGACACGGGCGCCGGCATCGCGAAGCCGCACCTGTCGAAGATCTTCGAGCCGTTCTATCGCGCGAACGACGCCGTCGGGCTGCATGTGGACGGGATCGGCATGGGGCTCGCCGTCGTGCGCGAAATCGTGACGACGCTGCGCGGGCATGTGGACGTGCGCAGCGTCGTGGGCGAAGGCAGCGAGTTCGTCGTGACGCTGCCGGCCGAAGTGCCCGGCATCGACACCGCCGGCCACGCGGCCGGCGACGCGCTCGCGCTGCCGCACGCGGCCGTACACCGCGACCGGCGCGCGCTGGTGGTCGACGACGACGACAACGCTCGCGAAACGCTCGGTGCGATGCTGTCGGCGCTCGGCCTCGACGCCGATCTGTGCGGCACCGGGCAGGGCGGCGTCGCGCGCTTCGGTACGGGCCATTACGACATCGTCGTGATCGATCTCGAACTGCCGGACTTGAGCGGCTTCGAAGTCGCGCGGCGCATTCGCACGGTCGCGGTACCCGACGACGACGGCCGGCATCCGGCGATCCTCGGCGTCAGCGCATATGAATCGGCCGCGCTGCGCGAGAACAAGCAGGTGTTCGACGCGTTCCTGCCGAAGCCCGTCCACCTGCGCGAACTCGGCACGCTCGTCGAGAAGCTGCTCGCCTGAGCCGGTGTGCCGGCGAGGCGCCGCTTGTTGCCGCTTGTTGCCGCTTGTTGCCGCTTACTCGCCGATCAGGTGCAGCACGATATCGCGGCGGTGCGCCGCGCGGCGATGCTCGAACAGGTAGATCCCCTGCCATGTGCCGAGCACCATGCGCCCCTGCTCGACCGGGATCGACAATTGCACCTGCGTGAGCGCCGTGCGCAGATGCGCCGGCATGTCGTCGGTGCCTTCGGTATCGTGCTCGTAGCGCGTGGTGTCCTCGGGCGCGAGCGTCGCGAAGTAGCGCTCGATGTCGCGCTGCACCGACGCATCGGCATTCTCCTGGATCAGCAGCGATGCCGAGGTATGGCGACAGAACACGGTGAGCAGGCCGGTGCTGATGGCCTGCTGGTCGACGAACGCGCGCACCTGCGACGTGAATTCGACGAGGCCGCTGCCGCGCGTGTCGATGCCGATATGCGTGATCGCCTGTTGCATCGTCGTGACCTCAGGCAAGTGCAGCGAAGCCGTCGGCTTCGATCTGCTTCGCGTCGGCGGGGCGCACGACGCGCGCGACTTCGACACCATCACGCAGGAACACCAGGGTGGGCCACAGCTTCACGCCGAACGAGCGGCCGAGCGGGCGGCCCGGGCCATCCTCGATCTTCAGGTGCCGCACGGCGGGATGCGCGGAAAACGACGCGACGATCGCCGGCTGCGCGCCCGCGCAAATCCCGCACCAGTTCGCGCCGAATTCGATGACGGTCGGGCCGCCCAGTGCGTCGACTTCCGCGCGCGTCGGCGCGTTGGCGGTGTAGCGTTGCTCGGTATCCATCAGGCCCTCGTGTGCGTTGGCGGAGCGAGGCCGCGCGTGCCCGTGTGACGCGGCGGGCGCGGCCTGCGATCTCCTACTGTAGCGGAAAAGCGCGCGCGATGCCGGGCGGTCCTGCCCGGTGCAAATGCCGTTCCTGCCCCCTCCGGAATGACACGACAAGATTCGGAGCGCCGTGCCGTCGCGACAGGATCAGCATGCGGACTGATCCCTCAACGAAGGCACCGATCATGAACGCTCCGCATTGCGTCACCGAACCGAACATCCTCTATTTCGGCACGCCCGTCGTGCTGGTCAGCACACTGAACGAAGACGGCACGGCCAATCTCGCGCCGATCTCGTCCGCGTTCTGGCTCGGCTGGCGCGGCGTGATCGGCATCGCCGCCAGTTCGCAGACCACCCGCAACCTGCTGCGCACCGGCGAGTGCGTGCTGAACCTGCCGTCGTCGGCACAGGCGCACGCGGTCGACCGGATCGCACGCACGACGGGCACCTACCCGGTGCCGGACGGCAAGCGCGCGAAGGGCTACGTGTACGAACCCGACAAGTTCGGCACGGCCGGGCTCACCGAGGCGGCATCGCAAACCGTCGCGCCGCCGCGTGCGCTCGAATGCCCGGTGCATATGGAAGCGGTCGTCGCGGCCACGCATGGGATCGGTGAGGAAACGCCGGACGTGCGTGGCCACATCCGCGTGTTCGAGTTGCGCATCCAGCGCGTGCACGTGCATCCCGACCTGCTGATGGACGGTCATGCGGACCGCATCGATCCGGACAAGTGGTCGCCGCTGATCATGAGCTTCCAGAAATTTTACGGCCTTACGCCGCATCAGGTGCATGCCTCGCGGCTCGCCGAGATTCCCGAGCGCGCGTATCGCAGCCCCGATATCGAGCGCTCGCGCGATGCGGGCGTGCCGGCCGGTGCGGGGCGGTAGTCGCGTGGAGCGCGATGGCCGGTACGTTGGGGCAACGACCGCGTATGCCTGAACCGCATCGTTGGCGCCGGACGATAGCGCGGCGCTGGCGTGGCACACGGCCGGCGCCCGCGTGCCGGCCGGTGCGCAGAGGCCGATCGGATAAGATACGGCCGGCCATGCTCATTGGCCCCTGACCGAACCGACGGAGTGTTTTCAGTGATTCAACCGACCCAAGTATTCAAGGACAACCTCGCGCAACTGCCGGCCATCGACGGCGTCGCGCGCATCGATCTCGTCGGCGCGAACGGCGACGTGGTCGCGACCATCGAGAACCAGCCGGGCAAGCAAGGCTCGCTCGCGGTGTACCACTACCTGAAGCAGGCATTCGGCACGCTCGACGCGAAAGCGGCCGAGCACGGCCTCGCGGTGTTCGCCGAACATACGGCCGACGCACGCAACCGCCCGGGCGCGCATCCGAACGTCGATCGCCTGCTGGCCATCGTCGACGGCGGCGAAGCGCTGCGGATCGACGTCGTCGCGAAGGGCTGAGTCGTCGGGGGCGTGCAGGTGAACTGCCGGCCGATGCGCGCGATCCTGCTACGCGGGCGAAAACCCGCGATCATCGCTCCCGTACCCCTTTTCCCGGAGACAGCCTGCGTGTCCCGTTTCGTTGTGTTGCCGTTTGCCCGCGGTCTGGCTTCGATCGTTTCGATCGCGGCCGTTGCATGTGCCGCGCTCGGCGGTACGGCATCGGCCGAAACGCTGCGTACGACCTCCGATATCGCGGGCGCGTCACTGGTACCGCTCGGCGTGCTGCCGCATTCGCCGGAGAACGGGTCGCTCGACCCGTTCTGCACGCAATATCGCGCGAAGACGACCACCGCGGCCGGCCGTGAAGTCGCGAAGCGCGACTGGATCGTGACTTCAGAAGCGCCGCTCGGCCGCTACACCGTCGTCACGTTCGCGAGCGGATTCAGTGCCGGCACGAGCGCGATCTGTTTCGCGCGCAACGGCAACGTCGGCGTGTTCGACGGCACGACGCTCGTCGCGCTCGGCTACACGGCGCGCAAGGCGGGCTGGCAGCTCGGCACGGCCGATCGGCTGGAAAGCGGCGCGCTGCTGATCTGGGGCGGCGACGGCCCGGCACCGCCCGTCGGCGAGTTGCATGAAGAGAACGGTGGCCTGCGCTTGACCGGCGTCGCGGCTGAAAGCACATACTGCCAGGGCCGCGCGGTCGTGCCCAACGTGTACGGCAAGCCGCTCGACGTCGCGCGCCGGATCCTGATCGCGAAAGGCTGGCAACCGCTGCGCCCGCGCGAGAAGCCGGATGCGATGGACGGCGCGGCGACGCTCGCGAAGCACGGCATCATCGAAGCCGAAGCATGTTCGGGCACCGGCATGGGCTATTGCGCGCTGCGCTACCGGAGCGCCGCCGGCGTGCTCGGCGTGACGACGGTCGGCGGCGAGCCGGACAAGCCGTCCGCGAACACCGTGATCGATTATCAGGTGGCTTGCCGCAAGCGTTGAACGATGCGGCGGTCGCGCACGCAGGCGCTGCATCGGTGTGTGCCGTTCATACAGCGTCGAGCACGATCGGCGTGCCGCAGGCAGCGCGTCTGGGTTGACGATCGACCTCGACGGCCCGCCAGACCATCGTCCGTTCGTTCGATTGACCGGCCTCGCGCGCCCTCCTAAACTGACCTCCCTTTTACGCAGCATCCACAAAAGGGATTCCCATGCTCGACCTCTCCACGCTCGCGCTGTTCTCCGGCGCGTGTCTCGCGCTGACCGCCACGCCGGGCCCCGACATGCTGCTGATCGCGTCCCGCAGCGTGAGCCAGGGCCCGCGGGCAGGCTTCGCGACACTCGCGGGCATCCAGGCCGGCACCTACTGCCACGCGCTGGCGGCCGCGCTCGGGCTGTCGCAGCTCTTCGTCGCGGTGCCGCTCGCCTATGACGCCGTGCGCTTCGCGGGCGCCGCCTATCTGCTGTATCTCGCGTGGAAGACATTCCGTTCGGATGCGACCGCACTGTCGCCCGTCGCGTCGCCGCGACGCCACTCGAGCGCGGCGATCTTCCGCCAGGGGCTGACGACGAACCTGCTGAACCCGAAGATGGCGCTGTTCGTGCTCGCGCTGTTTCCGCAGTTCGTGCGGCCCGAACATGGTTCGATCGCCGTGCAGATTCTCGTGCTGGCGACGGTGCTGAACCTGATCGGCATCGTTGTGAACGGCGCGGTCATCCTGTCCGCGAGCCGGCTGAGCCAGCGGATCGGCGCGCGCCGCCGCCCGTCGAAGCTGCCGCAATATCTGCTCGGCTCGGTGTTCGTGGGGCTGGCGGCGCGGTTGGCGGTGGCGGGGCGGCAGTAGTCATGAACCTGTCGGAGAATCACGCTGGCGCAATCGAATTGATGAGGTTTGATATGGGAACGTATGACGATCTGCGCAAACGCGCATTGTCCGACCCCGAGTCGCGCACTGAATACGAACGACTGAACCGCGAGGAATTTGCAGCGCTCGACGCAATGCTCGCTGCCCGGCGAGCGGCCGGCGTAGCGTCGACCGATATCGTGGAAGTCACGGAGCCGAGCGCGCCCACTGTGGAGTAACACCGGCTCGCGTTCGTGGCGAGCCGGCGTGCGCCATCACTCGATACGCTGCTCAAGCGGGCGTCGGCCGGTGACAAAAGGTTCGTGACCCCGCTCGCTTGAGTCAGACGCTATCCGGATCGTCACCTTCGGACACGTTTTCAACGTGCTTGCGCGTATCCGCCACGACCTTCAACGCCCCGCTACCCAGCAAGCTCGCCGGCGTCACCGTGCGGCGGCGCCACGGAATCCGGCCGAAGTACCAGACCCGCCAGAAGCCGAGCGGATGATCGGGATTCCGGCGCAGCAGCCTGTCGAAGGTCTCGACGTCGCCGAGCACGATCCGCGTCGCATCGCGCACGACTTCGCGCACGAACCGCGAGCAGAACTGCCGGCGCGACGCAAGATTGAACCCCGTGTCGTAGACCACGCCGATCCGGCGCATCGCCGCGTCAACAAGCCGGCGCCGCTGCGCGGCATCGAGTGGCTGCTTCAGCCGCGCGATCACGCACGCGCCGCGATCTGAGCGTGCAAGAAACCGCGACATCGTCGTGACGCGCGATAGCGGAAACGTGCTCTCCGCAATCAACGGCTCACCGCCGCGCTCGCCGACGACGATCCCGACGTGATTCGTCCACGAACGCGTCGCGCTCGCCACTTCGAGAAACGGCCGCACGGTCACGCGGATGAAGACGATGTCGCCGATCTCGGGCTCGATCGGCAACCGCATGTCATGCGGATCGTGTGAACCCACGGAGAAGAGACGCCGCCGGCCCGCTTCCGGCGAACGGATCATGAGCGGCTGGCAGCCGGTATCGACACGCATACGGACCTCGCGCGAGTGGGGATGCCGCGAGCATGTCAGCCGCCGCCGCGCGCCGCATCCGCTTCTTGCGCAAGGGCGGGTATCCGCGCCGCCGGGTGGCGGATTTCGATACCCGTGCGCGTACCGCCGCGCTTCGTTCAGCGCGTCGCGCCCAGCGCCACGCGCAGCCGCTCCATCAACTGCGTGTAGTACCGCAGCACGTCGTCCTTCGGCACGACATTCGCCGTCGCGAAACGGTCCGACCACGCCGGCTTCCATTCATACGAGCCGTGCACGCTGCGATCGCCGTCGGGCGCCTGGACCAGCGAACGGATCCGCGCATCGCGGCCCGGGCCCGTATGCACGTCGAACAGCGCGTGGATGTACGTGTGATACGCGTCGTACACGTCGTCGTCGAACAGGTAGCGGTAGATATGGAACGTGCGGTCGAGGTCGCGCTTCGCGCGGATCACGTCGTCCGGCGAGATGTCCTTCCAGTAGCCGATCCACGTGTAGAAGCACAGCAGCGCATTGAGCTGCGGCGCGACCGCGTCGTACAGCGCGAGCCGCTTCTCGATCAATCGCTGGTTGGTCCACTGCACGAGTTCGAGCCGCTTCAGCCGGCGCGCGACGAGCCAGCCGAGACACGCGACCGACAACGGCGTCAGCACGCCCAGCACGAGCTTGACGATTTCCAGCGAATTCCACGGAGTGTTGATTGGCTGCATGAATGGCTCGACAAGAAATAACGCATTCGCGCCGACGCACGATCCGGCGCGCAGCGCCGCCTGCCCGATTGCGTCGACATTGACCGTTAGTTGCTTGCGCATCGAACGTCGCGCGATATCACAGGCGACATGCTCGAAGCAGCGTGATTCGTCAGTCTATCGGACGATTGTCACCGAGCCGTGACCGCTCGTCGACCCGTCGTCGTCGCGTGGCCATGCACTCGCGTCACGCTAGGTCGGGAGCGCCGACGTGAGCTTGACCTTCTGCATCGGGATGTCGGTCTTCACGCTCAGCACACCCGGAATGCGCGTGAGGTATTCCATCTGGAAACGCCGGTAATCATCGATGTCGGCCGCGACGACGCGCAGCAGGAAATCGCAATCGCCCGCCATCAGGTGGCATTCGACGACTTCCGGCATCTGCTGGACGGCCTCCGCGAAACGGTTCACCGATTCTGCGTCCTGCCCCTTCAGCCATACGCGCGTGAAGATCGTCAGCCCCTTGCCGACTTTCGCGGGATTCAGCACGGCCACGTATTTCTCGATCACGCCGGCTTCCTCGAGGAGGCGCACGCGCCGCAGGCACGGCGACGGCGACAGCCCGACCTCGTGCGCGAGTTCCACGTTCTGCATGCGGCCGTCGCGCTGGAGCGCGCTCAGGATCCGGCGGTCGATGGCGTCAAGTTTCATTGGCATCCGATTCCAAAAAATTTTCAAATCACGCGTTCAATGCCAAATTCTGAGAAAAATATGGCCACAACGCAACCCGATTCGAGTCAAAAAAGCAGACAATTCCTCCCCCGAAGGAGGAGTAATGAGCAGTAGCGTTTCAACGTCGTCAGGGCTTCGCGACAAGCCCGCCTATGTCGCCGAGATGGGCCGCGGATTGCGTGCGGCGCTGCCCGTCATGCTGGGTTTCGTGCCGTTCGCGCTCGTGCTGGGCGCGCAGGCCGCGCAGAAAGGGCTGAGCCTGTTCGAAGTGCCGATGATGACCGGCATGAACTTCGGCGGCGGCTCCGAATTCGCGGCGATCCATCTGTGGTCATCGCCGCCGCACATCGCGCTGATCGTCGCGATGTCGTTCCTCGTGAATTCGCGCCACATCCTGATGGGCGCCGCATTCGAGCCGTATATCCGCCGCCTGCCGCGCCGCCGCGCGTTCTTCGCGCTGTTCTTCATGTGCGACGAAAGCTGGGCGATGTCGCTCGCCGACGCCCGGGCGCGCTCGGCCACGCACATCAGCGTGCCCTATTACGCGGGCATCTGCATGGGGCTCTACCTGACGTGGATCTCGATGACCACGCTCGGCGCGGCGGTCGGCCCGACGATCGGCAACGTCGAGCAATATGGCTTCGACATGGCGTTCACGGCCGTGTTTCTGGTGCTGCTGCGCGGGATGTGGAAAGGAATGCGGGCAAGCCGCCCGTGGTTCGTGAGCCTCGTGGTCGCAGCGGCCACACACCTGGCCGTGCCCGGCGCATGGTACGTCGCGACCGGCGCCTGCGCGGGGCTGATCGCCGCGCTGCTGTGGGAGCCGCGCGATGCCTGATTTCCCGGATTTCAGCACGGTCGCGACGATCGTGCTGATGGCGTCGACCACCTATCTGTCGCGCATCCTCGGCTACGTGCTGCTGCGCAACCGCACGCTGAGCCCGCGGATGGCGTCGGTGATGGAGAACGTGCCCGGCTGCGTGCTGATCTCGGTGATCGCCCCGGCCTTCGTGTCGACGCGCCCGGCCGACCTGCTCGCGCTGGCCATCACGCTGATCGCGGCGACGCGCCTGTCGATCCTGCCGACCGTCATCGTCGGCGTCGTGTCGGCCGGCCTGCTGCGGCACCTGCTCGGCTGAGCGGTTCCGACCCGCCGCGCGCACCGCGGCACGGCCACCGACGAACGGGCGCGCGATGCGCCCGTTTTCACATCCGCGCCCGTCGCGCGACACGACGATCCTCACGCGGGAATGCTAGCCTTGTGGCTTGCGCCACGCTGCATTCCCCTCTCATTGCCCAACTCCGCGAGGATCGTCCCGATGCCAGAAACCCGCCCGCTGTTCGACCGCGTCCTGCTCACCAACGACGACGGAATCGACGCCCCCGGCCTTGACGTGCTCGAACAGGTCGCCACGCAACTGGCGCGCGAAGTGTGGATCGTCGCACCGGCGGAAGACCAGAGCGGCACGTCGCACTCGCTGAGCCTGCACGAACCGCTACGCGTGCATCGCAAGGGCGAACGCCGCTTCGCGGTGCGCGGCACGCCCGGCGATTGCGTCGCCATCGCGATCAGCCACCTGATGAAGGACGCACGGCCCGACATCGTGCTGTCCGGCGTGAATCGCGGTGGGAATCTCGGCACCGAAACGGTGTTTTCCGGCACGGTGGGCGCCGCGATGACGAGCATGCTGGTCGGCGTGCCGGCCATCGCGCTGAGTCAGGCCTTCATCGATCGCAACGCGGTGCCGTGGGACACGGCACGCACGCTTGCGCCGGACGTCATTCGCCAGCTCGTGGCCGCGGGCTGGGACGGCGACGCCTGCCTGAACGTGAATTTCCCGCCGCGGCCCGCGCAGGACGTGCGCGGCCTCAAGGTGACGAACCAGGGCGCCGGTACGCTGCAGGGCGTCGAGATCGTGTCGGGGCGCGACCCGCGCGACCTCGAGTATCACTGGCTGAAGCTCTCGCGCGCGCCGCGCGACGACGATGCGGATTCGGAAACGGTCGCGCTGGGTGACGGGTATGTCGCCGTCACGCCGCTGAAGTTCGAGCGCACGCACGATCAGGCACTCGCGCAACTGCGGTCGCGGCTCGGCTGATCGCGTCGTTTGGCAAGTTAGCGGTCGCGGTAATCGCGCAGGTGACATCTGCGCGCGGGTTCGCGGCCGCTTCACTGCATCACTGCATTCCCGCTTCTCCGCTTCTCCGCTTCTCCGCTTCTCCGCTTCTCCGCTTCTCCGCTTCTCCGCTTCTCCGAGTCTCCGAGTCTCCGAGTCTCCGAGTCTCCGAGTCTCCGAGTCTCCGAGTCTCCGAGTCTCCGAGTCCCCGAGTCCCCGAGTCCCCGAGTCCCCGAGTCCCCGAGTCCCCGAGTCCCCGCTTCAAGTCAGGTTCATTCCCCCGTCGAGCATCACGATCTCGCCCGTCACGTAATCGGACGCGACGAGCATCGCGACCGTCTGCGCGATGTCATCCGGCGTCGCCGGACGGCGCATCGGCGCGCGCTCGCGCCAAAGCTGCTGCGCATCCGTCCAGTCGGCCGTGAGCGGCGTATCGACGAGCCCCGGCGCGACCGCATTGACGCGAATCGCCGGCGCGAGCGTTTTCGCGAGCAGCCGCGTCGTGTGATTGAGCGCGGCCTTCGCCGCCGCATACGGAATCGACGCGCCTTTCGGCCGCACGCCCGCATGCGAGCTGACGTTCACCACGCACCCGGCCCGCCCATGCGACGCCGCCTCGCGCAGCGCGGCCTCCGCCTCGGCGACGAGCCGGAACGGCGCAATCACGTTGATCTCGTGCATCTCGCGCCACACGTCGGGCGTCGCCGCAGCGAGATCGTCATGCGGAATCACGCGGCTGACGCCCGCATTGTTGACGAGCACGTCGAGCCGCCCGTGCATGGCCACGGCTTCGCGGATCAGCCGCACGCGTTCCGCATCGTCCGCGAGATCGGCCTGCACATAAGCTCCGCCGAGTTCGCGCGCCATCGCACGTCCCTCGTCGGCCGAGCGGCGCGAATGCAGGATCACCGCGTAGCCGTCCGCCGCCAGACGGCGCGCGATCGCCGCGCCGATCCCCGACGTCGATCCGGTGACGAGCGCGACCGGCCGATGCACGCGCGACGCGCGCGGCTCGGCGACGGTTTCGGTTTCAGGTTCCGTTTCGGAAATCGGGGCAGACATCGGCGGGAGCGGCGCGTCCATATCGGGGAACCCTGTCAGTGGCGTTCCCGCATCATAAGCGCGACGACGCCCCATGACACGAACGTGACGGCGACCACCACCGGGATTGAATCGGTCAAGCCGAAGCGGCCGGCCGTCAGGTGCCGGATCCATTCGATGCCGAGCCGGAGCGGCATGAGCGATCTGCCGGCCGGGACGGAAACCATCGCCTGCTGTCGCGCCCCGTTTGCGTGTGAGCCGCCGAAGCAGTCACCGCGTTGGCGCATGGGGTCCCCGCCGCGCGGCCCGACGACGGATTCCCGGGGCAGGCCGCTTCCTGTTTCGCGGCCGCGCCCCGCACCGTCCCGTCAAATGAAGGGGGGGAGAAGCGGCCCGCGTTGCAGCGGGCCGCTTGCGCTTCTACGTGCCGGCCAGCGCCAGCGACGGCGCGAGCGCGCTGTTCGGATCCTGCCCGTTCCAGGTGCTCACCCACGCGTCGTTCGGCGTCGACCCCATCACGAAATCGAGCGTGCCGCCGGCCTTCATCTCGTCGTACGTGATATACGGCCGATGCAGCGGCGTGCCGTTCAGGCTGACCGACTGGACATAGCGATTGACCGATGACGGCGCGCCGCCGCCGGCCGTATGCGCGGTCACCTTGAAGCGCCGCGTCGCGCCGAACTTCAGGCTCTTGCCGTCCCCGCCGCCCGACGCCACCGGAATGTCGATCGTCGCCTCCTCGAACAGCGGCGTGCCGAGGTAGAACACGCCGCCCACCGGATTCAGCGAATAGATGCCAAGCGCGGACAGCACGTACCACGCGGACAGCTGCCCGCAATCGTCGTTGCCGGGAATCGCCGCATCGCGCACGCGGCGCGGATCGGCCAGCGCGGCCTTCAGGCTGTCGCCGCCGAGCAGCGCGCGATCGCCGGCCGTCAGCGTCAGCGAGTACATGTCGTCCATCACCGACCGCACGCGATCCTGCGTCTTCGACGGCATCCCCGCGACGTCGTACAGGTACGGCAGGTGGTTCGCCGGCTCGTTCCCCGCGAAGAACTGGCCGCTGCGTCCGGTCAGGTCCGGAAAGCCCTGGTTGTTGAGGAAGGTCAGCGGATTGGCCGGATCGAACGTGCGGTCGAGCTGCGCGATGAACTGGCTCTTGCCGCCGAGCAGCGCCACGAGGCCGGGGAAGTCGTGGAAGATGTTCCACGTATCGACCCACGAATTCGATTCGGAGAAGTCCGTCTTCTCGGCGGCCGTCGGGTCGAAGCCCGCGACCCAGTTGCCCTGCGCATCCTTCGGCTGCGCAAACTTCCAGCCGTTGTTCGGCACCGGGTTGAACACGTTCCGGTAGTTCTGGCTGCGCTGCAGGTAGGGCCGGTAGTCGGCCGTGCTCTTGCCCGCCGCCTTGCCGACCGCGGCCGTCGCCCAGTCGTCGAACGAATAATCCTGCGTCGTCGACACCGACGCATTGTCGCCCGCGGTCACGTAGCCGCTCTGCCGGTACTGGTCGAAGCCGTGCGCGCTCGCGCTCTGCGTGGTCGTCAATGCAGTCCAGATGTCGTCGATGCCCGCGCTCGTCAGGTGCTTCAGGTATGCATCGGCGATCAGCGGGATCGACGGGTGACCGGCCATCGTGAAGGTTTCCGTCTGCGCGAGCGGCCACACCGGCAGCTCGCCCTTGCCGTTCTGCCTGAACTGCGTGAGCAGCGACTTCACCCAGCCGTCGACGCGCTCGGGCTGCACCAGCGTCATCAACGGCGACTCGGCGCGGAAGGTGTCCCACAGCGAGAATGTCGACGAGTAGTCGAAACCCGGATTCGCGTGCTTGCTCGTGGTCGGCGGCGACGTCGTGGCGTCGTTGGTCGAATCGGTGCCGACGTAGCTGCCGTCCGCATTGTTGTAGACGGTCGGCGCGAGCATCGTGCGGTACAGCGACGTGTAGAACATCGTCCGCTGGTCGGCGCTGCCGCCCTTGATGCGGATCCGGTCGAGCGCGGCGCTCCACACGCGCTCGGCCGCGCCGCGCACCTGGTCGAACGACTTCGCGCCGACTTCCGAGGCGAGATTGGCCTGCGCATCCGCGACGCTCGACGGCGAGATGCCGACCTTCACCGTCACCGCGCCGCCGCTGTCGTTGCCGTCGGTGAACGTCAGGTAGGCCTTGAAGCCGTCCGCGCTGAATGCAACGTGCTTCGTATCGAAAGGCTTCGAGAAACGCGCGACGAAATAAGTCGGCTTGTTGTTCGCCCAGTTGTTCGTGATCTCCCAGCCGGCGATCGTCTGCGCATCGATGACCTGGAGCTTGCCGCTCGCGGTCGAGCCGCCGATCGGGTTGTCGATGCTGACGATCATGCTGCGCTTCTGCGCGGCCGCGCTCGGGAAATACGTGTAGCGATGCACGCCTGCATGCGCGGTGGCCGTCATCTCCGCGAGGATCTTCGCGCCCTGCACGTTCCACGGCGTGTTGCCGCTGCCGACCGGCGCCATCTTCACGCGGTAGTAGCCGGGGCTCGCGTTTTCGTCGTCGTGGCTGAACGACGCGTTGTAGGTGATCGACGAATCGGCCGCGACCTTCGCCAGCGTCGCGGTGTCGACCGGCGCCAGCGTCGGCAGGAACCGCACTTCGCCGCCCGAGCCGATGCCGGTGCCCGACAGGTGCGTATGCGTGAAGCCGGTGATGAACGGATCGTCGTACTGGTAGCCCGACGTGCGATCCCAGTTCCACGGCAGCGTGTGCGCACCGCCGGTCGTGTCCGGCCCGAGCTGCACCATCCCGAACGGCACGGTCGCGCCCGGGTACACGTGGCCGTGGCCCCGCACGCCGCTGCTCCAGTCCGCGTTGATGTCGAGATTCGCGGTACCGATCATCGGATCGACGCTGTGCAGCACCGACCGCTTGGCCGCGCCGCCGTTTTCGCCTTGATCGTTCTGATCGCCCTGGTCGTTCTGGTTGCCTTGATCGTTCTGGTTGCCCTGCACGTTCGACCGCTGCGCGAGCACGCTCGCATCCGTCGAACCCTGATCGCCGCCGCACCCCGACAACACGGCAAGGCACCCGATACCCACCACATGACGTAGCTTCATCCGTTCGTCCCTCCCTCTCTCTGCGTCGATCCTGTTGGCAAGAACCGCTCGTTGATCCCCCTGGCCGTTACGGCGCGCTGGCCGCCCGCGGGAACGACGGCATCGCCGATGCGTCGGTGCCCCAGGTCGTGGCGCTCGCGTCGGCCGTCATCGCGTACGACAGCTTTCCGCCCTTCGCGATCTGCTCGAACGGCAGCCACGCGGTGGAGTAAGGTGCGCCGTTCAGCTTCAGCGACTTCACATAGAACGACGCGTTGTCGCCCGAGCCTGCACCCGGCGCGACGATGTGCAACAGTCGGTAGCTGCCGTCCTTCTGCCCGACGCGCACCGTGATCTTCTCGAACTGCGGGCTCGACAGCGCGACGCCGCTGACGCCCGGCACGACCGGATAAAGACCGAGCGCGGCCCACACGTACCAGCCGGAGATCGCGCCGAGATCGTCGTTGCCCGGCAGCCCGGCCGCGCCGGTGCCGAACTCGTTCGCGAGCGACGCGTGCAGCACGCGCTGCGTATGTGACGGCGCACCAGCCCATGCGTAGACCCACGGCACGGCCATCGTCACTTCGTTGCCGACGTAGAAATACGGCTGCACGGTGCCGATGTTCAGGTGCGTGAAGAACGTGTCGAGGCGCTTGACGACCGGCGCGGCGCCGCCCGCCTGCGCGACCACGCTGGCGAGATCGTGCGGCACGTACCACGTGTATTGCTCGGCATTGCCTTCCATGAAGCCGGTGCCGTCGGTGACCCACGCGCCGGCCGACGTCTTCGGCTGGATCGCGCCCTGATCGAACAGGTTGTGCCAGTTGCCGCTCGACTTCAGCAGCGTGCCGGCCGTCGTCGTGTCGCCGAGCGCCGTCGCGAAGCGCGACACCGCGAAATCGCGCACCGCGTATTCGAGCGTGTTCGACGCGGTCTGGTTGTCGCCCGAGCCCGACGACGGCACGTAGCCGAGCCGGTCGTAGTCCGCGCGGCTGCCCATCACCGGCGTGCCGGCGCACGCGGCGCCCGGCGCCGTGCTGTTCTTCATGATCGACAGCGCGGCCTGCGTGTCGAAGTTCGTCGCACCGAACGCATGGGCGTTCGCGACGATGATCGAGCCCGCGTCGCCCGGCATCACGGCCGTCTCGGTATTGAAGTACGCCCAGCGCGGGAACGCGCCGCACGCCTTCGCATCGAGCACGAGCGACTGCACGATGTCGCTGGTGCGCACCGGGTCGAGCAGCGCCTGCAGCTGGATGAACGAGCGGTCGATGTCCCAGCCGGAGAAGTTCGCGTACATCGTGCGGCCTTTCTCGACCTGACGTGTCGGCGCGGCCGCTGCGCCGTTCGACGCGTAGAAGTCCGGATACTGGCCGTTCACGTCGTTGAACACGTTCGGGTGCAGCGACGCGTGATACAGCGCGGTGTAGAACTTCGTCTTGTCGGCGTCGCTGCCGCCGGTGACCTGGATCGCGTTCAGGCGCGCGTTCCACGCGGTGCTCGCCGCGCGGCGCACGGTGTCGAATCGCCAGTTCCGGTTGCCTTGCGCATCCGTCTCCGGATTCTCCGCGCGCAGGTTCGCCTTCGCATTCGCTTCGCTGACGAACGAGATGCCGAGCTTCATCATCACGTCGGGATGCTTGCGGTCGACATTGAACGTCACCGTCACCGGGCTGTTGTTCGACAACGCCGGCTTCGACGCGAACGGCTGGCTGAATTCCGCGTAGTAGTAGACGGGCACCGCATGCCCGGCCCAGCAGAATCCGCCGCCCGCGATCGTGCCCGACAACGCGCGGTCGCCGACCTGGCTGATTGTGTCGGCCGTCGTGCCCTGCGCGCGGTTGTTCAGCACGGTCGGATCGATCGCGATCGTCGCCTGCTGGCCCTGCGCGAGTGCCGGATACGTGAAGCGGGCGAAGCCGGTGCGCACCGTCGTCGTCAGCTCGGCCTTGATGCCGTTGCCGAGCGTGACGCCGTAATAGCCGGCCTGCGCGGTTTCGTTCGCGTGAGTGAAGCTGGCCGGCGTGCCGGCGTCGCCCGGTGCGAGCTGCGGCATCACGTTCAGGTAGCCGCCGTTCGCCCAGCAGCCGGTGCCGCTCAGGTGCAGGATGCTGAATGCATTGATCGACGTGTCGCCGTACCAGTAGCCGCCGGAGAAACCGGAGCCGTCGCCCTTGCTGCTGTCGTATTGGGCAGTCGGCGTCATCGGGCTCCATTGCATCATCCCGAACGGGACCGTCGGCCCCGGGAACGTGCCGCCGCCGAGGCCCGAGCCGACCGGGTCGGCCGGCTGGTCGGTCGCGTAGTCGGTGCCGATCAGCGGATTGACGTATTGCGCGACGCGGATGTCGGCGTTTTTCTTCGACGACTCGTTGCCGTTGCTGTTGTCGTTTTCGTTACCGTTGTCGTTGCCGCCGTTGCCGTTTTCATTGCCCTGCGACTGCGCGGCAGCCGACAGGTTCGCCGCGGCCACCGACGGTGAATCGCCATCACCACCGCAGGCAGACAAGACCACGCACAGCGCCAGCAGCGCCGTTCCCAACCCCCAGTTCCTGGACATCGCCCGTCTCCGTATCGTTCTTGAATCAGGATGGTGATTCGAACTACTGAGCTTTAAATCAGGATGCTTTTGATGAATTCCGCTTGCCCGGCCGATCGGTCGAAAATCCCGGGGGCGTGTCGTTATTACCGAATGCGCACACCGGGAAAAAGACGCGCCGGCATGTGGAAATACCGGCGCCCAGGAGCGGACAATGCGCACAAGCGTGCCCAAATAAACGCGATTTCTCTACCCCGTGTTTTTACGAATTTTTATTTTGTTTATCTAAACAAGCGGTTATTGATTCGGTTTTTATGTGGAATGGGGCATTGAATGCGCGATTGGCGATCAAGGCTGCTTCGGCAAATCCACATAGTCTTCGAGCTCGCCGGCGATATACAGCCGCTTGCCGAGTCGCGGGTATTCGCAGACGTCGTGTTCGAGCCGTTGCCCGCCAACGAGCAGCTCAAGCGGCGTATCGCCGGTGTTCTGCACCGTATGCGCTTCACCGCCGCGCGGAAAGCCGATGAAATCGCCCGGCCCGATTTCACTGGCGCGTTCGCCGATCGTGACCGCGCCCGTCCCGGACAGCACGTACACGAACTCTTCTTCGTACAGGTGACGGTGATACTCGGCCGATTCGTGACCAGGCATCAGCGTGAGCAGGTGAACACCGAATTGCGTCAAGCCGGTCAGGTCGCTGAGTTGTCGCTTGAGACGAACGGCATTGGGATTCAGCGAATGCACCGCGCGCATCGGTTCCATCTTCGCGATATCGGCGGCCTTCAGCAGTTCCCGGGGAAAGGGAGTCGACATGGGGATCTCGCAAACGTGAATGCTTTGGTTGAACGCGGCGCCGGCGTGGCGCGCGCAGCGGCCATTGTCCGACATTTTCACGCTTGCGGAGGGGTTGCGGGCCCCGCCATCGCACGCGGCTAACGCGCGCAATCGGCCAGCAAGTTCGCCAGCACCGACGCGCCTTGCGCGAGGTGCACCGGATCGGCATCTTCCGCTTCGTTGTGGCTCAAGCCGGCCTTGCACGGCACGAACACCATCGCGGAAGGCGCGACGTACGACAGGTTCACCGCGTCGTGCCCCGCGCCGCTGCACATCTCCTTGTACGGATAGCCGGCGGCAGCCGTTGCCTGCCGCACGCGCTCGACGCATGCCGCATCGAACACCACCGGCTCGTATTCGGCGATCGTCTGTACCTGCACGCTCGTGCCACGCAGCGCGGTGCGCTGCATGCAGATCGCTTCGATGTCGGCGACCAGTTGCTGCAACGCCGGTCGCGACGGGTGGCGCACGTCGACGCTGAACCGGACCTTGCCCGGAATCGTGCTCGGCGAATTCGGCTGGCACGCGACATGACCGACCGTCACGCGCGCATCGTCGTCGAAGGTGTGACCGTGCTCGACGATCGCCGCGATCATCGCGGCCGCCACGCCCATCGCGTCACGGCGCACGCTCATCGGCGTCGTGCCTGCATGCGACTCGAAGCCGGTCACCGTGACGTCGAGTTCGTAGATGCCCTGCACGCCCGTCACGACGCCGATCGGCAAGCCGGCCTGCTCCAGCACCGGCCCTTGCTCGATATGCGCTTCGAAATACGCCTTCGGCATCTGCCGCTCGCGCGCAGGGCCGGCGAAGCCCGTGCGTTCGAGTTCGTCGCGCAGCAGCGCGCCCGTCTGCATGCACGGGCGATCCAGTGCGTAGTCGAGATCCAGCGCACTGGCATAGACGGCCGAGCCCATCATGCCCGGCGTGAAGCGCGAACCCTCTTCGTTGGTCCACGCGACGACGTCGATCGGATGTCGCGTTTCAATGCCGCGCTCGTTCAGCGTACGAATCGCTTCGAGGCCCGCGAGCACGCCATAGACGCCGTCGAAGCGGCCGCCGAGCGGCTGCGTGTCGAGATGGCTGCCGCACGTCACGGGCGGCAAACCCGGTTCCGTGCCCGGCCGGCGAGCGAACACGTTGCCGATCGGATCGATGCGGATCTCGCAACCGGCTGCTTCGCACCACGCGATGAAGCGGCGCCTGCCGCGCGCGTCGTCGTCGCTGAGCGCGAGCCGGCAGCTGCCGCCGTGCGCGGTCGCGCCGATCGTCGCCATCTCCATCAGCGAATCCCACAGCCGTTGCTGGTTAACGAGAAGCATCGTGACCGCTCCTGAAAAGCACCGAGCATATACACTCGATCCAATAAGAAAAATCCAAGATTTCGTTGTGGTCGATAACTTTTTCTTGTCACCCGGCGTTCGACCCGGCAGCCCGCGCTTTCTTCGTATTCGGATCGGTCATTCATGAAGCTCAAGCAGCTCGATGCGTTTCTCGCGGTCGCCGAGCATCGCACCATTCGCGGCGCGGCGCGCGCGCTCGGCGTCACGCAACCGGCCATCAGCAGCATCGTGCGCGAGCTCGAACAGGAACTCGGCGTGCCGCTCGTCGTCCGCAGCGTAAAGGGAATTGCGCTGACCGATTACGGCAGCGCGTTTGCGATTCGCGCGCGGCTGATCGTCGAGGAGATCCAGCGCACGCGCGACGAAATCGAGCAGTTGCGGCTCGGCACGACCGGCTCGGTGTCGATCGCGGTCAGCCCGACCGTCGCGCTGACGCTCCTGCCGCGTGCATTCACCGCGTTCTCGCGCGACCTGCCCGGCGCGACGCTGAACGTCGACGATGCGCTGACCGCGACGGATCTCGCGCGACTGCGCGACGGCTCGCTCGACTTCATCGTCACGCATCAGTTGTCGAATGCGATACCGGACCCCGACGAATTCGCGAGCATTCCGTTGTTCCGGACGGCGTTCGCGGTCGTCGCGAGAAGCCGGCATCGGCTCGCGCGCGCCCGCTCGCTGCGCGAGCTCGTCGATGCGCAATGGTGCGTGCCGCGCTACGGCGACGAGGGAGACGATCTGGTGCGCTCGATCTTCATGCCGTTCGGCATCGACGTACCGAAGCGGGTAATCCACTGCCCGTCGTTTGCCGCGACGCTCGGGCTCGTGTCGCAAACGGATGCGCTCGGCGTGTTCGCACGGCCGCTCGCCGACGTCGAACGCAAGTCACGGGGCATCGTCGCGCTGGATCTTGCCGAGCCGATGCCCGCGTTGACGGTCGCGATCGTGATGCGGCGGCATGCGTTGCTGACGCCCGCCGCGCTGCATTTCATCGAGTGCCTGAAGGGGGCGGCTGCAACCGTTCAGGGCGCGGACGGCGCATGATGCTCAGCGCACGTGCACGCCGCGCAGCTCCGTCAGCAACGCCACGAGACGATCGATGTGCGCGTCTTCGGTGCGCCACGACGACACGCTGATCCGGAACGCCGGCCGCCCCTGCCACACCGTCGCGCCGAACCACACGTCGCCCGACGCCTGCGCGGCCGCGAGGATCGCCGCCGTTTCATCGTCGGTGCCGGCGCGCACCAGCACCTGGTTCAGCACGACGCGGTTCAGCACATCGTAGCCGGCGGCACGCAGGCCGTCCGCGACCCGCGCCGCCTGCGCGCAATGCCGCTCGACCATCGTGGCCACGCCGGCGCGGCCGAGTGAACGCAGCGCGGCCCATACGGGGATGCCGCGCGCGCGCCGCGAGAATTCGAGGTTCAGGTTCTTCTGCGCGTCCTGCGCGCCGCTCAGGTACACGGCGTCGCTGTTCATCGCGGTCGCGAGCGCGGCCGCGTCCCGGCAGATCACCATCGCGCCGTCGTACGGCGTGTTGAGCCACTTGTGGCCGTCGGTGGTCCAGCTGTCCGCGCCGTCGATGCCGTCCGTCAGCGCGCGCTTCGACGAGGCGCGGGCCCACAGGCCGAACGCGCCGTCGACGTGCACCCACGCGCCGGCCGCCTTCGCGGGCGGAATCAGCGCCGCGAACGGATCGAACTCGCCCGTGTTCACTTCGCCGGCCTGCACGCAGAGGATCGTCATGTCGTCGAGGGGCGGCAGCTGTGCCGGATCGATCCGGCCATGCGTGTCGACCGGCGCGACGACGAGGCGCTTCATCCCGAAACCGAGCACGCGCAGCGCCTTCTTCACCGTGATGTGCGCCAGCTCGGAGATCACGACCTTCACCTCGGGCGCGCCGATCAGGCCGTCCGCGTCGACGTCCCAGCCCTTGCGTGCGAGCAGCGCGCGCCGCGCGGCCACCAGCGCGACGAGCGTGCAGGCCGTCGCGCTCGTGCCGAAACCGACCGCACTGCCTTCGGGCAATCCGAGCACATCGACGACCCAGCGCGCGGCCTGGCGCTCGATCGTTGCGGCCACCGGTGAATTCGCATACGACGACGCGCACTGGTCCCACGCGAGCATCAACCGCTCGGCCGCCGCCGCGGCCGGCAGCGTGGCGCCGATCACGAAGCCGAAGTAGTTCGGGCCGTTCGACGCGACGGTCGCGGGCGTGCCGCGCTCGTCGAGCAGGCGCAGCACGTCGTCGGCGGGGCGGCCCGCGTCGGGCAGCGGCTCGTCGAACGCCGCCAGGCCGGCCAGTGCGGCCGCGTCGGGAAACGCGCGCCGCTCGTTCGTCGCGGCCAGATACGCGTGCGCGCGCCGGTCGGCGTCGGCCAGCAATGCAAGTTCGTCCATGTCGGTTGCCTCGGTGTGAGTCAGAGTTGCAAAAGATCGCGGCCGAGCTGCTGCAGCGCGCCGTCGATCCGCTTGTAGTACGTGAACTTGCCGACGCGGGTCGCCTGCACGAGCCCGGCATCCGCGAGGATGCGCATGTGGCGCGTGGTCGTAGCCGGCGCGATGCCGAGCTTCTCGGTGATGTACGTGCAGCACACGCCGAGTTCGTCGACATCGCCGTGCGGCTGCGGCGGGAAATGCTTGCGCGGCTGCTTGAGCCAGCGCATCACGGCCAGACGGCTTTCGTTGGCCAGTGCGCTGATGCGGGTGACGTCGTCCATGGGAATGCGGAGCGCGATTAACGTTTCGAATATTAGCTAAATGACGAAATGTGTGCAATTGGTTCGAAGGGCGACTTGAGCTGACGCTGGGGTGTATTTGCCCGCCGTATCGGCACCGGATGCGATCGCGGCAAGCGCGCCGCTGCAACGCGTTGCACACAGCGCCGGGAACACGCTTCAGCTCGCCGTCAATGCCGAGCGGCCATTCCGCATACAAGTCGGGCCCGAAACGCATTGCGATCCGTCATGTGCGGCAGGATCGTCCCGACGCGCCTGCCTGCCGTGTGCGGCGCGCACACCACGCGCCGCGCACGGCCGAGCGAGCGGCCGCGCAATGCACTATCCGTTGGCCCGGCCCATCCGCCAGTGCGGGGGATGCAAGGGGTGCGCGGAAGCGTTACCGTGAAATGCATGCGCGGTCTGTCAACGAACCCGCGCCCGTTTCATTGTTCGAGAGGGAGGGTTCGCTAGCTCAATCCCACGGATTAACGATAGGAACGCCGGTTTCAACAAAATCGGCGACATTGCGCGTCACGACGGTCATGCCATGCACGAGCGCCGTTGCGGCAATGAGTGCGTCCCGCTCCGACCGCCGATCCGGTACATGGAGTCGTGCGCATCGTTGCGCGACCGCAGTATCAACCGGCAGCACGCGACCCGCGAACTCCGGCAGGACATGCCCGTCAAGCCATGCCCGCAGAAGCGCACCTTGAGCCGTGTCCCGGCGTTCGATTTGCAAGACGCCTGTCTCCAGCTCCATGATCGTGATTGCCGAGACAAAAAGCGTGGGTGCGTCGACGGTTGAACTCCAGGCCACCAGGCCTTTGTCCGCCTTGCCGGTTCGCACCTTCCTGAGTTCCGAAACAACGTTGGTATCGAGGACGAACATCATCAAAAATCAACCTTTTTGATGCCGATCTCCGCGCGCGGAGGCTCAAACTCGATGTCCTCGACACCGGGCATGGCCAACGCGTCGGCAATGTTGCGCCGTTGCTGCGTGAGACGCTGGTATTCCTCGAAACTCAGCAGCACATGGGCAGGCCTGCCACGATCCGTAATGAACACCGGGCCATCCTTTGCTGCCTTCTTCGCTTTGGTCACATCCTGGTTAAGTTCGCGACTCGAGAGCGTTGTGATGGTCATCATGGGCTCCTCAAACCAATCAATGTAGGTATGTTACTACAATAAATGAGATTGCGCGGCCTTGCCCGCCCCGGTTGATCCGGCCCCGTGCGCGTCTTCTTCGTCGATGACTCTTGCGCCTACGTACGAGTTACGTTTCCGGCGGCAAAGTCCTCTGGCCGGAAGCGCGATACGCACCGCTACGAATCGTTTCCGTTCAATCACGCGCATCCGATTCTGAGGACAACCCATGCCGAGTTTCGCCGTTGCCGAAGCGAACTCGCCACAATGACCACCCGAAGGGCACGAAATTGGCGTCGTCACGTCGAGTCCGACGCAATTACATCCAACACGTTCACGCCGCCAGCGCCTGCGCCAGCCGTTCGATCAGCGCCCGCACGCGCCGCGGCTGCACGGCGTTGCCCGCATAGACGATCTGCAGATCGACGTCGCCCGGCGAGAACGCGCGCAGGACTTCCACGAGCGCGCCGGACGCCAGATCCTGCTCGACGTCGACCAGCGACTTCAGTGCGACGCCGTGCCCCGCGACGCACCACGCGCGCACGAGTGCGCCGTCGTTGGCCACCCGCCGGCCGCGCACCGTCACGCGCCGGGGTTCGCCGTCGATGCTGAACGGCCATTCGGCATACAGGTCCTGCCCGAAGCGCATCACGATGCAGTCGTGTGCGGCAAGATCGTCCGGATGCCGCGGCGTGCCGTGCGCCGCGAGATACGCGGGCGACGCGCACACGACGCGCCGCGCGCGGCCGAGCGACCGGCTGCGCAGCGAACTGTCGGCGAGCACCCCGCGACGGATCGCGAAATCGAGCCCCTGCCCGACGACATCCACGTAGCCGTCACCGAGATGCAGGTCGACCGTGACGCCCGGATGCTCGGCCAGAAACGCGTCGACGACGGGCACCACGCGCTCGCGCCCGAGGTCGGCCGGCGCGCTCAGGCGCACCGGCCCCGACAAGGTCTGCACGCCGAGCCGCACTCGGCCTTCGAGTTCATCGGCCTCCGCCAGCAGGCGCCGCGCACCGTCGACGAGCGTGCGGCCCTCGTCGGTCAGGCTGATCGCGCGTGTCGTGCGCGTGAGCAGCGCCGCGCCGTAGTGGCGCTCGAGCGCAGCCAGTCGCTCGGACACGGTGGCCGGCGACAGCCCGAACTCGCGGCCCGCCGCGGCTAGTCCGCCCTTCTCCACGATGCGCAGGAACAGCGCGAGATTGTCGAGCAGCATTATTCGCCCCTTCCGAACGATATTTTCGAAGTCTGCCCAATTATCCGAAATATCCGCAAGCGATACAGTGTGCCAATGCGTCGCCTCGCGGCCGCCCCTCGACCCGTCGATCACCCCAAAGGAAACCCGCCATGGAATACCGCACCCTCGGCCGCTCCGGCCTCAAGGTTCCTGCCCTGAGCTTCGGCGCCGGCACGTTCGGCGGCACCGGCCCGCTGTTTAGCGCCTGGGGCAACACGGGCGTCGATGAAGCGCGCCGCCTGATCGACATCTGCCTCGAAGCCGGCGTGAACCTGTTCGACACGGCCGACGTGTATTCGGACGGCGAATCCGAGCGCGTGCTCGGCGCCGCGATCAACGGACGTCGCGACCAGGTGCTGATCTCGACGAAAACGGGCCTGCCGACCGGAAGCGGCCCGAACGACGCGGGCACGTCGCGCGCGCGGCTCGTCCGCGCCGTCGACGATGCGCTGCGCCGCCTCGACACCGACTACATCGACCTGCTGCAACTCCACGCGTTCGATGCGAGCACGCCGGTCGAGGAAGTGATGTCGACGCTCGACGATCTCGTGCGCGCGGGCAAGCTGCGCTACATCGGCGTATCGAACTTCGCCGGGTGGCAGATCATGAAGTCGCTGGCGGTGGCCGATCGGCACGGCTGGTCGCGTTACGTGGCGAACCAGGTCTACTACTCGCTCGTCGGCCGCGATTACGAGTGGGACCTGATGCCGCTCGGCGCCGACCAGGGGCTTGGCGCGCTCGTCTGGAGCCCGCTCGGCTGGGGCCGGCTCACCGGCAAGATCCGGCGCAACGCGCCGCTGCCGGAAGGCAGCCGCCTGCATGAAACGGCCGGCTTCGGGCCGCCGGTCGACGATGCGCGCCTGTACGACGTGGTCGATGCGCTCGACGCGATCGCCGAGGAAACGGGCAAGACCGTGCCGCAGATCGCGCTGAACTGGCTGCTGCAGCGCCCGACGGTGTCGTCGGTGATCATCGGCGCGCGCAATGAGGCACAGCTGCGGCAGAACCTCGGCGCGGTCGGCTGGGCGCTGACCGATGCGCAGGTCGCGAAGCTCGATGCGGCGAGCGCGGTGGTAGCACCTTATCCGTACTTCCCGTATCGCCGCCAGCAGGCGTTCGCGCAACTCAATCCGCCGCTGCGCGGGTGAGCGCCGACGGCCGGCGGAGCCTGCGAATGAGGTCATGCAGCGCTACGCCGGCACACGCGCGTCGCCGAGCCGCACGACCTTGTCGGCCGGCCCGATGACCGAGCGACGATGCGTGATCGCCACGACCGTGACGTCGCGGGCCAGCAGCCGCACGTGTTCCATGATGTCGCGCTCGGTGGCTTCGTCGAGCGCGGAACTCGCTTCGTCGAGGAACAGCACGGTCGGCTCGCCATACAGCGCACGGGCAATCGCGATGCGCTGGCGCTCGCCGCCGGACAGCTTCAGCCCGCGCTCGCCCACCGTCGTGCGGAAGCCGTCCGGCAGGCTCTCGATGAACGTCAGGATCGTCGCCTTCGCCGCCGCTTCATGCAGACGCTGCGCATCGCGCGGCCGGCCGAGCAGGATGTTGTCTTCCAGGCTTTCGTTCAGCAGCACGACATCCTGCGGCACGACGGCCACCGCGCCGTACCAGTCGGCGCGATCGATTTCAGCGAGATCGACGCCGTCGACGAGAATGCGCCCGCCGGTCGGCTCGATCGACTTCAGCGCGAGCTTGAAGACGGTGGATTTCCCCGCGCCGGTTTCGCCGACGAGGAACGTGATCGCCCCCCGTTCAGCGACGAAGTCGACGTCGGTCACGCCGCGGCCGTTGTCGTACGCATAGGCGACGCGCTCGAACACGATGCGCCCGTCGCGCGGCGCGAACGCCGACGCATGCGACACCTGCCGTTCCTCGGGCGCCGTCCACAGCGCCGCGAACGGCACGAGCGCCGCGCGGGAGCGTGCGCACTCGTCGACCGCGCGCGCGATCATTTCGAACGGCTGGTTCAGTTGCAGCAGCAACGTGTTGAACAACACGATGTCGCCGATCGACAGCGCGCCCGCCGCATGGCGCGGCAGCAGCAACCAGAACGTCACCGCGAACTGGATCGCGAGGCCGAGCCCCAGCACCGCGAGATAGCGGACGTGCTGCAGCACATACGCGCGCCAGCTGTCGCGCACGACGCGCGCCTTCTCCGAGAAACGTTCGTTCATCCAGCGATGGCTGCCGAAATGCCGAAGCGTCTCCATCGCATTGATCGCGCCGCCGACGAAGCGCGCATTCTCCTGCCCGGCCTCGATCGCGCGATCGAGGAACGCGCGCGAGCGCCGCGCGCCGACGATCGCGATCGTCACCGCGACCGCACCGTAGGCGGCGGTGATCACCACGACCTCGACATTGATCAGTGCGCCGAGCGTGACGAGCGTCAGCACGATCTGCAGCGTGCCGGGGATCAGCTCCATCAGGCTCAGCAGCACGAGCACCGACAGCGCCCGGCTGCCACGCTGGTTCGCGGTCTGGATTTCGGCGGGATTGTGCTCGACGAAGAACGCCGTGGTCTTCTTCAGGATGCGCTCGAAAAAGCGCGTGCTGGTGATGAAGCCCAGGTTCTCCGAGCTCATGAACGCCAGGTACTGCACCACGCGTTGCAGCGCGCTGGACAGGCCCAGCAGCACCGCATAAAGCACGAAGCCCGGGATCAGCGCGTGGAGCACGCCGCGGTGCGACAGCGCGTCGATCAGGCGCGAGAACAGATAGGGGGCGGCAACCGCGCTCGCGCTCGACAGGATGACGACCGCCACGACCGTCAGCAACATCAGCCGATCGGCCTTCCAGTAGGCCCGCAGGACCTCGGTGATCGGATGCGACGCACGGGTGTCGTTCATGGCGGGATGACCCGGGCGCGGCGCAGCCCGGATGGCGGCGATGGGCGAAAAAGTCTAACAGAGTGAAAGGCGTGGCGTGGTGGCGTTCGGGTGGGATGGCGGCACGTGTTGGTTGCGCGGTTCCCGGAGACCCGTTCCGTTCAAAAAAACCCGTGAGCGGTTGACGACTTTCGTTCCAGAAGGCGCTTGCCATGCCGAGTGTCGTGCCTGAACCGTGCCGGCTCGACAGAACGGCGGTCGGCGCTCACATTGACATATCGGTAATTCTCGATATACTCGCTGCCCATGGAATTGCTCGACATCTTCAAAGCCCTCTCGAACCGGACTCGCCTTGAAATCCTGCAGGGTTTGAAGGACCCCGTGAAGAACTTCCCGCCGCAGGATGAAGGGGACGTTCATACGGTGGGCGTCTGCGTCAGCAGTATTCAGGAAGGTGTCGGGCTGTCGCAGTCGACGGTGTCCGATTATCTTGCGACGCTGCAACGAGCCGGCCTGGTGGAAGTCAGGCGCATCGGCCAGTGGACCTACTACAAGCGTAACGAAGCAGCCATCAGTGCGCTGGCCAAGGCCATCGGGAAAGACCTGTAATTTTTTGCCCCATAATATCGACAATTCTCGATATCCCTATTTACCGAAACGAGGATGTGCAATGAAAGCGCTGTTGCTCAAGTCATTTGGCGGCCCGGAATCGTTCGAGCTACGTGACGTACCCAAGCCGGTGCCGCACGCCGGACAAGTCCTGGTTCGCGTCCATGCCACCTCCATCAATCCATTGGATTACCAGGTTCGACGGGGAGACTATCCGGACCTGGTACCCCTTCCGGCCATTACCGGACACGACGTATCGGGCGTGGTCGAAGCCGTCGGGCCCGGTGTGAAGGCCTTCTCGCCGGGGGACGAAGTCTGGTACACCCCGCAAATCTTCGACGGGCCAGGCAGTTACGCCGAGTACCACGTGGCGGCCGACAGCATCGTCGGGAAGAAGCCGCCGTCGTTGAGCCATCTCGAGGCGGGCAGCCTGACCCTGGTGGGCGGAACGGTTTGGGAAGCACTGGTCGTGCGTGCGGCGCTACGTGTCGGGGAAAGCATTCTGGTACACGGCGGCGCAGGAGGCGTCGGCCATGTGGCGATCCAGCTCGCCAAGGCCATCGGCGCAAGGGTGTTCACGACCGTGCGCGAAGCAAACGTCGAGTTCGCCCGCAGCCTGGGGGCCGATGTGGTCATCGACTACGAACAGGACGATTACGTCGACGCAGTCATGCGGGACACCGGCGGCCGCGGCGTCGATGTCGTGTTCGACACCATCGGCGGCAACACCCTGTCGCGCAGCCCCGATGCGCTCGCCCAGCTTGGTCGCGTCGTCACGATCGTGGACATCGCCCAGCCACAAAACGTCATTCAGGCGTGGGGCAAGAACGCGAGTTATCACTTCGTCTTCACGCGACAAAACCGCGGCAAGCTGGATGAGTTGAGCGCGTTGATCGAACGCGGACAGCTGCGGCCACACGTTGGCGCCGTCTATTCCCTCGCCGACGTTCCGCTCGCGCATGCCCTGCTGGAGCGTCCCAACAACGGGGTTCGAGGAAAGATCGCGATTGCGGTCGCGCCGTCGGCGTATCCCGAACGTGTTGCCGGTACTCGAGCGGCGTGATCTTTTTCTCGCATGTGGGCCGGAGCAAGCTGTGCGTGATTCGCCGTGCGCCGCGAGCATCGGGGTTGCGCGGGGGCCGAACCTGACAGCCCGAAGCACAGCCGGCGGGATCGCAGCAGGTTCTGACGGACAGTCGACCTCGTGAGCATGATGCGGCCTGTGGCACCATGAAATGCCGTCGTCATGGGCCTACCCATGGGGCCGCGAACTTCCTATCGTGGAGACCTGCGACGCGCCTGCCGAATCGGCGGCGCGCCCTCTTCTCCTCGACAGGTCCGCCAATATGAACGCCAACGACACCGGACTGACCGTACGCGCGGTCACGGAACACGACTACGACCAGTGGCTGCCGCTGTGGGACGGCTATAACCGTTTCTACGGCCGCTTCGACGATAAGGCCCTGCCGCTGCGCATCACGCAGCTCACGTGGTCGCGCTTCTTCGACGGCTACGAACCGGTGCATGCGCTCGTCGCCGAGCGCGCCGGCCGGCTCGTCGGACTCGTGCATTTCCTGTACCACCGCAGCACGACGCATATCGGGCCGACCTGCTACCTGCAGGACCTGTTCACGCTCGACAGCGAACGCGGCAAGGGTGTCGGCCGTGCGCTGATCGAAGCCGTGTACGACGCCGCGCGTGCGCATCGCGCCGAGCGCGTGTACTGGCAGACGCACGAGACGAACCACACGGCGATGCGGCTCTACGACACCGTTGCGGCAAAGCCGGGGGCCGTGCTCTATCGGAAGGAGCTGTCGCGCTGAGCGGAGCGGCGAAACGCGAACCAATGCCCTCTCCTGAGTCGCCTCACTTGATTGCATGCCGTGGTCCCTCCTCGGAACGGCCGTCTCGGTAATTTGGTAGCCCAAGGGACACAACATTACCCTTATGATCATTTTTTGTATCCATGGGGCTACAGATGACGACATTGGCCGACGTTGGAGAGATGCTGAAACATGCTCGCCACTCAGCGGGGCTTTCACAGAAAGAGCTGGCCGAGTGCGCCGGCGTCGCACGTACCACACTCGCTCGCATGGAAACGCTTGCGCGAGGCGACATGAGCGTATCCGCGCTCGTTCGTCTCCTTGAGGCCGCCGGCTATGACCTGCGGGCGGTGACGTGCGGACACGCGCGCACGCTCGACGACGTGCTGGCCGAGCAGCGCACGATGGGAGATGCGTGACATGCGCCTTCACGTCTCTGTCAAAGGCAAGCGCGTCGCTCACCTCTATCGCCAGGCGCACGACTATGCGTTGCGCTACATCGAAGCTGCCGGATTCTCGGACGCGGATCGGGCCGATACCGCGAGACAGGTCATCGGTCGCTCGGAATTGCTGGCAGATCCCGACAAGGGGAATTGAGAGCCCGGCGAAATTCACACGATCGGCCGCGCCTTCATCCACAGAAACAGCGGCACGCGCGCCCACTGCTTCAACTGATCCGTATCGGCGTGGTCGGGCGGCGGCTCGCGCAGCGACACGATCGCGAACCCGGCCGCTTCCAGCGCCTCCATGTACGCCTGCAGCGGCAGCGACCAGCCGGCGAAGTGCATCGACAGCCCGTCGCGCGTTTCCACGCCATCGAAATGCTCCCGCCCGAAATAGCTGCCCTTCAGCACGAACGGCGCATCCGGTTGCGGCCCCGCGAAGCCGCCACGATCGCGGAACGGATGCACGAGCGAGATGAACAGCGTCCCGCCCGGCTTCAGCACGCGGCGCGCTTCGTTCAACGCGCGCTGCATGTCATCGAGATCCATCAGCACGTTGTACGCCATCACGAGATCGAAGCAGGCCGCGTCGAACGGCAGCGACGCCGCGTCGGCCAGCTTGTAGCGATGCGCGGAATCCGCGTGACGCGCGGCGTCGAGCATCGCGGGCACCACGTCGGTCGCCGTCACGTCGTAGCCGAGCGCCTTCAGCTCGCGGCTCACGCGGCCTTCGCCGCAGCCGATCTCCAGCGCGCGGCCGGTATCGCGGCCAATATAGGCCGCGAGCCCCGCACGGTATTTCCAGAACGCGTCGTGCCCCGGCTTGCCGGCCCAGTCGATCCATTGGTCGGCGACCTGCGTCCAGTGTTCGGTGATGGCTGTCGTGTCGGTCATGTGCGCTCCCGCCCGGTGTGCGTCGTTGGCTCAGGATGCGCATGGTAAGCCGAAGCGGCGGAACGCGTCGGCGGGGTGCGCCGCGCAACCGGATTCCGTTTCCGGCTGCGACGTTCTACAGTGACATAAAACAATCTGCGCCGTTGCACGTCGCCGCCGCCCGACGATGCGCACCCGATTCCGAGGACATCCCATGCCGAGCATCCTGGCCGCGCCCGCCAATCTCCCCCCGAGCCCCGTCGCGGCGGAAACGCGCATGGTGCACGACGTCGCGACGCTCAAGCCGTCCGACTACCGTGGGGCGGACGGTGCGTCGTGGGTCATCGCCACCGTCACGCCGGCCGCGGACAGCGGCACGAACGTGACCGGCACGAGCTACTTCGACACCGCGAAAGGCCAGACCGTCCCGGTACCCGACGCGCGGCGCCGCTATGCGAATCGCGGCACGTGGCAGGTCGTCGCGAGTTCGAGCCCTTCCGTGCCCGCCACCGGCCGCTACGACTGGCTGACGCTCGCGTGGCTGCCGATCAACCGGCGGCCGCTGCCGCAAACGCCCGAGCACCTGTATTCGCCGTTCATTCGCGGCGGCACGATCGTGTATCGATGGAATCCGGCCGCGGAAGGCGGCGAGCAATTCGGCAACGTGCGGATGATCTTTCCGGAATGGACGCAGCAGGTGGCTGATGCGTTGCGGGCCGCTTCGGCAGCGTCGCCGGACGGGGCGAGCGCGTCGGCCGCACCGCCGCCGCTCGATCGCCTGCAAGCGGACACGAATCCGATGACCGCCGTGCTCGACTTCAGCGATGCGCTGCGCGACGAGCCGGTCGAGAAGGTCGTCGCGCGGCTGCCGGGCCTGCTACGCGTGAAGGATCTGCACGAACTGTCGGCGATCGTGTTCCTGTGCCTGTCCGGATCACGCGCAGAAGACCGGCCGCGCTTCGCGGCAATGATCAACGGCTCGATCGCGTCGACCGACGACAGCGCGCGGCTGCTCGCGATCGCCTATGGCGCGTTCGCAGCCGGCCGGGCGCGGCCTTATCCGTTCAACGATGCAGGGCAGACGGCGCGGATCAACGACGTGTTCGGCGCGTTGAAGCGGCGGACGACGGCGCTCAACGTGCCGGTCGGGGAAGGGTCACCTTGGTATGAGTTCTTCACGGCATATCGGCTCGGCGACGCGGTGTCCGGCACGGGGCAATGAGTGACCGCGGCGACCCGCGCCGCGACGGCAAGACCCGATCACGGGTGTGAGAAATCTTTCGCCGCGCAGTCGCCGGCTCTTTCATGCATGCCAAACGCGGCGATGAAGCCGTGCCGAATCGATTTTCGATCTTTTCGACCTTTTGAATCGAATCGTCCGGTGTTAAATTCCCGCCCGGCCACAGAGCCACCTCAAATAACCCGAACTAAAAAAGACCAAATCATGAAATCTGTATTCCGTCATGCCGCACTGGCACTGGTAACGATCGGCTTCCTGTCGGGCTGCGCGAGCAGCGTGACACGCGACGCCAGCGATCAGGCGGGGGCCATCGCAACGGCATCGACGCCCAAATTCGGCTCGAAGCCCGTGATCGTGCAAGTCACGCTCGACAACGCTGCCCAGGAAGCGCTGAAAGACAACCTGAAATTCAGCCCCGAGAACCTGAAAGGGAAAATCGAAAGTGCGCTGGCCGCACGCAAGCTGCTGGCGACGGCCGGCTCGACCGATGCGATGCACCTTAACGTGGAAGTCACCGGCATTCGCACGCGCTCGAGTTTCTCGGCCGTCATGTTCGGCTTCATGGCCGGCAACGATCATGTCGACGGGACCGTGACGCTCACCGATGCCGACAACCATCCTCTCGATCGCTTCAAGGTGTCGGCATCGTATGCGCTCGGCGGTATCGCCGGCATCGACAGCATGCGCATGGACTGGCTGTACGAGAAATTCACCGAGAAGACGCTCGCGACGCTCGATCCGGCGACCGCGGCCACGCAGGCCGACACGGCACCGGCAGCATCGAAGAAGCTGTAAGACCCGACGCCCGACGGAGCGCGGATGCGCAGCCCGTCGGGCGACGGCGGTGAATCACATGCCACCGCCAACGAATCGTTTCGCCGGTCGCGAACCGACCATCATGCAATGCGCGAGTGAATGCCCGGTGCTCGCATGTGGCAGTGGTCCTATTCCGTTTGATCAGCCGACAGGAGTCGGATTGCGGCCGCGCCCACCGGCCGCCACCAGGCATTCGCGCCCGCATGCATGACAATAAAAAATCGGCCGCCCGGGGGAGAGCGGCCGTCAAGGAGAGATCCCTGTTCGGGATGCCGGCGGACACCACTCCGGACCGGCCTGCGTATTGTTGATGAACGCGATTCCGCTGACCATCAGACCGGTCTGATTTGCAACCTGACTGCGCGAAAATCACGGCGTCCTGAGCCTGCCGCCTCCATCGAATCCGCAACGCGCCATTACGTTCTCGATGGGAACCCCCATACGCGGCGACCTGTCGAATCGCCGCACGACCGTCGACGGCTTCATCGCCATGGCGGACAATCCCCTCTCCAGCCCCGCTCGATCACGTCCCGCCCTTTCATGCTGAGCATTGGTCCCTTCTCGATCCGCGTCGTCGCGGTAGCCGTCGCCGCGCTGCTCGCGTGGCTCGTCGCCCGTTTCATCCAGCGTCGCCCGCCGGACGGACATCACAAGACCGCATCGAGCCTGATCCTCGATGCGTTGCTGTTCGGCCTGCTCGCCGCACGCATCGGCTACGTCGCGCAGTGGTGGCACGAATACACCGCCGCGCCGCGCTCGATCATCGCGCTCGGCGACGGCGGCTTCGACTGGCGCATCGGCCTCGCGGCGGGAATCGTGTTCGCGGGCTGGCGCCTGCGCCGCCTGACCGCGCTGCGTCGCCCGGTGATGGCCGGCATGCTCGCGGGCGTGGCCGCATGGGGCATCGCGCAGGGCACGTTCGCCACGTTGCAGCACGGCGCGCCGCCGCTTGCCGCGTTGCAGCTCGAAGCGCTCGATGCCACGCCGGTGCCGGTGCAACGCTTCGCGGGCAAGCCCGTCGTCGTGAACCTGTGGGCGACATGGTGCCCGCCCTGCCAGCGCGAAATGCCGATCCTCGCGCAAGCGCAGCAGGAGCATCCGGGGATGACGGTGCTGATGGTCAACCAGGGCGAAGACGCGCAGGCGGTGCGCGCGTTCCTCGAACAGAAAGGGCTGCGGTTCGATCACGTGCTGCTCGATCGCACGCTGCACGCGATGAAAGCCTACGGTTCGCGCGGGCTGCCGACGACGCTCTTCTTCGACGCGAAAGGCAACCTCGTCGAATCGCACATGGGAGAGATCACCGCCGCGCGGCTGAAGGATGCCGCGGCGGACCGCTTCGGGCAGTAACGCGCGTCTCGTCCAAAGAACCGCGGCAACTGCTTCGTCACATCCGCGCCTCGACCGCGGCCAACCGCGCCGGCAGATGTTCCAGCAGCGCATCGACGGCGGCCCGGACTTTCAGCGGAAGATGCAGCGTGTAGGGCCACACTGCGTGAATCGGAAAGATCACGCCCGGCCGATCGGGCAGCAGCTCCCGCAACCTGCCGCTGCGCAACGCATCACGCACCAGCCAGTACGGCAACCACGCGACGCCCAGATCCGCAATGGCCGCATCCATCAGCGCGCTCAAGTCGTCGGACAGCAAACGAACGGCGGGCTGCAATTCCGCGAGCTGACCGTCGACGATGACGCGCCAGCGATGCACCTGGCCGAAACGCGTGTAGGCCAGCGCCTTGTGCCGTTCGAGCGCTTCATAGGTCGTGGGTTCGCCGCAGCGGCTCAGGTACGCCGGCGATGCACAGAACGCCATCCGGTGCTCGCCGAGCGGACGCGCCACCAGCTCGCTGCTGTTCGGCAACGTGCCGACGCGAACCGCCAGGTCGAAACGCTCTTCGACCAGGTCGACGGAACGATCGCTGAACGACAGGTCGAGATCGAGCTCCGGATGCGCCTTCGCCAGTTCGATCAGGATCGGCGCCACACACAGATGACCGAAGAGCGTCGGCATCGACACGCGCAGGCGCCCCTTCATCTGCCATTTGCCGGTTTCCAGCAGCGCTTCGCCCGCCTGGATCTGCTCCATCGCGCGCAGGCAATGGTCGTAGAACAACGCGCCTTCGTCGGTCAGGCTCTGGCTGCGCGTCGTCCGCTGAAACAGCACGACGCCGAGCCGCTCCTCGAGGCGCGCGATGCTCTTGCCGACCGCGGACCGCGTGATGTGCAGCCTCTCCGCGGCTGCCGCAAAGCTGCTCGCTTCCGCCGCGGCGACGAACACATCGATGCCCTTCAGGTTGTTTCGCATGCGATTGGGGATAAATATGCTACACAATGCGTCGATCTTATCGCTTTTGGAGATAAAAGGTGGCTGATAGGATCGATTCCAGTCCTCACCTTCGCAACGGAGCCCCCGCATGGCACGCATCCTCGTCCTTAAATCGAGCATCAACGGCAGCCAGTCGCAAACCGGTGCGCTGATCGACACGTTCCTGGCCGAGCGCCAGGCCAACGGCCATGCCGACGACGTGATCGTGCGCCATCTCGTCGACGCCGACCTGCCGATGCTCGACAGCGAGCTGTTTCACGCGCTGCGCGGCGCGGCCCATCCGAGCGAGCGCGCGCAACGCGCGATCGTGCTGTCCGACGAGCTGATTGCCGAGCTCAAGGGCAGCGACCTGCTGCTGATCGGCGCGCCGATGTACAACCTCAACGTGCCGACCCAGTTGAAGAACTGGTTCGACCTCGTCGCGCGGGCACGCGTGACGTTCCGGTACACGGAGACCTATCCGGTGGGACTCGTCGAAGGCATCAGCGCGATCGTGTTCAGCTCCCGCGGCGGCGTGCACGTCGGCCAGGACACGGATGCGGTCACGCCTTACCTGCGTGCCGTGCTCGGCCTGATGGGTATCTCGGACGTGGAATTCGTCTATGCCGAAGGGCTCGACATGAAGCCGCACGGCGTCGAGGCCGGGCTGGCGAATGCACGCCGGCAGATGGATGCGCTGCACGCGTAAGGCCGGATCGCGCGCGGCGGAACGTGCGACGCCGAAATCAGACTCGTCCGATTGGCCGTGCCGGATGCGATCCGTAAACTCCGGCGCATGATTTCCGCACTCCAGTCCACCTTCGACGCGCTGCGCGACACCGTCGCGCGTTGCACCCGGCGCCCCGCGTTCCTCCGCAACCTCGACATCGTGGTGCTCGCACTGATCGTCGCGAGCGTGCTCGTCGTGATGGCCGACAGCGTGCACGACCTGCACGAACGGTACGGCCACGCACTCTATGCGGCCGAATGGGCATTCACGCTGCTGTTCACGGTCGAATACGTGGTGCGGCTGCTATCCGCACCCAAGCCGCTGCACTATGCGCGCAGCTTCTTCGGCATCGTCGATCTCGTGTCGATCCTGCCCACCTATCTCGCGTTCTTCTTCCCCGGCCTGCATGCGCTGATCGACGTGCGGCTGCTCCGGCTGCTGCGCGTGTTCCGCATCCTCGGGCTGTCGATCTACCTCGAGGAAGGGCAGATGCTGATGCGGGCGCTGACCCGCGCGCGGCGCAAGATCTTCGTGTTCATCGGCGGGATGTTCGTGCTGACGGTGATTCTCGGCACCGTGATCTTTCTCGTCGAAGGGCCCGAGAACGGCATCACGAGCATTCCGGTGGGCGTGTACTGGGCGGCCGTGACGATGAGCACGACCGGCTACGGCGACCTGACGCCGCATACGCCGCTCGGCCGGCTCATCACGTCGTGCGCGATCCTGCTCGGCTACGGGATCATCGCGTTTCCGACCGGGATCATGGGCGCGGAGCTGGTGGCGTCGGCGCTGGAGCGCACGCGTGCCAACGCACGGCGGGCCACGGGCGATGAACCGTGCTGCCCGCATTGCGGCGTCGCGCTGCCGGAGCGCGGTGCGAGCGATACGCCGCATCCAAAATAGGCCCCGTCCTATTCAGCTTCACCTCCTCTTGTTCGAAACTGGGTTCATCGAGCGGTTCGGTCGCTGCATCGCCGGCCATCACGACACGCGATGCGCATCTTGGATACGCCGCTCGTCTTCCAGCCATTTCGATAAGGAGTTCACATGATCATTCGATCGACCCTGGCGACGCTCGCCGCCGCTACGCTGACCACCGCCGCTTCCGCACAAGTCCTTCAGGAAAAGAATCTTTCACTGACCCTCGCGACCGAAATCGCACAGCAGACCATCCAGGCCTGCTCGGCCAGCGGCTACAACGTGGCCGTCACCGTCGTCGACCGCAGCGGCATCGCACGCGCGATGCTGCGTGCCGACCATGCCGGCCTGCATACGGTGGATGCGTCGCAACGCAAGGCCTACACGGCGCTGTCGACGAAGACACCGACCGGCACGCTCGCCGCGAACCTGCAGAAGAACCCGGCCGCCGCGCAGATGACGGCCATCGACGGCTTCCTGGTGCTGGGCGGCGGCGTGCCGATCAAGGCAGGCGAAGAAGTGATCGGCGCGGTGGGGGTGGGCGGTGCGCCGGGCGGGCATCTCGATGAAGCCTGTGCGCAGCAGGGGATCGCACGCGTTCAGGCGAAATTGCTGTAACGGCTATGCCCGGATCCCGGCAAGTCGAACCGACAAGGTAACGTTACGGCGTGACGACTCCGGTTCCGGGCGCCGCCGTGGAATGTCTGCCATGCCGGACCATGTGCCGCCCAGCGCCGCCAGACGTCTGGCGGCCTGGGTACGCACCAGCGTGTTGATGACCTCCCGCAACAAGTCCGCTTCGTTCCCCCCTGGTCCGGTCATCTGCACGGCCTTCGCAAAGAGATCGTCGTCGATCGTCACCGTGAGCCGCATGGCCTGCCCCTCACCCCGCCTGCTCGCCCAGCGTCTGCGCGAACGCCGCCAGCCCCGTCAGCATGATCTGCACACCCACGCACAGCAGCAGGAACGCCGACACCCGCATCGCCACTTTCGTCCCCTCGCTGCCGAGATAGCGCGCGAGCGTCGTCGCGCGGCTGTAGATCTGCCAGATCGCGAACGCGACGAGCGCCGCGACTGCAACCGACACCACGCCGGAGGTCAGATAGTCAACGGCCGTACGAGCCCGGTTCGCATGCAGCGCGATGCCGGCCGCGATCGAGCCGGGGCCGATCGTCAGCGGCACCGTGAGCGGGAAGAATGCACGCGCCATCAGCTTCGGCAGATCGTCGCCATGCACGGCGCTGTCGCCGCCCGGCACGTCGGGCGCGTTGAGCATCGACCAGCCGGCCACGGCCACCGCGAAGCCGCCGCCGATCCGCAGCGCTTCCATCGAAATCCCGAAGAAATTCAGCACCGGCGCACCGATGAAAAAGATCACGAGCAGCGTGAAGAACACGTTCGTCGCGAGCTGTTTCGACAGCGTCGCGCGCTCGGCCTCCGTCAGCGATTGCGTGCGCTCGAGAAACACGAACGCCATGCCGAACGGATTGATGATGCCGATCAGGCCGGTGAAGCCGAACAAGATTTCAGAGATCAGGCGGTCGACCGGCATCGCGATCGTGCTCCTCGGTAACGGACTGGAAATAAAAAAGGCGACCGGTCGAAATGACCGGCCGCCAGGAGGACACGCCTCAAAGTCCGGCGCGCGCGGGGGGCGCGCCGACCCGCAGAACCCCGATTGTCGATGAAGCGCGGTGAGCGGGAAATCAGTCAGGTCTGATTTTGCGGGACGATGTTCGATGCGATTCCCTCATGCGAATGGCGCGAAGGGTCGCACTGCATTTCGGGCGCACGCCGAAGAACACCAATCAAAAAAGCGGCGGCCAGTCGTGACGAGCAGCCGCCCAAGAAATTAGAAAATTCCACGAATCGTCGCGGCGCGTGGAGTGAACGCACCACGTGTCGGCAGCAACGTAGCGGCACCGACGTACCCCGGCGCAGCGACGGTCGCGCTTTCCGCGTCGGCATCGGCGGTCGATGCGACGCCGGTGACGATCCGCGTCAGCAATTCGGGAATCGGGACGACACCCGACCAGCTCGCGCACATATTCGAACCCTTCGCGCAAGCCGACAGGTCGATCGCGCGACGATTCGGCGGCACCGGCATCGGGCTGGCGCTGAGCCACAAGCTCGTCGAATCGATGGGCGGCAACATCGTGGTGGACAGCGTGTCGGGCGTCGGCTCGACTTTCGTCATTACGCTGCCGCTCGGTCACCGTCCGGGCGCCGCGTGCGCCGATGTGAACGCGGATGCCCCCAATGCCCGCGTGATGTTCGTCGACGCCAACCCGGTGAACCGTCCGCTGACTCACGACCAGCTCGACGTCCTAGGCTATCCGGCCGACGTCGCGTCAGCGTCGCGGCGGCGCTCGACCTCGTCGATCGACATGACTATGCGCTCGTGATGACCGACCTCAACATGCCGGGGCTCGACGGCTATGCGTTTACGCGGGTGTTGCGTGAGCGCGGCCGATTCTCGCGGTGACGGCCCATGCCGAGCCGGATGTATTGCGTTTCGCGCGGGAAGCGGGGATCGACGAGATTGTCGCGAAACCGACGTCGTTGAAGTCCCTGGAGCTGGCGATCACGAAGCACACGGGTCCATCACAGGCGCCGCATTCCTCACCGCCATCGCGCCGGTATGGGCCGCTGCCTCATGATCTGCACAAGGTGCTTCCCGACACCGCGTACCGGTCGAATGGCGCAATCGCACGGGCGCTCCAGGACGGTGACTTGAAGGCTGCCCGAGCGGAGATTCACAGCATGCGCGGCGCTTTCGCGACGATCGGCGAGCATGAGATCTCCGGTCTGCGCGCATCGATGGAAGCGTTGGCGCTGGCGGGCGACGCCGCGGCGTTCGCGCGTGAGTTCGAGCGATATCGGCACGACGCGAAAGAGATCCTCGTGCGACGTGCGGCTGGCGAGTCGCAACAGTCGGCTGACACGTTTTCTGACATATCGGCGATGAGGTGACGAAGCGGTTCGCCAGCGCAACTGCCCCGGAATCGTTGGACTTCAAGCGCGCAAGACATCGGCCGAACGGCCCATGTCGATAAAACCGTACAAGACCGATATCAGCCAGCAGTCAATCTCGGTAGAGTGGTTACACGTTCTCGCGTGGAAGGTTCATTCACTTCGACATGCCAATCATGTAACGGAATGGCGAACGAAATCCACTGTGTAAACGAGCGCGGCCCGCAGGTGACAACAACACCTGCGGGCCGCTGACCACAACCAACTTCAAAGGAGTTGACCATGGCTGGCGCGAATCATAACGCACCGACGTATTTCCGCGATTGTTTTTTCTCCCCGCAATCGTCCTCTCAATCTGGCCGGCTCGTTCCGCACGTCAGGCTGACCGACATGGCGCCGCCTGTCATGTATCTGTGGACGAAATTGTCCGGCCGGTGGATCGAAGCGGCGGGTTTCGATCCGGAGCAACGCTTGCAGATCGAGGTATCGCACAAGCGGCTGGTGATTACCCCGATCGACGATGCGGGCAGCGATTGTCGCGTAACGCACGAACGCCCCGATGGCGATCCCGCGACGGGGCAGCAACTGGAATCGGTGATGGCAGGAGAAGCACAATGAATCACGACGCCCCGAACCAATACACCGACGGCGTGCCGGCCGATTTCGACTTCTACGACGTCGGAGAACTGGCGGCTAAGTCCACGCTCGTGCTGAAGCTCAATGCGCTGATCGCGTCCCGCGGCCTGAGTGAGGAAGAGGCTGCTGCGCTGGCCGAGATGACCCGGCCGGTGGTCACCCCCGAGCAGCGCGACAGGCTTCGAAACGTTTCGCTGGAAACGCTGATGGTGACGCTCGCATCGCTCGGCCAGCATGTGGAAATCGTGGTGCGGCCCGCGACGGAATCGGGGCCGGTGGGTATCACGGTTTCGGTCTGACGGTTGGTGAAGTAGACGGAAAGTAGTGTGTGCGGTGGCCGGTTCCGGCCGCCGCCATAACAGTTTCGGCACCACACTCTTTGGATAGGTCAGTGATGAATCGCGACGAATGTCCTCAGTGCACCGACAACGTGCTTGTCGACCTGGATTTCGATGATGCCCAGGCACTGACGGCCAAGGCCGCACTCGCCCTCAAGCTCAACGAACTGATCGACTCGCGCGGCCTGACTCAAATCGAGACGACATCCATCATCAGCATGACGCAACCGAAGGTGTCCCAAGTACGTCGCTACCAACTCCGGAACATTTCTCTGGAGCGGCTGATGCAAGCGCTGGTGTCGCTGGGCCAGCATGTGGAAATCGTGGTGCAGCCTGCAAGCCGCTCGTGTTCGGCTGCTATCACTGTCGCAGCGTGACCAAGACCCCGTCCTGGAAAGGAAGTGTTTAGTACCGGAATATCCTCGGCGCTCGCATAGGGCAGCGTTAGGAGTAGCGCCATCAATGGATAGCATGACTGCGACCGGGCCCAACGGTCGCCGCCGAAGCCCCTCCGATACCACGCGTATTCAATTTAACGTGAACGATCGTTACAACCAATCGGACCAGGCTGATTCTGCAACGCTCACCCTCCCGAACCAATCGATCCTCCGCGAGCTTGCGCGCGCAGCGCGCGTGTTGCCCACGGAATCTGATCGTCTCGCCAGCCTGCGTGACACCTTCCAGCTCGCGGTCGAATTGTTCGAATGCGAAGTGCTGGCCGCCCAATGGATAGAGTTGCCACACACTGAGCTTGCCGGGCAGAAACCGCTTGAATGTTTGGATCCGGATCAGGGTCACGACCGCATACGGACGCTTCTGATACGAGCCATTCACGGAGTCTGCGCATAACCCGCGTCAGACTCACATCTGCTCGAACAGACCGAGCGGGGAATTCCACGTGAACGAAAGGCGGGCTGCCATCCTGTCTGACGGACGTCGCCAGACACACCAGGCAGCCCTTCACACACCACCAACTTACTGCTGAATCGTCGCCTGCGCCGCCAGCTTCTCGACCAGCGCAGCCATCGCCCGCTGATCCGCCTGCGCTTCGAGCTGCTGTCGCAGCACGTTCTTCGCCGCGTCGATCGTGCGCGCGGACAGGTCGTCCGTGTTCATGCGGATGCGCCCGTCGGCTTCGCGCAGGTTCTTCGTCGCAACATCGAACATCGTCTGTCCTCTCGATCGAGTCGAGGCCGACCGTCCGGCCCTGAATGTCTCGCATTAAAAACGCAGACGACATCGATCTCCATCAGACGGGTCTTACATCGCCCCCGCGATACGCCTGAATCAGACTCGGCCTACGCGCACGCGTCCAACGGGCTTCCCGGCGACTTTCGTACGAGTTACGTACCAATCAGACTACTAAATGAATCCGTTTAGGACTTGTCCGATTCAATTGCCGACGGTACCTGCATAAAGTGGAGTGCATCACGGCACCGAGCCTTCCGCCACGACCGGAACGACAGCCCGCGACGCCATCCGGCGCCATGCTTCGAATCGCGAAGTATGGCCAGCCCTCCCCGATTCACGATGCAGCCGATCGCCCCCCGACGCGCGAACGGCTTCCCGGAGAGAACTCACATGCAGATCACCCCGCACGACATGCCCACGCTTGCCGACATCCCCCGACTTCCGCTCGATTTCGCCGATCCGACGCAAACCGCTCCGATCGAAGCGAAGGCCGCGCCCGGCATGCTCGACGAATCCGTCGCCGCCGCCACGCAAACGCTGATCGAGCGCGGCGATCTCGCGCGCGCTGCCGAGCTCGCGGTCATGCACTGGCAGCAGCATCCCGCGTCGCCGGCGGCGGCGTTCAATTGCGGCTATGCACTTCAGATCGCCGGGCGGCACGCGGAAGCGATCGTTCCGTATCGCAGGACGCTCGCGCTCGCCCCCACGTGGCCGTCGCTGAAGAACAATCTCGCGCTCGCGATTCGACTGTCGGGCGACGACCCCGACCTGGAACATGCATTCATCGAAGGTGCGCTCGACGACGATCCGAACCACGCGCAGGCGTGGACCAACGCGGTCATTACGCGCCTCAACCGCTTCGACCTGGACGGCGCGCTGCGCGCGGCCACCCGTGCCGTGACGCTTGCGCCCGACAGCGCGCTCGCGGCCAACAACGCGGCAGCGGTGCTCAAGGAAGCACAACGGTGGAGCGACGCCGAGCAGTACGTGCAGCACGCGTGCGCGCTCGATCCGGACGACCTGACGCACCGCCACAACCTGTCGCTGTTACGGCTCGCGCGTGGCGACTTCGCATCGGGATGGGCCGACTACGAGGCGCGCTGGCACGGTGCGGGGGAACTGCGCGGCACGCTGCCCGCGTTTGCTCGGCCGCGCTGGTGCGGCGAATCGCTTGCCGGAAAGACGCTGCTCGTGTGGGGCGAACAAGGCATCGGCGACGTGCTGCAGTTCAGTCGCTACGTGCCGCTGCTCGCGGAGCGCGTGCATCGCGAAGGCGGCCGGCTCGTGTGGAACGTGTTTCCGCAGATGGGCGCGCTGGTCGAGCGCAGCCTCGGCGATCACGCCGACGTGTTCGATACCCGCACCCGCGTCGAGCACCTGCTCCACTTCGACTACGAACTGCCGCTGATGAGCATTCCGTGGATGCTCGGCCTCGACGCGGACACCCTCTTCACGTCCGTGCCGTACCTCCATGCTGACGCCGGCGCTACCGACGCATGGCGCCACGCGTTGTCCGGCGAGAAGCGGCTGGAGGTCGGCCTTGCGTGGACAGGCAGCCTCAACCATCAACGCAACCGCTTCCGCCGCGTCGGGCTCGAGCGTTACGCCGATGCGTTTGCCGGCGTGCAGAAGGACGTCGCGTTCTATTCGCTGCAACCGGGCGCGCAGCATGACGTCGAAGCCGCGAAAGCGGCCGGGTTCGACGTGACCGACATGACGCGCGAATGGAAGACGCTCGACGACACCGCCGCGTTCGTCGGTGCGCTCGACCTGGTGATCACCGTCTGCACGTCGGTCGCGCACCTGAGCGGCGCGCTCGGTCAGCCCACTTGGGTGCTGCTCGATGCGAACCCGCATTGGATCTGGCAGCACGACCGGCGTGACAGCCCGTTCTATCCGAGTGCGGCGCTTTATCGCCAGCGGAATTTTGCCGATTGGCAGCCCGTGCTCGACGAGCTGGCCGCGGATCTGCGGGGTCTCGTCGGCTGATAGGCGAGCACGGGCGCTGGCGTTGCCGATTTGCGGCCGACGGACATCCTACGGCTGCGAAAACACCATCACACGCCCTTGCACACGCTGGAGCTTCAGCCAGCCCATGTCGGCGGTGAAACGCAGTTGCTGCAACGGGAAGTCGAACTGCGCCTCTCCGGCGGCGCTCACGACCGCCTGGGCGATCCAGCGGATCAGCGCCTTCCCTTCGTCGGTCGTCACGCTGCCGTTCTGCACGCCGTAAAAATAGCGATTCCCGGCGTTGACCTCGTTCTGCAGTTGCATCCAGTGCCCCGGCAACCCCTGCAGGGTCCGGAACAGGTCGGCGACCCGTTGCGTCGTGAGGCCGCGCGCCCACAGCGCGCCGTTCGCAGCCGGCCGCGCCAGATTGTGGCGATCCGCTGCCTGGGCCTGCTCCTTGATCTGTCCCCGCAGGGAATCATCCTTCGACATGCCGCACTCCTCATGGTGATAGGCGCGGGAGAACAGCCTCGCGCGCGCCGCATGCACGATACGCCCATTGCGAGAAGTCATCGCCTGTCAGGTATGTCAGGCGTCAATATGGGACATCCGTCCCCATCATGCTGTCCCCTTCCCTTCAGCACGAACGCCGTTGCCGTACACCCCGCCATCGCGAACCGCATCGTGATTCCATTACCGGGCGGAAGAGGTTTCGGAGTATCCGTCGCGCAAGCATCTCGACGCGAAGACCCGCGCGTGGGTGGATTTCATGAAAGCGGAACTACGTGCCGCGCTCTCAGGATCGTGCGGCAGCAACCGCACGCACGACGATGCAGCCGCGCCGGTCACCCCCGGCGCGGCCACCGTGCCCCCGCTTACGCGACAGCCTTCACCGCGGGCTGCGCAGCAAAAAACGTCGCCTGCACCGCGTCGTCCGCGCGCGCATACGCGCGGTTGATGCCGCTGATCACCGCGCGGATCGACGCGGTCGTCAGGTTCGCGTCGATGCCGACGCCGAACGCGCTGCCGCGCACGCCCGTGCCGGCCAGTTCCGCGATCGCGATCGCCTTCGCATCGGCGCCTTGCGACAACGCACGCTCCTCGTAGTGCTGGATCCGCAGCGGCGTGCGCAACGCATGCATCAGCGCATCGAGCGGGCCGTTGCCTTCACCCCGCAGCACGCGGCGCTCGCCGTGCACGTCGGCGGTCAGCACGATCGTCTCGCGGCCGTCGCGCTCGGTCAGCTCATGGCCGACATAACGCAGCGGCGCGTCGCCTTCCACGTATTCCTGCTGGAACAGCGACCAGATCTGCGCGCTCGTCACTTCGAGCCCGCTGTCGTCGGTCAGGCGCTGCACGGCCGCGCTGAAGTCGACCTGCAAGCGGCGCGGCAGCGCGACGCCGTAGCTCTGCTCGAGCAGGTACGCGATACCGCCCTTGCCCGACTGGCTGTTCACGCGAATGATCGAGTCGTACGTGCGGCCGACGTCGCTCGGATCGATCGGCAGGTACGGCATTTCCCATACGGCATCGGGGCGCTGCACCGCAAAGCCCTTCTTGATCGCGTCCTGGTGCGAGCCGGAGAACGCGGTGAACACCAGGTCGCCGACGTACGGATGGCGCGGGTGGATCGGCAGCTGCGTGCATTCCTCGGCCGTGCGCGCGACTTCGTTGATCTGCGAGAAATCGAGGCCCGGATCGACGCCCTGCGAGTACAGGTTCAGCGCGAGCGTGACGAGATCGACGTTACCGGTGCGCTCGCCGTTGCCGAACAGGCAGCCCTCGATCCGGTCCGCGCCGGCCATCACCGCGAGTTCGGCCGCCGCGACCGCGGTGCCGCGGTCGTTGTGCGGATGCACGGACACGATCAGCGCGTCACGGCGCGCGAGGTTGCGGTGCATCCATTCGATCTGGTCCGCGTAGAAGTTCGGCGTGCCGACTTCGACGGTGGCCGGCAGGTTCACGATCGCCTTGTGCTCCGGCGTCGGCTGCCACACGTCGAACACGGCGTCGCAGACTTCCTTCGCGAAATCGAGCTCGGTCGCCGTGAAGGTTTCCGGGCTGTATTGCAGCGTGAAATGCGTGTCGGTCGCGGCGTCGGCGAAGCGCTTGATCGTGCGGGCGGCGTTCGCCGCGAGCGTCTTCACGCCGTCGCGGTCGAGGCCGAACACGATCTTGCGGAATTCCGGCGCGGTCGCGTTGTACAGGTGCACGATCGCGCGCTTCGCGCCGCGCAGCGAGTCGAACGTGCGCTCGATCAGGTCGTCGCGCGCCTGCGTGAGCACCTCGATCGTCACGTCGTCGGGAATGTGGCCGCCTTCGATCAGCTCGCGCACGAAATTGAAATCGGTCTCGGACGCCGACGGGAACGCAACCTCGATCTCCTTGAAGCCGATCGCGACCAGCATCTTGAACATCCGCATCTTGCGCGCGGCGTCCATCGGCTCGAACAGCGACTGGTTGCCGTCGCGCAGGTCGGTGCTCATCCAGATCGGCGCCTGCGTGATCGTGCGCGTCGGCCACATCCGGTTCGGCAGGTTGACGGGCGTGAACGGTCGGTACTTCGTCGCGGGGTTCTTCAGCATCATGATGTTCGGTCCTCGGTCGGTGGGTCGGGAACCCGCGGCGCGCTGGCCATCCGTCAGGGTGGCAGGCTGCGCGCACAGCGGTGAAAACGGGTGAAAGCGGCAAGCAAACGGCACAACGGCAAAGCGGTACGGCGAGCGACAGCCTTGGCGGTTGAGCGACCGGGACGGAGCGGAGCGATTCGGAAGAAGGACGAACTCAGGCGCCGGTCGACAACCGGGGCCAGGTCGGTGATGCGGGGGAAATCTGGCGCTTCAGGAAAGAAGCAGATGGAAAGCGCGCAGCCGCAGACCCAGCCCGGAGAAACGGGCTAGTAGTCGTAGCGAGAAGAGGGGCTGGGCAGCTTGCATGGCCGAAATCAAATCACAGGGGGATGGGGGCTGTCAACGGGCTGGGCGCACATGGCGCGGAATTTGATGGCTCAGAATCAGTCCTGTCCGATAGGCGGCGCGCCGCCCCATCGCTATGCTTCATGGGTGCGGCGCCGGTGAGGCCCCTGTTCACGTTCGGAGTGAGTTGGTCTACGTACTTCGCCGGTTGCCGCACCCCCTCCTGTTGCAAACAATCGGGTTTCGGTGTGGGCGTTCGGTGGTGGCCGGTGGGCGCGGCCACGACCGAGATGCTGATGTTGAAACCAACGCTGCCATATGCGAACGCCGAGCGTCCGAGCCGAAGCCCGATTGCCCCCGCCTCCCCCAGCCCGCCCCGCCCGCGCAACCGCGCATCGTTCAGAAAATCGATACGCCCGCCGATATAGTTTCTCGAATATATCGAAATACCTTCAATTAAACGCATTTCATTAAATCGATTAACCGCCATTTTCGATTTACTGAACAATGGCCATTCCCCGGCGAATATTTTTTTATTTATTTTTCGGCATGCTCGGTACGTCGCATTTCAAACGGCAAACGTTTGCGCGACACAGCTGGAAGCCTTATCCATCATTCCTCAGGAGGAAAGCATGGCCGATTCTCAAACGTCATCCAATCGCGCCGGCGAGTTTTCGATTCCGCCGAATACCGATTTCCGCGCGATTTTCTTCGCGAATGCCGCCGAGCAACAGCACATCAAGCTGTTTATCGGCGACAGCAAGGAACCCGCCGCGTATCACAAGCTGACGACGCGCGACGGCACGCGCGAAGCGACGCTGAATTCCGGCAACGGCAAGATCCGCTTCGAAGTGTCGGTGAACGGCAAGCCGTCGGCCACCGACGCGCGCCTCGCGCCGATCAACGGCAAGAAATCGGACGGCTCGCCGTACACGGTCAACTTCGGGATCGTCGTGTCGGAAGACGGCCACGACAGCGACTACAACGACGGCATCGTCGTGCTCCAGTGGCCGATCGGCTGACCTGACGCGCGTCTGACGACGCACCTGACGCCTCACCCCCGCCGGCCGTCTCCGGGCCGGCCGGCGGTTGCGCGCCGCCTTCAGCGGCGGCGCCCCCTTTTGCATCGAAACCCGCCCTACCAAACGGAGACATCCATGCCCCTCCTTTCGGCTTCGATCGTCAGCGCCCCCGTGGCGACGTCGGAAACCTACGTCGACATCCCGGGCCTGTACATCGACATCGCCAAGGCAGAAATTCGAGACGGGAAACTGCAGGTCATCCTCAACGTGCCGACGCCGTACGCGACCGGCAACAACTTCCCCGGCATCTATTTCGCGATCGCGACCAACAAGGGCGTCGTCGCGGACGGCTGCTTCACCTATTCGTCGAAAGTGCCCGAAGCCACCGGGCGCATGCCGTTCACGCTCGTCGCGACGATCGACGTCGGCACCGGCGTCACGTTCGTGAAGGGCCAGTGGAAAAGCGTGCGCGGCAGCGCGATGCACATCGATTCGTACGCGAGCCTGTCCGCGATCGGCGACACGGCCGCGCAATCGTCGTCGTCGGGCAGCGGAAGCGGCGAAACCGGCGCGGGCGGCAATCCGGGCGACTCGGGTAGCACGGGTAGCACGGGTAGCACGGGTAGCACGGGTAGCACGGGTAGCACGGGTAGCACGGGTAGCGGCACGATCGGCGGCAGCGGCGAGCGCGACGGCACGTTCAACCTGCCGCCGAACATCAAGTTCGGTGTCACCGCGCTCACCAATGCGGCGAACGACCAGACGATCGACATCTACATCGACGACAACCCTAAACCGGCCGCCACGTTCAAGGGCGCCGGCGTGCAGGACCAGAACCTCGGCACCAAGGTGCTCGACTCCGGCAAGGGGCGTGTGCGCGTGATCGTGATGGCGAACGGCAAGCCGTCGCGGCTCGGCTCGCGGCAGGTCGACATTTTCAAGAAGTCGTACTTCGGGATCGTCGGCTCGGAAGACGGCACCGACGACGACTACAACGACGGCATCGTGTTCCTGAACTGGCCGCTCGGCTAAGCGGTGTCACGCTGCAACCCCTCATCGCCACGCCGCCCGGCGTGGCGATCCGCGTGGACGCCCCTGCCTGCCCCCGCCCCGCAAGAACGATCAAACGCCCCCGCCGCCGATACCATATAGTCCGCCCGACACGCTCATTGGAAAGCCATGAATCCGGTAGGACAAGCACTCTGGTTTATCGAAACCAAACTGGACCGCGAACTGACGCTCGACAGGATCTCCGCCAATTGCGACATGTCGCGCTTCGGCTTCTCGCGCCTGTTCTCGATGAACACCGGCTGGCCGGTGATGCGCTATGTGCGGGCGAGGCGGCTGACGCGTGCGGCACGCACGCTGGCGCAAGGCGCGCCGGACATCCTGCAAGTGGCGCTCGATGCTGGTTATGGCTCCCATGAGGCGTTCACGCGCGCCTTCCGCGATTGCTTCGGCATCACGCCCGAAGACGTGCGGGCACGGCGCACCCTTGACGGGTTGTCTCTAGTGGAGCCGCTTCGCATGAAAGAACTGAAGATCATCGACGTCGTACCGTCACGCTTCGAAACCACCGGCAAGCGGCTGATCGCCGGCATGAGCGACCGCTACACCTTCGAAACCAACGAAGGCATTCCGGCGCTGTGGCAAGCGTTCATCCCATACATCGGTACCCTTCCAGGCCAGGTCGACGACGTGACCTACGGCGTGTGCTGCAACCCCGATGCGGATGGCAGTTTCGAATACATCGCGGGCGTGGAAGTGACGAGCCGCGAACGGTTGCCCGCACCCTTTCGCTGGATCGAACTCGAACCGCAGCGGTATGCGGTCTTCGAACACGTCGGGCATATCTCCACGCTGCACCAGACGTTCTACAGCATCTGGAACGGCTGGCTGCCGACGTCAGGGTTCAAGGCGGTCGACGCGCCCGAGTTCGAGCGCTACAGCGCGGACTACGATCCGGTGACGGGCGCCGGCGTGCTGGAAATCTGGTTGCCTGTCGAACCTGCTGCGTAAGCGGTTTGCCTTGATCGGCCGCGGCGTGGCTCGCCACGGCCGGCGGCACCGCGCCAACCGTCAACCGGCCCGCGATCCGGCAGGCTCCGACGTCGCCACCGGCTGCGACCACCCAGCCGAAGCCAGCCGCGTGCGTGCATCGAGCACCACGCGATTGAACGCGACGCGCCGTTCGCCCTTCAGCTTCGCTGCCTTGCCCGCCTGCACCAGCGCGACCGGGTCGACGAGACGGGCATGCCGCCGAACCTCGAAGTGCAGATGCGGCCCCGTGGCCGTCCCCGTGCTGCCGACCGCGCCGACACGCTGGCCGCGCGCAACCCGCATGCCGGTTCGCAGCGTCGGCTCGAATGCCGACAGGTGCGCGTAGTACGACGCATAACCGCCGTCGTGACGAATCACCACGTACTTGCCGTAGCCGCGCGGCTCGGTGCCGATGAACGAGACGACGCCGCGCTCCGACGCATGAACCGCACGCCCGGCCGGCGCCGCGAGATCGACGCCGGAATGCACGTGACGTGCGCCGGTGACCGGATGCACGCGCGTACCGAAATGCGAGCTGATCCGGTTTGCGCTGACCGGCATCGCAAACCGCGCGCCGGCAAGGGGCATGCCGTCGAGGTCGTAATAGGCGCCCGGCGAGCCGGCATCGGGCGCAAACCACACGGCCGCGACGTGCTGGCCGTGCAAGCGAAGCTCGAGCGCCGTCACGCGCACGCCGCCCGGCAGTTTGGCCTCACTGTCCGGTTCGTAGGCGACGCGGAACGTATCGCCCAGCGCACCGTGCTGTTTCAGGTCGATGCGACCGGCGAGCAGGCGGGTGATCTGCGCGGCAACGCCGGCCGGCAGATCGGCGCGCGCCAGCGACGCCTGCAGGCTGCCGACGATCGCGCCGGCCCGCGCGCCGCGTTCGGCTTGCTCGAACATGAACGGCTCGGCGCCGGCAAGATCGACCGGGCGCCGTTCGAACGCGGCGGGCTCGCCCGTCGCGGGCAACGCCGACGCAAGACCGTAATCGAACCTCGACGCGTACGCGCGTTCGACCGCGCCGCGCGCCGCGTCGCACAGCACGCGGTAAGCCACGCAGGCACCGAAGCGCGCCACCGGGTCGTCGCGTTCGCCGGCCGTCGGCGCGGTCGACGCATGCGACGTGTAGGCAACGTCGAGCGGCGCGGCCGTCGATGCGTGCAAGCCGCCCCACGTCGTGCGCGCGGCATTGAAAAAGGGCACGTCGACAAGGTCGGCCGTCACGGGCGAAAACGGCGCGGCGTCGTGCGACGCATCTGCCACCGCACCCGGTGCGCCGGCCACACAGGCCGCCGCGATGACACCGCGCAGCAGCGCGCGGCGCATCGGGAAACCCTGAACGCCGCGCTGTGCGGGTTGACCTTGTTCGCGTGCGAGACGGAAACGCAGGTCTAACCGCATGACGTCGTCACTCGCTGTCTGTCAGTAAAAAATCGGGAAAGAACCGGGTATCGCGGAGGAACGATCGTCGCGACCCGGCAACGTGAAAACGAGTGTATCGGTGCGATCGAATCGGCTGAATAGGACTAGTCTCATTTGATGTAAAAGCCTCTTAGTACAAAAACGAAACCTCGATTTCGCGGCCTGACGGCACGGCCATGCGGCATTCGACCCCACCCGTTCGGGCGAACCATTGTGTGCCGCGTACAGTCGAACGCTGCCCGGCGCGTGAGCGCAAGCCTGCCCGATTACGGCGGGCACGCCACGCGTCACGCATCGTTTCTTCAACCCGGAATCCCGTTAATGTTTCTCGATCAACTACATCCGGAACGCTGGACGTTCCTGTGGAACGCGCTGTCCACTCTTTCTCTCAGGTTGTGCGCCGGCCTGGCGCTGCTCGTCGCCGGCTGGTGGCTGTCGAAACGCATCGGCAACTGGCTGAACCGTCTGCTCTCGAACAAGGAGCGCGTCGACGACACGCTGCGGCCGATCCTCTGCGACGTCGCCGTGTGGGGCATCCGCATCGTCGCGATCGTCGGCGCGCTGTCGCAACTCGGGATCGAAACCGCGAGCATCGTCGCAGTGCTCGGCGCGGCCGGCCTCGCGATCGGGCTCGCGCTGCAGGGCACGATGCAGAACATCGCGGCCGGCATCATGCTTCTGCTGCTGCGGCCGTTCAAGGTGGGCGACTATATCGACGGCGGCACGGGCGTCGCGGGCACCGTCGACGAGGTCGGGCTCTTCATGACGCGTCTGACGAAGCCGGACGGCATCTGCGAATACGTGCCGAACAGCGCGCTGTGGGGCAGCTCGATCCGCAACTACACGCGCAACCCGACGCGCCGCCTCGATCTCGAAGTGGAAGTGTCGGTGCATGACGATATCGATCGCGCGCTCGACGCGCTGCGCAAGCTGGCGCTCGCCGACCCCGACGTGCTGCAGGATCCGGAGCCGAACGTGATGGTGATGCGCTTCGACGACAGCACGGTCGTCGCAAACGTTCGCGTGTGGACGCACACCGACAAGTTCTGGGACATGCGCTGGCGTCTGGCGCGGCAGGCTCGCAAGGCACTCGCCGACGCGCACTGCGCGCTGCCGATCCGCACGCGCGAGCTGCACATCGTGCATGACGCGGAGCGTCGCGCCGAACGCGCGCAAACGCACGCGCTGTAAACGGCGAAGGCCGCGACGCACCGCCTGCTTCGCGGCCTTCGCAACGTCAATGCAACTTCACCGCCGCATCACATCTTCACGATATCGAGCAGCGCCTTCTTGCCGCTCCTGTACGTGAACACCGAGATCGCGCCGTGCCTCAGGTCGCCCTGCGGCGTGAAGCTCGTCTCGCCGATCACGCCCTTGTAGTCGGTCGCGGGCATCGCGGCCAGCACCTTCGCCGGATCGGTCGAGTTCGCGCGCTTCATCGCGTCGACGATGATGTACACGGCGTCGTACGAGAACGGCGCATACACCTGCATCGGCTGGTGATAACGCGCTTCGTAGCGCTTCGCGAACGCCGCGCCGCCCGGCATCTTCTCGAGCGCGATGCCGGCCTCGGAGCACACGACGTTGTCGGACGCGGGGCCCGCGAGCTTCGGCAGGTCGGTCGAGCACACGCCGTCGCCGGCGAGGAGCTTCGCGCGCATGCCGAGCTGGCGCGCCTGCTTCGCGAGCGGGCCGCCCGTCGCGTCCATGCCGCCATACATGATCGCGTCCGGGTTCGCGCCCTTGATCTTCGTGAGGATCGCGCGGAAGTCGATCGCCTTGTCGTTGGTCGCATCGCGCGACACGACCTTCATTCCGGCGGCCTTCGCGGCCTTCTCGAACTCGGTCGCGAGGCCCTGGCCGTACGCGGTCGAATCGTCGACCACCGCTACCGTCTTGATGCCCAGGTTCTTCGCCGCATACATCGCGAGCGCCGGCCCCTGCTGCGCGTCGGTCGCCACCACGCGATAGGTCGTCTTGAAGCCCTGCTGCGTGTAGGTCGGGTTGGTCGCGGCCTGCGAGATCTGCACGACGCCGCCGTCGCGATAGACGCGCGACGCCGGAATCGACGTGCCCGAGTTGTGATGGCCGACGACGCCGATGACCTTGTCGTCGACGAGCCGCTGCGCGACCTGCGTCGCCGTGCGCGGATCGCCCGCGTCGTCCTGCGCGTCGAGTTGCAGCGTGACCTTCTTGCCGCCGATCGTCAGGCCCTTCGCATTGATTTCCTCGACCGCGAGGCGCGCGCCGTTCTCGCTGTCCTTGCCGAGGTGCGCGATCGCGCCGGTCAGCGGTGCGACGTGGCCGATGCGCACGATCTCGTCCGCGTGTGCGGACAGCGCGCACGTGAGCGCCGCCGCTGCCGCGAATGCCGTCATGGAATGTCGAAGCATGTCTGTCTCCTGGTCAGTCTTGTGGGCCCCGTTCAACGCGGGACGTGTTGTGGTTCGGATGACGAATCGGTTTCGGTCAGTGATGCAGCGCGTCCTGCACCGTGGGCCGCGACCCTGTCGGCGGCACGGCTGCGGTGCCGCGCGTTACGCGCGCCCTTCGAATCCCAGCAGCACGTTGACCGCATTGATGCCGATCTCGTCGACCATGTAGCCGCCTTCCATCACGAACAGCGTCGGTACGTTCAGGCGCGCGAGCGCCGCGCCGATGCGCAGATAGTCGGGCGAGCGCAGCCGGAAATGGCTGATCGGATCGTGCTCGAACGTATCGACGCCGAGCGACACGACGAGCGCGTCGGGTGCATGCGCGGCGATCGCGGCGGCCGCGTGGTCGAGCGCCGCCGAGTAGGTGTCCCACAGCGTGCCCTTCGGCAGCGGCAGGTTCAGGTTGAACCCTTCGCCCGCGCCGATGCCGCGCTCGTCCGCGTAGCCGGAGAAGTACGGATACGACACCGGCGGCTCGCCGTGGATCGACGCGAACAGCACGTCCGCGCGGTCGTAGAAGATGTCCTGCGTGCCGTTGCCGTGATGGAAATCGACGTCGAGCACCGCGACGCGCGTGGCGCCCTGTGCGACGCAGTGCTGCGCCGCGATCGCCGCGTTGTTCAGGTAGCAATAGCCGCCCATGTACTCGCGGCCCGCGTGATGGCCGGGCGGGCGGCACAGCGCGAACGCCGCGCGCGCCGCGCCGCTCGACAGCAGGTCGGCGCCGGTGAGCGCCGAGTTCGCGCTCGCGCTCACGGCATCCCACGTGCCGGCGTTGATCGGCGCGCCCGCGTCCATCGCATAGAAGCCGAGCTTGCCGTCGATGAACGCGGGCGCGGTGGCTGCGGCCGGCATCGCGCGCACCGGCCACACGAGCGGCAGCGCCTGGCAGGTGCGGCCCGTGGCGGTCCACTCGTCCCACGCGCCGGCGAGGAAATCGACGTAGCGGGCACTGTGCGCGGCCGCGTAGTGGGCGCGGTCGAACGGCTTCGGCGCGATCACGTCGCCGAGGCCGGCGGCACGCACCTGCGCAAGCACCGTTTCGGCACGAAGGGGGGTTTCGAACGAATCGGTGATCGCGCCGTCCTTCAGTTCGACGCCGCGATGCAGTTGGTGATCGCTGCTGTAGACCGTGAGCATGGTTGAGTGTTGCAGTGAGGGTGGCAACAGTTTATTGACGGCAACCGGCAATAGCTTTGCTTTCGACGCGCGCGTTTCGTACAATTTTGAGAAAACCGCCTACGGATTCCCGGAAATGAGCAAAAATCGCGCTTCGGCCGAACTGGATGGCGTCGACCGCGCCATGCTGCGCCTGCTGCAGGACGACGGCGCGCTATCGAACGCGACGCTCGGCGAGAAGCTGTCGCTGAGCGTCACGCCGTGCTGGCGCCGCCGCAAGCGGCTCGAGGACGAAGGCGTGATCACCGGCTACCAGGCGAACCTCGACCGGCGCGCGCTCGGCATGAACGTGTTCGCGTTCGTGCAGGTGACGTTCAACATGCATTCCGGCCAGGATTCGGATCACTTCGAGGACGTGATGCGGCGTCACGACGAAGTGACGTCCTGCCACAAGATCACCGGCGCGGCCGACTACATCCTGCAGGTCGTCGCGGCCGATCTCGACGCGTACGCGGAATTCGTCGAGCACGTGCTGCGCAAGCAGGCCGGGGTCTCGTCGATCCAGTCGAGCCTCGCGTTGCGTGAAGTGAAGTTCTCGTCGCGCGTGCCGGTGCCAGGCGACTGACCGTTCATGCTGTTCCGCGCCCGTGCCCGGGCATCCGTTGTCGATCGTCATCCCATGGAGCGCTACCTGATGAAACGTCTTCTTCCGTCTGCTTCGCTGGCCGCCGCCATGGCCTGCGCGCTCGCGTTGAGCGCCTGTGCGGCGCAACCCACCGAGCCGGCCGCCGCGTCGGCGCCGGCCGAGGCTGCCGCGCCGCCCCCGCCGCCGATGCCCGGCAGCGATCGCGATCCGCACGGCTGCATCCCGTCGGCCGGCTATTCGTGGTGCGAACAAACGCAGCAATGCGAGCGCCCGTGGGAACTCGCGAAGCAGAAGGGCTTCGCGAATTCGGCGCAGGCGTACGAGCAGTTCTGCCGGAACAATTTCGCGAAGTGACGCAACATGGCATGACGTGATCGGGACGCGGTGCGACGCCGCGCCCGACACCCCCGATCCCGCGCAGTTATCCCCAGCTTTCCCGCTTCCCGCGACCGCCATTCCGGAAACCCGGACACACACAAAACCCCACAAAAACAACGGGTTTTTTCGTTTGTGACACAGCAAACGAGTTCGGTTACATTACGCGCCCCTTGCCACCCCGCCTCCGCAAAACGCGTCGCGCGCGGCCTCTTTCCACGCAACCTGAAGCGTCTTCCGCTCAGGCTTGCCGCAAGGGCCCGGGCGCGTAGTGCGCCACTGTGACGCAGGCGCTTGCCTGCCCGCAGGCAGCCGATCCGAAGGTGTCCTTCCCGACGGCTTCGCGTGCGCAAATGCAACGGCGTGCGGCGTCGATCCGGAATTCCGGATTCGCGTGTCCGGATCTCCGGATCCGTGTTTCATCGCGATCGACACCCGCGCCGGGCGGCTTGGCAAACCGATGCATCCAAGTTGAAAAAGGGATCTGCTGTGATCAAAACGTTACGGGTAATACTGTCGGCGCTCGCGCTGTGCGTCGCGACATCGTCCGCGCATGCCGCCGATACGAAGAAGGTCGACGTCCTGCTGGTGGGCGGCGGCATCATGAGCTCGACGCTGGGCGTCTGGCTGCACGAGCTTCAACCTGACTGGTCGATGACCATGGTCGAGCGCCTCGACGGCGTCGCGCTGGAAAGCTCGAACGGCTGGAACAACGCCGGCACCGGCCACTCGGCGCTCGCCGAGCTGAACTACACGCCGGAGAAGGCGGACGGCAAGATCGACATCTCGAAGGCGATCGAGATCAACGAGTCGTTCCAGATCTCGCGCCAGTTCTGGGCGTGGCAGGTCAAGCAGGGCGTGCTGAAGAACCCGCATTCGTTCATCAACTCGACGCCGCACATGAGCTTCGTGTGGGGCGACGACAACGTCCGCTTCCTGAAGAAGCGCTACGAAGCGCTGCAGGCGAGCCCGCTGTTCCGCGGCATGCAGTATTCGGAAGACTACGACCAGATCAAGCAGTGGGTGCCGCTGATGATGGAAGGCCGCGACCGCAACCAGAAGGTTGCGGCGACGTGGACGCCGATCGGCACCGACGTGAACTTCGGCGAGATCACGCGCCAGTTCGTCGGCTACCTGAAGACGCAACCGAACTTCACGCTGTCGCTGTCGAGCGAAGTGCGCGAGATCTCGCGCAATGCCGACGGCACGTGGCACGTGAGCTGGGTCAAGCTGCACTCGGATGAACCGGCGCAGTCGGTCGACGCGAAGTTCGTGTTCATCGGCGCGGGCGGCGGTGCGCTGCACCTGCTGCAGGCATCGGGCATCCCCGAGGCGAAGGACTACGGCGCATTCCCGGTCGGCGGCTCGTTCCTCGTGACGGACAACCCCGAAGTCGTGAAGCAGCACTTGGCGAAGGCGTACGGCAAGGCGTCGGTCGGCTCGCCGCCGATGTCGGTGCCGCACCTCGACACGCGGATCATCGACGGCAAGAAGATCATCCTGTTCGGGCCGTTCGCGACGTTCTCGACCAAGTTCCTGAAGAACGGCTCGTACTTCGACCTGCTCAAGAGCACCAACACGCACAACGTCGCGCCGATGATGCGCGTGGGCGTCGACGAATTCCCGCTGGTCCAGTACCTCGCCGGCCAGCTGATGCTGTCCGACGACGACCGCTTCAACGCGCTGAAGGAGTACTTCCCGAACGCGAAGAAGGAAGACTGGCGCCTGTGGCAAGCCGGCCAGCGCGTGCAGATCATCAAGCGCGACCCGGTCAAGGGCGGCGTGCTGAAGCTCGGCACCGAGATCGTCGCATCGCAGGACGGCAGCATCGCGGGCCTGCTCGGCGCATCGCCGGGCGCGTCGACGGCCGCGCCGATCATGCTGAACCTGATGAAGAAGGTGTTCAAGGACAAGGTCGCGACGCCCGAGTGGCAGCAGAAGATCCGCCAGATCGTGCCGAGCTACGGCACGAAGCTGAACGACAGCCCGGCGAAGGTCGTCGAGGAATGGACGACCACCAGCGACGTGCTGCAGCTGTCGCCGCCGCCGAAGATCGACCTCAGCACGCCGTCGCAGGCCACCGGCACCGCGCCGGCCCGCCCGGCGAAGGCGGCGACCGACATGGCGCTGTAACGCGCCGAGCGCCGCGCGACACCCTCGCGCCGCACGACACGGCCGCCCTCCGGGGCGGCCGTTTTTCTTGGCGGGTCGCGGGCGAAACCGCCCGGCGGGCCGCCCGCTTCCGCTAGAATTGCGGCACGCGCGACCCTGTCGCCGCTCGATCCATCATCCGCATCGACGCAATCCAAGCGACGCCCGGTGCGGCCCGCGCCCAAGCCGCGCGAGCGCCGCCCGCCGTTGCCGCGCCCGCCCGGGCGCGCCATCAACCGAATTCAGCTGGAGAAAGACCGTGTTTACCTGCCGAAACCAGAGCTGCGGCACGCCGTGGGAGCAGTCCGACGTCGTCATCAAGGACGAAGGCCAGGGGCTGCTGTTCCGCTGCCCGCTGTGCGGCGCGCGCAACTACCTCGAACGCTTCGAGGACGACGAAGGCAAGGTCGTCTACGAGCAGATGGAAGGCCGCCCCTACCTCGGAGACCTGGAATGACCCAGCCGACCGCCACGCCGTTCAGCGCGCTGTCGTTGACGCCCGCCACGCTCGCCAACCTCGCGCAGCTCGGCTATGTCGACATGACGCCGATCCAGGCCGCGAGCCTGCCGGTCGCGCTGGCCGGCCAGGACCTGATCGCGCAGGCGAAGACGGGCAGCGGCAAGACCGCCGCGTTCTCGCTCGCGCTGCTGGCGCGCCTCGACGCACGCCGCTTCGACGTGCAGGCGATGATCCTGTGCCCGACGCGGGAACTCGCCGACCAGGTCGCGCAGGAAGTGCGCCGCCTCGCGCGCGCCGAAGAGAACGTGAAGGTGCTGACGCTGTGCGGCGGCACGCCGATGCGCCCGCAGGCGCAGAGCCTCGAGCACGGCGCGCATATCGTCGTCGGCACGCCGGGCCGCATCATGGATCACCTCGATCGCGGCAACCTGAAGCTCGACGCGCTGAACACGCTGGTGCTCGACGAAGCCGACCGGATGCTCGACATGGGCTTCTTCGACGACATCGCGAAGGTCGCACGGATGTGCCCGACCACGCGCCAGACGCTGCTGTTCTCCGCGACCTATCCGGACGGCATCGCGAAGCTGAGCCAGCAGTTCCTGCGCAACCCGAAGGAAATCAAGCTCGAAGAGCGCCACGACAACAGCAAGATCCGCCAGCGCTTCTATGAAGTAACGGAGGACGAGCGGCTGCATGCGGTGGGCCAGTTGCTGAACCACTACCGGCCGGTGAGCACGATCGCGTTCTGCAACACGAAGCAGCAGTGCCGCGACCTGCTCGACGTGCTGCACGCGCAGGGCTTCCACGCGCTCGCGCTGCACGGCGAGCTCGACCAGCGCGAACGCGACCAGGTGCTGATCCAGTTCGCGAACCGCAGTTGCTCGGTGCTGGTGGCCACCGACGTCGCCGCGCGCGGGCTCGACATCGCGCAGCTCGAAGCGGTGATCAACGTCGACGTGACGCCCGACCCCGAAGTGCACGTGCACCGTATCGGCCGCACCGGCCGCGCGGATCAGGACGGCTGGGCGCTGAGCCTGGCGAGCATGGACGAGATGGGCCGCGTCGGTGCGATCGAGCAGGCGCAGAAGCGCGACGTCGAATGGCATCCGCTCGCGGAACTGACGCCGGCCGACGACGGCGTGCTGACGCCGCCGATGGAAACGCTGCAGATCCTCGGCGGGCGCAAGGACAAGATCCGCCCAGGCGACGTGCTCGGTGCGCTGACCGGCGACGCGGGGTTCGACGGCAAGCAGATCGGCAAGATCAACGTGACCGAGTTCTCGACCTATGTCGCGCTCGAGCGCGGTGTGGCGCGCGATGCGCTGCGCAAGCTCAATGCCGGGAAGATCAAGGGCAAGCGGGTCAAGGTCCGGTTGATGGACGAAGAATAAGCGGTAACGTGAAGGCGTCGCGGCGGCATCGCCGCGCCGTGGCGCCTAAGCCCAACCTGAATCTGCCCCTGGCCTTGCATCGCCCCGGGCAACCTGCCGTCGTCGCCCCGCTTTCGGCAATCGGCCGCCGCCCCGTCAAGCCGCCCGCATCGCCTGCTTGCTACGCGAGCGCCGGATACCCATGCGCGGCTGCCTCGCGCTCGAACCGCTCGATCGTGTCGTAATCGGCTGGCAGCAGCCGTTCGAATCGCGTCAGCCGTAGCACGCGTGCCCGTTCCGCATCGGCCGCCACCGCGACGTCCAGCGCATCCTGCAACGCAGCGACCTGCGACTCCGGCAGCGCGCGCGATGCGATGAGCGGCAAACCCGGCGCAGAGGCCGTCATCCCGACGATCCGGATGCCCTCCAGCAATTCGGGCAACGCGTCGCGCACATACGCGAACGTCACGCAGTCGATCGCCGCGCAATCGGCTTCCGCTGAAGCCAGCCCACGCAGCACGTTCAGATGCGAGCCGAGCGCTGCAACCGATCCGAAGAATCGTCCGTCGCGTGCATGCGGCGCGACCGCATGCCGGAGCGCGTTCATCCCGCTGTGCGAATCGCTACCGTTGAATGCGGCCCGCAGCCCGCGGCATGCGGCGAGCGTCGTCGCGCCGTGCGCGTGTGCATGTGCCGACACGACCAGCACACTGCTGTAGTGCGCGCCGTGGCAACCCTGCGCATCGAACACGGGGGTTGCGATCAGTCGCACGACATCGCGCAGGCCCAGCATCCGGTACGGGTAGCCGCAGGTCTGCGACAGCAGCAGATCGTCGCGCCGCCACAGCGCGTGCAGGTCGGCGAAGGGTTCGTCGGGAAGCGTGACATCGGCAGGCCCGCCCGCGTTCGCGAACGCATCGAGCGTGTCGCGCAGCAGGGCGCGCCACAGCGCATCGTGGCGCGGCGTCACGTTATACATCGGCAGGGCGGCGATCCATGAGTTCATGCGGGCATTCTACGCATCGACGCTCACGCAGCGAAACCCGATTCGATCACAGTAAAACGGGGGCTGATCGTCGCGCAGCGCGCCTGAAGCTTATCGGCCGCGCGGCGATAAGCAAATGCGAATCGATTGGTTGGCCGCGCGGCGCGATCCCGGTACCGTCCTGATGCCTGCCCGAGCATCGCCATTGCACGTGATAACGGACAGGCCGACCGTGATCCGCGAGACACCTGCGCACCCGGGCCGAGCGCACCGGTTCAACCGCTCGTTCCCCGCACTGCCCGTTCAATCCGCCTCAACGCCATGGCCGAATACTTCGACGTCGACCACGCGCGTGCGATCGCCGCGCTCGACACCCGCTTCACCGCCCGCACCGAGTGGCCGACCTGGCTGCTGGTCGTCGCGATCTACGGCGGCTGGCTCGCCGTGCTGCTGCTCGTGCGCGACGGCACCCTGTCGCTCGCGGCCGCGACGCTGCCGCTGATCCTGCTCGGCGCGTGGCACCTGTCGCTACAGCACGAGCTGCTGCACGGCCACCCGACACGCTCCGCCCTCGTGAACAAGCTGCTCGGTTATCCGCCGCTGACGGTCTGGTATCCGTACACGCTGTATCGCGATACGCACCTCGACCACCACCGCGACGAAGACCTGACCGTGCCGGGCGTCGATCCCGAAACGAACTACGTCACGCGCGAACGCTGGGCGCAACTGCCGCGCTGGCGCCGCATGCTGACGGTCGCCCGCAAGACTTTCATCGGACGCTTCATCGCCGGGCCGCCATTGAGCATCTTTGCGATGTGCATCGATGCATTCGCCGCGTTTCGTCGCGGCGACTTTCGCTATCTGCCGATGTGGGCGATGCATATCGCCTGCGTGGTTGCGCTGCTCGCGTGGCTGCAATGGGCGATCGGCGTGCCGTGGTGGTATTACCTGCTCGTGGTCACGTGGCCCGCGCTGTCGATCGCGATGATCCGCTCGCTGTACGAGCACCGCGCCGCGCCGCATCCGAAGGCGCGCATCGCAATCAATGAAGCCGGCTTCGCGATGCGGCTGCTGTACCTGAACAACAACTATCACCTCGTCCATCACGACCTGCCGAAGCTGCCGTGGTACGACCTGCCGCGTGCGTACCGGATGCGCCGCGACGCGTATGCGCGGAAGTGCGGCGGCTTCGTGATTCGCGGCGGGTATCGCGAACTGCTCGCGCGCCATGCGTGGACGCCGACCGATACGCCCGTGCATCCGTTCGATCAGGGCACGGCGTCGTTGTCGACGGGCAGCGGTGTGAAGGTGGCGGTGGTCGACAAGGTGCTGCAGATCAGCACGTGACGTGCGGCGGAGCCGACGATTCGTCCGCCCCGCCGCGCATTCCTTACGAAACGCCAACATTCTTGCTCCCGCCCGCGCATTGCCAATTGCGTCGGCAATGCCCAGAATGGCGGCTCGTCCGGGGCTTCCAACAATCATTCGCCCCGGCTCTGCTCCCGGCCGTGCGCCGCATGCCCCCACGACGATGCAACCGAACACCCCGCCCGGCGCAATCCGCGCGATCGGCAACGACTGGTCCGTTTCCGCGATTACCGCGGGTTTTCTCGCGGTACTGATTTCCTACGCGGGCCCGCTCGCGATCTTCTTCCAGGCCGCGCAGGCCGCCCATGCGTCGAATGCGATGGTGTCGTCGTGGGTCTGGGCGATCTCGATCGGCGCGGGCATTTCGGGCCTGTTCGCGAGCTGGAAGCTGAAGGTGCCGGTCATCACCGCGTGGTCGGCGCCCGGCACCGCGCTGCTCGTCGGCCTGTTTCCGCAACTGACGCTCAACCAGGCCGTCGGCGCGTACATCACGGCCGCGCTGATCATCCTGCTGATCGGCGTGACCGGCTATTTCGACCGGCTGGTGCGCCACATTCCGCGCGGCATCGCGTGCGGGATGATGGCCGGCATCCTGCTGCCGTTCGGCACGCATGCGTTCGCCGCCGCGTCGGAACAGCCCGCGCTCGTGTTCGGGATGATCGCCGCCTACGTGATCTTCAAGCGCCTGCTGCCGCGCTACAGCATCGTGCTCGTGCTGCTGACGGGCGCCGCGCTCGCGACGCTGCTCGGGATGACGCATCTCGGCAACGTGTCGGCGAGCCTCGCGCACCCGATCTTCATCGCGCCCGAATGGACGCTCGGCACGACGCTCAGCCTCGCGCTGCCGCTCGTGGTCGTCAGCCTCACCGGCCAGTTCCTGCCGGGCATGACGATCCTGCGCGTGTCCGGGTATCACACGCCCGCGCGGCCGATCATCACCGCGACCAGCGTGATGTCGCTCGTGGTCGCGTGCTTCGGCGGGATCACGATCGTCGTCGCGGCGATCACGGCCGCGCTCTGCACCGGCAAGGACGCGCACGAGAATCCGGACCGGCGCTACATCGCCGGGCTCGCGAACGGGGCAATCTACCTGATCGGCGGGCTCTTCGCGGGCACGATCGTCACGGTGTTCTTCGCGCTGCCGAAGGCGTTCGTCGCGATCCTCGCGGGGCTCGCGCTGATCGGCGCGATCGGCGCGAACGTGCACGGGATCTTCGAGGACGAGAACCACCGCGAGGCGTCGCTGATCACGTTCCTCGCAACCGCGTCGGGCATGACGTGGCTCGGGCTCGGCGCCGCGTTCTGGGGGATCGTGATCGGGTCACTTTCGTATGCGGTACTGAACAAGGCTCGGCGGCGGGTGTGATGGGTAACGCGCGTCGCCGCCACTGTTACCGCGCGTGCTGGCGCACCAGTTGCGCGAGCGCATCGGTCAGCGTCGTCGTCCCGTAAAGCCGCTCCGATACCCCCTCCTCGACGTCGATCTGCCCCGCGTTGTGCACGTCGTAGAGATCGACGATCAACTGCGCATGTCGTTCGCTGAGGCCCGCGCGCAGCAGCGTCGCGGCCCACGTCTCGCGCGGCAACTCATGCGCGACGATGGCCCGGCCGGCCGCCGCGGCGAGCGTATCGGCGATCGCCGTCACACTCACCCGCCGCGGCCCTTCGACACTGACGATACGCGGACCGTTGCCGCCTTCCGGCGCATCGAGCAGCAGCCGCGCCGCGACGACGCCCACATCAGGCGCCCAGACCGTCGGGAACACCTTGCCGACCGGATGGTGAAAGCTCGGCAGCACGCCTGTGCCGAGCGCGACCGGCAGGATGCGCGTCCAGTTCTGCAGATGCTCAGCCGAACGCAGCAGCGTCACGTGCGTCGGGATCGTCCGCAGCCGTTCCTCGAAGTGATGAAACAGACGGGTGATGCCCGTGTTGCCGTCGCGCTCCGCGCCGTAGTCCGACAGCGCGAGCAGCACCGGCGGCGGGTTGGCGGCGAGCGCGGCAGCCGCGACGTCGATCGTCCGCGTCATCGTCGCGGCCGGATCGGGGTCGGCGACCGGCACCGGGCACAGGATCTGCACGGCCCGCGCGCCGTCGATCGCCGATGCGACCGCGTTCGCGTCGGTCAGCTCTGCGGTCACGACGTCGCAGCCAAGCTGCGCGAAACGTTCACGATGGCGTGCGTCGCGCAATACCGCGCGCACGGGATGGCCGGCGTTGCGTAGGGCCGTCACGGTCGACTGGCCGACGTTGCCGGATGCACCGAAGATCACGAACACGATTCGCTCCTGAGAGGATGAAAGTGCGGTGATTGTCGGTTTGCGCGACGGGAACGGCGCGCACGGAGGGATGAAACCAGCAGGAAAGGATGACGGATTGGCTGGCGGCTGTCATGCGGGCCGTCCGCTGCCTCGCCTTCCGCGTCGAATCGTACGGTCTGCCTCTAGCCGAGGAACAGTCCGGGAGCCTGTTGGACAATTGCCCCGGGATCCGGCGCGACGACTGATCTCCGGCGCGGCGCCATCGCTCCGCTACGCGTCACCCCCGCTACCTTCGCCGTCATACGCGAGCCGCAGCCCGCCCCTTGCCCCCGACCGCGCAATCTCGGTCGGCGTCGCGCCCAGCACGCGATTCATCCAGTTCGCCATGTGGCTCTGATGCGCAAACCCGGCTTCGAGCGCGATCTGGCTGATGCTGAGCCGGCTTTCGAGCAGCAACGCCTTCGCGCGCTCGACCCGGCGCCGCACGACGTACTGGTGCACCGGCATCCCGAGCGTCTCGCGGAACAGCACCTTGAAATGCGGCACGCTGATCGACACGAGCGCCGCGAGTTCGGCCAGCGTCATGCGCCGCTCCAGGTTCGCTTCGACGTAGTCGATCACGCGCGCGGCCGCCTTCGGCGCGAGCGTGCGGCGGCGCTCGCGGAATGCCGGCTGGCCGTCGACCAGCCGCGCGACGAGCGCCGTGCACAGGCTTTCCGCATAGAGCGGATCCGATGCGTCTTCCGCTTCGAGTTCGGCGGCCATCGCCCACGCGATGTGCTGCAGGCGCGGGTCACGCACCTGCAGCCGGCGGCGGATCTGCCCCTGCGACGGCTTCAGTTCGAGCTGTTCGACGGTCCGCCGCACGAAGGTGTCGCTGAGCGCGATATGGAGGATCTGGCAGTCGGCGCTGTCGGTCCACTGGCCGGGCAGGCCGGCCGGAATCACGTCGACGTCGCCATGCGCCTGGATGCGCGACACACGCTCGCCATCGCACACGCAATCCGCGCGAACGGGTGACCCGATATGCACGCCGATCCGGTGATGCTCGGCCGCCGGAATCCGGTAGGTGCCCGCGCGGATGGCCAGCAGCGACGCCCCGAAGCCCTGCCAGCCGAGCCCGCGGCTCGAGCGCAGGCTGACCGGGACGCCGTTGTCCGTCGGCGCCGCGAGAATCGCATCGCTCATGGCCTTCCTCCTGTGGATCGGGATGTCGAACGCGCATTGTGACGCGTTTTCGGGCCGCCTGCCGGGCCTGCCGGCGGCCCGCCCGGGTCGAGCAGAAAAAGATCATCCGTTCCTGCTCAGGGCCATCCTTGCGTGCGCGCCGGCGGGTGCCGCGCCGCTTACGATGGCCCCATCCGACACCTACGGAGACCGTCATGCCCCATCAGTGCCTCGTGCAACGCGCCGCGTTCACCGTGCGCTCGCCTTCCGCCAATCGCCCCTCATCCCGCCCCCGCAACGACCGCACCGCCTTCGCCACCATCGCCGCCTGGTGCCTGCGCATCGTCGGCTGGACCCGGCTCGAACGGCTGCTCGCATCGATCCCCGACAGCAACGACGACTTCGGGCTCGTCTGACCGGCCGGTCAACGCATCCGCCTACTTGCGCCGCCGCTCGTGCGGCGCCACCGTCGCGCCGTCGATCACCGGCGCGCCCTGCTTGATCAGGAAATCGCGGAACAGCCCCGTGACCTGCGAAATGCGCCGGTCGGCGAGCGTGACCACATACCACTCGCGCTCGATCGGGTTGCCGGGGAACGGCAGTTGCCCGAGCAGCCCGGTGCGCAGTTCGAGTGCACACGCGTGCAACGACAGGAACGCCACGCCGAGCCCCGCTTCGGCCATCTGCTTGATCGCCTCGTTGCTCGACAGTTCGGAGCCCACATGGAACCGGTAACCCGCGTTCTTGAACAGGCTCTCGACGGTCGAGCGCGTACCCGCGCCGCGTTCGCGCACGAGCAGGTGCGCGGATTCGAGATCCTTCAGCGCGACGCGCTTGCGCTGCATCAGCGGATGGCCGGGCGCCGCGACGAACACCATCGGATGCTTCGCGAACTCGACCGCATGCGTGCGCAGTTCCTTCGGCGCGCTGCCCATCACCGCGAGATCGATTTCATGCGTGGCGAGCATGCGGATGATGTCGTCGCGATTGCCCACCTTGAAATAAGTCTTCACATGCGGACGCGTCGCGGTGAATTTCACGAGCAGCGGCGGAATCAGGTACTCGGCCGTCGTGATCGCGCCGATCCGCAGCGTGCCGCCGAGATCGCCCGTCAGCGCGGCGACTTCGTCGCCGGCTTCGCTCCACAGATGCAGGATCTCGCGCGCATAGCGCGACACGATCTCGCCGGCCGCGGTCAGCTGCACGCCGCGCCCCACCCGCTGCAGCAACGCGGCGCCCACCGCCTCCTCGAGCAGGCGCACCTGCAGCGACACGGCCGGCTGCGTCAGGTTCAGTTCCTCGGCCGCCCGCGACACGCTGCCGAGCCGCGCAATCATGTCCAGCGCCTTCAGCTGCCGGAACGTCGCGGTCTTTCCTATAAGTGAATACATATGAGTCGCTTATAAACATTAAATTGTTCGAGTAGGTTCGAAACTATATCGTCGGTTCTTGAGCAATGTCATCCGAATCGTCATTAAAGCGGGAGCCCTACATGGACAACACCACGCCCAACCTTGCAACGGATCGCGCCCCGCGCCTGCCGCGCATCGTGATCGTCGGCGGCGGCGCCGGCGGCCTGCACCTCGCCACGCGTCTCGGCGATACGATCGGACGCCGCGGGCAAGCCGAAGTCGTGCTCGTCGACCGCTATCCGACGCACTTCTGGAAGCCGCTGCTGCACGAAGCCGCATCGGGCCATCGCGACCCGGCCTCGCACACGATCGAATACGCGGCGCAAGCGAAGCGCCACGGCTTCCGCTTCGTGCAGGGCGCGCTGCAACAGGTCGACCGCGCGGCACGCACCGCGACGATCGCGGCCGTGCAGGACGCGGACGGCACGGAAATCCTGCCGCAGCGCGAGCTCGGTTATGACGATCTCGTGCTCGCCGTCGGCAGCGTGACGAACTTCTTCAATGTGCCGGGTGCGGCGCGCCACGCACTGCCGCTCGAGAACCTCGACCAGGCCGAGGATTTCCGCCGGAAGTTCCTCGCGGCCTGCACGAAGGCGAATCACCTGGCCGAGCAGCAGCCCGCGCGGCGCGCGGCGCCGATCTGCATCAACGTGATCGGTGCGGGCGCGACGGGCGTCGAGCTGGCAGCGGCATTGCGCGATGCGATCCAGCAGCTGACGACGTACCGCTTCAAGGCGCTGGTGTCCGCGCGCGACGTGCACATCCGGTTGATCGAAGGCGGCCCGCGCATCCTGCCGGTGCTCGACGAGCGGCTGTCCGGCAAGATGCACGCGCAGCTTCGCGCGCTGAACGTCGACGTGCTGACCGATACCCGCGTGGCGGAAGTCGGCGCGGACGCCGTGACGACCTCGACCGGCGAACGGCTCGCGAGCGACATCACGATCTGGGCGGCCGGCGTGGCGGGCCCCGCGTTCCTGCGGCAGATCGGCGACATCGCGCTCAACCGCTCGAACCAGGTGATCGTGACCGATACGCTGCAGACGCCGGACGATCCGCACGTGTATGCGTTCGGCGACTGTGCCGCCTGCCCGACGGGCGGCGCGAACGGCTTCCTGCCGCCGCGTGCGCAGGTCGCTTATCAGCAGGCCGTGTACCTGGTCAACGCGTTCGCGCGGCGCGTCGCCGGCAAGCCGGTGGCGGGCTTCACGTTCCGCGATGCGGGCACCGTCGTGTCGCTCGGGCATGCGGGCGCCGTGTACCAGGCCGACATCAGTGTGCGTTCGCGCTCGCTGATCGTCGACGGGCTTGCCGCGATCGGGCTGTACAAGTTCCTGTATCGCAAGCACCTGTTCAGCGTGGTCGGCGTGAAGCGCGCGCTGTTCCAGTCGCTGAGCCACTGGCTGCAAAGCCGCAACCAGCCGTCGATCAAGCTGCACTGATCACGCCTGTTCATACGCGGGATCGCAAGACGGCATATCGGGCGTGCATCGCTCGATATGCCGTTTTTTCATATGCACATGCGCAGTGCATTCACCGCGTGCGCGAATCTGGTGCATCACATCGAAGGCCGTCGATACGATGCGATTCGCGCGAAGTAGGCCGTGCGACATGCATCCCGCGTCCACATTGGCTCGACGCCCCATTCATTAGTCGAATCGTATGGGTCGGCTATAAATATTAATTTGTCGCGTTTTCCGGATCGACGCTAAGGTGTGTGGCATTCCCGTCGGCGAACGGATCATCACGTCTCTGAAGAGGAATCACCGTGGTCATCGAAGCCATCGTCACCCGTCTCGACGCAGCATTCGCGCAAATCGAAGCAACACCGGATTCGCATGAATCGCGCCATCAACGCGACGCGATCATCCAGTGGCTCGACCGAGCATCGGAAGAAGGATATCGACTCGGTCTCGTCACGACGCTGCCGGCCGCACGGCTCAGCGACATGTTCGAAGGCCAGTTCGGCCGCGCGAACCTCGACCGCTTCTCGGTCGTCGTCACGGACGCCAATCAGCAGGACTCCGGATCAAACCAGCATCCCTTCGACGTCGCGCTGCAGGCACTCGGCGTGCCGCCCGAACGCGCGGTGGCGATTGCGAGCAGCGAACCGGAGCGCCGCGAAGCCGAGCATTTCGGCCTGTCGCGCTGCGTGAACATCACCGACACCGTGCGCTCGATCGCATCGGCCGGCCTGCACTGAACGCCGGCACACGGGCCGACGGTGGCCGGCCTTCCTCGATCCGGCGGCAATCCGACGATTGCCCGACCGAATCCTGACATTCTGCTGTCAAAGTCGCTTGCAACACTTCCGGGCTTGACCGATCACGCCCGGAGACGGGACGACGCGAACCTGCCTCGTCCCGCCCGTTGCCCGCCACGATGACACGCCCGATCCGCACCGCCACCGCCCTCGCGATTACCTGCCTGCTGCTCGCTGCCTGCGGCGGGGACGACTCGACACCACCCGCGGCCTCTGCCGACAACAGCGGTTCGACGCCTGCACCGCAACCGCAGCCTCAGCCCAAGCCGACACCCGCGACTTACTACCAGACGAAGACGCCGTACCGTCCGCAGCAGGACGCCGCGACGTACGAAGCGCCGCCCGCCGGCTACGCGCCCGTCTATACGGAACTCGTCGCGCGCCACGGCTCGCGTGGATTGTCGGGCTTCAAGTACGACGGCGCGATCTACGCGATGCTGGTCAAGGCCGAGGCCGACGGCGCACTGACCACGCTCGGCGCGCAGCTCAAGGCCGACACGGTCGCGATGATGAAGGCCAATGCGCTGCTCGGCTATGGCGTGGCGGGCATCTCGACGCCCGGGTACGGCAATCTCACGCAAACCGGCATCCGCGAACACCAGCAGCTCGCCGCGCGGCTCGCGCAGCGGTTGCCGGCCTTGTTCGCGGCCGGCAACCGGCAGGTCGTCGTCGTCAACTCGGGCCAGGATCGCGCGGTCGACAGCTCGACGTATTTCTCCGCGTCGCTCGTGGCCGCGCAGCCGGCGCTGGCCACGGCGATCACGCTGCCCGCCGCGCCGTCCGGCTATCCCGCGAACGCGCCGGTCGCGCAGCCGGCCGGCACCAACCGCTTCCTGCTGTATTTCCACTCGTTGAAGCCGGCCACCGATCTCGTAACCGACACCGGCAATCCGTACTACGCGACCTATCAGGCGAGCCAGGCATACCAGGCCTATGCGAACGACGCGACGGTGGCCGCAAAGCTCAACGCGATCAAGGCCGCGCCGCAGGCGGCCGACGTCGCGCAGACGGTGCTGTCCGCGCTGGTGTCGCAGGCCTTCATCGCGAAGCTCGGCACCGACGGCTACACGTTCGCGAACACGGGCACCTATGCATTCACGTCGGCGGACGGCAAGTTCACCAACACGCTGAAGGGCGACGGCAAGACGAAGATCGCAACGGCCGTCGATGCGGTGAACGTGCTGTACAACCTGCTGCAGGTCGCGCCCGCGATGACCGCGGAAACCGGCGGCGTCACGATGGAGAAGTACATCGGCGCGGAGCAGGCGCAGTATCTCGCGTATCTGCAGGATGCCGAGGACTACTACCAGAAGGGGCCGGGCATCCAGGAAGCGAACCCCGTCACGTACCGGATGGCGAAGGTGCTGCAGGACGATTTCTTCGGCGAAGTCGATGCGATCGCGCGCGGCGATCTGACCCGCGCCGCGAAGCTGCGCTTCACGCACGCGGAGATCGTGATTCCGTTCGCGTCGATCATGAACCTGAAGAGCGTGTTCGTGCCGACGCCGCAGGCGCAGACCTATACATACGCGAGCAATCCGTGGCGCGGCGATCAGGTGTCGCCGATGGCCGCGAACATGCAGTGGGATGTCTACCGCAACGGCTCGCGACTCATCGTGAAGATGCTGTACAACGAGCGCGAAACGGATTTCCAGGCCGCGTGCGACGGCGCGAAGATCGCGCCGGGCAGCCACTTCTACGACTACGCGGGGTTGAAGCAGTGTTACGGGTATCAGTGAGGTGACGCGGGCAGCGGATGACGCAACCCGCTCACCCCGCTACCCGCCGGCGCTCTCCGGCTCGACCAGCATCACCTCGATCCGCTCCTTGCCTTTCCCGGTATTCCTGCGCTTGAGCGTCAGCATGCCGATCTCGCCGGTCGACGCCGGATGCGTGCCGCCGCACGCCATCGTCGCGAAGCCGTCGACCCGCCAGAATCGGCGTTGCGCATCGACATCGCTGAAATCGGTCACGATGCGCAGGTCGCGCTTCGACAGGTCGGCCGCGGCCGATTCGATCTCGGGAAACAGCGGCGCCACGCTCGTGTCGCTCGCGAAATCGATGCGCGCCTTGTCCGGCCCGATATGCGCGCCGATGCGCTCGATGCCGGGCCTGAGCCGATAGACCAGCTGCAGCACCATTTCGGCCGCGAAGTGCAGACGCATCAGCCGGTACCGCCGCGCCCAGTCGATGCTCCAGGTCACGCGATCGCCGACGCTCAGCGCATGATCGTGCGGCAGCGTATAGACGATGTCGAGGCCCTGCTTGTCGGCCTGGATGACCGGATAGCCGCCCAGCGACCCCGCGTCGCTTTCCTGCCCGCCGGAAAACGCAAAGAAGATGGTGGCGTCCACCCGCACGCGATCGCCGTCGACGTGGCTGACGACGGTATCCAGCGTCGTCCGGTAGGGATCGTCCCAGAATACTTTCTTCGTCATTGCCCGCCGCGCCTTTCGCCGAGGAAAGCATGCAGGTTAGCCGGATCGCGTACCGGTGGCTTGTACGATCTTGCGCCCTGGCGCCGACGCATCCTCGTCGGGCATCGCACGCGAGGTTGTCGCCGTCTCCTCCTCGCCCTTGCGCTCGACACTCCACGTATGGATCGGCCGATGCCCCGGCCGCTCCCACTCGGGCGGCATCCACAGGTGTTTCAGCCGCTGCAGGGCGGGCCCGGGTGCGAGCACGTCACGCCACATGTCGACGAATTCGTGCAGGTTCAGCACCAGGAAGTTATACGAACGAATCTGCCGCGTGATCCCGTAGTCAACGGGCTCCGTTTCCTCGACATACGTGCCGAACAGGCGATCGAAGATGATCAGCACGCCGCCGTAGTTCCGGTCGATGTAACGCGGATTGCGGCCATGATGCGCGCGATGGCTCGACGGCGTATCGAACACGTACTCGAACCAGCGCGGCAGCCGCCCGATCGCTTCGGTATGCACGAAGTACTGGTACGCGAGATCGACCGCAAGCAGGAACAGCACGACGGCCGGCGGGATGCCGAGCCACACCGGCGGCAGGTAGAACACGAACACGCCGACGAACGCGTTCAGCAGCGACTGCCGCATCGCCGTCGTGAAGTTCATCACTTCGCCGCTGTGATGTGGCACGTGCGCGGCCCAGAACCAGCGCACGCGATGCGACGTGCGATGAAACCAGTAGTAGCAGAACTCCACGACGACGAAGATCGGCACGATCGTGAAGCCGTTCACCGGCACGTCGAACAGCCGGTGCCGGTAGACCCACGCGAAGATCGCGCCCGTGAACAGGAGCCCCATCACGGTCTCGGCCACCTGATAGCCGGCGCCGAGCGACAGGTTCGCGACGATCTCCTTCCAGCGAAACGGCTCGCGGCGGCCGCGCCCGGTCATCACCGCATATTCGATTGCGAACGCGATCAGGAAGACCGGCGTCATGCCGATCAGGAGCACCTGCTTCCAGTCCACGTCGTTACCCAGGAACGCATGGAGCCACGTCATCAACTCGGTCGGCATGTTCGCGGCCTCGATCAAGAACTGACCGGCAGTATGGTCGCGCGCGGGTCGCCACGCGTTGACACTTGCCGACGATTACTTGACACTTTCCGCCATGCCCGCCGCCTCCCCGCTATCGACGCAGCGCGTCTACTACTCGAGCACCTACGTGCGGCTGCTGTTCGACTATCTGTCCGAGCAGGGCAAGGATGCCGCGCGCGTGCTCGGCGAGGCGCGGCCGCCCGAGGACGATCGCGGGCTCACGCTGTATGCGAGCGCTCACTGGCGGCGCCTGCTCGAATGCGCGGTGCGCGCGCTCGACGATCCGCTGCTCGGCCTGCACGTCGGCCAGCGAATCACGCCCGCCCATCTCGGTGCGCTCGGCTATGCGCTCCATGCGTGCCGCGATGCCGGCGCCGCACTCGCGCGCTGGCAGCAATACGAACACCTGATCGCGAACGTCGCGCGCATGGAGGTGCGGGTCGAGGCGACGTCGGTCGCGATCGAATGGCACGACGCGCCCGAGCCGCTCGGCCCGCTCGTCGACGAAGTGGCGCTGACGGCCATCGTCCAGTTCGCACGCAACATCACCGGCACGCATCACGGGCCCGACGAGGTCTGCTTCGTGCATCCGTCGCCCGGCGACGAGCAACCGTACATCGACTATTTCGGCTGCCCGGTGCGATTCGGCCAGCCGGTGAACCGCCTCGCGTTCCCGCTGCATCTGCTCATGCAGCCGCTGCGCCAGCCGGATGACGCACTGCTGCAGATGATGGAACGCCAGGCGAGCGCGCTGCTTGCCGAGTTGCGGCAGACGGACGATCTCGAACAGTCGGTGCGCGAAGCCGTCGCGCGCCTGCTGACGCAGGGCGAAGCGAGCCTCGAACAGATCGCCGCGGACCTGCATGTGTCGTCGCGCACGCTGCATCGACGGCTTGCCGAACTCGGGCTCAACTTCCGGATACTGCGCGAGGACACGCGGCGGCGGCTCGCGATCGACCACCTGAACGATCCGCGGCTGACGCTTGCGGAAGTCGCCTGGTTGCTCGGCTATTCGGAACACAGCGCCTTTACGCGCGCCTTCCGGCGCTGGACCGGCGAATCGCCGCAGCAGTGGCGCAGCCGGCAACCGGCGCGGGCAGCGAACGTCGCGCGCGGCTGAGCGCGGCGCGCAAGCGTGCCGCCGACGAACTCGCGTCCGCCCGCGCGGTCGAACGAGCATCGCCGGAGAATCCCATGAAACGCGTTGCCCCTGTTGCTCTCCTGACCCTGCTGGCCGCCGTCAGTTTGCCGGCCGCCGCCGGTGCGCCGTCCGGCAGCGCCGAACCGGCGCCCGTTCAAGTGCACGCAAAAAACTGCGTGCCGTCCCGCGACGCCACGCCCGACGCGCGCTCGCCGTCAAAGGCGCCGCCGATCCGCGTATGCGTCAGCGATGCCAATACGCAACTGAACCTGCCGTGGTTCCTGACCGATGTGCTCACCGCGGTGGACACGCATCAATCGGGCGGTGATTTGCTGCGCAAGATGCGCAACGATTTCTGAAGCGCTGCCCGCGCGACGCGCCGGCACCGTATCGTTCACTCATCTCCTGACGCCTGCAGCACCTGCACGAACGTGCCGACCATGCCGGCCCATATCGCGGGATCGGCAATGCTGCACAGCAGCGCGAGCAACTCCTTTCGTTCACCTTTCGAAAGCGGGCCACGTTCACCGCTGATGGTGTTGTAGCGCGGCGTGCCGCGCGCAGCGAGCGCGCGGTTGAGCGAGTAGTTGCTGGCTTTCCCGTTCACGGCAATCTGGATCCACAGCGAACCGCCATCGGCCGCGGCTGCGCCATCGGTCACGATGACCGTGGGCGCGGTATTTTCTTCCATCCCGAAGCTCCGGCGAGACGTGCGACCGTAGCGCGCGGCGACCGATCACAGGCCGTCGGCAGGTCGACGAAGACAGCATCCCGAAAGAATGTTTCTTGTCGAGACACAATGACAAAACTACACCAATAGTTGAATAACAATATTTCGTAATCTCTCATCACATCTTATACTTGCCGCGCACCATCCTCGTGCCAAGAGACGGTGTTTTTTTGTCCCGGCCGCAAGACCATGCGGCCGGGGTTTTTTCGGTGTGCTACGTCTATGTACAGGTGCTGCATGCACATGTTCATAAAGGCAAGCCTCCGGGATAATTGGCCGATTGCGCCGGGTCCGCCGCACATTCCCGTCGCGACCGTAGCATCGATCGCATTGCGATCCCGGCACGCACCGCGCATGGCCCGAACCCGGCATGACGCATGCGCCGGGGGTGTATCGACCGGTTCGACTCGCCTCTCCATACACACAACACCCAAGGCGACCGCGGGAATGTCAGCGTTCACGCCAGGCTCGAAGGCCGTTTTCCAGCGCAGCGGCGCATGGCCGCGGGTCGCCTTTTTCGCCGCCGTAATCGTTTGCGTGCTCGTGCCGGCATTCGCGATCGCGCTTGCCGACCGCTACGCGCGCGATACCGTCACCGAGCATGAACGCGTCATCGCGAACGACATCGTGGCCTCGGTGGATCGCATCCTGGACGGTGCGCGCCTGCGGCATGTGGACGAACTGACCGCGCTCGTCGGGCGGCCATGCCCGGCGGTATTCCGGACGCTCGCCGAGATCGGCACACGCCTGCGCTATCTGCGCGCCGTCGCGCTGGTGCACGAGGGCCGCGTCATGTGCTCGTCGGCGCTGGGGGCGATCGACCTGCCGCTCGGCGCATATACCCACGAGCCGGAACCGGGCTCGACGCTCGTCACGCTGCTGCGCCAGACGCCGTTCCAGCAAGGCATCCCGGTGCTGCCCGTGTTTTACGCGACCGCACCCGGCGCAGGGGTGCTCTACCTGATCGAAGGCGACTACGTGGCCGACGCGCTCGCGCATGGCGCCCGCTACGGGACGGAAACCGCGACGCTGTCGATCGCGGGTTCGGGCCATCTCGACCAGCACGGGAAATTCACGCCGGAGTCGGCCACGGAGCCGGTCGTTGGAAGCACGATCGTGTCACCCCGCTGGCCGTTCACGGTGCGGGTTGCCGCATCCACGCACTATGCGTCGCAGGTCCGGCAGCACTATCGGCTGATCGCCATCACGATCGTGCTGCTGGCGGACGGCCTCGTGATGGCGGCCTACCTGCTCGCGATGGCGCCGCGCCGGCTGCTGCTGAAGGCCGTGCGCAACGCGCTCAGGCGCGACGAGCTCCATGTCGTGTACCAGCCGATCGTCGATGTGGAGACGCGCAGGACCGTCGGCGTCGAGGCGCTGTTGCGCTGGCAGCACCCCAAGTGGGGGGCCATCAGCCCGGCCGTGTTCATCCCGCAGGTCGAATCGAGCGCGGTGCTGCCGAAAGTGACCGAATTCGTGCTGCGGACAGCCGTGGCGGAACTGTCCGCGCTGACGCCGTGCGCGCCGCTGCGCATCGCCGTCAACATCGCGCCGAAGGATCTCGAGCGCACGGGGTTCGTGTCCGTCGTCGAGGAGGCGATCCGCGCGCTGCCGCCGGGCTTTACGCTGGTGCTCGAAGTCACCGAGCGCATCCTGCTCGAGAAGAATGCGCGCACCACCGCGATGTTCCATGCGCTGCGAGCGAAAGGCGCGAAGTTCGCGATCGACGATTTCGGCACGCATCACAGCAATCTCGACTTGCTGTCACGCTTTCCGTTCGACTACGTGAAGATCGATCGCCAGTTCGTCTCGCAACTGAACGGCGGCAGTGCCGGGTTGATCGAAGGGATCGCGTCCGTGGCGCATCACTACGACCTGAAGATCATCGCGGAAGGCGTGGAAACGGAAGCGCAGCATCGCGCGCTGCATACGGTCGGGATTCAGTATGCGCAGGGGTATCTGTATCAGCGGCCGCAGCGGCTGGAGCATTTGAAACAGGATTTTGCGTGGGTAGCGGTGTAGCGGCGTAGTCGCATGCACGATCCCGCCTGACTGACGCCGGCTCGACGCCGACCGGCACCCGCGTGCCGCCCGTGCGAGCGCGGCCACGCTCAGACATGCTCCCGCAGGTAGCGGATGCACTTCATCCGCAAACTCAACCGGTCTGCCAGCGCATCCCGTGGCGCGCCCGTCCCCGTCGATTCAGCGTCGTCGACCGGGCGGGCCGCCTTCGCGATCTGAAGGGAAGCATGACCTATCCAGACACGATCGCGCCAATCGCATTTCGCACGATGGATAACCAGCCAGCCTTGCAGCGATTCGACGAGTTGAAACGACGACAGCCACTCGTGCGTCTTCCGTTGCGTCACGAGTTGCAATACAACGAGGAAATAGAGCAGATCCACGTACTTCGTCGTGACACGCATGGTTCGCCCTTGGGTTGTCGATGCTCGCGAGCGCGTCGTCGTCAGCTCATCCCTGGACGCTGAGCGCCTTCTCCAGCGCGGCAATCAACTTGAACGCATCGTCGCGTCCGATCAGAAAACCGCGGCTGGTGTACTCGCATCCGAACGCATAGAAGCTCGGCAGCAGCGTCACCATGTCCGTCTGCCGATCGAGATCGACCTGGCATTTGGTCAGCGGGAAAAACGGCGGCGCCTCGGCCGGCATGGTGTACATGATGCCCTCCTAGTACATTTTGCGCGGCGGCAACATGCGCTTCGCGCGCAAGCGCTGTCTGGCCACGGCGCTCGCCTTTTTCCGCTTGCGTTCCGTCGTGGGCTTTTCATAGCCCGTGCGACTGCGCAACTCCCGAATCAGCCCGGTTTTCTCGATATCGCGCCGAAATCGTCGCAGCGCGACATCGATCGGTTCGTTGACCTTCAGCGTAACGGTTGTCATGGTGATCCTGTTTTCGAATGGTTGAACGGCACACTAGCCGAGTCGTGTCATGACGGCACTCGCGATCTCGTCGGACTCGAACTCCGAATATCCGGCTCCGATCGACAACGCGCGTACCGCCACGAACATTTGCAGTTCCTGCTGATGGCACCGCGCCGAATCGCCGATTCCGGTGGGCAGGACGGCGTCGGTCCTGATGACCTCATGCCGCCTGATCAGGCCGAGCAGTTCATCGATGATCATTTCGTCCTCCGAATTGACAACACATCGCGTTGCCTTGGCGGTTTGCCTCAAGGCGTGCCGGAAAAGAAGCCTTGTTTGTCGCGATTGTCGTCGATGATGTTTTCCGCGTAGCGCAGCGAAGCACGACGTGCATCGCCCGCACTGCCGAACGGGGCGTTGTCGCGCAACCTGAAAGTCTGGCTGTGCGTCAGCGTATCGCCGCGCAGGCAAATCTTGACTGCCGCATCGAAACCGGCATCGTAGTTGTGCGGGCTGCCATCCAGCGCCGGCGCGTGAGGGTAAATCAGTGGATAGATCTCGAATCCACGGTAGATATGCATGCTCATGACAAGCTCCTGGCGTCCGGCCGCGACGAATCGCACGGGCGAACAGGGCCGGCCAGCATCCCCGTTACGGGGCGGGCCAGTGAGGTGAAAGGGACAACGTTGCAGCGCGGAGGCGGGGCGATGCAGCAAACGGGTAGGTGGAGGAGCGAGCGACCGGCTTACCAGGGTCGATCGGATGAACCCATCATACGCGCATCATTTGCCGAGCGCCCAACTTATTCCGGATGACGCACAAAACCCATGGACGCGCCGCAGGTGCACGATGTCGGGTTGCGAGGTGTCGCGCGGAGCGCGTCGCCTGGTCCCGACGAAGACGGTCGCGATCGGGCCGGCGTCGCCAGAATCGCTCTCCTGGCGACGCAGCCGGTTGCCGCCTCTCGACTGACGGAATGATCCGGATCGCTATTGCGGAGCCGGCGTGCGCTTTTTCGGACCCGATTGCGTATCCAGGGCCGGCTTCGGCGGCACCCAGTTCAGTGCCGTGCCGAGCTTGGGCAGCACCACGGCCGGCTTGACGCGCGGCGGCGCCTTGTTGCTGCGTGACTGACTTCGGGTCATGCGATTCTCCTGCTGCGCGGTGTACACGATCCGATGAGCGCTGCTCGTCCGATCGTGTACATGCTACGAAAGCGGTTGGCGCGCAGGTGTGCACGCGGGCTCGACATCCCGATGCGCAACGGCTGGCCCTGCCGGGCCTGCATCGGCACACGTGGCGCCCGCGACGGCGGCACGTAGCGCAAGAAGCGGCGATTGCGCGCCGCTCCGTGAACGAGGCGGACAGCTCCGGGCGATTACAGCGGGGTGATGTTCGATGCCTGCAGGCCTTTGGGGCCGCTCTTCGTTTCGTAGCTGACTTTCTGGCCTTCGGCGAGGGTCTTGAAGCCGTCGCCGCGAATCTCGGAGAAGTGCGCGAACAGATCGTCGCCGCCCTTGTCGGGCGTGATGAAGCCGAAGCCCTTGCCATCGTTGAACCACTTGACGGTACCGGTATCCATGTTAGATCTCCTGAAAATGAACGTGCGTAACGCACCCTGACGGGTTCGGGAAAGAATCAAGGAGGGGGAGGACAACGAATACCGCAGGCTACGGTCGATGATGAGCAGCAATCGCGCTTCTTGAATACTTCACCGACCGACAGTACGTGCCATCACAGAGCGTGTCAAGCGCTTTCGGCGCAAGGGCGGACTGCGCCGCCGCCGTCCGGGCGTCACCGATCGACGATCCGACGGGACGCGCATTCGTCGACCACGGCCATCCCTGCGGCGACATCAGAGGGTGGCCAGCAAACACAGTTGATGCTCGGTCTCGGTTCCATTGATCAGCGCAAAGAACCCGGTCTCCCGACGCTCGACCACCGAAAGGCCCTCGGCGGCGGAGAAGACGTTCCACGCAACGTCATCGACATGCGCGAACCCTCCACGCGCGCGCGCGAACGCGCGCAACATCGGGCTCGCTTCGCGGCGGAGCACCAGGCGGTCCGCATTCAATACATAGGGGGGCCAGCCGGCACGAAGGACGAGGTAGCAGGGAATGGAGCTGCGATCGATTTTCATGGGGACGCCGTTTCGTCCGGATCCGGTTCGTGCAAGCCAGGGCACTGCCTGCTTCAAAGTCGACGACACATCCACCATGCCGACCCGGGGCATCGATGCCCCCGCACGCCCCAACGCCCGGACGATGTCACGCCTGAATACGAGGACTGTTCCATGGAACCGGCGACAAGGCTAGCCCCACTATACGCGCTGCCGCCGTCGCGCACACCTTCGCGGCGACCCGGCAGGAAGGAACCCGTGCGATTCAGTTTGTCATGGTTCCGATTCGATCCGGCCCCTCAAACGACTCGCGCGCGACAACCTGAAGCTACGGCGACGGCATGCCCTGCGGGGTGTCAACCGTGACGCGGCTCACGGACGCGTAGAACACGCGAAACCACACCCAACAAGCCACAAAGGCACTGCCAAGAACAACAATCGCCATCATTCCGGACAACACGCCCGCCCCCAGCATGCCGCCAAGCAACTGCACCGCCAAATAGAACACCACCGACGTGGATGCCATCGCCGCGAGCGACGCGCCCAGCAGACGCCAGCCGTGCAGTCGCACGAGGTCGCGAGGCAGGCCGAGTCGCGTTCCCGCAAAGACCAATGCCGCGGGAACGGCAACCGCGCCAACGTAGCCGAACATCATGCGCGCGAGGTCATCGTCAAAATAGTCGAGCAACATCGGCACCGTCGTCGTCATCAAGAGCAGACATACGCTGGCGAACAGCCACGCCGCGAGCCCGGCAACGGGCCGCGCCGCGCGACCTCGCGGCGCCTCGGGGAGCGCATCGTGGCGAAACATGCGCGTGACGAGCCGCCATGTGAACCAGGCTACGAGCGCATAAAGGGCAGCGCTCACCGGCGCGATGAGGTTCACGATGACCGTCAGATGGGTGCCATTTCTGGCCAGACTCAGCAGCACCACCTGGACGATGAATATCTGTGCGATCTGCCAGACCAGCAGGCATAACGCATAGCTCGCGAGCAGCCTCGCGGGGCGACGGAACGCAAGCTGATCGCGATGCTCCCCGTGCCATCGGACAATCAGATAAACCAGGCCCGTTCGAAATACCAGGTTCTGGATGAAACTGGCCAGTTGCAACGCCAGCATCTGCGTGTCCATCGAGAACCTCGTCCACTGCGCGTAGAGGCCGGACAGAAACAGCGCCGTGATGATGAACGCTGCGACGAGTGCGGCGGCACCGGGTAACGAGACGGGCCGAGTGGGTGAATTCATGTGGACTCCGGGGTCGATGAAGTTGTCAGTTGTACGGCGCCGGACCTGCCGGCCTGTTCTTGAGAAACCGGCGCTGCGTATCGTCAGGGTGTCGCGCACTTTATGCCGGGTTGCAGTCAGGTCTGATCGATCTGCGCGACCGTATCCAACCTCAAACGGGATGCGACGTCTGCTGGTGGGTCAGTCTCATGAGGCCTTGTCCGCCGATCCCGAAAGCGGCAGCCCCGTCGCGGGATCGAGATCCCTGGCTTTCGCCATCTTGTTGATGAGTTCGTCCGAAGGCTTCAGCGGCGGTGTCGCCGCATGCCGATCCTATTTCCATTGGAATGTGCCGTCCCATGGGGGATGCTTTGCGGGTGGCAGTGGAACGATCTGGTCGATGTCGGGAACCTGCGGGTGACGGCCATCGCGCGCGTAACGAAACAAGCTGTCAGCTTGTGGATCGAGTGGCGGCAAGGTGTCCGCTTGATGCGTGCAGGTGAATACCAGATTGGCGCGCCCGGCACTCGTGTCGGGCAATGACGTCGCCAAGGGCTCCCGTTTCGTGCACGCACACGACAGAACAGCCAACACGACAACCCAGAGGTGTCGGTTCATGGCTCAATCGCGACCACCAGACAGTGCGCAACCATGGCGTCTCTCTCAGAATGATATTGTTCTTGATCGGCGATTCTACGAATGATGATTCCGTGGCGTCAATCGGACGCCATTCAAATCATCGAACGCCTGGATTTGCCGCTCGTATTCGTGCATGCCGCCAGCGATCCCACTGCCGCACCACGACGTCCGGAGTGCTTTCAATGCGCACCGCCCTGCTGCTCCGCGCACCCCGTTCACACCTGTACCCCGGCAGCATCGTCACGCTCGACCACGACGCGCCGCGCTCCGGAAAGCCGCACCCGGCCGTGGTCGAGTTCGCCGATGGATCAGGCGCGACCGCGACGCTCGTGCGCATCGATGGCGAAGCGCTCGAACTCGCCGTCGACGCATACGTGACGCAAAAACGGCACGCGGTAGCGGCGCGACGCTGGTTGCTCAAACCTTCCGGTACAGCGCGCACCGAATGGCGCGTCGCGCAACGGCTCGCCGTTGCCTGATTCCGCGCGGGACGGCGGGCACTCACCGAATGCACACCGGGGGCGAGCGAGACGCGCACAATGTCGTGCATGCCATTCCGGCAAGCCCCCCGCCCAAGCGCTAAAATCCGCCGCCTGGGCATCCACCACGAGCAAGCGTTTTGACGGCGTTCGAGCAGGGTTTCATCCTCACCCGCCACTGGCGGGACACCGCATCCGGCATCGAGATCGAGTTCTGGCTGGCAACCGAACACGGTCCGCGCCGCGTACGGTTGCGCCCGCAGGAAGCCGTCGCGTTCATTCCGGCCGAACAGCAGGCGCTCGCCGAACGCGCGCTGGCCGGCGAGCGCGAGGCCGAGTTGCGCCCGCTCGCGCTGCGCGACTTCCGGCAGCGTCCGGTCGTCGGCCTCTATTGCAAGCGCTATCGCCATCTGTCCGGGCTACAGAAGCGTCTCGCGGCAGCCGGCGTCGACGTCTACGAAGCCGACGTGCAGCCGCCCGACCGCTACGCGATGGAGCGCTTCATCACCGCGTGCGTGCAGTTTCGCGGGCAGCCCTGCCCCGACGGCACGCTGGCCAGCGCCGAGCTGAAAACCGCCGACGGCTATCGCCCGGCGCTGCGCTGCGTGTCGCTCGACATCGAAACCAGCGTGCACGGCGAGCTGTATTCGATCGCGCTCGAAGGCTGCGGGCAACGGCAGGTCTACATGCTCGGCCCGCCGAACGGAGGCGACAGCGACGCAGCAAACGCCGTCGACTTCAACCTCGACTACTGCGACAGCCGGCCCGCGATGCTCGCGCGGCTCAACGAATGGTTCGACGAACACGATCCCGATGCGGTGATCGGCTGGAACCTCGTGCAGTTCGACCTGCGCATCCTGCATGCCCATTCGGAGCAATACGGCGTCCCGCTGAAACTCGGCCGCGGCGGCAGCGTGCTCGACTGGCGCGCGCACGGCCAGCAGCCCGATCACTTCTTCGCGGGCGCGGCCGGCCGGCTGATCCTCGACGGCATCGACATGCTGAAATCCGCGACGTGGACGTTCCCGTCGTTCAGCCTCGAATACGTGTCGCAGGCGCTGCTCGGCGAAGGCAAGTCGATCGACAACCCGTACCAGCGGATGGACGAGATCCAGCGCCGCTTCGATCACGACAAGCCGGCGCTCGCGCGCTACAACCTGAAGGACTGCGAGCTCGTCACGCGCATCTTCGACAAGGCCGACCTGCTGTCCTTCGCGCTCGAACGCGCGAGCGTGACCGGTCTCGCGGCCGATCGCACCGGCGGGTCGGTCGCGGCCTTCACGCATCTGTACCTGCCGCGCATGCACCGGCTCGGCTATGTCGCGCCGAACCTCGGCGACGTGTCGGGGCAGAACAGCCCCGGCGGCTTCGTGATGGATTCGCGCCCCGGGCTGTACGACTCGGTGCTCGTGTTCGACTACAAGAGCCTCTATCCGTCGATCATCCGCACGTTCCTGATCGATCCGGTCGGGCTGATCGAGGGGCTCGCGAATCCCGGCGACGACGCGTCGGTACCCGGCTTTCTCGGCGCACGCTTCTCGCGTACCGCGCACTGCCTGCCCGATATCGTGCGCCGCGTATGGGAAGGCCGCGACGACGCGAAGCGGCAGCGCAATGCGCCGCTGTCGCAGGCGCTGAAGATCATCATGAATTCGTTCTACGGCGTGCTAGGCTCGACGGGCTGCCGCTTCTTCGATCCGCGCCTCGCGTCGTCGATCACGATGCGCGGCCACGAGATCATGCACCGCACGCGCGAGCTGATCGAAACGCAGGGTTACGAAGTGATCTACGGCGATACCGATTCGACGTTCGTGTGGCTCGGCCGCGCGCACGATGACGACGAAGCCGGCACCAAGGGCCGCGCACTCGTCGAGCACGTGAACCGCTGGTGGCGAACGCACCTGCGCGAAACTTTCGGGCTCGAGAGCGCGCTGGAGCTGCAATACGAGCGGCACTACCGCCGCTTCCTGATGCCGACCGTGCGCGGCGCGGAAGAAGGCAGCAAGAAGCGCTACGCGGGGCTCGCGGCGGCGGCCGACGGTGGCGAGGACCTCGTCTTCAAGGGGCTCGAAACGGTGCGCACCGACTGGACGCCGCTCGCGCAGCAGTTCCAGCGCGAGTTGTACCGGCGCGTGTTCAGCCGCGAGCCGTACCAGGATTTCATCCGCGACACCGTGCGGCGCACGCTGGCCGGCGAATTCGACGACCAGCTCGTCTACCGCAAGCGCGTGCGCCGGCCGCTGCGCGAGTACGAACGCAACGTGCCGCCGCACGTGCGCGCGGCGCGGATCGCCGACGAGTTCAACCAGGCACAGGGCCGGCCGCTGCAGTATCAGCGCGGCGGCTGGATCAGCTACGTGATGACGACGGCCGGCCCCGAGCCGCTCGAAACGATGCGTTCGCCGATCGACTATGCGTTCTACCTGAGCCGCCAGTTGCAGCCCGTGGCCGACGCGATCCTGCCGTTCCTGCGCGACGACTTCGAGCGCGTGATCTCCGGGCAGGGGCAGTTGTTCCTGGAGTAGCCGCGCCACGTCGGGCAAGGAAGACACGGCGGGCCGGTTAAAATACCGCGCTGCTGCGCGTCCTGCCGCAGCCGAAGGAGATTCATCATGACCGCACGTCGCGGAACAGCGGTCGCCATCGCGCCCGGCCACGAGGCAGCCAGCCTGTCGAACGCCCAGAAAGCATTCAATACGCTCGTCCAGCAGATCGAGAAGCGGCGCGAGCGGCTCGGCGCGTGGGAAGCCGCGATGCCGGCCTTCCAGAAGAAATTCGTCGACGAGCTGTTGCCGCTCGAGCAGACGTCGACCGCGCTGCGGATCCGGTTGCTCAATCAGCTCGACGACGCGTATCTGCAGAAGGGATTGAGCAAGGCGGAACAGCACACCCTGTCCGGGATGATCGCCAGCATGGCGCGCGACTTGCTCGACTTCAGCGACGACGCGCAGTTGAAGGCCATCCACGCCCGGCACGGCGCCGCCGATCACGGCAGCAACGCAGCAGCCGAGCCGGAACCGGAGCCGAAGTCGGAATCGACGCCCGGGGTGACGAAGGAAGACGATCTCGACGCGCTGTCGCCCGAGGAGCTCATGGCACGCATGCAGGCCGAACTGGACGCGCAGTTCGAGCGGGACATGGCCCAGCACGCGGCCCGCGAGGCACAGCGCGCCAAGCGCAAGAAAGCGCCCCGCCAATCGGCCGCGCTGGCGAAGCGCGAAGCCGAGCAGGCCGAAGCGAGCCGGTCGATCCGCGAGGTCTACCGGAAGCTGGCGAGCGCGCTGCACCCCGATCGCGAAACCGATCCCCAGGAACAGGAACGCAAGACCGTGCTGATGCAGCGGGTCAACCACGCTTACGCGAACGGCAAGCTCCTGCAACTGCTGGAGCTGCAACTGGAGATCGAACAGATCGACCGGCACGCGATCAACGGCCTCGGCGAGGATCGGCTCGCGCGCTACAACGGCATCCTGGAAGATCAGCTTCGCGAGCTGGACCAGGAGATCCAGGACGTCGAGACCGGTTTCCGGCGGACTTACGGGATCGCGCCGTCGGTCAAGGTCGCGCCCGATACCATCATGCGCATGCTCACGCGCGACATCGCGGGCACGCACCGCAGCATCCACGACCTGAACCTGACGCTGCGCGAGTTCGACGATCCGGCGAACGTCAAGGAATGGCTGAAGGACATGAAGCGCCAGCGGGCTTTTCCGCGTTTCGACGACTAGCCGTGCCCGGCAGGCATGCGTCTGCCCGCCGGGCATCGCGTGCATAGCCGGTCTGACGGAACGGCGGCGTGCCCCGCATCGATCGGCATTCCACGCGAATCAACCCACCCAGAACCGGGCACCAAGGACGCCGTATTTCCCCCACTGTCACGGATTCAGGAACACTGTTGGACAGGAATCGGCATTTATCCGGCCGATCCGGGTTCCTAAACTTGTCTCGTCGGTTCAGCCAGCCGCCATCGCGCCGAACCGCAACGAAACCGTCTGAGGAAACCGTGAAATCCATCATCGTCACCATCGCCACCGTCGCCGCTACCGCCACCGCCCTCCTCGCCGCACCGGCCGTGTCGTACGCGCAGTCGTCGCACTCGACGCTCACGCGTGCACAGGTGCGCCAGGAATTGTTCGACCTCGAATCGGTCGGCTACGAGCCGATCGCCGCTGATGGCGACAACTATCCAGGTGACATCGTCGCCGCGCAGGAACGCCTGGCGGCCAAGCGGCTGGCCGAGCGCAAGAGCGCCGAAGCGGCCTACGGGTCGAACGGTGTGCCCGGCACGGATTCAGGCGCGCCGGCGGTTGCGGTGGTGAAGCCGTAACGTAACGCCGCTTCTCCGCACGGCCACGCATCGACGCAGGCGAGCGGCCCGACACCCGGCCGCCGCACTGCGCCGCGCTCGCCCGCTCGGGCGAACCGCCGCCTCCCTTCACGCCCGATGCCCCGAGATCGGCCCCGCTTCGCCGGTCAGGTTGAAGATGCTGTCGATCCACGCCAGAAACGTCGAGAACGTGAAATCCGACCCCTGCTGCGTGCGGAATGCCTTCATCACCGGCGTCTCAGCCGGGTCCTGCTGGTTCAGCAGGTTGTCGACGAAGGTGCCGATATTCGCGTCGATGCCGTGCTCGTGGATCCCCGACCCGGTGAAGCTGACCGCCGTCACCTGATGGTTGGCGATGAAGTCGTTGCGTGCCCACGGCATGAAATAGCCGAAGTTCGGCAACGGGTTCAGCGTCTGCTTCAGCCCGTCCAGCTCCTGCTCGAACATCGCGAGCGACAGTGAATCCTTCGTCGCGTCGTCGGGCGCCGCGATCACGGCCGGCACGAACGCGCGATAGTGATACGCGGCGATGATCTTGTCGCGCTGGTAGCTCGAGAAGCCGAAGCGGTCGTGCGGGAATGTCGCCGACAGCGCCGCATACGCGCTGCCCATGTTGCCCGGATCGAAATGGCGGGTCAGCCGGCTGTTCACGGTGATCATCCCGTCGGGGCCCGTCATCCCCCACTCGGTGCGCACGCGGTCGTACAGGCCGACCGACGGATGCGTGGCCGCGTCCGCATCGAACGGCGTGTTGAAGACCGTGCCGGCGTCGTCGAGCAGCGAGCTATGCGCCTGCGGCTGCAGCGTATTGCGCAGCGTCGCGTAGTTCGCGAGCGTGCCGTAGCCGCCCGCGCTCATCCCGTACACGAGCAGCCGGTTCGGCTTGCCGAAGCCGTGCGACGTCAGCCACTGCGCGACGGCCTGGATGTTCTTCAGCCCGCTGTAGTGCTGCAATCGCCAGTCGCCGCTCGGCGACGTGTAGTTGCGCACCGCGCTGCCCATGTGGATATCTCCGGTGCAATAGGGCACGAAAACCTGTGTCCACTGCTGCGTCTCGACCTTCGGTTCGCCGACGAGAATATGCGCGAGATCCATCCGCGTGAGCAGCGGCGACAGGAACGACGACAACAGGCTCTGGTTCGCGGTGCCGTTCATGTAGTTGTGCGGGATGCCGTCCGGGTTGAAGCCGCCGAGGCCGGCCTCGGCGCCGGTCGACGTCTGCGTGCAGGTGCCGTAGTCCCAGCACGCGCCGCCCGGCTCCATCATGTACAGCAGGTTGTCCGACTGCGCGCGATTGACGTAGAAGCGCATCGGCGTGCCATTGCCGCACGATGCACCGGTGCTCTCCGGCAACGTCACTTCGTACCACGAATAATACGGAATCGCCGGATCCGGCATCGTCGTATCGGCGGCGTGACCGTTCAGTGCCGCGCAACCGAGCAGCGTGGCAACGGCCGCGCGCAGCAAGCTTCGTGCTGTGGACATCTCCCCTCCTTGTCGATGGACATGACGCGGCCGCCGGGCTTCGCCTCGGCGTCGCGGATTCGGCGCTCAGTGCACGCCGGACGATGAAGCGCCGTCGAACAGCTGGACCCGCAACGCCTGCAGGCGCTGCGCGATTGCGGCTTGTTGCTGGTCGGGATCGGGAATGCTCGCCTGAACCTGCCGGACGACGTCGCGGCTCTGCTGTTCGTACGAGAGATAGCGCGGGTCCTGCGCCGGCGACGGGCCGACCGTCTGCCGCGCATAGGCGTCCCATTGCGCTCGCATCGACCGGATCGCCGCGCCGCGCGTCGCGGGATCGGCTTCGGTATCGGTGAGCAGCGCCGCGCTCAGCGCCTCGGCCTGCACCGGCACGATCTCGTTGCGCGCGACATGGTCGGGGAGTTCGTCGAGAATCCGGTGCGCGAGCGCGGCGCGCTCGGCTTGCGGCATGCTGTTGCGGCGATTCCCATACGCGGCAACCTCGTCGCGAAAGCGCGCGAACGCGACGATGCGCTGCACTTCGGCATCCGCGTCGGGGCGCCTCGCGAGGCTGCGGCGCAGCGCGTCGACGTCGAGCCGCCGCTCCTCGGGGCCGGGCGCCGCAGCACCGCTGCCGAACGTATCGGCTGTGGCTGGCTGCGCGCTCGCCATCGTGGTCGCTGCTGTGCCGGACGACGCGGCTTGCGCCGGTGTCGCCGCTTCATATCGCCAGACTGCAACGACGACCACGCCGATCGCCGCGATCGCGCCCGTGTGCCGCCAGAGTGCCCTGTTCTTCTTCACGTCGCCTCCTCGTCACGTCATGCCGTTCTTCGCCGGTGCATCCGCGAGTAGGTTCTAGGTCGAATCCGGCATCCCGTCAAAAGCGGCACTAGAACGCCGGCACTAAACCTGCTCGCAGCGGCCACGTCCCGCCAGACGTTTGAAACGCATTACGTGGTCGCTCGACCAAGCGCGCCATGTCGCGCGTCACGCCCGTCCGGCGGCGGTTCGGGCCGATACGTACCGTGTGCGCCGCGACACCAAGCAAGCGGCGATCCAGCCGCACGGCGCGCGGTGGTCACACATCGGCGTGACCGATACGGATGGCCGGATAAGACCCGTCGAACGACCCGCTGAGCGCTTGGTCGTGATTTTGGCCAGTCCTATGCTGGTTTCCGACACGCGCCGAACGGTCGGCGCGACGCCCACCCCACCCAGCCGAGCCCGTTCCATGAGCCGTGCAGACCTTCCGCATCGCGCACCCGCCGCCGTCCACGACTATCCGACCTATCGCGACGCGCTCGCGGGCCGCCGGCTACCTGCCGCCTTCGTCGACCTCGACTGCCTCGACGCGAACCTCGCCGACCTGAAGCGCCGCGCACGCGGCCTGCCGATCCGGCTTGCGACGAAGTCGGTGCGCTCGCGCGACCTGATCGGCGCGGTGCTCGCCGCGGGCCCATTCATGCAGGGGCTGCTGTGCTACTCGGCCGCGGAAGCCGCGTGGCTCGCGGACGGCGGGTTCGACGACATCGTCGTCGCGTATCCCGCCGTCGAGCCCGACGACCTGCGCGCGGTCGCCGCACAGCTCCGGCGCGGCCGCTCGATCACGCTGATGGTCGACGCCGCCGCGCAGGTCGACGCGATCGACCGCATCGCCCACGACGAGCGCGTGACGATCCCGCTCGCGATCGATCTCGACATGTCGTCCGCGTATCCGGGCCTGTACTTCGGCATGTACCGCTCGCCGGTGCGCGACGCGGCCGGCGCACTCGCGCTCGCGAACCACATCGGCGAGCGACAGCACGTGCGGCTCGACGGGCTGATGGGCTACGAAGGACAGATCGCCGGCGTGGCCGACACGGCGCCTGGCAGCGCCGCCCGCAACGCGCTGGTGCGGCACCTGAAGCGCCGCTCGGCGCGCGAGATCAACGCGCGCCGCCAGGCGGCCGTGCAGGCGCTCGCGGCCGCCGGCCACGCGCTGCGCTTCGTGAACGGCGGCGGCACCGGCAGTATCGAGAGCACGCTCGGCGACGCGTCGGTCACCGAGCTTGCGGCCGGCTCCGGCCTCTACGCGCCCGCGCTGTTCGATCACTACGCGGCGTTTCATGCGCAGCCGGCCGCCGGCTTCGCGCTGCCGGTCGTGCGGATTCCGCAGCCGGGCATCGTGACCTGTTCGGGCGGCGGCTATGTCGCATCGGGCCCGGCCGGCAAGAGCCGCCTGCCGCGGCCGTGGCTGCCGGCCGGCTGCACACTGATCGACAACGAAGGCGCGGGCGAGGTGCAGACGCCCGTGCGCGTGCCGCGCGGCGTCGCACCGGCGATCGGCGATCCGATCCTGTTCCGACACGCGAAGGCCGGTGAACTGTGCGAGCGCTTCAACACGCTGCTGCTGATCCGCGGCGGCCGCGTGGTCGGCGAGGCGCTCACTTATCGCGGCGAAGGCAAGAGCTTTTTCTAGCGGGCCGCGCGGCCCGTCGTTCAAAACCGGTCAACCCGTTCAATCCATTCAAACGACAACCACGGAGACAAAGCCATGTGGCGCAACTGGTCGGGATATGTCTGCAGTCCTGATGCAACCGTGTCGACGCCTGCGTCGCCCGCCGGGCTCGCGGCCGTGCTGCGCGACGCGGCGGCCGCCGGCGCCACCGTGCGCGCGGCCGGTGCCGGTCATTCGTTCTCGCCGCTCGTGCAGACCGACGACGTGATCCTGTCGCTCGACGCGATGCAGGGCGTGATCGACGTCGACCGCGACCGGCGCGTCGCGCGCGTGCAGGCCGGCACGCGGCTGTGGGCGCTGGGCCCGGCGCTCGCCGCGCACGGCCTCGCGATGGAGAACCTCGGCGACATCAACGTGCAGTCGATCGCCGGCGCGACCAGCACCGGCACGCACGGCACCGGCATCACGCTCGGCAACCTGTCGACGCAGATCGACAGCCTGACCTTCATGTGCGCGGACGGCAGCGAGATCCGCGCGAGCGCCGACACGCATCCCGACCTGTTCGCCGGCGGCCGGATCGGGCTCGGCGCGCTCGGCGTGCTGACGGAGATCGGCCTGCGCCTCGTGCCCGCGTTCAAGCTGCGCCTCGAGCGCGGCGGGATGCAGCTCGACGACTGCCTCGCGCAAGCGGATGCGCTGATCGCGAAGCATCGCTCGTTCGAGTTCTACTGGTTCCCGCATACGGACACCGTGCTGACCAAGGCGTGGGACATGACCGACGAGCCGGCCGACGCGGTGCACTGGGCAAGCCGCGCATCCGAGTCGTTCCTCGAGAACACGGTGTTCGGCGCGCTGTGCGGGCTCGGCCGGCGCGTGCCGTCGCTGTGCCCGGCGCTGAGCCGGCTGTGCGCATCGACGGTGTCGGCCGGCCGCCACGTGGATGCGAGCTACGCGATGCTGTCGACGGTGCGCCGCGTGCGCTTCAACGAAATGGAGTGGTCGGTGCCGGCCGAACGCGGCGCCGATGCGCTGCGCGAGATCCGCGCGTTCATCGCGCGCCGCAGCTTCCCGCTGATGTTCCCGCTCGAATACCGCTGGGTGCGCGGCGACGATATCTGGCTGAGCCCGGACTACGGCCGCGACAGCGTGCGCATCTCGGTGCACCAGTATCGCGGGATGCCGTTCGACGCGTACTTCTCGGGCGTGCAGGCGATCTGCCGCAATCACGGCGGGCGGCCGCACTGGGGCAAGGTGCATGCGATGAAGGCCGCCGAGCTGGCGGCGTGCTATCCGCACTGGGACGATTTCCTCGCATTGCGCGAACGGATGGACCCGCACGGCCGCTTCCTGACGCCGTACCTGCGCACGCTGTTCGGCCTGCCGCAACGCGCAAGCGCCAGTGCGAGCGCAGCCTCAGCCGCTCGCGCCACGCCGGCCCGCCGAGGGACACACCCGATGCCTGAAACGGCCGGCATCGTACAAGATCGGCCGCGATCCAACCAGGAGGCCTCGTGAGCACCGCCACCCTGCATGCCGCCGCACAGTCGCGCCCCGATCCGTCGACCGGCGCCGTCGTCCGCCTTGCGTTCGCGTTCGCCGCGGCCACCAACGGCCTGATCCTGTCGCCGTTCCTCGTCGCGGCCGTGATGACGCGCTTCCGGCTCGACGAAGGCACCGCGACCGCGCTCGTCAGCGCCGAGATCCTCGGCATCGCGATCAGTTGCGCGCTGCTGTCGCACCGGATCGCGCGCGCCGCGCGGCCGTTCACGCTGGCCGGCCTGGTCGGCACGATCGCCGGGCAGGCGCTCAGCGCGGTCGCGCCCGGCATCGTGTCCGCGGCGCTCGCGCGCGGGATGACGGGGCTGTTCGAAGGGATGCTGTTCGTCGTCGTCGCGTCCGGCGTGTCGCAGCGCGCGTCGACCGACCGCCTGTGGGGTCAAATCAACCTGCTCGCGGGCGTCATCAACGGCGGCATCCTCGTGCTGATCTCCGCGTTGCCGGCCACCTGGCTCGGGCGCGGGGTGTTCGCGCTGCTGGCGGCCGTCGTCGCCGTGCTGGCGCCCGCGATCCGCGGCATCGACGCATTCGCGAGCGCCCCCGCGCAGACCCACGTGCGCGCCGGCACGCTGCCGTGGCGGCCGGTGATCGCGATCTGGGTCGTGACCGCGCTCATCTACGGCGTGCAGGCGTCGCAATGGGCGATCGCCGGCTTCGTCGGCGAGCGTGCCGGGCTGTCGCCGACGACGATCGGCGTGCTGCTGTCGGTGTCGTCGCTGCTCGGCTTCGTCGGCGCGGCGATTCCGTCGCATCCGGCCAGCCACAAGCACCGCCTCGCGCTGATCTGGGCCGCGCAGCTCGCGATGATCGCGTCGATCGAATGGTTCTTCAGCGCGCGCGGCGGCAGCGCGTACTTCCTGAGCCAGTTCGTGCTGAACAGCGCGTTCTTCGTGATCGTGCCGTTCCTCACCGGGATACTGTCCGACGTCGACCCGGACGGCTCGCTGGTCGCGCGCACGCTCGTCGTCACGTTCTTCGCGGCCGGCATCGGCACCGCGCTGTCGGGCGCGCTGCTCGGCCGCTTCGGCGGCGCGCGCGTCGCCCACGTGCTGTGCGTGGCCGTGCTGGCCGCCACCCCGTTCGTGCGGCTCGCGCTGCGCCGCGCGGCGCCCGGTGCGGTGGCAAGCGCGTCGCCGTCGCCCTGACCGCAGTGCGACATGGCGTGGCCGCGACGCACCACGCGAATGGCCGCCGCGGCCGTGGCCCGTGCAAATTTGGCTTTCACCATTCGTTTCCGGCGGTCCGAGCCGCCCCCCCTTTTCGATGCGGAGTCCAGAACAATGAATCGTCACGATAGCGTTCGCGCCGCGTGCTGCGCGATGATGATCCTGGCCAGTACCGGTGCGCACGCGCAAAGCAACGTGACGCTGTACGGCGTGATCGATGCGGGCATCCGCTACGAAACCCACGGCGTGTCCTACGGCGCCGACGGCGCGCCGGTGTCGACGGGCCGCAAGATCTCGATGGCCGACGGCGGCGGCCTGACGGAAAGCTATTGGGGCCTCAAGGGGCAGGAGGATCTCGGCGGCGGGCTGTCCGCGCAGTTCAACGTGGAAAGCCACTTCGGCCCGAACAGCGGCGCGATCGTGCCGGCCGGCGCGCCGAACTTCTTCGAGGTCGCGTACGTGGGGTTGACGTCGACGTCGCTCGGCCAGCTCGCGCTCGGGCGCCAGTACAACGTGCCGTTCGAGATGGTGTCGCTGACTTACGGCTCGAACCTGTGGGCCGGCCCGCAGGATCCGTACTTCAACCTGTTCAAGCCCGAGCAGACGATGCTCGCGGGCTCGCGCACCAGCAACATGATCCAGTACGGCGCGCAGCTCGGCAGCCTGTACCTGCTCGCGCAGTACGCGCCGGGCGGCCATGCGGGCGGCGGCGTGCTCGGTGGCCAGGCCGGTGCGGCGATCGCGTACGCGCCGGACAAGGGGCCGTTCACGGTCGGCGCGTCATTCATGCGCAGCTGGGACGACGTCACGCATGCGAAATTCGACATCTACGGCGGCGGCGGCTCCGTCACGCTCGGCAACGCGACCGTCAACGCCGGCTATATCGAGAACGCGCGCGACAACGACTTCACGTCGTTCGCGAACGGCCCGTTCAGCTCGACCGATCTCGCCGCGCTCGGCATCATCTCGCCCGCGCAGGTGGTCGATCCGTCGACGCCCGGCGGGTTCCGGCGCCGCAAGATGGCGCTCGCGGGGCTGACCTACCGGTTCACGTCGGCGTTCACGGCCGCCGTCAACGCATGGTGGACCACGCAGTCGGGCTACACGCCGGACTTCGACGGCCGCGCGCGCCAGTTCCAGGTGATCGCCGGCTACAGCCTGTCAAAGCGCAGCATGCTCTATGCGGAAGTCGACTACGCGATCTATCGCGGCGGCCTGGTCGGCGCGCAGCTGGTCGGCATCAATGGGCAGTCGCCGAGCACGAGCACCACGCAGCTCGGCGCGACGGTCGGCCTGCGCCACTATTTCTGACGCGGAGCCGCGCGGGATGTGGGCAATCGCGGCCGGGGCGGCACCGGGTTTCCGGCCGGGCGGGACGAGTACAATCCATGGAAAAAAATACGGAGCATCCATGGACGAACCCGACCGTTATACGACGGCGAATCTGCCGGTCCATCTGTTGCGGTGCCTCGCGGAGACAAGCAAGGAACTGGGCATCGACCCCACGCGGCTGTGCCTCGGGCTCGGCTTCGACGTCGCGGACCTGTCGAATCCGTCTTGCCGGATTTCCTTGCGCCAGGCGAGCACGATGATCCGCCGCGCGCTCGAGATGGCGCCGGGGCGGGCGCTCGGCCTCGAACTCGGCACGAGCGAGACGATCGCGTCGATCGGCCTGGTCGGCTACGCGATGCTGACGAGCCCGACGCTGAAGGACGCAATCGCGGTCGGGATGGAACTGCAGCGCCACACGGGGCCGCTGTTGCGCTTCGACGTGACGTCGGATGCACGCACGCTGTCGATCCGCGCGACCAACGTCTTCCTCGAACCCGACATCGAGGCGTTCCTCGTCGAGGAAGCGTTCGGCAGCTTCATGAAGATCGGGCGCTCGCTCGTCGGCCCCGCGTTCCAGCCGAAGGGCGTCGATCTCAGCTACCCGCCGCCGGCCTATGCGGAGCAATACGCGCGTGTGTTCCCGTGCCCGGTGCGGTTCGAACAGGAGCAGAACCTGTTCTCGTGCGACGCGGCGCTCGGCAACCGCCCGATCGCGACGCACGATCCGCTCGCGCATCGCCAGACGCTCGAATTCCTGCAGGACGCGCTGCCGCCCGAACCCGAAGGCACCGAATTTCTCGAATCGATCGAACGGATCATGCGGCGCGACCTGCGGCATGCACCGTCGCTCGCGGCGATCGCCGCGCAGCTGTGCATGAGCGAGCGCACACTCCGGCGGCGGCTTGCCGATCAGGGCGTGTCGTATCAGACGGTGATCGACACGATCCGCCGCAAGCGCGCATTCACGCTGCTGAGCAACCCGCGGCTGTCGATCGAGGACGTCGCGCACGAAGTCGGGTTCAGCGACGCGCACAACTTCCGGCGCGCGTTCAAGCGGTGGACGGGGCATGGGCCGAGAGAGGGACAGCGCACGGCGCCGTGACGGGCGCGGTTTCGACCGTGACGGGCGGTGGCGCCGCACCGCTGCCGCATCGCCCCCATTGACGTGCCCCGCACACGCATCACTGCGCGTCGCCAATCCCGCCCATCAGCATCATCAATTGCTCGCGCAGCCACCGGCTGCCCTGGTCCTGATCGGCGCTGCGATGCCAGTAGCAGAAGTATTCGAGGCCCGGCATCTCGAACGGCAGTTCGAGAATCCGCGCCGGATAGCGTTGCAGCAGCCGCAGCGGCGCGGTCAGCGCGAGATCGCCGCGCATCGCGATCAGCGGCGCGACCATGTAGTGCTGCACGCGCATCTGGATCGTGCGGCGCAGCCCGAGCCGCGTCAGCTCCGCGTCGACGTGCCCGCTGCCCTTGCGGCGGCTCGACACGTGGATGTGCCCCATCGCAAGGTAGTCGTCCATGGTGAGCGTGTCGCCCTTGAACGGGTGATCGTCGCGGATCATGCACGCATAGCGGTCGCGCACGAGCAGCGCCTGGTGCAGGTGCGGATCGCCGATCAGCGGCGCGTCGATCGCGAGGTCGACGGAGCCGTTCGCGAGCGCGGTCGCGACTTCGCGGCGGTCCATCGTGTAGCTGCGCACGTGCATGCCGGGCGCATGCGTCTGCAGCAGTTCGCCGAGCGCGGGCAGCAGCAGCGCCTCGGTCAGGTCGCTCATGCTCATCCGGAACACGCGCGTCGACGACGCCGGATCGAACACGTCGCCTTCGTGCGCGCTTGAATCGAGCAGCTGCATCGCCTCGCGCACGCGGCCGACGATGTTCTCGGCCAGCGGCGTGGGCATCATCCCGGCCGGCGTGCTGACGAACAGCGGATCGTTCAGGGTCTTGCGCAGCCGCGCCAGCGCGTTGCTGACGGCCGGCTGCGTGAGGTTCAGCACCTCGGCCGCGCGCGTCAGGTTGCGCTTGGTGTAGATCGCGTCGAATACGACGAACAGGTTCAGGTCAATCTTCGAAAGGCGCATCGCCGGATCTCCTTGCCGGCATCTTACGGCGTGCGCCTCTCGTTCGTCCACGGCCCTGCGCATCGTGGCGCGATGCTCAGCCGCGCAGCGGCGGCGTCAGGTACGCGGCCGTCGAACCCGGCTCGCCGTCCTTGATTTCCATCCGCGCGATCGCCTGCAGGTGCACCTCGTCCGGGCCGTCGGCGAAGCGCAGCGCGCGGCCCCAGGTCCAGTGGTCGGCGAGCGGCGTATCGGGGCTCAACCCCGCCGCGCCGAACACCTGCATCGCGCGGTCGCACACGTCCGTATAGACGGTCGGCACCAGCGCCTTGATCATCGAGATTTCCTTGCGGGCAGCCTTCGCGCCGACCTTGTCGATCATCCACGCGGCCTTCAGCACCAGCAAACGCGCCTGCTCGATCTCGATGCGCGAGCGCGCGATCCATTCGCCGACCGTGCCGTGCTTGTTCAACGGCTTGCCGAACGCGACGCGCGATTGCGCGCGGTCGACCATCAGCTCCAGCGCAAGCTCGGCCGCACCGATCGAGCGCATGCAGTGGTGGATGCGGCCCGGCCCGAGGCGGGCCTGCGCGAGCGCGAAGCCGCTGCCTTCCTCGCCGAGCAGGTTGCGCGCCGGCACGCGCACGTTGTCGAACGTGATCTCGCAGTGCCCTTCCGGCGCGTAGTGATTGACCACCGTGATGTTGCGCACGATCGTCACGCCCGGCGTGTCGCGCGGCACGAGGATCATGCTCTGCTGCTGGTGCGACGCGGCCTCGGGATCGGTCTTGCCCATCACGATGAAGATCTTGCAGTTCGGATGCGCGGCGTTCGTGATGAACCACTTGCGGCCGTTGATCACGTACTCGTCGCCCACGCGCTCGATGCGCGTCGTGATGTTGGTCGCATCCGACGACGCCACGTCGGGCTCCGTCATCGCGAACGCCGAGCGGATCTCGCCGCGCAAGAGCGGCTTCAGCCACTGTTCGCGCTGCTCGGGGGACGCGAACATGTGCAGCAGCTCCATGTTGCCGGTGTCCGGCGCGTTGCAGTTGAACACTTCCGACGCCCAGCCCACCCGCCCCATGATCTCGGCGAGCGGCGCATATTCGAGGTTCGTCAGGCCCATGCCGGGCTCGTCGTCCTTCAGGTGCGGCAGGAACAGGTTCCACAGCCCTTCCGCCTTCGCGCGCGCCTTCAGCTCCTCCATGAACGACACGGGATACTGGCCCGCATGCACTTCCTCGTTCCACTGGCGAATGCGCGGCACGATGTGCGCGTCCATGAATGCGCGCACGCGGCTGCGCAGTTCTTCCACTTTCGGGGTGTAGCCAAAATCCATGATCGACTCCTCGATTCCGTTCGTCCGGTTCGGTCAGAAGGCCGAGACACCGCCGTCGACGGCGACGGCCTGCCCGGTCAGATAAGTGTTTTCCTTCGCGCACAGCGTCAGCATCGTCGCGACGATTTCCTCGGGCCGGCCGAGCCGCTTCATCGGCGAGCCCTGCGCGAGAAAATCCTGGCGGTCGCCGATATCGCTGTCGGTGACCATCGGCGTCGTGCTGTAGAACGGGCATACCGCATTCACGCGGATGCCGTGGCGCGCGTATTCGATGGCCGCCGTCTTCGTGAGCCCGACCACCGCATGCTTGGACGCCGCGTAGGCCGCCAGCTTCGGCGCGCCGCCGAGCCCGGCCATCGACGCGACGTTCAGGATCACGCCGGCGCGCTGCGCGAGCATCTGGCGGATCTGGTGCTTCATCCCGAAGAACACGCCCTTCGCGTTCACCGCGAAGCTCAGGTCGAGATCGGCTTCGTCGGTGTCGATCAGCGCCTTCATCGGCGGTGCGATGCCCGCGTTGTTGATGCCGACGTCGAGCCGGCCGAACCGCTCGGCGGCCGCCTGTACCAGCGCGGCCACCTCCGCCTCGACGCGCACGTCGCAGCGTTGCGCGATCACGTCGGCGCCGGCCGCGCGCAGCGGCGCGGCCACGCGTTCGAGCGCTTCGGCATTCAGGTCGCCGAGCGCGATGCGCGCGCCCATCGCGGCCAGCTCGCTCGCGAGCAACGCGCCGAAGCCGCTCGCGGCGCCGGTGATCATCACGGCTTGCCCGGCATAGCTGTCGATCTTCATCGCGCGCTCAGATCGTCAGGCCGCCGTCGACGACGATGCATTCGCCGTTCGTGTAGCTCGCCGCGTCCGACACGAGATACAGCACCGTGCCGGCCATTTCGCGCGGCTCCGCATGGCGGCGCAGCGGGATCCTCCCCATCCAGGTCTCGTAGATGTCCTTGTCGGCGAACAGCGCGCCCGCGAACTTCGTCTTCGTGAGACCCGGCAGCAGCGCGTTCACGCGGATGCCGAGCGGACCGCATTCCTTCGCGAACGCCTTCGTCATGTTGACGACCGCGGCCTTCGTGATCGAGTAGATGCCCTGCCGGTCGCCCGGCTGCAGCGCGTTCACCGACGCCGTGTTGACGATCGCACCGCCGCCGTGCGTCTTCATCAGCTTGCCGGCCTCGACCGACATGAAGAAGTAGCCGCGGATGTTCACGTCGACCGTCTTCTCGTACGCGGCGAGGTCGGTATCGAGGATGTGCCCGAAATACGGGTTCGCGGCCGCGTTGTTCACGAGGATGTCGAGACGGCCGTGCTTGCCGCGGATGTGCTCGAACGTCGCGGCGATATCCTCGAGCCGCCCGACGTGGCAGGCCAGCGCCTCGGCGCGGCCGCCTGCCGCGACGATCTCGTCGGCGACGGTCTGGCAGTCGGCGAGCTTGCGGCTCGACACGATCACGTGCGCGCCCTGCTCCGCGAGCAGTTTCGCGATTTCCTCGCCGATGCCGCGGCTCGCGCCCGTCACCAGGGCGATCTTGCCCGTCAGGTCGAACAGATTCGTTGCCATGTTGCTGTGCTCCTCCATTGATGTGGTGTCCTGCCCGGCCGCTTCAGCGATGCGCGTCGATCACGCCGACGGCCAGCTCGGCGAGCCGCCCGGCCATCGCGCCGACGCGCAGCGCCTGCTCGCTCGACGCATTGCCCTGCAGCGCGCGCGCCTTCACGCCCTGCGCGATCGACGCGAGCCGGAAGAAACTGAACGCGAGGTAGAAGTGCCAGTCGCGGATCGGCTCGATGCCGCGCAGTTCGCAATAGCGCGCGACGATCGCCGCTTCGTCCGGCACGCCGAGTTCGGCGCGATCCTGGCCCGCGAGCCCGCGCACCTGCCCGCCGGACGGTAGCCGCAGGCACATGCAGAGATACGCGAGATCGGCGAGCGGATTGCCGAGCGTCGACAGTTCCCAGTCGAGCACGGCCTGCACGCGGTAGCTGTCGCGCGCGAACATCAGGTTGTCGATCCGGAAATCGCCATGCACCAGCGTCGGCCGGCCCGTGTCCTCCGGGCACGCCTTCGGCAGCCAGTCGATCAGCGTTTCCATCGCGTCGAGGCGCTCGGTTTCCGCCGCGCGGTACTGCTTCGTCCACACGCCGATCTGGCGCTCGAAGTAGTTGCCGGGGCGGCCGTAGTCGGCGAGGCCCACTGCCTCGACATCGACGTCGTGCAACGCGGCCATCGTCTGCAGCAACGCGTCGTAGCAGGCCGCGCGATCGGCCTTCGGCAGTTCCGGCAGCGCGGGGTCCCAGAAGATCCGGCCGTCCTCGTAGCTCATCACGTAGAACAGGCTGCCGATCACGTCGCGGTCTTCGCAGAGGTGAACCGGATGCGCGACCGGCACCGCGGTGCCCGACAGCGCGGTGAGCACGCGGAATTCGCGGTCGACCGCATGGGCGGACTTCAGCAGTTCGCCCGGCGGCTGGCGGCGCAGCACGTAGCGGCCGCTCTTCGCGTGCAGCAGGAAAGTCGGATTCGACTGGCCGCCGGCAAACTTCTCCGTGTCGACCGGGCCTTCGAAGCCCGGCACGTGCGCTTCCAGATAGCGCGTGAGGCGGGCTACGTCGAGTTGCTGGGTAGGGTTCGTCATCGTCGCGATCGTTCGTGGGTCAGCCGTAGGTTCGCAGCGCGTGTCGTTCGGAATCCTCCAGATGCGGGATGCCGTTGAACGACGCGAGGTGGAACGCATCGGCGTTGAAGAAAAACTGCGAAAGACTGCTGTTGCGGATCTGCAGGTTCAGCGCGATCGCGCTCGACGGCGGGGCGGCCAGCACCTGCTGCACGGTGACCGCGATCGGCCCGCCGGAGCTCACCGCCAGCACGCGCTGGCCGCCGCCGTGGCGAATGGCCGCGCGGGCGTCGGCCACGCGCTGCTGGAAGTGCGCCCAGGTCTCGGGGGCCGAATCGCCGAGCTTGTCTTCCGACCAGAGCTGCAGCACCTGCCGCAGCGCGCGGAAATGCTCTTTCATCGAGCCGGCCGCGAGGCGGGCGATGTCGGGGTAGTCGTGCGCGGCGGCCGCGAACAGCCCGTGGAAGTCGTATTCGTTCAGGCCCGGGTGGCGGTCGACCGGCGCGCCTTCGCGGCCCATCCCGCGCAGGATCGCGTCGACCGTCTGCGCGTGGCGGTTCAGCGTGCCGCAGATCACGCGATCGAATGTGAGCGCTTGCTGCGCGAAGTATTCGCCGAGCCAGACGCCCTGCTGCTCGCCCGCCGCGGACAACCGGTCGTAGTCGTCCGTACCGAAGGACGCCTGCCCGTGCCGTACCAGAAATAGTTCAGCCATCGCATGCCCGCCAGATCAGAAGAATTCAGCATAGGGGGCGAGGACGCATTTTTAAACTTTATTTTCTGAATTCGGGGGTATTCATTCCGTGAATCCGCCCCCCTGCGGGCCTTGCCGCTGTTCGGCGCGCGCCGTCGCGGCACGCGCATTGCTCCCCTCACTCTCGGCGGGAGAACCGCGAAGTCCAATCCGTTCCAGGAGGGGTGCGATGCTCGGTACGATCCTTATCATCATTCTGATTCTCCTACTCATCGGTGCATTTCCTGCATGGCCCCACAGCCGAAGCTGGGGCTATTGGCCCTCGAGCACCGTCGGGCTGGTCGTCGTCATCGTCGTGATACTGGTGCTGATGGGCCAAATCTGACGCAGCCGCGCGCCAGCCGGGCAGGCAGAGGCCCGTTTGAAACAATCGCTGCCGGCCCGGCCGGAACGTGCGCATACCCGCACCGGGAGGGCCGGCAGTCGATTTACGGGCATGACGTCCATCGCACGTCATTGATCACCATGATCCGCGAGACAGCCACGCCATGACCTCCGACAGCGAAACGAAGCCGGACCAGGCGCCAGGTTTGGCCGGGGGTGCACGTTCGACAATCCGTCACGCGAGTGCGATATCCATCACGCCCGCATCCCGGCCGAACTCGAAATCGCAATCCACCCCGAGCATAGGTGAGTTGCGGCGGCTTCCGTTTCTAAGGATCGAGAAGCGGTGTGCTACCGGATCGTGCGCTGCATGACGATCACGTCGCCGGAAAACCTCGGATTCACCGTGCGACGAATTTCATCGAAGCCTTCGCGCTGCCAGAAGGCCTGGGCGCGAGGATTGGTCGATATGACGGCCAGTTGCGCGGTGCGGTAGCCCCATTTCCTCGCCATGTCGACGAGCATCCCCAACGCGGCCTTGCCGTAACCGCGCCGCTGATGCGCTTCCGAGAGCAACAGCAGACCGATCCACAGGCAGTCGTCGTCCGGATAGGCCCGGATGACATCCGCGCAGCCGATCATGTGCTCGCCGACGCACAACCCGAACACCGATTTGTCGGCCGCCGCCTTGGCGGCTGGCTTGCCGTCGAAAAAATCGTCGACGTCTTCCTGGGTCGGCAAACGGCCTTCGACGCATTGCACGTACGAAGGCGCTTCGGTGAAGACACGCCAGACGTCGGCGCGGTCGCTGGCCGACTCGCCGGAAAGCGGGTGAAGGGTGAGCATCAGCATCGGATGGCCGCTGGAGACAGGAGAGCCGATTTTAGGGCGAACGGCATTCCTTACGCGTTACGCTTCCGGAACACACCGCAGCCCGCTTGCACCCAGCCTCCGCGCCCGCCGCTGCCCACCGCGCTCGACACGCGATGACCACCGCCCGACCTCTGCTCGACGGCGTTTCCCATGCGGTAGTATGGCGACTCGATGGAAACCCCGATGGACTCACACGAATGGCCCTGCCTGATCTCCCGCCCCCTTCCAGCGCCGGCCAGGACGCCCAGGCGCTCGTCCTGATCGCCGAAGACGAACCCGAGATCGCCGAGATCCTGACCGCCTATCTCGCGCGCGGCGGCCTGCGCACCGTGCACGCGGCCGACGGCCGCCGCGCGCTGGAACTGCACCTGCAGCTCAAGCCCGACCTCGTGCTGCTCGACGTGCAGATGCCGCACGTCGACGGCTGGAAGGTGCTCGCCGAAATCCGTCATCGCGGCGACACGCCCGTGATCATGCTGACCGCGCTCGACCAGGACATCGACAAGCTCACTGGCCTGCGCATCGGCGCCGACGACTACGTGGTGAAGCCGTTCAATCCCGCCGAAGTCGTCGCGCGTGCGCAGGCGGTGCTGCGCCGTTCGATGGCCGGCGCCCGCCAGGAAGAGCAGCGCGTGCTGCGGGTCGCGCCGTTCGAGATCGATCTCGAACGCCATGAAGCCACGCTCGAAGTGGGCAGCGAACGGCACACGCTCGTGCTGACGCTCACCGAGTTCAAGCTGCTCGCGCAGCTCGCGCGCGCGCCGCGGCGTGTGTTCAGCCGCGCCGAGCTGATGGCCACCTGCCTGCCGGAAGGCGACGCGCTGGAGCGCACGGTGGACAGCCACGTCAGCAAGCTGCGCAAGAAGCTGGACGACCTCGGCGTGCAGGGCGTGCCCGTCAGCGTGCGCGGCGTCGGCTACAAGCTCTGGAGTTGACGTGAAGCTCGACGGCCTGAGCCGGCAGATCGCGCTGACGATGGCCGGGATGGTGTTCGGCGTGACGCTGCTGATGGTGCTCACCGCCATCCTCTTCTACTACGTCGCGTTCAATTACTGGCCCGCGCATTTCAACACGAAGAACTGGCTGCCGACCGCACCGGAATGGCTGTGGCTGATCGCGACCACGTCGGTCGGCCTCGCGCTGTCGGTCGCAGTCGCCGTCAATCTCGCGCGCCGCATCCTCGTGCCGCTCAATTCGGTCACGGACAGCATTCGCCGCGTCGCACGCGGCGATCTCGACGCGCGTGCCGTGGCAGGCGACCGCTCGCTGCATGAAGCCGCGCTGCTCGCCGACCACTTCAACGCGCTCGCCGACGAGCTGAAGCGCGTGACCAACGAACAGGCGATCTGGAATGCCGCGATCGCGCACGAGCTGCGCACGCCCGTCACGGTGCTGCGCGGGCGCCTGCAGGGGCTCGCCGAAGGCGTGTTCAAGCCCGACGAAGCGCAGTTCCGCAGCCTGCTCACGCAGGTCGAAGGGCTGACGCGGCTGATCGAGGATCTGCGCGTGGTCAGCCTCGCGGATGGCGGCCACTTGAGCATCGAGATCCGCGACGCCGACCTTGCCGCCGACGTGCGCGCCGTGGTCGACGTGTTCGCCCATGCGCTGCAGGCCGCCGGCCAGCATCCGGTGCTCGATCTCGACCCGCGGCGCATGCGCTGCGACCCGGTGCGGATTCGTCAGGCGCTGCTCGCGCTGCTGGAAAACGCACGCCGCCACGCGGTGCCCGGCGCGATCCGGATCCAGACGCGCATCGAAGATGGGATGTGCCGGCTGCGCGTCGAGGACGACGGCCCCGGCATCCCGGCCGATTTCGCGCCGCACGTGTTCAAGGCGTTTCGGCGCATCGACGAGTCGCAGCCCGGCGGCAGCGGCCTCGGGCTCGCCGTCGTCGCGGCGATCGCCCATGCGCACTACGGCGAAGCCGTCTGCGTGCCGACTGGCGCGGGCGGCACGCGGTTTGAAGTGCAGTGGCCCGAGAATCTCGCGCCGACGGCGGAACACGCGCGCTTCCCGGCCTAGTAAATGACCTGACATCCATCGAGTTCCATCAAGGAACGCAAATACCCTTGATACCCGCACGAATCCTAGGTTTCTCGCATATCAAGTTCGCGACCTGTAGCTGGCGATATTTCCAACAGGCGGCATGGTCTAGCGCTACCGCTACAGACTGACCGGCAAATACGAGAAGCTCACGCTGGACAAGTACCCAGCGCTTACGCTCAAGCCCTCAAGACTCATGCGCGATGGCGCATCGCAAATGGCAACAGTTGGCGAGTCGTCCGCACAGAAAAAACAGCGCGCCAAGGTCGCCGGCCCGGAAAGCACCACATTGAATCAGTTTGCCGAACGATACTTCAAGGAGATTCAGCGGCGCGACCGCAAGAACACTACGATGTCGCGCCGCTAGTTCGACTCAATATGGGCCGATAGGAAAACTGATGTTCGGATGCAATCAAACGTCAGCGCACTCATGTCGAAACCAGCATGCAGAAAATAACGATCAACAAAAAACGATATTCGTACGAAAAACTGGCGAATCCCGTATTTTTTCATACGCATCCCATATTCAAGCGCCCATCAAATGTGACAACCTAAATCCGCAATACTCGCCAAAACGACTTGCACTCAGAAATCTGGCTAGTGGCTACGGCGGAGATTTTTCTCAATAATTGGAGATTCATCGATGAACATGCGCGCAAACATAAACGGAAAATCTCAGATCGTAGTTGGAGATCTTACGCCCCATGGAGGGGTCACCATCTCCTGAAATCCTTTCCATACTTGGAATGACATTCCCACTGTGCGAATCGGCGACATTGTCACATGCCCAGAATGTTCGCCCCACATTTTCAAGGTCGCTCAAGGAGTGGCAAGCTTCACCGACAATGAGTTACCAGTGGCTACAGAAGACCACCTACAACTTGCGGCGCGAAGCTCATTGCACGCGCTGCTCCTGCTAGCCCGGCAATTGCCCATACCGCCTTTGTAAGCGGTTCGGGATACGACGAACAATTCATCTTGCACGATCTGGACAGCAATCCAATTCCGGATATGCCATATAAAATCACACAGCAGGCTGTTATTTATTGGAGAGATTTTTGAAATACAACAAAAAAACTACAAGAGGAAAATCAAATTGACGACCAATATTGAACAAGCAACCAAGACAGAGGAGAAGGGGAAGAAATACTTCCTCGAAGGTCGTTACCCGCTCTTGAGCCATGTTCCGACGAGACAATCCGCGCCGTATAGATAGATGCTCGACTGCGCTCAGCCCGAGATTTTTCACCATTTGAATGGTGGATTATTTCCCCAAAATATACAGCCAAGAATATGGCAAATGTCAAAAGACTGCCTTACTACGAAATCAGTCCTGCGGTGCTTCCCTTTGCTACGGCGACGTGGAAAGCTCATGTTGGTTCGCAAGGATGTGTGCCTATCAACACGCCTCAATGCATCTCATACGCTCGGCTTGCGCCAGGTGAAGCCCCCCCACCACCGCCACCTAAGCCCACCCCTGAACAGGTCGAGGCTGAGGCTGCGTTCAAGAAGCTGCTTGCGGCACAACCCAAAGCATCTCCCAAGCCTCCTGCACCTCCCAAAGAGGCTGCTGATGCTGAGGATCATGACAAGATTCCTGAGTTTGACTTGCAGGATGTCCCTGTTGGTATGGAAAAAATGGGTTGGTTCATGGCGGCCAAACTTGCCAGAAGATGGTTTGCCGGTCCCAGTCATATCTACAACGACAAACCTGACTCCGAACAGCCTTTAGATGACATCAGCATCACGCTTAACTGGGCGTTGAAGTATGGCAAGGTAAAAAGCAGATTAAATGAGTTATTTTCAAAAGACATTTATTCTGAAAAAGCACTTGCCCTCATCAAAAAGAAAATTCTTCAGCACGTCACTACCGCGTTCACTGAAACAGCAAGCCAAAGTCCAAACCTCAGCTTCGACATAACCATTGGAACTGACATCAGGCAGTTTCATATAGATTGGCAAATTCAAAGGAAGAAGATCACTACCTTTGACACCCTTAGCGGAACCACCCTAACCGATCTATCAGCCACGCTGGGAAACTTCCTCATCTACGCTGCCATTGGTAGGGTTGAAGTCACGAATGAAAAATTCTTCAAATATGAAAAGCAATCCCACGAATACTGCATTAATTCAGCGGCGAAGCTTACCCATATTTACATCTACATAAAGGATAACTACTCACTCAATGACGACGACCCATCAAAGAGTCAATACCTCGGTCATTGGAATAAAGCAGACATGATTACCTCATATTTAGAAGCAGCCAATGATTTACTCGGTCAAGTTAAGCCCGAGCTAAAAATTAGGATAAGCGGTGATAAAATTGAAGAGGATGAAATTGACTGGGACTACCTCTCAGTCAAGAAAGAGACCGATAAACCAGTTGACACACGCCGTGGATTTTTTGGGAAACTGGTAAAGAAAAACGTATACTGGCCCGTTTACAACCGAACCTATAATGAGTGGCGCTCGAAGCATAATAGAGGCGAAGATTTTATGATTTACAGTAAGCCTCAACTGTTCAAGCTCACGAAACCCATCACCATCAAACTGGGAACCATATGCCGTCCGTACGACAGTATTTCTATCGGTCAGTGAAAAATGTCTTTCTGATCGCCGGATCAATTGCTGCGCTGATTATTGCATACTTAGCCATCGATTGGCTTTTACCAAACAGCATGCACAATGGACTCGTCATCGCCTCTCTTTACTTCATCAAAGAGATCGGCGTTACAATTCTCTTTTTGATTGCACTGTTTTTTGGATACAGAGCATACCGCATTTATAAGACGGAAAAATCGTTCCCCCATGAACTTCTCAAGATGCTGCCAATCATCATTTTTTGGCTCGCCATTGTTATTTTTGGGGCAAACTTCTTTATGGGAAGCGACAGCTACAACTGCACAAAGCACAACTACAATCAGCAACTGAATGGTGGCATCAAAGAATTTCAAGGGGAAAAATATACTATCAACATCTGTGGAAGCGGGGTTAATAATAGCCACTTCCTCGGCGATAACATGGATTCCGTTCAATTGACCGTGCTCGATGCACAAGGTCAAGTTCAGGTCAAAAGGAATTACAAGGTCTTTTGGGATGGGCAGCCGGGTCATGAACCTCTGACCATCGGACCAAACAGCATTACCTACCAAGATGATGATAAGCAAGCGGACTATACGATCACCATGCCACCGACTTTAATCGAAAAACTCAAGGCGCGACTGCCATTTTAGAGTCGCTAACACAACCTGGACATGAGACTGCGAACGTCATATCGTCGCGGCATGGCGACACGCAAAATCAGTAGCGAGTTGTGGGCGACGCTGGAACCGTTGATTCCGAAGTTCACGCCACCTCCCAAGGGTGGACGGCGGCGCACGATCGATGATCGAGCAGCGCTGAACGGCATCCTGTATGTACTGCAGACCGGTATTCCTTGGGAAGACCTCCCTCAGGAGTTGGGCTTTGGCAGTGGTATGACGGGCTGGCGACGTCTACGAGATTGGCGGGACGCCGGCGTATGGGAGCGGCTGCATCTGGCGATGACATGAATCCATGTCCAAGTTTATGTCCAAGCGTCTAAATCGACATCGAGAAATCGCTTTAAATGCAATAGTGTAGGCGGCTTTCTCTTGCTTCTGCATCGAGACGCCGCACGCCTTTACGTCGTTAAACCATCACCCGCCCGGTTCGCGCCCGACCTGTTCGAGCGGCGGGTTGAACCCGAGCACCGTGTACTCCCGCACGGACACCGTTCCTTTCCCCGCCGCGCCCTGCACGACGACCGCGCGCACCGCACCGGCCCGGTCGAATGTCAGGCGGGTGCCGAGGGTCGCGTTGCGCAGCGCCTCCAGTTCCTCGATGCGCGCGATCGCCAGCTTGCGCACCGCGCCGGACACGTACACCGGCAGGAACACCAGCGCGATGAAGATCGACACCGCGTCCTTCCAGGCGGTGTCCAGCACCGGCTGCCCCGACAGCACGAGTGACAGCGAGGTCGCCGCGACGAAGATCGCGAGCACGGTCGCGCCCACGCCGAGCGACGAGAACCGCTCGGACGCCTTCTTCATGCGCGCCTTCACGAGCGCACGCGTGGTCGCGGCGGGCACCAGCCATTCGCGCTGCGCGCCGTAGTACCCGGCGAAGCCGAGGAACAGCGTCGCGACGGCGCTGATGCCGATGGCGGTGTACAGCGCGTCGAACAGCATGCAGATGAATTCGAGCACGAACACGATCACCGGCGGCCACAGCAGCAGACGGAACGAATAGCCGTCGCGGCCGTGCCCGCAGATCCACCATTTCACCGGCGGCAGGTCCCAGAAGCGGCTCTCGCGGCGGAGTGAAAGTTCTTCGTCGTCGGTCAATTCTTCACCTGTGGTGCTCCGTTGCGTCGGGTTCGGCTGATGCAGATGATGCGGCTGATGCCGCTGAAACGGGAATGAATACCTGGGGTTATCGATTGATCCCAAAGATTCATTAGACAGTGTCTCCGCCGCCGCGCGATGCTGGCCCGGCCAGTGAACGCAGCGTCATTGTCACGCCGCGCACGAGAATGGAGTGAGACACATGCCTAACGACCACCGTCAACGGCGCCACACGCTGTGGCTGCTGTGCGCGCTTTCTTTCATCCTCTACGTCGACCGCGTCAACCTCGCGACCGCGGCCGGCGCGATCAAGGCCGAACTCGGCCTGTCGAATACCGAACTCGGCGTCGCATTCTCCGCGTTCGCGTATTCGTATGCAATCTGCCAGATCGGCGGCGGCTGGATCGCCGACCGGTTCGGCGCCCGCATCACGCTGATCGGCTGCGGGCTGATCTGGGTCGTGTCGACCTTCGCCACCGGGCTCGTGCACAGCCTCGGGCTGCTGTTCGCCGCGCGCCTGCTGCTCGGCATCGGCGAAGGCGCGACGCTGCCCGCCCAGGCCCGTGCGATCACCCACTGGTTCCCGCGCGAGCGGCGCGGCGTCGTGCAGGGCTTCACGCATTCGTTCTCGCGGCTCGGCAACGCGGTCACGCCGCCGATCGTCGCCGCGCTGATGACCTGGCTGTCGTGGCGCGCCGCGTTCTTCGTGATCGGCGCGGTCACGCTGGTGTGGCTCGCATGGTGGATCGTCGGCTTCCGCGAACATCCGCTCGGCGACGAAGCCGGCACCGGCCGCACGCGCACCGCCCGCCCTGCGCCGCCCGCCGGCCCGACGCCGTGGGGGCCGCTGTTCCGCCGGATGGCGCCGACCATCTTCGTCTACTTCTGCTACGGCTGGACCGCGTGGCTGTTCTTCACGTGGCTGCCGACGTTCTTCCTGAACGGCCAGGGCCTGAACCTGAAGTCGACCGCGCTGTTCGCGTCCGGCGTGTTCTTCGCGGGCGTGGTCGGCGACACGCTCGGCGGCTGGCTGTGCGACCGGATCTACCGGAAAACCGGCAACCTCGCGCTGTCGCGCCAGAGCGTGATCGTCGCGAGCTTCGTCGGCGCGCTCGTGTGCCTGCTGCCGCTCGCGGTCGTGCATTCGACGGCCGGCGTCGCGCTGTGCCTGTCGGGGTCGTTCCTGTGCCTCGAACTGACGATCGGGCCGATCTGGGCCGTGCCGAGCGACATCGCGCCGACCCACGCCGGCATCGCGAGCGGGATGATGAACGCGGGTTCCGCGATCTCGGGGATCCTGTCGCCGATCCTGTTCGGCTATCTCGTCGATCGCACGGGGAGCTGGACCGTGCCGTTCATCGGCTCGGTCGCGATGCTGCTGATCGGCATCGTCGCCGCGCTGCGGATTCGCCCGGATCGCTCGTTGGCGGAATCGAGGTCGGCGCTCGCTGACGCGCCTGCGGCGCCGTCGGTGCACTGAGGCGGGTCGTCGCGGTTTCGCCTGCGTCGGCCGTCTCGCCGGCATCGCAATCACGCTTCGTTGCGTTCCGCGATGGTGGTGCATGACCGACTCGGCTTGCGCGGTTGGCTTGGTTAGCTTGGTTGGCTTGGTTGGCTTGGTTAGCTCCGCTGATCCGGCTGGTTCGGCTGGTTCGGCTGATCCGGCTGATCCGGCTGATCCGGCTGGCTCGGCTGATCCGGCTGGCTCGGCTGGCTCGGCTGGCTCGGCTGGCTCGGCTGGCTCGGCTGGCTCGGCTGGCTCGGTTGGCTCGGTTGGCTCGGTTGGCTCGGTTGGCTCGGTTGGCTCGGTTGGCTCGGTTGGCTCGGTTGGCTCGGTTGGCTCGGTTGGCTCGGTTGGCTCGGTTGGCTCGGTTGGCCCGGCTGGCTCGGTTGGCTCGGTTGGCTCGGCTGGCTCGGCTGGCTCGGTTGGCCCGGCTGGCTCGGTTGGCCGGGGTAGCTCGGCTGGTTCGGCCGGCTGGGCTGATTCGGCCTGATCGGCTGATTCGGCCAACGCGGCTGATTCGGCCACCTCGGCCGGCGCGGCTGGCTCGGCCGCCTTGGCTGGCAAACCGCGCCGTTACTCGCCGCCATCATCTCCGGCTCCTTCGCGGTGAAACAGCGCAAGAAACTGCTGCGCGGGAATGCTCAGCGGCCGGTCGCGCCGCACAAGGCTGCCGTACGACGGCAGCTTCTGTTCGAGCGTGTAATCGATGATCGCGACGAGCCCGTGCTCCGCATTGCGCTGCGCCACCGTCAGCGGAATCACGCCAAGCATCGTCGAACGGTCGACGAGGTTCATCGTCGTCAGGATCGACCCCGTTTCGACCAGCCCACGCGGCATCGGCTGGTGCCGCGCGTTGAACTCGCGCTCGACGACCTCGCGCGCCGGGCTGCCGGCCGGCTGCAGGATCCACGTGTAATCGAGCAGCGCGTCGAACGCCACCGGCCCCGCCCCCGCGAGCGGATGGTCGCGGCCCGCGATGATCGCGAGCGCCTCGTCGTCCACCACGCGGAAATCGCAATCGGTCCCGACGTGGCGCCCGATCACCACTTCCAGCACACCTTCGCGCAGCTGCGGCATCAACCGGTCGCTCGTATCCACCGCGATGTCGATCGCCAGCAGCGGGTAACGCGCCTTCAACTGCACCAGCGCCTCGGTGAGCCGTCCCGGCGACGCCGCCATGATGCTGCCGATCGCGAGCCGCCCCGCGCTGCCGAGCTGCAGTTCGCCGAGCTCGCGGTTCAACGCCTCGACACTGCCGCGGATTCCGCGGAAATAGCCGAGCACGCGCTCGCCGGCCGGATTCAGCACGAGCCCGCGCCCGACGCGATCGAACAGCCGCTGGCCGAGTGCGCTCTCCAGCTCGGCCAGCATCTTCGTCGCGGCCGGCTGCGTGAGGCCCATCTGGTCGGCCGCCGCGCGCAGCGTCGAGCATTCGTCCACGGCCAGCAGCAGCGCGATCTGCCGCATGCGCAGCCGGTTCAGCAGCTGCGGCGTCGAGTCTCGTCGGTCGATCGAGCCCATCTTTGATTACTCCAGGTTATCGATTCATCAAGAGTTTTCAATTTACCGACTCATTCCGTCTACCTAGCATGAACCCGATAGACAAACGGCCAAGCGCCGCCACCGGAGACACCGCATGAACACCCCCTCGCCCGCCGCCGCCCTGCCCGTCGTCGCGCTGACGCTCGGCGACCCCGCCGGCATCGGCGCCGAACTGATCGCGAAACTGCTCGCCCGTCCCGACGCCACCGCCCGCGCAAATCTCGTGCTGATCGGCGATCGCTGGCTGTGGGAAACCGGCCAGCGCGTCGCGGGCGTGACGGTCGACGTCGAACCCGTCGCGTCGCTCGCCGCCGCGCGCGGCCGGCCGTCGACCGAACGCCCCGCGTTCGTCGCCCTCGACACGATCGATCCGGCCGACGTCACGGTCGGGCAGCCCGGCGCGGCCGGCGGGCGCTCGACGCTGACCGTGCTCGACCTGTGCCTTGACGCCGCGCTCGCGGGCGAGATCGACGCGATCTGCTTCGCGCCGCTGAACAAGTACGCGATGAAGCTCGGCGGGCTGAAGCACGAGGACGAGCTGCACCACTTCGCCGAAGCGCTCGGCGTGACCGGCTACTTCTGCGAATTCAACACGCTCGGCGAGCTGTGGACCGCGCGCATCTCGTCGCACATTCCGCTGAAGGATGCGCCGGGCTACCTGAGCATCGAGCGGATTGAACAGGCATCCGAACTGATCTACCGGTCGCTGCTCGCGAACGGCGTCGCCGCGCCGAAGGTGGCGATTGCCGCGTTCAACCCGCACGGCGGCGACGGCGGCAGCTGCGGCCGCGAGGAAGTCGACATCATCGAGCCGGCGGTGCGCCAGCTGCAGGCGCGCGACTGGCCGACCGACGCGCCGTTCCACGGCCCGTTCCCCGCCGACACGATCTTCCTGAAGGCGCAGGCCGGCGACTACCAGGCGATCGTCACGATGTACCACGACCAGGGGCAGATCGCGATCAAGCTGCTCGGCTTCTCGCGCGGCGTAACGGTGCAGGGCGGGCTGCCCGTGCCGATCACGACGCCCGCGCACGGCACCGCCTACGACATCGCGGGCCGCGGCACGGCCGACGTCGGCGCCACCTGGCAAGCGCTGCAGATCGCGTGCCGGATGGGCGCCGCGCGCCGCGCACAGCCCATTTCCGCCTGACCCGACGGCCCCGCCGGCCGACCGCTTCTCAACACGACAACATCACACCGAACTCCGGAGACACCCGATGAAGATCCGATCCGTGCGCGCCCGCGTCTTCCAGTGGAAAGGCAAGACCGTGCCGCCCCAGGGCAACTTCTGCTCGAACGCGATGGACCTGCTGTACGCGCCGCAGGAAACGATGAGCACGTTCCGCTTCCATTCATGGACGGTCGTCGAAGTCGAGACCGACGACGGCATCGTCGGCCTCGGCAACGTCGCGCTCGCGCCGCACGTCGCGAAGGTGATCATCGACCAGTACCTCGCGCCGCTCGTGATCGGCCAGGACCCGTGGGACTACGAATACCTGAACCAGCGGATGTACCGCGCGACCCACGCATGGGGCCGCAAGGGCATCGGCATGGCCGCGATCTCGGCGGTCGACATCGCGATCTGGGACATCCTCGGCAAGAGCGTCGGCAAGCCCGTGTTCAAGCTGCTCGGCGGCCGCACCAAGGAAAAGGTCCCCTGCTACTACTCGAAGCTCTACCGCACCGACCTGAAGGAGATGCAGGACGAGGCGCAGCGCTACCTAAAGGAAGGCTTCCGCGCGTTCAAGATGCGCTTCGGCTACGGGCCCGCGCACGGGCAGCAGGGCGTGACCGAGAACCTGAAGTCGGTCGCGGCGATCCGCGAGGTGATCGGCTACGACAACGACCTGATGCTCGAGTGCTACATGGGCTGGAACCTCGAATACGCGAAACGCATCCTGCCGAAGCTCGAGAAATACCAGCCGCGCTGGCTGGAGGAACCGGTGATCGCCGACGACATCGACGGCTACGCGGAGCTGAACCAGCTCACGCGCATCCCGATCTCCGGCGGCGAGCACGAGTTCTCGCTGTACGGCTTCAAGCAGTTGCTCGATCGCAAGGCCGTGTCGGTCGTCCAGTACGACACGAACCGCGTCGGCGGGATCACGATGGCGCACAAGATCAACGCGCTGTGCGAGGCGTACAGCGTGCCGGTGATTCCGCATGCGGGCCAGATGCACAACTATCACCTGACGATGAGCACGCTCGCGTCGCCGATGAGCGAGTACTTCCCGATGTTCGACGTCGAGGTCGGCAACGAGCTGTTCTATTACATCTTCGACGGCGAGCCGGTGGCCGAGAACGGCTTCGTGCAACTGCGCGACGACGTGCCGGGCCTCGGCCTCACGCTGAAGACCGAATTCCTCGACCAGTTCGACATCGTCGAGTGAGGCCCGCCATGCACGCACGCTACCAGGGCGTCTTTCCGGTTGTGCCGACGATTTTCGACGCGACCGGCGCGCTCGATCTCGACGGCCAGCGCCGCTGCCTCGAATTCATGATCGATGCCGGCTCGCAGGGCCTCTGCATCCACGCGAACTACTCCGAGCAATTCGCGCTCGGCGACGACGAACGCGACCTGATCACGCGCGCCACGCTCGAGCACGTCGCAGGTCGCGTGCCGGTGATCGTCACGACGTCGCACTTCAGCGCGCGGATCTGCTCGGAACGTAACCGGCGCGCTCAAGCACTCGGCGCGGCGATGGTGATGGTGATGCCGCCGTATCACGGCGCGACGTTCCGCGTGCCGGAGGCGCAGGTGCGCGCGTTCTTCCGCGAAGCCGCCGACGGCCTCGACATTCCGCTGATGATCCAGGATGCGCCCGCGAGCGGCGTCGCGCTGTCCGCGCCGTTCCTCGCGTCGCTCGCCCGCGAGATCGACGCGGTGTCGTACTTCAAGATCGAGACGGCCGGCGCCGCGTCGAAGCTGCGCGAACTGATCGCGCTCGGCGGCGATGCGATCGAGGGGCCGTGGGACGGCGAGGAAGGCATCACGCTGCTCGCCGATCTCGATGCCGGCGCGACCGGCGCGATGACGGGCGGCGGCTATCCGGACGGGATTCGCCAAATCACCGACGCGTATTTCGCCGGCCGTCGCGACGAAGCGGTCGCGCAGTACGCGCGCTGGCTGCCGCTGATCAACTACGAGAACCGTCAGTCGGGATTCCTGACCGCGAAGGCGCTGATGCGCGAAGGCGGCGTGATCGCGTGCGACGCGCCGCGCGCACCGTGGCCCGAGCTGCACCCCCAGGTGCGCGCCGGCTTGCTCGACGCGGCGCGGCGGCTCGATCCGCTCGTGCTGCGCTGGGGGCGCTAGGCGCGAGGCACCCGGCATCGGTTCACCCGTGCAACGCCGCAAGGCGTTGCGCACCGGCGCGTCACGGCGTGACAGCGGTCCATCAGAAGACCGTCGCCGCCATTACCAAGATTGGAGACACCATGACCCTGTTGAACCCGGCCACCCCGGCCTACGAAGCCGGCGAAGCCATTCCGCGCCGCCGCTGGCTGCGCGTGATTCCGCCGCTGCTGCTCGCCTGCATCATTTCGTACATGGACCGCGTGAACATCGCGTTCGCGATGCCCGGCGGGATGAACGCCGATCTCGGCATGGACGCGACGATGGCCGGCCTCGCCGGCGGCATCTTCTTCTTCGGCTACCTGTTCCTGCAGATTCCCGGCGGCCGGCGCGCGGCGCTCGGCAGCGGCAAGACCTTAATCGCATGGTCGCTCGTGAGCTGGGCCGTGCTGTCGGTGCTGACCGGGCTCGTCACGCATACCTGGCAACTGCTGACGCTGCGCTTCCTGCTCGGCGTGGCCGAGGGCGGGATGCTGCCGGTCGTGCTGACGATGGTCAGCCACTGGTTTCCCGACCGCGAGCGCGGCCGCGCGAATGCGATGGTCATCATGTTCGTGCCGCTCGCCGGCATGATCACCGCGCCGCTGTCCGGCTTCATCCTGGCCGCGTACGACTGGCATCACCTGTTCTTCAGTGCGGGCGCGCTGTCGCTGCTGTGCCTCGTCGTGTGGCTGATGTTCGCCGACGACGGCCCGGAGACCGCGCGCTGGGTGTCGCCGCGCGAGAAGGCCTACATCCTCGACGCGCTGCGCGAAGAGCAGGAACGCAAGCGCGCGGCCGGCACGCCGGCGGCCGCGTCGTTCGGCGAGCTGCTGCGCAACCCGACGATCTGGCTGTTGATCGCCATCAACTTCTGCTATCAGGTGGGCATCTACGGCTATACGATGTGGTTGCCCACCCTGCTGAAAAACCTCACGCATACCGGGATGGGCAAGATCGGCCTGCTCGCGATGCTCCCGTATGTCGCGATGGTGATCGGCATGTTCGTCACGTCGTATTTGTCTGACCGAACCGGCAAGCGCCGCCTGTTCGTGCTGCTGCCGCTCGTCGGCTTCGCCGCGTGCCTGGCGCTGTCGGTGCTCACGCATGCGTCGATGGCCGTGTCGTTCGCGTTCCTGATCGGCTGCGGCTTCTTCCTGCAGGCGGCCGCCGGCGTGTTCTGGGCGATTCCGCCGAAGCTCTGCAGCGTCGAGACGGCCGGCAGCGCGCGCGGCCTGATCAACGCGCTCGGCAATCTCGGCGGCTTCTGCGGCCCGTATGCGGTCGGAGTGCTGACCCAGCACGTGAGCGCGGCGGCCGGCGTGTACAGCCTCGCGATCACGCTCGCGGTGGCCGGCCTGCTCGCGCTGACGCTGCCGAAACGCTGCGAGGACTGACACCGGATACACGAATACGCAGGCTTGCTGACGAATCGACGGAGACCCCACCATGAACGACATCCTGTTGCTGGTGCAGAAATGCGCCCACACCTTCAGCTTCTACGACCTCGACACCAAGACCGCGCTCAAGCACGTCGTGCTGCCGAACTTCCCGCACGAGTTCACCGTCGACGTGAACGAGCGTTTTGCTTACGTCGGCATCTTCGGGATCGAGACCGCGTGGTCACGCGGCCATGACGGCGATCACCGGATCGCCGAGATCGATCTCGTCGAACGCACGCATACGCGCATGCTCGACCTGTGGCCGTACTACCGGCCGCACGGGATGGCGAGCGACCGAGACGGCCGGCTGTACGCGATGAGCGAGGCGCACGACATGCTGCTCGTGTTCGACGAGCCGACCCGACAGCCCGTGCCGAACATGGCCGTGCCGTCCGGCGGCGTGAAGACGCACCTCGTCACGCTCACGCGCGATGCGAGCCGTGCGTACGGCGTGCATCTGCTGTCGAATACGGTCACGCAATTCCATCCGCGCGACGCGACCGTCGCGCCGCGCGCTGTGATGCCCGGCCCGCGCCCCGAAGGCAATGCGCTGTCGAGCGACGAGCGCACGCTGTTCGTCGCGAATCGCGGCGACGATACGCTGGTCGAGATCGACACCGACACGATGACCTGCGGCCGCCGCGTGAAGACGCGCAGCGATCCGAACCGCATCTACCGCACGAGCGCGCCCGACGGCCGCGACCTGCTGCTGCTGACCAATTCGGGCGAGCAGTCGATCTCCGTGTTCGATGCGCGGCAGCTCGAGGAGATCGAACGCATCGCGCTGCCCGCGAACCCGACCGCGCTGTCGTTTCATCCGTCGCGGCGCGTCGCGTACGTGTCGTTCCAGGACGACTACGTGCGCGAGCTCGATCTCGATACGTGGCGTTTCGTCGGCGCATTGGCAACGCTGCGCGAGCCCGATGCGTCGTACGTGCTCGCGGGAGCGCGCTGACATGCACGACGCGTCACCGCCCGACGGCATGCCGGATGCGCTCGTCGATGCACATCATCACCTGTGGCGACTCGATGCCGGTGCGCACTATCCGTGGCTGCAGGAGGACTACGATCCGGTGCGCTTCATGTTCGGCGACTACGCGGTGCTGTGCCGCGATTTCAGGGTGGACGCGCTCCGGCACGCGGCGCAGGGCGCACCGATCGTCGCGAGCGTGCACGTCGAGGCCGAACGTGCGCGTGATGAGGCGCTGGCGGAAACGCGCTGGCTGCATGAAGTCGCCGAGTCGCATGGGCTACCGTCGGCGGTCGTCGCGTGGGTCGACCTGCTCGCGGATGATGCGGATGAGCGGCTTGCCGAGCAGGCGGCGTGGCCACGCGTGCGTGGCGTGCGCTTCAAGCCGCGCGCCTCGGCCGCGCCGAACGTGTCAGTCGACGGACCGGGCACGCTGCGCGATCCGCGCTGGCCGGCCGCGCTGGCGCGCCTCGCCGCGCATGGGCTGTGCTGGGATCTGCGCGTGCCGTTCTGGCATCTCGAGGAAGCGGCTTCGATGCTCGCCGATACACCGGATGTCGACGTCGTGCTCGAACATGCAGGGCTGCCGTGGGATCGCTCGGACGCGGGCCTCGCGCGATGGCGACGCGGCATGGAGGCGCTTGCCGCGTCGCCGCGCGTGACCGTGAAGATCTCCGAACTCGGCCTGCGCGACGCGGTGTGGAACGAAGCGGACAACGCACGGATCATCCGCGACACGATCGCGATCTTCGGCGCGCAGCGCTGCCTGTTCGCCAGCAACTTTCCGGTGGCGGGGCTGCGTGTGTCGTATCCCGCGCTGCTGCGCACGTTCGCTCGTGCGATGACGCATCTCGATGATGCCGAGCGTCGCGCGATCTGGCATGACAACGCGCTGCGGGTGTACCGGATCGCGCTTGACGTGCCACACGGGCCGGCGCGCGGATAGCGCTGCTTTCCGCACTCCATCCCTCGAGCGTCAAATGACACTCATGCGTCGTCAGCTACGAAGCGGCAGAGTTACTTGCGGCTCAAGTGCCTGCAAGACAGTGTGGGTATTCAAAATGTCCTGATAAAGGTTTGCGTGCTTCGGCGCCCTCACCGTCACAACGAGAGCGTATCTAATGCGCTCTGCGCCTGAAGCCACGCCACCGGCATCGCGTGCGTTGTAGTGCACGTCAAAAACCGACTCCTTCAGGCTAGCCCCTCGGAACGAATGTTCCGCATGCAAGACCGTTTCCCATTTATGAAGATCTGCGCGTAGCTCCGCTTCCGTGCGCCACTCGTTGGCTGGGAAGAAGCTTTGCGGAGTCGCGTGCTGCGCTCCCGGCTTACGCTTATCCACGTGTGGGCGAAAAGTGATGCCCAACCCAGCTTTTGTGTAAGCGCTCGAATCCTGAGGGTCAACAGGGCTGGCATAACAAAACGTGGCGCTAAGGGTAACTTTCCCTTCTAAAGGTGCCAATGGCAGAGGCACTGGTGCGCGTAGAAATTTGCCAGGACGCAATTCACCTTGATAGATAATGCGCGCGACACCATCACCACAAGTAATCAGCGTATTCAGATCGATGGGTACCATGCCCCACCCTACTGAGTCGACCGACTCCCCTTCTTGTGTTTCGCACCCGTGGATCATCAACGCCTTGATGGTCAGTGGGGCGATTGCGCTACCAAGAATCGCGCTAATACCGACGGCAGTGCGTAGTGCAAAGGGTGCGGCAAAACTCGTCCCCAGAGTTGCAACCAAATCCCGCCTGTTGCCCGGCGCAACAACGTGGAAGTATTCATGCGGTGAACCACCGAATGCGACCAAATCCGGCTTTCTTCGTCCAGGGCTTCGGCCCGGCCCTACAGCACTGTAGCTGGATTTACTCCAATTGCTACTGGTTCGATTAACTGCACCTACCGACAAGGCATTGACGCTATCTGCAGGTACTTGTATGCGATTCAGTCCGGCTTCGGCATCGTTCTCTCCGTTATTACCGATTGCGACGCTCATTAACGTTTCGCCGTCACTGAGAATGTCATCAATGACCGCAGTCCAAGCGTGAACGTCATTGTCCTCAACACAGAGGTCAGGGCCGAGGCTGAGGTTCACAAACTGGTATGACCGCGAGAGCAACACCGTCTCGACATGCCCGAGTGTTCGGTACAGCTCGTATGGATCTTCTTCATCCGATTTTGCGTCGAGAACCCGATGATGATCGACCGTCGCATAGGGGCGATGAGCTTGGCTACCAGGCTCAATGGGACCAAAGAGAAGCGCCGATGTAACGCCAAGTCCGTGCGCCAAGTAGGGATCGACATCATCTGCATCCTCATCCGAGAGGAAGTAGCGTCGCACGTAGTCGCCGAGAACGTGGGCATCGGGCAGACCACCATCCAGCACTGCCACTCGTGGTTCTCTGGACAAAGGCTCGCCGGCAGGAAGGTCAAACGACACGGCAACTGGAGTACTTCGCGTTAGCGGCCTCGCCGCACGCAGGCGAGGCATCTCGCGAATAACTCGCATTAGCGTAAAAAGTGCAAGTCGCTCCAAGTGTTCCTGAGGCCCTTCGACAGGCAAGAACAGTAGCTGCCCCGCTTGGAAATCGAACGCAGGATTAACGACAAAACCACATGTCTGTGCGTACTTTGCGAAAATGGCGCGCAGTTGGCCCGGGTCTTCGCCGGCTGGGACATGCAGGCCCACTTCAAAAACGTGCACCCCACTAGTCGAACCGAGACGGATACGGTCCACCGGACTCATAGGAGCGATGCTCTCGATCTGAGAAAATTCCATCCCTTCGCGCGTTCCCGGTTCAAGCGTTCGTGCGTAAGCGTCAAGATTTCGTAGAATTGAGCGCCTCCCAGCAACAAAGAGCTGAGTGGTATCGGATTCTGATGGAGCTTTCGTAGAAGCCTTCTTTCTCGGTCGAACACGTTGAGTACGACTACCCAAATGCTGTAGACCAGCCGCTTGAAGCAGATGCCTCGGAAAGTACGACTTCGCAAGGTACGCGGGATGGAGGGTGACCATAGCTACTGCGAGATCATCGGGACAGGCCGCGTCCGGGAGTCTCGCAAAAGACTGGTTTGCAGAGTCAATCTGCGGCAAAAGCGCCCGCCTCGCCTCCGCCAAAGTATACGGACGCGCCTTCTCGCCAGGTTTTTTCTTTGGGGCGTCAATTGAGTAGGTTAATAGTTCGCCTTTGCCGATCAGATATCTTGCAACCATTACTTAAGCCCTCGTCCTTGCCGTCTAGATGGCCCGGCATGTTTGCGAATCGTGTCTCGAGCCACCCCGGTCAATTTGCTGATCTCTTGGTATGAGTGTTGGCCGTCCTTGGCCATCTGGATAGCCAATTCCAGTCGCTGCGCTTTAGGTTGGACCTCAATGTTGGTACCAACGATTTGCGCCACGAGGACTTCCGTCGGCGTGTGGTGTAACGCATGCCCACGCCGAAGCGATATGACAGCGCGCTCGACGTCCGATAGTGATTTGCCCTGCAGACCAGACGCCAACGTATTCACCCACGGCGCAAGCACCTCACTATCTTGGCCAAGGAAGCGGCGTACTGCTGCGGCCGTCGCATTCGCATCAGGAGCCGAGAACTCTAACACCGCGTCAAACCGCCGCCATAAGGCTGGGTCGACTAGCTCAGGATGGTTCGTCGCTGCCAGCAGCAGGCCTGTATCCGGCCATTGATCTACCTCCTGAAGGATCACGGTAACAAGACGCTTCAATTCCCCTATATCGGATTCATCGCTACGCCGCTTTGCGATCGCGTCAATTTCATCCAACAGCAGAATCGCGGAATTCGCCTTCGCATAGTCGAGCGCCGCCCTAAGGTTGTTGCCGGTTTTTCCCAATAGGCTGCTCATCACTGCCGTCAAATCCAGCACCCATAGGGGCTTCCCTAGCTGACTAGCGATCCATCGCGCCGAAAGCGTTTTACCTAAACCCGGCTTGCCAACCAATATGGCCGAACGCGTCGGCGCAATTCCTCGGGCGAGCAGCTTCTCGCGCTCTTGTCGCTCCAGAACAATGGCTTCGATCTGACGTTTGAGCGGCTCTGAAAGCAGCGGGACGTCAAGCCCCTCGCGATCATCAAACTCCTTTATCAGCGCAAGACGGGAGTCCCGATCGATAGGCAGTGGAGCATCAAGTTGCGACGTGTCGCGGCGCAACACCGAGCTGCCCGAGCTACGCGTTTGCGTCGCCTTGAGGCTCTGGTCAAGCATTGCAGCCAAATCAGGGTTGCGCTGCCGATATTTCCGCACCAGCCGAGCCAATAGTAGCCGCACATCCTCGTAGGATTGCGCAGCCGCGAGCCTCGCCAAAGTAGCGAAATCCCTTTCAATATCGTCAATTTCGTCTTTCATGCCACATTCACCTGATTCATCCCTACAACGGATGGGGTATCCCTACATTTTTCAACTGACGAAGTTTATGACGAAAGTGAAGAATTCGGAAGACAGAGCCTGCTTTTGTTGCCTGAGGAGTCCAGCATGATGCACGCAAACTGTATATATATACAGTACTTTGTGTGGATCGAGAAGTCGGCCGAAGTACCTAGGCCGACGTGCGATATATGAAGCTATACGGCCCCGCCGGCCCACGGCCCGCCTCCCCCCACCACCACATTTTGTGCATCGCACGACCAACCCTGAGCAAAAAGTATCGGTTGGCGTTTTCTTTTGATGTGGTGCCCGCATCGCCCCCGTCACACCATTGTTCCTGCCGTCATCGACGGCATTCGAACAAGCAGAATCAAGGAGACACGGGTGAACAAGATGCGAATCGTCGCAGCCGGCCTGCTGCTCGGCGCCTGTCTGCCGGGCGTCGCGGCCGCGCAGGTCTGCAAGGTGCCGACCCTCCGGGTGCTCGCGCAGAAGAGTCTCGGCCTGTCGGTGATGGAGAAGTCGCTGGCCGACTACGAGAAGAAGAGCGGCACCAAGGTCGAGATCAGCTATTTCGGCGAAAACGACCGCCGCGCGAAGTCGCGGCTCGACGCGTCGACCGGCGCGGGTTCCTACCAGATCTACTACGTCGACGAGGCGAACGTCGCCGAATTCGCGTCGGCCAACTGGATCGTGCCGCTCCTCAAGTACTACCCGAAGGAATACGACTACGACGACTTCCTGCCCGGCCGCCGCGCGGTCGCGAGCTACAACGGCGTCGCGTACTTCGCGCCGCTGATCGGCGGCGGCGACTTCCTGTTCTACCGCCGCGACCTGCTCGACGCCGCGCACATCCCGGTGCCGAAGACGCTCGACCAGCTCGTCGCCGCGATCAAGAAGCTCAACGCGCCGCCGAAACTGTACGGCTGGGTCGCGCGCGGCCAGCGCGGCTCCGGAATGAACGTGTGGCGCTGGTCGCCGTTCATGCTCGGGATGGGCGGCGCGTGGACCGACAAGGGCGGCCAGCCCGCGTTCAATTCGCCGGCCGCCGTGAAGGCCACGCAGCTCTACAGCGACCTGTTCAAGTATGCGCCGCCGGGCGCGGCGACCTACGACTGGAGCAACGCGCTCGAAGCGTTCCGCTCGGGCAAGGTCGCGTTCATGATCGAGTCGACACCGTTCGCGGACTGGATGGAGGATGCGAGCAAGTCGAGCGTGGCCGGCAAGGTCGGCTACACGCGCCCGCCCGCACCGCTGCTGTCGGCCGCCTATGGCCACGGCTTCGCGATCTCGGCGGTCGGCGCGAAGGACGACTGCACGCGGATGGCCGCCGGCCGCTTCATTGCGTGGGCGACCAGCAAGGACCAGGAGCAGGCACGGCTGCGCAACGGCGTGTTCAGCGACTACAACCGGTCGAGCACGATCGCGAGCCCGTACTTCAAGCAGCACGTCGCGCCGCAGATCCAGGCCGGGCTGAACGACACCAACCCGGTCACGCAGGTGACGATCTGGCGCACGCCGCAGTGGCCGGATATCGGCGACAACCTCGGCATCGCGCTCGAGCAGGTGTTCACCGGCACGCAGACGGACGTGCGCGGCACGCTCGACGACGCAGACCAGTACGCGAAGGACGCGCTCGAACATGGCGCTCGCAAATGACGGCGCCGGCGGACGCGCGCTCGGCGTCCGTCCGGCCCCTGCCCCGCCTTCCGCACCGTCCGCCCGGCGCGGCCGCGCGCGCCGCGACCGCACGAGCCTGCCGTGGGTGTTCCTCGCACCGACGCTCGCGCTGCTCGCGGTCCTGAGCCTCGTCCCGACGGTCGCCGCGATCAATCTCGCGCTGCGCAACCGCGTGCTGCGCTATCCGGACAGCGAATACGTCGGCCTGCGCAACTTCATCCGGCTCGCGTCCGACCGGCGCTTCCTGAACGCGATCGAAGTGTCGGTGCTGTGGGAAGTCGTCACGGTGGCCGGCGCGGTGCTGGTCGGGATCGCGCTGGCCGTGTTCCTGTTCGAGCGCGTGCACGGCCGCTGGCGCCGCCTCGCGTCGCTGGTGCTGATCATGCCGGTGCTGCTGCCGCGCGTGTCGGCCGCGTTCATCTGGAAATTCATGTACGCGCCGCTCACCGGCATCCTGAGCTGGCTGCTCGGCATGCTCGGGATCGAGAACACCGCGTTCCTCGCCGATCCGCATCTCGCGCTGTACGCGGTCGCGCTGGTCGACGTGTGGCAATGGGGGCTGTTCTTCGCGGTCGTGATCCTGAAGCTGCTGGAGACGCTGCCGCCCGAGCCGCTCGAAGCCGCGCGGCTCGACTACGCGACCACGTGGCAGGTGCATGCGTACATCACGTTGCCGATGCTGAAGGCGCCGCTCGTGAGCCTCGTGTTCATCAAGATGGTCGAATCGCTGCGCTCGTTCGACCTGATCTACGTGATGACCAAGGGCGGCCCCGGCATCGCGACCGAAACGCTCGACCTGTACGCGTACCAGCAGGGCATCGGCCTCGCCGGCAAGGTGTCCTATGCGTCGGGCATGGCCGTGCTGATGATGGTCGCGACCACGCTCGTCTTCACGCTCATCTGGAAGAGGGTCAACAAATGGGACGACTGATGGCCCGCCGCGGCACCGCCGCGACCGTTTCGACCGCAACGACTGTCGCGATCGCCGGCGCGATCCTGCTCGTCGCCGCGTTCCCGCTGTTCTGGGCCGTGCTCAATTCGCTCAAGCACCTGCTCGACATCGTCACGCCCGTGCCGCGCTTCATCTTCACGCCGACGCTCGCGAACTACGAGCAGGTGCTGTCGAGCCCCGAGGTGCTGATCGGGCTCGGCAACAGCATCGCGATCGTCGGCGCGGCCGTGCTGATCGGCGCCGTGCTCGGCGTGCCGGCCGCGTATGCGATCGCGCGTTACCCGATACGCGGCAAGCGCGACATCCAGTTCTTCCTGCTGTCGCTGCGCTTCCTGCCGCCGGTCGCGGTCGCGTTGCCGCTGATCGCGATCTGGGTCGATCTCGGGCTGTACGACACGAAGCTGTCGATGATCGTCACGTACCTGCTCGTCACGCTGTCGACCATCACGTGGCTGTCGATCCCCGTGTTCCGCCGGCTGCCGCGCGAGATCGAGGAAGCCGCCGCGCTCGACGGCTACGGCCCGTACGCGGTGTTCTGGCATATCGCGCTGCCGGTGTGCGCGAGCACGCTGCTCGGCGGCATCGTGTTCAGCTTCGTGCTGGTGTGGAACGAACTGATGATCGCGCTCGCGCTGACGTCGTCGCGCAGCGCGACGCTGCCGGTGGTCGCATCCGCGTTCACGTCGCTCGGCCAGGAAGTGCCATGGGGCGTGATCAACGCGTCGACGGTGCTGCTCGCGCTGCCGCCGCTCGTGTTCGTCGGCATGCTGAGCCGCCTGCTCAATTCGATGGTCAAGGGAAAATAAGGAGGATGTGTTGAAAGCACTCGTACTCGAACGCACGCGCGAGCTCGCGCTGCGCGACATCGACCTGCCGCAGGCGGTCGGCCCTGGCGACGTCCGGATCAAGGTGCATACGGTCGGCGTCTGCGGCAGCGACGTGCATTACTACGTTCACGGCGGCATCGGCCCGTTTCGCGTCGACGCGCCGATGGTGCTCGGCCACGAGGCGTCCGGCACCGTCGTCGAGACCGGCGCCGGCGTCACGCACCTGCGCGTCGGCGACCGCGTGTGCATGGAGCCAGGCGTGCCGCGCCTCGATTCGCCCGCGACGCTGCGCGGGCTCTACAACCTCGATCCCGACGTGCGCTTCTGGGCGACGCCGCCCATCCACGGCTGCCTGACGCCGTTCGTCGTGCATCCGGCCGCGTTCACGTACCGGCTGCCGGACAATGTGTCGTTCGCCGAAGGCGCGATCGTCGAGCCGCTGTCGATCGGCCTGCAGGCCGCGAAGAAGGCGGCGATGAAGCCGGGCGACCTCGCGGTCGTGATCGGCGCCGGCACGATCGGCGCGATGACGGCGCTCGCCGCGCTCGCCGGCGGCGCCGCGCGCGTGATCCTCGCCGACGTCGTGCCCGACAAGCTCGCGCTGTTCGCCGGCAACCGCGCCGTCACGACCGTCGACGTGCGCACGCAGTCGCTCGCCGACGTCGTGGCCGAAGCCACCGGCGGCTGGGGCGCGGACGTCGTGTTCGAGGCCAGCGGCAGCGCGAACGCGTATGCGGGCCTCGTCGACCTGATGTGCCCGGGCGGCTGCGCGGTGCTGATCGGGATGCCGGTCGCCCCGGTGCCGCTCGACGTGGTCGCGCTGCAGGCGAAGGAGGGCCGCATCGAATCGGTGTTCCGCTACGCGAACATCTTTCCACGCGCGCTCGCGCTGATCGCGTCCGGCGCGATCGACGTGAAGCCGTTCATCTCGCGCACGTTCCCGTTTTCCGAAGGCGTGCGCGCGTTCGAGGAAGCGGCGAGCGGCCACCCGCGCGACGTCAAGATTCAGATCGAAATGGATTGAGCCATGGCCCAGATCATCTGCAAGGCTTTGTCGAAGCACTACGACGGCGGCCCCGCCGTGCTGCACCCGCTCGACCTCGAGATCGCCGACGGCGAATTCATCGTGCTGCTCGGCCCGTCCGGCTGCGGCAAGTCGACGATGCTGCGGATGATCGCGGGCCTCGAGGCGATCACCGGCGGCGAGCTCGTGATCGGCGACGCGGTCGTCAACGACCTGCCGTCGCGCGAGCGCAATGTCGCGATGGTGTTCCAGAACTACGCGCTGTACCCGCACATGACGGTGTACGACAACATCGCGTTCGGCCTGCGGCGCCTGAAGGTGCCGGCCGACGAGATCGACCGCCGCGTGCGTGACGTCGCGCGCATCCTGAGCCTCGACGCGCTGCTCGACCGCCGCCCGCGCGCGATGTCGGGTGGCCAGCAGCAGCGTGCGGCGATCGCGCGCGCGATGATCAAGACGCCGGCCGTGTTCCTGTTCGACGAGCCGTTGTCGAACCTCGACGCGAAGCTGCGCACGCAGTTGCGCGGCGACATCAAGCGGCTGCATCGGCGGCTGAAGACGACCACGCTGTACGTCACGCACGATCAGTTGGAAGCGATGACGCTGGCCGACCGCGTCGTGCTGATGCGCGGCGGCCACATCGAGCAGATCGGCACGCCGGCCGAGCTGTACGGGCAGCCGCACACCGTGTTCGCCGCCGGCTTCGTCGGCACGCCCGCGATGAACTTCGCGGACGGCGTGATCGAGCGGGTCGGCGCGAACGTGCTGCTCGACTGCAACGGCGCGCGCTGGCCGCTCGCGTCGCCACGCTTCGCCCGGTTGCACGACGGCCAGCAGGTGAAGGCCGCGATCCGCCCGAACCACCTGCGGCTCGTCACCGAACCGGATCCGACCCCGGGCACGCTCGCACTGACCGGCACGGTCGAGCTCGTCGAGCTGCTCGGCGCCGAGGCGCTCGTCACGCTGGACTGGCGCGGCCAGCCGTGCGCGGCCCTCGTGCCGGCCCCGATGGCCCCGGCGCCGGGGGCCGTGGTAGCGTTCCGCTTCGACGAAGAAGCCCTGCATCTGTTCGACGCCGGCACCGAGCGCAACGTCGCGCTGCCGGACGCGAACCCGATCGCGCACGCGGCGCCGCCGGCGGCCGCGACGCGCACCACGCCGCCCGCCGCGACGGGCTGGTCGATGTCCCGTTCGTAGCACGCCGGCACGCCCCCGACGGAGCACACGATGAACCCGGATCTCGAGATCGTTCCCACCCACCGCGACGAATCGTTCCGCGCGTGGGTCCACGACTATCCGCACTCGGTCGCGAAGTGGCACTTCCATCCCGAGTACGAGATTCATCTGATCCAGTCGTCGCACGGCAAGATGTTCGTCGGCGATCACATCGGCGATTTCGGCCCCGGCAACCTGATCGTCACCGGGCCGAACCTGCCGCACAACTGGGTCAGCGAACTCGCCGACGGCGAACGCGTGCCGTCGCGCGACGTCGTGCTGCAGTTCTCGCGCGATGCGATCGAGAAGATGGTCGGCGCGTTCAGCGAGCTGCAGCCGGTGATCGAGCTGATCGACGACGCGGCGCGCGGCGTGCAGTTTCCCGACCGCGTCGGCCGCGACGTCGCGCCGCTGATGCTCGAACTCGCGAACGCGCACGGCTGCCGGCGCGTCGAGATCCTGATGTCGCTGTTCGACCGGCTGTCGTCGTGCCGCGAACGGCGCGTGCTCGCCGGCCCCGGCTACCGCAGCGACGCGCAGCACTACATGTCGTCGACCATCAACCAGGTGCTGTCGTACCTGCAGCAGAACCTGCCCGGCATGCTGCGCGAGACCGACGTCGCCGCGTTCGCCGGGATGAGCGTCAGCACCTTCACGCGGTTTTTCCGCCGCCATACCGGCTCGTCGTTCGTGCGCTACCTGAACCGGCTGCGCATCAACGAGGCCTGCGAGCTGCTGATGTTTTCCGACCTGACGGTGACCGACATCTGCTACCGGGTTGGCTTCAACAACCTGTCGAATTTCAACCGTCAGTTTCTCGCGATGAAGCAGGTGCCGCCGTCGAGGTTCCGCGCGCTGCACCGGCTCAACGAACCGCACGGCCGCGACGACGCGCCGCCCCCGCGACGCACGCCGCTGCGCGCCCCAGACAGGATGCTTCACACGTGACATTTCTCGGCATCGATCTCGGCACGTCCGAGGTCAAGGTACTCCTCACCGATTCCCGTTCGGTCCCGCTCGCGACCGGCTCGGCCGCGCTGTCGATCAGCCGCCCGCATCCGCACTGGTCGGAACAGAGCCCGCAGGCGTGGTGGCACGCGATGCTCGACGCAATCGCGGCGGTGCGCGCCGCACACCCGGCCGGCTTCGCCGCGCTGCGCGGCATCGCGCTCTCGGGGCAGATGCACGGCGCGACGCTGATCGATCGCGCGGACCAGGTGCTGCGCCCCGCGATCCTGTGGAACGACACGCGCGCCGGCACCGAGTGCGTCGAGCTCGAGGCGCTGGTGCCGGAATCGCGCGCGATCACCGGCAACATGGCGATGCCCGGCTTCACCGCGCCGAAGCTGCTGTGGCTCGCGAAATACGAGCCCGCCGTGTTCCGCGCGGTGCACAAGGTGCTGCTGCCGAAGGACTACCTGATCTGGCGCCTGTCCGGCGAATTCGTGTCCGAGATGTCGGATGCATCGGGCACGCTGTGGCTCGACTGCGCGCGCCGCGACTGGTCCGACCGGATGCTCGCCGCGACCGAGCTGACGCGCGCGCAGATGCCGCGCCTCGTCGAGGGCAACGCACCGGCCGCACAGCTGCGCGACACGCTGCGGCGCGAATGGGGCATCGCGGGGCCCGTGACGATCGCCGGCGGCGCCGGCGACAACGCGGCCTCCGCGATCGGCATGGGCGTGACGGGCGCCGGCAGCGGCTTCCTGTCGCTCGGCACGTCGGGCGTGCTGTTCGCCGGCAACGACCGCTTCGCGCCGAACCCGGACGCGGCCGTGCACGCGTTCTGCCACTGCGTCGAAGGGCGCTGGCACCAGATGAGCGTGATCCTGTCGGCCGCCGCGAGCCTCGACTGGCTCGCCCGCGCGCACGGCACGACCGCCGGCGTGCTCGCCGCGCGCGCCGAACGTGCAGAGCCGGCGCGTGCGCCGCTGTTCCTGCCGTATCTCGGTGGCGAGCGCACGCCGCACAACGACGCACACGCACGCGGCGTGTTCTTCGGGCTGTCCAACGAGCACGATGCATACGACCTCGCGTACGCGGTGATGGAAGGCGTCGCGTTCGCGATGGCCGACGGCTACGACGCGCTGCGTGCGGCCGGCACGACGCTCGACGCGGTGTCGTTCATCGGCGGCGGCTCGAAGAGCGCGTTCTGGGCGCGGCTGTGCGCGAATGCGACCGGGCTCGCGATGCAACGCCACGCGGACGGCGCGGTTGGTGCGGCACTCGGCGCGGCGCGGCTTGCACGCCTGACCGCGACCGATGACACGCTCGCAGAGGTCTGCGTCGCGCCGCCCGTCACGGAGACGGTCGCGCCCGATGCCGCCATGGTCGATCTGCTGGCGGGGCGGCTGGCGCGGTATCGGCGGCTGTATCACGCGCTGCGCGACGAATTCGCGGCGGCCGACTGACTGACGCGCGGCGCGGCCGGCGTCTTCGTCGATTCACGTCAACACGCGAACGCGCTTGACCCGGCCCTTGGGATCGCCTTTATGCTGGGCGCAACGAATCGACGACCCGAAGGTGACCCATGAGCGATGTCACGCGCGGCCTGAGCGCATCGGAAGCCGCGATGCGGCTTGGCGTATCGGCCAAGGCGCTGCGGCTGTACGAGCGGCAAGGACTGGTCACGCCCGGGCGAACGGTGGCCGGATACCGCGCCTACGGCCCGGACGATCTGGCGCGTGCGGCCGAAGTCGCGGCGCTTCGCGCGCTCGGCTTGAGCCTGGCCCAGGTCGCGAACGTGCTGGGCGGCGACGCCCGCAGCCTGAGCGACGCCCTGGCGACGCATGAAGCGGCGCTCGGGCGCGGCATTCAGGATCTGGTCGGCAAGGTCGACAAGGTTCGCGCGATCCGCGCCGATCTTGCCCGCGGCCGCATGCCCGACGACGGCGAACTGACGCGCCTGCTCGCTCCGGCGGCCGCGGGCGTTGCGTTCAACCTCCCTTGGCCGTGGGACGGTGAATGGTTCGAATTTCGCGATATCCGTCCGTTGAACTACATCATCGGTTCGCTGGGCAGCGGCAAGACCCGTCTCGCGCATCGGCTCGCCGACGCGTTGCCTGGCGCAGCGTTCATCGGGCTGGACCGGCTGGAAGACGGCGGCGCGGCTGCCTTCGCCGCGTTGCGGGCCGATCCGGCGCTGAAGGCGCGGGTCGAACGCACGGCGACATGGCTCGCGGATGAAGGCGCCACGGCGTCTGCGGCGCTGACCGTGCTGCTCGCCGGACTCGAGGCAGACGGCGCCGGCGCCCGGGTCGTGGACATGATCGAACAGGATCTCGACCAGCCGACGCAGGCAGCGCTGATTGCGTGCCTTCGGCAGCGTGCCAGAGCCGACGGCATGAGGCCGCTGTTCATGCTGACCCGCTCGTCGGCGATCCTGGACCTGTCGGCCGTCGGCCCCGACGAAGCGATCATTCTGTGTCCCGCGAACCATAGCCCGCCGGCCCGCGTCGCGCCGTACCCCGGCGCACCGGGATACGAAGCCGTGGCTACCTGTCTTGCGTCGCCTGCGACCCGAGCGCGGATCGCACGGCGACCGGAGGCGGGGTAGCGGCATCGCAATTTCGCTACAAATAACTCGTCGTAAACGATGCGAAAACCGCCGAAACACCATCTTGAAAATCGCCGGGAGCTTTGGGCGAAAGAAGTACGGACACGTCGGTGCGCGAGAAAAGTAAGCTTGTACGGTACTGCTCTATCCGCGCAACAACATCATATCTATGCGGTAGATTCCCCGGCTGGTTTGGTCCCGGCCGTGCTCCGACTGCAAATCCGGCGGCGCGAAGAATAACTTCGGCGTCGTCAAATGAACTTCCGAGCGGAATGTAGCGCACTGCGAGCCAAGTAATGTCCCCGGCTTTATCTATCTCTTGGGTCGAGCCGCTTTTGGGGACCTTCTGGTACGCCTTGTCGATTTCAATGCGAAACCTCTTTCCCAGTACTTCGAGGTCTTGCCAAGGGGATGCGAGCGACGCCCAAGGTGCGAGCGCAAAATAAAGCGGCACCCATAATCCCGCGTGTATCGCAGTGCGTCGTTGGGAGACCCGCTTCCGACTTTTTGCCATTGCCACTCCCGATTCGCAGGATCAGTCGCATCGCAACGCGGATGGTTCTCACCGGAACATCGCGGGCGATTGCGTTGGAGCATGCGTCCGTGGAGCCCTGGTGTCAACGTTCTAGCCCCAACTGTTGGAAGACCGCTTGTGGCCGAGAGCCGCCGCCGATGATGCGAACCAGGCCGGTTAAGTCAGCTCGGTCGAAAGGCGGAAAACATGGTGCCAGGCACCCATGAGGCACGAACTCGGACGACGACATCACGGGGTGTTATCGACCATGCGTAGAACAGTCGCGGTAACTCTGTCACACAATCGCAAAATCGTGGCGCCAGTCGCACGTACTCCGGCGTCCCGCGGGTTCGTCATCCACCACACCCGGTTCACACACGAACGAGCCGATACAGGCGCCGAACCAGCGTCAACGCCTGCTGCGCCGACGTCAGGTTCGTGAAACCGAGCAACATGCCGGGTGGCATCCGGCCGCCCGGGCTCCAGTCGTTCAGCGGCTGAACGGACAAGCCCTGCAGGTCGGCCATGCGTGCGACGGCGCGATCGTCGACCGCCGTGCGCCAATAGGCCACCACATGCAGGCCGCCCGCACGGGGCGGAACGTGCAGCGCATCACCAAACACCTTGCCCAACGCATCGATCAACCACGCGCGGCGAGTGGCATAAAGCGCCCGCATCTTCTTCAGATGGCGCGCGAAGTGCCCTTGCTCCATGAAATCGGCGACGACGGATTGCATCAGCATCTGGCCGCTACCGCCGAGCCAGCCGGCGGTGTCGCGAAAGGCCGCGACCTGCTCCTCCGGAACAACGAGATACCCCAGCCGCAAGCCCGGATACAGCACCTTGCTGAACGACCCGGTGTAAAGCACGCGCTGGTGGCGATCCAGGCTCTTGAGCGCGGGCAACGGGCGACCGTGGTATCGGAACTCGCTGTCGTAATCGTCCTCGACGATCCAGGCCCGCTGCTGCCTGGCCCAGTCGAGCAAGGCCAGGCGTCTCGGCAGCGACAGCGCGACACCGAGCGGGCTTTGATGGGTCGGCGTCACCACGGCAAAACGTGCATCGGCCGCCCGGCGCAGCCCCGTTTCCACGCACAGTCCGTCGTCGTCGACCGGCACGGACACGAGCCGCATCCCCGCGTGCTCGAGCAGGCGGCGTGCGTGGATATACCCGGGATCCTCGAACCAGCCGGCGTCGCCGGGGCGCAGCAAGGTCCGGCAGATCAGGTCCAGCGCGCCGCGATACCCCGCGGTGATGAAGATCTGCCCGGCCGAACAGTCGATGCCGCGCGACACGCCGAGGTACGCGGACAGCGCACGCCTGAGCCCGTCGTGACCTTGTGGCGGCGCGTAGTCCAGCGACGGGGTCGCCATCGCCCGCACATGACGGCCGGTGAGCCGTATCCACGGCATGCGCGGAAACGCATCGAGCGCGGGAATGCCCATCTGGAACGGCTTCGGCCCGCTCGCCGTCGAATCGCCGCGCGGCGGTTCGTCCGGCCGGGGCGCCGCGGCACGCGGCTGCCGGCCATCCGGCAGTTGGGGTGACACGACGGTGCCGGCCGGCCCATGTGCGACCAGGTACCCTTCGCCGATGAGGATCTGATAAGCCGCTTCGACGGTGCCGCGTGCCAGATTGAGTTCGCTGGCCAGGCTCCGTACCGACGGCACGCGCTTGCCCGGCGCCAGCTTGCCCGTCTCGATCGCCTCGCGGAAGCGCCGGACCAGTTGCCGATAGACCGGCATGTCGAGATGACGGTCCGGCATCAGATCGTCGAATTTCATGTCCCAGTCAAATAGTCACTTTTTGGACCTTCAGGATACGCCATCCGATTCGTACAGTAACGACGTTACCGTGGAGCAATCGTGATGCCAGAGATCCATTTGAAACGCGCCGTGACGGACGCGGAATACCGGTCGACGTTCGACGTGATGCGAGAACTACGCCCGCACCTGACCGATGTCGATGCGTTCGTGCGGCAGATGCACCGCCAGGCCGAACAAGGCTATGTGCTGCTGACCGCACGGCACGGCAGCCCGGACGGCGCGGTCGTCGCGCTGGCGGGATACCGTCACCTCGAAAACACGCTGTACGGGCGCTTCGTCTATGTCGACGATCTGGTCGCGACCGAACACGCGCGCAATCAACGGCTGGGCGAGCGGCTGCTCGATGCGGTGCGCGACGACGCGCGGCAACACGGCTGCCTGCAGCTGGTACTCGATACCGGGCTCTCCAACGCGCTCGCGCAGCGTTTCTATTTCCGCCAGGGGCTGCTGTCCCGCGGCGTGCATTTCAGTCAGTCACTACAGGCGCTCTGATGAACAACCTTCTTTTTGTCGATGCCAGTCCGCATGGCAGTCATTCGCTGGGCGCACGCATTGCGCACGAAGCCATCGCGCAATGGCGGGCGGCCCGCCCCGATGCGCGGGTCGTGTCGCGCAGCCTCGGTCAACCCGGATTGCCTTCGCTATCGGCCGACTATGCGCATGCGGTGGTCACGAGGCAGCCGGATTCCGATCCCGTACTGGCGTACTCCGAACAACTGATCGCGGAGGTGGAACACAGCGACGGCGTGTTGATCAGCACACCGATGCACAACTTCACGGTACCTGCCGCGCTGAAGCTGTGGATCGATTTCGTGCTGCGTATCGGCCGCACGTTCACGGCCACGCCGGAAGGCAAGTTCGGCCTGCTCGCCGATCGCCCCGTGCTCGTGCTGGTACGCTCGGGCGGCATCTGCACCGGCGCAGCGGCACGGCAGCCCGATTTCCTGACCCCGTACCTGAAGCAGGTGCTCGCCGTCATCGGCCTGTCGACGGTCGATTTCATCTACCTCGAAGGCATTGCGCCGAGCGACGCCGCCATCGATGCGGTACGCGGCCAGTTGGCCGCATCGAACCTGCTGGCGCGACGCGCGACGGAAACGGAAACGGAAACGGCATGAATTCGCCACGCCGCGGTACGCATGCAAGACCCGATGCGTACCGGGGGCAGCGAATATCGCGCATCCCGCGCCGCGCACGTCGCCCGTCAGGATGCCAGCCGTCCCATCCGGCGCGCCATCGCCGGGCTCACCGCATGCACCGGATCGAACCCGAAGAAGTCGAGCACGTGGCGCGCGACGTCGTCGCGATCGTTGTCCGCGCAGATCATGTGATAGCTGTTCTCGAGCACGATCCCGCGCGCATCGGGCATTGTCTTGAGCAGGAAATCGGCCGAGCGCAGGCTCGTCAGTTCGTCCTCGCGCGCATGCAGCACGAGCGTCGGGCACGGCGTGCCGGCCGCGGCCTCGAGCGCCCAGTCGCGCATCCGGTCGACCTGCCGCACGCATGCGAGCGGCACCCATGCGTAGTGGAAACTGTCCTCGCGCTCGAACTTCTTCTTCACGATCGCGCGGATCGTCGCGTTCTTGATGCCGAACGGCTCGCCTTCTTCCACACGCATCCGCTCCGCCACACCCGGCACGCGGTACAGCACGTGCCGCAGCGCGCGGTACCACGGCGTCGACCACCCGTCGATGAACACCGGCGTGGCCAGCAACGCGAGCCGGCCGCGCGCATGCTGCACGCGGTGGCATAGCAGCAGCGCGACCAGCGCGCCCATGCACATGCCCGCGACATGCAGCGTGTCGTACTCGTTTTCGAGCACGCGATACTGCTCGGTCACCGCGTCGAGCCACGCCTCCGCGCGCACGCCGACCAGATCCTCGGGGCGCGTGCCGTGCCCCGGCAGCGTGATCATGTGCGTGTCGGCACCCGCGCGCCGCATCGCCTTGTGCAACGAACCGAGATCGTATTGCGTGCCGCCGAGCCCGTGGATCAGCAGGACGCCCGTGCGGCCCGTCATGACGTGCGTTCGCTCATTCGTCCGCCGCCGGCCACACGCGCTCGAGTTGCCAGACACCCGCCACCACCGTCACGTCGACATTCGAATCGAGCAGCGGCGCGCCATGATCGGTGATCGTCTGCGTGCCGCCGTCACGCTGCACGATGCGCAGCGACAGCGACGCGCGATCCTCGCCCGCGATCTCCGCATCCCAGTAGTCGCGCAGCGCATCGCGGTCGCCCGGCTGCACGCGTTCGAGCACGAGCGGCACGCTCGCGATCTGCGATGCATCCACGCCGACGCCGAACACGCGCTCGACGTCGCCGCTCCACTCGATCCGCCCCGACTCCGGATCGAGCACGTACGCGATCTGGCCGGCGCTCGCGAGCGCGAGCTCCATGTTGTTCTGCAGGACGGCCGCATGCTCGTGCACGCGTTCGCGCGTCGTCTTCAGCGTGCTCGCCGTCAGCACCAGCAGCGACGCGACCGCCAGATAAAGCTGCGCCTCGAGCAGCGCACTGCCGTAATGCTCGTGAAACGACGCGAACGGGCCGTCGCCCTGCGCGGTCTGCTCGATCACGATCAGCGCGAGCACCAGCACCGACGACGAGCCCGCGCGGCCGCCGAGCAGCAGCGTCACCGCGACGGTGAGGAACAACGGGATATATGTCAGCGCGAAGCCCGCGCCGGTGCCGAATTTCTGCGACGTGTCGCCGTCGAAGATCACGAGCGCGACGCCCACGACCAGCACGAACGAGACCATGCCGAGCACGAGGTCGAAGCGCTCGTGATCGCCCGAGCGGTGCGCGCGAAAGCGCGACCATGATGCGAGCACCGGCGTGACCAGCAGCACGCCGACGAAATCGGACGCGGCCCACACCGACCACACGTCGAAGAACGGCGCGCCCTTGACCACCGTGTACCAGGCCGCGCCGCCGATCGCGCCGACCACGCCCGCGATCAGGCCGGCGAGGATCACCGAGCGCAGGAAATACAGCCCTTCGAGCGAGAAGCGCACGCGCTGGACGAGCCACACCGCGAGCGCGGCCGCGCCGACCTCGTCGACGGTGAACAGCACCGCGTTGACCAGGCTGGCCTGTTCGATGGCGCTCAGCGCGAGCTGCCCGACCAGGAACGCGCCGGCCAGCGTCAGCCATTCGCGCATCGGCCGCAGCATGAACGCGCCGACCGTCACGCCGGCCGGCAGCCAGATGTAGCCCGTCAGCCGGACGGGGCCGTTGAACCGGTGCGAGATGTAGCCGGTCGCGAGATACAGCGTCGCCCAGAGCAGCGCGGCGACGAGGCCCGGCCGCGATCGTTTGGTGTCCATCGAGAATCCCTGTGTGCTGCGCCCGCGGTCGGCAGGCGCGCGATGTGCGAATGATATGCGGACGGGGCGGGCCGGGGAATACCGGGGCCGGAACCCCGTGCGAGGCGCCGGCGCGCCCGCGCGCTGGCGGTTGTGACCGGGCAAGGATCGGAAAAGTTCGGCGTGTGCCGGGTACGGTCGGGACACGTCAGAACGTCGTCTTGGCCGGACGGCCAAAATCGCCTGCGGTCGGTGGATCGCATCTAGCATGAAAGATATTCGAAAGCATCTGCTTCAAGTATCGTCCACGACATCCGCCCACTTTCCGCATGACCCTACGCCATGAAAACCGTACCGGCCCGGCCGATCCCGGCCCCCTCTGCGCCATGAGCCGTTTTCGCGCCACCTACGACGGGCCCGCGCTCGAATCGTCGGAAATGGACGTGCGCGAACTCGCGCCCCGCACTGCTCGCCATCGGGGATCTGCTCGACGCATCGACCCGCGCGCTGTGCGGCAATCAGGTGCGGCCGCGGGTGAACGTGCGCGGCAGCTTCAAGACCGGCAGTTTCGGCATCGACTTCACGCTCGCGACGTCACTGCTCGGCCGCATGCGCGACATGCTGAGCGGCAACGAAGGCACGGCGCTCGCCAATGCGGTCACGATCCTGACCGCGCTCGGCATCGCCGCGCCGAAGGCGGGAAAGGGGCTCTTCGCCGTCCTCAAATGGCTGCGCGGGCGCGAGATCCTGCAGGTGCAGATGCAGGACCACACCGCCATCCTGCACGTCGAAGGCGACACCCTCGAAATCGACCTGCCCGTCCTCACGCTGCTGCGCGACGTCGGCGTGCGCCATGCGACCGAGCAGGGTTCGCCCTTCGCGCGTGCCACCCCGAATGAACGCGCTCGCGTGATGGCAGACGCAATCCGCCTGCGCCCGGCGTCCGCTGCCGGCCTGCCATTCCTGCGGACGCTGCGCCGGCTCACGATGAACGCGCACCTGCAACGGGTCGGCACACCGACCGACGACACAGCGCACGACCACCTCATCCGCTGATGCGGTACACGCGCCGGCGCCCTTCACGCGTCGCCGGCCGACTCCTCGACGATCCAGTCCATGAACGCCTGCACTTCCGGTCGTTGCGTGGCACCGGGCCGCGTGACCGCGTAGTAGGCGAACCGCGCGGGCCACGGTAGATCCAGCACCTGCTCGAGTCGCCCCTCGGCAATTTCGGCACGGGCGTATTGCTCCGGCACCAGCGCCAGGCCCTGCCCGGCTTCCGCGGCGCGAATCAGCAGGAAGTCGTCCTCGAAGGCTGAGCCGCGCGCGGCACGCGGCTCGTCGGCCACACCGTGCGCGGCAAACCAGAGCGGCCAGTCGGCCCGGTCGGCGTCATGCAGCAGCGGATATTTCAGGCAATCGCCGGGCGCCTTCAACCCGGCGCGCTTCGGGATCAGCCCGCGACCGGCCACCGGCACCAGCACGGGCGCCATCAGCCGCTCGACGTCCAGCCCCGGGTAGTCGCCCAGGCCGTGACGCACAGCCACGTCCACGCGATCGCGTCGAAGGTCCGCCAGCGCGGACGTCGCCTCAACATGCACCTCGATATCCGGATGCCGCTGGTTGAAGCGCCCGAGGCGAGGGACCAGCCACGAGGCGGCGAAGGTCGCCACGGTGCTGACGGTCAGCGTCCGGCGCCCCTTGCTCGCTTCCAGCGTCTCCACCGCCGCGTCGATCCGCGCGAACGCATCACGCAACGACGGATGAACACTCGTGCCGGCTTCCGTCAGGCGCAGCCCTTGTCGCGTCCGCTCGAACAGCGTCACGCCGAGCCGGTCTTCCAGCAACCGGATCTGCTGGCTGATCGCGCCGGGCGTGACATGAAGCGCCTCGGCGGCAGCCTTGATGCTGCCGCGCTGGCCGACTTCGACAAAGGTACGCAGCGCCTGCAACGGGGGAACAGCGGTCATGGGATTTAGCCTGCCTAAACTCATCGGGCATAAATTATCGCTTTTCCCGTTGCAACGCGTAGCCGAACATTCCGCAAGCGCACACGAAACACGCGCGCCATCAGATTTAGTCCGTCTAAATCAAAACCGCCATGATCGATCCCGGCGTCGGCCGGTCGCCCGACAGCGTCAACGCAGCGACCGCGCGCCAGGACTCGCTCTTCCCGAACCGCCACACCGTCACTGACCATGCATGCCATGAATGCCTCGCAAGCGCCTACCGGCGCGGTGAATCCGGCCTTTTCCGCCCACCCCGGTTATCGGCGCATGTTCGCCGCGAACCAGCTGACCCTCGGCATCTTCCTGCCGCTGCGCGCCTACGACGGCGACATGCGCGTCCTGACCGGGCAGGCCGACCTCGTTACGGAAATCGACCGCCGCGGCTTTGCCGCCGTATGGGTACGCGACGTGCCGCTGTTCGACCCGTCGTTCGGCGATGCGGGGCAGGTCTTCGACCCGTTCACCTACCTGTCCTTCCTCGCCGCCCGAACCACGCGCATTGCGCTCGCCACCGGCAGCGCAATCTTTTCACTGCGCCATCCGATCGACCTGGCCAAGGGCGCGGCCACCATCGACCGGTTGTCGGGCGGCCGTCTCGTCATGGGCATCGCGTCCGGCGACCGGCCCATCGAGTTTCCCGCCTATGGGCTCTCGCATGCATCGCGCGGCGAACGGTTCGCGCACGCAGTCGCCTATTTCCGCAAACTGATGCGATCAGGAAACCTGACGATCGAATCACCGCTCGGCAGCTTCGACGGTGCGGAACTGCTCCCGAAGGCAACCACCGGCGCGGTACCGCTGATCGTCACCGGCGCATCGGGCCAGTCGCTCACGTGGATCGCCGAGCACGCGGACGGCTGGCTGACCTATCCCGGCGATTCGCACACCGGCGCCGGCCCGCTGCGACTCGCAGAAAAAATCCGCGCGTGGCGCGCACTGATTCCCGACGGTGGATTCCGGCCGCACATGACCAACGAATGGATCGACCTCGTGGACGATCCCGATCACCCGCGCACGCCGCTGCGCGGCGGGTTCATCCTGCGGACCGGCCGCAACGGGCTCATCGCGCTGCTGAACGAATGGCGCGAGGCGGGCGTGAATCATGTCGCGCTCGGTATCCAGTTCTCGCAACGGCCCGCGGCGGAGATCATCCAGGAACTGGCCGAGGAAGTACTGCCGCACTTTCCGTCCCATGACGGGCCGGCAGCGATCACGACGGCGTGGTAGCCGAGCGCGCGCCGGCCAGCACGGCGATCGGCTCCGGCCTGCGCCGGCAATCGGTCAATGCGGGCTGGCCGGCTGCGATCGCGCCCGCATGCCACCCGCGTCGGCCGCCCACCGACCTCAATCCACTCGCCGCCACACCGAGATCGGTATGTCGCCGTTCGCACGCGGCGGAACGCGGTAGCTCAGCTCGCCGTCCTTCAATTGATAGCTTCGCGTCTGCGTTTGCCCGATCCAGTTCGGGTACGACGAATTGACGATGTGAAACGCAAGCTTGTCTTTCGCGGGATCGACGGTCAGCGTGCCGTAGTGGGTGCTCGAGCCGAGCACGGCGTCACGGAATTCGTCCGGCGTGCCGGTCGCCTTGTCGTTCGACGCGAAGCGCGGGCGCTCCGACTTGAAGATCTGCAGCGAGTAATTCCCGTGCACGTCGATCAGCAGCAGCCCCTTCGGATCGGCGCCATAGTCGCGGCCAACCGTGCCGTCGGGATGCTGTACGTCCGCCGCGACCAACGTCCATGTCCCCGCGAGCGACGGCGCGGCCGATGCGTCGCCGGGAATCATCGAAGCGGCCAGCAGCATGCCGGGAAAGCCTTGGCGGAATATCGAGCGGATGTTCATTCACTGTCCTCGTGAGAAAGAAGGGAAGCAACCTCACGGGGCATCCGCAGCCGCGTACGGCGCGCATCCCCGTGAACCGGAACGACCGGTTCACTTGATGGTAGCGACGGGAATATGCAATAAATACGATAATTCGAAATCGATTTATAAGAAAAACCGAATCATGACGCTCCCGAATCTCGACATGGATGCGCTGCGCACGCTGATCGCCGCGGATCGGCTCGGCAGCCTCAACCGCGCCGCCGACCGGATCGGCCGCTCGCAGTCGGCGGTTAGCCAGCAGATGCGCAAGCTCGAAACGCAGATCGGCCAGCCGCTGTTTCGCCGCCAGGGGCGCGGCCTCGTGCCGACCGAGGCCGGCGAACTGATGCTGTCCTATGCGCGCCGCATTCTCGAGCTGAACGACGAGGCGGTCGGCGCGATCCGCGGCGCGGCGATCGAAGGGGCCGTGCGTTTCGGGCTACCGGGCGACTTCGCCGAATCGTGGCTGCCCGTCGCGCTCGGCCAGTTCAAGCGCACGCACCCGGGCGTGCGCGTCGACATCGTTGTCGACGGCAACGGCGTGCTGCTCGACCGGCTCGACGGCGGCGAACTCGACGTCGTGCTCGCGATGGGCCGCGGGCATCGTGCCGACGCCGAACATCTGGTCACGCTGCCGATGGCGTGGATCGGGCCGCAAGGCATCGACGTGCGTCCGCGCGCGGGCACGCCGCTGGATCTCGCGCTGTACAAGCCACCATGCCTGTTCCGCAAGGCCGGCACCGATGCGCTCGACAAGGCCGGGATCCCGTGGCGACTCGCTTACACGACCGGCAGCCTGCAAAGCCTGTGGGCCGGCGTCGCGGGCGGATTGGGCATTACGGCGAGAACGATGGTGGGTGTGCCGCCAGCACTGCGGCAGCTTGGCGAGCGCGACGGGTTGCCGCCGCTGCCGTCAGTGGACGTGTGCCTCCATGCGGGTGGAGGCGATGCGCCTTCCGCGCTCGCGAGCCTGAAACGCGTCGTGGTCGACACGCTGATCGCCAATCTCGCGGATGCGCAGAAGGTGTCCGGCCGGCGCGCCGCATGATCGGCCACGGAGGCGTGCGGGATTCGGCACGGCGCCCTTTGACCTGCGGCCCGTCATCGGGAATGATGCGCTGCGGGGGGCGACCTTCCCGTCGACGATCCCGCCTTCCCGAACGAACGAGCCCGCACGATGACACACGCAATCCGCCTGCGCCCGGCGTCTGCCGCCGACCTGCCGTTCCTGCTGACGCTTCGCAAGCTCACGATGACGGAGCACCTGCAACGCGCCGGCATGCCGACCGACGACGACGCGCACGACCGGCGCATCCGCGCGCACTTCGACGATGCGACGATCGTCTGCGAAGAAGACGAAGCCATCGGCTTGCTGAAGGTGACACGCGCCACCGACGAGTGGCACGTGCACCAGATCCAGATCCTCCCCGCGCATCAGGGTCGGGGCATCGGCGAAGCCGTGCTGAGCGCACTCCTGAACGACGCCGCACGCGCGCACGTGCCGGTGTCGCTCAGCGTGCTGCACGGCAACCCGGCGCGGCGGCTCTACGAACGGCTCGGCTTCCACAGCGAGTCGGAATCCGACACGAGCGCGAGCATGATCTGGCGCGCGTGACGTCCGGCGTTTCGACGCCGCCGCGTGACTGCATCACTGCGTGATCTTCGCGTCCTTCAGCAGGTTGCCGATCATCTGCGCACTCGCCTTCTCCACGGCAGCCGCCTGCAGTTGCTGCTGGAGCCCCGGCTTCGCGGTCGCGAAGCCCGGCACCTGCGTCGGCCGCTTCGCATCCAGCTTCACGATCGCCCGCACGCCGTCGACCGGAATCGAATCGTTCGTCACGGCGCCGACCTTCAGTTTCTCGAGCGCCTGCGCGACCGGCAGCGGCAAGCCGGACGTCTTGCCTTCCGTCGCCGGCGTGTGGAAGCTCACCCACGGCAGCTCGCCGCCGGTATCGCGGCTCGGCGCCATGCTGTACTGACGCGCCAGCCCTTCGAACGACTTGCCCGCCTTCAGCTCGCTGAGCACCGTCGCGGCCGTCACCGGATCCTGGACGATGATCAGGCGCGGCTTGTACTCGTTCTTGCCGAGCGCGGCCACGAGTTCGTCGTAGCGCGCCTTGACCTGTTCTTCGGTCACCGGCTCGGGCTTCACGTTGTCGCGCAGATACAGCTGCACTTCGGCATTCGTTTTCGCCTGTTGCACCGCCGCCTTGACCTCGGGCTTGTCGGCATAGTTCGCCTTCTCGGCGGCCTGCTGAACCAGCACGCGCGTGATCAGCTGATTCTTGATCGCCTGGCGGATCTGCGGCGAGTCCGGTTGCCCGGACGCGCGCAGCAACGTATCGACGTCGGCCTGGGTGATCGGCGTACCGTTGACCGTCGCGACGGTCGCGACGGCCGGCGCCGTCTCTGCGTGGGCAGTCCCGCTCAGCGCGCCAGCCAGCACGGCGATCAGCAACAGGCGGTTCGGGGTGGTTTTCGTCTTCATCTTTTCGTCACTTCGGCTCAAAAAACGCGGCAGGGGTTGCCGCGCACATGCACCGGGGCAGCAATGCGCCGGCGCAACCCGTCAGTCGATTCGGTTCATCGTCGTGGCACGCGCAGTGCCGCCGATGCCGCTGTCATTGTGCCCTTATCGGGTTTTCCGTGTCGGGAGGTTCGGGACAGCCGCCCGGCGGGCGGTGAGGCGCGCGTTGCGCACGCCGGTCATTACGAACGCGTGATGTGGAAATTCTGTGGAAGCGCCATGGAAATCCCGCGAAACCGCGATGAATCACATCATGGCGTCGCGAGCCCGGCCGCCGACCGAGGTCGAGGCGGCCGCGCATGCCTCATCAAAGTCAGGGCGTCCAGCGATACACGGTGATGCTGTTCCCTTTCACGTTGTTCTTCATCACCACGTACTCGCCGTTCGATCGGCGGTATGCGCGGATGCTGTACATCGCATCGATCGCGCTGCTGGTATCGACGGTCGCGGGGCTCGCGTTGACCAGCGTGGTGTCGAGCTTGCCGGTGGTGAGGTTGAACGCGTCGACGTTCGGCCACAGCGGCCCGCTGCTGCTGAACCAGTAGCCGACGAACAGATGGTTGCCCACCGCGTCGATCGATTTCGCGCCGCTGTGCGGCAGCGTGATCACCGGGTCGGGCTTCGTCGTGTTGCCCGCGCTCCAGCCGTGATACACCTCGATGCGCGTACCGATCGACGTCCAGTCGTTGCTCCCGATGGCGCCCTGCGCGAGCACCATCGTGTCGCTGTCCGCGAGATAGACGATGCGCGTGAGCGGCTGGATGCTGTCGGGCACGCGGGTCGCGACGCCCGGCCCCCACGACGGCTTGCCGCTCGCGTCGAAACCGGTCAGCGGGTAGTGGGTAATCGCGCCGGTCTTGTCGAGGCCGGCCCACACGCCGCCCTTGCTGTCGATGCTGAAGCCGCTCGTCACGCGCCGCGTCGTGTTGAACGCGGGGCCCGGGATCGAGCCGTCCGGGATCGCGATATAGCCGTTCGCCGCGTTGAAGTGGAAGAAGTAGAAGACCGGCGGGTTCTGGCCCGCCGCGACGAGAATCCGGTTCGCGCCCACCGACGTGAGCAGCCCGAAATGCTCGCCGCGCTGCGTGTCGCTCAGGTTGATGCGCGGATCGGCCGGATACGTGAACGGATCGACCGTGTTCGCGACGAACGTGCCGCCCGCGCCGCCGCTATACACATGCGTGCCGCCGTAGAACAGCGCGCCGTCCGTGACCGGGTCCGGCGCGGCGATCCCTTCGAAGTTCAGCGACTGCAGCGTCCACCGCAGGCTGCCGGTGCTGCTGTACGCGTGAATGTCGGTCGCGCCGTTGCGGCCGAGATCCCAGCTGCCGCCCCATGGATTGTTGAGCACGTAGAGATTGCCGCCGGTGTCCTTGCCGAGCCCGACGATGCGCGTGAAGCGCTGCGCACCGACCTGCCCCTTGATGCCCGTCGTCGTGTCGAGATAGCCGCCGCGCACGCCGAACGTGCCGGCCAGCGCCGGCCGGCCCGACACCGTATAGCGCTTGATGTTCTGGTCGGGGCCTTCGTCGCCCACCAGCAGCTGGCCGGCCGCCGCATCGAAAACCAGTGCCGACGGCTCCGACCCGGCCGGCATCCGGATCGTGTTCAGCAGCGCACCGGCCGGGCTGAAGCCGGCGATCGCGCCCGCACTCTTCTGCGCGACCCACACGTTGCCCGCGCCATCCACCGCGAGCGCACCCGGCGCCGATACGCTGATGTCCCGCTGCCACACGCCGTCGGTGGTGAATACGCGCACGCGATTGCCGTAGAAGTCGCTCGCGTAGAGCAGCGAGCCGGCCGTCGCGAGCCCGGTGACGACGTCGATGCGCGGCTGGTTGGTCGCCGCGCTGACCTGGATGACAAGATCGCGATACTTCGTCGCGCGGTTGTAGCGCCCCACCGCGCCGCTGCCGTATGTTTTGCCGGGCTGCAGCGCGACGAACAGCGACGTCGCGTTACCGGTGATCGCGCTGCCCTGAAACTCCGAGTGCGTGCCGATCGAGCCGACGCTCTTGCCGTTCTGGTAGATCGCGACGCCGCCCTCGTCCTCGTCCCACATCGACGCCGTATAGATCACGCCTTCGGGCGCGACCCACATCGCGCGCGCGACGTTGCCGACGTGGGCCGCGAGCGTGCCGTACGTATTCGCCAGCCAGTCGGTGGTGTTGCCTGCGTAAACGGCGGGAGTAATCGCGGCGATCGCTGCGGCGAGAAGCGCAGCCTGAAACCGTTGTCTGGCGACCATGACGGATGCTCTCCTGAATGGTGCGAACATTCACATGAAGGGCCGGCCGGATGGCTTGAAAACCGTAATGCGTAAATTCTTCCCCTGAATCATCCGGCGCAGTCGGTATTACGTGCAGCATGCGTTCGATAATACGCAGCGCGAGAATAGCGTTATATAAATCGAAAAAAATTGCGAATCGCTCGTGGCATTGCGATTTTCACGGGTTCGGCTCCAATGGCATTGCCCGTGACACCCAAGCATGCTTATGGCGAGCGCGACTGCGCGACAGTGAATGGTCACTTACACGTCGAATCCGGGATCGGGAAAATCAGGCTTTCGCGTACCTGGGGGAATATCGCCGTGTGTTCAACGACGACGGATTGAAATGGCGAGCGCCAGGTATCAATCAGGGAATCGAGGAAAACGACCGCGTTCAAGACGGAATCGTCGTCCCAAAAACAAATCGCCGGCCTGAATCCGTTTCGAATCCAGGCCGGCGATTATCCACTACCGGGAAGCAGCCAGCGCACCCCTATCGCTGCGCTGCCGCACTGCTGCACATCATGCCGATGCCGAGGTCTCCGGCGCCTTCACCTGCATCGCGCGTCCATTGCCCGGATCGTTGTCGTCACGCGGGTCGTCGAGCTGCCCTTCCCACTTCGCGACCACGGCCGCCGCGATCGAGTTGCCGACCGCGTTGGTGGCCGAGCGCCCCATGTCGAGGAACATGTCGACGCCCATGATCAGCAGCAACCCGGCTTCGGGCAGGTTGAACTGGTTGAGCGTCGCCGCGATCACGACCAGCGACGCGCGCGGCACGCCCGCCATCCCCTTCGACGTGACCATCAGCATCAGCAGCATCGTGATCTGCGTGCCCAGCGGCAGATGAATGCCGTACACCTGCGCGATGAACAGCACCGCGAACGTGCAGTACATCATCGAGCCGTCGAGGTTGAACGAATAGCCGATCGGCAGCACGAAGCTCGAGATCTTGCGGTTCACGCCGAAACGGTCGAGCGCGTCCAGCAGCTTCGGATACGCGGCCTCGGAGCTCGCCGTCGCGAACGACAGCAGGAACGGCTCGCGGATCAGCCGGATCAGCGTGAACGCACGCTTGCCGAGGAACGTCACGCCGGCGAGCGTCAGCACGCCCCACAGCAGCGCCAGTGCCAGATAGAAGCTCGCCATGAACTTCGCGAACGTGAGCAGGATGCCGAGCCCCTGGGTGGTGATCGTCGACGCCAGCGCCGCGAACACCGCGACCGGCGCGAACCACATCACCGCGCCCGTCACCTTCAGCATCACCTGCGCGAGATCGTCGATCACGCCGGTCAGGCGCTTGCCCGACTCGCCGAGCGCCGACAGCGCGGTGCCGAAGAAGATCGAGAACACGACGATCTGCAGGATTTCGTTGTTCGCCATCGCTTCCGCGATCGACTTCGGCACCAGATGGACCACGAAGTCCTTCAGCGTGAAGGCGCCCGTCTTCAGGCCGAGGGACGCATCGGACGCCGGCAGCGGCAGGCTCAGATGGCTGCCCGGTTGCAGGATCGTGGCGGTCAGCAGGCCGAGCAGCAACGACGTGAACGACGCGATGAAAAACCAGCCGAACGCCTTGACGCCGACGCGGCCCACGGCACTGCCGTCGCCCATCTGCGCAATGCCGACGGTCAGCGTCGCGAATACCAGCGGCGCGATGATCATCTTGATCAGGCGCAGGAATATGTCGGACAGCAACGACACGTAGCCGGCGACCTCCTTCGCCATGTTCGGGTCGGGAAACGCGCTATGACAGGCGTAACCCACTGCGATTCCAAGAATCATCGCGACAACGATGTACTTGGTGATGTTGTGCTTCTTCTTCATTAGTAATCCAAATCACAAAGCGTATGTTGCTAACGGCTGGCACATCTTCCGCGCCCGGCTACGAATCGAAACCCACGTCTCTCTGGGTGCGACGAGTCCGCCATTGGCAGTCGCCATGGCGGACAAGGGGGGGCATTCTAACGCAAATGGCCGCCCGGCTTTCGAATCTGAAAGTCGAGGGGGTTGATCTGCGTCCGGATGCCGTGGAAAAGTCGGGTTTTGTCGCGATCCAGCCCGCATCCTGCCCCCGCCGACGAGGGTAATCGGGCCGCATCACCGGTCGCACCGGGCTCGCCGCGCTCCATGCACCGGCGACAGGAACCCTATCGCCGGACTCTCCGCCTCCGCGGCGGCATCGCACCGCGTGACGACACGGTGAACGATCGCGACACATGTTCACAAAGATGCGCAGACCTCGACACTACGGTACGTAATGCTTCTGTAATATTTGGAAACGATTCGCGGTGACGCCCCGCCCGGGCGTCGATGCGCGATCCCGCATCGACAACGCGGGACCAGGTTCGAGTCATTGCTTTCAACAGGCGGACACGCTCATTTTATCAGCAGTCCTGCCCAATGAATGATCGGGGAAAGGCGGCATCGTGATGAACATTCTGTATACCAACTTCCACGGCGACTACGGCGGCGGCCAGGACACCTACGTCCGTGATCTCGCCGCCGCGATGAGCCGGCGTCATCGCGTGACCGTCGCGTCACCGGAAGGCAGCCGCCTGTCGCGACTGTTGAAGGACAGTCCCGACGTGGCCATCTTCGACATGGAATTCAAACCGCGCTGGAACCGGCTGTGCCAGGAAATCCTCCGGCTGCGCCAGCGGATCGCAGCCGAGCGCTTCGACGTCATCCATGTGAACGGCTCCGCCGATCACCGGCAGGTAATGCTCGCGCTGCTCGGCTGCCGGTATCGGCCCGCCGTCGTGCTCACCAAGCACAACACCTACCGCGCCGACAGCTTCGGCAACGTGCTGCGCGCACGCCTCGCCACCGACCACACCATCGCGGTCAGCGACTACGTCGCGGGCATGCTCGCGCTCCGGTCGCCGTACGGGAACGTCACCGTCGTCAAGCACGGCGTGCGCCGGCAGGCCGCCGAACGACTGGCCAGTGACGAAATCCGTCGCCGCAAGATCGCGCTGTTCGGGCCGTCCGCCGCGGACGCGATCGTGCTGGGCAGCAGTGCCGGCACCGCGCCGGAGAAAGGCTGGATGGACCTGATCGCGGCGCTGGGCCGCCTGCCCGAACACGAGCGCGAGCGGTTTCGCGTGCTGCTGGTCGGCGCGGAGCCGACCGCCGAGCAACGCGAACAGATCGCGCTGCACCGCATGGCCGCGCGCACGGCTTTCACCGGCCGGCTCGACGACGTGCGGACTCCGTTCTCGATCATCGACGTGTCGTTCGTGCTGTCGTACCACGAGAGCCTGTCGTATGCGTGCCGCGAAGCGATGTCGCTCGGCTGCCCCGCGATCGTGACCCGCGTGGGCGGGCTGCCCGAAAACGTCGAGCCGGGCGTGGACGGCTGGGTCGTCCCGCCGCGCGAGCCCGAAGCGATCGAGGCCATCCTGCGCGCGATCGTGCGCGAGCCCGGTTGCGTGCGCGCGATGGGGCGCAGCGCGCGGCTGAAGGGCAAGCGTGAATTCTCGTTCGAACGATTCATCGACGCGACGCTGTCCGTCTATCAGAAATCGATTCGCCACAACCCGTATCGTCGGGTGACATCCATGAGGTCCGTTTAATGGCAATGAATATCTGGAAGAAGTACTGGGACCTGCGCACGCAGGAGTGCCCGTGTGACGTGCACTTCGTCGAATGGCTGGAAACCGCGCGCCTCAACGGCATCCGCATCTATCACTTCGGCACCGGCGGCCATCACCATGTCGGCGTGGAATGCGCGCGGCCGCACCTGAACAACACGGTCTTTGGCGTGACGGCGTCGCCGAAGGAATACAAGTCGTACGTCGATCTCGTCACACGGCAACCGGAGGTAAGCAAGACCTATCTGGCCTATTTCGGCGACATCTACACGAGCAATTCGGATCTGCTGCCGGCGTTCGACGTCGTCACGCTGTTCCATCTGTGCGAATTCCGCGACGAGACGAACAGCCGCTACGGCGCGAAGACCGACGCCGAAGTGCTCGACCTGTTCGCACGACACACCGCGCGCGACGGCCACCTGCTGTTCTACAAGGGCTCGTCGGCGTACCGGAAGGCCGAGCCGATCATCGAGCAATGGGCGGCGAATGCCGATTTCGTCGAAATCGGCGACTTCAAGACCCTGCGGATTTTCCGCAAGGCCGCGTAATTCCCCGTTCCCGCGACCCGCTCATGCTGCTGCCCGCCACGCGCTACCCGATCCTGATGTATCACCAGGTCCGCACGCCGCCGCCACCGCCCGACCGGCTGCGCAGCCTGAGCGTCGCGCCCGATGCGTTCCGCCGCCAGATGACGCTGTTCAGGCGGCTCGGCTACCGCGGCCTGAGCGTGCGCGAACTGCAGCCGTACCTGCGGGGCGAGCGCAGCGGGAAGGTCTTCGGCATCACGTTCGACGATGGCTTTCTCAACGTGCTGACGCATGCGATGCCCGTGCTCGATGCGCTCGGCTTCACCGCGACCTGCTACTTCGTTGCCGGCCGGTTCGGCGGCGAGAACGACTGGGATGCGGCCGCCGATACCGCACGCTCGCCGCTGATGTCGCACGCGGACATGCTCGCTTGGCGCGATCACGGCCATGAAATCGGCTCGCATACGCTCGACCACGTCGCGCTGTCGCACGTGCCGGCGCACGTGTCGGAGGTTCAGATCGTCGAATCGAAGCAGCGGCTCGAAGCGTTGAGCGGCCAGACGGTCGAATCGTTCTGCTACCCGTACGGCGATCTGGACCCGCGCGTGCGCGACCAGGTCGCCGCCGCGGGTTACCGCAACGCGACGACGACCCGGCGCGGCTGCGCCGATATGCGCGACGATCGGTTCCTGTTGCCACGGATTACAGTCGCGGGCGGCGTCGGTGCGATGCGGCTGTGGTTCAAGTGTGCGAAGGCGCGGGTTCAGCGGCGCAGGTAGCCCTCGCTATTTCGGCCGCTGCCTGCGGAATGCAAGCAGACCAGTCAGCGCGATTCCCATAAACAGGAACCATCCCGGCGTGAGCGTCGTCCAGCCTGCGGCGACGCTGCCGATGAAGTTGCCGAGCATCCCGCCGATCGCCCACGAAATCGCGCGGACGCCGGACCGTACGACCACGCACGTCATACGTCCCCTTCGTCCATGCGCTCACCGCTGGAAAGCCCTGCGCATCTGCTCGCCAGCCACGTCGAACACCCGACGGGCTGTCGGCGTCACGCCGGCCATATGAATGCACGCATGGATCATCCGGGCAGCACGACGCAATCGACCGGCATGATCAGCGGCTCCGTTCCAGGAACGGCAGCAGATGGCCGACGAACGCGTCGGGCGCCTCTTCCATGATGAAGTGGCCGCAATCGGGCACGACCGCGCCCTGCAGATCCGTCGCGTTGTCACGCATCGTGACCAGCGGTGCATCGCCGGTCGCATGTTCGGCACCAATGGCGAGCACCGGCATTGTCAGCTTCCGCTGCGACCGTGCCTGGTTCTGCCGGATCGTCTCCGGAATCGCGCGGTAATAGGCGAAGCCGCCGCGCAAGCCGCCCGGCGCCGAATAGGCGTCGATGTACACATCGACGGCCACACAATCGCGCCGGAACGACCACCGGTTGAACATGAACTCCAGATAGGCCCGTTCACGTCCCGCAATCAGCGTCTCGGGCAGATCGGCCAGCTGGTTGAACATGAAATGCCAGAGGAAGATGTTCTCTTCCGGCGGAGCGAAAATCGACGGCGCGGGCGCCAGCCCGGGGATCACCGCCTCCGTGAGCGCCAGCGACGTCACGGCCTCGGGGTGATCGCTCGCCAGCGCGTAGGCCACCCACATGCCGACGTCGTGGCCGGCCACCTGGTACACATCGAAGCCAAGCTGCACCATCACGCGATGCAACGTGGCCGCCGTGCGGCCCGTGTCGTAACCCGCATCCGGCCGGTCGGAATAGCCGGTGCCGGGCGGATCGACCGCGACGGCCATGAAGCCGCGCGCGGCGAGCGCCTGCATCACATGACGCCAGGCATACCAGGTTTGCGGCCAACCCGGAATCAGCAGGACCGGGGTGCCCGCGCCGGCCGTGACGCAGTGAATGCGCTGGCCGTCGATGCGCACGTATTGATGATCGAAGCGTTGAGCGTCGGCCGACGACGACTGAAGTTGAGCGGACATATCGATGGTTCCTCGCAGTGGGGGCCGGCTCAGGCGATGCCGAGCATGTCGTGGATCTGCTGTTGATTGACCGCCGCACCGGCGAAGTCGTCGAAGATGCGCTCCGTCACCCGGATGATGTGGTCGTTGATGAACGCAACCCCTTCGCGCGCGCCGTCCTCCTGGTCCTTGAGGCAGCATTCCCACTCGAGCGTCGCCCATCCTGTGTAGTCGTACTGAGCAAATTTCGAAAAAATCGCCTTGAAGTCGACCTGACCGTCGCCGAGCGAACGGAAACGGCCGGCACGTTCGAGCCACGAACTGTAGCCGCCGTAAATGCCCTGACGCCCCGAAGGCAGAAACTCGGCATCCTTCACATGAAACATGCGGATGTGGTCGCGGTAGATATCGATGTACGCGAGATAGTCCAGCTGCTGCAGCACGAAATGGCTCGGATCGAACAGCATCTTGCAGCGCGCGTGCTCGCCGACCAGCGCATGGAAACGCTCGAAGCTGACGCCGTCATGCAGGTCTTCGCTGGGGTGGATCTCGTAGCAAAGGTTGACGCCGTTTTCATCGCAGACATCGAGAATCGGCCGCCAGCGGCGCGCCAGTTCATCGAAAGCCGTCTCGATGAGGCCGGCGGGCCGTTGCGGGAACGGAAACAGGTAGGGCCACGCGAACGAACCCGAAAAAGTGCCCATGTCGGTCAGCCCCAGGCGGCGTGAAGCTCGCGCCGCCAGCTTGAGGCGATCCAGCGCCCACGCAGTGCGCGCGGCCGGATTACCGCGCACCGCTTCCGGCGCGAAGTTGTCGCACATGGCGTCGTACGCCGGATGCACGGCGACCAGTTGCCCGAAGATGTGCGTGGTCAGTTCGCTGATCTCCAGCCCGTGTTCGGCCAGCATGCCCTTCATGTCATCGCAATAGGCCTGGCTTTCCGCGGCCGTCTCCACGTCGAACAGCCGGCCGTCCCATGCGGGAATCTGCAGCGCCTTGAAGCCGACGCCGGCCGCCCATTGCGCGATGCTCGGCAAGCTGTTGAACGGGGCAGCATCGTCGGCGAACTGGGCGAGATGGAGACTGGGGCCTCTGAGGGTACGCATGATCAACTCCTATTGTTTGTTGATCGACAAAGAATAGAGTAACGGAAAGGCGCGTGTCAACACGGCGCGCGATAAAATCGGCGCACGATGTGACGACGGACGAAAGGGATATGGCGGGACGACCGAGAGAATTTGACCGCGACATGGCGCTGAAACGCGCGATGCTCGCGTTCTGGCGACACGGCTACGAAGGCACGTCGATGTCCGACCTGGTCGAAGCGATGGGCATCGCGTCAGCGCGCATCTATGCCGCCTTCGGCAGCAAGGAAGCGCTGTTCCAGGAAGCCGTGTCGCTCTATGAGCAAGGCGAAGGCGGCTTCGCCGATCGCGCGCTCGGCGAGGAAACCGATGTGCGCGCGGCCGTCGAACGGATGCTGCGCGACGCCGTTGCCGCCTACACCAAACGTGGCCAGCCGCATGGCTGCATGGTGGTGTCCGCCGCGACCAACTATTCGGCGGAAAACGAAGGGGTCATGGAATGGCTGGCCGTCCATCGGCGCGCACGCACGCAGTCGATCGTCGAACGCCTGCAGCGCGCGGCCGAGCAGGGGCAGCTCGCGCGGGGCGCCGACATCAAGGCGCTGGCCGATTTCTATGCGACGCAGCTGCACGGCATTTCCGTGCAATCCCGCGACGGCGTATCGAAGGAGCGGCTGCTCGCCTCCATCGGGCCGGCGATGATGCCGCTCGCGATGGCGGTGCGGGACGGGGCGTGAGGCGGCGCGACTGACGGACTACCGTATCCGGATCGCCGCCCCGGAACCGTCCTGCGCACACCTGACGCGCCCTGCCGGCACGCCGCCGGGTACCCCGTCGGCACCGCGACGGCGCAGGCTCCCGCCTAGAACGTATGACGAAGGCCGACCACCGTCCCGACGGTCGTTCCGCGCCCCTCGTGCAGCGCGCCGTTGATCGCGAGCCCGGTATTCATCAGGCCGTGGTTGTGGACCACCCCGACCTGCCCGTACACCGTCGTCGCTTTCGACAGGAAGTACCTCAACCCGATCGCGGTCAGCACCGAACGGTTGCCGGTATCGTTGCCGTCGCTCGTCAGCCAGGCGCCCGCGTCGGCTTCGACCGCGGGCGTGAACAAGTAACTTGCCCCGGCGCCGTACACGCGGCTGTCGAACCCACCGCTCACTTTGTAGAGCGCGTAGGAACCCTTGACGGTCAGGTTGCCGACACTGTATGCCGCACCGATGGTCCGTCCGGTAAACGGGACGGTGCTGGGAATCGGCGTCCCCGGCGTGCCGCCCGCGTTGCCGTTGTAGAGCGCCGCCGTGACGAGGAATCCGCCTCGCTGGTACTTGAGGCTCGCCGAATACTGCCGCCCCGCCTGGAAATCGCCCGCCTTCCCGCCCAGTCCGAACATCGCGCTACCCTGGACGCCGGCGATGTCCGGGCTCGTGTAGGACACGGCGTTCTGGTTGAACAGCCCCGTCACCAGCACGCTGTCGACATAGATGACGGCGCCGCTGCCGAAATAGGCCACGTCGCGCGGGTCGGTTCCGATCAGCGACAGCACGAACGGCGAGTATTGCAGGCCGGCCTTGACCGCCCCGAAATCGCCGCTCAACCCGATCCACGCCTGACGGCCGAACAGGTTGCCGTTTGAATTGCCCAACGCGCCGCTCGGGATGTCGATGCCGCTCTCGAGGACGAACGTCGCCTTCATCCCGCCGCCCAGATCCTCCACGCCCCGCAAGCCGAATCGCGATGCCGCCGCGGCACCGTCGACCATCGCGAACTTGTGGCCGTCGTTCGCGCCGGTCCTCGTATTCAGCGACTTGTTCGTGTAGAGCACGGCGGCATCGAGCACCCCGTAGAGCGTGACGCTGCTCTGGGCATGCGCCATGCCGGACGTCGCGCCCAGCGACGCAGCAATGGCCAGGCCGAGCGTTCCCTGACGCCATGTCGATTTCATGTCTATCCTCCAAACCCAGATCGTTATTTTCAATGTCGCGTCACGGCGGAATGCCGATCGGCGCTTTCGCTACACGTCACAACCTGTCCGTCACGGCCGGTGCTGGCGCCGAGCGGAGACTTCCCGATCCGGACGCGCCGCGTCCGGCAGAAACTGAGCGCGCGTCGATGCGGTCGACGACGCGTATCGCCTTCATCGACGGCATTGAATGTCGAGTGACAATCAATCGCCACACGCCATCCGGCATTCACCATGAGGCGATCGAACCGTCACGGCTCACGATGACCCGCGCGGGCCAACGATGTGGCTGCGGCGGGCCGATCCCGGCACATGGAGGGAATGGCGTACGCGAATCGCGTCGACCCGCGGCAACGCTCGCGAATGCGCATGTGCGTCAGGCGGCGAACCTCATCGGCTCCCCGGATGTGGTTCGCAGCAGGCAGGTACAGGTCGAGGACGTCTGACCGACCGGCGATGCGGCATGCACGCAGGACTCCTTGACGAATTTCCGGTAGAGCGCGATTCGACGAAGCACGTCGTTCACGACGTCATGCGAAACGATGATGACCGTATCGCAGCGCCGGACCGACGTGGACTGAATGCAAGACTAAGAGCAGGCCGGAGGGATTCGCCCCCCTCCAAAGGGGAGGCAGCAGTCTGGCGACGGGGGGGTGCCATGCGATCGCCCCCCTACCGTGGGAAAACCCCCATCGTCGTGGGGGCGACTATCATTAACATGATGTGGTGCATTCCGGACTTTCCCCCCATGAACTTGCCGTCCGAATCCGATGAGCCCCTTTGGAATCTCTCGCTGATACAGACGAAAATGGCGCCACCGCGCCCGCCCCGGTTCCGAGTCGCGCGGCGGACGCTGTCGAAGAAGCTGGCCGCGACGGCCGAACACGCAGTCACGCTGGTCATCGCGCCGGCCGGGTTCGGCAAGACGACGACGCTGTCCGAATGGTGCGAAGTGCTCCGCACCCGCCATCAGCTCGTCGCGTGGCTGAGCCTGGACCATGACGACGACCATCCCGATCAGCTCGGCGCCTACCTCGTTGCTTCGTTGAACCATGGCACGGGCGGCGTCGGTCAGCAGGCAGAAAAGCTGCTGCGCCACGATCCGATGACGCCCGGCAAGACGGTCATCTCCGTGCTGCTCAACGAGATCGCCGCGTGCGGCAAACCGGTCTTTCTGATCCTCGACGATTTCGACCGGCTCACGTCGCCCCCGGTATGTGCGGTGGTGTCGCGCCTGTTGCGCTACGCGCCGGCGAATTTCCACGTCCTGCTCGGCGCGCGCGGCGAGCCGAGGCTGGCGCTGGCCCAGTTCCGCACGCAGGGCCAGCTTCTGCGGATCGACGAATCGGATCTGCGCTTCTCCGCCGACGATGCACAGGCGTTCTTCGCACGCACCGGCACCGCGCCGCTCGATCGCGGCGCCGTCGAGATGCTGAATGACGCGACCGAAGGATGGATCACGGGCCTGCAACTCGCGTCGCTGTCGCTGAAGGAAGAAACGGACGCCGCCAAGGTCGCGCGCGATCTCGCCGGCAATCGATTCGGCATCGACACCTATCTCGACGACGCCGTTCTGTCACATCTGCCGCGCCCCGTGTATCAGTTCCTGCTGCGGACCTCGATCGTCGATCACCTGAGCCCCGACCTCTGCGACGCCATCATGGGCGCCGGCGCACGCAGTTGGGAAAAGCTCGACTGGCTCGAGCGTCACAACCTGTTCATCCGCGCGCTCGACGACGAGCGTCAATGGTTCCGCTATCACGCATTGCTGTCCGACGCGCTGAGACGGCGGGCCGCCCGGCAACTGGCCGATGAATTGCCGCGGCTTCACCAGCGCGCCGGCCAGTGGTTCGCGAATGCCCGGCAATGGCCGGACGCCGTGCGTCACGCGCTCGCCGCCGGTGACACACTGCAGGCCGCGATCTGGGTCGAGCACTGCGCAGCGGCGTTGATGGATCGCAGCGACGTGAACACGCTGCTGAGCCTGATCGGCAAGCTGCCGCGCCAACTGGTGAAGTCGCGGCTGCGCTTGCGACTGGCGAATGCATGGGCGCTCGCGTTCCTGATGCGCATGCCGGAAGCCGGCGAGGTGCTGCGACACGCGCAATCCGACTTTGCGCGCCATCACGCCGATCGCACGCGGACAGAAGGCGAACCCGACGCGGCGCTGCCGATCGAGATGATCGCGGTGGATGCGGCGATTTCCGGCTTCGACGACGACAGCTACCGGTCACTCGAACTGGGACGCGAAGTCGTCCTCTCGTCGTTGCCCGCGTCCGCGTGGGTCAGGCGGCTCGGGGAAACGGCGCACATCTTCGGCCTGATCTACGACAGCCGCTTCGACGAGGTCGAGCACCTCAGGCACGGCGCAGCCGCCGTGCCGGCCGACGATCACGACTTCATCTACGCCAACGTCTACCGCGAATGCATGTTCGGGCTGAACCTGCTGGTGAGCGGCCGCCTGCCGGAAGCGATGGTGCTGATGGAGTCGGCGATCGCGCATGCGGAAGCGAACGTGTTCCGCCAGTCGGCGGCGGCGGCGGTTCCGGCGGGCTACCTGGCGGCACTCTGCTACGAGCAGAATGACGTGTCCCGTGCACGGCAGTTGATCAACGATCGCTCGGCCATCACGGCGGAAGCGTGCCCGCTCGGCTCCCTGTCGAGCTACTGCCGCACCGCGGCGCGGCTCCACGCGCGAAACGACGACATCGCATCCGCGCTGCTGTGCCTGCAGCAGGCCGGCGAAATCGCAGCGTCCCGACACTGGTTGCGCATGCGTGCATCGTGTGACGCGGAAATCGTGCGGCTGTGCCTGCAGCAGGGCTGGGTCGATCGCGCAAGGGAAACCGCCGACGCACTGGACGTGCTGATGCCCGAGCAGATCCCGACGCCGATGGGCAGCTTCATCGAGACGTGGGCGAGCTGGTGCGCGATCAAGGCACGCCTCGACATCGCGACAGGCCGGCCGGATCGGGCCGCCGAACGGCTGCGCGAGTTGAGGACCACGCTCTCCCGTGCCGGGATGACCTACCTGGAAGCACGGATGTCGCTGCTGTACGCCATGGCGCTCCAGCAGGAACACGCGCATGAAGCGGCATTGGCCGCGCTGACGGACGCGCTGCGCTATGCGCAGCCGAACGGCATGATCGGCAGTTTCGTCGACGAAGGCGAACCGATGCTGCGCCTGCTGACTCAGTTGCGGCGTGAAGCGCCCGGACGCGATGCCGTTCAACCGGCCTTCGTGGACCAACTGCTCGCCGCGTTCGATCCGCGTCGCACGCCGACGGACGACGGCGACGTGCGCGACGCGCGAAACCTGCTCAGCGCGCGTGAGATCGAGATCCTCAATCACATTGCCCGCGGCATGTCGAACAAGGAAATCGGGCGGGCGCTGCGGGTCGCGCCCGAGACCATCAAGTGGCATCTGAAGAACATCTTCGAGAAGCTCAAGGTCGGCTCGCGCTACGAGGCCGTCCAGAGCGCGCTCGGCGTGACACCGGCCGAGCGCGGCAAGGTCAGGGAAGCCAATTCCTGACACACAGGCGACGCATCGTATTTATGACGATCGGAAACCCGTCTCCAACGCTGTCCCCCCCGGACGACACCCGTCGAAAATCAGCTGCACGACCGCAATGGACCCCGATATTCAGGACATGCTCCGCCGCTATCACGAACGAGAGATCGACCTGCATCAGTTGCGCGTGTGGCTTGACGGCGAAAGAACGCGTATGGACGCACACATTCCCCGCTGTGAATGGCTGAAACTGAGGCGAGGCAGTGAAGCGCAAAGCAACGGTCCGATCGCGCATCTGCTTCCGGCGTGCAATCTGGGCGCTGTCCAATGACGAGCGCACCCGCGGCCTCGCGCTGCTGTGCTGCTCGAAGGCGCGGTGCGATCTCGAAATCGACGTGCGTGAAATCGCCGGCGTCCCGCGAGAGCCTGGCGTCGATGGACGTCTTTGTGCGGTTTGATGGAGAAACAATGGATTCGGAATAAAAAAGTAGCGATGCCGAAGGGGCCTTCCGGGCGCACACAATCTGTTACGACAATGGCGAACCGGGTTTGAATGGGAGTGCTATCTTTCGCCGGCCTTTCGTTGAAATGACTCGTTGAAATGACTCGTTGAAACGAATCGGCAGCAACGCAAGAAACCGGACTTCAGATTGAGCACAAGGAAGAGCATTCGCATGTTGAAGAAGATCGCCTCCGCATTCATCGTCACCGCGGCCGCGGTGATTTCATTGCCGGCCGCGGCGGACAACTGGGACAACGCGCTCGGCGGTGCGCTGGGCGGTGTCGCCGGCGCAACCGTCGGCGACGCACTGGGCGGCCGCACCGGCGCGGTGGTGGGTGGCGCGATCGGCGGTGGCGCCGGCGGCGCGATCGCGGCGAACCGCGACGAGCGCGACGGCGCAATCATTGGCGGCGCACTCGGCGGCGGCGCGGGCACCGCGGCCGGCCATGCGATGGGCGGCCGCAACGGCGGGCTCCTCGGCGCGGCGCTCGGCGGTGGCGGCGGCGCGGCGTTGGGGGGCAACCTCAGCCGCAACGCGCGGGAGCGTGACGACGCGCGAGACCGCGACAACATGCGCAGGATGCGTCGCAACAAGCATCGCTACGACGACGCGTACTACGACTAAAGCGCTTACCGAACCGTTCATTGACGCCTGGCGAACGCGCATGCGATGAATTGAAATGCGCGTTCCGCCTGTCACGTCACACGGTGCAATTTCGCTGTCGGCGCGCCCGCCGAGTTCGCGCAGACCGCATCATCATTCATGTCGTGTCTTGCACGGGGGAGATGAGCATTGTGCAAGGGAACCGTCTGGTCGACGTGGCCGCACTTCGCGGTAACGGTGGGCTGTGCGGGATCTGTACTGTTGCCAACCGGGATACGCATGTCCTGAAGCGTTAAGGCCGGTATCGCGCTCAATTGTCTCTACGGCGAGTGCGGTTAGTAATCGCACATTGCGGGCACCATGTTCCCGCACTGATATTGATCGGCCGAGACTCCCAGACGTGGCCGCGATGGCATTGCCAAGTCAATTTGGTCCGCCGCCCCTGATACTCCGTCGACAAACACAGTCCACCACGGGCGGCCGCAAGCGCTCGCATGTCATCAATTGTCTGACGCAATTTGAGGCCCGTACATTGCCGACACCAGCGTCCGAGCCAAATCTGACTCGCTATTGCCACCCATTCGTGTCCCACCGCGCAACGAAAAGGGTATTTTTCGGCTGAACCTACATAGGCATCTGCCAAACAAACGCCTCCCTTTTCCCGGGCGGCCGCCTGCAGACGTGCCAAGCCATTGGGATCAACCTGCCCGGAGGAGGTCAATTTTGCGCAACGACCACACCAGGTTCCCCGGAAGATATCGTTTGCCCTCGCTTCCCAACGATGCCCCTTTGCACATTCGAATCGATATAGACGACTCTCGATCGTATAGTGAGCCGAAAGACATTTCCCGTTTCTCTCTTGTGCTTTCGCGTGAAGCCGGGCCAACCCCTCCGAACAGCAGCTTCGCCGCGTCGCGTCACCATGCGCGCAGCTCGGACACCAACGCCCCTCACTGATCTTCCTTCCCTCCACGCTCCACTCGTGCCCCGCTGCGCAACGAATTTGGTAACGCGCGAATAATCCAATGAATGGACCATTCAGAAGCGTCCCTCCTCGCTCTGCCAATTTCGCCAACCATCTATCACGAATATCTTCCTGCTGACAGGATATGCAGACCGGTGCACCGCCATTTCGATAGAGCAGGGTCAATGCCACGCGCTCGAAAACGTGCCCACGAGCGCAAGCGAACGGATGACGTGAATTGACACCCAGCCACTCGCTCGCCAAACATTGCCAGCCATATTGGGCAACGCACTGTCGCAACCTCTCAAGCATGCTCCCTCACTCCGCCGTCACATTCCCGCCAAAATCGACAATTCTCCATCGTTTCGCAATACTGATGATTTTCAAGAATCCAATTCAGACATCAAAAAAAAGCGCCCGAAGGCGCTTTTTCGGAACTGACTAGCCAGCCGTCACGCTTAGAAGCGGTGACGCAGGCCAACCGTTGCGGCGGTTTGGCTGACCTTCGAGCTCGGGAACGCGTTGATGTCGCCGTTGTAGATCGATGCGCCCAAACCGGCGCCCTTCGTACCACGCTGGTACACCGCCTGAGCGTAGACGTCCGTACGCTTCGACAGGAAGTAATCAGCTTGCACGCCGAACTGATTCCAGTGCGTGCTGTTGCCGTTCTGCTTCGCGTTCGTGTACGTATAGGCTGCGCCCAGGCCGAGGGCCGGCGTCAGGTTGTACTTCGCGTTGACTTCGTAGTTGTCCGCGCGCAGCGTACCCAGGCCGTTCGTCTGGTTGTCGAGACGCGATTGCGTCCATGCCGCGCCGACTTGAGCCGGACCGAATGCATAGGCCGCGGCAATACCATACGTACGCGTGCGGCCCTGAATGCCGAACGCGTTGCCGCTCGTGTCGACGGACGGGTTCACCGCGCCCGACGTGGACAGGCCAGCGTTGTTCGCTTGCGAGTACGCCGCACCCAGCTTCAGGCCTTCAAACTGGTACGACACGCCAGCGCTGTATGCACGGTTGTTCGCAAAGTTCGTGCTGTTCGAGAACGAGTACGTGCCGCCGAATTGCAGGCCGGCATAGTTCACGCTCGTGTACTTGATCGTGTTGTTCAGCGCGACGTCGCCGTTCGTGCTCAGGCGGTCATTGTTCAGCGGGTGCGCGAAGTACGTGCCGCCCCACGAGCCCGTTGCCGTCAGCGGTGCCAGGTAGTCTTGCGTCGCGTCGTATTGCTTACCCAGCGTGACGGTGCCGTACTGGCTCGACAGGCCGACGAATGCCTGGCGGTTGAACATGCCGCCGTTGCCGTTCGCGAACTTGCCGTTACCGATGTTGAAGCCGCTTTCCAACGTGAAGATCGCCTTCAGGCCACCACCGAGATCTTCCGAGCCACGCAGGCCGAAACGGCTCTGGTCAATGCCCGAACCCATCGAGAAGCGCGACTTGCCTTGGCCCGATGCGGTCTGGACGTTGCTTTGGTAGGTGATGCCTGCGTCCAGCACGCCGTACAGCGTCACGCTGCTTTGCGCGTGAGCGACGGTAGCGAACGATGCCGCAGCTGCTGCAACGATCAGGGTCTTGTTCATTCGTGGTGCTCCCTTCTAAAAAGATGCAGGTCTCGCGACCTTGTTCATAAACGGTCTGCAACCGCCCGGGGACCTTGTTCTGTCGGTCATGCCCGGATAGATGCCCGTTTGGGGAATCGCGAGTGTAAGAGCAGTGAAAGCAACGAGCCCCACGAAGAAATAGAAATTGTGTATTTCTTTTCTCACAACAGAAAACTCATACAAATACGCAAGCCGATGTTATTAAATGATTTTTTTGCGTGCCGGCGTGAATATTCATACGGTATCTTTGCCGCGATTTTTCTTATACGAAGGCCTTGACAGTAGTCAAAAAACTACGCCACACAATCTCAACAATTCTCGGGCGCACCGGGTCGCTTGTTCGCGCCCGGCTTGATCGGCTTCATCCCGACGCGCTCACTCGGGAACGGTTGATTCATGCCTCGAGGGTCTGACGGCCTCAGTGGATGAGGAACGCGAGCGAGTGCCGAAAAACTCGACCCCACATGTGGGCTCTCAGAAAAGGTGTCTTTGGCCCCCTAGACAGTTCAAGGACTTGGACATCTTTTCTGAGAAGACTGCCTGTCCTTCGTCTCAGAAAAGATGTCCGTGGCCCCGGATATTCTCGGAAAAGTTGTCTTTGAGAATGTTGCCCGCCCCCGTCGGCGTATCCCGACAGGACTGGGCGTCGAATCGACGGCGCAAATAGGTTGCACATTCGCGACCGAACCGCGCCCAGACTGCACGGTTCAACACACTATCCCGCACATACCACTCAGGATGCCACTGCACACCGAAGATCGGTGCCCTGATATGCGACACCGCCTCGATGGTGCCGTCGTCGGCATATGCATCGACACTCAATCCGTTCGCCAGGGCGGCAATGCCCTGCCCATGCAACGAGTTCACATGAGCGCGCCGACAATCCGGCGACATTGTCCGAATCGCCTCGTCAAGCCAGCCGCCGCTCACCAACTCGACCGCATGAACGTCCCGATAGCGCTCCTCGAAAGCCAGAGTGCGATTCGCCCGGTGATCCCGTCTCCCTGGCTCGTCGTGAAGTGTCGCGCAAAGGGTGCCGCCCAACGCGACATTGATCTCTTGCATGCCGCGGCATATCCCGAACACCGGGCGCCCCGATGCCATGGCCTCCCGGACGACACGAATCGCCATCCTGTCACGTGTCCTGTCGAGCGATCCGACGTGTGGTTGCGTGCCGCCGTAAAACGCAACGTCGACGTTGCTCGCGCCGCCCGGCAGCATGATTCCGTCGAGACGATCGAGCAGCGTGTCGAGACTTCGATCGGATGCAATATCGTCCGTCGAACCGATCAGGAGCGGCAGTACCCCGCCAAACTCCGTCGCAGCCTGCAGATATCGGTCGAACACCGCCTGATGGGAAAGGCACCCCCAACCCGGTATCTCGATATCCTCCGCCGAGCACAGCACGCCGACGACGGGTTTCATTTCCTGGAGTTGTCGCATCGCGGCCGAGTCATTGCGGAAAGGACTGGATGTTTTCTTCCCAGTTCTTCCCGTCAAACGGAACCACATCGAAAGCGTTGGCCCCTGCAAGATCCAGACAGCGCAGATTGACGCTGTAATCGCGGGGATGAGAACGCGGACGATAGAATGGCTTCACGCCGCAAACTCGGCAGAACGTGTGCTCCGCAATCCCCGTATTGAAGCGGTATCGCGTCAATTTCTCGCCACCCTCGAGCAACTCAAAATCGTCGTGCTCGACCGGAACGTGTAGGAAGCCCGATGCAAAACAGATCGAGCAATTGCAATCGATCACCTTGCGCGACGCTGTCGATCGAATGCGAAAGCGTATCGCACCACAGTGGCAATTTCCGTAGATATATTGTGTTGCTTCCGTCATTGATCGCCCCTCGTTTCAGAAAATACACACGGCCTTTCATCGGTGCCCTGCACGCAGCGCAACATCCAGATCCTGTCGAATCATGTCGGGATCTTCGAGCCCGATGCTCAACCGGATACCGATACGCCTGGCATTGTCTCGAGACACCGTGGTCGGACAAGCGACGGACTCGTAACCGCCCCAGCCCCAGCCTCGCCCGATCAGCGAGAGACCGTCGATGGCATTTCTGACCGCCCCCTCGCCGCCATCCTTGAGTACGCATGCAAACACACCGCCCGCACCCGAATACTGTGTTCGCCATGCGGCGTGACCGCTATCGCCGACCAGCGGCGGGTAGTGAACGCTTTCGATCAGCGGATGATCCCGCAACCACGACGCTACATCGCACGCGGACTGAAAATGCCGATCCATCCGGACTGCCAGCGTCCGCAATCCTCGTAAAGCCAAATTCGCGTCGTCCGCACCGACGGCTTGCCCCGTCAAACGGCTTACGCTCTTCACGCGCTCGTACATGTCGAAGCTCGCAAACACCGCTGTGCCGACCATCGAATCGGCGTGCCCGCCGATGTACTTCGACATGCTGTGAATGACGATGCTCGCACCTTGATCGAGCGGATTGAAGAAATACGGCGTGCCCCAGGTGTTGTCGACAACGACCGGAACGGGTCCGGCAATCTCGACGAGGTCTCGTAACACGCACATATCGAAATGCGACGACCCCGGCAGGTCGAGGTAAACCACACACGTCCGTTCATCGAGTTTCGCCGCCAGTTCAGCCGGATCGGCCAGCGAGAATTCGTCGATCGATACACCCTGTCGATGCAGCACCTCGTCGCAGAATTTACGTGCCGCCGGATACGACGAACGCGAGATCAATACCCGCCCCTCGGGAGCCGCCAGCGTCTGCAACACCGTCGCGATAGTGGCCAGTCCCGAACACATCACGAGCGCGGCAACGCCATGTTCGATTTCCGTCATCGCATCGCACAACGCATCCGTTGTCGGTGTCCCCCAGCGTCCGTAGTGATAAGGGGCCGCACCAGGTGCCATTTCGTCGAATGATTCAAAAAGGACTGTCGACCCTCGATATACGGGCGGATTGACGAAGCCGAAATGTGCGGCAGGCGCGCGGCTCACTGTGGTCAGGGCAGTGCCCGTCGCGCCCTTCCCCGTGACAGGCTCGCGATTCATTTATGCCATCTCCAGAATGCAAGTAGACCCATCAGGGAGATGCCCATGAACGCGACCCACCCCAGGGTATGCACGGTCCAGCTTGCCGCGGCGCTGCCGATGAAGTTGCCGAGCATCCCGCCGATCGCCCACGAGATCGCCGATGCGCCAAAATAGCTGCCGGCGTTGCCATCGGTCGTCAGATCGGCGAGCGCGATATTCGATGCAGGAAGAATCAGGCTTTCACCAAACGTGAAGACGACCGCGACGGCAATCAGAATGACCAGCGACGCACCAGCGCTCCAGCCGTGATCGAACAGCAGTGTGGCAATCGCGAAGCAGCAACACATCGCGGCGTGCCCGATGGTCATCATGGATCGCCAGGTCGTGCGCTGAAACCAGCCCATGCCAAACGAAGCTGTAGCAATGCCAACCAGCGCATTCGTTATGTAGAATGGCCTGACGCCGTTATAGCCGCTCGAGCCGTTCGAAAACGTCAGCGGGATGAAGACGTAGATCTGCGTATACACCGTCCAGAACGGAACGAGCGCCCAGCACAGTCGGCGGAACCGTCTGTCTCCAAACGCGATCATCAAACCACGCAGCGGATGTACCGCAGCTGCGTTGCTCGCTCTCCGTCCTGAGATCCAGGGCGCCACGAGCGCAAGCACGGCGAAAATCATGCCGCTTACCAGAAACGGTAACGTCCGGTCCGTGTTCGGCACGACGATCAGCACCGCCGGACCGATCAGCGCGCCGAGATTGAGCGCCAGGTTATTCAGCGCGAACACCTTTGGACGTACCGCGGCATCGAGCGAACCGAAGATCGAATACGCGGTCGTTTCGTAAAGCGCAGCGCCGAGCCCGGACAAGAATGCCCACATCAGCAGTCCGGCAAACGACGGCGTAAGCGCCAGTCCGACAAATCCCGCGGCGCGGCAGATCAGACCAAGTGTTGCCAGCACGCGGCTGCTGAAGCGATCCGTCGACGCACCCAGCACCAGCGGCAACAACCGGCTCGCCAGCAAATTCACCGTCAGTACGCTGGCAACGCTGCCCGCGTCCAGATGACGCTCCAGGTCAAGGAACGCAGCGAGCAGCGGAAGCGACCCGAACACAGACAAATTCACGAGGAACTGAAAACTCAGCAGGATCCGCGTCGAAACCGGCACACCGTCGGCCATGCCGCTGAACCATGCCGAGGGCCGTGTGAACTTGATTGCATCCATCGTTTCACCCCGGTACAGCGACTGATTCTTGAGCCATCTCGAATTCGCGCTGGAACGTGCGCTCGAGCGCAAGCGCACCTGACAAATTGCGCGCATATACCATGTATTCGATCGTGCCTGTACCCGCCATATCTTCCGTAAGGACGACGACACCGGCTTCGTCGCGCTGCTGCGTCAGTCGATGCGAGACAGTCAGCGCAGCACGCAGGTCGCGAGCGGGCACCCTGTTGCGCGTCACGACGGCGTGCGTGGACAGGTAGTCCGGCCCCACCAGTTCGCACAGGATCGCGTCAAGATGGCTGCAACCGCCGATACGCCCGTTGATCTCGGTAAAGACGACTTCGCCGTCGTCGGTCACGATGGCGTCGAAATTTGCGCGCCCGACGAATCCGAGGCGCTGGGAGATCGACGCAAGCACGTCGCCTTGCGCCAGAAATGTGTCGATCACGCCCGGAGACAACTGGCTGGGGATTTGAAATCCGGTCCACATGATCATGCCATTGCCCCGCTTGTCGCCCGAAGCGTCCATCCGCAGGTCGCCATAGCTCACAAGCCGAATCGCGTCCGCACCAATCTCATATTCCGCATACAGGACATCCGAACCTTCGTGGAACCGTTCGACGACCACCTGGCAGTTGCCCGCCGTGTCGGTCTGTCTCGACCACAAGTCACGGGCGAATACGGTATCGACGTCCGACAGGTGCGTCAGCGCATACACCTTGCGGACACCGGGATAACTGGTGCGACGCTCGAGTGTGACTGCGATGTTTCCGTCACCGCCGGCATTGACATCCTGCTTGACAATCACGCTCGCATACTTCGCAAGCATGTCACGCAGCGTCAGGTAGAACTCACCGAACGACCGGCAGACTCGCCCGTCCGCACATCCGACCCGACCCGACGCGAGCGCTCGAAATACGGCCTTTCGGTTCAAAAGTTCAGCACCGGCCTGTTCCATGAAGTGCGATCCATTCGACACGGGCTGCGCGATGTCGAGCTGATCGCAAAGCAACCCGACCGATGACGTATGAAAGTACGGGTAAACCGTCCACCCTGCGCCACCGACGCGAAGGCCACGCAATGCAGCGAGCGTCGCTTCATCGAGCAGGCGGTCGGAAGTCAATACCACCGGATCGGAGATATCGGAAGACGGTGACACGATCTGCGTAGTGGAAAGACTACGCCTCATCACAGCCGATACGTACTCGATCATGGGGACCGATACCGGCGACGGCAGAATCGCCACGTCGTCGCTTGCCATCTGCCATACGAGGCGCCTTGCCGCAATCGCTGACACCTGACGAAGCGGAAGCGATGCACGCTTCGTATCCCCGATCATTGCCTCGTTATCGACGTTGCCTACAATGAGTTTAGCCATGAGTTGCCCCGTGCTCCCGACGTTGGATAAGATCCCGGCAAACGCGCCAGTGCCATTTCAGATAAGACGATTCACGATGAATGCCAACATTCGGGTGCGCCCCGATCCGGGCGAGCAGTGGTGCCGGAGCTCCCGGATAGCGATGATGCTCGGTATGAAAATTCGCGTTCCACATGAAAAACCGGACGATGCCGTTAGTCGTCATCGTTCTCGACGCCAGGTAACGCGGCTGCACCGGTTCACAGCCGTAATGCTCCGGTAGTCCGAAGAACATCAACCAGAAGTAGGCAAAAAACACCGGACCGATATAGGCCGTAACCAATGCCGACGGCCAGGCACAGGTTGCCGCCGCGATGGCGAGCAACCATGCTGCAATGAACCGCGCTTCGTTGCGCGCTCGCACTTTCCGTCGCACTGTTGCGAGATAGGACGGTGCGCCTCCGGCGATCAGATGTACGTTCAGTCGCAGATTCGAAACGAGAAAACCAACACCGCTCATCGCACCCGCATAGGCACGCAACGTGTCGAATCGGGAGGCCGACTCGGTGTCCTCTTCCGTCGCCAAACACCGGTGATGCTTCAGATGCTTGTCGGTATAGGCCGTGAAGTTTACGAACAGGACATTCGCAGCCAGATTGCCGATGATCGCGTTGACGGATTTCGCACTCACCAGGCTTCGATGCAGACATTCGTGGGCGAGATTCAGGAACCCGCTCAACACAAAACCTTCGGCAAGCATCAGGACGATCCGGCCCATTGCGTTTCCGGATCGGCACGCCAACCATGCCACCAAACTAACGACCGCGATCGCGCCAACGACCTTCGCAATCGCAGCTGCATCGCGGAGCCCGCCTCGCCGCGCGCGATATGCGTCGATCTCGAGCAACACCGGATCCGGACCGTATTCGGCGCTCATGTTCATTCAGCCAGCGAAACAAGCGCCGCACACCACGACACGTTGTCGGAAACGGCCTGCGCAACCCGTACGGCGAATTCAGGAATTTCGTCATCGCTGACAAGGAGCTGAATCATTCGTCTCGTCATTTCGACGTGGTACGCCTCGGCAGGATCATCACCGCCAACGTGACATTGAAAATAAACGAGTCCTTGTCGGTCGACACCATAACAACGACTCGTCGACGCCCAAAGTGCGTCGATCATCGCATTCGCGTGCAGTTCGAACGCCACCATGTTCGCGCACCGCTCGAGCGCCGTCTTCGCACCCAGTCCGGCAAGTAGTTTCGTCAGATAAGGCCCCGTCGGTACGCTGAAATTCGGAACCGCGACGCGTCCTGTCAGTCTCTCGATGTCATTTTTCAGGAGGCTCGAGTGAAACCATTTGCCGGTATCGAGAATGCCCTGCAGTCCCTGTTTGCCGTATCGTTCGATGACGTATGCGCCACCCGTCTCGTCCCAACAGAGAAAATTTCCCACCACGCTCGTGATTTCGACGTCTCGCGCCACCGGTCGATTCGATTGAATGGCATCCAGAACGGCGTGAACTTGCGCACCCGCCTGCAGATACGGAAACGCCTGCGACATCGCCAGGTAGTGCGGAAAGATTTTTTCCAGTGCAGCACACGACGACACGTGCCGGAACGGATGATCATCGAGTCCGTCGCGCAGACTGACCATCAGCGAATCGATTTCCCCATCGACGACCGGGTTCAGAATTTCGTCACAAACATCAGCCATGCGTTCACCTCATCTACCATCGCGATTGTGATGGGCCGGCACAAAACGCCTGTGCCGGCCGCCGAGTATGGCGATCAGAAGTCGATCTGGTCGCTTGCGTCGGTACCACTTTGCCGATTTTCGATGCGGTCTCACACTACAAAAGCTTGTAGTCCCCGTGCCGACGTGGCGTGATTTGACGCATCGGCGCGCGCACGGTCCCGGTCCACTTCGCGTCTCGTGTCACCAACGCGTTACAGCAATCCGAATCTGGATGCCATCAGAACGGCTTGCCGGCGTGTCGGCACGTCGAACTTCTTCATGATGTTGCGGATGTGATGAAGCACGCCATGCTCGGTCAACGCGACAATGCGCGAGATATCCCAACTGGACTTTCCTTCGGCGACCCATTTCAGGATTTCGAGTTCACGCGCGCTGAGGCACGGTGCATCGGATTGCAGCGCCTCCAGCCTGCGGCACGTGTCGAGCGTCAGATTCGCGACAAGTGCGCCCCACGACGGAATGGCGAAGGGCAAATCGCCGTTGTCAGACGCCCGCGCCTGTCGAACGAAGCTCACGCACGCCACATCGCCATGCCTGTTGTGAGCCGGAAACGACACTCCGTCGCTTAACCCGTACATGCGACTTCCGTCTCGAAGTTCGCGCTGTTCGGTTGTCGCGAAGATCCGGTCGCACCAGATCAGCGGTGTCAACGACGACATCGCATGCTGCGCGACCGGGTCGATCATCAGGTAAGCCCGCTCCCGATAACGGGACAACCACGCCTCCGGGTAGTTCGACAGTGTGCGGCCGCTCTTCAGTGTCCCGCCCGTCATTCGATAGTCCTGGTAACAGACATGGTCAAATCCCGCCAGGCGTCCGATGTCGACCAGCATCCGGCCCAGTTCGTCCATGCAAGTGCAACCGCCGATCTTGAACACCATCTCAAGCATCCGCTCACCGCACCGACACGATGCGGACTCACGACATCCTTCGGCCCATAGAATGACGCGTTCTCTGGCTTCTCTCATAATTTTTAGAATTACTAATCAATTTATGTTTGAAAATCGATTCGATGAATTCTCAAGGCGCCCTCAATCCGCCTGCGATAGCAGGAAACGGCCCCGTCGTCGAATCAGAACACCCGCGTCGCTGACGGGACGCGCGCATGCTGCTTGACGTACGCGAGCGCATCGTTGATCGTCAGAACGTGCTGCTCCCCGTCCCTCATTCGTAACGACACCTCTCCGGCCAGCGCCTCCTTGCGTCCTGCAATTGCGACGATCGGCGCGGCCAGTTCCCTTGCATCGAAGATCTTGCGCGGCAGGCGCTCGGCGCGGAAATCCCTCAGCACCCGACAGCCGATGTCTTCGAAAGCGAACGCCGCGTTGTCGGCAAATTCGCGGTCATCTTTCCCAATGTTCGCAACGACGATCTGGTCCGGTGCCAGCCAGGTCGGCAACCATCCCTCGTAGTGTTCGAGAAGAATACCGATGAACCGTTCAAGGCTTCCCAGGATCGCGTGGTGCAACATGACGGGCGTTGCCTTCGCACCGTCCTCTGCGACATATGACGCACCGAGCCGTTCCGGCAATACGAAATCGAGCTGGATCGTTCCGCACTGCCACTTTCGTCCTTGGCGGTCGAGCAGATGAAATTCGAGCTTGGGACCATAGAATGCCCCTTCTCCCGCCTGGATCGCGAAATCGAGACCTGCCGCGCGCGCAGCGGATGCCAGCATCGCTTCCGAACGATCCCAGACCGCATCGTCACCCGCACGGACCGCCGGCCTCGTCGACAAAGCCACATCGAATTCGCCAAATCCGAAGTCTGCGTAGATCGTCTTCAGCAACACACAGAATCGTGCGACTTCAACCTCGACCTGATCCTGCATGCAAAGCACGTGAGCGTCGTCCTGCGTGAACGCACGGGCACGCATAAGGCCATGCAACGCCCCGGACGGTTCGGCCCGGTGGACCGCCCCAAATTCGGAATATCGGATTGGAAGATCGCGATACGACCGACTGCCTTTTTTGAAAACCTGCACATGGCACGGACAACTCATCGGTTTGAGACAGTACGGATTGTTGTCACTCTCGAGTGAAAACATGTTTCGCCCGAATTTCTCCCAATGACCGCTCTGTTCCCAAAGATCGCGCGAGACGATCTGAGGCGTCCGCACTTCGGAAAAGCCCGCCTGACGCATCCGGACTCGGATATATTCCTCGACAACCCGATAAAGAACCATGCCGCGCGGATGCCAGAAGACAGCGCCCGGGCTTTCGTCCTGCTGATGAAACAGATCGAGTTTGTTGCCGAGCACTCGGTGATCGAAATCGTCCATCATGTTCTCCGTTGACTTGATACCGGTCGACGGAGCACAAAAAAGCCCCGTCCGTTTCCGGCGGGGCTTAGGGATGGTTTGAGGCACTGACTTACGACGTGCAACCTCCCCCCGGCCCGCCGTTGGCGGTCGTGGTAGTGGTCGCGGTAGTCGTAACGAAAAGTGCGTTCATGGGGCTAATCTAGTCAACCTGCCAACGTCTGTCAACAAACATTCGAGTCCAAATTCAGCGCCAAAATTTTATGATCCGTTAAAAATCCTCAAACGGAAAATAAATGAAATTCACAGAAAGCATAATGAAATACTCTTTAAAGTAAACAAATAATGGTTTTATTCATGGAATGGAAGTTGCGGGCAATCAGAAAAGGCGATCACTAGCAGGCCGTTCCCGAAATCAAGGAAAAGCAAGCCGATGCGAGGCGAGGCGAGGACGGTTATAACGAATCGTTGCACAGTCTGGTGGGCAACGTGCAAGCCGGGGCAAATGGCCGAGCCGAACGCAACGTTGCCGCGGAGATGTTGCGGGACGTCGCGCGACCAGATCGCCGCATCACAAACATGTGGGCTCGCAGAAAAGGGGGCTTTTGGCCCCTATACAGATCAAGGACTTGGACATCTTTTTTGAGAACACCGCATGCTTCTTGTCTCAGAAAAGATGTCCTTGGCCACGAAAATTCTCAGAAAAGTCGTCTTTGAGAATGTCACAACCCCGCCTAGGTCCCTCGACGAGATCTAGCCACAAGCAGTGCCACAGACAGGCGTACACTCCCAGGACAAGTGTGGGCCGGGTTGCAAAGCAACACAAATAGCCATGGCTCACATCGTCACGATTGGCATGACAATTGGAAGTGTGTGGCGCAGAAAGGCTGCACAGAGCCTCTAGGTCTACTTCGTCAGGTCATCAAGACGATCGACAAAGCCATCCCCGGCGATTCGATCAAGTTCTCGCTAAAGCAAGATCACGACAACCTCCGACTCGGAGCGGCCATAGAAGCCAATCTTGGCGATGCACTCAAGTGCCACATCGACCTGCACGGGGAGGGTTAGACGAACGAGCCGAGTAGCTTCGGCAGATGGCTTGCGCCCTGAACTAAGCATCGACCTCCCCATTGGCTTGTGAAAACACACCCAGACGTGAAACGGCGATTGAGCGTCGTCAATGCGGCGACATCGATCTGACACCATCGACTAAACATTGCGTCGTAGGCCGTCACTGCCAAATATTCTCCGATCATTTCTGCCTATCCATACGGGTTACATGCCCAACGCATGAAAGGTAGCCAATTATTCAAAGACAACTTATTGAGACTGCGGACATCTTTTCCGAGAGACAACAACACAAGCCCGCAATCCCATTCACCCCCTCCCCCGTACCGGCATTCGTCAACCCTACTGTACCGGTACTGTACAGAAAACCGTCGCTAAACTGACCTCCATCCCAGTCCAGAACCGAATGGAGAATCCGCGATGGAATTCCTCACCCTGAGCGCGCTGCCCGCCGGCATGCTGTTCGCGCTCGTCACGTCGATCACGCCCGGCCCGAACAACACGATGCTGCTCGCCTCCGGCGTCAATTTCGGTTTCCGCCGCACCATGCCGCACCTGTTCGGCATCAGCATCGGCGTCGCGATCCTGATGCTCTGCGTCGGCTTCGGCCTCGGCGAAGCGTTCAAGCGCATGCCGCTGCTGTACACGATCCTCGAGGCCGCGAGCGTCGCGTACCTGCTGTACCTCGCGTGGCGCATCGGCACGTCGGGTGAAGTGAAGGCGCACGGCGGCAAGCCGCGCCCGATGACGTTCATCGAAGCCGCCGCGTTCCAGTGGATCAACCCGAAGGCCTGGATGATGGTGCTGACCGCCGCGACGACGGTCCGCCTGTCCGCCGACTACGGGATGAACGCCGCCTGGATGGCCGTCGTGTTCATCCTGATCGGTTTCCCGTGCATCTGCCTGTGGGCCGCTTTCGGCCTCGGCCTGCGCCGCTTCCTGTCGAACCCCCGCGCGCTGCGCCTGTTCAACATGACGATGGCCGTGCTGCTGATCCTGTCGCTGTATCCGCTGATCGCGCACCTGCTGGCGTAGTGAGCACTCACCGCGCGCCCGTTGAGATTCGCCCGATGCAGGCGTACCCTTTTGTTACGGGCGCGCGCAGCCGTTTCGCCGGATGCGCCGCTGCTGCCGGGAGAGTGCCGATGAAGCCATTGCTGAGGGCGGGCGAACACATCGAGGGGATGCACTGGATCGCCGAGTATCGCCCGCTCACGCACGAGATTCGCGTGCTGCGCGAGGACATCGAGATCGGTATCTACAGCGCGCCGCCGACGATGTTCGGTGAAGAGGAAGACATGGGCGCCGCGAACCTCGCCGATCATCGCGGCCGGGAGGCCGCGCTGCGCGCATATCTGCGCAACTTCGTGCGGGAACACGACACGGAAGAATAGCCGGCGGCCCGCCGGCCGCCGTATCAGGGGCCGGCGCATCGCACCGGCCCGCGCTTCGCTCAATGCCCGAGCGATTCGATCTTGCCTGCCGGCTGCGTCACGCCATGCGGCCGCGCCATCTGCTTGATCAGCAGCGCGACACATGCGAGCAAACCCGCGACGGCGATCGTCGCGAACACGCCCGCGAACGAGAAATGCCGGCGCGTCAGCTCGGCGACGAGGAACGATCCCGCAATCCCGCCGAAGCGGCCGACACCGAGCATCCATGCAACACCCGTGCCGCGCCCTTCGGTCGGATAGAACGCGGCGGCGAGCGCCGGCATCGACGATTGCGCGGTATTCATCAGCACGCCGGCGACGAACACGACCAGCACGAGCAGCCCGACGTTACCCGCCGCCTGCCCGATCGCATAGACGCTCACCGCCGTCAGCGCGTAGCACACGGCAATCACACGGTTCGCGTTGAAGCGGTCCATCAGCACGCCGCACAGCACCGCGCCGACGCCGCCGAGCGGGAACAGCGCGGAGATCAGCGTCGCGCTCTTCGGCGTCAGGCCGGCATCCTTCAGCAGGATCGGCATCCAGTTGATCGACGCGTAGAAGATCACGAGCCCCATGAAGTATGCGAGCCACAGCATCACCGAGCCGACGATGTACGAGCGCGACAGCACGACGCCGAGGCCCTTGCTGCCGGTCTGCGGCGCGGCTTCGGTCAGCGCGAACGAGCCGGCGTTCAGCGCATCGCGCGAGATGCGCGCGAGCGTCGCGCGAACCTTGTCGACGGCGTGGTTGTTGGCGACCATGAAGCGCACCGATTCCGGCATCTTCAGCAGCAACAGCACGCCGAGCAGCAGCGGCGTCACGCCGCCGAGGATCAGCACGCTGCGCCAGCCGAAATGCGGGATCATCCATGCGGCGAGGAATCCGCCGAACGCGGCGCCGAGCGGGAAGCCGCAGAACATCAGGTTGATCACGGTCGCACGGCGCTTGTCCGGGCAGAACTCGCCCATCATCGTGACCGCGTTCGGCATCGCCGCACCGAGCCCGACGCCGGTGATGAAACGCAGGATCGTCAGGTGTCCGATCGTCGTCGAGAAGGCGGACATCAGGCATGCGACGCCGAACAGGAACACCGAGCCGAGCAGCAGCGAGCGGCGCCCGAGCTTGTCGGACAGCGGGCCCGACACGAGCGCGCCGCACGCGAGGCCGAACAGCGCGGCGCTCAGCACCGGTGCGAGATCAGGTTTGGTGAGGTTCCATTCGCCGAGCAGCGACGGCGCGATGAAGCCGATCGCAGCCGTATCGAAGCCGTCGAGCAGCACGATCACGAAACACATGAGGAATACGAGCCATTGAAAACCGCCGAACGGCTGCTCGTTGATGAAGGTCTGGACATCGACCACGGGTGCGCGATTCATCGCGAGTCTCCTGATATATATAAGCGACGCGGCCTCGGAACCACGTCTTGCCTTTGTTCGCGCACCGGCCATCCGGTGCGCCGCGCGCCGATGCTCTGCCGGCGCGTTCATTCATCGCCGAAGCCTGCGAACCATCCGCAGGCCTCGGCTCAACATCGGACTACAGGTACTTAACCGGCCGCACCTAGGCGGCCCCATCCTGCTCCTTGAAGATCTTGTCCGCGAGATGAAACGCGGAATTCGCCGCCGGCACGCCGCAATAGATCGCGGTCTGCAGCAGCACTTCCTTGATCTCGTCGCGCGTCACACCGTTGTTGCGCGCGGCGCGCAGGTGCAGCGCCAGTTCCTCGCCGCGGTTCAGCGCCACCATCATCGCGATGGTCAGCAGGCTGCGCGTATGGCGCGGCAGGCCGTCGCGCGTCCAGATCTCGCCCCACGCATAGCGCGTGATCAGGTTCTGGAATTCGTCGGTCACCTCGGTGCGGTTCTCGAGCGAACGGTCGACGTGCGCGTCGCCGAGCACCGCGCGACGCACCTTCATCCCTGCTTCATAACGTTCCTGGTCATCCATCGCCGGTGCCTCACGCGGTCAGGAAATCGAGCAGCGCACGGTTGAAGCCGTCGGTGCACTCGATGTTCGAAATATGCGCGGCGTCGAATTCGACGTGCTGCGCACCCGGAATCGCGGCGGCCAGCGCGCGGCCCTGGTCGGGCGGCGTCGACATGTCCTTCGCGCCGGTCACGACGAGCACCGGCAGCGCGATGCCCTTCACCTCTTCGCGCAGGTCGGCTGCGTTCAGCGCGTCGCAGTTCGCCGCATAGCCGTCCTTGTCGGTATGCACGAAGGTGTCGCGGATCGCATCGAACAGGCGCGGCTCGCGTTCGACGAACGCGTCGGTAAACCAGCGCGGCAGCACGGCGTCGGCGAGCGCGGCCATCCCTTCGGCACGTGCCTTCTGCGCCCGCGGCGCCCACACTTCCGGCGAGCCGATCTTCGCGGCGGTGTTCGACAGCACCGCGCGAACGATGCGCGACGGGAAGCGTGCGGCCAGCGCCGCGCCCGTCAGCCCGCCCATCGAGATCCCGCAGAAATGCGCGCGGGCGATGCCGACGTGGTCGAGCAGGCCGATCACGTCGCCGGCGAGCTGCTCGATCGTGTACGAACCGGCCGGCGCGTCGGAATGGCCGTGGCCGCGCGTGTCGTAGCGGAGGATGTTGAAGTGCTGCGTGAGCAGGCGGATCTGCGGCGCCCACATCTGCAGGTCGGCGCCGAGCGAGTTCGAGAAGACGAGCCACGGCGCGTCGTCGCGCGCCGCACGGTCGATCCGGTAATGCAGTTTCACGCCGTTGACAGTGGCGAAAGGCATCAATGTTCTCCTGGTGATTGCGCGCCCGCGTGCAGCGCGAGCACGGCGTCGACGTAGGCCTGCGCCTCGCCGACGTAATGAGCGGGATCGAGCAGCCGCGCGAGCGCGTCGCGCGACAGGTGGGCCGACACGGTCGCATCGGCGGCGAGCACGTCGAACAGCGTCGCGCCCGTGCGCACGGCTTCCTTCGACGCGTGTTCGACGACGTGATGCGCGTCGAGCCGGCCGATCTTGTCGCCGAGCGCGAGCATCACCGCTTCGCCGAGAATCAGCCCGCGCGTCATGTCGAGGTTCGTGGCCAGGCGCTCGGTGTTCACGTCGAGACCCGCGACGATCTGCGCGATCTGCGCCAGCGCGCCGCCGGTCAGGCGCGCGAGATCGGGCAAGGCATCCCATTCGGCCTGCCAGCCGCCGAGCGCGCGCTCATGCTCCTGCACCATCCCCGCGAACACCGTCGCGACGAGGTTCGGCGCACGCACGGCAGCCGTCAGCACCGCTGCGCAGCCGACCGGGTTGCGCTTGTGCGGCATCGTCGACGAGCCGCCCTTGCCGGCGGCAACGGGCTCGCCGAGCTCGCCGACTTCGGTCTGCATCTGCAGCGACACGTCGCGTGCGATCTTACCGAGCGTACCCGTCAGCATCCCGAAGCAGGACGCGGCTTCCGCGATGCGGTCGCGCTGCGTGTGCCACGGCACGGCCGGGGCCGCGAGCTTCAGGTCGGCCGCCAGCGCGGCCGTGACGCCGGCCGCCTGCTCGCGCAGGCTCGCGAGCGTGCCGGCCGCGCCGCCGAACTGCAGCACGAGCGCACGCTCGCGCAATTCGGTGAAGCGCGCGCGATGGCGCAGCAGCGCATCGAGCCATTGCGCGAATTTCAGGCCGAGCGTGATCGGCAGCGCCTGCTGCAGCCACGTGCGGCCGATCATCGGCGTCGCGCGATGCGTGCGCGCGAGCGCCGCGAGCGATGCGCATGCGTCGTCGAGCATCGGTTCGAGCACGTCGAGCGTGTCGCGCAACTGCAGCACGGTGGCGGTATCGATGATGTCCTGGCTCGTCGCGCCCCAGTGCACGAACTTCGCGGCCTCGGGATCGTCGGCCTTCACTTGCGCGGTGAGCTGCTTGACGAGCGGAATCGCGAGATTGCCGCCGAGCGCCGCGCCGTGCGCGAGCGCGTCGGCGTCGAGCCGGCTCGCATCGCACGCGCGTTCGATCGGTGCGACCGCGGCGGCGGGAATCACCTGCTGCGCCGCGAGCGCGCGCGCGAGTGCGGACTCGACGTCGAGCATCCGCTGGATCGTTGCGCGGGGCGACCAGATCCGGTTGAGCGGCTCGGTGCCGCAGATGAGGGAGGTCAGGCGGGCGCTGTCTTCGAGCATGGCATCAGATTGGGGAAACGGCGTGCGCCTATTGTCCACCCAAGCGTGCCGGCCTGCGCGCAAGCGCACACGCCGGCACGCTCGGGGTTCAGGCAGCGGCCTTTTGCGTCGCGTCGATCAGCGGCACGCCGGTCAGCTTCTGCAGTTCGTCGAACGACAGGTCGGTGAAGATCTCGCTCACGGCGAGGCCATCGGCCGTCACGTCGAGCACGGCGAGATCCGTATAGATGCGGCTCACGCATTGCACGCCGGTGACCGGATACGAGCATTGCGCGACGATCTTGCTCTCGCCCTGCTTCGTCAGGTGCTCCATCATCACGAACACCTGCTTCGCGCCGATCGCGAGATCCATCGCGCCGCCGACCGCCGGAATCGCATCGGGCGCACCCGTATGCCAGTTCGCGAGGTCGCCGTTCGCCGACACCTGGAACGCGCCGAGCACGCAGTAATCGAGGTGGCCGCCGCGCATCATCGCGAACGAATCCGCGTGGTGGAAATACGCGCCGCCGGTGAGCAGCGTGACGTGCTGCTTGCCGGCATTGATCAGTTCGTCGTCTTCCTCGCCGGGCGCGGGCGCGGGGCCCATGCCGAGCAGCCCGTTCTCGCTGTGGAGGAAGATTTCCTTGCTCGGATCGAGGTGGTTCGCCACCAGCGTCGGCACGCCGATGCCGAGGTTCACGTACGCGCCTTCGGGAATGTCCTGGGCGACGCGCTTGGCCATTTCATCGCGGGTCAGTCGTTTCATGTCGGGTCTCCTCAAGCGGCTTGCGATGCGTGTTCGGCGGCCAGCTCGGCCGCGTGCGCGGCCTGCGGCACCTCGACGATGCGCTGGACGAAAATGCCCGGCGTCACGATGTGTTCCGGGTTCAGCGCGCCAAGCGGCACGACTTCCGACACCTGCACGATCGCGACCTTCGCGGCGCTGGCCATGATCGGCCCGAAGTTGCGTGCCGTCTTGCGATAGACGAGATTGCCCCAGCGGTCGCCCTTGTATGCCTTCACGAGCGCGAAATCGGCGTGGATCGGCGTCTCGAACACATACGGCTTGCCGTCGATCACGCGCGTTTCCTTGCCTTCCGCGAGCTTGGTGCCGTAGCCGGTCGGCGTGAAGAAGCCGCCGATGCCGGCGCCCGCCGCGCGGATGCGCTCCGCGAGGTTGCCCTGCGGCACGAGCTCCAGCTCGATCTCGCCGGCGCGGTACAGCCCGTCGAATATCTGCGAGTCGCTCTGGCGCGGGAACGAGCAGATGATCTTGCGCACCTGCTTCGCCTTCAGCAGCGCCGCGAGGCCGGTCTCGCCGTTACCCGCGTTGTTGTTGACGATCGTCAGGTCGCGCGCGCCCTGTTCGATCAGCGCGTCGATCAGCTCGGACGGCATGCCTGCCGTGCCGAAGCCGCCGATCATGATTGTCGCGCCGTCGTGGATGTCGGCCACCGCCGACTGAAGCGATTCGAAAATCTTGTTGACCATGTCTCTTCCTGATACGAACCCGCGGCTCGATGCGCGGCCTGTCGAGGGGACACGCGCGTGCCGCGTGCCGCGCCGGGGCCGATGTCGATCCCGGTTTTGTTCGCTATTCGAACCTAGATTCGATTAGCGAACGATGGGCCGATCATAGAGTCGCGCACAGCGCGTTGTCAAGGCGGGTTGCCTCGGGGGGCGCTGCGTCGTCGAACGGCAAGCCGACGTAGTTTTCGGCGAGCGCCTGCGCGGCGGCCCGCGAGCGCGTCACGTATTTCAGCTCGGCAAACTTCAGGCGATTGACGAACGGCGAGTCTTCAGGCGACGAATGCAGCATGTTCGTCATGAAGTACGAGAAGTGCTCGGCGCGCCACACGCGCTCGAGGCAGGTCGCGGAATACGTGTCGAGCAGCGTCGCGTCGCCGTGGCGGTAGCGCGCGCCGAGCGCGCGGGACAGCGCGCGGACGTCGGCCACCGCCAGGTTCATCCCCTTCGCGCCGGTCGGCGGCACGATATGCGCGGCGTCGCCGGCGAGGAACAGGCGCCCGTGCTGCATCGTCTCGGACACGAAGCTGCGCATCGGCGTCACGCTTTTCTGCGTGATCCGGCCCTCGGTCGGCGTCCAGCCCGTGTCGTTCGAGAAGCGCGTGTGCAATTCGTCCCAGATCCGCGTGTCGGACCATTCGGTGAGATCTTCGTCGGGCTTGCACTGCAGGTACAAGCGCGTGACCGTCGGCGAGCGCATCGAGAACAGCGCGAAACCATTGTCGTGATGCGCGTAGACGAGTTCGTCGAGCGACGGCGCCGCGTCGGCAAGGATGCCGAGCCACGCGAACGGATAGACGCGTTCGAACGTGTTCAGCCGCTCGGCCGGAATCGTCTGGCGCGCGATGCCGTGGAAGCCGTCGCAGCCGGCGATGTAGTCGCAGTCGATGCGGTCTTCGCGGCCGTCGGCATGCTTGAACGTGACGAACGGCTGCTCGCCCTCGACGTCGTGCAGCGCGACGTCGCTTACCTCGAAGTGCATCGCGTGGCCATGCTCGACGCCGGCCGCGATCAGGTCGCGTACCACTTCGTGCTGGCTGTAGACGGTGATCGCGCGCCCGCCGGTCAGCTCGGAGAGGTCGATGCGATGGCGCTGCCCCGAGAACAGCAGTTCGATGCCGTGGTGTTCGAGCCCTTCGCGGCGCATCCGGTCGCCGAGGCCGGCTTCGTTCAGCGTGTCGACCGTGCCCTGCTCCAGCACGCCGGCACGGATGCGGTTCTCGCAGTATTCGCGCGAACGCGCTTCGACGAGGATGGAATCGACGCCTTGCAGGCGCAGCAGATGGGACAGCAGAAGGCCGGACGGGCCGGCGCCGATGATCGCGACTTGGGTGCGCATTGTTCGTCTCCTGAACATTGGTTCGAGTAATGGAACACATTTGAGCGCTTTCCCGACTATGCGGCAACGCGATTCAGGAGATATGTTGTATACGTTTTGACGATACTGGCCTGGCAATGGATGCGCTCGATCTGAACCTCATTCCCTACCTCGTCGCGCTCGACGACACGCGCAACGTGAGCCGCGCGGGCGACCTGCTCGGCGTCAGCCAGCCGCGCGTGAGCACGGCGCTCGGCCGCCTGCGCGAGTACTTCGGCGATCCGCTGTTCGTGCGCACGTCGCGCGGGATGGAGCCGACGCCGCGCGCGCTCGCGCTGCTGCCGGCCGCCCGCGACGCGCTCGCGCAGATCGAGCGCGGCCTCGTCGCGCCGCACGACTTCGACCCGGCCGCGAGCACGCATACGTTCTCGATCGCGCTGTCGGACGTCGGCGAGATCGTGTTCCTGCCGAAGCTGCTGCAGGCGTTCGCGACGCGCGCGCCGCACGCGAACCTGCGCTCGGTCTCGCTCGCGCACGACGAAGTCGGGCGTGGGCTCGAAGCCGGTTCGATCGATCTCGCGGTAGGCTACTTCCCGGATCTCGACGGCAACAACTTCTTCCAACAGCGCTTGTTCACGCACCGGTTCGTGTGCCTGATGCGGCGCGGCCATCCGTTCGAGCAGGCGCCGCCGTTCACGGTCGAGCAGTTCCTCACGTGCGGGCACGCGGTGGTGCGCGCCGAAGGCCGCAGCCAGGAAGTGCTCGAGAAATATCTCGCGAAGCAGCGCATGCAGCGCCGCGCAGTGCTCGAGACGCCACACTTCATGAGCCTGCCGTTCATCCTGAGCCGCACCGACCTGATCGCGACGGTGCCGCACGCGATCGGCTATGCGTATGCGGCGGAACACGCGTTCATCGTGCCGGTCGAACCACCGCTGGCCCTGCCGCGCTTCGACCTGAAGCAGCACTGGCATCGCAAATATCACAACGATCCTCGCACCGCGTGGCTGCGCGGCGTCGTCGCGTCGCTGTTCAACGACGAGCAGGACGAATGGCCGAAGTGAAGTGAGTGCCGGGCCGCACACGCGCCCCGCGAAAGCATGAAACAATGCCCGGATTCCGCGCCGCCCCGGCGGCGGCATTCGATGGAGCAGATAGATGGCTAAAAAGAAGTCCGCGCGGCCCGAGCCGGCCGCATCCCGACCGAGCCGCGAAGAAGCGGAAGACGCGGTTCGCGTGCTGTTGCGCTGGGCCGGCGACGATCCCGCGCGCGAAGGCCTGATCGACACGCCCGCACGCGTCGTGCGCGCCTATGAGCAATTCTTCGCCGGCTATGCGGTGGAGCCGCGCGACATCCTCGCGCGCACGTTCAGCGAAGTCGACGGCTACGACGAAATGATCGTGCTGAAGGACATCCGTTTCGAGAGCTACTGCGAGCACCACATGGTGCCGATCATCGGCCGCGCGCACGTCGCGTATCTGCCGAATCATCGCGTGGTCGGCATCTCGAAGCTCGCGCGCCTCGTCGACGCGTTCGCGAAGCGCCTGCAGATCCAGGAAAAGATGACCGTGCAGATCGCCGACACGCTGTTCGACGTGCTGCAGCCGAAGGGCGTCGGCGTGATCCTCGAAGCCGCGCACCAGTGCATTTCCACACGCGGCGTGCACAAGCCGGGCGTCGAGATGGTCACGTCACGCATGCTCGGCTCATTCCGCACCGATCCGTCGACGCGGCGCGAATTCCTGTCGATCGTCGCGAATCCTTCTTCCGTGAATCTGACGAATACGTAATGGAGCAGACGAAGCAAGCGGCGCACGCGCCCGTCGTGCTCGTGACCGGCGCCGCACGCCGGGCCGGGCGCGCGTTCGCCGAGTATTTCGCCGCGCACGGCTATCGCACCGCGGTGCATTACGACCGGTCGGCCGATGCCGCGCAGGCGGCGGCCCGTGCGATCGCCGAACGCGGGCACGATTCGGTCGCGCTGCAGGCCGACCTGTCGGATGCCGCGCAGATCACCGCGCTGATCGACCAGGTGTATGCGCGCTTCGGGCGCCTCGACGTGCTCGTCAACAACGCGTCGGTGTTCTGGCAGGACCATTTCCCGAGCTTCGACCTCGCGGCGTTCGATCAGGCGTGGGCCGTCAACTGCCGCGCGCCGATCCTGCTCACGCGCGCGTTCTACGAACGGGCCCGCGCGGCCGGCACGCAGGGTGTCGTCGTGAATGTGGTCGATCAGAAGATCAAGGAAAACTTTCACCGCGACCATTTCAGCTATACGGTCGCGAAGGCCGCGCTCGGCAACCTCACGCAGATGCTCGCGCTGTCGTCCGCGCCGGTGCTGCGCGTGAATGCTGTGTTCCCCGGGCTGATGCTGCCGAGCGACGACCAGACGCAGGCCGACTTCGAGCACGCGAGCCGCGCATCGACGCCGCTCGCGCGCATCGCGGGCCCCGACGACGTCGCGAGCGCGATCCTGATGCTGACGGGCAACGCGTACAACGGTGTGGATTTCGTCGTCGATGCGGGGCAGAACCTGATCCGCGTCGACCAGGACGTGCTGTACAAGCACCGCGCGCCCGACCGCAAGCACTGACCGGTGCGCGCGTCGACGGCCGGCAGCCGTCGGCCGCGCGCCGCGTTACGGCTTGTCAGCGCTCCCGCCTTCTCGAACCTTGCCCTGCGCGACGCTCGTGCCGGGCGGCACGCTGTGCGTAAGCCACACGTTGCCGCCGATCACCGAGCCGCGCCCGATCGTCACACGGCCGAGAATCGTCGCGCCCGCGTAGATCACCACGTCGTCCTCGACGATCGGGTGCCGCGCATTGCCCTTGACCAGCGCGCCTTCGCCATCGGCGGGGAAGCTCTTCGCGCCGAGCGTGACGGCCTGGTACACGCGCACGCGCTCGCCGATGATCGCCGTCTCGCCGATCACGACGCCCGTGCCGTGGTCGATGAAGAAGCTCGGGCCGATCTGCGCGCCCGGGTGGATGTCGATGCCGGTCGCCGAGTGGGCGATTTCATTGATGAATCGCGCCAGCAGCGGCACGCCCAGCTGGTGCAGCGCATGCGCGAGCCGGTGATGCATCATCGCCAGCACGCCGGGGTAGCACAGCAGGATCTCGGTGATGTGCTGCGCGGCCGGATCGCCTGCATAGGCCGCCTGGATATCGCTGACGAGCAGCGCGCGGACCGCCGGCAACTGTCGGCCGAATTCGCGCGCGATTTCGAACGCGCGTTCGTCGAGCTCCGCGAATGGCGTATCGGCATGCTCGGGCAGGAACGGCAGCGCACGGCGGATCTGTTCGGACAGAATGCGCAGCGTGCTTTCGAGCGTGTGGCCGACGTAGAAGTCGACGCTTTCGTCGGTCAGATCCGGTGCGCCGTAGTGCGTCGGAAACATCGACGCGCGCAGGCCGGTCACAATCTTGCAGATTGCATCGCGCGACGGCAGTTCGCGAATGCCGCGCGGATGGCGCGTGCGATGGAGTTCCTCGCGCGACTCGCGCAAGCCGGCAACGATTTCTTCAAGGCCCCACTGACGGGCGGGTGATGTCGACATATGCCAATGCAGGCGGCCGCGCTCGGTCGCACGGCCGCTAATAAAGTGACGGGTTCCGCAAGATTACCGCGTTTTCCGTCCGGGAGCGGCACGCCGGGGATCGGCCGGACGGCCGATGCCACGGGATCGCGACGGCGTCAGATCGTGATGCTGCTCGCGTCGATCCATCGCACGGCCCAGTCGCGCGCGTGCGCGATCGCGTCGCCTTCGTCGTTGAACTGGAGTTCGATCGGGAAAAATCGGTTCGCAACGAGTTCCCCGTCGCTCGATCGGGAGATCACGACGTAGGGTTTGAACGAACCGTCACTGGCGCGCGCGGGCGCGCAGTTCAACAGATAACCGCGGTGCGTGAAGGCAGTAGTCGCTTGCATGAATCCGCCACCTCTAGTCCCTTGCTTTGTTGTTCACTACCCGTCTTTAAGGGGTGCTGCGGCCCCCCGGCGCGGGCAGAGGCGGCGCGACTGAATCCCCTGTCGCCGCTTCGCAGGAAAAGAATCATACTCTGTAGAAAACGGGTCTTCTAGCTGAAATAAATCATGACAAATCAGTGCGCGTCGCGCGACCGCGGCGATCGCCCGCGCGCCTTTTCCCGTCACGCCCGGAACGGGATTTGCTTCGATCCGGAACGCTTCGCCGCGAGGAGAGCCGCGATGGAATCATCCGGTCAAACCAATCGCTCGCGTCCGCGCAGCATCGAGCTCGACAACGACGACACGCACGACAGCACGGTCGACACCGACGGCAAGAACCGCGAGGCGGCACGCCTTGCCGGCGGCGGGCCGATCTCGCCCGACGAAATCACGCGCAGCAACGCGTCGCTGGTCAATGCGATGCCGGAAGCCGGCGACGGCTTCGCCGGTTTCGACAGCCGCCCCGGCGGCAATCATCCGGCGTTCGCGCTGCGTGCCGGCTACATGGTGATCGAGAAGGGCTTCGACGCGCCGCCGCCCCTGAGCGACGCGCTGTTCGGCCCCGTCCACCGGATGTACGGCAGCACGTACTGGCCCGGCCACCAGCGTCGGCCAGAGCGCGTCTTCGAGCTGACGCCCGTGCCGAGATAGCCGGCGCGGCGTTTGAATCGATCGTTCGTTTGCGAACCGGTATCGGCAAACTAGCCGATGGCTGGGGATCGGCGTACGCGACCGTGCGCCGATCGTGCACCGGTAATCGCGCGGTGCACGATGCACGAACGAATGATTCCGCGCAGCAGCGCGGGCGGCGTCATGCACACCGTGAATTGCACCGACGCACATGCGTTGATCGAGGTCATGTCGAAACGGCGCGGTTGCGATTGAATGGCGATGCGGGCAATGCATCCGCGTGACTGTCGTGTCGTGTCGATGCGATCGGCGTGCGCGGCGAGGCGTGTGCGTGCGCCACACGCGACACCGATGCGCGCGCATGCCTTCCCGCCGACGATGCAGACAACAGCGACCACCACGTCGCACGACATGCGTCGCGTGTCGCGTGTCGCGTGTCACAGCATACGTAGGTGCCTGGCCGTGCGCCGCGCAAACGGAAGCGACGCCGCCGCGCGGCACGACCGGCACCTCACTGCAAAGTCCCTGCCATTGGTTTACTCTGCCTCGCAGCATTGCGCATTGCCCAGCCCGATCGGCCATCCGGCCGACTTCGTTTCAACCCGCCACTCGGAGACACTATGTACAAGCGTATTCTGGTTGCCGTCGACGGCAGCGACACGTCCCGCCATGCGTTCGATGCCGCGCTGGCGCTCGCGAAATCGCACGGCGCCGAGCTGCAACCGTTCTACGTCGTCGAGAACGCCGCGATCTACTACAACGTGCCCGGCTACGATCCGTCCGTGCTGCGCGATCAGCTCGTCGCGCAGGGCAACGCACTCGCGAAGGATTTCACCGCGCTGATGCAGGCAGCGGGCGTAAAGGGCGAGACGAAGCTGGGCGAAGCGACGTCGCTCAACGAAGTGTCGTCGCTGATCCTCGACGGCGCGAAAGCGTTCGATGCCGATCTGCTCGTACTCGGCACGCACGGCCGCCGCGGGTTCCGCCGTCTCGTGCTCGGCAGCATCGCCGAGCAGTGCGTGCGCCACGCGACGCTGCCCGTGCTGCTGATTCCGGCGGCCGCCAACGTCGACGAAACGGTTGCGTAAGCAGCGTTCGGCATGCGCGGGCAGTCGCGACGTTTTGTCACCCGACAGCGGCAAGTTGCGGTGGGACAATGATTCCGTCGATTCAACGCCGGAGTAAACGATCATGCTGACGCCCGTCGCCACACGTCCCGCCGCCACGCCTCATGCCGGTAGCTGGGCTCCTCGCCAGGCCGCGCACTGCTCGTCGTGCGCCATGCGGCACCTGTGCATGCCGCAGGGCCTGGCGCCCGAAGCGCTCAGTCGCCTCGAGTCGGTCATCTGCGCGGCGCGCCCCGTCAAGCGCGGCGAAGCGCTGTTCCGCGAAGGCGACGCATTCGACAACCTGTACGCGGTGCGCTCGGGCTCGTTGAAAACCGTCGCGACGCGCCACGACGGCCGCGAGCAGGTCACCGGCCTGCATCTCGCCGGCGAAGCGCTCGGCCTCGACGGCATCTGCGACGACACGCATCCGCGCACCGCGGTCGCGCTGGAAGACAGCTCGGTCTGCGTGATTCCGTACAGCGCGCTCAAGACGCTCTGCTCGGAAGCCGGTTCGATGCAGTTGCGCATGCACAAGCTGATGAGCGAACAGATCGTGCGCGAAACGTCGCAAACGATGCTGCTCGGTTCGCTGAATGCCGAAGAGCGCGTCGCCGCGTTCCTGCTCGACGTCTCGTCGCGCTACCTGAAGCGCGGGTACTCGCCGTCGGAATTCAACCTGCGGATGACGCGCGAAGACATCGGCAGCTACCTCGGCATGACGCTCGAAACGGTCAGCCGCACACTGTCGAAATTCCAGAAGCGCGGCCTGATCGAAATGCAGGGCCGCCACGTCCAGATCGTCGATTTCGACGGCCTGCATCACGTCTGATGTGATGCCGCACGGCGCGCACCTCGCGCGCGCCGCCTGCGTCACGCGATCGGTCAATCGAGAAACAGCGCGGCGCGCGCCTTCAGCGCCGCGCTGAAATCGTCGAGCCAGCCGATCGACAAACGCCAGCTCTGCCAGTAAAGGTCGATGTCGATCGTTCGCCCGCGCGACATGTCGACCAGTTCACCCGCCGCCAGTTGGCGGTCGACCATCCGGTCCGGACACATCCCCCATCCCAATCCCGTTTCGCACGCACGCAGGTAGCCCGCGACGTGCGGTATCCAGTGCTGCGGCGGATCGAGATCCGCGCGCGTCACGCGCCGGATGAAACGCGCCTGCAGCCCGTCCTTCGGATTGAACATCACGCACGGCGCGCGGCGCAGCGCATCGCGCGTGATGCCCACGTCGAAGTAGCGCGCGTAAAACGCCGGCGAGCACACCGCTCGATAGCGGATGCGCCCGAGCCGCTCCGATCGGCACCCCTGGATCGGCTCGGCCTGCGCGGTCACCGCGCCCTGCACGCTGCCGTCGCGAATGCGCGACGCGGTGTAATCCTGGTCGTCGATCACGAGGTCGAGCAACGTCTCGCGCTCCGTGCAGAACGGCCCGACCGCGTCGATGAACCACGTCGCGACGCTGTCGTCGTTGACGGCCACGCGCAACGTCGGCCACGTGCTCGCGATCTGGCCCGGCAATGCGGGCATCCGGCCGCCCAGCTCGGCCTCGAGCAGTTGCACGCGCTCGGTATGGCGGCACAGCAGCGCACCCGACGTCGTCGCGACGCATGGCTGCCCGCGCTTGACGAGCACGCTGCCGACCCGCTCCTCCAGCAGTTTCACGCGCTGCGACACGGCCGACGCCGTGACGTTCAGCTCCTTGGCCGCCCGCTCGAACGAGCCGTGCCGGATCACGGCCGCGAGGGCATCGAGCAACGCGTAGTCGAGCATTAGATTTCCTTAATCGGCATTAGGTGATTTAGCTTCTCTTATTTTCAGGCTGACCGCAGACTAGCGCTACCCGATTCATTCGTCTACTGCTTCCACTGTTGTCACCCACCATGAACTGGCTCGCTTTTTCTCACGGCGCCGTACTCTGCGGCTCGCTCATCGTCACCATCGGCGCACAGAACGCATTCGTGCTGCGGCAGGGCATCATGCGCTCGCACGTCGGCAAGATCGTGCTGCTGTGCGCACTGTCCGACATGATCCTGATCGGCGCGGGCGTCGGCGGCGCGTCGGCGCTCGTCGAACGCTATCCGACCTTCGTCCACGCGGTGCTGTACGTCGGCCTCGCGTATCTCGCGTGGTTCGGCATCAATGCGCTGCGCCGCGCGTTCAAGCCGGGCCACGAAACGCTCGACGTGCGCGGCGACGCGGTCGCGCCGCCGCCGCAGAGCGGCCTCGCGATCGTGCTGATGACGCTCGCGTTCACGTGGCTCAACCCGCACGTGTATCTCGACACGTTCCTGCTGATCGGCACGGCCGGCGCACGCGAGCCGGAAGGCGCGCGGCTCGCGTTCGCGATCGGCGCAATGTCGGTCAGCGTCGTGTGGTTCCTCGGGCTCGGCTACGGTGCGCGGCTGCTGGCGCCGTGGTTCCGCAAGGCCATGGCGTGGCGCGTACTGGATGGCGCAATCGGCAGCATGGTGCTGTTTCTCGCGGCGGTGCAGTTGCGCTGACCGGCTCACCGTCGCACGGGCGGCCGCTCGCCGCCCGTCGTCCCCGCCCGCTTCGGCGCAATGCCGGAACATCCACGTTCCCGCCCTCCCACCTGCTTCCGCCCACGCGCCGTTCCGCGTCAAGTCGCGCCAGCCGCGACAAAAATCGGTTCCTGATCGAACGCAGCCACACGAAGTACCCACGCAACGGACGGAGCGTCCGTCATCCGCGTCAGGCCGTCCGCCATCGCGACGGTGCGCCGCCTGCACGATTCGGAGCGATCGGCGAGAATGTCCGGCGTCCCGCGACAACGGCGTGACCGCACCACGTACCCCGTCGTCTCGCCGTGATCGTCTCGGCCCATCCCGCAGTTCCATTCCGTCACCCGCAGATATCGGAGCAGAACATGGCACTACGCACCCTCGGCACATCGAACATCCAGGTTTCGCCGCTCGCGTTCGGCGGCAACGTCTTCGGCTGGACCGTCGACGAGAACACGTCGTTTGCGCTGCTCGACGCGCTCGCCGACACCGGCATCAACTTCATCGACACGGCCGACGTCTACTCGGCCTGGGTACCCGGCAACCACGGCGGCGAATCGGAAACGATCATCGGCAAGTGGCTCAAGCGCTCCGGCAAGCGCGAGCAGGTCGTGATCGCGACCAAGGTCGGCCTGCTGGGCGCGCGCGCGGGGTTGTCGAAAGACAACATCCTGAAGGCGGTAGACGATTCGCTGCGCCGCCTGCAGACCGACTACATCGACCTGTATTTCTCGCATCGCGACCTCGCCGATACGGCCCCGCTCGAAGAAACGCTCGGCGCCTATCAAACGCTGATCGACGCGGGCAAGGTGCGGATCATCGGCGCATCGAACTACAGCGGCGCACGGCTGCGCGAAGCGGCCGACATCAGCAAGCGCGACGGCCTGCCCGCCTACCAGGTCATCCAGCCCGAATACAACCTGCTCGACCGCGCCGACTACGAACGCGATCTCGAACCGGTCGTGCGCGACCTGAAGCTCGGTGTCGTCAACTACTACGCGCTCGCGAGCGGCTTCCTGTCGGGCAAGTACCGCAGCGAGGCCGACCTGAAGAAGAGCGTGCGCGGCGATCGCGTCGCCGGGTATCTCAATGAACGCGGGCTGCGCATCCTCGCGGCACTCGACGCGGTGGCGGCGAAGCACGGCACGCAGCCGGCCGCCATCGCGCTCGCCTGGCAGATCGCGCGGCCGACGATCACCGCGCCGATCGCCAGCGCGACGTCGCTGGCGCAGTTGGCATCGCTCGGCGAAGCGATCCGCGTTCAGCTCGATCAGGACGACATTCGCCGGATCGACGAAGCCAGCGCGGCCTGAAGTCAGCTGTAGCAGGCCGGTCGATCGGATCGCGCAGTCCGCGCGGTTCCGCGACCGGCCGGTGTCATGTGCGCGCGCTTGTCACGGCATTCGCGGGGGCGGGTCATTCGTGAGTGGCGGGTGAGTACAATGGCGCGCGTCCGGGCGGCCCGCCGCACAATCTGCGATGCGTCGGTGGTGCCGCGCATCGTGTCCGGCAATACGAACGCTCCGACGATCATGATGTCGGAACGCTGCGCCGAATTCATGCTCGCGGAGTAACGCAACGCGGCGCGCGGGCGTTTTCGTTCACGACAATAAAAAGACGGCGCGTGAGACACGCGCCGCCGCTCCCTCTGCATCACCTGCCGGAATCAGCCCCGTCCGCCCGCGCCGCCTCGCGCAGCGCCATCGGCGACGCGCCATAGCGCTCGCGAATCGCACGGCTGAAATGAGCCTGGCTCGAAAAGCCCCAGCGGAACGCGATTTCGCCGACGCTCGTCTTGCGCAGCCGCGCATCGGTCAGCTCGCGATACGCATGCGACAACCGTTCCGACCAGATGTGCTGCGTGATCGACTCGCCTTCGGCTGCGAAGAGCCGGCTCAGATGCCGCAGCGACAGCCCGACCGCGTCGGCGACGGCCTGCGGCCCGAGTTCCGGATCGCCGAGATGCGTCGCGACGTACTGCTTCGCGGTCAGCAGATACGACAGCGACGCACGTGAGGCACCCGCACCGTTCACCTCCGCATCGATGAGTTCCGCGACCAGCGTGCGCGTGTGTTCGGCGAACTGCGCGGCGTCACGCTCGACCGGATCCTTCATGAAGCGCTCGACGCTCGCGCGCAACGTCGCGCCAAGCATCGCGCCCGCGCCCGGTTTCGGCGCGATCCGCAGCGGCAGCGCCGCCAGTTCCGCATCGAGCCGGTCGTCGAACGTCGTGATCGGGATATCGATCAGCAGCTGCCGCATCGGCGTCAGGAATCCGAACAGATAGGGCACGCGCGTGTCGTAGACGACGACATCGCCGGCGTCCGCGAGCAGGCAACGGTCTCGCTGGATGAAATACGCGCGCCCGCTCAGGATCTGGCACGCAAACAGCGACTCCTTCGGCAACTGGCGCACCAGCGCGGGGCTGCGCTCGATCACGTGATCCTGGCCGCTGATGTCCGCGATGCCGAGGCCCGGCAACGCGATATCGGTCTTCTCGACCTCGAGCCCGGCCGGCGACAGCGACGAACAGCGCAGCCCGACCAGCGTCGCCGCATTGAACGCATCCCAGTACGCCATCCTGTCGCGCGCCGGCACGTCGGCCGTCGAGCCTCGCGTGCGGGAAAAAACGGTCGAATTCGTCACGTCGCCTCCTGCGGGCGCCTGTCGTGCGGAGCGGCACGGATTGGGGGATGGTTCGTCTGGATTCTGGTGCGATGCAATGTCCGGCGCGGTCAAGCAATTCGTCCAGCCCAGTCAAGAGCGGCGCGCACCGGCTGGCTACAGTCGAGCCCACGACAACTGATACCTAAGGAGACAAACCGTGGTCGACAAAGCCGTAGCCGAATTCTGGCAAAACATCCCGCCGATTGCCAATCCGTTCAAGCCCGATGCGCTGCCCGAAGCGTACATCGCGAACGCGGCCACCGACGACGAGCGCTATTACGTTCCGTTCACCGAAACGGTTTCGTCGCGGCCGCTGTGGATCTCGCCGTCGCAGAACAAATGGTGCGACATCCTGATGGCGAAGGAAGCCGGGCTCGTGAACCGGCACTATCACCCGCACGAGGTGTTCGCTTACACGCTGTCGGGAAAGTGGGGTTATCTGGAGCACGAATGGACCGCGACGCGCGGCGACTTCGTGTACGAGACGCCAGGCGAAGGCCACACGCTCGTCGCGTTCGATCACCCGGAGCCGATGCGCGCGTTCTTCATCGTGAAGGGGCCGCTGATCTGGCTCGACGAAGCAGGCAATCCAGACGGCTACTTCGACGTGCATTCGTACATCGCGATGTGCAAGGCGCATTACGAGAAGGTCGGCCTCGGCGCGCAAGCGATCGACAAGCTGTTCCGCTGACGCGCGGCGAGGCTCACCATGACATCCCCTTCCGCCTCCCGATCCGCGTGGACGTATGAGAACAGGTTGCTGCTGATCCTGTTCATGACGTTCGGCTTCGTGTTCTTCGACCGCCTCGCGCTGTCGTTCCTGTTCCCGTTCATGTCGGCCGAGCTGCACCTGACGAACACGCAGCTCGGCATGGTGTCGTCCGCGCTCGCGCTTACGTGGGCATTGTCCGGCGCCGCGACGGGCGCGTGGTCCGACGCGCGCGGCACGCGCAAGCCGCTGCTGATCGCGGCCGTGCTCGGCTTTTCCGCGTGCTCGGCGCTGTCGGGGCTCGTCGGCGGCTTCGCGAGCCTGATCGCGTTCCGCGCGCTGATGGGCATCGCCGAAGGCCCCGTGCTGCCGCTGTCGCAATCGCTGATGGTCGAAAGCTCGACGCCGAGCCGCCGCGGGCTGAACATGGGCCTGCTGCAAGGCTCCGCCGCCGGCCTGCTCGGCGCGATGATCGGCCCGCCGGTGGTCATCGGCATCGCGACCACGTACGGCTGGCGCGAGGCGTTCTACGTGTCGTGCCTTCCCGGCTTCCTGATCGCGTTCTGCATCTGGCGCTGGGTGCGCGAAGCGCCGCCCGGCGGCGTGCGGCACGCGCGGGCCGAACCCGGCGGCGCGCCGGCCGCGAGCGGCGCGGCAATCAACCGATGGGCGCTGCTGAAGGAGCGCAACATCCTGCTCTGCGTGCTGATCAGCGGCTTCTTTCTCACGTGGTTCGTCGTGATCATCTCGTTCGCGCCGGTGTTCCTCGTGGAAAGCCGCCATCTGTCGCCGTCCGACATGGGCGTCGTGATGACCTGCCTCGGCGCCGCGTGGGTGTTCTGGGGCTTCGCGGTGCCGGCGATCTCCGACCGGATCGGCCGCAAGCCGACGATGATCGTGTTCGCGCTGATCGCGGCCGTGTGCCCGGTCGTGATGATCCATGCCGGCTCGCTGTGGGCGCTCGGCGCGCTCGTGTTCGCCACGTACACGGGCCTCGGCTGCTTCACGCTGTTCATGGCGACGATCCCGGCCGAAACGGTGCCGCCGCGCGCGATCGCCAGCGCGCTCGGCCTGATCATGGGCGCCGGTGAGTTGATCGGCGGCTTCGTTGCACCGACCGTTGCCGGCTTCGCGGCGGACCAGTACGGCCTGCAGTTCGCGATGTGGACGTCGGCTGCCGGCGCGATCCTCGCGTGCGTGCTGTCGTTCGGCCTCGTCGAGACCGCGCCCGCCGTGCTGCGCAAGCGCGCACTCGCCGGCTCGGCCGCGAACCATCTCGATCCACAAAACCTCGGAGGCCACTGACATGCGGGCACTTCAATGGCATGGCCCGCGCGACGTCCGTCTCGTGGAAATCGACACGCCGCGCGTCGGCCCCGGCGACGTGCGCATCGCGATCGCGTACTGCGGGATCTGCGGCAGCGACCTGCACGAATATGCGGACGGCCCGCACGCGATTCCGGTCGACACGCCGCATCCGCTGTCGCGCCGCACCGCGCCGCTGACGCTCGGCCACGAGTTCTGCGGCACCGTCGTCGAGGTCGGCGACGACGTGACGGCGCTGCGCGCGGGTGATCGCGTCGCGGTCGAGCCCGAGTATCGCTGCAGCCAGTGCGCGTATTGCCGCGCGGGGTCGTACAACCTGTGCGTGTCGATGGGCTTCGCCGGGTTGATGGGCGACGGCGGCATGGCCGACTTCGCGGTCGTGCGGGCGTACATGCTGCATCGCCTGCCTGACGGCGTGAGTCTCGAGCAGGCCGCGGTGATGGAGCCGGCGGCCGTCGCGCTGCACGCGTTGCGGCGTGGCGAACTGCGGCTCGGCGAAACCTGTGCGGTGTTCGGCCTCGGCCCGATCGGCCTGCTGCTGATCATGCTCGCGAAACTGCAGGGGGCGACCACGATCGTGGCCGTCGACGTCTCGCCCGAACGGCTCGCGGCGGCCGCGCGCTTCGGCGCAACGCATACGTTCGACGCACGCGCACTCGGTGCATCCGCGCTGCAGGACGCGATCCGCGCGGCCACGGGCGGGCTCGGCGTCGATGCGAGTTTCGAAGCGGCCGGGCTGCCGGCCACGTTCGAATCGGCGATGCAGGCACTGCGCAAGGGTGGACGCGTCGTGATGGTCGGCCTGATGCCGCATGCCGGCTTCGACGCGTTCCGCGCAGTCAACGACGAGCTGACCTTCACGGCGAGCGTCGGCTACCGGCATGCGTACGAAGACCTGCTGCGCATCGTCGCGTCGGGCGCGCTCGACCTCACGTCGATCGTCACGCGCATCGTGTCGCTCGAAGACGCCGTCGCCGACGGCTTCGACGCGCTGCTCGCCGACCGCGCGCAAATCAAGATCCTCGTTTCACCCGCGCAACGGCCCGCCCGTCGCGCGCACACCATCGGGAGCGTCGAGCATGAGTCGTCAGTGGGCGTTTGAGGGGCAGTCCGTCGTCGTGACGGGCGGCACGTCGGGCATCGGTGCGCGCACGGCGATGCGGTTCGCGGAGGCCGGCGCGTCGGTCGTCGCGCTCGGGCTCAATGCGGCCGACCCGCATGCGCCCGTGCATGCGGGCGTTCGCTGCGTGGAACTCGACGTGACCGACAGCGATGCGCTGACGCGCACGATCGCGGCGCTGCCGCGGCTCGACGTGCTCGTCAACGGCGTCGGCATCAGCCGGCACGCGGACGAATACCGGATGGACCAGTTCGAGCTCGTGCTGAACGTGAACCTGACGTCGGTGATGCGTGCCTCCGACGCCGCGCGGCCGGCGCTGTCGGCACACGGCGGCAGCATCGTCAATATCGCGTCGATGTACACGTACTTCGGCAGCAAGGACCGGCCCGCGTACAGCGCGAGCAAGGGAGGCATCGCGCAGCTCACGCGCTCGCTCGCGCAGGCGTGGGCCGATCGCGGCATTCGCGTGAATGCGGTCGCGCCCGGCTGGATCGATACGCCGCTCAGCAGCGGCCTGATGGCCGACATGCAGGCGTCGCGGCGCATCCTCGAGCGCACGCCGCTCGGGCGCTGGGGCACGGCCGACGAAGTCGCGGACGCGATCCTGTTCCTGTGCTCGCCCAGCGCGTCGTTCGTGACCGGCGCGGTCGTGCCGGTCGATGGCGGGTATTCGACGGTCTAGCGCGCTGCTGAGCGGGCATCGGCACGCCCGCGATTGCTGCCGATGCCCGTCCCACATCGATTTCCTTCGGTTGTCACTGAGCCGGGATTCATCCGGTTCAGCTTTGCTCATATCAATCAGTAGTCCAATAAAAAATATCCGACTCGATCGGAAACATGTGAGGAGCACATTGGAGATGACGAAAAAGACCCTTCTGGCGCTCGCGGCATGCACCATTCCCGCCGTGTCGTTCGCGCAGAGCAGCGTGGCGATGTTCGGGCTGATGGATGCCGGCATCAGCTACGTCAGCAATCAAGGCGGCCACGGCGCCGCGAAGTTCGACGACAACATCTTCTTCCCGAACCTGCTCGGTTTCGAAGGCAAGGAGGATCTCGGCGCGGGCACGCGCGCGATCTTCCGGCTCGTCAACCAGTATTCGCTCGGCAACGGCTCGATCATCGGCGGCGGGCTGTTCGCGCGCACCGCCTATGTCGGGCTGCAGAACGACCGGTACGGCACGCTGACGCTCGGCAACCAGTACGAGTTCATGGTCGACGCGCTGGCCGCGAGCAGCAACGAGATCGCGCAGGATCTCGTCGGCCTGTACGGCTTTCGCAACGGGCCGTTCGACAAGCTCGCGTTGCCGAACAACCCGACCGGCGCATTCGACTGGGATCGCGTCGCGGGCAGCAATCGTGTCGCGAATTCGGTCAAGTACACGAGCCCGTCGCTGTCGGGCCTGACCGTCGGCGCGCTGTACGGCTTCGGGAACGTCGCGGGGTCGGTCGGCGCGAACAACACGGTCAGCGTCGGCGCGAGCTACGACAACGGCCCGTTCGGCGCGGGCGCGGCCTATACGAACCAGAAGTACGGCACGACGAACGGGCTACCGCCGACCAGCGTGCGCAACTGGGGCGCGGGCGTGCACTACACGCTCGGCACGGTCACCGGGAAGGCGCTCTTCACGACGGTACGCAACGCGCAGAACGGCGCGGGTGCGTGGTCGGCGGAAGCCGGTGCCGCATGGCGGCCGTCGCCGGCATGGGTGATCGGCGCGAGCTATACGTACATGAAGGGCAACGACACGCTCGACAACGCGCACGCGCACCAGCTCCTGGCCGCCGTCCAGTACTGGCTGTCGAAACGCACGATGGTGTACGTGGCGGGCGTGCACCAGCGCGCGGACCACGGCAGCAACGCGCAGATCAACGGCGTGATGGATGCGAACGGCGCGTCGAGCGGCGCGCTGCAGTCGATCGCGCGGATCGGGTTCAGCACGCGGTTCCAGGCCGCCGTCTCGGCGGATTCTGGCGACGCCCCTGTGTTCGGATCGCCTGACGACGCAGGCGCGGTGCCGGCCCGCGCTGCCGCGTTCGTCGTCACACGCTGCCGGCCATCCTCCGATCGAGTCGGTTCGAATCGCAACGAATGCACGCCGCGACTAACCCGACGATCCCGCACCGCCCTCGTCCTGCATCGCCGCATCCCGACACTGCGACGGCGTGACGCCGAAGCGCCGGCGAAACAGGCGCGCAAAATACGCCGGATCGGAAAACCCCGACTGCAGCGCGAGGCGCGTAATGCTCGCCCCGTCGGCACCGGTCTGCGACAGCACTTCATGGCACTTCTCGAGCCGCAGGCGCTGGATCATCGCCTGCGGCCGCTCGCCGATCGATTCGAACGCCTGGTAAAGCGTGCGGCGGCACACCTTCAATGCGGCGGCAATACGATCGGGCGACAGTTCGCCGTCGTCCAGATGCCGATGGATGTATTGCTGCGCGTCGCGCAGCAACGTCTCGCGGATCTTGCGCCGCGAAGCGGGCGCCGTGCCGTCCGCGAAATCGATGGTCTCGGCGAGCAACGTCGCCACCAGTTCCAGCACGCCGAAGCGGCTGCGCGGATTCATGCGCCGGCCCTCGGCGATCATCGCCTGCAGGCTCGCGAGCGCCACGGCCGCGCCGCCCGTCGTCGGCATCGCGCGGCCGATCGCGTGCCGGGCCAACGCCAGCAGCGCGTCGTGGTCGGCCACTTCGCACAGCATCGTGACGAATTCGCCGTGTGCGTCGTTTTGAATCCAGTATGGGCTGCTCGCCTCGTACAGCGTGAAATGCCCGGGCGGCACGATCACTTCGCTGGCACCCTGCTCGAGCCTCGCCACGCCGCTCAGTTGCCAGATCACCTTGACGTAGCGGTGCTTCAGCGTCTTGCAGGCGTCGCGACCGATGGAGGCGCTGTGCGCGCTGGCCGCAATGCGCGCCACGCGGCAGCGCGCATGATCGAACACGTCGACGCTCGCATCGAATTCGCCGGACGCGCCGGCGTTCAGCTCCAGCGGAAAGAACCGATGCCGGATCTGCTCCGACCAGCACGGCACGCCGCCTTCCCGCTGCGGCGGATGCGCACCCGAATCGATCATGACGTTTGCCTCCAGAAATATCCGGCCTTCAAGTACGTCCATTGCATGGCCGCCTGCGTGCGCATGCAGCGGGCGCGACGATCGACTCGCCCGACTTCCGGTCATGTGCGACGACACGCGCCCGGCCAGCACCGATGAGAGGGGATCGGCTCGTAGCGTACGGCGCATCGATGCGAAAGAACATTCGCACAACTCCCATGCGTGGCCGGAACGCTACCTGACGCTGTAAAGATTTCCCCTAGATGCACCGCACTCCTGACGGCTCTGCACGCAAACACATGCGAGCGAAAAACTGGCGCGGCACCCTGCTGACGGGCGGAAAAACGGCTTCCGGCCGGGCTTCACGTGCGTGGCCCATGCCGTCACGCAAGCCGCCCGAAGACAAACGGCGGCCGCTCGCGCGCCGCAGGAGGAGACAACCGATGAAACGACGATCCCTTTCCGTGATGCTGTCCGCGCTCGTCGTCGCGCACGGCGCTCACGCAACCGAAGGCGGCGGCTCCGTCTACCCGACCGGGGCGGAAGGCTACCTGTGCTGCGCACTGCCGCCGCCGGGGCTCTATGCACTGATCTACGCGGAGCGCTACCACGCCGGCGAACTGCGCGACAACGACGGCCGCAACGTCGCGCCGCCGGACTTCAGCATCACTGCCTATTCGGTGACGCCACGGATCGTGTGGGTCACACCCTACACATTTGCCGGCGCGTCGCTGGCCATGCATGCGCTGCTTCCGCTCGTCACGCTCGACGTGCACGCGGGCGGGCAATCGCAGCGGCGAACCGGTGTCGGCGACATGACGTTCGGGCCGGCGCTCGGCTGGCACGTCACGCCGACGCTCCACACGCTGCTCGCCGTCGATTTCTTCGCGCCAACGGGCCGGTACGACAAAAGCGACCTGGCCAACATCGGCCGACACGTCTGGGCGATCCAGCCGATCGCGGGGATCTCGTACGGCGGCCGTACCGGGCCGGTGTTCGATGCAAAGCTGATGTGGACCTTCAACCAGCGCAACCACGCGACGGACTACCGGTCCGGCCAGGAATTCATCGTCGACTATTCGGCGGGCTGGGGTTTCGGCAACGGGCTGACGGTCGGCGCGGGCGGCTATGTCTACCGGCAGATGACGGACGACTCACAGGCCGGGCAAACCATCGCCGGCAATCGCGGCCGTGCGTTCGCGATCGGCCCGTCGATCAAGTACGACAGCGGGAAGGGCTGGTTCGTGACCGCCAAATACCAGATGGAAACCGATGTGCGAAACCGCCCGGAAGGCGCGGCGTTCTGGCTCAAGGCCGTGTTTCCGCTCTGATTCGAACGAAACGGCGTCGGCATCGCCCGACGCGAAGTCAGCGCAGGTCAGCCCTGCGCCGCCTCTTTCACCGACCGAGCAGCAGATCAGCGCCGCGTTCGCCGATCATGATTGCCGGCGCGTTGGTGTTGCCGCTCGGCACCTGCGGGCAGATCGAGCAATCGATCACGCGCAGATTGGCGAAGCCGTGCACGCGCAGCGTCTTCTGGTCGACCACCGACGTCCGCGGGTCCGTACCCATCCTGCAGGTGCCGGCCGGGTGATAGACGGTCTTGATGTCCTGCCGCACGAACGCCTCGATTGCTGGCAGGTCGTCCGCATCGATCCGAGCCGGCGCGACGATTTCCTTCACGTGCGCCTGCAGCGCCTTCGCCGACAGGATCCTGAGCCCGGCCTGAACCGCCCGGATCTGGCCGTCGAGGTCGGCCGGGTCGCTCAGGAAGTTCGCATCGATCCTCGGAAGATCCGACGGATCCTTGCTGCGCAACGCCACCCGCCCGCGCGATTTCGGTTGCAGATGGCCGACCTTGACCGACATGCCGTGCTCGCTCGCCGGGGGCTTCTCTCCCGGCGTATTGTCGAAGTTGTCGAGCAGCGGCAGGAAATGGAACTGTACGTCCGGCCGCCCGGTGCCCTGCGTGTCGATGAATGCGCCGCCTTCGAGGATGTTGCTGGTCAGCAGCCCGCTCCTGAAGCACTTCCATTGCAGGAAATGGCGCATCGCCCGGAGCCCGGTGTTCTCGCCGTAGAGGCTCGCCGGCGTGCGAATCGACGCCTGCACCGACATATGCAGATGATCGTGGAAATTCCGGCCGACCGGCAATGCGGCAACCGTATCGATCCCGAGCGCGGCAAGATGCTCCGCCGGCCCGATGCCGGACAGCATCAGCACCTTCGGACTCCCGATCGCTCCCGCACTCACGACGACCTCGTTGCGCACGCGCACCGACACGGGCGCGTGGCCGCCTTCGCTGAATTCGACCGCGACCGCACGCGCCGCATCGGTCCGGATCCGGTGCACGAGCGCGCCGGTCACCACCTTCAGCTTCACGTCGTCGCGCACCGACGCCAGATAGGTCTGCGCGGTGCTTGCGCGTTCGCCGTTGCGCGTCGTCGTCTGGTAATAGCCGATGCCCTGCTGCACTTCGCCGTTGAAATCGTTGACGTAGCGCAGCCCCATCTCCTGCCCGGCCCGGATGAACGCAGCCGTCAACGGATGGCGATAACGGTTCTCGCTGACGGGCAGCGGACCCGTCTGGCCGTGATACGCAGGCCCGAGGCTTTCGTTCGCTTCCGCCTTCATGAAATACGGCAGCACGTCGTCGTAGCGCCAGTCCGTGCATCCCCACTGCGTCGCCCAGTCGTCGTAATCGTCGCGCTGCCCGCGGATGTAGATCATCCCGTTGACCGAACTGCCGCCGCCCAGCACCTTGCCCTGCGCGATGATCATGCTGCGGCCGTTCGCGTTCGGCTGCGGTTCGGTCATGTACGGCCACGATTTCTTCTGGAACACCTGCATCACGCCGCCCGGAATCCGGTGAAACGGATTGTCGTCGCGCGTGCCGGCTTCCAGCAGCAGCACCGAACCGGCGTTCTGCTGGATCAGCCGCGCGGCCACGACGCAACCGGCGGAACCCGCGCCGATGACGACGTAATCGAAGGTCAGGTCTTGAGTAGTCATGTGTCTGTCGAATGGGATAGGCGGGCAAGCAATGCCCGCGATCTTGTTGTTGTGTCTCCGAGCCGGCACGTGCGCGGCTACATCGCGATCGTGACGACCTTCTCCTCCAGGTACGCATCGAGCCCACTCTGCGACAGGTCGCGCCCGACGCCGCTCTCCTTGAAGCCGCCCCACGGCAGCCGTGCGTCGAGCGGGCTCCACGCGTTCACCGCGACCGCGCCGACCCGCAGACGGGCGGCAGTACGGTGCGCGGTCGCGAGATCGCGGGTCCACAGCGTGGCGGACAACGCGTAGACGGTGTCGTTCGCCAGCGCGACGGCCTCGTCTTCCGTATCGAACGGCATGATCGTGCCGACCGGCCCGAACACTTCGTCGCGCGCGATGCGCATCGCCGGATCGACATTCGCGAACACCGTCGGCCGCACGAAGAAGCCTTGCGACGGCACCGGCTCGTCGCCCGCGACCATCGTCGCGCCGTCGTGAAGCGCCACGGCGATATGCGTCTTCACGCGGTCGGCATGGCGGGCGCTGATCAGTGCACCCATCTGCGTCGCCGGGTCGAACGGCGTGCCGACCCTGATCGACCGCGCCGCATGCGCGAGCGCGCCGACGACGTCGTCGTAGTGACGGCGCTGCACCAGCACGCGCGTGCCGGCCGCGCACGTCTGCCCCTGGTTGACGAACAGCCCCATCGCGACGCCGGCGATCGCCTGCTCGAGATTCGCGTCGTCGAAGATGATCTGCGGCGCCTTGCCGCCGAGTTCCAGCGTCAGCCGCTTGAACTGTGCGCCGGCTTCGCGCGCGATCGTGCGGCCGACCTCGGTGCTACCGGTAAAGCTGACCTTGTCGACGCCCGGGTGATTGACCAGCGCGGCGCCGACCGACGCGCCGATGCCGTGCACGAGATTCACGACACCCGGCGGAAAGCCTGCCTGCGCCGCCAGGTCCGCCAGCGCCCCGACCGCGAGCGGCGCGTCCTCCGACGGCTTGATCACGACCGTGCAGCCGGCCGCGAGCGCGGGCGCCAGTTTCCAGCACGCGATCATCAGCGGCGCATTCCACGGCACGATCAGGCCGGCGACGCCGACTGCTTCGCGCACCGTGTAGTTGACGGTCGGGCGTCCCATGAAGCCGCCGGTCGGAATCTGGCGGCCTTCAAGCTTGTCCGCCCATCCGGCGAAGTAGCGCAGTGTGTCGATCGACATCGGCAGGTCCATCATGCGCACTTCCATCGCGGGGCGGCCCTGTTCACGCGCCAGCAACTCGACGAAGCGTTCCGCGTCATGCTCGAGCAGGTCGGCCAGCCGGTTCAGCAGCTTCGCTCGCGCCGCGCCGGGCAACCGGCGCCAGTGTCCGCCGTCGAATTCCGCGCGGGCCGCACGCACGGCCCGGTCGACGTCGACGCCGGTGCCGGCCGCCACGCGCGCAAGCAGGTGCCCGGTGCACGGTTCGAATTTCTCGAACCACTCGCCCTGCGCGGCGTCACACGCGTCGCCCGCGATCCGGTGTTGAAGGGTGTACTCGGCTGTCATGGGGTTGTCTCCAGATTGTCGAAGCCGATCCGGCGCTGAAAGCCGGATCGGCCTATCTGGCCCACTGTAGGACGCGGGTGGCGGCACCGCTGGGACATCCGTGCATCGAATGCAGGATTCAGATGCACATGCGCGTGGCGTGTTCGTCGGCGCCGAACGCGGGTGCGTCCGCGCCGCGATCGGCTTGCGCGGCCAGCGCGCGGTTGACTCGCGCATGGTTGGCGCACCGCACGGCCGGCGGCATCGACGCGTACGCCGCGTCGCGAATCAACGCATGGCGGAACGAATAGAACACGCGATCGCGCCGATGTTGCGCGTACATGATCCGCTCTTCGAGCAGCAGTTGCAGGTGCGCGTCGAGCGTGACGCGATCATGCGGCGATGCCGCGGCCAGCAGTTGCGCATCCATCTCGAGCCCGATCGTCGCGGCGAGCTGCGCGGTGCCGCGCGCATCGTCGATCCGGTCGAACGCGCGACCGAGCATTCCGCCGAGACTGAGCGGAAGCGGGCACGGGTCCATCGTCCGCAGCCCCGCGAGCGAGCCGTCCGCGCCGCACATCGTCAGCTCGCGCGCAACGGCCTCGATGAACAGCGGAATGCCCGCCGTACGATGGACGAGCGGGTCGAGCCAGGCCGGATCGAGCGCGCCCTGGCCCAGGTGCGCCGACATCAGGCGCCGCGCGTCGTCGCGCGGCAGGCGGCGCAGTACCAGGCGCTCGGTCACGCCACGCCAGCGCGCGAGCCTGGCGGGTCGCGACGTGAGCACGATGCAAAGCGCCGCCGCGCGCGGCGAGCGCTGCAGGTACGCCAGAAAATCCTCGGTCGAGCGATCGATCCACTGCACATCCTCGACGACGAGCAACACCGGCGCGCCATTGCCGAGCGACACGATCAATTGCTCGAGCACATCGAACAGTGCGTCCTGTTCGCGCGCGCCCGGCCACCTCGCCGCCTTCGCATCGCAAGGCAGCCCCAGCCAGGTCGCAAGCGCGACACGGGCCGCCGCACGATCGCATTCGAGCGCCGCGAGCATCGCGTCGATCGCCGCGCGCGTGATGTCGGCCGGACTGTCGGCGTCGAGTTGCCAATGCGCGCCGATGAACCGCAGGATCGGAAACAGCGCATGATTCTCCCGCTCCGGCTGGCATCCGCAATGCGCGAACGCGTGGCCCTGTGCCCGCACGGTCTCGCACAGCCCGTGCACGAGGCGCGACTTGCCGATTCCTGCATCGCCGACGACGAGCCGCGGCGGCACACCGTGCATTGCGCGACGATGACCTGCAAGCGTCTCCTGCCACGCACGCAGCAGGGCATCGAGTTCGCGCGTACGGCCGATCATCGGTGCCCGCATGCCGCCGTCGAGCGAATCGAACGGCGTATCGGCCCGACGCTCGCCGAGCAGTTCATGCACCGGCTGCGGCGCGAGGCCCGCCCGCGCCAGCCGCAACCCGGTCGGCCGGAAGTCGGCATGCCGTTCGAGCGCGAGCCGCGCATCGTCGCTGATCAGGATCTGCCCGGACCCAGCCAGCCGCAACAACCGCGACGCGGCGGCCGGCGTCGATCCGCCCGCCCACTGCGCCGCATGCGCGAGAACCTGCCCGACGTGAATCGCGGCGGCCAATTCGACGCGCCAGCCTTCGCCGCTGTCCGTACAGCCGGCTTCGGCCGGCACCGGCAACCGCGCGCGCCCGGCCACCCGCACCATGTCGAGTGCCGCACGTGCCGCGCGGCGCGCGGGCCGATCGATATCGCCTTGCAGACCGAAATGGAACAGCAGCGTGTCGCCGAGCCGCTCGTCGACCTGCGCGCCATAGCCGACGGCGATATCCGCGCACTTCGTCAGCCACTGCGCCTCGTAGCGGTCGAGCAGGGCGTCGTGATCGGTTCCCGCATGGCGTTGCCGGCCGTCTCCGGCGATCGTCACGCAACAGCACAGCGTGGTGACCTGCCGGTATTCGCCCGCCGTTGCGGCCGCGTCGCTGTTCGGCGCGAATGGCTGCGGCCGTGTGCGGCGGCTTGCGCGGCCGGCATCGAACGGGCCGATGAGCGCGGCGAAATTGAGCGCACGAAACTGCGCCGCGAGTTCGTCGGCCGAGGCGGCACGCTGCGCCGGATGCTTGCTCAACGCATGCCGCAGCACCGAGCCGAGCGGATGCGACGCGATCGACGGCGGAAGCGCGACATCCACCGGACTGAGTTGCTGATAAAGAATGTCGGCGACGCTTGCGCCCTGCATCACGACTTCGCCCGTCAGGCATTCGATCACGACCAGGCCCCACGCATACAGGTCGCTTCCGGGCGTCGGCGGTTCGTTGCGCAGTTGCTCGGGCGCGCAGTACGACGGCGAGCCGAGCACCTCGGCCGCGAGCGTCGCGGCCTGGGGCGCGATCTCGGTCGCGTCGGGCAACAGCGCGCCGATCCCGAAATCGAGGAGCTTCGCGTGCGGCCCGTCGTCGGCCATCGCGAGCACGATGTTTTGCGGCTTCAGATCCCGGTGCACGATGCCGCGGCGATGTGCAGCCGCGAGCGCATCGAGCACCTCCGCCATCAGCCATCCGGTGTCGACGGCAGACAGCGGCCCCTCCGTCGCGAGCCGGTCGTGCAGGGTCCGGCCCTGCACGCGCTCGAATACGGCGAACAGCCGCCCGTCGGGCGCTTCCCCCTGGTCCAGCAGCGCCACGATGTTCGGGTGCCGCAGCGCCTCGCACAGGCTCGTCTCGCGCCGGAAGCGCATGCGCTGGCGCGCGCGCTCGGCTTCGTTCCATGCGACATCGTCTCGCATCAGCTTGATCGCGACGTCTTGCCCCGTCTCGCCGCAAGTCGCGCGAAACACCACGCCGCTGCCGCCTTCGCCGAGCAGCGCACCGAGCCGGTAATGCCGCTTGCCGGCCAGCACCGCGAAAGGCGCGGCGGCCTGCTGCGATTCATGCGCGTGAGGCACGCCGCGAGCGCGTGTCGCCGTCGGCAACCCGGGCTGTCGTTCCGCGTTCACGAGCAATGAACGACCGGATCCGGCGCCGGACGATGCATGCCGATGCGCGGCTCGACGCCCGGCACCGACTGGCATTCGAGGCGCTCGCCGCGCATGACGCGGAACGGGAAATCGCCGAAGCGGACGCTGCCGCGCCGCCGCTCGACCAGCTGACTCGCGTCCAGCCCCGGCAGCGCCGCGAACTGGCTCCGGGCGCGATGAATCTGCACGTTGAGATGGGACGTATCGATACCGAGCATGCGCGCCAGCCGGTCGAGTTCGATCCAGCCTTGCGTGGCGGCGTCGTAGCCGGCCTGCATGTCGGCCGACCGTGCGCGGGCGAGCGTGACGAGGCTGTAGTGATGCGCGCGCTCGCCGAGATCGACCACGCCGCCGCGAACATGCAGCAGCGCACGCGCATGCTCTTCGTCCCGGCTGACGAAGAATTCGAGCAATCGGGCCGGCACGGCCGGATCGGCCGGCGCGCGCAGCGTCATCGTCGAGCCGTGGCGCACGAGCGCCACGCGCCACGTGACGTCGCCCGTCGACACTTCATCGCCGTCATGGAGCGCGCGCGGCGGCAACGTGTCGTCGCACAGCCAATCGCCGGCCGGCGACCGGACGATCGTGACCGGCTGCGCGGCGTGGGCAGCCAGGATCTGGCGCGGCGTGAGCACGATCGGGTGCACGGCGCCCCGTACCGGCCATAGCGTATCGGCCGGATCGTCGAGCGACTCGACGCGCCAGGGCGCGACACCCGCCCTGCCGAACCGGATCACGTCGCCTCGCTGCAGCACCGCGTGCTCGCCGTCGCGCAACGGCACGCCCGATACCGACGTGCCGTTGCTGCTGTGATCGTGGAGCTCCCATCGCCCGCCGACCCAGCGGATATGGGCGTGGACCCGGGACACCGACGCGTCGCGGATGACCGTATCGCAGCGCGCGGCGTCGCGGCCGAACACGTGATACGCGCGGAGCAGGCACGCTTGCCCGGAAGAATCGTTCTTGAGTATCGCCATGGCTGCCCCGTATCGGATTCGCCCGGATCGCTCGAGTGACGCGTCGACGCCCGGGATAGCGATTGATTCAGTGATCGCGAACGGTGTCGACCGTTCGCCGCCTCGTTACCAGTTTCTTCGTCAACTTCCCTTCGGATCGTTGCTCATCCGGTGTGTGTTATTTCGACTGATTGAATGGTCGGTTGTTTTGTTGTTTTAAATTCGAGCAACTTGATGAAAATCCTGCCAAATAAAATCACGCTTCACAATCGAAATACTCAAATCCCACTTTAATATTGCAATGCTTTACATTTACAACGAATCTTCGGCTCGCATATAAAGGGTCGAAAATCTTCACCACCCTGGAGGCCATGACAGGCTTGCAATCGACAGAGTCACCACATTGAATGACGGGGTCGATTTAAATACCTTTGCCGGCGCGGAAATTTTGTTTGATCCAAAGAAAATAAATTAAACAGTTTCATGGATTCAAATAATTATCGTCGGCGTTTTATCAAATCTTATTACGTGAATTACTGTGGGGTTCAACTGCGTCGCAGCCGATCTCTCGCGGTGTCATCGGCGAGCGGATACGTGCCGGCACGCCGCCGCGTCACGATCAATCGCTGTCAATGGCCGCAGAGGCCGGCGACGCGCGGAGGTTCGATCATCGTGATCGACACGCCAACTTGATGCACCGCATCGACGGCCATCTCCACCCCGAGCCGCCAGCCTATCCTCGCGCGCTATCCAGCCCCAATAAATCCCCTTGACGACCTATCTTTCGATATAAATCTTTAGATATGTTTTACGACATATAGGACTCGATCATGCGACACCACCCTTCCCGCGGCCATGCCCGATGCGACGGTCATGGTGCGCATGCCCGCCCTGACGGGTTCGCCGGTCTCTGGTACGCGATCGGCCGCCATCGTCGCGGCCACGATCCGTTCGGCGCTGCCGGCGATCGCGCGGCGTCTCGAGGAATTGCCGGCCGGCGCGCGTGTAGCCGTCGTGATGGAAGTCGCGGATCGCACCGCGCAGATCGCGTTCGACACGCGCGCCGACGTGCATGAAATCTGGCGCTTCCGCGCCGAAGCCGACGCGGCGGACGGCGACGTGCTGCTGAATGCCGTGCGCGACCTGCCGCTGCCGCCGTCCGGCGACGGCTACGTGTGGGCGGCGGGCGAAGCGCTGTCGATGGCAGGTACTCGCAGAAAATGGCTGACGATTAACCGAAAACGCAGACGTGTCGGCACGACCATGCGCACCGGTCGATGGCGGCGCGCAACTCGCGATCGGATCGCGCATCGAAACGCGCCCGTCGAATGACGCGATCGGCGTGCAATGGCTGCGCGGCACGCGTCAAACGGATCGCGACGGGTCGTGCCGACCTTTCGCTCCAGGATCGACGGGAATCTTCAGCGCGCCGTCGGGATTTTTCTATCTTTGGCTACCGCTGCGCGAGGCACCCGACCAGAGCAATGCAAGCAATTGCCGAGAAGACAGAACCGGGTCGTCGGACGCACGCAATCCGGGCAGGCGATGCCACGCCACGCCGGGTTCGCGATGATGCTGTTGGTGATAGTTGATGTTGTACGGCCAGATGAAGAAGCGGCCCAGTAACCCGACGCGCCACGAATAAGTCCAGTCATTCCAGCCAGCCGTGACACCAGGCCCGCCGCTGTGCTCTGCAATACTCCGGATCTTCTGTACCAGTGCCCCGATTGTCACAAGAGGAACGAACCAAAGGGCCGCAAGCGTCAACAGTTCGCGTACTGTGCATGCACGCACGAGCGGCAAAAGCAGGATGCCCCACGTCGCTATCGCTGTAAGCAACGGCAGTGACATGGACGCACCACGCCCGTTCGCACGCCGATATGCGCGCATGTTTTTCACCATGTTGACCAGGAGCAAATCACCGAGGAGTTGCCGGACGAGCGGGAGTGTGTCGAGCGGCTCGAATTTCCATGGCTGCGCGTGGTACAGATAATTCCGCTCGGGATCTTCCGCGGTCCCCACGTGTCGATGGTGTGCGAGATGCAGCGGGCGATAAAATTCGATCGGCACGAGCCCCGGCACGCCGATTGCCAAGTTGATCAAAAAGTCGTTCGCGAAACGGCGGCGGGTCAAGTGATAGTGTGTCGCGTCGTGATACAAAATGAATAATGCGTGTTGCCGGGTCGCGACGACAACGGCAGCGACGAAGTAGCCAGCCCAATGCCCCACCGATAACGCAACTCGCAGCGTAACGACGATACATAGCCATTCAAGCAGCAATGCGGCGGCCGTACGCAGGTCAACGTCGAGACGAATGAACACGGTCGTCGCACAGCCAACGCCAATTCCGAGTGCGAGTCCAACAAGCATGTCCGCGATCAGATGCTGCCCGGTCGTCAAGACCGTGACCGCAAGCATTGCGCTCCACGCAGCGTAATAGCGCGCTGCACGGACACGTAGCGCCGCCAATACCACGGTTACCGCCACCGGCAGCGCAACATGCCCGCATGGACTCGCGGCAAGTGGCGTGTCGATCCGATACAGCCACGCGATCCATCCTGTCGCAGCCGGCGACCGGCTCACGGCAGTCGGCCATAACAGATGACTGACGATACACAGGCCTGCGGCAAGTGCACCTGCGAAAAACGCGGGCAGCAACCAATTTCGGCATCGGCCGAACCAGACAATCGACGGCATCACGAGCGCGTAACTCAAATAAAGTGGCACGCTGGCGGACACACGCGGAATGACCGCATCGTACGGTCCCGGACGCAACAGCGCCACAGGTGCCATCGGTGCGTGTGTGACCCAGAAGTACAGTGCACCCGACACGGCAACATAGAATGCGAGCCAGCGCCACGCGTCGAACGCTGACGGTAAATCGGAGACGGAAACAGGAGGTATGGCACGCATATGAAAAAAGGAGCGGCTCAATCGCGTATCATGATAAATCGTTTCAGCTCGCATGAATAACGACGCTATGCCGCTTCGAGCCAGTTCCATGACACGTGCGCAGCTGCGCGACGTCGATGTTGCACACATGTACGCGCTCTACTCGACCTGTTACCGGGATACGGAACAGGCACGCTTCGAAAACGACCTCGACGACAAGACACATTGCGTCATCATGCGCGACGACACCGGCAAGTTGCGCGGCTTTTCCACGTTGAAACTATATGAGCAGCAGTGGCGCGACACCACACTGCGCATCCTGTTTTCCGGCGATACGATCGTGGATCCGGCCTGCTGGGGCAGTCAGCAACTCGCGTTTTGCTGGATTCGACTCGCCGGAGAGCTGAAACGCAACGTGCCTGACGTGGCACTATACTGGTTTCTGATCTGCAAAGGGCATCGTACATACCGCTACTTGCGAGCGTTCGCACATGATTTCACCCCTCGATTCGATCAACCGACTGAACCGGTAAATCAGGCACTACTCGATCATCTGGCAGTTGAGCGCTTCGGGCACGCATACGACGCCTCGTCCGGCGTGCTCAAGTTTCCGGTACCACAAGGCCGCCTCGCCCCAGCCCTCGCCGAAGTGCCCGACGTGCATCGACGGCTGCCGGATGTCGCGTATTTTCTGAAGCGCAATCCAGAATACGCGTGCGGCAACGAGCTCGTCTGCCTGTGCGAACTGACGCCGGAAAACCTACGCCCGATGGCGAGACGAATCTTCACCGGTGAATGAGCCAATGACGCGGATCCGGCTTGCCACGGCGATCGACAATGAACGGCTCCTCGCGTTTCAAACACGTCATGCGATGCTCAGCGGGATACCACTTCGCTTCGATCGTTCGCCGGATTACTTCGCGCTGCATCGGTGTCATTCGAACGACTATCGAACATGGCTCGCGGAGGACAGTGCCGGGCGCGTCAAAGGAATAGCCAGCATGGTCGTTCGCGACGGTTACCTCGCCGGCGGGAAGCAGCGCATCGCTTACCTCGGCGACTTGCGCATCGCACCCGATCGCGAACTAGCGCACACGTGGGTCGACTATGTCGTCGATCGCCTCGCCGATCTCGCCCAGCACGAAGACGTACAGCATACGTACTGCTGCGTCATTCGCGACAACCGGATCGCAACGCAATCGCTATTCGGCGCAGGCAAGCGGACCCGGCTCGGATTTCGACATTGGCGCGGCTACAGCAACGTATCGATCTATGCGCGCCGTATTACTCCGCGGAGCACCAGTTCCGTCAGGATCACGAACGCGTCGGCCGCCGATGCCGACGCGCTCCGCACATTCCTGGATCAGGAGTCTCGTTCCCAACCCTTCGGTTGCGTCTTTACGACGGATGAATTCGCGCGCCGCCTGAACGCCTGGCCCGACTTTGGAATCGAGCGCTTTCTGGTCGCACGTAACGCGCGGCGGCGTATCGTGGGCTGTGTTGCTCCGTGGGATGCAGGGCGTATCAAGCGCATCGTCCTGGAACGTCTGCCGCGGCCGCTCGGTGCGCTGCGCCACAGCTTCAACGCCATCGCACCCTTGCTCGGACGCCCTTCTATCGCCGCACCCGGTCAGCCGCTTCGTGATATCTACCTGACTCATCTGCATGTGAACGGACGCGACCCAGGCATTGCACAGGCACTACTCGATGCGGTCTGGCAACGAGAGCGGAGCCGCTATGCCTTGCTGCAGCTTTGCCTGTACGATCACGATCCGCTATGGCCCGCCTTGCACGGCTATCGATACACCGCACTGCCGATGGACCTATACACGCTATCCACGCCCGGCGCGAGCGCACTCGATCAGGGAGGCACCGAAGCGATCCCGGGATTCGAGATCTATCTCGTCTGACCGCTCGCGACCGCTGCTGCTGCTCGCGTATCGTTCAGGAGCGCAACGAGTGCAAGCCAGAAACGCCCTGCATCGAAGCCGGCGCCGCCGAGTACAGGCTGGCCGTGGTCGAGATGCGGCACGCACACTTGGGGCATGCCGCGAATCGCCTGGTGGTCGAGATAGAACTGTCCGTCGTGCGCACAACCGGGACGGTAGCGGTCGAGGCGTGAGTGATGTGCGTCGAACCGGGACGTGCGTTCTATCGACCAGCTCACGACATGCACACAATGCAAGCCACCGGGCACCGCAGACAACAGCGTCGCGATGCCCGCGTCGCGCCCGCTGCCGATATCGCGCGAACCTGCATGCAGCCAGCGCGTGCGCAGCAATCTTCCAGCGGCTCGCCCCAACCATGCGGGATCGATGCGCGCCCCCCGTTGGTCGAGCAAGCCATCGACGACCGCACTCGGGCCGACGGGCGGCTGAACGAGTGCGATACCGTCGCAGCGAGCACGAAGCCCTGAATCCGCATGCAGCGCCGCCAATGCATCGAGCCCACCCTTGCTGTGAGCAAGGACGATAAAGCGGCGATCAGCGGGCAGCCGCGCATACAGGTTGCGCACGATATGCGCACCCTGCTCCGCAACTGCGCGCGACGAGCGGACCGGTACACGCAGGATTGGGTACCGTGCGGCGCGCAACGCTCGCGCAGCATGCCGGAAGCAAGCAGGTATCCACTCAGAATAGAGTCCCGCAATCAGCACAATGACGGTGTCCATGGATGCGTGGGCGTCATGCGCGTGCCAACATTCGATGAAGCGCTCGGACCAGTCGAGTGCTGCGGGCGCTGGTTCGAACGGCGTCAATGGGTAGTGTTGCCGCCACTCATCGAAACCGGACGGCGACCATGCGGGACACCGTACGCTCATGCCGGCTCCGTTGTCACGCCATCGGCAGCGAGCGCGGCGCGGGCAGCAGCCAGCGTGGCCGGATTCCCGATGCTGGCAGGGTGAAAACGTGGCGAGAACCATGCCAGCCACGCGGGCAGTACGCGGGTAACAATGCCCGGCGCGCCAAACAGCCACCAGCCAAGCTGTGCCCAGCTTCGCCAATTGCCGGCGTCGCAGTCGGCACGTGCGAGACGGACGATGAAATAGCCCAGATCGACGATGAAGCATGCCGTAACACCGAGCATCGCCGCCGTCCGCATGACATAGCGCTTGATCGCGCCGCCGCCGCAAGCGCGGAATACGTCGAATGCGACGGACTTGTGTTCAGTTTCCTCGATCGCATGCCACCGCCAGATCGCGGCCATCGATGGGTCCACGCCGTCGAGAATGGCCGGATCGCGCAATAGCAGATCGGCCAGAATGGCGGTGTAGTGTTCAAGACATGCTGTGAAGGTCAATTGAAGCAGCGGGGACGCGACACGCCGGCATTGTTCCTGCCGTCTCCGCATCAGCGCCTCGAGTGCGTCAACCGGCATGCCTTGGCGAGCCAGGCGCCGGTTGTACGCGCGGTGCTCGCGTATGTGAGTGGCTTCCTGGTACAAGAACGCATCCACTTGCGCGGCGAGCGTGCCGTCGGCCGGCAGCGCGCCGCAATACTGCCTCACGCTATCGACAAAGAACTTCTCGCCAAGCGGAAACATGATCGAGAATGCGTCGAAAAAGCGCGTCACCCGGCGGTTGTCACGATACCAATAGCGCGGAATGTGGTTGGCAAAACAAAAACGCAGATTGCGCCGACGGATGTCTGCCGCGTCGTTGCAGCGTTCATGCTTTGAATCGTCGGTTCGTTTGGCGTACATGGTCGTGGTCGATCGTGGCGTAGCGCGAAGGGTCAGCGCAGGCGGACATATTGTTCGATGATGGCGATCGAGGGTATGCTCTGCGTCGCCGCCACTATCCATGTCCGAATTGTATGTTCGTTGCCAATACAAGCGCCATAGATAATCGTTCGCGACGGTTCGATCGGCTGAATCTCTGCGTGCTCGCACTACAGAGCGTTGCATGGGCCGGCATCCTGAGCTGGCTATCGCATGGTACGAGCCCCCTGCGCTGGGTGTTGCTCGCACCGTTCTGCCTGATCATGCAAGGTGTGTTTTCGATGATGCACGAAACATTCCACGGCTTCGGGCATCGGCGCGGGAAAATCAACTACTTGATGATGTGGTGGGCATCGACGATGTTCGGCGCCGCGGCAACGCTGATCCATGTGAATCATCTCGGTCACCACGTGCGAAATCGAACGCTTGCGGAGCGAGTTGACTTCGTCGAGCCGGACGCTTCGCTGTGGCGCAAGCGAATCGAATACTACGCGGCGATCGTCGGCGGCATCTGGTTCGCGAGTTTCGCCGGCAGCTTCGTCCTGGCCGTGCTTCCGAGTCGCATTCCGTATGGTTGGGCGAAGTACGGACACGACAATACGTATGCGGCCGCGTTCAGAGACTTCGGCCAGGCCGAATTTCGCCGAATTCGATACGAAACCGTCGCAGGCGTGGCCGCGTGGATTGCACTGGGGGCATTGCTGGACTGGCGCGTACTCGACATCACGCTTGCCTACCTCGCATTCGCGTTTTCGTGGTCGTCGCTCCAATGGGTGTATCACATGCACACGCCGCTCGACGTTGTCGAGGGCACATACAACATGCGTGCCCCCATACTGATCCGCTGGGCATTCCTCAACTTCAACTACAACCTGACGCATCACCGACGTCCGAACCTGCGCTGGCAGGAGCTTCATGCGTGCTCCGACGCGGCGGAGACGCGGCCGCTGTGGTACGGTTGGCTGCATGTGTTCGAAGCGCCCCGGCGTTTGCCAAGCGATCCGACACAACTCGAAAAAACCTATTTCTGACGTGAGGACGCACGTGCGTGCACAGGATGCGTGGGCCGCGTTCGGCGCTGCTGCAGAAACCTTTCGCTGCGCGTGGCTCACGGCGCTCGACGCGCCGGGCGACGCGCAGGCGGCCTATTTGTCACGCTTGCTCGCCGCCAATCAGCACACGGCGTTCGGCATCGCCAACGGGTTCGCCGATATAGCGGATCCGGTACAATTTCGCGAGCGCGTGCCGGTGGCCCCCTACGCAGGCGTGTCCCGATGGATCGATCGGGCACTGCAGGAGTCCGCTCCAATCCTGACCGCGCAAACGCCACGCTTCTTCGAGCGCACAAGCGGCGGCAGCGAGCAGCAAAAGCTCATCCCCTATACGCCGGCCTTTCTCGAAGAATTGCAGTTCGCACTGGTCGTCTGGCTCTCCGATCTGCATCACGCCGTGCCCGGCGTCGCAGCCGGCCGCGCGTACTGGTCGATGTCGCCTCCACTTCAAGCGCGCGGACGCGCTCCCAACGGCATCATGATCGGGTCGGACAGCGATCTCGACTATCTGGCCGGCAGCCCGCTCGTCGATCTGCTGCCGACGCTCGTCGTACCATCGCTATCGGGTGATGCTCGCGCGTGGCGCACCGAGACGTTGCGCGCGCTGATCGCCGCTAATGATCTGGCCTTCATCAGCGTATGGAGCCCGACCTTCCTGACCAGTATGCTTCGTCCGCTGTTCGACGACGCCGAGCCGCAACGCCGCGATACACTCACCTTCCTGTTCGATTCGCTGCCGCCGAACCGTACGGCCGCGCTGCGGCGCGCACTCGACGATGGTCACTGCGGCCGGCTGTGGCCTCAACTCGCGGCAGTGAGTTGCTGGATGGACGGTCCAAGCAAACACTACGCCGCACATGCCCGCACCTTGTTTCCGCAGGCCGCATGGCTTCCGAAAGGCTTGTTTTCCACCGAGGCAGTGGTCAGCCTGCCGTTCGGCGATACGGCCGGCTGTCCCCTCGCCGTCTGCAGCCACTTCCTCGAGTTCCTGCTCGATGATGGAACCGCGATAGGCGTGGAAGAACTGAAGCCGGGCGACACGGTCGAGGTCGTCGTGACGACCGGAGGCGGCCTGTACCGCTATCGGCTCGGCGATCGGGTCCGTGTAACCGGATATGCGGGACGAACGCCACGCGTGGCCTTCGTCGGGCGGGCGGACACGCAAAGCGATCTGGTCGGTGAAAAGCTGGACGAAGCCTATCTGGCCGCGTCGCTTTCCGAGTTACTGCAACCGGGCGACGAAGGTTGCGTGATTCCGTGCGCGGAGGTGGATCCGCCCCATTATCTGCTATTGCTTGCAAGCGATATGCCGGACGTCGCCGCCCTGGGCGATGCGCTGGAACAGGCTCTCGCCCGCGCTTTTCACTACCGGCACGCACGCACGGTCGGCCAGCTTGGCCCGTTGCGCGCGGTTCGCATACGCGGGGGTGCTGCCCAGCTGGCGGATCTCGTCCAGCGAGCCCATGAGCGTGCATGCATCCGGGCTGGGGATGTCAAACCTCGCGCTCTGGTGGCCAAGCCCGCCGTGGCGAACGCACTCCGCGCATTTATCGAGGACGCGTGCTCATGTTGAACATATCGATCGCATCAACGTGCTCGCCGTGCGACGAATCCGCGCCGGATGCCGATGGCGAAGCCTTCGGCGCGCTCGTCGAGCAATGGTACGTCGCGAGCACCGAAGCCGAGATCAAGCGAGACAAACCGTTCGGTACTCGCGTACTCGGCCTCGGCATCGTGCTATTCCGGGCGGCCGACGGCGAGATCGTCGCGCTCGTCGATCAATGTGTGCATCGCGGCACCCGCTTGTCGGCCGGGAAAGTCATCGACGGCTGTCTCGTCTGTCCGTATCACGGCTGGCATTACGATCAGCACGGCAGCGTCACCCGAATTCCCAGCATCGACAGCGCAAGCGCCGGACCGACCGGTACGACTTACCCATATCGTCAGCGCCGGTTGCCGGTGCTGATTCGGCAGGGCCTCGTCTGGGTCTATCGTGGGCAAGGCGATCCAGCACTGAATCGGCCATTCGACATGCCGCATTACGGCGAACGGCCGTGGCAGTCGTACTACATGGTCAATACGTTCGACGGCGATCTCGGTGCGCTGGTCGAGAACTTCATGGACGTCCCGCATACGGTGTTCGTGCACGACCGGATCTTTCGCTCGTCCACTGGGCGGCGACTACGAGCGACCGTCGAACTGAAGCAGCAGAGCATCGAAGTCACGTATCACGATGACGGCGACAAGATCGGCATGCTGGACTGGCTGACCAATCCGTCCAGGGAACCGCTTCGACATACCGATCATTTTTATGCACCTAACGTCACTCGGTGCGACTACCACTGGGGTAGCCGCTCGAGTTTTCTGATCATTAGCCAGATCACGCCGCTCGACACGCGTCGATCGCGTGTCTATACGTACATCGGCTATCGCTTTGCGTTGCCGGCGGTGGTGTTGCGCGCGCTGAAACCGCTGCTGCACCTCTACACGCATTCGGTGATCCAGCAAGATGTGCGAATCATGCGTGCGCACCGCGAGGGGCTCGACAACGCCGCAGGATTCACGCCGTCGAGCGTGCGCGCCGATGTGGTCCATATTGCGATCGGGCGGTTGCTGGCCGCGACGCAGCGTGGCGAGCCGTTGCCCGATGCGCAATGCGGCACGAAGCCGATGGAATTCGTGATCTGAGCGTTACCGGCGACATCAGCCGAGGGCCGCCCGGCTCGAGGCGCACCGCCCACGTGCCCCGCATTTCCGTTAGCCTCCCGTCTGATCCTGGCTCGCGATCAGGCGTGCTCCGCATGCCAGCAAGTCGCCGTCGCATGCGGCGACTTGCCCGTCGAACCGGGCGCGGCCCGACACCGTCGCAATGAAGGTCAGGCCGTGAATCTCGCAGATCGCGGGATCGTGCAAGCGTGCGATCGCGCGCCCGTTGATTCGCGAGTTCGGCGCCCCGGACACAACGCGTCCGCCGTGACTGTGCGCATCGCCTTCGATGATGTATCGCTTTTGACCCATGACGTGTCGATCCGGTCCGTCAGAAATCCCAGCTAAACGTCTGCGGATGCGCCTGCCGCGACGCGGCGTCCGGCGGCGTCAGCATAACGATCGTGGCATGCAGCGGATCCCTAAGGTTGATCACTGCGCTCGCCTTCCCGTCGCCATAACCCATCATCAGCGCCAGCGCGCTTTGAACCCAGATCGAACTCGTTCCGGTGTCGCCGCCGATACGGCGTTGCATGTCGAATGCGTCTTTCGGGTCGTCAAGATCGATATGCTGCGGGTTGTCGTGCAGCGACTGCACCAGCAACGCGAGATTGGCGGTCGAGGTGCCGGTATCGTAGAACATCCGTCCCGGCTGCTCGCCGGGCGCAAGCGTACCCACTGCCTGCTGCCAGCCGGCGCGGATCTTTTCGATTCGCTCGCCCTTCTTCAACGGCGCCCCGTGCCCGTTGCTCAGATCGACTCGCACCGGCCGATGCAGATTGGCAAGGACCGGCCATTTGTCGTACTCCTTCAGTTGCCACGTCGTCCACGGAATCGGCACCCACGGGTTCGGCTTGAAGCCGTCCGGCATCTTCGGCGACGCGGTCTTCCAGAATTCGGGGAGCTTCGATTGCCAATAGTCCCAGGACATTTCATAAACACCGGGCGCTGGCCTTGGATAGGACTTCTGCTGCGCCCAGAAGTAGTTCCACAGCTTGATGACGTCAAATTGTGTCTTGGTCTTGTCGACCGCCTCCGGCGCATCGACAACATATGGTCGAATCGTCCGATCGACGCGATCCTTGCGCGTCACCAGCATCGCGACCAAACTATCCGGATATTGCGGAACGAAATTTCCGTTCGCGTTCGACTTGTCCAGATAATCACCGTTCGGCGTGCGCATGTAGCCTCGCGTCACAAGACCATCTTCGGCCAATACCACTACAGCTGGCAAATCCGGATGCTGGTCGAAGAAATCGAATAGGCGCGCCACCGCCGTGTCGCCATGCTCACCGTGAATCTCGTCGAGCCGGATGTATAGCGTGTTACCAATGCCCGCGCCGTTATCGGCGCTATTGATGTGGGTCGCCATGCGATCAGCGTGCGGATCAACGACGTTACGGGGCGGTCCCAGTACGATAACGGGAATCGGCCAGTAATCGACCCAGTTGCGCAATGCATAACCGAATACGTTGTTCTGGCGCTTGGCGTATTCCGAATCGCGCGTATCGCTTGACCACGGATATTGCTTGGGATCTTGCAGCAGCAGCGTTCCGCTCGCCCCTGTCTCATCCAGACGCATCAACAGTGCCCGTTGCCGGAAGCGGTCAACCGTCACGCCGATGCGCCGAATCTCCAATGTGAATCGAGGATCCTGCGATCCCGCTCCTGCCGGCGCCACACTCTGAGCGGACTGTGCAGAACTGGCTTCCTCTGGACGTGATGAGTCCTTGCGCAGCGATGCACCATAGGTGAGGCTCACGCCACCAGCCAGTAACAGCGGCGGCAGGATCAACAATAGCAATCGCCTTATCGTCGTCATATTTTCTAGAAACGAAAATCCATATCTCGCAGTCAACTCGAATGCCACGAGCCAAATCAAAGTGAGGCTCGCGAACAAGAAAATAAATATTCGCGATCCTGATAGACGCGGGACCGAAGTTGTCGTCATTTAGCGTCAACCGTGCATATGGTGGAGTGAACGAGCTCGAACCTGCTTGTTGATTTCATCGTTTCTCATCTCGATGGTTTCGCTGACAACGCCTGCAGGAAAGGCCTTGGGAATGACGTCTTCTCCGGGGAAGTTCCCTTGGTCGTAATATTCGCAGTTCGCTCTTATGATGTGCAGCGTCTGCTCGTCTAGGTTCGTATGGGCTTTTGTCAATTTGTCGATCCTGCTCATCGATGTACGCCAGTCAGCGATAGCACGCAGCAGCGTCGCCCAGTCCGGATCGTCCAGCGCACGCGCCTGGCCTACTGACACATCGAACGCAGTCGCACAGCGGTGATTTCTGCGACCGCTCATGACCGCCGAGTGATATGAGCTTTCCCCCTGATGCTTATTCATCAGCCGAACCTTGGCTTCATTGAGCGTCTCCTGCCGATAGACGACGATGTGCCCGGGCGACGGCGGCACCATCGACACGACCCGACTCACCTTGCACTGATCGTCAGGATCCTTGCCGGCATTCAACGATGCCTCGACCTCGGTGGAGTTCGGCAGCGTCCCATCCTCACTCGTTGGCCAGTCGATGGTTTGTGCAGGCAATGCCTGCAACGCACCTTCGCCACTGTTCGTGCTCAAGGCAATTTCCGCTTCGAGCTGGTCAATGGATTGCTTGCCGGGCGCAAACTCGCCGCCATTATTTTTCGAGAGCGGCGTTGCCGCCGTTCCCGGCAGCACATTGCCTTCCATTTCGGGATCAAATGGTGGCGTCAATGCTTCGCCATTGATATTGCGCTGGGTACCCACGCTTATCTGCGCCGATTTGATCCATGTCGTGAAGCCTCCGGGCAAGCCGTGGGATGTTTCGCCCTTTTCCCGTATCGTAAAGTTTCCGGGCGGCGTACCAACCTGAACCGGCTTGCCCTGCCGCAGACGCCGGGTAAAGATACGCTGCCGGAAAGCCGCCGACAGCAGATTGATAGTCTCAGGCTTGCTTCCCTGCTGCGCCGCGCGCACGTCGATTGAGTCGGGCAGGCCCGAGCAACCCATGCCATTGACGCCGCTCAGCCCGACGGTCGCGTCCTCGGGGCTGAAGTACATATACACTTTGCCGCGATTGTCGCGCTCGGCGAACACGACGCATTCATTGCCTTGCGGCCCGCTCAGGCGCCTCGCCTGCGCGGGATCCCACGTCGGGCCGACGACGCCAAAATTGTCCCGGCCCGACTCGTACTTCAATTGATCGAATGGTGGCGTCGGATATTTGCCGCTCGCCACATGCCCGACCAGGTTTGCCAGGCTCTTTGCACGCGCATAAGTCGTCTGCTGCTGGTCCCCGCGTTGCAGCAGCCGATCCATGAACTCCTCGCTCAAGCTGTAGGGCGAGTCGATCAGAACCAACGTGTCGGCAGGGCGGTCAGCGGGGCCACATTGGTCTGGAGTCAGCCCCTCGACGAGATAGGCTTGGGCGAGCAGCGATATCAGTGTGCCCTGACTGTGCGCAATGATATTGACCGTCCCGTCCGGGTCGATAAGGCGGATTTGCCGCACCAATGCCGCAAGCCGCCGTGCTGCTAGCACCATGTAATGCCGATTTTCCGCCTCGCGAAGCGGATGCGTCGGGTCACCCTGCATCCGGTCGAGAATTTTCGTCGCCATTCCCCCTTTGAAATTCGAGTCGAACATGTCGGGGATGTTGTTGGTCGCATTGGCGAAAAATCCGCCGTTGCGCGCACGGTGCTCATCGAGGCGGTTGCCGAACCGGTCGACGTATTGGCCATTGACGGTTGCCTTATTGGGGTCCCGGGGCAAATCCTCCTTCCCGACGCGCAGTCCCCAATAAAACGGAATCAACGGGCTCCTCGTCTCTTCGCTTTCTTGCCGACGATAGATGACGTCGTCCATGTTCTTCATCATGTCGGCAACGCTCACTTGGCTCGGGTCGTTCGCCATGCGGCCGTGCGAGTACTCCGCGCCCTTGAAATCGGTGCGACCGAGGCGGTCGTTCAATCCCTCGCACAATCCGCCTTCGACCGTGCCGAAATCCGTTCCCAGGTCATTCACGCCATGGATCAGGATCGTCGTGCACGGGAAACGATTTTGTACATCGGTATTGACGAACGCATTCTGCGGCCGGTTGCAATTGAGAATCGCCTGATGTTCGCCGACGATCCGGGGCGAAGAGGTTTTGGTATCGGACATGATCGCCTGCCTTAAGCGTCGAAAACCTGAATGTGCGCAATGTGCATCGCGTCGCTCGATGCAAGCTCCGTCAACCCGTGTGCATCCGAGACACCGTTAATGACCTGGCCATTGCGCAGCGTGATCTTGTACGGACGATTCGGCACGGGATGCGTTCCGTCACCGTCCGTGCCGGGGTACCGCAAGCGGAACTTCTGATCGGCTCCTCCGCGATTGAACGCCGGCGGCGCAACATGGTCCGTGTTTGGGCCGACGAAATCATGTCCTGCTGTATGCGCTGTGAACGCACCGTCGGAACCGACCTCGACGCCCCCACCGACTTTCACGTAGCTTCCGTCTTCCGCGACGAGCCGGATCGACTTGCCCGAGATCAACACTTCGTCGCCGACCGACATGATCTGTATCCCCTTCTGGGCAGTCGCCGCAAGCGTGTCCTCTTGCGCCTGCAAGATAACGGGGCCTTCGCCAGCAATCGCGCGGACGCCTTCTCCGCGCCCGAACAGGTGGATGCCCTTGCCAGCCGTCGTGATCACGCGCTGCCCCCCGGCGAATTGCAGATTCTGCTGCGCAATCTGATCGATGTTCTCGCCGGCGTAGGTCACGTAAGTCTTGGGAGTGATATTGAGCGCACCCGCCTTTGCGCCAAATGCCATCAGCGCCCGAGAATCGCTTGCGTCGGCGTTCGGCGCACCATCGCCGCCTGAAGCAGGGCCGCCCGGCGTCCACTCCTTGAAGGCAGTCACGACAGCTTGCTGCCCCGTCGCATCGGTGGCGGTGCCGCCGTGCTGTCCAGCGTAATCTCCCAGCGCCTTGAACAGCTCCGCGCATTCGCCGAGCAACCCGACGAGTTCATCGCGGTCAAGCTGTCCGCCGCTCGCCTGAGTACGCGCGTAAGTCGTCAGAAGGATCCCTTGCGCCGCACGCAACGCGGCTGCCGCGTCGGTGCGCAATTCGGCGCCTTGGCCGCGGTCAGCACCCTGTCCGTTATCACGCGGTTGCGTCAGGTAGCCGAGATTCAACTGGCTATGCGCATGCTCCGATGCAAGCTGCGCGCTGATTTGCTGCGGTGTGTCGTCGAGACGAAGCTGGTTGTAGCGCTGCCCCTTGATTTCCTTCGTCTTGATACCGGAAAGAAAGCGATTGCCGGGCAAACTGCCCGTATGCGTGAAACTCGCCGGCATGTTCGCGCCGTTGGCCAGCACGCCGATGATGACCAGTCTGTCCGGATCTCCGCCGAGGCTCCCGAGCAGAACTTCGGTGCCCACCCGCGGCAAGAACGTCTCGCCGAAATTCGGCCCGGCCAGACTGGATGCCACGCGAATCGGTGCGCTGTCGCTCTCGTTGCTGTTTGTCCCGGCACCCTGCGCGTGCGCATGATCGCGGGAATCCTGCCCGAGAATCTGCACGAACACGCAGCCATTCTCGTCGCAACTGACCTCCTCGCCATCGACCCCGACCACGCGCCCGGTGATCAACGGCGTCGGCGGAAGGTCAGTCTTGGGATCGTAAAGCGGCGTGAGAGGCGTGCCACGCGGTACGCACGAGAAAGTATTTTCGTAGCGCGTATCCTGCCCGGACGGGTCCCCATCGCTCAGCGATCGTGGTTGCTGAAGCGTGTGGCTGGCGGCAAACAGTGTCTGCGCACGCTCGCTCAACCCTTTGGGCAGATTGTTCCAGATCTCGTGGTGCAGTGATGTAATCACGAATTGCTGCTTGTCGGACGGGAGCGCGCCCCACTCGTCCTCTCCGGCGATCGTGATCCATGAGCCGACTGCAAGGTCGCGAATTCCGCTCACGCCGTCGTATCGCACCGCCTGCGCTTCATGAGCCAGAATGCGATCTTCCGTCATCCGTTCGTGGTCTGCCCACGAGTCCGCCATATGCGGGACGTCGATCACGACGTCCGTCAGCAATTTCGCGAGATCGTTACCCGATTCGCCTTGGTCGATCCTTGTCGATGCACTGGAGTGGTCCACGCGGGCATATCGGTAGTCCCACGAAGGGCGCCCCGATTCCCCCGAAATCAGTTGCTGACGCATCGTCAGAGCGGTGATGGTATCGCGCTGTTCCGTTCCAGCGTCTCGTGGATGAACTCGCACTGTACCTGCGGCGGACTCGCCCAGTTTCTGAGGGTCATCGCAGAACACCAGCGCATGCACGGGCGAATCGCCGTCTTTCGTCTCCCCGCTTACCCGTCCGGCGCGCACGAACAGCGTGATGCCGTCGCGACGCGCAATCCGGGAGATGAAACGAGCATCAGATTCGTTGACCTGACGTACGAAAGAGCGAACCGGATAGCGGGATCTGTCGAGTTGCGACAGGTCGAACTCGAACGCCTGCGCAAGGGCCACACTACGCTGTCGCCATTCGCTCAGGACGACTCCAAGTACATCGACAACGCTGACGTTACGGAAGATGCGAGAGTTGGTGCGCTTTTGCAGCAGGTTCAACGCGTCGGTCACGGTGAACTGGTAAACCGTCAACTCCCCGTCGGTCCGGCCGACCTCAACGGCGCTAATGATTGCGTTGATGGCATGAAGTTGGCCGCGATCCGTGATGATACCGACTGAGACCGGGGCACCAATGAAAAGCTTCGGAGGCAGATCGCCCTGCTGAGAAATGCAGGTCAAGTGACCGCTGATACCGGTCATCATGCTTTCGCGGATGCTCGCGTGCTGCAACGCGATCTTCGATCCCAGCTCGTGCTGCGCCTTACCCCATTTCAGCACGACCGGCCGGCGATTCGCATCGATTCCCGATACGAAATTGCGGAACGACTCTCGGATATTCACGACGGTCTCTCAGTTTGATTCGTTATGACCCGCCGGATGTTGCTGTTCTATATAGGCGGCGGCAGGGCGCAAGTTTACCAAAATGTGACGCAGAGGTAACAATCCGGGATACCGATTAGCAATTTTTCATGTTATTCGACGAAGAACACTAAATTCCGTCGCTATATCTGGACCGACGCGGAGTGCTCCGAACGCTGGCTGCCTCTCAAGCCTCTCCACGCGGAGCATTTTTCGAATGCCCGCGCGCAGACCCGCACCGAGCCTGCCCATGTGGATTCCAATCTCCTACATCCAAGCCCCCTGCCCCGCTATCTCAACGAAGCCTGCAGATCGACCGGCGACAAGAAACATGGTGCATGCTTACTGGCTTGAACGTAATTCCTCGGCAAGTTTCCTGCCCCACCTCTTCAAATGCCCCGCTCGCAGAGCAGGCTTTTTCCTTTTCGCTCTTGTTGACAGTAACGCCGCTCGCGACCGCGCGCTTTGGACATACTTGAACGTCATGTCACGCACTCCCAAGGGATCGGTCAGCGCCAGCATTCGGCAACTGCCAGTGGGAAGCCGACTTTCGATGAAGGAGGACGGCTGCCCGCAAGCCCTCCACCACAGCCCCACCTCTCCATCCCGCCCTGAATAATCCCCTTGACGACCTATCTTTCGATATATATCTTTAGATATGTTTTACGACATATAGGACTCGATCATGCGACACACCCCTTCCCGCGGCCATGCCCGATGCGACGGTCATGGTGCGCATGCCCGCCCTGACGGGTTCGCCGGTCTCTGGTACGCGATCGGCCGCCATCGTCGCGGCCACGATCCGTTCGGCGGTGGCGGCCCGTTCGGTGGCCGTGGCGGGCGCGGCGGCTTTGGCGATTTCGGCGACGACGGCATGCCGCGCGGCCGTCAGTTCAGCTCCGACGATCTGCAGCTGCTGTTGCTCGCGCTGGTCGCCGAGCAACCGAGCCACGGCTACGAGCTGATCAAGGCGCTCGACACGCGTTCGAACGGTTTCTACAGCCCGAGCCCCGGCATGGTGTATCCGGCGCTCACGTATCTCGAAGAAGTCGGCTTCGTCGCGTCGCAAGCGGAAGGCAACCGCAAGCGCTATGCACTGACCGACGCCGGCCGCGTGCATCTCGACGCGCAGCGCGAACGCGTCGACACGCTGTTCGCGCGTCTCACGCACCTCGCCCGCAAGATGGAATTCATGCGCCGCGCGTTCGCCGGGGAATCGGCGGGCAACGAAGCGCAGGACGAAGCACAAGCCGGCTGGCTGCCGGAGTTCGTCGAGGCGCGTCTCGCACTCAAGCGGGCGCTGCTGCACAAGAGCGCCGCCGACGCCGACGAACAGCGCCGCATCGCCGCCATCATGCGCCGCGCGACGGCTGAAATCGAAGGCGGCAGCGGTGCGTAATCCGCGCCGCCCCCTCAAACCCTAAGGAGAACGGATTGATGCAGAACACATCCGACCGCACCGTGACCCGCGTGCGCCACACCCTCAAGTTCCGCTTGCTGCAGGTCCTGCGCGTGCACACCGTCACGCCGCACCTGCTGCGCGTCACGCTCGGCGGCCCCGATCTCGCGGATTTCGAATCCGCGTCGTTCGACGATCACGTGAAGGTATTTTTCCCGCCGCCCGGCGCTGAACGGCCCGTGCTGCCGACGCTCGGCGCGAACGGTCCCGAGTTTCCGGAAGGCGAACCGAAGCCGGTCGCGCGCGACTTCACGCCGCGCCGTTTCGACCGCGCCGCCGGCGAGCTCGATCTGGAATTCGTGCTGAACCACCCGGGCCCCGCGTCGCAGTGGGCCGCCCAGGCACGTGTCGGCCAATGGCTCGGCATCGGCGGCCCGCGCGGTTCGTTCGTCGTCCCGACCGGTTTCGACTGGCACCTGCTGATCGGCGACGATACGGCGCTGCCGGCGATCGCGCGGCGTCTCGAGGAATTGCCGGCCGGCGCGCGCGTAGCCGTCGTGATGGAAGTCGCGGATCGCACCGCGCAGATCGCGTTCGACACGCGCGCCGACGTGCATGAAATCTGGCGCTTCCGCGCCGAAGCCGACGCGGCGGACGGCGACGTGCTGCTGAATGCCGTGCGCGACCTGCCGCTGCCGCCGTCCGGCGACGGCTATGTGTGGGCGGCGGGCGAAGCGCTGTCGATGCGCGCGGTACGCCAGCACCTGACCGGCGAGCGCGGCGTCGACAAGTCGCGCATCCGTGCGGCGGCCTACTGGAAGCGCGGCGCGGCGGCCGTGCACGAAACGCTGGAAGACTGATGGATGCGGGTGCCCGGCAAACGGGTACCGCTTGAGGTTGGCCGGCCGATGACACAATCGTGGCGTCGGCGCACCAGCGGGCTTGGCACCGCTATCGCGACTGGTATATATCTGTGGGTGCGACGCCGCTGTCGGGCGACAGCCGCCGCAGCCCGCCCAGGAGCGCCCGGTCATGACAAAAGAAAGCCACGCTTCGCCGTTCCTTCGCAACCTGAAGATCGTCGGCTATTGCGGCCTTGCCGCGGTGGTACTCGCGCTGTTCGTCGCGATGTGCGCGATCCTGAAGGAAAGCGCACTCGACCGCGACGCCGCGCAACACCCTGCCGATACCGCTGAACTGCACGATGCGGGCGCTGGCCCGTCCGCATCGGCCGAATCGGCCAAGACACCCGGCTGACCGCGTTCGGCCCTTTCTCCTGCCGCTTACGGCGCGTGCCGGCGGCCCATCACGGCGGCATGCACCGAATCGCCGAGCCGTTCGAGCAGCGCGGTCACGCGTTGCCCGTACAGGTGCGCGGCCAGCGCGCCGGCCGTGCCGACCAGCACGCCGCCTGCCATGTCGAACGGCCAGTGCACGCCCACATAGATACGTCCCCATGCAATCGCCGCGGCCATCGCGACCATCACGAACCCGGTGAACCGGGTCGTGCCGCCGAGCATCAACCCGACCGCCATGCTCCACGCGAACGTCATGTGATCGCTCGGAAACGAGCTGTCCGGCGCGTGCGGAATCAGCTGCGTGCCGACGCCCGCCATGAACGGGCGCGGCGAGAACCAGAAATGTCCGATGACCTGCGCGAGCGCGAGCGCCACGCACACGCCGACGCCGGCTTCGATCGCCTGGCGCCGCGTCGGGCGCGCGCCGAAGATCCAGGTCAGCAGCAGCATCGCGGGCAACGCATAGACGAGCCAGTCGGCGGCGAAGATGGCGAGGCGGGCCACGCCCGGCTGCGGCGCAACCCCGGCGTTGATGGCGGAAAAGAGGGTGAGATTGAGGGTCTGCATGAATCCGGTTGCGTGGGGCATAAAAAATCGGCCGGTTGCCCGGCCTGCTACGAACGATGCTAAGGCGCGCCCGCTTAAGTGATGCTTAATAAGACGACCGCGCGACGAAGCCCGCCGCCGCGAACGCGCTTAGAGCCTGCACTGCAACACAAGTTCACACATTTGTCATATTCCCGCGAGACCGCCTCCCGAAAAGGCTCACCTGGCATCCCGTAAAGACTCACCTTTTTCACATCGTGGCGTCATCGACGCGTGCAAACATCGGGACGCCGGGTGCCATCCAGACCGTTTGCGTCATTCATCTCAATATTTACGCTGCGAATGCGTCGAAATCGGCAACAATTAATTCCATATGCGGCATCGCACAACGGTAACGCACAGGCATAGGATTACGAGCTTACGAGCACTCATCCACGAAGCGATCAACAACAAGGAGTCCGCATGAAACCCAGCGATGTCCGATCGAAAGCGTTTGCGATGCCGTTGACCAGCCCCGCCTTCCCGATGGGCCCTTACCGTTTCGTCGATCGTGAGTTCCTGATCATCACGTATCGCACCGATCCGGACCGTCTCCGCGAAATCGTCCCCGAGCCGCTGCAGGTCACCGAGCCGCTCGTGCATTACGAATTCATCCGCATGGCCGATTCGACCGGCTTCGGCGACTACACCGAAAGCGGTCAGGTGATTCCCGTCGAATACAACGGCCAGCCGGGCGGCTATACGCTCGCGATGTATCTCGACGATCACCCGCCGATCGCCGGCGGCCGCGAGTTGTGGGGCTTCCCGAAGAAGCTCGCGTCGCCCACGCTGCACGTGAACACCGACCACCTCCTCGGCACGCTCGACTACGGCAAGGTGCGCGTCGCCACCGGCACGATGGGCTACAAGCACAAGGAACTCGACATCGACGAGCAGACCAGGCGTCTCGCCGGCCCCAATTTCCTGCTGAAGATCATCCCGCACGTCGACGGCACCGCGCGCGTCTGCGAACTGGTGCGCTACTACATGCAGGACATCAAGATGAAGGGCGCGTGGACGGGCCCCGCATCGCTCGAGCTGGCGCCGCATGCGCTCGCGCCGGTGGCCGACCTGCCCGTGCTCGAAATCGTCGAAGCCCGCCACATCGTCGCAGATTTGACACTGGGCCTCGGCGAAGTCGTCTACGATTACCTGGCTCAGTAACACGTCCGCAGTCCTTTCTCCCTGTCAATCCTTTCACCACGGGAATTCGAACATGAGCAACCTGAATGGCAAGACCGCAGTCGTCACGGGCGCCGCGAGCGGCATCGGCAAGGAAATCGCACTCGAGCTCGCGAAAGCGGGCGCGGCCGTCGCGATCGCCGACCTGAACCAGGACGGCGCGAACGCGGTCGCTGACGAAATCGTCAAGGCAGGCGGCAAGGCGATCGGCGTCGCGATGGACGTGACGAACGAGGAAGCCGTGAACAGCGGTATCGACAAGGTGGCCGAAACGTTCGGCTCGGTCGACATCCTCGTGTCGAACGCGGGCATCCAGATCGTCAATCCGATCGAGAACTATTCGTTCGCCGACTGGAAGAAGATGCAGGCGATCCACGTCGACGGCGCGTTCCTCACGACCAAGGCCGCGCTGAAGCACATGTACAAGGACGATCGCGGCGGTGTCGTGATCTACATGGGTTCGGTGCACTCGCACGAAGCGTCGCCGCTGAAGTCGGCGTACGTGACGGCCAAGCACGGCCTGCTCGGCCTGGCCCGCGTGCTGGCGAAGGAAGGCGCAAAGCACAACGTGCGCTCGCACGTCGTGTGTCCGGGCTTCGTGCGCACGCCGCTGGTCGACAAGCAGATTCCGGAGCAGGCGAAGGAGCTCGGGATCAGCGAAGAGGAAGTGGTGAAGAAGGTGATGCTTGGCAATACGGTCGACGGCGTGTTCACGACCGTCCAGGACGTCGCGCAGACGGTGCTGTTCCTGTCGGCCTTCCCGAGCGCCGCGCTCACGGGCCAGTCGTTCATCGTCAGCCACGGCTGGTTCATGCAATGAAGCCGCACGCCCGCACCGAAAAGCAGGCCGTCGATGCGGCGGACCTGCATCACGAGGCCGGCGCACCGGCCGCCGCGCGCACGCTGCCGTACGAGACGATCGCGCTCGTGCTGCAAGGCGGCGGTGCGCTCGGCGCGTACCAGGCCGGCGTGTTCGAAGGGCTGCACGAGGCGGGCATCCCGCTCGACTGGATCGCGGGCATCTCGATCGGCGCGCTCAACACCGCGCTGATCGCGGGCAATGCGCCCGAGCATCGTGTCGAGCGGCTGCGCGAGTTCTGGGAAACGATCTGCAAGCCGGCGTTCTTCCCGACGATTCCGGCCGCATTCGAGTTCGCGCTGTTCAACAGCATCGACCAGGTCCGCACGTTCTTCACCGCGTCGCAGGCCGCGAGCGCGATGATGCAGGGCCAGCAGGGCTTCTTCGTGCCGCGCTTCCCGCCGCCGCTGCCGGGCGTGTCGGATCATCCGGAGAAGATCAGCTGGTACGACACGTCGCAACTGCGCGCGACGCTGCTGAAGCTGTGCGATTTCGACCGGATCAATTCGGGCGAAACGCGCGTGTCGGTCGGCGCGGTCAACGTCGGTACCGGCAACTTCGTGTACTTCGACAACTCGCGCATCCGTCTCGCGCCCGAGCACTTCATGGCGTCCGGCGCGCTGCCGCCCGCGTTCCCGCCGGTCGAGATCGACGGCGAGTACTACTGGGACGGCGGGGTGGTGTCGAATACGCCGCTGATGGAAGTGCTCCGCGCCCGGCCGCGCCGCGACACGCTCGCGTTCCAGGTCGATCTGTGGAGCGCACGCGGGCCGCTGCCGCGCACGATGGCCGACGTCGCCGAGCGCACGAAGGACGTGCAGTATTCGAGCCGCACGCGTTTCGTCACCGACACGCTGCAGCGCGAACAGCGCTACCGCAACGTGCTGCGCCACGTGCTCGACCAAGTGCCGGAAGAGCAGCGCAAGGCGGATCCGTGGTGCATCGAGGCCGATGCGATGTCGTGCAGCAAGAAGTACAACATCCAGCACCTGATCTACCAGCAGAAGGCGTACGAGCATCACTACAAGGACTATCAGTTCGGTCTGTCGACGATGCGTGACCACTGGACCGCGGGTCTCGACGACATCCGCAAGACGCTCGCAGTCAAGGACGGCCTCGCGCTGCCCAACAACGACGCGGGCTTCGTGACGCACGACATTCACCGCAAGCGGTAATGCCGTGTGCGACGGATCGGCGCGATGCATGCGCCGGTCCGTCCTCTTCTCCGATTCGCCATGCCGATCTTCATCGCACTCTTCGCGCTCATCGCTCTCGGATGGGGCGCGGTTCACCTGTTTCACGTCATCGCCGCGCAGTTCGGCCAGCCGGTTGCGATCGCGGCCGCCGTGCTCGCCGCCGCGATCCTGATCGCGCTCGTCGCCTGGTGGATCAAGCGCCGACGCGACATCGCACCGAATACGAAGGAAGAAGGCTGGACCCACGTCGTGCATCGCGCGTGGGGCGAGCTGCGGGTGTCCGCGACGCAGGGGCTGCTGTGGCTGTCGCACGACGGCGCGGACGGCCGCTATACGCTGTCGCAGCTCGACGGCTGCCGGGCCGCACCGATCGGCGGCCGCTGGCATCTCGTCGTGCGCGTGCGCGACGCCGTGCGCAGCGAATGGAAGCTGCCAATGACGGACAAGCGCGATGCGCAGCGCTGGGCGCGCGTGCTGACGCTCGCGAAGGACAACCGGCTCTGACACGACGCTCGGCGAATGCGCACGTGCGCCCGGCACGAACCGCCGCGCAGGCTGTCCCGTCGTGCGCGCGCTAGCGCGCCTTCAGCGCCCACAACGCATCGAGCACGTGCTGGGTCGCCCGCTCGACCGGCCCCGCCCGATGCGCGATACCCAGTTCACGCCACAGCGCCGGGCGCAACGCCCGCATGACGATGCGTGCATCGGGTAGCGGGGCGCCCGCTTCATGGGGCAACAGCGTCGCGCCGTAACCCGCCGCGACCAGGCTCTTGATCGCATCGTTGTAGTTGAGTTCGATCCGCGGCTCCGGCCGGTGGCCGCCGAGCGCGAACCATTCCGTCGTGAGCCGCGACAGGCGCGTGGTCGCATCGTTGAGAATCAGCGGGCGGGCGGCCAGGTAGCCGGGCGTCACGCGCGCCGGAAGCGGCCAGTCCGCCGGCAGAAACGCCATCACGGGATCGCGTCGCCACGCGCGGATCGACAGCCCCGCGACCGCCGTCTGCGGCAGCGCCACCAGTCCGACGTCGAGCGTGCCCTGCGCAATGCGCGCCAGCGTGTCGTGCGACGTGAGCACCGCGATCTGCACATCGATATCCGGATGCGCGTCGCGTAACCGGGCCACCGCCTGCGGCAACAGGTGCGCGATCGCCCCGGTCGATGCGCCGAGGCGTACGCGCCCGGACAGCCCCTGCACCTGCCGCTGCACATCGTCCAGCGTGGATTCGACCTCGGCCAGCAGGCGGCGCGCCCGTTCCACCAGCACTTCACCGATCGCAGACGGCCGCACGTTGCCACGCGTGCGGGACAGCAACGGCGCGCCGATCCGGCTTTCCAGTTCGGCAATGTGAAGACTGACGGTTGGCGGCGCGAGATGAAGCCATTGCGCCGCCGCGACAAAGGACCCGTGGTCCGCGATGGCGACCAGCGTGCGCAGGCGGTCCAGGCTGATCTCTCGCATCCTTCACCTCTCGTTCAAGAAAACTGAATCTCGCAGTCAGCAAATTCAACTTTTCCTATTCTAGGTGTTCGGCGGACGATACGGCTTTCCCGACGACCGAACCGAAGGAACGCGACCCTCATGAGCCAGCCCACTGTCTATATCGACGGCGATCAAGGCACGACCGGATTGCTGATCCACGAACGCCTGCGCGGGCGTGACGACCTGCAGCTCGTCACGCTGCCGGACACCGAACGCAAGGATCCCGTGCGGCGCGCCGAAGCGATCAACGCAGCCGACATCGCGATCCTGTGCCTGCCCGACGCGGCCGCGCGCGAGGCGGTCGGCTTCATCCGGAATCCGGCGGTGCGCGTGATCGACGCGAGTTCGGCCCATCGCACGCAGCCGGATTGGGTCTACGGCTTTCCCGAGATGGCGAGCGGGCACGCACTGACGATTGCGCACGCACGGCGCGTCACCAATCCGGGCTGCTATCCGACCGGCGCGATCGCGCTGCTGCGACCGCTGCAACAGGCCGGCCTGCTGCCGCGCGACTACCCGGTGAGCATCCATGCCGTCTCCGGGTACTCGGGCGGCGGACGGGCTGCCGTCGACGCATTCGAGTCGAACGATGCTTCGCAAGCCAAACCGCTACAGGTCTACGGCCTCGCACTCGCGCACAAGCATGTGCCGGAGATCCAGCTGCATGCCGGTCTGACGAATCGTCCGATGTTCGTGCCGGCCTACGGTGCCTATCGGCAAGGCATCGTGCTCACCGTGCCGATCGAGTTGCGCCTGCTTCCTGCCGGCGTGACCGGTGAGCAGCTGCATGCGTGTCTTGCGCACCATTACGCCGACGCGCGTCACGTCGACGTCACGCCGCTCGCGGAAACACACGCGATCACGCATCTCGATCCGCAAGCACTGAACGGCACCAATGACCTGAAGCTCGGCGTGTTCGTCAATGCGGATCACGGCCAGGTGCTGCTGTCCGCCGTATTCGACAATCTCGGCAAAGGGGCATCCGGCGCGGCCGTGCAGAATCTCGACCTGATGCTCGGCGCGGCAAGCGCGGCGAAAGCGGCGTAAGCCGCGTGCGGGCACCATCGTCGGCCGGCCTGGCACATTGCGGCCGCGAAGCGTGGGCAACCGTTCGACGCTACCGGCTCGCGACGTGATTGCGAGCCGGAAACAAATGCCTGCCGACGTTCCGCACATGCCCCCGTAAAAGCTCACCTTTAGCCGGTTTCAAGCCGTCTCGTCACCCGCGGCGGCATTCAAGCCGGCTAGCGTCTCCACCAGAAAATCCACGCACACGCGCACTTTCGCCGACGCCGCGACACGTTCCGGATACACGGCCCAGATGTTCGCGGGCTGGATGGCGTCCGGCAGCACGCGACACAGTGCGCCGCGTTCGATCAGCGGCGCGGCTTCCCAGATCGAACGCAACACGATGCCGCGCCCGGCCAGTGCCCACTGCACGGCCACTTCACCATGGTTCGTCGACAGCGCGCCGCCGACCTTCACCGTTGCCGTTTCACCGCGCACGTTGAGCCGCCACACGCCGAACGGGTGATCGCGCTCCTTGATGGCCAGACAGTCGTGCGACGCGAGATCCGCGAGCGAGCGCGGCGTGCCGCGCCGTGCGAGATAGTCGGGCGCGGCACACAGCACGCGGTAGTTCGCGGCGAGGCGGCGCGCGATCAGGTGATCGGCGATCTCGTCGCCGATGCGCACGTCGAGGTCGTAGCCTTCACCCGCGACATCGACGAGCCGGTCGAACAGATCGAGCCGCACGTTCAGCTGCGGAAAGCGCGCGGTGAAGTCGAGCAGCGCCGGCGCGATGATGTGCCGGCCGAAGCCGAAGCTGCTCGAAATGCGCAGCGTGCCGCGCGGCACCGTGCGCGTGGTCGACACGTCCTCGACGAGATGATCGACGTCGTCGAGGATCTTCTCGGCGCGCGCGTACACGCGTTCGCCGGCTTCCGTGACCGTCACGCGGCGCGTCGAGCGATGCAGCAGGCGCGTGCCGAGCTGCGCCTCGAGCAACGCGATGCGCTTGCTGACATAGGCGGGTGACACCGCGAGCTGCTCGGCGGCCGCGCTGAAGCTGGTCAGGCGGACGACCAGGCTGAACACGCGCAGGTCGTCCAGATTCGGCGATTTGTTCACGATTCGTGGAGAGTCAATTAACCTTTCGCGTGATTTTAATCTGAATGGAAATAAATAGAATGATGTAACGCGCCGCTACCGCCCCAGGCTGCCGGCCGCCCAGCCAAGGAGATTTGCATGACCGACAGGACTTACAAGATTGCCGTGATTCCCGGCGACGGTATCGGCCGCGAAGTGATGCCCGAGGGCCTGCGCGCACTCGACGCCGTGACTGCGCGCTTCGGCGTCCGCTTCGACTTCGTCCAGATCGACTGGGCGAGCTGTGACTACTACGCGCAGCACGGCAAGATGATGCCGGACGACTGGAAGGCGCAACTGTCGGGCATGGACGCGATCCTGTTCGGCGCGGTCGGCTGGCCGGCGACGGTGCCCGATCACATTTCGCTGTGGGGCTCGCTGCTGAAATTCCGCCGCGAGTTCGACCAGTACATCAACCTGCGGCCCGCACGCCTGTTCGACGGCGTGCCGTCGCCGCTCGCCGGCCGCCGCGCGGGCGACATCGACTTCATGATCGTGCGCGAGAACACCGAGGGCGAATATTCGTCGGTCGGCGGCACGATGTTCGAAGGCACCGAGCGCGAGATCGTGGTGCAGCAGTCGATCTTCACGCGTCACGGCACCGAGCGCGTGCTGAAATTCGCGTTCGACCTCGCACAGCGGCGCGCGAAGCGCCTCACCGTCGCGACGAAGAGCAACGGCATCGCGATCAGCATGCCGTGGTGGGACGCGCGCACGGCCGAGATGGCCGAACGCTATCCCGACATCGCCGTCGACAAGCAGCACATCGACATCCTGTGCGCGCGCTTCGTGCTGCAGCCTGACCGCTTCGACGTCGTCGTCGCGTCGAACCTGTTCGGCGACATCCTGTCGGATCTCGGGCCGGCCTGCACGGGCACGATCGGCATCGCGCCGTCGGCGAACCTGAACCCCGACCGCAAGTTCCCGTCGCTGTTCGAACCCGTGCACGGCTCCGCGCCCGACATCGCGGGGCAATTCATCGCGAACCCGGTCGCGATGATCTGGTCGGCAGCGTTGATGCTCGACTTCCTCGGCAACGGCGCCGGCCCCGAACGCGAAGCGCACGATGCGATCGTCGCCGCGATCGAGGACGTGCTGCGCACGGGGCCGCATTCGCGCGATCTCGGCGGCAACGCGGGGACGCAGGAAGTGGGTGAGGCAATCGCCGCGCGGATCGCGGGCTGACGATCATGCCCGGCGTGATCGCACGCGCCGGGTCGTGACTGCGTGAATCGGTGAGGGGTGAGCGCAGTGCGGTGAGCAACACGCAACGCATTTGCGCACTCGTGCGAGTACCGTCGCCTGCACGGTGAATCGAGTGGTGAGCAATACCGCACCGCAACGCGCACGGCTCTCGCTATCCGACGTCGACACGATCGGTGAGTTGCACATCGCGCGCGTGCACACCGATCGTCAATCCACTGCCGGCGCTGTGCGATCGGTGAGATGCATCACGCCGTAAAGCACACCGTTGCGTGCGAACACGTGCATCACGCGATGCCAACATGTGCGGCACGTCCGCTTTGCCCGATGCGATGCCGCGTCGAACCGCTCACTGCACACAGTCCGACGCAACATTTCACCTCCTCCCGAAAAATCTCACCCTCAGCGCACCGACTCCCGAATTTCCTCACCGTTGCATCCTGGTGATACGTTCGTCGATCCGTCGAGTCGAGCCGACGCGTGCGTCACAGCCCGAGGTCGGACAGCCCCGGATGATCGTCCGGACGACGGCCGAGCGGCCAGTGATAGAGACGATCCTGCTCGCGAATCGGCAGGTCGTTGATGCTCGCGTGACGATGTGCCATCAGGCCGTTCTCGTCGAACTCCCAGTTTTCGTTGCCGTACGAACGGAACCAGTTGCCGGCGTCGTCATGCCATTCGTATGCAAAGCGCACCGCGATGCGATTGCCGTCGAACGCCCACAGCTCCTTGATCAACCGGTAGTCGAGCTCGCGCGTCCACTTGCGCTGCAGCAGCCCGACGATCTCGTCGCGGCCGGTCACGAATTCCGCGCGGTTGCGCCATTGGCTTTGCGGCGTATAGGCGAGCGACACGCGCTGCGGGTCGCGCGTGTTCCATCCGTCCTCGGCGGCGCGCACCTTCTGGCGCGCCGTTTCGAGCGTGAAGGGCGGAACGGGCGGACGGACTTCGGGGGAAGCGGACATGGGTTGCTCCTGTTCAGGTTCTGGCCGCGGACAATCGCGGCCGGTTCGGATTCGCTGCTTCGACTAGCGGGACACCACGTCGAGCAGCAGTTCGGCCGTTGCGCGCGCGTCGCGCGCAGCGTTTGCATCGCCGGTGACGAGTGCCACGCCGATGGCACCGTCGATCAGCACGAGCCATTGGCGCGCCAGACGCGCGAGCCCGCGTCGCTCGATGCCGGTTTCGTCGGCATACGCGTCGAACCGCTCGCGTACGAATGCCAGCAGGCGTGCCTTGTGCTCGCGTGCGACGACGCGCACGGGATCGTCCGCGTCGGGAATCTCGCCCGATGCGTTCAGGAACGCGCAGCCGTGAAAGTCGGGCTGCCCGAACCAGTCGCGCAGCACGTCGAACATGCCGAGCAGTTGCGCGCGCGGCGCCTTGCCGCGCGCCAGCGTCGCATCGACGAACCAGCGCATCCAGCGCTCGTCGCGGCGTTCGAGCGCGGCCACGACCAGCGCCTCCTTCGATTCGAAATGCGAATAAAAGCTCTTTCTGGCCGCGCCGGATCGCTTGACGATCGCATCGACGCCGGTTGCATGGATACCGCCCGAATAGATCAGCGCTTCGGCTGCATCGAGCAGCCGGTCGCGAACGCCCGGTTCGGCGGAGGAGTCGTGAGGTGTGTTCATGGGTTTACGGTAGAACGATCGTTCTCCGCCGTCAACACCCGCATGAAAAAGCCCTGTCGTCGAGAGGGCTGAACCGCGGCCTGGCCGCGTGACGTGGCCCGCCGCGTTTACGACATTTTTTCTTGAAGCGAACGCGCGACGCTCACTACACTTCGGTCACCCTGTCTGGGCGAAAGGACATCATGCAGCGACCGGAATCCGCGCGCCCCGCGCGCGCCTATGCGGCTTATGCGAAGCGGCTCGACGGCCGCGTCGTCGTGCGGCGCTTCGACCCGCGCAGCGATTCGTACGACGCGTTGACCGCGCTGCTGCATCGCGCGTTCGCACCGCTTGGCGCACTGGGCTTCAACTGCCCGGGCGTCGATCAGACGGCCTCGGCGACACGCGAACGCGTGCTCACCGGCGAGTGCTTCGTCGCGCTCGGCAACGCGCACCTGGTCGCGACGATGACGATGCGTTCGCACGATCCCGATTCCCGCTGCGATCCGTATCGCAGCCGGCACGTTGCAACGCTCGGCCAACTGGCCGTCGATCCCGTCTGGCAGGATCGCAGCATCGGCCGTTCGCTGCTCGCGTTCGCGCAACGGCGGGCCGCCGCGCGCGGCGCGACGCACCTCGCGCTCGACGCGCCGTATGCGGCCGTCCGGCTCATCGATTTCTATCGACGCGAAGGATTTCAACCGGTCGATGTGATGCGCTTTCCGGGACACAACTACGACAGCACGATCCTGTGCAAAGCCGTCAGCGTCGGGAACGGTCGCATCGTTGCCGGCGATACGGCGCAATTCGACGTCACGCGGCACGTCGGAGCCGCTTCATGAAACACGATATGCCGAAGCGCGAGGGTGACGACGATCACACCCGGCTCGACGTCCGGCAGGCCCGGGTGCGTGCGGCGCGGCGGCTGCGCGGCGTGTTGAAGCTGACGATTCTCACGATCGCGGTCGCTCAAGCGCTGGCGTTCGCGTTCGAAAGCCTGCTGGTGATGGCCGGCTTCGCGCCGGATGCCGCGACGGTGCTACTGTTCCGCTTCGTCACGTGCGCGCTCGTCAGCTTCTGGGTGCAGGCGGACGCGTTGCGCGCCTATCAATACGCGGCGCAACACGGGTTCGTCACCGTTCCCGGCACGCACGGCGATCCGGCCGACATCGCGCCGCAATGCCCGAAACGCTGGCTCGTCATGTTGAGTCTTCAGCTCGACCCGCGAGGGGCGAATGGTGAACGGATCAAGTAGCGGCCTGCGCACCGGTCGATATCCATCGATGTCGATCGCTTCGCGCATGAGTGAGTCGCAATGACGCGTGAAGGCTCACGGTTGATGGTGCGGTTCGGCATGGCATCGCATGGCGTGCGCAGCGAACGACCCCGCGGCAAGCAAGGAGGGAGGTGCGTGGAAGAGGGGAACCAGGTGCCGAACGGCGTGATGACGGGAAGCGAGGCAGCTGCCGACAGGTGAAGTGAACGTGCGATTGCTGGTCACCGATGTGCGACGGTGTCGCGATTCGGCGCGCAAACACAGCTCCCGAATAATCTCACCTTGAGCGCGGATTCGCGTGCTTCGACTCGAAAACGCAGACGTAAAACAGAAACGGGGCAGGCGGCAAACACGCCGCACCGCCCCTTCTCGGCACTCAGGCCGTCCAGTCGAGAATCACCTTGCCGCTTTCACCAGACAACATCGCGGCGAAGCCTTTCTCGTAATCGTCGGCCGCAAAGCGGTGCGTGATGATCGGCGACAGATCGAGGCCGCTCTGCAGCATCGCGACCATCTTGTACCAGGTCTCGAACATCTCGCGACCGTAGATGCCCTTGATCTCGAGCCCCTTGAAGATCACCTGGTTCCAGTCGATCGCCGTCTGCGCCGGCGGAATGCCGAGCAGCGCGACCTTGCCGCCGTGGTTCATCGCCTCGAGCATGCTCGTGAACGCGCTCGGTACGCCCGACATTTCGAGGCCGACGTCGAAGCCTTCGGTCATGTGCAGGTCGGACATCACGTCGCGCAGCGACTCGCGCGCGACGTTGACCGCACGTGTCGCGCCCATCTTGCGCGCGAGTTCGAGCCGGTAGTCGTTGATGTCGGTGATGACGACGTTGCGCGCGCCGACGTGCTTCGCGATCGCGACGGCCATGATGCCGATCGGGCCCGCGCCGGTGATCAGCACGTCCTCGCCGACGAGGTTGAACGACAGCGCCGTGTGCGTCGCGTTGCCGAACGGATCGAAGATCGATGCGAGATCGTCGGAAATCTCCGGCGGAATCTTGAATGCGTTGAACGCAGGAATCGCCAGATACTCGGCGAACGCGCCTTCGCGGTTCACGCCGACGCCGACCGTGTTGCGGCACAGATGCCGGCGCCCCGCGCGACAGTTGCGGCAGAAACCGCACGTGATGTGGCCTTCGCCGGACACGCGATCGCCGATCGCGAAGCCGCGCACTTCCTGCCCCATCTCGACGATCTCGCCGACATACTCGTGACCGACGTGCATCGGCACGGGAATCGTCTTCTGCGCCCAGTCGTCCCACTTCCAGATATGGATGTCGGTGCCGCAGATCGCCGTGCGGCGGATCTTGATCAGCACGTCGTTGTGGCCGACTTCGGGGCGCTTCACGCGCGTGAGCGTGAGGCCGGGGCCGCGCTCGAGCTTTGCCAGTGCTTTCATGATCGCGCCTCCGTCAGATGATGCCGAGCGACTTGCCGACGCGCACGAACGCGGCGACCGTCCGGTCGATCTGCTCGGGCGTATGCGCGGCGCTCATCTGCGTGCGGATGCGCGCGCGGCCGCGCGGCACGACGGGGAACGAGAAGCCGATCACGTAGACACCTTCGTCGAGCAGCTTGTCGGCCATGTTCGTCGCGAGTTGCGCGTCGCCGAGCATCACCGGGATGATCGGATGCGCGCCGGGCACGAGCGTGAAGCCGGCTTCGGTCATCTGCTTGCGGAACCGCGCGCCGTTTTCGCGCACGCGCTCGCGCAGCTTCGCGCCTTCGTCGCTGCCGAGCAGCTCCAGCACCTTCAGCGATGCCGCAGCGATGCTCGGCGTGAGCGTGTTCGAGAACAGGTACGGACGCGAGCGCTGGCGCAGGAGTTCGATGGCCTCGCGACGCGCGGCGACATAGCCGCCCGATGCACCGCCGAGCGCCTTGCCGAGCGTGCCCGTGATGATGTCGACGCGACCTTCGACGCCGCAGTGCTCGGGCGTGCCGCGGCCATGCGTGCCGATGAAGCCGACCGCGTGCGAATCGTCGACCATCACGATCGCGCCGTAACGATCGGCGAGATCGCAGATGCCTTTGAGATCGGCGATGATGCCGTCCATCGAGAACACGCCGTCGGTCGCGATCAGCTTGTGGCGCGCGCCCGCTGCGTCGGCTTCCTTGAGCTTCGCCTCGAGGTCGGCCAGGTCGTTGTTCTTGTAGCGGAAGCGCTTCGCCTTGCAGAGGCGGACGCCGTCGATAATGCTGGCGTGGTTCAGCTCGTCGCTGATCACCGCGTCGTTCTCGTCGAGCAGCGTCTCGAACAGCCCGCCGTTCGCGTCGAAGCAGCTCGAATAGAGGATGCTGTCCTCGGTGCCGAGAAACGCGGCCAGCGCGCTTTCCAGTTGCTTGTGCACGGTTTGCGTGCCGCAGATGAAGCGTACCGATGCCATGCCGAAGCCGTCCTGGTCGAGGCCGGCCTTCGCCGCGTCGATCAGGCGCGAATCGTTCGCCAGACCCAGATAGTTGTTCGCGCAGAAATTGAGCACGCCGGCACCACCGGCGAGCCGCACGTCCGCCGCCTGCGGACTCGCGATCTCGCGCTCGGTCTTGTAAAAACCGTCCGCGCGGATCTGGTCCAGCGTCCCGCGCACCTGGGCGAGAAAGGCATCACGCATCGCAAAGCTCCTGACAGGGTTTCGCATTCCGCAACGCGCCACTCGTGGCGGCGGCGCAACGGCCTGCTACTGTTATAGTCGGTCGTTCGGTTGACCGCATTTATCCGATATTCCGAACTAGAATTCGAAATATCGAACAACTCTAAGCGAACGGAATCCAGATGGCAAGTTCCTCCGGTTCGCGGCGCACGCCCGCCAGCGCCGCACCGCAACCGCCGGCCGCAACGCCGCCGCGTGTCGGCGAGCAGATCCAGCGGCTGCGCAATGAACGCAAGCTGACGCTCGACGACCTGTCGCGCGCGGCCGGCGTATCGAAATCGATGCTCTCCGAGATCGAACGAGACAAGGCCAACCCGACGATCGCCGTGGCGTGGCGGCTGACGAACGCGCTCGGCATCACGCTCGATGAGCTGTTCTCCCAGCCGAAGGCATCCGAGACGATCCGGGTAGACGGCCCGCACGACATCCCGACACTCGCCGGCCACGACGGCCGCTACCAGTTGCGCGTGTGGGGCCCGATCGACCTCGCCGGCAAGTTCGAGTGGTACGAGCTGACGCTGCCGGGCGGCGGTGCACTGATATCGAACGCCCACGAGCCCGGCACGCGCGAGCACCTCACCGTGCTGCAGGGCGCGATGGAAATCGAAGCCGCGGCAGCCAGCCGGCGCCTGAAGGTGGGCGACACCGCGCGCTACCCGGCCGATGAGCCGCACGCAATCCGCAATCCCGGCAAGACCGAAGCGCGGGCATTGCTGATCGTGATCCATCGCTGACGGCGCGAATAGCTGGCCAGACGGCCAAAGGGTCTGTTGCAGGCCAGTTGCGGAAAGTACTGTATGTTTGTACAGTATACGGACATTCCGCCATGCATGGGCCGGAGCCGGCGCACCGAGGCGCCGGCCCGGTCGACAGGAGCCTGCAATGACAGAAGAACAAGATTTGGCCGCGCTCAGCTTCAAGGCTGCCGCGCACGACCTCGAGCTGATCGTCCGGCATATCGCCGGGCGCTACATCCACCAGCGCGTCCCGCTGACGTGGCGGCTGCTGCACGCCATCGAGGCCGAGGCGCTTGCCGATCTCGGCTTTGCCAGCCGGCATGACGCCGGCATGCGTCAATTGTTCGAACGACAGTTGGACATGACGTTTCCCGAAACGGACGATCCGATCGACTTCGGGCGCTCGAATGCGCTGCCCGCCGTATTTTCGTTCGCGGTTCTCGCCTATGAAGCAGCGTCAACCGCGTCGAACGACACCGCGTCACCCGCGCGCGTTCCTCGCCCGGCCAAGGCATGGGGCGACTGATTTCCAGCCCGGGCCGCCGCGTATGGCGGCCTTGTCCAGCCTCTTGCTGCCCGAGACGTTGCGGAAAGGGCTACCATATACGCAACTAACGGAATAAATCACATGTCTCTTCCCGCCTCTCCCGACACCCCGGCACGCCCGGAAGAAACAGATCTGTTCGACCGCGGCGCATCCGACTGGATCGTCTCGCCAGAAGCCGCATTCGATGCGTGGCTCGCGATGCAGGACTATCGCCGCTCGTCAGCCGACGTCTATCGCGCACAATGGGGCGCGTTTCTCACATGGATGCGCGCGCACCAGAAGAATCTGGCAACGGTCGATACCGCAACCATCGCGAATTTCGTCGGCGAACTGCCGATCCGGAAAACCCAGCGAATGCGCTATTTGCGGCTGATCGAGCGCGTGCTCGACCACATCCGGCGTACCGAATACGCGTCGACCAACCCGGCCCGGTTCATTGCTCAGGATGGCGAAGCGAGCTGGCGCAAGGCGCGCGACAACGAACCGACCGGTTTCCTCACGCCGGCCGAGCGCGCGACGTTGCTCGCGTACCTGTTCTCGCCGATCGGCGTATCCGGTTCCGCGTACTGGAAAGAGCGGCGCGACCGCGCACTCGTTGCCGCCTTTCTCGGTGCCGGCATCAAAACCGGCGAAGCACGTGCGCTTACGATTAGTTGCATCAATACGAGTGGAACGTCACTGCGGATCGAGTCGACGCATCCGGATTTCGCACGCGAAACCCACCTGGCATCGTTCGCGATCGCGCTGCTGGAAGCCTGGCTCACCGAGCGCAAGCGCCAGGAGATTCCGGGGGAGCTCGTGTTCCCGGCATCCCATGCCGGGCGGCCGATGCACAAGGCGACGATGCTACGCGCGATCGACGCGATCGTCGAATCCGCCGGGCTCACGTCGTCGCGCACCGCGCGCGCGAGCCCGCAAACGCTGCGCAATACCTATGCGGCTGAACTGTTCGAACACGACGTGCCGCCCGAACGGGTCGGCAAATGGCTGGGCTTCATGCGGCCGATCTCGTCGAACCGCCTGCATCGTGCATGGAAGAACTGGCGTGACGGTCTGGCCGACAGCAACGGTGACGCGTCCGATAGCGACGAAACTCACTGATCACGAATTGGCTGCTCACGCGAAGCGATCCGTGAGCAGCCTTGTGCGGCGTAGCCTCACCGTTTCACAGCTCCCGAAAAAACTCACCTCAAGCTCCCCGGATCGTCTCACCTGTGCCGTACGGCCTGTGCGGGCGTCACGTGTGCGCGAATCGCGCGGCCGCTTCGAATCGGGACGGCCATGCGCCCGAAGCATGCTCGCACTCGGGGCAGGCCACTTCGAAACCTTCTTCGCTGTGTGACAGCTCCGGCTCACCGTCGCAATGCGGACAATGGGCCGGCACCGGAATCTCCTGATCCAGCGAGGTGCCGATCGCGGCAAACGCCTCTGCATCCAGTTGCCCGGCATCTGCCAGGCGGCGGATCAGCGCGGCGATTTCCGGATTCATGCCGCGGCTCGCACGCAACGAACTCACATCGCGCGTCGCACGTTCCAGTTCATCACCCTGGCTGCGCAACTGCTCTTCGAGCCGGTCGGCACGTGCCTTGGCCGAACTCAGTTGCTGCAGGAAATCGAATTCCTTGCGTTGAACGTCGCGCAAACCGCTCTGGTAGGTCGACGCCATGCTGCGCAACGAATCCAGCTCGACCAGCATCGGCTTCACGCGGCGTTCGGCTTCGGCCACTGCGTCCTTGATTTGCTGCGCGTAGTGCTCGGTGCGCTGCTGCAGTTCGGCCTGCAGCGCATCGATGCGATCGCGCAGCGCCGCATTTTGCGTCTGCTCGGCTTCGACGCGGCCGGCGGCCGCCGCCAGTTCCTTCTCCAGTCGGGCGACTGTGGTGAGCAACGTCGCTTCACTAGCCGAACCGTGCGTCGTTTGCGACGCGAGCTGGACCTCGAGTGCGGTCACGCGAGCCTGCAACTGCTCGTTTTTCGCTTCGCTACGTGCAAGCGCGCCTTCGAGCGTCTCCTGGCGGACGGTTGCGTCGCGCAACCGCTGTTCGGCGTCGGCAATGCCGGCACGAACCTGCTCGCGATCTGCATCGAGACTGTCCCGCGCGGCTTTCAACGCTTCTTCATAGAGTGCGCCGAGCAACGCACCTGCCTTTTCCTCGACGGCTTTGGGAATTGCGGCACCGTCGAGCCTGACTTTGGAGGCGGAACGGATGCGCTCCCAGAAATGGTCGATGTCTTTCGGGATATCGCTGGCGCTGCCGGTCTGGGTGAGATCGCGGACATTGGCAGCCGACGGCCGGATGCCGAGATCAAAGAACAACCGCTTGCAGGCGTGCAGCGACAGTTCCTGCCGTCGTGCACCGTTCGCCCGTAGCGATTCCAGTTCGTCCCGAATGGCTTGACGTATTTCGTCCAGGGTCATCGCTGTGCTCACAGACATTGAAATGTGGCAATCATAACGAAATACGTATCTATCGATACTTGTTTCGGCTTGCCGTTGTGAATTTACGTCGCTTTGCACAGAAATCGGGTCCGTGAGCCAATCCGGTCGACTGTGGTCCAGGATTCCGTGAAACAAAGCGAAGAAAGTTAGCCAAGTCCTTGTCGCGCAAGCATTTTCCTGCAGACCTCGAATTTCGGCATTTGTTTCACATGACAGCGGATCCGATTGCCTGTCGGTGTTCAGGGGTTGGGGTGTCTGTGGAAAACTCGTCAGCCGATGTCTTGAGAGTATTAGAAGTAAACACCCTTGAACCCTTAGTTAAAAACGTTAACGCCACGGCACAGCCTTATGCTGCAAGGCTTTCCGGCCGACAAGGTGAAGTTTTACGGGAGCCAAGGTGATCTTCTGCGGGAGCTGACGTGATGGGGTTCAGGGAGCTGCGTGAGCCGTTGCGGGAAAGGTCGTGAGCGGATTCGGGATCACAGTGAAACACGAGATTTACCAAAGGTGAGGTTTTTCGGGGCCTCACAGCCACAGAACCCGCACCGTGCCTGACCGCACAGTTTTCTGCCTGTGCAGACATAGGTGAGAATTTGCGGGACCTTCTTCGCGCCCCGATTCTGCCCATCTTTTAGGCAGTTTTTCTGAAAGGTGAGGTTTCACGGGACTCCACGGGTGTTTGGTGTGAGGATTTCCGGGAAGCGACCGCCATTTTGCACAGTAAAAGCGCTTGTGAGGGCCTGTGAAGCCCTAAAGGTGAGGTTTTTCGGGAGGGAAATGCGGGTTTTCCTGCCCAGATCCCCTTGAGGTGAGATTTTTCGGGGCCCCGATCACAGGCTGTGATGCCGGCCACAGGTGAGACTTTTCGGGAATGGAATTTGCCCGAAAAATGGTCAAAGGTGAGGTTTTTCGGGACCTCTGAACGGCTGAATTCGTCGAAAAGCCCGCCAGGACTGGAAGAAATCTCATTTTTGCTGTGCCACTTTTTGGCACAGGTGAGATTTTTCGGGGCCTGACATGAGGTTGTCGCATGAAGGATTTCCGTCGAAAGGTGAGGCTTTTCGGGTGATGTCGGCGGCGCACAGCCAAATGCCTTCTGTGCATAAGTATCGGAAGGCATTGGGATTTTTGATACCGAGGCGGTTACGGTGAGGTTTTTCGGGAGTCGTTTCCCTGCCTGGGGTGGCACAGCATTTTTTAGGTAAGGTGAGCGTTTTCGGGAGGCCTTGGTAGTGAATCCCCCGCGTGTCGGGCATTCGCCGATATCCGGACGAATGAAGTCACTGTGCTCGAGGTGAGTATTTTCGGGACCCGATACGGTTTGTGCGCTGTACAATGCGCGCCCGGGCCGGCAAACCACGCCTGATCGGGTCGCGCGGGCCGGTTTCGCAGGCGTCTTTCGGGATGCCGGATCCGATTCCGATTTCCCGGCAAGTCACGCCTGTACATGCATACAGGCCGATGGAGGGCGATCGGGAGGCGCATCGACGTGGGATCGCAACCCTGTGCCGAACGCACGGCTGCGCAGTCGTAAAATTACGACAAATCGAAAGGTGAGCCGATACGGGAGCCCATTTCGCACGTGTCTTGCACAGGGGAAATTCTGTGAATCGGCGCATCCCGCAGCACGTCTGGACGAGTCCGGAACGCTGCAAATCCGGAGCGGTGAGGGTTTTCGGGAGCGTCTGGGGTGAGTGCCGTTTTGCACGCGCACTTCACCCGCTATGGTGAGCATGTCGTTCTGGACGCACTTCACCGCAGGCGCTATCCTTCCGGAAAACTTCTCCTCCGACCCGACGTATGGCCACGACGAAGCGCGCCAAGAAAACCGATGTGGATGTGGTGAGTGCCAGTTCAGCCGAATTGCGGAAGGCCGTCGAGGCGATCGCAATTCAGCCGAAGAGCGGCAAGATCACGCTCCTCACTCGCAAGCTGTTCAATGTCCTGCTGGCCGTGGCGCAGCAGGCCGACGACTCGGGCGATACGTATCGCGCGCTGCTGTCGGACATCGTCGCCAACTCCGCTTTCGATTCGAACGACACCGCGCTGGTGAAGGAACACCTGCGCCGCATGGTGTCGGTGCAGGTCGAATGGAGCACGGGGACGTCGAGCCAGAAGCCGGGCCGGAAGTGGGGGATCTCGACGCTGATCGCCGACGCGGAAATTCTCGAGGATCCGGCGACCCGCCGCGTGTGGGTCGAATTCTCGTTCGCGCCGAAGATCAAGAAGAAGCTGCTCGACCCGGTCCAGTATGCGCGTCTGAGCCTGCAGTTCCAGAGCCAGCTGCGCAGCAGCGCCGGTCTCGCGCTGTACGAAATCTGCGTGCGCTACCTGACGAACCCGAGCCACCTGACGATGCGCGAGCCGTGGGAATGGTGGCGGCCGATCCTGTCGGGCACGCCCGACACGGAAGCCGGCGACGAGGCGAAGCGTGAGTACAAGTACTTCAAGCGCGACTATCTGCGTCCCGCGATCGCGGAAGTCAATGCGGTCACCAACATCTTCGTCGAGCTGATCGAGCACCGTGAAGGGCGCCGGGTCGCGGAGATCCAGTTCCGCGTGACCGAACGCAAGCAGCCGATGCTCGCGCTCGACGAACACCCGAACGTGTTCGACAGCACGCTGGTCGACCGGATGGTGAAGCTCGGGATCCCGTTGAAGGAAGCGCAGACGCTCTATGCGGACAGCGAGGAGAATCGCATTCGTGCCGCACTGCAGATGACCGAGCAGCGGATGCGCAGCACCACGCTGCCGCCGGTGCGCAGCGCGCCGGCGTTGTTCAAGGATGCGCTGAAGAAGGGTTATGCGCCGCCGGTCGAGTCGGTCGATGCGCTGCCTGCCGGCACGCCGTCCCCGAAGGTTGCAGCGGCCCAGCCGGACGATCTGAAGGCACGCCTGCTGAGCGAGTTCGCGGCGTTCCGCCGCAAGGAAGCGAAGGTGCTGTACGAAGAGCAGGGCGACGCGGAGCGCGAAGTGGCGCGCGAGTCGTTCGAATCGGAGGCACTGCCGACGATGGGCACGCATCTGCGCGATGACTGGCGCAAGCGCGGCCTCGATTCCAAGCTGGCCGAGACGGCCTTTTTCGACTGGCTGGCCCAGAGGACCTGGGGCGAGCCGACGGACGGCGATCTGCTGTCGTTCACGCTGAATCAGTCGCGGGCCGCCTGAGGCCCGCTCAGGCCCGCTGACGGGCCGCCGCCGGCCCCGCCCTCGATTGGCGGGCCCGGCGTCCTCACCAGGCCCTGCCGGCCGTTTCCATCACTCCGACAACAGCATCCGCTCGAGCTGCTCGAGGATCGCGTCGCGCTTGTCCTTCGGGAGACCGCGCAGGCGCAATTCGATGCGATCTTCACCATACGATTTCAGGTCGCCGACCGACTTGCCGCCGAGCTTGATCTCGAGACGCTGCGCATAGCGCTGACGGCCTGCGGCCTTCGGCGTTTCCTGCGCCGCGACGCGGCCCTTGACGATGTCCGACACCTGGCGCGTGCTGAGATCGTCGGACACGATCTTGTTGATCAGCCGCAGCGTCGCCTCGGTGCCGCGCGCGTTGTGATAGCGGCCGACCTGATACGCCATGTTCGAACCGAAGCGATCAGGGCGCGCGACCATTTCCTGCATGATCGCTTCCGGCAGCTTGCCGATCGACAGCGCGACGGCCACCGTCGATTCGTCGAGGCCGAGGTGCTCGGAGAGCTCCTTCTGGCTCTGGAAATGCTTGTCGTCGAGGAAGCGGCGCCATACGACGGCGTTGTCGAACACCGTTTGTGAATCGCGCTGGACGTTGAGATCGTAGCCAAGCTTGTAGCTCTGGATGCCGATCGGCACGTCGATCACGATCGCCTTGACCGATTCCTTGTTCGCTTCCTTCAGTGCCCGCACGCGGCGGCCGCCGTCGCTGACGAAATACGTGCCCGGGTTCTCGTAGTCCGGAATCACGTGGATCGCCTGCTGCTGCCCTTGCTTGGCGAGGTTGACGGCGAGTTCGGCAATCGACGACTTCAGATAGAAGTGCCGCGGATTGAACGGGCTATGCTTGATCGCCTTCAGCGGCAGCTCGATCACCTGCCCCGGCGCATAGCGATTCTCGAGACGCCACGCGCGATATTGCGCCGATTCATCGATCGACGGATCGAGCGTGAGTTCGGGAGCGGGCAACGGCGCGATGTCTTTCTTCGCGGATTTGGTCGGTGCCGGCGTAGGTGTCTCGGACTTGACGATGCCGTCGATCGCATTGAGTCGATCAAGCGCCGTGCGCTTCTCGCTCGTCGTGATATCCGGGCGCGCTTGGAATCCTTTGGCAAATTGGGAGGGTTTCATATGACTCCTTTGTGCGCATAAAGTCAGGGCAGCATGGCGACGATTTCGTCGGCGCATGCGCGAATTTCTGCGGCGGCCAGCTTGCCGCCACGATCGTTCATCTGCAGTACGGTCTGACCGAGCGCCATCGCCTGCTTGTACGCTTCCCGGGTCGGGATCTGCGTTTTCAGCAACGGGAAGCCGAGTTCCTCGAGCGCACGCTTGAGCTCGCGGGTCAGCATGCGCTTCTCTTCGGTCTTGTTCAGCAGGAAGACGGCGCGGAGGTCTTCGTTCATGACCTGCGCTTGCTGGATCAGTTTGACCAGCCCGACGCTCGACCAGTAATCGGCCGGCGACGACGACGTCGGGATCACGGCAATCGATGCGGCCAACAGGACCACGCCCGATACTTTTTCGGTGATCGACGGCGGGCAGTCCACGACGATGATGTCGTAGTCGTTGATGAACTTCTTGATCTCGCGATGGATCTGGCCATCGGCTTCGGCCAGGTTGACGACCGGAAACGGAATGCCGGTGTCGCTGCCGCCGGATGCGCTCGACCAGTGAACCAGTGTGTTTTGACGGTCTGCGTCGATGACGAGGACGCGCTTCCCTTTTTCATGGAACGCGGCACCGAGGTGCATGGCAATCGTGCTTTTGCCGACGCCACCTTTTTGTTGAGTGACTGCAATGATTTCCGCGGCCAATTTTCACTCCTATTTTGGTCGTTGGAATTCTACAGGACGATATTTGGATTTCAATGAAATTGTCGTTAGACAACTACGCATTGGCCATTTGGGCTATCGGTTTATGCGCATAAACGAAGCGACGATGGCAGATGACTTGATCGGATGGTGTGGCGGATGCCTGCGAGGTCGGTGAGCGACTCGGTCGCGTTGCGTGTGGCGTCGTCGGTGTGAGTAGCGAGTTGACTCATGGGCAGCGTGCACTGCCCTATCGTTCGATGGAGTAGCCCCGGCTGAGAGCTGGAGAGTTTGTGCGCATAAACTCTCCGCGGAAAGCGTGGCGCGCGATCGTGCCAGGAGGGCAGGTGCTTCTGATCGTAGGTTGCGAGTGATCCAACCTGGTTGGGTATGCAGCATCGAGGTATCCCACTTGACCTGCGTACTTCGCCCCAACGCGCTATCCAGGCGCTACGTTTATGCGCATAAACCGCGCGCGATAAACGGCGAGTAACGAAGGTCACCTCCCGGCCGCGCCGGAATCCAGTGCCGGGCGGCCTACTTGCGAGGCAGCATTCCGACGCACCGATGCATGCATCCCAGCGAAACAGGCATCACACCGAGCAGGCATCACACCGAGCAGGCATCACACCGAGCAGGCATCACACCGAGCAGGCATCACACCGAGCAGGCATCACACCGAGCAGGCATCACACCGAGCAGGCATCACACCGAGCAGGCATCACACCGAGCAGGCATCACACCGAGCAGGCATCACACCGA